>CAWAKB010000007.1:0-8508 GCA_963782555.1 uncultured Alphaproteobacteria bacterium | reverse complement strand
TGCACGGGCACGGAGACGCTCAGCGGAAGTAGAAGGGGATCGAGAACCGCAGCTGCCCCGACGAGGCGCCGGCGGGCGGGGCGCCGAAGGGGGCTGCGCGCCGCACCGCCGACAGCGCCGCCTGATCGAGCGCCGCGCTGCCGGAGGAGCGTGCAAGCCGCGCATAGCTCAAGCTCCCGGAGCTCGAAACGCCGAACGCGACCTGGGCGGTGCCACGATGCCCGCTGCTCGAAGGCTTGTTGCGGGCGACCTTGGCGCGCACGCGCGCCGCATAGCTCAAGATGCTGCCGCGGCTCGCCGACGTAGGCGTGCGCCCGCTTGCCGCCCCCTTCGCGGCGTTGGATCGGCTCGTGGGGCCGCCGGCGGTCTGACGCGTACGTGCGCTCTTTTTGAGCCTCTTCGCGCCGCCTCTTGCGGCGCGCCTCGCGCGTCGGCGTCGCGCTTCTGCTCGGCCGCCTTGGCGGTGACGCTCTCGGCCGGCTCGGCCGCCCCGCGCAGCACCTCGAGCGGCTCTTCGGCCGCTTGGGGGGAAACTGCCGCAGCCTCGATCGTCGACGGCGCAACGGCCTTCTCAAGCGGCAGTTCGTCGACCGCAGCGAGCAGCTCTGGCTCTGAATCGACCGCCGCGACGGCGCCTTGCGGCATTGCCGCCGCGGCCGCAGCGGCCGTATCGACCGGCTCGCTCATGGTCGATTCCACGACGATGCTCTGCGCCGTCTCCAGGCTGAGCGCGTCGGTGTCTTTGTTGAGCACGCCGTACTCGGGAAGCGCCGCCGTCGAGATCAGCAGCGCTGCCGCCGCTGCCGCATGCAGCCCGCACGAGATGACGACCGGCGACCGGCAGCAGCGCGCGCAAGACCTTTGCGGGCTCCGGCGCCACGACGGGCCCAACCGGCTCCTCGACCGTGCGCATCGCCTCGGGCGGCAGTGCCGCCCTTTCCTCGGCATAGTCAGCGAGCGATTGCCCAGACATTGATTGCGCTCAGTGGTCATCTCCAGCGGCCGCGCGGAGACGCACGCGCAGAGCCTCGAACCTGTGCAACTGCTGAGATCGTGCCCGGCGTCGACGCCTCTACTCGGCCGCGATCACGCGCGTGCCGTCCGCCTTCTCCTCCTGCACCACCGTGAAGCCCTCGAATTCCGGATGGCCGAGATAGAGCGGCCGGATCTTGCTCGAACCCGCATTGGCGTGCGCCTTGCGGAACTGCTCGGACTTGGTCCAAGCCTCAAAGTCCTCGTAGCTGCGCCAGACCGTGTGCGACGAATAAAGAATGTGGTCGTCACGCTCCGGCCCGCGCAGCAGGTGGAACGCCTCGAAGCCCGTCGAGCTCGTGCAGGTAGCTTTCGCGCTCATTCCAAAGCTGTTCGAATTCAGACGTCGTGTCCTTGCTCACTTTGAAGCGGTTCATTGCGATGTACATCGTCTGTCGTCTCCTGGCTGGGGATGGCTGGGCTGCGATGATCGTCTCTCTCCGCCCTCAAGGCGCCGGCGCAACCACAGTCGTGGTCCGCGGCGCTTTGTTTTGCGGTCGTCCCTATTAGTGGACCTCATGAAGCTCCAAATCTCAGCGTCAATCCGACGCGCGCGTCAAAGCCCGGGCTGTTCTCCTGGTTGAGATACTGGAGGTACTCTCTGTCGAACAGGTTATCGATGTTGAGATTGAGCGACCGCGTGCCTCGTTGACCTGATAGCGGGCGAACAGGTCGACCAGGGTATAGGCGTCCGGCAGCCGGGAAGACCGAGCCCGAGCCCGTGTCGCCGCCCTCATGCGGAGTCGACGACGGCTCACGCGCGTTCCCGCCACAAGCGATGCTCGCTCCAGAGAGGCGGACGCCGAGCGTGCCCACGACCCTGTCGGGAAGAACGGTGACGAGCTTCTCGCCGGTATCTGCAGTTCTTGCCGACGACGTGCTGGGCCGACACCGATCATGAACCATGATCTCGCGTCATACGAGGCCTCGAGCTCGACGCCCTGCGATACGCGCTTGGGCGATGTTCACGTATTGGAATGCGTCGTCGACGAGGCAGGGGAACGTGAAGGATGACGGCGGGTAGCACGCAGGGTTGCCGTCGTCGCCGTTGACGTCGGTCTGGGTCGCGTCGATGTAGTCGTCGATCTGATTGCGGAAACCGGTGATTTTGGCGCGGAATGCATCGTTGGACTTGAAGACGTTGTCGAACTTGAAGTTCGCTCCGGCTTCCCAGTTGTGCGCGATTTCCGGGCTCAGATCCGGGTCGGGGACGAGCGGGAAGGCCGGAAACGGGTGGAAGCCGTCGATCAGCGTCTCCGTGGTCGAGGGGGCGCGATAGCCTTCCGCGTAGGTGCCGAACACGGTGACGCCGGTGATCGGGGTGACGCCGAGCGTCACTTTCGGCGACACGTGGCTGCCCTCGTTGCTGCTGGTGGCGCTTTCCAGCTCATAGTGGTCGTAGCGCACGGCCGTGATCAGCTCGATGAACTCTAACGCCGTGAGCTGCGACTGGATGAATGTGCCTTCGAGCGAGCGCTTTCCTCCCGGTGTCAGCGCGCTGCCGTAGCCATCGTCATCGAACGTCGTCACCTCGTCGTATACGCCGTCGCCGCCATATGTCAGCGCAACCTTGAAGGCGCCCGACCCGAAGCGGGACGTGTTGTTCACGTCGAAGCCTTGGGTCTCGATATCGAAGAAGCGGTGCGACGTCGTGCCGATCGTGTCCTGCTCGAGGTTCGTGTCGTTGCGGTAGATTTTGGCGCTGAAATCCAAGAGCGGCGTATCCGGCCGCGAGAAGGTGTAGCCCAAAGTATATTGATCATTCTGGACGTCCGTGTCGCGCCGGGTGCTATCTCCCGCCATGCTGTCGACGAAGTCGGACGTGTAGTCGATAATCGTTGCCGTGATCTGGTGACCCTCGGCCGGACGCCAGCGCGCGTTGATCATATTCGACTGCGTCTCGTCGCCCGTATCCGCGATAACGTTCCGCGCCCATCGGTGTAGTCGTTGCTGTCGCGAAAATTGGTTTGGCCCAGGATATCGAAGTTGCCGGATCTGACCGCGCCCGTGAAACTGCCCAAGAGGGCGTCGTCGTTGCTGCCGTAGCTGCCTTTTTGCTGGACGGCCGCGTATTCGCCCGCCCGCAGAATGTCGTCGGCGTTGAGTAGTTTGAAGGCGACGACGCCGCCGATGGCGCCCGAGCCGTAGATCATCGACGTGGGCCCGCGCGTGACGTCGACGCTGCCGATCATCTCTGGCTCTAGATAGAAAGAGCCGTTGGCATTGTGTCCGGACCGCTGGAAATTCTGGCGCGCGCCTTCGATCAGCACGTTGACGCGTCCGAAATCCTGAAGTCCGCGAATGTTGACCGATTGCGCTGTATCGCTCGACGTTTGCGAGGTCGTGACACCCGGGATCGTATTGAGGATGTCGGAGACCTCGGTGGCCTGATACTGCTGGTCGAGCTGCTCCTTGCCGACGGCACTCGAGCCCGACAGCGCATCAATGGCGCTCTCTTCGACTTTGGTGGTCGTCACCACGATCCCCTCGAGTGAGATGTCCTGAGCCGCAGCCGTTACACCGCTCAACAGCACTATTGCGGCCGCCACAGGCAGCCTACGCACCTTACGCACACACATGAACGCCAGCCCCTACTCGTAACTGTTACGCTTTACGTCGGCTGGCTGGCTCGCGCGTTTCGCGCGTGTAGCGGGCTTGCCCCCCGCGCGACGTCCCCCTTCGAGCCGTCACGCAACCCGATTGATCATCGGACTTGCGGAGCCTATAAATTATTACTATCAGAGTCAACAATCACTCTTGAGACCCATGCGGACCACGACGGAGCCTTGCTCGCCGATGAACGCAGCCAACGAGCGACCGCCGCAGGGTCCCAAGCCCGCCGACCAGCCAACCGAAGGAGACCGCACGCGGCCCGTCCGCGTGCAGGTTGCAGCGCTCCTTGCCGGCGGGCGCGAAGCGATCCTGAGCACGACGGTCAAGACTACCGGCTGCGCATCACCGCCAACGGCAAGCTCATCCTGACAAAGTAGAGGACAAACAGATGACCGCATGCTCGCTTGCCTGCCCAGGTGCTCGTCGTTCTCGCCATGCTGACCCGGCGTCGCCTGCCACGGCGCGCGCGCCGACGACGGTCACCGACGCCGGCGGCAGGCAGGTCAAGGTCGGCGACACCTCGCGCATCGTCTCGATCGGCGGCGATGTCACCGAGATCCTCTACGCGCTCAACGCCACGCCGAAAATTGTCGCCGTCGACTCCACCAGCACCTTCCCGGTGACGCGCTGAAGGAGAAGAGAAGCGTCGGCTACATGCGGACCCTCTCGACGGAAGGCGTGCTTTCGACCAACCCGACCGTGATCATCGCGGCCACGGACGCCGGCCCCCCCGAGGTCGTGTCCGCGCTCAAGGCCTCATCCGTCCCTACGTCGAGGTGCCGCGACGACCGCACGCCCGAAGGCATCGCCAGGAAAATCCAGCTGCATGCCGCGCCATGGAGGTGCGCGGCGGGATGCGCTCGCGCGCGAGGCATCGAGCACGACTTCGCGCTCCTGGCGAGCCAGAGCGCGCACATCGCAAAGCCGATCCGCGCGCTCTTCGTGCTCACCGTGCAGAACGGCCGCGCGATCGTGGCCGGCCGCGGCACCGTGCCGACGCCATCTTCGCGCTTGCAGGCGCCGAGAACGCCGCGGCGAACGTCGACACGGCTATAAGCCGCTCACCGACGAGGCCGCGATCGAGCTCGCGCCCGACGTGATCGTGACCATGCGCATCCGTGCCCGGCAACGAGCCGCGCAATATCCTGAGCTGCAACTGTTTGACTTCGCGCCGCGGCCGTCAACGGCCGCATCATCGAGATGGACGGCATCTACCTGCTGGATTCGGCCCGCGCAGCGCGCAGGCCGCGCACGACCTGATGCTCGCCTTCTATCCATAGCTCGGCGCTGCGGCCAAGGGCGCCGGGCAATGACTCCGGCCGGCCCGACTGCATCGTTGGCCGGCGCCCGGCGCGCGCCGCCGCTGGGGCGCGACATCATTGTGGTGTCTGCACTTCTGTTGGCAGCGATGGCCGCGCTTTCCCTTTCGGTGGGCCCACCGGGATTTCGCTGGCGCGCTGCCGAACGTGATTGCGGCCGCGCTACCGGCAATGGCGCCGACACGGCGCGCGAACAGCTGATCCTCTTCGACATCCGCTTGCCGCGCACCCTGCTCGGCATGTTCGTCGGCACCGCGCTCGCCATGACCGGCGCGATGATGCAAGGCCTGTTCCGCAATCCTCTCGCCGATCCCGGCTTGATCGGCGTTTCGACCGGGGCCGCGCTGGCCGCCGTCCCGTCATCGCGCTGGGCAACGGATCGCGGCGCCGTCGTGGCGCCTCTGCGGCCTTTCGTGTTGCCGCTCGCCGCCTTTGTCGGGGCGCTGGTCGTGACCTGGCCTCGTCGCTATCGCCGCCCGCCACGGCCGCACCAGGGTCAGCACGCTGCTGCTTGCCGGCATCGCTATCGCCGCGCTCTCGCAATGCGCGGCATCGGCATCTTCATCTTCCCCAGCGACGACCACCAGCTCCGCAACCTGAATTTCTGGATGCTGGGCAGCCTCGCCGGCGCCAGCTGGAATCACGGTCCTGCCGTCGTGCCGTTCGCGGCGCTGCTGCTGCTTCTCGTCGCCGCGCCGTGCGCGGGCTCAATGCCTTCCTGCTCGGCGAGGCCGAGGCGGGCCATCTCGGTTTCGTCGAGCTCCAAAGACGACGGCCGTCGTCGTCGCGATGGCGACCTGCGTCGGCGCGGCGGTGCGGTGCCGGCATCATCGGCTTTGTGGCTCGTCGTGCCGCACTTGGTGCGCCTCCCGCTCGGCCCGACCATCGCTTGGTGCTGCCCGCCTAGCGCGCTGCTGGGCGGCACGCTGCTGCTCGGCGCCGATGTCTTCGCGCGCACCCTGGTCGTGCCGGCCGAGCTGCCGATCGGCATCGTCATGGCCTTCGCCGGCGGGCCGGTGTTCCTGCACCTGGTTTTGAACGGGGCATTGGCGGACTGGAGTAGCGCGATGCTCGAAGCCCGCAGCGCAACCTATGAGATCAACCGGCCGGCGGCTTATCGAGGACATCGACCTCAGCTGCCGCGCCGGCAGCTCGTCGCGCTGGTGGGCCCCAACGGGGCGGGCAAGTCGACGCTTCTGCGGTTGTTCGCCGGGGAGATCGCACCGACCGCGGGAACGTGCCCATCGACGGGCCGCGAGATGCGACGCGTCACGCCTGCAGAGCTCGCGGGCCGGCGGGCCGTCGTTCCCCAGGCGACCGCGCTGCCTTTCCCTTCACCGTGCTCGAGGTCGTGCTGATGGGCGCGACCGTGCCGGGCTTCGAGACGCCGCCTCGCGCCGTCAACCGGCGCTCGACGCAATCGAGACCGTGGGCCTCGGCCGGATTCGAGCACCGGCTTTTTACGCAGCTCTCGGGGGGCGAGCGCCAGCGTACCGCCATTGCGCGCGCGCTGTGCCAGCTGGCGGTGGCGCTTCCGGCCAGGTGACGGGCCTCGGCACTCTTGCTCGACGAGCCGACCGCCAGTCTCGACTTGCGCATCAGGGCATCGTCCTGGAGCGAGATGCGCCGCCAGGCCGCCCTGGGGCGCGCCGTTCTGACCGTCATGCACGATCTCAACCTCGCCGCGGCCTACGCCGACGAGATCGTGCTGATGAGTCGGGGCGCATCGCGGCCGCGGGCCGGCGGCCGAGGTGCTGCGCGACGACCTGCTCTCGGCGGTCTATGCCTGCCGCGTGCGCACCAATGCGCCACCGCCCGATGGCAGACCGTTCGTGCTGCCGTGCCTGGGAGCTGTCCTGGGACCTGTGCTGGGACGTGTCAGCTAGCGGCGACGACGCCCGGGGCTCGCGGTGCCATCACGCTCGGCTCGCAGGCTTGACCGAAGACCGATGCAAGGATCGTTTTCTCGATGCCCCGGCTTCGTTTCGCGATCCGAAGCCATCGATTCTCACTGCGCGCTAGCGAGGACGCTTGCCCTCCCATAGCTCCTTTCCGGGAAGGCTCAGCGCAGGCTTGCTCCAACCGGTCAACCTAGCCATCGCGCCAACAAAAATACCCGAAATCGCGAGAATTGCTGCAAACATGATCGCGTCTGCGGTCGAAGTGCGCTCCCAGAAATTCATGGTGCCCCACCTCATGAGGCACACCCCATAGGTCAGCAATCCAGACATCGCCACAAAGGCGAGAGCATGGACATACTCGCTCGCGACGGGCTGACCCTTCGCAGCGCAACCGCTTGCGCAGGTCCAGGCACGGCTTTTCAACGAATGTCCACGAGAACATGGCCACCGCGACTGCAAGGGGGAGCGCGAGCGCTATGCTCCAATACCACTCGTGCGTATCCGGCAACAGGTATGCAACAAGCTGCTGCATCGGAAAGCCGTAAAGATAGATGCCGTACGAGTAGTCGCCCCTCGAAAGCACCGGAGATCTTGGGAAGGGGAGTGAGCCCCAAGATAAATGATGCAATACACCAAGCACAACGAGGCCACATACGTGAGGCCGCTCACGCGCACAAACAGGAGTCCAATGCAAAGGCAGGCGCCGAACATGATCCTGCTAAAGGGTATTTTGTCCTTCCATAGATACAACAGGTTGCCAAACAGGTACGAAGCCACAAGCAGCTGCGGTGTCGTGCGGCCGGGCAGCATCAACTCAGGCGTCTGCAGAAGATCCCACGTAATGCAGGCGCACGTGCAAATCGCAACGAATACCGTCATCGCAATCCTGCGTTTGAATAAGCCCGCAAGCATAAGTACGCCAAGCAGAATGTAGCAAAGTATCTCCAGCAGGGATCGTCCACAGCGACACGTTGCAGACCCCCGGGTAAGGGTTCGTCTCGAATACGCCCGGCAAGAAATACGAGATGCGACCGATCACGTTGCCGAAATACTCGTGGAAGCTGGGGCTCGTCACATAATCCGAGAACGGCAGAGTCGGTCAGACGGGTCCCAGAACAAGCGCGGACAACGTAATCTCGACGGCCAGCGCCGGCACGATGCGCAGTCCACGCAGAGTGAGGAACCTTCGAAGATCGTCGGTGCGAAATGCGCTGCCCATGACCAGGAAGCCGCTGATCGCAAAGAACACGGGCAGCAGCGGGCGCGCATAAAACCCGAGAAAACCCCGCCAAGCCCAATCGTCTGTTCCATAGGAGGCAAGATTGCTGTGCCAGCACAGGATCATTATCGCCAGCATTAGGCGCAACGTGTCAAAGCCGGGACCAACGCCGCGATGGCGATCTAGTACGTTACCAAGAGATTGCATGAAATTTCCCGCAACAAATTGTTGATGCCTTGGTACGCCAGAGCGTTCAAACGCCAGCGGATAACAACCGGGTGATGCCTCGCCCCTTCAGTTCGAAAAGTCTCTTGCCTTGCTGACACGGCTTATCTTTGGTGGGGCGTCGCTCCAGGACCTTTGCCTCAAAGGCAAACCACCTAATCGACGTACCCTTTTTGACGTAGCCATGAAGGAGCGAAGG
>CAWAKB010000006.1:0-199287 GCA_963782555.1 uncultured Alphaproteobacteria bacterium | reverse complement strand
GCTTCTGGTTCTCCTGAGGCTCGTGCCGAGAGGTGGACGCCTGTAGGGGCCGCGCACGGCGCAGCGACTGGCCCGGTCGGGTCTGCGTCATCGTTGTGATGGGCGCGTGGGGGCGGGAAATAAGCGAGGCCCCCCTGCGGATCACCACGATTGTGGTGCGCTTCCACAAGGATAGATGGACGTATCGATCTTAACGAGGTCAAAGCGGCGGCCGCCGTCTTGTTCGATAAGCTGGATGGCGACCATGGGCGCGAAAGGCTACGGCGGCCGATTACTCGGTCGCCGCATCTGAACATATAGTCGGCACCGTTAGATGATGTCGATCTCGGCCGGCAGATAGCTCGTGACTTCAAGCCCAATGGCCTGCTCGCTAACCTGCGGCTTGTTCCAGATCTTCATGATTTTTTTCTCCATGTGTTTTGCTGCGTTCCTGCAGCTCATGATCAAACCATACGCGGGCTCGTCAATAAGTTCCAATCTCTTTTCCGTTACTCTATGATCAGCGGTTCTTATCGACCACGATGCTTTGTCCTGATGACGGGCTAGACGTGCGCGCCCCGACGGAAGGGCGGCCTTGCGCGCGTTCTCGGATTTGAAGCGGCCGGCTTCTTCGGACGCCGGCCGTTCGCCTCAATCGGGAGCAATGACAGCATGACACGTAATCGCAACTTCATCGTCGCGGGCTTGGCGCTCGCGGCCATCGGCCTCGCTGCCGCCGGCGCTTTCGCGGAGCGCGGGCGTGGGGACATCACGGCTGGCACCATCACGGCGGGGGCTTGATGGCCTTCGGTGGCCCGATGGGCAAGTTCTGTCGCGGCGACGGAGCGGAGATGGCCGATCACATCCTCGTTCACATCGAGCACAAGGTGAAGCCGACGGACGCCCAGAAGGCGGCCTTCGAGGGACTCAAGACCGCGACGAGGGCGGCCGCAGAGAAGATGAAGGCGGGTTGCCCGCAGGTCGCTGGTGCCGAGGCAGCCAAGGATGGCCGCAAGTCACCTTTGTCGCCGATCGAGCGTCTCGACCGCACGCAGGCCCGGCTCGAAGCCTCGCTCGCTGCGATCAAGACGGTGCGTCCTGCCGCGGAGAAGTTCTATGCGAGCTTGAGTGAGGAGCAGAAGGCCGCCCTCGTAGAACATCGCGGCCATGGGTGGCGTGATCGCGGAGACCGTCCGGGGCCGGGTGCCCCGCCGCCGCTGCCACCGGCCCAGCCACAATAACGCACAATGACGACGGCGGGCCAATCTTGGCCCGCCGATGTTTTTTGACGCGCGGCGCTGACTGCGGGGCTGGCCTATCTACGCCGTCGCAGTGCTCGTCGCGACCTGTCAGCCTTATGCCTTATGAGCGGAAGAGTTCGGTCTTACGCTTTGGGTCAACCTCTTCCGTTCGACGGATGTCCGCGGCTGGTCTGCTTGCCCCCTAGTAGCAGCCGACTTCGTGCGATGCGGCGAACGGGCGAGAAGGGCCAGGAGCCGACATGGGCGGTTTGTATGGGCGCCTTTCCCATACAGTCGCTTCATCCCAAAAGCCGACCTCAGACCGTGGGCGGCTTCCTACGGTTTTGCTAGCGCCGCTAATGTTGGCTTTTCAGTTAGACCGGTCGTCGCTGGACGAGTGGTGATGTCTCTCCGCGACCCACATGTATGGACCGGCTGCCGGACGCAAGTGAGTTCGGCGCAGCCGGATCGGCCTGGCGAGGTTTGCTGACTGGCCACTAGCCATGTGTTTCTTCTATACGCCACGACGCGCTAGATCCGCTTACACTCAATTGGCGCCCTACCGCTGTCTATCGCCTAGCCAACCCATGACGTTCTGCCCCAGCATCGCTGCCACCGTCATCGCCACAGCCACAATCACGGCCTGGAGATGGGTACGGCCAGCGCACGGAAGCATGAGGCTTTGCGCCAAATACCAGGGCGGGTGAAAGAAGCCATAGAAAGGCGCAATCCAGCAAAGACCGATGGGGATCAGCGCTTGATAAGGATGCCTCGATCCTCGCAGCTTCAATCCCGCGGCGACGCAGGTCGTCAGGAAGGCGCCGAACACCGCAATCGAGACGCGCCACGGAACAAGCGGCTCGCACACGAATTGAGAGCCGGGCGGCAGCAACCACGCCAGCACCCACACAAGCGCCAAAGGAATGACGAAGCCAACAGTCCAAGACGCCAGCTTGGTCGGCGCGAGCTGAAAGTCGGAGTCCGGATATTGAAGATCCAGGGTCCAGACGGCCGCGGCTAGCACCAAACTGGCAAACAGGCCCGCGGCGATCGGCGGCACAGCCCCCTTGGCAACAACTACGGTGGCAAAGCCAAGCGACGCCGCGAAGGCGGTGCCCGAAAGGGACGCAGCGGCGATGAAGTCGCGAATAGTCAGAGGCAACCCAGCCGCCAATCTTGCTTAAGCGTTGCGATCTAGTGGCGCGGCCATCGGCGCCTTGATTAATTCAATGCCTCTTGTATCGTTAAATCGATGAAGGATCAAGCTGCCATCGACATGCTGGCTGCTCTGGCTCAAGAGCACCGCATCCGCATCTTCCGACTTCTTGTGAAGGCGGGACCTTCGGGTATGCCCGCCACTGAGATCGCGGAGACGGTGGGCATCAGCCCGACCAGCGCCTCGTTTCATTTGAAAGAGCTCGATCACGCTGGCCTGCTCGTCGCCACCCGCCAGGGCCGCTTCATTCGCTATGCAGTGCACGTAGACGGCATGCGCCAGCTGTTGGCTTATCTCACGGAAGATTGCTGCCAGGGGCAGCCCGAATTGTGCGGGACCACGGTCGCGCGCGCCCGGATCGCATGTTCGAGCAAGGGAGGATCAAAATGACAAACCAATCACCGCTCAACGTTCTCTTCCTTTGCACCCATAACTCGGCACGCTCCATCATCTCCGAGTGTGTGATGAACCGTCTCGGTGTCGGCCGCTTCAACGGCTACAGCGCTGGCAGCCAGCCGAGAGGCCAAGTGCAGCAATTTGCAATCGACCTCGTGCGTAATCTCAACTGCGACGTCAGCGGCGTGCGTTCGAAGTCGTGGGAGGAGTTTGCAGGCCTCGATGGGCCGAAACTGGATGTCGTGTTCACGGTCTGCGACAACGCCGCCAGCGAAATTTGTCCTGTCTGGCCGGGCCAACCGATGAGTGCGCATTGGGGACCGCCGGACCCCTCGGCCGTCGAGGGCAGCGAGTCCGAGCGCAGGTTCGCCTTTGCCGACACCCAGCGCATGCTATTTCAGCGCATCGGCATTTTCACCAATCTGCCGCTTGCCTCTCTCGACAAGCTTTCGCTGCAACGACGGCTCGAAGATATAGGCGGCGTGAAATCCGATACGGAAACCCGAGCAAGCATGAATGGGACAGTGGAGCTGTCTCCCAACAAACGACGCGGCGGTCGAGCCTGCTCCACTTGAGGTGATCATGTCGACATTCGAACGCTATCTCACGTTCTGGGTCGGGCTATGCATCGTACTCGGCATCGCCCTTGGGCACCTGTTCCCTGCCGTTTTTCATGCCATCGGGTCTGCCGAAATCGCCAAGGTCAACCTGCCCGTGGCGGTTTTGATCTGGTTGATGATCATCCCCATGCTGCTCAAGATCGACTTCGCGGCGCTTTCGCGGGTGAAGGAGCACTGGCGGGGCATTGGCGTGACGCTGTTCATCAATTGGGCGGTAAAGCCGTTCTCAATGGCGCTCCTCGGGTGGCTCTTCATTGGCTGGATATTTAGGCCGTACCTTCCGGCTGATCAGATCAACAGCTACATCGCCGGTCTGATTCTTCTCGCCGCCGCACCCTGCACTGCCATGGTCTTCGTCTGGAGCAACCTCTCGGACGGTGAGCCGCATTTCACATTGAGCCAAGTCGCCCTTAACGACGTGATCATGGTTTTCGCATTTGCACCGATTGTAGGGCTGCTGCTCGGCCTTTCGGCGATCACGGTACCTTGGGAGACGCTGTTTCTCTCCGTTCTGCTGTACATCGTCGTTCCTGTAATTCTGGCGCAGCTCGCTCGGCGTGCGGTGTTGAGCCGCCGCGGGGAGCGAGCGCTCAAGGGGCTTCTCGCCAAGCTCCAGCCGCTTTCGTTGGTCGCACTGCTCACCACGCTCGTGCTGCTGTTCGGCTTCCAGGGCGAGCAGATCCTGGCCCAGCCGCTAATCATCGCCATGCTGGCCGTGCCGATCCTGATCCAGGTCTACTTCAACTCGGGGTTTGCCTACCTGCTCAATCGGGCTGCCGGTGAGGAACACTGCGTGGCGGCACCGTCTGCACTTATTGGGGCGAGCAACTTCTTCGAGCTGGCCGTCGCGGCGGCGATCAGTCTGTTCGGCTTCGACTCGGGGGCGGCGCTCGCTACCGTCGTCGGCGTCTTGATTGAGGTGCCTGTGATGCTTTCCGTCGTGAAGATCGTGAATTCAACGCGGGGCTGGTACGAGGCAGGCAGCGCCGTGAAAGCCCGTAGCGTTCCGGCAAGGGTTCGGGTCTAGGCCATGGCAATCGTCATCTATCACAATTCCAATTGCGGCACCTCGCGCAACACCCTCGCCATGATCCGTCAATCGGGAGAAGAGCCCGAGGTGATCGAATACTTAAAGACGCCGCCTACGCGCGGGCGTCTGATTGAGCTGATCACAGCCATGGACATCACGCCGCGCGATCTGCTGCGCCGCAAAGGGACACCCTACGACGAGTTTGAGCTCGACGATGCCAAATGGACTGACCACCAACTCATCGACTTCATGATGGCCCACCCCATCCTCATCAATAGGCCCATCGTCGTAACACCCAAGGGCGTGAGACTATGCCGCCCCTCCGAGGCGGTGCTGGACATCCTGCCAAACCCCGACATCGGACCGTTCACAAAGGAGGACGGCGAGGTCGTCATCGCCGAGATGGGGCAGCGCCACGATTGAACGTGATCCTTCTCTCCCCATCGTAAAAGCAAATGCCTTCGAGCTGCGCCAGTCTGCGTAGGCAGCCGAGGATCGTCGCCAGCAGTGCGAAAGTCGCAACGAACTCGGCGAACCACTGTGAAAGCCCGGTTCTTGCGGTGGCCGAGATTTGCAGTGGTGCTATGTCGAACATGAAATGCACGGCGAGCGTGCCAACGCAGCCTCCGATGATCTGTGCGATGATGTAGGCGAGCGCTGTCGTGCGATCGAGATCGCCGCGCAGCATCATGACAAGGTTTACGGCGGGGTTAAAATGCGCCCCCGAGAGCGGGCCGAAGATTGTGATGATCACGTACAGCACGGCGCCCGTTAATCGTGTTGCACAAAAGCGCGATGGCGCCGTTCCCACCTGCAAGCTCGGGCGCCATGATTCCCGAGCCCCCGACCGTGGCAACCAAAAATCCGGTTCCTAGAGCCTCGGCTGTCAAACGGCGTGTGCGATCGAAGTGCGGCATTGCTCTAATCCTCAATTGCGAAGTGGCAACAGACTACGGTTCCCGGCCGGACTCGTCGCCGCCGACGATCGTCGTTAATTTGGGAAACCTTACAAATCAATTGGCTAGCGGACATCCCGTCGGGCGGTCACCAGCGATGGTAGCGGCCCATTTGCAGTGATTTCCCGATGACTGGTTCAGGGGTTACGGACCCTTGGCTCAATGGCATCGTGCCAACCGTTGCGTTTATGATCTCCAGCCTGACACTGCCTTACTTCAAGAGGGGGTGGCTGAAGCACAGGAAGGACTGATTTCAGCACTCCGGCGCAGATTGAGGCGCGCGATCACGCCCTGAATCGGAGGCGGCGCGCCACCTGCGTCGCCGCCTCAGAGAAGGCCGCCCATCCACGCGATCCAGCCGTAGGTGACGGCGACGGACACGAGCGTGATCGGCAGCACCGAGAACGTGAACTGCCAGAACGTGAACGGCGTCTGGCCGAAGCGCTCGGCCTGCTGCACGATGATGACATTGCTTGCGGCGCTGATGACGAAGAGATTGCCCGCCAATGTCGACAACCCGGCCAGCATCATCAGCGTGGAAGTGTCGCCGTGCGGCAGAAGCTTGAGGTACATGTCGACGACGGGGACGTTGGAGAAGAGCTGACTTGCCCAGAAACTGATTAGCGCCGTCACGGGAAGCTCGTTGAGACGATGCTGCATCGTGCCGAGCATGGTCTGCAGTGAACCTGACTGCAGCAGCGAACCGGTGACGATGAACATGGCGACGAAGAAGGCGAGCGTCGGCCAGTCGACCTCCTTGAAGGTCCGAATGCGACGGTTGCCAAGCACGAAGATCGGCGAGCAGGCGATGAGACTGGCAACGCCGAACGGCAGCCTCAACCCATCGCCGATCCCCCGCAGCAGGCTATCGGTCCCGATCAGCAGGACGAGCAGCGCCAGACCCAGGTAGGCCGGCCAAATGCGCGCATTATCAGCCGGATCGGGCAGCCTGTTCGTGCTGATCTGTGCTGCCTGAGATGGCTTCTTGATCAAGAATCGCGACCAACAGAAAACGAAGGCGAGCGAGACGACCGTCGGCACGATCAGCCAAAGCCCGAAGGTGGCGATTGGATTGGCGAAGTTCCCGTTGGTCGCGATGAGGATGTTTTGCGGATTGCCGACCGGGCTCGTCATGCTGCCGACGGTCACCGTGGCGCACAGCGCAACCAGGAGCGGAATCGGTGGCAGGCGCAAGGTTTGCGCCAGCATCAGAACGATGGGCGTGCCGATGACGGCCGCCGCGTCATTGGTCAGCACGGCTGCGCACAGCGTTATGGCGATGATCAGCGCCGCCAGCGCCACGCTGGGGCTCTGCAACGCAGCGATGCGATCGCCGATGGCGTGCGAGATGCCGGAGTTGTAAAGCGCGGCCGCGATGGCGAAGACGCCAAACAAGTAGGCGATCACGTTCCAGTCGATGGCCTTGAAGGCCGCGTGGGGTGAGATCTCCCCCAGGAGCAGGAGGACTACCGCGCCTGCGACCATGATGTGCCAGATGCGTACGGCCGATGGCAGCCATTCGCGCATGGCGATCAGAAAGAAGATGAGGCAGGAGACAACGAAGCTCGTGGAGATCATCAGTCAGCTGCAATCGTTTCGACGGTGCGCGCAAGGCCGTACGAGTATTTCACCGGGCGGTGCTCCTCGACTTTCGGGGAATGCGCCGATTGGATCAGTATTGGCCCACTCCAATTTATCTTCTGTTTAGTCCGAGCCGATAGCTCGGTCCCAGGGCAATGAAGGGAGCGCCCTGGGGCTCGCATGGCGGAGCAATTCAAGCTGAACCGACCGCTGCTCGGCACCAACTTCTTCGCCGGCGACGTCATTGCAGGGCTCGGTCCCTACCTCGCCATCTATCTGCTCTCCGCCTATCACTGGAAGCCGGGCGGAATCGGCATGGCGCTTGCGGCCGGCTCGATTGCGACCGTCATCGCG
The DNA here is from genome assembly GCA_963782555.1 of uncultured Alphaproteobacteria bacterium. Taxonomy (GTDB): domain Bacteria; phylum Pseudomonadota; class Alphaproteobacteria; order Rhizobiales; family Hyphomicrobiaceae; genus Hyphomicrobium_A. The sequence goes on along the minus strand of CAWAKB010000006.1, from coordinate 191,914 downwards.
CAAGTGCCTGCGGGCGCGTTCATCGATGCGACCTATTGGAAGCGCGCGGTGCTGGCCGTTTGCGCGATCCTCGTCGGTGTCTCGGCGACGCTCATCGTCGTCACCAATAATCCCCCTTGGATCGTCTACAGCGCCCAAGCCGCGATCGGTGTCGCGTGCGCCTTTCTCGGGCCTGGCATTGCTGCGGTCACGCTGGGGCTGCTGGGGCCTAAGTATTTTACGACGCAGACCAGTGCCAATCAGGCCTGGAACCATGCCGGCAACGTGTTTGGCGCGGCCGTGGGCGCACTGCTTGCGGTCTTTTGGGCGCCGGAGGGGCTGTTCTTGCTGATCAGCGCGATGGCGGTCGGCATGCTGGTCTGCATCGCCATGATCAACGGCAAGGCCATCAATCATGATCTTGCCCGCGGCGGCATCGAGGAACGGGTGGATGACGGCGAACCCGAGAGCTTTCTGACGCTGCTCAGCGATCGGCGGCTGCTGATCTTCGCCGTGTCTGTCGTTCTGTTCCACTTTGCCAATGCGGCGATGCTGCCGTTGGTCAGCCAGAAGCTTTCGATCGGCGGCGATACAGATGCCGGATTTGCCTTCACCTCCGCCTGCATCATTGCCGCGCAGGGCTTCATGATCCCCATGGCCATTCTGTGCGGCGCGCGCGCCGACGTATGGGGCCGCAAGATTTTGTTTCTCGCCGCCTTCGCCATCCTGCCCATCCGCGGCGTGCTCTACACGCTTTGGGACAATTCGTATTTCCTAGTCGGCGTGCAGTCCTTGGACGGCCTCGCGAACGGCATCTTCGGCATGATCTTTCTGCTGATCCTGCGCGACATCACGCAAGGCACGGGACGATTCAACGTCGCCCAGGGTGCGCTGACGATGCTGATCGGCGTCGGGGCTTCGCTCAGCAACCTGATTGCCGGATGGATCGTGCAGATCGCGGGCTACTCAGCCGGGTTCCTGTTCCTCGCAGGCGTCGCCATCGTGGGCGCAGCCATTTTCGGGTTCCTGATGCCGGAGACGGCGCCCAACCTGCAAAGCGCGCGGACCAAGGAAGCCGAAGTTCTAGGTAGGGCGGTCGCTCCGAGCGCTGCTGAATAGCTTCCGCCGGGCTGTGGCGTCGGCGGGAAGCTGCGGCCCGACCGCCAGATAGACGAGATCCAACATTGCGGGTTCTCCTGCCGGCTTCTATGAGAGCCGCAAGCTGCGGATGTAAGTGCTAGATGAAGGCGCCTTTCGCGGCCGTTGGTGGGATCTGCTACGTCCGCTTCGCGTCAGGAGCGGTAGTCCGAGTTGAAAGCCAAAATCGTCGGCTTTGCCCCCGAAAGCAGTAGTGCGCAGTGGGACACCCGCGATCACCGACCCCGTGGTAGCTGCGATGTCCAATAGGGAAGTCTTGACCCTTTGCCTCAGTGCCTACAGCGACGTGCTTCCTCCCGTGGCAACGGTTGAGCGGAGGCGCTGCTACAAGTGCCGCAAGGGAAAGAGGGTGCCCAGCGGACACTGCTTCAGGAGAGGTATCTGCTCGGCACGGTCGTCAATTCTGTCGCGGAGAAGAGTAAATTGTGGAACTTGCGAGCCCGTGATTTTGGCGGTATCGAGCACCGGGATCGCAAGCTCCTGCCCTGGAATTGGAACCGGCAGGCTGTCAGAACTCGCCGCGCGACCGAACCGCCAAGGGAGCGAGTTTTGACAAAGAACTTCCCAATTTTGTTCGACCTGGAGCCGGAACTGTCCGCAGAGGAATTTCGCGCTATCCTGATTACCTCGACCCTCGCGGAACGGCGGCCGGCCGACGATCTTTCGCGTCTCCACGCCATGCTTCGCAATGCGGACCTCATTGTGACCGCTCGTGATAGCGGTCGCCTTGTCGGCGTGGCCAGAGCAGTGACCGACTTCTCCTACTGCTGCTACCTGTCCGATTTGGCGGTCGACGCGGCCTACCAGCGTCAAGGCATCGGGAAACGCCTTGTCGACGAGACCCATCGAGTGGCAGGCGAAAGCACAACACTCATCCTCGTTGCTGCACCAGCGGCCGAAGCTTACTACCCGAGAATTGGAATGAAGAGACTGACGAGTTGCTGGGCAATTCCAAGAAGGCAATAACCCGGTTCATTCCCATGCGTTCAGCGGCTGACGCGCTAAGCGTCCTCCCGTCCGTTCGGCCGGTTCGACCTCGAAAATGAGTGGCGGGGTTGATGTGAAAGCGGATGATGCAGGTCAGCAAGTCGAATTCGCCCTTACGATGACCCGATCATAGGCGACCATAGGGGTGTGTTGCAGCGCATGCTTTGGCTATATTCGAACTATGAAAGAAGGCCCCGACATCACCTGGCCTGCCCCTCGGAACGATACCAGGCTCTAAGTTAGAACCCGGCCGTGTTCGGTCAGCGATTTGGGCTGGCCAAGGCGCAGCGTAGGGCAGACCAGTCGTCGCGGCAAGATCGCTTCCGGTCTGCTCCCCTAATCGCTGTGCAGTTGTCTTAGGTAAAGGGGTATCCTTCCATCATTTGAGAGGAGCGCGGCGCATGTCGGAGAAGAAGATCATCTGAGAGCGCGAATTGAGCGTCCGCCTGAAGATTCACGGCACTCGACGAACGCGGCTCACTTGCTCTTGTCCTCGTAGCGCAAGCCCAGCTTCAGCATGACCTGGAAGTGCGCGACCTCGCCTTTCTCGATGTGGCCCCGGATCTGAGTCACCTCGCCGCGATGAGCTTGTGGCAAGCAGCGACGACGGCGGCCGGATCATAGGGCTTGTTGAAAAACAGGCTTCCTCGCACGCGACGCGCCGCATCGGGTGCGTTGCCGGACGCGTAGATCACGGGCAAATCCGGATTTGCCGCACGCACCGCATGGGCGACGTCCCAGCCATCCATGGCTCCCGCCAACTGGATGTCGGTCACGAGCAGATGGACTTCGTCGGTTGCAAGAAACGCAAGAGCGTGTTCGCCCGATGCTGTCTCAACGACTGACCATCCCTGCGCTTTGAGTTCGCTCACGATGTTCTCGCGCACAAGCCATTCGTCTTCGACGACGAGCACTACCCGTGTCGGAGGATCGGCACTCATGGTGCCTCCTGACTGAAAGAGGTGGCCATCCGGATTGCTTCACGTACGGATGACTATCTGGTCAAACACCACTGTTCGCAGCGTTGTTCCAGGGTAAATGTCCAGAATCGCACATTTGCCATATTGGACTGATGTTTTCGCGGTACGCTCCCCCATCGTCCGCGCGCCCACTGGCTTGCGCCTCTCACTGTCCGTGCGAAGGTTCGCGGCAGTATGGAACCGGCTGTGCATGCCCGTAGGATATGTGAGGACATTGGCGCGCACGGGACCGGATCAAGTAGTGCATGCCGAAGAAACAAGACAAGTCTGACGAGCAGAAGAACGCCGAGGCTGAGGTCCAGAGCTTCAAGAACGAGCTCGGACCGTTCGTTGTCGCCGCTGACACAACGCGAATGGCAATGGTGTTCACCGACGCAAGACAGCCCGGCAACCCAATAATTTTTGCCAACGACAGCTTTCTCTCCTTGACCGGGTACACGCGGGAAGAGGTTCTCGGCGAGAGCTTCAATTTCCTGATGGCGCACGCTGCCGATGCCGAGGCGCTCGCGAAGATTGAAGCCGAATTTCAGGGTAAGTCGGACGGAGGTTCGGAGATCCGTTACCGGCGCAAGGACGGCAGTGAGTTCTGGGCCGCACTTTTTATCAGCCCCGTTCGGTCAGAGGACGGCGATATTGTTCAATATTTTGCCTCGTTCATTGACCTCACTGCACTCAAGGAAGAGCAAGCTCATTCGAGGGAACTCATCGACGAATTGAACCATCGCGTCAAAAACACCCTGGCAACGGTGCAGTCTATTGTCTGGCAGGCCTTGCGGACTTCTCCCGATGCTAAGGTTATTCAGGGAGTCGTAGAGGCCCGGCTGTTTGCACTCTCCCGGTCGCACGACCTGTTGAACAGCAAAAACTGGAAAAGTGCAGGGCTGGTCGATCTGCTCAATGCTGCTTTGGAGCCGTTCGTGGACGGCCGGGCCGGGCGTATCGTGATCACGGGTGAAAATATCAGCTTCCCGCCGCAAGCCGCATTGGCCCTTAGCATCGCCTTCAACGAGCTTGCGACCAATGCCGTGAAATATGGTGCGCTTTCGAATGATTCCGGATCGATCCTGATCGAGTGGAAGATGGACCCCACAGCGGAGGGGCGCCGGATAGACTTGCACTGGCGGGAGAAGGACGGCCCGCTCGTAATTCCACCCTCACGTAAGGGGTTCGGATCGCGCGTGATCGAGCACGGTCTCACCGACCAACTCGGAGGCACCGTGCATCTCGACTACCGGCCGTCGGGCTTAATCTGCACGATGAGCATTCCCGCACCAGAAGGCAGCGGGAATGGATAAAGTGCTTTCCGGCCGTCGCATTCTCATCGTTGAGGATGAAATCCTGCTCCTGATGACGATTGAAGATGTGCTGGCCGACCTCGGATGCAAGTCGGTGGTCTCGGCCTCCACGGTCGACAGAGCCATCAGCCTGATCGACCGACAAGTTTTCGATGCCGCCGTGTTGGACATGACCCTCAATGGCACGAGTAGCCATGCGGTAGCCGAAGCACTGGCCGCACGCGGCGTACCGTTCGTCATCGCCACTGGTAATCGGGATAACACGTGGGACGGCTTCCGCGACCGCGTCGTCATTCGGAAACCTTTCAAGTATGACGCACTGGTCGAGATCCTTGCACGTCTCCTGCCTTGCTCATCGAGTGACGGCTGATGGTCGTCACGTCGATTGCGCCATCCGCCCGATCCTGGCTGGGCTCGACGTCCTGGTCATTCTTGTCTAGTCCGAGCCACTGGCCTCGATGTATTGCTCGGTACGTCTGTTCGATCTCGGGCTCTGACAAGTACTCCTCACTTCCTCTTCCCCGCGGCTTTGCCCTTCTGCAGGCGCACGCCCGGGCCGCCTTCTTCGTGGATGACAACTGACGTAAGGGTCGTGACTCCTGGCGACAGCTATGGGCCGATAGCAGACCAAACATCGAGTCGGTTAGCACCCCACTCCGGGGAGGCAGAACGTCCGACCCGCCGTGCCTTGGGAGAGCTTCGCGAGACCAGCGAGGCCGCGGTTAAGATGAGTCGCCAAGTCGTGCAGGCTCGCCGTAGTGCCCAGGTTTGGTTTTCGGCGCTCCGCGATTAAGCGCTTAACGGTTACCACTAGAACCAAGACGCTCTCTGGCTTTTGCACGAACTCCCCCTCATGTCCCTTGGGTCTGTCGTAGCCGCTGTAGGTGATGAAGGGGATGTTGCGTTCCTTCATGCGCTCGTAAACCTTGGAGCTATCGCCGTCGCTCAACGCATGATCCAAAATGGCAGCAGACAAGGCGGGGTCATCGGCAGCACGCAAAGCTTGCTTGAGCGTGCATGCACTTATGACCGTTGCTCCTTCGTCCTCGAACGCCTGCGTGATATCAAAGGCAATGAGCGGCTCGTCCTCGGCGATCAGGATAAGGCATCCGGAGAGGGGGGCTTCCATTCGACTTCCTCCTACGCGCCTCGGCGCGATGTCGAGAAAGCAGTAAAGCCCCTTTCGCGAGCCGCAGTCAGACTCGGAAAGTACCCATGGGCTAGGAAACCGTAATCGGCTAAGCTCGGTGCCATGGATGAGAACACGTCCGTTCTTGAGCGCGCGTTTGAGCTCGCAAAATCGGGTAAATACCCGTCAGTCGAGGACATCGGAAGACGATTGCTCGCGGAGGGCTATTCGATCGAGCAAGTGACCGGACGCCAGCTCAAGATCCAATTGAGAGCTCTCATCCGAACGGCGCGAGGCGGCGGATTGCCTAAAGTTCCCAAAGATCGGAAGCGAGGCTCTGACCTGCGCGGCGACGACGTTAAGGTGGCGAAGATCGCCACGGGCCAAGAGTCCGAGGACGGCTAAGCTGACGCCAACCACAAGACCGCCTAGACGCTAAGCACGATGATGGGAAGGTGCGCCTCGGATAGTTGGTGATGGGTAATGGGGTGCTAGCCCGAGCCGTTCTCGCTCGACGCCCATAAACTTCCTACTCGCCGATGTGCATCATCGTGCGTCGGAATTGACGGCGAGCAGCTTCGCTTGGTTGCCTTGAGCTGAGCGCTTCACCCAATCGTCGGCGTAGGTGACGCTTGTGGTCCAAGCCCCAATAGCAGGCCGTGTGGGTGTGTAAAGTGCGTTCAGGAAAAGGGCGCTGAGGCAGATTGTGGAAACCGTCATCGCGGCAACGGAGATCAATATAAGGCGCATGGTACTCTCTCAGAGGTTACGTACGCGGAACCGACGGGGGGCAGTGACTCGGCAAACGCGGGGACGATAAGCCGAGTCACCGGCGACTGAGGAGCCAACAATGGCGGGTACGCGCTCCTTGAAGTCGAATATGAGCCCCCGCCTCAGTGCCAGCCAGATTCGGAAAGTGCCTACTGTGGATAACGCGGCCGCGTTTGCGGTCAATTGGGGTACCGTTGAGCATCGCCATGCTGACCGCCTTTGACCTAATCGCAATTCTGCTGGTGCTGACGGCAACGTTCGCCTGGATAAATCATCGCTTCATCGGGCTACCCCACTCGATCGGTCTCCTTGTCATGGGACTGGGCGCCTCGCTGGTGCTCATCGGGGTCGAACTGGCCATCCCCCATGTCCTCCTTTACGAGGACCTCACGGGGGTCGTCAGGCAGTTCGATTTTCAGGCGACCGTTCTCAACGGCATTTTGGCTTTCCTGCTTTTTGCGGGCGCATTGCATGTGGACCTTGCCAGACTGCGCGATCGCGGCTGGGCGGTCGGCTCGATGGCGACCGTGGGCACAATGATCTCGACCGCAGTCGTCGGCATCGGCTTCTGGCTCGCGGCGGGAGCTGTTGGCATTCCATTGCCGCTTCTGTGGGCTCTGGTTTTCGGCGCGCTCATCAGCCCAACCGATCCACTGGCCGTTATCTCGATATTGAAAGCGGTTGATGTGCCCGGAACGCTGGAGATCGACATGGTCGGCGAGTTGCTCTTCAACGACGGCGTCGGGGTGGTGATCTTTACCGTGCTGGTGGCCGCTGCGGCGGGCGCGAAGGGCGGCGATATCGATCTGCTGGATATTGGCGGTGTCTTTTTAATCGAGGCACTGGGAGGCGCTGTGCTTGGCCTGATCGCCGGGTATGTGGCCTACCGAGCAATGCGCGCGATCGACGACTATCCAATCGAGGTCCTGATCTCGCTTGCGCTGGTGACGGGCACCTATACGCTTGCCGCCAAGTTGAACATGAGCGGTCCGATAGCGATGGTCGTCGCGGGACTTCTGATCGGCTATCGCGGTCCACGTGACGCACTCAGTGACGTGACGCAGCGGTACCTTTTCGGCTTCTGGACACTCGTCGACGAAATCCTAAATTCGGTGCTTTTCCTTCTCATCGGCCTCGAAGTGCTGGTCCTGCGCCTCGACCCGACCTCTGGCTGGCTGGCGGCGTCTGCAGTGCCGCTCGTCCTCCTCGCCCGCCTGCTTGCCGTCTCGATACCCGTGCTCGCTCTGAGCCCGATCCATTCTTTTGTGCGCGGGACGATACCGGTCCTGACTTGGGGCGGGTTGCGGGGCGGCATATCCATTGCACTTGCGCTTTCTCTGCCGGAGGCGCCCGAGAAATCGGTGATCCTCGCCGCGACCTATGCCGTCGTCCTCTTCACCATAGTCGTTCAGGGTCTCAGTCTGCGCATGCTGGTGGAACGCGTCGTCAAGTGATTGACTGCGCCGCGGCCTTGGTTGTTATGCCTCTGATAACGACCGGTAGAGACGTTTAAGGCAGCAAGTCCTAGCCTCGCCGCGCGAACAGCAGGGCTGTCGGCTCGGATCGGACTTACGTACGCGCCGGCTGCACACACGAGGAAACAAAACGTGCGCTCACGCTTGCGGAAGCTGCTCAGTGATTTGACCGACGCCTTCTGGATCGTGCCGGGCAGCATGGTTGTAGCCGGCGTGATTGCGGGCATCGGCTTCGTCGAGCTCGATCGTAGCGGGCTCATCCCACAAAGCATGCTCCAAAGCACCTGGCTTTACAGCGGCGGAGCAACAGGCGCGCGCACGCTGCTGGGAGCAGTGGCCTCGTCAACGATCGGGGTTGCCGGTACCGTGTTCTCGATCACCATTGCTGCACTGGCCCTGGCGGCCGGCCAAATGGGACCCAGGCTGCTGCGCAACTTTACGCGGGATCGCGGCAACCAGATTACGCTCGGCGTCTTTCTCGGCACCTTCAGTTACGCGCTCATGGTGCTGCGCAGCGTGCGTGGCGAGAGCGAGGGTGAGTTCATACCGCATCTTTCGCTCAGCATAGCCATCCTGCTTGCATTCGCGTGCGTGGCGACCTTGGTCTATTTCGTGGGCCACATGGCAGGTCGTATCAATGTGGACACGGTCGTCGAGTTGGTGAGCGAGGATTTCAGTGCTGCGATCAAGCGGCTTACGACGGATAAGAGGCAGCCAGCACCGCCAGACAGCGACTTCTGGCGTCACGCCGGGATACTCACGACCCCCGGACGCGGCTATCTCCAGCACCTGGCCGGCGACCGACTTGCCGATTGGGCGGCCGAGCACCAGACCTCGATCTTGCTTCTGGTCAGGCCGGGGGATTACGTCTTCCCGGGGGCCCCGGTTGCGGTAATGACGCCGCAGGTCGATGGCGCCGAAGCCGCAATTATCAACACGACCGCGCTCGCGACGGAGCGGAAAAGCTCAGATGACCTGGAATTTGCCGTCCGTCAGCTGGTCGAGGTTGCGGTCAGAGCGCTGTCTCCGGGCATCAATGATCCACACACGGCGATAAGTGTCCTGGATCGGCTCGGTGCAGCCCTGTGCGAGATAGTGCCGCTCCACCTGCGCAACGGAGTCTATGTGCGCACCGATCGGACCGTTCTCGTTGTTCCCAGCATCGAATATGCCGGGCTCGTCGATGCCATGTTCCATATGATCAGGCAAAACGCTGCCGGAAAACCTTCCGTGATCATTCGCATCATGGAGGTGCTCGCGGCCGTCGTCACTTGTGAGCACGACCCGGTACGCGTGGCTGCATTGCAGCGGCATGCTGATCTCGCTTTGGCCGCAGCCGAGCATAATATGTCCGCGCCTGCCGATCTCGAGGCTGTTCGCGCCAGCCACAAGAGGTTCGCTGCAACGCTGCAAAACGGCCCAATCGGGCTCGGGTGGACCGCTTAGGGTCAAAATTCCCCGTGGAACTCACGTCCGCGGCACGGCCGGTCTATCCCCAACTTCTGACGACTTAATGCGCCACAACGAATGGGTGAGACGGCCAAAGCCGCCATTGGCGATCGCTCACACCATAACAGCAGCCTCTTTTTATAGCCTGCCGAGCTCCGACAAGGCGGCGATTCCGATTGGCGGTGTGGTTTGCCAGGGCACAACGTACACACGGCTCGCCAAGCCCTCTTGTACTCGTCGTATCTGTGTGTGTTCGATCTCCAGCCTTGCAGCGAGCAGAGGATCCCGCGTGCTAGCCATAGTGAGGCTTCTATTGATCACCCAGGCATACGGCTCGATCTTCGCTCGCCTTAAGTCTTCCTGAAGCGCTGCCGCTTCGGATACCGGCGTTGTCTCAGGATGGGTTACAAGGATGATCTGCGTGTAGGCCGGGTCCTGCAACCGCATAAGGGGAGTTACGACTCTTCCCTGGCCCCGTGGCTCGAGGTCTCGGACGATCTGCCGATGGTAAGCGCCGGTCGCGTCAAGCAAAAGCATGGTATGGCCGCTCGGGGCCGTGTCCAATACGACAAACTGAGTGCGCGCCTTACCAACGACGTGCGAAAAAGCGTGAAATACGGCGACTTCCTCCGTGCACGGTGAACGCAAATCCTCCCGCAACAACGCCCTGCCTTGGTCGTCCAAGTCTCGACCTTTGGTGGCCATGACCTTCTCGACGTAGAGCTCCGTTTGCGCCTTGGGATCGATGCGCCCGACCTCTAGTCCAGGCAACGCACCTGCCAAGACGCCTGCAACATGCGCGGCTGGGTCCGTAGTGCTGAGATGCACTGTTTTTTCGGTATGGGCCAGTCCGACGGCCAAAGCGGCTGCAATAGTCGTCTTCCCGACGCCACCCTTGCCCATCACCATGATCAGGCCTCGGTCCGACGATGCTAGGTCTTCGATCAACAGATGAAGACCATGTAGAGGGGCAGCCTGCTCTCGAACGAGATCAACTTTCGGACCGTATACGGGCGGGCTCGATGCCAGGAGCGCTCGCAGTGCTGCCCGACCAACCATGTCAAATGCGCGCAATGGAACGCGGTCTTGCGGCAGCTCCTTCAAGACCAGTGGGAGGCGCGCAAGTGTCTGCTGCCCAAGCTCCTCTAATGACCGGGCGACTGGATCAGTGGCATCACTTGCGGTGAAGACACCATTGACGACCAAGCGTTGGTTCGCGAGCCCGAGCGAGCGAAATTCATTGGACGTCCGGGCGGCCTCTTTCACGGCGCTCGCGTCTGGGCGGGTCACCAAGACGATTGTTGTCTGCAGCGGATCGCCCAGTGCATCGAGCGCAGAGCGGAATCGAGCTTCGTGCATCTTGAGGCCGGAGTGCGGCCCGAGACATGAAGCACCGGCCTCGTTCGCTTCAAGGAATCCTGTCCATGCCTTGGGCAGGCTTAGAAGGCGGAGGGTGTGGCCTGTCGGCGCCGTATCGAAGATGACATGGTCATAGCCCTCCGCATCCTCGCCGAGCAGCCCCACGAACTCGTCAAACGCTGCAATTTCTGTCGTGCACGCCCCCGAGAGCTGCTCGCGAACGGTGGCCCGGTCAGTTTCCGTTTCTTCTGGCCCCATTTGCTCCAGCACACGCTCACGGTACGCCTCCGCTGCCGCTTCGGGGTCAATGTTCATGGCGCGCAGGCCACGAGCATCGCGAATAGGAGCGGGCTTGTCTGTCAGTCGTTCACCGAGCATCTCGTCGAGATTGGATGCAGGATCGGTACTGACGAGCAGTACCGACCGTCCCCCGTCAGACAAAGCGAGCGCTATTGCGCAAGCCAGCGATGTCTTGCCCACACCTCCTCTTGCCGGTGAAGAATAGAAAGCGCGTTGGCTTCGTTAGTAGGCCGAGCGGCAAGTTCTCACGGCCATCGTTCACTTTGATGCCTCTACACAGAGCGCGATACCTTGGCCGCCGCCAATGCACATTGTGACGACGCCCCGCCTGATACCATCGCGGCGCATGGAATGTAGCAGACGCGTCGTCTGGATAGCACCAGTCGCACCGATCGGATGGCCGTGGGCGATTGAGTTGCCTTCAACGTTGACGATCTCCTCATCCAATCCGAGATCGCGTATTACGGCGAGGGCTATTGCCGCAAAGGCCTCGTTGATCTCGAATCGCTCGACGTCGCTGATGGACCAGCCGGCACGCTCCAGCGCCTGCTTGACTGCCGGAATCGGTCCAAGACCGAACATGCCAGGCTCCACCGCACCTACGCCCCAGCTGACGAGGTGGCCGAGAGAATTAAGGCCCCTCTCTTCTGCCCAGTTGCGCTCCGCGACTAGCATCGCGGCTGCGCCCGTGTTGAGACCCGGTGCATTGCCCGCCGTGATCGTCCCGTCCTTTCGGAATACCGGTTTGAGCTTCGCAAGACTTTCAGCCGTCGTCTCGGGGCGATTGTGTTCGTCCTTGGCGAAGGCTTGCGAGCCCTTGCGGGACTTGACCATCACGGGCGTGATTTCTGCATCGAACTTGCCCGCCGATTGCGCGGCAGAGAAGCGCCGCTGAGAGCGCAGAGCCCACGCGTCCTGATCCTCGCGCGTGATTTGATACTTGGTGACGAGATCCTCGGTATGCCAGCCGGAGTGCTCCCCCGAAAAAGCGTCGTTGAGCCCATCCTGGAGCATCGCGTCGTAGATCTGCGCGGGGCCCATCCGGTAGCCCCAGCGGCCGCCGTACATGAGGTACGGCGCGGCGTCCATGTTCTCCATGCCGCCGGCGACGGCGGTATCCATAAGCCCAAGCTGAATCTCCGCCGCGGCTGTGGCGATAGCCTGGGCGCCGGAGCCGCACACGCGATTGACAGTCATGGCAGGTACTTCTACGGGGATGCCACCGCCGATGGCGGCTTGGCGGCCCGGGTTCATTTTGTTGCCGGCCTGAATGACATTGCCCATCACCACTGTGCCGACGTCGCTCTCTGCGACGCCTGCCCGCTCGAGGCAGGCCTTGATGGCAGTTGCGCCGAGCTCGACTGCGGGCGTGTCCTTGAGCATGCCGTTATAGGTTCCGATAGCGGTCCTCACAGGCGAGCAAATCACGATCTCACGTTTGACCATTGGGCGTTGTCTTCCTTCTTAAGCCGATGTTAGACCCGCGGAGTCTAACGCGACGGCCGCGGGGTAGTACGAAGAGTAAAAGCCCATAAACCTCTGGGCCAGATCCACCGGAGGCACTTCAAGCGTATGCGAGGTGCGTCATTTCCACACCAATCTAGCCCTGGTTGGCGCGAACCTCGATCCGGCTTTACGACGATCATCTTTTCGATTTCCCTCATCCTGCGACCCACCAGCAGCACGTTGGGGATTTGTATCGTCTGCTTGTTGGCGCCGCCCGTCGTGACAGTCAGGTCGCCTGCGCCCATTCCTAGAATGATGTCATGGAAAAGGTCTTGACCGCGCTTTTCGAATACAAGACCATTGGTGTCATAGCTGTGCGCTTGGCCACCGATCCGTCGCTCCTCGATCATCTGCCCCGGGCGGACGCGCCAGATGGTCAATCGATCGAACACGAGAAACGCAAGCAGCCAGACCGTCAGCAGCGACGTTGAGAACAACAGGTAAAAGCCCATGTTCGCGCGCGCCGAGATGTGGGGAATAAAACGCAGGATGTCGTCCCACCACCCGAACCACGCGAACAGAACTACGAAGAAGGCGACTGTGACGACGGTGACGACCGAGTAGATGCCGCGAAGTTTGGTCGTGGTGAAGACGACGAGCAAGAACGAGAACGGCGATGAAGAAAATTCCTGGATTGTTGCTTGGGTGGACGCGGTCGATGAATTCGGACACGACGGCAACGTCGCGGCCCTGCACATAGCTGATCAGCGCCACTGCGAAACCCGCAACCCAAGCCGGCCACCAGTAGAAAATGTTGGAATGGCTGATGATCTTGATCTCGGGAGGTGGGGCTGCCGCGTGTGGGGTGAAGGTGTCCCTAATGTCAGCGTTCTGGGCTTCCTGCACCGTTGCCATGTCGACATCCTCCTATCAAAGTAGGCAACACGCATATCATCGCCCTGGCTCGCACCTTGGCGGCGCATTCCATGTAGCGCGGGTTGGCCCGCAACTGGGAGCGCGCTCAATAAGCATCGATCAATCGGTCGAGCGCTGGCCGATCCAGCAGTCGTAGAGCCCCGCCCTGAGCCTGGGCGACGAGGCCCAAATCCTCCAGTTCAACCAGCGAATCTGCCAACTCGGAGACGGTCAATCCCAGCAGCTCTGCCACGAAGCCCGAGGTCAAGGAATCGGAAATGATGCCTGCATCGCGGCCTTCATAAGAGTTATTGCGCGAGATACCCGACAGAAGGGCTGCGACGCGTTGAGCAGACGTGCGGTGTGCTGCGAGGGATCGTCCTGTCCAGACCCGGTTACCGCTATCCTGAGGAGGCATTGCAGATCTTGCTCGGGCGACCCGCATCCTTTGAGGAAGGGCTGGTTGCATTGCACCTTGCGCCATCGATCCAGAAATCATCATCGGCCCTTTCCCGGCAACGTTGATGAGCACCAGTTAGATGACAGTGATGTTCCAGGACTTGCCCGGCAGCGTACAAAAATGTCGAGTTTTGTACCAAGCGGATGATTACTCGCGGCGGCGCTTTCGGCCGTCTGCGGACCAGTCCCTGCTCTCACGCATTCCCAAATGGCAAGGCGCTTCTGCTTCCCTGCATGCAGGTTCGTGCGACGAGTGGAAGTAGTTGGATACGCCGCCGTTGCTTCAACAGAAAAAGCCCGACCGTGAGGCCGGGCTTTGCCTCCTTAGAGAGTGCCAACGGCCTTCGCGATTACCACCACCAGCGGCAATGCCGATGACCATGCCGCCACCAGCAATGATGATGTGCCAGAGTCAGAGCACCGGCGCGTGATTGAGGACGTTCGGGAGCTTGCGCTCGCCACTCGAACGCGCTAGCGCGCAAGCAGTGGCGTAATGCGCCGCACGGCGACGCGACGATTCAACGGCTCCGGGGCCTCGGTCTCGATCTTCAGGAACTGCTCGCCGTAGCCCTGCGTCACCAGATTCTCAGGGGGAATGCCGAACGTTTCGCTCAGCACCTCCGCCACGGCTTCGGCGCGACGGTCCGAAAGCGACAGGTTGTCCTCCTCCGACCCGACGGCATCGGTATAGCCCTCGATCATGAACATCTCGTCCGGATTGCGATCGAGGATGCGATTGATGATGCGCGCCACGCGCTCGAGCTTGGAAAACTCGTCGGGATCGACTTCCCAAGAGCCGAAATCGAAGGTGATCGTGTTGAGGTCCAGCCTGCGCATGCGGTCGCGCAGGTACCGGCTTTGCCGGATCTCCTCGAGCGAATAGGGGTGATCGATCTCTTCGACTGGCGGCGCGCTCAACGCCTCGTAAATGTCATCGTCGGACGCGGTTTCGTAGTCGACGATGTAGCGCTCGCGCGGAATCCGGATTACCGGCGGCAGCAGATCGAGGAAGGCATCGAAGAACCACCCGGGCCCCGCTCCGACGCGCCGGTAGAACGCCCGGTTGTCGAACAGTACGTGATCGCGACCGTCGGGACCGCGGCGGTAACGCCGTAATGGGCGGCCGCTATCATCGAACTCGGTGAATATCTGGATGCCGCCGGGCCGGATGGCAATCGTTACATTGGTTCCGTCCGCGCGCCGCTCCTGACGTGTGTCTCCGTAGGCCTTGCGGAGTCGCTCGGTCTCGTCGTGCCGGATGGTGATACGCCCGTCCTGGCGAATGATGCGCCGCTTGTCGGGCTCCTCGATGATCGTGCGCTTTCCACCTTCCTCAACCACCTCGCGGCGCTGCTGCTTTAGCTGCTCGAATTGCTGCTTGTGACGCTCGACCCTCTCCTCCTTCTTCTCCTCTTTCTTTGGCTTCGGCGCGGCGCCTTGCGCGGCACCCGGCGGCGCGTGAGCTGGCGTCCCCACTTTGGGTGCGGTCACTCCGAGAGGCGTCTTCTCCACTTTCGGTAGGGCCTGCTCGACAGGCGCCTTCTCCGCTTTAGGCTCGGCCTTAAGCGGCGAAGCGCCCTTGTCCTCCTGGCGCCTAAACTTGGCCCGTTCTTTCGCAGTGTCGGGCGCGGGGACTGCAGGCTGCGGCGGGGGCTTATCGCCAACGGCCTCCCCTTTCTGCTTCTTTTCCAGGCGCTTCGGCTGCTCGGCCTTCTGCTTCTCTTTGAGTCTCTTCAGCTGCTGAGCATTCGAAGGCTCCGCCGCTGGCAGGGGCCCGCTTGGCGCTGTCTCTTTCTTGAACTCAGCCTTGGGAGCCGTCCCTTGGCGCTCGCTCGAAGGAGCATGATCGGGCGCACCCACTCCGTCTGCGGCCTTCTTCGGTCCCCGCTTTCCTTCGCTCTTAGGCTGGCCTGGTGGTCCCCCTTGCGGAGAAGCGCGCTGCTCACCGCGGCTTTGCTCGCCACGAGCGCGCGGGTTCGTTTTGCTCTTCTGCTTGTCGTCGGGTGGAGGGCTCTCTTCGCTTGACTTGACTTGGGGATCTTGCGCCGCATCGGGCGGAGCATTACGTCGGCCCTGAGCGACGACTATCAATTGCTCACGAAGCTCTCGGTTTGGGCCGTCACTGGCGGCGATAGCCGGGGAGAGGGCAGCAGCGAGAAGCGCGACAACGGCGACATGCGCTCGTAAGACGAGGCTCATGGGTGGTCCTTGTGACGAATTAGGAAATTGCTGTGGTTCAATAAAATGATCGAAGTATGGCGCGACGGGCAGTACGCAAAGTACAAGCCCGAAAGCAGGGTGAGATTCTCCGGAGGCACATTAAGCGTAGGCGCAAGTGGGTCAAACGGCCCGGATGAACGCGCTCCAATCGGTCTGGTAAGTCGCAGCGCCAGTGCAGATGACGATAAAGAATCGGGGAAATCACCATCGCTCCAACAATGACGGCGCACTGTTCATCTTAAAGCCCAAAGCGCAAATAACGGCCGCCGCCACGGTCAGCACCAAAAAATCGAAGTCTATTTTCGCGCGCTGCGTGAGATCATAATAGAAATCATAGAGAATCTTTTTCGGTGATGTGCCCTCTCATCATTGGCTCTTTCGAATTCATCACATATGTCAACAGGTCTTGCCGCGACGACCGGTGACGGGCAAAGCCCTAGCCCAAGATTCTCCCTCTGAGCGGAGGAAGGAAGGGTCTCAGGTCATTGGCAATCGCGGAACCTAGACGCAGAGCCAGCTGAAGGCTCAGGCACGGCCCTTCGGTCCGGGAAGATCTGACCAATTGAGGCCCAGTGCTTCGCAAACCTGGCGAACCGAACGCGGGTCGAGCTCGTGGCGTGAACCGACGAGTGGCAGTTCCGCTGTCCGCCCTTCGCGATGGATTGTCAGAGTGCCGTGGCCTTCCCCGCGCTCATGTTGCTGCGTATCGAAGCGGCACCCATGTTCAGCCAGCCACGTTCGGAACGTCGCGTATTCCATCGATCCTCTCCGTTCAACTGAAGGCGTCCAGGTCGCGGCGAAGCTGTCAGCACCGAGCATTCCTCATCACGGGAACCGCTAGTGCGGCCAAAGCACGATGGGAACCGTCGAGATAGAGTTTTTTGAGGAGATCCCTCGATGATCTTGTCGCTGACGGTGAAACGTCAATACGGCGGCTGCCAGTAGCGACAGCCTCATTTGTCCATCACCATGGAAATTTCACGTTGGTGCCCACCATAACAACCAGCGCGAGCACCAACAGGTACATCGGCGACAGGAACGAACGATCCATGATGGCCAGAACCACCGACAATATCACGAGGACAACCGTTACGATGAGCCAGATGTTAGCATTCATGTAAGCCTCCGCCGTTAGTTTGATCTTACGTCCTTGTGAGCGAGATCGGTCGTCTCTTCCACTGCATCCCCGGTGCGAATTCCATATCCTGGACTAGCCCCTTCGTCCATCCGCTGGGACATGTCGCGACGGGCGATACATGATGGAGAACCACTTTTCTGGGGGCGAGCCGGATCCCTTCTGAAGCACGGGCATCTCTTCTAACGATGGTCTCGCAATCCCCTCAAGGTGCTCTCGCGGTCCAAGGTGTGCTCGACAGACCTCTTGAGCTTGCCGGCCGCACCGGCGACCGCTTGCTCCAAAGTCGTTGCCTCGTGCGTGACGGCGGTGGGCTGGCGCCCTTCAAGGCGAACCTCCATCATGCAGCGCTTATCGTCCTGCCCACCCTTGTCGCTGTTTACGTCGCTGAGATGGACTTCCACCCGCGTGACCCGATCGCTGAATCGGTTCAGGGCGTTCTCCACCGCACCTTTAACATGGGCGGTGAGCTCCTCGCTCCCCTCGATGTTGCTGCCCGTATTGACCTCGATCTGCATCTTCGCCTCCGTTGCTTCTTTCTGTTCAATACCGGTAAGTCGCGGCCAGTGCTTTTGGTTCATGCGTAGTTGATCGGACCCGGCAACGACCGGTGGCTCATTAGCACCGCATGACCGCGAGGGAACGTAGCCGTGAGCAATTTGGCGCGCCTGCCACTTGGCTCCGGCTCCGGGCATACGTCAAGCTGCGGCGGCTGAGCGCGGGCGCAGCAGTTTGCTGCGATGTCGGATAAGTTAGTTCGGCGCAACCGCTAGAGGGTTCGCGTGCTCCCTCTCGGGCCATTCAAGCGCTTCGGGATGAGCCAAGGAAAAGTCATTGAGATTCGAGTTTCGCTTAAACTGACAATACTTCAGCCCCTGCGAGGGTAGCCAGTAGGTAGTTTCCGGGCCTAGCCCGGGCGTATCCGGGGTCGTACTCTACTGCCGTAACCGCTGCCATGCATTGACGCACGCGGCCTTGTAGCCCGAAGACGCGCGACTAGAGTCGATCCAAAGGTCTGCAATCAAATGCCCACATGCAATGTCTTTAACAATGCAACGCTTCTAGGCACTGGCTTGATAGACGCCGGCGCCACGACCATCACGGGTTGGTCTGCGCAGGCTGGCGCTCCAGAGGTCGCACTCAAGGACATCACAATCGCGATTACGTCTCCACTGAACTCTGGCGCGACGTTTCAGACACGCTGCCTATCTGACGATGGGGCCGGCACACTGACGCTCAAGGACCCTAATCCATTCAGCTCGGACTGGTGAAAAGCGGTCGAACCCTGGCCGCGGCACCGGCGCGCTCATCTGAGTGGCTGCTAAAACAACCGGGCACGGAAGACAGGAAAGGAACTCTCATGGACAAGCGCAAGCTCGAAAAGACTGAGTCGGACGCCGACCTCGAGCAGGAAGGGCGCGATCAACCGGCCGAGCCGGTTGTCACCGACTCAAACGATGACCCCGAGGCGGATGCCAGTGGCGACTCTGACGATGAGCGTGAGGACGAAAACGAGGCCGTACCGAGTCCGTCCTAACTGTCTGCCATAAAGTGCTTTCGGCACACGAATGCGAGCCGAGGTGCTGGACTTGGCTGACCGTCCGCCGGCGCCCTGCGAACGCCGCCGCTCGCTACGTGACGTGGAGCATCGGATTGCGAGTTCACGAGCGGGTGTGTGTGGATTCCGACTCTAACAACATTGCCCCC
This sequence comes from uncultured Alphaproteobacteria bacterium, assembly GCA_963782555.1. GTDB lineage: Bacteria > Pseudomonadota > Alphaproteobacteria > Rhizobiales > Hyphomicrobiaceae > Hyphomicrobium_A. The sequence goes on along the minus strand of CAWAKB010000006.1, from coordinate 173,150 downwards.
CTCGCTAGGGTCCGATCCGATAGACCTGGAAATGTTGTTCCGAGCTGGAACGCACCCAGGCCACGGCAAAGGTGATCACGCCGCTGCCCTCGAGAAGTCAACGAAGGCGCAAAGCTGCTGCGGCGCAGCCCAGAAGTCTTCCATGGACGCTCACGGAAAGAGCACCATGCAGGCCAAAAAGTAAATTTCGGGGGAGCGAGCGACCCTCGCTGCCCCTTGCGTGTCGCACCACACACCAGTGGCCCGTTCGTCATAAAACTTTAGACCATGCTACTCCGTCGTCTTGCCGTCGAAGTGTTCGGTGTCGGCCTCCGCATCGGCCCGACTATGGTGGACGACGCCGTCCCGATGATTTGGTGGCGCATAGAGCGTGTAGAGCTTCAGCGGAACACTGCCGGAATTGATGATATTGTGTTTGGTCCCGGCCGGCACGAGGACCGCGAAGCCAGATCGGATCGTCGTCCGAACGCCATCGAGAACCGCTTCACCGGCCCCTTCCTCAACGCGAAAGAACTGGTCGAGCTTGTGGACTTCCGTCCCGATCTCTTCCTTGGGTTTTAACGCCATGACGACGAGCTGGCAGTGCTTTGCCGTGTAAAGCACGCGGCGAAACTCATCATTCTTGACAGCGAGATGCTCGATGTCGTGCACAAAACCTTTCATGCGGCATGCCTCACGGGTTGCAGTCGTCATAAAGGCAAAGGCCCCGCCGAGGCGGGGCCGATGATCTTCTCGGCTCAAAACTTACCGAGCAGAACTAAGATCAGCACGATGATCAACACAAGGCCAAGTCCGCCGCCGCCGTAGTAGCCGGTACCGTAAAAGGGCCCGCCTCCGATTCCGGAGAAGCCGCCCAACAATGCGATCACCAAGATGATGAGAATGATCGTCCCAAGTGACATTCTCGAATCTCCTTATGCTAGATTAGACAACAACCGCGCCTTGCGACTTCGAACGCAACCCCACACCCCTCTCATGCCCTCCCCAACTTCGCCGCGTAGGTTCTGGAATAATCGGCTTGGAGGATAACGTCTACCGCGGGCTGTCGAATTCGACATGGATCGCGATTGGGGCGCCCTCGTGTGACGCGCCGAGATCGTCTACATGCGTTGCAAGCTCGGCGAGCGTGGCCCCCTCCGATAACAAGAAAGAATGCGCGCCATCCCTGAACAACGCGGTCACATGCGGCACTTGTGGTCTATTTGCGTGAAAGCTCATCATACTACCCTCCAGACTGTCGACGTATAGATACTGCTCCCGCCTCAGATCAGGTTGACTGAGGGTGTTAGACAAGGTCGTGATAGAAAGTGTAGGCTACCTGCAGTCATTACCGGCAAACTCGGAATCTACTCAGAGGCTGACACCGCTTCATGGCTTTGCCTGGGGCTTGTGGCCATTGCGCTGGTGGCAGCAATGATGGGCCTGCAGGGCGTCGTCGAGGATGAAATCCTGCTCCTGATGACGATTGAAGATGTGCTGGCCGACCTCGGATGCGAGTCGGTGGTCTCGGCCTCCACGGTTGACAGAGCCATCAGCCTAATCGACGGGCAGGTCTTCGACGCCGCCGCGTTGGATATGAACCTCAATGGCACTAGTAGCTATGGTCTGGAGGATACCGTCGAGCCAGGTGGCGAAGACGTCGTGGGTGACGACTTCGTAGAGAAACCCGTTGTCGATGATCCACACTTCGTAGGTCCCGCCCATCGCGGAGTTGGTGCTGAAAACGCTGCGCGCGCGAAGTGCACGAGTTTTGGATGCGGGAGGTTGCTGCGGTCCACGGATTTTGAGGACGTTGCGCATCACGGATTTTGGAAGGGAGCGGCGCGCGGAGGGCGTTGTTGTGGGGGCCGGTTCCCGACAGCACGGGGGGCAATAAAAAAGGAGCCCCGCGGGGCGGAGCTCCGAAGCACATAGAGTTTCAGACTGCTATTATTGGGTTTTGTCTTCAGCAGCTGCAGGAAGTTTCTGAGCCTCGGCTTCGCTGAGTTTCAGCACGATGCGGTCGTTCTTCGCGTCTTGGATCTGATCGGACGTTACGCTTTTGCGCGTGGCGCCGAGCCCAAGAAAACCTCCCATGTCGAAGTAGATTTCGCCGGAGGTGCCATTCTTCTTCACCGAGGCGATCTTCCCGAGGTCTTTGCCATCGCTGCTGTAGACGTATCGCCCAACCCATTGCTGGTCGGGTACCAACGTCGCAATCGCACCTGCATCCGCGCTCTGGGGATCAGCGGACTTCATAGGGGGAACCGCTTCACCAACTCGATTTGTCGGCGCTGTCTGCTGTTGTCCTTCAGGGGCTTTCATATCAGGCGTAGCTTTATCCATCGTCACCGTCGGTGGCTGCTCCGCTCCTGGCGCTGTCTTCGGTGCGTCCTGCGCTGCAGCGAGGCTGCTAACAGCACACGCAGCAACCGTAGCGATCAGAATAGGTCTCATTGTCTTTCTCCACTGTGACCTCTCGAACTGGGGAAACGCTGCGGAGGAGATACCGTTCCGATCGCACGTCGTTTGGGATGCGGAATCACAAAAAATCGGCTTGACGCATTTTTCTTGTTTTACCCCGAGGCTTCCGTCATCATGAGGCCGGGTTATCCACAGTAGGTATTTTCCGAATCTAGCTGGCATCGCTGCGGTCGGCTCCATTGGATTTCGAGGAGCGCGTAGGCCCAATGTTGGCTCCTCAAATGACCAGTGACTCGGCTTATCGTCCCCGCGTACGCCGAGTCACTGGTAGCCGGGCCGGGGGCGGTCATCCGCTCGTCCTGAGTAGGAAGATCTAATGGCGCACGCCGCAAATCGGCGAGGCCCTTGCCATGGCTCGGCGCGTCTCTGTCGCTTCGGCGAATGGCGATTTTCAAACTTGAGGCTGATCGCCTCGTGATGCGCTAGACCGCGAAGTTCTCGAGCTTGGCGCCCTTCTTGACGGCGTCGACAAGCCAGTTCGGTTTGCGGCCGCGGCCCGTCCAGGTCTGCGATGAATTCTTCGGATTGCGATACTTGATCGCCGCCGGGCCCTTCTTGCGGCCGCGCTTGCCGCCTCAATCCCGCATGGCGGCGACGGGGCCGCCATTTCTAGCACTTTATTCTCGCTGTCCTGCTTGGTGCTCATCGGGCGTTCATCCCAAAAAGGGCACTGTCAAAGGGAACGGCCCGGCCGCCACGTACGGCACGATCCGATCGTCCTCGCTGTGCATGACGAGCACCGGAACGGTGATTTTCTTCAGGTCCTCGGTGAAATCGGTCTGCGAGAAGGCGACGATGCCGTCGTAGTGCGCCTTGGCACCGCCCATCATGCCCTGCCGCCACCAGTTCCGGATGTTCGCCTCGGCCGGTTTGCCGGTCTAAAGAACAGCATCTGCGCATCCCAGTCATCGGCCGACAGCGGCCAGCCATGGCTGAAGACGATGGGCTGCCAGTCCTTGTAGAAGATCTCAACGCCGTCTGCGTTGTGATGGTGGGCATGTTGACACTCCTCATCGCGTGACCCGTGCGGCACCTTGTCAAATCGCTCTTTTGCCTATCGCCTCACTTGCCGTCCCGGATTGGCGCGTCCTTGCGGAACCGAACAGCGGCGTCGCTCTCACGAATGCACCCCTTCGAACTCGACCTCGGCGCGAAGGCTCTCCACATCGCGGGAGACGGTTGCGACGGCTAGCTTGCGGCCCATCTTGATGTAGTTCGCCGTGCAGTCGTGGCGCGTGGGGTCGCCCTCGATCTCGATGCTGTCCCAGCCTTCAGCGTGTCCAACGTAGCGGATCGCAAGATCGTAGTGCTGGCTCCAGAAGAACGGGACAGCGTCGAAGGGCTCGGCGCGCCCAAGCATATTGCGGGCGGCCACCTGTCCTTGCCGCTCGGCAAGCACCCAATGCTCGACGCGGATGCTGCTACCGGAATGCGGATCCGGCCACCTCGCGATGTCCCCGGCAGCAAAGATGCCCGCAGCGCTCGTCTGCAAATGCGCATCGACAAGAACACCGTTATCGACGGCAAGCCCGGCTTTCTCGGCAATGCCAACGTCCGGCCGCACGCCGATCCCGGCGACGACGAGGTCGGCGGCCACCCGCTCGCCGTTCTTGAGCGTCACGTGGGAGCCGTCGATTGAGGCCAGCGTCGTTCCCAGATGGAAGATGACGCCGCGAGAACTCGTGCAACGCTTTGATCATGTCGCCGAGCTCGGAGCCGAGCACGCGCTCTAGCGGGCGTGTCTGCGGCCCGATGACGTGCACCTCAAGCCCCCGCTCGCGCAGCGCAGCGGCGGCCTCCAGGCCGATGAAGCTTGATCCGATTACGGCTGCGCTGCTAGCGTCCTTTGCCGCGGCGATCAGCGCGCGGCTGTCGGCTAGTGTGCGCAGATAGTGCAGCTTGCTGGACTGTGCGCCCGGGATGTCGAGCCGGACAGGACTGGCCCCCGTCGCTAAGAGGAGCGCGTCGTACCCGAGCCGCTCTCCACTCTCGATGGCGACCGAGCGTGCGGTCGCATCAATGGCGGTAACGCGCGATTCGAGCCGCACGTCGATGCGATGCTTGGCGTAGAATTCGGGCGTGCGAAGGGGAAGCCAATCCTCCGGCGCAGTGCCGGCGAGGAAATCCTTCGACAGGTTCGGCCTGTCGTAGGGAAGCGCGGCGTCGGCGCTGAGCATCGTGATGGCGCCGTCGAATCCTTCGCGGCGCAGCATCTCAGCAGCGGCGTTGCCCGCGGCCCCTCCGCCGATGATGACGATGGCGCGCACAACATTGCTGCTGCGCGAGCCTTGCGCCACTTGCTTCGCCTTTTCGCGGACGAATAGCCGTCCGTTTAAGCGCTCGACGCGCCAGCACGGGACCGGATTTAGCGCCGGTGCGCGCAAGGCCTCACCCGTGCGCAAGCTGAAGCAGGCATGATGCAGCGGGCATCGGACGGTGTCGCCCACGAGCAGGCCGTCCGCGAGCGGGCCGCTGTAGTGCGTGCAGACAGCGCCAATCGCGAAGATCTCCTCGCTAAGACGCGTAAGTAGAACCGCGTCGTCCCCGACGTGGCCAAGAAGCATGGCGCCCTCGCCCAGGGCGGCGGCATCGATACCTTGGGCAAGGTCGGGGCCGACAGTCTGGGTTTCCGATGATGACATCTTGCCCTCGCTATGTTGCCGTTGTCGGCGCGCCGCCGTGGAGGCGGTGGTCACATGCTCGTTATCGGGTATTGGCGGGACAGGTCAACGAATCCATGGCGGCAAACAACGGCGCTCAATGTCGGCAACAAGGCGACATTGGCCTCTCCCCCGACAGGTCATTCGCTCCAAAAACCGAGTCTCTCGCCCATATTTAGGGGGACTTTTTCAACCCGCAGGCAAAATGGCCAAGACCCGCCGCGAAGTTCTTACCGGTGCAGTCGGCGCTGCGATCGTGCCGCTGGAGCCGCAGCACAACAGCAGATACAGACGAGGCGCGCCTGGCCTCGGTGTGGTCACTCGTCGAGGAGATCTGCCGGCGCTGCGATAACTCGCGCAACGCCGCACTGTTCAATGACGCTATTGCCGCCCTGGCGCCGGTGCTCACCCGGAAAGGTCAAGATAGTAATCAGCAAATTCCTGTCTTGAGATGGGAAGCGCGAACAGCCCGTTGCGCGCGATCTTGCCGGCGATTTCGTCCATGGTCTCGCCCCGCCTCGCGGCCGTTGTTCAGAAACGGAACGACCCGAGCGCCCGAACGTTATCGACGCACAAAGGGTTGCTCAACACGAGATAGGAGCGCCAATCCGCGCCTGGAGGCGCGGGCCTATGGCCGCCAGCGGACCCGATACGGGGAGGGCGAGGCCAATGACCGCCGAACAGATCAACGCACGCCTGGAGACCCTGGAGAGCGCCCAGGCGGCCTACTGGCTCTCACCGGGCAATCGGACGCTCCAGGCGGCTGCCGCGGCCGCCGCCATTGAAGCGCAAGCGCTGGAGGCCGCCTTGGCCTTCCGAGCCACACGCCAGCGCGTCGTGGAGCGGTGCAGAAACCGCACGGCCTATCCAACGGAACGGCAAGCGCAGGCAGCACCGCGCACGGCACCGTAACATCGGCGGGCTCTTTTGGGCTGCGAACGCATGGTGCGAGGAGACAGCAATCAGCTCAATCTGTCCGATAGGTGCTGACGGACTAGGGGTTGTTCGCGGAAAACTCGCTCGACATGCGCTCTATGACCATGAGCACCGAAAGCTGTAGCGGACGTCGTGCCCTCGTCGTTGAGGACGATGCGGCAATCCGAAAAATCACCTGGCACGCCCTGCAAAAAGCGGGCTATGAGGTGCTGGAGGCGTGCACCGCCGACGAGGCAATTGCGTACGTTGGCGACCGCGAAGCGAATCTCGATGCCATCGTCACAGATGTTGAAATGCCGGGCGTATTCGACGGTTACGATCTTGCTTGGCGCGCCCACACGGGCTGTCCGGATGCTGCTCTCTTTGTCATATCGAGCAGTGTCGAGCCGGTTCGGCAGGAATTGCCACTCCGGGGTCGCTTTTTTGAAAAGCCAATAGATCCCGGACTTCAAAGCCGAGCTGCACAACGCGCTCATTACGGGGCGCCAAAGCGCGCCCGATCCGCGTCTCGGGCCGCGGCCTAGCGGGCAGCACGAACTGGCTACTCAGCCTCGATCGATGCAACCGTCCACACATGGTCCTACGCCGAAGTCGCAGCCAACTCGGCTCGCGGCAGCGTCTGAGGTAAGAGCCGACAATCTAGTCAGCTAGCTCTGACTTCCGCCCATGGCCCAAGTCAGAAGTGTAGCCTTTGTCCGCTTTTGGGAGTGAAGCAGACCCGTGCCCAAACTCGAAACTCGGCAATTACTGCCGGGCCATTGACTTCCGCTTCCTCTGCTTCGCGTAGGTCGCCGACAAAGGCGATCTGACCCCCTTGATGTCCGAGTTGGGCCACATGCCGACATATCGGTCAGTCTGACGTGCTTCTAGGAGCTCGGAGCTCGATCCCAGAAGCGGACACCGCGATCCCCCATTCCGCGAACGAACTTGAAGCGGGAACTCCCTAAATCGCGAAGCGATAAGTGCTCATTCATAGCGCAGTGCGTCGATTGGATTGAGGCGCGCGGCCTTGCGTGCCGGCAGGAACCCGAAGACCAGACCGACGCTGGCCGAGGCCCCGATCGCAATCGCGATCGTCTCCGAGCTGATGAGAACCGACCAATCGGCAAGCTTGGCGACGACAAACGTCACGCCAATGCCGACGCCGAGTCCTATGGCGCCACCGATCAGACAAAGCACGACCGACTCCGTCAGGAATTGCGTGAGGATATCGCGCCGCCGTGCGCCGACGGCCATGCGCAGGCCAATCTCGCGCGTGCGCTCGGTAACCGAGACCAGCATTATGTTCATGATGCCGATGCCGCCGACGACGAGCGATATTGCCGCCGTTACCGCGAGTAACCAAGCCAATGTCTGCTGCGCCGCGCGGCGCGTCTTCACGATCTCGGCAATGTTGCGCACGGAAAAATCATCCTCCCGCCCGGGACGGATGCGGCGTCTTGCGCGCAGAAGCTCCGAAATCTGCTGCTCCGCCTCGACGAGCTGCTCGCTGTCTGCGACCTTGACGAGGATGGAGCCGACCGGATTGGGGACCGTGCCGCTCTCGCTCACCAATCGCGAGCGCGCAGTTGTGATCGGCACGAAGACGACGTCGTCCTGATCTCGCGATCCGCCGGACTGGCCACGCGTCTCCATGATGCCAATGACCTCGAACGGCACGCCGCGAATACGCACTTGCTCGCCGACCGCGGAGACGGCGCCGAACAGCCTCTTGACGACAGATGACCCCAGCACGGCGAACTTCACGCCGCTGCGCACCTCGCTCGTCGTGAAGAACCGTCCATCCGCGACGTCCCAGTCCTGAACCTCGGGAAATACGGCGTGCACGCCTGTGATCGTGGTGGTCCAGTTTTGGTTGCCGTACACGACTGGTGCCGTTGTCCTCAGCTCCCCGCTCGCCAGGGTGACGCCCGGCACCTGCATTTGGATCGCCTGCATATCGGCTTCCGACATCGGCTTGGCTGTCCCCGCCTCGCTGTGCCGTCCGCGAAAGCGGCTCGAGCCGGGTGATAAGGTCAACATATTGGTGCCGAGTGCGCTGATCTGATCCTCGATCTCCTTGCGCGCACCGCTGCCGATAGCAGCCATGACGATGACGGATGCCACACCTATGATGATGCCAAGCGTCGTCAGGATGCTGCGCATGGCATTGAGGCGGATCGCGATAATGGCGGTGTGAAGACTGTTGAGGAGGGTCATCGAGCATGAGCCTCGATGTTCCGCGTATCCTTGACGAGTTTTCCGTCGCGGAAGCTGAGCTTCCTATGCGCGTACTCGGCGATCTCCTCTTCATGCGTCACCAGGATGATCGTGAGGCCCTTGTTGTTGAGCGCTCTGAACAGATCCATGATCTCGAATGAAGTGGCCGTGTCGAGCGCACCGGTTGGCTCGTCCGCGAGAATGATCCGGGGGTTGGTCACAAGCGCACGGGCAATGGCAACGCGCTGTTGTTGCCCACCTGAGAGCTGCGCAGAGGTATGTCGCAAACGCTCACCCAATCCTACTTCCTCCAGACGCGCGCGTGCGGCTGCATCGGCGTCAATATCTGGCTTGGAGCTGTAACTGAGCGGCAGCTTGACGTTCTCAATTGCTGTGGTCCGCCTCAGCAGGTTGAACTGTTGAAAGACAAAGCCAATTTCGCGGTTGCGCAAGTCGGCAAGCTCGTCTGCGGACATGTCAGCGATGTTGATGCCATCGATGATCAACTCGCCTGAAGTCGGTGTGTCGAGAGCCCCGATGAGATTGAGGAGCGTCGATTTTCCCGAGCCCGACGGTCCCATGATCGCGACGAACTCGCCCTGGGCAATCTCGAGGTTGACCTTATCCAGGGCATTGAACGTCTGCTCGCCCATCACGTAGGTCTTGGTGAGATCGACGCAGGATATCAGCGGTAGTGCGGGTGCTGGCGTCAGGTGCTCGGCTACAGCGCTCACCGCTCCGGCTCTTTTCTGGCACGGGTCACGACCCGATCCCCTTCCTTCAGGATTCCCCCGGCGATTTCACTGTAGGCTTCATCAGCGAGACCCAGACGTATTTTGCGGGGCAGCACCCCATCTTCTCCGTTCGGCAGCCAGACCACAGCGGGCCTCGTCGTCTCGTGCCGCTCCTCGCGCCACTTCTGGAAGATCTTGACCTGCTCCTCTGTCACGAGCCCACGAAGGATCCTGGAGAGGTCGCCTTCCTGTTGTTGCTGTCCGCGGTCACCGGCACGGCCCTGCTGGAGTTGTCTGCTGGCGCTCTTCCCGGCGGCGTTGTTCGAGCGCGGCTGCTCGATGCTCTGCGCATCGATGTGCCGTGCTGCAAGCTCATCCAGCCCCGCCTTCAATTTGACCTTCTGCTCGTCCGTGAGCTTCAGAAGCTCTGCAAGCTCGGCAAGGAAAGCTTCGTTGCGCCCCCAACGGGGGGCTGCATCCACTCCCGGCATGCCCTCGGGCGGGATAAAGCGAACGGCAGCATTTGGGAGACGCAGGGCGTTCTCTTTTCTCCCGGTGACGATCCGCACTGTTGCTGTCATGCCGGGAAGAAGCTTCTCGCGCGGATTGTCCGCACTGACGATCACCGTGTAGGTGACGACGTTGTTCGCAACTGTTCCGCCGATGCGAACTTGCGCGACTTGGCCGCGAAATGCGCGTTCTGGGTAAGAGTCGACTGTGAAAGTGACCTCATCTCCCTGCTCGATTCTGCCGATGTCCGCCTCATCGACCTGCGCCTCGATCTGGATTTTCGACAGATCGCGGGCAATCTGAAAGAGAATAGGAGCTTGGAGGCTTGCTGCGACGGTCGCACCAGGGTCGATGTTGCGGGCGATGACAACCCCTTCAATAGGCGAGCGGATCTCGGTGCGCTCGAGATCGATTCGCGCTTGCTCTAGGTCCGACTGGCGCTGCGCCACGGACGCGTTTGCGTTCGCAAGCTGAGCGACGGCGATGGCCAAGTCCGCCTCGGCCGTAGCGACGGTGGTGCTTGCCGTGTCCAGCACGACTTGTGAAGTTGCGCCCTTCGCCGCTAGCTGTTGCTGGCGTGCCAAATTCTCTTGCGCGTTCTTGACCAGCGCCTTGGTCTTCTGGATCGTCGCCTCTTGGACCTTGATGCTCGAGTTGGCCATTGCCAAATTGGCTTCAGCGGATTTTACCTTCGCCTCGAACGTCTTCTTGTCGAGAGTTGCAAGCAGATCACCCGCTTTCACTTTGCTGTTGAAATCGACCTTGATCTGGGCGATTTGGCCGGAGAGCTGCGAGCTCAAGTCCACCGTCGTCAGCGCCTGGACCGCGCCGGTCGCCGATACGCTTTGCTCGATGAGGCCGCGATCCACGGCAGCCGTATCGAAGACGTAGCGCGGAGCCTCGTCCCGCCAGTAGAAATACGAAGCCCCCGCGCCGGCCGTAGCGGCAATCGCGAATATCGCGAGCCAGGCATAGTGGGATCGGCCTTGAACTCTTCCTGCCATTCGAAAGCTCTGTATGGTTCGAGATCCAACTGCATTCGCGCGGCGCGCAACTTCTAAGCGAAAGGAAGGCGACTGACTCCGTCGCCGCCTCGGATCGCGACGAGCCGTGATCTTCCGCGACCAAAAGACGATGCTACATGCATGTAAGCAGCTAGTTGAACCTCCGGAATTGATTGGCATCAAGCCTAGTTTGGGCAATCCCTCGGTAGCAGTGCCATCATCGTTAGTGCGCTCCTCACGAGCGTGACACGGCTGTTCATTTGTTTCGGCTACAGAGCGCCGCTTGAGATCTGGTGCTTGTCCGTTTTGGGTCAACCTCTTCCGTGCGACGGATGTCCGCGGCTGTTCCGCTAGTCCCCTAACAGCAGCCGACTTCGTGCGACGAGGTGAACGGCCGAGAAGGGCCAACAGCTGACGTTCCCTGGGAGCGCTGACGTTCGTACAACGTTGCGACATGTATGTTGGGCTCGATGAAGCGAATTAGCCATGAGGCTAAGCGCCGCCTCCGGGCCCGTCAGCGGGTTTGCGATCGACCACTTTTTGTCCTGTAAACATGGCTGAGACGATCGCGCCACCCTCGCGCAGCTCCGTCACCACAACGCCGACGATGTGAATCGCGATCGCAAGCATGAGTATGTAGAAATTCCACAGATGGACGGTGACAATCGGCGCGCGATACGCACGCATGGCGTCCCACGCGGCCGGATCGATGCCGGTCTTGTTATAGGGAGCAAGGGTCGCAGGATCGACGCCCGCCGCGGCAATCCACGATGCGATCCAATGGCCGAACGGCGGATAGTAGATATCCGTCCCCGCCAAAATCAGTCCAGTGGCAGCTTGGAGCGCCAGCAAAGCCAACAGCAAGGCGACCATCGCCCGCGCAACAGGATTATGACCCAGGTAAGGGCGCACGTCGCCGCGGATCATCCCGCCGAGATAGCTTTTCAGGGACGCTCCATAGCCGCGCTGAAACGGGATAATCGCCGACCATCTCGCATGGCGATTGCCTATGAAGGCCCAGATGATCCGCCACGCCAGATTGAGCGCCAAGACGTAGCCGAACCAGACATGCGTCGTCTTGAGCAGGATTTTGCCAGCGTCAGTTACGCCGAGCTCGCTATCGTAAAGGATGGCGGTGCCGATGGCCGCCAAGCCCACAACGCAGACAAAATTGATCCAGTGGAACCACCGCGTCGGCGCATCCCAAACGCGATAGGCTTGCAGATTTACAGATGACATTTCCCCGACACTCCCTTGGACAGGTCCAATCTCGTCAAATCGTTGGACCGGAGGTTGGCATAGCTGGATACGGCCCCGATTGCGGAGCATGGCTCTGGCCGCCTAGGAATGAAAGGGGGCCACCGGCTGCATACCGAGGCCGGTGGCCCTTGTCTGCAAGGCCATGCTTATGAGTTCGTCTTCCTCCTTCATGCCGGGCTTCACGACTTCGCCCGTTGCCGGATTCAAATAGAGCTCGACCTTGGCGCCATTCTTATCGACGCCCTTTACCTCGTAGTACCCGTCATCCGCCTCGATCTTGCGCACCTCGTATCCGAAGTCAGAGACCTTGGTCTTGATGGTCGCCTCTGGGAGCCACTTATCGCGCGGCGTGCTGCCACAACGGGCATCTTCGCTGGCAAGGGCCGGTGCCGCAGCACCCAGGGCCAAAGCCAGAGAGAGGGCTGTCAAAGTCTTGTGCATTGTCATTGTCTCCGATTGCTCAGAGGGCTCTATTCGCCCCCGGGCAGTCGAGTGATGTGATTGCTCACCAAAAAAGTGATGGCCGGCCGCAGATTGCTCCGCAGCCGGCCGATCCTTTCTAATCAAGCGGCGCGCGCTAGTGGTGTCTCCTGCCACGACGGTGATGACCATGATGGCGGCGCGATCCACCGAAATAGAGATTGACGCCGGGCCAGCCGTAAGAGCGATAGTAGCGACGATGGCCGTGGCAGTAGCGGCGCCCATGACGCCGGTGGCAATGTCGATAGCGCCGGTAATGCACCTGCGTCGCTGCAGACTCGCTCGACGCTGCGGTTTTCGCCACTCCAGCACCGTAGGGTGCCGCACTTGCAGGCGTCGTCATCGCGCCTGCCAAGGCCATCGCGGCGACAACAGTCAGAATTCTCCACCAAGGCATACTTATTCTCCTTTAGAGCTCTGCTCTTTCGAGCGATCCCGGGGTGACAGTTAGTCTCTAAGACCAAAGCGGTTCGCCGGCCTTGATTAGGGTCAATGAGCCCGCGCGACCGCCGCGGTTAGAGGTACAGCTGGGTGGCGTACGCGCGCAGCTGGTCTGCTCCCCTGAAGTGATGCCAGGCTCAGTGAGCGGATCCGGCTATTTTGGACTGGACCTCACCCCATCTTTGGTCCGGCCGTCGTGCGATAATTCGGGCTGGCTGAAGTCGCACATAAGAGAATCTGAGTTTCTGGAGTGACTTCGTCCGCGCTCAGTCACGGCACCAATCCTGCCGACACAGTGGCGTGGGCGGTTCTCCAATTATCGCCATCACAACAGCTTCTGGATTCCGTTCGCGGGCGAAGTCGCATGGGAGATCGACGGCAGGCAAGAAGTGTATTCGCAGGGTCGCGTCGAGACGTGGGAGACGCACTAAATAAGTCGCGTACACACGCACACGTATTGATGTGGGCGGACCTGAGTGTCGGAATGTGGCATGAATTCAACAACTACGAAGAAGAAAATTGAAATGCTCGACGCTCCATCATCATCGCCTCTACCCATTGCAGGTCTCAGCGTCGCTGAGGTGAAAGCAAGGCAGCTGGCGGAGGGATACAATGAGCTTCCCCGACCCGATCGGCGCACGACTATACGCATTATTCTCGAAGTGTTGCGCGAGCCAATGCTGGCGCTGCTGCTCGGCGGCGGCCTGATCTACCTTCTGCTCGGAGACCTGAAGGAAGCCGTCATCCTCCTCGTGTTCGCGATCCTGTCGGTCGCCATCACGGTCGTGCAGGAGAGCCGCACCGAGCGCGTCCTCGAAGCACTCCGCGACCTCACCAGTCCGCGTGCCCTCGTTATTCGTGATGGCGAGCGCAAACGCATTGCTGGCCGCGAGGTGGTGCGTGGCGATTTTATCGTGCTCGGCGAGGGCGACCGGGTGCCGGCCGACGCCGTGCTTGCTCAGAGTCACGACCTCCAAACTGATGAATCCCTGCTGACGGGCGAGTCCGTGCCCGTACGCAAGATTGCGGCGGCCCCTGGCGCGCCTTCGAAAGACTATCGCCCCGGTGGCGATGACCTGCCGTGCGTGTTTTCCGGCTCTTTGATCGTGCGCGGTTCCGGCATCGGTGAGGTGACCGCGATCGGCACTTTGAGCGAGATCGGCAAGATCGGTCATTCACTCAGTACGTTGGAGACGGAGCCGCCGCGCCTGCGGGCGCAGACCCAGCGTCTTGTGCGGGTGTTCGCCATGATCGGAGGCGCGGTCAGCGTCCTCGCAGTTGTTCTCTACGGTACGTTGCGCGGCGGATGGCTCGATGCGGCGCTCGCCGGCATCGCACTCGGCATGTCGATGTTACCGGAAGAATTCCCGGTAGTGCTCGCCGTCTTCATGGCGATGGGCGCCTGGCGCATCTCGCGAGCGCGCGTGCTGACGCGCCGCGCGGCCGCGATCGAGACACTCGGCTCCGCGACCGTGCTGTGCACCGACAAGACGGGCACCCTGACCGAAAACCGGATGTCTATCGCCGAGTTGCGACTCGCGAGTGGTCAGTCGTTCCAACCGCGCGAGGCTCAAGACGCGAGCTTTCCGGACGCGTTTCATGACCTCGTCGAGTTCGGCCTTCTCGCCAGCGCGCCCGAACCCTTCGATCCCATGGACAAGGCCTTCCATGAGCTTGGACGCGCATGCCTCGCCGGCACAGAGCATCTGCGTGGCCCCGAGTGGAATCTCGCCCACGCCTACGGTCTTCGTCCCGATCTCCTCGCCATGTCGCATGTCTGGCAGGCCACGACTAGCAGAAGAGAATTTATCATCGCATCGAAGGGCGCGCCTGAGGCAATCGCCGACCTATGTCACCTATCAACCGAGGATCGTGCTGCGCTGAGCATGTCGGTCAACGCCATGGCCACCGAGGGGCTTCGCGTGCTCGGCGTTGCTCGTGCATCCTTCGTGGGAACGAATTGGCCGGCATCGCAGCATGAATTTGCGTTCGAGTTCGTGGGGCTCGTCGGCCTGGCCGATCCGCTGCGCGCCAGTGTGCCTGCTGCCATGGCTGAATGCCGGACCGCGGGTATCAAAGTGGTCATGATCACCGGTGACTACCCGGCGACGGCCAGAGCGATTGCCCGTCAGGCCGGTCTCGATGCCGACGATGTCGTGACCGGCGACGACCTCAAGGCCATGAGTGATGCCCAGTTGGCGCAGCGCGCTCATACCGCCACCGTGTTCGCGAGGATCATGCCGGAGCAGAAGCTCCGCATCGTCAATGCCCTCAAGGCCAATGGCGAGATCGTCGCCATGACAGGAGATGGGGTCAATGACGCGCCGTCGCTGAAAGCCGCGCACATCGGCATCGCGATGGGTGGACGCGGAACCGACGTGGCGCGCGAGGCGTCCTCGATCGTCCTGCTCGACGACGATTTCGGATCGATCGTCAAAGCCGTTCGGCTCGGCCGCAAACGGCGCTCCGGCGACCTAATCCTGCGCTCGTCTCGGTTCTTATATCTGTGACGGCGATGCTGGGCCTCACGCTGCTCTGGCCATTCGCGCAAGGGCTATTCCGCTTCGGACCACTGCACTGGGACGATCTCGCACTGACGCTCGCAACCGGTGCTCTTGTGCTTGTCGTTCTGGAGGTTCTGAAGCCAATCTGGTGCGCAAGACTGACCTGAATTGAGATACCTTCTGAACGTAGGGTTGGACCACGGTTTCCAAATATGCCCTGTTGAAGCGGAGGAATCACAAAGATGGCCAGCAAGCAAAACAATCAGGACAAGCGCAAATCTGCAATGCGCACGGCGGGGGAAGTTGTCCCAGCCAGGAGCGCCGTCGCACCCAGGGCCGGCAAGGAGGTCGGCGCGCGCAATCTTGACGAGCGCGTGCGACAGCAAAAAGCGCGCAAGAAACGTGCGCGCGATCCCATCGAATCCTGAATTGCCCTGATCTGGTTCAATGCCAGTCGAGGACCCGGCCATCAAAGGCACGCAGCTTGTCCGTTGGGCAGCTTCCGTAACTCGTAAGAGCACTCAGCGAGGCCAAATTCATCTCAGGTTACGGGGGGAGGATGCAAGGTGGGAAGAGTATTGTACTGATAGCATGAACTGCCGAGAAACCGCTCACATCGGAGAGAAGCTATGGCCGATCAGGTTTACAAGCACATCCAGCTCACGGGGACGTCCTCGGTCTCAAGCGACGATGCGATTTGGGCGGCAATTGCCAAGGCCGCGAAGACGGTACGTGGCATGCATTGGTTCGAGGTGGTCGAAACACGAGGACACATCGAAGACGGCGTCCTCAAGCACTGGCAGGTTTCGATCAGAGTGGGATTTACGCTGGAAGACTAACTCGGTGAACGGCTGTGGGCGTTGTCGCGGCAGATTGGTGCCCGCGGAGCATTGGATATCCAGCTAGCACGTCAGGAACAAAAAGAGTCCGTCATTGGCCCTGAGTGTGAGTGACGGCGCTTGAAGCGCACTCACGCTGTCAGCGGGTAAGCTGACGCGAGGCCAAAATTCGCCAAGACCTTCCGCCCATTGGGGTCGACCTGCCGTGGTGACTGCGATAGCAGGCCGGAGAAAGTGACCCGAATGTATAGACCGGCTGCTGATCGCAGGTGACGTTCCCTATCGGGTCTCCGGCGTCCGCTGTTGAAGCGGTCTCCACCGCTCGGCGAAGCTAGCTGTGCGCTTCGCTCGCGGCCCAGACCAATTTGAATAGAGCACCCAGCTCCTCAGCGCGCGAGCCGGTACGTCGCGTGGCAGGCCGTGCAGTTTGCCAGGATGGCGCTCAGCTGTTCCAGAGTGCTCGACTTGGTTCCGCCGTCCGCCGCCTCGCGCGATAGGGCATCGAATTTCTGGTGCGTGTCGATGCTCATGATGATGAACTCAGAGGGCAGCTTCAGCGCATCGGCGAAGGAGACATCCTCCAGCATGCCCATGCCGGAGCGCTTCGCGCTGCGCGCAACCTCGGCCATCCTGTTCCGGTGCGCCCCTTCGAGGATGCCCTCTACGCTTTCGAGATAGATGCGCATGCCGTGACGAAGCTGCTCGCTGTCTTTGGCCGCGAGACGGATGGGTGTGCGCGCATCGGGGCGTGGCAGAGTCAAGCCTTGCGAGCCGCCGCATGCGGTCAAGAGCACGAGGCAGAATGCCAGCGGGACCGCCGCGGCGAGGCCACGCCCAAAACCTGTCATCCAGCCGCGATTGCGCTGCACGCCTTGCCCTGCCGTTGTCCGCAATGGAAAGCCTCCAATACGGCGGACAGCAACAAATTCGAGCACGGCCGGCGCAGGCCTAGATCAAACGCCGGCAAGAAAAGCACCGGTCCGGTGCAGGAGCGACACAGCGGCGGTCATGCGGCAGTAGCTGGGGGGAGACCGGCCGTGCTGCGGACATGAGCCGCACGGGGAACTTGCCGCAACCCCTGCCATTAAAAATCGCGCGGTGCGTGCCACGCCCTCAATCGACGATCGACATGAATGACGCGGAATGGCACCGCCGCGGACCAAGCCTAGCATGCGCGTGACGGGATCGGCGTTGGGCTTCATGAAGCCGAGCCGTCCGTACCGCAACCCCGAAAGCTCACTGGCTTCGCAGGGCCAAGCCTGAGCCGCACTTCACCATCGGCGAGGCCGTCGTCGACCAGCGGTCCTAGGTCACCGTCACCACGTAGCACCGGCAGCCGGCGGCGGCGCCGGGCACGAAGCGGACCTCGAAAAGGGCAAGCTCGGGCCGGCGCTCCCGCGGCCAGACGTAAGTGCCGCTATCGGGCGTCTCTCGTTCTTAGTGCGCCTCATCACCAATAGTGGCGATGATGGTGGTGACGGCGCCACCACCAGTGATGTCGGTGATGTCGACGCCAATGCCGATGATGATGGCGGCGCCAGTGTACTTGATCGATGATGCTCGACGATTGCACGGTTGGAGTGAACTTGCCTAGCGCGCTGCCGAGCGGCGCAGCCTGGGCAGAGCCGGCAGCGACTGCCAGCGCGAGCGCACCGGCCGCGACAGAAAGTGGAATGAGACGATTCATCTCTCTGTTCTCCTTGTCGTTGAATTCGGGCTCGCAAGACGCTTACGCGAACAATGTCACGTCAGGACGAGCAGCCCAGCATCAATGCTGGTCGATGGAGATGAACCTGACCTGAATATCTGCGCGTGCCGCGTCTATGCGCCGCGCGCGGCGCCGGAACCAAGTGGCGATCTGGTCGTTGCGCACGCTCAGATATTCCCCTCGCGCCCGTCTGCGGTCTCAACAGCATCCTTGCAGTCTTCTCCACTGCGTCCACGTGCGCACCTAAATGAGTGCGCTACAATATCTCCATACGCCCCGCAGGAGTGCGCGCTATCCCCGTGCAGTCGCGCCGCCCTCTAACCTACCTGCAATTCATTTGCGTCTACGCAGTCGCATTGAAACCGCAGCGGAAACGGCACTCAGTCACGTGGCTTGCATGGCCGCGGCGAGCCCTTCTTGAGATCATCCGCATTCATCGCCGGCACAAGCGCCAGCTCCGCCTGGAGGCCGGCAAACAATGGTTCCGCGATTGCGGGAATATCCGAGGCATCCCGCATGTCGAAGAATAGCATGGCACAGCGGCAGCCTTTGTCGGGCAAGAAGTAGGCCGCCTCCGGCTTCAGCTTGCTCATCGTCGCCTCCATGATTCTTGAAAACGAGCCGTCCTTGAACGCGCTGTTGGCAACTTCAGTCGGAAGCCTGATCTTCAGCATCATTCGCATGGCGTGATCCTCACTCTGCTAGGAGACCCATTCGTCGCGAGCGCTACGCTTGTCTCATACAGTTGAGACTATGGCCATTGCCGCCTTGCGCGGCATCTCGCATCACGGCCATGGCGCGGCCACCAGTTCGCTTTCGAATCCGCGCGCGTGCGGCTAGAACAGCGGCAGGATCATCTGCCTCGGCGGCATCCGAAAGTGCACTATCCCTTGCCTGCTTCGCCGCCTAAGGTGTGGGGGAGGTGGCAGGTACCTGCAATTTTGGAGTGATGCGATGTCGCGGGTCGCGCACCAAGAGCCCAGAAATCGCGGCCCCGGTCGCCGCGAGCATCAGCAGCGCCAGGATCGCAGACAGCACCCCAACAAAGATAGCTCTTGCATCTGCTCTTACAGTCGGAGCGCCAATTGCCTCGCGTCGCGCGGCTGACCACCAGCGGTAAAGCGACGTGCGCCCTGCCACGACGGCGGCGGGGATGACTGCCCAGCTCACATGCATTCGGGGCTCTCAACGTTGAGACGACTGAGCCGCGCTTCGAGCGAAATTTGCAGATCCGCCTTACAATGGGCTTACGCCAGCCGAGGCTGATGCGTCGGCTCGCTCAACCGACCTCGGGAAATCGCATCGTGAACATGGCTCCGCCACCCGGCGCATCATCGACTGAGATCGTACCGCCCAAAGCAGAAACCGTGCGCACCGAGTTGCTTCACGTCGGCCACCTGCATCTGGATGATCTCACCAAGGCGCATGCCTGAGAACAAGGCGATGAGCGGCACCCAGTACATCGCCGATTGGCGGAGCACGAGATTCCCAGACTGCTTCCAATAATGCTCCGACTTGCACCCGGTGTAGATCGGTGCAGCAAACATTCTATTGAGTTCCTCGATGGTCCAAGGGTGCCGATTTTTGTCTTTGCGCTTGCGTTGGGAACGGCGGATGCGCTGCTCGACTACCGGGTTGACGACACTGCTGTCTCGAGACTTCGCCCATTCGAAGAACAGCAATACTGTTCCGATCTTGTCATTGACAGTGATTGGGTTGAGCAGCTCGACCTTCTCGCCGGCAGCTCTGAGCACAGATGCCTTCTTGCCGGTGTCAGCGAGCGTCAGCCCCTTGAAGGGCGCCCTCTTGCGATGGATCGGCAGCGCCATTTGGACGTCCTTAAACTTGACGCCATCGGCCTGGCGGTACGCGTTGACTGGCTTGTCGCCGGCGATCTCAATGAACTCGCGCAACTCGCCACGCTTTCTGCTGACGGTTTTGATCGGCCACTCGCGTTCGCGACTGGTGTCCTCGATGTACTTTTCGACGAGGATGGACATTAGCTCGCCAGGCTTATCCGTTGGCTTCGAAGAGATCTGCGGTTCTGCCGTTCCCTGACGTTCCACTATCGCATCAAACGACGCTTCGCTCCCAGCGGTGAGATCTTCGAGCGCTCCGATTTCAACATCCAGGAGCTTGCGCATGAGTCGTCGACGGTCTGCATCGCTAAGAGAAATCCCCTTCACTTGCAGGAGCTCGTCGGCAATTGGCCTGTGGTCTTGGCTGCCACCAAGCTGGTAGCGCATCTGGAGTTGCTGGAGCTTCGCCTTGCGGATCCGAAAAATCGAGTAGAGGAACACCTCCTCGAGGACGGGCTCCTCCATCAGGAGCGCAAAGTAGCTGTACTGCTTGCCCCGAACCTCGTGCCAGTCATCGTCCGGAAGTTTGACGATCTTGCCGTTCCAGAAGGCGTCTTCATCCTCGTGCACCTTCTTCCAAAGGTCGCCGCGCCACTGAAAATCCTCTTCGTAGACGTTGAGGTAATGAGCGTCAGCTATGCGCCTCAGCAGGCCTGGGGTTAGAGGAACGAAATTAGGAACGGTGTTGGCGGGCAGCGGAGACTGGACTGCTCCGAAAGGCTCAGTGTCGTCTTTGCGCCACTGGGCGAACAATGCGTCAGTCTCCGCATCCACCTTTCGGTAGGCGACTTTCGCGTCAGCCTCGCTGTCAGTGCTGAGCGACCGCCAGATTTGTTTTGGGCGCCCGTCGGCTTGTAGCACCCTCGGCACCGGCCGCTTGTAATAGTAGTTTCTGGACCCCTTGCGGCGGGCCATGAAGGGGTATTTGGGCATCTCGACCATACCTCGCGTGGTAGCTGCGAATGGTAGCAGTCGAGTTAGCGAAGCCCTTGGAAACCAAGGACTTCTGGCACATCAATGGCTTATGGGTGAAGTGGCGCCCCGTAGGGGACTCGAACCCCTGTTCCCAACGTGAGAGGCTGGTGTCCTAGGCCACTAGACGAACGGGACAGCGCAAGGGCGAAGCTATATGGGAGGCCGGCCCCTCCAATCAAGCCTTTCTTTGTGGATGCTGCCGCTCAGCGCTCTGGCGGCCGGTCGCCCGCTGGCTTGGCCTCGATCCCAAGGTCGGTCACCATCTGCCCCGTCTGCAGGTCGAAGATCGCGATGCCCGCGCCCGTGCCGGTCTCGTAGTGTACCGCCACCCGGTTGCCCGACAGCGAGATCGAGCGCACCTGCGCCCCGGCCGGCAGCTTAAGGCTCTGCGCGGGTCGGATGGCGAGCGTGGGCGCCGCCGGTTGCGTTGGCGAGGGGGACGCGAGATAGATGACGCGCCAGGCAACGGCCGCCAGCCCGGCGATGAGCACGACCGCCAGTGCAATCACCACGAACTTGAGGATGCGCTGGAGCCGCAGCTCAGATGCGGTCAGAGAGCCCGCGTCAGGGGGCGACGTGCGTGCGGAAGCGGCGAGAACACCGTCCGGGGCCTGCATGGAAGTCCCTCTCAAAGAGATGTCGCGGAGACCATGGCGTCACAACGCAAACATCCAGTCGGGGTCCCAATCAGGGTCCAAGTGACGCCGGCCGACTTGGGCGCGCGCCTCGACAAACTCCTGACCGAGCGCATCAAGGACTTGAGCCGCGCCCACGTGCAAACGCTCATTCGCGCCGGTCACGTCACAGATTCTACGCATGCGAGCATAAAAGACGGGGCGTACCGGGTCAAACCAGGCGACCAATTCGAGGTCTGCGTGCCCGAACCCGCGCCCGCCGCGCCAGCGCCCGAGCAAATCGACCTTAACGTCGTCTACGAGGACCAGGACCTCATCGTCATCGACAAGCCGGCCCATCTCGTCGTGCACCCCGCCGCCGGACACGCCACCGGCACGCTCGTCAACGCTCTCATCGCCCACTGCGGCGCGAGCCTTTCCGGGATCGGCGGCGTCAAGCGGCCCGGCATCGTGCACCGTCTCGACAAGGGCACCTCCGGCCTCCTCGTCGTCGCCAAGACGGACGCAGCGCACAGAGGACTTCAGCGAGCAGTTTGCCGCCCACGGGGCCGACGGGCGCATGGAGCGCGCCTACCTGGCGCTCATTTGGGGCAAGCCGCCGCGTCCGCGCGGCACCATCGATGCGCCGCTGATCCGCAGCCCGGTGAACCGCACGAAGATCGCCGTGGCCAAGGGAGCAACCGGCCGCCGCGCCGTAACGCACTATGAGGTGCTCAAGTCTTTCGGCACGTCTGCCACCGGTGCCATCTCGCTCCTGAGGCTGCGGCTGGAGACGGGCCGCACGCACCAGATCCGCGTGCATCTGGCCCATCTGGGACACCCGGTGGTCGGCGACCCGGTCTATGGCAGCGGGTTCAAGGCCAAAGCCCGGACACTGCCGGAGCCAGCCCAAGATGCCCTGCGACACCTTAGCCGCCAGGCGCTGCACGCCGCCGAGCTCGGGTTCGCACATCCGGTGACGGGCAAAACGCTTCGCTTCACGAGTGCGTTACCCAACGACATCGCCGGCCTTCTCGCCGCACTCAAGCCGGCGCATTAGCCGAAAAGCCGCACAATTGCCGAAAGCAAGCATTAGCGCCGTTACGCAATTGGTCTCGCTCGCTTTTCCACCGTTAAGGAGTCCCGCGCTAGAGCGGCAGGAAAGCTTCGGTCGGGGCACGAACGAGCTGGGGTGCTGAGGGAAATTTCCGTTTTTCTAACCGGTTACACCGGCCGCGGACCCCCAAGACCAGCAGCGCTGCTTTGCCGGGCACACATAGGTCGCCTGAAACGCGGGGGGCCGATATGACGTATAGTTCAAGAGACACATGACGACGCGCGTGGCAAGAGGCAACGGAAATGGCGGACCCCACACGTTTACGGGTCGTGGGGCAGCCCAATCTCGGCGTTCCCCTGCGCGGCTCGACCGCGATGCACGCAAGGCTAAGAGGGACCATCCTCCGCTCAAGCCGGGGATGGTAGTTGGTATGGCGACAAAACTTCCGACCATTGCGCAAGGCTCTATGGGCCTGTCGCGCTACCTGCAGGACATCCGCAAGTTTCCCATGCTGGAGCCTGGCCAGGAGTACATGCTGGCCAAAAGCTGGCAGGAGCATGCCGATCAGGACGCGGCCGAGAAGCTGGTGACGTCGCACCTGCGTCTCGTCGCGCGCATCGCCATGGGCTATCGCGGCTATGGACTGCCGATCGGCGAGGTCATCTCCGAGGGCAACGTCGGTCTCATGCAGGCCGTCAAGCGCTTCGATCCCGACAAGGGCTTCCGCCTCGCGACCTACGCCATGTGGTGGATCCGCGCCTCGATCCAGGAGTACATCCTGCGCTCGTGGAGCCTCGTAAAGATGGGCACGACGGCCGCGCAGAAGAAGCTCTTCTTCAATCTGCGGCGTGCCAAGAGCCAGCTTCAGGCGCTGGATGAGGGCGACTTGCGCCCCGATCAGGTGCAGACCATCGCGCGTCGCTTCGGTGTGAGCGAGGCTGACGTCGTCTCGATGAACCGGCGCTTGGGCGGGGATGCCTCGCTCAACGCGCCCGTGCGTGCCGACGCCGAAGCCGGCGAATGGCAGGACTGGCTCGTCGACGATGCGCCGAGCCAGGAGGACCAGCTCGCTGAGAACCAGGAACTCAGCCAGCGCCGGAGCTACCTGTCGAGCGCGCTGTCCTCGCTCAACGACCGCGAGCGGCGCATCTTCGAGGCGCGCCGGCTGACCGACAATCCGGCGACGCTGGAGGATCTCTCCACCGAGTTCGGCGTATCGCGTGAGCGCATCCGCCAGATCGAGGTGCGGGCCTTCGAGAAGGTGCAAAAGGCGGTGCAGACCGCCGCAAAGGCTGCCGAAACCGTCTGAGCCGAGGCTGACGCCTCGTCTTGGGCGCTTCGTATGGCTCCGGTCGCGCCCGGCACTCGGCTATTGCGGCGCCGTCACGCTGAAATCGCTGATCGACCAGTCATCGCCTCTCTTGCTGGAGGCCGAAGCTGCGAGCATGCCGATATAGCTGGGGTCGCGGGGTGGCTCGCCCTTGAAGCTCGCGGCCTCCTTGCCGTTGATTGAGATCTCGACCTGGTCGCCCTTGGCCATCACCCGCAGCGTGTTCTTCTCCTTGGCCCCCGTCTTGACCGCGTCGAGCTTGACCCAGTCGACCGGCCTTTTGTCCTGGACGACGCCGTCGACGACACGCGCGACCGTGAAGTAGCCGTTGGGAGCGATCACCGCCTGGTAGTAGTTGCGGTTGTCCTCCACCCAGAACATCAGGCCGGCGTAGCTCGTGGTCGAGTTGGTGGTGGGCTTTTGCAGGCGGACAGTAGCGCAGGCATCGAGGTCATCGAAAACGAACGCGCGGTTCCAGCGGAACGTCCGCGTGCCCGGAACCGGGCTCAGCACGGCCTCGCCCGAGGAGATCTTGAGCCGCGCATCCTGGGGGCCCCATGTCGGATCGTGCGACGTGAAGCCGTCCTCGAAGAGCACTTTGCCTTCGTTGCAAGCGGGCCCCTTGGCGACCGTACCGGTCGAGATCTGCTTGTCGGAAGCGCGCGAGGCTTCCGACCCCGCAGGCGCCGCCACGTTGGTCACCTTTAGCTCCGACAGGCGCCACGTGTCCGTCGTCCCCGGTGCGGAGGCGGCCACCAGGCCGACGTGGCTCGGCTCATCGGGGGCTTGCCCGCGAAAGCGCGCGACCTCGGTATCGTTGATGCGGATCGTGACCATCTGCCCTTCGAGTGTAACCCGCAACGTGTTCTTGGCATTCGCGTCGAGCTTCAGGGCGTTGGCCTTGGTCCAGGGAACGGGCGCCGTCGCCTCGATCTTGCCGCGCACCTTGCGCGCGACCGTGAAGAGGCCGTTGGGCGCGAAGACGGCTTCATAGAAATTGTCCTTGTCCGTGAGCCAGAACAACAGCCCCGCGTACGTGCGTGATGCATCGGTGGTCGTTGCCGGCATCGCCACCGTCACGCAGGCATCGAGGTCGGTCAGGGTTACGCCCGTGTCCCAGCGCGCAGTCTGCGTACCCGGTTGCGGCGTGAAATCAGCCTCCGCCCCTGAAACCTTGAAGCTTGCGTCCTCGGGTCCCCAGCCAAGCTCGGCCGTCTTGAAATCGCCGGCGAGGTAGACCGACTGTCCCGTGCACGCCAACGCCGGAGATGCGGCAAGCATCGACACCAGAGCGATCGCGGAAAATGAACGCATGCCGGCTCCTCTCTCTATTGATTTGCCCAAAATGCAGTATGCGCCATAAAAGGGGAAGTACGAGTTTCCACCCAAGCTTTGCGCCGGATGGGGCACCGAAGATGCACCATTAATTTTTGTGCACCGCCGCACTCAAAATTGTGGACGAATTCATCTAACCTCTCTCGCGTGAGGGGGCCGAACCTCTCTTTCAGCTTGTCTCAAGCTGAGCTTTCTTGAGTGCGCGTCAGAGAAGGAGGGCGTGACGCCCTTGTCGTCTCTGAGCCAGAACTTCAATGCGACTGGCGCCTTTGGTCGGTCGGACGCGTGGCGGGCACGGACAGGGCCGCCCGAGGGAGCGTTCGACGGCTTCAACTTCCGGCCCCCGCCGAACCCTGTCCGCGACCTCCGCATCCACCTGCATTCTCCGATCACCACAGCCGGCGTGCCGAGCCTGCCTCGGGCGGCGCGCCGATGCGTCTTGGTGATGATGACGTCAGTCGGAGTGGGCAGGCCCTGGGCGCGGCACACACTGGAAGATGGAGTGGCAAATGCTGAAGCGCCTTCATCGAGAGAAGGTCCCACACGTGTCTTCGAGTTCGTGCATAGCTCGCTCGCTTCGGCTCGAATTGGATTGGCTAGAGATCCTGCTTTGGCGCCAAAAACAAATGCGTCCTCCGAGTATTGCATGACGGGGGCCTAGCCGGCGCGGGGGTGCGACCCAAGCTGGCACAAAAACAAAGGCCGGTCCGAGAGGACCGGCCTTATTTGTTGCGGTGAACGTTTATTGCGGCGAACGGCCGGCCTTTACATCGGCAGCTGCGCCAGCTGGTTGGAGAAGTAGTTGTCGACCGCCGTCAGGATCGAGTCCGAGACCTTGTCGCGCCAGGCATCCGACATCAAGTTCATGGCGTCGTGCTTGTTGGTGACGTAGGCGAGCTCGATCAGAACCGATGGAAACTGCGCGGTCTTCAAGACGCGGAAGCCGGCCTGCTGGTCAGGCTCTTGGCGCATATTGGTCGAGGCCCCCATCGTCTTGATGACGGTCTGGGCGAAGGCGTTGGTACGGTCGTGGGTGACGTCCACCTCGCGGCCGGCGAGATCGGCGAGGATCGACTTCACGGCGTTGACGTCGCCGCTCGCCTCTTTGACGGCCTCGACCTCGTCGTTCGACAACAGATTGCTGGAAAGCTCACCCTTGGCGGAGCGGCGCAGGCTGTTGGCCGTCGAATCCCGCAACGAGTAGATAGTGGCGCCGTTGGCCCTCGGCCCCGTGTCGGCGTAGTCGCAGTGCACGGCAATGAACAGGTTGGCGTTGTTGCGCTCGGCGAACGCCACCCGCTCGCCCAGCGGCACGAAGACGTCCGTGTCGCGCGTCATGAGAACCTTGAATTGCCCGGTCGCCTTCAGCTTGGCGGCGAGGATCTTGCTGAATGCCAGCACGATGTCCTTTTCGACCGCACCGTTCTTGATCGCTCCGGAATCGTGACCGCCGTGTCCAGGATCGATGACGATGACCGGCTTGAACGCCCTTTCGGCGAGCACCTCAGGGGAGACGGCCGGACGCGGCAGCGGCGGCTGCAGACCGGAGGCACCGAGCGAGTAGGCGGGTGCGGGCATCGCGTTGCTGTCCCGGCTGCCCCCGAGAGCATTGGCGACGATGCTGCCCGCATCGGCGACTATGTTGCCGGCACCGGCGACCACGTCTCCAGCATTGGCGACCATATCTCCAAGGCTGGCCGTGGTGAGGTTGTGCGCCGGGCGCGGTGCAGGGGCGGCAATCGGTTCGACGGGTGGGCCGAACGGAACGATATCGACGCGGAGCTGCTGGCCGCGGCCGTCCTCGGCCTTCTCGATCTTGGCGCTCGCCACGATGACGGGCTCGGTCACGTAGATGATGATGCGGGAGCGGTCGGCCGCGGACCGGCCGGCGCGAAAGGACTTGATCAGGCCGATCGCGTGGTCCTTGGGCTGCTCGGGCAGGCGAAGCTTCGTCTCCGACACCTCGACCACGACCCGATTGGGGTGGTTGAGCGAAAACACCGCGAACTTCGCCGACTTGGGCAGCCCCACCAGGAAGCGCGTGCGCAGGTTGTTGCCGAGGAGGTGACCTCCAGCGGACGCGGGCAGACGCGCAACCTCCTGTGCTGCAGGCGCTGCCGCCAGGCTCTGGGCCCGAACCGGCGCGTGCGCGCACATAAAGGCTAGCGCAATAAAAGTCCCGCGGCTGAGGTGCCGCAGCAACCGGTGAACCATGACGTCTGACCCCCGTCGTACGCGAAACAGTCCAAGTGCCGGGACAGTCAAGGTTGCCTGAGATGATGGCCTTTTCCAGGTCGTGTTCAGGCATTGTTAGGGTTATCGTCCCCCAACAGTTAATGCTTCCCTAACGCCGGGTTGGTCCTACACAGACGAGGCGCTCCCTCGCGGCGACCTCAGGTCCATCGCTTGGCGGCGCTCTCGTCGCCCTTGCGCGCCTCCACCCAGGTGCTGTCGCCGCCGGCTGAGACTTCCTTTTTCCAGAACGGCGCCCGCGTCTTGAGATAGTCCATCAGGAAGCCAGCCGCCTCGAACGCCGCCTGGCGATGCGCCGCTGCGGTCACGACCAGGACGATGTTGTCCCCCGGCGCAAGCTCACCCACGCGGTGCACGATGAGGCTCGCCTGCAGCGACCAGCGCGCGTGCGCCTCTGCCTCGATGCGGGCGAGCTCCGCCTCGGTCATGCCTGGATAGTGCTCGAGCGTCATCCCGGCGAGCCGGCCCTCGTTGCTGCGCACGCGGCCCGTGAACGTGACGATGGCACCGACGTCCTTGCGCCCCGCGGTCAGCGCCGCGACCTCGGCGGCGGCATCGAAGTCCTCAGTCTGTACGCGGACGGTCATGCGCTCAGCCTCCGGTCACCGGAGGGAAAAAGGCGATCTCGCGGGCGCCGGCGACGGTGGCGGACTCCTTCACGTGGACCTTGTCGACGGCGGCCCGCACCAGCTCCGGCCGGGCGAACGCGGCGTCGAACTCAGGCCCCCTGGTCTTGAGCCAGCCGATGACGTCGGCGACGGTTGCCACGTTGGCGGGCAGCTCGATCTCCTCGGCGCCGCGGCCGACCTTCTCGCGCACCCAGGCAAAGTACAGAAGCTTCATATGGTGCCTGCCTCGCTGTCAGGAGCTCGTGGGCGGGGGGTCAGCGCTCCATGGCGTGCACGACCCCAGCCTTAAGATAGTCGTAGCCGGTCCAGAGCGTAAGCAGCGCCGCAATCCAGAGGATAACCAGGCCGCCGGTCGTTATCCCCGGCACGATCTTCTCCGCCGCCGGCCCCGCGATCAGCACGCCCAGCGCGATCATCTGCATCGTCGTCTTCCACTTGGCGAGCTGGGTGACGTGGACCTTGACGTTGAGCTCGGCCAGGAACTCGCGCAGGCCCGAGACCAGGATCTCGCGTACCAGGATGATGATGGCGGCCCAGATCGACCAGCCCGTGATGGTGTTGTCGTGCACCAGCATCATCAGAACGGCGCCGACGAGCAGCTTGTCAGCGATGGGGTCGAGCATGCGCCCCAAGGTCGACTGCTGCTCCCACATGCGGGCGAGGTAGCCGTCGAGCCAATCGGTGACGCCGGCCAAGACGAACAGGGCGAAAGCCGACCAGCGCGCCACATCCCCCTGCAAAAAGAATAGGCAGGCGACCAGAGCCGGCACCGCAAGGATGCGCCCGTACGTCAGTACGTTCGGCAGGCTCATCGGCATCGGGCGCGGCGCAGCTTGCTCCATCGGACCTTGGTACAGCATCCGGCCGATGGTCCGTCAATGGTGTAGCACAGCGGGTCCTAAGGTCTCGGTTAGGAGTCGATCCGGCGCCTGGCGGTACGGTGTCTGTGAAGCCGGGTCGCCGGCCGAGGCGCAGCCGTCTCTGCGCCGCCCCTAGTGGCAGATTCCGCGTCGTTTGCGCTCTTTCACATCGAAGTGGAAGTGGTCCCGGTGGGCGTCGTTGGCCTCAGGGCCGAGCACGGTCCCGAACTCGGTGCAGGCGCCGCTGTGCAGCCGTTTCAGGAAAGCCGCCTCGACCGTCTTGGCGGCCGTGAGCGTGGTGGCGGCGGGCACGACCGCCACCGATCCGTGTTCGGATTTGTAGCCCGCCTTGTGGACCTTGGCTTCATCGGGCGCCTTCTTCTTGTCAGATGACGCCGTCTCGGTGCCACCCTTGGCGGATTTCTCGTCCTTCTTCCGCGCCGCCACCCTGGCGGCGTCGGCAGCCTTCTTTTGCGCGGCGGCGATGTCGCGCTCGGTCGGCCCCCAGCCTTTCGCCACGCGGATGGTGCGCCCGTCGGCGGTGACGAAGCCCGCGATGTCGACGGCGCTGCCGGTCGCATGCTCGCTCAATGGCAGATTGGGGTTGGAGTACATGTGGCGGCAGGAATATGACCCGGCGTCGATGACGCGGGTGACACGCGAGCCGAGCACCTCGCGCGCAGTGGGTTGCAGCACGGTGTCGATCCAGCGCGCCAAGCGCGCGGCCAGGCGGCAGCTCATCTCCGGCGCGGGATG
Organism: uncultured Alphaproteobacteria bacterium; assembly: GCA_963782555.1. Classification (GTDB taxonomy): domain Bacteria; phylum Pseudomonadota; class Alphaproteobacteria; order Rhizobiales; family Hyphomicrobiaceae; genus Hyphomicrobium_A. The sequence continues at coordinate 143,744 of CAWAKB010000006.1, read as the reverse complement.
AAACTCGACTTTCGCCGTGGTGCCGACGCTGTGCAAGAGCACCGGCGCCGCCATTCCGCAGGGGCCCTTCTTGATCGGCTCATCCAGCTCGACCTCGGCTGCGATGGGCGCCAGCAGGCGCAGACACCCGCGCAAACCGGCGGCCTGCTCGGCATCGGTCCAGGCGTCGGGAACGGGCCCGGCGGCAGGGCTCGTCTGCGGCGTTGCCGCCGGCTTCGGCGCGACCTCCGCCGGCGCGGGGCTCGGTGTCACCGCGGGAGCGGGCGGCACGGCCGCGTGCGTCTCGATGCGCGGCGGCGCCGCAGCCACGGCCGGCGCGTGATGAACCGGCTGCCCCTTATGCTGCGGCGGCAGCAGCGGCAGCGTGGTGATGCCGGCGAGAACCACCAGCGTCGACCATTCCGACACGCGGGCGAGTAATCTATCTTTTGACGCCATGCTCATCTCATTCCCCCTGCAGAACTGCGAGGAGCATTCCCGCGTTCCCTAAGACCGTGCAGCATTGAGAAAGAGCGCGGCGGAATTGGGATTTCAATCTAGCGCCGACATATGAGGTGCTGTTTTGCGCGCGCCGCGCGCCGCGCGCCTTCAACGCCGACTACCGCCCCAGCTATCGCCCCGAGGCAGCCAAGGACGGGTGGGCCCGCATGCTGGCCTGGTTCCGCGCTCATGGTGTCGCGTAAGACACCCCGACAGCAGAGAGTCCCGAAAGGCAGCCGCACGTCGGCTATTGCGACCAAGCCGGACAAACTTCGCGTGTGTTGATTTGACCGCTCAGGGCCATAAACGGACATGGGGCCGCGTTGCTGCAGTAGGGGGGCGCCGGCGGCAGGGCGCGACGCGCGCTGTTGGCTGCGATCGATGCCGCCGGCGCGCCACTCTGGCAGAAATACCATACGCCACGATCATCCTTCCCTCGGGATGAGGCGCTCCCGTCAAGCGCCGTGGCAAAGTCAGGGCGCAAGGCTCCTCGGCCGGCGCCCTGTTTTATGTTGCTGTCGCGTGTCTCCGACCGGCCATCTCCGCGGTTCTCGCCTGTCCTCGGGCTAGTTCATTTTCTGCGCGACCAAATAGATTTCGAGATTATGGCGACCAAATACGAGGTTTGCTTCTCGTATCAATTCGTTGACGATTTCCTCGGGATCGGTCCCCTTGCTGATGTAGCGCGTGATAAGTTCGTTCAGTTCCTTGGCAAAACCGTCGTTGTTGGCCATGCGAGATTCCTCCTTTTTGAGGTCGTCGGACTAACCTTGAGGGATGAACAGGTATCGCGTCGGGCTGCATGCTTCGTCGGCCAGATTACAGGCAATAATATATTGCGCTAGGTCAAGGTCCGACCAGCTCCGGCCAGGAAAGTGAGTGCCTCTAACCTGGGCCGGCGGTGTCCGCGACACTGCTGCCGGTCATGCGCTGGCTGGAAAGCTTTCAAAGGAGGATGCATCTCCTATGCAAGGGCAAAGCTGGCAAGCGGTATGTGTACGACAGATCGGATGCTCTTTGCTGGTCGTTGCAATCGCCTTCGATTGGGTCGCCCGACCGGGAAGTGCCCAGGGCGAATCCGTCATCGCTCCGATGGTGACGCTTGCGGATGGCTCCAAGACGCAGAAGGGCGCGAAGGAGCAAGATGGAAAGTGGGTGCTCCCCGATGGCACAATCACCTACCACATCAGGTCGAATGGCGGCCTCGACTGGTACACGTATTCAGGTTTCAAACGCTACAACGATGTTGGAGGGTGCGCGGCGTGCCACGGGCCATCTGCGCATGGGTCGAACTACGGACCTGAGCTTGTCAACGCGCTGAAGACGATGAATTACGCTCGTTTCGTTGACATGGTCGCCCAAGGGCACGTTGGCAAGAAACCCAAGGGCGACTTCGTTATGCCCGACCTCGGCAGCAATAAGAGCGTCATGTGCTACATTGACGACATCTACGCCTATCTAAGAGCGCGCTCGCAAGGCGCTCTCAGCGCGGTTCGCCCCGATGCCAAGCTGCGGGACCCGAAACCTGAGCAGGCGAAGGCATTTGAGAAGAAATGCCTTGAGTGAAAGGCCCTTGCGGCTCGCGCCCTTTCCGATCACTCGAGGACCTTGTCCAGCGCGAAGATGGCCTCCATCAGCTTCGAGTGATTGCTTGCGGCGGAAGCATGCCTGGCCCCCAGGGTTTCGTGCTCTTCAGGCGATGGAGCCGGTCCGTGGGCGCCGCCATGCTCTAACGCCTCCTCATGGCGCACGATCTCCGCCCTATGAGCGACGATTTCCGCCTCATGGGAAAGAAGGTGCGCCTCGACGCGGCGCAGTATGGCGAGCGCGCGCGTGTGATCGGCGCTCCACTGCAAGTGCTCCTGCTCCCAACGCAGATGGTCGGTGTGGGCTTGCGTGTTGCTGTCGTCCATTTTCTTCACGCCTCGCTGACTGTGTTGACGCTGCGCCTCTTCCGGGTCAGGAGATCATTTGGACATGCTTCGCATCATCCATAATTGCTTCTCGAGCGTGGTCAGTCGGTCGGTCAACAGTCCTGCCGATGGCTCGTCACCGGCATCCTGCGCGACCTTGAGCGCGGTCTGAATTGTATTGGCCGTTGTCTCGTTATCAGCAATCAGTTCCTTCAGCATATCATCCTCGGCCGGGATGTCCTCGTTCTCACGGACCCTCGCCAGGGCCCGCAGCTTCGCGTAGGTCCCCGGCGCATAGTATCCGAGGGCACGAATCCGCTCCGCGATATCGTCGAGTGATTGCCAAAGATCATTATACTGCTCTTCGAACATCTTATGGAGATTGCGGAACTTTGGACCCTCGACGTTCCAATGGAAGTTATGAGTCTTCAGATAGAGGATGTACGTGTCGGCAAGAACCCGGCAAAGGGCGTCAGATGATGCCTTGCTGGCATTGCTCTTGGTCATCGGATTACCCTCAAGTGATGAGCTGGCATGCTAGCGCTTCTGCGACGGTTTAAGAAAGAGAGAACCGATACCTTCGATGGCTACGCTGATGCCGGCAACGTATGAACGTGCACGTCTCGGCCGGAGTGTTGCGTTAGGATCTTGACGGCGCGCTTTTCGTCGTCGGCATCCCAAGTGCGTACCCAGAGGAGCAGGCCTCCGTGATCCAGCTGCTCCTGAAGATAATGCGCATGGTGATCGCCGACCCACTTGGCGAGGGCCGAGCCGATCAGAGCGCCACCTCCGACGCCTGCTGCTGCGGCCGCCATGACGGCAACGAGCGATCCTCCTGCAAAGGCTACGGGCCCCATCAGCACGCCCGCTCCAACGTACATTAAGCCGCCGATGACAGCACCCTCCGCATCTCCAACCGCTTCAGTAGAGACGTAGGCAGCCCTGGGAATCACAACGTCATCCTCGAGCTCGCTGGCCTTGCGATAGATGTGGCCGAGCTTGGCCTCGACGGCGTCCTCGCTTGCGAGCAGGCTCAGCTCGGCGCGGTCGAAGCCCGAACTCATCAGCTCGTCAATCGCAGCCTGCAATGAGTCAGCGTTGTCGAATACCCCAACTGCTTCGCGTACGGCGCCTTCTTTTTCGTTTGGCATTCAGCTTCCTCCCAGGTTGACGAGATATTCTCAGCCCATCCTGGTCTGGCCAACATTGATGTACCTCAAGCACTTGAAGGCGCCTCTGGGACTATGTTTGACGCGAGATGGCGCAGCAGTATGGCTTTCTCAAAATAGGATCGTGCCGATGAGCTCGAGACTTGAGAAGGGCGGCGGGGCCTTCAGCGGAATCAAGCTCCTCCTGTGCGAGAACCCGTTGCCGCCGCTCGATGAGGCAATCGAAGCGGCCTGTGCGGAGCTGCCTCGCAGCAATTACTATACGGAGGCTCACTCGGCGCCGCTGCGGAGCTTACTCGCTCAAACGCTAAGTGTCCCGGAGCGTCTTATTCATATCAATGCAGGTTCCGAGCTCATCCTGCGCCAGATCTTCGATCGTTTTGGGCAGCACGTTCATCTATTAACGCCCACCTACGCATTGTTTCCCGAGATTGCCCAGCATTATACGGAAACCAGACTTCGCCCCGAGGGAGACTTCCGTTTCGATCTAAATGAATTGAAGATTCCTGGCGGGACAACGCTTGTCACGATCGTCAACCCGAATAATCCCAACGGTCTGGCCTCCAATGTGGATGTCTTGCCTAAGCTGCTCGTGCGCCATCCTGATGTGCTATTTCTGGTCGATGAAGCCTTCATTGGCGTCGCTGGCGCGAGCGTGGCGCATCTGGTCCCTCATCATACCAATCTTCTCGTCACACGAACTTTCTCCAAGGCGCACAGCTTGGCGGGGTTTCGCGTCGGCTATGCGGTCCTGCCGCAAGCAATCGCCGATGACCTCAACGATCACAATGACGCTTACCCGCTCGCCCGGCCAAGTGAGGCTGCGGCGATCGCCACACTGCGCAACGAGCACAAGATTATCGCGCGTAATGCAAAGCTAAAGGCGTGGACACGGGAACTCGCCGGTGAGCTGCGATCTTTGCACATACGCACATACCCGACCGAGACCTACTTCTTTCTGGCAGACTTTGCCCCACACGACGCAGGCCTGCTCGCGCATAGTCTCAAAGAGCGCGGCATTCTCGTGAAGCCGCTCAATGATATCCACCTTGGACCAGGCTTCATGCGGATTACCACAGCGCTTCCCGAGGATAACGCGCGCTTCGTGGCAGCACTTCGCGAGCTCTTCCGAAGTGGTTAGATCGACATCGATCTCAATAAATGAAGCTTGGGAAAAGCGACCCGACGATCTTCTACACCGCCTGAATGAGCGCTTCGGGTCAGCAGCGGACGTCCCAGTCACTGATCCGCCCATGCGTTCAGGCCTCGATAGCGGACCACGACGCGGAGTTCGGTTTCGCCCGCAAAGGGCCAGAAGCAGACATCGATCGGCCAACACGTGGGACCGGTGTCAGGGTTGCCTCGAAACCCAACCAGGGTCGGAGATGGGGCTTAAGCCGAGCTGGATTTTTTCCAGTCCGCTTAACAGTCGGTCCGCGCCAAGAAAACGCATCAATTTAACTTCATCAGCCCAAGAGCCCAGAGAATGAGCAAAAAAGCGATGATCAGGACAAAAATAGCGATAAGAGAAAGCACCACGACCGCAGCGACGCGCCAAAACGAGGCGAATCCGTACTCGTTTGACTCCCGAATTGCCTGCTTCTTCATCTGAAATTGACTGGCGATGGCCAATGCCGGGCCGCCGAAAATCGCGGGCAGTACGGCATGGGGGAGTTTTTCGGGAAGAAACGGCAAGATGGCAACCGTCGCCAATACCAGGACCGAGCCCCAGAGGATGGTTTGCCGCGCGAGCGATTCTTTACCAAGCGCCTTGAAGTTCTTCCACACCAGATAAGCTGCGGCGATCGGACCGCCGAGAAACGCGCCCGCAAATACCTGATTTGGCGAATAGATAACTATGTGCTTCATGCCGGAAATTTTTCAGCAAACGGTTCGATGCATCGCGCAAATACTGCGGCCTCAGCGGCGGCAATAGTACACATTCAGGGCGGCACGACAATGCGGGGCATTGCGCTTGTCTTGGAATGAGGAGCGCGTTCAGCGCCCCACGAGCCCGACAACGGCTTCTATGCCAACAACTATCTGGATGACGGCGGTTGCGGTTCGGCTGGCTGGGGCGGCCGGGTAGTTGGGGCTAGGGTGGCCCAATCCCAGCAGTGCCAACGCTATACCGGCAAGTGGACCCCGACTTTAACTGTCCGTGCGGGCATTGACGCCGCTCACCAACAACCAAGGACAAGTCATCTCCGCCATCGCAGACCTTCAACCGAGCGGCAGTACGGTGATCCCGGCCCGGGCTGCTATGGGGATGGGGATGGGGGCGGGTGCTCTCGCCGGGAGAGCCATTCACCGAAGGCGCCGCCTACAACGAAGACAAGGTAGTCAAAGCCCTCGTAATCCTAACCGATGGTGAGAACGATGTGGGTGGGGGTGGCAACGGCCACGATAAGTCGTTCTACAACGCCTTCGGCTACGCGGCTGAAGGCCATCTCGGTAGCACGAGCGGGTACGAGGCTGAAGAGACGCTGAATTCCATGACCAGCCAGGTCTGCAACACAATCGGCTAATTCCAGACATGGCGTGGTTGACTTGACCGCGGCGCGCGCCGCGCTTACGCTTTGATCCGGCGACAGAATTTGAGAAGGGGCAGACAATATGCCGATCCGCGGCCTACTGCCGTCACTCGCCTCCATCATCCTCATCCTCGCCACCGAGCCAGTTCTTGCCGAATGGCACTATGTGGCGCCCGGAGACGGCGATCAGAATGTCCATCGCGCGTTCGCCTTTGCCGAAAAGGGTGACGACCGGCTGGAATTCGCCTGCAACTCCAAGCGGCGCGACTTGTTCTATTCCGCAGCGCAGACTGTGTCCGAGCCGGAACTCGAGAGGCTGAAAGGGAGCAAGCCGACCGTCCTCATCCGCCTCGACGGGGTCGGCGTGGTACCTCTGGACGCCGATGATGCCTATCAGAAGGACGGCCGGCTGATCTTTGTCACCGCCGTCACACCTTCTCTCATCAACGATCTCGGCAAGGCGCGCCAGCCGGTCGCCGCCGGCATGCAGGCCGATGGCAAAATCGTCCAGCAGGGTCAGTTCCCGACCGATGGCCTGCAGGCAGCGTTGAAGAGTCTGGCCGCCGGCTGCGGATTCTGAGTGCAAGCCGGATCACGCCTGGGAAATCGTAATGCTACCTGCCGGCCAGTTTTGGGCACGAAGGTCAACCTCTTCCGTCCGGCGGATGTCCGCGGCACGGCCGGTCTACCGCCAACAGCCGACGAATTAGTACGTTGCAACGAACGGGCAAGATGGGCCACAGCGGAAAAAGATCGTGGATGCCGAACAGGCGCCGCCCGGCGATCGAGACCCCGATATTGGACGGGGCGTGAAATTCGTTCAAAGTAGTATGGTCTTGTTGGTGGCCTCTTGCGGGAGATATTCATTTGACGGTGCCGGCCACATTGCCCTCCTCCGATCCTCTGAGGGTCATTAAGTCCGCGATCTTCCGCACGCCCGCCTGGATGCGCTATTTTTCATTATTCGGCACTCTGTTCCTCACCGCCATATCCGCTCTCATGATCTGCTTTGCAATCTTGCTTCTCTTTGCAGGGTCATGGGGGCTGGGAGCATTCGTGGCGGCAGTGGGGATATTGATGGCTGCGCTCGACGGCCATGTGCTGCGGGATCTCCTGGGACGATGGGGATTGCGCGTTGCGCTTCTCGAAGACCGCATGGTGCTCGATCTGCCGGCTGGACGGTCGCTGATTTACCGACCCGTCGCGCAACATATGACCATTCCCTACAGAGACATCGAGGCGGTGGAAACCCGCCTCGAAGCCTTCCCTTCGCTTGGCATGGAAATCATGCAGCGCCCCTATGTGCTGAGCCTGAAGCGGGGCAATCGGATTTTCCTGTTTGAGGATCGCGCGATCGCGACGCCGCTCGAAACGCCGATGTATGGAACCATCGCGGCCGCAATCGTGGAGCGCGCCAATGTCCCGTTACGCGATCTCGGCATGGTGGAGGGTGGCGGTGGTTTTCTGGCTGTGTGGGGCGCACACGCTCCTGATTGGGCGGCGCCGTCGCTGCCACTTGCGCGGCAAATGCGCATCTGGAGGCACGCAGCGGCGACGGGATCGCTCGCAATTGCGATGGTAGTGCTCGCGCTTATGATCAGGGCATCCCTGCATTGATTGCCTGACAATGGATCGTGAATGAGTGCCATGTCGCGAAAATCCTTCTACCTCCTGCGCCACTGGCGCGGACAACTTGGCCTCGGCGTGAGCTTCTGGATCAATTTTCTGCTGCGAGGCGCAGCCTGTTTTCTCGCAGCAGTCATTCTTTGCACGCCTGCTGCCGCTGGTGATTGCATGATGTATGGTGCCGGGCCCCGGGCTATCGAGGGCAGCATATCGATCCTCGAAGCGTACGACGCCGCCGATCGACCTGAAACCGCACTGATCCTCACGCCCTTCTCGCCAACCTGCCTCGATGCCAAAGATCCCGACGACAAGGTGCTCGAAGTGAAGACGCTCCATATCTATTCAAACGACCCGAAGATACACGCGCAACTGAAGGGACATGTCGGTGAGACCATCCTAGTGTGGGGCCTTCCATTTCCCGCTCATACGGCCCATCACCACGCGCCCGTCGTGATGGAAGTCACCAAGATCCCTGCGGATTGATATACCCGACAATTCGAACGTATTTTTTTGTCCGCGATCGGAGGCCGCTTCTGTGCTTCCAAACTAAGCGGATTTGGCAGCTTTGGGCCAGAAGCGGGCGTCTGACTTGAGCGGCAACATCATCAGCCATGATCTTCAAGCGGCGCGGCGTTCTGAGCAGGCCCGCTGTCTCAGCCCCAGCTGACGACTGGACCGGCATGGTTCGCGACCTGCGCTCATTGCGTCGCGACAAGAGCCGCAAGCTGGTCGGTGCACTGCCCCCAGCCCTTGTGGAAGCCCATCTTCTCGTGCGCTTGGCGATCCTCGATGCTCCAGTGGCGCACGCGGGCGGTATAGCGCGTCTTACCGGCTTCATTTTCAAAGGTCAGGATAACCGTCATGAACGGTTTGTCCGAAGGCTCCCACGCAGACGTATAGGCATCTGTGAAGACCAATTTCTCGTTTTTGCGCACTTCGAGGTAGACCCCGCGAGTGGGCATGTCATCGCCATCGGGAGCGCGCATTACGACGAGATTGGCACCCCCTGGCCGCACATCGACCTCGGCCACCGGCGTCGTGTAGGGCAGTGGCGCAAACCATTGCTTCAGCAGCTCCGGCTCGGTCCAAGCCCTGTACACCTTCTGCGGCGGCGCATCGATGAGCCGGGTCAGTACGAGCTCGCGGTCTGCGACGGAGGCGGGTTTGTCTGCGGATGTCATCTGTTGACCTTTTTTGCTGCGTTCACGCTTTTCGATCCAGGGAGAATTGAATGATCAAGTCGCGCAATTCTTGCGGCTTATCGAGCGCCAAGAAGTGGCCGCCGCCTTTTATCGTCTCCGTCCGCGCGCCAGGAATCAAACCGCGGTCCTGCTCGCGCTCCGGTGGCCGTGCCCAGTCCTTATCCCCCCAGACGAGCAGGACCGGCACGGTGATGCGGCCGTAGTCCTTGGTTGCGACCTCCCAGCTTTCGGCGTTGCGCAGCAGGCTCAAGAAGGCCCGGTAATGGCCGGGGCGATTGCCGACAAGATACATCTCTTTCATGAGGGGAGGCGGGATGCTCCCTGCCTGTGCCACGCCGCCGCGGAGGACCGCCTGCATGATGATAAAATTTCTGAGCCGCATCACGGTTTCGCCGATGAACGGGATGAGCGAAGCGTACGTTACGATCCAGCCGAGGAATGAGCTGCGCGCCATGCCTCGCCCTTTGAAATAGTCGTAGGGATTTACCGCGACCACGCGGGTAACGCGCGGATCGTGATGTGCCGCAACGATGAGCGGAATGGCCCCGCCGATCGAGACCCCTGCGAGCGTGACGTCGCGCAGGTCGAGCTTTTCCAGGAAGCTCTCAACGACCGCGGCAAAAAAAGCGGCGTCGTAGCGCGCCTTGGGAATGTCCGAATAGCCGTGGCCCGGAAAGTCGAGGGCATAGACGGTAAAGTGCCTGGTAAGCTCCGGCACCACCTTTTCGAACAAGTCGAGCTGTGTTCTGAGCGTGTGGAGCAGGACGAGTATCGGCCCCGAGCCGGATTTGATGAAGCGGAGCTTGATGCCGCCGACCTCCACGGTGCCGATCGGAATGTCAGGCGCCCACGGCAGCTTTGCCGGCGACTTCGGCTTTGACCTCAATGCCTCCACGACGAATGACGCAAGCCACAGTCCGATTCCAACGGCGGCGAATATGAGGAGGAACGACACGACCGAGTTCATAAGCGCACCCTCTCAGGCATCGACCGCGACGTTGCCGTTGATCTCGGCCTGGCAAGCGAGGATGTAGCCCCCGGCCCTGTCCTCGCTTGTGAGGGCGTCCTCCACAGGCATCCGCACCGAGCCTGAGATCAATTTCACGCGGCAAGAGCCGCAGGTTCCCGACCGGCAGGCGTTGTCGATGAAAATCCCAGCCGCATCGGCGGCTTCAAGCAGCGTCTGGCCGGCGGACACCGGCACGGCGGCGCTCGAGGCCTGGAAAAGCGCGCGCCCGGCGATCTTTCGCGACGCGCCGGTTTTCATCGTTGGGTCGCGTTTCAGCGTGCCGAAGGCTTCCGTCTTGATTAGGCTTTCCGGCAGCCGGAGCCCGATCAGGGACGCCTTCACCGCCTCCATCATGGCCGGCGGTCCGCAAATGTGGGCCCGCTGCGAGGCGAGGTCCGGCACAACGGCGGCCATAAGAGACCCATCAATATGGCCCCTCGACCCGCTCCAGGACGCATCGGGCTGGCTCATGGTGACTGTGACGCGAAGATTAGGATTGCGGGCCGCTAGGGCTGCGAGCTCGTCGCGAAAGATGAAGTCGGCAGGGGTCTTAAACCCGAGGAGCAGGTGCACCGTGCCGGGCCAAGCTATGTCGGTCAAATAGCGCACGGCGCTCATCATCGGTGTAATTCCGACGCCACCGCCGATCAGCAGCACGCTGTCGACTCCCTGGCCGGTGAAATGGAATGTTCCATTGGGCGCCTCGATCGTGACCTCGTCGCCTGGTACCAGCACGTCGTGTAGCCAGCGGGAGACCAGCCCGTGGTCCTCGCGCTTGACGGTGATCTCGATCGAGCCGGGTCGCGTCGGTGTCGAGGCGATCGTGTAGGAGCGCTTGGTGGGGATGCCGCCGGGCGCGACGTGCAGCGTCAGGAATTGGCCGGGCCGATAGTCGAACGGGATGTCGGCGCCATTCGCGGTCTTGAAGCGCAACGTCTTGACGTTGTGCGTCACGACCTCCTTTTCGGCAAACACGAGCGTTCCTAGCCACCTGATCTTTCCGGTCGCCGGATCGTTCTTGAGGTAGCGCGAGGGCTCGCGCTTCAAGAGCGACGGCTGCGGTAGAACCTCGACCTGCCTGTACAGCGTCCCCGCGGCCGGGAAGCACTTGCCGAAGGCAAGCAGGAGCCGCGGATTGCCTCTGATGCGAATTTTTCGCCGGATTAACGCGAGTGGCAAGCTCCTCTCCTGGGCCAAGAAGCCAAGCCACGTCTTGGCGTCGGCGGTCACGCGGAGATCGGCTTTGCCGTGCAGGCCGTCCCTGACGTCGATCGAGCGTTCCTTGATCGTGATGGTCGCCTCGCGCTCCTCCATGCCGGTGAACTTGAAATGGAAGACGGCATCGAGGCCGGCGGACTGGTTGGGCTGGAACACGAACGGCATGAAGTTCAAAAGTCCGTCGATCGTTCGTGGCCTGAGACCACCGGAGACCGGCTTCACCGTCTTGTTTTTGAACTTGCGCCGCGCGATCGCCTCGGCGTCGGAGCCTCCCACGACATAGACGGGCTCCGCCCGCTCCTGCAGCGGCCGCACGACCTCTCTCAGATGGCGCTGCTTGTCGCTGAGATAGGGTCCGATCACGTCCTCGCCCGCCGGACAGACGGCCATGCAGTAGGCCGATTTGTAGTTCGCCCCGTAGCTCAAGCTTTGCCACATGGATGACGTCTCGGGCTCATTTATGCGCCGACGGTAGTCGAGGGCGTCGCGCGCATCGGCGATCTGCTCGATCCAATCGGAGAAGCCGCCGAAGAACTCACGATAGTTGTGGGTGAAGCAGGACGCGAAGTTGAAATTGCCGTCGGGGCCGATGGCTCCCACCGGGCAAGCGGCGACGCACAGCTTGCATTCGAGGCAGGGATTGTAATCGATGGGGTGGTCGTGGGTGTCCGTCTCGGCATCGAGCAGCACCGTGCCCAAAAGCACGAAGTTGCCGAACCTCGGATGGATGAGGTTGCGGTGGATGCCCATGTGGCCGAGCCCTGCCTCCACCGCGATCGGCTTGTGCGAGACCACCCAAGCCGCGCTGGACGGCGTCTGATACATTTCCATGGGAAATCCCATGGCGGGGTTGACCGCGCGAATGCCTCGCGCCTCGAGCGTGGCGACGATGTGCGCGGCGATGCTGTCGACCTCGTGGCCCGCACGATGAAATTCGAGATTGGCGACCGAGCGCGGCGCCCCACGCAGGGGCTCGCGGGCCATGCGCACGACGAAGCTCAGAAGCGTCTTGGTCCAGGGATAATTGCGCAAGATCTCATCGCGTTGCGGGGCAACGCCGGGGCGCGCGATCTCGACGAGACCCGCATCGTGAGCGCCGCAATCGAATGCGTGTTGGCGCAGCTCGGCGGCGCTGATCTGCAGAGCGGAGGACGCCCCGGTCCCATGGTGGGCCGAGGGTCCCAAGCGCTTCACTGTCGGGTGCTCTTCGAGCTTCATCGATCGAGCCTCGCTCATTGAAAGTGCGGCCCGGGCGCTTGCCGCGGCGCCCTTGCTGGCAGGCCAGATTGATCGGTACTAAAAGATGTTCAAGATCATCTTTTGATGTGTGACAGCCGTTGCAATTGGAGAGCCCGATGCCTTACGCGCCGGATCACAAAGAGGAGACACGGCGAAAGATCGTGAGTACCGCCGCTCGTCTCTTCAACCGCAGGGGTTTTGCCGATGTGACGATCGGCGAGATCATGACCGCTGCCGGTCTCACGCACGGCGGCTTCTACCGGCACTTCGCCAACAAGGAGGAGCTCTATGCCGAGACCATCCGGCACTTCCTGCGCAAGGAGGCTCCCGCGCGCTGGCAGAAGGCGCCGAAAGGCCCACGCAAGCCCGACCAGCCATTCGCCAGATTCGTCGTCGACGCTTACTTGTCCCGCGATCATCTGGAGGACGTCGAGGGCTCATGTCCACTGATCGGATTGTCGTCCGACGTTGCCCACAGCAACGGAACGGTGAAGGCGGCCTATCGGGAGGTTACGGAGTTGATGATCCAGGTCTTCAAGGCGAACATGAAGGGACGCGCGGCGCGCGAGCAGGCGATGCTCCTCGTTGCTCTGTGCGTGGGCGGGATGGTCCTGGCCAGAGCCTTGGACGACGAGGGCTTGGCCGACGACATCCTTAGCACGGCCCACAAGCACGCTCTCAAGACGGCGGGGTAGGGAGATGGCCGGGGTCGCTAGGCAATAGCGCATGCCAAGGGCCACCAGTCGACCGCCTTGGGTCACTTGCTGCCCTGCGAAACGTAGGGGGACCAGGTCGCCTCTGCTCTCAAGTGAGACGGCTGTTAGAGCTCATGACGGGCGGTCAGCGGCTCCCCGGACGCGTCAGATTTAAAACCCCGGTGCTGGGTCTTTATGGCGGTGACGATCCCAGCATACCGATCGACACCATCGAGCGCATGCGCACCGCGTGTACCGCAGCGCAAAAAACCTGCGAGATTGTCGTCTATCCGGAGGCCGGCCACGCCTTCAACGCCGACTACCGCCCCAGCTATCGCCCCGAGGCGGCGAAGGACGGCTGGGCGCGCATGCTGGCCTGGCTCCGCGCTCATGGTGTCGCGTAAGACACGGCGCGGGCTCCAAATTTCGTAAGTGCCTTGTCACAGATCGGGTGAAAGATGCCGGCGTGCACGCAGGCATCCCCCGCGCGCGGCCTTGCATAAGCGGCCCGCTTGGCGGAAACTGAAATCGTGGAGCATAGAAACAGCCTATAAAAGGCACTTAGGGGGTCGTACGCATGCCAGATCTGCCGTTCGACTTGGCAGCGGTCGATTGGATGACCGTTGGCGTCTTCTCTGCGATCGCATTTCTCGCTGCGATCGTGGGCAACGCAATCGCCTTCGGCAACCGGCTAATGGGAGCCATCCTCACGGCGGTCTTCTTCGCCGTGTTCTTCGTCGCATGGACATATTGGCTGCAGGCAATGGTCATGCCTCCAGCCGCAACACCGCCCGTATAGTCGAACCGCTATAGGGCTGCCGCCGTTTCGGGGCCGAGTCTTCTCGGTCCCGAAAGGGCGGTTTTGTCACTCAGCCATCCCGCTCGTGGAAGTGATCATAGATCCGCTGCGCCATCTCCGCGGAGATGCCTTCGACGGCCTTCAGATCCTCGATGCCGGCGCGCGAGACGGCCTTGGCCGAGCCAAAGTGCTTCATTAGCGCGCGCCGGCGCCGGGGGCCGATGCCGGCGATCTCGTCCAGCGGACTGGTGCTCAGGCCTTTGGCGCGCTTGGCGCGATGGGTGCCGATGACAAAGCGATGCGCCTCATCGCGCAAGCGCTGGACGAAGTAGAGCACCGGATCGCGCGGCTCGAGCATCAGCGGCCGGTCGCGCCCGGCGATGTGGAAGTGCTCGCGGCCCGCATCGCGGTCCGGTCCCTTGGCAACGCCAATCACGCACAAGTCATGCAGGCCTAGGTCGGCCATGACCGCGCGCGCGACTGAGAGCTGACCGGCCCCGCCGTCGATCAGCACGAGATCGGGCCGGTCGGGGAAGGTGTCGTCGTCGGCGTCCTCGCCAAGCGCGATTTCCTCGGGCGTTTCCGCCTTGGCGCTCGCCGCGCTTTCCTCCGTGACCAGCCGGCGAAAGCGCCGCGTCAGCACCTCGCGCATCATCGCGTAATCGTCACCGGGGACAAGCGTCTCCGACTTGATGTTGAACTTGCGGTACTGGCCTTTGACGAAGCCTTCAGGGCCGGCGACGATCATGGCGCCGACGGCGCTCGCGCCTTGGATATGGCTGTTGTCGAACACCTCGACGCGGCGTGGCGGCGCGGCTAGGCCGAAGCGCTCGCCCAGCGCCTCGAGCAGGCGCCGCTGCGAAGAGCCCTCCTCCAGCTTGCGGCCGAGCGCCTCGCGCGCGTTGGCGAGCGCGTGCGCGACGAGACCCGATTTGGTGCCGCGATGGGGTACGCGGATTTCTATCCTGCGCTCCGCCTTGGTGGAGAGCGCCTCCTCGAGCAGCGCCCGGTTGGGCACGTCATGAGACAAGAGGATCAGCCGCGGCACGGGCTTGTCGTCGTAGAACTGGGCGATGAAGCTGTCGAGCACCTCCTCCACCGGCAATGACCGGTCCGCCTTGGGGAAGTAGGCGCGGTTGCCCCAGTTCTGTCCGGTGCGGAAGAAGAACACCTCCACGCAGCTCTGCCCGCCGTCTTGCGCGGCGGCAAAGACGTCAGCCTCCTCAATTCCCTCGGGATTAATCGACTGATCGGAGGTGACGTGCGCCAGCGCTGCCAGACGATCGCGAAACTTGGCCGCCCGCTCGAACTCGAGCCCCGAGGAGGCTTCCTCCATCAGCCGCTGATACATGCGCCGCACGTTCTGGCTTTCGCCGCGTAGGAAGCGCACGGCCTCGTCGACGAGCTTGTTGTAGTCGGCAAGCGAGATCTCGCCCGTGCACGGCGCCGAGCAGCGCTTGATCTGATAGAGCAAACATGGCCGCGTGCGGCTCTCGTAGACGCTGTCGGAGCACGAGCGCAGCAAGAAGGCGCGCTCCAGCATGTTGATGGTGCGGTTGACGGCGCCGGCGGAGGCGAACGGTCCGAAGTAGTCGCCTTTGCGGTTGCGCGCGCCGCGATGCTTCATGATCTGCGGTGCTGCCGTATCGCGCGCGATCAGGATGTAGGGAAACGACTTGTCGTCGCGCATCAGCACGTTGAAGCGCGGGCGGAAGCGCTTGATGAGGTTGGCTTCCAAGAGCAGCGCCTCGGCCTCGGTGGAGACCGTCACGAACTCCATCGCCGCCGTCGCCGAGATCATGCGCGCGATGCGGTTGGTGTGGCCGCCGAGCCGCGCGTAGTTCGACACGCGCGCCTTCAGGCTCCGCGCCTTTCCGACATAGATGACCGTGCCCTCGCAATCGAGCATGCGATAGACGCCCGGCGACGACGGCAACAGCTTCAGATAGTGCGCGATGACCTGCGGCCCGCTCGGCCCCTTTTCCTGGGATGGCGGCAGGGTCTCCTTGGCAGCTGCCTCGGATTGGACTTCGCGCGTGTCCTTGATCGGCATCGGGATTAAATCGGCCTGCCGGGCGCCGCCGTCAAGCAAGGCGCCGGACCGGAGGCAAGCCGCTACCAAGCGAGCTGGGGCATCGCCGCCACCGGCCGCGGCGCACCCGGCCGGAACAGCGCACCCAGCGCCGCAGCGTCGAGCCCGTCCTGCACGTGGACGCCGCTCGGCACGAAGATCGACCTGACGTTGACGGCCGCCGCCCCGGCGATGTCGGTGTTGACGCCGTCACCGATGGCGAGCAACCGCGCGCGCTCAGCACTTCCCGGGCGCAGCGTCTCGAGCGTGGCGAACGCCAGCTCGTAGATTGGCAGATAGGGCTTGCCGGCATAGTGCACCGCGCCGCCGATCTCCTCGTACGCGTGCGCCAGCGCACCGGCGCAGTAGACGAGATGGCCGCCGCGCTCAACTGCAACGTCCGGGTTGGCGCAGATCATGGGAAGCTTGCGCGCTGCACAGATGGCGAGCGTCTCGGCATAGTCGTCCGGCGTCTCGCGCTCGTCATCGAAAAGGCCGGTGCACACGATCGCCTCGGCGCGGTCGGGACCGACCCGCACCACGTCGATGCCGGAAAAGATCCCGAGGTCGCGCTCCGGGCCCAGGTGCACGATCGGACGGCCGGCATAGGCCGCGATCAGCGAGCGGGCGACTTCGCCGGAGCTGATGATCACGTCGAAGCTCGACTGCGGCACGCCGATGCCATCGAGCTGAGTGGCGACGCTGTCGCGCCGCCGCGGCGAGTTCGACAATAGGATGACAAGGCCGCCCTGCTGGCGAAAGCGCTCGCACGCATCGCAGGCCGCCGCGAACGGGCGCACGCCGTTATGCATCACGCCCCAGATATCGACGAGCCAGCCGGTGGTCTCCGCTGCGAAGGGCGCGATCGATTGGACAAGCGGGATGGGCGTGGCGGCGGGCGGGGAGGATGACATCATCCTCCCTGCCTAGTGCGGCTTTGGCTGCGATGGAAGCGGGAAAGCAGCGCCCGGTTATGCGGCCGCGGTCCCGGAAGCCGCGACAGCGCTCGTCTCAACCGTGACCGGCGGGCCAAACAGCGGCCCCTGGCCCAGCGGCGCGCCGGACTCCAGCACCGCAGCGCGCGACGCTTCGTCGCCGATACGGTCGACGATGACGGCGAGCCCCAGGTCGCCCAGGTAGCGGCAAACCTCGGCTGCCGGCATGACACCGCCCACCCCCGGAAGCCCTTTCAGCAAGGCCGCCACATCGAGCTTCACGAAAGCGAACCCAGCGGCGCGCAAGGCCGTGAACTCGTAGTCGAGATCCGTCACCTCCATGAGGCCGAAGCGGAAGCCCAAGTCGCGCATATCCGTCAGTGCGCTCCATTCGGTGCCGCTGAAGGCCTTGACGTCGGCCTGGGAGAACATGAGCACCAGATCGGCGGCAAGCCCCTCGCGCTGGCGGTAGGCGGTCGCGAGCTCGTCGAGGAAGCGATCGGCGGTCAGCGACTCCGCACTTGTCGCCGAGAGGACGCAGTGCTTCTGCCCTTTGTCGGCGAAGGAGCCGGCCATCCGCGCGCCCCACTTCAAGCGCGCCGCGTCGATCAGCGGCAGCAGTCCGGTGCGTGCCAGCTGCCGGTCCTGGCCGACGAGCGGAAGCATGACACCTTTTTCATCGCGAGGACGGACGACCACCTCGTAGTCGTGCAGCTGGTGATCGGCGAGCCCGACGATGGGCTCCAAGCACACGTCCATGCGTCGCGCGGCAATCGCCTCGGCAACGGACGACAGGCGCGCATGTCCCGGCGCAATCGGCGGCGGCATCGCCGGCCCCGCATCGCGACGCGCCGTCGCCGGAGCGGCCTTCTTGCTCGCCGCGCGCATGGTGTCCACCGTCGAATAGAGGGCGTCGACCGACGCGCGCACGGCGCCGTCCGGATTGGCGCGATCGTTTCCGGGCACAGTGGCCCCCAGGCTCACCTCGCTGGCGAGCCGCTTGATCATGCCTTGTACCGCCTCCAGATCGGCTTCCCGTTCGCCTTCCGTCGGTGGGGCATCCTTGCGGCGCGCCTCTCCCGCCTCCGGGAACTGCGACCGCTCGGGACGGAACGACCAATAGTCGTGCATGGGCTCAGGCGCGCTCGCAGTGCTGCTGGGCCACGGCGTGAGGCTCGGCGACAGGTCGGCGCGCGGAAGCGACGGCTCCGGCGTCTGCCCCGAGAATGGCTTGGCCTGAGGCTGAGGCGCAGGCGGCTGTAGTTTCGGCTCCGGCGCAGCCGATGCGGCAGCCGCCGGCGGCGGTGCGGACCGGGTGTCGGCGCGCAGCGTCGGCGCTTTGCTATCAAGACGCGAAGATGGCGATGGCGGCGGAGCGCTCGCAGGAGCCGCGCGACCGGACGGCGCAGCTCCGCGTGCGGGCGGCACGTACTCGCCGGGGCCGCGCCCTTTGACGTTGGCGAGCTCGCCTTCGAGCCTTGATACTTCGGAGACCAGAGCGTCGACCCGCTCCGATCGGCGCATCAGCGTGTGCAGCATCAGAAGCGTGATGTACACCGACAACGCAGCGATGAGTGCGAGCCAGAACGTCACCTGAAACTGCAGGTAAGCGCCGATGAAGAATGCCGCCGTGACGAGCGCTATCGCGCCCTTCACGATGAAGTCGGCAATGCTGCCTTGAGTCCGCATGCCGGTTTTGCTGTCGCTAATGCTCGCCATGAAACGTGATCTGCGCCCCTTGCCGATTCGTTGCATGCCTGAGCTTTTCGTCCGGCCATGACGAGCGCAATGGCGGGGAAGCCACTTTCACCAGCTTTCTGGCCGGCAAGATGATTCGCTGGTACCCACAACGATTGGAGCACATCTGACACCCGGCCCCGCGGGAGGGCAAGATCACGCGATTTTCCGCGGTCCCACGCTGCCTGAGGATTGCCACGCAACGCCCCAATCGCGCCTTGGCTCCGCCCCAGCAAACCCGAATTGAGGGGGCTTGTTTAGGTCTCGTTAGGCGAATCGACGTGCTATCGTGGTGTCCGGGCGTTCCTTGCAGTCCCGGCGTATGAGAAGAAGGGACAGCCCGATGCTAATGACAGTGATTGGTCGAGATTTGAGTGCCTCGTATTACGGTGAGTTGGCGGGAACCCGCGTCCTCATCACCGGACTTTGGACTGATTGCGGCGTCGACGTGGCCCGTGCCTTTGCCGACCACCGCGGGCAGCTCATCATCGATGCGGCCGCCTCGTCGCCGGAAAGCGACGCCCTGACGGCGCTCCTTGCCCAGACCGCGAGCGAGATCAATCTCTTTACGGAAGCTTGCGCGACCTCCGAGTCGGCCGTCCGCTTCGCCCAGACCGCAGCTCAGACTTTCGGCGGCCTCGACGCCGTCATCAATCTCATCCCCATTACGGCTGCCGATCTTGCCGATCGCGCCAGCCTGGAGGATGTGGAGGACCTGGTATCGCAAAAGCTCGCGGTGCCGGTGCTGGTCTCGCGCATCGTCGCCAACCGCATGCGTACTTTGATGACCGAAGGTCTCGTGCTCAACGTGATGGTCATGCCGGCGGCGCGGAATGCGGCCGAGGCCGCGTTGGCGGGTGTGGCGCGCGCCGCGCTCGCTGCCGTGACACGAGGCGAGGCCGCGACCTGGGCCCCGCACGGCATCCGCGTCAATGCCATCGGTCCACGCGCAATGACGGCGGAGGACGGAGCCTGTCTCGCGAGCGATCCCGATATCGCGGCAATGGCGCTCTACCTTGCATCGAAGCGCGGGCGCTCGCTCTCCGGCCACATCTTCGATGCCGCAGGTGTCGCCGCGCGCCGCTGCTGAAGCCCGTAGCTAAGCGACCTGAACCGTCAGCAATCTTCGCAGCTGCCTGCGCCACGGAATCCGTGTCCCGGCAAGCTTGCTGAGCTCGTGACTGCGGTTCGCAATGTCCTTGAGGCTCTGGCGCAATTGCTCCAGCGCAAAGTCGAGCGTCATGAGTTTGAGAGCGTCGTCCATGGGCATCTTGCGCAGCTCATCGCTCTCGCGGATCGATGCCACCGCGCCGTTGAGCTTGGCGACCGCCGTCTCCACCAACACGATGTCAGACGTGGCACCTTTCACTTCGGGCAAAGTCTCGCTCACATCGACGCGCATGGCCGCGACCGCACTGCGAAGCTCCTCGAGACCCTCGTGCAACTTCGGCCGCACGTTTTCCGGCAGCGGCACAGACACGGCGCGCGCGAGAATGAGCTCGGTGTGCCACAGGCGGCGCAACGCCGTCAGCAGTGCTTCGGGATTGGGGCTGTCGGCAAGGAATCCCGCAACCTCGGTCTGCGCTTGCTGGCCCAGACTTGCGTTGGCGGTGATCGCAGCGCGTATCCTGGCGGCGGCCGCGGCGACCGATGCAGCATCGTAGCGTCCCTCCATTGCCATCGTCAGAAGGTCGGACGCGAGTTGAAAGTAAAGGGGCAGCGTACGCGAGACATGGGCGGCGAGTGCCGGCCCGGCGCGCGCGGGAAAGACAAGCAGCATGACCGCGAGCGCGACGACGGTTCCGATCACGACCTCGAGCACGCGATAGCCGGCCGATGCGAACGGCGTGGTGGTCACCGGCGTGCCGAGGATGATGATGGCCGCGTTGACGCAAGCGATGCGCATCGGCGGATGCGCCGCCGCGAAATACCCGAGAACAAGCACGGTCGCGGCAACGCCTGCGAGCCGCAGCTCGAAGCTGCCGCCGACCAGTATGGCGACGGCGCCGCCGATGACCGCGCCGACCAGGATGCCCATAAACCAATCGAACGCCAGACCGAGCGAGGCGCCGGTGTTCGCCTGCGTCACCAAGATGGCCACGACAGCGGCCCAGAAGGCTTGGGGCAGCTCCAGAAGGTCGGCAATCGCATAGGCAAGACAGGCCGCTATGGTGGCCTTCAGCGCCTGGCGCATGCGTGGTTTCACGTCGCGCGCGTCACCGAGCCAGGACAAGGGATTGCTCAAGTTCAGGCCCCGAGAATAGAGGCACCGAGGGTACGCGCGGCGGAGTTACACCTCGGTTACCTTTTGTCCGCTAGAACCCGGTCGCCCGGAGGTTAGGGGCTAGTGGTCGCAGCGCGCCTTTCTTGACTTGGCCCCTGCCCACGGCGTATCACCTCCGCGCCTTGGCACTCTCGTTAGCGAAGTGCCAAAAGTTCCCTTCATGATCGCCGAGCCGCCTAGGGCGGACCTGCAGCTGGAGCAAAATTTCCCATGAAATTCCGTCCGTTACACGACCGCGTCGTCGTCAAACGCCTGGACAGCGAAACCAAGACAACCGGTGGCATCATCATCCCCGACACGGCCGCTGAGAAGCCGCAGCAGGGCGAGGTGATCGCCGTCGGCCCCGGTGCCCGTGACGAGAGCGGCAAGCTCGTCCCCATCGACCTCAAGAAGGGCGACAAGGTGCTGTTCGGCAAATGGAGCGGCACCGAGGTCAAGATCGACGGGCAAGAGCTGCTCATCATGAAGGAAAGCGACGTGATGGGCGTACTCGACAAGTAGGCAGCCCGCACGCCCGCCTTCCCTTGCCGACAATGCCCGCCCGAGCGCGGTTCCATGCCGGCGGCCAGCTCCCTTCCGTGGCCGCCTTCGACAACACGTAACAGGAGAAAGCCCCTATGGCTGCCAAGGACGTTCGCTTTTCCGTCGATGCGCGCGAAAGAATGCTGCGCGGCGTCGACATCCTTGCCAACGCCGTGAAGGTGACGCTGGGGCCAAAGGGCCGCAACGTCGTCATCGAGAGATCGTTTGGCGCACCGCGCACGACGAAGGACGGCGTGACGGTGGCCAAGGAGATCGAGCTCGAGGACAAGTTCGAGAACATGGGCGCACAGATGGTGCGCGAGGTCGCCCAGAAGACCAACGACATCGCCGGCGACGGCACGACGACGGCGACCGTTCTCGCCCAGGCCATCGTGCGCGAGGGCCTGAAGTCCGTGGCTGCCGGCATGAACCCGATGGACTTGCGGCGCGGCATCGACAAGGCCGTCACCCAGGTCGTCGAGGAGATCGGCAAGCGCGCCAAGAAGGTCAAGAACTCGGGCGAGATCGCTCAGGTCGGCACCATCTCGTCCAACGGCGAGAAGGAAATCGGCAACATGATCGCCGAGGCCATGCAGAAGGTCGGCAACGAGGGTGTGATTACGGTCGAGGAGGCCAAGAGCCTCGATACCGAGCTCGAGGTGGTCGAAGGCATGCAGTTCGACCGCGGGTACCTGTCGCCCTATTTCGTCACCAATGCTGAAAAGATGACGGCCGAGCTCGAGGATCCCTACATCCTCATTCACGAGAAGAAGCTGTCGAACCTGCAGCAGCTTCTCCCCGTGCTCGAGGCGGTGGTGCAGTCGGGACGGCCACTGTTGATCATCGCCGAGGAGGTCGAAGGCGAGGCG
The DNA here is from genome assembly GCA_963782555.1 of uncultured Alphaproteobacteria bacterium. GTDB lineage: Bacteria > Pseudomonadota > Alphaproteobacteria > Rhizobiales > Hyphomicrobiaceae > Hyphomicrobium_A. The sequence goes on along the minus strand of CAWAKB010000006.1, from coordinate 121,442 downwards.
CTGGCCACGCTGGTGGTCAACAAGTTGCGCGGCGGCTTGAAGGTTGCCGCCGTCAAGGCGCCGGGCTTCGGCGATCGGCGCAAGGCCATGCTGGAGGACATCGCGATCCTGACCGGCGGCCAGACCATCTCGGAAGACCTCGGCATCAAGCTGGAGAACGTGACGCTGGAGATGCTCGGCCGCGCCAAGCGCGTGGCGATCACCAAGGACGACACGACCATCGTCGACGGGTCCGGCAAGAAGAAGAACATCGAGGCGCGCGTCAATCAGATCAAAGCGCAGATCGAGGAGACGACGTCCGACTACGACCGCGAGAAGCTGCAGGAGCGCCTGGCCAAGCTCGCCGGCGGCGTTGCCGTCATCAGAGTGGGCGGCGCGACCGAGGTCGAGGTCAAGGAGCGCAAGGACCGCGTCGACGACGCGCTCAACGCCACGCGCGCTGCGGTGCAGGAGGGCGTGGTGCCGGGCGGCGGCGTCATGCTGCTCAAGGCTGGCCAAGCCGTCACGGCCAAGGGCGACAACGACGATCAGGAGGCGGGCATCGCCATCGTGCGCAAGGCGCTGCAGGCGCCCATCCGCCAAATCGCCGACAACGCCGGCGTCGAGGGCTCGATCGTCGTCGGCAAGGTGCTCGAGGGACGCGGGGCCGCATTCGGCTACGACGCCCAGAACGACGAGTACGGCGACATGATCGAGAAGGGCATCATCGATCCGGCCAAGGTCGTGCGCATTGCGCTGCAGGATGCAGCCTCCGTCGCCGGCCTGCTCATCACCACCGAGGCCGCGGTCGCCGACGCCCCCAAGAAGGACGACGATCATGGCCACGGCCATGGCGGCGGAATGGGCGGCATGGGCGGAATGGGCGGCATGATGTAAGCCTGCCACTTCCTCTCCACACACGGACGACGAGGCCGCCCGCGGACAACCCGCGGGCGGTCTTGTTTCAAGAGGCAGTGAGCTTGAGATCCCCTACTTCGGCTGCGAGTTCCAGCCGAAGGCGTGCAGCTCGTTCGTCAGAATGGTTCCCCGCAAGGCAGCCATGGGGTCGGACGAGCTGGGGTTGGGCCTCGCCCTGTAGGTGTGTACCGGCGCTGTCCGCGTAATCGCAGCGTTCGTTACCGAGCTCCCCTCCGTCGCAGCGCGAATTGTCGGTGCGCGCTTCGGCAAGGGGGGCATGGCCTCGCTCGGCGGCATCGGAGCGGCAAGGCGCAATTTCTCGTTTTCCAATGCACTCTCGGTTGCCGCCGAGAGTTCTTGCGGCGGCGGCGACACAGATCCCGTTGTGCCGGCTTCGACCCCGTTTGCCAGGGCTTTGCGCGTGTGCATGGCGGGTTTGACAGGCGCCATGGCGCCTTGCTTGCCGGTTTGCTTGCCAGCATCAGCCGACGCGGCGGGGATAACTGCCGGCGAGATTGTGACCGCCGGCGCCGCCTTGTCGGTCGGTTTCGCCGTTGCCCCGGCACTGAAACGCCGGCTCAGCTCCTCCGCCCGCTCCCGCACCGAGGTTGTATCATCGCCTGCCGCCGCGGGCGCCTGCTCGTGCGCCTGCCACGCCTCCTGCATTGCGGGCAGCCGCTCATCGTCAAGAAAGGCCGGCAGCGCCGGTGAGGACGAGGTCGCCGTGGAGGGGCCGAGTTGCGCCGGCTCCATGGCCAGCGAGGCATCGCTCATGAGGAAGCAGATGGCGAGCAGCGAGCTGCCGACAATCGTGCCTTCTCTTGCGCCCATAACCCCTTTACTCCCAAGCGCAGCCCAGCGGCTTCATCCTCGGTTTGAAGCCAAAACTTGCGCTTTGTCAGTCTACAGTGTTCGCAGCACGCATGCACGGAACGCGTCGAGCGGCCGCCCCACCAACCCCCTAACCATGGGCCACGGACGGCCGCGCCCCGGAATACGCAATACTCGACGAGGCGCCGCCGCTAGCTGGCCATGAATTCGGTTAAAATATCGATGCCAGGCGCGGCAATACCATGGCACCCTCCTAAGTGGGCTCTGCAAAGGAGCCGCGCCCAGATTGCCTTTCGGGGGCGGACGGCCGATGATCGTCACTTAGGCGGAAAGCGCTCACGCCCCGGAGCCCCCGCAACCTCGAACGACGACCTGAGCCAGGGCCGCTTGCCTCGGGAGGGGCTCGATGGACATCCGACAGCTCCAGTATCTCGCAGCGCTTGCCCGCGAACGCCATTTCACGCGCGCCGCCGTCGCCTGCAATGTGACGCAGCCGACGCTGTCAGGTCGCATTCGTCAGCTCGAGCTGGAGCTCGAGGTGCCCATCGTCGAGCGCGGGCAGCGCTACCGCGGCCTGACACCCGAGGGCGAGCGCGTCCTCAAATGGGCGCACGTCATTCTCAAGAGCTGGCAGTCCATGCAGGAGGAGCTGGGCCATCTCAAAGACCACGAGACCGGCCTGCAGGGCCGGGTGGTGCTGGGCGGCATCCCGTCCTCTTTGCCGCTGATCCCGCTGCTCACCAAGAAGATACGCTCAATTCATCCGGGGATTGACTTCACGGTTCTCTCCCAGAGCTCCGAGGAGATCCTCAGAGGACTTGCCGATTTCTCCATCGATGTGGGGATTACCTATCTCGACAACGAGCCGATCGACGGCATGCTGGCCTCGCCCCTCTACATTGAGCGCTATTGCCTCTTTGTCCCCGAGACGCACCCGCTCGCAACCCGCGATTCCGTCACCTGGCAGGAGGCGTCCGAGGAGCCCCTTTGCCTTTTGACCACCAACATGCAGAACCGCCGCATCATCGATCGCGCTTTCGAGACGGCGAAATGCCACCCTCGTCCGCGGCTTGAAACCAACTCCGTCATAAACCTGTGCTCGAATGTGCGCTTGATGGGGCTCGCCAGCATCATGCCGCAGTACGTGCTGGAAGTTCTGGGGAACGTCTCGGGCATAAGAGCGATCCCGCTCGATCACCCGAAAGTCGAGCACAGCGTCGGCCTCGTCGTCGCGGACAGGGATCCCCTATCACCTCTTATTGAAGCGTTGCGGGAAGCAACGACCAAGCTTGCCCCGGTGAAGTTCGGGGCAAGCGCCTGAACGCCCGGGAAGAACCCAACATATTGTGCAGCGCAGCATTGATGCCTTCGATTGGCACATTGAAAGGGCCAATTTGATAACAGCCGCATGACTTGAGAGAAGTCAGTTTGCCGCAGGAGAGGCCACCGAGGCAGACCGAGTCATGTCGCGATCACCAAGCCCTACCATTGCCGCTGCAGCCCCCCCTGACAGCGCAGAGAAAGCTCGCGCCGTCTGCGAGGCGCACGGCAACCGCCCCGATGAGCTGTTGGAGATTTTCCACGCCGTGCAGGATGAACTTGGGTTCGTGCCCGAGCAGACGCTGCCGGTCATTGCCAGTGCCCTCAACTTGTCTCGCGCCGAGGTGTATGGCGTCCTTAGCTTCTATCACGATTTCCGCCGCGCGCCGGCGGGGCGCCATATTGTCAAAATGTGCCGCGCCGAGGCCTGCCAGGCGATGCAAACCGAAGAGGTCTGCCGTCACGCCGAGCAACGGCTCGGCACCACCTTCGGTGAGACGAGCCCAGATGGCGAGTTTACGCTGCAGGCCGTCTACTGCCTCGGCAACTGCGCGCTGTCTCCGGCCATGATGATCGACGACGACCTGTTCGGACGCGTGGACAATAAGCGCTTCGACGCCATCATCGCCGACCTCGACAAGGAGGCTGCGGCGTGACCAAGGTCTTTATTCCTCGCGACGCGGCGGCCTTGTCGATGGGCGCCGAGGCAGTTGCCCAGGCGATCGCCGCGGAAGCCAAGAAGAAAAAGAAGCAAGTCGATATCGTGCGCACCGGCTCACGCGGCATGCTCTATCTGGAGCCGCTGGTCGAGGTCGAGACCGACAAAGGCCGCGTTGCCTACGGCCCTGTCAGCGCTGCGGACGTCCCCGATCTCTTCAAGGCGGACTTCCTTGCAGGCGGCAAGCACAAGCTCTTCCACGGGCTCACCGAGGAGATCCCCTACTTCAAGAAGCAAGAGCGGCTGACCTTCGCCCGCTGCGGCATCATCGATCCCTTGTCGATCGAGGAGTACCGCGCGCATGGCGGGTTCGAAGGTCTCAGCAAGGCGCTTGCCATGGACCCCGCCGATATCGTCGCCGAGGTCACCACCTCGGGCTTGCGGGGCCGCGGCGGCGCGGGCTTCCCGACGGGCATCAAGTGGAAGACCGTCCTCGACACCAAGGCCGACCAGAAATACATCTGCTGCAACGCCGACGAAGGCGACAGCGGCACCTTCGCCGACCGCATGCTGATGGAGGGCGATCCCTTCTGCCTGATCGAGGGCATGATCATCGCCGGCATCGCGGTGGGCGCCACTCGCGGCTACATCTACATCCGCTCCGAGTACCCGCACACGGTCAGGACTTTCCGCGAGGCGATCAAGGTGCTGACCGAGGCCAACTGGCTCGGCCGCACGATCCAGGGCTCGGCGCACGACTTTGAGCTCTTCGTCCGCGTGGGCGCCGGCGCCTACATCTGCGGCGAGGAGACGTCGATGCTCGACAGCCTCGAGGGCAAGCGCGGCCTCGTCCGCTACAAGCCGCCGCTGCCCGCGATCGAAGGCCTGTTCGGGCAGCCGACCGTCATCAACAACGTGCTGAGCCTCGCCTCCGTGCCGATCATCATCGCCAAGGGCGGCGAGTACTATCGCGACTTCGGCGTCGGCAGGTCGCGGGGAACGCTCGCCTTCCAACTCGCCGGCAACATCAAGCAGGGCGGCCTGGTCGAGAAGGCTTTCGGCGTCACGGCGCGTGAGCTGATCGAGGACTTCGGCGGCGGCACGCGGTCGGGGCGGCCGGTGCGCGCGGTGCAGTTCGGCGGACCGCTGGGCGCCTACCTTCCAGAATCCAAGCTCGATACCCAAATGGACTATGAGGCCTTCATCAAAGAGGAGGCCATGGTCGGTCACGGCGGCGTGGTGGTCTTCGACGACACCGTCGACATGGCAAAGCAGGCGCGCTTTGCCATGGAGTTCTGCGTCATCGAATCCTGCGGCAAGTGCACGCCCTGCCGCATCGGGTCGGTGCGCGGCGTCGAGGTGATCGACCGTATCATCGCAAACGAGAACCGCGCCGAGAACATTGAGCTCTTAAAGGATCTGTGCGTCACCATGACTGACGGATCGCTGTGCGCCATGGGTGGGCTGACACCGATGCCCGTCATCAGCGCACTCAACCACTTTCCCGATGATTTCAACCGTCCGGCGCGCGCCGAAGCCGCCGAATGACTGAGCAATGCGAGGCCACGCTATGACCAGCGAAACCCAGCCGATGACGCTCATCAAGGAAAAGGACTACGGCACCCCGCCGCGTCACTCCAATCAGATGGTGACGCTCGAGATCGACGGCCAAGAGGTGACGGTGCCGGAAGGCACCTCGATCATGCGGGCGGCCGCCGAGCTCGGCATCATGGTGCCGAAGCTGTGCGCCTCCGACAATCTCGACCCCTTCGGCTCCTGCCGGCTGTGCCTCGTCGAAATCGAAGGACGCCGGGGCACGCCCGCCTCGTGCACCACTCCGGTGGCGCCAGACATTAAGGTCTCGACCCAGACTGAGCGTCTCGCCCGCATCCGCAAGGGCGTGATGGAGCTTTACATCTCCGACCACCCGCTTGACTGTCTGACCTGCGCGGCCAACGGCGACTGCGAGCTGCAGGACATGGCCGGCGCCGTGGGCCTGCGCGACGTCCGCTACGGCTACAGCGGCGAGAACCACGTCTTTGCCCGTCAGCACGGCGAGGAGAACCCGCTGTGGCAGGGGAAGGACAAGTCGAACCCCTACTTCCAGTTCGAGCCCTCGAAGTGCATCGTGTGCTCGCGCTGTGTGCGTGCCTGCGAGGAGGTGCAAGGCACCTTTGCGCTGACGATTGACGGGCGCGGCTTCGCCTCGCACGTCGCGGCCGGCATGGACGAGGACTTCCTCGCTTCCGAATGCGTGTCCTGCGGCGCCTGCATACAGGCCTGCCCCACGGCCACGCTGATAGAGACGTCCATCGTCGATCACGGCCAGCCTGAGCACTCCGTGGTGACGACCTGCGCCTACTGCGGCGTCGGTTGCTCGTTCAAGGCCGAGATGCAGGGCGACGAGGTCGTGCGCATGATGCCCTACAAGGACGGCGGCGCCAACGAAGGCCACTCCTGCGTCAAGGGCCGCTTCGCGTTCGGTTACGCCACGCACAAGGATCGCGTGCTCAACCCGATGATCCGCAACAAGATCACCGAACCCTGGCAGGTCGTGACCTGGGACGAGGCGATCAAGTTCGCCGCCGACCGCTTCATGGCGGTGCAGAAGACGTATGGCCGCGGCTCGATCGGCGGCATTACCTCCTCACGCACCACCAACGAGGAGGTCTACGTGGTGCAGCGCATGGTGCGCGCGGCCTTCGGCAACAACAACGTCGACACCTGCGCGCGCGTGTGCCACTCGCCCACCGGCTACGGCCTCAAGGCGACGTTCGGCGAGTCGGCCGGCACCCAGGATTTCAGGAGCGTCGACAAGTCCGACGTGATCCTGGTCATCGGCGCCAACCCGACCGATGCGCATCCTGTCTTCGGCTCGCGCATGAAGAAGCGCCTGCGCGAAGGCGCCAAGCTCATCGTCGCCGACCCGCGCCGTATCGATTTGGTGCGCAGCCCCCACGTCAAGGCCGATCATCACCTCCAGCTCAGGCCCGGCACCAACGTGGCGGTCCTCAATGCGCTCTGCCATGTGATCGCCTCGGAGAACCTGATCGACCGCAGCTTCGTTGCCGCCCGCTGTGAGCCGCACGATTTCGCCCAGTGGGAGACCTTCATCAAGGACGAGAAGAACTCGCCCGAGGCGCTGGAGCCCATCACCGGCGTGCCGGCAGCGGAAATTCGCGCAGCTGCGCGTCTCTTCGCGACCGGGGGCAACGCCGCGATCTACTACGGCCTCGGCGTCACCGAGCACAGCCAGGGGTCGACCATGGTGATGGCCATGGCCAACCTCGCCATGGCGACCGGCAACATCGGTCGCGAGGGCGTGGGCGTGAACCCGCTGCGCGGGCAGAACAACGTGCAGGGCTCCTGCGACATGGGCTCGTTCCCGCACGAGTTCCCGGGCTACCGCCACGTCTCCGGTGAGGCAACGCGCAAGCTGTTCGAGAAAGTCTGGGACAAGAAGCTCGATCCCGAGCCGGGCTTGCGCATTCCCAACATGTTCGACGAGGCCTCGAGCGGCACCTTCAAGGGCCTTTTCGTGCAGGGCGAGGACATCGCCCAGTCCGACCCCAACACCCAGCACGTGACGCACGCGCTCGAGTCCTTGGAGATCCTGGTCGTTCAGGACCTCTTCCTCAACGAGACCGCTGCCTTCGCGCACGTGTTCCTGCCGGGCACCTCGTTCCTGGAGAAGGACGGCACCTTCACCAACGCGGAGCGGCGCGTGAACCGCGTGCGCGCGGTGATGAAGGAGCAGCAGGGCATGTCCGAGTGGGACATCGTGTGTCGCATCGCCACCGCGATGGGCTATCCCATGAGCTACCCGTCGGCCGCCGCGATCATGGACGAGATCGCCCACGTGACGCCGACGTTCAAAGGGATCAGCTTCCGGAAGCTCGACGAGCTCGGCAGCATCCAATGGCCATGCGACGACCATGCGCCCGAGGGCACGCCGGTCATGCACGTCGAGGAGTTCACCCGCGGCAAGGGCCGCTTCATGCTCACCGACTTCGTGCCGACGCAGGAGCGTACCAACCGCAACTTCCCGCTGATCCTGACCACGGGCCGCATCTTGAGCCAGTACAACGTCGGCGCCCAGACCCGGCGCACCGACAACGTCGTCTGGTACAAGGAGGACATCCTCGAGATGCATCCGAGCGACGCGGAGCTGCGCGGCATCAAGGATGGCTCTCTCGCCTCGCTGACAAGCCGCGTCGGCGGAACGACCATGCGCGTGAAGGTCACCGACCGGGTGCCGCCCGGCGTCGTCTACTCAACCTTCCACTTCCCCGAGAGCGGTGCTAACGTCATCACCACCGAGAACTCCGACTGGGCGACCAACTGCCCCGAGTACAAGGTCACGGCGGTGCAGGTCAATCCGTCCAACCAGCCGGCCGAATGGCAGACGGAGTGGGAGGAGCGCGACCGCGAGAACAAGCGCATCGCCAAACCGCTCGTTGCCGCCGAGTAGGGGCACCAAGGCCGCGAGCATGCCATGAGTGCCATGACGAAGCCGGCCGCCCTCGTTGACACGACTACGCCTGTCTCACTGTGCTCGCATGCCGTCGAGGGCACCGCCCTCGGGCCGGACGGCAAGCAGGCTGCAGTGACGTGGCAATTGCCCGAGGAAGTGCCCGTCGCCTTGCTGATCAACTCGGCGCCCTTGACCGTGATGATGGCGACACCGGCCAATCTTGCCGATTTCGGCCGTGGCTTCGCGTTGGCCGAAGGGATCGTAGAGCGCCTCTCCGACATCCGCGGCGTGCTCACCATGCCGGTGGAGAACGGCATGGCAATCGACATTGCCGTCGATGAAAGCGCGCTTGCATCGGCACGCATGCCGCACCGTTCGCTCGAGGGCCGCTCGGGGTGCGGGCTGTGCGGCGTGGAGAACATCGCCGACGTGGTGCGCGTGACGAAGCCCGTTCCGCATAGCGTGCATCCGAACTCGGCCGCGATCCTCAAAGCCGCCGCCGAGCTTCCACAGCGCCAGCCGATGAACCGCCTCAACCGCACGGTTCACGGTGCGGCGTGGGTGTCGCTTCAAGGCGATATCCGCCTCGTGCGCGAGGACGTCGGCCGCCACAACGCGCTCGACAAGCTCATCGGCGCGCTCTTCGAAGCCGATACCGATCTTGCCTCCGGTTTCGTCCTGATGACGAGCCGTTGCAGCTTCGAGCTCGTGCAGAAGGCGGCAAGCGTGGGCATCGGCGCCCTCGTCACCGTCTCTGCCCCGACCTTGCTCGCACTCGAGATCGCGCGCAGAGCCCGCATGTTCCTTGCCTCCCTCGGCGAGCGCGGGGTCGTCGTTTTCAACAGCTAGAGCCAGCCTCACGCAGACAAACGGGAAAGCGTTGCCGCATGGAAAACCGTGACATGATCCGCATGGCCAATCAGATTGCGGCCTACTTTGAGGCTTATCCGCGCAACGAGGCACTGGAGGGGATCGCGAAGCACATCAAGAGCTTCTGGGACCCGCGCATGCGCAAGCAGCTCGGTGAGTACATCGACGGCGGCGGCGAAGGCCTGTCCCCGCTCGTCGTCACTGCGATCACGCCCAAGGCGAAAGCCAAAGCCAAAGCAAAGGCCTGATCGAAATCTTTAATTAGCCAACCACGGCAGCCGCGGCCCGACCCGCTTGCAGTGCCATGCGGCCGGGCATAGGCTTTCCCTCCTTGTCATTGGCCGCCAGCGCCGCCGCAGTTTTGTGCTGGCCACCGGCATCGATATCTGGTGCCGAGCCTTGGCGCAGAAGTCAGCCACGCGGCGCGTTGCGACCCTCGCGGATGGTAGGAGGACTGCCATGGGAATCGCATTGACGCTACAGCAATACCTCGACGACAAGCACATCGATTATGATGTGCTGAAGCACAAACGCACCCACTGCGCCGACGACACCGTCCGCGCCAGCCATGTGCCCGGCGACCGTCTCGCCAAGGCTGTGGTGCTGACGCGGGAGGGTGGGTTCGTCGTGGCGGTGGTGCCCGCCTGCTCCAAGGTGCGGATGGATGTCATTGAGCGGATGGTGCACTGCCCGGTTGGACTCGCCAGCGAGGACGAGATCGCCGAGCTCTTCCCCGATTGCGACGCCGGCGCCGTCCCGCCGATTCCGGAGGCCTACGCGGTCGACGCCTTCGTCGACGACAGCCTCGATCAGCAGCCTGACGTCTATCTGGAGGGCGGCGATCATCGCAGCCTCATCCACATCTCGGGCGAGGAGTTCCGCGCCCTCATGAAAGATGTGCGCCACGCCCCGATCGCGATGAACAACTGAGGCAGCGCGCGCCTAAACGAGCGCCGTCTTGTCGAGGTGCGCTACGATCAGGGGATAGACGTCGGCTGCGGCAGTCTTGCCGAAGATGCAGTCGATGTGGCCGTAGCCGGGAATGACGTGGCGCTCATAGAGTTGCCGGCCGTTGGCCTGCGACAACCTCGATAGCGCGCGCGCCGTGCTTTCAGGCTTGAAGCACGCGTTCTTGGCGCCATGGATGAACGTGATCGGCAGCGCCAGGCGGTCGAGGTGCGGCAGGTAGACGTCGTGGCCGTCGTGATCGAGCACGTGGCCATTGCGCGCGAATATCGCCAGCTGCTTGAAAGCGTCGATGTTGGCCTCTCCGAACATCTCGGCGAGGCCCGACTCCACCGTAGCGTTGTTGAGCTGCTCCAGCTGGTAGAGCCTGCCATAGAGCGCCGTGATGCGGTTGCTGGTCGCGTCATGGGTCCGCTCTTTGCGCGGCACCGGCACGATGAACTGCAGCGCCCAGTCGAGCGCGCGCTCCAAGCGCCCGTCGGCGGTGGTGGCACGCGCATCAACCACATCGATGCCCAAGAGGTCGAACAGGTCGGGCGCGCGCAGGTAGGCCAGCGTTCGCTGCGGGAACCAGGGCACGACGTAGTCGGTGGCGATCTGCGAGATGACGGCAGAGCGCACGCCCTCGAGCCCCGCCAGCATTGCCATGCAGAACGTCGTGGCGCCGAAGCAATGGGCGAGCACCTGTACGGTCGGAGAGCCCGTCACCGCGCGCACCTTTGCAAGCGCCGCGGGGTAGTCCTTGGTGGCGACGTCGTCGGCCGTCCACAACTCACGGGCCGTGGGAAGATCGACGCTGGCGCGGTAGTCGAGCAGCCAACAATCGTACCCGGCAGCGGCCAGGAACTCGAGCAGGTTGGTCTCGATGGTGTCGATCGCATAGATGAGGCTCGATACGCCGAGCCCGTGCGAGAGCACGACAGGCCCCTTGTTGCCGGCGCGATAGCGCGTAAGCCGCAGGATCTTGCCGTCGCTGGTCTTGACCAGATGGATCTCGGGCTCGGGCGCCCGCAGCGTGCGCTTCTTGCGCGGGTTGACGACGTCATAGCGGCCCTTGCGCGCCAGCACGCCGCCGTAGGTATCGAACAGCTCCCGGCTGAAGTACCGACCGAACGCCGCAACGGCGCGCATGCGGTCGGCGGTATCCTGCCCGCCTGTTCCCTTAAGCGTTTGCATTTGCACGTAGAAATCGGCAGGCGCGATCTCGAGCACCCCGCGCGCCACGTGCCCCAGCTGGCCCTTCGCCCCCTTGCCGATGTCGACGAAGAGCCTAGTCGTGTCTTGCCACAAGTCGAGATCGGCGTCCGATCTCACGATCTTGTGGCCCTCGAAATAGTACTCCGACCCATCGCGTGCCCCGAGCGAGAAGCGATAGTCGAACCGCTTGGTCTCAACCGCCGCCTCGTCGACCCGCATCAGGTTGAACACGCCGTCGAAGATATCGAGGGGGTCCGGTGACAGCCCCGGGCATACGACGGAGCCGATGATGCGGCCGCGATGCTCCTTGTCTTGGATGAATTGATCGACGTCGTCGACCAGGACCGTGACGGTAAAGCTCAACGGCGAGCCCGACTCCTTGCCGCGCCGCGCGGCCGTCTCATGGGGAAGCGTCACGGCCGGCGAGATGTAGCCCGCCATACGCTCCGTGAACTCGACGCCTGCGGGCGCGAGCTTCTCCCGTCCTTCAGGAGCCGCGACCAGCAGCGGCACATCGTGCCTGGCCTCGTCGGAGAACGTCCACGCGCGGTCTTGGGCCAGATGGATCATGGCGCGCTCAGACAGTGCCGTGATGGTCAGCAGCGGGTTGACGCCGAGCGGGCGCGGAACGATCGAGCCGTCGCAGACGTAGAGGCCCGCGTGCACCGCATCGGGCCCGGCTTCGGGATTGGCGTCGAATACCTGACACTTGTGGTTGACGACGCCCAGGGTGCGATCTTGGCCCATGACGCAGCCGCCAAGCGGATGCACGCTAATCAGTGAGTTGCCGAGAAGCGTATCCGTGAGCGGGTTGCGGATGTAGGTTCCGCCCGTCGCATGCGTCGCCTTCTTCAGGTTGCGCTCGATCGCGGCAAAGATCGGCTGCTCGGCGACGCCGTCCCAGCCGACCTTCAGGCGCCCGTCCTCGAGCGCAATGCGCCCGCCCGCGCCGTCATGGCTCATGACCAGGTAGGTCTGGGTGCGATTGACTGCCCCTTGGTAGGCTCCGAACAGGAGGCTCTGGCGTTGGCGTGCGCGCTCCTCCAACGCGTCGAGGATGCCGGTATCCATATCCTCGCCGAAGCGCGCCGCTCCGGCCGCCATGATGGCCGGCAGCACCGGCGCCAGCCCGGAGGGAATTCGATCCCTCCTCGATCACCATGCCGTCCTCGAGCCGATCGGTGCCGCGCAGATCGATGAGGCCGGTGATGCAGGGGCCGACCGGCGGCGTAGCGGCGATGGGCGGCTCGCCGACGCCGATGCCATTGATCGGAACGTTGTTGTTGTATGCGAATGCAAGGACGTCGCCGTTCCCGGTGAAGCGCTCACCCAATCGCTCCGAGACGGCAAGCCCCGCCTCGCGTGAGCGCAACAGGATCTCGGTGGAGCCCAGCGTGCCGGCGGCGAGCACGACGACATCGGCGATGATCGACTGCTCGCTGGCGGCGAACCTCTCGCGGTCGAACCCCAAAGGCTCGAAGAAGATGCGCCAGCGGCCGCGCTCAGGGCGCACGTGCGTCACACTCGTCTCGGTAAAAATCTCGGCGCCGTGATGGAACGCATCGGCCAGATACGTCACCTGCACGGTATTCTTGGCACCGACGTTGCAACCTGCACAGCAGTCGCCGCACTGGGTGCAGGCCGGCTGCTCCACGCCCGCATAGTTGACCTGGCGCTCGAAGGTCACGTTGATGGGCGGGCGCACCACGTCGCGGCCGAGCGCGTTGCCGCTGATCTGCAGTGCCGTCAGTTTGTCGAGCGACAAGGCCTCGGGGTAGGGCACGGGCCGCAGCACCTCCTGCGCCCGCGCGAAGCCTTCCTGGCGCGTCGGGTCGGCGGCGATCTCGCGCGGCCACGCCGGATCTTCCCACACGCGCGGGTCGGGCGGCAGCGAGACGTTGGCGTTGATCAGCGAGCCGCCGCCGAGGCCGCAACCGACGAGCACGTGCATGTCGCGCCCGAGGTGCAGGTCGTAGAGGCCGAGCCGTGAGCCGCTCAGGTGGGCGCCGTCACGGGAAAGCTGGAGTTGCTCCTGCGCCTCGATCAAGCGGTCGGGGAAGTCGCCGATCGCGAACTCGCGCCCGCGCTCGAGCACCGCGACGCTGCCGCCGCAGCGGGACAGCCGCGAGGCGGCGACACCGCCGCCGTAGCCGGAGCCGACGACCACGACGTCGTAGCGGAGCTTCAACTCGGCGATGGATTTCGACAATCGCCGCATGATCTACTCTCCCTCGGCTCGCGTCGTTCCGCCCCAGCGCCACCCAGCGAGCCCCGCAAACCGCCGCTTGCGGCTTGCGACGGCGGCCGGCGCAGCTGGAACAGAAGCGGGGCGTAGCGGCGCAGCCTCCTCCTTCATGGGCCAGTCGTAGTCGCGGGCGAGGAGGATCATGGCGCGCTCGGCGAGCGCCGTGATGGTCAGAAGTGGATGAATGCCGAGCGGGCACGGAATGACGGCGCCATCGCAGACGTAGAGCCCAGCATGGACGGCGCTCGCATCGGACGCGTCACCGGCGTCGAACACCTGCCCCTTGTGATTGACGACGCCGGAGGTGCGGTCGGCCCCCATGGTGCAGCCGCCGAGCGGATGCACGGTCATGAGATTGCCGCCGAACACGCGCTCGGATGCTGGATTGCGCATATAGGTGCCGCCCGTCGCCTCCGTCGCCTGCTTGAGCGCGGCCTCGATGCGCTGGAAAACGCGCTGGCGCGGGCCGTTGGTCCACTCGATGACGATTTTGTCGTCCTGCAGACGCATGAGCCCATTGCCCGCGTCGTGGCCGACGGCAAGGAAGGTCTGCGTGTTGTGCACGGCCCCTTGGTAGGCACCTTTGATCAGACTCTCGGCGGCGCGGCCAGCCGCGTCGAGCTCATCGGAAACGTCCCGCAGCTCATGCTCGCCAAGAAGGGCGCCTCCGGGAGCGAAAAGCGCGGGCAGCAGCGGCGCAAAAGCGCTCGGCAAGGCGCAATCGACAATGGCGAGGCCGTCGCGCACCTCGGGATCGTCGCGCAGATCGAGAAGGCCGTTGACGGCCTGTCCTACGGCGGGGACGTGGGCTTTCGGCGGGTTGCCGACGCCAACGCCGTTGACGGAAACATCGTTGTTGTAGGCGATCGCGATGGCGTCGCCGTTGCTGGTGAAGCGGGCACCCAGCCAATCGGAGAGCGCAAGGCCTTCCTGGCGCGAGCGCAGCAGGATCTCGGTGGAGCCCAACGTGCCTGCCCCCAGCACGACGATGTCGGCCGTCAGCGACACCTTTTGCGTTCCCTCCTCCCAATACTCGGGCCGCAGCCATATGCGCCATCTACCGTCCGCTTCCTTGGCGAGCGACAGAACGCGCATCTCGGTGAAGATCTCCGCGCCGAACGCATCCGCGTCCGCCAAGTAGGTCGAGGCGACCGTTGTCTTGGCGCCGATATTGCAGCCCGCACAGCAATCGCCGCACTGGGTGCAAGCGTCCTGATGCACGCCGGCGGCATTCGCTCCGCTCGTATGAGCGACATGCAAAGGAATTGGCTCGACAGCCCGTCCGAAGGACAGCGCGGCAAGGCGAAGCGCCTTCACCTTGTCGAAGGCGAAAGTTTCCGCGCACGGCTCAGGCCGCAGCATATGGCGCGCGCGTACGAAGCCTTCGGCCAGGAGCCGGTCGCGGCGCACTTCGGCAGGCCAGGCGTGGTCCTCGAACACGCGCGGGTCCGGCGACAAGCAGACATTTGCATTGATCAGCGACGTGCCGCCGAGGCCGCAGGCCATCATGACGTGAATGTCGTCGCCCAAGCGGATGTCGAAGAGCCCGGTGCGCGAGCCGAAACGCAGCGCCGGCCCCGTGATTTGCACCTCCTTGCCGGCTGCCGTGACGCGATCGGGAAAGTCGCCTAGCGCAAACTCGCGGCCTCGCTCGAGCACGGCGACGCGGCGGCCGCAGCGCGCGAGCCGCGAGGCCGCGACGCCTGCGCCATAGCCCGAGCCGACCACGACGGCGTCGTAGTGTCCCTGGAGCTCGCTTCCCGGCTTGGAGAGCCGCGCCTGCATGGCCGTTGTGCCTCCGGTTTCCAACGCTCTCAAACGATGGCAGGCGCGCGCGACGGTGGGTCGGGCCGTTTCACGTCGCCCACGCGAATCTCGACGGGCCCTTCGATCAGCCTCGGCCGCAGTGGCCGGGCGGGCACGATCGACGGACCTTCCGACGCGCTGCCGGCTTCCTTGCGTCGTGCGAAGCGCCAGGATCGGCGCCGCGGCGTCCGGCGCAGCCCGATCGGATAGATCGTGAGCTTGGACGGCTCGATCTTCATGCGCAGGAAATTTTTGAAATCAGGGATGCCCATGGAGGCGAAGGCCTGGTCGCTGTGCAGGCCGAACAAGCAGCAGATCGTCAGATAGGCCGCCCACACGAAACCCGCCGCGATGCCGCCCACGAAGATCATCTCGAGAGGAAAGACGACGATGGCGCGGAAAAGCTCGCGCACCTTGTCGGTGGTGCTGAACTCGAGCGACTGCAGAACCGCACTTGCCTGCGGCCACACCAGCTTGACGAGCTCGATCGAGCTGTAGGAGACGGCGAAATAGAGAATGACCATCATGGCGATGTGCGCCACCCAATGCAGGGTCCCCATCGCCAGCTTCACCTTCCCGCCCCAGGCCCCATCGGCGTACCCATAAAGCACGATCCAGAGCGCAAGGCTCATGATGCCGAGCATCACGTTTTGCGCCGCGGCGAGCGGCAGGAGGAGGAATAGGTCAGGCCACCAGTGAAATTTTGGATCCCGGATCAGAACGTCGCCCACTGTGTTGAAGGCGGGATTACTGCCTTCCGCGGGCGTCCTCGCAAACACCCAAATCATCAGCCAGTAGATGAGGCCGAGCGCCACCGCGAAGCCGTAGTTTCGGAACGGAAAGGCGAGCGTTTTGAGGCTGAGCAGCCGGCTCTTACCACGCGATGGCCAGCACGTCGGCTCGTCCGTGCTCTCGCCGTCCTTCACCTTGCAACGCAACTCGAGGTCAAGCTTCTTGCCACCCCAGGAAATCTTACGGATGTTCTGGAGGACGTGCGTCGGCGAGAAGTAGGCGCCGCCCCCGCCGGCGGTGAAGAAGCTCGTCCCGGCCTCCTTGGCCGTATAGCGGCTGTAATGATGCAAGTCGCCGGCGAGCACGGCGCAGATGCGCGCGCCGGCGTCGTTGGCGATCTTGGCGATCTGGCTGAGGTTGTCCTCGCCCTGCAGCGTGTCGCTCCTGCCGTAGTTCCAACTCGGCTCCGCCGTGCATAAGATGAGCTTGGGTACCTCGGTCGGATGCTGCTTCATCGCCTCGGCGACGCTTTCGAAGTAGAGCACTTGGCCCGCGTCGAGGTACTGGGCGAGCTGGATGTCGGCGCCCCAAATCCACCAGTTGTGCGGCAGACGGATCGCGAAGTAGCTGCGGTGCTGCGGGCACAGCCAGCCGCCGATGCGATTCTCGACGGCGCGCCCGAAGCGAGCCTTGCAGAACATATAGTCGAAGGAGCTGAGCCCGTCGTACCAGTCGTGGTTGCCGGGCAGCACGAACAAGAGCCGGCGCCAACCGTCGTCACCATGGGCGGGAAGCGCCGTGGAATAGGGAAACGCAAAGCGCTCGCGGTAGGCCTTGCGGGTCGGATAGGGATAGACCTGATCCCCACCCATGACGAGCAGCTTAGCCCCGGGAAGCGTGCCCGCACCGGCAACGTCGAGGGAGGGCGCGCTGATCAGCGAGGCCATCGCGTAGGTGGAATTCGAAGCCGTCGCCCAGATCGGCGACGTAATCGACCCAGACCGTCTCGCCGTCACTGAGCTCGCGCAAATCCGAGTAGTTGTAGCGCCCTACGACCTTCGCCATTACCTCCGGCGCGAAGCCGTCGATGGTCGCCTGCATGATGCGCTGGTCGGCGTACTGGCCGAAGAGCTCCGAGACAATCGAGCGCCAGCCAGTGCTGACCAAGTGGGCCGGGCTGTACCACTTGACCATCTTCGGCAGCGCACTGATGTTGACGGCGTCCCCCGACCCCTCGGCCATGTACCGAACTCCCCCCATGCGTTTGAAAAATAAACGCTTCTGTGTGCTGGGAGTCCCCCTCCCACCTTGCCGGGGACTCTAGGTTGGTGCACCAACGATGTCTAGGACGCCCGGCAAGTCGGCCGGCAGCTGTTGCAAGACCGCAAACACCTGCCAGCCCAAGACGTTAGGAGCGGATCGCCAAGGACCCTTGACGCGGGTCAAGGCCCGCAGCCCGCCCACCGCTAGCCTCTCCTAACCGGCGCTTAACCCACACCCTGTTGGCTTAAGCGTGCAGCTCTTTGGCGAAGAGAACCACCATGGCAGACCTTCAAAAGCTCACCGACGATCTCAAACGCGTGCGCGACGACATCAAGCTCAAGATCCATCTGGGCACGATGGAGGCGCAGGACGAATGGGCCGACCTCGAGAAGCGCTGGAAGGCATTTCGGGAAAAGGCGGAGCTCGACCGCACCGCCGGCGAGCTTGGCGGCACCGCCAAGCAGCTGGGCGCCGACTTGAAAGCCGCTTACGAGCGCATCCGCAAGGCGCTGTGATTATTCGCTCACGATAGCTAAGCCGCCCTAGAACCGGCGCTTGGCGCGCGGCGGCTCGCGATCGTTGGCGGGGTGCTGGCGTGCACTCTCCCGCAAAGCCTCCAGCAGCGAGCGCGGGCGACGGTGCTTTTTGAGCAGATCACCGACAGCCTCGTCGGCGAGGCTGTGAATTGACCGACCGGTATCGCGCGATAGGGCCTCCAGCGCGTGCCAGGTCTCCGGCGTCAGCTCGATCCGGCGTCCCACCTCAAGCCCGCTTCCTTGACGCTTTCGCCTTGGTCGTTCGCTTGCCATCGCTCGCCCCTTTGGCTTTGGCCTTCGGCTTTGCCTTGCCGCCTTCGCCGATGCTCTTGCGCAAGGCCGCCATCAAGTCGATCACCTTGCCCCCGCCCGGCGCAACCTCCTCGTGCGGTGCGACGACTTTTTGCCCCTTCATTTTCTTGTTGACGAGCTCGCGCAGGGCTTGCGCGTAGTGGTTCTTGAATTGCGACGGCGTGAACTTCCCCGACTTGCGTCCGATGAGCTCGACGGCGAGGTCGACCATCTCCTTGTCGGGCTTTGCGGTCGGCACCTCGTCGAAGAACTCGACTGGGTCTTTCAGCTCCTCGGCGTAGCGCAGCATCTCCATCAAGAGGCCGTCCTCGAACGGCGCGATGGCGACGAGCCACTCCCGACCCGCGATGGTGAGCTGCGCCAAGCCCACCTTGCCGGTCTTCTTCAGGGCCTCGCGGATGACGACGTAGCCTTCCCCTGAGTGTTTGTCGGCCGGCGCGACGAAATAGGGCCGCTCGAAATAGCGAGGATCGATGTCGACCGAATTGACGAACTTGACGAGGTCGATGGTCTTCTTGCTTTCGAGCTTGACCGCGTCGATCTCCTCGGGGTCGAGCGTCACGTAGGTGTCGGCATCGACCTCGTAGCCCTTGACGATGTCGGCGTTGTTAACCTCGCCGATGCCCTGCACGGTCTTGGTGTAGTTGATGCGCCGGCCAGAGGGCTTGTGAATCTGGCGGAAGGAGATCTCGGACTTGGTCTCCACCGCGTTGTAGATCTCGATGGCGATGGAGACGAGGGAGAGGCGGAGAAAGCCTTTCCAGTACGCGCGCGCGGCCATGGGCAACTCCGGACACCAGGGGATGTGGCCTCACCCTAGGACGCAAAGGATATCAAAAACGTTCCGGGTTTCGGGAAAATTTCGCCGAATGCGCGCCCCGGCGCCCGCTTGGGCTCAGCAATTTACTTTTATTAGCGTCTTTGCCCCGTCGACGAACGTCGGATCGTCCGTCAGCTCGAGCACTTTGCGAGCGTCACGGCAATTTGAGGCCTTGTCGTCGTTGGCGGTCGCCCGCATGGCGTAGAAGAAGCCCACAAGCTCGTTTTGTTTCGCCGCATTATCGATCAAGTGGGTGCAGGCCTGAACGACGTCGGCATTGGCCACCTTGCCTTGGCCTTGTGTGCAGGTGGCGAAGTCCTTCTGCTGGCCGTCGTAAGCGATTGCAGGCGCAGCCGCCAAGGCGCTCAAGCAGCCCAACGCAAACAGATGCCTCACCTTCATAGTCACTCTCCGACGTAGTTGGGGCGTATGCGACCATCGCACCTTGTCATAGCTCTGGAGAGCTGACCACCCTGCCGGCGACAATCCCATCGGCGTGGTTATCGCCCACGAAGCGCGAAGCGAGCGGGCAGATCCGTGCCTGCGGCCGGGGACTAGAGACCTTTGGCCAAGGCGCCGCCTGCGGCGTCCAGATCTGCCGGCGTGTCGACATCGGCCAGGAGAGCGCCGTCCTCGACCGTCACGGCGACAGGCCGGCTATCCGGACGGTGCAAGAGCTCCTTTGCGCCTTTTGGCCCCGAGAGCTCCGTGAGCTTGGAAAAGAAGCGGCGCGGCCACAGAACGGGATTGCGCTGCTCACCGTCTGGCGTCGCCGGATAGACAATCGCTTGCCGACCGTGTTGCTCGAAGGCGGCGACAAGGCTGCACAGCACACTTGCGTTCAGAAACGGCATGTCGCCCGGTACGACGAAGGCGCCTTCGATGTCCTCGCTCAGCTCCGAGATGCCGGTCGCAACCGAGGACCCCATCCCCGCCGGCCAATCGTCGTTATGGATGAAGCGAACGGGGAGATCGGCGAGGACGCTCTCTATGAGCGGCCGATCGTAACCGGTGACGACGAAAACATCGATTGCCATGCTGGCGAGAACCGTCTCGACCACCCGACGCACGAGCGGTCGCCCGCCGATGTGCGCCAGCAGCTTGTTCTCCGCCCCAAAGCGGTCGGAGGCACCGGCGGCGAGCACAACGGCTGCAAGTTTCGCCATTATCCGGCCCCGTGCGCGACCTTTATGATCTCGGCAAGGATCGACACGGCAATCTCCTCAGGTCCTTTTGCCCCGATGGGAAGCCCGATCGGGGCATGGATGCGCGCCAGCGCCTTGTCGTCGAAGCCGGCCGCCTTGAGCCGCTCCAGGCGCTTGGCGTGCGTCGACCTGGAGCCGAGCGCGCCGACATAGAGACACGGAGAGCGCAGCGCCGTGCTGAGCGCCTCATCGTCGATGTGCGCCGCATGTGTTAGCGCGACGACGGCCGTTCTCGGATCGAGCCCCAGCGACGTCAGAGACGCCTCAGGCCAGTCGGTCAGGCTGCAGGTATCACCGAAGCGTTCCTCGGAGAGGAATGCGGTGCGTGGATCGATGACGATAACGTCATAGCCAACCTGCCGCGCCAAACCGGCAAGGACTTGCGCGATATTCGTGGCTCCCGCAATGACGAGGCGGACGGGCGGCAGCAGCGCCTGCACGAAGACGCGGCCTTCGGACGTCTCAGCGATGTGGCTGTCGCCGCTCGTCAGACTGGCCGCTGCCTCCGGTGGCATCCGCGTGCCCGGCTCGTACAACCGGCGCGTGCCAGTGGTTACGTTCGTCATCACGGCAAGCGGCACGCGTGCGCGCCGCGCCGCCAGCACCCGGTCGAGGTAGCCCGTATCACGTGCCCGCGCCAGCGGCTCCAGCAGCACTTTGATCTTGCCGCCGCACGGAAGGCCGGCGCGCCACGCCGTCTCCTCGGTGACGCCGAACTCCAGCATGCGCGGGCGTCCGCTTGCCATAACGTCGGCGGCCTCGGCAATTACGTCGCCTTCGACGCAGCCACCCGACACCGACCCTTGAAAGCGCTCGTCGGGCGCGACGGCAAGCTGGCCGCCAACGGGCACCGGGGCGGAGCCCCACGTCGATACGACGGTCGCGAGCGCGACTTTCCCGTGCTCCTCGATCCAGCTTCGTGCGGCCTCAACAGGATCGCGCTCGATCGTTTCCTGACGTCGCGGGGCAATGACATTCATGGTCAATCCTCCTTGAGCGCATTCTATCATCAGGACGCAGGGCAGGCGGCGCCGGCCTCTACCCAGGCTTTGATCAGCGCGCCGAACTCCTTTTGCGTCCCCGGCGCTGGCGTGCGGCCCGCGCCCGGATGCCAGCCCCAGCCGACGAGCGAATCCTCGCTCATGTGGTGGACGAGGGCCGCCAGCGACTTGCCGCCGTTGCGCTTCGGGTCCTTGATCTGCGTGCAGATCTCGCTGAGCGACTTGCCCGCCCATGCCATCTCGATGGGCGCCAGCTGCCACGCCGGATGCCCGGGGATGTGTCCGGGATCGAAGTTGGCGGGCCCATGGCATGTGGTGCACCGCATGCCGACAGCGCCGAGGCCGTAATCCCCACGCACGACGAGCGGCTGGTGCAGATGGCTGTCGTCGCCCTGCAGCGGACGATCGCCGGAGGGATGACAGTTCACGCAGCGCGGATGCAAGATTACCTTGCCGGCCTCGTTGAAGAGGGCGACGGCGCGCTCCTGCTTGTCGGCGATGCCGGCAAAGGCCGATACAGGCTTGAGCTTGACGGTTTCAGCCTCACGTCCCGAAACGGCGATGCCGGTGGCGACGATCGCGATTGCCCCGGCAAGCCAAACCAGCAGTGCTCTCATGTTCTGTCTCATCAGGCCTTGCCAACCGAGCGCGCAAAGGGAAGCGCGGAGAGGCGCTCGCCGGTGAGCTTGGCCCAGGCATTGGCGACAGCCGGCGCTATCGTAGGAACACCCGGCTCACCGATGCCGGTCGGCTTCTCGGTCGACTCGACGATGTGCACCTCGATGGGCGGCATCTCGTTGATGCGAAGCACGCGGTAGTCGTCGAAGTTCGACTGCACGATGCGCCCGTTCTCCAAGTCGATGGCGCCATAAAGCGCGGCCGACAGGCCGTAGCCCATGCCGCCCTCGAGCTGCGCCTTGATCACATCGGGATTGATGGCGATGCCGCAGTCGGCCGCGCAGACCACGCGCTCCACCTTGGGCAGCCCATCGGACCCCATCGATACCTCAACGACGTGTGCCACGAACGACTTGAAAGACTCGTGCACGGCCAACCCGCGCGCCTTGCCCTTTGGCAGCGGCTTCTCCCAGTCCGCGGCCTCAGCGGCGCGATTGAGCACGGCCAGGTGGCGCGGATTCTTGCCAAGGAGCTTGCGGCGGATCGCAAGCGGATCGATGCCAGCGGCGTCCGCGAGCCGATCGAGGAAGGTCTCGGTCGAGTAGGCCGTGTGCGTCGAGCCGACGGAACGCCACCACAGCGTCGGTACGCCCGCCTCGACGATGTGGGCAGAGACGCGCAGATTGGGGATCTGGTAGGGCAGCGTGCTCGCTCCCTCCACCATGGTCTTGTCGACGCCGTCCTTCAGCATCACCTTGTCAAAGGGACTGCCCTTCATGAACGACTGGCCGACGATGACTTGGTCCCAGCCGACGATGTTGCCATCCGCGTCAAGGCCGCCCTTCAGCTGATGCACGAAGACCGGGCGATAGCGTCCGCCCTTGATGTCGTCCTCGCGCGTCCAGATCACCTTGATGGGCCCCTTGTGCTTGGCGGCCTTGAGCACCTCGGCCGCCTCGGCGGCCATATCGCCGAGGGGCGTGGCACGTCGGCCGAAGCTGCCGCCGGCGAGCAGCGTCTTGATCTTCACTTGCTCCGGCTTGAGGCCCAAGACGCCCGCCGCCGCATTCTGGTCGATTGTCTGCAGCTGCGATCCGAACAGCAGCTCGACGCCGCCGTCGTCGGTGCGGTGGATCACGCAGTCGTTGGGCTCGAGCGGGGCGTGCGCGAGATAGGGAAACGTATAGGTCGCCTCGATGACCTTGGCGGCGCCGGCAAGACTTCCCTCCGCGTCACCGTCGTTGCGCGCAATCGCGCCGGTCTTCTTCGCAAGCTCGCGATACTCGTTGACGAGATCCCGGCTGCTGCGCGTCTCGGTGCCCGACTCGTCCCACGTGATCTTTAAAGCGTCACGCCCCTTCTTTGCGGCCCAGAACCCGTCGGCGAGCACGGCAACGCCCTGAGGCACGGTGACCACCTCCTTGACACCGGGGACGGCGAGCGCGGGGGCTGCATCGTAGGCCTTGGCCTTGGCGCCGAAGCGCGTTGGCCGGGCGAGGACGCAGGTCAGCATGTCGGGCAGCTTCACGTCGATGGTGAACCGTGCCGTGCCGTCTGTCTTGGGAGCGGTGTCGACGCGGGAAACGCCCTTGCCGATCAAACGCCATTCGCTCGGCTGCTTCGACTTGAAGGGGCCGGGCAGCGTAATGCTCTGCGCGGTCTCAGCGAGCTCGCCGAAGCTCGCCGACTTTCCCGATGGGTGCTTGACCAGGCCTTTCTCGATGGTGATCGCATCCGGAGCGACATTCCACGTCTTGGCGGCGGCGGCGATCAGCCGCGCGCGCGCCTCCGCGCCGGCTGCGCGCATCTGGTCCCAGGAGTTGGCCATGGCGGTGGAGCCGCCGGTGCCCTGCACGCCGAAAGCCAGGTTAGCGTATTTCTTCGCATCGGCCGGCGCCGACTTCGACGCGGATTTGGCTCCAGTCGGCGTCGATCTCGTCGGCGAGGATGGTGGCGATGCCGGTGTAAGGCCCCTGGCCGAACTCGATGTGCTTGGAGATGACGGTGACCGTGTTGTCGGGCGCGATGCGAAGGAAGGCATTCGGGATGAATTCGGCATTGGTCTCTGCAGCGGCGGCCCGCATGCCCACGGGAATGTGGAAGCCGATCAAGAGGCCGACTGCGGCCGAGCCCTTCAAGAATTGGCGGCGATTGGCGGCAAGCGTTGCTTCCATGGCTCAACCCTCCAAGCGGCGCGCGGCATCATGGATGGCGGCGCGAATGCGGTGATAGGTGCAGCAGCGGCAGATGTTGCCGTTCATGGCGAGATCGATGTCCTTGTCGGTGGGCTTGGGCAGCTCGGAGAGGAGGTTGACGGCCGACATGATCTGGCCCGACTGGCAGTAGCCGCACTGGGGCACCTCGAGCGCGATCCAGGCGGCACGCACGGCGTCGGTCACTTTGCCCTTCGCTCCCTCGATCGTGGTTACCTCCGCTCCGTCGATCGTGCCGACCGGCGTCACGCAGGCGCGGCGCGGCTGACTGTCGACGTGGACCGTACAGGCGCCGCACTGCGCCACGCCGCAGCCGAATTTGGTTCCGGTCAGGCCCTGCTCGTCGCGCAAGAACCAAAGCAGCGGCATCGAGGGATCGCCGTCGAACTCGACTGCCTTCCCGTTGACCTTCAGCTTAATCATTGGCTGCCTCGCTTTCGTCCATACATAGGAGGTGGCTAGGTCGCGTGACGACAAGCTCGTCGAATGAACTGATCCTGGCCCGCCGGGGTTTCCAGGGCCATCGGTGCTATTGCAAATTTTGCTCTGCCGACTGCGTATCAAGCGACCGCTCACGCCGGGTCCCGAAGCCGGCGACCCAGCGGCTGATGACATAGAAGGTGGGTGTGAACAGGAGCCCAAACAGGGTCACGCCGATCATTCCGGAAAACACCGCGGTTCCAAGGGCCTGGCGCAGCTCGGCGCCGGCGCCGGTCGCCCATACCAGCGGCACCACACCGAAGATGAAGGCGAGCGAGGTCATGAGGATCGGGCGCAGGCGCAGGTGCGCGGCCTCGACCGCCGCCGCCCATCGGTCGCGGCC
This sequence comes from uncultured Alphaproteobacteria bacterium, assembly GCA_963782555.1. GTDB lineage: Bacteria > Pseudomonadota > Alphaproteobacteria > Rhizobiales > Hyphomicrobiaceae > Hyphomicrobium_A. Next base: position 96,655 of record CAWAKB010000006.1, on the reverse strand, counting down.
GCCGTCCTCAAGGTGCTTGGCGAACTCCACGATCAGGATGGCGTTCTTTGCCGCCAACCCTATCAGCACGATGAAGCCCACCTGGGTCAGGATATTGTTGTCCTGCCCGCGCAGAATTACGCCTGTAATCGAGGCAATGAGGCACATCGGCACGATCAGGATCACCGCCAGCGGCAGCGTCAGGCTCTCGTATTGCGCCGCAAGCACCAGGAACACGAACACAACGGCCAGCGCGAAGGCGAAGACTGCGGTATTGCCTGCGCGCAACTGCTGGAAGGCAAGCGTCGTCCACTCGTACCTGAAGCCGGGAGGCAACGTCGCGTCGGCAAGCTTCTGCATGATCTCGATCGCCTGGCCCTGGGAGTAGCCGGGTGCGGGCGAGCCATCGAGCTCGGCGGCGGGATAAAGATTGTAGCGGGGCACGCGGTAGGGGCCGGAGATGTTGCTCACCGTCGTGAAGGAGCCGAGCGGGACCGCGTCGCCCTTGTCGTTGCGCACGCGGATCTTCAGAACGTCGCTCGGCTCGAGCCGGAAGGGCGCGTCGGCCTGCGCAGTGACGCGGAAGGTTCGCCCGAGCAGGTTGAAATCGTTGACATATGACGAGCCGAGGTAGGTCTGCAGGGCGCCGAACACATCGGGCACCTTGATGCCGAGCATCTGCGCCTTGGTGCGGTCGATGTCGAGATAGATCTGAGGCGTCGAGGACTCAAACAGCGAGTAGACCTGCTTCAATCCGGGCGTCTGAGCTGCGCGCCCCATCATGGCGTAGACCGCATTTTGCAGGGCCTGTGGTCCATGGCCGGCGCGGTCCTCGACCATCATGCGGAAGCCGCCTGCGGTGCCGATCCCGCGCACGGGCGGCGGCAGGGCGACGACGATCAGGCCTTCCTGGATGGCGGAAAACTTCTTCAGCAATGTCTGCTGGATGGCCGCGGCCGATTGGCTTGGGTCCTTGGCCCGCTTCTCGAAGGGATCGAGCACGACGAAGACGGCGCCGGCGTTGGGCGCGGCCGTACGCGTGGCGCCGGAGAAGCCGACGATGTTCACAGCATGGGCGACACCTGGCACCTTGAGCGCGATCTCGGCTGCGCGGCGGTTGACAGCGTCGGTGCGCGCGAGCGAGGCGCCGCCGGGAAGTTGCGTGACGACGATGACATAGCCAACGTCGAGCTGCGGGATGAAGCCGATCGGCGTCTTGCGGAACTCATTCATGCCGAAGGCGAGCACGCAGCCGTAGGCGACGAGCATGATCGCGGCGAAGCGCACCACCCGCGCGGTAAACCAGCCGTAGCCCGCACTGAGCCGATCGAAGGTCCAGTTGAAGCCTTTGAAGAAGGCACGCAGCGGCAGCGTCCACCTGCTCTTCTTGGCGTGCTCCGCCGCGTGCGGTTTCAAAAGAAGCGCGCACATCGCCGGCGAGAGCGTCAGCGACACGATGAGTGAGATGATGGTCGCGCCGGTAATGGTGAGAGCGAACTGGCGGTAGAACTGACCGGAGATGCCGGTAATGAAGGCGGAAGGCGCGAACACGGCGCACAAAACAAGCGCAATGGCGATCAGCGCCGAGCCGACCTCGTTCATGGTGCGCTTGGCGGCGTCGCGAGGGGAGAGGCCCGAGGCGATATTGCGCTCGACATTCTCGACGACGACAATTGCGTCGTCGACAACGATGCCGATCGCCAGCACCAGCCCGAACAGCGACAAGTTGTTGAGTGAGAACCCGAACATCGCCATGAAGAAGAAGGTGCCGACGAGCGAGATCGGAATGGCGAGGATAGGAATGACGGCAGCGCGCCATGTCTGCAGGAACAGGATGACGACCAACACGACGAGGATGATCGCCTCGCCGATGGTGGTGATCACCGCGTCCACCGATTGCTGGATGAACTCGGTGGGATTGTAGATGATCGTGTACTTGAGACCCTCAGGAAAGCTCTTCGACAGCTCCTCCATCGTCGACTTCACCGCCTCGGCGGTCGCAAGCGCGTTCGATCCCGGCCGCTGGAAGATGCCGAGGCCGATTGCCGGGTCGCGATCGAGATAGGAGTTGCGGCCATAGTCCTGCGCCGCCAGCTCCACCCGGCCCACGTCCTTCAAGCGCACGACCGCGTCGTCCGTCTGCTTGACGACGACGTTGCCGAACTCGTTGGGGTCGGAAAGTCGCCCAAGCGTCCTGACCGAGAGCTGGAAGGCTCCGGGGTTGGCGACGGGCGGCTGATTGAGTGTACCCGAGGGCACCTGCACGTTCTGGCCCTGCAAAGCCGAAACCACGTCGCCCGCCGTCAGGTTGAGCGACTGCAAGCGGTCGGGATCGAGCCAAACGCGCATAGAGTAGTCGCGGCTGCCGAACACGGTAATCGAGCCGATGCCGTCGATGCGGTTGAGGACGTCGGTGACCTGAATGTTGGCGTAGTTCGATATGAAGAGCGTGTCGCGCGATTGGTCGGGGGAGTAGAGGTGGACGACCATCATCAGGTCGGGCGACGCCTTGGCGACGGTCACGCCGATGTTGCGCACGTCCGCCGGCAGGCGCGGCTGGGCAATGGCCACGCGGTTCTGCACCTGCACCTGCGCGATATCGAGGTCGGTGCCGAGCTCGAACGTCACCTCGATGGAAAATTGCCCGTCACCTGTCGAGTTCGACGTGATGTAGAGCATGTGCTCGACGCCGTTGATCTGCTGCTCGAGCGGCGCCACGACGGTCGCGGCGACCACCTCGGCGCTGGCGCCGGGATACTGCCCGGTGACGTTGACAGTCGGCGGTGCGATCTCCGGATACTGCGCGATCGGCAGCCGCCCATAGGATACCGCCCCCAGGATCACGAAGACCATGGAGATGACGGCGGCAAAAATCGGCCGGTCGATGAAGAACTGGGAGATGCGCATGCCCCGCCCGCTTCCTAGTCGCTCTTCGTTTGCGTCGGCTGGTTGGGATTGGCGGCCGAGGCGATCGCCCCGTCTTGCGGTGCAACCCGCACACCGGGTCTCACGCGCATCAAGCCGTTGATGATCACACGGTCCTTGGGGCAAGACCGGCAGTGATCACGCGCAGGCCATCGACGACCGACCCCAGCGTCACGTATTTCGGCTGCGCGACGTTCTTGCCGTCGATGGCGAGGACGAACTTGCGCACCTGCTCCGTGCCGATCGCCGTGTCGGGCACCAGCAGCGCCTCTGCTGGGGGGCCATGGGCACGCGGATGCGCGCGAACATCCCCGGCGTGAACATGCCGTCCGGATTGGAGACCTCGGCACGCAGGCGGATCGCACCGGAGGAGCGGTCGATCGTATTGTCGATGAAATCCAAGTGGCCCTCATGGTCAAAGCCCTGCTCGTCGATCAGCCTGAGCTTCACCGCCACGTTCCCCATTGCGCCCGTCCGCTCTTGTGCACGCGCAGGAAGCGCAGATAGGAGGTTTCATCCCATGGTGAACTCGAAACGTATCGGGTCGGTCGAGCGGATCGTCGCCAACAGCGTCGTGTTGCCGCCGGTCCCGCCGGTGACCAGGTCCCCGGTCGAGACGCGCCGGTCGCCGATGCGCCCGGCGACGGGCGCCCTGAGCTCGGTGAACTCCAGGTCGAGCGCGGCCTGACGCACGGCGGCGTCCTGAGCCTTCACGTTGGCCTCGGCTACGCGCTTTGACTGAACGCGCTGGTCGAAAGTCTGCTCGGTGATGGTGGTGCCGCGCACAAGGCTGCGCCCGCGCGCGAGGTCGCTATCGGCAAAGGCGAGATTGGCCTTGGCCTGCTCGAGATTCGCCTGGGCCTGATCGAGCGCGTTCTCGAACGGCCGGCGATCGATGGTGAACAGAAGGTCGCCCTTCTTCACCATCTGTCCGTCCTTGAAGTGGATCGCGTCGAGGTAGCCGGAGACGCGCGCGCGCACCTCGACCGCATCGACGGCGACGAAGCGACCGACAAATTCGGCCTCGTCAGCGACGAGTTTCTTCACCGGATACGCGACGGTGACCTGCGGCGCCGGCGGCGGCGCACTTTGGGACTGCGACTCCGGCTGATTGCAGCCGGCAAGCGCCAGGGCCACGAGCGGCACCAGGAGAAGCGGGTTGGCGAGGCTGGCGAAACGGGAGCATGGCATATGAAACCGTCCGAGGGGGCTCTGGATGGACACTCGTTTGTCGACCTCGTTGAGGAGGTGTAGTCGCGGGTAAGGTTTCTCAGGCGGCGGCGAGGATTCCGGCGACGGAGGCAGCTCGTTTGATGGCGGCACCCACCGCCCGCTCGGCAGCATCGGGCCCCAGGCCCACGCCTTCGATCAGGATGGTCTCGACATCGGTGATGCCGAGGAAGGCCAGCACCGAGCGCAGATAGCTCTCCTCGTGCTCGAAGCTTCGCATGGGGCCAATGGAGTAGACGCCGCCGCGCGCCAAAACCAAGATCGCGCGCCGCCCACCGAGCAGGCCTTTGGAGCCATACTCGGTGTAGCGGAACGTGCGGCCGGGACGGCAGATGTAGTCGATCCACGCCTTGAGCACCGAGGGAATGCCGAAGTTGATCATTGCTGCAGCGATGACGATCGTGTCAGCCGCCAGGAGCTCATCGACGAGAATGTCGGACTGCTCTATCAAGGCATGCTGGTGAGTTGTTCGCGGGCCGGCCACCGAGCGCGTCGCCGTGACGAAGTCCTCGTCGATGTGCGGCAGTGGATTGCCAGCAAGATCGCGGATGGTGATGACCGCGTCGGGGTGTACACTGCGCAGCTCTTTGAGAACGCGAGCTGCGACAAGGTTCGAATAGGAGGTATCGCGACGGGGACTGCTCGTCAGGCACAGGATCTGGCGCATTGCTGGGCCCCACTTGGTGTGTTGCAGTGCGAGACGAGGGACATGACAACGCCCGCACATTGTGGTACCGACCGGTAACACCTACATGCTATACTTACCGGTCACACCCTGGTCAAGAGGCCATGATCAAAACCGTTTCCCACGCCGTTTCCGTGCCTTCGCCGGTTCCGCCCCGCGAGCGCATTTTGGCGGCCGCGCGCGACCTCTTCTACGAGCACGGGATTCGCGCGGTGGGCGTGGAGGCGATTGCCGAGGCCGCTGCCACCAACAAAATGACGCTCTATCGGCATTTTGGTTCCAAGGATGAGCTGGTGGCGGCCTATCTCACCGAGCTCGCCAAGGAAGGCGATGCGGTGTGGGAGAGGCTGGCGCAGCAGCATCCCGGCGACCCGCATGCACAGCTCGATGGCTGGGTGGAGCACGTCGAGCAGATCTTCGACGGCCGTATCGACCGCGGCTGTGCCATCGCCAATGCCGCCGTAGAGCTGCGCGAGACGGAGCACCCGGCGCGGCAGATCATCGAGGACTACAAGACACGCAAGCGCGAGCGGCTCGTAACGCTGTTCCGCGAAGGGGGCTATCCCGAGCCCGAGCGCCTCGCCGACGAGGTCTTCTTGCTGTTCGAGGGCGCGCGCATTTCCATCCAGTGCTACGCCGGCACGAGCGGTCCGGCCTCGCGGGTGGTCAGCATGCTGCGCTCGCTGCTTGCAGAACACGCCCCGAAGTCGCGCTAAGCGACCGCAGAGCCCAACCCAACAGCTTCAAATCAACATGAGAACCCCACCAGGCTTGCCGGTTGGCTGGGGGGTGGCTGGGCTACCCAGCTTGCAACTTGTGCGCTGATTGCAAAAAAAGTTCGCTGAGAGCCCAGCCTGATCTTGCCCTCTCGGCTAGTGTGTCGGGATCCGTGGACCGGCCAAGTCTAGCGACTGCAACAGTTTTTTTCTGCCGTCGTCCGCGCGATGAACCTCGGTGGGCGAATTGATGCACGGCCCACCGCGTGCAGGAATTCTTTGCGGCTCGGGGGGCGTCGGGAACCGGTGTGGTGAGTACGTCCCGCATTCAATTGGTCTCCAAAGGCCGCCAAGAGCTTTTTTTCCGCGCCCCTGAATTCAGCAGCGCCAACCATCCGTGGGCTGGCTACAGCTTCGAGGAGGGGAGCAGCAAAACCGAACCGCTGCGGAGCCATGTGTGGCCCAGGACCACACTCTTTCTCTGCACCGGCGGTGAGCAAGGAACCGTAAGCTTTAGGCATCGGGGCATTTGGCATGAAGATCGGGTTCGGCCCGGATACCTGTTTATGGCGCGCAGCGGGTCGGAGATCCAAGAACGCCGGGCTACGAACACATGGCCCGTTATGGCGTTGCAGCTGGATAACTCCAAGTTGGAGCAGATTGCGCCTGACCAAGTGAGCGCAATCGAGAAGTCGCTGATCTCCATGCGGGGCACGAGGGATGACCAGCTCAGCACACTCATGCAGGCCGTTCGCGAGGAGGTCAGAGAAGGATGTCCCTCCGGCCGGCTCTACGGAGAATCGATCTCGCTTGCCTTGCTTGCGTATCTCGCGAGCAACTACGCTTCACCCCGGCACGTAGGTGATAGCGAGGTACGCCTGTCGCCCACCCAGAAGCGGAAGCTCGTCGAATACATCCGGGCAAACCTGACCAACAATATGTCCGTCTCTCAGCTTGCTGGCCTGGTGCAGATGAGCCCGTCTCACTTTGCTCGAACGTTCAAGACTTCGTTCGGCGTCACGCCCTATCGATTTGTTATGCAGGAACGCATCGAAGGGGCCAAGGGCATGCTCGCCACCACCACAAAGTTGTCCGCGAGCCAGGTGGCCATGGCGTTCGGCTTCGCGAGCCAGAGCCACTTCGTGAAGGTCTTCCGCCAGTTCACCGGCGTCACGCCCAAGCAGTACAGGGCCGGCTTCTAGCGCACGAGCAAGCATCAGGAAGTTCGAGGTCGATGTGAGCACGTCCCGCATTCAGATGATATCGAAAGGGCGCCGTGTGCCATTTTTCAGCGCGCAGCCCGACTTCAACAGTGCGGACCACCCCTGGGCCGGCTACAGCTTCGAGGCGGCAAACAGCCCCGCCGAATGCCTACCAAGCCATGCCTGGCCCAAGACGACGCTGTTGTCCCCCATCGGTGGTCAGGCTTCTTTGCAGTGGAAGCATCGGGGCCTTTGGCGCAAGGACAATTTCCAGTGTGGAATTGTATCCATCATGCGCCGCGATGTGGAGGTTCAATCCGCAGAGTTCGAGCAACTCGTTTCCGTTGATGGTAATGCAGCTGGATAATTCAAAATTGCACGACATCGCACCCGATCACGTTCTCACCATCGAGAAGTCATTAGGCTCCGCACAGGTCACGAAAGATGACCGACTGACAGCATTGATGTCTGCAATGTTTGCAGAGGTCAAAGAAGGATGTCACTCGGGCAGGCTCCATGGAGAGGCGATATCCCTGGCCTTGCTGGCGTATCTGGCGGGAACGTATGCCACGCCCCGGCAGGTAGAGAACTGCGCGACCAGCCTATCGCCAACCCAAATGCGAAGCATGGTTGACTACATCCGCGCAAACTTGACGGGCGATATCACCGTGACGGCGCTTGCAGGAGTTGTGCAGATGAGTACTTCGCACTTCTCTCGGGTGTTCAAGGCTTCGTTCGGTGCGACGCCCTATCGATTCATCATGTTCGAGCGGATCGAGGAAGCAAAGCACATGTTCGCGACCACGAAGCTGTCGGGCAGCCAGATCGCCATAGCTCTCGGGTTTTCCAGCCAGAGCCATTTTGTGAAGGTCTTCAGCCAGTTCATGGGGGTCACGCCCAAGCAGTATCGAGCAGGCCTCTGAAATTCAGTGTCATGAAAGTCCAGGCGACGGCGCTTCTGCCGTCTCAGGGGCGGTGGGGCCGTTTGATGCGCGGTGGTTGATATGGGCCGCTACAGAGGCGCTCGTCCTTCCAACCTTGATGCTGCAGGGTCACGGGCGGGAAGATTTTGGGGTGGATGTGCAGGTCAACGCGCGCGCATAACACGCTGGAATCATGGAACCTATATGAACACATGCAAATTGCTGAACGACTCTTTCAGTAATTCGTATCCCGGCTTCGAGCCCTTCACCACAAACTCACTTCGACAACGGCGCGCGCATTCAAAAGCTGTATGTCAAAGTTTTCGCAGCATGCGAACTTGGGGAGTGGTCTCGTGAGCACGCCTCGCATTCAATTGGTCTCCAAAGGCCGCCAGCAGCCATTCAACAACGCGCCCAATTTTAGCAGCGTCGACCACCCGTGGGCGGGGTATCCGTTCGAGGAGATGAACTGCAGGCTCGAGCCCGTGCCGAGCCACTTTTGGCCCAAGACCGTGCTTTGCCTGTGCACCGGCGGAGAAGGCACGGCACATTGGCGGCATCGCGGCATCTGGCGCACCAACCGAGTTCGGCCGGGATCCGCGTTCATTGTCCGCCGCGATGCGGAGGTGCAAGCCCTCCAGGCAACCATTGGTTGGCAGAACATGCTTCTGCAGCTGGATAATTCCAGCCTCCGGCACATTGCGCCAGACGAGGTGACGCTGATCGAGAAATCGTTAGCCTCCGCGCAGACGGCGAGCGATGCCAGGCTCGCCAGTCTGATGTTGGCAATGCGCCAGGAGGTCAGAGAAGGATGCTCGTCGGGCAGGCTTTACGGCGAATCAATATCTCTTGCCTTACTCGCCTATCTCGCCGGGGCATACGCGAACCCCCGGCATGTGGAGCCCCGCACGGCGGCTCTGTCGCCGGCCCAGAAGCGACGTCTCGTCGACTACATCCGCGCCAATCTCGCGAGCAACATCTCCGTTACGGAGCTTGCAGGGCTCGTGCAGATGAGCCCCTCGTATTTCGCGCGCGTGTTCAAGACGTCGTTCGGCGTGGCGCCGTATCAATACGTCATGCTGGAGCGGATCGAGGGGGCGAAGGGCATGCTGGAAGACACACAGCTTTCCGCCAGCCACGTCGCCATGGCGCTCGGATTTGCGAGCCAGAGCCACTTCGCCAAGGTCTTCCGCCAGTTCACCGGCGTGTCGCCCAAGCAGTATAGAGCGGGCGCCTAACCCGCCAGCTCGCTGCGCTGAGAAACCCGAGGTAAGTGTGCCTACGTCCCGCATTCAAATGATCTCGGGAGGGCGCCGCGTACCGTTCTTCAGCACGCCTGATATCAACAGCGCCGAGCACCCGTGGGCCGGATACAGCTTCGAGGAGGCGACCCCCGGTGCTGGTCGCGAACCGCTGCCGAGCCACTCCTATTCCAGAACGACCCTTCTGCATGTTCTTGGTGGTGAGGCCTTTCTGAATTGGAAGCACCGCGGCGTCTGGAACAAAGATCCCTGCCGGCAAGGAACGGTATCGATCGTACGCCGCGACGTTGAAATCCAGTCTTCAGGCCTGAGCAAGCCTCTTCCGATGATGGTGCTGCAGCTGGACAATTCCAAACTGCAGCACATCGCGCCCGATCACGTTCCCGCAATTGACCGATCGTTGGAGACGGCACAGGTGACGTTCGATCACCGGCTTGCCGGGCTGCTGTCGGCAATGCGCGCGGAAGTTCGAGCAGGATGCCCGGCCGGCCGGCTTTATGGCGAGTCGGTCTCGCTTGCCTTGCTCGCATATCTGGCGAGCACGTATGCGACGCCCCGGCTCGCGGACCATTGTGCGACCGGCCTCTCCCCGGCGCAGAAGCGGGACGTCGTCGACTACATCCGAGTAAACCTGACCAGCGACATCACCGTGACGGAGCTTGCAGCGCTGGTGCAGATGAGCCCTTCCCACTTCGCCAGGGTGTTCAGGACCACGTTTGGCGTAACTCCCTATCGATTTGTGCTGCAGGAACGGATTGAAAGCGCGAAGGCCATGCTCGCGGGCACAAATCTACCCGCGAGCCAAGTCGCTATGGCTTTCGGTTTTGCGAGCCAGAGCCACTTCGTGAAGGTCTTCCGCCAATTCACGGGCGTCACGCCCAAACAGTATCGGGCAGGCTTCTAGCGCGCGTGCGCTGCGACGCGGCCGAGCAGGATTGTGCTCAAATGCGCATGATCGTTGTAGTTACTGCCCGTAGGACGCCTACAACGGGTCTGCTGCTCCAGTAATCAAAAAAGAAAATCATGTACTTCGAGAGAGTGGCACTCAGGGAGGGATCCGTCGGCAGACTGCGCGGTGCGCCGCGGGCCACGCTGAACCTACCCATAGACCTCGCGGGCGCGACCACGTCTGGCGTCTACGTTCTCTACGTCCTGGGCGGAGACGTTCGCGTGTCGCACATTCGTCATCGCAGTACGCCCAGGCGCGGCAGCATCGTGACGTTCAACGGCACCATGCCCGCCAGGATCAAGGCCAACGGCCGGAGCCCCTACGACATCGTGACACTCGAGGTTCCTGCTGCCCGTCTTTCGGCTCTGCACCGCACGAAAGACGCCGGCAGCTGTCTGCGCCTCATCCGCGAGACATCTTCGAACCCGCTCGCCTCGTGCATGAAAATCCTGGCCGAGCACATGCACACAGGCTCCAAGGAGCAGCTGGCTGCTCTCTATGAGGCGTGTGTGTCGCTGCTGGTGGCAGAGGAAGTTCAATTAGCGCGGGTCGCGACGCTCCAGCCCAAGCCACTGGACAACCCGTTGCTGCGCGACATTCTCGACTACACCAACAGCAACATCTGTGACCACACGCTTCGCCCGTCCGGGGTCGCCAACCGGTTTGGCATCTCCGTCCGCTATCTGCACAAGCTCTTTGCGACCTCAGGTGTCACGTTCGGCTCCTACGTCGTCATGCGGCGCCTCGATCACGTGCGCAATGAGCTGGTCTCGGGCGCGACCCATACAATCGCAGAGCTGGCCCAAAAATGGGGGTTCCGCGACACCTCCGCGTTCAACAAGGCGTTCCGCAAACGGTTCGGCTGCGCCCCTCGGCGATTGCGCGCACGCGCCGCGTCCTGAGGCATCCTCGCAAAGGCCCATAAGATTGGCTGGGGCGCCAGGATTCGAACCTGGGAATGACGGAATCAAAATCCGCTGCCTTACCACTTGGCTACGCCCCATCGCCCGGCGTCTCTATAGCGTTCCGCGGAAGCTCGCAAGCTGGGCGGAGGGTGGGCTCACAGTCAGTCCGCGGCGTGAGTGTGCTCATGTGAAGCATGGGCGTCCAGCGGAAGGCGAACGGTGTTGTTGAGCCTAGTCCATGCGCCCTATTACGAGAGCCCATAAGCCTCTTCTCGCCAAGCTGACTATTCCCCACATACTCCTCGACAATTGCACGATAACGGTTCGCACTTCTGCAACGGATCGGCACCAAATTCGCCCGCGTGCCGCGGCTGGGCGCTCAGACGACGCAGCTTGCCCCACGCCGCAGCAATCGATGCCGTCTCGGGGTGTGGTGGGTTAGCCGGCATGGACCCGCGTTGCTCGGGCCGTAGCTCGGGACCGTGTAGCCGGAACGCTAAAATAGGAGGAGATCATGTCGGAGCTCCTGGCGGATACGAAGCCGTCGCAAGGCCTGTCCGAGCAAGAATTGACGCTGATAAACGCCTACTGGCGTGCGGCCAACTACCTGTCGGTCGGGCAGATCTATCTTTACGACAACGCCCTTCTGCAAGAGCCGCTCACGCTCGCGCACATCAAGCCGCGCCTGCTCGGACACTGGGGAACGACGCCGGGTCTGAACTTCGTCTACGTGCATCTCAACCGGCTGATCCGCAATCAGGACCTCGACATGATCTACGTCACTGGTCCCGGACATGGCGGGCCGGGTCTGGTGGCCAACGCCTACTTGGAGGGCACCTACAGCGAGATCTACCCCAACATCTCGCGAGACGCCGAAGGCATGAGGAAGCTCTTCAAGCAGTTCTCCTTCCCGGGCGGCATTCCAAGCCACGTCGCGCCTGAGACGCCGGGGTCGATCCACGAGGGCGGCGAGCTCGGCTACTCGCTGGCGCACGCCTATGGCGCCGCGTTCGACAACCCGGAGCTCATCGTCGCTTGCGTCGTCGGCGACGGCGAGGCCGAGACCGGCCCGCTTGCCGCCTCCTGGCACTCCAATAAGTTCCTCAATCCTCTGCGCGATGGCGCCGTGCTGCCCATCCTGCATCTCAACGGCTACAAGATCGCCAACCCCACCATCCTCGGGCGCCTGGATGACGAGGAGCTCGCGTGCCTTTTCAAAGGCTACGGCTACACGCCCTATTTCGTCGAGGGTGACGATCCCCCCGTCATGCACCGCAAGATGGCGGAAACGCTCGATACCGTTATCGCCGAGATCAAGGCGATCCAGGAGGACTGCCGCAGCAAAGGCACCCCGAAGCGTGCCCATTGGCCAATGATCGTCATGCGGACGCCGAAGGGCTGGACCGGGCCCAAAGAGGTCGACGGGCTCAAGACCGAAGGCTTCTGGCGGTCGCATCAGGTGCCGATCACCGACCTGGCGACGAAGCCCGGGCACGTGAAATTGCTGGAAGAGTGGATGAAGAGCTACCACGCGGAAGAGCTCTTCGATTCCAACGGCACCCTCATGCCCGAGCTCGCCGCGCTGGCGCCCAGGGCTGAGCGGCGCATGAGCGCCAATCCACGCACCAATGGCGGCGTGGTGCTCAAGGATTTGCGCATGCCCGACTTTCGCGATTTCGCGGTCAAGGTGCCGAAGCCCGGCGGCGTCATCGCCGAGGCCACCCGCGTCATGGGCCGCTTTCTTCGCGACGTCATGAAGTACAACGAGCAGTCACGCAACTTCCGCGTCATGGGCCCCGACGAAACGGCCTCCAATCGCTTGACCGCGCTCTTTGAAGAAACCGACCGCGTGTGGATGGAGCCGACGATCCCCGAGGACGTCCACCTCGCACCTGACGGGCGCGTCATGGAGGTCTTGAGCGAGCACATGTGCCAGGGCTGGCTCGAGGGCTATCTGCTCACCGGCCGCCACGGGCTCTTCTCCTGCTACGAGGCTTTCATCCACATCATCGACTCGATGTTCAACCAGCATGCCAAATGGCTGAAGGTGACCTCGAAGGAAATTCCCTGGCGCCGCCCCATCGCCTCTCTCAACTATCTCCTGACCTCGCACGTCTGGCGGCAGGACCATAACGGCTTCTCGCACCAGGATCCGGGCTTCATCGACCACGTGGTCAACAAGAAGGCCGACGTGATCCGCGTCTACCTGCCGCCCGACGCCAACACGCTGCTGTCGGTCACCGACCACTGCCTGCGCAGCCGCAACTTCATCAACGTGATCGTCGCGGGAAAGCAGCCGCAGCCGCAGTGGCTCGACATGGACGAGGCCGTCAAGCACTGCACCTCCGGCATCGGCATCTGGGAATGGGCGAGTAACGACAAGGGTAGCGAGCCCGATGTCGTGATGGCGTGCGCGGGCGACGTGCCGACGATCGAGACGCTTGCCGCCGTCGATCTGCTGCGCCAGCACGCGCCTGATCTCAAGATCCGCGTGATCAACGTCGTCGACCTGATGACGCTGCAGCCGAAGGGCGAGCATCCGCACGGTCTGTCGGACCGAGCCTTCGACACCATCTTCACCACGGATAAGCCGATCATCTTCGCCTATCACGGCTATCCGTGGCTGATTCACCGGCTGACCTACCGGCGGACCAACCACCACAACCTGCATGCGCGCGGCTACATCGAGGAGGGCACGACGACGACACCGTTCGACATGGTGGTGCGCAACCGCCTCGATCGCTTCCACCTGGTGGCAGACGTCATCGATCGCGTGCCGAAGCTGGGCTATATGGCCGCCTATATCCGCCAGGCCGTGCGCGACAAGCTGATCGAGCACAAGCAATACATCGCCCGCTATGGCGAGGACATGCCCGAGATCCGCAATTGGACCTGGCCTGCCGAGCGACACGAGGAGCCGCTGTGACGGGGAGCCCCGCATCCAAATGCGCTGGCCGCCTATCTGCCGGCAATCCCAGCCGAACCCGCGCTTGCGGGGCCGGGCCGCGGCAGCTATAAAGCCGCCCTCGCCGGGCGCACGTCCTGTGTAAAGACGCGCAGCGGCGCTGTCCCTTCGGGCTGACGGTCGGGCGGAGCGTAGCGCAGCCTGGTAGCGCACTTGCTTCGGGAGCAAGGGGTCGGGAGTTCGAATCTCCCCGCTCCGACCATCTTCACCCATTTGCCATAGCGGCCGCGCACGGGACATGAGCGAAGGCCCCAAGTTCAAGACCGACATGCAGTTCGCCTATGGCGTTCCGAGCGCCATGGCGGCGGGCGTCGAGCGCCTCGTCGCCAACAACGCCAGCGCGCTGACCTTCAAGGGCACCAACACCTATCTCGTCGGCACCAAGACGCTGGCTGTGATCGACCCCGGCCCAATCGACGCCGACCACGCCGCCGCCATCCTTGAGGCGGCGGGCAAGCGTCCCATCACGCATATCCTCGTCACCCATGCCCACCGCGACCACGTGGACGGGCTCGCCGCACTGCAGGCCGCGACGGGCGCCAAGACCTACGGATTTCGCCGCGGCGCGCTGCCGAGCGCCCAGGGTGCCGAGCCCGAGGACTCCGAATACGTCAACCGCGCCTATGTGCCCGACGTCCACATCGAAGGCGGCGATCGCATCGCGGGCTCAGACTGGGAATTGCATGCGCTCCACACGCCCGGGCACGCCCCCGACCATCTGTGCTTTGCACTCGAGGGCCGCGGCATCGTCTTCTCGGGCGACCACGTGATGGCCTGGAACACCTCCGTCGTCGCGCCGCCCGAAGGCCGCATGGCCGACTATCTGCGCTCGCTCGAGCTACTGCTCGCGCGCGACAACGAGATGCTGCTGCCGGGCCATGGCGGGCGCATCCTGGAGTTGCGGCGCATGGTGAAGGCCTACCTTCTGCATCGGCGCTGGCGGGAGCAGGCAATTCTCGAAGCGGTGCGCAAGGGAACGAATACGGTGCGCAAGCTGCTGCCCTTGATCTACCGTGATCTGCCTGAGGGGGTCATGGGCGCGGCAACCTTGTCGCTGCAGGCCCACATCCTGCATCTCGCCGAGCGCGGCCTTATTACCTGCGACGACGCCGCGAACGTCGACTGCGTCGCCGTTCCTCTTTGATCACTTTCGGCTTGGCCTCCTTGGCCCGCACCGCCGGCACCACCGATTCCAGGCGCACGACGATCTCCTTGAGGATCTGGCGGATGCGGTCCGCATTGCGCCCGAAATCATGCGCGCCGTAGCGCGAGGCGGAGCGGACATCGATGCGCGCATGCTCGTCGTTGCCGGCGACGCGGATCGCCACGTCGTCGTAGAATCCCAAATCAGCGTGCGGTCCACGGCCTCGATCATGCCGGGCCGGCCCGTTTCGAGATCCGGCGCTTCCTGGCGCGCAATGGTCATCTTGAGGCGACGGATCGCGTCGACGACCAGCTCGAATGCCTCGTCCACCGAGCGGTTGATCTCGATCGGCTTGATATCGGGATAGGCCTTGGCCTGCGCCCGCGCGAAGGCAGCACCGGGATAGTTGGGTGAATTGGCGCCAGGACCGCGCAGCTTGGCCAGCGTCTCGAAGGCGGGCGGATTGGTGGGGTCGGTGGTCAGATCGTTGATCTTGGGCAGCCGCTCATAGGTCGGCAGATAGATGAGCGGCCACAACAACAGGCCGAGGCTCACCAGCGTGCCGAAGACGATGCGCGATGTCCCCGGGCGTCCCGTGCGCCAGACGCCGACGGCGGCTGCGATCGCCAGAAGGATCGACAGGGCCGCACCCGCGAAGGCAACGGCGGCGAGATTGAGCGCCACCGGCGTCGGCAGCGACAGCAGCCGGTGGAGCAACATGGCGGCGAGGAGGACGCCCACCGAGAAGAGCGCAATGCGGCTCGTCCAGCGGGCAAAGATCGATGGTCCGAGTGGCGGCGGCGGCCTCATGCGGCGTTGCACCCTTAAATCACAGACCGCGGCGCAATGCCGGCCTGAACGCGGGTCCCCTTATCGGTCTTCAGCTGTGTTCTTTGCACGGTATCTCGCCGTCCCCAGTCATCCTGCACCGGCCAAGCATTTACGAGGATATCCCAGAATCAGTCGAAAACGAGGGGCCGTTGACAGAAGCACACGGCCCCCAGGTCCGACGCAATAAAGGAGCCTCCCCTCAGGGATAGAGCCTGGTCCTCAACCAGTCCAACCCTGCGCTCTCGCGGCGGAAGACGACGCGCTCATGCAGCCGCGAGAGACGGCCGTGCCAGAACTCGATTTCGAGCGGCGTCACGCGGAAGCCGGACCAGTGCGGCGGGCGCGGGATGTGGCCCACATGAAACCTGGCCGCAACCAGCGCCACCGCCTTCTCGAGCGCAAACCTGCTCTCCAACGGCCGCGACTGCTGCGAGGCCCAGGCGCCGATTTGCGCGCCGCGCGGCCGCGTTGCGAAGTAGGCGTCCGCCTCCTCGGCGCTGACTTGCGAGATGGTGCCGCGCACGCGCACCTGCCGCCGCAAGCTCTTCCAGTAGAAGTCGAGCGCAGCCTTGGGCGTTGCGAGCAGCTCATGACCTTTGGCGCTCTCGTAGTTCGTATAGAAGACGAAGCCGCGGTCCTGCCGGTCGGGCCCGTCGAGCGCCTTCAAAAGCACCATGCGCACGTTCGGTTGGCCGGACGCATCGACCGTCGCCAGCGCCATCGCGTTGGGATCGCTGGGCTCGTGCTGCTCGGCGTCCTTGAGCCAACGCTCAAACAACGAAAACGGCTCGCCGGCCTCGGCGAAATCGCCGGGCTCGGGCCCGTGATCATGGCCTGCTTTCGGTTCGGGCTCCTCAGTCAAGCGTCAATCCCTCGTTAACCGTCGCCTCGAACCGCGACGCGCGGCACGTCTCTTCAGTCGCCCTTAACCATGTCGCTCCATACTCGCTCAAGATCGTCATCCCGAGTGGCGCAACGTCGCGTCGTCAATTGTCGAGTGAAGCGTCATGAGTGCGCATCCTTCCTTAGTGACCCTGGCCGCAGTTGTCATCACGGCCTTCGTGCTGGTCGGCGAGATTTTCTTGGGCTCGCGCGTAGCCCGTGCCGACCCGTCCCAGTGGCAGACGCAGGTTAATCCGTCGGCTCCATCGCCGGCCAGGATCGCGCCGATCTCGCCTCCGCCGCACGACCTCGACGAGAAGGATGAGATTGCGGCACTCGAGCGCATCCAGTACGCGCTCTCGGAGGTCGGCGACGGCACCACCTACGTGTGGCGGCGCTGGCATGGACGGCTCGCCGGTGTCGTCCGTCCCACCGTCTCCTTCAAGGACAGCTCCGGAAAGGTCTGCCGCCATTTGATGGTGCTGCTGACCACGGGCAAACGCACGAGCAAGATCGAGGGCGTCGCCTGCCGTCTGCCGAGCGGCCGTTGGCAGCTCGACGGCTGAGCCCAATACGGGCTTCCTCACAAGCTCCCGATAGCCTATTGACCCTCAGGGCGCGGTCCTTCTGGACCCGTTGATCCTTTTGTGTAGGATGCGCGCCGAAAACAGGCGAAGGGAAGAGAAAACCATGTTGGAGCCGGTGCCGAGCACAGGGGTCGCAAGGGGCACCCTGATGGCCGGCAAGAAGGGCCTCGTCATGGGTGTGGCGAACAACCGCTCCATCGCCTGGGGCATCGCCAAGGCCGCCGCGGCACAGGGTGCGGAGATCGCGCTGACCTATCAGGGCGAGGCCCTGAAGAAACGCGTGGGGCCCCTCTCTGCAGAGCTCGGCACGCAGTTCATCATGCCCTGCGACGTCACCGATCCAGCCTCGATGGACGCCGTCTTTGCCGAGCTGCAAAGCACCTGGGGCAAGCTCGACTTTCTCGTGCATGCGATCGCCTTCTCCGACAAGAGCGAGCTCGACGGACGCTACGTCGACACCAGCGAGAAGAACTTCAGCCAGACCATGCTCGTCTCCTGCTACTCGCTTACCGCGCTCGCGGCGCGGGCCGAAAAGCTCATGCCGACCGGCGGCTCCATTCTGACGCTCACCTACTACGGCGCGGAAAAGGTTATGCCTCACTACAACGTGATGGGCGTCGCCAAGGCCGCGCTCGAGGCAAGCGTGCGCTACCTCGCCGCCGACCTGGGCAAGAGCGGCATCCGCGTCAACGCCATCTCGGCCGGGCCCATCAAAACGCTCGCAGCCTCCGGCATCGCCGACTTCCGCTACATCCTCAAATGGAACGAGTACAATTCGCCCTTGCGGCGCACCGTCACCATCGAGGAGGTCGGCGGCGCCGGCCTTTATTTATTGTCGGACCTGGCGCGCGGCGTCACGGGCGAGGTTCACCACGTCGACGCCGGCTACCACGTGCAGGGCATGAAAAACGAGGAGGCCCCCGACATCACGGTCGCGAAGGGCGAGGATGGGTGAGGCCCGACCGGCAAGGTCCGACGCCATGCGCGCGGACGTGACGATCTATTTCATCCGCCACGGCGAGACGGACTGGAACGCGCAAGCCCGCTACCAGGGTCAGGCCGACGTTCCCATGAACGAGACGGGCCGGGCGCAGGCCAAGCGCAACGGCGAAGCGCTGCGCCCGCTGCTCCCCGACATCGCAAACGCCGACTTCATCGCAAGCCCGCTCACGCGTGCCCGCGAGACCATGCGGATCGTACGCGAGGCGTTGGGGCTCGACCCCGACGCATTCCAGATCGACGAGCGCCTCAAGGAGGCCCATTACGGCGACTGGCAGGGCACGCTCCTTGCCGATCTGCCCAGCATCGATGCTGCGGGCATCGAGGCGCGCACCCGCGATCCCTTCCGCTGGCGTCCGCAAGGCGGCGAAAGCTACGAGGACCTCATGGCGCGCACGCTGCCGTGGCTGGATGACCTCGCGCGCGATGCCGTGGTCGTATCGCACGGGGGTGTGAGCCGCGTGCTGCGCGGGCACATCCTGGGTCTCGACGTCGCCACGGTGCCGCGGCTCGACGTGCCGCAGGATCGCGTGCTGGTTCTGCGCGGTGATGGGATGGCGTGGCTCTGAGCCGATTTGGCTGGCGCTAGACGAGAAGAGCCGAAGCAGCGGCTGCTCCGGCTCTTCCCACGCTTTGCGCTCTGCCGCTCGACGACGGTTGCTCAAGCCGGCGGGGAGCGGCGTATGTTCGGGTACGTCCGCAAGCGGTCGTCCCGTGACGCATACGGGTGGTGCGACACGCGACTGGCGATAAGCCATGACTCTCAGAAACGGCGTTCCTGGACCTGTGGTCGCGAGGCCCGAAGCCTTCGATGACCGGCGGTCCCCCACCAAGCGGCGGTGTTGCATGGGAGGCGGAGCAACGCTTAAACGCGCGCCCTCCCTCATGCTGTCTCCTTGCAAGGTATCGCGTACCGCGACGCTGCACTTGGTCCCACTTAAACTGCGTCGCGAAGCCTTGTCACGGGCTTTGCCCGGCCCTGCCCCTTGCCCGCGTCCGCTTGCACTTCTAAGACTGGCCCATTGGCCACGGTCGAATCGCGCGAGGTTGCACGCGCCACTTGAGCTGACCGCCGGCCCCAACCTCTGCGGATCACGATGTCCCACAACACCTTCGGTCACCTCTTTCGCGTGACGACCTGGGGAGAGAGCCACGGCCCTGCCATCGGCTGCATCGTGGACGGCTGCCCGCCGGGTCTGCCGCTGCAGGCCTCCGACATCCAGACCTTCCTCGACAAGCGCCGCCCCGGACAATCGCGCTTTACCACGCAACGCCAGGAGCCCGACGCAGTCGAGATCCTTTCGGGCGTCTTCCCCGACGAGGCAGGCCGTCCCGTCACCACGGGCACGCCGATCTCGCTGTTCATCTCGAACGTCGACCAGCGCTCCAAGGACTACAGCGACATCAAGGACAAGTTCCGCCCCGGCCACGCCGACTACACCTACTGGAAAAAGTACGGCGTGCGCGACTTTCGCGGGGGCGGGCGCTCGTCGGCGCGCGAGACGGCCGCACGCGTCGCTGCCGGCGCGGTCGCGCGCAAGGTCATCGACGGCGTCACCATTCGCGGTGCGCTGGTGCAGGTGGGGAACATCGCGGTCGACCGCTCGCTGTGGGACTGGGATGCCGTCAACGCCAATCCCTTCTTCTGCCCCGACCCGGCGACGGCGGTGGCCTGGGCCGACTATCTCGACGGCATCCGCAAGGCCGGTTCCTCCATCGGCGCCATCATCGAGGTCGTCGCCGAAGGTGTGCCGGCGGGCTGGGGCGCGCCGATCTACGGCAAGCTCGATCAGGACCTCGCCAGCGCCATGATGAGCATCAACGCGGTGAAAGGCGTCGAGATCGGCGCCGGGATGGCGGCGGCCGAGCTCACGGGCGAGGAAAACGCCGACGAGATCCGCATCGGGCCCGACGGGAGCCCGCGCTTCCTCACCAACCATGCGGGTGGCATCCTCGGCGGCATCTCGAGCGGGCAGCCGGTCGTGTGCCGCTTCGCGGTCAAGCCGACCTCCTCGATCCTCACCCCGCGCAAGACCATCGACACCGAGGGCAACGATACCGATGTCATCACCAAGGGACGCCACGACCCCTGCGTCGGCATCCGCGCCGTTCCCATCGGAGAGGCGATGATGGCCATCGTGCTGGCCGACCACTACCTGCGCCACCGCGCCCAATGCGGCGAAATGGGAGGCTGATCGCAGCCTGTTGCGGCCGCATGCCGCCCCAACTTTCATCCCGGCGGCGGCGTTCCTATTCTCTTGATGCCGGGCCGGCCGCGCGCCCGTCGACCGTCCAACCGCAGGAGAGGCCCCATGCAGTATCGCAACCTCGGCAAGCTCAAGGTGTCCGCGCTCGGACTGGGCTGCATGGGCATGTCCGATTTCTACGTCGGCGGCAGCGAGGCGGAATCCATCGCCACCATCCATCGCGCGCTCGAGCTCGGCATCGACTTCATCGACACCTCCGACATGTATGGCTGCGGCGCCAACGAGGAGCTCGTCGGCCGCGCCATCCGCGATCGCCGAGATAAGGTCGTCCTCGCCACCAAGTTCGGCATCGTGCGCGGACCCGACCGCGCCATCACTGGCTTCAACGGCAAGCCCGAGTACGTGCACCAATGTTGCGACGCGAGCCTGAAGCGCCTCGGGATCGAGACCATCGACCTCTACTACCAGCACCGGGTCGATCCGGCGACGCCGATCGAGGAGACGGTGGGCGCCATGGCCGAATTGGTGAAGGCCGGCAAGGTGCGCTACCTCGGCCTGTCGGAAGCAGCCCCGGAGACGATCAAACGCGCGCACGCCGTGCATCCGATTACGGCGCTGCAGTCGGAATACTCGCTGTGGACCCGCGAGCCCGAGGACGAGATCTTTGCCAACCGTGCGCGCGCTCGGCATCGGCTTTGTCGCCTACAGCCCGCTGGGCCGCGGCTTCCTAACCGCTCAGATCAAGTCCATGGCCGACCTCGATCCGAGCGACTACCGCCATCACTCCCCGCGTTTCCAGGGCGAGAACTTCCAGAAAAACCTCGACCTCGTGCAAACGATTGCCGAGATGGCGGTCGATAAGCACTGCACTCCGGCGCAGCTGGCACTCGCCTGGGTGCTGGCACAGGGCGACGAAATCGTGCCAATCCCGGGCACCAAGCGCCTGCGCTACATCGAGGAAAACGTCGGCGCCTTAGCGGTGACGCTGTCGGCCGCCGATCTTGCGCGCATCGATGCAGTCTTTACCGCCGGCGCCGCCGCGGGCGCGCGCTACGGGGAGGCGGCCTTGCGCGCCGTCAACAAGTGAAGCGCGCTGCGAAAAGCAGACATCCAGCATTCGCTGTCGATTGCGCCGCTGAAAGACTAGCCAACGATCAGGCGTTGCGTTATAGTCATAAAACTGAAGCCCAAGAGCATTCTTGAGACTGTGACTGCAGCCGCGCCGCGGTTGCAATGCATCGTTATTTGCATAAGTGGCGATGTACTGCACAGGATCAAGCTTTCGGGCAAGACGATTGCATCTAGACTGTGATTTCGGTGCACCGGGGAAGAGTTTCTCCGGAGCGAGCGAAGTTGCGTCCAAGTTGGAGGGTGGTGTCACCGTGCTGAAAGTCGACGAAGGCAAGCGCTTTTCCTCCCCCGTTCCTCTGCACCGCCGTTCCGACCTGGAAAAGATCTCCACCATTCCGCGTCTTGAGTCCGGTCCATCCGTTCCGCTGATCGCGCGCGACAGCTTCGTCGTCGAGACCGCCACCAAGATCGATCAGCTGCAGGCCACATTGCGCCTGCTGGGCCGCGACGTGGACGGGCTCTCCGGCAAGGTCTCCGAGCTCGAGGACGGGGCCAATCAGGACCAGCGCTGGTATGCCTTCCAGCAGAGCGAAAAGCGCATCCGCGAGGCCAAGCTCGACGAGATGCTGCGCCGCATCCGCGAGCTCAAGACGCGTCTCGATAAGATGGAAGCGCGCCATGACGGCAACTACCACGCCTACAACAGCTTCGAGGCGGTGAGCCGCAAGCTGGCCGAGCTCGAGACCTTCAAGGACGAGGCCCAGCGCGTGGAGCGCAACGTCACCTTCCGCGCTTGGCTGTTCTGCGGAGCGCTGGCGGCCTCGGCGGCGATCCTCATGGTGAGCAACATCGTCACCAGCTGAGGCGCCGCAACGCGCTCACGCCTTGCGCCACGCCATGACCTTGGACAGGAACGCATGCGTCGTCTCCTGCGGCACCAGCCCCGCCTCGGCGAACATGGCGTCGAGGTCGTCGGCGGCATAGTGCGCAAAGTAAGGCTCATGGAAGCGCACGGGGAATGCTTCGAGCAAGCCGTCCCAGCCGGGCCGGTCTCCCATCTGCAGACTATCGATGAAGACGAAGAGCCCACCCGGCTTGAGGACGCGAGCGATCTCGGCGCTGACGCTGCGGCGCACTGCGCCGGGCAGCTCGTGAAAGAGGAAGACCGCCGTGACCATGTCCTGGCTGGCGTCGGCAAGCGGGATCGCCTCGGCGTTGGCGCGCAGCAACGTCACCGGCCGCAGGCCGGCAAGATGGCGCTGCGCCTCGTCGAGATAGGCCTGCGACAGGTCGAGGCCGGTTAGCCCCAAGCCGGGGTAGGCGAGGCGTACTTCGCGCAGGAAGCGGCCGGTGCCGCAGGCAATGTCCACAAGTGCGCAAGCGCGCTGATCGCGGCCGCGCAGGTAGGCGGCAATGGGCTTGAGCCCTGCGCGGCGCATGACGGCCGCCGCCCCGTAGAACAGCGTCTCGACCTGCACGTCGTAAAGTTTTGCCGACTCCTCGCTCAGGTAGCCACCGGTCTGGAAGTGGAAGTCCTGCGCGTAGTAGTCGGGGAGCGCCTCGGCGGGCGGGTGCTGGGACGCGGTGCGCGTATCCTCCGTCTTGCGCCGCTGCATGATCGCGGGCAGGTCGGCGAACATGGCGCGCACGTCGCGCAGATGCCGGGCGAGGCTGACGGCCGCCGCCTCCGGCGGATAGAGGCCGTCGCGCACGGCAGCGGCGTCGGCGAGGAACAGGGCGCGCAGGTCGGCCATCAAGTCCGCTTCGCTCGGTACGGGGCGCTCAGGGACATAGCGCGGGCGCGGACCGAGGCGCTGCGCCTCGCGCGTCAACAGCCAGTTGAGGCCCGAGTACCAGCCGAAGCGGACGGCGTTGCCTGCGAGCTGCGTGGCCATGCCGAGCGTATCGCTCATGGTGTCGTTCTCCGTCGCTCTCCTCGTTGGCAAATGTGGGCCCAGAGCGCGCGCAGCGCAATCGGGGCGGCCGTCTCCCACTTACCTTTGCCTAACCAGCCGACATGAACACGTGGCGCCATCCTCCTCTGTCATCCTCGGGCTTGTCCCGAGGAACCACAAATCAACAAGCCCAGGTTGAAGTCGCAGTACTGCCAGCCTCGCCTCGGCAATTCCTACGACGAGCAGCGGAGAGCTGGGTCCTCGGGACAAGCCCGAGGATGACACCTATTTGATGCGCCTTTGTCCTCGCGGCATGTCTGCCCGAGGGGTTGAGAAAAGAAACAACCAGGGAGCGGGGCGGTTTTGGCCCATCACTGTGATCGTAGATTGGATGCGGCCATCGCCGCCCCGCACAGGCTTACCGCCCGTCTACTGCCATTCCCACGGGCGCATCCAGGTGCCCGCGGGCGTTACTGAGATTTTCGCCTCAGCAGCAGAAAGACTTGAGGGCTAGCTATATGGCCCCCGGCCGCATAAGCCGGCCCGCTCCGCGCAAGTCCGCCAGCGCACGTCTGCGCCCCCGGCCGTTGGAACGGGCGTGCGGAGTGTAAAGGGGCGGTAGAGACCGGGGATTAGTTTCACGGATCGGCGCGCCACGTCTTAGCGTGCCGCGCACGGAATGACGCACTGAGCATCCCCGCGGCGACGGGCTCTGCCGCGGGCGCGGCGCCTTACCTCGCGTCTTTACCCGCTTTCGTGACCTCTTTCAGCGGCGGCTTGCAGGGGCGCGCATGCACCTCGCAGCGATACGTCACCTGCCCGGCGATCTCGCCGATCGACACGCGTCCGCAGCGGCTCTCGAAATCCCGGGCGTTCGCCATGTCGACATATGATTCGCCGTGGTCGTAGCGCACGCGCTCCATCCAGTCCTTCTTGGCCGCCTGCAAGGCGCCCTCGGTGCCGATCCATTGCGTGCCGAGCCCACGCACCTTCTCGACGCACTGGTAGCCGTCGGGCTCTTTCTTGGCGTACTCGTCGCGCTTCACGTAGGCCATGACCTTGGCGCTATTGCTATGGTGGTGATGACGCGCGTGTCGATGCTTCGACGTCGGACTTCCCGTCCCCAGGGCCCAATCCCAGTCGAGGTCGCTTGCAAACGTGGGCGCGGCAAAAGTCAATGCGAGCGCGAGCGTGATGTATCGAATCATTCTTGTGCCTCCCCGCTACGTCTTGAGCCCGTCTGGCATCGGTTACGTGCGGCGGCGAGGGCCGTTGGGGCGCCTTGAGCCGATCGATGCCAACGCGACACATGGAATCACTTGTAGAGCCTACCTGAGCCGCGCGTCAGCAGCGGGTAGACTGAGCGATTTCCACAGGGGTTGGGCGGTAGCGCGCACGCCTGGCGGCGCGACGTGGCGCGGGGGCAACGGTCGCGGGCGACCGGAGGCGACGCGCGGGCGTCAGGGCCAAAGGCCGATATCGTCCCACTTGTCGCGCGGAATCTCAGGTCCGATCTTGTAGGTGAAGGCCGTGGCCTTCATCTGATCGGGCGTCACCGTGCAATCGAAGTTCAGACGATACCAGTGGTGATCGGCACGCACGGCGCCGCCGGTGGTCGTCACGCGCGTGCCGGTGAATTTCGCGCGGCCGAGCACGCTGGTCTTCATGCGGTCCGCGTGCGGCAGCGCCTTGTCCTTGCGAACCTTGTCGACGCCGAGGAGCATGCAGGCCTGGTGGGCCCGCTCCTCCGGCTCGAGCTTGGCAAGGACGCGCTCCATCGAATTGGCACCGGCGGTTTGCGTCCAGAAGATCGCAACCGCGGCCCAGCACAAGGTGCGTTTCATTTTCTCTCCCCCAGGATTTACGAATCGGCCGTGCCAGGAAAAGGAGCCGGAATTTTGACGGGAGGGCGGGGCGAATGCCCGCAGCGGGACGCGTTGGGCTTCGCAACCGCGAAGCCCAGCCTGCAGGCTACGTCCGCTGCTCGAGTGCCGGCACCGGGTTGTTGCGATAGACGAGCCCGGTCCAGACCAGGATGGCGAGCGGCAGGCCGATGAAGATGGCGATCGACAGCGGCGTCAGCCCCATGCCGGAAAAGCGCAGTGCCACCAGGCACGGGATGCCTACCTGCGGGATGAGCCCGATCGCCAGATAGTTGGCCAGCCCCGCCCCGCGCAGCCGCGCCGGACCCCAGATCAGCTGCGAGCCGTAGATGATCTCGATATTGGCGCGCAAAAGGAACGCGAACGCCGCCGGCACCAGATAGGGCGGCGGCTCGGCTTGCAGCATGCCGACGAGCAGCAGGATCTCGATGAGGCAGGTGACGAGCGCGTTGGTCACGCACAGCGAGGTGACCCAGGGGGCGAGGATGTCCGGCGGGCCGTCGGTGCGGTCGGCGCGCGCATTGGGATCGTCGGCGGCCCACACGCGATAGTAGATGCGTTTGACGAAGTTGGGGGAGTTGCGGTCGATGCGCTGGCCGAAGCCGACGCCGCCGAGCCAGTTGAGCGTGAAGCCGGTGCCGAGGAACATATAAAGGATGCCGGCCCACAGCACCCAGTCGTACCAAGCCATGGTGCGCCTCCTGAGGTGGATGTCCGCGCGTGGGCGATCATCGTCGCAGGCGAAAGTTGGCGTGGGGTTACGGAGAACCGGAGAGTTTGCGGGGAAGGCCGGGCGTTACCCCGGCACCTATCGCAAGGGCGAGTGCTGGGCCATCCGTCCAGCCTCGGCGAGCGACTGCCCTTTTCAACGCGTGCTTCGCATCGGAAAACCGGTTCCCACTTTTCCGGAAGCACTCTTTCTTTGTCGTGCTTCTTATCGGAAAACCGGCTTCCACTTTTCCGGAAGCACGACGTGCGCTTCAGCCCGACATCGGGTCGGCTTCCCAGGATGCGCTGCCGCTGCTCGCTGCATATAGTACGCCCACGACACGGGCCTGGCGAGAGCCCCCTGCTCCTCGGCGCGGCCCCGCAAGCACTTGTCTTTTCGGCACTCTCCTCGAGCCGGTCGACAAATCGGGGAAAGCACCGGATACTCCCCCTCGCGGAAACCCTCGAGAGAGCGTGCATCCCGTATCTCGGGATCGGGCGAGGCCTGCACGCGCTCACTTCCAATTTTCGGAGGGGTGCATGACGGAGTACGATCCCAATCTGCCGCAAGAGTTCGCCCACATGCCCAAGCGGCGCGGGCTTAGCGCGGTGATGATCGCCGTGGCGCTGGTGGCGGCCTTCGTCCTCTCGGCGCTGTTTGCGACGTTGCAGAAAGGGCCGGCGACAAGCGGCGGCACGCCGAGCACGGACCTGCGGCCGCCTTCCGATGCGGGAATCCCGCCGCCGGAAAAGTGACTTCGGCGTCTGCAAATCCTGGCGTTGATTTTCGACCTCGCGCAGACCCGGATCCACTCCGTTACTGGCAGGTCTGCTCGAGACGCCAGCTGACGATACGGCAGCGCTCGCGGCCGCGCGCGTCGGTCGCGCATTCACGGTTGGGGTAGCGCTTGTAGGAGCAGTAGTAATCGGGTGCGACCCAGCCCTCGTAGCCGCGCGCAGGTCCGCGCGTAGTGTAGCTCTCGGAGTAGTAGGGCTTCACGCCGCGGTAGGCTTGCGCTGTGGTGCCGATGAGCATGGGAGCGACGACGGCAGCCGCCACCGCCAACACCTTGGTGCAATTTCCCGATGCGAACATTTTTCGTCTCCTTCCACACGTATCGGGCGGAGGGTCAACGAAGGAGATATGGGCAGCCGGCGCCGTCAGCAGTAGGCGCGGGCAAATTGTGGGAGCCGGGGTCCCGGATCCCCGCCGTCCATGCGAAACACGGCTGCGCCATGACGCGGGGATGACGTTGAGGGGAGGCGGGCGCTCACCCACCCACTGACGTCATCCCGCTGTAGAGCGGGATCCACGCCAGTCGCCGCGCGCACTAAGGCAGCGCATCTCGCTCCGCGAGCGCCATCGCTGCTGCCGGCAGTGCCCTCAAGAACCAAAAGCGTCTGCTGAAGCTTGCGTGGGTCCCGGCCGTCGTCACGGCGAAGCCGTGCTGCGCACGGACGCGGAGCATGGCTTCGCCATGACGCCGGGATGACGTTGCGGGGAGGCACGCGGTCACCTACGCGTCACCGTCATTCCCGCGGAGGCGGGAACCCAGACATGCTGCAACACAAACTACGAGATCTTGAACCCCCTTCGATTTGCTACCACTCGAAAAGACTTGAAAGCTAAGCGCGCTTTTCGGATTTTGATCGCATGAGAATAGTGTTGGACTGCTTCTCTTATCGTGCTTTCGGCAAGGTCAGAGATCGGTCCAACGATCACCTCTCGAAGGATAACGTCGCTATCGAACTCTCGAAAATATTTGTCTGGCGCATCGGGAGCATGCTCTTCCAACCGGCACCATAACCGCCATTCAACCTCGTAGCTCCAGCCCGAGTATTTTGTGAAGAGCAAGCGCCGCATAGTCTCCTCTGTGAAGGGAGGACGAATGGGAGTGCGCGTCTTCACATATTTAACTGGAGTCACATGGTCGTCTCCAATGTCGAACCCGAGGCAGATTCCTCTGTGACGGTCTGCATAGTGGCTCCACAGGAGCGGACTGTCCCAGCCCGCACTGAAACAAAGCATCCCGAACTGCGTCGACATATCCCGCTTCCATCGCCGAAACGCGACGCGTTGCGCCGGATCGCGGTGATCGCAGCTCCACAGCTCAAAGGGGTCGTTCAAGTTGCCGATTTCGGCAATCTTTACGCGCTTTTTTGTCAGGTCATCGAGGGCATGAACCGCCGGCAAGAAATGAAATAGGCGCATGGCAATCCAAACATTCTATAGCACTGCAGTACGTCTTAGAATTTGCTCCTCACCGCACCCCCCGCCCAAGCCGCCACATCTCCTCCTGCACCCGGATGTCGGCGAGGATGCGGTCCAAGAGCAGACACGTGCGCTTGAACAGCTCCGAGCCGCGGCGGTAGTCGGCGGCGGCAAAGAAATCGCAGCGCCCCGCCTTGAATAGCTCCACGCATTTCCGCTTGGCCTTGCCCGGCGGGTGCACAGCGACCGCATGGCCGCCGTTCTTGCGCATCACCGCCATCGACGGCACGTCGGTGTCGCCGTCGCCGAAATAGATCATATTGGAAAAGGGAATGGGGCGCTGCGCCTCCGGCATGTGCTGGTTGATGCTGTCGCCCAGGTCCTCCACGCCCTTGTTGATGCGGAACAGGTACTGGGTCTTGCCGGTGTCGGTGATGACGCGCTTGGGGAACGGCAGCTCGTAGGCCTCGAACCAGTACTCGGAGGCGTAGACGTTGTGGAAGCGCTTGTAGATCGTCGTGCCCTCGATGATCTCGGTGAGGCCCGACGAGATGAGGTAGTGGCGCAGCGAGACGCCGTGCGACTCGGAGCGCAGCTTGATGTAGTCGGCGATGGCGTCGAACCACGCCTCGACGCCGGCGTAGAGCTCAACATTCTTACCCTGCTTGACGAGGTCGCCGCGGTCGATGCGCACGCCTTTGGCTTTGGCCTTCTTGTAGAGGAGGTGCATGTAGGTGATGAGGCCGTCGGCGCCCTGCTCCTTGGCGAGCTTGTTGGACTCCCTCCAGAAGGCGGCGGCGTCCTCGCCGATCTGCGGCAGGAAGGCGTAGTCCTGCATGGGGCGGGGCGAGAGCGTGCCGTCGAAGTCGTAGACGAGCGCGATGGTCTTCTTGTCGAAGCCGGCCTTGTGACGGGACTTGGCGGACTTGGCGGGAGCGCGCGATTTGGCGCGCGGGGCCTCCTCGGGCCGGTCCCTGCCGTTGCCGACGCGCTCGACCATGGCTCGCTCCCTGTTTCGAGGCATGGGACGCCATGACACTCGACTTGTAGGGGTCACCATGGCGCGATTTGGGGGGCGGGATGAAGACCGCGCCAGCTGCAGCCTTCGCAATCCGCCGCTGACGTCGCGATCGCGGAGACTGGCGTGGGTTCGGGCCTACGCCGGAATGACGTGAGGGGTGGGCGCGCGCTATCCGCATGTTCCACCGTCATCCCGCCGAAGGGCGGGACCCACGCAAGCTTCAGCAGCTGCTTTTGGTGAGGGCGGGGACGGGTCTCTGAGGGTCAGACACCCGTCGAACGCGTCAGTGCTTGTGGTCGCAGCCGGGGCCGTGCTCGTGCGCGTGATCGTGATCGTGATCGTGCGCATGGTCATGATCATGGTCATGGCCGCCACAGCACTCGCCGTCGTGGTGATGGTGGTGATGCGGCTCGGGATCGACCAGCGTCGCCGCCAGCCGCCGCTCGATCGCCAGCGACACCTCGCGCGGCGACTTCGGCTCCTCCATGGCGAGCGCCATGATCTCGGCGCCGAGCCGCACGTCGTCGACGGCGCCGAGGTAGTGGCGGCGAAGGCGCCCCTGGCGGTCGAACAGCAGCAGCGTCGGCGTGCCCTGCATGGCGTAGGCCTGCATGGTCTTGGGGATACCGGAGCCGTTCGGCTGATCGACCACGACGGGGATGGAGATGCGCTCCGACTTCAGGAACGGCTCGAGCAGCGAGGGCGTCATGTCCTTGTGGTTTTCAAACACCATGTGCAGGCCGACGACGGCGACCTCGTCGCTTCTGAAGGTGCGCGCGAGCCGCTCGGCCTGCGGCAGCGCATGGCGCAGCGAGCCGGGGCACAGCATCTGGAAGCCGACCAGCACCACGACCTTGCCCTTGAGGCCTTCGAGCGTCGGGGCCTCGGGGGCGTTGTAGAATTGCGCGGTTTGAAGCGCGGGCGGGTTCTCGGGATCGAATTGGGGCTCGGCCATGTCGGTCATTGGGGGCATCCTCGCGGGCTCGATCGGGGATCGTGGGGCCTTAGACTGTGGAGCTTGGCTTAAGGGGGCGTTGCCGCCGGCATAGCTTACATATGGCCCCGCTCACAAGCGACGGCTCCTTCTCCCTGGTGCGAGGAGAGGGAATTCAGCGGCAGCGGGCGGAGGCGGCAGCCGGCGACTGAGGGTGGCGCTTGCAGGCAAAGCGCGGGGGGATCTTGCACTCGGGGTCGAGCCGCTGCGCGCCGGTAATGTAGATCGAGAACGACAGCGGGCAGCCGCGCATCACGTTGAAGGCCTGAACACAGCCGTTCGGCTCCGGGACTTCGGCATGGCGGTTTTGCAGCGCCTGCACCAGGTCGCCATGCCAGCGGTCCTCGACCACAACGATGCCGTCCTCGCCGCCCGAGATGCGGTCGGCGGCGGTGCCGGGGGTCACCGCGGACTGGCGGCCGAGCAAGAACACGCTGCTCGGCTCGCGATAGCCGACGATGCCGACCGGGCCGACGACGCAATGCTCCAGCGGCGCGATGGCCTCGGCGATGCGCGTTGCCGGCCAGCCCTTCCTCAAGTGCGGAAGCAGCGCGCCGAAGGTGAAGGCCAGAAACAGCGCAAAGCCGATGATGCTCGTTAGCACCCAAGCGGCCGCGAGCCGCTCGCGCGCCGCTTGCGCGGCCAGCGTGAACACCGCCGTGACGAGCAGCGCACCGAGCACGAGGCCGACACCGGGCACGGTGCCGGCGAGCCAGAAAACGCCCGCGAACAGCGCCGCCATCCCGGGCGCGACGAGCCACGCCGGCAGCCGCAGCATGTAGTCGGGTAGCGCGAGCTTTCCCTCGCCTTGCAACGACAGCACGACAGCGGCCGCAGCGGCTGGAAACAGCGCCTGCACCGTATAGAGCGCGGGCTTGGAGGCGATCAGCTCCAGGTACGCGAGGTAGCCCACGAGCCAGCAAAAGAGGAAGCGCTGCAGGGCGGCGGCGCGGCCCTGCCACAGGCCCTTGAGCGCGGGGACCAGGAGGAGTGCGCCCGGCAGGAAGCCGAGGACAAAGGCACCCGTGAAGGTGAGCGGCGCAGCCTTCCATTTCATATCCTGGGCGCCGCCGAGCGCGCGCAACAGCTCCGGGAAAGTGAGCGTTGAAAACGGAACGCCCCCGTCGAAATGCGCGCGCACCAGAAGCCACGGGGCGGCGATCACCAGCATCAACGGCACGCCGGAGAGCGTGTGCAGGCGCTTCAGCCAGCCGAGGCGGCGGTCGCAGATGAAAAGCGCGATGACCGTCGACAGCGACAGGATCGGCACCGCGAGCGCATTGAGCAGGATGGCGAAGCCCTGCGCCGCCCAGAACAGCAGCGCAAAGCCCCGTTCGTGCTTGGGATCGGGCCCGCAATAAAGGCGCAGGAGCGCCAGCTGCGCCACCGCCGCGGCGACGAGCAGCGGCCCTTCGGGAATGGCGAGCGAGGCCTGCAGCGCCACGATAGGCGTGACCGCAAAGAGGCCGGCGGCGATCAGCGCCCCGCGGTTGCCAAGCGGCGGGCGCAGCAGCCACCATATGGCAAGCACCGCGAGGATGCCGCCCAGCAGCGACGGCAGCCGGTAGGTGGCAATGGCGCCGCGCGCGTCTTTGCCCAGCAGCGCCCCCGCGCCCATCTGCAGCCAGTAGATGCCGATGGGGCGAAAGGCGTAGCGCTCACCCTGGAATTTGGCGTCCAAGAGATCGTGGCGCTTCAGCATGTCCCGGCTGGATTGGGCGTAAACGACCTCGGTGCGGTCGACCGGCGGCAGCGCCAGAACGCCCGGCAGGTAGCAGAGCAAGGCCAAGCCGACGAGCACCGCGGCGGCGAGCCGGGGGCGCGCGGCGACCCGGTCGATGGCGCAGCGACAGGGGCATTCGAGCCGTTCGAGCTTGAGCGAAAGACGGGCCATGGGGTGCGCTCGTGTCGGTCCCTTGCAGCGCGGTCCCCGCGCGGGCTTGACACTGATAGCGAAGTTAAGCGATTGCGCAACGGGGCCAACGCGGGAGATTTTGACGATGGCGGACGAGACGGGGCGCGCGCGCGAGCGGTTGATCGCCATCATCAAGACCCGCTCGTTCCGGTCGGGCAAGGCGTTCAAGCTCGCCTCGGGCCGCACCTCCACCTACTACTTCAACATGAAGCCGACGATGCTGGATGCCGAAGGCGCGCACCTCATCGCCACGCTGATTCTGCAGGCGATCGAGGGCACGGGCGCCGACCTGATCGGCGGGCTGGAGATGGGCGCGGTGCCAGTCGCGTCGGCGGTGGCGGCCGTGAGCCACGGCGCGGGGCGGCCGATCAATGCGTTTTTTGTGCGCAAGCAGGCGAAAGAGCACGGCACCCAGAGCCTGATCGAGGGGCTGCCGGAGGGTGACAGCTTAAAGGGCAAACGCGTCGTCATCGTCGAGGACGTGACGACGACGGGCGGCTCGGCCATCAAGGCGGCCGACGCCGTGCGCGCCGAGGGCGCGGAGGTGGTGGGCGTGGTGACGGTGGTCGACCGCCAGGAAGGCGCCGCCGAAGCGTTCAGCAAGGCCGGGCTGACGCTGACGCCGATCCTGACGCTTCAGGATTTCAAATAAACCGCAAAGCGGCGGCGCTCATCACGGAGGGCACGCGCGCGCCGCCTAGGCGCCGGCCTGCTGGAACTGAAGCCCACAGTTCTTCTGAGTTGCGGTAAGGACGAGGGCGTCGAACTCGCCCTTGAGCCGGCCCAGTGCGGACGCCGTCTCGTTGCCGGTCTTGGCAGAAGTCAGTGCCGGCCAGACGATCACCTTGTCGCCTGGTTCGGCGCTGGCGGCAGGAGCACCAGCGACCGCTGCGGCACTGAACGCAACGCGCCGCGCCTCGCCTGCGATCTCATCGCAGCTCAAGGACTGGTATTGGTCGGGAGAGATATAAATCGGCTCAATCTTATTGGAGGGCCCGCAGCCGGCCACGCTCAAGCAGATCGACGCAATGACGATACGAGCGCGCATGGCCCTCTCCCAGCAAGGCTGCGGGAAGCTAGGCCGCGGCGCGCGTCTTCACAAGCGGCACGCGTTGAAAGCTGTGCGGATTGCCGCCGTCCATGCGAAGCGTGGCTGCGCCACGACGCCCGCAGCTGCCGGGGCTCAGGCTGACACCTCAGGATTTTAAAGGATGATGGCGCCCAAGGTCAGCCTCGCAACCCCTCACTCAGGCGGCGCGGGCAACGCCGACGAGGCGGACGAGCTCCTTGCGCGCCGCAGTGGCGTCCGTGATGCGCTCCTCGAAGGTGAGCCGCAGCGCGCGTGCGCCCAAGACCAGATCGCAGCCCTCCGGATCGATGCCCGTCATGCGCCAGGCGCCGGACGCAGCACCCAGAAGCTTGGTCGCATAAAGCTCGACCGCATCGGCGTGGTCGGCGTTCATGTGCGACACGATGTCAGGCTCGCTTGCCGCCAAGCCCTCCGCGTCCTTAAGCGAGAGCAGGAGATCGTCGGCGGCCAAGTCGATGATCTTGCCGAAGCCGCCGATGTAATGCGCACTTTGCACAGCGAGCGCGAAGAACCCGAAGTCGGGAAAGTCGGCATAGCCCGCGGCCGCCGGATGGCGCGCAAGAAAACGGCCCCGCGCGGTGGCGCTGGTTGCCGGCCGCACCTCGCCGATCAGCGTGAGGCGCGCGCCTTCCATGGGATCTTTCTCGGTGCCGGTTGCATCGATGAGCAGGCTCGCGCGCGGATCGGCGGCAAGATTCTGCGTATGGACGGCAAGCTTGGAGATGAGGAACACGGGAGAACCGTCCGAGTCGGTTGCCGTGAGCACCAGCGAGGCGTAGGGATGGCCTAAGCCTTTGTGCACAGTTGCGAGCGCGCCCTTGAGCGCGCCGCGTACCAGGCCCCGGGCAATCCCGGCGGTTTCCTTAACTTGCGAAAAAGACCTGTCTTTCTCGCCCTCTTGGCTGCCCATGCGTCTCGCCTGCTATCCGGTTCGGCCTTGTTCAGTTAAGGTTCAGACAAAGATCACGAAATTGGCTTCGCCACAATTGATACACCTTGGAGCCATAAAGCGCGGCAGGGTGGTTTTCTGCCGCAGGGTCGGGACATGATGAAAGAAAAGAGCACGATCGCGCTTGTCGACGACGAGCGCAACATTCTCACCTCGCTGCGCATGGCGCTGGAGGCCGAGGGCTACCGGGTGCGCACCTATAACGATGGCGCCTCCGCTCTTGAGGCCTTGAGCGAGGACCCGGCCGATCTGGGAATCTTCGATATCAAGATGCCGCGCATGGACGGCATGGAGCTGTTGCGCCGCGTGCGCCAGCAGTCGGACATGCCGGTGATCTTCCTCACCTCCAAGGACGAGGAGATCGACGAGTTGTTCGGCCTCAAGATGGGCGCCGACGACTACGTCTCCAAGCCGTTCTCGCAGCGTCTCGTCGTGGAGCGCGTCAAGGCGGTGCTGCGCCGCTTCCAGCCCAAGGACGGGGTGAGCCCCGAGGTGGAGGCCGCGCGCGTTCTGGAGCGCGGCAAGCTCAAGCTCGATCCCGAGCGTCACACCTGCCACTGGGACAACAAGCCCGTCACGCTGACCGTCACCGAGTTTTTGATCCTGCAGGCGCTGGCCTCACGCCCCGGCGTCGTCAAGACGCGCGACGCGCTGATGGACGCGGCTTATGACGACCAGGTCTACGTCGACGACCGCACCATCGACAGCCACATCAAGCGCTTGCGCAAGAAGTTCAAGCAGGTCGACGATGCGTTCGACGTGATCGAGACGCTCTACGGTGTGGGATACCGCTTCAAGGAAGCTTGAGGCGTGGAGGAACGATGGCGCTCGAGTCCGAGCGAACCGAGGGCTACGCACTGCCAAGGGGGCTCGCGGCGCTGAAAGGCGCCGCGAACGATGCGGCGGGCGTCGTCCGATCCTCGCTCGCGGCGGCAAGCCGCGGCAGCGCCAAAGCCGCACGATCCGCACGATCCGCCATGAACGGCGCCGCCAGGCTGGCGGCGGCTACGGCTGCCCGCCTCAAGCCAGACAGCGAGACGGGCGGCGCCCCGGCGCTCGTCGCCGCATCGGCCACCTTCAAGCCGGTGGCACGCTGGTTCAAGCGCCAGCCGATCGTGCGTTTCATCTCCGCGAGCCTGTTGCGGCGCATCCTCGTCTCCAACCTCATCGGCTTCGTCATCCTCGTCGGCGGCATCCTCTACTTGGGCTGGGTCAACACCTGGCTGATCGA
This sequence comes from uncultured Alphaproteobacteria bacterium, assembly GCA_963782555.1. Classification (GTDB taxonomy): domain Bacteria; phylum Pseudomonadota; class Alphaproteobacteria; order Rhizobiales; family Hyphomicrobiaceae; genus Hyphomicrobium_A. Next base: position 61,295 of record CAWAKB010000006.1, on the reverse strand, counting down.
TGCCAAGGTGGATGCGCTGAAGACGCAGGGGGAGATCATCGCCGATGCCATCGCGGCCAACGCGACGGTGGTACGCGAGCGCATTGTTCTCGATCCCGACAAGCTGCCCGACGCGCCCGGCACCAGTCGCCGCTACCCCGACGACGGACTTGCAGCTCTCGAGCTCTCGATCCACCCCGAAGAGGTGACGCCGATCCTGCGCAAGCTGATCAAGCCCACCGACACCCGCGCGCGCATCTACGCCCTGGACGGGACCTTGATCGTGGATTCGGCGCGCACGCTCGCGAGCCTGACGGCGAGGCTCCGCGAGGCAGCGACCAAAGGCGCCACCGACCAGCCCAAGCCGCAGAACTTCTGGACGCGCTTCACCCGCTACTTCTTCAAGGAGCCGCTGCCCGTCTATCGCGAGATCGATGCCGGCAACGGCACCGCCTACCCGGAAGTGCGCGATGCGCTGAAGGGCAATGAGCGCAGCATGCTCCTCTTGAACAAGAAGGGCGAGCAGATCGTCTCCATGGCCGTGCCCATAAGGCGCTTCAAGAACGTGCAAGGCGTGCTGCTGCTATCGACGCGCCCGGGCCAGATCGACAAGATCCTGCGCGAGGAGCGTGTCGTCATCCTGGCGCTATCTGCCATTGCACTGCTGGCGCTGGTCGTCACCTCGCTCTTGCTCGCCCGCACGGTCGCCGGCCCCATGCGCCGTCTCTCGGCCGCGGCCGAGCAGGCAAGCCGCGACATCGGCGCGCGCGCGCGCCTGCCCGAGCTTGCCGATCGCTCCGACGAGGTGGGGCAGATGGCGGGTGCCTTCCAGGCCATGACCGAGGCGCTCTATCGGCGCATCGAGGCGAGCGAGCGGTTCGCTGCCGACGTGGCGCACGAGCTCAAAAATCCGCTCACGGCCGCGCGCTCCACCGCCGAGTCGCTGAGCTTCGCCAAGACGGACGCGGAGCGCGATCACCTGGTCTTGCAGATCAACGACGAGCTGAAGCGCCTCAACCGGTTAATCACGGACGTCTCCAACGCATCGCGCCTCGATGCCGAGCTGGCGCGCAAGGAGATGCGCCAGGTCGACGTGACGACCATGCTGCGCAACGTCGTCGGCATCTTCCGCGACATCCTCGGCGACGATAATCGCCAGCTCGAGCTGGCGGTGGGCCGCGAGCCGTTCGAGGGAGCCTTCACCATCATCGGAGACGAGGGCCGTCTCGGCCAGGTGCTGACCAACTTGATCGACAATGCCGTCTCCTTCTCGCCCGAGGGCGGCACGGTGACCGTGCGCGCACGCGCCAAGCTGCGCAGCGTGGAGATCCTGGTGGAGGACGAGGGCCCCGGCATTCCCGAGGATCGGCTCACCATCATCTTCGACCGCTTCTACTCGGATCGGCCGGAGACGGATGCGAGCCGCGGCAAGAACTCGGGGCTGGGCTTGAGCATCTCGCGCGAGATCGTGCGTGCGCACGGTGGTGAGATCATCGCCGAGAACCGCTATGAGGAGGGCAGCGGGCCCCACGCGAAGCCCGCCGGTGCCCGCTTCATCGTGCGTCTGCCCATGGCCGAGAGGACGCAGCGCGGAGGAGCGCCCGTTGGGCGACGCGGTTGAGAGCCACCATGGAACCGCGATCGCACTCGCCGGCAACGCGGTGCTGATCCGCGGCGCCTCCGGATCGGGAAAATCGGACCTCGCCCTGCGCTGCCTGGCGCTGGCCCCCACGGCGCTCATTGCCAGCCCCACCATGCTCGTCGCCGACGACCGCGTCGAGATCACGCGCAAGGGTGAGCGCCTGGCGATAGAGGCGCCTGCGACGATCCGCGGCAAGCTCGAGGTGCGCGGGCTCGGAATTGTGACAGTCCCCTTTGTGGCGAGCGCCGAGCTCGTGCTCGTTGCCGATCTGGTGGCGCCGGAGCGGATCGAGCGCCTGCCCGATCCGGCACCGGTGGTGGAGCTTGCGGGTGTGCGCCTGCCGCTTTTGCACATCGCCCCATTCGAGGCGGCCGCGCCCGTCAAGCTGTTGCTGGCTCTTGCCCAGCGTTTCAGGCGGCCAACAAGCAGTGTTTGAGCCCGATTGCACAACCCCCTTGCGCGGCGGGCGAACACTTGTAAATTTTGGCCGCCGCAAGACCGCCCCCTTCAGAATTGGGCGGAACCCGACGAAGCAGCAGACGAGAACTCCCATCAGCCGCGCCCTCGAAATCGTCGCGGCGGGGGACCGAGATCGAGGTCGGCTCTACTTCATGATTGGACTTGTCATCGTCACGCACTGCGGGCTGGCGCTCGAGTTCCGCTCGGCGCTGGAGCATGTCGTCGGGCCGCAAACGCAGCTCGAGACCATTTCCATCGGGCCAGACGACGACATGGCCGTGCGCCGCGGCCAGATTCTCGACGCGATCACCCGCACCAATACGGGAGACGGTGTGATCATCCTGACGGACATGTTCGGGGGCACGCCGTCCAACCTCGCGATCTCGGTGATGGACGAGGCGCTGGTGGAGGTGATCGCGGGAATAAATTTACCTATCCTGGTCAAGCTCGCCAGCGTGAGGGGCGAGCTTCCCTTGGCGGAAGCCGTGGTGAGCGCGCGCGAAGCGGGCCGCAAGTACATCAAGATTGCGAGCCAAGAGCTATCGGGCGAAAGTTGAGCGTCGAGTCATGCCGGAGATCAAGGACAGCCTGCGGCCGGAGGCGGTGGTCACCATCCGCAATCGCAAGGGCCTGCACGCGCGCGCCTCGGCAAAGTTCGTCAAGTGCGCAGAGTGCTTCGATGCAATCATCACGGTGACGCGCGACGGCCAGGCCGTGGGCGGCACGTCGATCATGGGCCTGATGATGCTGGCGGCGGGACCGGGATCGACATTGCACTTGAGCGCGCAAGGCCCGCAGGGGCCCGAAGCCCTGCAGGCTCTCATCGCGCTGGTCGAGAGCGGCTTCGACGAGGACTGCATCGAGGACGCGTGAGCGGCGCGCCGGCTCGCGGCCCAGCGCTATTTCGATAGATAGAGCTTGGACAGCTTGAGGCCGATGTCGCGGAAGGCCTGCTGCAACTGCGTGCCGGTCGCGGCCGAATAGAACTTCTGCTCGTCGGAGGCGCAATTCTTCAGCGTCTTGTAGGATGTGCTGTCGGGACCGCTCAGGTCGAAGCCGACAGTGTAAACCACGATGCCGGCGGTCTTCATTGCCGTGCACAATTCGGTCGCCTGCGCCGTCGAGCTGCCGTTGGCGGCGCTGCTTTCGGACGCTGAAACGCCGTTCGCATCATACTGCGTGTTGTACTCGCCGTCCGTCATCAGGATGGCGATCTTCTGATAGTTGGGCGTGTTGTAGTCGACGGGCCTGCTCTGCGCCGACCACAGCGAGCTCCAGTTTGGAGACAGCGTGTACCAGGCCCAGGCGGTGCCGAGATGACCAGCGGTGCCGCCCGCTGCCGAAAGATTAGTGATCTTGCTCTTGAGATCGTCAGCGTCGTCGCTCAGCGGGGTGATGGCCGAATTCTCCGGGATGGTGCACACGCCTGACTTCTTACCGCCTGCACCCCAGCCGCCGCCGCCGCCGTTGCCGAAGCCGAAGCCGAAGGCATTGCCATTGCCGGGGGTGGTGTAGTTCTGGGTGTAGTGGGCCATGACGTATTGGCCCGAGCTCGGCGCGGCGTCGGTGTACTTCTGCGAGCCCGTGCGCTCCACCACGCAATCCGACAGGTAGTAGGTGACGGGACCCCACCACGTGTTTTCCGTCTTGGTGTCGGGCAGGTTGTTGCCCCGCGCCTTGTTCAAAGCACTGGTCGTCGGCAGGCGAATGTCCTCGGAGAACGGGACCAGCGCGATCTTGGTGGAAATGTCCTTATCGCTGGCGTTGACTATGATGTCGACGAGATCCTTGGCGGCGGACTTTAGATCCTCGAGCTTCTGCCCGGCCATCGAGCCCGTGACGTCGAGCATCAGCGAGATCTCAAGGTTCTCGCCGATGTTGTGCGACGCCTTGGAGAACTCCGCCGTCGACGTGTTGATCAGAGGCAGCTTGTCGATGCTGGCGAACTGCAGGAACGGCGTCTTGATGTAGGCCGTACCGCTCGCCGTCATGGATTCGCCGTCGTCGGCCATCTCGAAGGTGACCGTATCGCTGGTGACGGGGAGGCGTGTCGCCACGTTCTGCTTGTAGAAGTTCTGCGCCGCAACCACGGCACCGGCCGTATCATCGGGGTTCGTCTGCAAGTAGCGGGCACCTGCCAGCACCGCCGCGTCGACCGCGGCAAGCGTCTGGTCGCGTGCATGCAGCCAGCGGCCGACATCCACCGCGGCGCCGATGGCCAGGAGCAGCACCACCGCCGACAGACCAAACAGCAGTGCCACGTTGCCTGAGCGGTCGGCACCAAAGCGCGACCCATGCCCACGAAGGCAATGAGCCCAACGTCCTAGCGTCGTCTTCATGGCGCGCCTCATCCTGCGAAATACCAACTTGTTTTGCTTCAATATGGCGGTCTCAGCGCGCAAGAATAGTAAAAGAACTAAAATTTATTATTGTTCCCTAATGAAAGGTTACACCGAGATCTATTCCGTTACATCGATGGGTTACACAAATAGACTTGTCCGGGAGGCGTCATTTGCTGTGAGACCGGTATCCGGCTGCGCGCCCCGGATGAGACATAAGGACTTGTTTATATCTTGTTGCGAGGGCGCCAGCGTCCCGTTAGAAGGGCGCGAGGAACGGGCAGCCGGCGCTCGGCCGCCCAGGAGACACAGCGGAGGCCGCTGGCCGCCGCCCGACTGGACAGAGGAGCAATCGATGGGTCGCGGGACCGACTACGTCGTCAAGGACATCAGCCTCGCTGACTGGGGCCGCAAGGAGATCGCCATCGCCGAGACGGAGATGCCGGGCCTCATGGCGACGCGCGAGGAGTACGGACCGACGAAGCCCCTGAAGGGCGCGCGCATCGCCGGCTCGCTGCACATGACCATCCAGACCGCGGTGCTGATCGAGACGCTTACAGCGCTCGGCGCCGACGTCCGCTGGGCGTCGTGCAACATCTATTCGACCCAGGATCACGCCGCCGCGGCCATCGCCGCCGCCAGCGTGCCCGTCTTCGCCTTCAAGGGCGAGACGCTCAAAGAGTACTGGGACTTTACCGCGCGCATCCTCGAGTGGGGCGACGGCGGCACGGCCAACCTGATCCTCGACGACGGCGGCGACGCGACGCTGCTCGTGCACTTGGGGCTGAGAGCTGAGCAGGGCGACACCGCGTTTCTCGACACGCCCGGCTCCGAGGAGGAGGAGGTCCTCTTCGCCAAGATCAAGAGCCTCTTGAAGGAGAAGCCCGGCTGGTTCGCCGAGCTCGCAAAAAACATCAAGGGCGTGTCGGAGGAGACCACCACCGGCGTCAACCGTCTCTACCAGCTCGCCAGGCAGGGCAAGCTGCTGTTCCCGGCGATCAACGTCAACGACTCGGTGACGAAATCGAAGTTCGACAACCTCTACGGCTGCCGTGAGAGCCTGGTCGACGGCATCCGCCGCGGCACCGACGTGATGATGGCCGGCAAGGTGGCGATGGTCGCCGGCTTCGGCGACGTCGGCAAGGGCTCGGCTGCCTCGCTCCGCAACGCCGGCTGCCGCGTCATGGTCTCCGAGATCGATCCGATCTGCGCGCTGCAGGCCTCGATGGAAGGCTACGAGGTCGTCACCATGGAGGAGGCCGCCCCGCGCGCCGACATCTTCGTCACCGCGACGGGCAACAAGGACGTGATCCGGCTCGAGCACATGCGCGCCATGAAGGACCGCGCCATCGTCGCCAACATCGGCCACTTCGACAACGAGATCCAGGTGGCGGGCCTCAAGAACCTCAAGTGGGACAACATCAAGCCGCAGGTCGACGAGATCGAGTTCCCCGACGGCAAGCGCATCATCCTGCTGTCCGAAGGGCGGCTGGTGAACCTCGGCAACGCCATGGGCCACCCCTCCTTCGTGATGTCGGCCTCCTTCACCAACCAGACGCTGGCCCAGATCGAGCTGTGGGCCAACACCGGCAAATACGAGAAGCAGGTCTACACGTTGCCCAAGCACCTCGACGAGAAGGTCGCGCGCCTACACCTGAAGAAGATCGGCGTGCACCTGACCGAGCTGACGCCGGAGCAGGCTTCCTACATCGGCGTGACCCAGGAAGGGCCCTATAAGCCCGATCACTACCGGTATTGAGTGCGCGACCTGCGTCTTGCCGGCAGCACTCGCCAACCAAACACGGTGGACGGGCGCGCAAATGCGGCACGCGTCTGGCCACGGCGGCCAACGCTCCGCATAATCGGGCATGATTCGCCTCGGGCCGAGGCGATGATCGCCGGGACTGTGTCTTTTGCTCGTTGCGTCTCTAGGTCTCGGGTTCCCGCTCCTTTCCATGGATCCCGATGCAATCTGCCGGACACAACGGACGCTTTGGCGGCATGCGGCGGGAGCTCGTTGCGCTCCTGGTCGCAAGTCTCGCCTGTGTTCTCGTGCTCGTCGCCGGCATCGCCTCTGGCGGCGGCGCCTTGCTGGCGGAGCTGACGGACGAGCGGCTGCCCTTGATTGCCGTCGCCGGCGCCGTGGTTCTTTTGGGGCTTGCGCTCATCTGGCTGTCGTTGGGGAAGGCGCGCCGCGAGGCTCACACCGCCCGTTCAGAGAACGCCAACCTGAGGCGCAGCCTCGCCGCCGCCGATTCGATCATCCGCTCCGAGCCGCAGATCCTGGTCTTCTGGGAGCAGGGCCAGCCGCTGCGCATCGTTGCCCATACCTTGAAGGGCATCCCCGGGCTGCCCGAGGCCCCGGATCGCTTCCTGCGCTTCGCCAATTGGCTGGAGCCGGGCTCGGCCGCGAGCCTCAAGACCGCGCTCGATGCGCTGTTCACCTCCGGTCACGCCTTCAACACCATCCTGCGGACGCTCGCCGGCGGCCACGTGGAGGCCGAGGGGCGCACGGCGGGGGGCCGCGCCGTGCTGCGCCTGCGCGACGTTGCCGGCCACCGTGACGAGGTCGCGCGCATCCTGGCGCAGCACCAGCGGCTCGCCCGCGAGGTCCGTGCCAGCCGCACCCTGCTCGACACCCTCCCGATCCCCGTGTGGCTCAGGGGCAAGGACGGGCGCATCACCTGGGTCAACGCCGCCTACGTCAAGGCGGTTGAGGCCCACAGCCGCGCGGAGGTGCAAGAGCGCCAGATCGAGCTTCTGGAGCAGCGCCAGCGCAAGACGGCAGCGCGCGCGCTCTCGCGCGTCGACAGCTACCGCGGACGCATCTCGCTAGTCGTGGGCGGCGAGCGCAAGCCGCACGAGGTGACCGTCATCCCCTTCGAGGATGCCACCGCGGCTGCGGCCATCGACCTAACGCCGTCGGAGCGCGTACAGGGCGACATCGACCGCCAGATCGCCGTCTATGACCGCACGCTCGATCGGGTGGCGACCGCGGTCGCCATCTTCAATCATCAGCAGCAGCTCGTGTTCTTCAACGAGGCCTACGCCAAGCTTTGGAAGCTCGATGCCGACTGGCTCAAGTCGCGGCCAACCGACGGAGCCATGCTCGATCGGCTGCGCGAGCTGGGACGGCTGCCGGAGGTCGTCAACTATCCCGAGTGGAAGGCCAAAGTTCTCTCCTGCTACGGCGAGGCCGCGCAGCACGAGGACTGGTGGCACCTGCCCGACGGGCGCATGCTGCATGTCGTCGCCGAGAAACGCTCCGATGGCGGCGTGACCTACCTCTATGTCGACGAGACGGAGCGTCTGGCGCTGGAGAGCGAGTACAATGCGCTGATCGACGTGCAGCGCGAGACGCTGGACAGCCTCAAGGAAGGCGTGGCCGTGTTCGGGCCCGACGGGCGGCTGAAGCTGTTCAACACCGCCTTTGCCGAGATTTGGAAGCTGTCGCGGCGCGAGCTTGGCGAGGGCCCGCATGTCGACGAGCTCATCGCGCTCGCGCGCCAGCACTACGACGACGCGCAGACCTGGGCCCGCATCGGCGGAGCCGTCACCTCGTTCTCCGAGGAGCGCGAGCCGTTCGAGGGGCAAATGGTGCGCCCCGACAATGCGATCATCGACTTTGCCGGTATGCCGCTGCCCGACGGCGCCACGCTGTTCACCTTCGCCGACGTGACGGACGCCAAGCGCTACGAGCGGGCGCTGGTCGAGCGCAACGAGGCGCTGGTCGCCGCCGACCGGATGAAGAACGCGTTCATCAGTCACATTTCCTATGAGCTGCGCACGCCCCTGACCAACATCATCGGCTTCAGCGAGCTGCTCGCCAGCCCGCAGATCGGCCCGCTCAACGCCAAGCAGCACGAGTACCTGGGCGACATCTCCGTCTCCTCGCGCACACTGCTCGCCATCATCGACGATATCCTGACGCTTGCAACCATGGACGCCGGGGCCATGGAGCTAAAGCTCGGCCCCGTCGACGTGCGCGCCATCATCGATGCCGCGATCCTCGGCGTGCGCGAGGCTGCCCAGCGCGCGCGCCTGTCGCTGCATATCGCCGTTGCCGACGACATCTCCCAGTTCATTGCCGATGAGGCGCGCGTGCGCCAGATCCTCTACAATCTCCTGTCGAATGCGGTGGGCTTCTCGAAGGCCGGCGACACCATCCAGATCGGCTGCTGGCGCGAGCGGGACATGATCGTGTTCTCGGTCGAGGATCAGGGCGTGGGCATCCCCAAGGACCAGCAGTGGCGCGTGTTCGAGCGCTTCGAGAGCCGCAGCCAGGGGTCGGGCCACCGCGGCGCAGGCCTCGGCCTGTCCATCGTCAAGAGCCTGGTGGAGCTGCACGGGGGCACGGTCGCACTCGAATCGGAGCCCGGGCGCGGCACCCGCCTCACCGTGCGTCTTCCCGAGAAGGGGCGCCCCGACAAAGCCGGCGAGGAGCCTCAACAGGGCCCCATAGGGCCGCTATCTGCCGGCGGCAGCGCCGCTTAGAGTAACCCCCGACATGGCTGTTTCCCGCATCATTCCCAGCGTCCGCGAGACGGCGCTCGGCCGCTTGGCCGAGGACGTCGCCTTTGTCGCCGGACGCGGCGATCTCGTCACGCTGAGCGGTGATCTCGGCGCCGGCAAGACCACGTTCGCCCGCGCCCTGATCGGTGCGCTCGCGGCCGGAGCGCACGAGGAGATCCCCAGCCCGACCTTCACGCTGGTGCAGACCTATGCCACCGCGCGCATGCCGGTGGCGCATTTCGACCTCTATCGCCTCAACGCGCCCTCCGAGCTCGACGAGCTTGGGCTCGACCTGGCGCTGCGGCAGGGGCTCGCCCTCGTCGAATGGCCCGAGCGCGCCGGCGCCAGCCTTCCTCACGACCACCTCGATGTCTTGCTCGAGGACGAGGGCGACGGCGCAAGGCGCCGCGTCACGCTTACAGGGTACGGCGACTGGGAGGCGCGGCTCGTCCGCCTCGCCGCCATGCGCGATCTTATGGCCGGCGCCAAGGTGGGGAACGAGACTTGCGCGCTCCGCTACCTGCAGGGCGATGCCTCGGTGCGCCGCTATGCGCGGCTCGCCTGCGCGAACCGCTCCGCTATCCTCATGGACTGGGCGCACCAGCCGGATGGCCCGGCGATCCGCGACGGGCTGCCTTACAGCCGCATCGCGCATCTCGCCGAGGACGTGCGCCCTTTCGTTGCCATCGGCACGGCGCTGCGCACCGCGGGCCTCACTGCACCTGAGATCTACGCCGAGGACCTCCAGCAAGGATTTCTGCTGATCGAGGACCTGGGCAACCGCATGTTCGGGCACGAGGTGGAGACAGGTGCCGCGGAGCAGGGCGAGTTGTGGCGCGCCGCAACCGACGCGCTCGTCACGCTGCGTGGCGCCACACCGCCGGTCGGCCTCCCGGCCTATGATCACGGCGCGCTCGGCATTGAGGTCGAGCTCATTGTCGACTGGTATTGGCCGGCGCTCTACGGCACTGCCGTCCCGGAGGCGGCGCGCGCAAGCTTCCTGGACCTGTGGAACGCCGTGTTCGACCGGCTCGGCTCCCAACCCAAGGGCTGGGTGTTGCGCGACTACCACTCGCCCAATCTTCTCTGGCTCCCCGACCGCGAAGGGATTGCACGCGTCGGCGTGATCGATTTTCAAGACGCCATGCGGGGACCGTCCGCCTACGACCTCGTCTCGCTGTTGCAGGATGCCCGCACCGATGTTCCGCCCGAGCTTGAAGCGCGCCTTCTCGAACACTACTGTGCCGGCGTCGGGCGCGTTGAAACGGGATTCGACCGTGATGCCTTCGCCTTCGCCTATGCCGCGCTCGGCGCACAGCGCAACACCAAGATCCTCGGAATCTTCGCGCGCCTCGCCAAGCGCGACGGAAAACCCCGATACCTGCGCCACATCCCGCGCCTGTGGCGCTATCTGGACCGCGATCTCGCTCATCCCGAGCTCAAGCCCCTCAAGGACTGGTATGACCGCCATCTGCCGACAAAGACCCGCTCGGGTCTTGCGCCCTGAGACGCGAGCCTGCCCATGAGCAAGTCGGCCAACTGGCGCCCTGAGGCCGGAATGGTGCTGGCGGCCGGCCTCGGCGTACGCATGCGCCCGCTGACTGACACGGTGCCCAAGCCCCTGGTGCGCCTCAAGGGGCGGGCGCTCATCGACCACGTGCTCGACCGCCTCGCCGCCGCGGGCATCGCCCGCGCCGTGGTCAACGTGCACTATCTCGCCGAGGCGCTCGAGGCGCACTTGAGCCAGCGCAAGCGCCCGCAGATCATTATCTCCAGCGAGCGCGGGCAGATTCTCGACACCGGCGGCGGCGTCGTGCGCGCGCTTCCCAAGCTCGGACCTGAGCCCTTCTTGATTCACAACTCCGACTCGGTGTGGATCGAGGGCGTCGGCTCGAACCTGGAGCGGCTTTGTGGAGCCTGGGACCCCGACACGATGGACAGCCTGATGCTGCTTGCCTCCGCGGCGACGAGCTTGGGCTACGAAGGGCCGGGCGATTTCGTCATGGCCAACAATGGCAGGCTCGTCCGCCGCGGCGAGCGACAGATGGCGCCGTTCGTGTTCACGGGCGTCTCGATCGCGCACCCGCGCATGTTCGAGGGCGCGCCGCAAGGCGCCTTCTCGCTCAACCAGCTGTGGGACCGAGCGATCGAGAAGGGGCGGCTCTACGGCATCCGCCTCGACGGGCTTTGGATGCACGTCGGCACGCCGGAGGCGCTCAAGGAAGCGGAAAGGTGGATCGAGAGTGAGGACGTCGCTTGAGACCGCTTCGGCCCATATCGGCAAGAAGGTCGCGGCCCGCGTCTACACCGTCCCGCCGGGATGCGCGTTCCTCGAGGCGATCGCAACCGCGATCCTGAAGGGCGACCTACCGGCGACCGGAAAAGGAGCGCCGGAGCCCCTCGATCTTCCCAACTACACGCTGCTGCTGCCGACGCGGCGCGCCGCGCGCGCGCTGCAGGAAGCATTCCTCAAAGCGGGCGGCGGCGGTGCCATGATGCTACCGCGCATCCGACCGATCTCCGAGGGCGAGGAGGATCTCGACTCTTCTCTCCGGGCTGGCGGCCGAGGCCCCGCTCGCAGCCGACGCGCTTGATCTGCCCCCCGCCGTCAGCGAGATGGCGCGGCGCCTGACGCTGACCGAGCTCGTGCTCAGGTGGTCGCAGGTGATGCGCCGCTCTGACGATGCCGCAGACTTTCTCGGAGAGCATGCGACGGCCGCCGGCGCCAACACGCCGGCGCAGGCCGCCCACCTCGCCGCCGAGCTTGCCCGCCTCATGGACATGGTGGAGACGGAGCGCCCTGGCGAGCCGGTGCTCGACGAGCTCGCTGCGCTGGTGCCGGAGGAGTTCTCCGAGCACTGGCAGCAGACGATCGAGTTCTTGAAGATCGTCACCGAGGCATGGCCGGCGCACCTGGAAGAGAAAGGTCTGTTGTCGCCGGCGGCGCGGCGCAACCAGGCGATCTTGAGCGAGGCGGAGCGTCTTGCCGCGTCGGCGCCCGAGGGCCCCGTGATCGTTGCCGGCGTAACCGGCTCGATCCCCGCAACGGTGCAGCTGATGCGCGCCGTCGGCGGCCTAAGCCAAGGCGCCATCGTGCTGCCGGGACTTGATCCCCATCTCGACGACGAGAGCTGGGCAAAGGTCCCAGATCATCCCGAGCATCCCCAGTTCGGTCTCAGGACCTTGCTCGACCGGCTGGGGCTGGACCGCCAAGATGTGCATGTGCTGGCCGGCACCGAGCCATCGGCCGCGCAGGACAACCGGGCCACGCTCGTCGCCGAGGCCATGCGCCCGTCGGGCACGACGGGGCGCTGGCACGCCTACACCATGGAAGCCGACCGCGAGGCGGTGCGCGCAGCCCTTGCCGACGTCAGTCTCATCGAGGCGCCCTCGGCGCAGGACGAAGCGGAGGTGGTGGCGCTCATCTTGCGCGAGGCCGCCGAGACGCCGGGGCGCACCGCGGCGCTGGTGTCACCGGACCGGCTGCTGGCGCGCCGCGTTGCCGCCCGTCTCGAAGCGTGGGGCATCCGCGTCGACGACTCCGCCGGCCGCCCCTTCGCCAAGACGGTGCCCGGCACTTTCCTAGACCTCGTGATCAGCGCCATCGCCAAGGACTTCGCGCCGGCCGATGTAATGGCGCTGCTGAAGCATCCGCTGACGCGCGTGGGGCTCGACGCCTTTGCCGTGCGTCGCGCCGCGCGCGCGCTCGAGATCGGCGCCTTCCGCGGCGTGTACCTGGGGCATGGGCTCGACGGCATCGCGCACGCGCTGGTCGCGGCCGAGGAGACGGTGTCCACCGGCGGGCGGTGCCATACCGCCGTGAGGCACCTTTGGCCCGAGGACTGGGCGGGCGCCCGCGAGCTTGCCGCGCGCCTCAAGGACGCCTTTGCGCCGCTTGCTGCCGTCTTCGCCGCAAAGGCACAGCCGCTGCGCGCCATCGCCGAGGCACACGTGCGGACGGCCGAGGCGCTGTCGCGCCTGCCGGCGGCCGAGCAAGGCGAGGAGCAACCGGAGCCGCCCTCGCCGCTGTGGGCGGGTGAGGCCGGCACCACCGCGTCAACCTTCTTCACCGGCCTGATGGACCCGGACCTCGCCGCGCCCTCGATCGACGCTGCCGACTATGCCGACCTCTACCGCAGCCTCATCACCGGCCTCAACGTGCGCCCACGCGTTGCCGTGCATCCGCGTCTCTTCATCTGGGGCCCGTTCGAGGCACGACTGCAGCAGACCGACGTGATGGTGCTGGGCTCGCTCAACGACGGCACCTGGCCGGAGGTCGCCGATCCCGGTCCCTGGCTCAACCGGCGCATGCGCGAGACGATGGCGCTGCCCTCGCCCGAGGAGAAGATCGGTTACGCCGCCCACGACTTCACCGCGTTCCTGGGCGCGCCGCGCGTCTACCTCACACGCGCCCAGAAGATCGACGGCGTGCCGACGGTGCCCTCGCGCTGGCTGATGCGGCTTACCGCGCTGCTGGCCGGTCTCGAGCTCAAGGACGCCTTGCATACGGATGCACCATGGCTCGGATGGGCGCGGGCGCGTGACTCCTTCGAGCTGCGCGAGCGCGTCAAGGCGCCGGAGCCGCGGCCGCCGCTCAACTTGCGCCCGCGCAAGATGAGCGTAACGCGGGTCGAGACCTGGATGGCAAATCCCTATGCGATCTTTGCACACGACATCCTGAAACTCGAAAAGCTTCCCGATCTGGGCGCAAGCCCGGATGCAGCCCTGCGCGGCTCCGTCGTGCACGAGATCATGAGCCGCTTTGCAAAAGCCTTTCCCGACACGCTGCCGGCCGATCCCGACCTGGAGCTCGTCGGAATCGCCGAGACCGTGCTCGCCCGCTACGCCGGCAATCCGCGCGTTGCCGCGTTCTGGCTGCCGCGCTTCAAGCGCTTCGCCGAATGGTTCACCGAGACCGAGCTGGCGCGCCGGCATGGCGTGGCGCGGGTCGTCGCCGAGGTCGACGGCAAGCTCGCGGTGAAGGGCCCCGCCGGCCCCTTCACGCTGACGGCGCGCGCCGACCGCATCGATCAAGGCGCGGACGGACTTATCATCACCGACTACAAGACCGGACAGCTACCCGCCGACAACCGGGTTGTGCAGGGGCTGGCGCCGCAGCTGCCGTTGGAGGCGGCGATTGCCCGCGGCGAGGCGGGCTTTGCCGGCATCGGCCCGGGCGCGGTTACGGCGCTGCGCTACATCCGCGCCACCGGGGGTGAGCCGCCCGGCGAGGCGCACGACGTGACGGCCGGCGATATTGCTGCACTCGCCGATACCGCGATCGGGCGCCTTGAAAACCTCATTGCCGTCTTCGACGACGCGACGACGCCCTACAAGGCCCTGCGCCGCATCGGCTTCAATTACGAGCACGACGACTACGCACACTTGGCGCGCGTCGGCGAGTGGACGGCAGCGACAGAGGACGAGGACGAGGCCGCATGACGGCGCGCGCAAACGAGAGCGATCTGGAGCGGACCAAGCGCGCGCAGCGCGAGGCTGCCGACCCGCGCGCCTCCGCCTGGGTGAGCGCCAACGCCGGCACCGGCAAGACGCACGTGCTGACGCAGCGCGCCTTGCGGCTGATGCTGGCGGGCACCATTCCCGAGCGCATCCTCTGCCTCACCTACACCAAGGCCGCGGCCGCCGAGATGTCGAAGCGCGTCTACGACACGCTGGCTGAGTGGGTGACCATGGCGCCCGAGCCGCTTGCCGCCAGGCTTGCAGAGCTCAATGCGCGCACTCCCACCGAGGATGAGATCGCGCGCGCGCGCACGCTCTTTACGATGGCGATCGAGACTCCAGGCGGCTTGAAGGTGCAGACGATCCACTCCTTCTGCGAGCGCCTGTTGCAGCGCTTTCCGCTGGAGGCGGGCGTGGCGCCCGGGTTCTCGATCCTCGACGACGCGACGGCGCATCTGCTCCAGCGCGAGGCGATCGATCAGGTGCTCGCGCTCGCGACGCGCGAGCCGGCCTCGCCCGAGGCACGCGCGCTACAGACCGCCATTCCCTTCGCCGCCGACGAGCGCTTCGACGAGCTCCTGCGCGAGGCACTTTCGGCGCGCCGCTGGCTCGACGCGGCGATGCGCATCGACCCCGGCTCCGACGGAGAGCTGGCGCCGATCGAGGCGCTTTACCGCCGCGCACTTGGCGTGGGCGAGGACGCGACCGAGGAGAGCCTGACGCACGCGCTAAGCGAGATCGTGCGCGAGGCGGAGCTGCAGCGCCTGCGCGACGCCCTTGGCGCCGGCGGCACCAACGACTGCAAGCTTGCAGACAAGGTCGCAGCAGCCCTTGCCGCGCGTGCGCCGGGCGCCCGCGTCGATGCGCTCGAGTCGTTCTTCTGCACCGGCAAGGGCGAAGCGCGCGCAAGCCTGGTGAGCAAGGGGGTCAGGGCCGAGCATCCCGATCTCGATATTTCGATCAGCGCCGCGCAAGCGCGCTTCTGCCAGCTCCTCGACGAGCGCAAAGGCCTCGCCGTCGTCGCCGCCACGCTGGCGCTGACCCGGCTCGCCGGCGCCGTGCTGCAACGCTACGCACACGCCAAGGCGCGCCGCGCCGCGCTCGACTACGACGATCTCATCGCCAAGACCGTGAGCTTGCTGCACGAGAAGCAGTGGGCCGACTGGGTGCTGTTCAAGCTCGACCGCGGCATCGATCACATCCTCGTCGACGAGGCGCAGGACACGAGCCGCGAGCAGTGGCACGTGGTGAAGGCGCTTGCGGAGGAGTTCTTCTCCGGCGCCGGCCAGCGCGAGGAAACGCGTACGGTGTTTGCGGTCGGCGACGAGAAGCAGTCGATCTACAGCTTCCAGGGTGCCGCCCCGCATATGTTCGAAGAGATGGCGCGCAGCTTCGCGGCCCTCACGCAAGACTTCGGGCAGCCGCTCAAGCGCATTCCCCTCGACTTGTCGTTCCGCACGGTGGCGCCGATCCTGGAGAGCATCGACCGCGTCTTTGCCGACGCGTCGCGCACGCCGGGCCTCACCGCCGAGCCCAGCGCCATCCATCACGCCGTGCACCGGCTGGGGCAGGCTGGCCTCGTCGAGATCTGGCCGACGGAGACGCACGACGACGGCACCCCCGCCGACGCCTGGGCGCCGCTTGCCGAAGGCGCGGCCAGCGCGCCCGAGGTGCGCCTCGCCGACCGGATCGCCGATACGATCAAAGGCTGGCTCGAAACCGGCGAGCGGCTTTCCAGCGAGGACCGGCCCGTCCGTCCCAGCGACATCCTGATCCTGGTGCGAAAGCGCCGACCCTTCGCCGGTCCCATGGTCGCTGCCCTGAAAGCCCGCAACATCCCCGTCGCCGGTGCCGACCGTCTGCGCCTTGCCGAGCAGATCGCCGTCGAGGACCTCGTCTCGCTGGGTGAGTTCCTCACGCTGCCCGAGGACGACCTGGCGCTGGCCGAGGTTCTGAAAAGCCCACTCATCGGTCTCGACGATGACGACCTTCTAGCGCTTGCCGTCGGCCGCAAGGGCCCGCTGTGGAAGGCGCTGATCGATGCGGCGAGTAGCAAACCGGCCTGGAAGGCCGCCGCCGACACGCTGAAGCGCTGGCGCGCGCGCGCCGACTTCGCGCCCCCGTTCGAGTTCTTCGCTGCCATCCTCGACCGCGAGGGGGCGCGCGCGAAATTCCTCGCCCGTCTCGGGGCAGAGGCCGCTGATCCGCTCGATGAGTTCCTGAACCTGGCGCTCGCCTACGACGACCAAGCGCCGCCCTCGCTGACGGGCTTTCTCACCTATCTCGCCGAAGCGGACCGCGAGGTGAAGCGGGACATGGAGCAGGGCCGCGACGAGGTGCGCGTGATGACCGTGCACGGCGCCAAGGGTCTCGAGGCACCGATCGTGTTCCTGCCCGACACCTGCACGACGGCGACGGCGGGGAGCGCGGCGCTGTTCGAGCTGCCCAACATGGAGCTGCCCGAGGGCCTGGCGGCAAAGCCGTTCGTGTGGCGCATCAAAGGCACCGGCACTGTGGGCGCAATCGCGGCGGCGCGTAACAAGCGCGCCGAGCTCGAGGCGCACGAGCGCCACCGCCTGCTCTATGTGGCGATGACGCGCGCGCGCGACCGGCTTTACGTTGCGGGCTTCGAAGGCAAGAAGCGCCGCGCCAAAGGCTGCTGGTACGAGATCATCGAGGAGCAGCTGGGCGCGATACTCATCGAGGCGACGCACGCCGACGGGTCGCCTGTGCGGCGCTTGAGCGAGGCGCAAAGCGCGGCGACGGAGCCGACAAAGCACGAAATCGCCGACGCAACGGGCGCCGTCCCGCTGCCGCCGTGGGCAAAGAGCGCCGCGCCGCGCGAGCCGGGGCTGACCATCCCGCTCGCGCCATCGCGGCTCGAAGCCTATGCCCCGGACGAGACCGGCGAGCCTTTACCGGCGCAGCCGCACGCCGGCGCGCGCGACGAGCCCGCGATGCCCTCTCCTATCGCGGCAACGAGCGAGAGCCGATTTCTGCGCGGCAACCTCACGCACGCGTTGCTTCAGCATCTGCCCACACTGCCCGCGGCGCGTTGGCCGGCGGCGGCGAAAGGCTTCGTGGAGCGGCGCGGAGCTGCGCTTTCCTCGGGCGTGCGCGCCGGGATCGTGAAGGAGACGCTTGCCATCCTTAACGATCCGGCGTTCGCAGCGCTGTTCGGCCCTGAGAGCCGTGCCGAGGTTCCCATTGTTGCGCGCTTGCCAAACCCCAAACCGCAGGGTGCGGCCCTGAAGCTCATCGGCCAAATCGATCGCCTGGTAGAGCACGGCGATGACATTCTGATCATCGATTACAAGACCAATCGGCCGCCGCCGCAAAAGGTGGAAGGCGTTGCCAAGGCTTACCTTTTTCAGCTTGCGGCCTACCGGCTCGCGCTTTCCGAGATCTATCCGGGCCGCACCGTACGGGCGGCCCTGCTGTGGACCGAAGCCCCGCGAATCATGCAAGTCCCACGCGAGCTTCTCGACCAATACGCCACGCGGCTCTGGGATCTTGACCTAAGTGTCCTTGACGCTCACGAGGTGCATTCCTAACTTCCCGCACGGAAAGGTGCGTCAAACCACCGTCGCTGAATGCGCGATAAGGAGACCGTTCATATGGCAAACGCAGTGTCCGACAGCACCTTCGAGCAGGAGGTCTTGAAGTCCACGGAGCCGGTTCTCGTGGACTTCTTTGCCGAGTGGTGCGGGCCGTGCAAGGCGATGGCACCCGCGCTCGAGCAGGTGGCGGAGGAGATGGCTGGCAAGATTAAGGTCGTGAAGCTCGACGTCGATCAGAACCCGACGGTGACGGGCAAGTACGGCATCCGCGCCATGCCGACCCTCATGCTGTTCAAGAACGGCCAGGTTGCTGCCCAGCACACCGGCGCGCTGGTGCAGAAGAAGAAGCTCGAAGACTGGATCAACTCGTCCGTCATGGCCTAGGTCTGACGGATCGACGACGTTTCGGAGCGGCCCCGTCTCGGCGGGGCCGTTTTTGTCTTTCCGGCTGACGCGGCGGCCATCGGGAAGGGCCACAAGCAGACAATCAGCTCACCGGCTGCGCTTCCAGTAATGTCCAGCTGCCGTCCAGGATTTCCTCGCGCGGCCGGTAAAGCCGTACCGTGTAGTTCCAGCCCTTGGTGATAGGCAGACAGTTCGGCGTGTCCGTCTCGCAGCCGCCGAACTGGATCGTGACAGAACCTTCAGGATCGGTTTTAGCCGTAAGATTATTTAGCGAATAGGCGTCGAGATCGTTCTTCTCGAAAAAGCCCTCGGCATTGTAGACGCTCACTGACCAGAAACCGTCGACCGGCACATCCTTGAGTGTCAGCTTGTGGACGATTTCACCGTCGTTTTTTGCCGGAACGAAGCCCTCATAAACTGCCGCCGAAGGCGGATTGCCGCCCCACCCTATTGCCGTTCCAACAAGATGCGCGATCGGATCGACTTCCTCCTTCGTGCCGAACATGACGGGGGGCTCGCTCTGGCGCAATGCTGCCAGCGGACCCATCTTGTCCTGCAGCGACATCATCTTGGTTGCCATGGATTTTAGCTTGTCGCGCACTTTGGTCTGCGAGACCGGGTCCCAATTCGGTATGTCGAATGTTCCCACGGCCGCTTGCTTGACCTTGATGGCGTCCTGCACCGCATGGGCCGCTTTCAGATCGGCCTCGTCTTCCGGATTGGCGAGAACCCGGATCAGAAGGCTGACATATCGGGTGCCGATCTTGTCTTTGGTGTAGATGAAGCGGCCCGGCGCGTAGCCGACCTCAATCGTATAGTGGTCTTGGGAAATGACCTGCACTGACGTGAAGCGCTTTCCGCTATCGGGCAGCGTCACGACAACTGGACCTGCATCAAGGTCAAACACGCCCGACGAATAGAGCGTATCGCGGTTCATCCGCACAACGGTTTGCTCGTCGATGTCCGCCATCGTCCGGCTATGGCTCAGTTTTCCGAGTGGCTGCTTCGAGAAATAGAAATCGGTTTCGGCACGGACAAAGTTTCTGAATGTAACCCGAACGTTTGCCTGATTGTCTGCAAAGGCAATCATCCCCGACACTGATTCCACCATCAGCGCCAAAATCAACGCAACTGCGAACGAGCAAGCACTTCTCATGATTGTCCCTTTATTTCTTACATCCTCTCAAGACCGCAATCTCGAACGAGGCCCATACCGAACACGACCGGAGTTTTCGTCTACGAGGCTAACAGCCAATGGCTCGATATGGGCTCGAGTATTCAGGTCGCGACGGCATATTTGAAATTCCGCCTTTGGCCGTGTTGAACGCGCCACAGGTTCCCATCGGAGACGTCGCGCGAGGGTCCAAGACTGTCGGCATACAACAGCCCAGGTATATGAGCTCGCAGCCTAGTTCGCTTGCGGCTCGACGCCTTCCTGCAGGCCCAGCACGTGGCCGGCGAGATAGAGCGAGCCGCAGATCAAGATGCGCTTCGGCCCAGGCTCGAATTGATCGGTGCGTTTCAATGCGCTCTCCACGTCGCTTGCCCACTCGGCCTCGAGCCCGACGCTGCACGCGGTCTCGGCTAGAACCTCCGGCGCGTGCGGCGCCTCGTGCGCACCG
The DNA here is from genome assembly GCA_963782555.1 of uncultured Alphaproteobacteria bacterium. GTDB lineage: Bacteria > Pseudomonadota > Alphaproteobacteria > Rhizobiales > Hyphomicrobiaceae > Hyphomicrobium_A. Next base: position 41,317 of record CAWAKB010000006.1, on the reverse strand, counting down.
GGAATGGGCACGGTGACCACATGGCGCGCAAGTCCGCGGAAGGCGGAGAGGAAGCCGCCCGAATCCTTCAAGCCCATCATGCCGACGATGAGATGCACCGGCTTGGGCGCACGCTCCTCCAGATCGGCGAGCGTCTGGGCCAGCGCACGGGCCGCCGCCGGGTTGTGACCGCCGTCGAGCCAGAGCTCGGAGCCGGGCTTCAGGAGCGACGGCAGCGGACCGGAATCGAGCCGCTGCATGCGGGCCGGCCAGCGCGCACTGGTCAGGCCCTTCTCGATTGCCCATTCGTCGAGAGCGACGCCCGGCAGACGCGTGCGCAGCTGCAGGGCCGCGGCCACGGCGGTTCCGGCGTTGACGACCTGATGGCGGCCGATCAAGGCCGGCAGCGGCAGGTCCACGAGCTCATCTGCCGCCTGCACGACAAGGCGGCCGCGCTGCTCGAAAGCATCGAAGTGCTCACCCCACGCGATGACCGGCGCGCCGAGCCGCGCCGCCTCGTTGCGGATCACCTCCTCGGCTTCCGGATCCTGCTGCGAGACGACGACAGGCACGCCCGCGCGCAGGATGCCGGCCTTCTCGTAGGCGATCTTGGCAAGCGTGGCGCCGAGCTTCTCGGAGTGATCGAGCGAGACCGGCGTGATCACGGTGAGCGCGGGGCGCTCGATGACGTTGGTGGCATCGAGGCGCCCGCCGAGCCCGACCTCGAGCAGCAGCACGTCGGCGGGGTGCTCGGCGAAGGCAAGGTAGGCGGCCGCCGTCGTGATCTCGAACTGGGTGATGTCGTCGGCGCCGTTGATCGCCTGCGTGCGCGTGAGCACGTCGATCAAGGCCTCCTCGGCGATCGGCCGCGCCCTCCCGTCGGCGCCGGCCAACTCGATGCGCTCGTGAAAGCGAACGAGATGCGGTGAGGTGTAGACGTGCACGCGTGCGCCCGCCGCCTCGAGCATCGCCTTCAAGTAGGCGGTCACCGAGCCCTTGCCGTTGGTGCCGGCGATATGCACGACCGGGGGCAGGCGCTTGTGGGGATTGCCCAGCTTGGCGAGCAGCCGCAACACACGACCCAAGGACAGATCGATCAGAAGCGGATGCAGGAGCTTCAGCTCGGCGAGGAGCTGAGCGCTCGTCGGCATGTCGGCCCTTCCCCTCTCGCGTGTCATGATGAGCCGGCCTATGCCGGGCCCCCGTTGCGGGCCGAACCGCCCAAGGGTCCGCCGTTGTTATCTGTTGGTGTCTAGAGGATCGAACGCGCCGGTGAGGCGATGGGCGCGCGCCCGACATCTAAGGATGCTGTCCGTCCTTCGATTGGGAGCGCCCGGCCTCGACCTCCTCGTCCTTGTGCGCCTTCTCGCGCGACTTAAGCCGCGCGGGGTCGAAGCGCTCATCGGGCCCGAGGATCTCCGGCTCGACCGTCGCTACGCCGGTCTCGATCACGTTGGACTCGACGGCGCGGCCGTTGAGGTAGGGCTGGCCATTGAGCCGCTTGCTCTTGGTCTTGTCGGCGCTCTTGGGCGCCGCCACTGGCACCATGAGCAGCTGGCAGATACGGCTCAGCGTCTCGCGCAGTTTGTGGCGGTGCACGACCATGTCGATCATGCCGTGCGCCAAGAGATACTCGGCGCGCTGGAAGCCCTCGGGCAGCTGCTCGCGGATGGTCTGCTGGATCACGCGCGGGCCGGCAAAGCAGATGAGAGCCCCGGGCTCGGCGATATGGATGTCGCCCAGCATAGCGTAGGAGGCGGTCACGCCGCCGGTGGTCGGATCGGTGAGCACGACGATGTAGGGCAGACCCGCCTCGCGCATGCGCTGCACGGCAATGGTCGTGCGCGGCATCTGCATGAGCGAGAGGATGCCTTCTTGCATGCGCGCGCCGCCCGAAGCGGCAAACAGGATGAAGGGCGTCTTTTTCTCGACCGCAAGCAACATCCCCGCGATCACCGCCTCGCCGGCCGCCATGCCGAGCGAGCCCGCCATGAAGCGGAAGTCCTGGGCGGCGGCAACGACGTCGAGGCCATCGAGCTTGCCCTCTCCCACCAGGATCGCGTCATCGAGGCTGGTGGCCGTCTTGGCGTCGCGCAACCGATCCGTGTAGCGGCGCCCGTCGCGAAACTTCAGGGGGTCCTGCGGTACGGTGGGCACCGCGACCTTCTCGAAGACGCCGCCGTCGAAGAGGTTGTTCAGCCGCGCTTCCGCGCTCATGCGCATGTGGTAGTTGGAGCCGGGCACGACGAACTGATTGGCCTCCAGGTCCTTGTAGAAGACCATCTGGCCGGTCTCGGGGCACTTCACCCACAGGTTGTCCGGCACCTCGCGCTTCGTCGTCAGGAAGCTGCGGATCTTGGGTCGGACGACGTTATTGATCCAGTTCACGCTCTTTGGCCTCTTACCAGCCTGACCGGCTCACGTGGCGCGCTCTGCCCCTGATGCTTGGCCGCCGATGTCCGGGCCGGAATTGCCTGGTCCGCATTGCTTCGGGCCATGACGATCGAAAGCCACGAATTCGGCCATGATGCTTGCCGGCACCAGAGTAGCATATCGAACCGCACGGAACCCTTAATATAGGCGCTTTTTCCCGCAGCGCAGCAATGCATGCGGGGGCCGACACGAAAGGGCCAGGCGCGACTTATGCGGCCTGCAGGCCTTCCGCCAGGGACTGCACCAAATCTAGGACAGACGACACCGTCTTGCTAGTAGCGCGACCGTCCGTGCCCAGAGTCTTCTCGATAGCGCCCACCAGAGCAGAGCCGACCACGACGGCATCGGCCACCTCGGCAAGGGCCTTGGCTTGCTCGGGGCTTTTTACGCCAAAGCCCACGGCGACGGGAAGGCTAGTTGCCGTCTTAATTTGCCGCACGTGGGTATGAACGGCGTTAACGTCCGGCGCGGCGGTGCCGGTAATACCGGTGATGGAGACGTAGTAGAGGAACCCCGAAGTGTTGCGCAGAACCGCCGGCAGCCGCTTTGCGTCGGTCGTGGGCGCGGCGAGCCGGATGAAGTTGAGGCCCTGCTCGGCCGCGGGCAGGCACAGCTCCTCGTCGGCCTCCGGCGGCACGTCGACCACGATGAGACCGTCGACGCCGGCCGCGGCCGCGTCCTTGAGGAACGCCTCGCCCGGATAGACGTAGATGGGGTTGTAATAGCCCATCAAGACGATGGGTGTGTCGGCGTCTTTCTTGCGGAACTCGGCAACGAGCTGCAGCGTCTTTCTCATCTTGTGGCCGGCCTTCAGCGCGCGCAGCGACGAGGCCTGGATGGCGGGGCCGTCGGCCATCGGATCGGAGAACGGCATGCCGAGCTCGATCAGGTCGGCGCCGGCGTCGGGCAGGCCCAGCAGAATCTTTTTCGAGGTCTCGAAATCGGGATCGCCGGCGGTGATGAAGGTGACGAGGCCTTTGCGGCCGTCCATCTTCAGCTTGTCGAAGCGGCGATCGATGCGGGTTTCTTTGGTCATGCGATGAAGGCAGTGGGCAGTAGGCAGTGGGCAGTGGTCGCAACGACGGCGGGTCCAACTGCCTACTGCCTATTGCCTACTGCCACCTTCCTCCTCTCACATTTCCATTCCCAAGTGGCCGGCGACGGCGAAGATGTCCTTGTCGCCGCGCCCGCACATGTTCATCACCAAAAGGTTGTCCTTCGGCAGCGTCGGCGCGAGCTTCCGAACGTAGGCGAGCGCATGCGCGGGCTCGAGCGCCGGGATGATGCCCTCGAGCCGGGTGCACAACTGAAAGGCGTCGAGCGCCTCTTTGTCGGTCGCCGAAACGTAGGTGACGCGGCCTGACTCCTTGAGCCAGGCATGCTCGGGGCCCACGCCCGGATAGTCGAGGCCGGCCGAGATCGAGTGGCCTTCGAGGATCTGGCCGTCGTCGTCCTGCAGCAGATACGTGCGGTTGCCGTGCAGGACTCCGGGATGGCCGCCGTTCATGGAGGCGGCGTGCCCGTTGGGCACATCGAGACCATGACCGCCAGCCTCGACGCCGTAGATCTTCACGCTCTCGTCGTCGAGGAAGGGGTGAAACAGGCCCATGGCGTTGGAGCCGCCGCCGATGCAAGCGACGAGCGTGTCGGGCAGCCGGCCTTCGGCTTCCTGCATCTGCTCGCGCACCTCCTTGCCGATCACCGACTGGAAGTCGCGCACGAGCTCCGGATAGGGATGCGGGCCTGCAACGGTGCCGATGATGTAATAGGTGTCGCGCACGTTCGTCACCCAGTCGCGCAACGCCTCGTTCATAGCGTCTTTCAGCGTGCCGGCGCCGCTCGTCACCGGGTTCACCTTGGCGCCCAGCAGCTTCATGCGGAACACGTTGGGCTTCTGGCGCTCGACGTCGGTCTTCCCCATGAAGACCTCGCACGGCAATCCGAAGCGCGCACACACGGTGGCGACGGCGACGCCGTGCTGGCCGGCGCCCGTCTCGGCGATGATGCGGGTCTTGCCCATGCGCCTGGCGAGCAGGATCTGGCCAAGGCAGTTGTTGATCTTGTGCGACCCGGTGTGATTGAGCTCGTCGCGCTTGAAGTAGACCTTGGCCCCGCCCAGCTCCTCGGTGAGACGCTCGGCGAAATAGAGCGGGCTGGGGCGGCCGGCATAGTGCGCGTTGAGATCGGCGAGCTCGGCGTGGAACGCAGGATCGGCCTTCGCCGCCTCATAGGCGCTCTCCAGCTCGAGGATCAGCGGCATCAGCGTCTCTGCGACGAAGCGGCCGCCGAAGATGCCGAAGTGCCCGCGCTCGTCGGGTCCGCCGCGAAACGTATTGAGCTTGGCTTCGCCGGACTTGGTGCTCGTTGAGGCCATGTCGTCGTCCTGTTCAATCCTTCTCGCGGTCGCCCGGAGAGGGGACTTGATTAGCGGTCTTTGCCGCACGAAGGAAGCGGCGGATCAGCTCGGCGTCCTTCTCGCCCGGACGGCTCTCGACGCCCGAGGAAACGTCGACGGCTTTGGCGCCCGTCCGCCGAATGGCCTCGCCCACGTTCAAAGGCGTGAGGCCGCCAGCCAGCATATAGGCGAGCTTGCCGCGCACACCTTCCAGCACCTGCCAGTCGAAGGCGGCGCCATTGCCGCCCGGCAGCGCGCCGGCGCGGCCCTCCGGCGCCTTGGCGTCGAACAGAATGACATCGGCTGCGCTGTAGGCGAATGCGGCCTCGGCGTCGGCCGGCGTCGCCACCTTGACCGCCTTCATCACCGGCCGCTCGAGGCGCTTGGCGATCTCGGCGACGCGCTCCGGTGTCTCCGCCCCATGCAGCTGGATCACGTCGGGATCGACTGCGCCGATGATCTCGGCCAGCTGCGCGTCGTCGGGGTCGACCAGGAGGGTGACAATCTTTGCCCGCCCGCGCGCCTTCTCCGCCAGCCGTCGCGCCGTCTCCAGATCGAGATTGCGCGGGCTTTGCGCATGGAACACGAGACCGACGTAGTCGGCGCCGCCCGACAGCGCTGCCTCGAGCGCCGCCTCGGTCTTCAGTCCGCAAATTTTCACGTCGACGGTCATGGGCTTTCAGAGGCTGCAGGTGCGCGGCGCGGCCCAGCGCTCAAGAGCCGGATGCGGCAAGCCGCTTCGGGCCCGCAGCGGTGAGCGCGTCGCGCTCGCGCGTCAAGCGATCGGCTTCGGCATGCCAGCGCGCGGCAGCACGTCCCTGCACGCGGGCCGAGCGCCGCCAGCGGCCTTGGCTCAGCCACATCGCGACGCCGCCCATGACGACACCGATCAGCATCGCCGCAAAGAGATAGGCGTAGAACGGCAGCACCAGCGACAGCACGGGCGCTTCCGGATGAAACGGATCGAGTGCAAGCGTCACGTCGTGGCGGTTGGCCACCGCCAACGTGACGAGCAGCAATCCCGCCGGGAAGGCGATCAGGAGCCAAACGATCCGCCGCAGCACGTCTTTATCAGCCTCGAGTTCGGCTAGTGGTTTTCCTTGGAGCGGTTCAAGCGTTCGCGCAGCTCCTTGCCCGTCTTGAAGAAGGGCACGAACTTCTCCGCAACCGAGACCGACCTGCCCGTGCGCGGATTGCGTCCCTGCCGGGCTGCCCGGTGCTTGACCGTAAAGGCGCCGAAGCCGCGCAGCTCCACGCGGTCTCCGCGCGACAGGGCTTCGACGATCTCGTCGAACACCACCTTCACTATTCGCTCGACGTCGCGATGATAAAGATGAGGGTTCGCATTCGCGATCTTGTGGATCAACTCGGACTTTATCATCACCGGCCCCGGAGCAAATAACTGTAATCTCTTAATTTTCCGAAGGGTGCCAAACCGAGACCAGTCCGTCAAGGCCGAGTGTCGAGAGACCGGGGTCGCGAGCGAGCATCCGGCCCACGTAGGATTGGCCAAAAAGGCCCTCTACAACCGAGCCGATCGAGCTCCAAAAGCCGAAACCGCCGGAGGACTGCGGCTTCCAGTCGACAACCTTGGCCGACTTATCGACGTGGCGCGTCTTGCGCAGCCAGTCGACCGCCTGGTCCTCGCCGCCAATTGCATCTACGAGCTTGAGGTTGAGCGCCTCCCGTCCGGTGAAAACGCGCCCCTGCTTGAGCCCCGGGATGTCGCCCGGCTTGATCTTGCGGCGCTCCTCGACGAGGGAGAGGAACCACTGGAAGCCCTCGTCGATCATCGACTTGGTCACCTGTGTTCCTTCCTCGTTCAGCGGCTCGAACGGCGACGGCACCGCCTTCAGGGGCCCGCTTTTGATCTCGTTGACCTTAACTCCGATCTTGTCGAGCATCTGGCTCACCTCGGGCCACTGGATGAGCACGCCGACCGAGCCGGTGATCGTGTTGGCGCGCGACACGATATAGTCGGCGCCGAGCCCGACGATGTAGCCGGCGGAGGCCGCCACGGTGCCGAACTGCGCCACCACCGGCTTCTTCTTGGCAAGCTGTCGCAAGGCGTCGAAGAGGGCCTCGCCACCGGTCGTGGTGCCGCCGGGGCTGTTGACGAAGACCAGCACGCCCTTGACGTTGTCAGCCTCGCCGATGCGCTTGAGGAGCTCGAGCTGGTCGCGGCTCTCCAAGATGGTGCCTTCGATGGAGACGCGGGCGATCTGTTTTTCGCCCAGCACCTCCGACAGCCGGTCGCCCGCCGTGGCCAGCACGAACAATGCAATGACGATGGCGGCGATCGCGAGCGCCCGCCACAGCGACAGGCGATGGCGCAAGCGGCGACGATCGAGCAACGTGTCGGTGTCAGTCGTCATACGAGCTCTCCGGCCCCACGCGTCTGCTTTCACAAAGGTTAGGCAAGGTTACAGCGGCCTTCAATAGACGTGTGGCAAGCGCGGTCTTCGAAACGTTGGCGCGGCGGAGTGGCCCCGCCGCGCCCGATTGTCTGCCTTGCATGCGCTTCAAGCGGCGTGCCGGCTTATTCCTTCTCCTTCTCCTTCTCCTTCTCCTTCTCCTTCTTTCTCTCCTTCTCCTTCTCCTTCTCCTCTCTGCTCCTGCTCCGGCTCCGGCGCCTGCTCCGGCTCCTGCTCCGGCTCCTCGGCACCGTTGTCGGCGGTGTCGCGCTTCTTGATGGCGGCCTTGAAGATGTCACCGAGCGAGGCGCCCGAGTCCGACGAGCCGTACTGGGCCACCGCCTGCTTCTCCTCGGCGATCTCCAGAGCCTTGATGGAGACGCTGATGCGGCGCGCGGCCTTGTCGGCGCTGGTCACCGCCGCATCGACCTTGTCGCCCACGTTGAAGCGGTCGGGCCGCTGCTCGGAGCGGTCGCGCGACAGGTCGGAGCGCTTGACGAAGGCGGTGAGCTCCGAGTTGGCGATCTTGACCTCGATGCCGTTCTCCTGAACGGCAACGACCGTACAGGTGACGATGTCGCCCTTCTTGTACTTGGCGAGCGCGTCGATGGGGTCGCCCGAGAGCTGCTTGATGCCGAGCGAGATGCGCTCCTTCTGGCTGTCGACGTCGAGCACAACGGCTTTGACGTTGTCGCCCTTCTTGTAGTCCTTGATCACCTCGTCGCCCGAGCGGGTCCAGTCGAGGTCGGAGAGATGCACCATGCCGTCGACGCCGCCGTCGAGGCCCACGAACAGACCGAACTCGGTGATGTTGCGGATGGGCCCCTCGACCTCAGATCCCTTGGGATGCGCGGCAAGGAAGGATTCCCAGGGGTTCTCCTGGGTCTGCTTGAGGCCGAGCGAGATGCGCCGCTTGTTGGGATCGACCTCCAGGATCTGCACCTCGACCTGCTGGCTGGTGGAGACGATCTTGCCGGGATGCACGTTCTTCTTGGTCCAGCTCATCTCGGAGACGTGGATCAGGCCCTCCACGCCCGGCTCCAGCTCCACGAAGGCGCCGTAGTCGGCGATGTTGGTGACCGTGCCCTGCACGCGCGCGCCGACCGGATACTTGGTCTCGATCGACTGCCAGGGATCGGCCTGCAGCTGCTTCATGCCGAGCGAGATGCGCTGCGTCTCGGGGTTGATGCGAATGATCTGCACCTTGACCGTGTCGCCGACGTTGAGGATCTCGGAGGGGTGATTGACGCGGCGCCAGGCCATGTCGGTGACGTGCAAGAGGCCGTCGATGCCGCCCAGATCGATGAAGGCGCCGTAGTCGGTGATGTTCTTGACGAGGCCGTCGATGACCTGGCCTTCCTCGAGGCGGGCGACGATGTCGGCACGCTGCTCGGCACGCGTCTCCTCGAGCACGGAGCGGCGCGAGACGACGATGTTGCCGCGGCGGCGGTCCATCTTGAGGATCTGGAACTGCTGGGGCTGGTGCATCAGCGGGCCGATGTCGCGCACCGGACGGATGTCGACCTGGCTGCCGGGAAGGAACGCCACGGCGCCGTCGAGATCGACGGTGAAGCCGCCCTTGACCTTGTTGAAGATGACGCCCGAAACCTTCTCGCCCTTCTCGAACTGCTTCTCGAGCCGGGTCCAGCTCTCCTCGCGGCGCGCCTTGTCGCGCGAGAGAACGGCCTCGCCCAGCGCGTTCTCGACGCGCTCCAGATAGACCTCGACCTCGTCGCCGACTTTCAGCTCGGCCGGCTTGCCGGGCGTCGCGAACTCGCGCACGGGGACCCGGCCCTCCATCTTGAGACCGACGTCGATCACGGCGAGGTCCTTCTCGATGCCGACGACCTTGCCCTTGACGACTGAGCCTTCGAACAAGTCCTCCTTCGACAGGCTTTCGGCGAGCAGTGCTGCGAACTCATCGCGTGTGGGGTTCATCTCCTTCGAGGTGGCTTGCGACATGCGGATAGTGGCTCCTTGATTGAATGTTGGATGCTGGGCCTCAGAGAGGCCCCGATACGGCTTGAGACGGCGCGAGCTATCCGCCACGGCACCCGTGATCGGACAGTCTCCTGCCGGCTGGTGTGATGCTGGATCTTAAGCCGCTGCGATGGGCCTTGCCCGCCAACGCGAATTTGGCCACCCCCGGGATCTTGCCCTGGGGCGTCCTATCGGCCGATCTTCCTCTTGATCAATCCGACAGCGGCTTCGAACGCCGCCTCTATATCCAAGTCCGAGGTTTCGAGCAAGTCGGCGTCGGGCGCGGGCCGCATGGGCGAGCTTTCGCGGCCCGCATCGCGGGCATCGCGGCGCTCGATATCGGCGAGTACGACGTCATAGATGACGGACATCCCCTGGTCCTGGCGCTCGGCAAAGCGGCGCCAGGCCCGCACCTCGGGGCGCGCGGTGACATAAACCTTGGCGTCGGCGGTGGGGCACACGACGGTACCGATATCGCGCCCATCGAGAACGGCGCCGCCGGGCCGGGCCGCAAAGGCGCGCTGGTAGTCGAGGAGGGCTGCCCGCACGGCCGGCATGCTGGCGACGATCGAGGCGGCCTCGCCGGCTCCGGGCGTGCGCAATCCGGGGTCCTCCAACGACGCCGGATCGAGACTGCGCGCCACCGCCAGCGCAGCCCATGCATCGGCGAGCTTGAAGCCGCGGGCGGCGACGTCGCGCGCCACGGCGCGGTAGAGGAGCCCGGTGTCGAGGCAGGGCAGATCCCAAAGCTGCGCGATGCGCTTGGCGAGCGTGCCCTTGCCGGAGGCGGCGGGTCCGTCGATGGCGATAATCATGGCGCCCCCGCCGTGCCAAAAGTTGCGCCGAGGCTTTCCATCAGCGCGCGGAACTCGGGAAAGCTCGTCGCCACCATCGTGGTGTCGTCGACCGTCACCGGCCGCTCGGTTGCAAGAACTCAAAGTGAGAAACGCCATGGCGATGCGGTGATCGAGGTGGGTTGCGACCGTACCGCCGCCCGGCACGCGCTCGGCGCCTTCGACGATCAGCGTGTCGCCTTCGGCGCGTGCGGCAATGCCGTTGGCGAGGAGGCCGGCCACGGTGGCGGCCAGCCGATCGCTCTCCTTCAGCTTGAGCTCGGCGAGCCCCTCCATGCGCGTGACGCCTCGGGCGAAGGCAGCGACGATTGCCAGCGCCGGGTACTCGTCGATCATGCTGGGTGCGCGCTTGGCAGGCACGCCCACGCCCTCGAGCTTCGAGGCGCGCACGCGGACATCGGCGACCGGCTCGCCCCCCTCCTCGCGCGGGTCGAGAAGCGCAACATCGGCGCCCATCTCCTGCAGCGTCAGATAGAAGCCGATACGCGTCGGGTTCACCAGCACGCCTTCGATGGTCACGCCGGAGCCCGGCACGATGAGCGCGGCGGCGGTGAGGAATGCCGCCGAGCTGGGATCGCCCGGCACGGCGACGTCGCGGCCTTCGAGTTCCGCATCGCCTTCGACGGTAATGTGGAGCTTGCCGGCCTTGCCGGCCGTGCGCACCTGCGCACCGAAGAACTTGAGCAGGCGCTCGGTGTGATCGCGCGTCGGCTCGCTCTCGATCACGGTCGTCGTACCAGCCGCGCTCAAGCCCGCAAAGAGGATCGCGCTCTTGACCTGGGCAGACGGCACCGGAAGCTCATAGGTGATGGGAACGAGGCTGGAGGAGCCGCGCACCTCGAGCGGCAGCCGGTCGCGCCCCCCTTCGACCTCGAGGCCCATCTGCTTCAAGGAATCGAGCACGCGCGCCATCGGCCGCTTGCTCAAGGAGGCGTCCCCGGTAAGGCGTGCACGCAGATCATGCCCGGCAATCACGCCGAGCATAAGTCGCGTGCCGGTGCCGGAATTGCCGAAGGCGAGCGGTCCGTCCGGCGCGCGCAAGCCGCCGACGCCACGGCCTTTGAGCTGCCATTGGGCGCCATTCTTCTCGATGGGCACGCCGAGCGCCCTCAGTGCCTGGGCCGTATTGAGCACATCCTCGGCCTCGAGCAGGCCGGTGATTTGCGTCGTGCCGGAGGCGAGCGCGCCCAAGATCAGGGCCCGGTGCGAGATCGACTTATCCCCCGGCACGCGAAGGCGCCCCTGGAGCGGACCGGCAGCGCGTGCGCTCAGAGGGCGGGGGGTGAGGACGGTTTCGGAGGACACCTTGCGATCGCGGCTCCAGCGCGGCTGACCCGCGGCGGCACGGGGCTTTGCGGGCATAGAGCCGACGCGCGCCACCCCTGTCAACGCCGCCGGACCTCCAGCGCCCCCTCGCCCTGCCCTTTGCCTTTGACAACTCTTTTGACAAGGCAGAGGGCTTGTGGCAGATCGCGAGAAACTCCCCCTTCTATTATCAAGGTTGGCTCCATGGCGACCAAGCAAGACCGCGGGACCAAGCGCACCTGCCAGAACAGCGAGTGCGGCGCCCGCTTCTACGATCTGAACCGAAGCCCGATCTCCTGCCCGATCTGCGGTGCGAGCTACGTGATTGCCTCCTCGCCGATGACGGCCTCCGCGCCACCTGAGGAAAAGGCGCCGCGCAAGCCCAAGAAGGAGGAGTTCGCCCCGGCGGTGGCCGCAGAGCCCGCCGCTCCGGAGGACGAGCTCGCCGACGTCGAGACCGACGACACGGTCGCGGACGACGAGGACGAGACCTTCCTCGAGGAAGAGGAGGAGGAAGGCGGCGACGTGTCGAACATCATCGGCGGTCCCGTCAAAGAGGGCGAGGAGGAGCGCTGAGCTTGCGGCGGCGCGCATGGCGCGAAAGCCCTCGACGGCCCCTTGCGTGTTTGCTGCTGCAGCGAACTTCGCCCTTGCAGTTTGCCAGCGGAGGCCCTAATCAGGCCCACTGCTCGGGGTGTGCGGTTGTTGCGCACCTTGCAGTCTTCCCAAGATCCCAACGGTCGGGGCCGTAGCTCAGTTGGGAGAGCGCGTGAATGGCATTCACGAGGTCAGCGGTTCGATCCCGCTCGGCTCCACCAACCAAACCAGCCGCTTATGACTGACGCCCCGCACCAGCCAACAGAACGGCGCCGATAGAAAAGGCGCACGGCCTGGTTGGGATGCTGCGGTAAGCAAAATTGGTGAAGCGCGCTAAGGCTGGTGAGCCAGGATCAGTGGTCGGGTATCGGTCCGCGGGGCCACAGCGCTTCTAGTCGCCCAGCGTCACCAGTTGCGCTCGATCCGCTCAATTCGCGCCGCCGCCCCCTTGAAGGCTGGTGTACGAAAGGCTGCGTCGAACTCGATGCCGATCAGGCGGTTCGCGGCTGCTCGGGATAGTGGAACGGGTAGAAGACCATTCCCGGCGGCATGCGGTCGGTCACGCACACACGGGCCTCGACCGAGCCGCGGCGCGTGGTAAGGCGCGCCCAATCCCCGGTCTTGAGGTCGCTGCGTTTCGCATCGTCCGGATTGATCTCGACCTCGCCATGGGGCCGCAAGTAGGCCAGCCCCTCGGAGCGGCTCGTCATCGTGCCCGTGTCGTAGTGCTCGAGCTGGCGTCCGGTATCCACGATCAGCGGAAACTCACCATCAATGTCCTCAATGGCGCGCTGCTGCGTGAGCACGCTGAAGCTCGCGCGACCGTCATCGGTTGGGAACCGCTCCGCGTAGAGGAAGCGCGTGCCCGGGTGAGAGGTGTCCGGGCACTTGCCGGCGGCGGCGCGTTGCGCCGGCGGCCCTGGCCCAGGAGAACTTCCTCCTGCGCGAGCCGGGATCGGGAACACGCACGTTGATGGAACAGCTATTCGCCAAGCACGAGGTCGCACCGCGCACCGGTGCCGAGTTCGGCAGCAACGAGACGATCAAGCAGGCCGTGATGGCCGGCCTCGGCCTTGCTTTCATTTCCGCACACACGGTTGCAGCCGAGGTCGGCGCGGGATGGCTGAGCGTGCTGCCTGTCGAGGGCTTGCCCATTATTCGGCAGTGGTACGCCGTCAGAGCCGAGCAGAAGCAACTCCTACCTGCCGGCACGGCCATGTGGGATTTTCTGGTCGCGGAGGGCGCAAGCTTTCTCCCTGACGTCTAGTTGTGATTGCAGCATGGCTACAGAGCACAGGCGTGACCGCATTGAGCGGCGGCGACTTCACGAAGCTCGCCATGTGGGTTGTGGGGCTCTTGTTCATCGCCCTGGCGTGTCCGAACACACTCGAAATCCTGGCGCCCTACGAGCCCGCGCTCGGCGTGAAGCTGCGCTCGGCAAGCAACGGTGCCGCACCGGTAAAGGTGCCGGAATGGGTGCCCTCCGTCGTCTGGGCGACGGCGGTGGCCGTGATCGCGGTGCTTGGCGTTGCCAACCTCGCCGGCGCAAGCGAGTTCCTGTACTGGCAATTCTAGCAACCGCCTGAGCCGACAAGGTGCTTGCAAGCTCGGACGTTTGATCCCGCTCTACCAGCTCCGGTCGGGGCCGCTATCGGTATCGCAGTAATGCTGGATGCGGATGTCGCTGCCTATCTGGCGACAGATCCGATCCTTCAGGGCTGGACTGTTGCGGACTGCCTCGTTGCTGACCTTGAGCCCGTACTTGCGCGCGACCTCCGCCACGTAGTTGTCGTTGCAGTAAGGCGTCGAAATATCCTGTCCGTTGACAGCCTGATAACCTTCGCGGCAGACGATGCGTGCTTCGGCGCCGGCGCTGCTGAGAACGATCAACGCCAGGCAACATGCAAGCGTGCGTGCCATGACCATCAGCCTCCTCCAGACACCGCCCTGCGAGAGCTCTGACGTGGGCAATCTGGGACACGTTCGCAAGATGTCGTTACCACCAATCGCTGCAATCTCAAGATTGCTGTGGTCCGGCGCACACCAGCCGCTTTACTTCGCGGCACAAGACAGTCGAATATTGACCGCGCGCAACGCTTGAGGCCCACCATGGTTCTCGAACCCATGTCTCTGCTCGGCTGGATCATCATCGGCGCCATTGCCGGCTGGCTCGCCGGCAAGATCGTCGAAGGCTATGGCTTCGGCTTTGTCGGCAACCTCGTCATCGGCATCCTCGGCGCGTTCATCGGCGGCTACATCCTGCCGCGCCTCGGGATTGTGCCCGCATCCACGCTTGGCAACCTAATCGCCGCAACTGTGGGGGCCATCGTCCTGCTCGTCGTGCTGGGGCTCGTGAAGCGCGCCTGAGTGCTGCGATCGAGCGAACGAGCCCGCGTCGGCACCCCTGTGCATAACTTCACCTAAGTGTGCAAAACGCTGGACGCGCAGATTGTTGGCCACAGTCGCGCCATGTTAGCTCGCAGGCGCGGTCTTGCGTGTTGGGCCCACGTTTGGGCCGTGATTCTCTAGTTGCGGGGGTATGAAATTGAAAGCGTTTTATCTCGCTTTTGCGCTTGTCGTGTCGATCGGGCCCGCGAGCGCAACCGGCCTTTCGCCGTCAGATGGCGGCATCAACATCGCCCAAACAGACATCTCGCATCTCTTCCGTGACGACCGGCCTTCAGCCAACGTGCCGGCCCAGGACATCGAGGTGCCGCTCTTCACAGCAAGAAGCGTTGACGAGCCGGGGGCGGACCCCGGTGGGGCCGATGCCGCCACGGCGCAGATCAGCGACGCGCTCAAGGCCAAGATCCGCGCCATCGTCGCCTTCGCACGCCAACAGGCGCGCAATGCGCCCGACGGTTCACAGATCCTGCGCAGCCGCATCCGCGTCCGCTGCGCGGCAAAGCAGGTCGTGGCCAAGCGCGTGCCGTCGACCTCGGCCACGCCGGCGTTGCTTCAGTCGGAGCGCCCCGCCGAGCCGGAGCTCATCGCCTCCACCGTCGAGATCTGCTCGATCAAGCTGCTCCAGCTCCGGCGCAACACGCCGAGCGAGCCCCCCAAGCGCAGCTTCGAGGTCACGCTTCCTCCCCTCGATGCTATTTCTCCTTGAGCGCAGCAGCGGGCGTGCAGAGCGAGCCCTGTGACCGGGCGCACCGGGTCTAGGGCTCGCTTCGCGTCACGCAACTCTCCATCCCCCCAAGTTGTACGCGCGCGGCTGCCGCAGCTCATGCAAAGTGCGCGGAGCTTGTAGGGCGAACTCGCTCTTGCTGGTTAAGATTCCATCTCGACCCTTTGCCTCACACCGGCAAATCAGCGAGACTGCCCCTTTCGCAAGGGGGAAGATCCGCCAAGTCAGGCAGAAATCAGCGTGAGCGCCACCAGGGGAAGGAGGGCCGCCATGTCACGCAGAAAGAGCCATGCCATCGAGACGTACGGCGACAATGCCTTGACGTGGTTTTTCGTGGGAATGCTGGTCATTGCAGCCGTTGCTGGCCTTCTGGGCCAAGTCGCATTCGGCTAGCGCGCGTACACACCGGCGCCCGCGGGCGCCTTGAAGTTCTCAAAGGTTGCGAGGTGGGTCGGAGCGTGCGCCGGGGCTAAGTTATGTCCTGGCGCGGGCTCCGGGCACGTGCTCGCGGCCGCCTCTCAGCCCGGGACGGGGCAACGCAGCGATCCTGTTAGGCCGGGCCCACGCCCTCGTAGTCGAGGATCACCTGCGCCGTGATGACCACGGCCTTGTCGATCACCCGAGCCCAGCTTTCGCCTGTGATCCATTCGGTCTTTTCAGGCCCGAAGGCCAAGCGGTTCTCCTCATCGAGGATCCATGACCCCACTCGCTGGCGCGCGTTGGCACCATCCCTGTTGTGGACCACCACAATCTCATCGCCGTTTGCCAGAAAGTACCATCCCGGCAGCGAGGCAGCGGCAAGCCGCTCTCCAAGCTGACGCATGACCTCCTGCCCCATCTGCCGCTTCAGCGCCTGCTCCTGGGACGATTGCTGCCTCTTCTCCCGCTCGGCGGTCAGCGCGTCGATCAGCATAACCATGCGTGTGCTCTCTTCACGACCCGCACGGCGCGCGCTGTCGAGGCAGCACGGTGTGCCAGTCGAAGGGCCGGGCTGTTTCCGCCGCTCGCTCAGGCCATGGCCGTCTCAGTGTCCGTGCTGTGCTCGGCGGACGCTATGGCCTCAGGGTCGAGCACCGGCATGAGCTCGGCGGTGTCGCTGGAGCGGCGTACGCGGCCGTCGAACTTGGCGCCTTCGGAAATGCCCAACGTCTGATGCATGATGTCGCCTTCGACCTGGGCGGTCGAATGCAGCGTCACGGTCACGGCACGGATGGAACCGCGCACGCCGCCGCGCACCTCGATCTTCTCGGCGCAGACCATGCCAACGACCGAGCCCTGCTCGGTGATCAGCACCTGCTTGCCGTGGACGTTGCCGCGCACGTGCCCGTCCACCTGCAGCTTGTTCTGCGAGATGATGGTGATCTTCTCGCCGAGCAGGGTGAGGTCGTTGCCGATGACGGACGTGCCGGCCGTCGTCGCCGTCGATGCCACGGGCTCGAACGAAGACGGACCGGGACGAGGCGCTGGGCCGCGCCCGGCGCTGAGCTTGGAATGATTGAGATCGGTCTTGGAATTGGAGTCGACGCTAAACACGGGCACACCTCCGGCGCCTATGGCGCTTTGAGACAGAAAACAGTTGGTGCAATCCCCGCCCGCCAAGAAGCGCACGCATCCGGGGCGATATTTTGTCGGTGCTGGAAAAAGTTAGGCGCCGGGCCGGCAAATATGGCGCCAGCGGCCATCAAGGAGAGCAGAGGCCGAACGGCAACACTTCAACGGGGTTGCCCAAGCTCAAAAAAGCATCACGGGCGCCCCCCGTTGAAGGGAGCGCCCATGTTTTATTGCGACACACCTGACTGCGTCAGCAGCCGTGGCGGCGCATGCAGCGGCGAAAACGCCACGTGCCGAGGCCCCAGCGATAGGTGCAGCGGCGGCCCCAGCGCACGCAGTGGCGGCGCCAGCCAGCCTTTTCTACGATCGCGCCGGCAGCGGCCGACTGCACCGCTTGCATGTGCGGCACGGACGTGCCGGCGGCCGTGGCCTGACCCAGCAGTAGTGGGCTCGCGAGCGCAAGGGCGGCACCGAGCAACAAGGTTCGACGCATAACAATCCTCCATTGGGTGGCTTGATGGACTTCGGGTACGCAGAGGTACGCGCCTTTGAATTAGGCTTCGATTCCTTACGTTTGCGTCAATCGGAAGTCGCAGATGCGATGCTCCACACCAAAGGATTCCGCTGTGACAATTTTAGGCGCATTCGTCACATTGCCGACCCGACACCGCGCAGTCGCCGCGCAATTTTGCTCCGGCGCGGCCATCCTGCAGCCGACCAAGTGGGCCACCACCCTTGACTATCTGGCAGGTGCTGCGCTCTAGGGTGAGGCACAAGGCGACAACCGCGAGAGCCCCGGAGAGCCCAATGAGCCAGAACCCGATCGTGGAGGAGACCAGACGCAAGCTCGACGAGCTCGAGCAGCGCATACGCGCGGCAAGAGCCTCGCCCGGCGCACCCGGCGAGCTTGCCGGCGCGGCGCACAAGGATTGGCAGGACATGCTCCAAAGCCATGCCGAAATCAGCCGCAAGCTCGATGCGGCCAAGGACGAGCCCGCAGAGGTCGTGGAAGGCGTCCGCCTCGATGTCGACGTGCTGCGCCATTCGTTCGAACGGTGGATGGCGCGCGTGGAGGGCAACTTCGCCAAGGATACGAAAGGCGGCAAAACGTAGGGGTGCCGCTTGCAGTCCCGCGCCTTCCCCGTCGGGCGTCGCCATCCGTAAGAATACGGGGTAGTCTCGCAGCCGACGGGGGTTATGAGAGTGGAATGGACAGGCACGTCGCCGACAGCGTCATGGCCCCGGCCCCCATCGCCGGCACCTTTCGGCTGCCGGTCTTGGCGGCGGGCCTGGCGTTCGTCCTCTGCTATATCGTCCTTGACTGGGCGAGCCTGATCTTTCCCTACACGCAGATCGGTATAACGCCCTGGAACCCGAGCGTCGGCCTCGCCTGGGCGTTCATTCTGTTGTTCGGGGGGCGTTTCTTGCCCCTGCTCTTCGTGGCCCCGCTGCTCGCAGACCTGCTCGTCCTCGACTTTGCACTGCCGTGGTGGATCAGGCTCGCAGCCGCCGGGCTGAGCGGCGCCGGATATGCGGCGGCGCTGTCGGTCCTGTTGCACCCCAAGACGCGCTTTGACGCCGCGCTTGGCAGCATGCGCGACATGGTTTTGCTGATGGGCACCGCAATGTTGGCCACTGGGCTCGTCGCGTTGTCCTATGTGGGGCTGCTGGTCGCCACAGGCCATCTCCCCGGCGCCGATGCCCAGTGGGCGCTCGTGCGCTACTGGATCGGCGACCTCATTGGCATCGCGGTGGTGACGCCGTTCCTACTCGTCTATGCCGCGGCCGGCAAACCGCCCCGGCTGTCGCTCGAGAGCCTGCTGCAGGCGCTTGCGATTCTTCTGGCCCTCTTCCTGATTTTCGGACTCGTCGGCGGTGCGCACCTGCGCCTGTTCTACGTGCTTTTCGTGCCCATCGTCTGGATGGGCCTGCGCAAGGGACTGGAGGGCGCCACCCTGGGCCTCGTGCTGGCGCAGATCGGGGTCGTTGTCGGGCTTCTGCTCACGCAGGAGAAAGCCGCCAGCGTCACCTCTCTGCAGGCGCTGATGCTGGTTCTTGCCTTGACGGGCCTCGCGATCGGCGTGGTGGTGAGCGAGCGCCGGCGCGCCGAGCGGCAGCTCTGGCTCAACCAGGAGGCGGTAAGCCGCATCTCGCGGCTCGGCAGCATGGGCGAGTTCGCAACCTCGATCGCGCATGAGATCAACCAGCCGCTGACCGCCATCTCCAACTACACGCGGCTCGTGAAGCGCTACATGGAGACCGGCACCGGCAGCCGCGAGGCCGCCATCGATGCAGCCGCCAAGGCGGTGGCGCAGGTGGAGCGCACCGCCGCCATCATCAAGAGCCTGCGCGATTTGATACGGCTGGGCCGCAGCGAGATTGCACCGCAGAGCGTCCAGCGCATCGTGCGCGAGACGATCGATCTCTTGGAGCCCAACCTCCCGCGCGGCAAGGTCGAGATCAAGACGCGCATCCCGAAGGAGCTGCCGCTCGTCCTCGCCGATCTGCTCCAGGTTGAGCAAGTGCTCTTGAACCTGCTGTGGAACGCCATCGAGGCGATCGAGGGCGAGGGGCGCGCCACCCGTGGCACCATCTCAATCGCGGCGACATCGCAGGCGCCGGGCTTCGTGGAGATAAGCGTCGCCGACACCGGACCAGGCTTTCCCCACGCCTTCAAGGTGGCCTCGGTCGGGCCCTCCCGTTCGACCAAGCGCAACGGGCTCGGTCTCGGCCTTGCTCTGTCGCGCTCCATCGTCGAGGCACACGGCGGCCGGCTCTCAATCGACGACAGCGCCAGCGGCGCCGTCGTCCGCTTCACGCTACGAACGGTTCAAGAGGTGAGATCATGAGCGAAATCGACCAGGTCTGTCTGATCGACGATGACGAGGCCGTGCGCGACTCCGTCGGGCTGCTCTTGGAGAACCACGAGTTCCAAGTGTCGAGCTTCGGCTCAGCCGAGGAGTTCCTGGACCACATGGAGCAGGGTTTGCAGCCGGCGTGCGTGGTCTCGGATGTGAAGATGCCGGGGCTATCCGGGCTCGACCTGCAGCGTCTGCTCGCCGAGCAGCAGGCACGGATCCCGCTCATCCTGATCACTGGCCATGGCGACATCGCGATGGCGGTTGCCGCCGTGAAAGCGGGCGCGCACGATTTTCTGGAGAAGCCGTTCGACGATCAGACCCTGCTTGAGAGCATCGAAAGCGCGCTCGACGAGGCGCGGCGCAAGAAGGCGCACGAGGATACGCTGCAGGAGTTCGCGGTCCGCGTCGGCGAATTGTCGGTGCGCCAGCGCCAGGTCATGGACCTCGCCGTCAAGGGCTACTCCAACAAGGAGATCGCCCAAGAGCTGGGCATCAGCCCCCGCACGGTCGAGACCTACCGGGCCTGGGTCATGGAAAAGACGGGAGCGCGTAATCTCGCCGACCTCGTGCGCCTGGCGATGCGGCTAGAGGACATGACGAGCAGTTGAGGGGCACGAAACATTGCGTCAAAAGCATTGCGGCGGCCGAGGGCTCGGCCGCCGCATTGCGGTGTCGCAGAAATCGGCAGTTAGATGATGTCGATCTCGGCCGGCAGATAGCTCGTAACCTCGAGGCCGACTTCCTGCTCACGCACTTGCGGCTTGTTCCAGATTTTCATGATGTTTCCTCCTTGAGCGGAGATTAGGAGAGACAAACCCCTCCTTCCCCGCCAGCGGATATACGGAGGCGATCCCATATGGGCAACCGAATTTTTCCTATGGGCGGGATCAGCGCGACTTATGCTTTATGCGCGCAAGGAGCCATCTTCTGCAACCGGGAGCGAACCCTCAAACGGGCAGCCGCAAGCACCATGGCCGGCGCTATTCGCTGTCGTCGTCGGCGGAGTTCCACTTCTTGATCGCGTTCAGCACCGACGGACGGCACGGCCCCAACGGCCCTTCGGCGGAGTCCGCCGAATCGTCGCCCCTCTGCTTGGGGATCTCGTAGTGCTCCCTGCAGTACGCGGCCTGCTGGCGCTCCAAGTCTTTCTTGGAGGCCTGCTTGGCCACGTCCGGATCCTTGATCTCGGCAAGGGCACCGGGCGGGGCCGTCGGCTCCTCTCCCGGCTTCGGAAGATTGTCGAGTGTCGGAGGAACGACGAGCGGCGCGCGCGCGGCGAGCTTGGGATCGCCCGATTTCGACTTGGCCTTGGCCTCATCCGAGAGACCGACGGCATTGAAGATTCCGCCGTTGAACTGCACGTCGTCCATGGAGCAACCGGCCGCGCCCAGCGCGAGGCACAGCGCAGACAGCAGCAGAATTCCCTTCGGACGATGGGCTCCAGGCGACATGATAACCCCCGTGCATTCCCCGTGGCGACTCGTCGGCCCGGATCAAGCACTGGCGCAGCGCCGACGCCTAATTTACTGGGCTACAACGGCTTTGCGGCGTCTTTGCGACTCGCCAGGAAGGAGTCATACAGCAGGCCCACGACCCCAGCAACAATCGCCACGTCAGCGATGTTGAACACGTACCAATAGTAGCCCAAGGCGTGCAGGGAGAAGAAATCGGCAACCCCCCCGAGCCGCACGCGATCGATGGCGTTGCCGAGCGCGCCCCCCATGATCAGGCCCAGACTCGCGGCCATCAGCCGGTTGGCAGCGCCTCGCGCCAGCCAGACCCACAAAGCCAGGCTCGCCAGGCCTCCGAAGGCCGCCAGCATGAGCTGGCCTTGGTAGCTGTCCTGGTCGAACAGGCTGTAGCTGATCCCAATATTGCGGACGTAGACGAAGTCGAGGAAGGGGGTCACGGCGATCCGCCCGCGTTCGGCGATGCGGTAGACGTCGAGCATCCACCACTTGCTCGCCTGATCGAGCACGAGCGCGGCGAGCGCAATGGTGAGGCCCAGCCACGAGTGGGGCCCCCAGAGCCAGCCCCGGGCCGATACGGCGCCGGTCATAGTGCTTCGCCCTTGGCGGACCGCTGATCGAACTCGCGCACGGCGGCGGCATCGCGCGGCGAAAGGTCGGGGAACTCGGGGTCGGCCCCGACGTCAGTGACAATGCGCCAGGAGCGCGCGCACTTTCTCCCTTCCGCCCGCTTCGACACGACGCCGACGCCCGGCACGTCGGGGAGCGTGAATGCCCCCTCGGGTGGCACCTTGGCGATGAGCCGGGCGGCACTTGTGATCGACACCTCCGCCAGATCCACGCCCTCGAGCGCGCGCAGCATTTCCTTGTCGGCCACATAGACGTCGGGCGCGGCCTCCAGGCTCGAGCCGATGCGCTTGTCGGCCCGCTCCAGCTCCAGAGCTCCGGTGACGACACGGCGCACGGCGCGCACCAGCTCCCATTTCTGGGCGAGCTCCTCGTTGCGCCAGGCCGGATCGATGTTGGCAAACGCCTCCAGATGCACCGAGCCCTCGCGCGAAGGATCGCGCGCGAGCCACGCCTCTTCGGCGGTGAACGACAGGATCGGCGCCAGCCAGGCGACGAGTGCGGAGAAGATCTCGTCGATCACGGTGAGTGCGGCGCGGCGTTTCAGGCTCGAATAGGGCTCGCAGTAGAGCGCGTCCTTGCGGATGTCGAAATAGAAGGCCGACAATTCCGCGTTCATGAAGTGCGTCAGCAGCGCCACGACCTTGCGATAGTCATAGCTCGCGTAAGCGGCGCGCACCTCCGCGTCGAGTTCGGTCAACCGATGCAGCATCACGCGCTCGAGCTCCAGATCGCGCATGTCCTTGAATTTGACGCGGTCCTCGGGCTTCAAGTGCGCGAGCGCGCCCAGCATCCAGCGCAGCGTATTCCTCAGCTTGCGATATGCCTCCACCGAGGCCTGCACGATGCCCGGGCCAAAGCGGATGTCGCCGGTGTAGTCGGCAGAAGCCACCCACAGGCGCAGGATGTCGGCGCCGGACGCCTTCATTACATCCTGCGGCGACAGCGTGTTGCCTTTCGACTTCGACATCTTCTCCTCGCCCTTCTCATCGAGGATGAAGCCGTGGGTCAGCACGATGTCGTAGGGCGCGCGCGCGCGGGTTCCGCACGATTCCAACAGCGAGGACTGGAACCAGCCGCGGTGCTGGTCAGAGCCTTCCAGATACATGACGCGGTCCTTGCCGCCGTCGCGCTGCCGTTTGACGCCGGCCAGGCCCGGAAAGTGCTTGGGGTCATCGAGGACGAAAGCGTGCGTGGAGCCTGAATTGAACCACACGTCGAGGATGTCGCGCACCTGCTCCCACTCGGCAGTGTCGTCGACGAGACCGTCGAGAAAGCGCTCTTTCGCGTCGTCGGCGAACCACACGTCGGCGCCCTCGTCGTCGAAGGCGTCGGCGATGCGTCGGATCAGCTCCTTCGACTTGGCAAACTTGGGCGACGGGATCACCTCGCCCGTCTCCGAGTTACGGAACACCGTAATGGGCACGCCCCAGGCGCGCTGGCGCGAGACGACCCAGTCGGGGCGCCCCTCGACCATACCGCGGATGCGGTTCTCGCCCGAGCCCGGCACCCACTCGGTCTCCTCGATCGCCTTGAGCGCAAGCTGGCGCAGGCTCTGGTTGCCGCTTTTGGGCACGCCTTTGAGGGGCTTGTCCATGGCGATGAACCACTGCGGCGTGTTGCGGAAGATGACGGGCTTCTTGGAGCGCCAGGAGTGTGGGTACTGGTGCTTCAGGCGGCCGCGCGCGATCAGCGCATTCGCCTCGACGAGCGCCTTGATGACGGCGTCGTTGGCGTCGCCCTTGTCGCCCGTCTCGGTGAGGACGCGCTTGCCTTCGAAGCCCGGCGCGTCGCCCGTGAAGACGCCATCGGCGTCGACGGTGAAGGGGATCGTCGTATCGATGCCGCGCGTCTTTAAATCGGGGTGATGCTGCACCCAAACCTGGTAGTCGTCGGTGCCGTGTCCTGGCGCAGTGTGGACGAACCCCGTTCCGATATCCTCAGTTACGTGATCCCCGTTGAGAAAAGGAACGTCGAACTCGTACCCGCTACCCCGCAGCGGGTGAGCAGCGGTTGTCCCCCAGAGATCCGCGGGGCGGACCGAAGCTAGCCTTTGGAACGAATCAACATTGGCTGATTTCATAACCTCGGCAGCGAGGTTATCGGCTAGAACGAATTTATCGCCGGGCCTTGCCCAATTCCCTTCTGGCGCACGTTCGACCTCGAATATTCCATATGAAAGCTTTGGCGACAAAGCGATCGCCCGATTTCCGGGAATTGTCCAAGGGGTCGTGGTCCAAATCACAGCCGATGACTGTAGTAATAGGTCTGCCACCTCTTTCGTCGTCGGTGTTTCATCCGGCTCTCGATGGACTGAGGGCGCGAACCCCCTTTGTGAGATCACTATAGGAAACTTCACCCAGATGGTGTCCGACTGATAGTCCTGATACTCGACCTCCGCTTCCGCCAGCGCCGTCTTCTCCACCACCGACCACATGACAGGCTTGGAACCGCGATAGAGCGTGCCGTTCATGGCGAACTTCATGATCTCGTTGGCGATCGCGGACTCCGCCGCATAGTCCATGGTCACGTACGGGTTCTGCCAGTCGCCGACGACGCCGAGCCGCTTGAACTCCTCGCGCTGCACGTCGATCCAATGCTCGGCGAACTCGCGGCACTCGCGGCGGAACTCGTTGATGGGGACAGCGTCCTTGTTGCGGCCCTTGGCGCGGTAGTTCTCCTCGATCTTCCACTCGATCGGGAGCCCATGGCAGTCCCAGCCGGGCACGTAGTTGGAATCGTGCCCGAGCATGGTCTGCGATTTCACGACGAGATCCTTCAGGATCTTGTTGAGCGCGTGCCCGATGTGGATGTGGCCGTTGGCGTAGGGCGGACCATCATGCAGCAGGAACTTCGGGCGGCCGCGGCCCTCTTCACGCAGGCGCTCATAGAGCCCGATCTCGCCCCAGCGTTTCAGCAGGCGCGGCTCGAGGTCCGGCAGCCCCGCCTTCATGGGGAAATCGGTCTTGGGCAAGAACAGCGTCTTGCTCCAGTCGCGCGAGGGCTCTGCCGGCTTTGCCGCGGGCGCAGAAGCCGGCGCGGGCGGAACGGCGTTCGATGTCGCCGCGCCTTTCGCCGCCGCCTGCGGTTTGCTGGGCGCGGCACTGCCTTTGCCGCCGTTTCTCTTTGCCATCTTCTCTGTCCGCCGGTTGTCTCGCGGGGGTTCTAGCAACATGCCTCCCGCTAATCCACCAGGGAGGCGTGGAAGCGGGGAACCAAAGGCTTATGCCGCAGTTGACGGCGCCAGGAGGCTGCCGTTGGCGTTCCTCCGAGCAAGGCGCAAGCCTCGCCGGACCAGCGGGGACGCCGCGGCATCCTCCGCTCCGTCATCGCATTGGTCGACACGGCTCAGCGGGCGTGCGCGCGAGGATCTGCCGCGCTTGTGTGCAATCGGCGTCCATCTGCGCGATCAGCGCTTCGCTCGAGTCGAATTTGCGATCGGCCCGAATGAAGTCGATGAACTCCACGCTGATGTCGCGGCCGTAGAGATCGCCGTCGAAGCCGAACAGGAACACCTCCAACACCGGCATGCCATCGTCATAGGTGGGGCGCGTGCCTAGATATGCGGCACCCTCGTAGCGCTCGCCCCCGAGATTGATGCGCACGGCATAGATGCCATGGCCAAGCCCGGTGCCGCGCGGCAGCGGCACGTTGGCTGTGGGAAACCCGAGCCCCATCCCGCGCTTGGCGCCGCCAACGACGTCGCCTCCGGTACGCCACCAGCGGCCCAGCATGCGCGCTGCCCCTTTCACGTCGCCCTGCGCCAGCCGCAGCCTGATCGCGCTCGAGGAGAACACCTCGCCGTCCTCGGCGACCGGCGCAATGATGGTCACGCCGAAGCCGTGGCGCTCGGCCGCCGCCTGCATCGTCTCGGGCGTGCCGCTGCGGCCCTTGCCGAAGAAGAAGTCGTGGCCGATGACGAGGTGACGCGCTCCCAAGCCTTCGACCAGCACGCGCGCAATAAAGTCGTCGGCGGCAAGACCGGCAAGGGCGGCATCGAAGGTCAGAACGATCGCCAGATCGAGACCGAGCGCCTCGAAGATCGCCAGCTTCTCAGGCAGCGGCGTCAAGCGGAAGTGCGGCTCCTCCGGGTGGAAGAACTCGCGCGGGTGCGGCTCGAAGAGGAGCACCCCAGCGGGGGCCCCAAGCGCGCGCGCCTTATCGACGGCCCCTTTGATGAGCGCCTGATGACCGCGGTGCACGCCGTCGAAGTTGCCGATGGCGAGCACGGCACCACGCGCTGACGGCGGCACATCCCCGTAGCCATGAACGACCTGCATAGCGCCTTACCGCCTCCCTGATGCCCGCGTGTCAAAATTCCGCCGCTCGTCTCCGGCATCCTACGTTCCCATGAAGGGTTGGATCTCCCAGATCGTCATCGGCATCATCGTAACGGTGGTCGGTACCGTTCTCGCCAACGCCGTCGTGCGCGGCCATGGACGACATTCGCTGACGGGCATCCACTTCTCGAGTCCGGCAAGGCTTGGCCGGTAGATCAAAACGGCGCCGCCTCAGCCTTATCCCACCCCAATCAACGAAATCGAGCCGTAGCCGTATCTAAGCCGGCCGTGCGGGAACCATGAGCACGGCCTCGCCCTCGACCACCGGCTTGTCATCGACGGCGCACACGCACTGAAAGCGCGCGCGCTTCTTCTCCGGGACGAGCTCGGCGACCTTCACCGTCGTCACCACCGTGTCGCCGATCTTGACCGGTCCTTTGAACTTCAAGGTCTGCGAGATGTAGATGGCGCCGGGGCCCGGCAGCTTCATGCCGAACACAGCCGAGATGTAGGCGGCCGACAGCATGCCGTGCGCGATGCGCTCCTTGAACATCGTCGTCGCGGCGTAATCGGCATCGATGTGGACGGGGTTCTTGTCGCCGGAGACATCGGCGAAGGCGGCAATGGTGGCCTCTGTCACGGTATTGGAGAGGCTGGCCTCCTGCCCGATGTTAAGATCCTCGAAATAAACGCCCTTTGCCTCCGCCGCCATGCATTCCGCTCCCTTGGTTACCGACCCTTGTTTTGCGCGCGGCGACACTATCTGCCCCCGTCCTGCCGAGCAACTTGCAGGCCCGTGGATGAGCCCGTGTCATGGGGTGCACCGGCACCCCGTAGCGGCCGACCGATCCGCGGTTGCGCCGCCCAGGGCGGGCGAGCTATAACGCGCCATTCCCCAGTTGCCTGGAAACGCATGGCCCTGCGGACCCAACCGCAGGACGCCGGAGGTAAAGCCGTTATGAGCGATCGCAGACCCCTCATGCCAAAGGCGACCGCCGTCTGGCTGGTCGAGAACACGTCGCTGACCTTCGAACAGATTGCCGCCTTCTGCGGGCTGCACGTGCTCGAGGTGAAGGGTATCGCCGACGGCGACGTGGCCCAGGGCATCAAGGGCCTCGATCCGGTGACGTCGGGCCAGCTGACGCGCGACGAGATCGAGACGGCGGAGCGCGATCCCACACACCAGCTGCACCTCGCCGAGCCAAAGGTCGTGGTGCCAGAGACGCCAGCCAAGAAGGGACCGCGCTATACGCCGGTGTCGCGCCGGCACGACCGGCCCAACGCCGTGCTCTGGCTCTTGCGCAATCACCCGGAGCTGAAGGACAGCCAGATCATGCGCCTCGTCGGCACCACCAAGCCGACGATCACGCAGATCCGCGACCGTACCCACTGGAACGCGCCCAACCTCACGCCCCAAGACCCCGTGACGCTCGGGCTGTGCTCGCAGATCGATCTCGACAACGAGGTGAAGAAGGCGGCGCGGCGCGTGGAGCGCGAGCAAAAGGAAGCGAACAAAGGCATGGAGAAGGCCGGTACGCTTCTGCCGACGGAGGAGACGACGTCGCACGTGCCGGATGAGCCGCGCAAGGTCGAGATCATGCAGCCCAAGACCGAGCAGCCGCGCGAGGAGACGCCCCAGGAGGAGCAGGCCCGCGTCTTTGCCAAGCTCAAGGAGATGAAGGTCGCCGAGGAGCCCGCCGAGGAGGAGCCCGCCGAGGAGGCGGCCGACGAGCATCCGACATCTGAGCATCCGACATCCGAGCAGCCGGCTACCGAGGAAGCGGCCGACGAGGAGACGGGCGGCAAGTCGGACGAGCAGCCGCGCGAGGAGTAGCCG
Organism: uncultured Alphaproteobacteria bacterium; assembly: GCA_963782555.1. Lineage (GTDB taxonomy): Bacteria > Pseudomonadota > Alphaproteobacteria > Rhizobiales > Hyphomicrobiaceae > Hyphomicrobium_A. Next base: position 13,605 of record CAWAKB010000006.1, on the reverse strand, counting down.
CGCCCAACGATCATGCCTTGGAGGTGACGCTTTGCCGGGCGCGCCTGACCCAGCTCCAGCCCAGCGCCTCGCCGACAACCCAAATGTAGACGACGAGCAGCGCAAGGGGCAGCAGCGGGAGGCCTTGCGTCTGCGACAGGATGCCGAGCCCGAAGGGCAGCGCCCAAACGGTGCCGACGGCGGCCACGCCAAAGGGCTCCGCCCGCGGCCGCCCATCACGCAGGTACCAGACCAGGGCCGCAAACGGGATCGCGAGATCGTAAGCGAGCACGTAGGGCACCATCAGCACGGAGCCGAAAGCGACGACCGTGGCCTTGAGCGGCCAAGATGCCTCGCCCCTGATCACGGCTACGGCCGCGATCGCGACGAGGACGGATATGACCCACTGACCCGCCAGCGCCGCGCCGACCGGCAGCCCCAGGAACCACAGGGCCGCGTAGGGCGTGATCATCTGGAAGCGGTAGAACCCGTTCATTACCTCGAGGAAGCGCCATTGGAACGGCACCGTGTCAGCGAGGTAGACCTGCCACGGCTCGACGCCGAGCACCGCGACGCTCAAGGCGACGAGAGCCAGGGCAGTGAGGGCGGCAGCGGCGAATGCCCGCCAAGAATGCGTCAAGACGAGCATCAGCGGCAAGAGGAGCCCGAGCTGCGGCTTGATGGTGAGCGCTCCGATCAGCACGCCGGCAAGGATCGGGCGGACGGGGAGCGCCCGCAGCGCCCCAACAAAAAGCAGGGCGAGCAGCAGCCCGAACTGACCGAAGACGATGTTGACCCACAGCACCGGCGCCAAGGCGAGCGCCCACAGCAGACGACCGTCCTGGCGCCCGGGCCAGCGGCCCAGCGCCACCGCTATGAAACCAGCCGCGCCGGCGAGCGACCATAGCGGCAAGACCACGAGGTAGGGGAAGGCGCCGACCACCGCCAGCACGATCAGCGCGTGCGGCGGATAGGAGAAATTCATCAGCCGCAGCTCGGGCGAGAACCCATCGCGCAAGTGCGCATTGTAGCGGACCAGATCGTAGACGACGTCGGCTCGCCCCGCGAGCGTCAGCCGGCCGCCCGTCCAGTAGTTGACGAAGTCGCTGCCGAGATAGAAGCCATTGGGCTGAAAGAGATCGGCGTTCGGCCAGAAGCTTTGGGCGACGACCAGCATGGCCGCCGGCAAAGCCAGCAGCGCGCCGTACAGCATGGCCCTATCGTACGTCTGGCGCGCGCCCATTCGCCCCTCTCAACGAGGCGGGAAGGCTAGACCGGGCGCGTAAAGAAATGGCGAAACTTGGCGAGCCCCAAAGGCGCCAGCGTCACTCCAGGATCCACGGAACGATCAAGAGAAGCATCAGCAGGATCCAAAGCGCGACCGCCTGCTGCTTTAGCTCGCTCATGGCCATCTCCCAGCGAAGCCACGCGACTGCCCCAACGTTAGCCCCAATCGAGCCGACAAAAAAGCCAGGCGAAAAGCTTTTTCTTGGGTATGGCCGGCTAGCATCCACTCGCGGGCTCGGTCTTGGAACGCGTCCGGCCTTTGCATGCGGATATGGGCGTTGCTGATCATCGCTGCTTTCGCTAGCGTTTCTGCGACGTTCAGATTTCCCGCTGCACCCGTTTGATGAGAGCGCCGGCCGGACAATGTCCTCAAATCCCTACAAAGAGCACCTCGACAAGACCCCAGCCAACTTTCAGCCGCTGACGCCTCTGCAGTTCTTGGAGCGCGCGGCCGCCGTCTACCCGAGGCACACGGCCGTCATTCACGGGCAGCGACGACTGAGCTACGCGGAGCTCTATGCGCGCTCGCGCCGGCTCGCCTCGGCCCTGGTCAAACGCGGGATCGGCCCCGGCGACACCGTGTCGGTGATGCTGTCGAATACGCCATCGATGCTGGAGGCGCACTACGGCGTGCCGATGGCGGGCGCGGTGCTGCATTCGATCAACACCCGGCTCGACGCGCCCATCGTCGCCTTCCAGCTCGACCACGCCGACACCAAGCTCCTCATCACCGATCGCGAGTTCGCCGCGACCATGAAGGAGGCCCTGACGCAGGCGCAAGTGAAGCCACTCATCATCGACTACGACGATCCGGAGTTTCCGCAACTGGGAGAGCGTCTCTCCGATCTCGACTACGAGACGTTCCTCGCCGAGGGCGATCCCGATTTCGCCTGGCGCACGCCGGACGACGAGTGGGACGCGATCGCGCTCAACTACACCTCCGGCACCACCGGCAATCCCAAGGGCGTCGTCTACCATCACCGCGGCGCGGCGCTCATGTGCTACGCGAACACGCTCGAGACCGGCATGGGGCTGCATCCCGTCTATCTGTGGACGCTCCCCATGTTCCACTGCAACGGCTGGTGCTTTCCCTGGTCGCTGTCAGTCGTCGCCGGCACGCACGTGTGCCTCAGGTGGGTGCGCGCCAAGGCGATGTACGATGCCATCGCCGATTACAAGGTCACGCATCTCTCCGGCGCGCCCATCGTCATGACGACTCTCCTCAACGCCAAGGAGGAGGAAAAGCGCCCGATCTCGCACACCGTCAGCGTCAACCACGCCGCCGCCCCGCCCCCGCAGGCCGTGCTCGACGCTATGACGGCGGCGGGCTTCCACTTGACCCACCTTTATGGGCTCACCGAGACCTATGGCCCCGCCGTGGTCAACGAGTGGAACAGCGCGTGGGCCGAGCTCGACGATGCCGGCCGCGCCTTCAAGCGCACGCGCCAGGGCGTGCGCTATATCTCGCTAGAAGGCCTCACCGTGATGGACCCAATGACCCTGACGGTGGTGCCGGCAGACGGCGAGACGCTGGGCGAGGTGATGTTCCGCGGCAATATCGTGATGAAGGGCTACCTCAAGAACCCCGCCGCAACCGACGAGGCCTTCGCCGGCGGCTGGTTCCATTCGGGCGACCTCGGCGTGCTCTATCCGGACGGCTACATCCAGCTCAAAGACCGCTCCAAGGACATCATCATCTCGGGCGGCGAGAACATCTCCTCCATCGAGGTGGAGGACGTGCTCTACAAGCATCCCGCGGTCGCCTGCTGCGCCGTCGTCGCCAAGCCCGACGAGAAGTGGGGGGAGACCCCGTGCGCCTTTGTCGAGCTGCGGACCGGCGCGAGCGCCACGGTGGAGGAGCTCGTCGCCTGGTGCCGGGAAGGGCTCGCGCACTACAAATGCCCGCGCCACATCGTGTTCGTGGATGTGCCGCGCACCTCGACCGGCAAGATCCAGAAATTCAAGCTGCGGCAGATGGCGAAAGAAGCTTGAGCCCGATTTTGCCTCGGCGTAAGCGATTGAGGGCACAGCTCGGCGGCTGATGCCACTCTACCCACCTCCTCGAAAGGCTGACCCCATGGCCGAGCTCTGGGTCTGCACGAAGGGCCAGCACCCGACCGCCGGCACGCCTGCCGCCGTCCGCTCTTTCGCCGAGTGCAAGCAGCTCCTCCAGCTCGGGGGCCATCTCTATCTCGGCACCGATGCCAAGAACGTCCGCTTCGGAATGCCGGGCGATCCCCTGGCTTCCATCCGGGGACGCGAGCACGTCGTCGTCGCGCTCAACGCGGAGGAGGCGAAAGCGGCCGGCTGGAAGCCAGGCTATTACTACTCGCCTCTTTCACCGCAAGAAGCTTTTGAGTTGCTCGGGCTCTAGTGCCTGAAGCTGCGCCGGCCGCGGCGGTGCTGCGCGCTTGAATACAAGCGTGCCTTCCCCGCGAAATGAGAGCAGGTCGGAGCTGTCGTGACTGATTTGGGAGGCGAGCGAGGGCCGCTCGCCCCGCTGCTGATAAGGCGCCTAGTGGCGCGTCTCGTCCTCGCCGCTCAAGCGAGCGATCTGATCCTTGAGTTTGAGTTTTTCCAGCTTCAATCGGTGTATCTCAATGTCGTCCGACCCCGGTCGGGCGACCTCGTCTTCAATCCTACGCTCGAGAAGACGGTGCTTCTCCGCTAGCTCTGCGATATGAGCCGCAAGCGCCATCATGGTCCTCCATGAAATTGTTGAAGAGACCTCGTTAAGTTGCCAGATCACGGGACGGTTGTCCAATGTCGAAGATCAATTGTAAGCGCCACCCGAAGCGCGCAATTTGATGAAAAAGGGGCGGCCTGAGCGCCCGCACGACGCTGCAACTGGCCGCTGTTCCAGGGATATTGTGGGTCAGCGCGCCGCAGTCGCTTGCCATATCCCCCCAAACGGGACGATAGTTCATGTGCCCGCGCGGTGTATAACAACGGGGCGTTTGACCGGGCCGGTGAATGAAGCGTGTCGACGAGAGAGAGCTCCGTGACGAACTCGTCAAGCTCAGGGCGGAGCACCGTGAGCTCGATGATGAGATCATCTTGCTCGAGGGCTCTGCCACAGCGGATCAGCTCCTCGTCAAGCGCCTGAAAAAACGCAAGCTCGCCTTGAAGGATCGCATCACCGCGATCGAGGATCAGCTCCTCCCTGACATCATTGCTTGACGGCCGCAGCCGGCGCGCCTCCCAGTCAAGTCAGCGGCGACAATCCTCTTGTCATGAAGGGTCCTCTCCTGTAATCCCCCGCTTTCTTTCGAGCCGGACGCAGCACTGACAATGAGCACCGGGAAAGCCCTCGTCGGCATCATCATGGGCAGCCAATCGGACTGGCCCGTCCTCAAGCGAGCGGCCGAGATCCTCGACGAGCTGCAAGTCTTCTACGAGACGCGCATCGTCTCCGCCCACCGCACTCCAGACCGCCTTTACGAGTACGCCAAGACGGCAAAGGACCGTGGACTGAAGGTTATCATCGCCGGCGCCGGCGGGGCGGCCCATCTGCCCGGCATGACGGCCTCGCTGACGCCCGTGCCCGTGCTCGGCGTGCCCATCGCGACGACGGTTCTGGGCGGCCAGGACAGCCTCTACTCGATCGCGCAGATGCCGGCCGGCGTGCCCGTCGCAACGCTGGCGATCGGCGAGATGGGCGCGATCAACGCTGGACTGCTCGCAGGGCAAATCCTCGGCCTTTCGGACCCGGCGCTGCAGCAGCGGCTCGAGGCCCATCGCGCCAAGCGCTCCGCGGCCGTCGCCGAAGCCCCCAAGGACGCCTGAGGAAATGGGGCCGCTTCCGCCGGGCTCCACCATCGGCATCCTCGGAGGAGGCCAGCTCGGGCGCATGCTGGCGCTCGCAGCGGCGCGGCTCGGTTTCAAGTGCCACGTTTACAATGACGCGTCGGGTCCGGCCTGCGACGTGACGGCCGCCACGACGCTCGCGCGCTTCGACGACGAGGAAAAGCTTGCGAGCTTTGCCGGCGCAGTCGACGTCATCACCTACGAGTTCGAGAACGTGCCGGTCGCGGCCGCAGCCGCGGTGGATCGCATCACGCCGGTACGCCCGGGCTTGAAGGCGCTGGAGGTCTCGCAGGACCGTCTCGCGGAGAAACGGTTCGTTTCAGGTCTGGGGCTTCCGCTGGCGCCGTTTGCCGCCATCGAGGGTCCGAACGATTTCGACGCGGCCTTGGGCGCGGTGCCGCTGCCCGCAATCCTCAAGACGCGGCGCATGGGCTACGACGGCAAGGGGCAAGCGCGCATCAAGGCCGCGGCCGAGCTGCCGGCGGCGTTTGCCGAAATCGGCAGTGCACCCGCCACGCTGGAGCGCATGATCGACTTCAAATGCGAGGTCTCGGTCCTGCTCGTGCGCGGGCCGGACGGCGCGACGCGTTTCTACGATATCCCGGTCAACCGCCACGAAGGAGGCATCCTGCGCACCTCGACGGTGCCCTGCGATCTCTCCGAGCGGCACCAGGCGCGCGCGCGCGACATTGCGCTCTCGCTTGCCGCCGCCCTCGACTACGTCGGCGTGCTGGCGGTCGAGATGTTCTACACGGGCGAGGCGGGCGAACCGCTGATCGTCAACGAGTTTGCACCGCGCGTGCACAACAGCGGCCACTGGACCATCGACGCCTGTGCGGTGAGCCAGTTCGAGAACCACATCCGCGCCATCGCCGGCTGGCCGCTGGGCGCGGCCGAACGTCATTCAGACGCCAGCATGCAGAACCTCATCGGTGCAGAGGCCGGGGATTGGCAGCGCCTTGCCGCCGAGCCCGGCGCCTGCCTCCACCTTTACGGCAAGCGCGATCCCCGCCCTGGCCGCAAGATGGGGCATGTGACCTGGCTCAAACCCCGCACTGGCAGGCCTAAAGACTTGTAGGGGCCGCCCCGAGGCTCTTGCCGGCAATGGACAATTCCGCCGCCTTTTGCTAGACAGCCCCCACTTTCAACGATGAACGCGAGGCTGGCGGGCGCCCCTGCTGGGCGCGTTTGTTTTGTTACGCGTTTGCTTGGATCAACCAGAGGAAGACATCGCTTGCAGGTTCTCGTCCGCGACAACAACGTCGATCAGGCCCTCAAGGCGCTCAAGAAGAAGATGCAGCGCGAGGGCATTTTCCGGGAGATGAAGCTCCGCAACTATTTCGAGAAGCCGTCCGAGCGCAAGGCTCGGGAAAGGGCCGAGGCCGTGCGCCGCGCGCGCAAGCTCGCCCGCAAGCGCCTGCAGCGCGAGGGATTGCTCCCCGGCAAGCCGGCGGTGGCAGCGCGTGGCGGTCCCCAGCGCGGCGGACCGGGCCGCAGCGGCCCTGGAGGCCCCCGCTAAGAGCGACGGCTTCCTCGCTTCCTGAGAGCCATGACAATGCACGCCCAGAGCGGATACCGCGCCGCTCGCGCGAGGTGATTTGAGAAATTCGCCTTTGCTCGCGGTCCATGCGCCGAACTTCGGAAGAGGGACACCTAAGGGCGCATTTGTTTTTCCGGCCGCGCCTGGGCGTGGGCGATGGCATCGATCCAGCGAAAGACCTCCTCGCCCGAGCCGTAGAGGTGGTGGTCGGAATGACCGGCGCCGGGAAAGGTCACGATCTCCTTCGGCCCATCGGCTGCGGCATAGACCGCGCGCCCCATGGCGACGGGAATGACCTCGTCGTCCTCGCCATGGATGACCAGCAGCGGCGCATCAATCCGCGGCAGATAGCGCAGGCTCTCGTAGCGGTCGAACAGAAACCAGCGCACGGGAAAGAACGGATAGGCGGCGGCCGCGACGTCGACGATGGACGTGTAGGGGGCATCGAGAACCAACCCGCCCACCGGCTTCTCCGCGGCAAGCTGGACCGCAACGCCCGAGCCGAGTGACTCGCCATAAACGATGATGTCATCGGGGGCGACGCCTTCTGCGATCAGCGCCTCGTAGGCGAGCTTGGCATCGGCGACGTTGGCCTGCTCGCTCGGCCGCCCCGTCGATCCGCTGTAGCCGCGGTAGCTCAGGATGAAGACGCCGAGCCCCCGCGCCTGATACTTGCGCACGCGCTCGGAGCGGTTCGCCAGATTGCCGGCATTGCCGTGGAAATAGAGCAGTGTCGGCCGGCCCGGGGGGGCCCGACCGAACCAGGCAATGAGCGTCTCCCCGTCGGGCGTCCTCAGCATGCGCTCCTCCACGCCGGTAAGCGCAAAGCTTGCGGGCGACGCGCGCGTGCGGTCGGGAAAGTACATAAGCCTGCGCTGTGCAATGAAGGCCGCAACGGCGATGACGGCATAGGCCGAGACCAGAACGAGCGTGAGCTTCAACATCACGTCAATGCCGCTCCGGTTGCCGGGGCCTAGTGGTGCAGCGGCACCCGAAGTCACCGCTCAAGGGCGAGGATAGCGATCCCGCGCGCTGCTGCGAAAGAGGCTAAAGGGCTCGCGAGCCGCGCCCATCGACACATAAATATCTGACGCGTGCTGATTTTTGCTTTGCAGCAACCTTAAATTGCATGCTAGCCTTTCATCAACCGGCTAAGGCTGGGAGCCGATACTGTGGGAGGGAGAATTCATTTAGCTAGTCGTTTAAAGAGCGTCCCTCTATCCTTGAGTGCCGGGCATCTCCGTATGCCCGGCATTTTTTGTCTCAATGTGACGGGCAGGCGCCGCCCGGGGCTCAGCGCCCGACCGCCTGTGCCGCGGCAACGTGCTTCACGCCCAGCGCCTCGGCCACGGCGGCGTGCGTGATCTTGCCTTCATAGACATTGAGCCCGGCCAGCAGATGCGGATCGGCACGCAGCGCCCCCACAACGCCTTTGTCCGCGAGCGCCAGAACGAAGGGTAGCGTGGCGTTGTTGAGCGCAAAGGTGGAGGTACGCGCCACCGCGCCCGGCATGTTGGTCACGCAGTAGTGCACCACGCCGTGCTCCACGTAGCTCGGATGCGCGTGCGTCGTAGGTCTCGATGTCTCCGAGAAGCCGCCCTGGTCGATCGAGATGTCGACGATGACCGATCCGCGCTTCATGTTCTCCACGAGCTTTTCCGTGATCAGCTTGGGCGCAGCAGCACCTGGCACCAGCACCGCGCCAATGACCAGATCGGCCGCGAGCACGTAGTCCTCGATCGCCTGGCGGGTGGAGAAGATGGTGTTGATAGAGGCGCTGAAGCGCTGGTCGAGCGCGTAGAGCCGCTCGATGTCGATGTCGATGCAGGTGACGGCGGCCTCGAGCCCGATCGCCATGCGCGCGGCGTTGATGCCGGCGACGCCGCCGCCGATCACCACGACGTTGGCCGGCGCCACGCCGGCCGAGCCGCCGAGCAGCATGCCGCGTCCGCCCTGCTCCATCTCGAGGCAATGGGCGCCGGCCTGAATCGCCATGCGGCCGGCGACCTCGCTCATCGGCGACAAGAGCGGCAGGCCGCCGTGCACGCCGGTCACCGTCTCGTAAGCGATGGCGGTGACGCCCGACTTCATGAGCGCCTTGGCCTGGTGCGGGTCGGGCGCGAGATGGAGATAGGTGAACAGCGTCTGGCCCTCGCGCAGCAGCGCGCACTCCTTGGGCTGCGGCTCCTTCACCTTCACGATGAGCTCGGCCTTGGCGAACACCTCCTCGGCCGTCTCGGCGATCTTGGCGCCGGCCCTGCGGTAGTCGTCGTCGGAGACGCCCATGCGCAGGGCGGCGTCGGTTTGCACCATTACCTCGTGGCCGTGCTCGACCGCCTCGCGCACGCTCGCGGGGATGAGCCCCACGCGATACTCGTGGACCTTGACCTCCTTGGGCACGCCGATGCGCATGGTTTCCTCTCAAAAACTCGAGCCTCGCCGCAAAGTATTTCGTACCGGCGGGTAAGCAACTTCCTTCTTCGCCCCTCGACACGTTCATTTAGGCCGGCTGCGCATCGAAGCGAACTGACTTCGTCACCCTCCAGCAGCCCAACTCGGTGCCAGCACTTCACGATTTCATGATTACTGCGGTGCACCGGATCAAAGCTGTGGGGGCAGCGTCCGTACCACTCTCCGAAGGAAACCTGCTGCACGAGAATCAGGTAGTCAGTAGGCTCCGCCGAATTTTCTAATTTGTTCGACAAGCGTGCGCGTCCCGATGCCGGAAGGGAGCGCTCGATGCGCACAAGACTGAATGCATTGCTGCTATTGCTGCTCGCCTTTCCTCTATCGGCGCGGGCCGAGGAGCCCATCGTTCAAAGGTCCAGCTGGTTTGTCGGCTTGGGCGGTAGCTTCAATACCGTCAACTTCGATCAAGACATGTTCGTCAGCGGTGTTGGCAGTGTCTACCAGGGAGGAACGCTGGTCGCTGTCGGTCAGGCTGGCGGTCCTGCCGGTCCCCGCCAAGGCAACGAGTTGACCTTGGCGCCTGCGGTACAACTGGGCTACTTCGCGCACTTTGCCGCGAATGACTGGTTGTGGGGTGCGAAATTCCTCTACCAGTACCCGGCCGCGACGGCGACCACGCGCGACATCGATCCCCAGGCGGGAATGCTAACGACGGTATCCGGGCCGGATTCGTTCACGGGCCACGTCGTCATCGGCTCGTACCGAACTCGGCTCAATCATGAATTCGCTTTCATGCCGTTCGTCGGGCATTCGTTTGCACGAAGCTATGTCTACTTGGGCGCCGGTCCCGCGCTCTTCGCGACCCAGACCAAGATCGACAATGCCGTCGGCTTCGCCGACGTCAATGGCATGCACGCCGATGCCACCGGCACAGCGGACAACTTCGCCAGCTCTCAGTGGGTATGGGGAGGGGCCGCCCAGGTCGGCCTTGCCTATTACTTGGATCGCGGGTAGTTTTCGGATTTCAACTACACCTACGCGCGCTCGGAAAAGTTTACGAGCAACTTTTCGGCTCCGTTCGCGAGCACGTCCCTTGGCTATCAGGTCAACGGCACCTTGTTCGTATCGCCATCGCAGCGCGTGACCGATCAGTCTGTCAGCGTCTCCATCAATAGGGGATTTTGAAGTCGTTGCTCGAATGTCGAGGGCGGACGCTGCTTGACAGGTGGTCTCTCTAACGCCGACCCGGTACCCGCATGTCCGCTCATGGCCCTTAGGGGACCGCGGCCGAGGGTCGCCGATGATCGCTCTTGCGCCTGGAGCAGAGCGCGGCTGTCGCAGCCGGCGGATTATAAGTACACCGCCTAACCGAAGCGGACGCAGTAGACGGGCGGAAGATTGCTGGAAACCGTCTGCCAGCTGTCGCCCTGGTCCTCGGAAATCCACAAGCTGCCGGTGGTGGAGCCGAAGGCGAGGCGATTGCCCGAGCCGTCGATGTCGAACGCGTGGCGAAACACCAAGTCGTAGGCGTGCTCCTGCGGCAGGCCTTTGCTCAGCGTCTCGAAGCTCTTGCCAGAATTGCGCGTGCGCGTGACCACGACCTTGCCGTCGACGGGAATGCGCTTCTCGTCTTTGATGGCCGGGACGAACCAGGCGGTGTCGGGCTCATCGGGATGCACGACCACGGCAAAGCCGAACGTCGACGGGCCCGCTTGCGCGATCTCATCCCAAACCTTGCCACCGTTGTCGGAGCGGAAAATGCCGTTGTGGTGCTGCACCCACAGGCGATCCGGATTTGCCCGGCATTGCACCATGCGATGAGCGTCCTGGATGTCGGGGTAGAACTGCTGCTCGGGCGGCATGAAGGCGGCGCGCATACCGGTGATCTCAAAGTCCCAGGTCGTGCCGGCGTCGGTCGTCGTCACCACGCCGCCGCAGGACACGGCGATCTGCACGCGGCTGGCATCGCGCGGATCGACGCAAATGGAATGGATGCCGGGCAGGTCGGCGCCGCCGCCCATCCACTTCTTGCGCCGCGGGCTATCCCACAGCGCACGCATGAACGCCCAGCTCGTGCCGCCGTCGGCCGAGCGAAAGAGGCCGCCGGGCAGCGTGCCGCACCAGAGCACGCCCTTCTCCTCAGGCCCGCCCGTCTCCAGCGCCCAGATCTTCGACGTCGTCCACGGAATCGGCCGGCCCCACATGTCGTTGTCCTCGAGGCCTTCGGGCTTCTCCGGATAGGTGGGCGTGGCGATCTCCTCCCACGCGCCACCGTTCCTCTTGTGCATCTTGACGCCGAAGTGGCCGTGATCGAGGCCGGCATAGAGCACTCCGTCGCGCGGATCGGCGAGCACCATCGACACGTGGTCGGCGAGAAAATCGGTGCCGGCGATCTTCCAGGCGCCGCCGTTGCGCTCGACCGTGAACAGCCCCTTGCGCGTTGCCACGTGAATCCGATCGCTCATGCGTGCCTCCCTGTTTTTTTGCGAGGGGCCTTTTTGTCGTGCTTCTTATCGGAAATTTTCCGGAAGCACTCTATCCCCCCGACAGCGCCTGTAGCACGTAAATCTCGGCATTTTCAGGGACGCGGTCGGAGAGGCGGATGCGGTCCTGGATGCGGTTGCCGTTGACGAAAACCGTCATGTGCTTGCGCAAGGCCGCCTGGTCGTCGAGGACGTAGGCGCGGGCGCGATCGTTTCCGGCGAAGGCGGCGTCGAGGGCGGCGCGCACGGTCGCTGCCTCCACCTCGATCGGCGGGCAGGCGATGTGGCGCTGCAGGTTGGGCGTGAAGACGACGCGGACCATGGGCGGGAATCCTAAAGGCCGACGCAGCTTGGGATACTTCGACGGCCGGGATATGGCAAACCGATTGCTCCCTCTTTCAACGTCATTCCCGCGGAGGCAGCGATTTTGTCCTCGCGGCATGTCTGCCCCAGGGGTTGAGAGAAAAAACGACCAGGGAGCGGGGCGGTTTTGGCCCATCACTGTGATCGTAGATTGGATGCGGCCATCGCCGCCCCGCACAGGCTTACCGCCCGTCTACTGCCATTCCCACGGGCGCATCCAGGTGCCCGCGGGCGTTACTGAGATTTTCGCCTCAGCAGCAGAAAGACTTGAGGGCTAGCTATATGGCCCCCGGCCGCATAAGCCGGCCCGCTCCGCGCAAGTCCGCCAGCGCACGTCTGCGCCCCCGGCCGTTGGAACGGGCGTGCGGAGTGTAAGGGGGCGTGAGGGAGCGGGGATAAGATTTGCGCATGCCCGGCTAGACGCTATCGCATGCGATGCGTGGACCCGACTTCACGTCCGCAACGGGCCAACAACGATTTCCGGCGATCGGCGGCGGACACGCCGGTTCAGGTCTCAATAGCGGACCGTGATGAGCGGATTGGTGACCGGAAGACCCGGTGCATCATCGAGGAGCAGAGTTCCGAAAGCTCACTGGCTTCGCCGGGCTAAGCTTGAGCCGCACTTCTCCATCGGCGGGGCCGTCGTCGACCAGCGGTCTTTGGTCACCGTCACCACGTACCGCCGGCAGCCGGTGGCAGCGCCGCGCACGAAGCGCACCTCGAAAAGGGCAAGCTCGGGCCGGCGCTGCCGCGGCCAGACGAAAGTGCCGCTATCGGGTGTCTTGGCCAGGGCGGTCTCTATGGCGATGCGCGCATTGCGGTAGTCGGTGGGCGACAGCCGCGACAGGAGGGCCCGCGACAGATCCGGCGGAAGTCCCGCGGCGACCGCGCGCGTCTGATACGGGTCGGCCGGGTCGGACGCGGGTGGCGGAAGCGGCGAAGATGAGAACCCCTCGTCGGCCGGCGCCGTAGCGACCATTGTCAGCGGTTGTGTTGGCGGCGGGGTCGCATCGTCACCGGCGGCACTGTCGCTGGGTGATTGGAGCGACGCGGTATCAACCTGCGATGCCGCTTCGGCTGCGTCAGCGTGAACTGGCGCGGCCGTCGCCGGCTCGAGCGGGCCCGTTTCTCCGCCGTCTATCAATGCCGACGCGGTCGCGAGTTTTGTCGAAAGGCTGCCCTGCCAACTTTCCGGGTGTCTGAGCAGCCACCAGCCACCGGCCACGATCAGCAGCAGGATGCAAACGCGCAAGAGCGGATTGCCGCGCGTGTTGGCAGGCGGCGGGCAAATCCTCTCCCCGGGATAGAACGGGCTTTCCAGCGCGTCGTCTTCACGTGGATCGAAATAGGAAGCTGGCGCACGTTTGCGCCGAGCGAGCAAACTCATGACTAACCCCCTGATATCTATCCCTTAGTAGATATCGGCCCGCTGCCGCCTATGGGTCAGCAGTCTGAGGGCGAAATGATGGCGGGCTCGAAGTGTGGACGTCTGGTGCGTGGGACTCCGAGCCGCTTACGGTCTCCGCCCAATGCGCCGGCCCGCTCCGCACAAGTCCGCCAGCGCACGCCTGCGCCCCCGGCCGTTGGAAGGGGCGTGCGGAGTGCAAGGGGGCGTGGGGGAGGGGGGATAAGGTTTGCGCAGCCCGGTCAGCCGCTATCGCATGCGATGCCTGAACTGGGGCTCATGTCCGCAAAGGGCCACAAGCGGAAATACCGGCCCCATCGCCAAAGTACCTA
>CAWAKB010000005.1:0-1221008 GCA_963782555.1 uncultured Alphaproteobacteria bacterium | reverse complement strand
GGTCTCGCCGAACTGGCCGTCGTAGGTGATGTGCAGCACGGTGTCGTCGTGGGTGATTACGTCGATGCCGGCACCGACCGTGCCCATCAGGTCGTCCATGCCGGTGATGGTGAGGAACGGCGACACGCCCGCAGGGGCCGAGATGAACGTGGAGTGGAGCCCGAAGTAGGTGTTGGTGAACCAGGTGGCGCCGGCGCGCAGGAACGGGCGCACGAGCGTGCCGCCCGGCATCCACCACTCGGTCCCCATCTCCAGCGACGGCGCGAACGAGTAGACGGTCGGCGTCTTGCTGCTGACGGCGAGGTTGGCCGCGCTGCCGCCTGTCTCGGTGAGCCCATGCAGGTCAACGCGCGTCGCTGCGGCGTCCATCACCGGCTTGAAGTAGAGTTGCGGCGAGCCGAACACGTAAGCCAAGCGCACGCTGCCGTTCAGAACGTCGATTTGGGCATCACCTAGCGCGGTTGCGGCAAAGTTGCCGAAGGCCATGGGCCGCTTGGTGTCGTACCAGGAGCGCCCACCGCTGATGACGCCGGCCAGCAGGAAGGGACCGGGATTGTATTTGAGCGCCACGCCGCCTTGGGCCGCCTGGCCGTCGGCACTGGCATTGGTCGCCGTCTCCAGCGAGCTCGACTGATAGCCCGCCCCGAAGCCCAGGCGCCAGACGGGATCGATGGCGACCTGGGCTCCGGCGGAAAGCGCCCCGCACTCTCGTTGAAGCCGAGCAGCTGGAAGGTGGAGCCTGAGTTCGAGGAAGCCGGCGTTGGCGCCGGCCCACAGGCACTGGCCCTCGTGGATGATGGAGGCGGTGTCGGCACCGTTGACGCGGCAGCTCAGCAAGTTGCCGGCGAAGGCGAGGTGGGCGAACAGTGCCGCGATCTGCTCGTCGGAATAGATCTCGGGCAGCAGCTGATCGAGTGCGTGCCGGTAGTCGGCAAAGTCGAACGTGTTGAGCAATCCGGTCATCACTGGACCGACGCCGCCGGTGCCGGCGACCCAGGCTCCGTTCAGATAGCTGGCGAGCGCGCGCTCGTTGCGGTTGAGCCCGTCGATGAAGAAATTGACGCTGACGTTGAGCACGACGTCGTTGGCATTGGGATAGGTGAGGAACGCATTCAGAGCGGGGCTGGCGCTGAGGCCGAGCCCATTGTCGGTCGTTCCCCCCGCCGCCGACAGGATGGTGAACTGGCTCGCCGTGGGCACGGCTGCGATATTGACGACGACAGCGCCGGCAAGATTGGCGGTGCCCGTGGCGTTGACCCGGTCGGCGCTGGCGCCGGCGATGTCGACGGTGAAGGTGCCGGTGCCGGTCTGCACGATGTTGCCGGTCAGCGCCGTGGTCTGGATCGTTCCCGTCCCGCCCGGCGACAGGTCGCCGGCGTTGGTCAGCGTGTTACCGGCGCCGAGACTGACCGTCGTGCCCGAATTGAAAGTGGCGCCTGCCCGGTTGTTGAAGGCGTTCGTGCCGGCGCCGAGATCGACGTTGCCGGTGATGGTGCCGTAGTTATTCACCGTCTCGTTGCCGGTGGTGCCGGAGACGGCCCGGCCACCGGCAGAGATCGAGGCATAGTTGGTGAGCGTGTTGGTCGAACCGCCGATGAATTGGACGCCGTCGTCGAGGCCGTGGATGGTGCCGCTGCGCAGCGTGACCGAGCCGTTGCCGGCATTCGGGTCGACACGGATTGCATCATCGTTGCTCGAGGTCACATCGCCGGTGCTGTCCACCGTGATGTTGCCCCCTTGCGAGACTGCGAAGATGCCGTAGCGCGAGGCACTCAGGTTGCCCGTGCTCGTCACCGAGACCGTGCTGGCGCCGTCGGTGCTGGCCAAAATGGCGCTGGAATTGGCACCGGTGATGGTAATGTTGCCCGTGCTGTTGACCGCCACGGTGCCAATGCCGATGCCGAGGCCTATCGAAGCCGCACGGATGCCGGTCGAATAGGACGTCACGTTGCCGACGTGCGTCACCTGGACGTTGTCGGCTCCGGCGTTGGCGGCGTAGATGCCGCGCCCGGTTGCCGACGTCAGATCGCCGGTGGAGTTGACCGTCACGGCACCGGTATCGGATCGGGCAAAGATAGCATCCGAATAGGCGGCCACGTTGCCGTGGTTCGTCACCGAGACGACGCCAGCATCAGCACTTCTCGCGTAGATGCCATAGTTGCCGGCCGCAACGTTGCCGGTGTTGTTGACCGTCACGTCGTCATAGGCCGCGCGCGCGTAGATGCCAGTGGTGCTTGCGAGAAGAGTTCCATTGCTCGTCACCGAGACGTTGCCGTAGCCGTCGTTGGCGGCATCGATGGCGGTGCTCGCCGTGATGTCGCCGGTGCTGTCGATCGTAATGGCGCCGGTGCTCTGACCCGAGTTGACGCTGATGCCCGTGAAGGTGGACGTGATGTTGCCGACGCTCGTTATGGAGACGTCCGTCGTGCCACCGTTGCGGAACACGCTGATGCCGCCGCCGCCGTTCGCCGCGATGTCCCCGGTGCTGTCGATGGTGACCTGTCCACCTTGGGTGTAGGCGTAAATGCCGTCTGCATTCGTGGTCGCGATACCGAAGGCGCCGGTGTTTGAGTTGATCGCGACGCCGCCGGCAGCGCTGGAGGTGAACTCGATCCCGTAGACGCCGCCGGCCGGGGTGATGCTTGTCGTCAGGTTGTTGACGTTGAGCGTGGTATAGGGACCGTTGCCATTGATGAGCGACATACCCGTCGAGACGTCGCCGGTGCAGGTGATGGTCGTCGCGTTGGTCGCCGGGCAGGTGGCATCGGGCGGGACGTGCTGCGCGTACGCCCGGCGCGCGTATCCGAAGAACAGTGCGCCCGCCGCTACGGTGCCGAGCAGCGCCCGCCGCCACGTCTCCGAGCCGGCGAATGTCTGCGATCCGCGACCCGCATCGCCTGTATAATTGTGGATTGTCTTGAAGGCTTTGGTCGTCCGCGCGGTCGATGCAGGGGCGTGGGTGGCGCTGCCACTCGCCCGCATTTGATTTTGGTCAGCATTTGTCATCTTTTGGTCCTAATGCACTGATGAAGAACGAGTATTCCTGTCTTGACAGACGCAAAGGGACGTCCACAGACAAACTGAACATCAATCACGAATGACGTTCACGCTGTGGCAGCAGGTGAGTTGCAACAAGCCAAAGGCGATATGTTTTGCCCGCTATTCCCAGGCGGAGGCTGTGGATAGCGGGGACAAGTTTGCTCTTGGCCATCGTTGCGCGCGCAAGCATGCGGCGTCGCGCCCGCCGAGGGGCGCTGAGCGACGGCCGCGCGCGCAGCGTCAATGTCGCCGGCGGCAACCTAGATGCATGAGCTCAGGGAGACGTCGTTAGAAGCGGGCGCTGCCTTTGAGGGCGATGGCGCTGATCTGCGTCGTCGCTCCGAACTGGCCGTCGTAGGTGACGTGCAGCGCCGTGTCTTTGCTGGTGATCAGATCGAGACCGGCGCCGACGGTGCCCATCACGTCGTCCATGCCGGTCGTTATCGTGAAGGGCGACACGCCGGCGGGCGCGCTGAGGAAGGCCGCGCTCAAAGCGAGATCGCCGTTCTCGTACCAGGTGGCGCCGCCGCGCATGAACGGACGGACCAGCGTTCCGTTTGCCATCCACCACTCGGTTCCGATCTCGAGCGAAGGCGCGATGGTGTAAACGGTCTGGTTGCTGCCCCGCACAGAGAGGTTTGCGGCACCACCGCCGGTTTCCGAAAAGCCATTGAGGTCGAGGTGCGTGGCGGCTGCATCGAGCATTGGCTTGGCATAGAGCTCAGGCGAGCCGAGCACATACGCGGCGCGCACGCCGCCGTTGAGCACGTCGATAGTTGAATCGCTCTGCGCCGTGGCGGTGAAGCCGCCGAATGCCATGGGTCGCGTCGTGTCGTACCAGCCGCGCCCGCCGCTCAAGACGCCGGCGAGCAGGAGCGGCCCGGGATTGTATTTGAGTGCAGCACCGGCTTGCGCCTGCTCGCCGTCGCTGGTGGCGCCAGACGACGTCTCGAGCGAGCTCGACTGATAGCCGGCACCGACGCCGAGCCGCCAAAGATTGTTCAGCGCCACCTGCGCGCCGGCCGCGAAGAGCCCCGTCGTCTGGTCGAAACCGATCTGATTGAAGGTGGTGCCCTGGTCGAGGAAGGCGGCACTGGCGCCTGCCCACAGGCACTGGCCCTCGTGGATGATGGAGGCGGTGGCGGTGCCGTTGACGCGGCAGCTGAGCAGGCTGTTGGCGAAGCCGAGGCTTGAATAGAGCGCTGCGATCTGCGCATCCGAGTAGGCCTCGGGGATGAGCTCGTTGAGCGCCGCCTTGTAGGCGTCGAGGCCGTCGGTATTGAGGAGGCCGAGCAGCACCGGCGTGAGCCCACCGCCGCCGGCGGCAAAGGCCTGGCGCAAGCTGTTGCTGATCGCTTGCTGATTGCCGTTAAGGCCGCTGACGGACGAGAAATCGACGCTGGTCGACAGCACCACGTCGGTTGCCGTGAACGACAGCGCCGCATTGAGCGCGGGGCTGGCGAGGAGGCCGAGCCCCTGATTGGTCAAGCCGCCCAACGCCTGCAGGATGGTGAACTGCTGCGGCCCCGCGGGGGGCAGGCTCGTCACATGGACGGCAACGTTTCCGGCGAGGGCTGCGGTGTTGGAGACGATGACCTGATCGGAAGTGCCGGCCGCGGCGTTGATATCGATTGCGAGGATGCCGGTTGATGTCTGCACCAGCGTGTCGTCGAAGAGCGTCGTTTGCAGGGTGCCGGCGCCGCCCGGCGAGAGCGTGCCGGCGTTGGTGAAGGCGCTGACATTGGCCGTGGCGCCGGACTGGAACGACGCGCCGGGAAAGTTGTTGAAGGCGTTGGAGCCGGCGCCAAGATCGACGTTGCCGATAACCGTGCCGTGGTTGTTCACCGTCTCGTCGCCGACGTCGCCGGAGATGGCCAGCCCGGAGAGGGCGGAGACCGTGCCGAAGTTACGCAGCATGTTCGTGCCGCCGCCGGTGAACTTGACGCCGACGCCGGCGCCACTGCCCCCGGTCACGCTGCCCGACGCGACGGTCGCGGACAGGTCGCCCGAGCCGCTCGATAAGGAGACGCCGATTGAGCCGTTTCCGCTTGCGGCAATGTCGCCGCTGGTGACGACGCTGACGTCGCTGTTGGTGCTCCTGGCCTGAATGCCATTGGAACCGTTTCCGCTGGTCGTGATGTTGCCGACGGAGAGCACGGTGACTTTGCCGATGTCGTTCCCCGCGAAAATGCCGTGGGAGCCGCTGCCCGATGTCGAGATGTTTCCGATCGACGAAAGCGTGAGCGCGCCATTCGGCGTGGTGCTGGCGGCGATGCCACGCGCGCCGTTGCCGGTCGTCGTGATGTTGCCGATGGAGCTCAGCATCAGCGTGTCGTTCGAGCCCGCGCGAATGCCGTCGCCGTTGTCGCCCGACGTGCTGATGTTGGCGATAGAGGAAAGGACGACGTTTCCGTTGCTCGATGCGAGGATGCCTAGGCCACCGCCGGTCGTGACGATGCTGTGAGATCCCCCATTGATGGAGAGCGTGATGGGGGTGGTAGAGATGAACTCGACGCCGTTGGTGCCGGAAGCTGGCGCGATGTCCGCGGTCAGATTGTTGATCAGCAGGATCGTGTAGGCGCTGGGGAAATCCGCTCCGCTGGCTATGCCGTTCGACTGATTGCCCTGGCATATGGCGACCGGGTTATCGAGCGTGCAGGCATCGGGCCCGGCCAAGGCGTCGTCGGTGCAGGCGAGAGTGAATATCAGTGCCGCTGCAAGTTTCAGCCCGCACGAAAGGGCAAAGCGGCGCTGCTTCATGTTGATCCCGGTCCTGTACGTGTGAGACGCGAGACGTATGAGGGTCGCAGACGCAGCCACAACGGTGCGCCCTCATGCAGGAGCGCAACCAAACGTTGTCAGATTGTCCGTATACGTGATTCTGGTCAACAGATTCGCGTGCTGCCGCGGCGCCTTGTGCGCGTTACTTCGCGCGGGTGGCAAAGCGCACGGCTTCCTCCGCCGCGCGGAACAGTGCCTGCGCTTTGTTGATGCATTCCTGCTGCTCCTTGGCCGGAACAGAGTCGTGCACCAGCCCGGCGCCCGCCTGCACGTGCATGACGCCGTCCTTCACGAGCGCGGTGCGCAACACGATGCAGGTGTCCATCTGGCCGGACGCGGAGAAGTAGCCGACGCAGCCCGCGTACGGCCCGCGCTTCGACTTCTCCAACTCGTCGATGATCTCCATGGCGCGCACCTTCGGCGCGCCCGACACGGTGCCGGCGGGAAAGCCCGCCATCAGCGCGTCGACCGCATCGTGCGCCTTGGCAAGCCGGCCGATGACGTTGGAGACGATGTGCATCACGTGGCTGTAGCGCTCGATATAAAAGCGCGCCGTCACGTCGACGGAGCCGATCTCGGCGACGCGGCCCACGTCGTTGCGGCCCAAGTCCAGGAGCATCAGGTGCTCGGCGCGCTCCTTGGGGTCCTTGAGCAGGGCCTCGGCGAGCGCCTGGTCCTCGGCCTCGTCGGCCCCGCGCGGGGCGGTGCCGGCGATGGGGCGGATCGTCACCTCGCCGCCGCGCACGCGCACCAAGATCTCCGGGCTCGAGCCGACCAGCGCAAAGCCGCCGAAGTCGAGATGAAAGAGATAAGGGGAGGGGTTGGTGCGCCTCAGGGCCCGGTAGAGCGCGAACGAGGGCAGCGTGAAGGGCGCGGAGAAGCGCTGGGCGAGCACCACCTGGAAGATATCGCCGGCGACGATGTAGTCCTTGGCGCGCTCCACCATGGCCATGTACGCGGCAGGCTTGGTGTTGGAGACGGGCTTGGGCGCGGGCAGCTTGCGCGCCGCCACGTTTGGCGTGTGCGGGAGCGGTGCATCGAGCGCGGCGACGGCGCTCTTCAAGCGTTTGCAGGCAGCCTTGTAGGCTTTCTCCGGCGTCTGGCGCTCGTCCGGGCGCACCGGCGTCACGATGGTGATCTCGTCCTTCACCACGTCGAAGATCACCATCACCGTCGGGCGCATCAGGACGCTGTCGGGCACGGCGAGCTCGTCAGGCGGCGTATCCGGCAGGCGCTCGATGAGGCGCACCGTGTCGTAGCCCATGTAGCCGAAGATGCCGGCCGACATGGGCGGCAGCTCGGTCGGCAGCGTCAGCTGCGAGTCCGCCAGCAGCGCGCGCAGCGAGGCCAGGGTGGGTAGCGGCTCCGGCTTAAAGGCGTCGGGCTTGGCGATCGCGTTGCGATTGATGAATGCCGTCTCGCCTTCAGCGCGCCACACGACGTCAGGCTCGAGCCCGATCACCGAGTAGCGCCCGCGCGTCGCGCCGCCTTCCACCGATTCCAACAGGAAGCTCATGGGTCGCCCCGCCGCGAGCTTGAGGTAGGCGGAGACCGGCGTTTCCAGATCGGCGACAAGGCGCATCCACACGACCTGCGGGGTGCCGGCCGCATAGCGCTTGGCGAACTCGGCGAGCG
Organism: uncultured Alphaproteobacteria bacterium; assembly: GCA_963782555.1. Classification (GTDB taxonomy): domain Bacteria; phylum Pseudomonadota; class Alphaproteobacteria; order Rhizobiales; family Hyphomicrobiaceae; genus Hyphomicrobium_A. The sequence goes on along the minus strand of CAWAKB010000005.1, from coordinate 1,213,553 downwards.
GCGGCATTGCCGCAAGGCCGCCGGGTCTTGATCCTTTCTTGCGCTCGAGCGTGCTCAAGGCTTTCCCCGGCTAGTTCGCAATCAAAAGGGGCTCGAGAATCATTGGATCACGCCAGCCGGCGGCTATTCGGTCTCGACCCCGATGGCACGCTTGTACTCGTCCTGGTTGATGTGCGTACCGAGCTGCTTCTGCAGGGCAATGACATATTCGCTCAGCGCTTCGTCGGTGATCTGGTCCTTGAGCTCCTTGGTGATCTTCTTGCGCTGTTGCTCGGTTGGTGCCGGCGCCGGCGTGATCTCGGTCACCTTGAAGACGGTGCGCGACTTGCCGTCGGTCGTTAGCGCGTTGCCGGCCTTGTCTTTGGCAAGCGTGAAGACTTGCTTGACGGCGTCCTTGGACATGCCCTGCGGCTCGGTGGTGCGCGTGATCGGCGGGGTGGTGTCGAGCTTGGGCGCATCGGCTTCCTTGGAAAGCGCATCCATGGACTTGCCCTTGTCGGCCCGTGCCACCAGCTTGTTGGCAAGCTCCGCCACGAGGCGCGCGCGCTCATTCGAAATGGTGAGCTTCTTCACGTCGTCCTTGACCTCATCGAAGGGCTTTTGCTTCTTGTTGGTGACGTCGAGAACGTTGAACCACGCGTAGCCGCCGTCGCGCATCTCTACCGGCTCGTTCTCGAGCCCGACCTGGCTGTCGAACGCAGCTCTTATGATGCTGAGCCCGTCGGGGAGCATGATGGCGGGCTTGCCATCCGGCGCCTTGTTGAAGCGGTCGGTCGCGGGGATCTCCATGTACTTGATCTTCATCTGGTCGGCGATCTCCTTGAGCGGCTTGCCGGCCGAACGGTTGTCCTCAACCTGATCGATGAGCCCCTGCAGCGCCGCCTGCGCCTTCTTGGTCGCCAGCTTGTCGCGTACCTGATCTTTGACGTCGGCGAGCGTGCGTTTGACCGCAGGCTCGATGTCGGTGACGTGCAAGAGAACGGTGGCGAACTGCCCCTCGATTACATCGGAGATCGCGTCCTTCTGGAGGCTGAAGGCGGCGTCGGCAATCTTGGGATCGATCAGCTGCTTCTTGGTGACGAGGCCGAGGTCGATGTCGCTGGACTTGAAGCCCGCCTCCTTGGCAATCTCGCCAAAGGTCTTTCCGCTTTTGATCTCCGCCTTGGCCGCCTCCGCCGCCTTCTTGTCCTTGAAGGCAATCTGCTGCAGCCGGCGCCGCTCGGGCGTGTTGTACGAGGCTTTGGTGTCCTCGTACTCGGCTGCGATCTCGGCGTCGCTGACGTCCATCTTGCCTTTAACGGAGTTGATTGACAGAGCCAGTATGGCGAGCTTGCGGTACTCGGGCGAGGTGAACTTGCTCTTGTTGTCCTCGTAGGTCTGCTTCAGCTTGGCCTCGTCCGGCTCCGGCACCGTCACCGCCTTCTCCGCGTCGATGGTGAAGTACTGGGCGACGCGCTTCTCCTGGCTCCAGGAGTTGACCAGATCGATCATCGGACCGGGCACTGCAATCGAGTTGATCAGTGCCGAGGTCAGCTGCTCGCGCAACTCGTCGCGGCGGCGCAATTTGAGGAAGCCGCGCTCGCTGAGGCCCATCTGATCGATGATGTTGTCGAAGTTGAGCTTGGAGAACTTGTCGTCGGGGCCCTTGAAGGCCGGATCCTTCTTGAGCGATTCCACAAGCGCTTTGTCCGAGAGCGCGAGGTTGAGATTGGCCGCGTGCTGCTCGACTGCCGCCCAGGCCATCAGCTGGGCGAGAATGCGGTTGTCGAGCCCCGCCGCCCGCGCCTGCTCCATGGTCACCCGCCGCCCCGACTGCCGCGAGATGATGCGCAACTCGTTCTGCATGGAGCGTTGAAAGTCCTCGACGTTAATGTCTTGCGACCCGACCTTGGCGAGCGAGCCGCGACCGAAATTCCTGAACACCGGCCCGATGCCCCAGATGGCAAAGCTCACCACCAGAATGGCAAACAGGACTTTGGCTACCGTCCCGGTGGAGCCACGTCGTAGTGCGTCAAGCATGGAAAGTTCATTCCGTTCGTTGGGCGGCGTTTATCGGACCGCAGATTTTTGGCTCCGGCACGTCGCCAGAAAGCGCGCGGGGAATCCTGCGCGTGACGCAGGGTTTCAGCATGATATGAAGCCCAGCCGCTTCGTTAATGCAAGGGTTGGCGCGCCCGGAGGCCTGGGTGCCGGCTGCCGAAGCTTAACGGGTTTGACGCTAAAGTGAGCCTCCAGGGAGGGCCCATGACCGAGGCAGGCCGCACCATACGACCGCTTGTTGCCGGGAACTGGAAGATGAACGGCCTCAAGGCGCAGCTCGCCGAGGCGCTCAGGGTGCGCGACGCCATCTCCGGCGCCGCGCCCGCCGCCGACGTCATGATCTGCCCGCCGGTCACGCTCGTTGCGGCACTGGCCGACGCTGCCAAGGGCTCCCGGCTCCTGGTTGGAGCTCAGAACTGCCATTGGGAGATAAGCGGCGCCTTCACCGGCGACATCTCGGCCGAGATGCTCAAGGATGCCGGCGCGATCGCCGTGATCGTCGGCCACTCGGAGCGGCGCGGCGGCCATGGCGAGCGCGACCGCGACGTTCGCCGCAAGGTGGACGCCGCCCACCGTGCTGGTCTCACGGCGATCGTCTGCATCGGCGAGACGGGCGGGGAGCGCGATGCCGGCCTCACCTTGGAGGTCGTACGCCGCCAGCTCGAAGGCTCGCTACCGGAGCGCGCGCTGGCGGCGAGCACCTCCATCGCCTACGAGCCGGTCTGGGCCATCGGAAGCGGGCGCACGCCCGTCGCCGCGGACGTGGCCGAGGTTCATGCGGCGATACGCAGCGTCCTGGTTGGGCGGTTCGGCGCCGAAGGCGAGAGCATGCGCATTCTCTACGGCGGCTCGGTCAAGCCTTCGAATGCGCGCGAGATCCTGGGCATCCCCGACGTGAACGGCGCGCTCGTCGGTGGCGCCAGCCTGAAGGCGGACGACTTCTTGGGAATTGTCGCCGCGTATCCGCAATGACGTGTTGTTGCGGTGTCGGAATCACCTGAAGTGATATAAGAATTGCTGCTGACGCGGGATCGGGGGCGATTCTTACGGTGGAGGGGATGGGACGGTTGCGGATCGCTTGGGCACTGGTGTGCCTTGCCGCCAGCTCGGGCGGCGTCTGGGCGACAAGCCTCGACAAGAGCGCTTGCCACGATCTCAATACGCAGTTGGCCGCCATGCTGGCGGCCGGGGTGCGGGACGACATGGAGCGCGGCCCGGAGTGGGCCAAAGCCAATCTGACGCCCGAAAGGCTGGCTCACGTCGAGCGTCTGATCGAGATCGAGGAGCAGCTCGAATTTCGCTGCGGCATCAATCATAGCCGCATCGTCGCCAAGGAACCGGCGACGAAACCCGCCCACGACAAGGTCGTGATCCCGGGACCTCAGAAGAAGCCCGCGCACAAGAGCAGCGTGGCAACAAAGGGCCCGGCACCGCTGGCCTCGTCCAAGCCCTCCCAGGCCGCCAATAGGCCGCCACCCAAGAGCACCTCTTCGGTGACCCCGGAGCCGGCCGCGACGCCAAAAACGGCAGCGGCTCCGAGCGCCAGCCCGAGCCCGCCATCGGCCCCAAGTGCCAAGTCGCCGCGCCGCGAGAGCAGTGCCGTCTATGTGTCGCCGACCGAGGTCAACCCCTTTTTCGTGACCCGTTACGGCGACGCGCAGTGACGATAAAGCCCATTTTGGGCGCACTAGCCTCGTTGCGCCTTCTGGTATAGAACCCCACCTACAAACCCCCAACATGCCCTCGCGAGGGAGCTCCGGACTCATGGCCACCGCTCTTTTGGTTCTTCATTTGATGGTCGCCACGGCGCTGGTGGGCGTCGTGCTGCTGCAGCGCTCCGAAGGTGGTGCCCTTGGCATCGGCGGCGGGGGCGGCGGCGGCGGATTTCTCACGGGCCGGGGGACGGCCAATCTGCTGACGCGCACCACGGCGGCCCTGGCTGCGGCGTTCTTTACGACCAGCATTCTGTTGACGCTGATGGCGCAGTCGACGGTGCCGAAGTCGTCCCTCCTCGATTCCGCGGCGCCTTCGAGCAGCGCGCCGGCCTCGAGCGAAGGAAAGCCGGCCGGGACTCCGGCGGCGCCCGAGACCGGCCGCGGCGGCATTCTCGACAAGCTGCAGCAGCCCGCGGTTCCGCAATCGCGCTGATGGGGCCCCGGCGGCGCCCACAATCTGTGGGCTGTGGCCATAGTGCACCTTTGCCGGCGCTACTTTCGCGTTAGGCTCGGGAAATGCGGGCTCGCGCCCAGGCGCGAGCTTGTCACCGCGCCTCATTCGCCAGGGGGATCGCTATGCGCCGGAGCACCGGCCCGGGTGTGGTCAGCGTCTTAAGTTGCGTCGCGGCGGTCGCTGGCTGCTCCAACATGTCGGGATTGACCCAACCCGTCGCCTCCTATGGGGCCTCCAACATCATGTCGCCGGCGGGCTACTCTCAGACGATGGTCGACGAGACGCACTTCAAAGTGACTGCCACGGGTACGGAGGCGACGCCGCCAGAGCGCGTGGAGAAGATTGCCAGAGCCCGTGCGGCCCAGATCGGCGTGGACCAGAAGTTCAATTACTTCAAGGTGGCCGGCGTGGAGCACGGTGTCGAATGCTCGAAGCGCCAGGATGGCTACAAGAGCGAGCCCACGCCGGCCACGAGCCGCCCCAAGGTGGTTTTGGACGTGGTCTACGCCAAGGCCGCCAGCGATCCCACGTTCACCGATTCCAAGCAGGCCTTTGACTCCTTGAGCGCCGAGCTTGCAAGCGAGGTGGTTGCACCAGAGGCCAAGGCTGCCGCGATCCAGGAGGCCCGAAAAGGTTGCGGACAGAGCTGAGCGGGTGCCGTTTCGAAGTGTCGGTTTGCGGCACGTTCACGCTTTTTGGCGTCGACGGGGATGAGGCGATAAAGACGCTTCGAATCGCCGCCCTGTTCGTGTAAGCCTCAAGGCCCATGCAGCGGTACATCTTCATTACCGGCGGCGTGGTGTCCTCCCTCGGCAAAGGCCTTGCGTCCGCCGCCCTCGGCGCGCTCCTCCAGGCGCGTGGGTTTTCGGTCCGGCTGCGCAAGCTTGATCCCTATCTCAACGTCGACCCCGGCACGATGAGCCCGTATCAGCACGGGGAGGTGTTCGTGACCGACGACGGGGCGGAGACGGATCTCGACCTGGGGCACTACGAGCGCTTCACCGGCGTCCCGGCCCGCAAGTCGGACAACGTCACCACCGGGCGCATCTATCAGGATATTCTCGCGCGTGAGCGGCGCGGCGCCTATCTCGGCGCCACCGTGCAGGTGATCCCGCACGTCACCGATGCCATCAAGACGTTCGTGACCAGCGGCAACGAGGACGTCGACTTCGTGCTGGTCGAGATCGGCGGCACCGTCGGTGACATCGAGGGCTTGCCGTTCTTCGAGGCGATCCGCCAGCTCGGCAACGAGCTGCCGCTGGGCTCCTCGATCTTCATCCATCTGACGCTGGTGCCGTTCATTCCCTCCGCCGGCGAGCTCAAGACCAAGCCGACGCAGCACTCGGTCAAGGAGCTGCGCTCGATCGGCGTGCAGCCCAACATCCTCTTGTGCCGCTCCGACCGGGAGATTCCGGCAACCGAGCGGCGCAAGATTGCGCTCTTCTGCAACGTGCGCGAGGAGGCGGTGATCCAGGCGCTCGACGTCCCCTCCATCTACGAGGTGCCGCTCGCCTACCACCGGGAAGGTCTCGACGAGCAGGTGCTCAACGCTTTCGGTATCGCTGGCGCTCCCAAGCCCGATCTGTCTCGCTGGCAGACGATCACACGGGCGATCGCCACACCCGAGGGCGAGGTGACGATCGCCATCGTCGGCAAGTACACAGGGCTCAAGGACGCCTACAAGTCCCTGATCGAAGCGCTGGTGCACGGGGGCATTGCCAACCGCGTCAAGGTCAACCTTGAATGGATCGAGTCTGAGATTTTCGAGCGCGAGGACCCAGCCCCTTACCTCGAAGGCGTCAACGGCATCCTCGTCCCCGGCGGCTTTGGCGAGCGCGGGTCGGAGGGCAAGATCTCGGCCGCCAGGTTCGCGCGCGAGCGCGGCGTGCCGTATTTCGGCATCTGCTTTGGCATGCAGATGGCGTGCTTGGAGGCTGCCCGCAATCTCGTCGGCATCGCGGAGGCCAACTCAACCGAGTTCGGGCCGAGCCCTGAGCCCGTCATCGGCCTGATGACCGAGTGGATGCGGGGCAATGAGCTCGAGCAGCGGCGCCTGGGGGGCGACCTCGGCGGCACCATGCGGCTCGGGGCCTACCCCGCCACGCTCGCCGAAGGCAGCAAGATCGCTGGCATCTACGGGACGACGAGCATCTCCGAGCGCCACCGCCACCGCTACGAGGTCAACACCAGGTACCGCGCGCCGCTGGAGGCGGCGGGTCTACGCTTTGCGGGGCTTTCGCCCGACGGGCTGTTGCCCGAGACGGTCGAGTACCCGCACCATCCCTGGTTCGTCGGCGTGCAGTACCACCCTGAGCTCAAGAGCCGCCCGTTCGATCCTCACCCGCTGTTCCGCTCCTTCATCGCGGCCGCCGTCGAGCAGAGCCGGCTGGTGTAGCTCAGAGCGCGACGATGCGGTGCAATGGTCGTGGTTGCGCTGCGGTCGGCGACTTGTTTCCTCGCCAAGACGCTGAGCGAAAATTAGGCAGTCATGCAAATTTATACTGTCTGAGGGGGTGCCACGGGACATACAAGAAATGCAGATTATGCCATGTAATTCATTGACTTAAATCACAGACGGCGGAACTGGCACGGGTCTTGATTACCTCTATGGGCGTTAACCATAGGCCAGCTGCGGAAAGACCGGCTGTGGTCATTTAGAGGCTAGGGACAAGGAGATGCTCCCCATGAAGCTCGTTACAGCAATCATCAAACCCTTCAAGCTCGACGATGTGCGTGGCGCGCTGACGCAACTTGGCGTCAACGGCATGACGGTCACCGAGGTCAAGGGCTTCGGCCGCCAGAAGGGCCACACCGAGGTCTACCGCGGCGCCGAGTACACCGTGAACCTGCTGCCCAAGGTCAAGATCGAGGTGGCCGTGTCCGGTGGCCAGGCCGAGGCCGTCGTTGCGGCGATCCGCCAGGCAGCCAACACCGGCGCGATCGGCGACGGCAAGATCTTCGTGTCGCCCATTGAGCAGATGATGCGCATCCGCACGGGCGAGACGGCCGACGCAGCCCTGTGATCGGCCGACCAGCTCGAGGCCCATCCCGTCGGGATTTCGGTGCAGGCAGTGCCTGCATCGGTTCCGGCGGGCCGAGCCTCAAGCCTTGTCCATGCCGTAACATCTGTGGCGTTCTCGCCACAGCGGCCACCCCCCAACGCACGCTATGCTGGTCGGCGCCAAGCTCTTGATCGCGGGAGGCGAAAGGAACTGCTCCCGAATTGGGCGATAAAGAGCGGGCAGGGGACGTGACCATAAGGGGCTTCGAAGAGGTGCGTCCTCTAAGCGAGGCCGCGGCGTCAGATCCGCGGCACCAGCGAGCAAAAGCGCTTTAGGGGAGCTGCAACCATGCCTATCGATCTTCAGTCACTCATCATCTTGCTTATCATCGGTGCCATCGCCGGCTGGCTCGCCGGGATGGTTGTTAAGGGATACGGCTTCGGGCTTATCGGCAACATCGTGGTCGGCGTTGTTGGCGCGTTCATCGGCCAATGGCTGTTTCCCAGGCTTGGATTTTGGGGCGCCGACATCGTCGGGGTGATCATCTCGGCCACGCTCGGAGCCATCATTCTGCTCATTGTCATCGGCCTTGTGCGACGCGTCGCCTGAGCCGATAGCAGGCCTACCGGTGACCGCGCCCCAAGGGCGCGGTCATTTGCGTTTCGGCCCCCAGTCCCAATGCTATAAGGCCCTATGACCAAGCATGAATCCCTGAGGCCCAATCCGCGCGTCGCCATCGGCGCGGTCGAGGTCGCAAACGACGCGCCCATCGCGGTGTTTGCCGGCCCCTGCCAGTTGGAGAGCCGCGCGCATGCCCTCGAGATGGCGGCGGCGCTGAAGGAGATTGCTGGCAAGCTCGGATTCGGCCTCGTCTATAAGACCTCGTTCGACAAAGCCAATCGCACCTCGCTTGCGGGCAAGCGCGGCATCGGGCTGAAAGCCGCTCTCCCCATCCTCGCTGAGATCCGCGAGACGCTAGCCGTGCCGGTCGTCACCGACGTGCACGAGCCGGCGCAGTGCGCCGAGGTGGCAACGGTTGCCGATGTTCTCCAGATCCCCGCCTTCCTGTGCCGGCAGACGGATCTCCTGGTGGCCGCCGCCAAGACGGGACGCGTGATCAAGATCAAGAAGGGGCAATTCCTCGCCCCCTGGGACATGAAGAACGTCGTGCACAAGGTGGTTGCCTCGGGCAACCCCAACGTGCTGGTGACCGAGCGCGGCGCCTCTTTTGGCTACAACACGCTCGTTGCCGACATGCGCGCGCTTCCCATCCTGGCCGCGACCGGCTGCCCCGTCATTTTTGATGCGACCCACTCTGTGCAGCAGCCGGGAGGGCAGGGGACGAGCTCAGGCGGCGACCGCCGCTTCGTGCCGGTCCTGGCGCGCGCGGCTGTTGCGGTTGGCGTCGCCGGTCTCTTCATCGAGACCCACGAGAACCCCGATGCGGCACCCTCGGACGGCCCCAATATGTTGCCGCTCAAGGACTTCGCGCCGCTGATGGCGGAGCTGATGGCGATTGATAGGCTCGTCAAGGCGCACCAGCCTATGGGCGCAGGTTAGCCTGCGCACCCGGATCGCACCTTGCCCCCCGTGCCCTCGATCAGTCGGACTGCAGGAAAGAGGCTGCCAGCCACAGCGGCTCGGCATCCGTGCCTGCGCCTTCGGCCGGATGGACCCGCTCCTCGGCGACAGCCACGCAGCCGTTGGGACCGCACATGGGCCCCGAGCTGTAGGTGGCCGCATTGAGTGCAGCGACGCTCATGGAGGTGACGAAGTAGGCGACCGTGTAGAGACAGGCAATGACCCCCCCTGTGCGCATAACGAGATCAAAAGACATCGCGACCCCCTTGGTTTGTGGCTTAGCACGCGTGTCGGCCGGATTGCGCGCAACGGGAAAGCTCGCTATCGCGGCCAACGCGCTTTCACGATATGGAAAGAACGTTTAACGCCACGTTAAGGTTACGCACCGGTAAACGGGGACCCGATTCGAGCCCCCGGAGAAGCGGATAGGAGCAGCTCAAGTCGCAAACGAGTATCGCTGATTTACCGCCGCGCCGGGAAGCGTCGTCATCATCTGCGACGCCAACGGATTGCGAACATTGCAGGCGTTGGAGGTCGGCGCGCGAAGCGTTCGGTGTGCGCCAAAGAGCGGGGGGCTCGTGCTAGCCTCCCCACAACGAGACAAATGATCTGCCCTCGAAGGCAGCACCAATGGGACGGAGGACGTACTCAACGGTCGGCAGGCTCAACCCTCGTCGGGAGCCCGGGTCGACCGTACCCGGAGGACCGCGAGCAGGAGTAAGGAGGAGGCATGCCTGGCGTCACGCTGCAGGAGTCCGCGGTGCTCTTGGCGGCCCTTGCAATTGCTGCCCCGCTCGCGCGCTGGCTCGGGATCGGGAGCGCGCTCGGCTACCTCATCGCCGGCGTGCTGTTGGGACCCTCCACCATCGGATGGGTGTTCTCCGACTACGAGGCCAAGGAGATCCTCAACTTTGCCGAGTTCGGCATCGTGCTCTTGCTGTTCGTCATCGGCCTCGAGCTGCGGCCCAAGCGCCTTTGGGCGATGCGCAACGCCGTTTTCGGTCTCGGCAGCGCGCAGGTGGGAGCAACCGGTCTCGTTCTAGCGCTTGTCGCGCTGGCCCTCGGGCTGCAATGGCAGACGGCCATCTTCGTGGGGCTCGCCTTGGCGCTGTCGTCGACGGCGTTCGCGCTGCAAGTCATGGAGGAGACGGGCGACCTCGCGGCGCGCCACGGCCGCCTCGGGTTTGCGGTGCTGCTGTTTCAGGACCTCTCCGCCATCCCGCTCATCGCGCTGGCGCCGCTGTTTGCCGTCAATGGTCTCGACGCTGCACCGAAGATGGATCTCCTGGCGGCCCTCAAGGGCCTCGGCATCATTGCCGTGGTGATTGTCGCTGGGCACTACCTCCTCGATCATTTCGTGCGGCTCGTCGCGCTGGCACGCGTGAAGGAGGCCATGACGGCCGCCGCGCTCCTAACGGTCGTCGGGTTTGCGATCCTCATGCAGCAGGCGGGCGTGCCCGCCTCGCTCGGCGCCTTCATCGCCGGCGCGCTGCTCGCTGAATCGTCCTACCGCCACCAGCTCGAAGCCGACATCCAGCCCTTCGAGGGCCTCCTGCTTGGCCTCTTCTTCACCGCCATCGGCATGACCGTCGACCTGCGGCTGCTCATTGAGGAGCCGGGGCGCATTCTCGCGCTGGTTGCCGGTCTCGTCACCATCAAGGCGCTGGTGCTCTACGCGCTGGGGCGCTGGCAGGGCTTGGAGCCGGGTCCGGCGCGCCGGCTCGGGCTGGCACTGGCGCAAGGCGGCGAGTTTGCCTTCGTGCTGTTCACCGTCGGCTTCACGAGCGGTGCGCTGACGTGGGATACGAGCGAGCTTCTGACCATCGTGGTCACGCTGTCGATGGCGGCGACGCCCATTGCGCTCAAGCTGGAGCAGCTCTTGTCGCGGCGCCAGAAGACGTCCCCGCCTGTCTACGAGACGCCGCCCGAAAACGACGGACACGTCATCGTCGCCGGCTTCGGCCGCTTCGGCCAGATCGTGGCGCGTATCCTGAGGGCGCGGCGTATTCCGTTCACCGCGCTCGATATCAGCGCCGAGCAGGTGGAGTTCGTCCGCCGCTTCGGCAGCCAGGCCTTCTACGGCGACGCGAGCAGGCCGGACATCCTCGATGCGGCGGGGGCTCACGAGGCGCGCGCGTTCGTGCTCGCCATCGACGACGTCGAGGGCTCGGTTCGTACCGCCGAGGTCGTGCGCACCATTTACCCCGACCTGCCGATCTACGCGCGGGCCCGCAATCGCGCCCATGCCCACCGCCTGCTCGATCTCGGCGTGACGCACCTGCAGCGCGCGACCTTACTTTCCGCCATCGACATAGCGAAGCAGCTGCTGAAGGGCCTGGGCGTGCCCGATCGGGAGGCCGAGCGCATCACGCACACGTTCCAGCTGCACGACGAGCGGCGTCTCATCGAGGATTACCAGCACGCCAGCGACATCGATAAGTTGCGCGAGCGCGCGCGCAGCGACATCAAGACGTTGGAGAAGCTGTTCGAGGAGGACGCCGCCGAGGAGGCCAGGCTGCGCGAGGCGGCGCGGGCCGAGGAGGGCGCACGGTGAAGCCCGTCATCTGCGTGGGGCATGCGGCGCTCGATTACGTCTATCGCATCGAAGCCTTTCCGCCGGCGCCGACCAAGGTCCGCTCGCTGGAGCACATCGAGAGCGGCGGCGGCATGGCGGCCAACGCGGCCGCGGCCATCGCGCGATTGGGCGGCGCTGTCGAGCTGTGGAGCCGCACGGGCGCCGATGCGGCGGGCGAGCGAATTCTTACCTTCCTCAAGGCCGACGGCGTCGACGTGAGTTTCGTCAAGGTTCACGAAGGCGCGCGCTCCTCCACCTCCGCGGTGATTGTCGACAGCACGGGAGACCGGCTCGTCGTCGGCGAGCGCGACCATGCCATGTCGATGGACCCCGGCTGGCTGCCGCTCTATCGCATCGGAGAGGCGGCCGCGGTGCTGAGCGATCTGCGCTGGGTCGAAGGCACGCGGGCTGCCTTTGCGGCCGCGCGCATCCAAGGCGTGCCGACCATCCTCGATGCCGACCTCGGCGGCGGCGGTGACTTGCGCGAGTTTCTCTGCCTCGCGGATTACGCGATTTTCTCCGGCCCTGCACTCGATGCCTTCGCGCCCGGCGAGGACGACGCGGGGCGGCTCGCCGCCGTCCTTGCTATGGGCGTCACCCACGCCGGCGTGACGCGCGGTTCCAAAGGCTATTTATGGGCGGGCAAAGACGGCGACATGGGTCACCAGCCGGCGTTCGATCTGGAGGTGGTCGACACCACGGGTGCGGGCGACGCCTTCCACGGGGCCTTCGCATGCGCACTCGCAGAGGGTCGCTCAGCGCCTGAATGCGCCCGCATCGCCGCGGCCGTCTCTGCCTTGAAATGTCGCCGTCTTGGCGCGCGTTCGGGCCTGCCGACGCGCGCAGAGCTCGAATCCTTCCTCTCCACGTCCGAATTGCCGAAATAGAGCCAAAGCGGCCAGCGAAGTCGCCTGGGGGCTTCTCGCCCTGCAGGCGTAGACGGAGGCCACCGGCATCGCTAAACCGTGCGGGTCACAAATAGGCTGGGCGCGACGGCTGCCTGACGCGACGACTGCACAAGAAGAAGGATGGATCCATGACTGAGGCGCGCGAGAAGACCACCTCGATGGAGGCCGTCGCGCACAAGGACATGGCGAACGCCATCCGCGCCTTGGCGATGGATGCGGTGCAGGCGGCCAAGTCCGGCCATCCGGGCATGCCGATGGGCATGGCGGATGTGGCGACCGTGCTCTTCACGCGAGTTCCTGCGCTTCGATGCCTCCGATCCCGAGTGGCCCAACCGCGACCGCTTCGTGCTGTCGGCCGGGCACGGCTCGATGCTGCTCTATGCGCTGCTCTATCTCACCGGCTATCCGGGCATGACGCATCGACGAGATCAAGCGCTTCCGCCAGCTCGGCTCCAAGACCGCCGGCCATCCCGAGTACGGCCACGCGCCGGCATCGAGACGACGACGGGACCGCTGGGGCAGGGCCTCGCCAACTCGGTCGGCATGGCGATCGCCGAGCGCATGCTGCAACGCGCGGCTCGGCGTCCGACGTCATCGACCACCACACCTACGTCATCGCCGGCGACGGCTGCCTGATGGAAGGCATCAGCCACGAGGCGATCTCGCTCGCCGGCCATCTGGGGCTCGGCAAGCTGATCGTGCTGTTCGACGACAACGGCATCTCGATCGACGGCCCGACCAGCCTCGCCGTTTCCGACGACCAGCCCGCGCGCTTCCAGGCCGCCGGCTGGAACGCGATCGCGCATCGACGGCCACGACCCCGAGCGCGATCTCCGAAGCGCTCGCCAAGGCGCGCGGCCGACAGCTCCAAGCCGTGGCTCATCGCCTGCAAGACGACGATCGGCTTCGGCGCGCCGACCAAGGCCGGCAAGTCCTCCACCCACGGCGAGCCGCTGGGCGAGGAGGAGATCAAGGGCGCGCGCGAGAAGCTCGACTGGCCCTATCCGCCGTTCGAGGTGCCCGAGCCGATCCTCTCCGCCTGGCGCGCCGTCGGCGAGCGCGGCGCCAAGGCGCGCGCCGCCTGGAAGGCCCGGTCGCGGGCAATGCCGCCGCCGCTGCGGCGCTCGAGCGAGCCCGCAGGCGCCGCGCGATGCCGGCCGTCGCCGAGGCCATCGCCGCGGCGAAGTCCGCCTTCGCCGCCGACGAGGCCAAGCGCGCCACGCGCGTGTGGTCGCAGCTGACGCTGGAGCGCGTTCTGCCGGTGCTGCCCGAGCTGATCGGCGGCTCGGCCGACCTCACCGGCTCCAACGGCACGCGCACCAAGCTGCACAAGCCGATCGCGCCAGGGCGACTTCTCCGGCAACTACATCCACTACGGCGTGCGCGAGCACGGCATGGCGCGCCTGCCATGAACGGCATCGCGCTCAACGGCGGCTTCATTCCCTACGGCGGCACCTTCCTCGTCTTCACCGACTACTGCCGCCCCGCGATCCGCCTCTCGGCGCTGATGCGCCAGCGCGTCATCTACGTGATGACGCACGACTCGATCGGCCTCGGCGAGGACGGCCCCACGCACCAGCCGATCGAGCATCTGGCGGCCTTGCGCGCGATCCCGCACCTCCTCGTCATGCGCCCCGCCGACGGCGTCGAGACGGCGGAGTGCTGGGAGATCGCGCTGCAGCACGACGAGAACCCGTCGATCCTCGCGCTGTCGCGCCAGGCGGTTGCCAACGTGCGCACCGATCGCCGTCGGCCGAGAACCTGAGCGCCAAGGGCGCCTATGTTCTGAGCGAGCCCGAAGGCGGGCGCGACGTGACGCTCATCGCGACCGGCGCGGAGGTCGGCATCGCGGTCGACGCGGCCGAGCGCACTCGCCGAGGAGGGCGTGCGCGCCGCCGTCGTGTCCATGCCGTCGATGGAGCTGTTCCGCGCGCAGGACGCGGCCTACCGCGAACCGGTGCTGGGCAGCGCCCCGCGCATCGCGGTCGAGGCCGGCGTGGCGCAGTGCTGGTACGAGTGGCTGGGCGACGACGGCCGCTTTGTCGGCCTCTCCGACTTCGGCGCGTCGGCGCCGGCACCGAAGCTCTTCGAGCACTTCGGCCTCACCGCCGACGAAGGTCGCCGAGACCGCGCGCGAGTCTCATTGAAGAAATAAGACGCCGACGCATGGACCTCGACAAGCTCAAAGTCGATCGCCGACGTGGACGTGGCCAACAAGCGCGTCATCGTGCGCGCCGATCTCAACGTCCCGGTCAAGGACGGCGCCGTCACCGATGCGACGCGGCTGACGCGGCTCGTGCCGGGCCTCAACGACCTCGCGCGCACGCGGGCGCGCGCGTCATCGTCATCTCGCACTTCGGCCGCCCGAAGGAGGGCCCCGACCCCGCGCTCTCGCTGCGCCCCGTGGCGGCGAAGCTCGGCGAGCTGCTCGGGCGGCCCATACAATTCGTGCCCGAGTGCATCGGGCGCCGTCGGCCGAGAGCGCGGCCAACGCGCTGGGTCCGGGCGAGATCGCGGTGCTCGAGAACCTGCGCTTCCACAAGGGCGAGGAGAAGAACGATGCCGGGTTTGCGGGCAAGCTCGCGCGCTGCGGCGATCTCTACGTCAATGACGCCTTCTCCGCCGCCCACCGCGCGCACGCCTCGACCGAGGGCACTGACGCACCTCCTGCCGAGCTACGCCGGCCCGTTGATGCTGGAGGAGATCGACGCGCTGCGGACGGTGCTCGACAAGCCGCGGCGGCCGACGGCGGCGCTCGTCGGCGGCGCCAAGGTCTCGACCAAGATCCCGATCCTGAAGCACCTGTTGGAGAAGGTCGACAAGCTCATCATCGGCGGCGGCATGGCCAACACCTTCCTGCTGTCGCACGGCGTCGATATCGGCAAGTCGCTGGCCGAGCCCGACCTCGTCGGCGACGGCGCGCGAGATCATGTCGGCGGCCAAGCACCAGCGGCTGCGCCGTCGTGCTGCCGGAGGACGCCGTGATCGCGCGCGAGTTCCGCACCGGCGTCGCGCACGCCGTTGTGCCGACGCTCGCGGTGCCGAGCGATGCCATGATCCTCGACGTCGGCCCGAAGACCATCGCGCACATGAACGCCGTCTTGAAAGAGTGCCAGACGCTGCTTGTGGAACGGCCCGCTCGGCGCCTTCGAGATCCCGCCCTTCGGGGAGGGCACGTTCGCGCTCGCGCGCGAGGCCGCGCGGCTGACCAAGGCCGGCGAGCTGGTGACGGTCGCCGGCGGCGGCGATACGGTCGCGGCCCTCAACGCGGCCGGCGTCACCGGCGACTTCAGCTACGTCTCGACGGCCGGCGGCGCCTTCCTCGAATGGCTCGAGGGACGCGAGCTGCCCGGCGTGGCGGCGCTGGCGCGGGCGCAGTCCTGATTGGACGCTGGACAAACCCAGGGTAGCGCGTAGCCATGTGCGCAGATCTGCAGATCTACCTCGGCGTTTGGCTCGCGGGCCTGGTGAGCTTCCTGAGCCCGTGCGTGCTCCCGCTGGTGCCGCCCTATCTCGGCTACCTCGGCGGCACCACGATCGAGGAGTTCACCGCCGAGGAAGGCGTGCCGCGCCACGTGTGGAGCCGCGTCGTCTCGGCGTCGGTGCGTGTTCGTCTTGGGCTTCACCACCGTGTTCGTCGGTCTCGGCGCGGGCGCCTCCTACTTCGGGCAGCTCATCCAGAGCTACAAGCGCGAGCTGGAGATCGTCGCCGGGCCTGATCATCATCGTGTTCGGTCTGCACTTCCTCGGGCTGTTTCGCATCGCGCTGCTCTACCGCGAGGCGCGCTATCACCACGCGCACCATCACGGCGTGAGCTACATCGGCGCCTACGTCATCGGGCTTGCCTTTGCCTTCGGCTGGACGCCGTGCATCGGCCCGGTGCTGGCGACGGTGCTGGCGCTCGCCGCCAACGAGGGCAGCCTCGTCGACCGGCGTGAAGCTGTTGTTCGTCTACTCGCTGGGGCTCGGCATTCCCTTCATCCTGGCGGCCGTCGCGGTGCAGCCGTTCATCGCCTTCATGCAGCGGTTCCGCCGCCACCTCGACAAGGTGGAGAAGGTGATGGGGGCCGTCCTCGTGCTGACCGGCCTTCTGTTCCTCAGTCGGGCTCCATCAACTGGTTCGGAAGCTGGATGCTCGACACCTTTCCCGGGCTCACCCAAATTGAGCAGATGGTCACGCCCAAGGACCTCGGGACCGAGATCATGAAACAGGGCACGGGCCAGTAGGCGCGGCCATGACCACAGACGGCAAAGACGCCGAGAGACCGCCGGTTGCGCTCACGATCGCCGGGTCGGACCCTTCGGGCGGCGCTGGCATTCAGGCCGATCTCAAGACCTTCACCGTGCTGGGCGTCTACGGCGCGGCAGTCGTCACCGCGCTCACCGCCCAATCGACGCGCGGCGTCTCCGGCATATGTCCCGTGGCGCCCGAACTTCGTCGCCCGGCAGATCGCGGCGGTTGCCGGCGACTTGGGCATCGGCGCGGTCAAGACGGGCATGCTGACTGATCCCGACACGTGCGTGTCGTGGCGCAAGCCGTGGGGCGCCACGACCTGCATCCGCTCATCGTCGATCCGGTCATGGTGGCCTCGAGCGGCGATCTTCTTGGTCGATGGCTTGGTTGCGGCGCTGCGCTCAGAGCTCCTCGGGCTCGCCGATCTCATCACGCCCAACCTCGCCGAGGCGGCCTCTCTTCTCGACCGGGCGCCAGCCACCGACGAGGCCGAGATGACCGCGCAGGCGAAGGCGCTCGTCGAGCTGGGCTGCAAGGCGGTCGTCGTCAAGGGTGGGCACGGGGCGAGCGCGGAGGCCGTCGACATCTTCATGGAGCGCGGCGGGGCGACCTTGCGGCTGGCGCTGCCGCGCATCGCCACCCCCAACACGCACGGCACCGGCTGCACGTTCTCTGCGGCCGTGGCGGCGTATCTGGCCCGCGGCGATTCGATGAGCGCGGCCGTGGCGGCGGCCAAACGCTTCGTGCACGGGGCGCTCGAAGCGGGGATCGCCCTCGCCCTCGGCCACGGCACCGGCCCCGTCGATCATTTGCATGCTATTCGTCCGTCTACGTCGCGCCGTAGGCCCGAATAATGGGACTTCGTGCGGTGTGGCAGGGATGCATCGTCATGGGGGCAAAGCGCATTTACCCACTTGCGGGCCAGCCGGCCATCTGCAAGAAAATTGAGCAACGCGATGCGCTTGCATCGTAACGAGCTCCGGGGGGAGCGTCGGGCGCGCGATTAGGGGCGCCGCCCGATTTGGCTGAAGAACCGGTCCGGTTTCTCCGGGCCGGTTTCTTTTTGTGCCGCCGCTTGCAGCTTTCACAAGTCGTTGCGTATTCCGGGTGCAGGAGAGGCGCCGAAGGGCGCCTGGCGCCCCGATGTCGGCGCGGAGACACGCATGCCGGTACTCTATCGACTTTGGCCTGAGGGTGCGGGCTCCCAGTCGCTCGGGGTCAAGGTCTCGCTCTTCTTTGCAGCCCTCTTTCTCGCTTATGGCGTGATCGTTCCCTATTTCCCGGTGTGGCTTCACGCCAAGGGCCTATCCCCCATCGAGATCTCGACCATCACGGCAGCGCCGCTGTTCGTGCGCGTCGTGTTCACGCCCTCGATGGGCATGCTCGCCGACCGCCTCGCCAACTATCGCCTTGTCATCGTCACGCTGGCCTGGTGTGCACTCGCCTTGGCGCTCGTCCTCAGCAACCTCTTTGGCTACTGGCCCATCCTCGCCGTCGGGGTCGCGTTCCTGCTCGCGATAGGAACTATGCTGCCGCTGATCGAGACGGTGGCGGTCGCCGGGGTGCGCACTGAAGGCCTCGACTATGGACGCATGCGGCTGTGGGGGTCGATCACCTTTATCGTTGCCAATTTCGCCGGCGGCGTTCTGATCGAGGCGCTGGGCGGCGGCTTCGGCATCTGGCTCATCGCGTCGAGCGCCGCGCTCACCGTCGGTGCCGCGCATCTGCTCCCTCGTCCCAAACGCAAACCATCTGCCGCAAGCCCGGCACGCGCGCACTGGCGCATGTCTTTCCCCATGCGCCTGCTGCGCTCGCATCTCTTCCTCGTGTTTCTCGTGGCGATCGGCTGCGTGCACGGCGCGCACGCCACGTTCTATACCTTTGGCGCTCTGCATTGGCAGTCACAGGGCCTCTCGGCGGCCTGGGTCGGCACGCTGTGGGCCATCGGCGTCACCGCCGAGGTGATCCTGTTCGCCTTCTCCGCTCCCGTGGTGCGCCGCTTCGGCCCCGCCGAGCTCATCGTCGCCGGCGCCGCGGCTTCCGTGCTGCGCTGGAGCGTCATGGGGCTCGATCCGCCGCTCGCGGTGCTCGTGCCCCTGCAGACGCTGCACGCGCTGACCTACGGCGCGGCGCACCTGGGCGCCATCCTCTTCATCACGCGCGCGGTGCCGCAGCAGGGCATGGGCAGCGCGCAGGCGTTCTATGCCGTGATGGCGGCGGGTCTCATCCTCGGCCTCGTCGGACTGGCCTCCGGCGCCCTCTATGAGAGCCTCGGCGGCAGGGTCTACTTCCTGCCCGCGGGCGTATCGCTCATCGGCCTGGTCGCCGGTCTCATCTTGCTCAAGCGGTGGGATGGGGGGCTGTTGTGGCCCGAGGCGCTTGCGCCCCCAGCTAGTGTCCCGATCGCGAAGTTCGTCGGAACTCGCGGTGTGCACTGAACGAACTTCGCGATCGAGAGGACACTAGCCAGCCTATGATTTTAGCGTGATTTAGATCGAGAAATTCGCTCCAACGTGTGATGCGGGCAAAGGCGAATTTCTCGATCATCACACTAGCCCCATAGCTCTGGCGAAGGCGGGCTGATCCAGCCGTCCTCGATCGTGAGCCCCGGCGTGCGGTCGCGGGCAAGCAGGAGGGGGCCGTCGAGATCGACCCATTCGGCGCCCTGGGCGAGGAGAAGCGCCGGCGCCACGGCGAGCGATGTCCCCACCATCGAGCCGACCATGATGCGGAAGCCGGCGGCGCGCGCGGTCTTCGCCATGATGAGCGCCTCGGTCAGGCCGCCGGTCTTGTCGAGCTTGATGTTGACGGCGTCATACTTGGCCGCGAGCCGGCCGAGGTCGCCGCTCGTATGCGCGCTTTCGTCGGCGCATACCGGGACGGGCCGGGCAAGGTGGGCCAGGATCTCGTCGGCGTCGGCGGGGAGCGGCTGCTCGAGGAGTTCCACCCCGGCAGCGGCGGCGGCAGCGAGAAACGGCGCCAGCATGTCGGGCGTCCAGGCCTCGTTGGCGTCGGCGATGAGCCGGGCCTCAGGGCGGGCAGCCCTAACGGCCGCGAGGCGCTCAGGGTCGCCGGCGCCGCCCAGCTTGAGCTTCAGCAGCGCAAGCTGAGGCACCGCCTTGGCGGCGGCCGCCATGGCGGCCGGCTCACCTAGGCTCAGGGTGTAGGCCGTTCGCACCGGCGCCGGCTCTGGCAGCCCGGCGAGCGTCCAGGCGCGGGCGTTCGCCTCTTTGGCTTCGAGGTCCCATAGGGCGCAGTCGAGCGCGTTGCGCGCAGCGCTGGCAGGAAGCACTTGAGAAAGGCGCTGGCGGTCGATCGGACCTTCGATGGTGCGCAGCGCTTGCAGCGCGCCCTCGACGGTCTCGGCATAGCGCGAATAGGGAACGGCCTCGCCGCGCCCCACGTGGCGTCCGTCGGAGACGCGCACCAGCACCACGTTGGCTTGCGTCTTGGCGCCGCGCGCGATGACGAAAGGCTGGGCGAGCGGCCAGGCTTCGCCTGCGGCCTCGATGATCCTCGCGTCCCCATGGGGCATGGCGTTCATGACGGAAGGGCGCGCGCCCGCTACGCGAGGCGGCCGGCGGCGTGCGCCAGGAACAGATAGACGCGGCCGGCGTCAGAGATGAGCTGGCTTTGGGTGAGGCGCCCTGAGGGATCGCGCAGGTCCGACTCCGATACGGCCCGCTCGAAGTCGGAAAGATAGCGGCTGATTGCGCGCGAAAGCTCGACGTCGGTGCGGCAACGCTGGCTCACCTCGTCGAATACGTGGCGTCCCCGGTCGGAGTAGATGCTGCGCACCATGACCCCCCGTTGCCCCGCTCTGAGGCGTGACCAGACGGCCGAGGCCGTAGCCGGATCGAGCGCGCGCGCAATCGACTCCAGATCCAAATTGAAGGCCGTGCGCGGGTGGTGCTGGCCGCCGCCGGGCGCTGCTGGACCGCCGTCCTCGTCGCGCGAGGCGCGTGCCAGCAGATCGCCGAGCGACCAGCCTTCACGCGTGTCGGGAGCGGGCCGAGTCGGCGACGGTCGCTGGTTGCGCTGCCGGTTGCCAAGCTCTTGCGCGATCGTGGAGGAGAGCGAGGACAGCGAGCGCGGGGTATCCGGTCCGCCAACGGCGCCCGGCGGCGGGGGCGGCGATCCCGGGTTGTCCTCGGGCGTATACACGTCCCTCTGCACGGCGGCACGTGAGGTGAGCATGGAAAGCTGGTCCAGCGCCTGGATCTGATCTTGCAGCGCGCGGCGCATGCTTGCAGAGCTTTCCTGGGCCGCCACCGGCAAGTGCTCAAGTTGCGAGCGCAGGCGTTCCTGCTCGGCGGCGATCTCGGCCGCGGCCCGCGCCGCCTCCCGGCGCATTTCCTCCGACGTCGAGGCGAAGCGGTCGGTCAGCGTGCCAAGCTCCGAGGTCATGGTGCTCGATACCGAGGACAGGCGGTGCCTCAGGTCCTCCAAGGTGCGTTCGCTCTCGGCGGCCGTCTGCTCGCGCAGACGCTCGAGCTCGCCGCGCGCTCTCACGTCGGCGTCCGACAGCGAGCCTTCGATCGACGTCGAGTAGCCCTCGACGAAATTCGCAAACTCGTCGGCCTTGCCCGACAGCCGGTCCAATGTCCGCGCCAGATCGGCGTGGCGGCTCTGCAGGGTCTCGTCGATCTTGTAGTTGGCCGATTCGAGCGCATCGGCCGCAGTGAGGATGGCCTGGCCCTGGTTCTCGAAGCGGCCGGTGATACCGGAGATCTGGCCAAGCAGGTTCTGCGAGATGTTCTTCAAGACATCGGACTGGTTGGCCATGCCTTCCATCGCCTTGATGGACTGGCGCGTGATGTTCTCGCTGGCACGCCGCACCGAATTGATGCCGTGCATCAAGGCCTCGTCGAGATCGGTGGCCTGGCGGCCGATCGTCCCGCTGAAGCGGACGGCATGCTCGTCGAGCGCTTGCGGTGAGGGCTTGCGTCTTGTCGACGACTGCGGCGTCGATCGCGGCGGTCGAGCGCATGATCGACTCATCGAATAGGCGCAGCCGCTCGCCGAAGGCATCGTCGAGCGACTTCGTCCGCTCGATCAGCTGATGGTCGAGGGCTTGCGCGCGGTTGGCGAGCGAACTATCGAGCGCACGCGCGTACTCCTCGAATACGGTTTGCAGGGCCTCGGTGCGGTCGCCGAACGAGGAATCCAGCCGTTGCATCTGGTCGTCGAGGGTTGTCTGCAGCTGATCGGCGCGGCTGCCGAGCGCCGTGGCAAGTCCGGCAGTGTAGGTCTCGAGCAGCCCCTGCAGCTGATCGGTGCGTCCGCCGACGGCCGATTCCAGGTTGTTTACGCTGGACGCAAGCGACGTCTCCAGCGATGTCAGATTCTCGCTTGCGCCTTCGATGACGTGCGCGAGCTTGACCTGCTGGTTGGACAGCTTGTCGATCAGCGACGGGATCTCTCCGCCGAGCCGCTGCAGGCTCTCGTAGACACGGTCGCTGGTGTTGACGAGAGCGTGGCGCTCGCCGGAGAGCTCCTGGATGAGGGAGCGAACCTTGCGCTCGTTCTCCTCGTAGGAGCGCTCTAAGAGCGTCACCTCGTTGTGCACCATGGCCTCGAGCTCGCCGGCGCGTCCGAGCGCGCGCGAGATGGCGTCGTTCATGAAGGAGACCTGGCGGCGCACCGCCTGCCCCAACGAGGCGATCTGCTGCTCGGCGACGCGGTCGGGCTCGGCCAACCTGATGGCCACCTCGGTCATGGTCGAGGACCTGAGGCGCAGCTCCTCGGCGCGCCACGACAGCAGGGCGAGCAGCCACAGCACGGCGATCGGAATGACAATCGCGGTGACGCTGAAGAACGTGGTGGGTCGCGAGACCAGGTCGAACCAGCCTTGCACCGGTGCTTCCGAGCCCAGCATCACCATGCCGAACGCGGCGCCGATGGCGGCCCACACGACGCTGCCGATGGCGGCGTACCTGAAGACGGCGTTCGACGGCTTCTGCTGCAGTGCAAAGATGAGGCCGCCGATGCTCGGTCCATCGTCGTTGGCGGCGATGCGGTTGCGCGAAGGCCCCGCCGGACGCCGCCGCGCCATGCGCCGGCGCGTTGGCTCGGTGTCGGGCTCTTCGTCCGCGTCGAGGTCCGGAAGGTCCGGAAGGTCCTGGGGATCCGGGAGGTCGGGGGGGTCGGGCTCCGGGCTGCGCAAGACGCTTGCGGCCGTATCGGGCAGTTGCGGAGGCTTCAGGGGCGGGGGGAGCTGAGGGGCGGCGCTCTTGCTGATTTCGCGCGTGGCCAAGTCCACGGCGGGGCCGTCCTCGGGAACGGACAAGGTCGGCTCGGTCTTGTGTTCAGCGCCGCGCGCGCTGAGCGGAGCGTTCTTGTTGTCTTGAGCCATTCTTTCGCTGCGTCCCATGGAAGCCGCCTAAGCGAACCTCCGCCCACCCCTCAGAGCACGCGACCTTGCAGGTAGGCTCAAACACCGCCCACGTCGTACGCGGCCTCAACCGAGGCCAACCTGGAGCGTACGCCGCCGAAAGTGCAAATCCACCCGTCCCTCAATGATTTGGCCGGAATTTGGGGCGAAAGCAAGGTTCCCATGGGGGCTATCAGCAGCCCGTTTCGCGCGCGCCCGCCGAAGGTTAATGCTCAAGTTGAGGAACTGCAATTTACGGCCACTTATAACCTGTGTGTGAGCCTCCCCGGGCTCGCCAGCGCGCTTGACACTTGCGCGGAAGGCGTAGCGGCAAGAGACGGGATTCGATCGGCAAGATGGATATGGCCGCAAAAGCACGGACCGGCGAGGAGGTCGCGGTCGACGGCGCCCCGGGCGGGGCCCCGATCGATCTCGATCACTTGCGCCGCTACACGCTGGGCGACGCGCGGCTGGAGCTGGAGATCCTCTGGCTCTTCATCGACCAGGCTCCCGCGACGGTCGAGGCCTTGAAGCGGGCGGGCACGAGCCGGGACTGGGTGACCGCCGCACACACCCTCAAAGGCTCCGCACGTGCCGTCGGAGCCTGGCGCCTGGCCAAGCTCGCCGAGCAAGCCGAGCGCCTGGGGGGACCTGCCAACCGTTCTGCCTGCGAAGGCGTGCTACGCAGTCTCGACGAGGCGGCCGCCGAGGCGCGCGCCCACATCGTTGCGCTCGGCCGCCCGGCATAGAGCCTGCCGGCACCGCCCCCGCGCGCTTCTGCCCCGATCCCCGGACCTAGCCACGCCCTTGAATTCGGGGCCCCCTCCGACTATTGCTGCGGGCAATCCACGGCCCCGGCGGGGCCGGTCCCTGGCGCAGGACGTGCGCCGATCCCCCATCCGAACGGAGCCGCGCGCAAGGCATGGTCAAGATCACCTTCATTCAGCCTGACGACAGCGAGCAGGTGGTCGAGACGGAGCCGGGCATGACGCTCATGGAGGCGGCCAAGCTCAACAATGTGCCCGGCATCGAGGCCGAGTGCGGGGGCGCTTGTGCCTGCGCCACGTGTCACGTGTACGTGGAGGACGCCTGGCGTGATAAGACCGGCGCCCCTTCGCAAATGGAGGAGGACATGCTGGATTTTGCTTTCGACGTGCGCGAGTCGAGCCGTCTGAGCTGCCAGATCAAGCTGACGCCGGAGCTCGACGGTCTCAAGGTCCGCGTGCCGGCAAAGCAGTTTTAAGGGCCGGCCCGCAGGGGGACGCATGAGCACAGAAGCGCATTCCATGCCTGAAAATGGCGCTCCTATCGAGACGGACGCGGTGATCATCGGCGCAGGGCCAGTGGGCCTGTTCGCCGTGTTCGAGCTGGGGCTCGTCGACGTCAAGGCGCACGTGATCGATATTCTCGACAAGCCCGGCGGGCAGTGCGCGGAGCTCTATCCCGACAAGCCGATCTACGACATCCCGGGGCTTTCCATCGTCACCGGCCAGGAGATCACCGACCGGCTCATGCAGCAGATCAAGCCGTTCGGGGCGACCTTCCACTTGAACGAGCAGGTCGAGACGCTGGAGCGGCTTCCCGATCAGAAGTTCCAGCTCAAGACCGACCGCGGCAAGACATTCCTGACCAAGGTCGTCGTCATCGCCGCGGGCGGCGGCTCCTTCACGCCCAAGCGCCCGCCGCTATCGGGCATCGAGGCCTTCGAGGGAACGTCGGTGTTCTACGCGGTGCGGCGCATGGAGGACTTCAGGGGCAAGGACGTGCTCATCGTCGGTGGCGGCAACTCCGCGCTCGACTGGACGTTGAGCCTGCAGCCGCTCGCCAAGAGCCTGACGCTTCTGCATCGACGCGACGACTTCCGCGGCGCGCCGCACTCGGTGGAGAAAATGCGCGGGCTCGTCGGCGACGGCAAAATGCGCCTCCTCATCGGGCAGGTGACGGGACTGCATGGCGCCGACAGCCGGCTCGAGGCCGTGACCGTCAAGACGAAGGAAGGCGAGGAGCGCTTAAGCGTGGAGACCATGCTGCCCTTCTTCGGCCTGACGATGAAGCTCGGGCCGCTCGCCAATTGGGGGCTCGCGCTGCAGGACAATCTAATCCCTGTCGACACGGAGAAGTTCGAGTCGAGCGAGAAGGGCATCTTCGCCATCGGCGACATCAACTCCTACCCGGGCAAGCTCAAGCTCATTCTCTCGGGCTTCCATGAGGCGGCGCTGATGGCGCAGCAGGCTCACAAGTACGTCTATCCGGGCAAGAAGCTGCTGTTCCAGTACACGACCTCCTCCTCGAGCCTGCAGAAGAAGCTGGGCGTCGGCTAGACCGAGGGTCAGCGCGTCAAGCGGGCCGCCAGCGTGCGCCGTAGCGATATGGGCAGCGCGCCGAGTGCGGCTTTCACGGCCGGGCGGGCGAGGCCCAGGTAGAGGCGGGAATAAAGCCAGCCCTTGCGCGATACGGGCAACGCCCAGTCGGTGACGCCCACGACGGCGTCCGCCCAGTCGAGCTTGTAGCCGTCGGCGGGCGCCAACAGGTCGAATACACGGCACCCGTTGCCGAAGGACTTGGCGATGCTCTCCTCCAAGAGCAGCACGCCTGCGCCCGCCTTCTCGTATTTCAGGTTGAAGACGATGACGTGCATGACGGTGCGGTCCTTGCAGCGCACGGTGATCTCGATTGCCGCCGCCTCTCCATCGGAGGTGAGGGCGGAGACCTGGCAGCCGACCGGGTGCGTCACGCTCTCCGCGATGTCGGCAAAGAAGGGGGTCATGCGCGGATCGGCGAGTGCCGGTGAGACGAGGCCGCGGTCCTTGAGCCAGTCGCGCTTCAACGCGAGGGCGAGCGTGGCGAGGTCGCGGGCGCGCGGCCCCTCAGTTTCGCGCTCGATGAGCATGACGCCGCGTTCCTCGAAACGGCGTGCGAGCCGGCGCCGATTGCGTCGGGACCGCGGGGAGTAGCGCTGCTCGTAAGCGGCAAAGTCCTTGGCGCTGGAAATATCGAGATAAGGTGCCTCGAGGCGCTGGGTGGGCAGGGCACCGGACTTAGCAAAAAGGCGAGCCACGACCGCGTCGTCGCGCACCTTGCGCAAGCGCGCAAGGTCGGGCGCAAGCTCGGCGACAATGAAAGTCCAGGCGTCATGCAGGAGGGCCGCCGCGCCCGGCCCATCCTCCAAGAGGACGTCGCCGTATTGGCTGACGGGCTCTCCCATCCATGCAAGCTGCGTCAAACCTGAGGCGCGCTCTTGAACCATCGGCCAGATCATGACGAGCCGGCCGTCTCGGCGTGCCGTAACGATCGCCAACGTTGGGGTCCGCGTGCCCTCAGCGAGGTAGTGGTTGCACCAGTGCCAGTTCCAGTTGAACGTTTGGAACACTTGGCCGCCGTGACCGGCGCGGAAGAAGAGATCGTTCCACTCCGGTTCGAGCGCATCAAAAGCTTCGCGCGAGGTGAGAAGCGCAAATGTCGCCGCACTGGTTTCGCGCGCGCCTGGCTCGCGATCGGCGGCGTGGGGCTCGTGCGCGATTGTGTGCGAGCGGGGCAGAGCGGCGGGCGGCATTGGTTGCTCCGGATCGGCGTCGGGCAGCGTCCAGGTGTGAATGCCCGGCGCTCAGAGGACGACGATCTCCAAGACGCTCAAACAGACGAGGACGACGACGAGCGCCCACACCACGGCCCGGCCGCGCGCCGAAGAAGGTCCCGCTTCCAGCGCCAGCAAGCCGGCCAGCATTGAAACCGCAGAAAAGTTAACAAGGACGCATCCCAATAGGCCGAGGCCTCGCGATCCGGGCGTGCTCCCCTCCACGAACAGCGCGGCCGCAAGCCCGATCAGCACCGATCCCAGCAGGCGCGGCCAGAATCCGCTCTCCGTGCGCGGTAACCCAAGGAGCTTGATGGTGCTGAGCGGCGCCAGCACGAGCACGAGGCCGGCGGAGAATTTTAAGAGGGTCTCGATCCAAAGCAGCTGCTGCACGATCGTTGCCCGAGGGCCGAGCTCCGGTGCGCGGGTGCCAGACCGCGGGGTGCGCTAGATGTTGCTGTTGTCGGCCGGAAGCCTCTGGTGCAGGCCCCCGCTATCTGAGTCGCCGCTGCCCCAGCCGGAGAACAGGCCTTCCTCTTCCTGCTTCTTAGGACGCGGTGACGGCGTGTAGTCACCGGCCAGATGCCGGGCGAGATCGGCCTTGATGGTCTTCGTCTTATCGGGCGTGCAATAGTCGTTCTCGCCGGCCACTGCCTTGGCGACACCGTTGAAGGAGACGTCGTAGATCTTCTCTATCTTGGCGAGATCCGCGGTGCTCGAGAGGGTGCGCTCGTAAGCGAGATAGTTGGTTTTAAGCTTGGCCGGATCGAAGTTGAACCCGCACTTGATGGCGCGCGCGGAGACGGTGGCAACCTGGAAGGCGCGCATGGGAGGATCGTTGATCGGTCCGGCAGCAGCCGGCTTCTCCCCAGAGCCGAATAGAGAACCAGTGGTGAGGCCGGAGCTGAGGCCGGTGGCGCCCGAGCAGCCGGCAAGCGCCAGCGCAACGAGCACGCCCATCGACCGTGCGGCTTTCATCACGAATCCCTCGTCCCGTGCGATCTGCCGGACCTTAACGCCAATTGCCGTCCCGTCAATCTAGGGCGGCGGCCAGCAGGGCTTTTCCCCCACGAAGCATCGTTCCACGGTTATGGCAGGGATATGGCAAAGGCCCTTTTTGCCTTCAGTCTCTGCCCTTTCTGGCGCGTGCTACCGCATCAGCTCGCCGATCGCCGAATCGAGGCCCTGCAGGGTCAGGGGGTACATGCGCCCGCCCATCAGGCTGCGCACCATTCCGATCGACGGCGTCCAGCTCCAGTGCTCCTCGGCGATCGGATTGAGCCAGACGCTGTGCTTGTAGGCTGAGGTAACGCGGCCGAGCCATGCCGCGCCCGGCTCCTTGTTCATGTGCTCGACGCTGCCGCCCGCGTGCGTGATCTCGTAAGAGCTCATTGCCGCGTCGCCGACGAAGATGACCTTGTAGTCGGCGGGGTAGGTGTGCAGCACGTCCCAAGTCGGGATGCGCTCAGCATGGCGGCGCGCGTTGTGGCGCCACACCTCTTCATAGAGGCAGTTGTGAAAGTAGTAGTACTCGAGATGCTTGAACTCGGAGCGAGCGGCGGAGAACAGCTCCTCGGCACCCTTCACATGCCAGTCCATAGAGCCACCCACGTCGAAGAACATGAGCACCTTCACGGCGTTGTGGCGCTCCGGCACCATGCGGATGTCGAGATAGCCTTTCTCGGCCGTGCCGCGGATGGTGCCTGGAAGATCGAGCTCCTCGGCCGATCCCTGGCGGGCGAACATGCGCAGGCGCCGCAAGGCCACCTTGATGTTGCGCGTGCCGAGCTCGACCGTCTCGTCGAGATCTCTGAACTCTCGCTTGTCCCAGACCTTGATGGCACGCCGGTGCCGGCTCTCTTTTTGCCCGATGCGCACGCCGGCCGGATTGTAGCCGTAGGCGCCGTACGGAGACGTGCCGCCGGTGCCGATCCATTTGGAGCCGCCCGCGTGACGTTCCTTCTGCTCCTCGAGACGCTTTCGAAGCGTCTCCATGATCTTCTCCCAGCCGCCGAGCTCGGCGATGCGTTTCTTGTCCTCCTCGGAGAGATGCAGCTCGGAGACGAGCCGCAGCCACTCCTCCGGGATCTCCGCCTCCATCCCTTCCGGCAGAGCCTCGAGTCCCTTGAACACCTGTCCGAACACGCGATCAAAACGATCGAGATGGCGCTCGTCCTTGACCAGGCAGGTGCGCGACAGAAAGTAGAAGTCCTCCACCCGCCGCTGCGCCACGTCGGCTTGGAGCCCTTCCAGCAGCGCCAGGTACTCCTTGAGCGTAACCGGCAGGCCGGCGCTCTTGAGCTCACGAAAGAAGGTTACGAACATCGGGCGCGTCCCAATGGGGTTTCCCCCGAACGTCCTCCACACCGCCCGGCGCGCGCAAGCAAAAAAGAAGAGGGCGGTGGCAAGCGGCGAAGGTCGCGATCGGCCAAGGCTCGATCAGGGCCGGGGCGGCCCCTGTGCGCATCGCCAGCCGGCTTAGCTCAGCCGGGGTTCGTCGTGGTGGCCGTCTTGCCGAAGAGGATGTCACTGTCGTCGATGTACCACTTCTGCGTCTCGACGATCTCAGGCGGCTTGCCGCTCGCCAGCAGCCAACCGTCGACGGCGTACTGCTGCCCCGTCTTGTTTTCTTTGAGGATCGCGGCGTAGTGCGGCCAACCGGAAAAGCCGCGCAGCCAGTCCTCCTTGGTGATGACAGGCCCGACGCTGTGATGCCTCAACAGCTTGTGCCGGTCGAGAATGATGAGATAGCTCGTCAGATTGGTTGCGATATCGACACAGTCCATCTGCGTCGGGTCGCCGTTGCCGGCCATATCGTCCGCCGGCCTGTCCGCCGAGGTGCCGACCTCATCACCGACGCGCCGCTCCATCCAAGCGAGCGTGGTCGCGGTGGCGCGCCGCTCGTCCTCGGGAGTGGCGGTATGGGCGGGTGACATCCGCTTTTGAAGCTGCGCGATGTCGGCGTCGGCGAACCTGAACCCGGTCTGCTTGCGGCAGCCGTAGGCGCTGCACACGAATACTCTGTCACCTTCCGGCAGCCGCGCCTCGTAGCGCTGAAAGTGTGCATCGAACGACAAGTCCGGATGATACGCGCAGCCGCCGACGCTTGCCGACAGGAGCATCACGATGACGCCCCACCGGGCCCACGCGAATAGCGTGGAGCGCAGCAAATGATCGTCGCGTGTGATGGCTCCAACCCCGGTGCGAAATCCGTCCCCGACTCACCCGTGGCTAACACGCACATAGATTTGCTCACGCCCCGAATGCGGCCCAACCCCGCTGCTTCTGTGGAAACCTTTGCTCGGCGCGCAACCGACCAAGAGCATCGGGAGGGCTCGGGCGAACAAAAAAACCGCCCTGGGGTTACCAGGGCGGTTGAAAGAGAGAGATAGAAGGCTTCGGTCGATCAGAAGTTGATCAGGCCGCCGAACTTCACGTACTGGAAGTCCTTGAACCCGTCGGCTCCGACTCGCCGTCGGACCAATGACGGTGCCGACGTTGTCGCTGAAGGACAGGTGCCGGTAGGAAATCCACAGCGACATCGCAGCCGCGTCGATCTCCTGCACCACGCCAAGACCCCAAACGTGCACGTTGTTGTCGTAGCTCTGGCACTGGTTCTGGTTGAAGAATGCCGTACTGCAGGCTGCAAAGTTGATGTTGTTGCCGTTGTTGTTGGTCAGATACTCGCCGTAGAGGACGGTATGACCCAGCGGATGCCAGCGCTCGCGCAGACCAGCCTTGAAGTACCAAGTGTCGGTAACCGGCAGCACGGTGAAGTTGTCGTCGAGGCGGCCATAGTCGACCATTCCCCAAAGACCCGTCGGAACGTGCTCGACGTAAGCACCGATCTGGAAGTAGTCGGCGCGGCCCGGATTAGGATAGGTGCCGCTCAGAGCGTTCGAACCGGCGACGCAGAAGCCGTTGATCGACTGACCGAACGAGCAGGTATTGCCGTCCGACCACTGGTTGTAGGCCGCAGCAACCGACAGCTTGAAGCCGTTGAACTCACCCGAGTAACGGGCGGCCACGTCCCAGAAGTCGTCGTCGCCGTAGTCGGCCGACACCGAGAAGCCCTGCCAGGTCGGCGAGTTGTAACGGATGGCGTTGCGGGTCAGACCGTTACAGTCACCCCAGGCACCACCCATACCACGGCACGACCCGACGCCGCCCCAGATGAGACCGGAGGCAGTGCCATTCTTGGTGAAGAGCTGGAAGGCGTTCGTTTCGAATGCCACCCAGTTGGCTGGCACAAGCGAGCCCGAGCCGTCGACCAGGATCGCGGTGTTATCCGACGCCTGTGACTGGCGGCCGATGGACACCTTGCCGAGGTGATCGCTCTTTAAGAACCAGAACGACTGCAGCACCGTGACCATCGGACCGCTGAAGTTGCCCTGCTGTGTCAGCGGGTCGACGGCGGGGCCTTGGGCGCCCGTTCCGAGGAGGCCGCGGGCACCCTGGTCGATCGTCAAGCTGTCGCTGTCGATCGCTTCCAAGTGCAGCACATAGCCGGCGTAGTAGCCTGGCGCGATGGTCGCCTGGCCCGTGAACTTGACGTTTGTGGCAAGCGTAGTGCCAAGACCCGTCACGTAAAGGTTCTTCTCGAACCCGTCGTCCCAGTACATGGCCTGCTCGGCGACCCAACCGGAGATGGTCAGTGACACCTTGCGGTTGCCCTTACGAGCGGTCGTGGCCTCCAGTTCGGCGATGCGTTCTTCAAGATCTGCGCAGCAGTTCCCCCCGAGGTCGGCCGCGGACGCGCTGCTAGCGGAGAGACCGCCTACCAGCAGGCCCGCTGCCACCAGGGCGCTAAGGCTGAATTTCCTCATCATTAGTCTCCCGTCTTCGTCTCAGCTGGATGGCGGGACGCTGAACTGACGAACGCAAGACCAATAACCGCCCTAGCAATGCGCAAGGCGAGCCCCTCTGGACCGCTGCGTGCCGAGACGGACACTGCTGTGATTCGCGCCGGTGCAACAATTAGGCATTGCTCTTTTGGTGGTGACGAATCCGGGAGTGTGGCGGGGCGGCCACGAGCTGTTTACTTCCCGGTAACGGTTGGGCCCAGCAGGGGTTAGCCCTGAGCGGCTCAGAGGATGCCTCAGGGACTGGAAGATTGGCGTGGAAGTTCAATGTGCTGTGTGGGCGTTGCGGCGCTTCCAGCACTGCACAGCGACCGCTTTCGTCCGCCCATAGGTGGCATCGTAGGTGCGCCGACAATCCGTTAATGGCGCCCAGATGAAGCCGCGGGGGAGAGAAGGTGTGGACAGCTTTACGGGAAACCGGACCCTGACCTGCACGCGCATGCTGCTGCAACCGCACTAGGAGTATCGGCTGACTGTTGGCGCGGGCGGGCCGCTGGATAAATGCGCGCCTCGGTCTTCGGTGGTGGGCCCCGGAAAAGGAAGAAGCCGCCCCCTTGCGAGGGCGGCTTCCGTTTTCTTGAAGTAGCTGACGCTCTTGAGCTTAGAAGTTGATCAGTGCGCCGCCGCTCAGCTGGTTGAAGTTCTCGTAATTGAAACCCGAATTGTCGTCGAACTGCAGGTTGCGATACTTGATCCAGACCGACATGGCCGCCGCGTCGATTTCCTGCACGATACCGCCGCCGTAGACCTGGAGTGTGGAGGTGGTGCAGCCTGCGCAGTTGCCGCCTACTGCAGCACCGTCGTCGTTCTGCAGGTACTCACCGTAGAGAACGGTGTGGCCCAGCGCGTTCCAGCGCTCGCGCAGACCGCCCTTGATGTACCAGTTGTCCACGGTGCTGTTTGCGACGGGGCTGATATTGTTATCCAACCTGCCGTACGCACCGTAGACGAAGACACCTGTCGGGACATGCTCGACGTAGGCACCAACCTGGAAGTAGTTCGCATCAACGATAGCACCTGGAAGCCCACCTAACAGGCCACCATTGTAATTCGAATCGTTAACCTCGTTATAGGCCGCGGCGGCAGCAACCTTGAATTCGCCCCACTCACCAGCATAACGAGCAGCGACATCCCACATGTCGTCAGCGCCCCAAGAGGCCGACACCGAGAAGCCACCATAGGTCGGCGAGTCATAACGGACGACATTCTGCGTCAGGCCGTTGCAGTCACCCCAGGCGCCGCCCATGCCCGAGCAGCTGCCGGCACCACCCCAGGTGCCAACGGCACCGCCACCAGTGGTCCTTCTGGCGAAGGAGTTCACGTCGAAGGCCACCCAGTTGGCGGGAACGAGCGAGCCCGACCCGTCCACCAGAATGGCGGTGTTGTCGGACGCCTGCGACTGCAGACCGACGCTCACCTTGCCGAGGTGGTCGCTCTTGATGAACCAGAACGACTGCAGGGCTTGGACATATTGACGGGAGCCAGGATAGAGACCGACGCCCGCCGCATTAGCTTGATCCCACGTCAAACTGTCGGAGCCGTCCACCTCGACATGAAGGACGTAGCCAGCAGTCCAACCCGGCATGATGGTCGCCTCACCGGTCAGCTTGAAATGGCTGCCGAGCGTGGTGCCGAGACCGCCCACATAGGTGTTCTGCTCGAAGCCGTCGTCCCAGTACATCACCTGCTCGCCGACCCAGCCGGAGATGGTGAGCGAGACTTTGCGGTTGCCCTTGCGGGCCGTCGTGGCTTCGAGCTCGGCGATGCGCTCCTCGAGATCTGCGCAGCAGTTGCCCCCGAGATCGGCGGCGGACGCGCTGCTAGCGGTCAGCCCGCCAATCAGCAGGCCTGCTGCCACCAGGGCACCCAAACTGTACTTTTTCATTGACCTACTCCCGTCTGCTTACTTTCTGATGGCGACGCCACACACAAGAGCCGCCTACTCCCTACGAAACCCGATGCACTCAACGAACGCTTGCACCCACACTTCGAACTCTTGCACACAGCGGCCAAACCAAACGAATCACCGCTCGGGGAAAAACAATAAGCAGAGATTGTATGCACAGGAAACGGGCTGTGTGCCCAAAGCTGCGGAATCCTAAGATGTTGTGGCCTATCCGCAACGACACTTGGGTGCTACCTAACGCATTGAGAAACATGTCTGTTCTTTGTCATATGACAGCTTTGTGCGCTGGAAATATCCCCAGCTGTCTACCCGCGAGCACTTGATCCGGACCGAATCAAAATCCTGCTCTGCGGCAACTTCTTTCATTGCAGCGCATCCTGCTGACGTTTGCGCCGCGTCTGAATGAATTCGCGCGAGACGAGTGCCAGCAGGATCACCGTGAAGGCCATGGAGGGCGTGACCAGTACGGTGGCAGGGCGGTCTGCGAAGCTCTGCTCCAAGAAGTGTTTGCAGTGGGCCGGCTGCAAGCCTTCGACCCGCCCGTTGAGAGAGCGACATTGGTCGAGCTTAACATCGAGCAACAGCTACGTATTCGCCAGCGCCTTGCCGTTGATCCAATCGAAGTGAGCGATGCTGCCAGCGCCGACGCGCGCGCGATGAAGTTCGCGCTCTCGACGGCCTCGCCGCAGATAAAGAGTAACGCGAGGATGGCGAGGTGCACGGTGACGAAGAGCTACCACAGGCGGTCTATTTGAGACCGGACGGACGGGTTGAGCCTGGATCGACAGGGCGGCTTCGATCAGCGTCGCTTCCTGGATCAGGGCGGTCGCCTAAGAAGCGCAGCCTTTAGCTCAATTCTTGCCCTTCTTGCCCTGTGCAACTTGAACACTATGCAGCGAATGTGACGCGGGGTCCGCGGCGTCGCACGGATGTCCTCGCCCGGCACATCTGTTGACGTCGCCATATTGACGTCGACCATCCTGCGTATGCAACTCACTTGCTCGACGATCCGGCGTGCAGTAGATTATTGCGGCGCACAAAGCGCCAAGCAGAACGCGAGCGGACAGCTCTTACCGGGCGGCTGCAGCGGCGGGTGGTTGAAGCACACGTTTTTGGGGGTCGTGCGTCCAACCACGCTGCGAAATTTTCCGGGAAGGACCACCGAGAAGGGGCTGGCACTCTAATGGGATTTCGCGCCGGAGTTTTGTCTCCACGGCGTGAGATTTCGGAGGATGTGAACGCGGGGGGTGCATTGCGCGTTCTCGATGGGCGACGCGACGCTGATAAGGCACGGAAAGCAGATACAGATGACAGAAGCGCGGATGTCTCGCCGAGCCGTCCTCCAGGGGAGCGGTGCGGTGTTGCTGGCGGCGGGCGCCTGCGACGCCGGGCTTTCGCGCGCTTACGCCACGCCGACGTTCGACATGACCACGAGCTTCGATCCCGCGCATGTGCAGGATCTCGCCGAGAAGCTCTCTACCCAACCCTTCGTCAAGCCGTCGATCACCGTGCCTCCTGCGTTTCAGCAGATCGGCTACGATCAGTATCGCGACATTCGCTTCCGCAGCGACCAGGCGATCTGGCGCGGGGACAAGATCGATTTTGAGCTGCAGCTGCTGCCCATCGGCTGGCTCTTCGACGTGCCGCTCGAGATCTGGCTCGTCGAGGACTCCACCGCCAAACGCATCAAAGCGGACAAGAGCCTCTTCACGTTCGGACCGCTGCTTGGCGACGTGGGTGAGGATGCGCCTTACGGGTTCTCCGGCTTTCGCGTGCACGGTCCCATCAACCGCTCCGACTATTTCGACGAGTACCTCGTGTTTCAAGGCGCGAGCTACTTCCGCGCGGTCGGTCGCGGCCAGGGCTACGGAATGTCGGCGCGCGGCCTTGCAATCAATACCGCGCGTCCGGGCGGCGAGGAGTTTCCGATCTTTCGCGCGTTCTGGATCAAGAAGCCGAAGCCAGGTGCGCGCTCGATCACCGTGTATGCGCTGCTGGACAGCGTGTCGACGACCGGTGCCTACAAGTTCGACGTCGAGCCGGGCAAGGCGACGATCATCGACGTGGATGCAATGCTCTATCCGCGCCGCACGCTGACGCACGTGGGGCTGGCGCCGCTAACCAGCATGTATCTGTTCGGTCCCGGGAACCATCGCGTCGACGATGACTTCCGTAGCGCTGTGCACGACAGCGACGGGCTTGCCATCTACAACGGCAACGGCGAGTGCATCTGGCGTCCACTCACCAACCCGCGCACGCTGCAGACGAGCGCCTTCATGGACATGAATCCGAGGGGGTTCGGTTTGCTCCAGCGCGCGCGCGCCTTCGAGGACTACGAGGACCTGGAAGCCCACTACGAGCGCCGGCCCTCGGTATGGATTGAGCCAAAGGGTGGCTGGGGGCAGGGCTACGTCGAGTTGATCGAGATCCCCACCAACGAGGAGATCCACGACAACATCGTCGCCTATTGGAAGCCCGCCAATGCGCCCGAGCCCGGCAGCGCGTTCCCATTCGCCTACCGCATGCACTGGACCGACGATGTGCCGCTCGCGTGGGCGGGTGCGCGTGCTTCGGCAACTCGCGTCGGCAAAGGCAAGAAAAAAGGGTCGACGCTTTTCGTCGTCGATTTCACCGGACCGGCAGTCAGGGGCGACAAGCTTCCTCTCGCCGCCGTTACCGCCAATCCCGGCACGATCTCCAACGTCTCCGTGCACGCCAACCCGGAGATT
The DNA here is from genome assembly GCA_963782555.1 of uncultured Alphaproteobacteria bacterium. Taxonomy (GTDB): domain Bacteria; phylum Pseudomonadota; class Alphaproteobacteria; order Rhizobiales; family Hyphomicrobiaceae; genus Hyphomicrobium_A. The sequence continues at coordinate 1,177,599 of CAWAKB010000005.1, read as the reverse complement.
GACGGCGTTCGCGTCAGTTTCGAGCTGGATCCGGGAGGAACCGAATTGTGTGAACTGCGTTTGGCGTTGAGGCTCGGAGATCAGCAGATTTCCGAGACGTGGCTCTATCGATGGACAAAGGCATGAGCGAGCTTACCGTTGCCGGTCAGCGGATCGGCCGTATTCCGGATGCGAGCAGTCCTGAGCTGTTGCCGCGGGAGGCACCGCTCGACATGCCCGATCAGGATTTTGCCAAGCGCGCCGCCTGTGCAGGCCGCGCACGCCGCGGCTATTGGGTCCCGCGCGCAGCGCTCTTCTCGGGCTCGCTCATGTTGACCGCAGCCTTCGGCTACGAGCTCTACGGCGTGCTCGGCTTGGAGCAGCTCACCCCCATCCAGTTCCTGTTCCTGGTCTTGTCGACCATCGCCTTCGGGTGGATCGCGCTCGGCTCCCTCAGCGCGGCCTTGGGCTTCTTGCCGCTGTTCTCCGGCGAGAAGGTCGATACCATCGAGCTGCCGCCGCCCGATGGAGCCGTCACCACGCGCACGGCGCTGTTGTTTCCGGTCTTTCACGAGATCCCCGCCCACGTCGCCGGAACCGTGCAGGCAGTCGCGACCGAGCTCCACTCGATGGGGCGCGCGTGCGACTTCGATGTCTTCATCCTTTCCGATACGCGCGAGGAGCGCGATGGCGCGGCGGAGGAGGCGGCATTCGCCCCACTCAAGCACCACCTGCGCTCGATCATCCCCGTCTACTATCGTCGGCGCCGCGACAACCCGGGGCGCAAGTCCGGCAACATCAAGGACTGGGTGCGTCGCTTCGGCGCCGCCTATGACCATTTCGTCGTGCTCGACGGGGACAGCGTCATGTCCGGCACGACACTGGTGCGATTGACGCTCGCCATGCAGCGCGACGAGAAGGCCGGCCTCATCCAGACCGTGCCGCGGCTGACCGGCGCCGTCACGCTCCTGCAGCACCTGCAGCAGTTCGCCTCCAACGTCTACGGTCCTCCCGTCGCGGCGGGCCTCGCCTTCTGGCATCGCGACCAGGGCAACTATTGGGGCCACAATGCCATCATCCGCACGCGCGCCTTCGCAGAGGCCGCCGGGTTGCCGCGGTTGCCCGGGCCGGCGCCGTTCGGCGGCGACATCCAGAGCCACGACTTCGTCGAGGCCGTGCTGTTGCAGCGTGCGGACTGGGGCGTGCATATCGTTCCAACGGTTGAGGGCTCCTACGAGGGCCAGCCGCCGACGCTGCCCGACGTCATCGCTCGCGACCGGCGCTGGGCCCAGGGCAACTTGCAGCATCTTTCCATCGTGCCGGCGTCGGGTCTGACGCTCATGGGCCGCATCCATCTGTTGATGGGCGCGACCTCCTATCTCATCTCGCTTGTGTGGGCGGCCTCGCTGGTCGTCGGCGTCGTGCTGGCGCTGCAGGGCCAGCAGATGATCCCGAGCTACTTCATCGACAAGAAGACGCTGTTCCCGGTGTGGCCCGTCATCGATCCCGGCGCCGCTCTGCGGCTCCTGTTCGCGACCATGACGATCGTGCTCTTGCCCAAGATGTTGGGGCTGCTGCTCGAAGTCAGGCGGGCGCAGCGCGCGCGCGAGCCGCTGGGTGTGCTGCGCGCCGTGCTCGGCGTCAGCACCGAGACGATCTTCTCAATTCTGCTGTCGCCCATCCTGATGGTCACGCAGACGGTCGCGGTGTTCCAGGTGCTGCTCGGCCGCGACTCGGGCTGGCGTCCGCAGGCCCGCGACTGCCCCGGCATGCGCTTCACCGATGCGGTGCGCTTCCACTATCGGCACATGCTGATCGGCGCTCTGATGGCGCTGGCCTGCTGGGAGGCTTCGGCCCAGGTCGTTGCGTGGATGGCACCGGTGATCGTCGGGCTGCTGCTCGCCGCGCCGCTCTCCTGGCTGACCGCGCGGCCCGCAGGCCCCGTTCTGCGCTCGCTCCTCTCCACCGTTGACTGCCGTTGTCCGCCGGCCATCGTCGAGAGCACCAACCGCGCCCGCGGCGAGTGGGCGGTGGAAGGCGTGCGCGAGCCACCACCGGCAACCGGCGGCTTGCGCCGGGCCCCGCGCGCAGCCTAATCGCCGGCTGGCGGCGGGCTGCTCGCGCGGCGGAAGGCCTCCGCCAGCATGTCGCGCGCGCGGATTGGCGGCGCGGTGATGAAGGGCAGCGGCCGGCAGACCTCGACGGCGGTCGCCCCGACGCGTGAGGTGAGCGCCCCGTTGAAGGCGCCTTCGCCGAGACGCCGCGACAGGCGCCGCAAAAGGTCCTGGCCCAGGAACTGACCCAAGAGGTCGTCGGTGAGCGCGACGCCGCCCGTCGCAATGATGTGCCCCACGACCAGGCGCGCCAGGCGCAAGGCGCCGAGCGGTCCGGGCCGGCCGCCATAGAGCCCGGCGATCGCACGCAGCATGCGCAGGTTCTCGATCAGCACGTAGAGCATGGCGATCCAGGCCAAGGGGCTGATCGCCGTCACCATGCCGATGCGCTTGGCCGCGGCGAGCACGGTGCGGCGCGCTTCCTGGTCGAGCGGCATCAGAAGCTCGCGATCGGCGAGCGCGAGCAAGTCGCCGGGGTTCAGCACCGCCCGCTCATGCTCGGAAAAGCGCGCCAAGGGCCAGGCGAGATCGGCGCGCCCTGAAAGGATCGTCTTGAGGTGGCGCACGGCGCGGCGCTCGCGCGCAAGATCGCCTTCGTTCATGGCCTCGCGCACGTCCGCGCGCAGCCGGCCGAGGCGCGCCAGCCGAAACAGACCGATGATCTCGCGCAAGATGAGGACCAGCACCGATAGCCCCACCACGCACAAGAGCCCGAAGGCGAGCCACCCCACCCAGTCCTGCCGCGCGAGCGCGATCTCGACGTAGCGCGTGAACCACAAGACGGTCGCCATCGCCACCAGCCCCGCCACGCTGGACAGGAGCACCGCGCCCCAGCGAAGGCCTCGCGACAGATCGGCGAACGTCGGGCGCACGCTGGTGCGGGCGGTCGCCTGGCGCGCCTTGCGTGCGCCGAGCGGAGCCTCAGGCGCGGCAGCCGCCGCGGCCTCGGCCGCTAGGTTGAGCGCGGGGTCGTCGGGCGCAAAGGCGCGCGGACGGCGGGTGTTGAGATCTACGGTCATCCGAGCCAATCCCCCAGAAGGAAGTCGAGGGCGCGATCAAGGCGAATATGGGGAAGGGCCGGCGCCTCGCCGTCCGGCCCCGGCGGCAGCACACGCGGCGGTCTGAAGCGCACGAAGTGCAGTCCGGCCGGCGCCGCCCCCGAGTGTAGCGCCTGGCGCGGATCGGAGGGCAGGTCGCCAGGGAAGACGGCGGCCTCCTCGCGGCCGTTGAACGTCCTGTCGCCGATGCGCTCGCCCGGCATCGGCACGCCGACGATGCACGCGAGCAGCTCCTCGCCGACCTTGGCTTCGGCCTCGCGCGTTGCCCTCAGCGCGGCCAGCGCCTGCACCCCGACCTCGGCGCCCGTCGCGCTCGCCCGGCCCATGGCGCGCTCGGTGATGAGGCGCAGCATCGCCTCGAGCCGGTCGTGGCTGGAGGAGTGGATGTGATCGGCCTTGGTGGCGGCGAACAGGAGCTTGTCGATGCGCCGGCCGACGAGGGCCGCGAGCCACGAGTTGGCGCCCGTACGGAAGACGCCGAGCACGGCGTCGAGTGCGTTCTGCAAGTCGTCGAGCGCCTCGCCGCCCTCGTTCAAGGGCCCGAGCACGTCGACGAGCACGATCTGGCGGTCGAGCCGGCTGAAGTGGTCGCGAAAGAATGGCCGCACGACGTGTGCCTTATAGCTCTCGAAGCGACGCGCCATCATGGCGGCAAGCGAGGCGCGTGGCAGCGAGCGGCGCGCCTCCAGCGGCAGCGGGCAGAAGGTGAGCAGCGGCGAGCCTTCGAGATCGCCCGGCATCAGGAAGCGGCCCGGGCCCGTCGTATGCAACACGTGGTCGGCGGCGCGTGCGGCCTTCAAGTACTCGGCATAGAGGCGCGCACCCTCGAGTGCGGCCTGCTCGTCCTTGCGGGCGAGCGGATCCAGACCTTCGACGAAGGCGAGCCACGCCTTGGCATGCGGCTCCCGGCGTGCGTCGCGGGCCTGGGCCACCGCTTCCGCCGACCACGCCTCGTAGCTCTTGTCGAGGAGCGGCAGGTCGATGAGCCACTCGCCGGGGTAGTCGACGATGTCGAGGTTGAGGCGCGAGACCCCGAGCGCCCGCCGCAAAGCGCTGCCGGAGCGGTATTCGATGGTGATGCGCAGCTGGCTCAGGCGCCGCGTGCTCTCCGGCCAGTCGGGGGGATCGCGGCCGAGCGTTGCAAGGTGCGTCTCGTAGTCGAAGCGCGGCACCGTGTCGTCGGGCTGCGGCTCCAGGTAAGCGCGCTCGATGCGCCCCTCGGCATCGGGAAAGAAGAAGGGCAGCCGCCCGCCGGAGACGAGATTGCGGATCAGCGCCGTGATGAAGACCGTCTTGCCGGCCCGTGACAGTCCGGTGACGCCCAGGCGCAATGTCGGCGTCATCATGTCGGCGAAAAACAGTCCGGCACGATGCAGGGCCTGGCGTGCGGTGTCGTCAAGATCTGAAATGGGCAAGGGGACCTCGCAGGGTCCCCTTAGCTAGTGCGAAGCGGGCGCCCGGGCAAGGCCGAGGGTTCAGCCGTAGAAGACGACAAGAATACCGGCGGCCATCACCGTCATTCCCATGAGGACGATCAAACCGCTGCGGAGGAACTCTGCCATGACACGCTCCATTGGCGTCATAGAATTGGCGTCATAGAATTGACTGTGAGCAGCTTAGGCGCACGGGATTGAACAATCACTGAAGGTGCCCTTCATGCAGCGTTCATGCTGCGAGACCCGTGGCGCCATAATCACACTGCGCTGCGCTCGCATGAGGCGAACGCAGGCCGCTCACTTTTCCGTCGCCGCCGGTTTCACGGGACTTTTCTCGTGCATGGCAATCGTGATGCGGCGCGAGCCGAGCTGCTCGTCCGACACCCACGGCAGCGTGCGCTCGAAGACGACCGGGCCCGGCGCCTGGCTCAGGTAGCGGTCGATGAGATCGGGCCGTGCGGGCGCGGCGGTGTGAAGCGTTACCGTGAAGCGGAAATCACCGGCGTCCTCCACCAGCTTGGGCAGCGGGTTACCCACAGGATAAAAGCGCACCGTGTCGGTGAAGGTCTCGCGTCCGGCGATGGATAGCGGCGCGAACGAGCGGTTGGTGGCGCTCGGATCGACCTGGTGCTCGCCCAGAAGGGCGCTGTAGTAGCGCTTGGTCTTGTGGGACTTGAGGTCCTCGACGTCGAGCTGCATCGACAAGACGGTGCCGGTGCGGGCCCCGCCGTTGGTTATGGTGATGGGGATGGCAAACAGCTCCACGTCCCCGCCATTGTCGCGCGCGTAGTGGATGACGGGCGGAACGAACACTTCCAGGTCCGACGTTTTGAAGGTCGACTCGTAAAGCGAGAAGCCGGAGATCACGAGGGCTACTGCCGAGATGATCGTCGCCTGCAGGCCGCCGTAGCCGATGGCGGCAGTGAGGCTCGCGAGAGTCGCGTCGTCGCCTGAGCGTTGAGGCCCGCCGGTCATCGTCATGCCGTTCCCCTGGTTACGCAGTACGATGCCTTGGGGCCAGCAGCATCCTAACTCCTCGGCAACTCGTGCCCTCATAGCGGCGCGAGGTGGCATTCGCCATATCGTGGCGGAGGATTGCCGCGGCTCTGTTGCGGCGCAGCCCCACCGGAGCCGAGCCGGGAGCGAGGGTGGTTGTCTGGAAAGGCCTTGAGAGATGGCGCGGCAGAACGGAAAGACCGCGATTGGGTCCGCCGCGAGCTACTGCGGCCCCTTGCGCCGGCTCATGAAGGCGATGCGCTCGAACAGGTGAATGTCCTGCTCGTTCTTCAATAGCGCGCCGGCGAGTGGCGGGATCAGCTTGCGGCTGTCAGTCTCCTTCAGGGTCTCGGGCGAGATGTCCTCGTTGAGCAACAGCTTGATCCAGTCCAAGAGCTCCGAGGTCGAGGGCTTCTTCTTGACCCCCGGCACCTCGCGGATCTCGTAGAAGATGCGCATGGCCTCCCGCACGAGGCGCCCCTTGAGGTCAGGGAAGTGCACCTCCACGATCTCGCGCATGGTGTCGGCGTCGGGAAAGCGGATGTAGTGGAAGAAGCAGCGGCGCAGGAAGGCGTCGGGCAGCTCCTTTTCATTGTTGGAGGTGATGATGACGATGGGACGGTTCACGGCCTTGATCGTCTCGCCCGTCTCGTAGACGAAGAACTCCATGCGATCGAGCTCCTGCAACAGGTCGTTGGGGAACTCGATGTCGGCCTTGTCGATCTCGTCGATCAGCAGCACCGGGCGCACGTCCTGGTCGAACGCCTCCCACAGCTTGCCGCGCTTGATGTAGTTCTTGATGTCGTGCACGCGGGCGTCGCCGAGCTGGCTGTCGCGCAGGCGCGAGACGGCGTCGTACTCGTAAAGCCCCTGGTGCGCCTTGGTCGTCGATTTGATGTGCCACTCGATGATGGGGACGCCGATGGCGTCCGCCACCTCGAGCGCCAGCATCGTCTTGCCGGTGCCGGGCTCCCCCTTGATGAGGAGGGGGCGGCTCAACGTGATCGCGGCGTTGACGGCCACCTTGAGGTCGTCGGTGGCCACGTAGCGGCGGGTGCCGTCGAATTTCATGGGGACTGAGGCTCCGGTCATTTGGGGGAAAGATTAGGGGGCCGCCCGCCCGTGCGGACAAGCCGTCGGCGGTGCTGACGTGGCGATGCAAGCCCGCACGGCGGGCTTGCCCCGTGGCCTTGGGAGCACGCTACGGCCCCGCCCGCAATTGCGGCGCCGGCGGCCTTGTTTCATGCACAGTTTTCTTCGTCGTCTCCGCGACTTAAGCCTGCGTGCGGAACTCCTTGACAGACGCCCGCACTCCCGCCAATAGGAGGCGCCGAATGTAGCTTGTCGTCGCCGGAAGTAGAGGGTCCGGGCGCTGTCTCTAAAAGCCTCAAGGGAGGCACAATGAGCAAGCGAAACGCCAAGAAGGCCGCCAAGTCCAAACCGCCGGTCGCGCGCCGCAAGAAGTCGGCGCCGCCTCCGGCGAGGAAGGGCAGGGCGATCGCGGCATCGAAAGCGAAACCGGCGACGAAGAAGAAAGTTGCGGGGAAAAAGATGGCGGCGCGTGCCAAGGCTTCGTCTATCGTACTGCCTCCGGACTATCGTCCCTCCGAGGACGAGCCGTTCATGAATGAGCGCCAGCGGCTCTACTTCCGCCAGAAGCTCCTCACCTGGAAAGAAGAGATCATCCGGCAGACGCGTGAGACGCTCGCCGGCCTGCACGAGGAATCAACCCAGCACGCCGATCTCGCCGACCGCGCCACCTCCGAGACCGACCGCGCGCTCGAGCTCAGGGCGCGCGACCGTCAGCGCAAGCTCATCGCCAAGATCGATGCCGCGCTGGCGCGCATCGAGGACGGGTCTTACGGCTACTGCGAGGAGACCGGCGAGCCCATCGGCTTGAAGCGGCTCGATGCGCGCCCGATCGCGACCCTGTCGGTGGAGGCGCAAGAGCGCCACGAGCGACGCGAGCGCGTCTACCGCGAGGACTGAGCCCGCGCGCGATGGGCCGACCGGCGGCTGCCGCGCCACAGCGCCCCGCAATTCGTCCCACAACGAGACCGTCCTTAAGGCTGCGCTAACTTTTTGCGCGCACCCTTCAAGGAGAGATCGTTGGCAGCATTGGGAGCCTTTCTCATGACCGATCGCCTGTCCTGGCTTGCTCTTCTTGCGGCCCTCACATTCAGTGTGGCGGTGGTGACGCTGGGCGCAGGCCCCCAGGCGGCCGAGGTCGACCGGCTGCCGCACGGCTTGGCTCCTGCCGGCGGCGACGCGGGAGAGTAGAGCGCGGCGGGGCCGGTCTCTACTTGACCTTGTGCTCTTGGCTTTCCTGAGATGGGCGCGATGTTTCGTCGGCCAACCGGCGCAGAAGCGTACGCAGGTTTTCCAAATCGCGCGGCGGCATGCCGGGCTCGGAGCCTGCAAGCGCAATTCCGCGCCGGTGCAGCGTCCTCACCACCGCGGTGCGCAGGGTCGTCTCCACCTGGCGTGCATTGACGCCTTCGGCGACATCCACCGTCACGGAGAACTCGAGCGCGCCGGCGCCGGCGTTCTCGAACGCGACCTCCGGGTCCGTGTCCTCGCGCATCTCAGGACACGTGCGCGCGGCGGCCGCGAGCGCCTCGAGCACGGCGTCGGGATCGGACGCGGCTGCGACCGCGATGCGCACCGACACGCGATCGGGCTCTGCTTGCGGTCCGCTCGCGTGCCCGATCTGCACCGCGAAGTAGGGGATGTCGATGCCGGCCTCCCGCAGCGCCTTGACGATCTCGGTCCTCATCTCGGTCTGCGTCTGCAGCGAGCGGTTGATGTCGGCGAGGTAGACGCGGACCGTGTACTCCATCGCCTGATCGCCGAGGTTGTCGAGCACGACCAAGGGCGCCGGATGGCGCAGGATCGAGGTGTTGGTGTCGGCCACCTTTTGCAACACGCGCTGGGCGAGCTCGGGGTCGGCCGCGTAGGACACCCGCACGGATATGTTGAGCCGGCCGAGCTGATTGCGCAGCGTGAGGTTCGTCACCGTCTGCGTTATGAGCTCTGAGTTGGGAACGATGAGGCTCGCGCGGTCGAAGGTCTCGATCTCCGTTGCACGCACCGAGATGCGCCGCACGTAGCCTTCGCCGTCGCGCGTGGCGATCCAGTCGCCGACCTTGATGGGGCGCTCGATCAGCAAAACGAGGCCCGACACGAAGTTGTTGACGATCGACTGCAGCCCGAAGCCGATGCCGACCGAGAGCGCGCCGGCAACAATCGCCAGGCTGGTGATGTCAAAGCCGGCGTAGGCCACCGCCACCAGCAGCGCGACGGAGAAGCCGATGTATCCGGCGCCCGTATAGACCGAGTTGACGAGGCCCGGATCCCACCGCGTTTGCGCGCGGGCGCGGGCGGCGAGCCAGCGCTGGAACAGGCGCGTTAGCCCCAGCAGCAGGCCGAACAGCACCAGCGCCACGAGGATGCGCGCGAGCGAGACCTGAACGCCGCCGATCTCGAAGCCGAACACGGCGCCGCGCACCCAGCTCATGATCTCCGGCCCGGAGATGCCCCACGCGAGCAGCACCAGCGGCGCGGCAATCGCCACGAGCGCGAGGTTGAGCGCCAAGCGCACGACCCGCGCAAAGCGCTGCCGCCCCACCTCGTCGAGCTTCAGCCGCCGCTCGATCGTCGCATGCATGCCCTCGGAGACCGCGGCCGGCCGGGGCCGCAGTCCTTTGATGGAAAGATGCAGAAGTGCCACCAGGAGGAGACAGCTGCCCGTCATCAGCACCTGGCCGGCAATGAAGCGGGAGAGGGCGACGTAGCCCAACAGCGCCGTGGTGAGCACGGCCGCAGCGAGCGCCACGAGCAGCGCCTTCAGCCAAAGGGGACGCCAGCGCGACACCGGAGCGCCGGGCGCCAGCAGCCGCGGCGCAAAGCGCGTGCGCGCGATCAGGAGAATGAGAAGGGCGAGCACGAGGCTCGCAATGAAGGCCGATGCGATGTTGAAGGCATTGGACAGCGACAGGATTATGGTCGTCTGCCGCAGGAGGTACTCGAGCGCATAGATGCCGACGATGGTCTGCACGGTGAGGGTGATCCGCGCCGCGCTCGCATCATCGAGGTCGAACAGCCGCCAGCGCGCGCGTCTTGGCTGCATCACCGCGCGGACGAGGGCGCAGATGCCGACGAACACGGTGAAGGCGTAGAGGATGGTCTGGGCGAAGCGCTCAATCTGCCAATAGAGCAACCCCAGCTCGTCGAGGCCGACATAGAGGATGAGTGCAGCGATGATGGGCGGCAGCGCGAAGGCGGCGGTTACCCACACCGCCTTGGTTGCCCGCTCGGAGAGCGCCGGCTCGGCGGCGCCGGCAAGGTCGAGGTTGGCTCGGATGAAGTGGCCGATGAGCACGTGCAGGAGGACGTAGCCCGCAAGCGCCGCGGCGAGGACGCCAAGCATGGCGAGCCAGTGTCGGGCCGCCACCAGCCACCAGTTGGAGACGATGAACGTGACCTGCTGCCGGGCAGAGCCGAGCTGCTCGGCACTCGCCTGCCAGACCGCCGGCTGCAGCGGCAATTCCGTTTGGCGCAAGAGGAAGCGCGTGAAGATCCCCTGGCGGACGTGTTGAATGCGGCTGACCAGCTGCTTGGCGCGCACCTCGACAAGGGCGGCCTTCTTGATGGCGCCGTCGATCTGGGCGGAGAGCGCATTCAAGCGGTTGCGCTCGGAGGCGACCTCGGGAGCCTCGGGCGGCGCCTTCGGCCCAGGCGGCTCACCCAGCTTGGCGATTTGTGAGCGCACGTCCTCCAGCCGCGGCTGCAGCGCGTCGGCGACCTCCTTGGCCTTGAACTCGAGCTTCTCGATCTTGGAGCGAAAATCGATGAGCGCCTTCTGACTTTCCGGCGGCTGCTCGAGCTTTTGCTCGGCGGCATCGATGGCGGCCGAGATATCGCTGACCGGCTGCAACAGCTCTTCAAGCTTTGGGGCGGCGACCTTGGGCAGTGGCGGCTCGACGCCGTCCTCGGGTGAGGCTGCAGGCCGGGGCGCGCTGGGCGCGGTGGCGGCGGGCGGCGGCGTTGCAGGCGCCGCAGCGTCGCTTTGAGCTGCAGGTGCGGACGGTTGCTCGGCGGCATACGCTTGCAGCGCGGGCGCACCTAGCCAGCACGCCGCCAGCAAGACGATTTGCAACGATCGGCGGATCATCGTGCCCCCGCAGGTTTCCGGCCCGCAACGATTGTCGGGCCGGCGGCGTCGCTGGATCGGATCGATCCTGAAGCGCGCCGATCGAAGCTGGCGCTCTCGTCGCGGCCTGATCGGCCTCAGTCGCCAACGTCGATTTGCGTCGCGCAGCGCGCCGTCGCCAAGTCTTGCGACCAGAAAACGTGGCCGATATTGAGGCGTTCGTGCCGTCGCTTCGCACGTCCGGGACGGCCGCGTCGACGAGCCGCGTGAGGGTTGTCCACGCAAAATCGCGGTTCATGCGATTTTAACCCTAATGATCGAAGTGTTTACGGGACAGACGGCGCGGCCAACGGCTTCGCCTGCGGCAGAATCGGCCCGTTTGCCCTGCCGCCGGATGCCCCGGTTGCCCGCTCGCGGGCGGCCTGTTGTGTGTAATGCGTATCTAGAGTGTCATTCGCCATGCCGGCGCCCCAGCCCTTGCCCACCCAGAATCAGCTAGCCTCCCTGCGTATGCGCGAGCGCAACGTCATCGAGCTCCCCCCTGCACCCTTTGACGGGTTCACCGCGGCGCATGGGCCGAGCGGCTTCCTGTCGACGATCGTCGCGGCCCTGGCGGGCAGCGCCATCGTGATTGCGCTCGTCGCCAGCGGTGCCAGCAAGCCGTTGCTGCTTGCGGTGATCGCGCTCCTGGCGGCGGCGGGGCTGTTCTTCGTGCTCGCCTACCTGTCGGGATACGTGCGCTTCGGTCAGCGCCTCCCGGTCGCTGACATCGTCACCGCTGCCACCGACGGCCTCGATACCGGCGTGATGATCGCGACGGCTGAGGGCGAGCCGGTCTACGCCAATGCCGCGTTTGAGGCGATCGTCGGTCGCGCCAACTCTCAGCGGCTGGGCTCGCTGCAGGACGTCTTCATGGGCGAGCCGCAGGCGAACGCCGCCCTCTTTCGTCTGACGCGCGGGGCCGAGCGCGGCGAGGCGCTCTTTGAGGAATTCTCGATCAAGGGCGCGGGCCGCAGCATGCGAACGATGCGCGTGTCCGTGCATCCCTTCGCCACGGAAGGCGGCGCCGAAGAGCAAAGCGAGCTCGTCCTGTGGCGCGTCGCCGACGTGACGGCCGAGCGCCAGAGGGAGGCAGCGCGCCTCGCCGGTGTCGAGGTGCAGCTCGCCCAGTTCGATTCCGCGCCCGTCGGGCTCGCCTCGGTGAGCGGCGACGGCACGCTGCTTCACATCAACGCCACGCTCGCGCGCTGGATCGGCCGCACGCCGCGGTCGGTGATCGACAACCGCATGACGCTTGCCGATATGACGTCTGGCGACGGCGGCGGGCTCGTCGCCAGCCTCATCGGCCGCGCCGGCGGGGCGCAGGCAGCGAGCCTCGACGTCGACCTCGTATGCGAGGACGGCCGCATCCTGCCCGTGCGCCTGTTGGCGCGGGCGGTGCCGAGCGGCAAAGGCCTCACCGTCGCCGTGCTCAATCTCACGGGTGAGACCGGCCCCGAGCTCGAAGGCGACGCAGCGCAAGCCCGGTTCGCCCGCTTCTTCCAGTCGGCGCCGTTCGGCATCGCCATCCTCGGACCCGATGGGCGCATCGGCAGCGCCAACGCCGCGTTCTCACGCATGGTGCTCGACGGCGCGAGCGGCGTCGGCGTGGCGGCGGTGGAGGCTTTGTGCCGCGCGGCCGGGCCGGAGATGCGTACTGCCGTCGAGGCCGGCTTGAAGCGGGCGCTCTCGGGCCGCGCCAGCATCGCCCCGGTGGAGATCACGGTCGGCGCCAATCGCGATCACGTGACGCGCGTCTTCATGAGCCCGTTCGCGACCGCCGGCGTCGCGCGCGAGGCGGCCATCCTCTACGTCATCGACGCGACCGAGCAGAAGGCGCTGGAAGCGAAATTCGCCCAGAGCCAGAAGATGGAGGTCGTCGGCAAGCTGGCGGGCGGCATCGCGCACGACTTCAACAATATGCTCACGGCCATCCTCGGATTCTCCGACATGCTGCTCACCATGCACCGGCCGAAGGACCTCGCCTACAAAGACATCATGAACATCAAGTCGAGCGCCAACCGCGCGGCCGAGCTGGTGCGCAAGCTCTTGGCGCTCGCCCGCCAGCAGACGCTGCAAAACGAGGTGGTCAATCTGGGCGACGTCTTGACGGACGAGTCCTCGCTGTTGAAGCGCTATCTCGGCGAGAAGAGCGAGCTCAAGATCTCGACCGCGCCCGACCTCTGGTACGTGATGACCGACAAGCACGAGTTCGTGCAGGCGCTGTTCAACCTCATCACCAACGCCAAGGATGCGATGCCCGACGGCGGCACGCTCACGATCGCGGCGCGCAACGTCACCGAGCGAGAGAGCCAGAAGCTGGGCCATCGCGAGTTCGCGGCCGGCGAGTACGTGCTGATCGAGGTGGGCGACACCGGCCAGGGCATGAGCCCGGAGGTGATGGACAAGATCTTCGAGCCCTTCTTCACGACCAAGGCCATCGGCAAGGGGACGGGCCTCGGCCTCGCCTCGGTCTACGGCATGGTGAAGCAGTCGGGCGGCTACATCTATCCCGAGAGCGAGCTTGGCCGCGGCACCAACTTCCGCATCTACCTGCCGCGCCATCACGCGGACAAGGACGACGAGATCGCGGCGCCCAAGGAGAAGAAGAAGGAGACGCGCGCCGCCGACCTCACCGGCACCGGCCGCGTGCTTCTCGTCGAGGACGAGGAGGTCGTGCGCAACTTCGCCGCCCGCGCTTTGAAGCGCCAGGGCTACAAGGTGCTGGAAGCCTCGACCGGCATCGAGGCGCTCGAGGTCATGGAGAAGAACAAGGGCAAGGTCGATCTCGTCGTGAGCGACGTCGTGATGCCGGAGATGGACGGGCCCACGCTCTTGAAGGAGCTGCGCAAGACCAACCCCGACCTCAAGATCATCTTCGTCTCGGGCTACCCCAACGACGCCTTCAAGGCGAGCTTGGGCGAGGAGGAGTTCGCCTTCCTGCCCAAGCCCTTCTCGCTGCCGCAGCTGGCCGCCAAGGTGAAGGAAGAGCTGGGGCGGTAGGGCGGGCCCCCGCACGGCCCCGTCAATTCGGGTCCGGACGGGGCAAGGGGGCTCAAAAGCTCGTACAACTGTAGTCGATCGCGACCTGTCCCGCTAATGCGCCGGAAAGCTTGGTCGGGGCAATGTCAATCCTGGACATCGCATGCAGGAGGCATCGATGAGACACCAGCGCGAGGAACGAGCCATCGTCGAGGCCGCAGCGGCGGAGGCCCGCTCTTCCGAGCGGCATGGGATCAGAAAGCACGCGATCCTGCACTGTCATGACCGCGTACAGACCGTTCTCCTGCGCGACATCTCCCCTGGCGGCGTAAAAATTCAGAACGCCTTCGGCCTGGTTGCCGGCGACATTGTCAGGCTTGAGCTCCTAACGCGCCGTACCTTCGAGGGCACGGTTGCTTGGTCCGTTCCACCCTACTGCGGCATACGCTTCACGATGCCGCTCGCCGAGGACGATCCTCTCTTGCTGGCGAACGTGCCGCGCGCAGCGCACGGCTAGGGCGGTGCCGGCTTTGCTCCCCGCCAGCGGGGAAGCCAGCAGGCCGCGTTACAAAACGTTACGTGTGCCCCCCTCAAGCGCAACATCCGCGCAAAACAAGCCCCGCACTCTCTGCCTCGGCGACCGGCAATCGGCGCCGCTCGGGCGGCACTCCGGGCCCGAGCCTTTCGTTCACTGCTGAATGCAAAGGAGGTTCGCGATGACGTCGCGCGCAGTGATTGCAAGTGTTGTCAGCCTTGGCGCTCTCGGCGCCGCGACCGGAGTGGCATACGCCGCACCTCCCCCCAGTGCGGCGCATGTGCCGGTAGCACGCGCCCAGACCCTGATTGCGCCTGTGCACTACCGGTGCTGGGTCCGGCTGCGTCTGGATCAACCGCTGCCGCCGCCCCTATTGGTGGTAAGCGGCACTTCAATCTCGTTTCCCTCCCCCTGAGTCCCGGAAGCGCTTCATCGGCCTTCCGGGGCCTTTTTCGTGCGCGCATCGTTGCGGGGGCGGCGCCGCGCAGCTAAATCACCAGCGACACCAGCAGTACGAGTACCAGCGCCACCGGATAGACGATGCGCGCCCACCAGTCCAAGTCCTGCGCTAGGCTCACCGCGTGATTGTGCACCAGCACGGTCGACACCACCGTCTGCACCAGCGCGATGAACACCATCAGCATCGACAAGAGGATGAAGAGGTCCATGCGCGTCACATAGGCGACGCGCGGGAGCAGCACGTTGGTGGCGAACAGATACGCCACCAGCGTCAGGAACGCCGTCGCCGACACGCCGATGTTGGTGGCAACTTGCTGCGGGTCGATCCAGCGCGGGATCCACGACATGATCACGATCAGGCACAACGGCAGCACGATCTTGATCAAGAAGAACATCGGCCGGCGCTTGACCTCGATCTGCAGGCGAAAGCCCGCCACCGCGCCTTCGATCTTGTCGGAGGGAAACGCCGCCGGCCCCGAGGTCCAGCCGACGACTCGAAAATCGGGCACCGAGAAGTTTTCCGCGATGCCGGCCGGGGCGTTACGCAAGGGCAGGAACGTCACCTCGTCGTTGGTCTCGTTGGCCGAGACCAGGTGGATGGTCAGGATCTGCTTATCGAAGGGGAAGTTGTGCAAGTTGAGCGCCTGCGAGAAGCGCGCCCAGGTGCGCTGGCGGTAGGTCACATCGCCATTGGGCGCGATCTCCACGAAGTCCGGGTAGGAATCCCACGCCATCTGCTGGTTGGCGATGGTGAGGCTCGGCGTCCACACGTGGGACACGTCCTTGAACACGGGCAGGGGGCCGGGGTGCTTCAGGTCCGGGCTGTTCCAGCGCGCCTCGTAATAGACGCTCGCCCCGAAATTCTGATCGGCCGAGTTCACATCGTCGACGTCGAGCACGTAGACCTGCAGCCACACCTTGGTCGGCTTGCCCGCCTCGGAGGGACGCGCGACGTTGTCGGGGGCTTTCTCCTCAAGCCCCGCTCCGACGGTCCCGAGCGGCGTGCCGGGCTCCTGCGCCTGCGCAGGCATTTGCCAGGCGAGCAGCGGCAGCAGGAAAATTGCAAAGCGTCGAAGTTCGAGGCGCAACATAATCGCGCCAGCCTAGGGCCAAGCCCAAAACATTCCCTTTGCAGGATGCCTCGCATTGCCCCCATCTCGGCAGGGTGGAGGAGGGGTAAATGCGTGTCTTGCGGTTCCGACTAGAAGCGGCCGGTAATGCCCATGACGGGCCCCTGCTGCAAGACGTCGAACTCGTAGCGGTTGAAGCCCTCGCCCGTCTCGTAATCGACCGACAGGGCGCGGTAGCCGAGATAACCGTTGAGGGTGAGCGGGCCCTCGACGCACAAGAACCAATTGTAGGTGGCGAGCAGCTGCCAGGTGAATTTGCTCGCCGCGCCGAAGCCGCCGACGTCCCCGCGCAGCGCTACCTCCTCGCCGACCGCCGGCTGCCACAGCAGGCGCGCGCCGATGAACGGGTCGACCCAGTCGATGGAGCCCGACTGCGCCAGAGCGCGGCTGCCGGAGACGGTGAGCCCGAAGACGTTGAGCGTGCCGGCGAGGGCGACGTCGACGTCGAGGTCCTGGTGCCAGTAGCGCCCGCCCGCGAGCAGCTCGAGCACCGTGTCGTGTGCGCGGCCTGGACTCATGCCGGAGCTCCACTGCGCCACCTCGTACATGCCGCCCAGCTCTACCGTCCAATAGCGGTAGTCGGAGGAGAGCGCCGCACCGACCGTCGCGTTGATGTGGGGCGAGAAGGTTCTTGAGTGCAAGAACGAACCCGAGGAGCCGAGGCTCGCGTACATGGTGTCGTTGAAGAGTGTCAGCGGGCCTTTTTTGGCCTGCATGTAGCTCATCCACACCATGTTGAGGCTCTCCAGCACTTGCGCCGGGTTCTGCGCCACCGTGAAGCTGCGGCCCCCGATGACGGCGTCGCCGGAGACCCAAGGCAGCCAGCCGTAAGGCGTGAACTGGAAGCTCCAGCCGCCGTTGGGGGCGAGCGGAGCGGCTGGCCTGGGGACGCCGTCGGCGCGTGCCGCGGGCGCGAGCATGACGCTGGCAGCAAGTATCAGTGCGGTCGCGCGCATGGCTCCCCCCCTGGCCGGCCAAATATTCCGCTGGCGCACGATGCCTGATTCTCGCGAGCGTCAAGCTTGGCAAGCGCGCGGGGGCTACCCGAAAATGTAGTCGATGATGTAGGTGCGATCGTCCGCCGAGAGCCCTGCTGGGGGCGACTTGAAGCGCGCCTTGTGGATGGCGTTGACGGCGGCCTTATCGAGCGCGGAGTTGCCGCTCGAGCGCAATAGGTGCACGTAGTTCAGCGTGCCGTTGGGCGAGATCTCGAACGACACGAGCACGCGTCCCCACAGCGCGAAGGGGCCCGGCCGCGTCTTCATCAGAGCGGCAATGACCGAGCGCGAAAAGGCGTCCGACTTGCCCGAGGCGCCGGTGCCGCGCACCTGCATGCCGCCGCCCGACAGCATGGCCTGCTGTTGCCGGTGCTCTTTTTGCGGCTTCTTTGACAAGGCGTGGTCGAGGTTGCGCTTGAAGTCGGCAGCGGCGGCGTCGACCAGGCTGTCGATGTCGAGCAGCATGGGCGAGCCGTCGGGGCGCGGCTCGTCCTTCTTGTTCTCCTCTTTCTTCGGCTCGGCCTCGGGCACCTCGGGCTGGGCGATGCTCGCCATCTGCTGCGGCTGCGGCGGCTCGCTGTTGGGCGTCGGCGTCTGCTGTGCCTCGCCCTCGCGCCACTTCTTGGTCTTCGACGTCTTGTCGGGATCAGGAACGAGATCGACGCTAATCGCGGTCGCGTCCTGGCCGGCACGCCGCCTCTCCTGCTCCAGTGCGGCTTGGCTGAGCGGACTGCCGAGCAGAGCCTGGGAGGCGATGAGGCCGGTATAAAGCAGCGTCATGATGATGGCGCCGGCCCACAGCGTGCGCTCGCCCTGCTCGGCCGAGAGGCGGATGCGTTGGTCCGCGTCGAGTACGCCGATGAGCGTTTCCTCGGCGGGCGGCCCGGCGTCCTTGGCGTCGGGCGCGGTTCGCGACGGTATGGCCAGAGCTGTCGGCTTGGCCCCCGCACCGGGTGCGGCAACAGCGGGCGGTGCGAGCGTTGGCGCGGCGTCGGCTTTGGACGCCGCAGCGTCCTTGGCGGCAGATGTGGGACCAGGCGTGCCGGCAGCCGCAGGCGGGGCCGCCGCCGCGGCGGAGGCCGCCGTCGCATCCGTGGTCTTTGCGGCGTCGTCCGGCATCGATCTACAGAATCAACCCCCACCCAAAGCGGCACGATAACGTGTTTGCTCAGAGCCGCTTAGGTCCAATTGATGCTCATGCACATGGGAGTTCCAAGGCCGCTTTGCGAGCCCTGCCAGCGAGGCTGAGTGCCGCGCGATCTCAACTCCACAGCGCTCTCACAGGTTGCAATTCACATTGATTGACAGTGGCCGCGAAGTGGCCCAACTCCGTGCTATGCTTGCCTCAAGCACCGGGACAGGGAGTACGGCGTGATGGGTCTTTCGACGGGTTATATGGGCCACCGGGCCCGCGTCCAGCCGCAACCCAGGTATTGGGCCGCTGCCATATTCGGCGGCGGCATCACCGCGCTCGCCGTTGTCATCTACGCGACGCTTGCCGGGGTCAGTCTCGCCAGTGCCCGGACGTTGGGTGCGGCCGTGGTGGCGATCACATTGGCGTTCGCTGCGCATTATCTCGTTGCCAAGCTGCGCGCGCTGCGCGGCGCCCACGCCTAGGGCCTGCAGGGACAGACCTCAAGACAGCTTGCGCCCGCCGCCAGTGCCGCGGCGCCGTCTCCTGTTTGAACTTCACATTTGCAGCGAGAGGCCGAGGTCCTGTTGACAGGGTCGGCGAAGCGGCCCACCTCTGGCTCATACCAAGCGGCAAGCATATTGGGAGGCCGCCATGGGAGCGATCTTTCAGAACGCACAATGGACGGTGAGCGAGAGCGGGCTGAAGTCCCGCCATCACGCGCCGACCTACACGATTCCTGCCGACAGGCTCCTGCAAGCGAGCCGCGGCCATTACGACTGGCCGCCGCATATGGCGGAGAAGCCGTGGGTGATCACCGAGGTGTTCATCGAGGCCTACGTGGCGGCGCTCAAAGCATTCCATCCCGGCCACGACAAGGCGAGCCTGGACAAGGCCATCGAAGAGGCGCGGAAGATAAAGGCGTAGGTGATGCGCCGGGGCGCGCAACGTCGGTAGTGCCGGGTGACGTGATCGCGGCGGTCGGAAGGCTGGCTGAGATCGCTAAAACAGTTAGGTCTGTTTGAGGCTCGCGCACCGCCCAGCTAACGAGAACCGTCGCGTTAGTTGAGGCTTGTCGGTGAAGAAGCGGATGACGAAGAAGCAAGTCGAATAGGCTCACGGAGTAGGTACGACGTAGTACTTCTTGCCGGAGTACGGATTGCCTGCTCCGTATGGATTATTCAGACTATCTGGCGAGTATGGATTGCCGTAACGGCCATACGGGTTTGATGTCGAGTCCGGGTCGTAAGGGTTCGTGCTCAGCTTGCCGTGATAGCTGCCGTCCTCGCCAACGATAGCGGGCGCGTTCGTGGCGTAGGGGTTCGTCCACGACTTGTTGCTGTAGGGGCTCCCATACTGGCTGTAAGGGTTCATGAGTCCATTGGGTTTGTATGGGCTTCCAGCGCCATAAGGATTGTTGAGACAATTGGTATCGTATGGGCACATGGCGGACGCGGGAATTGACACTCCGATAGCGAGCGCTGCGAGAACAATGGTGATGCGAATATTCATGGCGGACCCCCAATAATCGAGCAAAAAAAAATTGGTCTCAGCCGTTCGCCACCCTACACCAAATTTCAGAAGGGACACAGAGCAGATGCGGTCAGAACATCTGTGCGCCAGCTCTAATCCCTTGCGCCGTGCCCAACAGAGTGCATCGTGCGGGCCTTACGGATCCCGTGTGGGGCGTGGAAGAGATCGTTGCATTGAATGTACGATGTGGCGCCAGAGCCTGGAAGGCTGAGGACATACAAGAGGCGCGCGAATGCCTAACCGCGATAGCTTGCGAGAATCCCTTCAATGATCTCGATGCGCTTTGCGAGCTGTCCCTTCAAGTTGTTATGCTGCTCATTATAGATGCTCGAAAAAAAGCGACCATCTAACACTCCTAAGAATTCGACACTTAGGAAATCTGCTTCCGGGAAGTTGGCCTCGACGAAACGGAGCAATCGCTCCGTCCACTCTTGATATCTTTTCGTCCAATCGGCGAACTCCAAATCGTTCGCCGGCCTCTTTGCCGCATACAACTCCTTGATGCCTTGATTTCTTAGCCGAGCCAACTCATCCAATGTAGACTGCGAAACGGAGCGTTTGAATAATGCGCGGCCTAGGAAATAGAGAACCGAGACGAACGCTAAGCCATATATGATCGTCACCCAAATGAGAGTGGCGGCCGCCGCCGTTAGGTCATTGCTACTCGCAACGGGAGTCAGCAAACCGCTGACGAAGCCAAAAGCGGCTCTGCCGAAGTAATCCCAAATCACCCACGAGAAAAATACGGCGAGAGCCGCGCAGGCGAGCGCTGCGAGCAACGTCGCCAACAACCGTCCGCGCTGAGGTCCGAATAGGTCCTCTAACACGGCCACAACCTTTGATGGATCAATGTCAGGCATACGCGCCACTGTGGATCGACATCCTGTTCAAGCCCAGCAAATTCCAAACCGAGACAGTGCCGTTGCCCCACAAGAACAAATGGTGTACACATGAGTCGAAATTGAGAACACAACCCGCATGCCATAAGGTGAATCACATGACCAGCAAGCCGGAACTACGCGTGGTCGAAGGGGGTGCGATGGACAAGATGAAGGCCTTGGAGCACGCCCTCCAACAGATCGAGAAGCTGCATGGCAAAGGCTCGGTCATGCGGCTCGGCGCCAACGACCGCTCCTACGACGTGGAGGCGATCTCGACGGGCTCGCTCGGCCTCGACATCGCGCTCGGCATCGGCGGCCTCCCCAAAGGGCGCGTCGTCGAGATCTATGGTCCTAAATCCTCCGGCAAGACCACGCTCGCCCTACAGGTCGTGGCCGAGGCCCAGAAGACGGGTGGCATCTGCGGGTTCATCGACGCCGAGCACGCGCTCGATCCCGTCTATGCCAGAAAGCTCGGCGTCAAGGTCGAGGACCTGCTGATCTCCCAGCCCGACAGCGGCGAGCAGGCGCTCGAGATCGCCGACACGCTGGTGCGCTCGGGCGCCGTCGACGTGCTCGTCGTCGACTCGGTTGCGGCGCTGACGCCCAAGGCCGAGCTCGAGGGCGAGATGGGCGACATGCAGCCCGGCATGCAGGCCCGCCTCATGAGCAAGGCCCTGCGCAAGCTCACCGGCTCGATCGCCAAGTCGGGCACCATGGTGATCTTCATCAACCAGATCCGCATGAAGATCGGCATCATGTTCGGCAACCCGGAGACGACGACGGGTGGCAACGCGCTCAAATTCTATGCCTCCGTCCGCCTCGACATCCGCCGCATCGGCCAGATCAAGGAGCGCGACGAGGTCGTCGGCTCGCAGACCCGCGTCAAGGTGGTCAAGAACAAGGTGGCGCCTCCGTTCAAGCAGGTCGAGTTCGACATCATGTACGGCGAGGGCATCTCCAAGACCGGCGAGCTCATCGACCTGGGCGTCAAGGCCGGCATCGTGGAGAAGTCGGGCGCGTGGATCTCCTATGACGGCGACCGCATCGGCCAGGGCCGCGAGAACGCCAAGCAGTTCTTGAAGGACAACCCCAAGGTGGCCGCCGCCATCGAGCGGGCGGTGCGCGAGAACGCCGGGCTGATCGTCGACAAGATGCTGGTCGAGCCGGAAGCGGGCGAGGCCGCCGACGAGGTTCCCGACGAGGACGGCGTGCTGCCCGACAACGACGAACCCGCCGCCAAGAAGCCCGCCCGCGCCAAGCGGTAAGCGAAGCGGATGTCGAGCCGGCCATGGGCCTGCACCCGGTCGAGGAGTTCGTCACGGTACGCGAGGGCTGGTCGGCACCGAACGCGGCCGCGGGCTGAGGGGCGGTTTCCGCTGCGCAGCGGACATACCGCTTACCGAGGCGCGAGGCAGAGACGGGCCGGAAGCGGACAAGAGAACAGTGGTCTTAGATCCGACTTCAACGACCGCTCGTATTCACAGCCGACCGCATCTTTAACCTCGGCGATGGAGGAAGCATCCCTAAAGCGGATCGAAGCCCGCTTCCGAAGTCGCGCTAGTCTTCATTTGCGCCAAGCATCGAGATCACATGGGCAAGCAAAGCCAAGCGCCTAAGCAGGTATGGGGTGCCGTCGCGCTGCACGCCGTCTGCCAGGAGCGACACGTCGTTGTAGCTGAGCCGTCTTTGCAGGTCGTGTGGACACGGCCCTTACCCACGCGACCCTTCCCATAGATGACGTTTGCAAGACCGTGCGTCGCAAAGACGTAGGCGATATCGTGGGTCACAGCTTCGCCGACCGCCTCGACCTTGATGCAGTTTGCCTGAGCCGTCACCGAAAGTGCGCAGAGCACCGCGGTGGCGGCTAAGCCCAGTTTCAAAGAACGCATGTGCCCCTCCAAAAAATGATTTATCCCGGTCTCGAAGCTAGTTGAGCGCGTGGCCCTCGACAACAGAATCGGCCTGCTGCAAGACGGGTTATCCCGCATGGAACCGGAAAGCGTGCCGCATTTGCCACGCATCGGGCGGTCCATAGTGCCCGGCACGATCCACGCGGAATCAAGACATCATCTTTCCGCTTTGGGTCAGATTCGACTGTTGTCTGCACCAGAAAAGCGGCTGCAACGCCCCTGATAGCCGACCTTTCACGAGCCCTCGGTAAATTCTTATCCTCGCCCCTCTTACCTCACTTATCCTGCCCTCACCCCTGCCGCACAAAGGGAGGCATCAGCTGAGCGGCCGACGCGGGGCGGGGGCGGTGGCCCGGTTGAGGCAAACGTCTGCACCGTCGCGGGCGTCTGACGCGAGGTTTAGCTCACCTCAAATTCCGGGGCCGCGGATCGAGGCTGTGCAACGGTGGCAACACCTTGCACGGACGCCCGTCGCGCAGCGGCGCTCCATGTTGGCGCGCAGCAGCTCTAGGTCCTGGACGCGAGAGACCCGGCGTCATTCCCCCGGGTCGGACCGAAGGCCCGCTGACGATGTGACCGCACCCTCGGCACGGCAAGCAACCGGCGCGGGCGCTGAAGAGCTGCCCGTTTGTTGCAACAGGATCGCAGTGCTTCGGCGCCCGCGCTCCCTCGTTCTTTGATATGCCTCGGGGCTCATCGCTCGCGAGAACGAATAAGCATGCAAGTGGGCGCCAGCGCCGACCACAGATGTCATCCTCGGCTTTATGCCGAGGACCCACCTTTCCACTCATTCCGACGTTTGCCGGATATACATCGATGCTCGAGGTTGCCGAAGCCTGGCTCCTCGGGACAAGCCCGAGGATAACAGGTAGGAGGCAGACGTCCGTGATGACAGGTCGGAGATGGCGGTCTAGTGCGCGGCCGCCCCGGCGGGCGCAGCCGGCTTCTGCGCCAGCACCGCCAGCAGCGCCAGGCCCGCAAACAGCAGCGTCAGCAGCAAGAACACGTCGGAAAAGGCCATGACCACGCCCTGCCGGTGCGTGATCTGCATGAGCTGCTTCAGCGCCATGTCGTGGGCGTCGCTGCCGTAGGACTGAAAACGCTGCGTGAGCGCCTGCAGCGTCTCCAGCACCGGCGGGCGCGACCACGTGATCGCCTCGTGCAGGCGTGCAAGATGCAGGTCGGTGCGCTCGTTGAGGATGGTCGTCAGGCCGGCGAGCCCGAAGGCGCCGCCCATGTTGCGCATGAGGTTATAGAGGCCTGAAGCGTTCTTCACACGCTCGGGCGGCAGCGTGCCGAGCGCGATATCGTTGATGGGAATGATCGACAGCATCAGCCCGATGCCGCGGAAGATCTGCGGCCACAGAAGCTCGTAGAAGTCCCAATCGCTGGTGATGTAGGTCATCCACCAGGTGCCGACCGCGAAGAACAGGAAGCCCGCCATGAGCATGACGCGCTTGTCGACGATCGCCATAAGTTGGCCGGCGATGGGTGCGGTGAGGAACATGGCGAGGCCGGAGACGAACATGGTCTCGCCGATCATCAGCGCGTCGTAGCCGCGGATCTGCGCCAGATAGATGGGGTAAATGTAGGTGAGGCCGTAAAGGCCGATGCCGAGCACGAACGAGAAGAGCGAGCCCACCGCGAAGTTGCGGTTGGTGAACGAGCTGAGATCGACGATGGGGCTGCGCGCGGTAAGAACGCGCGCGAAGAAAGCGAGCGCCGAGATGCCGGAGACCCAGGCCAGCAGCAGGATCGTGCTGTCGCCGAACCAGTCGTTGCGCGGGCCTTCCTCGAGCACGTACTCGAGCGCGCCGAGGAAACCCGCCATGAAGATGAGCCCGAGCCAATCGAAGTTCTCAAACAAGCTGAAGTCGGGCGTGTCGAAGTCGATCAGCGTCAGCGCCGCGATGGTGACGGCGATGCCGGGCACGATGTTGATGAAGAACAGCCAGTGCCAGGACAGAGTGTCGGTGAGGTAGCCGCCGACGGTGGGGCCGATGGTGGGGGCCATGGTCGCGACGAGGCCGATCAGCGGCATGATCAGGCCCATGCGCGAGCGCGGAAAGATGAGGTACGCGGAGGCAAACACGGTGGGGATCATCCCGCCGCCGATGAAGCCCTGGATGGCGCGCCAGACGATGATCTCGTTGATCGAATCCGACAGGCCGCACATCAGGCTCGCAGCCGCAAAGCCGGCGGCCGAGGCGGCAAACAGGATGCGCGTGCCGAGCGCGCGCGACAGGAACCCCGACAGGGGGATCATCACCACCTCGGCGATGAGGTAGGCCGTCTGCACCCAGGTGATCTCGTTGGAGCTGGCGGCGAGGCCGGCCTGGATCTCGGTCAGCGAGGCCGACACGATCTGGATGTCGAGGATCGCCATGAACATGCCGAAGACCATCGCCAGGAAGGCGAAGAGCCGCTTGGGCTCGATGTGATCGACGCCGCCGTTCGAGCCGGATGTCGGTGCTTGCGTGTCGGCCATGACGAGACCCCTGGCGTGTGGCGGCCTACTCGGCGCGGCTGATCGCCGACGTCGTCGCCGGCGCGGGGACCGAGTCCGTGGTGCCCGGCTTGGTGTTGACGCTGACGACGACCGACATGCCCGGCCGCAGCACCTCCTGCTTGTCGACCGCTGCGGGAACGCGGATCCGCACCGGGATGCGCTGCACGATCTTGGTGAAGTTGCCGGTGGCGTTGTCGGGCGGCAGCAGCGAGAAGACGGAGCCCGAGGCCGGCGCCACGCTCACCACGCGGCCCTTGATGTCGTGGTCGGGCAGCGCATCGACCGCGATCGACGCCTCCTGGCCGGGGTGCAGGTCTTCGAGCTGCGTTTCCTTGAAGTTTGCATCGATATAGACGTCGTTGAGGGGGACGAGGCTCGCCAGCCGCTGCCCCGGCTGCACGTAGTCGCCGCTTTGCACCGCGCGATTGCCGACGACGCCGTCGAAGGGCGCACGAATGACCGTGAACGACAGATCGCGCTCGGCCTTGGCAAGCGACGTCTGCAGCTGCTTCAAGGTGCGCGTGGCCTCCTCCTTCTGCGCCTTAAGAACCGCGACGTTGGTTTCGGCCCCTTCGACGTTCGCCGCCGCGCCTTGCACCGAGGCGACGGCCTGATCGCGATTGGCTTGCGCCTGCTCGAGCGCCTGCTGGCTTGCGAATTGGTGGACGGCCAGCTGCTGCTGGCGCTTCAGCTCGAGCTCGGCGCGGGTGTCGCCGGCCTTCGCCGACGTCAGCTGGGCCTTTGCCGCATCGACGGCGGCCTCCTGCGCGGCGATCTGTTTGCCGATCCGCTCGATCGTCGCCTGCTGCGTGGCGATCTTGTCGCGCGCGGCTTCGACCGCGAGCTTGTAGTCGCCGTCGTCGATCCGCGCGATGATGTCGCCGGTGCGCACCTGCTCGTTGTCGTTGGCGTCGACCGCGTCGACGTAGCCGGAGACCTTTGCCGACAGCGTTGCCGTGTGCACGCCGACGTAGGCGTCGTCGGTCGAGACGATGAAGCGCCCCACCGTCCACCAATAGTGGCCGTACCAGCCGCCGACACCCAGAGCCAGAATGGCTGCCGCCGAGAGCAGGAGCCTGCGGCCCTTGCGCCGCTTCGGTTGAGAGGGGGGAGCGCTCGCTTCGGTCGGGGGGCTTGCGTCGGGCGCCTCGGGGGGAAGCATTTCGGGCGCGCGTGCGACTGGCTTGGCGGTGGCGCCGCCGCTCCGCTGCGCGAGCACCCGCGCCAGGGGCCCGGACGTGCTCGCGGTTAATGAAGGTGTGGCCTCGCGGTCGGAGACATCGGTGTCATCGACGCTGCGTAGGACGCTGCTGCTGCGCTGCCTCAACATCTGCCTCTCCTGGAACCCCGGGCAAACTCACCCCAGCCATATTATATGACCGAACCGTTCGGTCAGTGCTTGACTTAGGCGCAAAATCGGCCTATGTCAATAGCGACTGAACGGTTCGGTCAAATTTTATCTGATTAGCTGCTATGAGGATTGCGACGATGTCCGCCAAAGTGGCCGAGGCGCCAACGACAGAGGACAATGCCAAGCGCCGGCAGATTATCGAGGGCGCGCGGGCGCTGTTCTTGGCCCAGGGGTTCGATGCCGCCAGCATGGGTGACATTGCGCGCCAAGCCGGCGTCTCGAAGGGCACGCTTTACGTCTATTTCGACAGCAAGGAGCACCTGTTCGAGGCGATCGTCGAGGACGAGCGCCGGGCCCAGGCCGAGCAGGTGTTCTCGCTCGATTCCGACGACCACGACGTACGTGCCGTGCTGACCCGCTTGGGCACGGCCTACGTGCGATTTCTGGCGCGCCCCGACGCCGTTTCCGCGATCCGCACCGTCATCGCCATCGCGGATCGCATGCCGGAGATCGGCCGCAAGTTCTACGAGTTCGGCCCCCAGTGCGGCATCAGCCGCCTCGCCAAATATCTGGAGGATCAGGTGAAAGCCGGCGTGCTCGCGATCGACGATTGCGAGGTCGCTGCCGCTCAGTTCCTGGATTCCTGCCAATCGACGATGTTCAAGCCGGTGATGTTCAATGCCGGCGGCGCGCCGAGCGAGGAGCGCATCCTGCATGTGGTAGGCATCGCAGTGCGTACGTTCCTTAGCGCCTATGCGAAGGCGGAGTCCTAAGACGCGCTGGCACGCGCCCACAAACGAATTCCCGCCCTCATCCACGCCCTTGCGCTGCGTCTGGCGGATTTGTGCGGCGCGGCCGGGACGCGCGGCTCGCGAACATAAGCTGCCCCCGGCCAACGCCATGGCGGAGCCTAAGCCTTGGCGCGACAAACAAGAGGGTAGCAACGCTGGCGCTTGACAGGACGCCCCGCCAACCCCATCGGATAGCCGCTTGGGCCCGGGTGTCAGACCCTCTGGTTTGTCCCCTGTGGGCGTCCTTCCGAAAGCGATGAGATGACTGGCGTCAACGAGATCCGCAGAGCGTTCCTCGATTATTTCAGGAAAGAGGGGCACGAGGTCGTGCCGTCGGCGCCGCTCGTGCCGCGCAACGACCCGACCTTGATGTTCACCAACGCTGGCATGGTGCCCTTCAAAAACGTGTTCACCGGGCAGGAGACGCGGCCCTACACCACGGCGACCTCCTCGCAGAAGTGCGTGCGCGCCGGCGGCAAGCACAACGACCTCGACAACGTCGGCTACACCGCGCGCCACCACACCTTTTTCGAGATGCTCGGCAACTTCTCCTTCGGCGACTACTTCAAGGAGCGCGCGATCGAGCTTGCCTGGAAGCTGCTCGTCGAGGATTTCGCCCTCGACAAGAAGCGCCTCGTCATCACCGTCTACCACGACGACGAGGATGCCTTCCGCATCTGGAAGAAGCTTACGGGCTTTGGCGCCGACAAGATCCTGCGCATCCCCACGTCCGATAACTTCTGGCAGATGGGCGACACCGGTCCATGCGGCCCCTGCTCGGAGATTTTCTACGACCATGGCGCCAAGATCCATGGCGGTCCGCCCGGCAGCGAGCATGCCGATGGCGACCGCTTCGTCGAGATCTGGAATCTCGTGTTCATGCAATACGAGCAGCTCAGCCCCGGCGAGCGCGTCGACCTGCCCAAGCACTCGGTCGACACCGGCATGGGGCTCGAGCGCATCGCCGCCGTCCTGCAGGGCACGCACGACAACTACGAGATCGACCTGTTCAAGGCGTTGATCGCCGCTTCCGTTGCCGCGACCGGGGTGCCGGCGAAGGGCGAGCACAAGGCCTCGCACCGAGTCATCGCTGACCATCTGCGCGCAACGAGCTTCCTGATCGCAGACGGCGTGCTGCCCTCCAACGAGGGCCGCGGCTACGTGCTCCGCCGCATTATGCGCCGCGCCATGCGACACGCGCATCTGCTCGGCGCCACCGAGCCGCTCATGTGCCGCCTGGTGCCGGCGCTGATCCACGAGATGGGTGACACCTATCACGAGCTGCTGCGCGCCGAGGCGCTCATCACCGAGACGCTCAAACTGGAAGAGACGCGCTTCAAGAAGACGCTGGAGAAGGGCTTGGGGCTGCTTTCGGAAGCCTCTGCCACGCTCAAGAAGAACGACGTGTTCTCGGGCGAGACCGCCTTCAAGCTTTACGATACCTACGGCTTCCCGCTCGACCTGACCGAGGACGCCCTGCGCCCGCGCGGCATCGTCGTCGACACCGACGTCTTCAACGCGGCGATGGAGCGTCAGAAAGCCGAGGCGCGCAAAGCCTGGAAGGGCTCGGGCGAGGCGGCGACCGAGGCGATCTGGTTCCAGTTGAAGGAGAAGCTCGGCGCGTCTGAGTTCCTCGGCTACGACACCGAGACGGCGGCGGGCGAGGTGGTGGCGCTGGTCAAGGGCGGCAAGGAAGCAAAGAGCCTCAAGGCCGGCGACGAGGCAGCGATTGTCGTCAACCAGACGCCATTCTACGGCGAGTTGGGCGGCCAGGTCGGCGATCAGGGCGTCATCCGCGGCGCCAAGGGCGCGCTGTTCCGCGTCGACGACACCCAGAAGAAGGCGGGCGGTCTCGTCGTCCACATCGGCCGCGTCGACAAGGGCACCTTCAAGCTGGGCGAGACCGTCGACCTCGATGTCGATCATGGGCGCCGTCTGGCCACGCGCGCCAACCACTCCGCGACGCACTTGCTGCACGTGGCGCTGCGTCAGGTGCTGGGCCCGCACGTCGCCCAGAAGGGCTCGCTCGTTGCGCCCGACCGGCTGCGCTTCGACTTCTCGCACACCAAGGCGATGTCGGCAGACGAGATCGCAGAGGTGGAGGCGCGCGCCAACGCCATTGTTCTGCAGAACGCCAGCGTCGAGACGCGGCTGATGGCGCTGGACGATGCGCTCGAGTCGGGTGCCATGGCGCTGTTCGGCGAGAAGTACGGCGACGAGGTGCGCGTCGTATCGATGGGCGAAGATCCGGGTGCCGGTCCGGCCGGCCGGAGCAACAAAGCCTGGTCGGTGGAATTGTGCGGCGGCACGCATGTGAAGCGCACCGGCGACATCGGGCTGGTGAAGATCGTCGCGGAGAGTGCGTCGGCCTCGGGCGTGCGCCGCATCGAGGCGCTGACGGCAGACGCCGCGCGCGCCTATCTCGCCCAGCAGGAGGCGCGCCTCAAGGAGGCCGCCGCCGCGCTGCATGTGCGGCCCGAGGATGTGGTCGCCCGCGTGCAGGCCCTCGTCGAGGAGCGCAAGCAGCTCGAGCGCCAGCTCGCCGAGGCCAAGAAGCAGATCGCGCTCGGCGGCGGCGCAGCCGAGGGAGCCGGCGGCGCGCATGCCACGGGCGGTATCAAGACCGTCGGCAAGGTGAAGCTCATCGCGCGCACGGTGCAGGGGCTCAATCCGAAGGATCTGCGGGGGCTGATCGACGACGGCAAGAAGCAGGTCGGCTCCGGCATCGTCGCCATCGTCGGCGTGACCGAGGACGGCAAGGCGGGGCTCGCGGTCGGCGTCACCGACGATCTGACCACGACATGGAGCGCCGTCGATCTGGTGCGTGCCGGCGCGGAAGCATTAGGTGGCAAGGGTGGCGGCGGTCGCCCCGACATGGCGCAGGCGGGCGGCCCTGACGGCAGCAGAGCGGATGCCGCGCTGCAGGCGATCGAGGCACGCGTGTCCGCTGCTGCCTAACTCCCCGCAATCGATGCACGGGAATCAGGGGGCTGCTTCCGCGTAGGAGATCAGCTCCCCGAGCGAGCCGTCGGGATCGCGGAAATAGAGGCTGGTGCCGGGTCCGTGTGCGCCGCGGCGCGGCACAGGCCCAAGCTCGACCTCCACGCCAAGTCTTTGCAGGTGCGCTTTTGCTTCGGCGATCGGGCCCGGGCATGCACGTGCTCGAAACGCATTTGAAAGAAAACGTGACCGCGCGCTAATTGCCGCAAAAGCTTGTGCAACTTGGCCGCAGACAAGACGCGTGCCCCTTTTGGCTTCAATCCTTTGCTATGATTGGTGGTGAGGCGCCCAGCACGAGGTGAGAATGACGGAAGGCACCGATTTCGGCATTTATCGCGACGCGATGATCGTGCTCGGGACGGCGGCCATTCTCGTGCCCTTGGGCCAGCGCTTCAAACTTAGCCCCATCCTCGGCTTCCTCATCGCCGGCGCGCTGCTGGGCCCCGGGGGGCTCGGCTCGCTCTGGTACAGCTTTCCCGCGGTCCGATGGATTGCCATCACCGACGAGCGGGGGCTCGGCTCCATCGCCGAGCTGGGCGTCGTGTTCCTGCTGTTCCTCATCGGTCTCGAGCTCTCGTTCAAGCGCCTTATCACCATGCGCCGCCTGGTGTTCGGTCTCGGCTTCCTGCAGGTGGCGATCTCGGCCCTCCTGATCGGGCTCGTTGCGAGCCTGTTCGGTGCGCGGCCCGGCGGCGCCGTCCTCATCGGGCTTTCCCTGGCGCTGTCCTCCACCGCCATCGTGATCGAGGTGTTGTCGCGCCGGCAGCGGCTCAACACCGTGACGGGGCGCACGTCCTTTGCGATCTTGCTGCTGCAGGACCTCGCCGTCGTGCCGCTGCTGTTTCTCGTCACCATCCTTGGTCCCGACAATCATGGGACGTTGCTCGGTGGCCTATTGCAGGCGTTCGGGCAAGCGATCCTCGTGATCGCTGCGATCGTGCTGGTCGGCACAGTCATCCTGCGCCCGCTGTTCCGGCTCGTGGCCTCCGTGGACAGCACCGAGCTGTTCGTGGCGGCGGTGCTGTTCGTCGCCGTGGGCAGTGGGCTGGCGACGGCCGCGGCCGGTTTGTCGATGGCGCTCGGCGCCTTCGTTGCGGGACTGCTGCTGGCCGAGACCGAGTACCATCGGGCCATCCAGGCCACGATTGAGCCCTTCAAGGGGCTCCTGCTCGGCGTGTTCTTTTTCTCGGTCGGCATGAGTCTCGACATTGGCGGTCTTTTCACCAATCCGCTTCCGATCATCGCCGGCATCATCGGCCTCATCGTTATCAAGACGGGGGTTCTGGCGGGGCTGTTGCGGCTGTTTCGCGTGCCGCGGCCGGCGACGGTGGAGACCGCGCTGCTGCTGGGTCCCGGCGGAGAGTTCGCGTTCATCGTCATCGGGCTCGCGATGGCGCAGGACATAATCGCCCGCGACACCGGCGAGCTGGTGCTGGCCATCACCTCGTTCTCGATGGCGATCATCCCGCTGCTCGACCTGCTTGGGCGCCGCGTTGCCAGGGAGCTGAGTCGAAGGGCAGCAGGAGCCCAACCCCGCGCTCAGAATCCCGCCGCCGCAGGAGCGCATCGACGCCATCGTCATCGGCTGCGGGCGCGTGGGCCGTCTCGTGTCGGAGATGCTTACCCTTCACAAGGTGCGCCATATCATCGTCGAGAGCGATCCGGGCGTCGTCACCAAATGGCGCAGCGAGGGATGGCCGGTCTATTTCGGGGACGCAAAGAACACCGCCTTCCTGCGTCACTGCGGCCTCCTCAACGGCAAGGGCGTGATCATTACCGTGAACAAGCCCTCGGTTGCCGACGAGATCGTCACCAGTGTGCGCGAGCTGCGCAGCGACATCCTGATCGTCGCGCGCGCGAGCGACGAGGGGCACGCCCGCCATCTCTACAAGCTCGGCGTGACCGATGCGGTGCCGGAGACGATCGAGGCGAGCCTGCAATTGAGCGAGGCGACGCTCGTGGGGCTCGGCATCCCGACCGGCCCCGTCATTGCCTCGATTCACGAAAAGCGCGACGAGTTCCGCGACGTGCTGCAGGGCGCGGCGGGCCGGCCGACGCGGGGCTTGCGCGCCAGCCAGACGAAGAAATCGGGCTAGGGCAGGCGGCGCCGGGGCTGATCTGCATCAAGGGGCCAGCGGCGCAATCGACGTATTGTCGGGCGGCGCTCGATAATCGCCGTTTTTGCCTGACATGGTGCCCGACAAAATCAACGAGGATCTCCGATGCCGTTAAACCTGCTCTCGCGCTTCCTGCGCCCCGCTCTCGCCGCCATCGCGCTCTGCGCGCTCGCCGCTCTCGCGCAGGCCGCGCACGTGGAGGCGGGCGTCCTCAACTGCACCGTCTACGGCGGAGCCGGTATCGTCGTCGGCTCGAGCAAAGATCTCGACTGTACGTTCAAGGGCAGCAGCGGCGGCACCCAGCACTACCGCGGCACGATCTCCAAGTTCGGGCTCGACCTCGGCTTCACCTCCAAGAGCAAGATCATCTGGACGGTGTTTGCCCCCTCTGCCGACCTTCCCGCCGGCGCGCTCGCCGGCAACTACGGCGGCGTCTCGGCCGAGGCAACGGTCGGACTGGGCGTGGGCGCCAATGCGCTCGTCGGCGGCTCGAGCAACACCGTCGCCCTGCAGCCGGTGAGCGTGCAAGGCCAGCAAGGCCTCAACCTTGCCGTCGGCATCTCGCAGCTGCAGCTACGCGCGGTGCACTGAGGCCCGTCGGCGTCAGGGCGCCGAGGCGCGCATCAGCGGACCGATCAGGTCGATACGGTTGGTCCAGACGCCGCCGTCGTAATGCGCAGGCAGCGCGCGCCAGCCCACCGCATCGTCGATGCCGGCGGTGCCTGCTTCGCCCGAGGCATGCGGGCCTGCGAGGAAGACGTCGGTGCCGGCGTGCCGCATGCGCTCGAGGAAGCGGTTGGGCCAGCCCCAAAGCAGCCACGCGTAGTTCGATGGTATTAGCATGAGCGTGTGGCGGCAGGCCTCGGGCACGTACCCCGTCCAACCCAACCCAAGATAGGCGAGCCCGCAGCCCTTCAGTGTGGCCTTCGACATGACCTTCAGCGCCGGCAGTCGCGCAGCGAGCGTCGCGATGGGACGGTCCCCGCCGTAGGCCATGAGCAGCGCGAGCTCGCCAGGGGGCAAGCGTTGAAGGTGCTCAGCCAGCAACGCGCCCTCTGCAGGATCGTTACTCTTAATGTTGATGAGGAAGCGTTTGCCCGGAAAGGCGGTAAGCACCTCATCGAGCGACGGCATGAGGCCGACGCCCTTTCCGCGAAAAGGAAAGGTCTTGCCGCCGTCCGCGGTGTAGCCGTAGCCGATGTCGAGCGCCTTCAGCTCCGCGAGCGTGTGCTCGCGCGTGACGCCCCTGCCGTCGGTGCGGCAGCCGACGGTCCAATCGTGGAAGACGACGAAGTGCCCGTCGGTCGTCGGGTGGACATCGAACTCGACGATGTCGGCGCCTCCGTCGAAGGCGCGCTGCATCGAGGGCAGCGTGTTCTCGAGGAAGCCGTGGGTCGGCGGATCGATGCGGCTCGCGGTACAGGTCTCGTTGGTGAGCCCTTCGCTGGGGAAAGTCTGCGCTAGTCCCCGATGTGCGAGGAGCAGCGGCTTGCGGCTCATCGCCGGGGCCAAGCTGCTTGCGTTGTTCGCATAGACGAACAGCGCGAGCACAAGAGCGCTCGCAAGGACGATGCGACTGGTCCGCTTCACGGCTCCTCCACGTTTTCCGGAGGGCCCCATAGGCCAGCGGAATGGGGCGGAAGAACGCTGGCGCCGGGTTACGTGGCCATCGCCGCCTTCAAGTTCTCATCGACCTTGTCGAGGAAGCCGGTGGTCGACAGCCACTTCTGCTGGTCGCCGACGAGCAGCGCAAGGTCCTTGGTCATGAAGCCCGCTTCCACCGTGTCGACGCACACCTTCTCCAGCGTCGCGGCAAAGCGCTCGAGCGCCTCGTTTCCGTCGAGCTTGGCGCGGTGCTTGAGGCCGCGCGTCCAGGCGAAGATGGAGGCGATGGAGTTGGTCGAGGTCTCCTTGCCCTTCTCGTGCTCGCGGTAATGGCGCGTGACCGTGCCGTGGGCGGCTTCGGCCTCCATGGTCTTTCCGTCGGGTGTCAACAGAACGCTCGTCATCAAACCGAGCGAGCCGAACCCTTGAGCGACGATATCGGACTGGACGTCGCCATCGTAGTTCTTCATGGCCCACACGTAGCCCCCCGACCACCTCAAGGCAGAGGCGACCATGTCGTCGATCAGGCGATGCTGGTAGGTGAGCTTGCGCTTCTCGAACTCGCCCGCGAACTCCGCGTCGAAGACCTCTTGGAAGAGGTCCTTGAAGCGGCCGTCATAGGCTTTGAGAATCGTGTTCTTGGTTG
Organism: uncultured Alphaproteobacteria bacterium; assembly: GCA_963782555.1. Classification (GTDB taxonomy): domain Bacteria; phylum Pseudomonadota; class Alphaproteobacteria; order Rhizobiales; family Hyphomicrobiaceae; genus Hyphomicrobium_A. The sequence continues at coordinate 1,143,246 of CAWAKB010000005.1, read as the reverse complement.
ACAGAAACAGCGGATAGTTGCGCGCCAGCGCATAGTTGAAGGAGGCACGCGCGAAGTCCCGGATCGAATCGTCGAGGTTGTACATTGCCAGGGCGACGCCGCTCGAAGGCGACTTGAAGACCTCGCGCTCGATCACCTCGCCGTCGTCTCCGGTGAACTTTATGGTGAGCGTGCCCTTGCCAGTGAACCTGAAATCTGTGGCCCGGTACTGGTCGCCGTAGGCGTGGCGGCCGATGACGATGGGCTCGGTCCAGCCGGGAACGAGGCGGGGCACGTTGTGGCAGATGATAGGCTCGCGGAAGATGACGCCCCCGAGGATGTTGCGGATGGTGCCGTTGGGGCTCTTCCACATCTCTTTCAGCCCGAACTCTTTGACGCGCGCTTCGTCGGGCGTGATGGTCGCGCACTTGACGCCGACGCCGTGCTTCTTGATGGCGTTGGCGGCATCGATCGTGATCTGATCGTTGGTCTTGTCGCGGCTCTCGATCGAAAGGTCGTAAGGCTCGATCGGCAGGTCGAGGTAGGGGTGGATGAGCTTGTCCTTGATCAGCTTCCAGATGATACGAGTTCATCTCGTCGCCGTCGAGCTCAACGACGGTGCCGGTCACCTTAATCTTCTGCATGAGTTTGCCTTGGATTGGTAGCGCCTGGGGAGGCACCTTAATGGCGATGCTGCGCCGCAACAAGACGGCGCAGTGCTCGAGAGTAAATTCCAGCAGGCCGTGCTCCTCGTCCGGACCGGCCGTGCCCCGGCGCTCCCGGCAGGAGCGGCCCGGAGCGACTTTAGGCGAGGGATCGTCTACTTGATATCGTTGGCGTGACCAAGTGCGTTGGCGGACCGCAAGCGCCGATCCCCGGCGCTCGTGCGCGCGCCCTGGCAAGAAACCCGCAAAGCATCGGACGCGATCGAGAGTGGAAACCAGGCAGATAGACATTCGCATCGCGGAGCCGGATGGCTGGCGCGTGCCGGTCGTCGGCGCTGGCGAGACATCGGTCGCTAAGATCGTGCACACGTGCCACGAGAAGACGATCGACCAGGGGCTCGCCGTGCTCGCCATCCCCAGCCTCGACCGGGAAACGCTGGAGCCGGTGCTCACCTATTGCGCGGAAGAGCGCTGCATCGCCGACAATGCGAGCTGCCCGGGGTGCCGGCGACGCACGCAAATCCAGGGCATCACGAGCTTCGATCAGTTCGTCGCGCGCCATGAGGAGATCGTCGTCGGTGACGGCGCGGTGCGTCTGGCAGGTCAGGGCCAAGGCACACTTCACGCCGAGAGCCTCGAAGCGCTGGCACAGAGCTGGTCGGGAGAGAAGTACTGGTACTGGGCGCGGCGCGTTATGCGCAAGCTGCGGCACGGCATTCGCCGCGCGCACCTCAAGGGGGAAGCGTTCGCCGGCGAGGGCGAGACGCCGGCAATCCTGCTGATGGAGGCGCAGCTCGCCGACAACGTCGGCATGGTCGCGCGCGCCATGGCCAATTTCGGGCTCGATACGCTGCGGCTCATTGCGCCGCGCGACGGCTGGCCCAACGAGAAGGCGCGCATCGCCGCCTCCGGCGCCAACTATGTGATCGACGACGCGGCAGCCTTCCCGACGCTGCCTGCGGCGATTGCCGATCTCAACTGGCTCGCGGCCACCACCGCGCGTCAGCGCGATCTCAGGAAGCCGGTAATGACACCCATCGAGGCGGTGGCCGAGATGCGCGCGCGCATCGCCAAGGGGGAGCGCTGTGGCGTGCTGTTCGGGCGCGAGCGCAACGGGTTGGAGACGTCAGAGGTCGCCAACGCCGACGCTTTAGTGATGATTCCGGTTAACGCGCGCTTTGCATCGCTCAATCTGGCGCAGGCCGTGCTGATCCTCGGCTACGAGTGGATGCGGGCGAGCGAGGCCCAGAGCTTGGGCCGCGTTACGACTTACGAGACACCCATCTCTGCCGGCCTCAACCTCGGCGCCGATCGCCTCGCAACCAAAGAGGAGCTATTGGGGTTCTTCCAGCATTTGGAGGCCGAGCTCGATCGTCTCGGTTTCTTCAATCCGCCGCACAAACGCGACACCGTTGCGCGTAATCTACGCACCATGTTCTCCCGAATGGGGCCCACGGAGCAGGAGGTTCGCACCTTGCGTGGTATTGTTGCAACGCTTGCAAAGGGCAAGGGACATGCCCGCAAGCCACCAACATAGCCGCCATGATCTGGCCAAGTTTTGGGCTGAGCGATGCCGCTCCGAAGGGCGGCATTTTCCCTCCAAGATCGTAATTGCGATCGCGGGCAGCAGAAGCAACAGCAACAACATAACGCACAGCTCAGGAGACGCGAAAGATGAGGATGGCGGGGAGGAGTTGGGCGTGCGCGGCCCTGTTGGCTGCCAGCGTTGTGGCGGTACCCGCCAGCGCTCAGGAGCTCAGCGAGAAAGCCACGCGTGCGTTCATGGAGTATGCTTGGTCGCTCACTCCCGAGGCCTTCACCAAGCCGAACGGTGAGACGATACTCATCGACAAGACGAAGAAGTCGCAGGTGCTCATTCCGCTCGACGTGGCGCGTGAGGTGATTCGTGTCGGGCGGCTTTCGGCGCACGCGCAGGTGTGCGAGCTGGCGCAGGACCAGGCGGACAATCACAACTCGCTGATGCGGCGCGAGATCGAGAGCAAAAAGTGGACGCCCCAGCAGATCGTCTACATCAACCAGCTGCACCTGACCGTGGTGATGCTGCTGACCGGGCGGATCAAGCTCGTTGAGAAGGACGGCGGCAAGGAGAAGGACGTCGTGATCGAGGAGTCAGCGAGGCAGGCGCAAACGTGTACGGCCGAGCAGAAGCAGAAGATCAAGGATCTCATTGCAGCCTATGTAAAAACTGGCCCCTCGCTCGCCTCGAGCACCGCGCCAGCGCCGGCCGCCGAGGCTGCCGCAGGTTCTCCGGTCCAGAAATAGCGGCCTAGAATAGCCAGATCCCGCCAAGGTCCTTGGTCCGAAAGGCCATGGGGCGTGCCTTTGGGGCGCTTCTTAGCCGGCTTCGGTTGACGGCGAGGCCCGACGCCGGTATCTAGCGGGTCGCAGCGCGGGCCATGTGCTATTGGCCCGCGTTTGCTTGCGCACCCGCGGCAGCGATCCACCAGCGACGCTGCCTGTCGGCCATCCGGGCCAAAGCCCTGACGGCAGAGGAGGGGGCGCTCCACGAAAACGTGCAAATGCAACCGTTGGAGTGCTGTTACATGACCAAGCGCATTCGCGCCAAGCACAAGATCGATCGCCGTCTCGGCGAGAACATCTGGGGGCGTCCCAAGAGCCCCATCAACCGCCGCGAGTCCCGCCCCGGCCAGCACGGCGAGCGCCGTGTGCAGAAGCTGTCTGACTATGGACAGCAGCTCAAGGCCAAGCAGAAGCTTAAGGGCTACTACGGCAACCTCAACGAGCGCCAGTTCCACCGCATTTACGCGGAGGCCGTGCGGCTCAAGGGCTCGACGTCGGAGCACGTGATCGGGCTCTTGGAGCGCCGTCTCGACGCCATCGTCTACCGCGCCAAGTTCGTGCCGACCGTGTTCGCTGCGCGCCAGTTCGTGAGCCACGGCCACGTCATGGTCAACGGGCGCCGCGTGACGGTGCCGAGCTACCGCTGCAAGGTCGGCGACGTGATTGAGGTGAAGGAGAAGGCGCGGCAGTTGGCGCTGGTGCTCGAGGCGATCAAGAGCCCCGAGCGCGACGTGCCCGACTACATCGACGCCGACCACAATAAGATGTCGGCCAAGTTCAACCGCATACCGGCCTTGTCGGATGTGCCCTACCCGGTGCACATGGAGCCGAATCTCGTGGTCGAGTTCTACTCGCGCTAGACGCTTGCGAAAGCACGCAGCAGGGGCCCGGACACGCACCCGGGCCCTTTCGTTTTTTCAGGCGGCTGCCACGTAGACGCCGGCGCCAATCAGCAGCACCGCAGTGAAGCGTGTGAGCTTCGCGCCGAATGGAGCGAGCTTCTCGATGAGCACGAGGATCGTAAGGCCGGCAATCCACACCAGATTCATGATGCCGGCCGCAAACAGCAACAGCATCAGCGCCCAGCAGCAGCCCAGGCAGTAGGTGCCGTGAACGATGCCGAGGCGAAAGGCGCCGAGGTGTCCCGGACGCCAGTGCTGGGAAAGGAAGGCGGCGGGCGAGCGGCAGTGCTCCAGGCAGGCCGCCTTGAGCGGCGTCAGTTGAAAAAGCCCGGCAGCGATCAGCAGGCCCGCGGTCAGCCAGCGGCTCGTCGACCACATCCACATGCCGTGGACGAGGCCTGACCGCTCGAGCGCGAACTGCAGCGCGGTCGCGAGCACGCTGAAGCCGAGCCAGCAGGCGAGATAGCCCGCCGCGAACGATCCTGTGGGCACCAGCGAGGCCGGGATCTGGCCGCGTGCCTGTCCCTGCCGGAAGACGCGCGCATAGAGCAGGATCATCGGCGCGGCGCTGGGGATCATCATGGCGATCATCATCACCCACCACATGACGAGCATGGTAAGCCAGTAGCTCGCGTTCCAGTCGCCGGACATCATGGTGGTTGGTCGCGGCGGCGGGAACTGCCAGGTGCTCATGGCAATGGTGCTCATGCCCGTGCCGGCGCCGGCCAGCACATAGAGCCAGGCGAGCCCCGTGAGGACGGCGAGGCCCAAGCCGATGAGCAGCTGCTCGCGGCGCACGATACGCTCGGTGAGCGTCGTTTGCGGCATCGATGGGCTCCTCTGCCGGCGAAGCGCTAGCGCACGATCCCGCTCTGGCTCAGGTGCAAATGAGCGAGCTGAGCGTAGGTGGCGTCGAGCTTGACCGGGATCGGCCCGGCGACGCTTGAGGAACCGCTGCCGATCTCCGCGAGCGTGTACTCGAAGCCGTCGGGCAGGTCGATGCGCGCGCGGTGCTCCGCGCCGGTGACGGGATTGCGGATCGGCTCGGCCGTCATGTCGATCAAGTTGCCGGCCGTCACGCGGCTGCGCCGCGCGTCGATGTCGATGGTCATCTCGATCGGTGCAAACAGCGGTTCATGGAAACGCTCCACGGTCGAGGCGAAGACGCTCCACACGGTCTTGCCGGGTTCTGTGTCCTCGCCCAATAGGATGCGCTTGAGCGATTGGCGCTGGGCTTCGTTCGCTTCCTCGTCGATGATCATGAGCATCTCGCCGCGGCCCTCATGCACCGCAGCCGGCCACTTGTAGATGGTGACGGCCTTGAGCCCGTCGAGGCGGACGGCGCCATGGCGGCCCGTCGCAAACGTATAGGCTCCGATGCCGACGCAGTTGCCGTGGGTCGGAAGCGCGTTGAATTGGCACGGGCAGCCGTAGTCGCAGTTGCAGTTGACGAACTCGCTGCCTTTGATTTCCCAGGGGGTCATGTCCTGCACCTTCATCAGCGGAAAGCTCTGGGCGCCCGGCCGCGAGCTTGCGAAAGAGTGTGGTCCCTATATGGAGAGAGATGCGCGCGATGTCACTCGGGAAACTGACAGGATGCGCGTTTGCCCGGCGGCAAAACTTGCATCAGATCCGGTTCATTCAAACGATCCAGTCCTAGGTCAGTGCGATCACCGGGACGGACAGCGAGCGATTGGATGAGTATTGGCCCACAACATTTTAGCTTCTGTTTATTTCGGGCGAGTAGGCCGGTTCCTGCAAAGAAGCAGACCGCGCCGCAGCCCGCATGGACCTTCAGACTGAATCGGCCGCTGCAGCACCAATTGGATCCAACTGATCACACAAAAGCAGATGTCGGCTATGGAACTTGAAGAGCGAGTGTCGAGAATTGAGGGGAGGAACGCGATCGTAGAGGCAGACAAGGCGTGGGAAAAAAGCCGGACTCGGCACACGCTGGTGATGCTCTTTACGTATCTCGCAATGAGCGTGTACCTGTGGGCGATAGGGGTTAGTGACCCTTGGCTCAATGGCATCGTGCCAACCGCTGCGTTTATGATCTCCGGCCTGACACTGCCTTACTTCAAGAAGGAGTGGCTGAAGCACAATAAGGACCGCTTTTGGCACTCCGGTGCAGAGTGAGGCGCGCGATGTCGCGCCCTCAATCGGAAGCGGCGCGCTGCCTGTGCTTTACCGTCTTAGAGAAGACCGGCCATCCAGGCGATCCAGACGTACGTCACGCTGACGGACACGAGCGTGATCGGCAGCACCGAGAACGTGAACTGCCAGAAGGTGAACGGCGTCTGGCCGAAGCGCTCGGCCTGTTGCACGACGATGACATTGCTGGCGGCGCTGATGATGAAGAGATTGCCCGCCAACGTTGACAGCCCGGCCAGCATCATCAGAGTGGAAGTGTCGCCGTGCGGCAAAAGCTTGAGGTACATATCGACGACGGGCACGTTGGAAAACAGCTGGCTGGCCCAGAAGCTGATCGCTGCGGTGACGGGAAGCTCTCCGAGCCGCGCCTGCATCGGTCCGAGCATCGCCTGCAGCGAGCCTGACTGCAGCAGCGAGCCGGTGACGATGAACATAGCGACGAAGAAGGCCAGCGTCGGCCAATCGACCTCCTTGAATGTCTGAATGCGGCGGTTGCCCAGCACAAAGATCGGCGAGCAGGCGATGAGGCTCGAGATGCCGTACGGCAACCTCAATCCGTCGCCCACTCCCTGCAACACACTGTCGACCCCAATCAGCAGGACGAGCAGCGTCAAGCCCACGTAGGCCGGCCAAATGCGCGCGTTGTCGGCTGGGTCAGGCAGACTGCTGGTGTCGAGCTGCGTCGCCTGCGTCGACCTCTTGATCAGAAATCGCGACCAACAGAAAACGAAGGCGAGCGAGACGACCGTCGGCACGATCAGCCAGTGCCCGAAGGTCGCCACAGGATTGTTAAAATGCCCGTTGGTGGCGATGAGGATGTTCTGCGGATTTCCCACCGGGCTCGTCATGCTGCCGACGGTCACTGTGGCGCACAACGCAACCAAGAGCGGGATTGACGGCAGCCGCAGGGACTGTGCCAGCATGAGAACGATGGGCGTACCGATGACGGCCGCCGCGTCGTTGGTCAACACCACGGAGCACAGCGCGACGGATATGATCAGGGCCGCAAGGGCCACGCTGGGTTTTTGCATGGCAGCGACGCGATCACCGATGGCGTGAGAGATGCCAGAATCATAAAGCGCGGCCGCAATGGCGAAGACGCCGAAGAGATACGCGATCACATTCCAGTCGATGGCCTTGAAGGCAGCGATCGGTGAGATCTGACCCAGAAGCAGGAGCACCACCGCGCCCGCAACCATGATGTGCCAGATGCGCACGGCGGACGGCAGCCACTCGCGCATGGCGATCAGGAAGAAGATGAGGCAGGAGACAACGAGGCTCGTGGTGATCATCGGGACCGACTGAAACGTCTGTGGCGAAGCGCGGATGGACCCGAGCTCTGCCACTATCTCACGTGTCGGTGGGCCTCAGCTTTCCGCAGAAGTGTCGATTGGATCAGTATTAGCCCGAGGAGTTTTAAACTCTGTTTATTCCAAACATGTAGCCCGGAATCTCTGCAAAGCGGGCTGGGATTAGCATGGCAGAGACCTTCAAATTGAATCGGCCGCTGCTCGGCACAAATTTTTTTGCCGGCGACGTCATCGCGGGGCTCGGGCCCTACATCGCGATCTATCTCTTATCTGCCTATCACTGGAAGCCCGGCGGCATCGGCATGGCGCTTGCGGCCGGCTCGATTGCCACCGTCATTGTGCAGACGCCGGCCGGCGCGTTCATCGACGCGACCTATTGGAAGCGCTCAGTGTTGGCGGTCTGCGCGATCCTCGTCGGCGTTTCGGCGACGCTCATCGTCGTCACCTATAATCCTCCGTGGATCGTCTACAGCGCCCAAATTGCGATCGGTGTCGCGTGCGCTTTTCTCGGGCCCGGCATTGCCGCGGTCACGCTGGGGCTGGTCGGGCCCAAATATTTTACGACGCAGACCAGCGCCAATCAGGCCTGGAACCATGGCGGGAACGTGTTTGGCGCGGCCGTGGGCGCGCTGCTCGCGGTCTATTGGGCGCCGGAGGGTCTGTTCCTGCTGATCAGCGCCATGGCGGTCGGCATGCTGGTCTGCATCGCCATGATCAACGGCAAGGCCATCAACCACGATCTTGCCCGCGGCGGCATCGAGGAGCGGGTGGACGACGGCGAGCCCGCGAGCTTCCTGACCTTGCTCAGCGACCGGCGGCTCGTGATCTTCGCCGTGTCTGTCGTCCTGTTCCACTTTGCCAACGCGGCGATGCTGCCGCTGGTCAGCCAGAAGCTTTCGATTGGCGGCGACACCGACGCCGGATTTGCCTTCACCTCGGCCTGCATCATTGCCGCGCAGGGCTTCATGATCCCCATGGCCATACTGTGCGGGGCGCGCGCCGACGTATGGGGCCGCAAGATCCTGTTCCTTGCCGCCTTCGCCATCCTGCCCATCCGCGGCGTGCTCTACACGCTTTGGGACAACTCTTATTTCCTGGTTGGCGTGCAGTCCTTGGACGGCCTCGCGAACGGCATCTTCGGCATGATCTTTTTGCTGATCCTGCGCGACATCACGCAGGGCACCGGTCGCTTCAACGTGGCGCAGGGTGCGCTGACGATGCTGATCGGGGTGGGGGCCTCGCTCAGCAACCTGATTGCCGGATGGATCGTGCAGGAAGCCGGCTACTCGGCCGGATTCCTGTTCCTGGCCGGCGTCGCGGTGCTCGGCGCGTTGATCTTTGGCTTGCTGATGCCGGAGACCGCTCCCGCCTTGCAGCGCGGGCGGGGCGACAGCTCGGGAGGGGATGGCCTGCAGCAAACGGTGGTCCCGAGCGCTGCCGAATAATCACGCCGGACGGTGGCGGCGACCGGGGTTGGTCGGCAGCGTCACCACCTCGCCGGCCGGCACGGCCGGGCGCGGCGGCACCGTATTGACCCAGCCATAAGCGAGCATGGTGATGATCGCAGACGCGGCAAAGAAGTAGACGCCGGGCATCACCACCGCCTCGGTGTAGCCGGAGGAGTTCACGTAGAAGATCATCAGCGCCAGCACCATCACGTCGGTCATGGAGTAGCGCCCGAGCCACTCCATGGTGGAGATGGAGCGGCGGCGGAACTCCGGCGACATTTCCGGCGAGGCGACGAGCGTCAGCAGATAGAACAGCTTCAGGAACGGAAAGAAGATGGAGACGGCGAACACCACCGCGCACAGGAAGTACTCGTTGCTCTCATAGAGCGCGTAGATGATGGTCGCGATCGAGTGCTGCGCCGTCCACACGTAGACGGTGGTGAAGCGGATCGACGGCAGGATGATGCCGAGCGCGAAGAAAACCGTCGCCAGGATGATGAGGAAGCTCAGGAGCACGTTGCGCACGGCCGACAGCGCCTTTGGCAATTCCGGCTCAGAGGCCAGGCCGCCCGCGGCGGCGACATCGGTCTTGAGCCAGGCATAAGAGAGGATCATCAGGGCGACCGCGGCCGTGAAGAGATAGACGGCGGGCAGGCTTGCGGCATCGTAGACGCCTTGGCTCTTCAGGAAGAAGATCATCAGCGCCAGCACCAGCACGTCGTGCATCGACCATTTGCCGATCCATTCGATCGCCTTCAGGCGCTTGGCGTGGCGCTTCAGCTCGGCTGCGGGCATCGTGGACGCCACCAACAGGTAGGTCAGCTTGACGATGGGGAAGATAATCGAGAAGACGAGGACGATGAGCCCGAGGAACGTCTGGCCATCCCTGATCAAGACGCCGACGGTGGAGATGAGGGAATACTCGCTCGACCAGAACATGAACTTGGTGAGCTTGATGATCGGCAGCGTGAGCCCGAGCGCCAGGCAGACGGCGGCGGCGATGATGGCGAAGCTCAACAGAAACCGCCGGCCACCCAAGCGCATCTTAATCCCCAACGGCTCGCCGGGCCACGCCGCCCGGCCTAAATGCTCGCGGCCAGTGAAAGGGCAAGCGGCGGCGAAACTTTGGCCGGCGCGGCTGGCAGTAGGCAAGAGGCAGTAGGCAAGAGGCAAGAGGCAAGAGGCAAGATAGGCAATGGCGGAGCCATGCTTCGCATGGACGCGCTAGCGGAGGCTATCCGGGATCGAGCGTGAGGAGTGCCGAAGGCTCATATGGGGAGCGGTGTCTGCGACGAGTTCTTATGCTGGATCCCGGCTCTGCGCTCACTTCGCTCGCTTGCCCGGGATGACGGATTGAGTAGAGGCGCTCGTCCGGGATGACGGGTGGATGGATCGCCGTCAGGCGTCCGGTGTCGATGGAGATCCGGTCGCGATCGATGCCCTTGGCAACGACTGATCCAGAGCGGTCTCGGCGCGCTCGGGCTTTCAGGCACTGCGTCTCTCAGATGTCGTTTGACGTCGACGACTGGCACTTCCAGCGCTTGATCTGCCACTGCGGATGCTCATTGGCCCACTGCGCGCAAACGGGCGCCGCCGCCGCCGTGCAGTACTTGGCGGGCATTTTGAAGTCGACCGGGATCTTGAAGTCGCGGCACTGGTTGGGATCGGCGATCAGGCACGCCGAAAGGATAACGCTGAGCATTGGCGTGCGCCTCCTTGGTCGCTCTCGGTTTGGACGTCAGACTAGCAAAGTCCTCAGGCCCCCTTCACGGGCTTTCGTCCCGCAGACGCCTGGGCAAATTGCCCGAGCTTGGCGGACCACCTTTGCGGCCATCGCGGCTATGCCGCGGCGGCCGGGGCACGGCACTTCAGCTGATGGGTCCCATTACGGGCAGGGCTGCGGGGAGGATGGGGGCGCGTGGGGAGGGGGGGTAAGTTCCGCTTGTGACGCGGAGCGGTCGAGGGCGTACTGCTTTCGCACTCGATTGGCGACCGCCGCACCGACGGCAACTCATCGCTGACGATGATGATCGGGTCGACGACGGTCTGCTTACCACCGCAAAGCGGTCTCAGAGCGTCGCCGCTCAATATTGCGGCGTAATCGGCGTAACTGACGGGTTCGCATCGCAGAAAGCCGGATCCAATTTCTCCTGGCTTCCGGAGGTCCATACACCGTCCTTGTCGCAAACGATCGCGTAGTGTTTTGCGGTGCAGAACACAGAACCTTCTGAAAACAGCTGGTCCGCAAAGATGCAGTACTTCTTCAAGTCGCTGGCATTCAGACCCTTAAAGCCTTGAGATTCCTGGCCCCTTGCGGTCGATCCAAAGAGCAAACTACTCGCAAGCAGTGCCCATATCACTCTAGTCACCACAAATCTCCCCTCACAGCGCCACGGAGTCCGCAAAAGGCCTCAGTGTCGTTCTCACCGGTCACCGCCCTGCACACCGAGAACTTCCTGCAACGGCGGTGCGGCGAAATACTATCGCAAGGCTCCGTTACCTGCGTCGAACTAGCGGAGAAAGCTAGATCACGCGATCTTCCGCGACTTGTCGTAGGCGACGCCCTTCTGCTCAAAGAGCTGGCCGAGCTCGCCGGCCTCCGCCATCTCGCGGACGATGTCGCAGCCGCCGACAAACTCGCCCTTGACGTAGAGCTGCGGGATCGTCGGCCAGTTGGAGAAGGCCTTCACGCCCTCGCGCACGCTCATGTCCTCCAGCACGTTGACGTCCTTATAGTCGACGCCGAGGAGGCCGAGGATGTGGGCCACCTGCGAGGAGAACCCGCACTGGGGCATCTGCTTCGTTCCCTTCATGAAGAGAACGATGTCGTTCTGCGAGATGGTCTTGCGGATCCAGTCCTGTACGTCCTGCTGCGGGTTCATGTGCGGTCCTTTTCGAATCTTTGAGCGTGATTGATCGCAGGTGTTCTGTGGCGCCTTCGGCGCGGGCTCATCGACACATGTGTGCCTTGCCGCCGCGAAGTCAACGTCAGGCCTCGGCGGTGGTCAACGCCAGAGCGTGCAGCGTCCCGCCCATGCGTCCCCCAAGCGCCTCATAGACCATCTGGTGCTGCTGCACCCGGGTCTTGCCCTTGAAGGCGGAGGAGACGACGTGCGCCGCGTAGTGGTCGCCGTCGCCTGCCAGGTCCCGGATCTCGATCAGCGCGTCCGGGAACTTGGCCTTGATGAGACGCTCGATCTCACCGGAATCCATGGCCATGGGTAGCGATCTCCAAAAGTCGTATCCGCCCGGCCTCAGCATTGGCCGGAAGTCTTGGGCCCTTCCCGTGCCAGCCAGGCAACAACGCTGCCAGCGCGCCGGGCCGGCGTCAAGAACGCCAGTGGTCGGGACTCACACCGAGGCCATGTAGGCGGGCAGCCACGCCTCGTGCACCGCCCGCAGATCGGCCAGCGGCAACGGCGGCTCGCCCTTGAGCTCGATCACATCGCCGCCGGTGCGCGCCACGATGCGGGCCGGCAGCGCCAACAGGCGCGCGCGCTCCAGCACCTCCTCGGCGCGCATGGGATCGACCGACAAGAGGTAGCGGCCCTGGTCCTCGCCGAACCAGACGGCGTGCGCCGGCAACCGGCCCTCGTAGGCGAAGAGCTCCACCCCGATTGAGCCGGCGAGTGCCATCTCGGCGACGGCAACCAGCAGGCCGCCATCGGAGATATCGTGCACGGCGGAGACTTTGTCCTCGCGGATCAGCGCGCGCACGAGGCGGCCGGCCTTGATCTCGTCGGCGAGGTCGACGGGCGGCGGTGCCCCCTCGAGCTTGCCCGCCACCAGCTCCTGGTAGAGCGACTGGCCCAAGTGCCCGCTCTCGCGCCCCAGGACGATCACCACATCGCCCTCGCGCTTCAAGCGCAGGTCGGCCATGTGGGCGATGTCGGGGATGAGCCCCACCGCGCCGATGGCGGGGGTGGGCGGAATGCCGACGCCGTTGGTCTCGTTGTAGAGCGAGACGTTGCCGGAGACGACGGGGTAGTCGAGCACGCGGCAAGCCTCGCCCATGCCTTTGATGGCGCCGACGAGCTGCCCCATCACCTCCGGGCGCTCGGGATTGGCGAAGTTGAGGTTGTCGGTGATGGCGAGCGGGTCGGCCCCGACGGCGATCAGATTGCGCCAGGTCTCCACGACGGCCTGCTTGGTGCCCATGGCGGGATCGGCGGTGACGTAGCGGGGGGTGACGTCGCAGGTGAGCGCCAGGCCCTTGCTGGTGCCGTGGATGCGCACGACGCCGGCGTCGCCGCCGGGGCGCTGCACGGTGTCGCCCATCACCATGTGGTCGTACTGCTCCCAGACCCAGCGGCGCGAGGCGAGCGCGGGTCCGCCCAAAAGCGCCTTCAGCGTATCGAGGATCGCGTTGGGGGCGGGCAGCCACTCGGGGAGGATCATCTTAGGCGGAGCCGCGGGATACCAGGGGCGCTCGTAGAGCGGCGCCGAGTTGGCGAGCGTGCCGACGGGGATGTCGGCCTCGGTCTTTCCCTCATGGGTGACGATCATGCGGCCGGTGTCGGTCGTCTCGCCGATGACGGCAAAGTCGAGCTCCCACTTCCTGAAGATCGCCTCCGCTTCCGCCTCCGCGCCGGGCTTCAAGACGATGAGCATGCGCTCCTGGCTCTCCGACAGCATCATCTCGTAGGCGGTCATGCCCGCCTCGCGCTGGGGGACGCGATCGAGATCGAGGGTGATGCCGACGCCGCCCTTGTCGGCCATCTCGCACGACGACGAGGTAAGGCCGGCAGCGCCCATGTCCTGGATGGCGATGATGGCGTCCCTCGCCATCAATTCGAGGCAGGCCTCGATCAGGAGCTTCTCGGTGAAGGGGTCGCCCACCTGCACGGTCGGGCGCTTCTCGTCCGACTTCTCGTCGAACTCGGCCGACGCCATGGTGGCCCCGTGAATGCCGTCGCGGCCGGTCTTGGAGCCGACGTAGACGACGGGGAGACCCACGCCCTTGGCGGCCGAGTAGAAGATCTTGTCGGTGCGCGCCAGCCCGGCGCAGAAGGCGTTGACCAGGATGTTGTTATTGTAGCCTTTGTCGAAGTTGGTCTCGCCGCCCACCGTCGGTACGCCGACGCAGTTTCCATAGCCGCCGATACCGGCGACGACGCCGGAGACCAGATGGCGCGTCTTGGCGTGCTCGGGCGCGCCGAAGCGCAGCGCGTTGAGGTTGGCGACGGGGCGCGCGCCCATGGTGAACACGTCGCGCATGATGCCGCCGACGCCGGTCGCCGCCCCCTGATAGGGCTCGATGTAGCTCGGGTGGTTGTGGCTCTCCATCTTGAAGACGACGCAGTCGCCGTCGCCGAGATCGACGACGCCGGCGTTCTCGCCGGGGCCCTGGATGACCTGGGGTCCGCTGGTGGACAGCGTCTTCAGCCACACACGGGAGGATTTGTAGGAGCAGTGCTCGCTCCACATCACGGAGAAGATGCCGAGTTCGGTCAGCGTCGGCTCGCGAGCGAGGATCTTCAGAAGGCGCTGGTACTCGTCGGGGGTGAGCCCGTGCTCGGCGACGATCTCGGGTGTGATGGCGGCGTTGGTCTCGGTCTTGGCATCCATAGAGAAGCGCTCGGCCTCGCACTTGAGGGGAAACTGCGCTTATAGCGGCAGCGCTTCGGGTTGTCGCCTCGTGTCAGACCTGCTCTTTGCCGGAGGCCGCAAGCCACTCTCTGGCGCCCTCTAGGTCACTGACGAAACGCACAAATTCCCTCTGGCGGGTGCGCTCGTTCGGCAGCCGCAGCAGGTAGGATGGGTGGACCGTAATCCACAGGCGCAATCCGTCCTCCTCGATGAGGCGCCCGCGCCGGCGTGTTATCGCGACGCGGCGTCCCAAAAGCGCGGCGGCAGCGGTGGCGCCGAGCGCCACGGTCAGCCGGGGGCGGACGATGTGGCGCTCCTGGTCGAGCCACCAGCGGCAGGCCTCGATCTCCCCGGCGTTGGGCTTCTTGTGCAGCCGGCGCTTGCCGCGCAGCTCGTTCTTAAAGTGCTTGACCGCGTTGGTGATGTAGACCGCCTTGCGGTCGATGCCGGCCGCGCCCAGCGCCTGATCGAGCATATGCCCGGCGGGGCCCACGAACGGCCGCCCCTCCAGATCCTCCTTATCGCCCGGCTGCTCACCCACCAGCATCATGGCGGCCGGCGCAGGGCCCTCGCCGAATACGGTCTGGGTGGCATTGCGCCATAAGCTGCAGCGCCGGCAGCTCTCTGCCTCGCTTTGCAGTTGGACCAGGGTAGGTGTGGCGCGAAGAGGACGGCTCACGATGGCCTCCGCAACTGTCACCATCCAGGACGCACGCTATACCCTACGAGTTCCAGGGACGGCTACCCATAGGGGTGGGAAGAGGGGGGTGCCCGCGACAGTTGCGCGCTGCAGCATCCACATTGCTGCATTGCAATAAACCCCATTTCTCTCCGGGAATCCTGCGCTTAGTTTCCGCGCCAAGGTGCCGGGCGGGCGCTTCCCCCTGTTGTTGTTTACCAAGCCCGCCGGTCCCCGTTTTCCACTGAGGCCATTAGAAGGAGCAGAAGCATGACCGCGATCACGAGAAGCGTTGGGGTTGCCGCCGTGCTTGCTTTGTCCGCTCTCGTAGGGGCGGGAGCAGCCGTTTCGGACGCCAGCACCACCTCGTTCAAGCCGCTGCAGGGCGTAAGCCTGCACTTGGGCTCCAAGCACGCCATCGGCTACTTCGTGAAGGGTGACGGCGTGTGCCAGCTGACGCTAGTGGTGGGCGAGGAGCCGGTCGGCGATGTCGTCCCGACACTGACGCCCGCTCGCTTCAGCGCCGCGATCGATGCCGGCAGGAGCGCGCGTTTCGACACCGGCAGCGGAACCGTCCTTGAGTTCGGCTGCGCGCCGACCGCCACCGCCATGACGGTCGATAAGCTCGATCAAGTCGCCTACACCGCGCCGCGCAAGTAGCTGGGCGCGGTGCCGACAAATCGGTAGGGGCAGGAGAGTTTTCCTGCCCCTTTTTCATTGGTGCTTCAGTGGGGGTGCTTTTCGGGCGGGCAGCGCTTCTCCGCCCGGCATTTGTCCCAGGCCTGGTGCCAGCGGTCGATAATGGCCTTGAGCATGGCTTTGGCGCGCTCGTCGTCACCCTCATCGAGTTGCAGGGCTGCGTAGCCACCGCCTTCCTTCCCACCAACAAACATCATGGACAGCGCTGAATAATCGGCTTGGCTCGGCACGCTCAGGTCGGGCTCTTCCAGAAGCCTGATGATCGTACCCGCGATCGAGGTTGTCCATTCGACCTTCCCGTCCCGTCTGGGGGGAAAGGCAACGAAGGCATAGCGACCACGATAGCCGCAGGTGGGAACATCGCATTGAAACGTCGTAGCGACCCGATACGCGGTTGCGTCTTTGATCTTCTGTGAGAGCCGGGGATCAGCCTCGTAGTACCAGGGCGCTGGCGGGATGAGGCTGAGTTCGGTCCTGGACAGATGCGTAAAAACAAACCTGCGAAGGCTCTGGTTGCTCAAGACGAGGCTTTAGGCCGACGAGCAGCAACGCCACGACAATCGCGGCGCCAAGAATCCATCGCACCCAAGAGTACATCAGCGCTCCTTCTTGGGTGGGCAGCGTTTCTCGGCCCGGCATTTGTCCCAGGCCTGGTGCCAGCGGTCGATAATGGCGTTGAGCATGGCTTTGGCGCGCTCGTTGTCACCCTCATCGAGTTGCAGGATCAGGTAGTTGCCGCCTTCCTGCGACCCCACGCCCATCATGGCGATGGCGGTGTAGTCAGCTTGGCTTGGCACACTGAGATCCGGCTCCTCCAGAACCGTGAAGAGCGTGTCGGCTCTCCACGACTTCCATTCGACGGTTCCGTCGGTCCAGGCCGGAAAGGTGATGGCAATGAAGCG
This sequence comes from uncultured Alphaproteobacteria bacterium, assembly GCA_963782555.1. Lineage (GTDB taxonomy): Bacteria > Pseudomonadota > Alphaproteobacteria > Rhizobiales > Hyphomicrobiaceae > Hyphomicrobium_A. Next base: position 1,126,597 of record CAWAKB010000005.1, on the reverse strand, counting down.
GCCGCGATAGCCGCAGGTCGGTACATCGCATTGAAAGATCGCGCTGACGCTGTATCCGATAGCATTCTTGATTTTCTTCGAGAGCTGGGGATCAGGCTCGTAGTACCAGGGCGACGGCGGCATGAGGCTCAATTCGCTCGAGCCGAGATACGTTACGAGAGCCCGGCGAAAGCTTAGATTGCTCATGGCGAGGCGCAGGCCGACGAGCAACAAAGCCACGACAACGACGCCACCAAGTATCCAACGCACCCACGAATACATCCGCACGCCCCAGGATTCAGGGACCGGTGCCGTTGATTAACCGCGTCTTGCTCTGAGAGGGGCGCTACGCCGCCGTAGCCTCGAGGACGCTCAACAGCGCGCTCTCGATAATTTGCCGGCCATAGTATGGCCGTCGAGGCAGGTCCCTTATGGGCCATGGGCAGACCTCGATAGTCGCCCGGTGCCGACCGTCCTTCACTGAGAAGCCGACATCAGGAGCGGTAGCTCCAGCGTGCGGAATCACTCCCGCTCTGAGGTCGGCTTTGGCGATCGAGCGCTGCAATTGCCCTGCGTGAGCGAGACCGCTCAAACAATTGCCACGGTTGTCTCGCAGGTCAGTAACTGATCTTGGCGAATTGGCAACGGTAACATGCTACGGAAGAAGCGTCCGCTGCGTGCTGCTTCGGCGCGGCCGGCTTGGGCCGCTGCCGCCGCGGCCCTCATCGTCAGTGTCGCGGCCGTGCCGGCGGCGGATGCCAAGTCTCCCGGCACCCGCTACTGCTTCCATGGGCTTTGCTACCGCGTGGGCACGCTGGCGCAGACGGATACCCTGGTCGGCTGGCGCGGCTACGTCATCGCGTCCTATTACGACAGCTGCCATCGCGACCCCTTGAACCCTTGCGGGCTCACGAGCTCAGGCGCCGTCTTCCGCGCCGATCTCCCCGACAATGCCGCAAGCCCGCTGCTGCCGGACGGCACCGTGATCCTGGCCTACAATCCCAAGACGGGCGACGCCTCCGTGCTGCGGATCAACAACGCCGGCCCCTATAGCGGCAAGCGCAAGCTCGACGTATCGCGCGCCGCCGCGGAGAAGCTCGGCTTCCTCAAGCAGGGGACGGCGGCACTTGTCATCATCGTCCTGCAATCTCCGACAAGGTCCGAGGCGAGCTATGAGAGGAGGCGCGTGTACCCGAAGGTGCCGGGCTACCTCGGCAATTTCGCGACCGTCGACATCGCGCTCAAGACGGCGGAAGAGCGCTTCGACGTCCGTGAGGAGGACGAGGCCGATGACATTGACGTGGCCCTGGATGGTTTGGCGCTGGAGACTGCATCCGTTCCGGCGCCGCAGCTCGCCGTGTCGCCGTCGCTCGCGCGCGAGCTGGTGATGCTGCGCCTGCCTCCGCGGCCGGTGAGGCAGGACGTGCAGCTTGTGCAGGGCCCGCATCTCGTCAGCCGGGGCCCGCGGCTCGTGCAGGGCCCGCGCCTCGTGAGCCAAGCTGCTTTCAGGGACCCGAAGTCACCTGCACCGACCGCTGCGAGGAAAAACTTCCTGTCGGGTGTATGGCAATATCTGTTCGTGCCAAGTGCGCCGGACGGCGGCAACTAACGGGCCACACCGCATGTTTCTGCGGCCGCAGGTATTCGCGCAAAGACCTTCGCATATTCAGCGATCACTCCTGTAGAGATCCCGGCGTCCGCTCATCATTGAAAATCGGACCTCTTCAAGTAGAGGCTGTTGGCGCCGACTTTCGCCATCGCCGATGCTCCCTGGGACAATGGGTCAAAAGGCGAAGTTGCTCGCCTTTGCGCCGTTCTTGCCTTCGGTCCGGAAAGCGAGCCTTCACTGCTGCGCGCTTATGAGTTCACGACCTTAGTTTAGGCGGTGGCCTCGATGGCGCTCAGAAGCGCGCTCTCGATGACGCGGCGGCCATCCGAGCCGCCGAGCGCCAGCTCGAACAGCCGCTCGGGGTGCGGCATCATTCCCACGATGCGACCTGTCTCGTCGCAAATGCCGGCAATGTTGCGCTGGGCCCCGTTGGGATTGGCTTCGTCCGTGACCTCGCCGGCCTCGTCGCAGTAGCGCAGCACGACGCGGTTCTCCTCCTCGAGCCGGTCGAGCGTGTCGGCGTCGGCGAAGTAGTTGCCTTCGGCGTGCGCCACGGGGAGCCGGATCACTTGGTCCTTGCGGTAGCACTTGGTGAAGACCGTTTTGTCGTTGTCGATCTTGAGCCACACGTCGCGGCAGACAAACTTGAGCGAGGCGTTGCGCATCAGCACGCCCGGCAGCAGGCCCGACTCGCACAGCACCTGAAAGCCGTTGCAGATGCCGAGCACCGGCGTGCCGGCTTTGGCCTTGGCGACGACGTCGCGCATGATGGGCGAGTGCGCCGCCATGGCGCCGCAGCGCAGGTAGTCGCCGTAGGAGAAGCCGCCCGGCAGCACGATGAGGTCGGAGGCAGGCACGCTCGCGTCGCCGTGCCAGACCATGGCGACGGGAAAGCCGGTCACCTGCTCGAGCGCGACCTTGATGTCGCGGTCGCAGTTGGAGCCGGGAAAGACGATGACGGAGGCGCGGAGCATTTTCAGGTTCGCTTTCGCGGGGCAGTAGGCCGTAAGGCAGTTGGCAGCAGCAGGCCGGGCACTGCCCACTGCCTATCTGCAGACTGCCGCACCTGCACTCAAAGCCTCGCTCGATTCGTTAGGACTGATCCACCAGCTCGTAGGAGTAGTTCTCGATCACGGTGTTGGCGAGCAGGTCCTTGCACATGCGCTCCACCGTCTCGCGCGCTTTTTCCTCGCTGGTCTCGCCGAGCTTCACCTCGATGTACTTGCCCTGGCGCACGTCCTCGACGCCGGCGATGCCGAGCGCTGAAAGCGCGTTCTGGATGGCCTTGCCCTGCGGATCGAGCACGCCGGTCTTGAGAGTGATGCGGATGCGGGCTTTCATGATCGCTCCGGGCAGTGGGCAATAGGCAGTGGTGGGCTCGCTCTTACTGCCCACTGCCTTACTGCCTGCTGCCTTTAGTTCGGCTTGCCGTTGGCGGCCGGGTTGGAGGCGACGAGCACGGGGCCCATGCCCTTCACCGGGCGGTTGCCGGAGAACACGCCGAGGCGGCGCGCCACTTCCTGATAGGCCTCGAGCAGACCGCCCAGATCGCGGCGGAAGCGATCCTTGTCGAGCTTGTCGGAGGTGGCGATGTCCCACAGCCGGCAGCAGTCGGGGCTGACCTCGTCGGCGAGCACGATACGCATCTGCTCGTTGTCCCACAGCCGCCCGAACTCGACCTTGAAGTCGACGAGGCGGATGCCGATGCCGAGGAAGAGGCCGACGAGGAAGTCGTTGATGCGCAGCGCGAGCTGCATCACCTCGTCGATCTCCTGCGGCGTGGCCCAGCCGAAGGCCGTGATGTGCTCTTCGGAGACCATCGGATCGTTGAGCGCGTCGTCCTTGTAGTAGAACTCGATGATCGAGCGCGGAAGCTGCATGCCCTCTTCCAGGCCGAGGCGCGTTGCGAGCGAGCCCGCTGCAACATTGCGTACGACCACCTCGAGCGGAATGATCTCGACCTCGCGAATGAGCTGCTCGCGCATGTTGAGGCGCTTGATGAAGTGCGTGGGCACGCCGATCTCGTTGAGCCGCAGGAAGATGAACTCCGAGATGCGGTTGTTGAGGACGCCCTTGCCTTCGATGAGCGCATGCTTCTTGGCGTTGAAAGCAGTCGCATCATCCTTGAAGTGTTGAATGAGCGTGCCGGGCTCAGGTCCCTCGTAGAGCACCTTGGCCTTGCCCTCATAGATGCGACGACGCTTATTCATTGAGCCTTGGTCCTTTGCCGTTTGAGTCCAGAAATCTGCGAGGAGAGAGACGACACGTAGGTAAGAGCCAAGCTACTGAAATTACAGCGTGTTCTTGCCTGAGGACGACGTCGTAGGGGGCCGGCTCGCGTGGTCGAACACCCGGCGCGACACTAGCCGAAGCGGGGCCTGGAAACAATCTTAAGGATGGGAAAGCCGGCCGCGTCGCTAATGCCTAAATACAGGTCATTGATCGCTGCCCGGCCCCGGGCTATGGCTGCCCCCAACGCCGGTTTTAACGGCCCGTAGATGCAACCTGGAGCCCCCATTAGAGGGGCCCGCTAGACCCCCCCGGTGGAGAGTTCAATGACCACGTTTGATGACCGCGAGCAGGCCTATGAGAAGAAATTCGCGCTCGATCAAGACCTTAAGTTTCGCGCCGAGGCCAAGCGCAACAAGCTCTTGGCAGAGTGGGCGGCCGCCAAGCTGGGGATCATGGGGGCGGCGCTCGAGGAATACGTTAAGGCGGTGTTGCGGGCCGACCTCGAGGAGAAGGGCGATCACGATGTTTTCCGCAAAATTCGCAAGGACTTCGACGAGCGCGGCATCAGCGTTCCCGATGCCGAGATCCGGGCCATGATGGGCGAGTTCCTGGCCAAGGCGGTGGCTGAGATCGAGGCCGGAAGCAAGAAGGCCTGACCCCCTTTTAGGGCGCCAGGCCGGCCAGGAATTTACCGAACCGGAGGACGCCGTCGGGCCAGGGCCCATGTCCGGATTCGGCCGTGATGTGGCCGGCCGGCCCCACCTCGATCAGCTCCGATCCCCAGGCGGCGGCGAAGTGCCGCGCGCGCTCCAGACGGCAATAGGGGTCGTCGGAGGACGCCAGCAGCATCGACGCAAACGGCAGCCTGGCCAGCGGCACCGGCGCGAAGCCAAAGCCCGATTCGGGCCAGGCGTAGCCGTGTGTGACCGGCCAATGGCGCGCCTCATTGACGTCGGCGGGCGCCACCAGAAAAGTCCCCGCAATGCTGCCATGCGGCAGCTTCAGGGCGGCATGCACCGCTGCAATGACGCCAAGGCTGTGCGCAACGACGACGACCGGACGGACGCTCATTGCCACCGCCGCTATGATCGCTCCGACCCACTGGTCCTTGTCGGAGGATACCCAATCCCCGACCTCGACCCGGCGTGCCGTCGTCAGATTGCGCTCCCAGCGCGACTGCCAATGCCCGGGGCCAGAGCCCTGCCAGCCCGGCACCATCAGGATGTCGACATCGCTCGTGCGCATGAAAACCAGTGAAGAGATTCGGAATGTGGGGGATGGGCACCTGGGCCGACCCTAACCCAGCGCGGCGGTCGCGTATACGTCATCAGCGAATCCGCTCAGTGTGCGCTCAAACCTTCGATCACAAGCAAGCGTGCGGGGTGGACGAGGCATGGGCAGCATCCTTCAGGTGCGCCGACTGGCGCTGCTAGCGGCTGGCACCATCGCGACTTTGTTTGGCGCCGAGGCGCGGGCCGATGGGCCTTCCGTTTCGCTTCTCGACTGGAGCGGCTTTTACGCGGGCGCCCAGCTCGGCGGTGCCTGGAGTGATCTCGACTGGCGCTACGACAACGCCAATTATTTCAACACGAACGGGCCCACGGTTGTCGGCAGCGCGTTCAGCCAGCATCCGGGTGGTGCTATCGGCGGCGTACTGGGTGGCTACAATTTCCAGACGGGGCCATGGGTGCTCGGGGTCGAGCTGGCGGCGTCCGCAGCGGACTTGAAGGAGGACCGCCCCAGTCCGCTCTTTCCAAAGCTCGATGTCTCAACGTCCGAGGTCCAATGGCTCGCCAGCGCATCGGGACGACTGGGATATGCCTGGGACCGTTGGCTCGCCTTCGTCAAAGGCGGCTGGGCCGGAGCGAATGTGAAGCTGTCGCTGGTCGACCAAAGCGCGGCTGTCCGCGGCGCAGAGACTCAATGGGCGAATGGCTGGAGCGTCGGTGGAGGCGCGGACTACATGATCTGCGATTACGTTTCGCTGGGAGTGGCATATGACTTCGCCGACATCAATGTCGACGGCATGACGGTCACGTGTCCGGCGTGCAACGGTCCTGCAGCGGGCTTCGGCGTGCCGGTCGTCGACGCCGACGTCAAGATCCAGTCGGTCATGGGCCGCTTGACCTTCCACCAGTAGGGCCGCGGCACGCGATTCGGATGCGTGGCGCGGGCGCAGCATTTCGCCCACACAATGCAGGAGCCAGTGCCCGAGAGGGCGCGCCTTGAATGGCTCGCTCGCGTATACTGACGTGGTGATTCGTATGCCGAAAGGCGCGTCGCAGCCAATGGGGGGATTTGAGCGATGCGGAACTTCGGCAGGGGCCTCATTATGGGCGGCGCGGCCGCCGTGCTGTTCCTCGTCGGAGCCGGCGGCGCAATGGCGGACGGCCCGCGCCCATACGTCATCGGCGCCACGGACCTGCAAGGGGAAGCCGACTGGACCGGCTTTTATATCGGCGGCAAGCTCGGCGGCGCCTGGAGCGACATCAGCTGGTCGCAGGATCAAAACGCTTTCACCAATAACGGTGCGGTGCCTTTTGGGACCGCGGTCACCTTCGGGCCCAGCGGCGTTGCCGGCGGCGTTATCGCCGGCGGCAACGTGCAGACCGGGCACTGGGTCTTCGGTGCCGAGTTCTCCTACCAGGGTGTCAACCTTTCCCAGACGCTCACCAGTCCGTTCTTTCCGGCGACAGACACGTTCTCGGCGCAGGTCGATTGGCTCGGCACCGTGGAGGGGCGCGTCGGCTACTCGTTCTCCCACTGGCTCGTGTTCGGCAAGATCGGCTGGGTCGGCAGCAACGTGAAGCTCACTGAGGTGAGCAGCGCAAGCGGTGCCACGGCGACGGCCGACAACTTCGTCGACGGCTACATGCTCGGTGGCGGCGTCGAGTTCCAGTGGTGGCACAACATCGTTCTCGGTCTCGAGTACGACTACACGAATCTCAACTTGAGCACGGCACCGTCCTGCCCGCTGTGCTTGTCCGGCATCGTGGCCGGAAGTGCGCCGCAGTCCGTCTCCGGCGACGCCACGATCAACGCGGTGATGGTGCGCGCGAGCTACCTGTTCCGGCCCGAGGACTGAGCCACGCGTCGCGACTAATCATTGCGCTTCGGCTTGCGCGACCGCCGCGAACGGCGGCCGCCACCATTGCGCCAGCAGGCTGAGCGCCACCACGGCGACGAGAACGAGATGGGCGGAGAGCGGCACGAGCCCCGCGAGCTGTGTCGCCAGCACCATGTCCGCAAACTTGATCGCCGCCAGCGTGCCGGCAAACACGGCAGGTGGAAGCGCCAGCTGCAGCGCCGTACCGGCGAGGCGCTGCGAGCGGATGTAAAGGTGCGCGAAAAGGGCGACGAGGCCCGCGAGCACGAGGAGAAGCAGCGGATTTGCGGGGCTCATCCAGGAGCCGGTCGCATTGATGTTGCCGCCGCCGGCAATGAGCCCGATGACGAGGACCAACCAGGGCCACGCCGTAGCGGCGAGCAGCACCGACCACAGGCAGGTCGCAGCCGATTGAAGCGTGCTGGCGCCAGCGTGGATGAGGGCCACCGTCGCCGCGAGCACGAGAGCGGCGAGGGCGCACCCAATGAGCAGCTCCAGGGCGATGTGCGAGACGTCGTTCTGCCATGCCGCCAGCGCGGCTGCCCGCGGAAGCAAATCGGCAAGCCAGGGCGTGACGAGAAGCAGCCACGCGCCGCTGCCAAGACCGCGCCGTGTGATCAGGTCGGCGAGCCAGATGACGATGGCGGTGCCACCGACCAGAGTTGCGATGCATGTCAGACGGAACGGTGTGCCGGGCTCCTCGACGAGGTGGGTTACGTCCTCGAGCGCGAGAGCCAGCCCCGAGGCCTGTGCCGCGGCGGCAAGCAGGCTCAGCCCGACAACGATGCGGTTGAGCTTAACGCGATTGTGGGCTTCGGCTTGCTCCCAGCGGCGCACGTTGGGCGCCACCACCTTCAGCAGCTCGGCGAGGATCAGGATCGTGACGAACGGCGTGATGCCGAGTGCGAGGATCGAGATGCGCTCCAGCGTGGCTCCGTTCACCTGCGAGAGCGCCTTGGCGGTGAACCCCGGCAGCGGGATATGCATCCCCAAGCGATAGACGACCAGAGCTGCGGCGGTGACGGCGAGGCTGCGGGCGAAGCCGGTTCGATCGCGCACGCCCCCGAGGTCCAACATGCTTGCCGTCCTTCTGGCTATTTTGGTTGGTCGTGGCGAGCGGCAGGGCCCAGATCATAGAGCGCTGCGAACGGGTCGTCATCGGGATCGCTGTTCCAGTGGTACTCGGCATAGCCGGCGACCGCGTGCGCGGTCTCAGAGCCGCTCAGGCTCGCGATCAGCGCCAGCGCCATGTCCATGCCGGCCGAGACACCGGACGAGGTGTAGAACTTCCCGTCGGCGACCCAGCGGGCGCGCGGCTGCCAGAGGACGCCCGGGCCTTGCTCCTTCACCCACCGGAAGGCGGCCTTGTTGGTGGTCGCTTTGCACCCGTCGAGGAGCCCGGTGCGCGCCAGCAGAGCCGTGCCGGTGCAGACGGTGGCGACCACGGCCGATTGCTCCGCGTGACGGCGCAGCCAGTCGATCAGCGTGGTGTTGGCGACCTCGCGCCGCGTTCCCTGGCCACCGGGGATAAGGAGGATGTCGTAAGGCTTGGCGTCGGCAATCGCGACATCTGCGATCGCCTTGGGGCCTTGGCGGCTTTCCACCGGACCGGCGGTCTCTGCAACTATCTGAAGGGAAAAGGCATCGCGCAGCGCGCCGAACATCTCCAGCGGGCCGAACACGTCGAGCAGTTCGAAGCCGGGGAACAGAAGCGTGCCGACGGTTCTCATCCCTTGGCGCCGAACACGCGCGCAAAGACCGTATCGACGTGCTTCAGGTGATAACCAAGGTCGAACATCGCCTCCAGCTCCTTGGGCTTGAGTTTTGCCGTCACTTCTTTGTCGCCCTTGAGCTCGGTGAGGAAGTCGCGGCCCTCGGTCCAGGTTTTCATCGCATTGCGCTGCACCAGCTTATAGGCGTCCTCGCGCGAGACGCCGGCCTGCGTCAGCGCCAGCAGCACGCGCTGGGAATTGTGCAGGCCGCCGAGCCTGTCCAGGTTGGCCTGCATGGCTTTGGGGTAGACCAGCAGCTTGTCGATGATGCCGGTCAGCCGCGCCAGCGCGAAGTCGAGCGTGACGGTGGCGTCGGGACCGATCATGCGTTCCACCGAGGAGTGCGAGATGTCGCGCTCGTGCCAGAGCGCCACGTTCTCCATGGCCGGCAGCGCGTAGGCGCGCACCATGCGCGCTAAGCCGGTGAGGTTCTCGCTCAGAACCGGATTGCGCTTGTGGGGCATGGCGGACGAGCCCTTCTGGCCGGCCGAGAAGAACTCCTCAGCCTCCAGCACCTCGGTGCGCTGCAGATGGCGGATTTCGGTGGCGAGCCGCTCGACCGATGAGGCGACGACGGCGAGCGTGGCGAAGTACATGGCGTGGCGGTCGCGCGGGATCACCTGGGTCGACACCGGCTCCGGCGTCAGTCCCATCTTTCGGGCCACGTAGACTTCGACGCGCGGGTCGATGTTGGCGAAGGTGCCGACGGCGCCGGAGAGCGCGCAGGTCGCCACCTCCTTGCGTGCCGCCAGCATGCGCTCGCGGGCACGTGCGAACTCGGCATAGGCATAAGCGAGCTTCAGCCCGAAGGTGGTCGGCTCGGCATGGATGCCATGGCTGCGGCCGATGGTCGGCGTCCGCTTGTGCTCGAGCGCGCGTCGCTTCAGCGCAGCCAGCAAGTGATCAAGATCAATGATCAGAAGGTCGGCAGCGCGCACCAGCTGCACGTTGAAGCAGGTGTCGAGGATGTCGGAGGAGGTGAGACCCTGATGCACGAAGCGCGCTTCCGGGCCCACGAGCTCGGCCAGATGCGTCAGGAAGGCGATGACGTCGTGCTTGGTCTCGGCCTCGATGGCGTCGATGCGGACGACGTCGAAGGTGGCCTTGGAGCCCTTCTCCCAGATGACCTTGGCGGCCTCTTTGGGGATGACGCCGATCTCGGCCATGGCGGCCGCGGCGTGGGCCTCGATCTCGAACCAGATACGAAAGCGCGTCTCGGGCGCCCAGATCGCTGCCATCTGGGGGCGGCTGTAGCGGGGGATCATCTAGTGTCCCGATTCCGAAGTTCGCCTGCCCTCGATGCTAGGTCCCCGAGCGAACTTCGAAATCAAAAGGGACACTAGTATCAGTGAGTTGCTCGTGTGATTCAGATCGAGAAATTCGCTCTCCACCCTGCCGCGAGCAGCGGCGAATTTCTCGATCATCACACGAGGCCTCGTCACCAGTGAGACTGAGCGGTAGCAGAGGGACCCCCGCCCATCAATTGTCGTGCAGCGATGCCGCCAAGACCGCTGTGCCGCCTGTTAGTGCAACTCATGCAAGCGTCTGTTGCCATGCAAGAAATCGCGTGTCCTTGTTGCAACGCACACGAGGCTGCACTGCGCCGCAGCAATAGATCCGCAAGTCGGCCTAAATCGCGCCACAATGGATTGGCTCATGGCGCGCCGCCGGTTTGCCGACGACTGTGGACACATTGTCACGTGACCCGTGGAAACGAGGCGTTACTCTTGAATGACCGACTATTGAAACAGAAATTTACTTAAGTGGCGCTAATGGACTCTACTACCATCAAGGATCGTGACACGGGAAAACCGGGCCGGCTGACGGAAAGAAGCCAAGGTAACCAGGGAAACGAGAGGGCAGAGGCTAGTGATGCCGAACCAGATGCAAAGTGAGATTGCCGAGCTCAACATCGAGCTGGAGCAGATCGACGACCCCCGAGAATGCTATGCCAAGGTGCAGGCGAAGATTCGCGGCTACCGGCAGGCTGGAATGACCGTACCGGAGGATCTGGCGCTGATCGAGAAGCGGCTCATGGCCGAGTGCATGGCCGCCTCGCAAGGGCGCGACTGAGGATTTCGCAGGCTGCCCGTCGGCAGCAAACTCGGTGGCAGCCGTCGCGCACGCGTCGGTTGCCTTTTTTGTTTGGGGTTACTCCAACGGGCGCCAAGCCCCGTCCTTCCACTGCAGCACGTCGTAAGAGGGGACGCGGGCGTCCCCTTTCTCGTCGAAGGACACGGGCCCCAGGACCGTCTCGAAGGTCCCCTGCTGCAGGGCCGCGCTGACGGCCGGCGCGTCGAGCGAGCCTGCCTTGGCCGCCGCAGCGCTCCAGGCCTCCAGCGCCGCATAAGCCGAGACGAGGGGCCCGCTCAGCATCTGCAAGCCGAAGCGCTGTCGCCGCGCCGCCTCTGACACGTCGAGTGCTGCGTCGTGCGGACGGAGCGCGCGCGCCCCGACGGCCTTGGCACCCGCCGTCTCCGCCAGCTGCGTGTTCGCCACCGCATCGTTGCCGAGAAACACCGTGTCGAGGCTTGCTTCGCTCATCTGCTCCAAGAGCAAGCCGCCCTCGATGGGAAAGGCGGCGAAGAACAGCGCCTGCGTATGGGCGGCGGCGAGCTTGGCGATGAGCGCCGAATAGTCCTTTTGTCCGCCCGTTATGGTCGCCGCGAGGACGTCGGTTTGCGCGGCTTGCTTGAGGGCTGCGCGCGCGTCGCGGGCGAGGTCGTCGGCGAAACGGCTGCCGTCGGTGACGATGGCGAGCGGCTTTCCCGCAAAGGTGCGCGCCAGGTAGTCGCCGGCGCTGGTGCCCTGCCGGTCATCGCGGCCCGCCAGCCGAAAGACTGCAGGACCTGCACGCTTATCGGTCAGAGCAGGATGGCGCGTCGACGGCGCCATGAAGACGACGCCGGCTGCCGCATAGATCGGCGCTGCCGCGATGGCCGCGCTGGCGCATGGGTGCCCTATGACGAGGACAACGCCGCGCGCCACGAGCGCGCGCGCTGCTTCCTCCGCTTGGGTTGTCGCGCAGCCGTCGTCGACGTCCACAATCTTGACGGGCGCGCCCCGCACGCCGCCGTCGGCGTTGATGCGATCTGCGGCGTCCTTGACCCCGCGCGCGATGGCGGCGCCGGTGGTGGCGCGCGGGCCCTGCGTCGGTCCCGCCACGCCGACCAGCACATCGGCCATCGCGGCGCGCGTGAGCGTGCCGGCGAGCACCACGGCCAGGAGTATTGCAATTGAGCGGACCATGCGCCGGGGATCAGTTCTGCACGTAGGTGATGCGGCCGTCGGGCTGCTTCTTCCACGTGTATATGACGTAGCCGATCTGCTTGATGTCGCCCTTCTCGTTGAAGGCGATGTCGCCGATCACGGTCTTGAAGGTGACGCCCGAGCGCATGTAGGCGGCGACCGACTTGGGATCGAGCGACTTTGTCGCCTCGATCGCCTGCTTCATGATCTGAATGGTGGCGTAGCTGTAGAGCGTGTAGGCCTCCGGCTTGAACCCGCGCGCCTCGAACTCGGCGATGATCGCCTTGGCCTCGGGCCGCTTTTGCGGATCGGGTCCGAAGGTCATGAGCGTTCCTTCGGCGCCGGGGCCGGCGATGGCGGCGAACTCGTCTGAGGCAATCCCGTCGCCCGACATGAACACGGCCTGGACGCCCTGGTCGCGCATCTGGCGCAGGATGAGGCCGCCCGCGGTGTGCACGCCGCCCCAGTAGAACACCTCGGCGCCGACGTTCTTGACCTTGGAGACGAGCGCGGAGAAGTCCTTCTCATTGGCGCTCACGCCTTCATAGAGGACCTCCTGCACGCCCAGCGCATTCATCGCCTTCTTGGTCTCGTCGGCGAGGCCCTTGCCGTAGGTGGTCTTGTCGTGGGCGATGGCGACCTTCTTGCCCTTCAGGTGCTCGGCAATGTAGGCGCCGGCCACGCTGCCCTGCTGGTCGTCGCGCCCGCAGGTGCGGAACACGTTCCACAGGCCGCGGTCGGTGATGGCGGGATTGGTGGAGGCCGGCGTGATCATGAGCATGCCGTTCTCCACGTAGACCTCGGAGGCGGGCATGGAGACGCCGGAGTTAAAGTGGCCGTCGACGAAATGCACGCCTTCGCCGAGGAAGTTGTTGGCGACCGAGACGCCCTGGCGCGGGTCGCCGGCGTCGTCGCCGACGAGCAGCTCGACCTGCTGGCCCATGATGCCGCCTGCCGCGTTGATATCGGCGACGGCCTGATCGGCGCCGTTCTTGAGCTGAGCACCGAAGGCGGCGTCCGGCCCCGTCATCGGCCCCGCAACGCCGATCTTGAGCTTCGCCGGCCCGCTGTCGCAGCTTGCAAGCACCAAGCTCAATGCGATCGCGACCGCCGTCAATGCAGCTCGTTTCATGCAGGGGTACCTCGTGATCAAGGGCTGAAGGACTGCGCCGGCCGCAGGGCGCAAGAGGGCGCTTCTGCGCGCATGTTCGTCTGAAACGCTCAAAAAGTCATCCCCCACGCGGGCCGGCGTTAACGGCGCTTGCGCCGCCAGGAGAGAAGACCCGCCGGCTCGTAGGCCCACGGGTACTGCGCCACCATCTGGCGTGCGCGCGTGAGCTGATAGCCCGATGCCGCAAACAAGGCGAGCACGCCGTAGTCGAGCAGGAAGCGGCGCAGCGACAGCAGCGGCTCGGCAAAGAGCGCGTAATGGAAGAAGCGTACCGCGCAGGCGAGCAGCAGCGTGGCACCGAGGATCTGCCAGGGCGAGCGCCAGGTCGACGCGATCGCCGATCCGGTGACGCGCGCCGCAGCGCCACCCAAGGTCACGGTGATGAGCAAATAGACATAAAAGCTCTTGTCGCCGCTCTCCAGCGCCATGTGCAACAGGTAGCGCATGTGCAAGACCTCCTTAGCGGCGCCCACCCTCGAGATAGGCGGCGCGGACCTCCGGGCTTGCCAGCAGCTCCTTGCCGGTGCCCGAGAGCGTGATGGCGCCGTCGACCAGGACTAGGCCCGCTGCGCAGGCCCTCATCCTGCCGGCGCCCAGAAGCGCCATCAGAACACGCCATCAAGCCGGAAAGAATAGCCTAAGCCGACGATATAGTCGGGCGCATTGGCGTTGAGACCGGCGGCTATGTGGAAATCGATCAGTTGGGTGCGCGTCAGGCGATAGGCACCCCCCGAGTTCAACATTTGGATGGGGCTGCCATGCTCGGGATAGTCGCCGACGTACTCGACGAAAACATAAGCCTGCTCTCCCAACTCCTTTTCGAGTTCCACCGTCTGCTCGGTGATGAGCTTGACTGGATCGGAGGGGAAGAAGAAAGCCGTGAACTGGCCGTTGATTGCCCAGCCGTCGCCTAACTCCCACGACGCGGGAAACTGCACATAGGGCTCGACGCCATGGCCGGCGATGCTGGGGGTCCCGGTTGGCAATCCCGCGCCGACAACGGCAGAGAGGTCGATTTTTCCGGGCAGCGGACTGATCTGCCATTTGATCGCCGGTGCAACATCGGTGGCTCCCGAGTTCGCCTCGCCGCCAAGGACGGCGAAATAGGTGGGAACGTCCACAAACACCTCGAGGCAGCGAGCGACCCCGAAGCGTAATCTGCTGTTTGTACCATCAAGGATCGTGGCGCCGCCGCGCCCGATCACATCGATGCCATTCTCGCTTTGGAAGCTTCCCGTCGGGACCACGACGCTCGTGTTGGTGGAGTCGGGCCGGTCGGTACCAATTGGATCCTTGCTCGTCGGACAACCGTCCGCGGCGGCAGCCGTCGCCAAACATGCGAAGAGACTAGCCAGCAGCCATACGCGTGATTGCCCGAGCATGCCCCAAAATCCTCCCACCCTGCGTATGCCACAAAGTGGATGCTACGCGCCAAACCTAGCCTTCCCCGACCCGCGAACGGCAAAGCGGCGCAGCAGGCCCGCCTGCTCGAATTGGCGCAGCGCCAGGCACACGGTGGCTCTCGATACGGAGTGCCCGGCGGCGCGGGCTTCCCCGTAGAGCATTTCAGCGGTCACATGCTCATGCCCCTTAGCGAGCAGCAGGCTTGCGAGCGCGACGCGCTGGCGCGTCGGACGCATGCCGAGCTTGCTGAGCCTTCTTCGAATGTCAGCGCCCTCTTTGCTAACGGATTCGGGCATGCATTGCTCTTCCCGCCAACGCCAACTTGGCTAACCCGCACTCGATAGACCTGGAATCGGCACGCTAAACGTCAGCAGAATTAGCAGCACGTTGAGCAGCAGCACGCAGACCGTACCGGCCACCGCCACGATATTGGTGAGCCTGCCATTGGCGAAGGCACCCATGATGTCTCTGCGCCGCGTGAACATGAGGAGGGCGATCATGGGCAACGGCAGAGCAATACTGAGGACGACCTGACTAACGACGAGGGCATTCGTTGCGTTTGCACCAAGACCGACGACGACGAAGGCCGGCAGCATGGTCACCAACCGTCGCACCCAAATCGGAATGCGGAAGCCGACGAAGCCCTGCATGATCATTTGCCCGGCCAGCGTACCGACCGTCGAGCTCGACACGCCCGATGCCAGCAGCGACACCAAGAACACGGTGGCGGCCGCTCCGCCCAGCAGCGGCGTCAGCGTGTGATAGGCGGTTTCGATCTCGGCCACGTCGCTGTGTCCGGCGTGGAAGGCACTCGACGCCATCATGACCATGGCCATATTGACCATGCCGGCGACCGCGAGCGCGACAATCACCTCGGTGTTTGAGATGCGTACGATCTTCCGCTTCTCGCTCGCATCACGCGTGGGAATGCGGGCCTGCGTGAGACCCGAATGCAGGTACACGGCATGCGGCATGACGGTCGCACCGATGATGCCGACCGCCAGCAGCACCGCCTGGCCGTCGGCAAGTTCCGGCAGCACGGTGTGCATGGCAGCGGCCTGCCAATCAACCGGGGCTATAAACATCTCGATGAGATAGCAGAGGGCGATAACCACCACGAGACTGCCGATGATCAGCTCAATCGGCCGGAATCCGGACCTCTCGAACATCAAGATGCCATAGACAATGACCCCGGTAACGATCATCCCGTAGAGAAGCGGGATGCCAAACAGCAGTGAAAGCCCGATAGCACCGCCGAGGAACTCGGCGAGGTCGGTCGCCATTGCGGCGATCTCGCTGATGACCCACATCGCCCACACGACCGGCTTGGGAAACTGGTCATGGCACATTTCTGCCAGGTTGCGTCCGGTGACGATGCCAAGTTTCGCCGACAGCGCCTGGAACAGCATCGCGATCAAGTTGGCGAGCAAGACCACCCATAATAGGCCATAGCCATACTTGGCCCCCGCCTGAATGTTGGTCGCGAAGTTGCCGGGATCCATGTAGGCGATCGAGGCAATCACTGCCGGACCGACGAAGGCGAGGTAGGCTCGAATGCCTCCGCCGTGCCCGGCCAGGACCTTCCTGAGCGGCCGTCACCGTCCGTTCGGACAGCGATTCGCGGCGGTCGATTGCATCCGTCAGCGGTACCGTCTCGCTGAGAGAGTCAGTCATCGTTTAGATTCTCGCGTATCTAGCCTTTAGATCAACATGTAGCTTATGCTACAATAGGGGCCTTGGAGGTACTGTCAATAGCGGTGGCGCAGGTCAGAAGCAGTGCCGCGGCAGTTGTTGCAAGGGGGCGACAAAACGCGGTACACGCCTTGCTCGCGATGGTCACCACCATTACCTTGCACCTCAGTCGGGTGGCTCACAGCAGGAAGATTCGATGTCGCGCAGAGCGCTGGGAAATCGAGCCGAGCTTGCACCGGAGCTGCCGACGGAGCTGACGCAGGCGCGACGCTTTGGTAAGGCACGCTCCGCCCGATCAACAGCCGTGCTCGAAGACTACGTCGAGCTGATCGCCGACCTGTTGGTCACCATGGGTGAGGCGCGTCCTACCGATATCGCCCGCCGGCTGGGCGTCTCGCATCCTACCGCCATCAACACGATTGCTCGCTTGAAACGAGAAGGACTGGTGACGGCGCGTCCCTATCGCGGGGTGTTTCTGACTGAGAAGGGAGAAGCGCTGGCCAAGCGCGTGCGGGCCCGCCATCGACTCGTTGTCGACGTGCTGATTGCCTTGGGAGTTCCGGTCGAAGCCGCCGAAGGCGACGCGGAGGGCATCGAGCATCATGTTTCAGAGACAACGCTAAAGGCGTTCGCTCGCTTCCTGCAAGCGCGAGAGCAACACTGAAGACGCCCGGAGGTCGATGCGGGCCCCTGCGCGCCTCTCGGGGAAGACCCCTAGCGGCGCCCGCCCTCGAGATAGGCGGCGCGAACCTCCGGGCTCGCGAGCAGCTCCTTACCCGTCCCTGAGAGCGTGATGGCGCCGTTGACCATGACGTAGGCCCGGTGCGCGAGCCGCAGCGCGTGAAACGCATTCTGCTCGACCAGGAACACGGTGAGCCCCTCACGTCTGTTGAGATCGGCGATGACCTGGAAGATCTGCTTGACGACGAGCGGCGCCAAGCCGAGCGACGGCTCATCGAGCAGCAGAAGCTTGGGCCGGCTCATCAACGCGCGCGCGATGGCGAGCATTTGCTGCTCGCCGCCCGACAGCGTGCCGCCGCGCTGGGAAAGCCGCTCCTTCAAGCGGGGAAAGATCTGCGCAACGTGGGCGAACTCCTCGTCGTAGTCGGCGTTGCCGGCGAACTCGGCGCCGACCCGCAGGTTCTCCTCGACCGTCATGCGCGCAAAGATGCGTCGTCCCTCCGGCGACTGGGCGATGCCGAGCCGGGCGATCTCGTGCGTGGGCAGGCCGGTGATCTCGCGGCCGTCGAACACGATGCGGCCTTCGCGGGCGCGCGGGTTGCCGAAGATGGTCATCATGAGCGTGGTCTTGCCGGCGCCGTTGGCGCCGATGAGCGTCACGATCTCGCCCTCGGGCACGACGACGTCGACCCCGCGCAGTGCCACGATGTTGCCGTAGCAGGTGGTCACACCCGCAAGCTCCAAGAGCGGCTCCCTCATGCGCCGACCTCCGCTTCGGCTTGCGCCACCTCGTCATCCTCCACGCCCAGGTAGGCGGCGATGACCTTAGGGTCGTTCCGGACGCTCTCGGGCGTCCCGTCAGAGATGCGCAAGCCGTATTCCAAGACGATGATGTGGTCGGAGATCTCCATGACGACGGTCATGTCGTGCTCGATCAGCAGCAGCGACGTGGCGTGGTTGTCGCGGATCGAAAGCAGAAGCTGGTTGAGCGCGGCGCTCTCCTTGGGGTTCAGGCCGGCTGCCGGCTCGTCGAGGCACAGGAGCACCGGCTCGGTGCACATGGCGCGCACGATCTCGAGCC
This sequence comes from uncultured Alphaproteobacteria bacterium, assembly GCA_963782555.1. Lineage (GTDB taxonomy): Bacteria > Pseudomonadota > Alphaproteobacteria > Rhizobiales > Hyphomicrobiaceae > Hyphomicrobium_A. The sequence continues at coordinate 1,108,621 of CAWAKB010000005.1, read as the reverse complement.
GGCGCTGGTCGCCGTAGGGCAGCGAGCCGGCGGCATCGTCGGCGCGGTCGGTGAGCCCGATCTGGTCGAGCCAATACTTGGCGCGCTCAACTGCCGCGCGCTCGGCCGCAACGTAGCTCGGCGCGCCAAAAAGGCCCAGAAGCGACCAGCCAGAGGCGTGCATCAGCCGATTGTGCTGGGCGACGATGAGGTTCTCCAAGACGGTCATGCCGGCAAACAGGCGGATGTTCTGGAAGGTGCGGGCAACGCGCGCCTTGTGCGCGATCTCGTGGTCGGGCATGCGCTCCAAGAGGAAGAGCCCGTCGCCGTCGCGCGCGTTGTCGTGCCGGTAGCGCTTGCTCGACGCCGCCAGGGTGGCGACGGCATCCGGGTCGACGGCACCGGTGCTGGCGAGCGCGATGAGCCCGCTCGTGGGCTTGTAGAATCCGGTGATGCAGTTGAAGACCGTAGTCTTGCCGGCGCCGTTGGGGCCGATCAGCGCCGTGATGTCGCCGCGGCCGGCCTGGAACGAAAGATCGCGCACGGCCACGAGGCCGCCGAAGCGCATGGTCAATCCTTCGACGACGAGGAGCGGCTCGCTGAGCCAGCGCATCAGCCGTGCCCCTCCTTGACGTGATCGCCTGAGACGGCCTTGGCCTCATTGAGCACGATCGAAGGCTGGCGCGAGGCGATGAGCCCGCGCGGGCGCCAGGCCATCATCAGCACCATGGCGAAGCCGAAGATCAGCATCCGGTACTGGGCGGGATCGAAGCTCTCGCCGAAGATGGATTTCAGCCAGTCGAGCTCGCGCAAAAGCTCGATGCCGCCGATGATGGCCACGGCGGCCACGGCGACGCCGACGAGGGAGCCCATGCCGCCCAGCACCACGATGGCGAGGATCGTTGCCAATTCCAGAAACTCGAACGAGCGCGGATTGATGAAGCCCTGGCGGGCGCCGAAGAACGCGCCGGCAAGCCCGCCGAACAGAGCGCCCATGGCGAACGCGGTGAGCTTGGTGTTGACGGTGTTGATGCCAAGCGCCCGGCAGGCGATCTCGTCCTCGCGCAAGGCCTCCCAGGCGCGCCCCACCGGCAGACGGCGCATGCGCTGGGTGACGAAGGCGACGAGAAGGGCGAGCCCCAAGATCACGTAGTAGAGGAAGATGGAGCGATGCACGGTGGGGCTGCCCGGCAGCCCGAAGACTTGGCCGAACGTCGTCTCGCTCCCGCGCGTGGTGAAGGGGAGGCCGAAGAAGGTGATGCGCGGGGTCTGGATGCCGGCGTAGCCGTTGGTCAGCGCCACCCAGTTGATGAGCACGAGCCGGATGATCTCGCCGAAGGCGAGCGTGACGATGGCGAGATAGTCGCCGCGCAGGCGCAAGACGGGAAAGCCGAGGATGACGCCCCACAGCGCCGCGAGCATGCCGGCAATCGGCAGGCAGATCCAGAAGGCCCACGGGCCCAGCACCGGCACCGTCGCCGGGATCACGTAGGTGGCAAGGATGGCGTAGGTGTAGGCCCCAACCGCATAGAAGGCGACGTAGCCCAGATCGAGGAGCCCGGCGAGACCGACCACGATATTGAGGCCCCAGGCGAGCATCACGTAGATCAGGATCTGCACGCCGAAATTATCGACCCATTTGATGGCGCCCGAAGGCCCGGTGAGCGCCAGCGCCGCAAACGGAAAGATGAGCAGCACGCCGAGCCCGCCGCGCGGCAGCCAGCGCTTGTGATCGGCGGAGAAGTCGAGCCGCGGGAAGGGCAGCGTCTTGGCGTACTTCGGGTGCCGCGCCAGCCGCCACAACAGCCGGCCGATGAAGACTGAGAGCACCAGCGCGGCCACAAGCCAGGGACGCGCCTCGAGGATGAGCCGGTTGGAATAGTCCCGCTCGGTGCGGAACAGGATAATCGGAAAGCACAGGCCGAGCGTGACCAGCGCCCACACGCCTGCGTCCTTCACCAGCTCCCGCATCGAAACCGCTTGGGGCGGCAGCGCGCCCTTGCTGCCGGCGCCCATGGTTCTCAAACCTTCTCGACGTCAGGTCTGCCGAGGATGCCGGAGGGCATGAAGATCAGCGTGATGGCGAGGACGGAGAAGGCGGCCACGTCCTTGTAGTCGATGGAAAAGTAGGCCGACCAGAAGGTCTCGATGAGGCCGATCAAGATCCCGCCGAGCACAGCGCCCGGCAGCGACCCGATGCCGCCCAGCACCGCGGCGGTGAAGGCCTTGATGCCCGGCGTGAAGCCGTCGGTGAAGCTGACCACGCCGTAGTAGATCATGAACATGAGGCCGGCGACGGCGGCGAGCGCCCCGCCGATCACGAACGTCATCGACACCGTCTGGTTGACGTTGATGCCGATCAGCGCCGCCATCTTGCGGTCCTGCTCACAGGCGCGTTGCGCGCGTCCCAGCCGCGTCTTCTGCACCACGGCCCAGAAGGCAAGGAGCAGCACTGCCGTCAGCGCGAAGATGAGGATCTGCTTCATCGATAAGGTGACGTTGCCGTTGCCGATAGGCAGCGTGAACACCTGGTTCAGCATGGGCGGCGCCGGCTTGTTGCGCGGACCCTGCACCACCTGCACGAAATTCGACAAAAAAATCGACATGCCGATGGCGGAGATGAGGGGGGCGAGGCGGAACGAGCCCGCCAGCGGACGATAGGCGACGCGCTCGATCACCCAGTTCCACAGCGCGGTCAGCGCCATCCCCAAGATGAGCACGAGCAGCAGGGCGATCCCGATCGCGAAGCCGCCCAGCACTTGCGACAGCAGCAGGAACAGGATGAGGGCGATGAAAGCCGACACCATGAAAACGTCGCCATGCGCGAAGTTCACCATGCCGATGATGCCGAACACCATCGTATAGCCAATGGCGATGAGGCCGTAGATCGAGCCGAGGGTGAGGCCGTTGATCAGCTGCTGGACGAAGTATTCCATTCTGCCCGGTCCCCCCGATGCGCGCTCCGAGCTTGCGACTATAGCAGGAGGTGGGAGCCGTCGCAGAATGGCTCGTCGTCGGTCGTCTTGCAGCCGCAGATGTTGAAGGTGCCGCTATGATCCACGACGAAGCGCAAGGGCTCGATCCCGGTGTCCTTGTGGGAGCCGTCGCAGAACGGTTGGCTCTGCGAGCGACCGCAGCGACAATAGAAGTAGGGCTTTCCCTCGGCGAGCTCGACCTGGTAGGGGCCTTTTTGGGCGACGACCGCCTCGTCTGCCATGTGCACCTCCGTCGTCTGCGGGCGCCTGCAGCAAGCGCCCTTCTTTGGAATAATTCCATGGCTAGCGAGTCCGGCGCACGCCGACAAGCCCGGTGGTCAAACGGCGATGCGACAACTCGCGCCGTTTCATCGGGCCCAGCGTGCCCCACCGGTCATACCCGGCTGCAAAGCGCGGATTCCCGCTGAGCTGGATTAGATGCTCGCTTGCCTTGAAATCTGACTTCCATTGTATAGAAATGGAAAGTGGAGTTTTCGCGTAAAGTAAGTGGGGTCGCGTAATGGTGTGCGTAGCGCGTATGCGTGCGGGGCAGGTATTCGGCCAGGGCATTTGCCGGTGGGAAGGCGTTTTATACGGGTTGGCGGCCATGGCTGCGGCGGGTGCCGCCGCTCCGGCGAGCGCGCAGGACAGCGGTCTCCCCGAGCCGTCCATAGGCACGAGCCTGCCGCCCGAGCTCGCCGACCCCGGCGGCGTCCGCTCCGCCTTGGCCAAGCAGGGCATCACCTTCGGCATCAACTACATCGGCGAGGTGCTCGGGAACGCGAGCGGCGGCGTCAAGCGCGCCACCTACTACGATGGGCGCCTCGAGGTGGCCGTATCGACGGACCTGGAGAAGATGCTCGGGTGGAAGGGCTTGAGCTTCTTTGCCAACGGCTACCAGATCCACGGGCAGAGCATATCGGGAGAAAGCCTCGGGGCGGTGATGCCGGTGAGCTTCATCGAGGCGACGCCGGCGTCGCGGCTCTTCGAGATGTGGTTCGAGCAACGGCTGCTCGACGACAAGCTTTCGATCCGCTTCGGACAGATCGCGGCCGACTCCGAGTTCATTCTCTCCGACGGGGGCGGCGCCTTCATCAACGGCACCTGGGGCTGGCCGTCGATCACTGCGGCGAACCTGCCGAACGGCGGCCCCGCCTATCCCCTGGCGACGCCGGGCGTGCGCGTCGCCTTCATGCCGAACGACCAGCTGACCCTCATGGCCGCGGTCTTCAACGGCGATCCGGCCGGCACCTGCGCCAGCGACGATCCGCAGGTGTGCAACGATGCCGGACTTAGCTTCCGCATCTCCGATCCGGTGCTGATGATGTACGAGGGCAGCTACAGGTACAGCGTCGGGGGCCTGCCCGGCACGGTCAAGCTCGGCGGCTGGCACCAGGAGGGCGACTTCCCGCATCTGCTAGACGACGCGGTGATCACCGACGGCAACTACGGGCTCTACGCCATCCTCGACCAGATGATCTACAAGCTCGGCGAGGGCAAGGGCATCTCGTTCTTCGGGCGTGTGATCGGGGCGCCGGAGGACCGCAGCTTCGTCGACATGTACTGGGAGGCGGGCTTGACCTTCAGCGGCCTCATTGCCTCGCGTCCCGACGACGTGCTCGGCATCGGCTATGCCCACACGGGGATCTCGAATGATGCCAGCGCCAGGCAGATCAAAGACAACCCGACCCAAGAGGTCATCCTCGATTACGAGGGGCTGCTCGAGGTGAGCTACACCGCTCAGGTCGTACCGGGCTTCACCATCCAGCCCGACGTCCAGTACTTCTGGAATCCGGGCGGGCATGTTCCCTTGGATGACAGCAATCCCAGCAGTCCGCCGGTGAAGGACGCAGCGGTGTTCGGGATACGCTCCACGATCAACTACTGAGCCGGCGCCGCAGCGCGCGCCTCCCGCTCTTGGGCAGTCCTCTAATCCTGCGATAGTAGGAGGCATGCCGCTCGATTCGGCGGTTTCGAGCGCGCCTTGAGGACAACCCCGTATGCGTGCGGCGAAGCGGATTTGCAGGCATGGCTCGGGCCCTCTGGCGGCCGCGATGGCGACTGCGGGCGACGGTTGCGATGGCTGCGGCCATGGCGGTGACCCCGGCCCTGGCGCAAACGAGCAATCCGGAAGGCGGCCGCATCCCCGGTTTGCCCGAGCCGTCGATCGGCACCAGCCTGCCGCGCGCGCTCGCGGATCCTGGCGGCGTGCGCTCGGCGCTCGCCAAGAGAGGCGTCACCTTTGCCGTCAACTACATCGGCGAGGTGCTCGCCAATCCGACCGGCGGCTATCGCCAAGGCGCGTTTTACGACGGGCGGCTCGAGCTCGCTGTGCAGGCGGACCTGGAAAAGGGGATCGGCTGGGCGGGCTTGAGCTTCTTCGCCAATGGCTACCAGATCCACGGAGACAGCATCTCGGCAGCGGATCTCGGCGTGCTGATGCCGGTGAGCTTCATCGAGGCAAACCCTTCAACGCGCCTGTTCGAGCTATGGCTGGAGCAGAAGCTGTGGAATGACAGGGTGTCGATCCGCTTCGGTGAGCTCGCGGCCGATTCTGAGTTCATGTTCAGCAAGGGCGGGCAGGCCTTGCTCAACGGCACCTGGGGCTGGCCCTCGATCGCCACCGTGAACATGCCGCAAAGCGGCCCGGCTTATCCGTTGGCGACGCCGGGCGTGCGCGTCGCCTTCAATCCGAGCGACCGGCTCGGCGCCCTCATCGGCGTCTTCAACGGCAAGCCCGCGGGTGATTGCCCGCCCGAGCAGGACCCGCAGGTGTGCAATCCGAACGGTCTGCTCTTTCCCATCGATGCGCCGCCTCTGCTGATGGCCGAGGGCGCCTACAGCTTCAATCAGGAGCCAGGCAAGCTTGCCGGGACGATCAAGCTCGGCGGCTATCGCAACTTTGGCAGGTATGCGTTTCAGCACATCATCACGGGTGGTGTGCATGTCAGCTTCGCGAGGGAGACCCAACTCGCGACAGATGGTGACTTCGGGCTCTACGGTGTCCTCGATCAAATGATCTACCGATTGCCGGGAGGAGGCGACCCGAGAGGCATCTCCGTCTTCGGTCGCGTGATCGGCGCGCCAGATCTCAACCCTGTCAACATCTATTGGGAAGCGGGCATGACGTTTGCTGGCCTTCAGGACTTCGCGCCCGGATGATGTGCTTGCGCTCGGCATTACCTATACCGCCATTTCGCCCGATATCAGCAATCTGCAGAAAGCCCATCAGCGCCCGATCGTTGCCAGCTACGAAGCCCTTTTCGAGGTGAGCTATTCAGCGCAGATCGTGCCGGGGTTGATCGTGCAGCCGGATTTTCAATACTTCTGGAATCCGGGCGGACACGTGCCCGATCCCAACGACCCTGCGAAGGCGGTTCCCAACGCGGCGGTCTTGGGCCTGCGCACGACGATCAACTACTGAGGTTTCATCACGCGCGTCAGGTGTCGACGCGAAGTCAGCTCGACGAGCGGCACATTGCGAGGGAGCGGCGCTGTATAGGGCAGGCCTGCGTGCGCGAAAGCGGATTGGATGGCCTGCGCATAGGCCTTGTCGATGACGAGCGCGTCGGTTTTGAGGCCGTGGTGGAACCGCGCGTTCGCCTCCGGGCTCCCGACATAGGTCCACACGGGTCCTGCGACGGGCTCGCAGAGGTGAGCGGTGACGTCGGTGCGCAGGTAGTTGCGCTCGCGCGCATCCAAGACCTCGAGCATGCCGTCGTCGGCCTGAAAAAGGATGCCGGAGACGCGGTCCTCTCCCGTCTCGATGTTGGCGAAGGCGACGAAGACATCGGGGCGCGCACCCGTCTTGGCATCGAGATAGTATTTGTAGCGCGGCAGCGTCGCGCTGTTGTCCATCGCCACGCTCCAGGTGTGCTGAAAGCCGACAAGCGCGCCGTAGCCGTGGGTGCCGAGCGCGCGGCGATGGCGCGCAAAAAGGCCCTTGAGGCTCTCGACATGGGCAAGCGAGCCGTAGCCGAAGATCCACTGCCGCCCGGGATCGGCGGTTAAGGAAGCCCAATCGGGCTGCGTTGAGGCTAGGGGAGGGCGTGGCATATCCTTAGATATAGTGCGGCTTCTTCCCGGTGAGACGATTGACACGCGCCATTCTTATCGCAGGACCGACGGCGGGCGGCAAATCCGGCCTGGCGCTAAGCCTAGCCGAACGGCTGGGCGGCATCGTCATCAACGCCAATTCCATGCAGGTCTATCGCGAGCTGCGCATCCTCACCGCGCGGCCCGGCCCAGAGGACGAGGCACGCGCCCCGCATGCGCTCTACGGGTTCGCTGCGGGAAGCGAGGCCTACTCGGCCGGGCGCTATGCCGCCGATGCCGCGCGCGTTCTCAAGGAGGCGCGCCAGAAAGGCCTGAGACCGATCATCGTCGGCGGCACCGGCCTCTACTTCAAGGCGCTCATCGAAGGGCTGTCGCCCATGCCGGAGGTGCCGGACGATATCCGCGCGCACTGGCGCAGCGAGGCCGCCAAGACCGAGGCGCCCGCACTGCACGCCGTCCTTGCGCGCCGCGATCCGGTAATGGCCGAGCGCCTCGCGCCTGGCGATACGCAGCGGATCGTGCGCGCGCTGGAGGTTCTCGACGCCTCGGGCGTTTCGCTCTCCGAGTGGCAGCAACGCCCGCGTGCGCCGGTGCTCGGCGCGGACGAGACGGTGCGCATCGTGGTGGCGCCCAATCGGGCCGAGCTCAGCCGGCGCATCGACGCGCGCTTTGAGGGGATGATGGCCGCCGGCGCGCTGGAGGAGGTGCGGCACCTGGCAAGCCTGCGGCTCGATCCGGCATTGCCGATCATGAGCGCGCTGGGCGTCGGTCCGCTCGTCGCGCATCTTTCAGGGTCGCTGCAACTTGAGGCGGCGGTGGCGGCGGCGCAGACGGAGACGCGGCAATACACCAAACGGCAGCTGACGTGGGCCCGCGGCAATATGATGTCGTGGAAGTTGGTTTCTGAGAAAGAAATGGAAAGCAACGGCGATAATTTTGTATCTTTTCTCGAGCGTTAGCATTGACCCGCCACTTTGCCGGGCCTAGTTTGCCGGCCAAGAAAAGCGCCGCCTGACGCGCGCGAGGGTATGGTCGCATCCCTGTCCCGCGCGCCTTCGGCGGCCTTGTTGTGTGGAGTGGGCGATGGCACGCACGATGACGGGCGCCGAGATGGTGATCGCGGCGCTGATCGACCAGGGGGTCGAGCACATTTTCGGCTATCCGGGCGGCGCCGTGCTGCCGATCTACGACGAGCTGTTTCAGCAGGACAAGATCCGCCACATCCTCGTGCGCCAGGAGGGCGGCGCGGTGCATGCGGCCGAGGGCTATGCGCGCTCCACCGGCAAGGTCGGCGTGGTGCTCGTCACCTCCGGGCCTGGCGCCACCAACTCGGTGACGGGCCTCACCGACGCGCTCATGGATTCGATTCCGGTCGTTTGCATCTCCGGCCAGGTGCCGACGCACCTGATCGGCAACGACGCCTTCCAGGAGTGCGATACGGTCGGCATCACCCGGCCCTGCACCAAGCACAACTGGCTCATCAAGAACGTCAACGACCTGGCGCGCGTGCTGCACGAGGCCTTCTACGTCGCCAAGGCCGGGCGCCCCGGGCCGGTCGTGGTCGACGTGCCCAAGGACATCCAGTTCGCGACCGGCAACTACGTCGGGCCGTCCAACATCGCGCACAAGACCTACAAGCCGCGCGTCAAGCCAGACCAGAACGCCGTGCGCGAGGCCGTGGACCTGATGGCGAATGCCAAGCGTCCGGTGTTCTACACCGGCGGCGGGGTGATCAACTCGGGCCCCAAGGCGAGCCAGATCCTGCGCGAGCTGGTGCGGCTCTCCGGCTTTCCCATCACCTCGACGCTGATGGGGCTCGGCGCCTACCCGGCCTCCGACAAGCAGTGGCTGGGCATGCTCGGCATGCACGGCACCTACGAGGCCAACCTCGCCATGCACGATTGCGATGTGATGATTGCCGTCGGCGCGCGCTTCGACGACCGCATCACCGGCCGCATCGACGCCTTCTCGCCGGGCTCACAGAAGATCCAGATCGACATCGACCCGTCCTCGATCAACAAGAACGTCAAGGTCGACGTGCCCATCGTCGGCGACGTCGGCTACGCGCTCGAGGACATGATGCGCATCTGGAAATCGAAGGCGCCCCAGCTCGACAAGGCGGCGCACAAGGCCTGGTGGAAGCAGATCGATCAGTGGCGCGCCAAGAAATCGCTCTCCTATAAGAAATCGCGCGAGACGATCATGCCGCAGTATGCGGTGGAGCGGCTCTACGAGCTCACCAAGGACCGCGACGTCTACATCACCACCGAGGTCGGCCAGCACCAGATGTGGGCCGCCCAGCACTTTCATTTCGAGGAGCCGAACCGCTGGATGACCTCTGGCGGGCTCGGCACCATGGGCTATGGACTTCCCGCAGCGATCGGCGCACAGCTCGCGCATCCCAAATCGCTCGTCATCGACATCGCGGGCGATGCCTCGATCCTGATGAACATCCAGGAGGCCTCGACGGCCATGCAGTTCGATCTGCCGGTCAAGGTGTTCATCTTGAACAACCAGTACATGGGCATGGTGCGCCAGTGGCAGCAGCTCTTGCACGGCAACCGGCTGTCGCACAGCTATACCGACAGCCTGCCCGACTTCGTGAAGCTCGCGGAGGCCTACGGCTGGACCGGCATGCGCTGCGAGGACCCGGCCGATCTCGACGACGCCATCCGCCAGATGATCGACACCAAGGGACCGGTCATGTTCGATTGCCGGGTGGCGACGCTTGCCAACTGCTTCCCCATGATCCCCTCCGGCAAGGCGCACAACGAGATGCTGCTCGGCGACGATGTGACGGAGGAGGAGGTCGCTCAGGCGATCGGCGACGAGGGCAAGGTGCTCGTGTAATGGACATGCGGGACGGGCACGCTCGAATGCGGCCAGGATGCGCCTCGCGCAGGGCTCGGCACGGCGGCGCGCGCGCGCGCCTCGCACTGCTGCTGCTGCTGGCTATCCCCGTCCTGCTCGCAGCCGGCATTGCGCGGGCCGCGCCCGACAAGCCCGACTGGGACCAGGTGGCCAACATCAAGGAGGCGGCGACCCGGCTCGCCGAAATGCAGCGCCGGCAGGGTGCCACGCGCACCTTCGCGTTCATCGACGCCTGCTACAAGACGCAGTCGCTCAATACCAACTACACCAAGGGGTTCGAGGCCTGCATCACGCAGGACTATCTGGAGACGCAGGTTCTCGCGCTCATCTACTCGCGCATTCCGCCCGAGACCTTGAAAAAGATGGGCGCACCGACGCCGCAGCTTCTGGCCCAGACCATGGGCAAGCGCATCGCAACGGCATTTGCGACCTACAAGGTGCCGCCCGCGCGGGCTAAGGCCTTCAAGGAGCTCGTCGACAAGCACGGCTTTCCCGTTTTCTTCAAGGCGCTGTTTCCCGGCGTCGACATGCCGGTTCCCAAGCACGGACTGCCCTCCGAAGGCGAAGAGAAGAAGAAGTAGCCGACCATGGTGAAGACCCTTTCCAAGACGCACTACGTGGGGCCGGGCGCCGAGCAAGCGGTCGTCGCGCGCACGCTGTCGGTGCTGGTCGACAACGAGCCGGGCGTGCTGGCGCGCGTCATCGGCCTGTTCTCGGGACGCGGCTACAACATCGACTCGCTCACGGTGACCGAGACCGAGCACGAGAAGCACCTGTCGCGCATCACCATCCTCACCCGCGGCACACCCGACGTCATCGTGCAGATCAAGCATCAGCTCGAGCGGCTGGTTCCCGTCCATCGCGTGAACGATTTGACGGTCGAGGGCGAAGCGCTCGAGCGCGAGCTGGCGCTCATCAAGGTCACCGGCCGGGGCGAGAAGCGCATCGAGGCGCTGCGTCTTGCCGAGATCTTTCGGGCCAGCGTCATCGATGCCTCGACGGAGCACTTCGTGTTCGAGATCACGGGGCGCTCCTCCAAGATCGAGCAGTTCATCCAGATCATGACCGAGCTCGGCCTCGTCGAGGTCTCGCGCACGGGTGTCGCCGCCATTGCCCGCGGCCCCGCCAGTCTCTAACAGGAGCGCTTCGCTCGCCACCCGCCTTCGGCTGCCGCCGGCAGCCCATTCGAGCCAACACCGACCAAGACAAACACAAGAGAGAGCAGCCATGCGCGTTTATTACGATCGTGATGCCGACATCAATCTCATCAAGGCCAAGAAGGTCGCGATCGTCGGCTACGGCAGCCAGGGTCACGCGCACGCGCTGAACCTGCGCGACAGCGGCGTCAAAGAGGTCGCCATCGCCTTGCGCAAGGGCTCTGCGAGCGCGCAGAAGGCGGAGAAGGAAGGCCTCAAGGTGATGGAGGTGGCAGACGCCGCCAAGTGGGCCGACGTCATCATGATGCTGACGCCTGACGAGCTGCAGGCCGACATCTACAAGGACCATCTCGCCGCCAACATGAAACAGGGCGCAGCCCTGATGTTCGCGCACGGCCTCAACGTGCACTTCCGTCTGATCGAGCCTAGGGCCGACCTCGACGTTGGCATGGTCGCTCCCAAGGGCCCGGGCCATACGGTGCGCGGCGAATACCAGAGGGGCGGCGGCGTGCCGTGCTTGCTGGCCGTGCACCAGGACAAGAGCGGCAACGCGCTCGATCTCTTCCTTTCCTATGCCTCCGCCATCGGCGGCGGCCGCTCCGGCATCATCGAGACGAGCTTCAGGGAGGAGTGCGAGACCGACCTCTTCGGCGAGCAGGTCGTCTTGTGCGGCGGGCTGGTGGAGCTGATCCGCGCCGGCTTCGAGACGCTGGTGGAGGCCGGCTATGCGCCGGAGATGGCCTACTTCGAGTGCCTGCACGAGGTGAAGCTGATCGTCGACCTCATCTACGAGGGCGGCATCGCCAACATGAACTACTCGGTGTCGAACACGGCCGAGTTCGGCGAGTACGTGTCGGGTCCCCGGGTCATCACCCAGCGCACCAAGACGGAGATGAGGAAGATCCTCAAGGACATCCAGAGTGGCGCCTTCACGTCGGAATGGATACGCGAGTGCAAGGCGGGTCAGCCCAAGTTCAAGGCGATCCGGCGCATAAACGATGCCCATCCCATCGAGGAAGTGGGTGAGCGTCTGCGCGGCATGATGCCGTGGATCAAGGCCAAGGCGCTCGTCGATAAGGCGCGCAACTGAGGCGCGGCGGCAACGGCCAAAGCGGGCTTGCGGGCGCATAATGCTGGCCCCCTAGGGGGGCTCAGCAAGGGAGTTCTGTCATGATGCGTACTCTCGCCTGCCTGGCGCTTGCGGCAGCGCTCGCCGCCGCTCCGCTGGCATTCACGACCTCCGGTGCGATGGCCGCCGGCAAGCACGCCACCAAGATCTGCAAGCACAAGACCGCTGCCGGCAAGATCAAGACCTGGCGCTGCGGGGCGGATCGGCCCTGCTGCTCGGCGGAAATGCTCAACTACTATACTTGCGGCTCCAAGCTCTTCGGCTGCCTCTAAAAATTAAAGACGCCGACGGGCCGCGCGGGCGCCTGATCTGGCCTTGGCCACGCGACTATGGCGCGTCCGGTAAAGGACGCGAGAGCGGTCGTGCGTGCCAAAGCATGCGAAGCGGGCCCGAAAGCTACGGTGGATAAGACCGTGCCCCCGGGTGTGGGAGCGATAGCTCTGGCGCCGCCATGCGGGCATGATGCCGGCCTCGACTGACATGAAAGGGAGGTTTGTCATGATCCGCTTCTTTGCGCTCGCCGCGCTGGCTTTTGCGCTGGCGTTCGGGGGCTCTATCGCAACGGGAACGATGTCGGGTGCGCAGGCAAAGCACTATCACCACGCCAAAGTCTGCCGCCACGTGACGCTGACGGGCAAGGTGCATCGCTGGCGCTGCAGGCGCGGCACGTACTGCTGCTCGGCGGAAATCTGGGGCTACTACGGGTGCGGCTCGAAGGCGCTCGGCTGCTTCGACCCGCAGTGAGTTAAGGCGGCGCGGGATCTTTCGGCGCGATCCACGAAAGACCCGCGCAGCCGCTTTGGGGAGGGTAGCGTGTGGCTGCGGCCGCGCGAGCCTTCCGGGTCCGGGGCTCGTTCCCGAAGCTGGTACGAGGCTTCGGGACGAGCACTCGAAGGAGACGGACGGCAGAGAAGCGGGGACCTCCGCCGTCCGCTCCAGCGGCACCATCGTGCGACGGTGCCGCCGGATTCCAGATCCTTACGCCCGCACGTGAAGACCGTGCGGCCTGCCTGCGTCACGCGCAGGCAACAATGTGGGTCAGCCCGGCAACGCTCGCGCGAGCGGACGGTAATTCGGGCGTCCATAGTCTCTTCTGTCGATGCCGCCGCCGGACCTGCCCTGTGTTAACCCCCGGGCAGGGTCCTCGCGCGCGCCTTGCGATATCACACTGCGATCTGGGAAGGAGCATGGTCACCTCGCGGCGGAATAATGATTTCATTCGCTTTGGCGGCGAGATATCCGTCGATTTTCGTTGTGCTCGAAAAAATGCCAATAGGACTGCGCGGCAATGGCAGCACCAATGCCCCCGGAGACAGAGGATCGATCCGAAAGAATTGCGCGGTGCACGCTCGGCGTCGCCCGCGAGCGCTGGTCATTTGCCGAGCAGAGCCGAGCCGAGATCGCCGCCAACTGGCAGCGCGCCCTCGCCCAGCGCCCCAAGCTGTTTGACGGCACCGTCTTCATGCTGTGCGCGTGGGGGCTCGAGGATGAGACGTTCAGCGGCACGTTCGTGCAGACCGACTTCAAAAGCTTCCTCTACTGGCGCGAGGGTGGCTATGCGGATACCAGCGTGCGCGACGGCTTCGGCTCGGCGGTGATCCGCTCGGCGGAAGGTCACGTGCTGTTGGGACGTCAGACGAGCGGCAACCTCAACGCGGGCTTTGTCTATCCGCCGGGCGGCTTCATCGACGCGCGCGATGTGACCGATGGTGCGATCGACATCGAGGGGAGCATCGCGCGCGAGCTCGTCGAGGAGACGGGGCTCGATCCCGCCAGCCTCGCGCGCGTGCCGGGCTACCTGCTCACGCGCGCCGGGCCGCTTGTCTCGATCGGCATCGAGTGGCGCAGCCCGCTGCCGGCCGCGGCATTGCGCGAGCGCATTCTCGCCCACGTGCGCCGAGAGTCCGTGCCCGAGCTCGCCGACATCGTGATCGTGCGCTCGGTCGGCGAGATCGACGAGGACATGATGCCGCGCTATGCGAGAGCGCTGCTGCGCCAGCTATTAACCGCTTGACCCGGCCCGCCAATTCGGCAGAGTGCGCGCGCCTTCCCCAGGACCTTCGCATGGCGCTCGCCTTCCACACGCTCGACGTCTTCACCGACCGCCGCTTCGGGGGCAATCCTCTGGCCGTGGTGCTCGGCGCCGACGGGGTCAAGCCCGATCAGATGCAGGTGATCGCACACGAGCTCAACCTGTCGGAGACGGTGTTCGTCTTGAAGCCGGAGAACCCGGCACACTCGGCCAAGATCCGCATCTTCACGCCGGGGCGCGAGCTGCCCTTCGCCGGCCATCCGACGATCGGGACAGCCGTTCTGCTCGCCGAGCTGCGTGCGCCCCTCGTCAACGGCGAGCGCGAGGCCATCATCGTTTTGGAGCAGGCGATCGGGGCCGTGCGTGTCGGCGTGCGGCTGAGGGCCGGCCAGGCGCCATTTGCCGAGTTCGACGCGCCCAAGCTGCCCGAGATGGCGGGAATGCTGCCGGCGCGGGACCGCATTGCCGATGCGCTGGGGCTGCTGCCGAGGGAGATCGGGTTCGAGAACCATACCGCGCTGCGCATCGGGGCCGGCAACATGTTCGCCTACGTGCCGATCGCCAGCCTGGAGGCGATCGCCAGGGCCCGGGTCAACGGGGCGAGCTGGGCGTCGGCCTTCCCCGAGAGCGAGGTCGATGGCGTCTACCTCTACACGCGCCAGTGCGTGCATAAGGGCGCATCGTTCCACGCTCGCATGTTCGCTCCGCAACTCGGGGTACCCGAGGACCCGGCGACGGGGGCCGCAGCCGTGGGCTTTGCCGGGGTGGTGAGTGCCTTCGACGACCTGCCCGAAGGGGCCCACAAGCGGGTGATCGAGCAGGGCCAGGAGATGGGGCGGCCGAGCTCGATCATGCTCACGCTCGTCGTCGAGGGGGGCCGCCTCGATACCGTGCGCATCGGCGGCAACGCGGTGCGGGTGGTCGAGGGCACGATCGCAACCTGAGCCAGGACGGCCCCGGAGCCGAAAGGGGCCATTGGCGTATCGTCAACCGTGCGCCGATTTGGCCGCTGAGCGCTCTGGCGAAATGCGCCCAAATGTATTATTAGACTTCCCCATGCGCCAGCCGACCGCCATTGACGGCCGATTTGCAGACCGCGCGGAGATCCTCCGCAGCGCTCCCTCGGCGTGCGCGCTTCCAACCCTGACCCTCCTCCTTACCAGCCCCTGAGCCTCGACGGTCTCGGGACGATCCGGGACGGGTGCTCAGGGGATAAGAAGTCGAGCGAGCTGATGGATCAACGCCAGCTCTTGGCTAGGGTTGGCTGAAGCGAAAGACGAAACCGATGAGCACGAATTCCGAGACGGACCAAAAGCCCAGCACCGATTGGGTGCGGATCTTCGACACCACGCTGCGCGACGGCGAGCAATGCCCCGGCGCGACCATGACCTTTGAGGAGAAGCTCGAGGTCGCCGACTGCCTCGATGCCATGGGCGTCGACATCATCGAGGCGGGCTTCCCCATCGCCTCCGAAGGCGACTTCGAGGCGGTGAGCGCGATCGCCAAGCGGGTGCAGAACGCCACGGTCGCGGGCCTTGCGCGCGCCATCTTTGCCGACATCGACCGGGCGGGCGAGGCCGTGCGCCATGCCAAGCGCGGGCGCATCCACACCTTCGTCTCCACCTCGCCCATCCACTTGGCGCACCAGATGCGCAAGACCGAGGCCGAGGTGCTGGACATCGTGACGGCAACCGTCGCACGTGCCCGCAATCTGGTGGAGGACGTCGAGTGGTCGGCGATGGACGCCACCCGCACGCCGATCGACTACCTGTGCCAGTGCGTGGACGCGGCGATCAAAGCCGGCGCCACCACCATCAACCTGCCCGACACCGTGGGGTATGCGACGCCGCAGGAGTACGCCGCGATGTTCCGCAGCGTGCGCGAGCGCGTGCCCGGGTCAGACAAGGTTATCTTCTCCACCCATTGCCACAATGATCTGGGGCTCGCCGTCGCCAATACGCTGGCGGCGCTGGAGGCGGGCGCGCGCCAGGTCGAGTGCGCGGTCAACGGCATCGGCGAGCGGGCCGGCAATGCCGCGCTCGAGGAGATCGTGATGGCGATCAAGACGCGCGGCGACGTGCTGCCTTACGACACGCGCATCGACACCACCATGCTGTCGCGCGCCTCGCGTCTCGTGTCCGCCGTCACCAACTTCCCGGTGCAGTACAACAAGGCGATCGTCGGGCGTAATGCGTTCGCGCACGAGAGCGGCATCCACCAGGACGGCATCCTGAAATACCAGCAGACCTACGAGATCATGACGCCGGAATTGGTTGGCGTCGGCAAGACCTCGCTGGTCATGGGCAAGCATTCGGGCCGCAATGCCTTCCGCGCCAAGCTCAAGGAGCTGGGCTACGAGCTGGGCGAGAATGCCTTCGAGGACGCTTTTCTGCGCTTCAAGGCGCTCGCCGACCGCAAGAAGCACGTCTACGACGAGGACATCGAGGCGCTCGTCGACGAGGGCATCGCCCACATGCACGACCGCATGAAGGTGGTCTCCCTGACCGTCATCGCCGGCAACATGGGCCCGCAGTCGGCGACGCTGACGCTCGACATAGAGGGCGTGCAACACACCGTGCAGTCGACCGGCAACGGCCCGGTGGATGCCACCTTCAACGCCATCAAGATGCTGGTCCCGCACGAGGCCAAACTCGACCTCTACCAGGTGCACGCCGTGACCGAGGGCACGGACGCCCAGGCCGAGGTGTCGGTGCGGCTGGAGGAGGGCGGGCGCATGGTGACGGGCCGCGGCGCCGACACCGATACCATGGTCGCCTCGGCGCGCGCCTACGTCACCGCGCTCAACAAGCTGATGGTCAAGCGCCAGAAGACCGCGCGCGTGCAGCAGCAGGCGCTCTGAGGGCTAAGCTTCGCTTCGGCGAGACCCGCAACCAGACGGCGGCGCCCGGCCAACCTTTCGGGGGGTGGGCGCCGCCGCCCCCCTGCCGCAGCGCCGCGTTGGCTTGGGCCTTTAGACGCGTTAAACCTGCCTTGACGCGCCAGGCGCTAGAGTCGCTCTATCGTCCTGCGATGTGCCTTGCTCCGGCGCGTCCGGGGCTGCGGGCTGACGATGCATCTGGGTGTGACAAGCGCCTTCTCGGACGACGTCGCGATTGACCTCGGCACGGCGAACACGCTCGTGTACGTGGCCGGCCGCGGCATCATCATTGACGAGCCCTCCGTCGTCGCCGTGCGCGCCCATCGCGGGGTGCGCGAGATCCTGGCCGTCGGGCGCAAGGCCAAGTCGCTGATCGGGCGGGCGCCGGAGAGCCTGGAGATCGTCCGCCCCCTGCGCGACGGCGTGATCGCCGACTTCCTCGCCACCGAGGAGATGCTGCGCCAGTTCATCAAGCGCACCAAGTCGATGCTCGGGTTTCGCCGGCCGCGCATTCTGATCTGCGTGCCGGCGGGCGCCACGCCGGTGGAGCGCCGTGCCGTCTACGAGACTGCGGTGTCGCTCGGCGCCCGCAAGGTCTATCTGATTGCCGAGCCGGTGGCCGCCTCGCTCGGCGCCGGCCTGCCCATCGAAGAGCCGGGTGGCGCCATGGTCGTCGACATCGGCGGCGGCACCACCGACATCGCCGTGCTGACGAGCGGCATCATCGTCTCGGCGCGCACCTTGCGCTGCGCCGGGCACGCCATGGACGAGGCGATCGTGCGCTACGTGCGGCGCCAGCACCAGCTTCTGATCGGCGAGGCCAATGCCGAGCGCATCAAGGTCGAGGCGGGGACGGCGCTCGCCAGCATAAATGGCCGGGCGGCAGAGGTGCACATTCGCGGCCGCGATCTGCGCCGAGGTCTGGCCAAGAGCGTGATCCTTACGCCCAAGGACGTCGCCGAGGCGCTGTCCGAGCCGATCGAGACGATCGCCGATTTCGTGCAGCGCGCGCTCGAGGATCTGCCTCCCGACGTCTTGAGCGACATCATGCGGCGCGGCATCAACCTGACGGGCGGCGGGGCGCTGCTCGACAAGATCGACGTGGCGCTGACGCGGCGCGTCGGCGTCAAGTTCCACGTGCAGAAGAACCCCATGCACTGCGTGGTCAAGGGCTCGGCCGCCGTGCTTGCCGGGCTCGACGAGTACGCCCACCTGCTGATGCGGCCCTGATGGGCGGCGCCTTGCACCCGCACGGGCCGGACCCCCGGGTCAGCCGAATTTGAGCCGCGCATAGCGCTTGTTGGCGCTGTCGTGGATGCTCGTCGCCGGCCCATCGAACTTGACCCCAAGCGCATTGCTCCGGCGCCAGACGACGCTCGCGGGATAGAGCAGGCCTGTCGATTTCTCGTACAGATTGAAGTTGTCGGGGACGCCGAGGGTGTTGGCGATGAGGAGGCGCGCGCCGTCGGCCGACATGTCGCGGATCGTGCAGTCGATCACGCGCATGGCGTCCGCATAGACGATCTTGCCCTCCTTGAGGACGCGGCGCCTTGAGGCTTTGCGTTTGTCGTCCATCGATCACCAAGGGAGCAATTGGCCGGTGAGGGGACAACGGCAACGAAATCGATTCGCACGTTGAGTCCCCAATGTAGCAGATGGGCCCAAGGGCGCGAAGAGATCGGCGCCCGCGCGCGGCAGCGCCGCCGCTGGGGAGAAATGCGAGCGCTGGCGTGGTCGGAGTGACGGGAGGCGTTGGCCTCGATGGCAAGGTTGGACGGCCGCGCCGGCGCATGAGCGGCGGCTGGACAGGGCCGCCTCATGGTGCTAGAGGCTGGGGCTTCTAGGGCTCGCGTGGCGGGCCCTTTTGCCGTCTTGTTGGCCGTCATGGCGCCGGGCCGCACAAGGCTCCGCCGGGACGGAGCCGGGAAGGCGGCGCGGGTGATTAGCTCAGTTGGTAGAGCAGCTGACTCTTAATCAGCGGGTCGAAGGTTCGAGTCCTTCATCACCCACCATTCTTCTCAATGACTTAGCTCCATCGCACGGTCGCGGCTGTACAAGGTCGAAGGGGCCGTTGTACAAACTCGGTTCATGTCGCGTTCTCCCACTTGAGGATCGCTGACGCGGCCAGCTTCTTCTGGTTCACCTGCTTGGCGTAGTGTTCGACCATCTGCATTGACTGTCCGGTGATCGCTTGGACCTCTGCCGTCGTGCAGCCGGCCTCAAGCAGCGTCGCCACAGCGGACTTGCGTAGTCCGTGAAAGACAAGCCCCGCACGTTTAATCGGCCATAGCGGGTGCGGACGCGGCAGCACGCCGTGCTTCTGCGGCGGCGGCTCCAGCGCGCCGTTCCAGCTCGCGCGAAAGCCATTCCCGGTCCATGGCAGGCCTCGCGTATTGGTGACGATCTGCACGTGATGCGATCGAGGAACCGGAGAAACGTCGGGCACTCGCCGGCCGGAGCAACGGTGGTGATGCGGGTCATGTAATCGTCAGGGCGGTGCGCGCGGCACTTGCCGGTGCGCACTCACGTTCTGACATGCAATTCGCGGGGGAAATCTCCTTCGCGCGCTACCAAACAGTCTCGACTCGGAAATAGTCCGTCCTCCGACTTCAACATGATCTGGCGCTGGAGAATGAGCCCATGTACGCCACGTTACTGACACCGCCGATAGTGTTCGTCACGGCCCTTGGCGTCTCCTACGTCATCACTCGCCCCATCGGCAATGTGCGGCGCTGCATAGGTGCGATACTGGTGAGCTTGTTGTTGGGCGCGATCGGCTCCGGCATCGACGCGGCCGCCCATGAAGCGTGGCCCTACACAAGCATGATGCCTGTCATTTGGGCGCTTGTTGGCTCAGGTCTTGGTGTCGTGCTCGCATGGCATCGACGCACTCATCCCTTCTTTCACGGCTCGTCAGTATCCCAGAGCCCGCATCGGTCGAAGGTATCGAAGGGCATGTGGCATGATCATGGCCTCCGACGTTCGTGAGATGCAGCCCAGACTTACAGTCAGGCGACCGATCCCCGCGCCAAACGGCTCCGGCTTAGCGTAGGCGACCAACTTCATCCCCTGCCCCTCGGATTGCCCTGCAGGCGGTCTGACAGGACCTCACGAGATGCCCCGTGCCCCCGCCAGCCGAGTCTCCTCCATGCGCGCGGGGACAGGGGTGTTTCGCGGATGACGCTTCGGTGGCGTTTTTGGGACGCTGATCTTCCCCCGGGTCAGCGTCCTTTTACGTGCCGGCCTCACGCACGCGCGAAGGGGCGGTTCGAAAAGGACGACTTTGTCTACGATCCTCAGCAGGATCATTACCTATGCCCGGCCGGCCAGCGTCTGACGTACCGAATGGCACGCGACGAGGATGGCCGAAACATACGCTTCTATTGGACCAACGCGTGCGAGGGGTGTCCGCTCAAGAGCGACTGCACGACGGCCAAAGAGCGCCGCGTCAGGCGATGGGTGCGGGAGGAGGTCCTTGAGCGCGTGCAGGCACGACTGGACCGAAGATCCGACGCGATGATCGTGCGCCGCTCCACCGTCGAGCACCCGTTCGGGAGCATCAAGGCTTGGATGGGGGCGACGCACTTCAGGATGAAGACGCTGAAGCACGTCGCCACCGAGATGGCGCTGCACGTGCTGGCCTACAATCTGAAGCGGGTGATGGCGATCGTCGGAGTGCGGGAGCTGCTGACGGCGATGTGAGAGGGAGTACGCCAGGCGCCTGACGCACGCTATGGTGCTCGCCGCTGGTTCTCACACGGCCTCATACAGAAGCGGACACTCGTCGAGCTCACCATGGCTAGAACGGTTTGGCCCGGAATAGGTCCGCTATCGCACACGATCAGACAAATCGTATGCCGCAGGTTGCACGAAGCGGTACAACCTCAGCCACGCTCGCCGTCGCAGACACAAGCAAGTTTATTCTTGAGACTTTGGGATTGACCCAGACCGTTGTCTGTGTGGGTTCGAATCCACTTAACCACTGAGCCGCGGATCAACGGCACATTTTCTGAAGGCTTGTGCAGCCATGACACCAATATATGACCAGCATGCTCAACAGGTAGCCTGGTTTAACGGTGAGCACATCTTCGATCTCGATTTGAACTGGATCGCTTTCGCGCGAAACGGACATGTGTTTTCCGCTTCAGGTCTAGCCTGGCTAGGGCCGTTTCATGAAGGATCATTTCTCGATCAGCAGGGTAAACCGGTGGGCTGGCTCAAAGGCTCCTCTCCGAGCGGGACGCTGAAGCCTATTAAACCACTCACCCCACTCAAGCCTCTGCAGCCGCTGAAGCCGTTGAAACCCCTAAGTCCCCTCAAGCCGCTGAACCCGCTCACGCCGCTCGGCGGCTGGTCGAGTCTGTCATGGGATCAGTGGACAAACTGACGATCTACGTCGTGGTCGTTGCAGCACCTATACAGAAGCGCTCGTGGGCGCTGACTCGCGAGCGCGTCGGCGCCCATTGTCCAGCTACGTCCGCTTTGCCGAGTTACCGGACTTCGGCTCACTGGCTGCAGGCGGTTCCGCTGGTCGCCTTTACTTAGTCTGCTCTCCCCTCAGAAGCCGCCGACAGGCGCTCTTCCGAGTCGGGTCAAGCGCGGACGGTCGAGCCCCAATTCCGCAAAGGTGCACCGATGCAAGGACATCCAACGAGGAGCCGTGCTTAGCGCCTCAGTTGACAGACAGTGTCCGCGCGCTTGCGTTCTTCCCGGAGACATGATCCTTCGGCTTGGATGGCTTTTTCTGCGTATCGATCAGCTGACGCAGTTTGCGAACCGCACGCGTGATGTTTTCTTTGGTGACGGACGAGTAGCCCAGCAGGATGATATTGTCCGGCGAACGTTCGGTGAGATCGATCGCGGCGCCGCTCCGTAGGGAGTAAATTCCTATGCCGATGCCCCGCGCCAGCGTTTGAATCTGGCTGGCCGGCGGAAAGTCACGCGGCAATTGCCAGATGAAATGCAGTCCGCTCTCGTAACCGCGAAGCGTCGTCTCAGGAAAATGCTCTCTGATGCATTTGATGAGATGGTCACGGCGGTCCTTGTAGATCTTGCGAACGCGGCGGAGGTGACGGTCAAACGCACCGCCTCTCAAGAATTCGGCGAGCACCACTTGCTCGAGCCAGGGCTGGCCATTGTTCATGAAGGCCTTAACTTGGCGCGTGCCCTTTCTGAAGGAGTTCGGGACAACGGTGTATCCGAGGCGAAGCCCAGCTCCCAAGGATTTGGAGAAGGTTCCGAGATAGAATACGCGCCGGCTGTTATCGATTCCGGCTAGCGCGGTGAGTGGCGGGCCGTCGTAACGGAAGTCGCTATCGTAGTCGTCCTCGATGACAAGGCTATCGGTGTCCTCCGCCCACTTCAGAAGTTAAATCCGGCGCTCCAGCGTCAACATCACGCCGGTGGGAAACTGATGGGAGGGCGTAACAAAAACGAGGCTTGACTTGGCATTGGGAAGCTCGTCCACCCTCAGCCCAGAGTCATCGACAGGAATGGGGACGACTTTAATTCCGAGGCTCTGAAAGAGAAGCGCTGCGCCTTGATAGCAGGGGTTCTCGACGAAGATCGTGTCATAGCGCCCCTGCAAGAGCCTATGAATAAAATTTAGTCCGTCTTGGGATCCGCTGGTGACGACAACCTGCTCGGTGTCGACCGCCATGCCCCTTGACCAGGAAAGGTGGTTTGAAATGGCCTGGCGCAACTCCACAATGCCAACCGGATCGCTGTAGTCTGCGATTTGAATCTCGGCGGAGTTGAGCGCCTGGGCGAGCAGTTTGCGCCAAGTTCGCACGGGAAAGGACTCGGCAGCCGAGCGACCAACCCAGAAATCGATTTGAGGCCGGCCAGAGGAGCCTGAGCCTCCCGGGGAGCCGGCAAAACACAGGACCGGATCGGCGTCACTCTCATCGACCGGCTGCGGCTTGGGCTGCCCGCCCGACACGCGCAGCAGATCATCGGGCAAGAACGAGCTCACGAACGTTCCCGCGGTCCCCCGAGCCTCGATGTAGCCTTCTGCCGCCAACCGTTCGTAGCCAAGAAGAACTGTATTGCGCGAGATGCAGAGGCTGCCCGCCAGCTCCCGGCTCGAAGGAAGTGGCTCGCCCGGCCGCAGGCTGCCGTTCAAGATCCGCTTCCTCACCTGTTCAAAGACTTGGGCGTGCAGTGGCTCATGACCATCGGCATCAAGCGCTAGCGTCAGGCCCATCGTCACTCCTTACCTGCGGATCGGCGCGTGTTGGTTTTCAGTTGCGGGCAGGGTCTTGAACCGGCGCAAAACGGGTGCCGCTCCGGGTTGGCTCCCCCCAATTTTCCGGAATTGGACCTTTCAACACCAGGCATTCTACGACCAAATTGCGACCAGTGCAACGCGGGCGAAGTGGCATCAGGCCGGCGAACTCTATGAAATCACTGGAGGAAGGCGCATGAACACCCACCCCCAAGGCAAGGAGTTCTTCGGTGGTTGTCCGCACGATTGTCCCGACACCTGCTCAATGATTTTCGAAGTTGAAAACGGTGTGGTGAAAAGCGTGCGTGGAAACCCGGACCATCCGATGACGCGTGGTGGGCTGTGCGTGAAGCTGAAGGACTACGAGAAGCGTCACTATCACCCCGACCGCGTGCTCTATCCCCTGCGTCGCACCGGACCGAAGGGCTCAAAGCAGTTCGCGCGCATCACCTGGGACGAAGCGCTCGATGAGGTCGTAGATCGCTGGAAGGCCATCATCGCCGAGCACGGCCCCGAAGCCATCATCCCTTACAGCTACCTCGGCAATCAGGGGCTGGTGCACGGCCTCAATGGTGGTGACGCGTTCTTCAACCGGCTGGGCGCCACCGTGTGCGAACGCACGTTCTGCGGCGAGGGCTCGTGCACGGCCTGGCTGCTGACACTCGGGCCAACAGCCGGTCTCGACCCCGAAAGCTACATCCACTCCAAGTACATCGTCATTTGGGCCTGCAACAGCGTGAGCACCAACCTGCATCACTGGGCAATCGTGAAGGAAGCCCAAAGCAAGGGCGCCAAGGTTGTCGTGATCGACGCTTACAAATCCCGCACCGCCAAGGCAGCCGACTGGCACATCTGCCCCAAGCCCGGCACCGACGGCGCTCTCGCCATGGCGCTCATCAATTCCATTATCGATCAGGGACTGGTCGATATGGACTACGTCGAAAAATATACAGAAGGCTTCGACGCACTGAAGCAGCGCGCCAGCACCAGGACGCCGGAATGGGCCGCCGAGATCACCGGCGTTGCCGCCGATGACATCCGCAAGCTGGCGCGCGAGCTCACAACCGTTCAGCCCGCGGCCATCCGCATGGGCGTCGCATTGGAGCGCCATTTCGGCGGCGGCCAGACGATCCGCGCCGTCACCTGCATCCCGGCGCTGACCGGCGCCTGGCGACACGTCGGCGGCGGCGTCACCCAGTTCCCGGTCTGGGAGCATCCTTACAAGTTCGACGTCATTTGCCGCCCGGATCTCATTCCGGAAGGCACCCAGGTCGTCAACAACCTGCAGATCGGCCGCGCCCTGCTGGGAGAGATGGACCTTAAGGTGCCGATCAGATCGATGATGTGCTGGAACTCGAACCCGGTGACGCAAGCGCCGGAGACCGACAAGATCGTCGAGGGCTTGAAGCGCGAGGACCTGTTCCTCGTCTCGGCAGAGCACTTCATCTCCGACACCGCGTCTTACGCAGACATCGTTCTGCCGGCGACGATGGGTGCCGAGCACGAGGATATGATCCTGTCCTGGGGCCACCTCTACTTGACGTACAACGCCAAGTCGGCAAACGCGCCCGGCGAGGCCATTCCCAACAACGAGATTTTCCGCCGCCTCGCCGCGCGTCTCGGCTTCGAAGAGGAAAATTTCAAGTGGTCGGACTCGGAGTGTCTTGAGCATTACGTCGATTGGGATGCGCCCTCCTGCGAGGGCATCGACCTCGATTATTTGCGCAAGCATGGCTTTGCGCGCCTCAAGGTCGGCACCCCGGATGACCGCGTACCGCACAAGGAAGGAAACTTCCCGACCGCATCGGGCAAGTGCATGCTCGCGGTGCCGGGTGCCAAGAACTTCGTCGCCGGTCCGTTCCGCCAGATGTATGAAGGGTTCCAGCCGGGCGAAGATCTTGATCCGCTGCCCGACTACACGCCGCCGCGCAAGTCACCGGCGAGCAACCCAATTCTGGCGGAGAAATTTCCGCTCAACATCGTCTCACCGAAGAGCCATGGCTTCCTGAACTCCTGCTACGCCAACATGGAGCAGAAGATCAAAGGCCAGGGCGAGCAGTTCGTGCTGATCAACATTGCCGATGCCGAACCGCGCGGCATCGTGGAAGGCGACCGGGTGCAGGTGACGAACGGCCGTGGCGCCTTCAAGGCGGTTGCCCGTATCACCGATGACGTGAACCAGGGCATCGTCGTCGCATCGCTCGGCTATTGGCGGCAGCTGAACGACGGAACAGTCAACTCCATCAGCTCGGCCGAGTTCACCGATATGGGCCACGCGCCATCGTTCTCCGACAATCTCGTCGAGGTGACACGGTGCAATTGATCACGAGCAGGTGAGCGATCCGTCGCGCTTGGGGACCCAACAGCTGTTGAATTTCTCGCTTGGGGTCCCTCCGCAGACACCGAGTTGCACCGCAGAAAGAATGCAATGGCGCCGGATACGCCAGCAACAGGAGTGCGCAAGTCGTGCCCCATATCGTAGCGGAAAACTGTGCAGGCTGCCGTTTCACCGATTGCATCGAGCAATGTCCGGTCGAGTGTTTCCACGCGGATGATCAGCGGCTCTACATCGATCCCGACGTGTGCGTCGACTGCGGCGCCTGCATTCCGGCCTGCCCGGTCCGCGCCATCTACGACGTGGTCGACATGCCCGCCGATAAGGATCCGTGGATCGCGATCAACGCGGAACGCTCGAAAGTGCTGCCCGTCGTCACGACCAAGCAGCCGCCGCTGGGCACGGCGGAGTCTCGCCGCGCTGAGCTGGGATTCTAGACCCGGCATCAGGTAGAAAATGGCCCACGTAAACGGTCGTCAGGATGTGCTTCACATCGCAATAGTCGGCAGCGGTCCTAGCGGCTTTTATGCCGCCGAGGCGCTTCTGCGATCCGGACGGAAGGTTCAGGTCGATATGATCGAGCGGCTGCCCACGCCGTTCGGTCTCGTACGCAGCGGCGTGGCACCCGATCACCCCAAGCTCAAGCAGTCGACCCTTGTCTTCGACAGGATATTCCGCCAAGAGGGCTTCAACTTTCTCGGCAACGTCATGGTCGGTCGTGACGTTTCCCTAGCCGAACTGCAAACGACGCATCACGCGGTGATCCTTGCCTGCGGCGCACAGTGCGACCGGCGAATGGGCATTCCGGGTGAGGATCTCAATGGCAG
This sequence comes from uncultured Alphaproteobacteria bacterium, assembly GCA_963782555.1. Taxonomy (GTDB): domain Bacteria; phylum Pseudomonadota; class Alphaproteobacteria; order Rhizobiales; family Hyphomicrobiaceae; genus Hyphomicrobium_A. The sequence goes on along the minus strand of CAWAKB010000005.1, from coordinate 1,082,156 downwards.
TCATACCGCCACGGAGTTCGTTGGCTGGTACAACGGGCATCCGGACTTCCGCGACCGGACCTTCGATTTCAGCCAAGAGCTCGCCGTCATAATCGGCCACGGCAATGTCGCAGCCGATGTGTGCCGGATACTGGCAAAGCCCGTCGATGAATTGCGGACGACTGACATCGCCGAACACGCGCTTCAGGCCCTCTCCGAGAGTCGGATAAGAGAGATCCATGTGATCGGCCGCCGGGGACCGGCGCAGGCAAAATTCACGCCCAAGGAGCTGCGCGAGCTTGGTGAAATCGGAGGCGCTACCGCGATACTCGATGCGCGGGAATGCTACGTCGGCGCGCAATGCGAAGTCGAGCTGGCGAGCCCAACCAACACCTTCGCCTCAAAGAACGTGGAGCTGTTCCGTAGCTACACCGCAAACGTGCCTTCCGCGACATCGCGAACGATCAGGTTCAGGTTTTGCCTCAGCCCGGTGGCGTTGCACGGCAACGGTCACGTCGAGGGGATGACATTGGAGCGCAATGCTCTTGAGGGGGCGGCATTCGCGCAGGCGGCTCGCCCGACCGGAGCCCGAGAGGAGATCGCTTGCGGACTGGTCTTCCGCAGCATTGGCTACCGGAGCGAAGCGATCGAAGGGGCTCCGTTCGAGCCACAGCGCGGTATCGTTCCCAACTACCGTGGACGAGTGCTTGAAGGCGAGCGGCACATTCGCGGCCTTTACGTCACCGGTTGGCAGAAGCGTGGTCCAAGCGGGATCATCGGCACCAACCGCGCCGACAGCGTCGAGACGGTCGGGCAGCTCTTGTCGGATATTGGCGCGGACTTTGCCCTACCGCGATCCGGCATGACGCGGCTGCGTGCCCTTTTGCAAACCCGCGGCGTCCACACCGTCGATAACGATGGTTGGCATGCAATCGATGCGGCAGAAATCGAACGCGGGAAGCCGCAGGGCAAACCGCGCGAAAAGTTTACGCGGGTCGACGAAATGCTCTCCTTGCTCGAATGCGCAGAGCCGAAAAGGATTGCTCCCGATCTTGCGCCTCGCCCAGGACAGGTGTCGCGGGCGTGAAGGTTCTCGGCATCATCGGCAAGAGCGGTTTTGGTAAGACGACACTTATCGCGCGTCTCGTCGGTGAGCTATCGAGGCGACGTTTCAAGGTCTCGACGATCAAGTACGCAAAGGATGGCGTGGATCTCGACCAACCCGGCAAGGACAGCTATGTGCATCGGCAATCCGGCGCTTGGGAGGTGGCGATTATTACACCGAGCCGGTGGGCTCTTCTGCATGAGTGCCGGGATTTGGTGGCGTACCCTCTCGTTGCAGATTTGATGGCGGCGATGGCTCCGGTTGACGTCCTCCTGATCGAAGGGCTCCAGGAGAACGCATTCGATTGCATCGAGATCCAACGCGAGGGGAGGGAAGGCCTCGAGCATGAGCACCCACGCAGGATTGCCATCGTGTCCGACAAGCGAGACGTCACGGCCAAGGTGCCCAACCTGGACATCAACGCGCCGGGGAAGATTTGCGATTTCCTGCTTCGTCACTGGAAGTTACATGAGCACACCTGCGCTCATCCTCATGGTTCCGCTATCTCTTGAGAGCAGTCCCCAAATGGACCTCCGTCTCGCTCATCATGGGGATAGTCCAACGCCGATCCTGCATAGACGCTTTACCGTCGCTAAGCCGAGAAAGCGGTCATCGCCCGCTCGGCTAGGCGGCTTACTTCGACGCGTCGACGAACGTCGGCGAGTCCTTCGGAAGCGGACAAGTGAGATTCGACGCGATGGGCCAGAAGCAGCCGTCGGCCGGCCGTCAACTAGCTTATCGATCTGCTCCCTATATTGCGAGCATGGCCCCGGCAGCTAGAAGCGCGGCCAGCGGCAAGGTAACAATCCAACTGAGGATGATTTTCCCGACCTCTGTGCGATCGAGCCGGCCCGTCACAAAGCCGGTCCCGGCAATCGAGCCGACCGAAACGTGGGTCGTCGAAACCGGCAGCCCGAGGGAGCTCGCAGACAGGACAAGTGCGCTCGTCACGAGATTTGCGGTCAGTCCCTGCTCGTGGGCGAGAGGAACAATTCTCTTGCTCATGGTCTCGGCCACCCTGCGGCCATTGAGCAGGCCGCCTAGCGCCATTGCGGCCGCGACTATCCAGAAGGAAGCGTCCGCACTCCCTATCTTTGCCACCAATAGGAGGGCGACAAGCTTCGGCGTATCATTAAGGGCGCGCGCGAAGCAGATGGTGCACGCGCTCGCAAAGTGCAGCCCCCTAATGCCGGAGAGCACGGATACAGATGCAAATTCCCATGCGCCCTCATTGGCGCATGCTGCCGTCGTACCAACCCGCAAGTTTCTAGTTGCCGCTTGCACGACGGTTGACGCTCCTGCGCTCGGTCGCGGCGGTTCCTCGCAGACGCAGATGCTGGAAGAGGCGATAGCTGACTTCGGTAGGAGCCGGGAGAGGCACCAATAGAGCCCGGCCGCCAGCCCGGCAGACGCGATCGGACTGAAAAGCAACGGTACGACAAAGGTTGCTCCCAGCTTATCAAGGCTGACATCGTGGCCTGGCGCGGCGAGTTCCACCTCCTACGAGCCCGCCGATGATTGCGTGTGTTGTCGAGATGGGAAAGCCAAGGCGGGTCGCGAGGATAACGGTGAGGCCAGCCCCGACGGCAACCGCGAAGATGAACTGTGGGCTTCCCGCCAGTTCATCCCGCACGAGTCCGCGCCCCGAGAAGCTGGCAACAAGACCATTGGCAATATAGACGGCGGCCAACGCTCCAAGCACTGTCGCAACAGTCGCAAACCAGAGCGCGGTCGAGTAGTCGGCTTCTCCACTTCCCCATATGGTTGCAAAGCCTTTGAAGTTGTCGTTTGCGCCGTTCGAATAGGCGAGCAGCAGCGCCGCCAGGCATAGGACCACCACCACGAGACTATCTTCCTTCCCTGTTCCCCTCTCAGCCAGAGCCGAAGTGCGAACCGTCACACTGCCGCACCGCCTGCCGCATAGCCAGCTTCCGTCATCAAAGAAAAACCGTCGCCGCAGCTTTCAATCCATGCTTGGTCGCCTGCGAAGGTCAAAGCGTCTTCCTGACGAATACCGGCGATCCCCAGCGAAAAGACATTGGCCACGACGACGGCATTGGCCATCTTATCACCGGCCTTGAATCCCTTCTTGCTAACGAGCATCCGCATGATTGCCTTGGCGTCTTCTTCGGCCACGGACGTTTCAGGCTCCCCACTTGGCATCGTGTCACTCATTACGCACCACATGCTCTGCACCAAGCATCTGACCTAAAGATTTGCCGTGTCAACAATCAGTCCTCACCTCCTAGATGCGGATCTGTGTCTATCCGGCTGTTATGCTTCATTGAGCAGGAGTATTGGTCACGCCTTGAGCCCAACCATCGTGATTAGCCTTCGCCGACGCGAAGGGCCAGGAACGTGCATTGGGTGACGCCGAGTAGAGCCGACGTAAATGGCCCGAGCCAACCCCGCCCTGACGTTAGACGTTCAAGTTCATTGGCGCAGGAAGGTAACGAAAGCCATCGCCTGCTTTCACGAAGTGCCCATATCCGGGCCAAGCAAAATGGAATGCCAGGATCGGGACCCTATTCGTCGCTAGAGAGGCGAGCATTTTGATACGCGTCTTCACCGCCAGCTTTCGATCGGTATCGTAGATAAATTCCATGCGCGGATTTTCGATCAGCAGCACGGAGTGATGCGAGATGTCGCCCACGAACATGAAGGATTGGCCGTTCGACTGAATGTTGAACATGGTATGGCCTAGCGTATGGCCCGGGGCTGAAATGGCGGTAACGCCTGGCAGGAATTCCTCATCATCCTTGAAGAAGGTCAAACGCTCTCGCACCGGCAGCAGGTTCTTGCGCGCGTGGATGATGAATTTCTTCTTCCAAGGCAGGTCCATCTGCGCTTCGTCGGTCCAGTAGTCAAAATCGACCTTGCTCATATAGACATGGGCATTCGGGTACATCAGAGCGCCATTTGCATCGACGATGCCGCCGATATGGTCGATATGGCCATGCGAGATGACGATGGCATCGATGTCCGCGCGCCCGATGCCGGCTTCGGCCAGAGTTTTCGGCAGCAATCCGCCCTTGGGGCCAAACATCTTAGACGTCCCCAGTCCTGTATCGAACAGAATGAGCTTGCCGTTCATGTTGACGACAAACGAGTTCAATTCGATGTTCATGTCGGTCGGGCTCATGAAGTTGTCCGTCAACTCGCGGCGGACTTCTCCCTCAGGGCCACCGAAAAATGTATTCGTGGGATCGCCAAGCATTTGCCACCCGTCCGAGACGACCGTGACCTCGGCATCGCCGACGTTGAAGCGATACCAATAGGGCACCTGCGTCCGCAGTTTTGGGGCTGCCGCAAACGCACCTCTGCTGAAGCTGCTCAAACTCAGCGCGACCCCGAGACCTGCTCCCAGACCCAGAATGCCGCGGCGTGAAAACCCTTCCGACATGCCATCTCTCCAACTCATGGCCCAACTCGGGCCGGGGCGGAACACCCGGTAGGAAATGGAGGGAAATGCGCTATAATGTCTAAGACTGAATTCTTATGCTCATCATAGGCTCTGTGTTATGCTGGTGAAGCAGGCCCACTACCTTCTCGCGGTCGCCGATCATCAGAGTTTCACGCGCGCGGCGACGGCGTTGCACATCTCCCAGCCGGCTTTGTCGCAACGCATCCTCGATCTCGAGTTGCAGCTCGGCGTCCAGCTGTTTGACCGCTCGGGTCGCTTCGTCAAGCCGACCGACCAAGGCCGGACCTATATCGAGCACGTGCGCCGGGCCCTTCGCGAGCTCAATGCCGGGGAGCGGGCCATGCACGACGTGGCCAATGTCTTGGGTGGAAGGCTGCGCGTCGCCTTCCTCCCGTTGTTCACGACGCACCTTGTCGGCCCTTTGATGCATTTATTCTATGAGCGGCATCCGACCGTCACGGTGACCATCGATATCTTCGCGCAAGCTGCGCTTGAGGCAGCACTGATCGAGGATCGTATCGATGTGGGTTTGGCATTCAGCGTCGTCTAGAGCGACGAGATCGACGTCGAACCGATTCAGGATGACGAGCTCTGCCTAGTCGTCGGCAAGCGCCACCCGATGTATCGCAAGACCAAGGTGCGCGCGACGGAGCTGCGAAATTCTGATCTAGCGCTCCTGACGCAGGCATTCATTACAAGAGCCCCGATTGACCGCTATTTTCGCAGTCATGGCGTCAGGCCGAGGATTGCCATCGAAGCTGATTCCGCCGATTCGATCATCGTTATCGTTCGCGACGCGCCCATCGCGACAGTCATGCCCTCTGCCACGGCACGGCAACTGTCGGGCCTGAAGGCCATTCCCCTCGTACCTTCAGCTGGTACCTGGACGCTTTCAGTCTTGCAACGAAAGGGTGCCTACCGGAGCGCGGCCTCGCGAGCGCTTGTGGCTCTTCTAGAAGAAAAACATCGTGCCGGGCCACTCTAGTCGTGGCAACCTGCAGCAGGTTAGGGCGCGTTTGCACATCGGCCACTTCGACCGGTCTAGCACCTAAAGCGGCCGCGGGGGGCGGACGCATGCGCGTGGGTAATCGCAGCACGCCCGACTTCCGGAATTGGGACAAACCGCACATCGTGCTCTTGCGCAGCGCCCACCGCTTGCTAGTGGGTGCCGAGGAGCGCTTTTGTATGAGGCTGTGTGAAAACGCGGCCGTTTGACCGAACCATTGTACGATTCCCGCGAAGCTACGCGGGAGGATCGGATGGGGCGGTTCATCGAGGGTGCTGATCGGCGGCAGGCAACGCTGCTTCCTGACACGATCGAGGACTACGTCGGCGAGGAGAACCCGGTTCGGGTGATCGATGCGTTCGTCGAGATGCTCGACCTCGCGGGGGTCGGCTTCGACGGCGTCATTCCCGAAGACACCGGCCGCCCCAGCTATCACCCGGCGACCCTCCTGAAGATCTACGTCTACGGCTACCTCAACCAGGTGCAGTCATCGCGCGGCCTCGAGCGCGAGTGCCATCGGAACCTGGAGCTGATCTGGCTCACGGGACGCTTGGCACCGGACTTCAAGACGATCGCCGACTTCGGCCGCGACAACGGCATTGCCATCCGCAAGGTCTGCGCACAGTTCGTTGCGCTGTGTCGCAACCTGCACCTTCTCGATACCGCTTCCGTCGCCATCGACGGCAGCAAGTTCAAGGCAGTGAACCATCGCGAGAAGAACTTCACGGAGGGCCGTCTCGCGCGGAGGATGGCTGCCATCGAGGGGACCATCGACCGCTATCTCGCCGAGCTCGATCGTGCCGACCGACAGCATGAGGTCACCGGCGTCCCGGTGCCGCCCGCGAAGGTCGAGCGCCTGACGCGTGGCATCGAGACGCTGAAGCAGAAGCTGAAGTCACTGGCCGCCTTGGACGAGCAGATGCGCGCCAGCGGCGAGCAGCAGATCTCCCTAACCGACCCCGATGCGCGGGCGATGACCTCGCAAAGCCACAGCGCCTATGTTGTCGGATACAATGTGCAGAGCGCTGTCGATACGCAGAACCATATCATCGTCGCCCACGACGTGAGCAACGTCGGCAGCGACAGAGGGCAGCTATCCTCGATGGCCGGCACGGCGCGAGAGGCACTCGGCGCCGCGAAGATCGAGGTTCTGGCCGACCGCGGCTACTTCAAGAGCGAGAAGATTGCCGCCTGCGAGGAAGTCGGCATCGAAGCCTATGTGCCAAAGCCGCTGACGTCGAATGCACGGGCGGAAGGTCGGTTCGACCGACGTGACTTCGTCTACGACCGCGACAGCAACAGCTACGTCTGTCCGGCTGGTGAGAACCTCACCTATCGCATGACGACCCCGAAGGACGGCAAGACCATGCACAGCTACTGGGCCAGCGTGTGCGGAACCTGCAGGCTGAAGCAGCTCTGCACGACAAGCCCCCAACGCCGTGTCGCGCGATGGGAGCATGAGGACGTGCTTGATCGGGCACAGCAACGACTAGACCAATGCCCCGATGCGATGGTCGTGCGGCGATCGACGGTCGAGCACCCATTCGCCAGCATCAAAGCCTGGATGGGGGCGACGCACTTCAGGATGAAGACGCTGAAACACGTCGCAACCGAGATTGCGCTGCACGTGCTGGCCTACAATCTGAAGCGGGTGATGGCGATCGTCGGAGTGCGGGAGCTGCTGAGGGCGATGTGAGGCGGCGGCGCGGTCACGCCCAATGCCCGCTATGATGCTAACCGCTGGTTCTCACACGACCTCGTATAGGAGCGACCGACGCCACAATGTCGGTGAATGGACACCAGCGGCCAGCCGACAGGCGACTGCAGAGTGGCAACTGAGCGGGCGTCCGTGCGCTGGTTATGGTCCTGTGGGCGGCGCTACGACCTACGCGAAGCGGCCTTGGCCCCAGGTTGGCCCCAGAAACGCATGAACGCAAAGTGCACGGATCGGAACCAAGACGCAGTAAGATTGAGCGTTTGACGAGAAAATAGAGTAGATCACTTTCTTTGGGAGCAAGGGGTCGCGAGTTCGAATCCCGCTGCCCCGACCAATACTTAGCTCGTATTGTCGAAACCGGTTTTACAATCCGTTTTGCCCTGAGCGACGAACGGACAGTCGTATGTCCGGCGACGGCCCTGCCTCGACGCGACCTCGCGGCTGGTTCTCGTCTGCAGCTGAGTGGGAAGCCGACTGGCTCCAGCCGCAATCGTGACGGTGGCCCATGACCCTTCACAGACCCTGACCTTTGCCGTGATCCGCGACCGCTCTTCAGGGAAAAGCTGACCTGGCGAACGCAGGACCTCGATGGCCGGGTTTGACCCCGAGCGGAAGTCTGCCAGACCTATGCCGCCACTCAGAGTTCGAGCACGATAAAATAGCCGGAAAAGCCGGGGCCGAAGGCCGCCATCAGAAACCGGCCTTGTGCTCGGTCGACAAGCGCTTCCTTCAGGACGAATAACGCAGTCGCCGACGACATGTTGCCGTAGTTTTTCAAGACCTGCCAGGAGTAGCGTAGTTTATCGCGCGAGATGCCGAGCGCATCCTGTGCCGTGGTCAGCACCTTGCTGCCGCCAGGATGAAAGAGAAAGCCATCGAAGTCATGCAGCGACAGGCCCTCCCGGGCAAAAAACGGCGACAGCCCCTCGGCCAACCGCTCGCGCATTAAGGTGGGCAGGTCCGCGCTCAGTACGATGCCGAAGCCATCGTTCTTGATGTCCCAGCCCATGATGTGCTGGGTGTTCGACCAGAAGTATTCGCCCATGGCGCGGATACGCGCACGGGGCGCCCCGCCTTTGCCGCGCGCCGCATGGCCGTCATCCGGGCTGTGTAGAACAACGCCGGCCGCGCCATCGCCGAACAGGGCCGCGGCGACGAACATGGTGAGGCTCGGGTCGTTGATGCGCAGGCAGAGCGAGCACAGGTCGACGGTGAGGAACAGCACGTTGGAGCCCGGCTGGGCCTGGGCCATCCGCGCTGCCCGCGCGATGCCGGCAACGCCGCCACCGCAGCCGAGCCCGAAGATCGGCAGCCGCTGCACGTCGGGACGGAAGGGCAGGCGATTCATCAAGCGCGCTTCGAGACTAGGGATCGCGAGCCCGGTGATCGTGTTGGTGACGATGGTATCGATGTCGCCGAAGCTAAGCCCGGCTTCCGCCACGGCTTGCGTTGCGACCTGCTCCAGCAGGTCGAGTGCGTTGCGCTGATAGGTCTCGGTGCGTTCCTCCCAGGTGTGCGTCTGGAGGTACCATTCTTTCGGCTCGACCGAGTAGCGCCGCTCAATGCCGGTATTGGTATAGAGCGCGTCGAGGCGTGCATACTGCGGATAGATCTTGTGCGCGCGCTCGGAGACCTCTTGCTGCCCCGTGACGTGTGCCGGCAGCGCGGTGGCGACCGAAACGATCTCGACGTCGATCGCGGATGCGGCGCGTCGGGCGGCTTGAAGTTCAGCGTGTGTCGACATCTTCCGGACCGCTCGCATGCACACGCACGAGTGCGTCTCTTCAGCATGCTGGATCAGTGACCTGGGGGCCATGAAAGGTGGGGCATATGGTGTAGTCGCCGTTGCACCCTGGTTCGTAATGCGCGCCGACCTATTGTTTGGTCGTCGCATCGTTACTGCCGCCTGAAAGCCGCCAGTAAAATTGGATGCGAGGTCTGGTCCTGGCCCTTCTCGCCCGTTCGCTGCAACGCACTAATTCGTCGGCTGTTGGCGGTAGACCGGCCGTGCCGCGGACATCCGCCGGACGGAAGAGTTTGACCCTTCGCCGACGTCGACGTGACTGCGTTGCGTGACTGCTCATAAGGGAAGAGCGGACTAAGTCCCGGCGCTGTTGTGACGGAGGCTCATGACCCAAAGCCGTCCTGCGAGGTCTGGCCAGGGCGGCGCGCATCAAGCTGAGGTTAGAGCGCGCCTAGCTTCAAGACGAGCGCGGCGCGCACCGACTGTATTTGGCCATCAAGCTTGTTGTGACCGTCGTCGCTGTGTTCCCAACGATGGTCGTTGTGGTCAATTGTTCAGTGCCGTAATCAGCGAACCGATATTCAACCCGAAAGTTCAGATGCTGGGCAAGCCCGAACTCGCCCCCCGCGCCGGCGAAGTAGCCCTGTAGTACGTCAGGCATGCTTGCGGCCCCGTAAGCGGTCGGCGCTCTGTTTGACGCGAAAGTGGTCTGGCCGTTGATCCAGGCTTGCGTGTAGCCGCCCAAGACATAGAGCAGGCTATTCGCATTCGCGAGATAGCCGATACGCGCGCCCACGTTGAAGACTTTATCGAGTGCGAACTCGGTATCTGAGGTAGCCTCGCCAGGGTAGTCTTGGGTCGCATTACCGCATTGGTGGACCGGGCAGTTTTGTCTTCTCGCACTCACGTCAAAATTGGTGCTTGTACCCTGCGCATCATTCCCCGGATAGAAGTCTAGATCTGCCAGCGCTCCCAGAACAATGCTGTCAAATCGCTGATCGTAGCCCACCTGCATAGTCCCGAAGCCACGCCATCCATCGTCACCAAAGGGCGTCTCGCCCTGTGAACTCGAGCCAACTCTTGTCGCACGGCGCATCAGAAGGGCTATTGCAAGGAGAGCCAGTTTCAGCCATCCGCGACGCGGAAGCGCCGCTCAAGTCAACGTTTGCAGCGCCGGCACCGACGGCAATGCTAAACCCGGTCCAAGGGTCACGCTGCTGCGCATACGCAGGAGCGGCCAAGGCGATCAACGCCGTAAAGGCGAGAGTAGTAACCTCGATGATGTTCTTGCGGATCGTGCTGTCCATGACCTGCGGGACCAAATACCCGCCGGCCGATTCCGAGTCGGTGCGCAACGCCTTCAATTCGAGATCGCCGCGGCGCCAGCCTTTCTCGGCCTTCACGAACTCACGCGCCTTGCCGTCGCTGAGCCAGGACATGAAAGATTTCCACTCTGTGGAATCGGCCCGGCCGAATGCGGTTTTTGACCAGTCTGGATTGCCGTGCGCGTCTAGCGGAGCGCCGGTGCTGACGGCCTCCTCGAGCAGCTCGATCCGCTTCCTGTCGTTCGCCGCGGCAGCGGCGCGCGGCTGGGCAACGTGCTCCTCGTACCTGTCGAGGAAAGCCTGGATGTTGCGTGTAGTGTCCTCGTTTTTGGACTCGAAGGCGGAGCGCAGATCTGAGATGGCGCTGTGCACATCGCGCGCGAGCTGCGCGACATTAACCTCGGACATGAATAAATCCTGCGGACGGAGTTTGCGATGGGGGTTTCGCGATCCGCGTCCGCAGATCTTGACTCGCGCCTCTCACGCGAGCCCAGCGGTGAGCTTTTGGCGCTCACCTGCCAGTGTCGATCTCCCGGTGATCTGATCAAGGCCTACGCGTCAGCGCGCAGGGGGCTTGCATCGGAACGCCGTACTCGGAAGGGCGCGACTCCGTCGCGCTCGAACACAGTTTTTATGGCTAGTTGATTTGCAATCGTTTCGCAAGGGGCGCGGATGCGTCGCGTCAAAAATGGAGTCTCCTCGCTAAGGGTAGGGAAGTGTTTTGTTCTTGGAGGAGAGCCAAATGGCCGACCGCACTCGACGTGAACTTCTAACTGCCGCTGGCTTCGCCGCCTGCGTCGCCCTACCATCGCCCGTCCTTGCTGCGGAGCTTTCGCCGGTCGAACGGCTCAAAGAGCTCGTCGCCGAGATTTGCCAAGCCCCTGGCGCGCCACGGGATGCTCTCGATGCGTTCCGCCCAGTGCTCGAGCGCATGGGTCAAGTGGCCATTAGCAAGCACCTGATTGAAGAGGCAATCGAGGCCATCGGGTACCTCTACGACCCCGGCGACGCGTGGCCGACGTTGCAGCCCCTGATCCGCAAGTCCTCGGCACACGTTGCGACGCGCTTGAAGTGGGCAACGGGCGCGGTGAAGCCGCCGCTGCGCGACGGCCCCGGCAGCGATGTCTGATCGCATCCAAGCCGCTGCGATCACCGTGAAACAGCCCGTGTTTCACGGGAAAAAGGCGAAAAATGTTGCCGAAAACGCAATGATTTCAACGGTGGCTGGACAAAACGGCCTCGCCCGGATCGCTCCGGGGCGGGACCTCAGGCGGCCTCAAGCAGGTCCTTCCGCTCCGACCCAGACTGCACAATCCGCATCGCCTCAGCAGGATACGATCGCGCCAGCTCAAACGCATCCGAAGGCGGGCCATTGAGCCTCGTGTAGGCTAGTCCGTCTTAGCCCTCTGCAAGCAGAGCGTCGGTAGCCCTGCCGGCGCTCTCTTTTTGTCGTCTATTAACTGAGGCGGTTCAGACTTTTGATTCTGCAGGGAAATCGATTGACGGGGGCTGACATGCTTGCCAAATTGCGCTTTGCCGCTTCAGAGATCGGCTCAACCTTCTTTTCGGAGGCCGGGGAATACTTCGGTACTCCGCGTCATCCGTGGCTTGGGGTGTCCCTCTTCTTGATCAGCACATTCGCTCTGGGGACCCTGCTTAGCGAAGTTTGGTGCGCCTCTGGGATGGTCTGAGACAAAGCAGCCGTCTTAATGCTGTAAGACTGAAAAAGGCCCGGACGGCGGTTGGGCAACCTTCATCCGGGCCTCAGTCCATGGGTGTGCTGACCATCATGGCCGATGAATCAGCATGCCTAAAATAGAGGCAATCCAAATAGTTTGAAAGCGGATCATCCGTGCTCAACGCCACAAATTGTGAGATGTGCCGCCGGAGCCACGCTCAATCGAAGAAGCCTTCGCGAAGGGAACCCAAGCGTCGGCCGGGGGTTGCTGCCAAAATCTGGGCGTTTTCTCCCCTCCCTCTCCCGCTGCGCTAGCGGGGTGCAGCCGTCCCGAGGCCGGGCCTCCCATCCGTAGAGGCGGCCGGCAAATTCGAATTCGCATCCCTCTACGCGCGACGCTGCAGATGATCCGAATGGCTATGAGATCAGCCAACTGAAAATCTGGAAGCTGAGCAGGATTCCTGTGATGAGCAAATGGTTCCGGTGTGTCATTCGCGCAAACGAGAAGAGCCCCGGCAGGAGGCGCCGGGGCTCATGACAGGTATGAAGGTTGTCTCCCTTCCCCGCTATAGCCAGGAGACGAGTGCAAAGTAGTTTGAGTCTGCGCGGGGGCGGCAAATGACGACCACGGATTTGACGTGTTTAGACGAAATCAGCGAAACGGAAGTTCTGGCATCAGTGGCGTGCCAAGGGGGCCACTACCGCGTCAGTGACAGGGGCACTAACGAAGCGACCCGCAGGCACTGCCGGGATCGTTGGCACCCGGCAATCAAGCCCCGCTCCGGCGTATGTCGGCGGGGAGGGTTCCTATTTCGCAGCCGCGAAATGGGGCTCTGGACGACAAACAATCCAATTTCTAAATCGTAGTTGGTGCTCGCGTGGGACGAGTATCAGTCGGTCTTTGCGTGGAGTGGAGTGCCATGAAAGCCCGTAAGCTAATCGAAGGGAGCGTACGTTCTCCAGAAGCCCTGAAGATCCAAGGGAAGGCGTTTGACGATGCCTGGGCAGGATTCGCCGACCGTTACGATGGCGACGCTCAGGCTGTCGAGCATGCCCGAGTGCAGCTGGCTCACGCCGTGCTGGCCGTTGGCGATGAGGACTGCATCGACCCAGAGGAAGTCAAGAAAGCGGCATTAGAGATGCTATCGATCAGACAACAAGATGAAGAGAACCTACGTCGGAAGCAGTCGGCTTAGCGATTGCGCCCCGGTCACAAGCCGGGGCTCAGTGCTCTTGCGCGCGCTTTCCCACCGCAGTCGCAGGATGACAGAGCGCTCCGCCGCACCGTGGCGAATACGGCAGGACCTGTATCTGAGCGGTTCGTGTCTCAAGCGCTGATCGCGTCCGCTTCTGATGCTGTGGACGGCTCCTCACCCGGCATCTGAGTGCCACGATGTGGTTGCTGTTGAAGCGCCCACGATCCAAGAGGAGCCGCCCATGGAAAAGATTACAACAGTCGGACTGGATATCGCAAAGTCGGTGTTTCAAGTCCATGGCGTCGAGGTGCAGGGCAATATCGTCGTGCGTCGACAGTTGAAGCGTCGGTATGTGCTTGCGTTCTTCAAGAAGCTGCGGCCCTGCCTCGTCGGCATCGAGGCCTGTGCCACGTCGCATCATTGGTCGCGTGAGTTGCAGGCCCTCGGGCATACCGTGCGTCTCATCCCTCCAGCCTACGTGAAGCCCTACGTCAAGCGCCAGAAGAACGACGCTGCCGACGCCGAGGCCATCTGCGAGGCGGTGCAACGGCCGAGTATGCGCTTCGTGCCGACCAAGACGGCCGAGCAGCAGGGCTGCCTGATGCTTCATCGCACGCGGCATCTGTTCATTCGGCAGCAGACGGCAGTCATCAATACGATCCGCGCGCACCTGGCCGAGTTCGGCATTGTCGCTCCCGTTGGGCGTAACGGTGTGGAGGAACTGCTCTACGTGGTCGCCGATCCCAACGACGGACGGGTGCCCGATATCGCACGCGAATGTCTGGAGGCGCTCGGCAAGCAACTACAATCCTTAAAGGCGCAAATTCTCGAGTTCGATCGTCAGATCAATGCCTGGCATCGCTCAAACGAGACCAGTCTGCGCCTCGATGAGCTCCCCGGTGTCGGTCCTGCACTCGCAACCGCCCTGGTGGCGAGCGTTGCCGATGCGAAGGCGTTCCGATCAGGCAGGGACTTCTCGGCTTGGATCGGGCTGGTGCCGAAACAGAACTCGAGCGGGGGCAAGGACAAGCTCGGCAGCATCACCAAGCAGGGAGATCGCTATCTGCGCAGCCTATTCACGGCGGGCGCGCTGTCGGTCATCCGCTACGCTAAGATCCACGGCACCAAGCATCGTCCGTGGTTGAGCAAGCTGCTCGAGCGCCGGCCGACGAAAGTCGCCGCGATCGCGCTCGCCAACAAGATCGCGCGCATGGCCTGGGCGATGATGGCCAAGGGCGAGAGCTACAGGGAACCCGTCGCATTGGCCCGATAGGGCGAGGCGACATTGGACGAGATCGCGTCGGCAACGGCGTGGTGAAACGGTTGGAAAGGGCCGACAGCACGTAATGCAGAACCGGTCGATCCGGTGATCGGGACAACCCACTAGGGCCAGAGCATCCTCGAATGCGAGCTTTTGACCGGGACCCGATCCGCGGAGGGCATTATGGCCAGCGGCCCTGTGAGCCGCACTGATAGGCCGAACACATGGCTGCTCCGACCAGCGCTGCGACGTGATGAACCCCTTGACAGCCTGGAGCCGTCCACACATGGCCCCAACTCAGACATGACGCTAGCAGGCCGCGCTCGTCCGGTATCGAGTGACGAGCGGATCTAACGCGGTTTATAAGTCCACGGCCTAGTCACTCCAAGAAGCCGAACGGCGGTTTTTTAACGGGCCTCGGCGGCGGCGCGGGGCCTGCGAGGGCGTTACGGCCCTTTGGGGTGATGACCGCATCGTTGGTGTTGGCGATCAGAAAGACCCGTCCTTCCGCCTCCAACGACTTCGCGACTTGCAATTCCTCGGCCGACAAGCGCGTTGCTTTTCCCTCCGACGCCAATCTCTCGAGGAGCTGCCGCTCTTGGTCGGTCATGAATATTAGCTCCACTTCGCCAAGCGAGGGTGAAGGGATGCTAACGACTATAACTCTCCGAGCGTGTTGATGGCGACGCCGCGAACGATCGAGGCCGATGGCTTCGGCGATCGCACTGAGCCTCTCGCCCGAGCTCACCTGCCGGCAAGGGCTCCAGGGCTCGAAGACGGCACCACTTCGGGCACGACCCATGCAGTTCGCGGAGTGAGGTCATACTAGCGTTAGCGAGGCGTGACTCTATTGGCGCCGGGCGCGCCGCGTCAGTGGGTGACCAGTTATGGACTGGGGGTGACGTGGCTGAAGCCAGGGGGTGGCAGGCGGCGATCGCTGCGTAGAATTGGCCGCTGGACAGGGGATGACCGAAGGCGGTGGCAGGGGGTGGCAACGCCAGGCACCGGGCAGCCAGTCACTGGCACCGCATGCCATGTGCGCCGGTACAACTTGCCACCGATAGTTCGGGGGGCACCGTTCGCAGGCAGGGGATACGCCGGGAGCCGAGCAGCGCGGTGCCAGTGGGTGACCACCCCGCGCCAGTAGTTGAGCCAGGGGGGCTCGTGGTGGTGGACAGGCAGTGGCGGCGGGCACGCCAGGGGGTGCCAAGCGGAAACGCCCGCCTTGAATTTGCGGGCTGGCAGGGGGTGGCCGAAGGCGGTGGCAGGGGGTGGGGCGCGGCACGCCTAGCTTGAGGGCTGGTTGCTACAACTCGTTGCCAAGGCCTGGGGGGCTTGATGGGCGACGCATTCTGAAACATGTGCTAACCCATTGGTGCGACATGCCGTGAACGGCGCGGGAAACCTCAAAATCGCCATTGAGTTTGCTGAGGATTTCGCTGCCTTCTAAGCAGAGGGTCGCAGGTTCGAATCCTGCCGGGATCGCCACTGGTCTATGCTTGGGATGGGTATTGCGGGCAACCTCAAGGCGCGCACGATGGCCGACAGAGAAAGCGCGGGACGCAAAGGCGCCGCGCGCAAGGTCAAGGAGGTCGAGCCGTCCGATCGCGGGCAAGACCTCAAGACGGGATCGAATGCACCGCAGCAAAGCGCGAGCCTCTCGATCGCGGTTGCGATCGGTACCCAGGTGCGCAATTTGCGCCGCAAGCTCGATCTGACGGGCACTGAGCTTGCCGAGCAGGCGGGCCTTTCCGCCGGCATGCTGTCCAAGATCGAGAACGGCGCCGTCTCAGCGTCCATAGACAGCCTCGAGGCTCTAGCGCGCGCGCTCAACGTGCCTTTGACCACGTTCTTTGCCTCTTACGAGGAGAAGCGGGACTGCTCGAATGTGTCGGCCGGACACGGCGTAATGATCGAGCGGCGCGGCACCAAGGCCGGCCACCAGTACCAGCTCCTGGGACATTCGATCTCAGGCGAGATCGTGGTCGAGCCCTACCTCATCACGCTGACCAAGGAGGCAAAGCCCTACACGCTCTTCCAGCACGCGGGCGTGGAGTTCATCTACATGCTGACCGGCAAGGTTCTCTACCGCCACGCGGACAAGGCCTATCCGCTGGTGCCGGGTGACTCGCTGTTCTTCGATGCCGCCGCGCTGCACGGGCCGGAGGAGCTGACCGAACTGCCGATGACCTACCTTTCGATAATCATTTATCCGCGCGGCTAGACTTTCCCCAAAGGAAATATATATTCCTGACAGTTGACAGGCCTAGCGGCTCCGCTATGCTTTGTCGGTCTCAACAAAGGGTATATTGCGCGCCGTGTGCGGAATAGTCGGACTATTTCTAAAGAATCCCGCCCTTGAGCCCAAGCTCGGCGAGCTCATGACAGGCATGTTGGCGACCATGTGCGATCGTGGTCCCGACAGCGCCGGCTTTGCCGTCTACGGCGAGGGTGATGCGGCCCACGTGAAGCTCACGCTACGCGCGGCGAGCCCGGACTATGATTTCGCTGCGCTGGCTAAGCGGCTGTCGTCGGATCTCGGCGCCCCTATGGGCGTTGCCCTGCACGGCACGCATGCGGTTTTGACGCTTCCCTCCGAGCTCGAAGGGAAGGCGCGGGCTGCCATTGCGGAGCAGGGCGGCGACGTCGGCATCGTCGGCGCCGGCACGCGCATGGAGATCTACAAGGAGGTCGGACGCCCAGACGCCGTGGCCGCGAGCTTCAAGCTGTCGGAGATGGCGGGGTCGCACGGGATTGCGCACACGCGCATGGCGACCGAGTCGGCGGTGACCACCAAGGGCGCGCATCCTTTCTCAACCGGTCGCGACCAGTGCCTGGTGCACAACGGCTCGCTTTCCAATCACAACTCCCTGCGTCGCGCCATGAGCGGCAGCGGCATCCGCTTCGAGACCGAGAACGACACCGAGGTCGCGGCCGGCTATCTGACCTGGCGCATGCAGGAGGGCGCAAGCCTCGGCGAGGCCCTCAAGCATTCGCTTGAGGATCTCGACGGCTTCTACACTTTCGTCGTCGGCACCGAGAACGGCTTCGGCGTCCTGCGCGATCCGATCGCCTGCAAGCCGGCCATCCTGGCCGAGACCGACGACTACGTTGCCTTCGGATCGGAATATCGGGCGCTGGCGTCGTTGCCCGGCATCGAGACGGCCAAGGTGTGGGAGCCAGAGCCGGCGACCGTCTACTTCTGGGAGCGGCCCCAGTGAAGGTTGTCGATCTCGACGTCACATCGCTGCGCGAGCTCAATCAGATGCTCCACAATCAGACGGCAGCCCCAGAGACGGGCACCTGGCGGATCATCAATCCACGCGGCCTTCATGCCATTGCCGCGGGAGTGAATGCTCCGCTCACCATCGAGATCGACGGCAACGTCGGGTACTATTGCGCCGGCATGAACCAACAGGCCGCCATCACCATCAACGGCAGCGCCGGCACCGGGGTTGCCGAGAACATGATGTCGGGCCGCGTCCACGTGAAAGGCGACGCCTCGCAGTCGGCCGGTGCCACCGGCTGCGGCGGCCTCCTCCTCATCGACGGCAACGCGTCGGCGCGCTGCGGCATCTCCAACCGAGGAGTCGATATCGTCGTGAAAGGCAACGTAGGCCACATGTCGGCCTTCATGGCGCAGGCCGGGACGCTGGTGGTGCTGGGCGATGCCGGCGAGGCGCTGGGCGATTCCATTTACGAGGCGCGCCTCTTCGTGCGCGGGAGCGTGAAGAGCCTCGGCGCCGACTGCATCGAGAAGCCGCTTGCGGACGCTCACAAGGCGCAGCTGAGCGCCCTGCTCGAGGCAAGCGGGCTTGGCGGCGAGATCGATGCCTCCGAGTTCAAGCGCTACGGCTCGGCGCGGCGGCTTTACAACTTCAAAATCGACAACCTCGAGGCCTACGGATGAGTGGGGAGGATCGCCAGAGTCAGAAAGCGCGCGGCGCGCCTTCTAAGAGCGGCGACCGCTGGGTTCATACCCCGCCGCGCCGATCGGCGACGTTCGATGAGCACGCGATTGCGGAGATACATCGCGCGGCTCAGACCGGCATTTACGACATCAGGGGCGGCGGAGCGAAACGCAGGGTTCCCCACTTCGACGATCTGTTGTTCCTCGGCGCTTCCATGAGCCGCTATCCGCTCGAGGGCTATCGCGAGAAGTGCGACACCAGCGTCACGCTGGGGACGCGCTTTGCTAAGAATCCGATCTCGCTCAAGATCCCCATCACCATTGCCGGCATGAGCTTCGGCTCGCTGTCGGGCGCCGCCAAGGAAGCGCTGGGACGCGGCGCCACCATTGCCGGCACCTCGACCACGACGGGCGACGGCGGCATGACGGAGGAGGAGCGCGGGCATTCGCAGATCCTCGTCTATCAGATCCTGCCCTCGCGCTACGGCATGAACCCCGATCACCTGCGCAAGGCCGACGCCATCGAGATCGTCATTGGCCAGGGGGCCAAGCCGGGCGGCGGCGGCATGCTGCTCGGGCAGAAAATTTCGGAGCGCGTGGCGCACATGCGCACGCTGCCGGAGGGCATCGACCAGCGCTCGGCCTGCCGCCACCCCGACTGGACCGGTCCCGACGATCTCGAGATCAAGATCGTCGAGTTGCGCGAGATCACCGACTGGAAGGTGCCGATCTACATTAAGGTCGGCGCGGCGCGGCCCTACTATGACGTCGCGCTGGCGGTGAAGTCCGGCGCCGACGTGGTCGTGCTCGACGGCATGCAGGGCGGCACTGCGGCCACGCAGGAGGTGTTCATCGAGCACATCGGCATCCCGATCCTGGCGGCGATCCCGCCGGCGGTGCAGGCATTGCAGGAGCTCGGCATGCACCGCAAGGTGCAGCTCATCGTCTCCGGCGGCATCCGCACCGGCGCCGACGTGGCGAAGGCGCTGGCGCTCGGTGCCGACGCCGTCTCCATCGGCACGGCAGCCCTGGTCGCGCTGGGCGATAACGCCCCGCAGCTGGAGGAGGAGTATGCCAAGCTCGGCACCACCGCCGGCTGCTACGACGACTGGCACGAGGGGCGCGATCCAGCCGGCATCACCACGCAGGACCCGGAGCTCGCTGCGCGTCTCGATCCGGTCGTGGCCGGGCGCCGGCTCGCCAACTACCTGTCGGTGCTGACGCTCGAGACGCAGACGATTGCGCGTGCGTGCGGCAAGAGCCACGTGCACAACCTGGAGCCGGAGGATCTCGTCGCGCTGACAGTGGAGGCTGCCGCCATGGCGCGCGTGCCGCTCGCCGGCACGGGTTGGATTCCAGGCCGGAATGGCGGTTAAGGTCCCAAGAAGATGGTTTCCCCTTCGGGGCACTCGCAAGATTGCGCCCGTGGGACAGCATAACGAGCGAGGGAGTAAAGGCATGGCAACGGACTTGGCGAAGGTCGCCGCCGAGCGTGGGATCAAGTACTTCCTCATCAGCTTCGTCGACCTGTTCGGGACGATGCGGGCCAAGCTCGTGCCGGCCGCCGCCATCGACGAGATGGCGAAGTCGGGGGCCGGCTTTGCGGGCTTTGCCAGCTGGCTCGACATGACGCCCGCCGATCCCGACATGTTCGCCGTGCCAGATCCCGACAGCCTCATTCAGTTGCCGTGGCGCAAGGAGGTCGGCTGGCTCGCGGCGGCGCCTTACATGAACGGCAAGCCGGTGGAGCAGGCGCCCCGCAACGTCTTGAAGACGGTGCTCGCGAAGGCTGCCGAGAAGGGCTACGACCTGAAAACCGGCGTCGAGTGCGAGTACTTCCTCATCACGCCCGACGGCAGCGCCATCTCCGATCCCGGCGACCACCAGGCGAAGCCCTGCTACGACCAGCAGGCGCTGATGCGCCGCTACGACGTCATCACCGAGATTTGCGACTGCATGCTGGAGCTCGGCTGGGGCCCCTACCAGAACGACCACGAGGATGCCAATGGCCAGTTCGAGATGAACTGGCAGTACGACTCGGCGCTGAAAACCGCCGATCGGCACGCGTTCTTCAAGTACATGGTGAAGTCGATCGCCGAGAAGCACGGCCTGCGGGCGACCTTCATGCCCAAGCCGTTCGCGAACTTGACCGGCAACGGCTGCCACGCGCACGTCTCGCTGTGGTCGACGGCGACGGGGCAGAACCTGTTTGAGGACGGCAACGGCCAGCTCGGCATCTCGGCGCTCGGCTACAACTTCCTCGGCGGCATCCTGCATTCGGCCGAAGCGCTTGCCGCCATCACCAACCCGACGGTCAACTCGTATAAGCGCATCAACGCCCCGCGCACACTCTCAGGTGCAACCTGGTCGCCCAATACGGTCACCTACGCCGGCAACAACCGCACCCACATGATCCGCATCCCCGATCCCGGCCGCTTCGAGGTGCGCCTGGCGGACGGGGCAACGAACCCATACCTGTTGCCCGCCGTGCTGCTCGCCGCCGGCCTCGACGGGATCGAGAACAAGCGCGATCCCGGCCCGCGGCTCGACATCGACATGTACGCGGAAGGCCACACCGTGAAGGACGCCAAGCGCCTGCCGCTCAACCTGCTCGATGCGTTGCGCGCGTTGCAGGCTTCGAGCGTGCTCAAGGCCGGCCTCGGCCAGCCGTTCGTTGCTGCCTATACCAAGCTCAAAGGCGCCGACTGGAATGACTACGCCGGTCACCTGACCGAGTGGGAGCGGCGCACCACGCTCGACTGCTAGTGTGACGATAGAGAAATTCGCCCTTGTTTGCGGCATGGCTCTCAAGCGAGTTTCTCGATCTGAATCACACTAGAGAATCATAGGTTGGCTTGTGTCCTTTCGATCGCGAAGTTCGTTCAATGCCAGCCGCCAAGGCCGACGAACTTCGCGATCGGGACACTAGCTCGCCGCGCAGCAAGGCTCGCATTCTGTGCACTACTCCATCCTCAGTCTCGTCGGGCAGGCTCTGAGCGGGAACCGCGGGTGGACGCCTGCGTGGCGCCGCGCGGAGCCCAAGCCGCATTACGACGTCGTGATCGTGGGCGGCGGCGGGCACGGGCTAGCGACCGCCTATTACCTCGCCAAGGAGCACGGGATCACCAACGTTGCCGTCATCGAGAAGGGCTATCTCGGCTCCGGCAACGTGGGGCGCAACACCACCATCATCCGCTCCAACTACCTGCTCCCCGGCAACATCCCCTTCTACGAATGGTCGATGAAGCTGTGGGAGGGCCTCGAGCAGGAGCTGAACTTCAACGTGATGGTCAGCCAGCGCGGCGTGCTCAACGTTTTTCATTCGGATGCGCAGCGCAATGCCTTTGCCCGCCGCGGGAATGCCATGCGCTTGCACGGGGTTGACGCCGAGCTGCTCGACCGCGAGCAGGTGCGCGCCATGATCCCGTTTGCCGATTTCGAGAACGCGCGCTTTCCCATTCTGGGCGGGCTGTTGCAGCCGCGCGGCGGCACGGCGCGCCACGATGCCGTCGCCTGGGGCTATGCGCGCGGCGCCGACAGCAACGGCGTCGACATTATCGAGAACTGCGAGGTCATCGGCATCCGCGTCACGGACGGGTGCGCTGAGGGCGTGGAGACGACCCGCGGTTTCATTGCCGCCGACAAAGTTGCGCTCTGCTGCGCCGGCAACACCTCGCGCGTCGCTGCCATGGCGGGCCTCAGGCTGCCGATCGAGAGCCATGTGATGCAGGCCTTCGTCAGCGAGGGCCTGAAGCCGCTGATCGACAACGTCGTCACCTTCGGCGCCGGCCACTTCTATGTCAGCCAGTCGGACAAGGGCGGGCTCGTCTTCGGCGGCGACATCGACGGCTACAACTCGTATGCGCAGCGCGGCAACCTGCCCGTGGTCGAGGACGTGACCGAGGGCGCGCTGGCGCTCTTCCCGAGCCTGGCGCGCCTGCGTATCTTGCGCAATTGGGGCGGCCTCGTCGACATGTCGATGGACGGCTCGCCCATCATCGACAAGACGCCGGTCGATCGCCTGTATCTCAATGGCGCTTGGAACTACGGCGGCTTCAAAGCGACGCCCGGCGCCGGCTGGTGCTTTGCCCATCTCATCGCCTGCGACGAGCCGCATCCCGTGGCCGCCGCCTACCGCCTCGACCGTTTTGCCCGCGGCGATCTGCTCGATGAGCGGGGCGCCGGCGCCCAGCCCAACCTGCACTGAGGACGCCCATGCGCATCAAGTGCCCCTGCTGCGGCGAGCGTGACGCCCACGAGTTCACCTATCGTGGCGCCGCCGGCCTGAAGCGCCCCGACCCCGAAGCGCCGGGCGCTGAGGCGGCGTTCGTCGACTACGTTTACCTGCGCGACAACCCGGCGGGCCCGCTCGCCGAGCTCTGGTATCACCGCGCGGGCTGCCGCTCGTGGCTCATTGTCGAGCGTGACACGCGCACGCACGCCATCGCCCGCACGGCGCTGGCCGCGGTCGCGCCATTGGACACCGACTGATGTCCGCGATGCGAATGTCTCCACAGGCCCGGCGGTTGCGTGACGGCGGTCTCGTCGACCGTACGCGCAGTGTCAGCTTCAGCTTCGACGGTGCGCCGTATGTCGGCCACCCGGGCGACACGCTCGCCTCGGCCTTGCTAGCAAACGGCGTAACGCTCGTCGGGCGCTCATTCAAATACCACCGGCCGCGCGGCATCCTGACGGCGGGGTCAGAGGAGCCCAACGCGCTGGTCGAGCTGCGCGCCGGCGCACGCCTGGAGCCCAACACGCGCGCAACCATGGTTGAGCTCTTCGACGGCCTGGCGGCCCGCAGCCAGAACCGCTGGCCGTCGCTCGCCTTCGACGCGCTCGCGATCAACCAGCTCTTCGCGCCGATCTTCGGTGCGGGTTTCTACTACAAGACCTTCATGTGGCCGTCGGCGTTCTGGGAGTGGCTCTATGAGCCGGCAATCCGGCGCGCGGCCGGTCTTGGAAGCGCCTCGCGCCTGCCCGACCCCGATGCCTACGAGAAGGCTTTTGCCTTTTGCGACGTGCTGGTCATTGGCGCCGGCCCGACCGGTCTCATGGCCGCGCTCACCGCGGCACGCAGCGGCGCGCGCGTTATCCTGGCGGATGAGGACTTCCAGCTCGGCGGGCGGCTGCTGTCGGAAGCGGACGTCATCGCGGGCAAGCCGGCTGCGGTTTGGGCGCAAGAGATGGTCGCGGCGCTCGGCAGCCTCGACAACGTCCGCCTCATGCCGCGCACCACCGTTTTCGGCGTCTACGACCAGGGCACCTACGGCGCCGTCGAGCGCGTCAACGATCACGTGGCAGCACCTCCGCCCTTCGAGCCCCGCCAACGCCTGTGGCACATCATGGCGAAACGGGCGGTGCTGGCAGCCGGCGCCATCGAGCGGCCCATCGCGTTTCCTGATAACGACCGCCCCGGCGTCATGCTTGCGGGTGCCGTGCGCACCTACGTCGCCCGCTTCGGCGTGGCACCAGGAGCGCGCGCCGTCGTCTTCACGGCGGGCGACGACGGCTGGCGCACGGTGCAAACGCTGATGGGGGCCGGCGTAGACGTCGCAGCGGTCGTCGATCCGCGCGAGGAAACGCCGCCTTTGCGGAGCGACCCGCCGCGCGCGGTGCTGCGGGGCAGCATCGTGACGCGCGCGCTCGGCGGTCACCGCGTTGAAGCCGTGGAAGTCCTCGATAGGAAGGGTCACCAGGCCACCATCGACTGCGACTTCGTTGCCGTCTCCAACGGCTGGAACCCGGCGCTCAACCTGACGTGTCACCTCGGCGCCAAGCCGGCTTGGAACGGCGAGATCAGTGCCTTCGTGCCGCAGGCGACGCCGCCCGGGATGGCGGTCGGCGGCGCCGCGGCCGGCCGCTTCACCTTGGCTGAGGCCCTGGCAGATGGCGTGCGGCTGGGAGCGGCGGCGGCCGAGGCCGCAGGATTTTCAGCTCTGTCCTCGCTCAGCCCGCCGGCTGTCGGGACGGACGAGCACGCCGGCGTGTCTCCCGTCTGGCAGGTGAAGGGGCTCAGAGGCAAAACCTTCGTCGATTTCCAGAATGATGTGACCACCTCCGACGTCGCGCTTGCGCACCGCGAGGGCTACGCAGCGGTCGAGCATCTGAAACGTTACACCACGCTCGGCATGGCGACCGATCAGGGCAAGACCGCCAACGTCACCGCGCTTGCCGTCATGGCGGAATTGACCGGGCGCTCGATCCCTGAGGTCGGCACCACCGTGTTCCGCCTGCCCTATACGCCCGTGAGCTTCGGCGCCTTCGTCGGCCACAGCCGCGGCAAGGACTTCCGTCCGGCGCGGCCGCCGCCGACGCACGATTGGGCCGTACAGAATGGCGCGGTCTTCGCCGAGAACGGGCTGTGGCTCAGGGCACAATACTACCGCCGCCCCGGCGAGACCGACTGGCAGACGAGCGTGTCGCGCGAGGCCATGACGGTGCGCTCAGCCGTCGGCGTCTGCGATGTCTCGACGCTCGGCAAGATCGACATTCAGGGCCCCGATGCCGCCGCCTTTCTCGATCGCGTCTACGCCAACACGTTGTCCACGCTCGCCGTGGGCAAGGTCCGCTACGGCGTCATGCTGCGCGAGGATGGCTTCGTCATGGACGACGGCACGGTGGCGCGCCTGGGACCTGAGCACTTCGTCACGACCACGACGACCGGCAATGCCGCCAAGGTGCTCGAGCATCTCGACTTCTGCCGGCAGGTGTTGTGGCCCGCGCTCGATGTCTCGATCGTTCCGGTCACCGAGCAGTGGGCGCAACTCTCCGTGGCGGGACCGCGGGCGCGCGCCATCCTGCAAAAGGTGGTCGACCGCCCCGACGACATTTCCAACGAGGCGCTGCCCTACATGGGCTGCACCGAGGTGACGGTCGGCGGCGCCAGCTGCCGCCTGTTCCGCGTGTCGTTCTCAGGCGAGCTCGCCTATGAGATCGCGGTCGCGGCCGATCTCGGCGATGCGCTGATGCGGGCGCTGATGCAGGCGGGAGCCGAGCTCGGCATCGCGCCTTACGGCACGGAGGCGCTCAACGTGCTGCGCATCGAGAAGGGGCACGCGAGCGGTCCCGAGATCGACGGGCGCACGACGTTGGGCGACCTTGGGCTTGCCAAGCTTGGCGCGCGCAAGAAGGATTCGATCGGCCGCGTGATGGCCGCGCGCCCGGCCCTCGTTGACCCGGATCGTCCGACGCTCATCGGGCTTCAAGCGGTCGATCGCGCGGAGAAGCTGTCGGCCGGCGCGCACCTCATCGCGCCCGGGCGCCCCGCGACCGCGGCGTACGAGGAAGGTCACGTGACATCGGTGGCGTATTCACCCACGCTCGGTTGCGACATTGCGCTGGCCTTCCTGCGCCGTGGCCCGGAGCGCATCGGAGAGACGATCCGCGCCGTCGATCTGTTGCGCGGGTCCGACATTGAATGCCGCGTCGTCGAGCCCGTGTTCATAGATCCCAAAGGAGAGAGGCTCCGTGGCTAGCACCGCACTCAACCCGCGTTCCGGCCTCGCCGGGGCGGCGCGGCTCGGACGCTACGGCGCCCGCGGCGACGGCGCACCGGGCGTAGTCCTCGCCGAGCGTACCGGCGTTGCGATCGCGCACATCGCTGCGCGCAAGGGCAAGGTCCCGGAGGCCATCGAATGGCTCGGCGCGGTTGGCGGGGCTGCGCCCGAGGACGGCCCGCGCTGCGTGTCTGGGGACGGCATGGTGCTGGTGGGATGTGCGCCGGCGCAATGGTTTGCCGTCGCGGACGGCCTGGTCAGCGCTCCGGCCATCGCGCGGCTGACGGACGCGCTTGCCGGTATCGCCTCCGTCATCGATCATTCCTCGGGGAAGGTTGTCGTGCGCATATCGGGGCCGCGCACGCGCGACGTGCTCGCCAAGGGGTGCCCCATCGATCTGGACCCGCGCGTGTTCGGGCCCGGCGGCGCGGCGGCGACGGAAATTGCGCATATCGGCTGCCAGCTCTGGCAGGTCGACGATCGCCCGACCTTTGATCTTGTCGTGAACCGCAGCCTTGCCAAGAGCTTCTGGTCTTGGCTTGCGGCCTCGGCGGCCGAGTACGGCTACGAGGTCGTCGCCTAGAGCGTCAGCGCATCCTCGCAAAAGACATTCCTGTTTGGAATCACGGGCTTAGGCGTTGCCGGGTGCGCGGACGGGGACTTGGGTTGCCCTAATGCTGGGCGCTAATCTCGCGCGCTCGAGGCTCAAGGTGCCGCGGCAGCCCCTCGTCGGCAGCGACTGAGCCGCCGTCCCCCTGTGCTCAAACCGGGTGCAAGGCGCGTGCGCGGGCGATCAGAGAAATGCCAGGAATGGCTCGCGGTTTCGACACTTTATCGGCTTAACCGATGCGACGGGCACCTACAACCCACGCTCCGTTCGAGGGGGAATTCGGCGGACAATGCAGGATACCTTTACGTCGAGTAGAACGACGCTGATCCGCTATCGCGACCCTATGGGCGCGATCGATTGGCTGGAGAAGGCGTTCCAGTTCGAGCCGCGCTTCGTCGCCAGGCGGACTGACGGCAGCTTTGCCTACGCGCACCTCGCTCTGGGCGAGCAACAGATCACGGTGACAGCCCGTGACGAGCGGTCTTTGGGGCCGGCCGCGGGCGAGACGCAACAGCGTACCGTGACCGTGGCCGACATCGCCGCGCATTTTGCCCGCGCCAAGGCTGCAGGGGCCGAGATCGTGCGCGGCATTGATGGCGGTGAGGACAATGGCCGCAGTTTTGTCTGCCGCGATGTCGAGGGCCATACTTGGTCGTTCAGCGACACCGAGCCGCACGGATTGGCGACGTTTCTCGCTTGGGCGCGCGTGCGCACGCCGCGCGTGGAAAAGCGTGCGGGTCTGGCGGCGGCGGCCGTGCTGTCGCTCATGGCCCTCTCGTACCCGGCGTGGCATCTCCTCTCTAGGACGGGTGAGGCGCCGCCCGACGCGGCCACGGCGGGCGATGCGGCCCCTGCGCAGACTGCCGACGTGCCATCCGGTCCAGCGCCCGAGATTATCGAGGATCAAGTGCTCGAGCACGCGCGTTTCGCGCTCGCCGAGGAACAGGCCGCGCGCCTTGCTGCGGAAGCCTCCCGACGCGTGGCGTTGGCCGAGCTGGCGCAGGAGCGTGCCGCCCGCTTGGAGGCGGAAAAGGATGCACACCGCTTCGAGGCCGAGCTTTCGGCTGCGCGGGCGACGCGGGCGGAGGCGGAAAGCCTCGTGCAAAACCTCGATGGCGAAGCGAGCTGGGACACGCAGATTGCCCACGCCTCCGCCAGCGAGAGCCCGGTCGCGCCGAGCCCTGGCGAGATCGTTTTATCGGTGGCGCCGCCGCCCCCGGGCGCGCCGGCAGAGCCCGCGCATCCGGCGTCTGCGCCTCCAAAAGGAGGGGTGTTGGCCGAGGGCCAAGGCGCGCTCGCCCGGGGCGACGTCGAGGAAGCCCGCCGCATCTTTCGCCGCCTGGCGGACGAGGGCGTGGCGCAAGCAGCTCTTGCCTTGGGCAGCACCTATGACCCGGTGAACGCGGAGCGCACGGGAATGGCGCACGCGCAGCTGGACCGGGAGCAAGCAAAGCAATGGTATCGCCGCGCCATAGAGCTCGCGCAGGCAGCAACCGAGAGGCAGCGTAAACCGTGATGGTGTCCGGCGGCAGTCCCATTGTTCGACCACAAGCGCTGCTGACCTGCGCAGCTGCGGTGATGGCCTTGTCGCTGGGGGCCTGCTCCTGCGACGACGGCGATCCCTGGCGCGCCACCTACATCAGCACGGCCGAGGCGGCGACCGATGCCGATGGCGTAGCTGCGGCCGAGCCCCCGGCCTGCGACGTTGAGAAGAGCGCCACCGTGGAAAAGAGTGCGGAAAGCTCTGGCACCCACGTCGATCCCAACCTCGTGGAGATCGCCCGGCTCGAGGTCGAGCGCGACTGCTACAAGGGCGCCGAGGAGAGCCTGCGCCAGCGCCTGGAAGGCGGCGTAGCTGCGAGCGCCGTGCTGAAATAACAAGGTTGCAACTTGGCGGCGCGCTCAGGACGCGGCGGCAAGCCGCTTAAAGCCCGCTTCGAGATCCGCCTTCAGGTCCTCCACGTCCTCAAGCCCGATGTGGAAGCGCAGAGCCGGCCCTTCGGCCTTCCACTGCGTTGCCGTGCGGTAGCTCGTTGGATCGAAGGGGA
The DNA here is from genome assembly GCA_963782555.1 of uncultured Alphaproteobacteria bacterium. Lineage (GTDB taxonomy): Bacteria > Pseudomonadota > Alphaproteobacteria > Rhizobiales > Hyphomicrobiaceae > Hyphomicrobium_A. The sequence goes on along the minus strand of CAWAKB010000005.1, from coordinate 1,053,654 downwards.
TGACGAGGCTCTCATAGCCGCCCCACGAGAAGCCCATGCCGAAAAGCTTGAGCCCGTCGAGCATGGCTGCGAGCGCCGGCTTGCCGACCGGCTTCAGGATGACCGCGAACAAGCCGCTCGAGCCGAGGAAGTCGCGCTTCCAGATCTCGTGCTGGGGGTGGCTCGGCAGCGCCGGATGCAGCACGTAGGCGACCTCGGGGCGTGCTTCGAGCCACTGGGCCATCTCGAGCCCCGAGCGCTGGTGCTGGGCCAGGCGGGTGGCCAGCGTGCGCAATCCGCGCAAGCCCAGATAGACCTCCTCCGAGCCCGGACAGACGCCCAAGAGATCCTTGGCGCGCGCGATGTGCGGTGCGGCGCGGGCAGTCGACGTGATTGCGCCCAGCATGGCGTCGGCATGGCCGACGATGTATTTGGTCGCAGCCTGGATCGAAACGTCGACACCGTGGTCGAATGGGCGGAAATAGAGGGGGGTTGCCCAGGTGTTGTCCAGCAGCAGCCACAGCTTGCGCTTGGCGCAGACCTTGGAGATGGCGGGAATGTCCTGCACCTCGAAGGTCTGTGAGCCGGGGCTTTCAGTAAAGATGAGCCGCGTGTTGGGGCGCACGAGCTTGTCGATGTCGGCGCCGATGACGGGATTGTAGTACGTTGTCTCCACGCTGAGCTTCTTGAGCATCTGGTCGCAGAACTTGCGCGTCGGCTGATAGACGCTGTCCGTCATGAGGATATGGTCGCCAGCCTCGACGAAGGCGAAAATCGCCGTGCTGACGGCCTGGTAGCCCGATGCCGTCAGCGCCGAGGCCGCGCCGCCCTCCACGCGGGCGATGGCCTCCTCCAGCGCCGCAACCGTGGGCGTGCTGGTGCGGCCATAAACATAGGGCTGGTCCCGCTTCCAGAGCTTCTCCACCGTCGGGAAGAGGACCGTGGAGCCGCGGTAGACTGGGGGGTTGACGAAGCCGAAGCAGGCGTGCGGATCGCGCCCCGAATGCACGACCTCGGTCGCGGGGCGCAGCGGCTTGGTGGGCTTCTTTTTGTCAGATGACATCGGGCGTATCCTGGTCGCCGCGGCTGGCGGCCCGTGTGACGCAACTTTGACCCTGGGTCAAGATCTTGACCGCTCGGCCATTACGAGGGATTGGTGCGCCGGGCGCAGCCCATGTGCCCCGCAGTTTACCTTCCTATCGGCTCTGCAGGTCTCTCTCTTGCACCTTTGCAGCTCTCGTCCCACACTGATGGCCGAAGTGATGAAAATGCTCCTGCAGTCCCGCTGCCTGAAGATTGCGCTCGTCGGCCTAAGCGTGCTCCTAACGGTGGGCTGCGGGGCGGCCTCAGCCGCCAGCACGACGCTTGAGACGATCCGCGCGCGTGGTCATGTGCTGTGCGGCATCGGCGAGGAGCAGCCGGGGTTCTCGGAGACAAGCAAGACCGGGGAGCGCTCCGGGCTCGACGTGGAGTTCTGCACGGCACTTGCCGCGGCCGTTTTCGGCAACAAGGACGCGGTGAAGTTCTGGCCTCTGAGCGCCAATGACCGTTTCAAGGCGCTGCAGTCGGGCGACGTCGACGTGGTGGCGCGCGGTGCCGCCTGGACGCTGAGCCGGGACACCGAGTTTGGGGCGCATTTCACCGGCGTCCTTTTTTATGACGGCCAGGGCTTCTTGACGCGGCGCGGCAACGCCGTGGCGAGCGTGTTCGAGTTGTCCGGCGCCTCGATCTGCGCCCTTCCCGGCGTGATGGGGGAGCAGGGCGTGGCCGAGTTCTTCGGCACGCAGCGCATGCGCTATCAGGTTGTGGCGCAGGAGAACTGGGACGATCTGGTCAAGGGCTATGCGGCCGGCAGCTGCACGGTCCTCACCGGCGACATCTCCTTGCTTGCCGTGGTGCGCAGTAAGCTCAAGTCGCCGGAAGATCACATAATTCTGCCGGAGCTCATCACCAAGGAGCCGCTCGGGCCCGCCGTGCGCCAGGACGACCCGCAATGGTTTGCCGTGGTGCGCTGGACGCTGATGGCGCTGCTGGAGGCGGAGGAGCTGGGCTTGACCAAGGACAACGTGGACTCCAAACGCACCTCGACCGAGCCCGAGATCCGCCGCTTCCTCGGGCTTGAGGCCAACCTCGGCCAGGCGCTCGGCCTCCCGCGGGACTGGGCCTATCAGGTCGTAAAGACCGTGGGCAACTACGGCGAGATCTTCGATCGGACGCTGGGCGCAAAGTCGGATCTGAAGCTCTCGCGCGGGCTCAACAATCAGTGGACCAAGGGCGGGCTTATGTATTCGATGCCCTTTCGGTGATCTGAACCACGACGCGGGTCCTCGAGAAACCCGCGCGCAACTGGGACGGTGCGATGAGGGAGACACTCACGCAGCATAGCGGTCTTGCCTGGGCTCTCCTGGTTGCACTTTTTGTCGGTCTTGGACTTGTTCTCCTCCTTCTGCGTCGGCGCCGACGGCGCAAAGGCGCCGACGTGTCGCAACCCCCCGTCACTACGCCATCTCAGCCGCGACGAAGCGAGCGGGCCGTGGCTCTCGACGCCGCGGCATTGGTGGTGGCTGTGCACGATGCCGAGGCGTCCGGCGAAAAGGGGAGGCTGCCCGGGCTTTATCTCTCGCTGGCACAATGTCGCATCGAGGCCGGGGAGACGGCGGCCGCGGCGGATCTTTTGCGCAAGAGCATCCTCGGGGCCGTTGGCGCGCAGCTCAAGGACACGCATGCCAGGGCCCGGCTCGTCCTCGGTGACCTCGCACACCGGAGCGGTGATCTGACGACGGCCTGCGAGCATTGGCAGATCGCGCGCGCGCTCTTCCACGAGCTGAAGCAGGGCCGTGATCATGAGGCGGTGGAGAGCCGCATGCTGCGCAACGGCTGCCCGACGGACTGGGTGCTGACCGACTTCTGATGGGGTGGAAGCGTGCTTTGATGCTCAGCGCATCAAGACTTCGACCTGCGCTGTCTCGCCGCCTGACAGCGTGAAGTCCCGCTTGAAGGCGCGCGTGCCCGTCTTCGCAATGATCGTGTAGGTCCCAGGTGCGAGAATATGCGTCGGCAGGGCGCCCACGCTGTGCTTGACCACCTTGCCCTGAGGCGTCTGTATGGTCCATTGCGTATCGGGCAGGGCATCGCCGCCGAGGCGGGTGACGAGCTTGAATGTCACGCGGGCGGCGGAATGGGAGACGGTGGCCTCGGTCAGCTTGCCCGCCTCGACGGTGACATCGGCCTCGACCTGCGCATTGGCGTCGCCGTAGGTCGATACGATGTGATAGATGCCGGCGTTGAGGCGGACGATGATGTTCGGCTTGGCGTGGCTCAACACCTTGGTGCGGTTGTCCAATTGATCGCGCTCGCCCGTGTAGACATCGTAGCTGACGGTGTTGGCGGCTGGTGTTTCGCCGTCGACGAGCACCTTGACCCTGAGCCCGCCGGCGTTGAGCACGAACTTCTCGCTCATGGGCGCCCCGGGAGCCACCGTAATGGCGCGCGTCAGATCCGCCCGTCCGAAGGCGGCATTGATGATGTAGTTGCCGGGCTTGAGCCCGACCGTGGGGCTTGGCTCGCGCTTGGTCGTCAGCAGCTTGCTCGCGTCCTTGGGGCCGCCCGAGGACTCATAGATCCGCCATACGAGCCCCTGGTCGATGCGCTGGCCGTCGGCCGTTAGCAGCGCGATGAGATTGACCTGCGTCGTTCCGCCCGCTCCCGCTTGCGCGCCTTCGCTCGTGCGCGGGACGACCGTGACATTGGATGACGGCGCGCTCTCTTGGGCGGGTGCCGGGGACGCTCCCTCGGTCAACGAGGGAGCGGGAAAGACGCTGCGCAGGCTGACGCCGGTGTCCCACGGGCTTCCATCCTCGGCCTCGGCCGCCGGCGAAAGCGTCAAGCCGGCGAGGAGCGCGACGAGGAGCGCGGCAAGGCTCTGGCGCCATGCCCCGGAAGATGGGGAGGATAGGTGTCTCGACATCACTGTCCTACCGAAAGTCCTGCTTCGCCAGTGACATGCGGGTGAAGGACGCTGCACGAGAGTGGTCGAAATATGGCCGGCTCGCCCGCATTGTGCGTCAAGACGGCTAGCCGCCGATCTCGATTGTGCGGTTTTCCCCGGCCTTTACCTGGATCGCGCTCTGGAGTGGGCGCTCGCGCGTCTCGGACATGACGATGTAGTCCCCGGGAGCGAGAAGTGCTGTGGGTTGAGGCTGGCTCGTGCGCAGGACCGTATGCCGGTTCTCGTCCTTGATCTCCCAGAATACGTCGCCCACCCCCGCGCCCTGCTCGTCGGCGCGCTTGAGGGTGACGTGTCCGGCGTCGAGCTTCAGCGCGATCTTCTGGGACTGTCCGGCTCCGAGCGTGACCTCGGTCGCCGCCGTGACATTGGTCGCGCCCACGCGCGCCTCGATGCGGTAGTGCCCGGCCGATAGATCGAGCTGTGGCTCCTTCGCCGCCGTGCGCACGACCTCGCGCGGCTCTCCGTCGAGCCGCACCACGCTGAAGGCCAAGGGCAGGCTTTCCGGCGGCGGAGCACTGCCGAGCGTAGCCGACAGACTGAGGTGGGCCAGCGCCAGCGGCAGCGTGCGCTTCACGACGTCGCCGGCGCCGATGGCGATCTGCTCGCGCGCTTCGGCGCCGGAGCTGCGCGCAGTCACGTAGTAGGTTCGCGCCGGCAGGGTGAAGGTGGGCGTAGGCGCGGCCGAGCGGGTCACCTCGCGTCGCCCCAGCGGGGCGTCGGGGTCGTCCTCGTAGATGATGTAGGTTACGCCGTCGGTCATCGGCTCGCCCTGGTCGGCGGTATTGCCGCGTGTTGCCGAAAGCTCGAGCTGGCCCGTCGCCAGCGTGGCGTCGAAGGTCGTGCCGGTGGCGGGCGCGACGGTGACAGCCTGCTCCTGGTGCGCAAGCCCATTCTCGGCGCTCACGCGATACGTCCCGGCCGGCAACACGATCTCCGGCTGCGCCTCGCGGCCGATCCAAAGAGGGGCGGCGGCCGCTTGCTCGCCGTTCATCGCAGTCACGGTGAAAGTCGGGGTCTGCAGCGGCGCCGCTCCCTTGGCGGGGCGCGCCAGCAGCTTGAGAACGCCGGCGTTGAGATTGACGCGTAGTGGCGTCGGCCCGTCGGCTTTAACGTCGACGGACTGGTGCGCACTGGCCAGGCCAAGCCCAGCTTCCACATCGTAGGTTCCCGGCGGCAGCTTTTCGACGAGCGTTGCGGCGCGGGCCTCTTTGATCAGCTCGCCGTCGGGTGCGTCTTTGGTCACGCGCCAGCGCACCGGGCTTTCCAGCGTGGCGCTGTCGGGACCAAGGCCGGCGGAGAGGTAGAGGCCGGGAGCAGCGCCGGCGGGAGGCTTCTTGACTTCAGGCGCGGCTTTGGCCGGCGCAGCGGGACTTTCGGCATCGAGATGGGCGAGCTCGACGACACGGTCGAGCGCGGTTGAGAGGCCGGCTGCGTCCTGCACGTCGAACAGCTTGCCGCCCGTCAGCCTTGGAAGGCAGCTCATCAGCTGCTGCTTGGCCTTGTCGAGGCCGAGGCCGATCGTATGCACCGTGAGGTTCGGATTGGCCCGGGCGATCTCGGCGGCGGCGGCGCACACGTCCTGGCCGCAATTGTCGATGTCGTCGTGGATCAGAATGATGCTCGCGGGCGCGGCCTCGCCGATGGCTGCGGCGGCCTCGCGCAGGCCCTGCACCAGCGGGCCCTTGCCTGTTGCACTCAGTTTTGCAAGCGGCGTCATGATCTGCTGGGCACCGTCGGCCTGCGGCGGCACGATGACCTCGGCGTCGGCGCAATAGCCTCTGCGGCGGTGTCCGAATGAGGCAAGCCCGACGCGCACGTCGGGTCGAATGTGCGAGAGCGTCTCGCGCAGCGCGTCGCGAGAGAACTCGAACTTGGAGCGCGGGTCGCTGCCGAGCTTGCCCCACATGGATCCCGAGCCGTCGAGCACGAACATTACGGTGGGTGAGTCGTCGGCCGCGCGTGTGGCCCACGTGCCCCCGAGGAGCACGAGCAAGGCGAGGCTCGATGCGAATGCGATCAGGCGGTGGGACATGCGGCTCCCATGCAATCAGCTGTCCTCTTATCGCGAGGCGGGCGCGTCTCCCCGCAGGGAGATTTCGCATGACAATAGCCCATCCGGTGCCATGACTGCAGCTTAGCACACATGATGCGATGGGAAGGTGCAGCCCCTGCGACGAAATTGGATTGGCAAGGCCCCGTTCCTCCCGGTACGTGTTTCCCCCATGGACAATCCCGTTCTCTCCCTGCTTTCCACGCGCCGCTCGGTGAAGCCGGCTCTGCTAGGCCCGCCGGGGCCCGGTGCCGACGAGCTCGATACGATACTGACGATTGCCGCGCGCGTTCCCGACCACAAGAAGCTGGCGCCGTGGCGCTTCATCGTATTGGAAGGCGAGGCGCGGGCCCGACTGGGTGAGGTCATCGCCGAGGCCTGCATAGCGGCCGAGAAGGAGCCGCCCTCGGACGTGCGGCTCGATATGGAGCGCAAGCGCATATTGCGCGCGCCCGTTGTCATTGCCGTTGTCTCCCACCCGGTCGCACATCCGGGCGCGCCGGAATGGGAGCAGGTTCTGTCTGCGGGTGCGGCCTGCCTCAACCTGTGCCTTGCCGCCAATGCTCTTGGCTACGGCACCTCGTGGATCACAGAGTGGATCGCCTACAATGCGCATGTGCGCGCGGCGCTAGGCCTTGGCGACAACGAGCGCATCGCCGGCTTCATCTACATCGGCACCGCGACGGAGCGGGCCGAGGAGCGCGAGCGTCCGGCTCTCTCCGACATCGTCACGCGCTGGCGCGGGTGAGCGAGCGTGGCCGGTCCCGGATCGCGGCGCCGGTTAACGAGGCGTTCACCATTTGCAACTAGCCTGATGGCGGGCATCCGTTTTGCGGAGCCCGGACCGCGTCCTCGCGTCTCGTCGCTGCGGGGTGCAGCATTGAGCTCTCTACTTGACGTTCCAGCGCAACTCGCGCTCGCCCTTTCGCTTGCCGCCTCCACGGCCGCCAACGAGCCGCCGCGGGTGCCCGCTCCAGCTGCGCTCAATCCTCCTGCTTCAATTGCCGCGCTCGCTGCCCAGCCGCTCGAAGGACCCTACCGTTTCAGCGAAGGCATGTGGCTGCGCGCGCTGAAGGAGGATTTGCCGCGGGATGCACACGACTACGCGCAAAGCATTTTCCGCACCAGCGGCGGCCGCTTCTATGTGCCCCGCCAGTCCGAGCGCCTTGAGATTCTGGACGCTCGCAACGACGGCGCATTGGCAGCCCGCGCCGCGCGCGCGTTCGCCCGCGCCAACGCGCACGCACTGCGCTTAAGTCTGCGGCGCGCACCGACCGCAGGTGAGCTTTACATCGCGCATCTGTTCGGGCCGGAGGCCGCGGCGCGCCTGATTGCGTGCGCCCGCTCTCATGCTGCGGACGCTGCCGCAAAGTACGTGCCCGAGCTTGCCGCACATGCGAAGGATCTTCTCGGAACGCGCACCGCGTCATTGACGCTGGGGCAGCTCTACGCGCAGCTCACGCAGCCGCTCGACGATGCAAGCGGGGTTTCGGGCCCCGCGCCACCCGCCTCTGAGCCGACGATTGCCGATTTGCTGCAGCGCGGAGCCGCCTGGGCTGCGCTCAGGCCCAATGCGGTAGCGTGGCGGACCGAGGTCAGCGCCTCCGTCCGCTCCACTCCGCTTCAGTAGCGAAACTGCTCGGCCAGCACGCGCTCATCGAGGCTGTGGTTGGCATCGAACATCATGTGAAGCTCGATGTTGCGCGCCTTCTCCACCTCGACGCGGGTAACGCCGCGCGTCTCGAAGTGGTCGGCCACGGCGCTCACGGGCCGCTTCTCGGGCTCCAGCACGTGAATGGAGATGTGCACCTTGTTGGGCAGCAGCGCGCCGCGCCAGCGCCGGGGGCGGAACGGACTGATCGGCGTCAACGTCAATAGCGGCGCGTTGATGGGAAGGATCGGCCCGTGCGCGGAGAGATTGTAGGCAGTCGAGCCAGCGGGCGTCGCCACGAGGATGCCGTCGCAGACGAGCTCCTCCATGCGCGTCTTGCCGTCGACCAGGATCTTCAGCTTTGCGGCTTGGTGACGCTCGCGGAACAGCGAAACCTCGTTGATGGCGAGCGCCTTGTGGGCCTTGCCGTCGCGGTCGTAAGCCAGCATGGCGAGCGGATTGATGCGGCTGACCTCGGCTGCCGCCAGCCGGCCCGGGAGGTCCTCCTCCTTGTAGTCGTTCATCAGAAAGCCGACCGAGCCGCGGTTCATGCCGTAGATAGGGATGGCGTCGTTGATGAAGCGGTGCAGGGTCTGCAGCATGTGCCCGTCGCCGCCGAGCGCCACGATGGCGTCCGCCTCGGCGGGATCGACCTCGCCATAGCGTGCAACGAGGCGATCGCGGGCCGCGATGGCCTCGGGCATGTCGCTCGCCACGAAGGCAATCTTGTCGAATTTTCGTTTCGGCTTTGGCATGGTGGCCTTGGAGGCAGGCGCGAAAGCGTGGAGGCTCGCTCAAGTGCAGGAAAACGACAAGCCCGTTCTGGTCTACTCGACCTTTCCTTCCATTCCGGTTGCTGAAACGATCGGGAGCCGCCTTGTCGAGCAGAAGCTCGCCGCCTGCGTGAACATTCTGCCGGGCATGACCTCGATCTATCGCTGGGAGGGCAAAATCGCGCGCGACAGCGAGGCGGTGATGATCATCAAGACGCGCGCGAGCCTGGTCGACGCCGTCTTCGCCGCCGTTGCGGCGGAGCATCCCTATACCAATCCGGCACTCGTTGTGATCCCGGTGGAGGGAGGGGCCGAGCTTTATCTCACTTGGCTGTTGGAGGAGACGGCGCGCGATGACTGAACGGCGACGTTAGATCGGGAGCGCCCGAGATGCGCTGCAGCAGCAACTCTAAAGTGCGAGCCTGCGTCAATAGACGCCGCCGAGGCTCAACATCAGATTGTAGTGCGGCGTGCCCGGGCCATCATTGCGGTGGCGCGACTTGGCGTAGCTCCGAGACGGCTTGGACGCCGCCGGGGCCGATGCGCCGGGTCCCGCGGCGGTGGCTGTCGTGAGGGGCGATTGGGCGTTGCCAGTCGTCGCAGACGGGGCGTAGACGGAGTTGACCGGCGGCAGCGCACGCGGACCGCCGATGGCCATCCGGCCAGGCAGCGGCTCGGTGGAGACAGCGCTTGTCGGAAGCGGCTTAAAGAGCGGCTTGGTGGCCGGCTGGGTTGCGTTGCTGGCAGCCTGCCAAGGCAACACTTCCGCGGCGCCAGTCGCGCCCGTTGTCGGATTGCTGCTCTGGCCGTAGGCAACGGTAGCGCGCGGCAGGCAGCGCCCGCCGGGCAACTGCACCTGATCGGCTGGACATGCGCCGCAGACCTTGCTGCTTTGCGACTTGAGCAGCGTCAGCAGCAGGTAGTCCGGCTTGTCGGAAGGCAGGGTCGCGTTGACGCGCGTCATGAACGTCTGCATCGCGTCCTTGGATCCTGGGCCCCAGGAACCGTCGATCCTGCCGTAGTAGCAACCGACCCGCTTGAGCTGCTCTTGCAGATTCACGATGAGCTGGTAGCGGCTTTCCGGGTTCGTCGGCTCCAGCGAATGGTATTGATTGTCGATTGTGGCGCTCGTCGTCTCCCAGCCGCCGGACGCAACCGGGCGCACTACCGACGGTATGTCTCGCGCAACAGCCGCCAGCGAAATCTTCGGTGAGAAGGACCGCACGCCCGGCTCCACGGCAGAATGCGCAGTTAGTGGCTGCTTCTGTGCCGTGGTGGACGTCGCAACAGGTCGCCAAGAGGTCTCGAGAGATGTCTCGCGGTTGACGGGCGCAGGCAAATAAACGAACAGCCCGACTCCTATGCCGGCCAGCAATATCAAACCGCCGAGGCTACGCATTACCTTAACTCCTTCGCCTCCGCCTCGCGGTGTGCGGTGGGTCCGTCACGTGCGGACGGTCCCGAATAGGCTTACCGCGATGCTATGTGGAAGCGGTGACAATGAGCTTAAGGGATATTGCCAAAATCGGCATTCTTCCGGGGCTTCCGACCCGTTAACAAAAAGTAAGAGCAAGCCTGCCTGGATGCAACGGGCACGGAAGTATTTTTGGTCCGCATCACACCAAAGTATTTTGGGTCCGCAGCGCACCATTGGCTCGAAGTCTGCATGGCCTGGCATGGTTGGAAGGCTGCGGAGACAACCCGAGGCTTGCGCAGGTCACACGTGTTGCATGCAAATCGTGCGGGCCGGTTGGGGACAGCCTGTGTCCTCGCGTGTGTGACATGTGAGCATGCTGTGCGCCGCTTGCGTGGCGGATTTGCCAGGGCGCCACACCTTGCGAAGCTACCGGGCTGATTATCTTAACAAAAGGTTTCGAATCGCGTAGCGAATGCAACCGAGGGGGCTGTATCGCGTGTGTAATCGAGTCGCCTTCGCTGGTGTCGGATGCTTTTGCACAGCGAGATCGAGCGGCGATGATCGTCTGTGCCCGAGCCGCCACCGGCCGAGGCTCCAGCTCTCGGCGTAACACTTGAGGCGCGTGGTTCCCGATTTGCCGGATGCCATTGGGGATGGCGCCGGAGCTCAACGGGTCGAACGAACCGCACTGCCACTTAAGTGAAGCGCCCGGTTCCGCGTAAGAGCGGGTAAAAGTCCGTCCGATCTCCGACCCTCTTATCGGACATGAACCGCCGGCCGTATGGCGTCAAACCGGCTGGAAAAGAGGGCTTGAACAATGAGACATGCTCTAGGCGTGTTAGGCGTTCTTGCGGCCGGCGTTCTGCTCGCCGTTTCGTGCGCGATGAACTATCGATTTGGCTTCAGTCTGGGAAGAACTTCGCTCGACGGCCAGATCTACGGTGCGGCCAGCGCGGCCGCGGACTGCATGAAGGCACTCGTGCCGTTCTTCTTCTTCGCCGCAATTCGTAGCAGGGTTTGGTCGCAGGCAGCTGCCTCGGCCTTGGTCTGGGTCGTGGTCACGGCATACTCGCTGACCTCGGCGCTCGGCCATGCGGCGTTGAACCGGCTGGACACGGCCGGCCAGCGGGCAACAGCGGCACAGAGCTACAAGGATCATCGGGCCGATCTGGCGCGGGCCAAGGAGCAGTTGTCCTGGGTCCCGCAACACCGTCCTGCTCAGACGGTGCAGGCCGATATCGAATCGGTGAAGGACGAGCGTCGCTGGACCATATCCGGCGGTTGCACGGACGTGACCACATCGAAGAGCCGTGATTTCTGTGAGAAGTACCACGGGCTTCAGGCCGAGCTCGCGTCGGCTGAGCAGTCGGTCGCACTGGAAGCGCGTATCGCCGACATCCAGACCAAGCTAGGCAAAGTCAATGGCCAAACGGTGATGTCGGAAGCGGATCCGCAGGCTGCGGTTCTGACCAAGCTCGCCAGCGTGCTTGCGCCGTCCGTCAAGATCGAGGACGTGCAGACCGCGCTCACGGTCTTCATCGCGTTGCTTCTCGAGGTTGGCTCGGCGTTCGGTATGTACATAGCCTTCAGCCAGTGGCGTCTCTACGATCGCCACACGCCGGCCGCGCCTCGCATGGCGCCGGTCAGCACTGCTGCGGCAGCGGTGGCGGCTCAAAAGGCCGTTGCGATAGCAAAGCCGCGTTCCGGCGCCAACGACAACAGGACGGCGCCGGCTGCAAGACTCATGGCTCCCGAGACAGACGTGGAGCGCTTCTACAAGGAAAGGATAGAGACACAGGATGGATCGAGCTTAACTGCAACTTCGCTGTATGAGGACTACTGTGAGTGGTGTGAGGAACAACAGAAAGAGCCGCTCGCACTCCCGACCTTCGGAAGGGAGTTCGGAGAGCTCGGAGTCCAGAAAGCAAAGGTGGCAGGCAGGGTCCGGTACATCGGCATCGCGCTGAAGTCCGCCCGCGAGCTCGAGGAGGATAAGAAGTTGCCGGCCTTAGGCTCTCGAGCCGCCTAGCAATAGGCTCGACGAAAGGCCGCGAGAGCGGCCTTTCTCATTTCTGGAGCTTGTGGAAGGGCCGCTGTTGACGGCCCTTCTTTCGTTTTTCCGCTCGCAACCTCCGCACGGTGCACCTCTCCTGTTCGGCGGCACAATTTTGTAGGCGCGGGGCGCCTCGAATGGCTTGCTACGTCGCGTTTGCGACATTCGGCACCCGTGCACGGGGGCTGTCGGGGGGCTCTTTGCTGGTCCAGAACTTGCGAGTCGCCGTCAGAGGTTTCTTTGCAGAAGGCGATCCCGATGGCGTTCACCCCCGATCTGCCCCACGAGTGCCGTGAGCGAAGGCGGCATGGGCCTCTTCAAAGCCGGCAAGAAAAGCGTGCTCCTGGTCTGGCCGACGGGCGGTGAGCTCAAGGCCTATCGCGGGCGCTGTCCGCATGCGGATATGCCGCTGAGCGAGGCCACCTTCGACGGGAAGGTCGTCACCTGCCCGTATCATCAGTGGGGTTTCGACAGCACCAGCGGCAAGTGCGTGACGCACCTCGTGCGCAACGCCCTGCACGTATATGAGCTGTGCGTGGAGGGTGACGAGATTCAGGTCGACGTCGGACCGGTCAAGGCGCCGCGCGCGCCTGTGTGACCCTCTCCTCGCCATGCATGAGCGCGCGCCGCATGACGGACAAAGAGGAATGGGTCGTCTGGAACGGCTCGCTGGGAGTTCTCGATATGGCGAGGATCGGCCGTGTCGAGGATGGCGGAGGCGGCCGGAGCGCCTTTCTGGCGCCGCCCTATGACGTCGTGGGGCCGTTCAGTCTCGACGAGCTTGAAACGCAGGGGCGCATCGCCTTTGGCGCCTGTCTCGTCATGTCGCGCTTGAGATGGCAGGAGGATCAGGTCGATCTGCGCCGCCAAGCGCAAGAAAGGCGCCGGGCCTTCCTGGCTCGCATGGAATTCGACGACGACAAGGAGCACCGCGAGATCCTGGATTTGCCGATGGAGGGTGCGCTCGAGGCCTCCCAGGTCAATGCCGCCTTCCGGCGTCTGGCCAAGACCGCGCATCCCGACGCCGGCGGCAGCAACGAGCAGTACCGCCGCATCGCTGACGCGCGCGATGCGCTGCTCGAGCTATTCGGGACCGCCTCGTAGATCTGGCCGCAAACGCGTTCAAAGCACTGTCAGTCGCACTTCGCGGCCAGCGGCGCCTGCGGAGGCCACGAAACAAACTGTGCGTCGGAAGCCGCCGGGCGGTTCCTCCGAATCAGCAAATCGCAGTTTGTTTCAATCCCTAACTGGGGCTCCGCGCGACCGCCCGGCTACAATCAGGCGCATGCTCTGAAATTCGTGAGGCAGGCCAGGCGTCGAACACTCCAAGGCGACCGAGCATGGGGGCGACACCTGAATGACTTGGCGACGGTGGCCGCCGGGACCGACCCGGTGTCGTCAAATGGGAGCTTGCTTCTCCGGCGCGTCCCGGCCGTTACCTGTCCGCACGCCAAGCTTGGCAAAAGCACTGATCTTGAGCCTAGCGATTTGCGCCTCCGGCTGCATGGTCGGTCCGGACTACGAGATGCCCGGCGCGCCGATGTCTGCCCAGTTCAAAGAGCTCGACGGCTGGAAGGTTGCCACGCCGCGCGACGACATGGATCGCGGCGACTGGTGGTCCGTCTACGACGATGCGACCTTGAGCTCGCTTCTGCACGAGGTCGACGTCTCCAACCAGAACATCGCCTCGGCCGAGGCGGCCTATCGTCAGTCGGTGGCGCTGGTGCAGCTGGCGCGAAGCGGCCTCTATCCGTCGTTGGGATTGAGCTATGCGGTTAGCCGCTGGCATCAGGGCAGCGAGGCCCTGGCTGCCCAGGGCTTTTCCGGGTTTCCTGCCACAACACTGACAACAGTCACCATGGAGCCGCAGCTCGCTTGGACTGTCGACGTGTGGGGTAAGCTGCGCCGGCAAGTCGAGAGCAACGTAAGCCTTGCGCAGGCGACCGCCGCCGAACTCGCCAACGCCAGGCTGTCCGCACGCACCCAGCTCGCACTCGCATACTTCAGCTTGAGGGCGGCCGAACTCGCTGCAGAAGCTCCTCCACGATACGGTTGCCGACTACAAGGCCGCCTATGAGATAACGCTCGACCGTGCCCGCGTCGGGGCGGCCTCGGATTACGACGTGGAGCTTTCCGCCACGCAGATGGATACCGCGCGTGCGCAGGAGATCAGCGTCGGCGTGCAGCGCGCCCGGCTCGAGCACGTGATCGCCTTGCTGATCGGCAGACCTCCAGCCGACGTCCACATCCCGAGGGGGCCGTTGGCGCGGCGAATTCCCGTCGTGCCCGCGAGCGTTCCCTCGGCGCTGCTCGAGCGGCGCCCCGACATCGCCGCGGCCGAGCGCACGATCTCCAGCAAGAATGCGCTCGTCGGTGTCGCCGTCGCAGCCTACTTTCCCGACGTGAGCCTGTCTGGCGGATTCGGATCGGCGCTGTTTCCTTATGCGACCTTCGGCTCTGCAGGCACCAATGCCTTTCCGATTGCGGTGGCAAACCAAATATGGGCGGTCGGTGGCAACTTGGCAGAGGTCGTCTTCGATGCAGGCCTGCGCCGCGAGCAGGTCGCAGCCGCCCTGGCGGCCTACTATCAGTCCGTCGCCGACTACCGCCAGACCGTGCTGACCGCCCTGCAGCAAGTCGAGACCGAGCTCTCCGATCTGCGTATCATGGCCGAGCAGGCGCGAGCCCTCGAACGAGCGGTCAAGCATGCCCGCAAGACGGTCAAGATCACGCTCGACAGATACAAGATTGGTACCGTCGACTATACCGCGGTGGCGCAGGCACAGAACCTGCTGCTGTCGAACGAGGTGAGCGCGCTCGGCGTGCGCCAGAGCCGGTTCCTCGCAAGCGTTAGTCTCATCGAGGCGCTTGGCGGCGGATGGGATGCCTCGTGGCTGCCGACTGCGGATCTGATCGAGCATTGGCGGACGTGCGTCAGCGTGCGCCAGATGCTGCGCGGTCCCCTCGATCCGGAAATGCCGCCGTGCCTGTGAAGCGCTCAGCGAGCGTCCGCTCGCTCAGCCCGCGTCCGCGGATGGATCTCGACCGTCGCCGTCATCCCGGCCGATAGCACGACATCCGGCGGAACCTCGTCGATATGAATGCGGACCGGGATGCGTTGTGCCAGGCGCACCCAGGTGAAGATCGGATTGACCCTCGCAAGCCCCTGGTCGTTGGGTTGCGCATTCGGGACGTTGATACCGCGTGCAATGCTGTTGACATGTCCCTGAACGATCTCGCTGTAGCCCATCAAGCGGACGCTGGCCGGATCGCCCACGCGGATCCCTTCGAGATTGGTCTCCTCGAAGTAGCCGTCGACCCAGAAGGAATCCGAATTGACGAGGGAGATGAGCTTTTCCCCCACATTGGCGTAGTCGCCAAGCTGGGCCAAGAGATTGGTCACATAGCCGTTGACGGGTGAAACGATGCGTGTGCGCCCGAGGTTCACCCGCGCCTGCTCGAGGTTGGCCTTGCTATCGCGAAGGTTGGCTTCGGCGCTTAGCCACTTGGCCTTGAAGGTCTGCTTCTCTTCCGCCGAAACGGCCGCCGACATCAGCTTCTCGCGGCGCTCATAATCCGCCTTGGCAACGATCGCGTCGGCTTGCGCCCGCTCGACGGCCGCTTCGCCCGACGTGACCGCGATCTCGTAGTTCGTGGGCTCGATCACCATCAACAGCTCGCCCTTCTTGACCAACTGGTTGTCGCGGACGGGAAGCTCGACGATGCGGCCGGCGACTTCAGGTGCCATGGTGACGACATAGGCGCGCACGGTGCCGTCGCGCGTCCAGGGTGCCGCCATGTAGACGTTCCACAACGCCCAGACGAACGGCACTGCAATTGCGACCGCCGCGAGGGTGATCAGGTAGCGTCCGATGCGCCAAGGCCGACGAGCCTGCTGCCGCGGCGGCGCTTGACTGGGCGAAGGATCGGCCGGCCCGTCGGGTTTGAGGATCGGCGCGTCCTCTCGCGTGACGCGTTCTGCTTTGGTCTGTGTATCGGTCATGACGCGTTCAGTGGGCCGCCATAAGAAGCGTTATCGAGGAGAGCAGGATCAGGTAGATGGAGAAGAGGAACAGGGCCGGATGCCAGACATAGCGCAGCAAGCCGAACTCGCTGATGACGCGGCGCAGTGCCATCGTCGCGACCCAGGCCGCGAGCATAAGCACGCTTATCGGTGCAACATAGACGCCGAATAGGTTGATCTCGCTAAAGCTCATGCGGGCGCTCCAGCGTCGAAATAAATGGCATGTTGAGTAATGGCCTCGGTGATGACGAGGATGCGTGCCCGGGCCCGCAGGGCGCGGCGCCTTTGCGGCTCCGTCCCGGCAAACGACGCAAGACGATGGTCTAGCCGCGCAAAGAGCGCGACCGACATCTCGCTGTTGCCTTCCGACAAGGCGGTCAGCGCCGCATCGAGCTCCGGTTCGAGCGCGAGCAGGGCAGCCATCCTGCGCAGCTGAATGACCTCGCTGCCCGCGGTGAGCACGGCGACAAGCTGTGAGCGCTGAAGCGGCTCGGCCTTGTCGGGCAACGCCGCAAGCAGAGCGTACATGCGTTGATCCCAGGCCGTCAGCGTCGGCCAGACCGGAGAGACCGCGGCTCGCCTCAAATAGCTAAGCGCAAAATCGAGAAGGCGGCGTGCGCGTATTGCGGGCGAGAGCGGGGGCAGCAAATAGAAGGAAAGGGCGGCTGCCGTGCAGCCAGCAGCGATCGCCAGCGCAGAATTGTAGAATTGGACCGTGTCGTAGCTGATCTCGTTGGCTGGTGCGAGGAGGGGCACAAAATTGAAGGCCATCGCCATGGCCATGAACACGAGGAACGGCGACGGCCACCAGCTTTGGGCCACCAAAATGCCAACCGGAACGAGGTAGAGGCCTAGGATGAGGGAAAAGCCGGCGAACGTCTCGAAATTCGGGAGCACTGCAAATTTGATGATTGCCGCGCAAGGAATGGCAATAGCGGTGCCGAGCGCAAATGCCACAGCGGCCGCAGAAGCCTGATCGCCTCGCGGCGCAAGCAAGAGGACGATGATTGAGGCAAAAAGCATGGCCAACGTGCCGCTCGGCCAAGCCGTGACGACCCAGAACAAAGAGACTGCGCCCATCGTCAGAAAAGCGCGCAGCGTATTGATCAGTGCAGGCAGCGGGTCGGGGGCACCGAGCTGGAACTGTTTTTTGTCGGCAAGGGGACGGCCAGGAGCGCCGACGAGCAGCGCCAGCCCATCGAGCACCCGCAAGACGCCGGCCAACATTTTGGCTGTCTTGTCGGCGAGCAGTCGAAGCGATGGTGTGCTTGCGGGCAGGGCGAGAAGCGTCCGTATCGCCCGCGTGCAACTGGCGCGCAAGCTTGTGGTATCGGTTAGCCAACGAGTGTCGGACGGAGACTCCAACACCGATCGCAGATCGCTCGGAAGGCTACGAAGGATCACCTCGGCTTGCTGCCGAGCCTTGTCGTTTGACAAATTCGCAAGATGCACCGCGACCGTGCGCCAGCCATCGACGGCCAGAAACAAGCCGTGGACCGTGGACTGCAGAATGGGTGAGTGGTAGCGCAGCTCGCTTGATTCCCCGATCGCCTGGTCGATCATCGGATCGAGCGCAATGGCGCGCCGTACCAGCTCGCGTCGCTGTGGCTGCGTGTCGGGCATTCCCGGCCCGGCCCGCATGAGCACGTGCGTAAACCGGCAGGTGATGTCGGCGACAAGGGCGGCGATGGACTGGGCAAGCTGGCGTGGCGCACGCCCTAGATCGGTTCCGGCGAGAACGATGCCGGCAGATACGATGCCGATGGAAATCTCGGTGGCGCGAGAGACCGCCGGCAAGAAGACATGCCCATCGGGGCCACCGGTCGCGCCAAGAATGTCGGATGCGATGATCACCGCGGTGTAACCCGCCAGAGCAGCCGCGTAGGAGGCGAAGTTTTTGAGCTGGGTGGCGAAGTATGCGCAGACGCCACCCCAGAGCGCGAGGAGCACAAGAAAGACGACCCGGTCTTGCGGAAAGAGTGCTGTCAGCACCACGATCCAAACGGCGCCGATCAGGGTTCCGATGAGGCGGAACCAACCTTTGCGTAGTGAGGCCCCGAGCTGGGGCTGGCATACGATCGCGGCAGACGTTCCCGCCCAATACGCATTATCGAGCTCGAGGTAGAACGCGATGTAGAGCGCGAGACTGACCGAGAGCCAAAGGCGAATACCAAACAGCAAGGGTGGTCCGGCGGCCCTCAGCACATCCGGCAAAGCCGCCTGCAGGCGAGCCAATTCTCCTCCCCAGCCGGTCCACGTCCTTTCGCTGGCAGCCTCACTCATCAACTCATTCCGTGATGCGCTCGCTTGATTGCCGGCCGAGGAGGATCGCTGTCGCCCCTCGTGCGGGGCGCCTGACGGGGCGTCTTAAATTCACGCCAGGATAGAGTTGGCGCGTTCTTTTGACGCTGAGATAAAGACAAGGATTTTACGCGAATGGGATTGGAATGAGCCGATCGGAGAAAGTTAGCCTATGAGCCGCCCAGGCGGCGCTCAGAGGAAACCGCACTCTGGTCTTTGGGTCATCGAGGAATGCGGACGCGCCTTCGCACGCGTCTTCATCCGAAGACGCGTGCTGCCGTGGTCATGAGATTTCCGAGAGCGAGCTGAGCCTGAGGCGTGATGCTCCGGCTCAGGCCACCTTTTCATCTTCCTTGGCGGTGCTTGCGCCGGCTTTGCCCGCGATCTTGAGGGAGAAGGCGTAGTCCGCCGCAATCTCCTTCAATTGCTCGTAGCGGCCCGACGCGCCGCCATGGCCTGCTGCCATGTTGATCTTGAGCAGCACGAGGTTGTCGCCGGTATTTTTCTCGCGCAGCCGCGCGATCCATTTGGCGGGCTCCCAGTACGTGACGCGCGGGTCCGTGAGGCCGCCGTAGGCGAAGATGTGCGGGTAGCGCTTGGCCTCCACGTTCTCGTAGGGGCTGTAGTGGCGGATCGTGTCGAAGTCTTCCTTGCTCTCGATCGGATTGCCCCACTCGGGCCATTCGGGCGGGGTCAGCGGCAGGTCTTTGTCGAGCATGGTGTTCAGCACGTCGACGAAGGGCACGTCGGCGATGATGCCGAGGAAGAGGTCGGGCGCCAGGTTGGCGACCACGCCCATCAGCATGCCGCCGGCCGAGCCGCCGTTGGCCACGATGCGCCCGCGCCGCGTCAGCCCTTGCGCGACGAGATACTCGCCGGCCGCGACGAAGTCGGTGAACGTGTTCACCTTCTTGGTGAGCTTGCCGCTCGTGTACCAGCGGTAGCCTTTGTCCTTGCCGCCGCGGATGTGGGCGATGGCGTAGATGAAGCCGCGGTCGACGAGCGACAGGCGGGTCGTCGAGAACGAGGCGGGGATGGAGATGCCGTACGCCCCATAGCCGTAAAGGAAGACCGGCGCCGAGCCGTCGAGCGGCGTATCCTTGCGATAAAGGATCGAGATGGGGACCGTCTCGCCATCGGCCGCGGGGGCGTAGAGGCGGCGGGTGACGTAGTCGGCAGGGTTATGACCGCTCGGCACCTCCTGACGCTTGCGCAGCGTGCGTTCGCGCGTCTCCATGTCGTAGTCGTAGGTCTCCGCCGGCGTCGTCATCGACGAGTAGACGAAGCGCAAGGTCGTGGTGTCGAACTCGTAGCCCGATGCGATGCCGAGCGCGTAGGCCTCCTCGGGAAATGCGATCATGTGCTCGGCGCCGTCGGCCAGGCGACGCACGACGATGCGCGGCAGCCCGTTCTCGCGCTCCAGCCGCACCATGTGATCACGATTAAGAATGGCATCGAGGATGAGGCAGCCTGGGCGATGGGGGATCACCTCGCGCCAATTGCTCCGTCCCGGTGCTGCGACGGGTGCCTGGCAGATGCGGAAGTCCTCGGCCCCGTCGCAGTTGGTGGTGATGAACAGCGACTTGCCGTGATGCTCCACGCTGTACTCGTGGCCGTGCTCGCGCGGCTCGACGAGGCGCATGGGCGTGAGCGGCGCGTCGGCGTCGACGAGGTAGACCTCGTTCGATTGGTGGTCATGAGCGTCGATCAGGATGTACTTCGACGACTGTGTAGCCGACAGCGCCACGTAGTAGCCGATGTCCTTCTCCTCGTAGACGAGGACGTCGTCCTCGATTGGCGTGCCGACCACGTGGCGGTAGACGAAGAGCGGGCGGTGATGCTCGTCGAGCCGCACGTAGAACAGCGTCTTGCTGTCATTGGCCCACACGTAGCCCCCGCGCGTATCGGGGATGCAATCGGGGAGATCCTTGCCGGTGCTCAAGTCGCGGATGCGGATGGTGTAGAGCTCCGACCCGCGATCGTCGTAGGCGTAGGCCAAGAGCGCGTGATCGCGACTGTGCTGTGCGCCCCCGAGGTCCCAGTAGGGCTTTCCTTCGGCCTCCACGTTGCCGTCGAGCAGCACGCTTTCGGCGCCGCCGGCACGGGGGCGGCGGCACACCAGCGGATATTGGCCGCCGGCGACGTAGCTGGAGGAGTAGGCAAACGGACCGTCCGGCGCCGGCACGGTGCTGTCGTCTTCCTTGAGGCGCCCTTTCATCTCGACGAAGAGCGTCTCCTGCAGCGCGCGCGTGTCGGAGAGCTGGGCCTCGCAGTAGGCATTCTCGGCCTCGAGGTAGGCACGGATCTCAGGATCGAGGACCGTGGGATCGCGCATCACGTCCTGCCAGTTGTCGGCCTTGAGCCACGCATAGTCGTCGACGAGGTCGACGCCGTGCCACTTCGCGACGCTTGGCTGGCGCTTGGCGAGCGGCGTCTTGGCGAGGGCATGTCGATGAGCTGGGCCGTGCATTGAACACTCCACGCGGAATAAGAGGGACGACGGGGACGGACGCTTGCGCGACGTGCCCATGGGTCGATCGCTTCTCGGGGGCACCCGCTCGGGCGCGAAATCAGCACGAGCGAGAGCACTATGAGATTGCGAGGTTAGGGGCTTGTCAACCGCGGCGATCCGCAACTTGGAGCGGTGCAGATTGCGCAAGGATGCGGCCAATGTTGGGGTCTTTGGTGGTCCAAGATCTGGTCGCTTACGCCGGTTAATCCAAGGAACGAGGGCCAGGATCGCCGCTGAAAATGGGAAAGTTACGACGTTTCACACAATTGAACGTTTATGAATAGTGATCAGGCATTTCCGGCGAGCCGTTCGTCTGATGAGACAAGGTGATGCGCGTTTGTTATGAAATTGCCAAATGACTAGCTCTGGTCTTTAGATTAGCCATACTAGACCTACATTTCGGAGTTGTTGTTGACTTTACTTCTGATCGATGCGAGAGAGGGGCCGGAGGCGGTATTAGCCGTCTTGGCACTAGATGAGGGACACGGCCGCTTAAGTCGAAGTTAGCCGAGGTCTGTCGAACTTTGCCTTTCGATTTGGCTCCATGGGGCGACGCCCAACTCTTGAAGCGTTCGTACCTGCCGAGGAGGGACACCGCAGTGGAAGACCCATCGCAGCCGGAGCTTGTTGAGCTGACCGCGAAGATTGTCTCAGCCTATGTCAGCAACAATGCCATTGTCGCAAGTGATTTGCCGCACCTGATCAGTGAAACGCATGCTGCCCTGAGCCGGGCCACCGGAAATTCGGTGACCGTGGAGCGCGAAGAGCAGAAACCCAAGGTGCCCGTCAAGAAATCAGTGATGCCGGATTACATAATTTGTCTGGAGGACGGGAAGAAGTTCAAGTCGTTGAAGCGGCATCTGCGCACCCACTACAATTTGTCGCCGGAAGAGTACCGCGAAAAGTGGAGCCTGCCGCACGACTATCCTATGGTCGCGCCGAATTATGCGCGCGCGCGCTCCGATCTTGCCAAGAAGATGGGGCTCGGAACGCGGCGCGAGAAATAGGTCGAGCGGGCCTTTTCCACCTGTAGTTGGCATCGGGGCTGCGCCTTCGCGCAGTCCGTGTCGTTTTGGTGCGGGTCAGCAAAACTTCGTCAACGTGCCATGCCAGCCGCTCAATCCGGCATGCGCCTGGGTGATGGCGCCGCGCGCAGGTAAGCGGCCGTCTCGGCGCGGTAGGCGCGGAGCAGTTGTGCGTGGCGCGCAAGGTCGTAGGTCCAGTGACCGCCGAGCCCGCGCTGCCGCTCGGCTCTCAGCGCGCGGCGCAGCTTGGCGAGAAGGCGCGCATGATCGGCGAGGCTCGTCGTTGTGATCTCGCGCGGCCACAGCGGCACCAGCTTGGGAAGATCGCGGGCACGCACGTAGCCCGCGTCGGCGGCTAGGGCCGGCGGACGGTGCACCCCGCTTCGATCGGGCGGCTTGGGGAGGGACATGGCGGACGACGGCTCGGGAGTCGCTTAAGCGTGCCGCGACTCTCGCATCGTCCCTGCCAGCGAGGATAAGACGGCCCGCTCCCGCAGCTGCGCGACAGACTTATCCCCCTTGTTCACTCAGCCGCTAGTTTGACGCGCTCGGTCCGGCGCCGCTGCGTATGATGAGGAGGGGGAGACGCCGGAATGAAGTCAAGCCGCCTTTGCCCTGGAATCCTCGCCCATGCTGCAATCGATTGTGCGCCCCCAGCCAAATTCCCATTCAAATCGCCCCACACCGCCCTTCGGACACTGTTGCGTCAGCTCCCCGACATCGCGCGAAGCCATCGAGCAGGCCGTGGTGCAGGTCTTCGGCGTCGGCCGCGATGACCTGCGCCGCCTCTCGCGCGGCCGGGCCAAGGTCGCGCTGGCGCGCCAGGTCGCCATGTACCTCGCGCACGTGGCCTGCGGGCTGACCTTGACCGACACCGGCCGGCTGTTCGGCCGCGACCGCACCACGGTTGCGCACGCCTGCGGCGTGATCGAGGACCGGCGCGACGACCCTCTGTTCGATCGCGCCCTCGACCTGCTCGAGTGGGCGGTGCCGGCGCTGTCGCGGCGCCCTTCCGCCCGCCGCCACTTGTCGCTCTGAGGCCCACCAGCATGGCGGCCGCGCCACGTAAGCGGGAGGCTCGTGCGTCATCGGCAACGGCGGCCGCGCTCAACCCGGCGGAAAGTCCGCTCGCCTGGCTGCGCCGGCGCAAGGACCGCGACGGCACGGCCATGATCTCCGCGCCGCAGTTCGATGCCGGCGAGCGGCTGCGCGCCGACTTCTGGTTCGGACAGATGACGCCCAGGGTGACGATGAGCTGGCAGGCGACCTCGCCGGCGCAGCGCCGCCGCCGCTCGGGAATGGCCTTCCGCTCCGACGCCGACATGCGAGCGCGTGCGGCGTGCGCTGGCAGCCGTCGGCCCCGAGCTCTCCGGCATCCTGATCGACGTCTGTTGTCACTTGAAGGGATTGGAGGAGGCGGAGCGGGCCGCGGGCTGGCCGCAACGCTCGGGCAAGGTCGTCTTGCAGCTGGCACTCACGCGCCTTGCGCGCCACTACGGCATCGGGGCTCCGGCACCATCGCCGGGCGCGGCCCACGTGCGCCACTGGGGCAGCGATGACTACCGCCCGCCGTTCGAGCTGCCGGCGGAGTGAGGGGGCTACTGCGCCGCGGCGCGGCTCTCTTTGGCCGCCAGCGCGTCGGCGCGAATGCGCGCCACCATGGAGGCAAGCCCGTTGGAGCGCTGCGGCGTCAGGTGCTCCTTGAGGCCGAGATCGGCGAAGATGGGGTCGGCCTGCGTCCGCAGGATCTCGTCGGCCGAGCGGTGATCGTAGATGGCGAACAGGATGGCGATGAGGCCGCGCACGATGTGGGCGTCGCTGTCGGCCTCGAACGTCAGCTGAGGGGCGCCGTTCTCTTGCGCGACGTGGGTTGCGAGCCAGACCTGGCTGGCGCAGCCGCGCACCTTGTTGGCATCCGTTCGCAGCTGCTCGGGCAAAGGCGCGAGCGTGCGCCCGAGCTCGATGACGTAGCGGTAGCGGTCCTCCCAGTCGTCGAGAACGGCAAAGTCGGAGCGGATGTCTTCAAGCGTCGTCAAAACGGTCCAATCTCTCTGGAGCTAATAGGACTTAACTAACATATGGGGGCTCGCCACGGCCATGCGCAACAAGCCTCGGCAGACTTGCCGGGCGCGCACCCCACGCGCTGAGGCGGCGCAGACGCGAGTTTGGAGACGTCCGCTGACGTCAGATGTCGCTTGAGCCGCCGCGCCAGGCCGGCCGCAGGTCGTGCGGCGTGAGGGTGCCTTGGCTCTGCTCCATCGAGGCCGGCGCGATATAGCCCGTATCGCCCTTGGTATACTTGAGGGCGAGCTCGTAAGCCATCTGGGCGCCGAACCGCGCTTTCTTCACGAAAGCCTCCCAGAAGTCGCCGGCCTGCGTGCAGGTGGGGCCATTGCGATCGCAGAAGGTCGCCGTCCAGTGCACGGCGGTGGCCGCGCGGTCATAGAGACGGGCCTGCTGCTCCTTGTCTGAAGGCAGCACGGCGATGACGACGGCAACGAGAATGCCAATCTTGACGATGGACATGGGGACGCGCTCCAACCCGGTCCGAGTTTTTCTTCCTTCGATTGCAGTCATAGCAGGCCGATCTCAACAAACCGCCTCATCAACGCGCAAAACTATCAGCGAATTTCCTGCAAATTTTATTTATCGCCGCCATCGCCGCCAGGTGCGCGCGCCAGCACGCACCGCAACCCGGCGTCAACCAGAGTTAAGCATTCGTTTACGCGCGCGCCTCCATAGTGCCCCTAATTGTCAGCACCGCGTTGGGGGTGAGCTATGTTGTCGGGCCGCGTGAAGCTGCAACTCGCTGCGTTTGTTTTGCTGAGCGGCGGCGTGGCCGGAAATCTCTTCCTGCTGCAACCGCAAGCGCGCGGCGGCGAGGGCGAGCGCCAGATGGCCGGCGCGGAGCCGATCGTCGTCGGAGACACCGGCTCGATCGGGCGCCCTTATGAGCCAGCCCCCGTAGACCCCGCCGCGACGATCAAGATTCCGCAGGGTGCCGCCGACGTGACCAGGGCCGTGCAGCGCGAGCTGCAGGTGCGCGGCTACGAGACGGGCGGCGTCGACGGCGTGGAAGGCGTGATGACGCGCGCCGCGATCATGGGCTTCGAGTACGATCACGGCATGGCGCTCACAGGGCATGCGAGCCAGGAGCTCTTGAAGCGGATCCTGCTCGGGCCGGGCGAGGGGGCGAAGAAGCCCATCGGATCGGAGGGCCAAAGTGCGGAGGCCCGCGACTTGATCCGCTCCGTCCAGACCTCTCTTGCCAAGCTCGGCTATGAGGCCGGTCGTGCCGATGGGCGTCTGTCGCCGGAGACGACGCGCGCCATCCGCGAGTTCGAGGTCGACCAGACGCTGCCCGAGTTGGGGCGCATCTCAGGCCCGCTGGTGGCGCGGCTGGCGCGCCTCGTCAACGACGGGCGCGTCGCCTCGCAGCCTTGATGCGCACTTGCGCTTCATGGGGCGCACCTTAGAGTGCCGGCCTCATGCGTCTCAGGGCTGAATTCTGGGTTAAGGGCTACTTACGCCGGTGCGCCGTCGAGGGCGCATCCGCCGTCGTCGTGCGTCATGGCGACGACGACGCGGGCGCGATCTTTATCAAGGTCAATCGCCTGGACGGAACCTGCCGGGTGTTCGGTCCGGCACCGGCAGGGTTCTCCGGTGCCGAGAGCGACCGTCGCTGGATCGCGCATCTGTCGCCTGACGGAATCAGCGAAGGCGAGGCCGATGCATTTCTGGCGCGCGAGGCCAGCTTCGATTCCGATTTGTGGCTGGTCGAGGTCGAGGATCGCCAGGGCCGTCACTTTCTCGACGATCAGCTCGACAACTCGAGTGTGTGATCGATGCCTCAGCGTTTTGGCGTGCGGCGCGGACCCTTAAGTTTTCAGTAACGATTGGGAACGCCAAACTATAAGCTCCGATTCGAGCGCGGTACCAAAGTCCTGCGGTGAGCTCAGGTGGCAACGAAGGATGCCATGTCACGGGGGAACGCATGGCGAAGATACTGACATTCCATCCCGGAGAGATGCGGCGCGACGACAGCGGCTGCGTGTCCGGAGCGACGTCGGCCGAAGCTTCGGCCGAGGTGATCGTCTTCCCAGGTGTTCGCTACGAGCGCTGGGACGATGGGCGCGAAGCGAGGGGCGAGGCCCGTTCGCCGCTTGACGGCGCGAGCAAGAAGCGGAACGGGCAGGAGCGCGACGTGCTGGAGCTCGCCGAGTAGCGCGAGCTTGGCCGCTTTCTCGCTCAGCCTCAGTCCGCTGCCCGGATGAGACGGCGGACCACGCCCCTCTCATCCGCTACGGCGTTGGCCGCAGCTGGCGGCGTCAGAAGGGGCGCGCCGAGCAGGTCGCCTTGTGCAAGTCCCGCTCCACCTCACCATGATACGCGAGACCTTTGTCGGGCCCGCGCACCACGACGATGCCGCGCTTTGCCGCGATAGGGACGGGTGGCTGGTCGTTGCGGGAGATGCCGCGCGCTTCGGGTGTGACTCCGAGGAAATGGTTCTCGGAAGGCACGAGCACCAGCGCGATGGGCGTCTCGCGCCCCGGCGTCGAGGCCGCCGAATAGATGTTGTCGCCTTGCGGCGAGATGACCGCGAGCATCCAACCCGGATCGGGCGGCAGCGTCGCGGTGACGCTCACGGGCCCGCCCGTGGAGTTGAACCGGCACATGGCATAGCGCGCGTGCGGCGAAAGGAAGGGTAACGGCTGGGCGCCGGGCGCGATGTCGTGAAGCACCTGCATCTTGTTGACTGGCAGGCCCGGCGCCAGGCGGGTAAAGGCGGACGCGGCCGTCAGATAAGGCGCGGCCAGCGTCGCACAGATGTGCAGGATGCCGGCGGCAATGGGCGCTGCGATGATCAGCTGCCAGTTGGCTTTCCTCAGACGCTCGCGCAGATCTATCGGCATTGGATCCGCCGGATTTCGGGCAGGGGCGTTTGCTCCGCCGCGGGCTTGGCCAGAAGCGGCGTGTTGGCGTCGACCGTCGTGAATACGAGGGCGAGATGTCCCGCGCCGCCGGTCGGCAGCCAGTTCCCGGGCCGCGCGTCGCGTGCCAGAGCGACGAGGAACGTGCCGTCGGGGTGCAGGGCGATGGTCTCGCCGGTGAAGGCGTAGCGTTGCGCCGGGTTGGCGATCAGCTCGCCGCGATCATCGAACACGGTGAGGCTCCACCAGCTCGACGAAGGCTCGCGGCCGACGACGGTGTAGTCGCAGGATGAATGCAGCCGTCGGCCCTCGCTGTCGGTGTAGGCGGTATAGGTGAGCGTCATCTCCGCCGACAGCTGCAGCGTCCCCAGCCGCGCGAAATGGGCGCGCGTGTAAGGATCGGCGTCGGCACGGCCCGCCGAGGTCCAACTCACCCAGGGGCCCTGCCGCAGCGTCGTCAGCGGCGTGCCGATGTCGATCATGTACCAGCTGGTGCCGAGCCCCAAGATCAGGACCACGCCAATGAAGGCCGCCCAGTCGCCGAGCAGCGCCAGGAACATCGACAGCCGCTTCTGCGTTCGGTGCAGAACGACATGGATGGGGGTCAGCGCGCTATGGGACAGCACGACGCGAGGTTCCGTCGTTTGGCTGTGCGGCGCCGAAGGTGCGGCCCTGCGGCAGCCCGTTGCGTGGCGCGGTTCCATCCGCCCGCTTGCCCGGAGGCAAGACGGGCGCGTGGCCCGGCGTACCGGGCGGACCTTGCCCGGCCGGGTCGGGGACCGGATCGCTGAGGCCCGCCGCCTTGCGCAGATCGTGCGCCACGTGCTTCAGGGCTTCGCGCGTCTGCTCGGACATGAGGGCCGTAGAGGCATGCTGCGCGTTGTCACCCGCAGCGGCGGCGCCGGCCGCACCTTGGGCGCGCAGCGCGGCGAGACGCTGCTGCTCGGCCACTTGCACGGGGTGCGGCTGCAGACCGGGGATGGTGGGGATGTTCATGTCGGTGTGCACCACGGACATGAAGGAATGCCATACGGGGCCGGCAAAGTGGCCGCCGGTCGTGCCGGGAGCCATGGGGCGATTGTCGTCGTTGCCGAGCCAGACGACGCCGACGTACTTGCCGGTGAAGCCGACGAACCAGACGTCCTTGGGGCCGGTCGAGGTGCCGGTCTTGCCGGCCACGTTGGTGAAGTCGAGATTGGCGATGTGACCGGTGCCGTCGGTCACGACCTTGTTCAACATCCAGTTCATCTCCTCGGCGACCTTGCGGCTGACGACCTGGGGGGCTGGCGGCTCGTCGCGGTCGTGGCTGTAAATGAGATCGCCCTTAGAGTTGACGAGGTCGAGGATGGCATAGGGCTTGGCGAGCTTGCCGTCGTTGGCGAAAGTTCCGACGCCGCCGGCATGCTGCAGCGGGCTGATGCCGTAATCGCCGAGGGCCATGGAGCAGGTCTTCTTGATCCCGGTGATGCCGAGGCGCTTCGTCATCTCGATCACCTTGTCGCGGCCGACCTTGAAGGACAGCTCGGCGGCCACCGTATTGAGCGAGCGGGCGAGCGCTTGCCACAGCGGCATGCGCGCGCCCGAGCCGTGGCTGCCGCCGTAGTTCTGCGGATGCCAGTTGCCGCACGAGCGCGAGGCATCGCGCACGGTCGTCGTCGGCGTGAAGCCGTTCTCGAGCGCCGTGGCGTAGACGTAGACCTTGAAGGAGGAGCCTGGCTGGCGGCGCGCGTGGGTGGCGCGGTTGAACTGGCTCTCGCCGTAATCGGGGCCGCCGGTCAGCGCGCGGACCGCGCCGTCGGTATCCATCAGCACGATGGCGCCCGAGGTGACGCGGTTGCCGCGGTACTGCTTCAGGGCCGTGGTGAGTGCCTCGTCCGTCGCCTTCTGCATGCTGAGATCGACGGTGGTGCGCGCGGTCAGCACATACTGACCGCGGCCAGCCGCGATGCGCTGCACCTCCTCGAACGCCCAGTCGAGGAACCAGTCGGGGCTGTTGGTATTGCGGTTCTCGACGATGACCGCGGGGTGGATGCGGGCCTCGTGCACCTGGCCCGAGGTGTAGTATCCGGCCTCCACCAGGTTGTTCAGCACATCGTTGGTGCGCGCGCGCGAGGCGGGCAGATTGACGTGCGGGGCATACTTGGTCGGCGCCTTGAAGAGGCCGGCGAGCATTGCCGATTCAGCCAGGTTGATCTGCCGCACCGACTTGCCGAAGTAGTACTCCGAGGCCGCCTCCACGCCGAAGGCGCCGCCGCCCATGTAGGCGCGGTCGAAGTAGAGCTTCAATATCTGGCGTTTGGAGTAGCGGCTCTCGAGCAGCAGCGCCAGGAAGGCCTCCTTGATCTTGCGCTGGAGCGAGCGCTCCGATGACAGGAAGAGGATCTTGGCGACCTGCTGGGTAATCGAGGAGCCGCCCTGGACCACCTCGTTGGCCTGCAGGTTGGTGAACAGCGCGCGCAAGGTGCCGATGACGTCGATGCCCCAGTGGTCGAAGAAGCGGCGGTCCTCGGTGGCGAGCGTCGCCTTGATCAGCGAATCAGGGATCTCGTCGAGCGGGACCGAGTTGTTCTGGAGGATGCCGCGCTTGCCGATCTCGTTGCCGTTCTGGTCGAGGAACTTGACGGCATACTGGCCCGTCAGGAACTTGGCCTCGTCGAACTCGTGAAAGGCCGGAATGGCGAGGGCGAACATGACGACGAGGCCGCCGGCGCCCAGTGTCAGCGCCTCGGACCCCGCCTCGTTGGCAAGGCGCTTCCAGCCCGTGAGCTTGAAGCGGGCAAAGAAGCTCGAGCCGGCGTTCCAATAGTCGCGGATCGCCGCCCAGGTCTCGGCCAGCGTGGAGTTGAGCCTCGAATCGAGGCCCATCCAGTTGATGAGCTTCTCGCGGCGGCCTTGCTTGAAGAACCAGTCCTGCACGTCTTTGTCGTTTCCGGTGCTTTTTCGTTCCGGTGGTAGCCCGCGCAGCGTGCTCGCGGCATTGCGCCGGACGGCGCGCGACTCGACTACGTCTTAACCCAGGTCGGCCCCTTATACATTCCCCAAATGAGCGATGTTAAGGCGCACGGGGCAGGCCCCCGGTATTCTCGAGCCCTGGTGCACAAGCAAGCCATTGAGACGGCCGGGTCTTCCAGGGGGATGGGGCCCGCTTCGGGGTGGCGCCCGACGCCGTGATCGACGTGTCATCAGGTGCCGCCGATCCCATATACTCCTGCTACACCCGTGCACGGTCGGCCAGCATAGGCGCCCGCAATGAAGAGCAACCTTCGCAAGCTCGCTGAGCCGCTGCGGCGTCTGCCGCCGCACTTGCATTTCCTCGGCCTGCACCTGCTGCTGGGGGCAGCGATCGGTGTTGCCTTCGTGTCGCTCTTGGTGCTGCTCAACGTGGCGGGCCTGAAGGACCTCATGACGGAGGCCGATGATCCGGTGCTGCCGCTCCTGCTCCTCTACGCCTTCAACGTGCTCACCTTCTCCAGCGTGTCGATGGGGATTGCGGTCATGACGCTGCCCGCCGACAAGCGCTGAGCTTGGCGCGCCACGCCAACTCAAAAGATCGAAGCGAGATATTTTTGAATGGTGTCGCCGTTCTCGATGAAGAAGACGACGGTCATTCCGACGATGATGATGAAGGAGACGACGAAGGCCGCTGTCCGCCCCCAGCGGGCCTCGGTCCGCCGCACGAACGTCTTGGGATCGAAGAGGTCCTCAGGCCGGAAGACGCTCTTGGCCGCGAGATCGTCAAAGGACAAGATCTTGATCCTTTGCGCGCCGACGGACGTCGGCGGCAGCGGAAAGCTGCTCTCGACCTCCAGCGTGTAGAGGTCGGCCGAGCCGCGTTTCTCCGTCGGCGAGAGCCCGGTTTCTTTGAGGATTTGCCTAACGAGCTTGTATCGCGGGAACGAGCAAAGGATGTCGGCGGAAAGCGTGCGCGCCATCATCAGCAGGCGAAACCAGTAGCCGATCAGCTCCTTGTCCTCGCGCTTCACGCCGCCGATGTCGACGATATAGTTCTGCACCGCGACCTGGACGGACGGGTTGGCGACGAGGGCGTCGAGCTCGTGGCGCAATGCGACAGTGTCCGCCTCCGCCAGCTTCGGCAGCTGCGAGCTCGAGACGCTCAAGGTTCGGCCCTGAATGCTGTTGTTGTCCTGAATGCGTCTTTCCAACTCGCTGGCGCCGGCCGCCTCGTAGGCGATGACGCCGTACTGCTGAACGAGGGCCCGCAGGCCCTTGAGCTCGCTCATGCGATCGCCGGTCAGCAAGCCCACCATGGAGCGGTCCGCCAAGAGGCATTTGCCGTCCCCCGGCTTTGCGCCTGCATCCGTCATGTCCGCCCCCTATGTTCAGCGCGAAGTGGCCGTGAACGCCTTGCCGGCGTCGAATAGCTGCTGATAGCGATCGGTCGTCAAGGCGCCGTTGCGCAGCGCGGCGATGAAGCTCTCGAGCCACTTCCTCTCTCCAATCAGCACCTCCGCGCTGCCGCCGCTCAACCGACTGACGGGCACATCGAGGCGCTGCATGACGGCGGCGCCGACGCAGTGGTTGGCGTGGCGGTAGGCCTCCAGAGTCATCGCCAAGACGGAGATGTAGGTGTCGGAGACGCCGCGCGCCGCCATGGCCTGCAAAAGCCCCTCGGCGAGCAGGACGCTTTGGCGTGCCGCCTGGAGCGCCATGTCGAGCGCATGCCAGCACACCTCCTCCTTGCCGAGCCGCTTGCGGCTGAAGGAGGCGCCCCAAAACTCCAGTTCAAACATTGCGGCGCGGCCGAGCAACAGACACTGCGCCAGACGCTCGTCCGCGGCGACGGCGTCGGAATTGAGCCGGCTGGCGAGCCCCGCGGCGCCGAGTGCGTTCCAGAAGAGGTAGTGATTTGTCTCGAACCGCTCCACGTTGGTGCTGTGATCGAGGCAAAATCCCACTCCCAGCGTCGCGGCGTTGAGAGAGGTTCGTATGGAGGCGATATCCTCTGCAGAAGAGCTGCGCATCAGCGCGAAGCTCACCTCGCTCAGCGCGGTCCTGAGCGGCTCCCAGCTCGGGTTGGCGTCGAGCAGATCGAGAAGCGCGGCGGCAAATTGCGCGCGCGGGCAGCAGTCGCCGGCGGCGATCTGCGTGGCGTCACCGGCGAGGAGCGGCACATCGGCGAGGAAGGCGAGTCCGTCGAGCAGCGGCCGGTGCTGCGATGGGAGGGCCGCGCCGAGGAAGGATCTGGCCGTCGCGTGCGCGGCGCCGTCGGCCGCCGCCGGGAACAGCCTGGCGAGCACGTAGGCGGCGCGGGCGCGGCCGGTATCGGAGCCCATGAGAACGACGGCGGCGGCCAGGCGCAAGAGCTCGTCGTCGGGCCGTTGATTGTTGCGGGGCGCGCCGGCGTCGAACAGCTCATCCAGTATCTGCAAGGCACGCAGGTACCCGGGCGGTGCCGTGCGCGGATCGTCGGTGATGGTGTGGCAACCCAGAGCTGCCAGCAGCGACGACGAGTAGCCGCCGAAGCCCGGATCGATCTCGCGGTGCGCCGTCTCGATGTAGCCGCAGACGAAGGCCTCCAGCTCTTCGGGCGTGAGCTCGAGGCTCGGCACGATGAAGTCGCCCGCCATCTCGGCGGGATCGAGCGCGCATTTTATGCTGCCACCGTAGTCGATGATGACGTAGATGCCCGTGAGGGGAATGAGCCCGACGTTGCCGGTATGAAAGTCGGTGTAGCGGTAGCCGGCGCTGTGGATGAACGCCAGAAAGCCGCCGAGGAAGAAGCGGTCGTAGGCCTTGCCGGCAATTGTGCGGCCGCTCAGCGAGATGGGCCTGCCGGCGGCGAAGATGGGCCGCGCCTCGGGCGCCGCCTCTGTGTTCCAAGGATCGCCCACGGATAGCCGGCCCCCCTCAAGGCTTATCGATGCCGCCCTGCGCCAGGGCTCGCCCCGGCTGGCTGACGTGCTTGCGCGATGGCGCACAAAATACGTCGGGACGGTCGCCAGACCAAGAGGCGAGTTGGCGCCCCCCGATGTGATCGCGGGCTCGCGACATTGTCGGCGCGGTGACGGCGGCGAATCTGTTAAGGCGATCACAGATCTATGGCCGAGGACGGGGCTGCACGGGACGAGGGGCATCCGGCGTGCGCAATCGGAGCGGCTCGTGTGCCGCACTCCATACCGCGGCGATGCTGATCATTCTCGCCACGCCTGCCGCCGCCGCGGTCGTGCCGGGTGCGGCTTGTTGCGCGGATCTGGAGGCGCGCATCGCCGAGCTCGAGGCGACGGTCGCGCGCAAGGGCAACCGCAACGTCGCGCTCGAGGTCTCGGGCCTCATCAACCAGGGCCTGCTCGGCTGGGACGACGGGGCCGAGAGCAACGCCTACGTCGTCACCAACGACAACGCGCGCACGCGCCTGCGCTTTGTTGGCGCCGCCAACATCACCTCCGACTGGCAGGCGGGCTACCGACTGGAGGTCGGCATCAGGTCGGCCAACACCAAGTTCGTCAACCAGCTCAGTACGGTGGATCGGCGTGACGACACCCTCGACATTCGCGAGAGCGTCTGGTTCCTCAAGAGCAAGCGCAACGGCACCGTCCTCGTCGGCACCACGTTCCCATCCTTCACCAACATTGCGGATTCGAACGTCACGCAGACCGACTGGTTCGCAAAATACGGCGCCGTCGAGAATTCAGGCCTCAACATGTTTCTGCGTTCAGGCCGCGACGGCGCGCTCAGCCGCACGCTCACGTGGCGGCGCATCATCGGGGCGGGCGGCGATCAGCCGGGCGAGACGCAGCGCGGCTTCCAGCTCATCAAGTACGT
Organism: uncultured Alphaproteobacteria bacterium; assembly: GCA_963782555.1. GTDB lineage: Bacteria > Pseudomonadota > Alphaproteobacteria > Rhizobiales > Hyphomicrobiaceae > Hyphomicrobium_A. Next base: position 1,020,146 of record CAWAKB010000005.1, on the reverse strand, counting down.
CTCCCCCACCTGGAACGGCTTGACCGCCGCCGCAACGCTGGTCAACGACGATTTCTGGGACGCGACGCTGCGCTACCGCGGCGAGATCGCCGGGCTGGATATCGCGGCCGGCCTCGGCTTTCTCGACCTGCTGCCGGGCTCGCGTTCCCTCGGCGTCTGCGCGCTCAACCGCTTCGTCACCTCGGGCGACGATGCCAGCAAGTGCCGCGAGGTGAGCGGCTCCGTCAGCGTGCGCCACGAGGCAACGGGGCTGTTCCTCAATCTGGGAGCCGGGCTGACGATCGAGGGCGTCCTCGACGACACCGCGCGGTTCTCCGGCACCGGCGTCGACGACGGAGAGCTGTTCTGGTCGGGGCAAGTGGGGCTCGAGAGGAAGTTCAACGCGCTCGGCAAATCGACGATCTACGGCGAGTTCTATCGCTATGACGGCGGCGCGCCGACCGGGATTCCGGTCTTCCCCGGGGACCCGCTCAATCCGGCCGGGCTCGGCACTTGGACGGTGTGGCAATCGGACATGAACCTGGTGGGTGTCGGCCTCGCGCAAGGCATCGATGCAGCGGCGATGATCCTCTATGCGTCCTACCGGCACGTCAGCGGAAACGTGACGCTGCGCCAGCTCAACGGCGCCGCCGCCACCGGGCCGATCGCGGCCGCGCCGATCGACGATCTCGACCTGGTGCTGACCGGCGCGATCATCAATTTCTGAGGGAACCGCCGGTAGCGGGACGGGCGCGGAGCCGTTGTCGGCATTGCGACGTGGCGGCCGCGTTATGTCCGAATGTATACAACGAACGGCAGACGGCCCAGGGAGCAAAAAGACCGCGGTTGCCTCACCGTCACGTCGCTCGCGCGCGATTGGCACGGCACTTGCGGTTGCCTCGGCATCGCCCGCAAGAGGACGTCATGATCGCCCCGAGCATTGTCCGCGCCCTGCGCCGCGCCAACCGCCCCACCGCCATCATCCTCGGACTGAACGAGATCACCTCGGCAATCGCGGTGCGGGTGCCGGCGCGCAATGGGTGGGCATGGACGAGCGGGGGCGGCTGCTCGCCGACGTCACCTGCCGGGCCCTGATGGCGTTTGGTCCGCTGCCGCGCCCGCCGCGCGGGCGGGGCGTGCATCTCGTGCATTCCAAGTAGCGGTACCTAGTGCACGCGGTAGCCGGCGTGGCAGGCGGTGCACTGGGCCGTGACCTTGGCCAGCGCAGCGAGTGCGGGGCGCAGATCGCCGGTGACGCCGGCGTTCTGGGCCTCGAGCGCGAAGCGGCTGGCGGCGCTGTGCATCGCCCAGCCGATGGCGCGCATCTCGGCCGGCATGTACTTGCCGAGCTCTTTCGCCTGGTGCGCCTTGAGCGAGGAGAGGCCGAGCTGCCACTCGGCGATGTGGGCGGCCTTGTCCTCCTGCTTGGTCGCCAGCGCCTCCAAGATATCGTTGAGGGCGCTGACGTGGATGCGCATGTTTGAGAGCATGTGCGCGCGCAGGGGCGCGGGAATTTGCACCAGCACGCGCGCATCGTTGGCCGGCGCGCCGGCATGAGGATGGAGCGGCGCTGCGGCCGGCGGCTCGGTGGCGCGCAAGGCGCCGGCCCACAGCGCCGTCGATGCCATGACGAGGATCAGGGCCATGGGTGTACGCATGAGGTGCACCGCAGCTTTCCGTCTAGACCGGCCGTTGCCGGGCGCGCTGTGCTGGACCACCCCGCCGAGGCGATGGCCGTCGCGGATCTGGTCGCGCGCAAAGGAGGCCAGCAGGGCGTCGACGTCATCCTCGCCCAAGCGGTAGACGACCACGGCCAGCTTCAGGAGGTGATCGTGATAGGTCATCGCGGCGCTCCATTGCCGTTGGATCATTGCTCTCGCGGGCGATGGGAGCAAGCCGCGTGCCGATCCGGGAAAGGCCTGCAAACACGCTATATCCGCCGGGGAACGACGAAGCCGGTGGGGCGCGCGCCGCCGCCAATGTCGCAAATCTGACGAGGGGGACGACGCGGCATCGAAATACTTATCCCCGGGGTCCGGATGCCTGATAGACTGTTCTGTTTTTCAGTAGTTCATATAATTGACGCAGAAAAAATTGCGACGAGCGAAGATTTATTCTTGACAGCGTGACGCTTCTCCAGTAGGGTTTCTGTATAACGCGACAGTTGCGCGAGTGGGCCGGGCCAAGCCGGCCCCGATACTTTCAAAAGCCTCTTCAAAATCCACATCCGGCACGACGACATGGCGCTCTCCCAAGCAGCTGTGGCGGAGATCAAGTGTCTCCACCAGGCGTGCGAGCTGACGCTAGCCGAGATCGGCGCGCGCTACGGCATCGCGGCCACGACGGTGTCCAAGCTCGCGCGCATCCACGGCTGGCCATCGCGGTCGCAGCTCATGGGACGCGCGTCTCCGTCGTTCCGCCCGATGACGGCCCGATCGCAAGCGCGGCTGGTGCGCCGGTTCTACGACACGATCGGCAGCATGCTCGCGCGGACGGAGAAGAACATGGCAGAGGGCAACCTCAGTGGCGAGGACTTCGAGCGCATCGGCAAATCGGTGGCGGCGATGATCGCGGGCTTGAGCAAGGTAATGGCGACGGTCGCGAATGGTGACGAGAAGCAAAGGCCAGAGGGCGCCGAGCCTGCCGCTGCCGCCGATGAAGCCGAGCGACTTCATAGAGAAATTATCGAGCGCTTTGAGCGCATCCAGACGCGCCGGAACGCTGAAGCAGGATCTAAGTGAGCTCGATGACCGCCAGCTTGCCGAGATTCTCTCCTATTGGCCCTTGTGGGCGCGGCCCGACCAGCTGCCGCCGCAGACGATGGAGAGCGGCGAGCCATGGCGGGTGTGGCTCGTCATGGGCGGGCGCGGCGCGGGAAAAACGCGCGCCGGCGCCGAATGGGTACGCGCCAAGGCGCTGGGACAAGCGCCGCTCGGGACAATCGCGGCGCGGCGCATCGCGCTCGTGGGCGAGACCATCAACGATGGGCGCCGCGTGATGGTCGAGGGTGTGTCGGGATTGCTGTCGGTGCACCCGAGCAAAGAGCGCCCGCGCTTCGAGCCGTCGAAGGGACAGCTCACGTGGGCGTCGGGGGCGATCGCGCAGATGTTCTCGGCGGAAGATCCCGACGGCCTGCGCGGGCCGCAGTTCGACGCCGCCTGGTGCGATGAGGTCGCCAAGTGGCGGCATCCGCAACGAACCTGGGACATGCTGCAATTCGCGCTGCGGCTCGGGACGCAGCCGCAGATGGTCCGCCACCACGACGCCGCGGCCGATCCCGCTTTTGAAGAAATTGCTCGCCGACGCCGGCACGGTAGTGACGCGCACGGCACCCGCCGACAACGCCGCCAATCTGGCGCCGACCTTCATCGCCGAGATGACGCGGCGCTATGCGGGCTCGGCGCTGGGGCGGCAGGAGCTTTTGGGTGAGCTCGTCGACGACACCTCGGGCGCGCTGTGGCGGCGCGACTGGATCGACGCGCACCGCGTCACGCACGCGCCGGAGCTGGCAACGATCGTGGTGGCGGTCGATCCGCCGGTGACGGCGACGGCGGCGTCGGACGCGTGCGGGATTGTCGTCGCCGGGCTCGGCCCCGACGGGCGCGCCTACGTCGTCGACGATCGCACGCTGCAGGGGCGCGAGCCGACCGTGTGGGCGCGCGCGGCGGTGGCGGCCTATCACGACACCCTGGCCGACCGCGTGGTGGCCGAGGTCAACCAGGGCGGCGACCTTGTCGTCACCGTGCTGCGCCAGATCGATCCAAACGTGGCCGTGCGCCAGGTGCGGGCCACGCGCGGCAAGTGGCTGCGGGCGGAGCCCATCGCGGCGCTCTACGCGCAAGGCCGCGTGGCGCACGTCGGCACGTTCGCGGCGCTGGAGGACCAGATGTGCGCCTTCGGCGCCGACGGACTGAGCCGGGGCCGCAGCCCCGACCGGCTCGACGCGCTGGTTTGGGCGTTGACCGATTTGATGGTCGGCGCGGGTGGCCGCGCCAGCATCCGACGGCTGTGAATTGAGGCACCGCGTTTTCAATTGTCATCCTCGGGCTTGTCCCGAGGACCCACCCATCGATCCACTGCGCGCATCAAGACACGAGCGTCATGCTCGCCATAATCCATCATCTGCGGAACGAGCCAAGAGCTGGGTCCTCGGGACAAGCCCGAGGATGACACTGTTGGGCTGACCTCCACGTACGACACAAGGACCACGCATGTCGCGCATCCTCGATGCGGTGAGCCGGCTGTTGCCCGGCCGCGCCGCCGACACCAAGGCGAGCGCGGTGGGCCCGCTCATCGCGTGGGAGCCGCTGGGCCAGCCGGTGTGGGCGCCGCGCGACTACGCCGCCTTCGCGCGCGAAGGTTTCATGCAGAACGCGATCGTCTATCGCTCAGTTCGCATGATCGCGGAGGCGGCGGCAAGCGTTCCGCTCTTGCTGTACGAGGGCGACAACGAGATCGACGAGCACCCGCTCTTGGATCTCATCGCGCATCCCTCGCCCGATCAGACGGCGGCCGACTTCCTGGAGGCCTGGTACGGCTTCCTGCTGGTCGCCGGCAACACCTATGTCGAAGCGGTGGGCTTGAGCGGCCGCTTGCGGGAATTGCACGTCTTGCGCCCCGACCGCATGAAGGTGATCCCCGGCCCCGACGGCTGGCCGGAGGCATTCGAATATTCGGCCGGCGGCCGCTCGGTGCGCTTCGAGGCAGAGCCGGTGGCCGGCGTGCGCCCCATCCTGCACGTGCGCCTCTTCCATCCCGTCAACGACCACTACGGCATGAGCCCGATCGAGGCCGCCGCCAAGGCGATCGACATCCACAACGCGGCCGGCTCCTGGAACAAGGCGCTGCTCGACAACGCGGCGCGGCCCTCGGGCGCGCTGGTCTACGCGGCCAAAAGCGGCAACCTGACGGGCGAGCAGTTTTCCCGCCTGCGCTCCGAGCTCGAGCAGGGCTTCCAGGGCGCCAAGAACGCCGGGCGGCCGCTGCTCTTGGAAGGCGGGCTCGACTGGAAGCCGTTGTCGCTGTCGCCGAAGGACATGGACTTCGTCGAGGCGAAGAACGCTTCAGCGCGCGAGATCGCGCTGGCCTTGGGCGTACCGCCGATGCTGCTCGGCATCCCCGGTGACAATACCTACTCGAACTACCAGGAGGCGCAACGCGCGTTCTGGCGGGCGACCGTGCTGCCGCTGATCGCGCGCATGACGAAAGCGGTCTCGGGCTGGCTGGCGCCCGCGTACGGCGGCGGCGTGGAGCTGCGCCCTGACCTCGACCAGGTCGAGGGACTTTCGGCCGAGCGCGAGGCGCTGTGGGCCAGGCTCAATGCGGCGACGTTCCTGACGGCGAACGAGAAGCGCGCGGCGGTGGGCTACGGGCCGGTGGATGCTGCCGGCGCTGGCGACGCCAACGTCAAGTTCAGTCCCGATCAGCCGCGCGTGCCGGCGGGATCGAGCGACGGCGGGCAGTGGACGGACGGCGGTGGGGGCGGCGGTGGCTCGAGTTCATCGGGCCGTGTACGCGTCGCTCAGGCCGGCGGAGGCCGCGGCGCACGATCGGCGATTCTTGCGCGCTTTCCCGAGGCAACTCCGGCCCAAGAGGTGAGGTTGGCCGTCGCCGAGGCATCGGCTCGCAACATGTTGGAGCAGGTCAGGGCCCGCGACCCAAATTGGAAACCGACGCCCAGTCTGAGCAGCACCGTCGAAGGGACAATCTCTGCGGCTGAAGCGGAGGCGCGGGAAGCTGAAGCGCGCCTTGCTGAGATTTCAGGCGGGAGGCCGCGGCCCGATGCGGAGCCAACGACCGACGATGTTTGTACGATCGGAGGCGAATTGATTGGGACGCGCAGCAAAGGTGCGGGGGATGATGTCCGGACCGTGACAGGGGACGAATTTGATCGCTTGCTACGCGGGCTGGCAAAGGGAGCAACCGAAATAGATACGCCTCCGCGTTACAAGGGGGTCTGGTACAAGCGCTCCGATGGAACGACCATCGGAATTCGCCGGAGCGATCCGCACGGGCTTACGATCGACATTATCGACAGCTTGGGCCACCCCCTTTTGAAATCGGGAACGCGGATACATAGCGATGATTGACCTCCAACGGAAAAGGCCTCTGGGCGATACGGTGGCCGATTTTATCGAAACGCTCCCCTACGAGATCGACGGGGATGGCGAGAGCCTGTGGCATATCGTGCCTGCTGGCGACAGCTTTGGCTTCACCGGCGCCGATCTCTCTGAATTTGTTCGACTGTGCGTATTGGGTCTGCTGAAGGCCGGGGCGGTGCCGGTTCGCCACAGCCCTAAAGGTGCGAAGTCGCGATGGATGGAGCAGACGCAGTACGGCTCAACTGCCGATGCGATCGCCGACGCGATCGTCGCTGAGTGGCAGGATGGCGGCGGGGGCGATCCCCCGTGGGAGTATCTGTGGTTCGTGACGCGCCGGGTTCTTGATACGGATACGAGCTGAGCCGCGCGAGATCGCGTTGGCGCTGGGCGCCGGTACGGGGCGAGCTGGAAAGGGATGGGTGCGACTGAGGCGTGCGCGAAATCTGGCATGGGCGACAATACGAGATTCAAGATCGAGATCTATTGCGAGGGCGTCGTCAGCATCGTCCGCGTGCGCGGGAGGGAGCGCTTCTTGGCCGAAAGAGACTTTCTGGATTGGCTAATCGGACACCCCCGCCCGGAGCATCTACCGCCGCGACCGCTGCCTGACGACAACCGTGCGCACTATGCGCTCGACCGGGAGCAGATCGCTATCTATGCCGAGTACAGGAAGAACGCCGCACACACGTCGGATTGAAGTTAGACGGATAGCGGTGAGCGCTGGTTGAGCCCCAAAAATCCGGAGTATGACGCATGGTCGAGCCGCTACCGGCCCGGGCGGTGATCGCTTGCGCGCCCGCGCACGAGATCAAGTTCACCTCGCTCGACCTGAAGGCGGTCGAGGTGGACGGCAGCTTCGAAGGCTACGCCAGCCTCTTTCACAAAGAGGACATGAGCCACGACGTGGTGCTGCCCGGCGCGTTTTCAGAAAGCTTGGCCCAACGCGGGCCGGCCGGCGTCAAGATGCTGTTCCAGCACGACGCCAATCAGCCGATCGGCGTGTGGAGTTCGCTGAAAGAGGACGTGCGCGGGCTCTACGCGACGGGCCGCCTTATGCCGGAGGTCGAAAAAGCGCGCGAGGTGCACGCGCTGATGCGCGCCGGCGCGCTCGACGGGCTGTCGATCGGCTTTCGCACGGTGAAAGGCCGCCGCGACCGCGCCTCGGGCGTGCGCCGCCTGGAGAAGGTCGATCTGTGGGAGATCTCGGTGGTGACGTTTCCGCTGCTGCCCGAAGCGCGCGGAATGCTGCGGGCACTCGACGAACGACGGTATGTGCCGAGCTAACGAACGGACTCCAGCGAGGAACGAAGGATTTTACAGCATACCCTTTCAACGATGACACGGAGCAGGGTGCATGGCTCCAATAAAATTTAAGCGGTTCACCCGACTTTTTCTGCAAGGAAGTTACGAAAGGGCAAAGGATATGCCGGAGTTCATCCGGCAGGCGGTCCGGTTGCTCGATCCTGCGCAAAAGTCTGCAGTCCGGGCCTACGTAGCCAAATTGCTGGCCAGCAGCCTGGACGAGCGTGCACTCAATGATATTTGGCTCTCATGCTCGCCAAACTATTGGATTGACGAGGAACCATGAGGACTTCCTCGGCGAAGTTCAGAAAGTGCTCGACGAGTAGCACGCGGCTGCGCGCGAGATCGCGCTTGGAGATAAGGGCCACTGAAAGCCCGCCTCGACCCAGTGGAGGGCTTGAGGGCCGAACGCGAAGCACATTTTGGCAGCGAGGACGGCGGCATCTTCGAATCCGCTCTTGCGCACGTGCTCGAGATGGAAGGTGGCTTTACCGACGATCCCTACGATCCGGGCGGGCCCACCAACCGCGGCATCACGCTTGCCGTCTACGCCGCCTGGAAAGGCGTTGCTGCCGATGCGGCTCTCAAAGAGGACTTGAAGCGCATTCCCGATGCGACGGTGCGTGCGATCTATGCCGCCCGCTACTGGACGCCGGCCGGGTGTGCGCAGCTCGCCCCGGCGCTCGCCTTCTTTCACTTCGACGCGGCCGTCAACCACGGCGTCACCGGTGCGATCCGCATCCTGCAGCGCGCGGTCGGTACCGACGTCGACGGCGAGATCGGACCGCTGACGCTCGCTGCCATCGCGCGGCTCCCCATCGCGGAGACGCTCACCGCTTACGCCGATGCGCGCCGCCAGCGCTACCGCGCGCTGCCGCACTTCTGGCGCTTCGGCCGCGGGTGGCTCGCCCGCGTCGACGCCACGCTTTCCCGCGCGCTCGCGATCGCCGCGACGGCACAAGCCGCCCCCATTCCCCCCACTCCAACCCAAGCGAAAGGATTCCCCGACATGGCTACTTCCTCGACGTCCACTCCATCCACCACGCCCACGACGAAATGGTGGGGCAACTCAGTGACCATCTGGGGTGCGCTCATCACCGCGCTCTCGACCGTGCTGCCGGCGCTGGCGCCGGTGATCGGCATCGACATCACCAGCGACCTTGTGCAGCAGGTGGGGGAGCACATCGTCGAGACCGTGCAGGCGGTCGGGGGCCTCATCGGCACGGTCATGACCATCTATGGCCGCGTGCGTGTGAGCCAGCCGTTGGCACAGCGTGAGATGACGATGAAGCTCTAGCGCGCATCGCGCCATTCAGCCGCAGTTCAGGCGTCGGCCGCTAGCGTCGCGCCGATTGTTGCTGAGCGAGGCCGCCCATGCTGCGAATCACCGTTGCCGCCTTCGTGCTGCTCGCCGGCGTGCTCCCGTGGGAGCGCGCGGCGGCGGCCGGATGCTACAAGGACTGGTCGATTGCCGCCCCCATCGTGCGCGAGCAAGGCCTTGCCACCGTCGAGACGCTGGCGCGGCGGGCGGAAAAGAAGATTTCCGGCGACATCGTAAAGACGACGCTTTGCGAGGAAAAAGGCAGCTTCGTCTATCGTCTCCTGATCCGCGATGCCAAGGGCCGGCTGTCGAATCACACGGTCGATGCCCGCACGCCCTTCGCGCCCTGATCTTCTGTCTTCTCCTATTGTCCCCCAGTATAGTGAGAGCGCCGGCTCGATGCCGGCGCTCGGTGCAAGCCGATGGAGGGTGGCGATGCGCTACGTTGAAGGATTTGTGGTCCCTGTGCCGAAGAAGAAGCTGCCCGCCTACCGCCGCTTGGCGCAGAAATCCGGCAAGATCTGGCGCGAGTATGGCGCCCTGGAGGTTTGCGAATGCGTAGCCGACGACGTCAAGGTGGGGAAGCTCACGTCGTTCCCGCGCAGCGTAAAGCTGAAGCCGGGTGAGACGGTGATCTTTTCCTGGATCGTCTTTAAGTCACGGGCCGACCGTGATCGCATCAACGCCCAGGTGATAGCCGATCCGCGCCTCGCAAAGATGATGAAGGACCCCAAGGACTGGCCGTTTGATGCCAAGCGCATGATCCATGGAGGCTTCGAGGTGCTCATCACCGCCTAGGCGGTGCCGGCGACGGCTTTGGGGCGAATCGTGCATTTGTTAAGCAGCGTCGGCCTGCGAGGCTAGGACGCGCTGGCAGGGGTCGCTATAGTCGGCCTCCTAAGAGAGCAGCAACCGCTCGAGGGGAACCCGTGCGTGTCCTTGTCGTAGAGGATGACAAAGATCTGAACCGGCAGCTCGTGTCGGCGCTGTCGGATTTGGGCTACGCGGTCGACTCGGCGTCGGACGGCGAGGAAGGCTATTTCCTCGGCGACACCGAGCCCTACGACATCGTCATCCTCGACATCGGCCTGCCGAAGATGGATGGCATCTCCATCCTCGAGCAGTGGCGCCGCGCCGACCGCAAGATGCCGGTCATCATCCTCACCGCGCGCGACCGCTGGAGCGACAAGGTCGCCGGCATGGACGCGGGCGCCGACGACTATCTCGCCAAGCCCTTCCACATGGAGGAGCTGCTCGCACGGGTGCGCGCGCAGGTGCGCCGCGCGTCTGGCCATGCGCGCGCTGAGATCGAATGCGGCCCCTTGCGGCTCGACACCAAGTCGGCGCGCGTCACCTGCGACGGCCAGCAGATCAAGCTCACCTCGCACGAGTACCGGCTGCTCGCCTACCTCATGCACCATAACGGCCGCGTCGTGTCGCGCACCGAGCTCGTCGAGCATCTCTACGAGCAGGACTTCGATCGCGACTCCAATACGATCGAGGTGTTCATCGGCCGGCTGCGCAAAAAAATCCCCGTTGACTTGATCCAGACCGTGCGCGGGCTCGGCTACCGCCTGAGCGAGGTGCCCGAGCAGGGCTAGCGTGATGATCGAGACATTCGCATCGGGGCACTAGTGCGCATGCGCTTCAACTCGCTCGCGTTCCGCCTCTTCACCACTGCCGCCGCGTGGACGCTTTTGGTGCTCCCCATCGCGGGGTTCATCATCTACGGGCTCTACCGCGACGACGTGCAGGCGAGCTTCGACGGGCAGCTGCAGAAGCTGGTCAACGCCATCTCCGTCGACAGCATGGGCACGTCGGGCCAGGGGCCGCCCACGGCGCCGGCCAACCTCTACGAGCCGCTGTTCGAGGTGACGCACTCGGGCTGGTACTGGCAAATCACGCCGCTCGATGACAAGAATGCGGCACGGCTCGTCTCCGCCTCGCTGGCAACCGCAACCCTGCCGTCGCCCGCCGCCAAGCGCATTGCGCCCGATGCGTCGGGCGCGCGCTGGATGACGGCGAAGGGGCCGAGGGGCGAGCCGCTGCGTCTCGTCGAGGTAATCGACACACTCGGCCACGAGCCCGACACTCCCCGCTACTCCATCATCGTCGCCGGCCCGCAGGATTGGCTCGACCACCTGGTCGCCAATTTCCGCTACCGCCTGACCACGGCGCTGGCGCTGGCCGGCATCGGCCTCGTCGCCGTCACGCTGTTCCAGGTGCGGTTCGGGCTCTTGCCGCTGCGCCAGATCGAGCGCGGCCTCGCCGCCATTCGCTCCGGCGCCGCATCGACGCTGGAAGGCGAGCTCCCCGCCGAGATCGAGCCTTTGCAGTCGGAGCTCAACGCGCTCATCCGCTCCAACCAGGACATCGTCGATCGTGCGCGCACGCAGGTCGGCAATCTGGCGCACGCCTTGAAGACGCCGCTCGCCGTCATCACCAACGAGGCGCGCGGCGAGAAGACCGGGCTTGGCTCCAAGGTCGCCGAGCAGGCGCTGATCATGAGCGAGTCGGTCAAGCATTACCTCGACCGCGCGCGCATGGCGGCGCGCGTCAACGTCATCGGGCGCGTCACGCCGGTCGAGCCGGTGGTGGCGCCGCTGGTGCGCACGCTGGAGCGCATCCATCAGGAGAAAGGCGTGACGATCACCGTCGCCTGTCCGCCGGAGGCGCGCTTCCAGGGCGAGCGTCAGGACCTGGAGGAGATGCTGGGCAATCTCCTGGACAACGCCTGCAAGTGGGCGCGCCGCTCAGTCAGGCTTTCAGTCGAGGTCGCGCCGGTGACCGGGCGCACGCAGCGCCGCCGCCTCAACATCACCGTTGCCGACGACGGGCCGGGGCTGACCAGTGAACAGCGTGCGCGCATCGGCAAGCGCGGCTTGCGGCTTGATGAGACCAAGCCCGGCTCCGGCCTGGGGCTCTCGATCGTGATGGATCTGGCACAGTCCTATCGCGGCTCCTGCGAGCTCGCCGAGGGACCCGACGGGGGACTTGCCGTGCACCTCGAGCTGCCCGCCGTGTGACACGGAAAGCGCCTCGCGAAAGCGGGGGGCGCTCCGCCGCATTGAGGTCGGCATTCGGTCACGAGGAGTGCACATTGGCTGGCTAGACGGCTACAGTGTGGCTCCAGTCGAGTCCGTACAACAAAGCTGGGCAAGAACCGGCGCGTGCTTGGCGCGCTTTATACGGGATTTCGGGGAGACAGTGCCATGCGCCAGGTGCGCATTCCCGCCATCGCGCTCATTCCCATTCTTCTGACCGCCTGCGGACCCGATGGTCCAAGCAAGGCCGACACCGGCTTGGTCGTCGGCGGCGTCGCCGGCGGCATCATCGGCAACCAGATCGGCAAAGGCTCGGGCAACGTGCTCGCCACCGTGGCCGGCGCCATGATCGGCGGGATCGTCGGCAGCGAGATCGGCCGCTCGATGGACGAGCAGGATCGCAGGCTCGCCCAGGAGGCGGAATACGAGGCGCTGGAGGAAGGCGAATCTGGTCGCCCGCGCCACTGGCGCAACCCCGATAACGGCCGCTACGGCGATGTGGTGCCCAGCCGCCCCTACAAGCGCGCCGGCAAGGATTGCCGCGACTACACCCATACCGTCTATATCGACGGCCATCCCAGCACCATGCACGGCACGGCTTGCCGCAATCGGGATGGCACTTGGAAGAATGTCGCCTGACGGCCAGGCTTAGCCTCATCGACGCCATCAGCGACGCTTAACCGTCGACAGCGGAAGCCGCGGCAGAAGACCTCTGTGCGGCGCACAACCCTTGTCAGTCAGGCGCGCGCGCCCTATGCCAGCCTCGCTGAGGGTCTTGGATGGCGCAATGGTGCTTTGGATCGGGTTTGCGATTTTGGCGGCGGCCGTCGTTTGGGCGGTGACGCGGCCATTGCTGGCTGCGCGTGCGAGCACGCCGGGCGCACCCGACAGCGAGCTCGCCGTCTACAAGGATCAACTGGCCGAGATCGAATCGGAGCGCGCGCAAGGCTTGCTCGCCGGCACGGAAGCCGAGTCCGCGCGCGTCGAGGTGGCGCGCCGCCTAATCCGCCACGCCGAGGAGCGCGAGCGCACGCCTTCCGCCGACGCCGGTGCGGGCTCCGGCCTGCGCAACGCGGTGTTGTGGTCTGCTGCGGCGCTGCCGCTCGCCGCACTTCTTATCTATCTCTTCGTCGGCTCGCCCACCATGCCCGGGCGTCCCTACGCGGCGCGCCTCAACGAGCCGATCGAGCAGGCGAGCGCCGCCGATCTCGTCGCCAAGGTCGAGGCGCACCTGCGCCAGAACCCGAGCGACGGCCGCGGCTGGGACGTGCTGGCCCCCGTCTACATGCGCATGGGCGATTTCCGCCAGGCGGCCGACGCGTTCGAGCGGGCAACGCAGCTCCTGGGCGAGTCGCCGCAGCGGCTCGCCGGCTTTGCGCGCGCCTCGATCATGCTGGCCAACGGCGTGGTGGAGGAGCCGGCGCGCAAGGCTTATGTGAAACTGCGCGCGCTCGATCCCAAGGCGGTGGAGCCGCAGGTGTGGCTCGCGATCGCCAAGGAGCAGGACGGCGATCTCGCCGGGGCCGCCGCCGACTACAAGGCGCTGATCGCAACCGCAAAGGAGCCGTGGCACAGCCTGCTTGAGGACCGCATGAAGAGCGTGGCGGCAAAGCTCGGCAAGGTGCCTGCGGCGGGCGCCCCCGAGGCGGAGGCAAAGAACGCAGGAGAGGCGCCTGCGGGGGAAGCGCCTGAGCGGCCAAACTTCCACACCATGACGCCCGAGCAGCGCCAAGCGTTCATCGAGAAGATGGTCGCCAGCCTCGCCGAGCGGCTCAAGACCAACAGCAAGGACCTCGAGGGTTGGATGCAGCTCGTGCGTTCCTACGTTGTCCTGGGCAGGTCGCAGGATGCGACGGCCGCGCTTGCCGAGGCCCGCAGCAACTTTGCCGGCGACGAGAAGGCTCTGGCGCAGTTACAGGCGCTGGCGCAGGTGCTAGGCATCGGTACATGATGGCCGGTCCCTCGGGCAGGCCAAGGGAGACGCGATGACGAGGAAGCAAAGGCGAGGCGTGTTGATCGGCGTCAGCGTGAGCGTGCTGATGGTGGCCGTGGGGCTCGTGCTCTTTGCGATGCGCGATTCGATCGTCTTCTTCCATACCCCGAGCGACATCGCTGAAAAGCACATCGCGCCGGGCGAGCGCTTTCGCCTGGGCGGTCTCGTCGAGAAGGGCTCGGTGAAGCGGGGCGAGGGCGCCAAGGTCAGCTTCGTCGTCACCGACACCTTGAAGGATATTCCGGTGACCTACGAGGGCGTGCTGCCTGATCTCTTCCGCGAGGGCCAGGGCGTGGTCACCGAGGGCAAGCTGACGCCATCAGGCGTGTTCGTCGCGGATACGGTGCTCGCCAAGCACGACGAGACCTACATGCCGCCCGAAGTCGCCAAGGCCCTGCAGGCGAAGGGCGTGAAGCTCGGCAAGGGCGCGACCCATCCAACTGCGGCAATGACCGAATGATGGCGAGCAACGACAACGTCTTGAGGAAAGGTAACGCCAGGTGATCGTAGAGCTGGGGCATTTCGCGCTGGTCTCGGCGCTGCTCGTTGCCATCCTGCAGATGGTGGTGCCGGCCTGGGGCGCGCGCGTGCGCGACGACCGCCTGATGGCGGTCGCGGAGCCCGCCGCGCTGTGTCAGTTCGGTCTGCTGCTGGTCTCCTTCCTGGCGCTCATGAACGCCTACATCACCTCCGACTTCTCCGTCGCCAACGTGGTGGCCAACTCCCATTCGACCAAGCCGCTGCTCTATCGCATCTCCGGCGTGTGGGGGAACCACGAGGGGTCGATGATGCTGTGGGTGCTGATCCTCTCCATCTTCGGGGCCGCCGTGGCCGCCTTCGGGCGCAACCTACCGCCGACGCTGAAGGCCAACGTGCTCGCCGTGCAGGCCTCGATCGCGGTGGCGTTCTGCCTCTTTATCCTCCTCACCTCCAACCCGTTCCTGCGCATCGATCCGCCGCCCGCCGACGGCAACGGCCTCAACCCGATCCTGCAGGACCCGGCGCTGGCCTTTCATCCGCCACTTCTCTACACCGGCTACGTCGGCTTCTCGATCGCCTACTCGTTCGCGATCGCGGCGCTGATCGAGGGACGGCTCGACGCCGCCTGGGCGCGCTGGGTGCGCCCGTGGACGCTGGCTGCCTGGATGTGCCTGACCATCGGCATCGCCATGGGCTCCTGGTGGGCCTACTACGAGCTGGGCTGGGGCGGCTGGTGGTTCTGGGATCCCGTCGAGAACGCCTCCTTCATGCCGTGGCTCGCCGGCACGGCGCTCTTGCACTCCGCCGTGGTGATGGAGAAGCGCGACGCGCTCAAGGTCTGGACCATCCTGCTCGCGATCCTCACCTTCTCGCTGTCGTTGATGGGCACCTTCCTGGTGCGCTCGGGCGTGCTCACCTCCGTGCACGCCTTCGCGGTCGATCCCAGGCGCGGGGTGTTCATCCTTGCCATCATGACGCTCTTCACCGGCGGCGGGCTTGCGCTCTTTGCTCTGCGCGCGCGCGATCTGCGCCAGGGCGGCCTCTTTGCACCCTTGAGCCGCGAGGGCAGCCTCGTGCTCAATAACATCCTGCTGACGACGGCCTGCGCGACCGTGCTCGTCGGCACCCTCTATCCGCTGCTGCTCGAGTCGTTCACCAGCGCCAAGATCTCGGTGGGGCCGCCGTACTTCAATCTGACCTTCGTGCCGCTGATGGTGCCGCTGTTTCTGGCGCTTCCCTTCGGCCCGTTCCTGGCCTGGAAGCGCGGGGACGTGCTCGGCGCCGCGCAGCGTTTGATGTTTGCCGCCATTCTGGCGATCGTGGCGCTGGCGATCGGCATCGCCGTGTTCCACCACGGCCCCGTGCTCGCACCCTTCGGACTGGCGCTCGGCGTATACGTCATGGCAGGCGCCGTCTCCGACCTCGCCTACCGCGCACGCCTCGGCAACGGGACCCTTGCCGAGACGTGGCGCCGCCTCAAGACGCAGCCGCGCTCGGCGTTCGGCACGACGCTTGCCCATTTCGGCGTGGGGCTGCTGGTCGTCGGCGTGGTCGCGACCAGCGCCTATCGCGAGGAGCGCATCCTCGTCATGAAGCCCGGCCAAACGGTGAGCCTTGCGGGCTACACGCTCGCCTTCCGCGGCGTGGTGCCGGCGACCGGGCCCAACTATCGCGAGCAGGTTGGCCTGTTCGATGTCACGCGGGGGTCGGAGCCCGTGTCGCGGCTCGAGCCGTCAAAGCGCCTCTACGATGCGCCGCCGCAGCCGACCACCGAGGCCGGCATCCACGCCTCCTGGCGCGGCGATCTCTACGTGGTGCTGGGCGACCCGCAACAGAGCGGCGGCTACGCGGTGCGGCTCTACTTCAATCCGCTCGTGCGCTTCATCTGGATAGGCGCATTGATCATGTTCATTGGCGGCGGCGTGTCGCTGAGCGACCGGCGCCTGCGCGTCGGGGCGCCGGGACGCGCACGTCGCTTTGTTGCCGCACCCGCCGAATGAGGCCCGCGATGGCTAGGCGTGCGCGCTCGTTCGTGCTTGCGCTCGTTGGCGGCGCTTTCGCCATGCTGACGCTTTTGGCGGTACCGACGCTGGCGGTAGAGCCCGACGAGATCCTCGCCGACCCCGTGCTCGAGGCCCGCGCCCGCCACATCTCGGAGGGACTGCGCTGCCTCGTCTGCCAGAACCAGTCGATCGACGACAGCAACGCCCCGCTCGCGCGCGATCTGCGCCTGCTGGTGCGCGAGCGCCTCAAGGCGGGCGACAGCGACAGCCAAGTGATGCGCTTCATTGAGGACCGCTACGGCGAGTTCGTACTGCTGCGGCCTCCGCTCGACGCGCGCACGCTGCTGTTGTGGCTGACCCCGGTGCTGGTGCTGCTGGCCGCTCTCGCGGCGGCCTTTCGCGCCTTCCGGCAACGCGCGTCCCCGAGCGGGGCCGCTGGCGTGCTCACCAGCGCCGAAGAGGACAAGCTGCGCGCACTTCTGGCCGATGCCAAACCTGACGAGAACCCCAAGACCAGCTAGCGGTGCCGACTGCGATTCCGCCGTGCGCGCGCCTGATGGGATCTTTCCGGTGACGAGATGGCTCTCGCCGACGACGGCGGCGAGAAGCGGGCGCGTCGCGAGCCCGGTTACGGGCATGGCCGCGGCGCGCTGGAAGGACTCGATCGCCGCCCTCAAATCGTCGCTGTAGCGGCCGTCGCGTGGGCCGGTGTAGAGCGCGCGCGCCGCGAGGGCGTCCTGAAGCCGGAGAATGTCGCGGTAGCTCGCCAGAAGGTCGGCGTCGCGGAATGCCGTAGAAGGCGCCGGCGAACGCCTGCGATTGACGCCGGTGTTGGCGACGTCGTCCGCCTTGAACCGGTGCACCACCTCGCCGTTGAGCAGGACGACCTTCGACTGCACGTAGGTGCCGACATTGATGCCGACGACCTCGGGGCCGTTGGCGCCCTCGACGAGCAGCGGCGAGCCCGATGAGCCGCCGCCGGTGTCGCAGGTGTGCAAGAGCAGCTGCTGCGGTTGTCAAGTCGTTGCTGGATCGTCGGCCAGTACGGCGGCCGAAGTTGCGCTCGACGCCGCAATGGCGCCCCAGCATCAGCTGCCACTTGGGCAGGTCGCGGTGGTAGGCGACGTTGTAGACTTTGTCGTGTCGGCAAGCCGCATCACCTCCTTGACCGGGCGGCGGCGCGATCTTAAGCGCTCCGGCCTTGCACAAGGGCTCGGCCGCGCGGATCAGCGCCCAGTCGCGCGTGGCGTCGATCGGCGGATGACGTTGAGGTGTGTCGAGCCGGAGAGCACGTTGAGCTCGGGCGTCCCCTTGCGCGGCGCCCGCGACATGTGGTCTTCTGCTGGCTGCCGTTCAGCCGCACGGTGAGTTCGGTGAGCCGCAGCGGCTTCTCACTCGCCGTGCGGTAGAGGCAATGCGCGGCGGTCGCGACCACGTCGGGGCCGACGCAGAAAGCGGAGCACACCGACTGCGACCGCGGGTCGTAGCATGCTCCCCGATCTTGGCGCCGACCTAGCGCAGCGATCGCGGCAGGGGGTGCGCTGGTCGGCGCCGAATACGGCTGCCGCCGCGCAGCGGGGCTTAGCCCGAGTGGCGTAGGTGGCTGCCACGAGTGCGGCAATCGCGCCCATCCAAACAGTGCCATTTGAAATCGCCGTGCCTGAGGAAGCTGCGCCGTGCAGCCGATCGCCGGCAGCGATCCGATACGCGGCACTCGGCTCATTCTTGGGACATTCATTTGGTTCGTCTTCATGGTCAAGGAGACGTATTTATTACCAAGTGTTAAGGCAATCGAAAGGCTGCCGTAATGCCGGGTTGGCTACGCCGTCTGGAAGAAGGAATCTTCTGCTTCGCAGGATGGAGGTTCTCGCGCATGCACTCCGATCCCAGGTTGCCTGAGGACGTAGCAAAGAGCGGGCCAGCACCCGCCAGCCGCTCGATGGGGCGCGATTTGCGGCGTCTTGCCGTGTGTCGCCGTTCTCGGCGTCGGCTTCTGGGTTTGGGTTCGCCGAGGCACCCGGCTCCGGCCATTGCGCAGCTCAAGCCCGGCATCCCGGCTGACGACCTTGTCGTTCGCCGACATCGTCGAGCAGGTGAAGCCCGCGGTAGTCAGCATCTCGGCCTCGAATGAGTTGAACGCGTCGCCGACCGCGGAGCCGCGGCATCCGCGCGGCTTCGAGGGCATCCCGGGGCTGCCCGACGACCATCCGCTGAACGAGCTGTTCAAGAACCTTCCCAACGGCATGGCGCCGCAGCAGCCGCGCCCGCGTCAGGCGGCGGGCTCTGGCTTCGTCGTCTCGCCCGACGGCTACATCGTGACCAACAACCACGTGGTCGACGGCGCAACCAAGGTGAAGGTCAGCTTCGATGATCAGGAGGAGCTCGACGCCAAGATCGTCGGCACCGACGCAGCGCACCGACATCGCGCTCTTGAAGATCGATCCCAAGAAGCCTCTGACCGTCGTCAAGTTCGCGGAGAAGAACCCGCGTGTCGGTGACTGGGTGCTTGCGGTCGGCAACCCGTTCGGTCTCGGCGGCACCGTGACCGCCGGCATCGTATCGGCGCTCGCCGCGCAACATCGGCGCGCCCCTACGACTACATGCAGATCGACGCTGCCGTGAACCACGGCAACTCCGGCGGTCCGGCCTTCAATCTGGAGGGCGACGTGGTCGGCGTGAATACGGCGATCTTCTCCCCGACGGGCGGCAACGTCGGTATCGCGTTTGCGGTCCCTGCCGACACCGTCAAGAAGGTGGTAGCGCAGCTGGAAAAGGGCGGCACCGTGAGCCGCGGCTGGCTGGGCGTGAAGATCCAGAACATCGACAAGGATCTGGCTGGCAGCTTGGGTCTGAAGGAGCCGAAGGGCGCCATCATCAGCGAGGTGATGGCTGATGGCCCGGCGGCCGCAGCCGGCCTCAAGGTCGAGGACGCAATCCTCAAGGTCGACAAAAAGGATATCGAGGACAGCCGCGATCTCGCCCGCACCATCGCCGACCTCCCGGCCAAGAGCACGGTCGACGTGAAGGTCTGGCGCGACAAGGGCGAGAAGACCATCAGGTCAAGCTCGGCGCCTATCCCAAACGGCAGAAGTGGCCGAAGGCCAGCTGGAGCCTGAGGATCAGGATCAGGAGAGCGGCAACGTCGATCTGAAGCAGCTCGGGCTGACCCTGAAGCCGAGGTCCCGGAGACCAAGGAAGGCGTCGTCATCGCCGACGTCGACCCCAACTCCGATGCCGCCCAGAAAGGCATCAAAGAGGGCGACGTGATCCTGAAGGCCGGCGACGAGAAGGTGTCCTCGCCCCAGGATGTGTTAACGCCCTCAAGAAGACGCAGGCAGACGGCCTTCCGGCAGTCATGTTCCACATCAAGAAGGGTGGTGACCAGACGGTCCTCATCGCGATCCCTCTCAACAAGAGCTGATGGCGGATCTGAGAGTGCAGTGACAGGCGGCCCGTCCCCAACCGGGGGCGGGCCGCCTCGACGTTTTACGGCGTGCGAGCAGGCAAAATGAGATTCGCAAGCCTCGCATCGAGAACAGCGAACCGGAGATGAGATGCGCGTGTTGGTGGTCGAGGACGACAGGGAAACCGCGCAGTTCCTGCAGAAGGCGCTGAAGGAGAGCGGGCACGCGGCCGACCTCGCGAACGACGGCGAGACGGGACAGGTGCTGGCGGAGGAAGGCGTCTACGACGTCTTGATCGTCGACCGCATGCTGCCGCGTCTCGACGGGCTCAGCATGATCCGGAGCTGCGTTCCAAGGGCATGCGCACGCCGGTGCTGATCCTATCGGCGCTGGGCGAGGTCGATGACCGGGTCAAAGGCTTGCGCGCCGGCGGCGACGACTACCTGACCAAGCCCTACGCCTATTCGGAGCTTCTGGCCCGCGTGGAGGCCTTGGGGCGGCGCGCCGTGCCCGAGGAGCAGGAGACGCGCTACGTGGTCGATGGGCTCGTGCTCGACCGGCTGTCGCACCGCGTGACGCGCGACGGCGAGCAGATCCAGCTGCAGCCGCGCGAGTACCGGCTGCTTGAGTATCTCATGAAGCACGCGGGTCAGGTGGTGACCCGTACCATGCTGCTCGAGCACGTCTGGGACTACCACTTCGATCCGCAGACGAACGTGATCGACGTGCACGTCTCGCGGCTCAGGGCCAAGATCGACAAAAACTTCGACAAGCCTCTGCTGCACACCGTGCGCGGGGCCGGCTATACGATCCGTGATGGCCCTGGGTAGCGTCCTCGGCCGCGCGGTCTCGACCACCGCCTTCCGCGCGGCAGCCGTTGCGGTCACGGCTTATCTCATCTGCGCCGGCCTCATCGTCGGGCTGTTGCTGTGGCAGACCAACCGCATTCTCACCAACCAGGTGCTGGACACGCTCAGCGCGGAGGCCGGTCTCCTTGCCGCGGAGGCAAAGGAGGGCGACACCAGCGAGCTGGTGCGCGCGGTCGAGGCGCGCAGCCATTCGGGCGGGCCCGGCCTCTACTACCTCGCGGACGCCGAGGGCAAGAAGCTCGCCGGCAACCTGAGCCGCATGCCGCCCGAGCTCATCGGCGGTGAGGCCGGCGGCGTGTTCCACTACGCGAGTGACAACAAGTTTCCCGACGATGCCAGGCTCGGCGTCGCCATACCGGTCGAGCTGGGCTCGGGCCTGCGCCTCATCGTCGGACGCGACGTCGAGGAGCAGCGCCGCTTCGCCGGCAAGATGGGCACGACCTATCTCATCGGGCTCGGGTTTCTGTCGCTGACGGGGCTTTTTGCCGGCCTGGTCATCAGCCGGCTGGCGCTGCGGCGCATCGAGACCATCAACGTCGCCACCCGCCAGATCATGGATGGTGACCTGTCGCAGCGCATTGCCATTACCGGCGCCAAGGACGAGTTCGACGTGCTGGCCGCCAATCTCAACGCCATGCTCGATCGCATCGAGGCATTGATGAGCGGTCTGCGCGAGGTCTCCGACAACATTGCCCACGACCTGAAGACGCCGCTGACGCGCCTGCGCAACCAGGCGGAGGCGGCGCTGCGGGATCCGCGCGGGCCGCAGGCATGCCGCGAGGGGCTCGAGCACACCATCGAGCGGGCGGACGAGCTGATCAAGACCTTCAACGCGCTGCTGCTCGTGGCGCGGCTCGAGGCCGGCGTTCTGGAGGAGAATGCCGAGACCTTCGATGTTGGCCGGCTCGTGCGCGATGTGGGCGAGCTCTACGAGCCGGTGGCGGAGGAGCGGGGCCTGCAGCTCAAGCTCGACGTCGACGATGGAGCGCTTATTAGGGCCAACCGGCAGCTCGTCGGCCAGGCGGTCGCCAACCTCATCGACAATGCCATCAAGTACTCGGCAAAGACCATCAAAGAGGGCGCTCACACGTCCGAGCCGGCGATCACCATCGATCTCGTCGACCACCAGGAGGCGGTCGTGATCACCGTCGCCGACCGCGGGCCCGGCATTGCGCCGCGGAGGATCGCGAGCGCGTCTTGAAGCGGTTTGTGCGCCTAGAGAAGAGCCGCACCGAGCCCGGTACGGGGCTCGGCTTGAGCCTTGTGCAGGCCGTCGCCCGCCTGCATGGTGGGACGGTCGGGCTCGAGGACAATGCCCCGGGCCTGCGCGTCGTCCTGACGCTGCCCAAGCGCCTGGCCGACCAATAGCAATAAGCTCGAGCGGCGCGGGGCAGGATGGCGACAGAGGCGGCGAGCGCCAAACCGTTTTTCGCGTGCATCAAGAGCGCGCCCGTTGCGAGCCAAGACGCCAAGGTCGCGAGCACGCTAGCCGACCTGCGGGCGCGCGCAGGCGCGGACGCAACGCTTTCCCCTCTCGTCCCGCTCCTGAACATGCCGCGCGTCGGCGATCTGTTGGCGGGCATTATCAGCGGCTCGCCCTACCTCACCGGCCTCATCGAACGCGATCTGCCGCGCCTGCAGCGCATCCTGGTGCAGCCCCCGGGCAAGCGTCTTTGCGAGCTGAAACAGGAATTATCCGGGTCGCTCGCTGTGGCCGCCACGCGCCTCGAGGCGATGCGCCTGTTGCGCCGCTTCAAGGCTGAGGTCGCGCTGCTGACGGCGCTTGCCGATCTTGCTGGCGTCTGGAGCGTGCTGCAGGTGACGGCGGCACTGACCGAGTGCGCGGATGCGGCGATCTCTGGCGCGCTCTCGTTCCTGTTCCGCGAGGCGGCCGAGCGCGGCCAGTGGCTCGGCAAGGACGCAGAGGGGAGGGTCGCTCCGAACGGGTTCATCGTGCTCGCCATGGGCAAGGGCGGCGCCGGCGAGCTCAACTACTCCAGCGACGTCGATCTCATCGTCTTCTACGACCTTGACCGCACACGAGTCGCGCCTGGCCTCGAGCCGTCGAAGTTTTTCGTGCGGCTGACGCGCGATCTGGTGCAGCTGCTCG
Source organism: uncultured Alphaproteobacteria bacterium (assembly GCA_963782555.1). Classification (GTDB taxonomy): domain Bacteria; phylum Pseudomonadota; class Alphaproteobacteria; order Rhizobiales; family Hyphomicrobiaceae; genus Hyphomicrobium_A. The sequence goes on along the minus strand of CAWAKB010000005.1, from coordinate 997,540 downwards.
AGGAGCGCACGGGCGACGGCTACGTGTTCCGCACCGACCTGCGCCTGCGCCCCGATCCCGGCGCCACCCAGCTGGCGCTGTCGACGGAGGCAGCGCTCATCTACTACGAGAGCTTCGGGCAGAACTGGGAGCGCGCCGCCCTCATCAAGGCGCGCGCTTGCGCCGGCGATCTGGAGGCCGGGCGGGGGCTGCTGGAGGATTTGAGCCCCTTCATCTGGCGCAAGTACCTCGATTATGCGGCGATCGCCGACATCCACGCGATGAAGCGGCAGATCCACGCCCACCGCGGCTTCGGCAAGATCGCGGTGGCCGGCCACAACATCAAGCTCGGGCGCGGCGGTATCCGCGAGATCGAGTTCTTCGTGCAGACCCAGCAGCTCATCGCCGGCGGGCGCCAGCCCGACCTGCGCGCGCCGCAGACGCTGGAAGCGCTCAAGAGGTTGGCGGCGCGCGGCTGGATCAAGGAGCAGGTCGCGCACGAGCTCGACGAGGCCTACCTGTTCTTGCGCGAGATCGAGCACCGGCTGCAGATGGTCGCCGACGAGCAGACGCAGGAGATCCCCAGTGAGCCGGAGCGGCTTGAAAGCTTCGCGCGCTTTTGCGGCTACCCCGACGTTGCGGCCTTCTCGAGCGCGCTGGTTGCCCGCCTGGAGACGGTGCAGCGTCACTACGCGGCGCTGTTCGAGGACAGCCCCGAATTGACTTCGAGCGGCGCCAATATGGTGTTTGCCGGTGAGCAGGACGACCCGGCGACCATCGCCGCGCTCAAGGAGATGGGGTTTCAGCACCCGTCCGAGGTGCTGGGGATCGTGCGCGGCTGGCATCACGGGCGCTATGCGGCGGTGCGCACCGAGCGGGCGCGCGAGCGGCTGACCGAGGTGCAGCCGCTGCTGATCGCCGCGCTGGCCGACACGGCCGATCCGGACCGCGCGCTCGTCAGCTTCGACCGCTTCCTCTCCGAGCTGCCGGGCGGGGTGCAGCTGTTCTCGCTTCTGCGCGCCAATCCGGGCCTGTTGCAGCTGCTGGCCGACATCATGGGAACGGCGCCGCGGCTGGCGCGGATCCTGTCGCGCCGGCGCCGCCTGCTCGATGCGGTGCTCGATCCCGGAACGCTCGGCATGCTGCCGTCGGCCGAGGAGCTCGATCGTCTGATTGCCGCCGAGATCGGCTCGGGCGAGCACGATATGCAATACGTGCTCGATCGCGCCCGTGTGGTCGGCAGCGAGCAGCAGTTCCTGATCGGCATCCGGGTGTTGTCGGGCGCGATCAAGGCCAACCAGGCGGGCGGCGCCTACGCGCTACTGGCCGAGCGCCTCATCGATGCGCTCAAGGCGGCGACCGAACGCGAGCTGGAGCGTATGCACGGGCGCATTGCGGGGGGTGCTGCGGCCATCATCGCCATGGGTAAGCTCGGCGGGCGCGAGATGACGGCAGCCTCCGACCTCGATCTGATCCTCGTCTACGATTTCGATCCGGCGGCGACGCAATCGGACGGCCCGCGCCCGCTGGCGCCGACACAGTATTACGCGCGGCTGACGCAACGGCTGATCAGCGCCCTGTCGGCGGCGACCGCGGAGGGGTCGCTCTACGAGGTCGACATGCGCTTGCGGCCGTCGGGCCAGCAGGGGCCGGTGGCGACCCAGCTCGCGAGCTTCATCGAGTATCAGGCCAACGCGGCCTGGACGTGGGAGCACCTGGCCTTGACGCGCGCCCGCGTCGTGTCCGGGCCGCCCGCGCTCAAGCAGCGGGTGGAAGCCGCGATCCGCACGGCTCTGCTAAAGCCGCACGACCGGGCCAAGGTCGCAGCCGACGTGCACGACATGCGCCAGCGCATCGCCAAGGAGAAGGGCACCGACAAGATCTGGGAGCTGAAGCAGGTGCGCGGCGGGCTCGTCGACCTGGAGTTTATCGTCCAGTATCTGCAACTTGTGAACGCCGCCGACCACCCCGGAATCCTCGATCAGAACACGCTCGAGGCCTACCGCCGGTTGCGCGACGCGGGCGTCCTCGGGACGGCCCACGCCGACGTTCTGATCCCGGCCACGCGGCTGGTGCATGATTTGACCCAGATCCTGCGCCTGTGCCTGGGAGGCCCCTTCGACCCGCAAACGGCGCCGAGCGGGATGAAGGAGCTGTTGGCGCGGGCCGGTGACACGGCAAGCTTTCCGGAGCTGGAAACGCAGCTGACCCTGACGCTCAAGCAGGTGGCGGGCCTTTTCGATGAAATCATTGTTTGAGCCGGCACCGGCGCCCGACGGATTTCGGTGTTTTCCCCCGTTTTCCCCCACATACAAGGGTGCCGGATGGCCGCAGAAAGCCGCCAGTGGGGCTCGCAGAAAAGCCAAATCCGGCGCTAGAGTGGAAAGCGAAAGTGTTCGATGGCCATGTCGAGGCTGGCGGTGGCGACAAAAAGGGTTTTGCCAGGCCCGCACGGGGCGCCCGTGACAGACCATGAGGCGAGCGAAGATGCCGCACTGGTGGCGGCCGCCGCCGAGGGGGACGCGACCGCGTTCCGCTCGCTGGTCGACCGTCATTTGTCGAGCGCCTTGGCCGTGGCCCGGCGCATGCTGCGGGACGAGGCGGAAGCTGAGGACGTGGCGCAGGAGGCCCTGTTGCGGTTGTGGCGCTCAGCCGACGGTCTCGAGGTGGGCCCGCAAGGCGTACGGCCTTGGCTGCGGCGCGTTGTCTCGAACCTGTGCGTCGACCGCATGCGTTCCGGGCGGCGGTTGAGCGTGGTCGAGGAGGTGCCGGAGCGCATCGAGCCGGCAACGCAGCTCGCACACATGGAGGCGCTGGACGTAAGCCAGCGCGTCGATGCGGCCTTGAAAGACCTGCCCGATCGGCAGCGCATGGCGCTCACTCTTTTCCACTACGAGGGGCTGAGCCAGATCGAGGTGGGACGGATCATGGGCATCTCGGACGAGGCGGTGGAATCGCTGCTCGCCCGCGCCCGAAGAAGCTTGAAGACGGCCTTGCGCGATGAGTGGCGCGAGATGCTTGCCAGCGATGGACATCAGTGACGGTTCTAGAAGCGGTCAAGAAACACGAGACATGAGACGATGACGACGAAGGACACAAGGGCAAAGGACAGGCAGGCACTCGAGCACCTGCTCGACGTCTACGGGGCCGAGCGGACCCGCTGGCCGGCCCGCGAGCGCCTGCGGTTTGCGAGCTTCATCTGCGAGGACGAGGCAGCGCAGCGTCTCGTGGCGGAGAGCGCGGCGCTCGATGCGGTGCTCGATCGCGCGACGAGGGCGAGCGAAGATCGCGAGCGCGTGCTGAAGGAGCGCATCGTCGCTGCGGCACTGCGCATAAGCGAGACCAAGCTCGCCGTCGTGACAGGCGCGGGCGACAAGACCTCGCGCCTGCCGACTTGGCTGACCCCGGCGCGGCGATCGCTGTCGCTTGGCGGCAAGCGCACCGGGCGGGAGTGGCCTGCCGCGGCGCTGCTGGCGGCGTCGCTCGTAGTGGGCGTGATGCTCGGCTCGGCCGGCACCTTCGATACGACCGTGCAGGATGTGGCCGAGGCCACCGGTTTTGCCACCGCCAGCGATAGTCCTCAGCTGGCGCTGGGCGAGGAGATCCTCGCCATGAGCGATGAGGACCTCCTATGACGAGCGACAACGGTGAAACTCCGAGCCGCTTTGCGGGCGTCAGTCTGCGTGTTGCGCTGATGGCGTCGCTGGCCCTCAACGTGCTGATCATCGGCGCGGTGGCGGGAACGCTCTTCGTTGGGCGGCATCACGGCTGGCACGGCCATGGGTTCAAGGGCGCCGGACTTTCCGGTTTTGCGCGCACGCTGCCGCCGGAGCGCAGCGAGATCATTCGCCAAAAGCTCGAGAGCAATCGGGCCGTCCTCGACCCGTTGCGCAAAGAGGAGCAAGAGGCACGCGATGCCGCCCGCGGCGTGCTCATGACGGAGCCGTTCGACGTGGAGAAGTTCAAGGCGGCTCTCTCGCGTGCCGTCGATGCCGACGAGAAGGAAAAGCGCGCGCGCATGACGCTCTTTGCCGAGATGGCGGCCTCGCTCACGCCCGACGAGCGGCGTCAGTTGCACAATTGGTTCGAGAAGCGCCGGGCGCACAGGCACCACCACGACGAGGATGCTCCGCCGCCTCCGCCCAATTGAGGCGAGACTAGCCGACCAGAGCCACGCCGCCTTCACGCGCAGCAGCAGCGGGACGCTCTGAGAAAAAGTCGGGCTGCACCGCGCGGTCGAGCACGGTCACCGCGCGCCAGCCCTGAATCGAAGAGACGACCTCCAGCAGCGACGTTCCCTGCATCTCGAGCAGCGTGCGCGCCAGGCAGATCGCCAGCGAGCCGTCCCGGCGGGCCGGCGCCGCCCGCTCCTTGGAGACCGATACGGCAAGCTCGACCAGCTCGCCGTCGATGTCGGCAGACAGCAGCACGTGCTCGCCGTGGGCCGCGCGCGCCACGGCTTCGGACAACAGGTTGACGAGGATCTGGCGCAGCGTGCGGGGCTCGCCCAGCACTTCCAAGCCGGGCGGCAAACAAGCCATGAAGGTGATGCCACGGGCGGCGGCCTTGCGACGGACGAAGGCCCAGGCATCGTCGGCCGAATGCTCCAGGTCGCAGGCCGAGGTCTCCTCGCGGCGGCTGGGATCGGCGGTGAGCGCGGTCAGGGCCAGCGTGTCCTCGGCCGATTTCAACAGATCGGTGGCGCTGTCGCGGATGTGCTGGGCGTAGTCCTGATAGCGCTCGTCGCCGAGCGGACCGAAGAGCTCGAGCACCATCAGCTCGGAAAATCCAATCACAGCGTTGAGCGGCGTGCGCAGGTCGTGGTTGACGCGGGCCATCAGCTCCGACCAGGTGCGGTCGCGCTCGGGTCCCAAGCGGGCCCGTTTGGCAAGCGCGCGGGGCTGCACGCAAGCGCGCTGCGACATGCGCTCGAGCGCGATTTCAGACATCTTGAAGGCGCCGGGACGGGGGGAGTGGGCCGCGGTCGCAATGGCCCCGTTGATCTTGTCCTTAAGGTTGGAGCGGGCGAACCCCGCGGCGCGTTTGGTGCGAACGGCGTGAGCGCCGAGCAGGGCGAGCAAGGCGCCGGAGGAGAGAAGGAGGCCGGATGTCAGGCTTTGCGGGAGCAGGGGCGTCAGCAGTCCGAGAGCGCCGAGGGGAAGCGCAAAGGCGAATGCCGGGTGTGATCGCAGCAGCGACCGGCGCAGAACGGCGAAGTGGAACCGAGCCGTCTTCTGGGCAGCGGCCAGCTCCCAGGCAAAAGGCCGCGCGCGCAGGCTGGCGGACGTTGTCCACGCCATGCTTTTCTCCCCGAATTTTATGTGAATGCCACTCGGACTCGGACGAGCCCGCCACCCCAAATCACTTATTAAGTTCACACTATCGCAAATCGGCTGTCGAGCACGAATAAGCCCATCAGGACAATAAATTTTTCAGCGTTACGCTTCGAGCATCTTGGAGACGATTTCTTGTACGTCGGACGATAGATTTTTGGCCTTGGCGACGCGTTGCAGCGCCTTGCGTGCCCAACCCCGCCGCCCCAACTCCAGCGCCCGCCAGCTGCGGAAGGCGCCGAGCATGCGGGCCGCGATCTGCGGGTTGAGACGGTCGAGTGCCAAGACGTGGTTGGCGATAAAAGTATAGCCGGCCCCGTCCGGCCGGTTGAACTGCACCGGGTTGGCGGCGGCGAAGGTGCCGACGAGGGCGCGCACCTTGTTGGGCGCGGTCAACGAGAACAGCGGATGGTGGGTCAGGGCTTCGACCCGTTTTAGGGTGCCGGCTTGCGGCGACTGCGCCTGGGCCGCAAACCAGGCGTCGATGACGACGTGATCTGCCTTCCAGTGGTCGTGGAAGTCGGCGAGCGCGCGATCGCCGTCCTTGCCGCCGTAGGCCGCCAAGAGGAACAGCGCCTGCGCCCTGTCCGTCATGTTGGTGGCCTTGAAGTAGTGCTTTGACAGGCGTGTCCGGTCGCGCTCGGTGCCGCGCGCGGTGAGCAGCGTCAGTGCGGCATTGCGCAAAGCGCGCCGCCCCGCGCTTGTCGCATCCGGAGAGAACGGGCCTTCGTCGGCCATGGCGGCATAGAGATCCTCCAGCTGCCCACCCAGCGTGCGGCCGATGAGCCCCGAGAGTTTTCGATGCGCGCGGTGGATGAGCCCGGGGTCGACGTTCTTGCCGATCACGCGGGCGACGTCGGCCTGCGTCGGCAGCTTCAGGAGCTCGGCGCGGTAGGCGGGCTCCAGCTCGTCGCTGAGCACGGTGGCGCCGAGCGCTTTGGCGTAGCGCGTGCCGCGTGCGGCGCTCTTGCCCTGCGCGAGTGAGCGGACAATCTCGGTGAGCGTGCGCATGGCGAAGCTGTTGGCGGCCTGCCAGCGATTGAAGAGGTCGCTGTCGTTCGCCATCAAGAGCTCGACGTCGCGATCGGAGAGATCGATCGTGACGTTGACGGGGGCGGAGAAGGCGCGCAGCAGCGAGGGCACCGGGCGCGAGGGAACGTCGACAAAGCGGAACGTCTGCTTGCGCTTGGTGACGGACAGCGTGCCGTCGGGCGGCTCCTCGCCGCTGTCGAGCTTCACCGTCACATCGTGGCCGTTGGCGCCCAGAAGCCCGAGCTTCAAGGGGATGTGCATGGGCTTCTTGTGCGTCTGGCCCGGTGTCGACGGCAGCACCTGCTCCACCTCGAGCTCGGCCTGCTTCTTGGCCTTGTCGTAGCGCAGCGCGCACACGACCTCTGGCGTGCCGGCCTGGGCGTACCAGAGCCGGAACTGGGTGAGGTCGGCGCCGGACGCGTCCTCGAAGCAGCGCACGAACTGCTCGACGGTCGCCGCCTCGCCGTCGTGGCGCTCGAAATAGAGGTCCATGCCTTTGCGGAACAATTCGCGCCCCAGCAGCGTCTGCAGCATGCGCACGACCTCGGCGCCCTTCTCGTAGACGGTCGGCGTGTAGAAGTTGTTGATCTCGATGTAGGTCTCGGGCCGCACGGGATGTGCCAGGGGCCCTGCGTCCTCGGCGAACTGGTGCGTCTTGAGCTGGCGCACGTCGATGATGCGCTGCACGGTTGCCGAGCGCTCGTCGCCGGAGAACTCCTGGTCGCGGAAAACGGTCAGGCCTTCCTTGAGGCAGAGCTGGAACCAGTCGCGGCAGGTGATGCGATTGCCGGTCCAGTTGTGGAAGTACTCGTGCGCGACCACGCTCTCGATCGCCTCGAAGATGGTGTCGGTGGCGGTGTCGGGCGAGGCGAGGATGAGCCGATCATTAAAGACGTTGAGGCCCTTGTTCTCCATCGCGCCCATGTTGAAGTCGGAGACGGCGACGATGTTGAACACGTCGAGATCGTATTCGCGCCCGAACCGCTCCTCGTCCCACCGCATGGCGCGCTTAAGTGAATCCATCGCCCAGGCGGCGCGCGCCTCCTTGCCGTGCTCCACATAGATCGCCAGGTCGACCTTGCGCCCCGACATGGTGCGGAAGGTGGAGGCGATGGGCGCGAGATCCCCGCCGACCAGCGCGAAGAGATAGGACGGCTTGGGGAAGGGATCGCGCCACACCGCGTAATGACGCTTGCCGCCGGCGAGCGTGCCGCGCTCCAACAGATTGCCGTTGGAAAGCAGTATGGGCGCTTCGCGCGGGTCCGCCTCGATGCGCACCGTGTAGGTCGCAAGCACGTCCGGGCGGTCGAGGAAGTAGGTGATGCGGCGGAAGCCCTCGGCCTCGCACTGGGTGCAGTAGACGTTGTTGGTGCGGTAAAGCCCCTGCAGTGCCTTGTTGGCCTCCGGATTGACGAAGGTCGTGATCTCGAGCGTGAAGGGCGTCGCCGGCGTCTTGGTGAGCGTCAGCGACGTGTCGGTGAGCTTGTAGTCCTTTTTGGAAAGTGGTTTGCGGTCGAGCTTGATCTCGTCGAGCTCGATGTGCTCGCCGTCGAGTCGCAGCGGCTCTGGACGCCCATTCGCGTGGGGGTTGGGACGCACGGCCAGACGCGCGTGCACGCGTGTGCGGGTTGCATCGAGGGAGACGTCGAGGTCGACCTTGTCGATCAGGTACGCGGGCGGCCGGTAGTCCTTGAGATGGATGGGGCGGGGCGTCTCAGGCTTCATGCGGCTCACCGGGGCAGCGCGGGCGTTATCCGACGCCCAGAAGAGACGCCGGCCGCCGAGTGGCGATCATTCGATCGAGGCGGGAATACTACCCTACCGCTCATTATCACGTCATGACCGGGGCGCGCAAAAATCGCATCCGTTAACGCGGCATAAGCTATGAGGCCGTGTCAGCGGCAGGCCGCTACGACCGTCTCGCGCAGGACGTCGGGCGATACGGGCTTGGAAAGGACGTTCTGCCGCGCGTTTCGCCGCACGAGTACGCGCGGGTAGCCGGTAATTACGACGAAGGGGATGTCGCGCCGCTCGAGCTCATTTTGCAGCGGATCGCTGGTCTGGTCGGCCAAAGCGTAGTCGAGCACTGCGACGTCGACCCGACCCGTGTCGACCGCCTTCAACGCCTGCGAGACCGAGGGGAAGGGCCCCATGATCTCGGCGCCAGCCTGGGCCAGGCACTGGCAATAGTCGATCGCGACCAGCATCTCGTCCTCGACGACGAGGATCTTGCGGCCGGAGAGCTCTCTCTTGCGGGTCTTGGCGGCCATGGCGCCACCCCATTGAGGCTGCGGTTTGCCGACGACAACGCCAAGGGCCGCGAATGCGTTCCATTGCACGGGATGAAGGGCAGGCATGCTAATTTGTTAAGGAAACGAAGCGCGTAGCGCCTAGGCCCCGCCTTCAGGCAGCAAGCGCGATCAGTCTTTCTGCGATCTTCGACATGTCGGGCTCAACGATTTCCGGCCGAGGCGCCAGGGGATAGAGCTGAGCGCCCGGCCGCGACAGAAAGGCCGCGCGCCATCCCGCCCACAAGGCGCCGGCGATATCCCAGCCGTGCGCGGCGATGAGCAGGCACTCGGATGCGTCGATGCCCATCTTGTGGGCCGCCGAGCGGTAGACGAGCGGATGCGGCTTGAACACCTGGACGTCCTCGACGCTCAGCTTGTCCTCGAAGAAGTCCGCAAGTCCGGCGTTGGCGATCTGCGCAGTGACGGCGGCGCGGAACGAGTTGGTCAGCGCCACCAGGCGGAACCCGGCCTGGCGCAGCGCCTTGAGGGCCGGCGCAACGTCGCCGTGCGGCGGCAGAGAGCGGATCGGCGCGATGGCGCGTTGTGCCTCTTCCTCGCTGAGCGAGATGTCGTGGTTGCGCGCAATCATCATCAGTGCGGCCGCACCTATGACGCCGAAATCGTGGTAGCGGCCGGCGATGGTCTCCACCAGCGCATGCTGCAGCATGGTGGTGAACCACAAGGGCAGCAGGTCGGGCCGGCCGCCGAGCGCGTTCCCCACGCTCGCGCGCATCGCGCTCAAGTCGAGCAACGTCTCATTGACGTCGAAGAACAGCACCTTGGGCCGCACCCGCGCATCCATCGTCAGCTCATCGCCGGACGACGGCGGCCGTCTGGCCGAACAAGATGGCCCGCAACTCTTCCGACACGACCGAGCCCTGGTTGATCTCTCGTGCGCGCTCGTAGGCGCGCTTGACCGCGGGGCGTGCGGCGATCCGCTCGAACCAGCGTTTCAAATGCGGAAAGTCCTCAAGCGTCTGCTTCTGGTTCTTGTAGGGCACGATCCAGGGATAGATCGCCATGTCGGCGATCGAGTAATCGCCCGCGACATAGTCCCGGTCGGCGAGTCGCTGGTCGAGCACGCCGTAGAGCCGGTTGGTTTCCTTCACGTAGCGCTCGGTCGCATACGCGATGCGTTCGGGCGCGTACTGCACGAAGTGGTGGTTCTGCCCGGCCATGGGGCCGAGGCCCGCCATCTGCCAGAACAGCCACTGCATCACCTCGACACGGCCGCGCACGTCGTGGGGGAGAAATTTGCCGGTCTTCTCGGCCAGATACTGGAGGATGGCCCCCAATTCAAAGACGCTGATCGGCGCGCCGCCGTCGGTGGGTGCGGTGTCGATGATCGCCGGGATGCGGTTGTTGGGCGCAACGCGCAGGAAATCCGATTTGAACTGCTCGCCTTTGCCGATGTTCACCGGAACGATGCGGTAGGCGACCCCGGCCTCCTCCAGAAAGATCGTGATCTTGTGGCCGTTGGGCGTGGTCCAGTAGTAAAGATCGATCATGGCGCGCTGCCTCGTGAATGGCATTCGACCCGCTCAATTTGGGACGGCAACCGCGCTCTGCAAAGGGGTGGCAGCGTTGGGGCGCCCTCTTGCGCCTGCAATGCGGGGATCAGCGCCGGCGCTCGGAACGGCTGTAGTTGCTCAAATGGCCTTCGCGGGCGGCTTGCGCGCGCATGGTCTTCACATAGCTGCGGCTCTTTGCATCCGGCGCGACGCGCGAGATCAGCCGCTCAAGCTTTTTGTCGCCGCATCATTACGCTGGAGAGCGCATTTCACGGCCATTCCCCGCTGCTGGGCCTTGCGGTGGGAGAGACGAGATTTGCCCGCGCGCTGGAGCCCTTGGACAGCTATTTCGACCAGGCAATCTTCAACGACCTTGCATCGGTGCGCGCCGTCGTGCGCCCGCAGACGGCCGGCATCCTGGTGGAGCCGCTGCAGCGCAAGGGAACCTTCGAGCCGCCGCAAAACGGCTTCCTGATGGGCCTGCGCAGCATCGCCGACGAATATGATCTTGTTCTCGCCTATGACGAGAGCGAGAGCGGGCTCGGCCGCACCGGCGCTCTGTGGGCGCACGAGTGGTCGGGTGCGTCTCCCGACCTCATCATCATCGGCAACAATCTGGCTGGTGGGTTGCCGCTCGGCGCGCTTCTGATGACGAAACGCATCGAAAAGATTTTAGGGCCGGCCGACGAGGGATCGGCCCATCCGCTCGCAATCGCAGGGGCGCACCAGGCGCTCGACCGGCTGCTGGCACCGGGCTTTTTGCGCCAGATCGAGGAGCGAAGCTGGGCCTTCGAGGAGCAGCTGTATTGGATACGCCGGAACCACCCCGCGGTCGTCGAGGCGCACTACGGGATGGGACTGTGGCAAACGCTCAAGCTACGTGTGCCGGCCGCAGCGCTTCAGCAGAAGCTGTTGGAGCATGGGCTCGCGACCATCACCGGCCGCGACAATGTCCTCGGGCTCCTGCCTAGGCTCAGCGTAACCGAGGACGAGATAAAGCAGGCCGTGGCGGCGCTCGATGCCGCCTGCGCCAGCCTTTCACCGGTGCTCTGACGAGCCGCTACACTAGCCCTGAGCCGGGCAGGGGATCTCCTTGTAGACGGCGTCGGCAAACGCCTTGATGCCGGTATTGATGCGCAGTGGCGAGGTCAGCGTTTGATAGGTCACAATGCCGCGCGTAATGGATATCACCCGGTAGCTTTCAGCCACCTTGGTTTTGTAGCATTTGCCCGGCTGGATGGCGTCCTCTTTCAAAGGCATGGATGTTCGTCCTACTGGAGTTGAGGGCTCGCACAGGCCACCTCAATCAAGAATTGGGCCACCAGCGGGTGGCGAGGACGACCTGCCGGAGCTGAGTAGGTCGAGCGCCAATGACGCGAGCGGACGAGGCTCGACTTCGGCCTTTACGCGCGCGGCGCGGAGGGAGCGGGCGGCTCGCGGTCGACCGCTTTGGGCGCATCGAGGCAGGCAAAAAGCGCCTGCTGCCCATCGGCTATGGCCTCCCCCTTGTTGTCGCCGATGCCGAGCACGCCCGGGATATCGGGAAAGGTGACGATGAAACCGCCGCCATCCTCGGCCGCAAGCTCTGCCACGTCATAAGCATAGGCGCTGGCGTCGGTCATTGGTCGAGCTCTTCCATGCGGTCGACCATGGCGACGAACGCCCTGACATGCGGGGCCCGGATTTTCTTCTTGAGGGGAACGGCCACGCAATTGGGCACCGAGGGGTGCAGAAACACCTCGTGGGTGCCGGTCACCTTGCGGAATTTGATGGCCTATTGCGACGCCGTGATCTCGAGATCGGCCGGGGTCCAGTCGCCCCCCGGATTGGTGCGTAAGGCTTCGAGCCGCTTATTGTGCATCGCTGATTTGTCCGATACCCGACAAAGCCGATAAGCGCGCGCCTGACGGGCCAAGCCGTCCGACGTTTGGATTGGGCACGTGCGCCCAATCTCAAGCCAACATGGCTACGCCATGCATACGCCGCGCCGTATTCACGATGGAGCCCGCGACCTCCCCAGCAAAGCGTGTTGACCCTTGCGGCGAACCCGGGCTCGCCAATAGCCGGACGGTAGCCTATTTAAAGTCGGCAGGGTAGGGTCCTGCCGGTCTCTCAATGCCTTAGGAGATGCCTTGCACAATTCGTGCACACACGCACAAAGAGGATGGATATGCTTAACGAATGGTTGGAGTCGATGGCAGCGCGGGCGAGTTCACGCCATTAGCAATTCGTCGGGCCAACGGTTCGATCCGAAGCGAATTCAGCTAGCCTTGGATATGCCAGTGCTGGGAGAGGGTATAACCGGTTCCAAGGCCCGTATACTTACCGTCGTCCATGAGCCAGATGGTAATCCGCCCATCACGATTGTTGCGCCAGAGGATGTCGTCCGTACCATCCCCATCGTAGTCTCCGGCGGCCGCAACCTGCCAATCCGTCGATATGCTATATCCGTAGCCGGAGCCGGTATACTGGCCGTCACGCATGAGCCAGTCGGTGACGAGGCCGCTGCCGTTGCGCCACAAGATGTCTGTTGTGCCATCTCCGTTGAAGTCCCCGGTGCCGGTAATGTGCCAATCCGTCGACATGCTGTATCCGTGCCCGAAGCCGGTGTACTTGCCGCCATGCATGGGCCAGACCGTGACGAGGCCGCTGTTGTCGCGCCACAAGATGTCCGTAGTGCCATCTCCGTTGAAGTCGCCTGTACCGACGACGTGCCAATCGGTCGACATACTATATCTGTAGCTGGTGCCGGCGTGCTGGCCATCATGCATGAGCCAGATGGTGACGGTGCCACTGTTGTTGCGCCATAAGATGTCTGAGGTGCCGTCTCCGTTGAAGTCGCCGGTGCCGACGACACGCCAATCGGTTGACATGTTATTTCCGTGGTCGGGACCGTGTGCTGGCCGTCATGCATGAGCCAGACGCTGACAATGCCACTGTTGTTGCGCCACAAGATGTCCGAGGTACCGTCGGCGTCGAAGTCCCCGGTGCCGACGACGTGCCAGTCAGTGCCTATGCTGTATCCGTAGCTGGAGCCGGTATACTGACCGTCATGCATGAGCCAATTGGTGGACGAGTCCATTGTCGTTGCGCCAAAGGATGTCGCTAGTACCGTCCCGGTTGAAGTCGTTGGACTTCGACGAAGCCCTCGTCGTCAGCATGCGCCGTTGGCCCAAATTGAATCCCACCGTTGCGTTGTGATCGACCTCTACTCCAGCAAACGTGGCTATGTAGCGACTGCTATGCTGCAGTGTGGAATAATTGGTATGATTTAAAGATCCTACCCTACTTGGCGTATCGGTTAGCCGCGTATATTGAGCGAGGTTCGAACTATTGACTGCATCCAAAACATCTGCACATCCATAAACAGTAATCCCATACAAGGGGCGGCCACCTGACGAATCAATGAATCTCTGCGAGAGCCCCTCGAAATAACTTAGAACATCAGCCGTGTACGCGCTTAAGTGGCCAGTATCTGTGCCAATCGTAGAATTGGTTGCGGGGCCCGCGGGCTGGTCGAGTATATTGCGGCCATAATCGCATGCATTCGCTATATTCGTGTAGCCATAATTGGCCAGACAACCAACTAAAATAGCCAGGGGCATTGTTGGAGACGTAGTCGACGCCATTACGCTAGGTGACTTCATCTATCGAACAGATCTGTAAGCCTACGGCGATCTCATGATTCGCATTGACGACCTTGAAATAGTGACTGCCGGAGCACCAAGACAATCCATCACAATACTGTAACGCACCTCCTTAGTCTCAGTTGCGGTTGGTGTGCTGGCATCTTCGAAATTGATGCCCTATTGGCTAGCGTCTGCGCCGCTCTCTTGGGTCGAGATCGTCGCGATGACAATGAGATTGTAAGCACCCGCGTGATCTGTGACGTTGAAGCAGATAGTATCGCTGACCAGCGGGGCCGGCAACATGCACGGAAGCGCTACGCGACGGAGCATCATCGGTCAGTTCACGAAGTCACATCGACGGCCAACGTTGTGCGGCTGGCCACGCAGTTTGGCCGTTACGTCTACCGGCGCATCCGCAGATGCTGGTCCTGCAGCGTCAGCGTCAAGCGGGTCCGCCTTGGTGCCTGGCAATCGTTGGCGCGGGACGGTCCAGGTCTGGCAATATTCCAGACTGTCTCTCGTGCACGGACCACGCGAGCACATTCGCTCCGACAACAAACCTGAATTTGTCGCCAAAAACGCGCGCACCTGGCTCGAACGGACGGGGTCAAGACCCGCTCTATCGAGCCCAGCGGCCGATGGCGCGGGCCAACGGCCGGACCCGAAGCAAAGTCCGCTAAGCCTGGATATGCCAGTCGTTGGAGATGCTATAGCCGGATCCCAGGCCCGTATACTGACCGTCGGCCATGAGCCAAGTGGCAACGGTCCCATCGTCGTTGCGCCATAGGATGTCGTCTGTGCCATCCCCATTGTAGTCGCCGGTTGCGGCAACCTGCCAATCGGTCGAGATGCTATAGCCATAGCCGGAGCCGGTGTACTGGCCGTCATTCATCAGCCAGTCGGTGACGACACCGCTATCGTTGCGCCACAGGATGTCGGAGGTGCCGTCTCCGTTGAAATCGCCGGTGCCGACGACGTGCCAGTCGGTGCCGATGCTGTATCCGTATCCGGACCCAGTGTATTGGCCGTTGTCCATCAGCCAGTCGGTGAGGATGCCGCTGTCGTTGCGCCATAGGATGTCGGAGGCGCCGTCTCCGTCGTAGTCGCCCGCGCCGACGACGTGCCAGTCGGTGCCGATGCTGTATCCGTATCCGGACCCTGTGTACTGGCCGTTATCCATCAGCCAGTCGGTGAGGATGCCGCTGTCGTTGCGCCACAGGATGTCGGAGGTGCCGTCGCCGTTAAAGTCGCCTGTGCCGGCGACGCGCCATTCCGTGCCAACGCTGTATCCATAGCCGGACCCAGTGTATTGGCCGTTGTCCATCAGCCAGTCGGTGAGGATGCCGCTGTCGTTGCGCCATAGGATGTCGGAGGTGCTGTCGCCGTTGAAATCCCCGGTGCCGGCGACGTGCCAGTCCGTGGACACGCTATAGCCGTAGCCGGACCCTGTGTACTGGCCGTTGTCCATGAGCCAGTCGGTGAGGATGCCACTGTCGTTGCGCCAGAGGATGTCGGAGGTGCCGTCGCCGTTGAGGTCGTGGGCGACCGCATGGGTCGGAATGGCAACGTCGAGTTGGATCGTCGACAACAGTTGGGGCGGGTTATTTAGGATTGTGCCTGCAGGGTTTGGATCGGAAATGACGTGGGTGCCCGCCTCGGTCCCGTCCGACACCCACACCAAATCCGAATTCGGACCGGAACTGATGGCGAAGTAGAAGTGGTCACCGTCGGTGTAGAAGTTCAGCGGGGTGGAGCTATTCGATCCGGGGTTGATGTCCTTGACGAGATGCGTGCCAACCACGGTGCCGTCGGTGACGAACAGCTCTCGCCCGATACCGCTCATCGACGCCTGGAAGAAAGAGTCAGGCCATTCACAGTCACCGGAGTGAAGTTGGTAAACCCCAGGTCGCCAAGAAACACTGCCCCCGGCTGCTTGCGCCTCTGGGCCGGTGAGGGCGAATGTACCGGCCTCGGACCCGTCCGAAACCCAGACTTCATAGCCTTCAGGTCCGCCAGCATTGGCAATGAAAATGAACTTGTCGCCAAGTGCGGTGAAGTAGTGGGCATAGGGCTGGATGTCTGAGGAATTACCACTGCCGCTGTTGATGTCCTTCACCAGATGCGTGCCGGCTCCGGTACCATCGGAAATGTAGGGCTCAATGCCCGTGACGGGATCGTAGGACCAGAAGTAGAAGCCGCTCGGCGTTACGCCACGAAAATAGGTCGAGTAAGGTACGTCATCCAGGACCGTGACGGCACCCCGTATCGTGATCGACCCGATAGTAATGTGTTTCATTCGGCAGGTATCCCGCAAAGAACAGATCGCCATCGAACTCAAAAAGATTGCTGATGCTCGGTTGATCCGCGATCAGCATTGAGTGGCCGGCCGCATCGACACGATAGAGGTCGCCAGCCTGGCTCAACGCATAGACGTAGTCGCCGACGATCTGGTATTCGCTGATGTTGAAAGAGGGTAGCAAGATCGTGGGCGTCGCGCCGCCGTTGGTCATGAACGGCGCCTTAAAGCTAGCAGTGCCGCCCGGCACGCTGGCGGTGTCTGCCATGAACGCGGACTCTCGTCCAAAGGCCGAAAACAACTCCGGATCGGAGATCGGATTGCCGTTTTGGTCGTCCGCGATCGTGGTGGTGCCGGCCTCGGAACCGTTTGAGAAGATCAGGTCGCCGCCAGTGCCACGATAGACGAACCCGTCGCCAGCCTGTGAAATCCCGTTGGGGTCCGACGACAAAGGCGCATCGATCGTCGAGATCTTGTAGGTGTAGTCGGTGCCGAGCACGTTGCCAAAAACGCCTGCTCCGTCGCCATCTCGACCACGATAGACGAGCACTTCTACGGTCATGACAAAGTCTCCCAAGGCCAAGCAATAAGCTGTGGCAACCCGGACGTTACCGCGTTGACCAGTGGTTTCTTCCCTCGTTCTTCGGGACAGAATATTTGATCGTGCAGCTCTACAGGTCTGTAGCCGTAGATGAATAAAGGAGAGCGTCCATATCGTGGGGTCACGGTTTTCAATGCCAGCACCCCCGGTCCACTTTCACTTTGATCCGACCAGACGCCGACGAAGCGGCAGTCACTTAGTTTCGTGACGACGGGCTCGTGCTGTGCATAGGTGGTTGTGGTGTTGACGTGGATCTCAAGTCCAAATTTGGGCGCCCCCGCCATGTGCATCTTCCCAAAATGGACAAAAACTAAAAAAGTACTGTGGCTGCGGCGCATTCCGCGCGCGGTCCACCCCTCTCAAAAATGATACCGCGTCATTGGGGGAAACGATCGCGGTCAGATGTATTTAAAGATAACCTATAGCCCTGACAAGATCAATTTGGTTTCGGGCGGCGGTGTGCGGGAACCGCGCGTTGGTGCCGGCGGGCCTCGACGAGGGGACAGAAAACCCAGTCATGTGCGTGCCGATGCCGATATGCCGGGGGCGCTCTCTCGCTTGCTTGGTGCGCGAAGGGGGGTGGCTAACTTGCGCGCAGCACATCGTCAGAACGGCGCCGCCTCGCAACAACGGGATTCCAAGTACCACGCGAAGGCGGTCGCCATGGATGGGTGCTGAACGGCCATTCATCATCAAGCGCGATCCGGGACCGGGACCATCCCGCCGCGAGGCCATCGGGCTACGAGGCACGCGGCGCCGCCATCTAATTGTCGTCTAGGTCTGCGACGCCAACCTTCTTGGAAATATTCACCGTTGTCACCGCTGGCGGGACGATTGACCTGCCTTTCCGTGTGTCTTCAGAGTGCCGGAGAGATCCGCCCGCTTAACCAGGCACGAATCCCGGCTGCCCCGCGCCAATTTATTGCGCTAGATTGCTATCTTAGGCGCGGCTATTTTCTTGAGGCTCCAACTGGGCCCCATCGTCTTGGTTGCTGCGCATTAATGGGTCGATGAGGCGTCGGAGGAGTGAGAATTGAGTGGTTGGGGGTAAAATGCGTATTGCTTATTGCTCTAGGGAGGGCATTAGAACTCAGAGTGAGGGCACGGCAGACACTCAGACCGATGAGCTGCATTGGCTTACTCGCTGGCGTCTGGTCCGCGAGCTCAACGGTCTCGTTCCGCAACCCCAATCCGACGACATGTTGGACGAACATGAGCCAGACCCAGCAGCTCCACGCCGCCTATCATCCACAATTGAATTTGACGCGTACGCGGACCGTCGGTACGCGACGACCGACGGAGATGGCCAGTTCGCATCGGTTGTGCATGTCTTTCATCAGGCCTGGCATGGCATCCGCTCAGCTGCCGGTACGCAACCAGGACACAAGATCGCGCTGCCGCTTGACCGAGATATCCGGCACAGAGATGTGATAGCGGTGATGTCTCACCTTTCAAGACTGGGGTGCTAAGAAGGTCGTTTTTCACGGATATTCTTATGCAGCAGACCGCATCTTGAGAGCGGTGAGCAGCTCAGGCGCCGCTTGTTACCTTGTTTGGCATGGAAACCTTTCGCAACTTGTATGGAAGCCGGAGGTGCTGTACTTCGAGCGCGCCATGGCCGCCTGCAAGCAGGGGCGCTTCCGCCGGGCCCATATGTTGAAGGGCGGCATGGAAGACATCTTTCCATCCACCTATGAGCCAATGCTGCTCAACAGCCCCCCCATCACTGGTCGTGGGCGCCTCCTGCCGGCTTTTGCAGGAGAGCATACGATCGCACTGGTGCCGGCGTTTACCGATATCCGCAAAAACCTCCATACAAGCCTGGTCGGAGCCGCTTTGTCGTGCTCCATAAACGAGGTCTTGCATTATGCGAATGTGCGGGGCGCAATACCATTGCTGAAAAGAAGATGTCGGCGGATCCCCTATACCGGCCACGACAGGCACCTAGCGTTTCTGCACGACGTGGATGTGTCGGTAAATGTCACCACAATTGATTGTCATCCCATGGTGGATCTAGAGGCGCTCGCTGCGGGGGCGATGGTGGTCACCAGTCGCCTCTTTCTCGATGCGCTGGAGAAGCACCCGTTTACGACCCTCAGCACCATTGAGAATACATTCAGTGCCAAGGACATAAGCAATCGCTTGGACTACTTGAGGACGATGGGGAACGGCGAGCTCAAGGGGATTATTGCTAACTACGTTGAACAGCTAACTGCTGTCTCGCGAGAGCGGTATGGCGAGTTTCTAGAGCTCTGATGTTTCGGCAAGGAGGTGTGTTGCGTTGCGCCTTTGTATTGCCACGTGGGAGCTCAAGCCATTTACGGCAGGGGGCATAGGAGTTTTGGTCCACAACCTTCTCAAGACCTACGGCGATTGCACGGACAGCGAGATTTCAATTCTGTGGTATGGCGACGAAAGCCTGACCGAGCGGCTGTTCCTCCGAGTGTTTCCAAATTGCCGCTTTTTCAATGCCAATGAATGGGCCATCGTGGAAGAAGACGGCGCGGAATTTCCGCCGGAACGTGCGTTTGTTTTTAAATCGGCAGTGGCAATCGTTTCAGCTTATGCGTGCCCTCTGCAACATTGAACACCGGGTCGGCCCGTTCGATGTAATCGAATTTCCTGATTTTGGTGGCGCCGCGTTGGCAACACTTCAAGAAAAACGTCTGGGCCGGGCATTCCTGCATTCAGTCATCGCGGTGCGCCTTCATAGCACCGAGGCAGTGCTCCGAAGGAGTGATCATCGTCCACCAGATTGGCGCAACCTTTTCGTGGCGGACACGGAGCGGAAGGCCCTTGCAGATGCGGATATCGTTGTGGGGCATCTTCGGTCCGTGGTCGACGACGTCGCGGCGTATTTCAGGTTTCCGGAACCCTGGCTCGAGAAATGCGTCATAGAGCATCCTCCGGTGCTCGTAGCGCCGGATCTCGCTAAGCGGGATAGACTGTTTGACGAACACACGCCGCTTGTATTCACGAGCAAGGTTCAGTGGTTCAAGCGTCCTCACGTGTTTGTCAATGCGGCCGTTGCATTCATGAAGGCGGTTCCAGAGTTCAAGGGCGAAGCGCTCTTGCTCGCTCATGTCATCGATGACGAACTGGGCCGCCACTGCGAGGGTCTCATTCCGAAGGATCTGATCGGAAGGATACGGATCGTGGAGAAGGGCTCCAACCAGCTTCGCGAGACCCTCCTCCGCGGATCCTTTTTCATTTTCCCCATCCGCACACGAGAGCTTCTGTCTTGCGGCGCATGAAGCCAGCAAGCTTGGCGCTTTGGTGGTGCTAAACTGGGTCAATCCGGCATTTGGACCGGGCACCCCGTGGCAGCAGGGGGTCAACTGCGAAACCTTTGACGGTTCTGCGGACGGGCTTGCTGGCCTCCTGCGAGACTTGTGGCTGAGGAGACAGAGCATAAGCCAGGAGGGCGTCACCTTGACACCTCCTGCAGTACCCTATTGGTGCCGTGTCGCCGGCAAGAGTTCGAGCAAGCGTTCGCCTGCGACGCGAGGTGCCCTTTCAATCGTTGTGGCGATCGGCGATGAGTTTGGTGATCCCCTTGATACTGTACGTTCCGCGGTGCTAGTGGACAAGCTGGACATCAACGTCATTCTGGTGCTTGCGCTTTCGCCGAGTGCTCCGGACGGAGCTGCAGTGCTCGAACGTATCAAGGGTTCGACACTCGCGTGTGAAGGTCGATTGAAGATCATCAGTCTCGGCTTCAATGGTGGCGTAGCCGCACTCTGCAATCGCGGTTTGCGAGAGGTTCAGACGGAATTCATGTCCAGAGCTGGTGCCACAATTGATGCGACGTTCCTGAGCGACGCAGTGCAAGCGTTGGAGGCGGAGCCGGATTACGACTTCGTTGTTCTTCAGTTCGTCTTTGAGGGGCGGACCTCGGATGATCACCCCTTCTACGTCGACAACGTACGCATTGGAGAGGCGCTGAACAGCGGAGTGGTTCACAACCTACTTGGAGCGATCGAGATGATAGGGCGGCGTTCGGCTGTTGCCGACCTGGGCTTGATGAGACGCTTGATCGGTATGTTGACTGGGATTTCCACATGCGAGCGTGTGCGGCTGGCCACCGCTATATAGTCAGCGATCGTGTGATGTTCGGCTGGAGGTCATCTCGAATGCGGAGCAGCAGCATTTCAGAAGCCACTTTGATAGCGTATTGGCGAAGCATCATGCAGAATTGCGGGGGTTAAACTCTCGCTCGTTGCAGCCTACGACACACGTACGACCGTGGAAGTCGCACATTCCGAGGACGGAAAGGCCAACGGGGGCGGCGCAAATGCACTTTTTTTCGCCAAACGCCCTATGGAGTACTACCTATGGGAAAAAACCACAGTGGTAAAGTTCATGGAAGCATCCGACAAAGCCGTTGCGCTGGTTGATGCTTCGGGAAATCCAATCGAAGCGAGCTTTCAGGCGTTGATGCCCTTCTCCGTGATGGAAGGGGCAGCAGCACGCTTTTTACGCTCATTCTGGAAGATCTAAGCGCTATGCCCACAAACGATGTGGGTCGTCTTGTTTTTGCCATTGCGCAATGTTCTCTGGTGTATGAAGAAAACCCACGTTGGAGCCTGCCAACTAATGACTACGAGTGACCCGAGTGTAAGCATCCCCTTTGGGTTACTTATTACATCGTCAAGGTGTTAGAAGGGAGCAGACGTCACGGTACTCAGTCAGCACCCACAACTAAGGTACTTTTCCGAGATTTTTCATCCGGCCAATTTTGGCCGCGAAGGCAACTACTTTACGCATCTGTCGGCCAGGATATTAGCGGACGAGAGAGCCGTATTACCAGACAGCAACGAAGCCAACTACACGTCATTCCTTGCTCATGAAGACGGTTCCGGCGTCATTCCCGATCAACATTCGTGCAACAGCCTACATCATCTCAATGGCGGCTGGCACGAACCTTTGGGGTGTCCTTTGGTATTTTGCACTATGCCCGCGTCTTAGGGGCGCCCATAATACACCTGACACGCATGACTCTGGTGGAAGTGTTTGTTTCCCAGTCGTTTGGCCGAAGTCAAATCATCGCATTGGCGCACGTCCTCGGATCGGTATCACGCAGTTGATTATATTTTGTCGATCCGACCTACCTATTACATTTTATTGGACTCGCATCGAAAAGAGCAGGCGCAGCTGGCGGAATGGCTTTCCGGCTCTTCCAATTGCATTACTTTGGGGTACTTCGCAGATGTTTGATGGCGACGGCATGTTGGCCGCTGAATGGGCGGCGAGGATTTCGACTGTGTTCGGCGTAAAGCCTCTGACCGCAGGAGGCCGACCCGTTGTCAAACAAGCCCCGCGCAGACTAGAACAATCAATCGAGAACTATGCAGAGATCACGGACACCCTCGTTGGGACCGGGAACGAATGGATGCTTGAGCAAGGCAGTCCGGCTCCAGCATCGGTTCTGTGTCATAGCCTACACGCTAACGGGTGAAGCAACGGCTTGATATGGGAAATTGTGCTCCCCGCCTGACAATTTGTCCAATAAGTAAGAAGGCAGTGATGGTATCCAACAGCTCTATCCACCATGCACTTGTGCAGGCGCCCTTGGTATCGTGCACATTCGAGGCGCCGTCACGCCTTGAATCGCCAAAGCCTAAACAGGTCACGATGTCGGACAGAGCATATGCAGTTGTCAATTTCAAATTGAGCTGGCGAACCATTCACGACCTGTTTCGGCATCGGCACGGAGAACGATGACCAAAGCCAACCGTCGCAAGTTCGTGGTCTCAGAGTTGTTGTTCGCTGGGCGAAAAGTTCTAATAGAATGCTTCGACGATCTTTAGGTATTCAACAATCCGATCACTGCCCAGATATGCGACGGAGAGTTTGATGAGCAGGAGAGTTTGAGATTGTGGGCATTTGCGGTGTCTTCTGCTCCAGCCAACGCAACAGTGCTGGATAGTCGGCGCGTTTGCAGGACTTTACTCACTCGTTGCCGCTAAGATCAGGCCTGATGTGAAGGCGATTGCATTCGAGCCGTCAACAATGACCTACGGCCGTTTGGCCAGGAACGTCTTGTGGAATAAACTCGATACAAGGGTTGTTGCCGCCAACTTGGCGGTCTCGGACGAAGCTGCGACGATCTCTTTGCCGCATGCCTTCGGGTTATACACACTTTCCCCCGGAGAGCGGCTTGATCGCGCGGATGTGGATCACACCGAGGGTGCCACCAGCATTGTGCTTGACGCGCTTATGGACCCGCGCGATCGACGTCCGCATTTTCTGAATTCCAGTGCGATCCCGGTTGAAACCGCTGGTTTCAATCTGTGCGATTAAGGTCGATTTTGAAGGACACGAGACGGCAGTTTTGCGTGGGGACTGAGACTAATCCAGAAATACAGGCCGGTTCTGGTTCGTATCAGGGATCATGCCGCGAAGCAGGCGATCGACGATCTTTTGGGGCAGGAGAGATATGGCACCAGGCGCAACTGATGGGGAGCGCAATCTCGTGGCGCTTTCCCCAGAGCGGCACGCAAAGTGGCACGCAGGCTATGATTCCTCCGGGAAAGCCAACGCGCCCAACCTAACGATTGAGGGGCAGACTCTTCTGACGTTTGATGTGACGGTTCATCGACGTGCTACGGCGTTCGAATGTGTCGGCAAGGCTCGCTCCCTTCGGGCCATAATCGGTGCGAGTTGGCTGGCAACTTGGCATCGTCGCTCCGCTTCTGGACGCGTCGTCTCCACCGGTTTAAAAGGTCCGTATTGTCTTCTTGTGGCCGTAGGCGACTGCGAGGTTTGCGGTCCGCCATGTGTCCGATCATCGCGCTGAAATCGGGGAGCGTATCCTTGCGATGGGGGCGAAGGCCCTCAGGGGGACCGGGAGCAAGAGCCGAACCTCGGCCACCACTAAGCGTTTCCTTATAATGACAAGAGTTCGACGCTTGACAAGCAATTCTTGGATCAGTTCCGGCCGCATAACGGATCGCGTGCGGATGCGACTAGCCGAGCTTGAGCTTTTCGAAAGGGTCGGGGTGCTCCCGACGAGTGCATACGAAGGCAAAGTCGTTCTGGATTGGGAGGCGGGGGATTGCGCATTTTCGGTTGCTATGCTTCTGAAGGGGGCCGAGGCGGTTGTTGCCGTTGACAGTTGGACTACCGCCGACGCTCTACCGGCCAGGGTGAGATCGCTCCCCGGCCTTTCCTTTTCGCAGGCGAGCATCCAGAGTTGGGAGGCAATGCGGCTGAACAAGGGTGCCAAGTTCGATCTCGTATTTTCGAACACGGTCACTGAACATATTGGTGATCTGCCGTCCGCCTTTGACGCCATTGCTCGCTTGCTGAAACAAGATGGGTTCTACTTCAATAATCACGACAACTACTATTCACCGTGCGGTTCTCACGACCATGGTTTCTGGTTCTACGGAACGAATGGTGCCGTGGATTTTAAGGGCGTCAAATGTTGGACGACGGATGAGAAATGCATGGCGTCATCGAAGCATCGATTGAAGCTGATAGCGGAGTTGCCTTGGACATGGTCACTTCAGAACGACGCAGAGCTTACGCCAGAAAATTGCGCCAACTGTCGGTATTATAAGCGTAGCCAACCCTGGGCCCACCTGCGTTCGTCGATCAGTTTAGTAAAATCTACAATGATAAGAGCTTTGTGACGCCACCCCGACCGGCGTCATCCCTGAATAAGATCACACCATTTTTGCTGCGCCAATTGCTAAATGAGGCGGGTTCAAAATTGTAAAGTTGAAGCGAACACGATCGACAAATCAACCGGGCCAAGAAATATTAGACCTTGGCTTCTCGCCCTTGGATCTTACGACCCAAACAATTCTGACGCTTTGTACTCCAGCAGTGGGCGAATTGCGACCTCACCCTGTGACGCACGCCTCCTCCGGGGACGCCAAGCTCACACCTGGACCTGATGCGACACGGCGACATCGCTTGCATTCGTTCTTCGTAAATGGGGTCGGGCAATTCGTCGGGTGTGGGCCAGGCCGGACCCGAAGCAAGCCCGCTAAGCCTGGATATGCCAGTCGTTGGAGATGCTATAGCCGGATCCCAGGCCCGTATACTGACCGTCGGCCATGAGCCAAGTGGCAACGGTCCCATCGTCGTTGCGCCATAGGATGTCGTCTGTGCCATCCCCATTGTAGTCGCCGGTTGCGGCAACCTGCCAATCGGTCGAGATGCTATAGCCATAGCCGGAGCCGGTGTACTGGCCGTCATTCATCAGCCAGTCGGTGACGACACCGCTATCGTTGCGCCACAGGATGTCGGAGGTGCCGTCTCCGTTGAAATCGCCGGTGCCGACGACGTGCCAGTCGGTGCCGATGCTGTATCCGTATCCGGACCCAGTGTATTGGCCGTTGTCCATCAGCCAGTCGGTGAGGATGCCGCTGTCGTTGCGCCATAGGATGTCGGAGGTGCCGTCTCCGTTGAAGTCGCCGGTGCCGACGACGTGCCAGTCGGTGCCGATGCTGTATCCGTATCCGGGACCCTCTGTACTGGCCGTTATCCATCAGCCAGTCGGTGAGGATGCCGCTGTCGTTGCGCCACAGGATGTCGGAGGTCGCCGTCGCCGTTAAAGTCGCCTGTGCCGGCGACGCGCCATTCCGTGGACGCTGTATCCATAGCCGGACCCAGTGTATTGGCCGTTGTCCATCAGACCAGTCGGTGAGGTGCCGCTGTCGTTGCGCCAGAGGATGTCGGAGGTGCCGTCGCCGTTAAAGTCGCCGGTGCCGGCGATGCCCCATTGCGTTCGACGGTGTATACGTAGGCATACGTGTACTGGCCGTTGTCCATGAGCCAGTCGGTGAGGATGCCACTGTCGTTGCGCCAGAGGATGTCGGAGGTCCCGTCGCCGTTGAGGTCGTGGGCGGGACCGTTAGGTTCACTGGCGGAACCAACTCATCCAATGAGTAGGTTCCGTCAGAAAACTGCAGCAGTTCAACTGTGACGAGAGTATCAGCCCCGTCGGGCGATCCCATCCGCTGATCAACAATGCTTACAGTATCATCGGGTAGCCGAAGGAACTCGTATTGCGCGCTCGATCCGCTGTAGTGGGCAGTATCTGTTCCCGGACCGCCTTCAAGAGCGTCAGCTCCCTGGCCACCGTTTAGCGTATCGTTCCCGCCACCGCCGGCCAGGATATCGTCTCCAGCATCCCCACTTATCCTGTCATCGCCCGATCCGCCCGTAATCGTGTCGTTTCCGCCAAGTCCCGAGACGGTCTCGCCAATGCCCAGCAGATTAAGGAGCGTTACGTCATCGTCGCCAACAGTGAAGCGTATATCGCCGGTCGCATAGATCTGCTGGTTGTTCGACGTTATGCCGAGATTTACGGCGTCTGACGCAAATGCGATTGTAGAACCGCTTGCGGAGATGGTGGCAAACTGCGATTGGCCATTGCCCGTTCCGGTTCCGTCGGGAGTCGACGAAACCAATGTAAGCGTGTCCAACTGTCGGTCGTAGACGTAGACGTCCGGTACCGCATTGCCATTATCGACCACCCCATCGGGAAGGAAAGTTTGAGCATCGGAGTGGAAGGTCACATATCGGCCGTCGGCAGAGATCGAAGCGGTGGCGGAATCTCTATCTCCTATTACACCGCCGGCGGTAATCGAGACGAGCTCGGTTTCTTGAGTAACGCGATCATAGACGTAGATGTCGGTGAAATTATTGCTGTCGCGGGGATCCAGTTTGGCCTCGGATGTGAATGCAACATAGCGGCCATCTGACGAGATCGTCGCATCAAAAGATGCACCATTGTCGCCGGCATCTGGGGTTGAGACGAGCTCAATCGCATCCGTTGTCCGGTCATAGAGGAAGACATCGGAGACGGTTCCGTTTGCCTCGCCGGCCAAGTTGTCTGCAAACGAATGAAAGACGACGTAACGGCCATCAGCCGAGATCACATCCTCCGAGGGACCGGTTTCCGAGTTGCCGTTGCCCTGCGTACTGCCGTTGATGGAGACAATCTCAATGCTGTCGTTGACCCTGTCATAGACAAAGACATCACTGAAGCCATTCGTGTCGTCGGTGAGACCGACGAGATTGTCGTCAAGAAGATTATCGGCATCGGACGTAAAGACAACGAACTGACCACTCGCTGATATCGTTGGTTGGAACGACGCACCGTTGCCTTGCGTGCCGCCCACGCTGACCGAGACAATCTCGATAGTATCCAACGCCCGGTCATAGACGAAGATGTCATCAACGTCGTTCGCATCAACGCCTGCACCCAGCAGGTTGGTGGCAGTCGAATCGAAGGCGACAAGATTGCCGTCGGCGCTGAGAGATGGATGGTCTGAGTCGCCGTCGGTTTCGGCTCCTGTCCCGCTTATTGAGACGCGTTCGACCGTGTTGGTCTGCCGATCAT
The DNA here is from genome assembly GCA_963782555.1 of uncultured Alphaproteobacteria bacterium. GTDB lineage: Bacteria > Pseudomonadota > Alphaproteobacteria > Rhizobiales > Hyphomicrobiaceae > Hyphomicrobium_A. The sequence continues at coordinate 970,508 of CAWAKB010000005.1, read as the reverse complement.
AAGCAAAGATGTCATCGGCATTGTTATTGTCATTTCCGGCCCCTAGGAGATCGGTGGACTGTGATCTGAACGCGACGATCTGACCGTCGGCCGAAATGGAAGGCTGGAAGTTGCTATCGCCAGCGATAGCGCCGCCAATTGCGTCACTCTGGCGGCTGACGATCTCCTCTATGGGCAGCGGATCAAAAGCGCCGGTGAGCCCGACCGTGACGGTGGCGGTATCGAGCCCCCCGTTTCCGTCGGAAATCGTGTAGGTGAATGTGTCCGTGACGCGTTGGCCGTCAGCCAGGGCTTGAATATTGCCGCCGGCCGTCGGGTCATAAGTGACCATGCGCCCGTCGTCGCTGATGGTGAGGGTGGCGCCGAGGTCACTGACGCCGGACACGCCGCCAGGGCTCGCGACCGACATGATCGTCAGATCGGCCGCCCCTGTAGCGCTGACGTCGTTATCCAGAACGCGGAAGGTTTGCACGCGATCTTCTGAAAATCCATCTGCATCCAAGTCACCAAACGCAACGGCATTGCTGAACGGCGGGGACACGCCGAAGCTGTCGCTCGCGCTGAACACGCCTTGTCCGTCATTCAGCCAGAGCGTGTCGGCCGCGTCCGAATTCGTAACAAAGGCATCCAGGTATCCGTCGCCATTGACATCCGCCAGGTCGACGCCAGTGCTGAACGCCGCGATGGCTCCGACAATCAATTCGGAGAAGATCCCAGATCCGTTGTTCAAGTAGACGCGGTTGGTCTCGCCGGCGCGGGCGACGAACACATCCAGGTACCCATCGCCATTAAGATCGCCCAATGCGATATGCTGATCGGCATCCGTTGGCGAACCCAAGGTCTGTCCTTCGAACTCGAAGAATTGCCCCGTTCCATCGTTCAGCCAGATGCTGGCGGTGCCACCAGGCTCGGCAATCACAGCATCAAGGTCACCGTCTCCATCGAGATCCCCCAGGCCAACGTCCCGACCGCTGGTGACCAAGGCCTGACCGCTGGACGTGAACGTACCCGTGCCGTCATTCAACCAAACCTGATCCGAAGCCGGAGAATAGCTCGTCACGAATGCGTCGAGGAAGCCGTCGCCATTCAGGTCGCCCAGGGCGACACTGGTGCTGTTAACGAATCCGAATGGTGTTCCCGTTCCAGCGGCGAACTCACCCTCTGTGCCGCCTTGAGCGCCGCCTTGGTTGATCCAGACGCGGTCCACCTTTGCAGGATTTGTGTCGAGGCCCACCGCTCTGTTGGTAACGAACGCGTCCAAATCGCCGTCACCGTCGAGATCTCCCAGAGCAACGTCGGTACCAATGGACGCCTCGAGCCCGGTGGCCTGGCCGCTGTCGACGAACTGGCCCGGCGCTGCGCCTTGCGCTCCGCCTTGATTCAGCCATACAGCGTCGTAGCCGTCATTGACCACAAACGCATCGAGGTCACCATCGCCGTCGACGTCGCCAACTGCAATGCCGTAGCTGTCGCTGGCGCCGATGCTCTGGCCGCTGCTGACAAGATTGCCCGCACCGTCATTCAGCAAGGCGACGTTTATGCCGGGGACAAAAGCAATTCCGGAAAGCCCGGAGACCGCGACGAACGCGTCGGGCGGTCCCGTATAGTGATCCGCAACTGCTTGAGTTTCGTTGGCGCCTCCGACTAGGACGGTAACGGTTGCCGTGTCAGTACCGCCATTGCCGTCAGAGATCGTGTAGGTGAACGTGTCCGTCAAAGTCTGGCCCGGGCCCAGGGCCTGCAATTGGGGCGCGGAACTCGGATCATAACTGACCGTTCGGCCGTTCCCCGAGATCGTCAATGCTGCGCCAAGATCGCTTACGCCTTGCGTGCCGCCCGTGCTCGCGAGCCCGGTAACGATCTGCAGATCTCCGCCGGGGTCGAAGTCATTGTCCAAGACCCGGAAAACGGAGATTGAGTTCCTCTGGGACACCATCCGCATCGAAATCAGCCGCAGCGATAGCATTCGGGTCGGCTGCATAGATCAGTCCGCCAGCGTCGGAGCTCCCGCTATTGGAGAAATTACCCAGGCCATCATTCAGGTTGATATAACTATACGGTTGCCCGCTTGCCGTTTCGATGACATCGAGGTCGCCATCGCCATCAAGATCGCTCAGCGTGACGGAACCGCTGTTGAAGTCGCCCACTGATTGAACGACGGGACTGAATGTGCCAGTGCCATCATTGAGCCAGACGCGATCGGGCGCGGCAAATACAGCTTCATAGATGTCGAGGTAGCCGTCACCATTCAAATCGCCAAGCGCGAGATCGCTAGGGTTGTCATTGCCCAGGAGCTGGCCACTTTCCTCAAAAACACCGGTACCATCGTTCAGCCAGATGCGATTTCCGAGATCGCCGTCTCGGACGATCGCATCAACGGTCCCGTCGGCGTTCACATCGCCGAGGTAGACAGAATCGCCGAAGTTTGCGTACGTGTTTCCGAAGGGATTGCCAGCGTCAAAGAATGTCGCAGCGCCATCATTGAACAAGATATGAAACCGGGAGTCGGCGAACGGTCCCCAGACGATCGCGTCAAGATCCCCGTCCCTGTCCAAGTCCGCCAGCTCAACCTCATTGGCTGGAGCGAGAGGTTGCATCGTGTCGGTGAAGTTCCCGTTGCCGTCGCCGAGCAAAACTAGGTGCGGAGATGAGGCGCTTAGGTCGGAGACAAGAAAGGCATCCAGGTTCCCGTCGCCGTTCAAGTCGGCAAGCTTGACGTCGTTGCTGTAGTAATTCCCCCCTGGCAGGCCGCCCGAGTCAAACGAACCAGAGCCATCGCCCAACTGCAAGGTATCGCCGGAACCCCCACGCGCGACGTAGGCGTCGAGGTGGCCGTCGCCATTGACATCGCCGAACGCGATTGCGGATGCGCCTCCAGCATCGATTTGCGTCTTGTTGACGGCGGCGAATGCCGGGGAGATGTCGCCCAGGAATATGAAAGTGCCGCCCGCTTCGCCAGCGACGATCTCTGGACGGCCCGTGAAGACGTCGTCGACGGCAACCGTCTCATCGACACCGGCAACGCGCACGGAGACGGTCGCCGTGCCCTGGCTGCCGTTGCCATCCGTTATCGTGTAGGTGAACGTGTCATTGATGAACTCGCCTTGATCCAGCCCCTGGATTTGCGGCGCCAGGGTCGGGTCATAGGTTACGGTTCGTCCGTTCCCGGAGATGGTAATGGCCGCGCCGAGATCGGAAATCCCGCTGATGCTGTTTGAACTGGCGACACCAGTAATCGTCAGAATGTCGCCATTGGGATCGCTGTCGTTGTCGAGCACCCGAAAGGTGTGGACCGCGTCCTCGGAGAAGCCGTCGCCGTCGAGATCGCCGAAGGCGACCGCGGATGGCTCCATACTCTGGATGGTCTGAGTTTCGACAAGTCCGCCACCGCCGTTGTTCAGAAAGACGGTATTGTCTGAAGAACCATTGTGGGCCAGCAAGGCGTCGAGAGCGCCGTCGCCGTTCACATCGCCAAGCGCAACACCGTAACTGTAACCGTCTGGGGCGAGCACGAGGCCGGAATCCGTGAACGCGCCGCTACCGTTATTCAGCAACAGCTGGCTGGGTTCCGCATTCCCGACATTTGCGACAAAGGCATCGAGGTCCCCATCGCCGTCGATGTCCCCGAGGTCGACACCGAAGCTGTAGCTAGAGCCGAGTGCCTGGCCGCTGTCGGTGAACTTTCCTGTGCCATCGTTTAGCCAGACGTGATTGGCGAGATTTCCCGTTGCCCCATACGCGTTTCTGTTTGCCACAAACGCATCAATGTCTCCGTCACCGTCAATATCGCCCAGCGCAACATCTTGGCTGCCACTATCACCGAGCGGCGCATCTTGAGTGACTAGAAAGAAGGTTCCCAAGCCATCACTGTTGCGCCACACAGTGTTTTCTTGCCCGCGATTGGCAACGAAAGCGTCAAGGTCGCCGTCACCGTCCAGATCTGCCAAGGCGACGGCCTCGCTGTAGTTCATGCCCAAGGCAAGTCCGCTGTCCGCGAACGTCCCCAACGTTCCGCCCTGACGGCCACCCTGGTTGAGCCAAACTCGATTGGCACCGTCGGCGTTTGTCACGAAGGCATCGAGGTCCCCGTCGCCGTCGACGTCGCCAAGCGCAACGCCTGTGCTGGCCGACGTGCCAAGGGCTTGACCCGTGTCCGTGAACGTCCCGTCACCATTATTCAGAAAGACCCGGTTCTCGAACGTAACGGAGCCGGAATTCGTGACGAAAGCGTCGAGATCTCCATCGCCGTCGAGATCGCCAAGAGCAACATCGCTGCTCAAACCGGTGCCGGCCGGGCCCAAGGACTCTACGCCGGTAACCAGCCCGCCAGAATTAAACCGCAACACGAGATCGGGACCGCCAAGAAAGCTCTCTGTGATAATCGCGTCGGGGTGGCCGGTGAAAACGTCATCGACCGCAGCGACAGAGCCCTCCCCGAAGGAGACGTCGAGTTGGCCCGTGAAGCCCTGAACCGTTGCTACCTGGACGAAGTTGCTGCCGTTGAGGAGACCGTCGTCATCGACGCTGATGATGGTGTCGCTGCCGACGACTTCGGTTCGCAGAAAGTTGGCGCTGTTTGCCGGCGTGATGCCGGACCCTTCCAAGACGACGAGATCGATGCTGTCGACCCCCGGCTGGTAGTCGGTGATTGTGTTGATGCCGCCCGTGTCGTCATCGATGACAAAATGATCGGCGCCGCCTCCACCGGTCAGTGTGTCGTTGCCAGGGCCAGCGACTAAGTCGTCACCGCCCGCGCCACCAATCAGCTGATCATTGCCGCCAAGGCCAGCAAGCAGACCGGCATCAGTGCCAGTGACAGAGAACATCGTTGTCGACGCCGCACGTCGATCCTGAATCGAGCGGTCCCTCAACGGCCGGAAGGTGGATCTCCTCGGAGATCATCCAGTATAGGCACCCGAACTCCGGCATATTCAGCAATACCAATCGCTGCGTTGCTGCTGTCGGCGATGGCCGCTGCGCTTGCGGCATTGTCCAGGAAATAGGTGAGGGCATCTGAACTCGGTGGCAGTGGGTGATGCAACACAAATGATGAGGCACCGAGCAGATCGATAAAGATGCCGCTGTTGAGGTCACCTCCGGAGGTCCACTCATAGGGTCCTTCCAAATTTCCCATCAGAAACTGCTCGTGGGCACTTCCGCCAACGCGGTTGTGCACAATGTCCTGGGCCATGCGATTCGCGGCCGCGCAAAGGTCTTGGCTCACTTGCAAGGCCGTACCGGCGCCGCTATGGCCGGAGATGAGATCGAGAAGATTCTGCTCCGCCGAGGAAATCCCGTCCCCCGCAAGCTGTCCTATGGGCACGTGGGAAATCGACCGTGTGCACTCCTGCGGCTGGATCATTGTTCGCCAGGACCACTGCGATCTCAGCTGGACGAGTACGGTCCTGTTCAATTTGGGCTATCGCCACGTGCCGCGCCAACCGTGAGATGAGAACTGATCGCACTCCGGCCTCGCCACTCGCAACGGCCGCAGCCGCGTCCGGATGCGCATTTAGATAGTAGCTTGCGTCAAAGCTAACTAACTCGGGCTCCGCATTGATTTGTGCTGGGGCAACTTCCGCAACTGCCAATTGGACGTGCCACCAACGTGCAAACCCTCGCACTTGTCGGCGTTGGAGCTGGACCAAAGTGCTGGTCCCAATCTTCCGCCGCCAGCTCCTTGATACGGTCGCTCAGAGTTCATGCGTGTAGATAGTGACCGTCGTAAGTGCTGCTAACAGACCTACCACGGCGTCCCTACACCCGTGAAGCGCCAAGCCGACCCCTACGCTGAAGAACAGTGCCATAAGCCAGATCAAGTATTCGATCCATGTTGCCGAGCGATGGCCTTAGCAACATCACCAGGATCGTTACCTGCCTCCAAACCTGCGTTTGCGATATGGCGGAGTCGATTTGCTACATCAAGTGCGATTCCGCTGCCTTTAGCGAATTTTTCGATATTGTCATCAATGCCGCGGCATCAGTATTACTTTTAATGAGATTTGCAAAGTGTCATACTTAAATTTGCCGGTTCAAATACAACCAGTTGTAAATCGGTCACCAAGTTGTCGTTGAAAAATCCCTCGATTTGCGTTGGTTTAAACGCCACGACGTAGGTCATGTCGTAGGACTGGGACGTCGGATAGCTTGGCGAAGGCATCACGCGAATAAAATGTTCGCCAGCGGTAAAGGCATCAGAAAACTACCGCACATTCGATGGGTCAGAATTTAAGCTAACTTTGAATGTAATTGTCGCATCCCGTTCCAGCGTAAACTTAATGTGTCGGAGCTGTCGCTGGCACCGCCAACGGTATCGTAGTGGTTGCCGACGGGATCCTCGAGCGTACCTAGTGCAATTGCGGACTGGGTAAGGGATCGCGATCAAGCGTGGGCGACGAGGTTCTAGCGGTTGAAGCCAATCGAACTGCCAATTCGCGTCGCGGTCTGCGACGTGTCGCCCTCGGCCACGAGAAAGCGGGCGTGATCGGTGTTGATGCCAGGAACCACGAGGGGAGAAGCTTCGACAGTCAGGTGAAGTATCATCCAGGTACTCGGTGATACCCTCAATTCGTGGCGGCGGAAGCGGATCGTTGAATTGCAGCGCCATGACCGGATTAGACGTAACGTCCACAAAGCCGGCCAAATCCGTATCAGGCACAATTTGCGGCCCCGCAACGAAAGCGAGACCTTGATCGATGACCTGGCCATTCTGGTCACGTTGGACGAAGGCCTGGTAGATGTTCATTGCGCCCATGAGCGCTTCGGGTATTGCACGTTCGAGCCACCGTTTCCAGGCCATAGTCAGGAAGGATCGTGATGGTGTCAGCAGAGCTCCACCAGCTGGCTGATGGACCAAACGTAGGTGTTCGGCACGAACTGCAGCCCGTTGTCCACAACGGTCACGTCTTCCGAACCGACAGATCAAGGGCGTTTGCGCGGAACTGCTGCAGCCGCACATCGTCCGGTTGGTCTCCGTAGGACCCGGCAATTGGAAGGGCATTCTGAACCCCCTTGTTCTTACTGACCAAGAAATGGCTTAGGCTGCGTCGGTCGAATTGTCTGCCCCGCGCACTTTCTCATGCCAATGAGAGTCGTGGGCGCCGGGCCTTCGCTCGCGCAGCATGGTCCGGCGAGCGCGAAATTCACGGTTGTGCTCTGGCCTACAGTGCCAATGATCGTTGTTGAAAATGCCATGTTTTCGACCCTCAGGATTCGCACTTGAATATCGAAAGCCCAGCCGCAGGTGAGCTTCGCAGATCAGAACATTGATGGCCTATCGCCGACCCGATTATATTCTCGCGCCATGTGGCGCTCGCCGCGCTACAAGTTGATGGTGCGTGAATGGATGAAGGACCAACGAGCTGGCAATTCAGCAGCGGTCCCCGGGTCCTTCCTTGTCGGAACCCGAAGGTGAGGGCGAATGCCTGTCTGGAGCGTGCCACTATCACGCCTCCCGTCAGCGCTAACGTGCAAGCCAATGCTCGATCTGAAGTCTATTAACCAAGGTGCTGCTATTGGTGAATGCTTACCGAGGGCGAATGCGTAATGGCGCTTGTCCCGCATGGAGCGAGGCGCCGACGCTTGGTTCTTTCCAAAGACCCCCTGTTGTATGTTGGGCTTATCCGGGGTGGCAGGATGAGCGATCAAAGCCAGCACGTTGGGAAGGGGGCGCTCGCGTCAGAGCCTTTCGGCGTTGCCCTCGTCGATGGAGAGGCCTGTCTTGGGGTTTCGGCATCTCCGCGGCTCGTTGATTGGCTGGAGAGCAGCACACGAGCCTCAGTATTCACGACCTATCAGGCCGGACGCTTGTTCTTCCTTGGATTCAACGACCAAGGGCGCCTCTCGCTTTTCGAGCGCCATTTCGATCGCTGCATGGGTTTATGTGCGCAAGACGATACCCTCTCCACTCGAACACCCATTGCCAAATCTGGCGGTTTCACAATGGGCCGGAGCCGGGACAAAGACACAATGGCTATGACCGCCTTTATGTACCCCGCGTCGCCTACACCACGGGGGACCTCGACGCTCACGATATCTCGGTGGACCGGCACGGACGCTTATCTTCGTCAACACGTTGTTTAGCTGCCTCGCGACTGTCGACGTTGACCACTCGTTCGCCCCGCTGTGGCGCCCTCCTTTCGTATCGAAGCTAGCGCCGGAAGATCGCTGCCACCTGACGGACTTGCTATGGAAGAAGGCGTGCCACGCTACGTCACGGCGGTGAGCCAATCGGACATCGCAGATGGTTGGAGAGACCGCCGCCATGACGGAGGCATCGTTGTCGACGTGGCATCAACGAATTTGTCGCCTCGGGATTGTGATGCCGCACTCACCGCGTCTCTACCGAGACCGATTATGGCTTCTCAACTGGGGAACGGGCTTTCTTGGCTGGATGGACCGGGCCTCGGCTCGTTTTGAGCGACAGACCCTTTTGTCCGGGCTATGCGCGCGGTCTCGCTTTTCAGGGCAACTACGCCGTGGTGGGGCTATCCAAACCCCGCGACGGGGCTTTCGCCGGACTAGAGCTTCAGAACAATCTGGCTCAATGTGATGGGGAAGCGCGCTGTGGTCTCATCATTGTGGACCTTCGAGCGGCCACATAATCGAGTGGCTGCGCATCGAGGGAGTGATCGAAGAGCTCTATGCGTGGTGACGCTTCCTCGAGCAAGCCGCCCAATGGCGCTCAGCTTCAAGACGGCAGAGATTAGACGGATCGTCACGATCGGTGAGGAGCAGCCCCTCCTGGACGGGTATGGCGTACGTTGAGCATGGAATCGGCTCTCCTATGGCGGCAAGCGGCGTGAATATGGTACCGCTAGGCCTGGATGTGCCGAGTCGTTAGAGATGCTATAGCCATCCCAGGCCCGTATACTGACCGTCGGCCATGAGCCAAGTGGCAACGAGCCATCGTCGTTGCGCCATAGGATTGGTCGTCGCCATCCCCATTGTAGTCGCCGGTTGCGGCAACCTGCCAATCGGTCGAGATCTATAGCCATAGCCGGAGCCGGTGCTCTGGCCGTCATTCATCAGCCGAGTCGGTGACGACACCGCTATGGTTGCGCCACAGGATGTCGGAGGTGCCGTCTCCGTTGAAATCGCCGGTGCCGACGACGTGCCCAGTCGGTGCCGATGCTGTATCCGTATCCAGACCCAGTGTATTGGCCGTTGTCCATCAGCCAGTGGTGAGGATGCCGCTGTCGTTGCGCCATCAGGATTTCGGAGGTGCCGTCTCCGTCGAAGTCGCCGGTGCCGACGCCATGCCAGTCGGTGCCGATGCTGTATCCGTATCCGGACCCTGTGTACTGGCCGTTATCCATTAGCCAGCGGTGAGGATGCCGCTGTCGTTGCGCCACAGGATGTGGAGGTGCCGTCGCCGCTAAAGTCGCCTGTGCCGGCGACGCGCCATCCGTGCCGACGCTGTATCCATAGCCGGACCCAGTGTATTGGCCGTTGTCCATGAGCCAGTCGGTGAGGATGCCGCTGTGTTGCGCCAGAGGATATAGGAGGTGCTGTTGCCGTTAAAGTCGCCGGTGCCGGCGACGTGCCATCGTTTCGACGCTGTATCCGTAGCCGGACCCTGTGTACTGGCCGTCATTCATGAGCCAATCGGTGAGGATGCCGCCGTCGTTGCGCCAGAGGATGTCGGAGGTGCCGTCATGGTTGAAGTCATTGGGCTGTGAGTGGAAACGGAAACGTGCCAAAAGAGGGTACTCGTGTCGAGGTCGATGGTGTATGGGCCGTTGATCGTTTGCAGAGTGTAGCCCTGTTGATATTGCCATGCAGTTGCGCCTCCGTAACCGGATCCGGTAAAAGGATCGGAAACTACGGCAGGGTCTGGTGTCGGAAATGTCGTTGGACCAACTGTAAACTCCGTAGGGTCATTTGTAAGCCAATTGGGATCTGCTACCCAGAACGCAACATTCAGACCATTCTGTTGCAATATCGCTTGAAGGGGCGCCGCATCAGTATAAGGACAATAAACTCCAGGATTATAGCCACCATCGGCGATTGTCTGGCACCACGACAAAACGTATGCCTCGTCGGCGCCAACATTTGGGGAGCTTGCAATCTGCCCGACTCTAGGTCTAAGAACACGGTTGTTCCTGGCGCAAAGCCTTGGCCTTGAACCACAGTTTTCGGATATCGTAATGACCGTGGCAGGATTATAATTATAAACTATTTCAGTCGCGCTTGTGATGGGTCCCAGCTGCGCAAGCGCCTCATTCCCATCGACAATCCCTTGCTGTGATGATGGCGAATATGACAAAGTTCCGCCGTTGTAGCTCGGATCTTGCTCCCCACGTAAATTGGGACGATCGGCCAACCAGAGATTTCCAAGTAGCTTTTTTCACCTAGCCAGCCAGTATCAAGTCGCTGACTTGGCGCATCCAGATAATAACCACACCAAGCCAAGTTTGTATTTGTCGTCCACTCCATGGTGTCGGGATGCGCGGAAAAACTCGCTATCGAACCCGGCAAATGCAATTCCGCCGGTTGGCTCCCTCGACCGAGACTGTGGCGGTGACCGTGGGATTGAAGGCGCCTGCCTGATCTGCGACGTTGAAGCCGATTGTGTCGCTGGTCCCTGCCGGTCCGGACACATACGTCCATTCGCTGAGGGTGCTAATCGGCTGGTCCGGCGTCAGCTGCCCATCAGGCCACAGCACGCCGTTGTGGTAGAGGTGTCCGCCGTTAGTTGTCTGCAAGCGCACGTCGAAGCTGACGATGTCGGAGAGCCCATCGGCATCGGAATAGCTGAACAGGCTCGAGAGCGCGACGGAGCTGCCGGCGCAACGCCACTCTCGTTATTTCCTTGTGCCGTCGGCGTGTGGTTGACGGCCTGCGTCGCGACTGTGGCGGTGACCGTGGGATTGAAGGCGCCTGCCTGATCTGTGACGTTGAAGCCGATTGTGTCGCTGGTCCCTGCCGGTCCGGACACATACGTCCATTCGCTGAGGGTGCTAATCGGCTGGTCCGGCGTCAGCTGCCCATCAGGCCACAGCACGCCGTTGTGGTAGAGGTGTCCGCCGTTAGTTGTCTGCAGCGCACGTCGAAGCTGACGATGTCGGAGAGCCCATCGGCATCGGAATAGCTGAACAGGCTCGAGAGCGCGACGGAGCTGCCCGGCGCAACGCCACTCTCGTTATTTCCTTGTGCCGTCGGCGTGTGGTTGACGGCCTGCGTCGCGACTGTGGCGGTGACCGTGGGATTGAAGGCGCCTGCCTGATCTGTGACGTTGAAGCCGATTGTGTCGCTGGTCCCTGCCGGTCCGGACACATACGTCCATTCGCTGAGGGTGCTAATCGGCGGTCCGGCGTCAGCTGCCCATCAGGCCACAGCACGCCGTTGTGGTAGAGGTGTCCGCCGTTAGTTGTCTGCAAGCGCACGTCGAAGCTGACGATGTCGGAGAGCCCATCGGCATCGGAATAGCTGAACAGGCTCGAGAGCGCGACGGAGCTGCCCGGCGCAACGCCACTCTCGTTATTTCCTTGTGCCGTCGGCGTGTGGTTGGCCATAATCACCCCCCCTTTCTGCAATTCTCTTCCCGAAATTAGGGATTTTTGCACCAGTTCTGGCTTTCTCGGTGACTTTTTGCTGAGAGTTTGTCCGTCCGCCACGGCGAACTGGCTCGTCGTGAGCGGCGGCAGCACCAGCCGCTGGAGATCGGCCAAGCTGTCCTGCTTGTATCGCGGCGATCGCATCGAGTACGCTCGCGATCCGCGAGAGCGCGAGCGATCGGCGGGCGCGATCTCAGCTCGCTGCTTCGCCTCCGCGAGGCTAAGCGGCTCGCCCGAGATCCGTGGACCAGCAGCGGCAGGGGGTGGTGTCTCGGCAGCAGCGTTGGCCCTGGTCCGGTTGGAGCCGTACTGATTGGCTCTTCCTAGTCCGAACACGAGGCCTACCAAAAAGCTTGGTCTTGTTGGGCCATATTGGTACTTCTTAAGGCTGACGTGGTAGAATAACAAAATTCGAATTCAGGGCTCGTGTACCTCAACCCCTCCTGAATAGGCCTCGCCGCTTTGCCTCCTCGGCTGATGGTTCTGGGGCCGCGGGCGACGAGCCGGTACTCTGGACGTGCTCCGCAGATTGCGGTTGTGGCGCCGTGCCGGAAGCTTGAGCATCACGGGTTACCGCTCCTTCGACTGGCTGCCGCTTGATGAGCCCCTTCTGCTCCATTCGCTGCAGATGGCTTGCCATCTCGGCGCAGAGCCGCACGAATTGTGGCAGCGTCATCACGAGACGCTGCACGGGCTCGATCTGCGGCTGTTGACTTTCCGCGGTTGGTGGCCGCACGACGACAAGGTCGACGTGGGCCATCCCGTTGACCACCGCCACACTGCCCAGCCCATCAATATACTGGAGGGATTGCAAATAAATCGCCCCTTAAACTACAGCTTATTTGAGGTTACGAGACTGCTACGCAACTGGCAAGAGCCAATGACCTGCCATCTCTTTCATTTTGCATTGACCTAGAGCTGTCATCTCATCTCTCGCGGAAGGCCCTCACCAATTGTTCGGTCACTGGTTTGAGGAGATAGCTGATCACCTTGCGCTCGCCGGTGTTCATGAAGGCCTCGACGGGCATACCGGGCACCAGCTTGACATCACGGAGATGAGAAATTTCCTCGGGGTCAAGGGCGATCCGAACGCTGTAATAGGCTGCACCAGTTCGCTGATCCGTTGCTGCATCTGGGGAAATAAGGCTGACAATCCCGTTTATTTCCGGCGTGGTTCGCCGGTTCAATGCCAAGATACGCACGCGCGCCGGCTGGCCGATATGAAGCTGATCAATGTCATGCGGGCTACTCTAGCCTCGACAATCAGCTTGTCGTCTTCCGGCACAATTAGCATGATTGGATCACCGCTTGATGTAATGACGCCTCCGACCGTATGTGCCGTTGACTGATACACAACGCCGTCGATTGGGGCGCGGATGTCAATGCGCTTTAACTGGTCCTCGGCGGCTACCTTGCGTTCCAGGAATTCACCAATCTTAGCATCGGTCTCCCGCAACTCTTTGGCGACGTCGCTAGCAAGATCCCGGTCGACTTGAATGATTTGCAACTCGTCTCAGTAATCTTGCCGGCTGCCTGAGCACTGGAGGAGACGAGCTCGCTCGCTCGCCCTCCACTCGGGTTGCTTCGCGTTCGAGAGAAGTGAGCTTCGTAATCGGATAAAGATTGTTGTCCCACAACCTGTGGGCTCCCTTGAGCTCTTTTTTGATCAGAACGACTTCCTGGGCCTTGGCCGCGGCCTGGGCATCGTACCCCTTAGCTTCCTCCCGCAGCTGGACAATGCGCTGCTGCAGTTGTGATTTCTGTCCACCCGGGCGGCACGGCGCAACTCGAAAAGCTTGCTTTCTCCCGCCATGATGGCTGCCACATCGGGATCGCTGGCACGCTGGGTCAGCTCCTTTGGAAAATTCACGCGGTCAAGCTCGTCCCGTTCTGCTTGCAGACGAGCCTTACGGGCGAGGAGCTCGTCGAGGCCTTTGACGACGATAGCCAAATTGGCTCCGTGACGGTGGCGTCGAGACGCACCAATATGTCGCCGGCTTTGACCCGGTCACCATCGCCAACAAAGATCTTGTCAATGACACCGCCGGTTGGATGCTGGACCTTGCGGAGGTCAGTGGCGACAACAAGGCTGCCCGGCGCAATAACCGCGCCTGCGATATCTGTAGTCGCGGCCCATCCACCAATGCTTCCAACAAGCAGTAGGGTGACGGCAACACTTGCCCACAGATTGTGTCGAATTGAACGCTGCGATTTTGTCATCGTCATGCGTTGGCCCTATTAATCGCGTGCATCTACTTCAGGATACGGACCGTGCCGGGCGTCGGCCCAGCCAATCTCCGAAGCAACAACTCTTTAAGGCCGCCGGCCAAGAGCTGCCGATGTTCCAGTGCCAAAGGCTGGTCAACCGCACCGAGGGCGATTTGGCGGCGTGAGCGACGACGACGATGCCAGCGCGGGCGCGCACGCCCATAATTGCTCGCCGTAATGCTAGTTCTCCTTCATGATCGAGCGACTCATCCGGCTCGTCGAGACGACGAGAAATGGGTCGCCAGATAGCGCCCCGGCCAGCGCAACCCGTTGGCGCTGGCCGGCTGACAGGGTGATACCACCATCGCCTATCTCAGTGTTATAGCCGTCGGGCAGGTTGACGATGAGCTCGTGGACATCAGCCAGCTTCGCGGCTCTGATACCGGCTTCCGAATTTGCCTCGGGAGCGAACGGCAATATTCAGGGCAATGCTACCGGCAAAGAACCCACATCCTGAGGGACATATCCGATATGCCGTCCGAGAGCCCCAGGGGCCCATCCGCTCCAGAACAGCCTGATCAGGCGATTCGCCTGCCGCAGGCTGCCAGGCCCCACGAGCGCGCGAGCCAGCGAGGATTTACCGGCACCGCTCGGGCCAACGATCGCCAGCGCTTGACCAGGGTTGAGCCCAAAACTGATCTCGCGTATGACGAATTTCTGCGCTCCAGGTGGCACCACGACCACTTTTGCGACCTGCAGCTTGCTTGTTGGCGCAGGGAGTGCCATTGGCTTGGAGTGCCGTGGTAACTTGTGAAGCAGTGTCCGAGCCGCCCCAGCTCTGTTGGGCTGCGATGAACGATCGCCAGTTGGCGATCCCACTCCATGGGCGACAAGGCGTGTGCGGCGAGGATCGATCCGGCGAGGATAATGCCGGCGCTCGCCCGGTGAAGAATTACCATATAGGCGCCGACCGCGAGCACGCTCGATTGCAGCATCATGCGGAGCACGCGAGCGATGACCCCGAAACCGCCAGCAATGTCGCCAGCGTGTTGTTGCGATTTCACGAACTCGAGCATTGCTGGTCCGCCACAATTGTTCGAGGTGGGACGCAAATCCCATGCTGGCGAGGACCTCCGGGATCTGAAGGCATGCCTGGGCGACCCCGGTTCGAGTGGCTGCGCGTGTCGTTGCCTCTCTTGTGGGCTTCCGTGCAAAGGCTTCAGTCAACAGGGTCAGAGAATGAGGGCAATGGCGCCTCCAAGGGCGGTCATCCCCAGTAATGGATGAAATGCGAAGATGACGGCTAGGTACAAGGGCAGCCAGGGCAGGTCGAACAGAGCGGTCGGCCCGTTGCCCGACAGAAAGGATCGGAGGGTGTCGAGGTCTCGCATGGGCTGCAATCCGTCGAGGCGGTTTCCGGATCGTAGCGGAAGGCGGACGAGCAAGTCGAAGACCCGTGAGGCAAGAGCCTCATCGATCGCCATACCGGCACGAAGCAGCAGGCGGTGTCGCAACACGTCAAGCAGGCCCATTGCCGCGTAGAGGATGCCGGCCATGCCGCACAATGCAACCAGCGTTGACACGCTACGACTTGGTAGGACGCGATCATAAACCTCAAGCATGAAAACCGAGCCGGTCAGCATCAGCGCGTTGATGATTGCGCTGACCCCAGCCGTCCCACAGGAAGGCGTTGCGGGAAGACAAGAGAGCACGGCGCAGCTCCGAGCCGCCGGTTTGATCATGCCGCTGCCGATCGGTCTTGAATTCTCGCTCCGCGCAGACGCCGTTTGACGACCGCTTGCGGTATCTAAGCGCGATCAGGTACGCGAGAGCCCCGAAAAAGCAGAAGAAAAGAGCCGCTGGGGTATCCAGTATGAAATGGACAATTCTGCCGAAGCTATGGATTTTGGGTATCGCTGCCGGCAGCTGAATATCTCTTGAAATCGGTAGCCTCGCGACAGGGAGCACGCATCGTCTGCGCAGGGAAAAAAGTCCGTACCGAGACGCGAACAATGGAGCGGTCCACGCTGCGCTACGAAGTCGCGCGGGCCTTTTACTCCGCGGCCAGTCGTAGCGATCTACACCGCAGGCACGGCAGGTTTCGCGCGATTGTACCGAGGCTGACTTCGCGCCTTCTCCTTCACGTGCCCGTCGCCGTTGTGCAAACCTTCTGCGCACCGATCGCCTGGATCGTCAATGAGCATGTCTTCAGAAAATTGCTGAAGAAAAGTGCCGTGAGGCTTACGAGTTCTATTGGTGGGATAGCGGGGTTGCTGGGCTTCATCGGCAATCCATACCAGAAGATCGTTGGCTTCTAGGAGATGATAGCGGTTCTCGCGGTGGGCGGCAGGGCGAGCCGTTATCTGCGCGCTGAGCCGATGCCCCACTGGGTCCGTCGCGTCTGTTGTTCTACTTTATGCAACTGCATACGAGGATGGTGCACCAAGGCAGAAGCCAGAACACTCGAAAGCTCAAATAGTTATGTATCGCGTAGGATTGGATCGAGGAACTGGCTGCTCGCTAATCCCAACCTCGCTTTGCTGGCCCGTTTGGTGAATGACCATGGTCGGCCGTATGCAGCGGGGTCTCCATCGCCTTTGCGTGTATGGCGGTGGTCTCGGCCTCCACCGCGCTGAGCGCGTGGATAATGAGTGACGTCATCAACAGGCTGTTTGTCGATCGGGATCGAGCCGCGTTGATTTGGATCCCTCTGACTGTCGTGGGAATCTTCGCTGCTAAGGGATTTGCGGCGTACTATCAAGACGTGAATTTGGCCCGTGCAGGTAATCGCATCGTGGCCGACGCACAACGGCGCTTGTACGACCACGTGTTGAATATGGATGTGGCATTCTTCCAGCAGCACCCGTCGGCCGATCTGATTACGCGCCTTACCTATAATGCCACGTCCGTACGGGACATCATCAATCTCATTTTGCTGGGTATTGGTCGAGATTTGCTCACTTTACTAGGCTTGATTGTAGTAATGGTAACTCAGGATCCGATCTTGGCTGCCATTGCACTGCTTGGTGGGCCGATTTGTGCGATAGGCGTCAAACGCCTCATTGTCGTCATTCGCAAAGCGGCAAGCAGCGAGATCACATCCACCATGACGATTGTCGCCCTAATGAGGGAGACCACGCAGGGCATCAGGATTGCCAAATCCTTCCAGCTCGAGGATATCTTGCGGGAGCGGATGTATGATGCTGTCGCAAGCGTAGAGCGACTGAGCAACAAAGTTAAAAAAGTTCAGGCGAGCGTCGCGCCGCTTATTGAGCTTTTGGGCGGAATTGCGATCGCGCTGGTGATAACGTACGCAGGTTGGCGAACACTGTCATACGGCGACACTCCGGGACAATTTTTCAGCTTTATCGCCGCTTTGCTGCTGGCCGCTGATCCGGCTCGCCGGCTGGCGCGCGTGCCGCTCGATCTGGCAACGGCCGCTATCGGCGTGCGTATGGTGCATCAATTGATGGATGCGCCTGCGGCAGAGCAGGAGCATGATGATGATAAGCCCAAGCTCTTCGTCGGCGCGGGCGAGATGCGCTTTATCGACGTATTGTTCTCCTACGTGCCTGGTACTCCGGTTCTGAACGGACTGAGTATTGACATCGCTGGAGGCCAGACAAACGCCCTGGTCGGAATCTCTCTGGTAGCGGGAAGACAACTATCTTCAATCTCGTGCAACGCTTCTGGACCCCATCGAAAGGAATCATCACGATCGACGGTCAGCCCATTGCAGACGTATCACTTCGATCGCTACGTCGGCAAATTGCGCTTGTTAGTCAGGACGTATTTCTATTCGAGGGGACCATTCGCGATAACATCAAGGCAGGATTGCTGGCCACCGACGCGTTGGTCGAGCAAGTGGCACGGGCCGCACATGCGGACGCATTCATTCGAGAACTGCCTATGGGATATGACACACCGGTTGGTGAATTGGGATCCCGGCTCTCGGGTGGACAACGCCAGCGCATTTCGATAGCTCGCGCCTTCCTCAAGGATGCCCCCATTATTCTCTTGGACGAGCCGACGTCCGCCCTGGACAGCGAGGCGGAGCAAGTCATTCAAGAAGTATTCAAGGATCTCATGCGGGGGCGCACGACTATCGTCATTGCCCACCGCTTGGCGACCATAGTAAACGCCGACATTATCCACGTCGTAGCATCCGGACGTGTGATGAGAGAGTGGAACGCATGGCGAGTTGATGGAAAATGGCGGTGTTTATGCAAGGCTACATCGCCTGCAGTTCGCCGGAGCACGTAGCGAAGCGCCTCAGGAGACAGTGCAAGTCGCTTGAATGGAAGCGTTGGATTTCCCTCGGGTTTGGCATGTTGTAGAGCAGCGCCCCAATGACGGCTTCGCTTAGTGTGATCATGCCCGTCTATAATGGCATGGCGTATTTGCCTGGAGCCATTGAGAGCGTCCTGCAGCAGACACTCAGAGATTTCGAATTTCTGATTATGGATGACGGCTCCGTGGATGAGTCGCCGGCGATCCTCAAGCATTATGCAGAGCGGGATGAGCGGATCCGGCTGTTCCTGCGTCCGCGCCAGGGACAGATCGCAAGCCGGAACGAGCTATTGCATTTTGCGAAGGCTGGCATTGTGGCCTGCGCAGACGACCGACGACATTTGCCTGCCGACAGATTTCGAGCATCAGTTTGCTCCATGAGCCGGGATCCCGACTTGATGGTGCTCGGCATGCGAATGATGTCCATTGATGGTGCCGGCAGGCGCCGCAAGAAGTGGCGTGTAATAACAGGAAGCAGCCTGGTTGCCACTGGCTTGGAGCGCGGATGCTGTATCGGCCACCCTTCCTGCATGATGCGCAGGACGCGGATCATAGCCATTGGCGGTACTGGCCCGCCTACGAGGCGGCAGAGGACTATGACCTCTTCTTGCGGGCAAGCGAACAGGGAAAGGTTGACAACTTGGATATCGTCGGCGTGTTGTATCGGGCGCATCCGGGGAGCGAGTTGCAGAGGAACAGCCTTCGCCAGGCGATATCAGCGGACTTGGCGCGCGCGACTCATGTTTTGCGCGTCGCAGGAAAGCCTGATCCGACTGATGGGTTGTTGGTCCCGCCGGACTTAGAGGATCCCGTGCTTGTGGCGCTGCTTTCTTCCGCGCAAATGGAACTTCACCATGCGATGTCAGTGACACTTGATCCTGATGCGGGCGCGGAGGAAGTCGAGGGAGCTCTCCGGTATTTTCTGGATGCACGTATCGGCAAAAAACAGGCCCGCGCCGGCCGCGCCATGGTACGTCTTATCGGCAAGCGCGGCTTTGATAAGTTGGGTCTTTCGTTAGCCATGAAGGCAGCGTCACTGGGGCCCCGGAGGCTTGTGCGGCTGCTGTGGGGATCGGGGTAGTCTTATCCTCAGGCATCCAAGCGCTTAGAGCCAATATTACGCATTGTTGTGGATTTCCGCGCTTAGACGTGCCGTCGATGGCCGAAGCAACCGGGGCGACCCGAGGGTTTTGTTGCTTCCATCAATGGCAAAGCGCTGGGCTAATGCTTGGCCGATTTGGTCGTCGCAGCAAGAGCCCAGGTGATCTCGGAACGCCTCCAATAATGCATTGGGCCGATAGGCGTGGGTGCTCAGGCGCATGCAACGCGGCATGCACGAGGCGTGCACAACGCGGGTCGTTGCCGTCCCTGGCGCAGCGCACGATCAAAGTCTGACTTCAAGTGTTTCTAACAGGGGCTGCACAGAGCGTGCGGACCTCGCAGTCCCGTGGGCAGCGTCGCATGACGCCAATTCAGCTCACGGCCGCCAGAGGTCTTGCCTCCAGGAATGGTTTTCTAAGCGCTCGCAGGCGACACGCGTTTTCGCACAGCCTGATACAAGAGCGGTCATTAGGGCGGTGCCTGATGCAGACGCTCCCATTCACACTG
This sequence comes from uncultured Alphaproteobacteria bacterium, assembly GCA_963782555.1. GTDB lineage: Bacteria > Pseudomonadota > Alphaproteobacteria > Rhizobiales > Hyphomicrobiaceae > Hyphomicrobium_A. The sequence goes on along the minus strand of CAWAKB010000005.1, from coordinate 950,844 downwards.
AGATGTCGGCATTCTATTAGAAAGCAGACCGATGACTGCCTCTGACCCTTCTGCAAATTTGTTATAGAGCACCAAATGTCGAGACAAGGCGGCCCGTAGTCGTTTGGTGTGCCCGTGACGGGACTGGAAAGGAAGTCGATGAAGGAGAAGCGGCCAAACGAGAACGCGATCCGCGATTTCCTAGCCAAGCGGCTCCAGCTCATCGAGCCAGGGCTCACCCTCGTAGATCGCGAGCACTATCTCAAGAACGCTCAAGGTGCTGCCGGCTTCCTAGACATCTTTGCGCGTGATGCGCGCGATCGGCTAGTCATCATCGAACTCAAGCGGACCGACGCGGCCGCACGAGAGGCGATCCAAGAGCTTTTCAAGTATGTGGCGCTGATACGGGAAAAATATCTAGTACGCGAGGTCGAGTATCGGCTTGTTCTGCTGGCAGTCGAATGGCGGGAGTTGGCCATTCCCTATTCCGAATTTGTAAAGACGGCGCCGTTCGAAGTCTCCGCGGCAAAGATCGTGCTTGATGACGATGGCTGGCCGGCACGTGTGGAGTGGTTCAACCCGAGGAGGGGCACCTTCTGGTCATTGCCTGACTTCCGACGCGGGTCCTTACGGTTGCGAACGATCGCAAGGCATGTCGTTAGGTCGACGTCCTGCCACTGCAACGAGCAGATTTCGTCCTGCCGCATTGCAGTGGCGACTGCGAACTTCAATATACGGCCGACAGGGATTGTCTGCCTTGGATTGTTGTCGTGGTACGCGATGATGCGGTCGAGCTCATCCTGCGACGGACGCCGGTCGCGCTCGTGCCTCTTACCGATGAGTCCGAGCCGGCGCAGTGCAACGCGCGCCAGCATGACCTGCTCGGTCAGAACCTCAATTCCGTGAACTGCAGCTGCATGTACGAGGATCGTGCGGACGTAACCGATGTCGATTGCGATTGTCACGGGACCGGCGCCTTGCTTTGACCGCGCCTTCCCGTAGGCGATTAACCTCTCACGCGTTAGCGCGCCGAGCGGTTCGCACGACCGAGATCGCTCTTGAGTTTCTCCAGGCAAAGCGCCTTGCTGCGAAGAAGCGGCCTGCCGACCTCCGTCATATCCATGATGTGCAACTTGATGAGCGCTGCGAAGGGGGTCTTGTCGTCGGCTGAGACGGCATCCAGGGTCTTGCCAAGATTTACTGTACGCTCCGCGTCGACCGCCCAGGCCTCGGCATCTGACTTCAGCCTAAAGGACCGCGAGGCATACTGACCCTTGCGACGCACCTGGGCTCGCCAATGGCCCGGCGGTAGCTTAGTGAAAGGGGCAATCGGGCCTGGACGGCCCCCGAACAGCTGCATAGTGATGAGAACGAATGCGAACAAAAGTGTGCATGTTCTCGTTCGTGTGCGCTGACAGAATAGAGAAATCCGTGCGATCCCGAGCCCATAGATTCTGTGTCGCCCCGATGATGGACTGGACCGACCGGCACTGCCGGGCGTTCCACCGCATCCTGACGCGCCATGCGCGGCTCTACACCGAGATGGTGACGGCGCCGGCCGTCCTTCACGGCAACCGCGCGCGCCTGCTCGCGCTGGGTGAGAGCGAGCACCCGGTCGCGCTGCAACTCGGCGGCTCGGATCCGCCAGCCCTCGCCGAGGCCGCCGCCATCGGCGCGCACTTCGGCTACGACGAGATCAACCTCAATGTCGGCTGCCCCTCGGACCGCGTGCAGGAGGGCCGCTTCGGCGCCTGCCTGATGTCGGAGCCGGAGCTGGTGGGGGCATGCGTCGCCGCGATGCGCGCACGCGTCGGCGTGCCTGTCACCGTCAAGTGTCGCATCGGCATCGACGACCAGGACGACGAGGCCGATCTCGCGCGCTTCGTTGCCACCGTGGCGGAGGCCGGCTGCCAGACCTTCATCGTGCATGCGCGCAAGGCGTGGCTCGAAGGGCTCTCGCCCAAAGAGAACCGCGAGGTGCCGCCGCTCGACTACGCGCGCGTCTATCGCCTCAAGGCCGCGCGGCCCGATCTGACGATCGTGCTCAACGGCGGCATCGCCGACCTCGACGCGGCAGAAGCGCATCTCGCCCACATCGACGGCGTGATGCTGGGACGCGCCGCCTATCAGACGCCTTATCTTTTGGCCGACGTCGACCGCCGCTTTTTCGGTGCCGCGACGGAGCCCTTGACGCGTGCGCAGGCGATCGAGGCGCTGTTGCCGCACGTCGCGCGCCATCTGCAGGCGGGCGGCCGGCTCAACAACGTCGTCCGCCACATCCTCGGGCTCTACCACGGGCAGCCGCGCGCACGCGCATTCCGCCGCCACCTGAGCGAATTGGCCGTCAAGGAGGGCGCCGGCATCGAAGTGCTGCTTGACGCGCTGCGCATTGCCGAGCCGTCCTTTGCCGCCGCGGCGGAATAGGGAGCACGAGGGGCATGGATCTGGGAGTTCCGGGGGGCGAGCTGGTCATGCTCGGTGCCGCGCTCATCGCCGCCGGCCTCGTCGCCGGCTTTCTGGCCGGGCTACTCGGCATTGGCGGCGGCGGCGTCCTGGTGCCGGTGCTCTACGAGGTCTTCGACGTGCTGGGCGTGGAGCCGGGCGTGCGCATGCACGTGACGCTGGGGACCACCATTGCCATCATCCTGCCGACCGCACTCAAGTCGTTTGCCGGGCATCGCGCCAAGGGCGCCGTTGATACCGACCTGTTGAAACGCGTGGCGCCATTCGTCATCGGAGGCGTCGTCGTCGGTGTTCTGATCGCCAAGGTGGCGAGCGGTACCGAGCTCAAATGGGTGTGGGCGATCATCGCCGGACTGGTGGCGGTCAAGATGCTGCTGGGGCGCGAGGATTGGCGACTCGGCGATCACCTTCCGGCACGCCCGTGGCCCGAGATCGCGGCGGGAGCCGTGGGCCTCCTGTCCACGTTGATGAGCATCGGCGGGGCCATATTCAATGTGCCGCTCCTCACGCTCTACGGCTATCCCATCCTGCGCGCGGTGGCGACGGCGAGCGGCGTTGGCCCCATGATCGCGCTGCCGGGGGTTCTCGGGTATGCCTGGGCGGGCTGGGGCGTCGAACACCTGCCGCCCTTCTCGGTGGGCTATGTGAACCTGCTCGGACTCGCGATCGTCGCGCCGCTCAGCGTCTATGCCGCGCCCTTCGGGGTGCGGCTCGCGCACAATATCCCCCGCCGCAAGCTGGAGTTGGCCTTCGCCGTGTTCCTCATTTGCGTCTCGGCGCGCTTCCTCCTCGATCTGTTGGGCTGAGGTTCAGGCGGCCGCCGCCGGCAGTGGGCGCGGGATGGCCCACCTCAGCAGCCGGCGCAAGTGCTGACCCAAGAGGACGGCGATGAACCACAAATAGAGGGCCAGGGTGAAAGGCAGAACGGTGCGCAGGAAGTAGTAGCAGTTGGCATCGGCGGCGACGAGGATGGCCGTGGCGATGGAAAGGTTGAGCCAGGACGCCCGCTTGCCGCGCACCGCCCAGCCGAGCACGAACCCCATGAGGGCGACGCCGAGAAGAAAGCCCCATCGCCGCTCCCCCTCCAGATCGAAGAAGTACCTGCCGTCGATGAGCTGCGCGATGACGTGAGCGTGGATGTAGACGCCGAGCATCTTCTCGTCGGTCCACACGGTGAGCGCGGTGTCGTGCAGGTCGGCATTGGGCATGGCGTATCCGGTCAGCACGATGCTGCCCTTGATGCGCTTGGCGATCTCCTCTCTGCGTGCCGGGTCGGCACCCGGCAGAAGCTCCTTGGCCGAGATCGTGTAAAACGGCGTGGGATTCCCGTTGGCGCCGAGCAGCCAGGCGATGTGCATGGAATTGGACGAGGTGCCTGGCCCGCTGAGCTTGAGCCCCGAGGCAATGACCACCTGGCGTGGGAAGCTTTCGTGGTATGCGGACTCCGGCACGGGCCCGACTGTCCGACGAACGATGTGTCCGGCGTCGTACTTTAGCGAGATGTAGCCGGCGGGGCGCCCGATGTCTGCGAGGAACCTCTGCTGATAGAGATCGGCCGGGCTTCCGGGGTCTATGGTGTTGGTGTGCTGGTCGAGCGCGCCGAGAACGACGGGGGCCTTGGCGTCGCGCAGGGTTTCAATGAAGTCCCGGTCTTTGTCGGGATCCTGAGGTGCGAGGTAATAGAAGTCGAGGCCAATTGCCCGCGGTTCCATGGAGTTGATGGCACGAATGACCTCGGCGTGGACGTCGCGCGGAATGGGGGCGATGGGGACACCGCCGAACGTCGCGCGGTCGAAGAGGACAATGACGATTTTGGGGTGGGTATCGGCGACGCGGTCCGCCAACAGCACCGTGCGCCAGTCCGCCGTCCAATACTCAAGCGAGTCGAGGTGCTTCCTGAGCGGCGGGTAGGCGAGGGCCAGCAGCGCCGCGACGCAGCCGATGCACACAAGCAGTGAGAGCGCCGGAAACTTACGCCGGCGGACCTGCCCGCTCGTGCTCGCGGCCGTTGCCATCCCCCGTGGGCACTCCCAATCCCTCACGCCAACGTCGGTCGCACCTGCGGCGCGGCCGACGTCGAGAGCGTTAGCGTCAAACGAATGTCAGCGCGGGCTCACTGTTTGCCAGGGCCGCCGCCGTCGCCGCCGCCGCCGTCAGAAGAGCTGCTATCACCGGAGTCATCACCGGCAAGTGCGGCGGCCGGAGCGAACGCGATCGCGGACACGCCAAGGCCGAGAACGAGAAGCGCCAAAAGGGCCGTGACAGACAATTTCAGCTTCATGGGTACCCCTCCAAAACCGAGCAAGTTCTGCCGCGCGCAGTATCGCACTATTCGAAGTGCATCGGCAATCACACGGCAGTCGGTTGGAATCGTGAGGGGAATTTTCGCAGTGTGCCGTTTAAGCCACGATTTTCTGATTGTAGGCGCCGACTTCGGGGAACTTCGACAGCTCGCGGTCGATGTCGGCAAAGATCGCCTTCATGTTCGCTTCCGAGGTGGGGCTTTCCACCACGACCACGAGCTCGGGCTTGTTGGAGGAGGCGCGCACCAGCCCCCAGGTTCCGTCCTCCAGAACGATGCGCACGCCGTTGACGGTAATGAGGTCGCGGATCTTCTGCCCGGCGACCTTGCCGCCCTCGGCAGCAAGCTTCTCGTAGTGGGCGACGACGGCATCGACGACGCCGTATTTCTTCTCGTCGTCGCAGTGCGGCGACATGGTGGGTGACTGCCACGTCTTGGGCAGCGCGTCGCGCAAGGCCGCCATCGACTTGTCGGGGTTGCGGTCGAGCATGTCGCAAATGGCAAGTGCGGCGATGAGCCCATCGTCATAGCCACGTCCCAGCGGCGGACTGAAGAAGAAGTGCCCCGACTTCTCGAAGCCGACCAGCGCCTTGGTCTCGTAGCTGTAGCGCTTGATGTAGGAGTGGCCGGTCTTCCAGTAGGCGGTGGTGGCGCCGTTCGCCTTGAGCACCGGATCGGTGAGGAAGAGGCCCGTCGACTTCACGTCGACGACGAACTTGGCGTTCTTGTAGAGGCTCGATATGTCGCGCGCGAGCATGACGCCGACCGTGTCGGCAAAGATCTCGCGGCCCTCGTTGTCGACCACGCCGCAGCGGTCGCCGTCGCCGTCGAAGGCCAGACCGACGTCTGCCCCCGTCGCCGTGACCTTGGCCGCGAGGTCGTGCAGCATGGCCATGTCCTCGGTGTTGGGATTGTAGTTGGGGAAGGTGTGGTCGGGCTCGGTGTGCAGCGGCACGACCTCGCAGCCGACGGCCTCCAGCACCTGCGGCGCGAAGGCGCCCGCCGTGCCGTTTCCGGTGGCGACGACCACCTTCAGGCGGCGCTTGAGCTTGGGCCGGTCGGTGAGCGCCTTGATGTAGCGCTCGGTCATGTCGGCGACGAAGACGTAACGCCCCCCGTCGGCGGTTTCAAACTTGCCGCCGAGCACGATCTCCTTCAGCTCCGACATCTCCTCGGGCCCGAAGGTCAGCGGACGCTGAAGCCCCATCTTGATGCCGGTCCAGCCGTTCTCGTTGTGGCTGGCGGTGACCATGGCGACGCCCTCCACGTCGAGATTGAACTGGGCGAAGTAGGCCATGGGCGTCACCGCGAGGCCGATGTCGTGCACCTCCATGCCGCCGCCCATGAGCCCCACCATCAGCGCCTGCTTCACGCTGCCCGAGTAGGAGCGGAAGTCGTGGCCGACGACGATGCGCTTTTTCACGCGGCGTCGGCCAAAGAGCGTGGCGATGCCCAGGCCGACCGCATTGACCCCCATGAGGTTGATCTCTTCGGGAAAGAGCCAGCGCGCGTCGTACTCGCGAAAGCCCGTCGGCTTCACGAGAGGCAGGCGCTCGAAGTCGGCAGTATTCGGCTTGAGGTTGGCGCGCGGCGCGGGAAGCATGACAGATTCCTGTAAAGGCTTGAGGTGGCGCCGGCAGGTGTAGCCGTGACGGGCGCGAGAGTCGATGCCGCGGCTGTCGCAGAGGGAATTGGGCGAGAGTTGGGCCGCCTAGTCCTGCAACACGAGCACGCCCGAGCGCATGTCGAAGCGCGACAGCCGGTTGAGGAAGCTCATGCCGAGAAGCGAGGTCTTGAGCCGCCCGGGCTCGGTGACGGCCGCCGGAACGTCGCGCACCGTAATGTCGCCGATGGAGACGCGGTCGAGGGTGACGGGAGCGACGCGTGCCACGCCGTTTGCCGTTGTCACGGCGCCGGTGAAATCGCCGTCGTTGAGGTAGAGGCCGGCGCGCTCGGCGTCCTCGTAGCTGAGCGCGACCATGGTGGCGCCGGTGTCGATCATCACCTCGACCGGGCGGCCGTTGACCTCGGCCTCGGTGTTGAAATGCCCGTTGCGTCCGGCCTTGATCTCGACCACCGAGCCGTAGTGGGCCGTGGCAGCCTGCATTTCCTGGCGCGCGGCCCCGTCTGCCGACGGCGGCAGCCCGAGCAAGTTTTCCGTGCCCATCTTGAGGGTGTCGAGATGCATGACGGCGGCCACGGCAATCAGCGCCACGACGCCCCAGCTCGCGGCCTCGCGCATCAGTCGTCGGGTGCCTGGTGTCAGCGCCATCGTGTGAGCTCCGCCCAAGGGCGCCGTGCGATGCGCCGCGCCGCTCTATCCTCTGAGCGTCAGGAAATCCTTGGAGAACTCATAGGACCGCAGACGCCTTAAGAAACTCATACCGAGCAAGTTTTCATTAAGGCTACCGGGACGAACCACCAGCGCGTTGACGTCGCGCACGATCAGCGGGCCGACGGCGAGCGTGCGCAGGTGCGTGGGTGCGGCAAACGTGGTGCCGTTCGCCGTCTGCACCGGGACCGTGTAGGTCAGGTCGGCGGTGTCGATGCCGGCGCGTTCAGCGTCTCCTGGCCTCAAGACCACGGTCGAGGCACCGGTATCCACCAACAGCGTCATCGATTGGCCATTGACGGCGGCGCGCACCACGAAATGGCCGTCTTCGCGCCGGCGCACGCGCACCGCGCGCTCGCCTTCGTCCGTGGTGCTGACGGCGATCGTTCGCCCCGGCGGGGTGAGCTCGTCGCCAACGCGGCTGGCAATGGCCGAAAGCTCCTCGCGGTAGCTGTAGGCGATGATGAAGCCGAGCCCGATCGCGGCCCAGATCAACAGATAGCGCACCGCCTGCAGGGGCCGATGCCGCTCCCCGCTCAAAAGAACCATGATGTAGATCGCGACCAGGAGCAGGCCGCCGGCGAGGACAATGATCTCGAACGGTCCCATGTCGGACAACAGGCCGATATCAGCGCGAAAGAGCAAAAGCAGCCCGGCGAGGATGATGAACGCCAGGAGCAGCCATGCTTTCATGGGATCATCCCTTGACGAGCGCTGCCTTGCGGTCGGCGAGCTCGCTCATGATGCGACGGCGCTCTGCGCTCGTAAGCGACGACCAGCTGGCGATCTCGGCGACGGTCCGACCGCAGCCTCGGCACAAGCCCGATGCGCGATCGATCTCGCAGATGTTGACGCAGGGGGTCTCCATTCGTATCCCGTGACAGTGCCCGCATTTCGAGATTTCGTGCCGGACACCGGCGCGGTCTGCGAATGCCCAGAAGGAGTATGTAGCGGCCGCTGCGCGCCAGCACAACGCGGGCGCAGTCCCTCGTCAAACGAAGGGCACGGCCGCGCTCGAGGAGGACGGGGGCTTGCGGCGCATGCGGGCGGGGCGCGGAGGAGGGGGCCCCGCTTCCCTGGCGCGGTGCGTTTCGCGGCCCAGCAGCTGCAGCGGCGCCATGGCGCGGAGCACGCGGAAACCTGGCAGGAGAACCTTGGCGTCGGTGCCTTTGCGCAGCTCGGAGGTGAGCGCAAGGCTGCCGCCGTGCAGCTCGATCAGGTTCTGCACGATGGCGAGACCAAGCCCGGCACCGCCCTCGGCGTTCTGCTGTGCGAGCGCGCCCTGGCCGAAGGCCTGCAGGACCTTGGGGATCTCATCCTCCGGAATGCCGGGACCGTTGTCGCGCACGGCGAGGAACTGGCCGCCGTCCTCTGTGGCGCCGACGCGCAGCGTGATGTGGCCGCCCTTCGGCGTGAACTTCAAGGCGTTCGACATGAGATTGAGGCAGATCTGGCGCATGGCGCGCTGGTCGGCCCAAACGGCCGGCAGGTCCGGCTCGAACTCGTCGATGACCTGCAGCCCCTTGCTGTCCGCCCTCAGCTTCAGAAGCTTGTGGCATTCATCGGCGACGTCAGCGAGGCGCAGCGGCTCCTCGTGCAGCTCGTAGCGGCCCGCCTCGATGCGCGTCAGATCGAGGATCTCGTTGATGAGGTGCAACAGGTGGCGCCCGCTGTCGAGGATGTTGCCCGCGTACTCCCGGTACGTGGGATTCTCCATGGGTCCGAACAGCTCCGTCTTCATCACCTCGGAGAAGCCGAGGATGGCGTTGAGCGGGGTTCTAAGCTCGTGGCTCATGGTGGCAAGGAAGCGGGATTTGGCTTGGTTGGCCGCCTCCGCCCGCCGGCGGGCCTCGTCGGAAACGGACTTTTGCTCCTCGAGCTCGGCGATCAGCGCATCCTTCTCGCAGCGGAACTCGAGCATCGACAGCGTCGTGGCGCGCAGGCCGCGCGCGAGGAAGATGAAGTAGAGGTAGACACCGACCGCCATCAAGGCGAGCGCCATGTAGAACGGGTCATGGAGGAGGAGCAGCCGCAATACCACGGCCACCATCATAGGCACCGTGCCGGCATAAAAGATCACGGGGATGGTGGCGGCGAACATGGTGCGGATAGCCAGCACCACGATCAACGTGGCGAAGATGAAGACGTGGGAGGCGAACAAAAGATCGCCGCCGGTCTCGAAGCTCTTGCCGACGCCGACGAGGGCGAAGCCGGCGAGCCCGATGCCGTTCAACAGCTCGATGATGATGAAGCGGCGGCGCCAAAGCCTGATGTTCACTTGGGAGGGCGCAAGCGCCAGGAAGCGGCGGCCTTGGTCGAGCAGGACCACCTTGGCAGCGATCACGATCACCAGCCAGACGATGGCGTCGAGGATCGGCGACCAGAACATGGAGGCGATGGCGAAGAGCGCGTAGAGCGCTGGCATGGTCACCGCGGCGCCGAGCTCGCTGCGCACGTACATGGCCAAGAGCTCGTACTCGAACTCCGGCTTGATGCTGGAGCCGGCGGCAAGCCGCGCCCGCGTCGCCCTGAAGTCGGCGGCAGCGCGCTGGCGTGCGTCACGCCGGCTCTTGAGCCGTCCGACCTCGTCGGCTGTGGCACTGCTGCTCATATTGTCCGCCGTTCGGGGGCTCCACTGCTGGGCCCGGCCTAAGGGCCAATCTCCGCATGATTTCCTAACTAAGTGTTTATAAATGCATTCTTCTTGTTAAGACGTCGATACAAGACAAGCTGCTCCGGGGGGCCTCGTGGCACCCGCGCGCATTGTCGCCGGGCCCCGGCGCAGCTACGGTCCTGTTAAAACTCGAAAACCTCTCAAACGCCCCAGGCCATGCGAATCATCGAGACGCGCGGCGCTCCCAATCCCCGCCGGGTGCGCATTTTTCTTGCGGAGAAAGACATCGCGGTCGCCTTCGAGCAGGTCGACCTCATGGCGGGCGTGCTGCGCACGCCCGAGTACACCGCCCTCAATCCCATGCAGCGGGTGCCTATGCTGATCCTCGATGATGGGACCGTGATCTGTGAATTGGTGGCCATCTGCCGCTATTTCGAGGAGCTTGAGCCGTACCCGGCGTTGTTCGGGGAGGGCCCCGTCGGGCGCGCCAAGGTGGAGATGTGGAACCGGCGGGTCGAGTTCGGGCTCTTTGGCACCGTCGCCGCGGTCTTCCGTCATTTGCATCCGAAGATGAGCCATCTCGAGGTCCCGCAGGTGACCGAGTGGGGCGAGGCGAACAAGGCGAAGGTCTCCGAGATGCTGTCCCTGCTTGATGCCGTGCTCGCGGAGCGCCCCTATATCGCCGGCCCGGAATACTCCATTGCCGATATCACGGCGCTCGTGGCTATCGATTTCATGAAGCCGGCGCGTCTCGACATGCCGCCCGGGCTGGATAATGTCGCCCGCTGGCACAAGGAGGTCTCGGCACGCCCGAGCGCTGCCGCGTGAACGGCAATTTAGTCAGGCCGAAAGGCGCGCATTGCCGCTAGGCGCGGGATGCCAGAGGGTTTGAGAGGTCGGAAGATTCCTACGAGGCGCACATGAGGCTCACCGTCGTCGGCTCGGGCGACGCATTCGGATCCGGCGGCCGGCTGCAGACGTGCTACCACGTCGCCTTGCCCGGCGAGGAGGTGTTGATCGATTGCGGAGCGACCGCCGTCATCGGCATGCAGCGCCTAGGGCTAGAACCGGACCGCGTCTCCACCATCTTCATCTCCCACCTGCACGGCGATCACTTCGCAGGCCTCGTGTGGTGGCTGCTGCATGCGCACTATGTCACCAAGCGGACCGCGCCGCTCACCATCACCGGACCGGTCGGGATCGCGGCACGCTTCACTACCGCCGCCGAGGCGCTGTTTCCGGGATCGTCGAAAGTCGAGCGCCGCTTCGAGATGCGCTTTCTGGAGTACGCCGAGGCGACGCCGCTCAGCGTCGGCGCGGTGTGCGTGACGCCGTTCGAGGTGTCGCATCCTTCGGGCGCGCCGCCCTATGCGCTCAGGCTCGAGGCCGGCGGCAAGATCTTGAGCTTCTCGGGCGACACCGAATGGGTCGAGAGCCTGCTGCCCACGGCCAAGGGCGCGGATCTCTTCATCGCCGAGTGCTTCGGCTTCGACGTCAAGGTCGGCTATCATATGACGTGGCGGAACATCGAGAAGAACCTCGACCGGCTCGGCGCCAAGCGGGTGATGCTCACGCACATGAGCGGGGAGATGCTGGCGCAGCGCGGCGAAGTGCACGACGCCCGCGTGCTTCTCGCCGAGGACGGCATGACACTCGACATCTGAACGAGGAGCCCGTGGCCTCGAGCCTCGATCGCCTGGCAGATGAGATCCGCGCCTGCCGGGTCTGCGTCGAGGCGCCCCAAGGCGCTCCGCTCGCGCACGAACCGCGCCCGGTCTTGCGCGTGAGCCGCACTGCGCGGCTTGGCTTGGTGGGACAGGCGCCGGGAACGCGCGTGCACGCCTCCGGCGTCCCCTTCAGCGACCCTTCGGGCGAGCGGCTGCGCGACTGGATGGGCGTCACGCCCGACGAGTTCTACGATGTGCGCCGCATCGCGATCGTGCCCATGGGCTTCTGCTATCCGGGCCAGGACGCAAACGGTGCCGATCTGCCGCCGCGGCGCGAGTGCGCGCAGCGCTGGCGCGGGCGTCTCTTTCAGCAGCTCGGGCAGATCGAGCTCTTGCTGCTCATCGGCGGGTATGCGCAACGCTGGCATCTGGGTGCCGAGGCAACGCGCGGCGTCACCGCGACCGTTGCCAATTGGCGCAGCATCCTGGAGCGCGAAAACGTCCCGCGCTGCCTGCCGCTGCCGCATCCGTCCTGGCGCAACAACGGCTGGCTCAAGAGCCACCTTTGGTTCGAGGCCGAGCTCATGCCGCGTCTGCGCCAAGAGGTGCGCCGGCTTCTCGGATAACACCGCTCGTAACGCGGCGTGGGAAAAATTTACTACCGATCCCCTTGACGCGCGCTTATTCGGCAAGCTTACTCGCGCTACCAGCTGATTTCTAGAACGTTATTCCAAGCAGGACGCGCAATGCTCGATGACATGGACATCAAGATCCTGCGCATTTTGCAGGAGGATTGCACCCGGCCGGTTGCCGACATCGGCAAGGAGGTCGGCCTTTCCACCACGCCCTGCTGGCGCCGCATCCAGAAGCTGGAGGAGGCCGGCGTGGTCCAGCGCCGCGTGGCGATCCTCGATCCCCACAAGGTCAACGCCGGCGTCAGCGTCATCGTCTCGATCAAGACGGATCAGCACACGGTGGCGTGGCTTGACCGCTTCCACAACGCGGTTGCCGATTTTCCCGAGGTGGTCGAGTTCTACCGCATGTCGGGCGACATCGACTACCTGTTGCGCGTGGTCGTGCCTGACATCGACGCCTACGACGCGTTTTACAAGAAGCTCATCGCGCGCATCGAGATTGCCAAAGTCTCCTCCGCCTTTGCCATGGAGCAGATCAAGTATACGACCGCGCTGCCGCTGCAGTTCGCCCGCACCAATGCCGAGCGCGCGGCCAAAGTCTAGACCGACATGTACAAGACCGAGAGCGAGAAGCACATCATCGCGGTGATCCCGAGCGCCATCAGCGTCAGAACCATGCCCCCCACGCGGTAGTTGGGAATCTGCGGCGTCTGCGACAGCCCATAGGCGTGCAGCAGCCGTCCGGCGACGAGGAGCACCCCGACAAAATGCAGAAGGATATGCGGAGGCGCCATGCTTTCCGCCAACGCCATCAATAAGAGCGCGAAGGGGACGTACTCGGCAAAGTTGGCGTGCACGCGCATGCGCCGCAGAAGCTCGGCGTCCTCGCCGTGCCCCAGCTCGACCCGTTGAACCCGGCGCCAGCCGATGACGCGTGAGCTCAAGACCAGGTAGAGCGCCGCGAGCAAGGAAGCATAGAAGGCAGTGGTGGTCATATGCGGCCTCCTAGAAGGTTGCGAGGCCGCAACTGTAGCAGCTCACGCGCCAATGATCTTGATGAGCACGCGCTTCCGGCGTCCGCCGTCGAACTCGCCATAGAAGATCTGCTCCCATGGTCCGAAGTCGAGCTTGCCCGCGGTGATGGCGACGACCACCTCGCGCCCCATCACCTGGCGTTTCAAGTGCGCATCGGCGTTGTCCTCGCCGGTGCGGTTGTGGCGGTAGTGGGAAACCGGCTCGTGCGGCGCCAGCTCCTCCAGCCACACCTCGTAGTCGTGGTGCAGGCCGCGCTCGTCGTCGTTGATGAAGACGGAGGCGGTGATGTGCATGGCGTTGACGAGAACGAGGCCTTCGCGGACGCCGCTCTCGGTAAGGCACGCCTCGACTTCTGGCGTGATGTTGACGAACGCCCGCCGCCCCGGGATCTCGAACCATAGTTCCTTGCGGTAGGATTTCATCTGGGTCGCCGCGTCGAAGCGCGCTCAAATCGATTTCAGGAGGTGCCGTCGGCCTTGAGGCGGGCAATGAGGCTCGAGGTGTCCCAGCGGGCGCCGCCCATCCTCTGCACCTCCGCGTAGAACTGATCGACGAGGGCTGCGACCGGCAGGCTGGCGCCGTTGCGGCGCGCCTCGGCGAGGCAGATCGCCAGATCCTTGCGCATCCAGTCCACCGCGAAGCCGAAATCGAAGCGGCCCTCGTGCATGCTCTTCCAGCGGTTGTCGAGCTGCCAGGATTGGGCCGCGCCCTTGGAGATGGTGGCCATGACGAGATCGAGGTCGAGGCCGGCCCGCTCGGCGAAGTCGATCGCCTCGGACAGCCCCTGCAACAGCCCGGCGATGGCGATCTGGTTGACCATCTTGGTGAGCTGGCCGGCGCCCGAGGGCCCGATGTGCGTGACGGCGCGCGCGTAGGTGGAGATCAGCGGCTCGGCGCGCCGGAACGCCTCCTCCTCGCCGCCGACCATGACGGTGAGCGCGCCGTTCTTGGCGCCGGCCTCGCCGCCCGAGACGGGAGCGTCGAGAAAGGAGAACCCGTGCTCGCTCGCAGCGCCGGCAAGCTCACGCGCGACCTCGGCCGACGTCGTCGTGTGATCGACGAAAACGGTGCCGGCGCCCATGCCGTGAAAAGCGCCGTCCTTGCCGACGGTCACCGCGCGCAGGTCGTCGTCGTTGCCCACGCAGCAGAACACGAAGTTGGCGCCGGCAGCGGCCGCCGCCGGCGTCGCAGCCGTCGCTCCGGCTCCGTGCTCAGCGGCCCAGGCTCGCGCCTTCGCCGCGTGGCGGTTGTAGACGATGACCTCGTGTCCGCCTTTTTTCAGAAGGTGTCCCGCCATGGGGAAGCCCATGACGCCGAGGCCGATCCACGCCGCCTTCGCCATCCGTTTTTCCTCTCATACCCCCCGGCACACCCGGGCGCCGCCCCGACGCATCGTCAGTGGCTGATGGGCTGGTTGGGGAAGGCGAGCTGCTCGCGGGCACGCCACTCGTTGCTCACGTAGTTGATGATCACCGACGTGCGCACGCCGTTGATCTTGCGCCGCTCGAAGCCGTGGAACGTGATGTCGGAGGGAACGAACACGAGCGCGGCGTTGCTTTCGAACGGAGAGCGACCGAAGTGGCGCTTCTCCCCATCATAGATGTCGGTGCCAAGGTCGGCGTGGCTCGGATCCTTGGACGTATAGAGCAGCATGGTGAACAGCTTCACGCCTAGGTCCGAGTGGGGCTCCAGCCAGAAACCGTCGGTATCTTGCGCGATCTCGACGCGAAGGTAGGTGCCGTCGAGATTGGTGCCGAAGTGCTTCTCGAACTTGGTCCGTGATAGTTTTGCTTTGAAACGCGTCGTTGAAGGCCTTGCACACCGGAAAGTGGCCCATGTTCTCCTGATCGAAGTATTTGCGCGTGTTGTTATGCAATTCGCGCTTTCCCGAAACGCCATCGAGCGGCGGCGCCTCGAAGGGCAGCGCGAGAACGGCGTCGAGCGCATCGTCGGGCAGACAGTGGGTGAGGTACCAGTGCCGGTAAGGCGTCTCCGTGCGCTTCGCACTCTCGATGCTCTTCAGCATGCTGTCGACGATCGCTTCTGACGTTATGGCCATGTGGCGTTGCTTCCCCTGGGTTACGCGGCAGGAGCGGGTCTGAGCCCGCCTGCGCGTGCTTGGCCTTGAAGTCTGCACGTGCGCTTGCGCCGACCGAGCGGATGCAGAGGACCCCTAAGAGCGGCGTAGAGTGCTTGGGCCGCTGCCGCCCTTTAGCATCCGCCAGCGCGCCAGCGCAAACAAGTCCCGGCCGGTGTGCACGCCTTGCGCGCGGTCATGAAAAGAGGCCCCGGATCCGTCGGATCCGAGGCCTTTAGGCTTGGGGGAGAGCATTGGGGGAGAGTGGGTCTTAGAGTGTGTGGGTCCTCAGAGGTGTTCGACCTGGAAGGTGCCGCCCGGGGTATGCTGCGGTGCGATTTGGCTGCGGGCGCTGCCGAGCGAGGCGACGAGCAGAATGCCGGTCAGCAAGAACACGATAAGCGCGCCCGTGCGTGCCCAGGCCGCGTACGCTCCGTCTTCGGTCTTGGCCCCCTTGAGGTCCATGGGATGATCCTTGTGCGGACTGGCGTGTACAATCGAGTTGATGCTTTTGTAACCGATAAGGTTTCGTTAGTCGAATTCCTCTTGCACCTATAGATAACCAAAGAATTTTAGCTTTAAGGAAGTATTTACCAATGGGGCTTCGCCGACCGCATTGGCCTTGTCTTTACTGTTTCCCGCTGCCGCGGATGGCGGTCAAGGTCTGGCGCGGGCTGATGGCCTCGGGGTCAAGTTTAAGCTCGATGAGGGTGGGAAGGCCGGCCGACAGGGCACGGCGCAGGATGGGGGCGAAATCCTCCGTCCGCGTGACGGTCACGCCGGCGGCGCCGAACGAGCGGGCGAGCGCGGCGAAGTCAGGGTTGACGAGGCTCGTGCCCAGCACGCGGCCGGGAAAGAGCCGCTCCTGGTGCATGCGGATGGTCCCGTACATGCCGTTGTTGGCGACGATCAGCACGATGGGCAGGGCGTACTGCACGGCGGTCGCAAGCTCCTGGCCGGTCATCATTAGGCATCCGTCGCCCGCCAGGGCCACGACGGGCCGCTCAGGCTGGGCGAGCTTGGCGGCGATGGCGGCGGGCAGGCCGTAGCCCATGGACCCCGATGTCGGGGCGAGCTGAGAGGGGTAGCCCTTGTACTGGAAGTAGCGGTGCAGGAAGGCTGTGTAGTTGCCGGCACCGTTGGTGACGATGGCATCCTCCGGCAAGTCGCGCGACAGGGTAGCGATCACCTCCTCGAGCTTGACGCTGCCGGGCGTGGGAAGCGGCTTCAGCGAGCGCTCGTAGCTGGCGCGCAGGTCGCGGCGCAGACGCGCCCAGCGGCGCCGCGGCGGCGGCTTCAACCGGCTCAGCGCTTTGGCGAAGGGCTCGGCGGCCGCCACGATCCCGAGGTCGGTGCGGAAGAGGCGTCCGATCTCGTCGCCCGATGGGTGCGCGTGCACGAGAAACGGCCCGGGCTTGGGGACGGAGAGCAGCGTATAGCCGCCCGTCGTCACGTCGGCCGGCCTCTCGCCGATGACGAGCAGCAGGTCGGCGCCGCGTATGGCGGCGGCGAGCTTGGGATCGATGTCGATGCCGGCGTGCCCGACATAGGCCGGATGCCGGTTGTCGAAATGATCCTGGCGGCGGAAGGCGGCCGCTACGGGCATGTCGAACATCTCGGCGAAGGCGGCGAGAGCCTGCTCGGCCTCAGCGCTCCAACCTGGACCGCCGACGAGCACCAGCGGACGTTCGGCGGCGACGAGCTTGTTCTTGAGACGCGTCATCTCGGCGGCCGATGGCGCCGGGCTCACCGCGCGCACGGGCGCGCCGTCCTCGGCATCGGCCGCGGCAAGGAGGACGTCCTCGGGCAGTCCCAGCACGACGGGCCCCGGCCGACCTGAAAGAGCGGTCTGGTAGGCGCGCGCGACGAGCTCGGGAATGCGCTCGGGCGCGCGCACGATGCCGACCCACTTGGCGATCGAGCCGAACAGCGCCGTGACGTCGATCTCCTGGAAGGCGCCGCGTCCCTCGCGCGCCTGCGCGGTCAGTCCGACGAGCAGCAGCATGGGCGTCGAGTTCGTGGTGGGCGACATAGACCCCGCTCACGGCATTGGCCGCTCCCGCCGCTCGCGTCACGAAGGCAATGCCCGGCGCACCGGTGAGCTTGCCCGAGGCCTCCGCCATCATGGCGGCGCCGCCTTCGTGGCGGCACACGATGGTGCGGATCGGGCCTTCGTCGAAGAGCGCGTCGAGGGCGGGCAGGAAGCTCTCGCCCGGGACCGTGAAGAGCGTGCGGCAGCCGTGGGCGACCAGCTGGTCGATTAGGATCTTTCCCCCCGTCCGCATCAACATACCTTGGCCGGCTCATACTCCATGGCATGTTTTAGGCAGGGCCGGCGCCCGCCGAACAGAGGAAATGGGCGGATGGGTTACGCGAGCGCCCGGGCGTGGCGTGCAGCTCCTCGAAAGCGGGTGCATGCGAAGGGCGGCTCAAGGTCGCGCAGAGCGCGCGGAAAGCGCCGGCACGTCACAAAAAAGCTCTTTACAGGGGGGGATGCGCGCCCTAAATGCACCCCTCTTTCCGGTTTGGCGGCCTCTGCTTCGAGCAGCGCCTTTTGTTCGCCCTTGGTGGCGGTGGAGGTTCCATGCGATGGAGAAACTCTCCTCTGCGGCAGCACTGATCGACAAGTGCCGGCCCGAGCGGCCGGTGCGCGGATTGCGCCCGCATGCGGCGGGGCGCGCGGCGCGGTGGTTCCTCGAAAACTTTCCCGGCGATGTGGCCTACGCCTACAAGGCCAACAACTCGGTCTTTCTGATCGGGGCGCTCTACGGTGCCGGGATCCGCCACTTCGACGTCGCCTCGCTGCCCGAGATCGAGGACGCGGCCACGATCCCCGACGCGCACCTGCACTTCATGCATCCGGTGAAGTCGCGCCACGCCATCCGCCGTGCCTACGACATGGGCGTGCGCTCCTTTGCGCTCGACGGCGAGGATGAGCTCGACAAGATCCTGGCGGCAACCGACAACGCCCGCGACCTCTTGTTGTGGGTGCGCGTGGCCGTGCCCGCCATCAACAGCCGCATTCCCTTGGAGCGCAAGTTCGGGCTATCCGGCCAGAAGGCGGCGCGGCTGCTGATGAAGACGCGCCAGGTCGCAGCCGAGCTGGGCCTCACTTTCCACGTCGGCTCGCAGACGACGACTCCCGATGCGTTCGTGACGGCGCTGGGCGAGGTGCACAAGCTGATCGTCAAGGCCGGCGTCGTCATCGACCGCCTCGACGTCGGCGGCGGATTTCCCGCGCGCTACCCCGACAGCGATCCGGCTCCGCTGCAGGTTTTCCTCGACACCATTCTCGCGTGTGTCGAGACGCTGCCCGTCAGAGAGAACATCAAGCTGATGTGCGAGCCGGGCCGCGCGCTGGTGGCGGAGGCCGAGAGCCTGATCGTGCGCGTGGATGCGCGCCGCGGCAACAACCTCTATATCAACGACGGCTCCTACGGCATGCTGTTCGACGCCGCGCAGCTGGGCTTCATCTTCCCGACGCGGCTCGTCAGCCGCGACGTCGATGCAGCCGAGCCGTTGCAGCCGTTCGAGCTGTGGGGCCCGACCTGTGACTTCATCGACTACATGAAGGGTCCGTTCCTTTTGCCGGCCTCGGTGGCGGAGGGCGACTACATCGAGCTCGGCAACATGGGTGCCTACGGCCGCGCCATTGCCGGCCACTTCAACGGCTACGGCATCTACGACGAGGTGATCCTCCTCGATGAGCCGATGCTGACCATGTACGGCAAAGAGGCCGTCACCGCCCGCTCCGCGCAGCGCTGACCGCCGCAGCGCGGCAGTCTGTCCACAAACAATCCACCTGCTGTCCACACCCGAATCGCGCTACTTGCAATGACGTTGCATCCGACAGGGGGAACGTCATGCCAGGGAAGGAATTCTTCGAGCGCATGGGGCCGCAGTTCGCCGAGCATGCCGGCACGGCGCGCGCGAACGTGGAGCGGCAAGCCGACGTCGAGCGGCTGATCGCCAAGGCCGAGTACGAATGCCTCCAGATGCGCCGCGAGCTGGCGGGACTGCTCGCGCTCGAGCCCGCGCCGCGCGTTGCGACAGAAGCCGCAGCGCAGCCTGCCGCGGTTGCGCCGCCGCTTACCGAGGCCGCCTGAGATACGCCGGCTTTGCTGGCCCGCACAGGTCGCCGCCGCGCCGGCGGTGGCCTGGGTGTGGCATTTCCAAATTGTCCACAGGAAACTTTGTGCCGGCTCCGCGCGGCCTATGGACAGCCGAATTGGGCTCCGTCACCATCCTCGGCACCATCTCTGTTGTCCCCCAACGGAGAGAGCCTTACTCCCTCAGGGCTCGTAGGAGCGCCGGTCAGGTTCGCTAGCGAATGCTGATCCGGCGCTCTCTTTTTTTTGAGAGCGAAGATTTTTGAGAGCGGGGACGCGCAGAGAGCCCGGACGACGTGAGGCGTTGCGCCGCCCGAGCCCCGGGGACCTGATCATCCATGCAGGGGAGACTAGGCACCCGTCCCTAAGGATTGAGGCGCTTGTTGGCCGATTTTGGTCGGCGGCGCGGCGTTTGCGTGTTGTGGCCGCCGGGAGCAGAAGGCGGCTCGGCATCGCCTCCGGAGCTCTTGAAGCCCCTAGCATCGCTGCGGCGAGAGCGGCTTTGCGCTTCGCCCTGCTTGCCAGCAGTCCATCGACATTTCGTTACCGTTGCTTGCGCACGCCTTATTAGCGAATGGGGCGTTATCCTCACAAGGAAGACCAGGACATGAAAGCATGCGCCCGCAACGGTGTCCCATCATCCTGCTGGGGTCGAAGCCGCCGCACTGCGCCGCGGCTCTAGGCTTCATCGCCCGCGTCGCGCCAACCAACGTCGTGCTGCGGATGCGAGGCTGGTGATGCAAGGCGACGATCAGCGGATGCGCGCGGTTCGGGGTCTGCGCTGGCTTGAAGGCGAGGTCAGAGAGCTCGTCGACATGGCCAAGTTTCGTTCCGAAGCGGACCAGAAACTTTTCAAGATCCAATTCGAGCGGGTCCGGGAGCGCATCAGCGAGTTCGAAAAGGATCTCATCGATCTGTTGATTTGCTATCCCGAGGCGCGCGACACGCTTCCATTGAGGCGATTGCTGGAGGAGCGAAGCGCGCTGCCAGAGCGCGCGGGCCTGCGGCTCGGACGCCTGCGCGCGGAGCTGGCCGAGCTCAACAGCGTGCTGAAGACGGCACCGGCCGATCAGCTGCCTGCCATCAACAAGCGGATTGCCGACAAGGAGCGCGCGATCCGCGAGGCCGGAGGGTAACCGGGATGGTGGGCGGTATAGGGATTGAACCTATGACCCCACGCGTGTGAAGCGTGTGCTCTACCGCTGAGCTAACCGCCCGCCCGAGTGCTTCCGGAAAATTGGGAACCGGTTTTCCGATAAGAAGCACGCCAAGTCCCTAAGGGCCGTTCATATGCGAGGGGCCGGCCACCCCTGTCAAGCCACGCTCCATCCCTTACGGCAGCAGCGTGAAGCTCTGGGCGATCTTGGGGAATTCCGGGTCGATGCGGGCGGCGTCCGCCTCCGTGGCAATGCCGATCAGCCGGAAATAGCCGCCGTCCTTGCCGAGCAGCATCGCCTGGTAGAGGCGCACGGGCGTGCCGTCGTCCTCATCGACGGCGTGCGCGGTGACCTCCACCCCGTCGAGATCGCCGATCTTGATGTCGTGCGGCTCGCCGGGCTTCACCTCCTTGTAGCCGGGCAGGCTGACGAGCAGCGCCACGGCGAGCTTCTCGGGGTTGGCCACCGGGCGCTTGTCAAGGGAAGGCGCGACCATGAACGCCGAGCGCGTCACGCCGCTCCGCTCCGGCTCGAGCCGTCCGTCGAGCGTGTAGACCTTGCTGGTGCCGACCAGAGTGCCGGCCTCCTTGAAGGGCCCAAGGTAGGACAGCGAGAAGAGGTCGCGCACCGCCGGCTTCTCCGTCGTCTTGGCGGTGGCGAGGATCGCGGCGATGTCCTCGGGCTTGACGCTGCCGTCCTCGATGGATTTGGCGGGCACGTTGGCCGACACCAGGATCGTCTGGTCGCTGGTGCGGAACAGCACGAAGAATTTGTCATAGGTGCCGGCTTCGGACACCTGGTGGGCGCGCATGAAAATGTGCGGGTCCGAGCGTGCGATCGAGGCGGGGCGCACGTCGGTAATCCCACGCTTGGCGAGCTCTTGCGGCGTGAAGCCCTGCGCCATCTTGTCGTACTCGTCGACGGGGGCCTCGAGGATGATGAACGATATGCCGAGCGCCTCGTTCTGGAAGCCGGAGAAGAGCGGCGAGGGCGTGTAGCCAGGCGGCAGGTCGAGCACGACGCGGCTGTTGGGGGCCTGCTGCGGGGTCGCAGCGGCAAGCTGGGGCACGCACGCGCCAAGCAGGACGGCGAGGCCCAGAACCTGGGCCAGCCGGAAGGGCGCGCGCCGGGCCCGCTGGAACGCAGATATTAGGGGCGAGAGGCGCATTGCGGCCTTGCAAGTGAGCTTCGACGGTCGGCCGCGGCGACGCGGGGCGTCGGGCGGACGGAGACGGAAAAGGACCCGGGGCTTGCGGCCATATTGCGGCGCCGCAGTAGCGTTTGGCGGGGGTCGGGCGATCCCCTTGCACCTTAAACGCAGCCAATGCAACGATCCGTCTCACCGGGCCGATTCCGTATGGAGCGGGATAGGTTTACATGCGACAAACGGCAATCGGCCGACCTGCCAAGCAGGGCTTTAAAGAGTGCCGAGGGGGGAGCCATGGGGAGCGCTGAGGAGCCGCGCCGGACATTTGTGTTCTCGCTCGGGCTGGAGCGGCTGGGCCTGATCGCCCTGCGGGCGCCGTATGTGGTGGCCGTCATCGCCGCGGTGGTCACGGTGCTGGCCGGAATTGGCGTCTCCAAGCTCCAGGTCGACGATTCGTTGTCGGAGCTTTTCCGCACCAACACCGAGGAGTTCCGCCGCTACGAGGCCATCGACCGGCGGTTTCCCTCCAGCGAGTACGACGTGCTGGTCGTGGTGGAGGGCAAAGATCTCCTGAAGCGGGGCCAGCTCAAGACCTTCACCGAGCTGACCACGGAGCTGCAACTCATCGACGGCGTCGCCGGGCTGGTGTCGATGGTGTCGGCGCGCGGGGCGCCCGATGCATCGGGCTACGCCGCCCCCATCGTGCCCGACGATCTGCCAGAAGGGCCTGCCTACGACGAGATCATCAAGACGTTGCGGGCCAACGACATCGTCAAAGGCAAGTTCCTGTCCGACGACGGCAAGCTCGCGCTCATCATCGTAGCGCTCGACCGCGAGGTCGTGCGCGAGCGGACCGCGCGGGTGGTCATCGGCGAGATCAATTCGACCGTGGACGAGCTGCTCGCCGGCACCGGGCTGACGGCGAAGCTCACCGGCGCACCGGTGATGCAGCTCGAGATCCGCAATGCGGTCGAGCGCGACCAGATCGTCTACAACGGCCTGGGCCTCCTCTTCGGCGCGCTGATCGCTGCCGTGTTCTTCCGGCGCCTGTCGCTGATGCTGGTCGCGACACTGCCGCCCGTGCTGGCGGTGACATGGTCGCTGGGGCTGTTGGGCTGGATGGGCTTCAAGCTCAACCTGTTCCTCAACGTCATGACACCGCTCATCATGGTGATGGGCTTTGCCGACAGCATGCAGATGGTGTCGGCGATCCGCATCCGCTTGCGCGAAGGCGACGATCGCCACCAGGCGGTACGCTTCGCCGTCCGCGTCGTCGGGCCGGCGTGCGTGCTGGCCCACGGCACGGCGCTGCTCGCCTTCTGCGCGCTGCTCTTGTCGGAATCGGGCCTCATCCGCACGTTCGGCCTTGCCGGCGCGCTTGCCACCTTCATCTCCTTCATCGCCGTCATCCTCGTGCTGCCGATCCTCGGCGTCGTGTTCATCCGCAACGAGGCGACGCTGGCGCGCGACCGGTCGCCGGCGGATTCGCTCATGGACGGGCTCGGCACCATCGTCGGCTGGATCGTCGACCGCGTGGTGTACCGGCCCTATTTCTACACGGCGATCGGCGTCACACTGTTTGCCCTGTTCACGGCGGCGTTCATCGATTTGCCGAGCCGCTACCGGCTCGCCGACCAGGTGCCCGACCGCGAGCAGGCGCTCGATGCCACCAGCCGCATCGACAAGAAGCTGACCGGCGCCAACCCCGTGCATGTGATGATCGAGTGGACCGACGGCACGCCGCTCTTCTCCGAGGTCCCGCTCGAGGTCATCGAAAAGGTGCACGACGCGGTGGAGAACGAGGCCGGCCTCGGCAACGTGTGGTCGGTGGACAGCCTGCGCCGCTGGCTGCGCGCGGTGGGCGACGACAAAATCGAGACCGTAAAGAAGTATGTCGGCATCCTGCCCGAGCACCTGGTGCGCCGTTTCATCGCCAAGGAGCAGAACGCTGTCCTGGTCACGGGACGGTTGCCCGACGTCGATTCCAGCAAGATCCTGCCCGTGGTGGAGAAGATCGATCGCTCGCTCGACCCTATCCGCAAGCAATACCCGGCCTTCCGCATCTCCGTCACGGGCCTGCCGGCAATCGCGGCGCGCAACTCAAAGCGCATGATCGATCAGCTCAAGGAGAGCATTCCCATCTGCGTGGCCTTCGCCGGCGTGCTGCTCGGCATGGCCTTCCGCTCGCCCTTCGTCGCCGTCATCAGCTTGCTGCCGGGGCTCTTTCCGGTCATGGCCTCGGCCACGCTGTTGTGGTGGAAGGGAGAGGGGCTCGAATTTGCCTCCGTGGTGGCGCTGCTCGTCGTGTTCGGGCTCGGCATCGACGCGCTGATTCACTTCCTCAACCGGTTGCGCCTGGAGGAGCAGACGGGCGATGCGCCCGAGCGCGCCATCAGACGCGCGCGCGTCCTCGTCGGCCCGGCGATCATCCTCACCACCATCGTGCTCGCCTTCGGCCTCGGCGTCACGGTCTTCTCCGATCTGCCCTCGCTCAGAACCTTCGGGATGATCTGCGGCTTCACGCTGCTCGCCTCGCTCATCGCCGACCTCGTGTTTCTGCCGGCGACGATCATGGTGGGGCGGCGGCTGTGGCCAAAGCGGGCGCGCGAGGAGACGGCCAAGCCCAGCGTCAACGCTTGAGCGCGAGGATCGCCGGCTCCAGTTCCCGGTAGTGGTCGATGATGGCGTCGGGCTCGAAGGTCTCGATGGGCGTATCGGTGTAGCCGAAGCTCACGGCGATGACAGGCACGCGCGCCGCCTTGGCCGTCGCGATGTCGACCTTGCTGTCGCCGATCATGATGGCTTGCGAGGCTTGCCCCCCGGCCAGGCCGATGGTTCCGAGCAGGGCCTCGGGGTCCGGCTTGCAGGTGGGGAGCGTATCGCGCCCCGCAATGGCGGCAAAGAAGCGGCTCAAGTTGAGCGTATCGAGCAATTGCCGCGACATGCCCTCGCGCTTGTTGGTGCACACGGCGAGCTTGGCGCCTTCGGCCTTGAAGCGCTCGAGCGCGTCGACGGCGCCTTCGAAGGGGCGGCTGCCGACCGCGATGTGGGTGCCGTAGTAGTCCATGAAACGCTCAAGCAGCACCTCGCGCTCGGCCTCGCTCAGCTTGGCGGCGGCGGTCGCCTTCTCGATCATGTACTTCGCGCCGTTGCCGATGTAGGGGCGCAGGCTTTGCGTGTCGATCGGCGGCAATCCGACGTGATCGAGAACGTGATTGGCGGCCGCGACGAGATCGGGCGCCGTGTCGACGAGCGTGCCGTCGAGGTCGAAGACGAGCGTGAGGTTGTGCATGGGGACCAGGGGCTGCGAGAACGGGTCGCACGCTAGCTGTTGGCGGCTTTGCAGTCATCTTGCGCGGGGTTGCCGCTTGAAACCGCAAGCCCCGCACCTTATGCACTAGCCAAGGCACGCAGCATTATGCCGCGCCCATCGCGGGTCGTCGTGGATCATGGACAAGAAAGTCATCACGCTTCTCAAGACGCAAGCCTACATCGACGGCGCCTGGGTCGGCGCGCCGGTGATGCCGGTTATCGACAAGGCAACGGGGGAGGAGATCGCGCGCGTTCCCGCGCTGGGCGCCGATGAGACGAAGGCGGCCATCGAGGCAGCGCATCACGCCTTCAAGCCCTGGTCGCAGCGGCTCGCCAAGGAGCGCTCGCAGATCCTGCGCCGTTGGTACGAGCTGATCGTCGCCCATGCCGATGAGCTGGCGCTGCTGCTCACCAAGGAGCAGGGTAAGCCGCTCGCCGAGGCCAGGGGTGAGATCCTCTATGGTGCAGCCTTCGTGGAGCTCTTTGCCGAGGAGGCCAAGCGCGTCTACGGCGAGACCATTCCGACTCACAAGGCGGGCGCGCGCGTCATCGTCGTCAAGCAGCCGGTCGGCGTCGTGGCTGCGATCACGCCTTGGAATTTTCCCAACGCCATGATCACGCGCAAGGTGGCGCCTGCGCTCGCTGCCGGCTGCACCGTGGTGGTGAAGCCGGCCGAGGACACGCCGCTCTCGGCGCTGGCGCTGGCCGAGCTCGCCGAGCGCGCCGGCTTCCCCAAGGGCGTGCTCAACGTCGTCACGGCCAAGGACCCGATACCCGTCGGCGCCGAGATGACCTCGAACCCGCTCGTGCGCATGATCACCTTCACCGGCTCCACCGAGGTCGGCAAGATCCTCATGGAGCAGGCCGCGCGCACGGTGAAGCGCGTCGGCATGGAGCTCGGCGGCAACGCCCCCTTCATCGTGTTCGACGACGCCGACCTCGACCGGGCGGTCGCCGGCGCGGTCGCCTCCAAGTTCCGCAACGCGGGTCAGACCTGCGTGTGCGCCAACCGCATCCTGGTGCAGGCCGGCGTCTATGACGCATTCGCAGAGAAGCTCACCGAGGCTGTCGCTGAGCTGAAGGTGGGCCCGGGCACCGAGACCGGGGTCACGGTCGGGCCGCTGATCAACGCGGCCGCCGTCGAGAAGGTCGAAGTCCACGTCGCTGACGCGCTGAAGAAGGGCGCGCGGGTCGCAATCGGCGGCAAGCGCGACGCGCGCGGCGGCACCTTCTTCGAGCCGACGATCCTGACCGGCGTCACGCCCAAGATGCGGGTGGCGCGCGAGGAGACGTTCGGACCGGTGGCGCCGCTCTTCAAGTTCGCGACCGAGGAGGAAGCGGTGCATATGGCCAACGATACGCCGTTCGGCCTTGCCGCCTATTTCTTCACCCGCGATATGGGTCGCTGCTGGCGCGTGGCCGAAGCCCTG
This sequence comes from uncultured Alphaproteobacteria bacterium, assembly GCA_963782555.1. Classification (GTDB taxonomy): domain Bacteria; phylum Pseudomonadota; class Alphaproteobacteria; order Rhizobiales; family Hyphomicrobiaceae; genus Hyphomicrobium_A. The sequence continues at coordinate 924,585 of CAWAKB010000005.1, read as the reverse complement.
GAGTACGGTATCGTCGGCATCAACGAGGGACTGACCTCGACCGAGATCGCGCCGTTCGGCGGCTTCAAGGAAAGCGGCATCGGCCGCGAGGGCTCGCACCACGGCATCGATGAGTTTGTCGAGATCAAGTACATGCTTATGGGGGGGCTCTGACCCGCTCGCACTTTTGAGACTGGCCGGGCGCTGCGGCGCGCGCGGTCAAGCGGCGTGAGTCGAGAGGCCAATGGCTCGCGTTGGCGGCCCCCTCCCTGCGTCCGTGCGGAGCATGGCTTCGCCATGACGGGGAGGGGGCAAGTGTCACTTAACGTGCTCCTCGACGAGCGGAGCGCATCTCGCGGGGAGGATCAACATGAGCAACGACGCCTGGAAGCTCGCAGCGGCCGAGCGTGCGCTTGAGTACGTGGAGCCCGGCATGAAGCTCGGGCTCGGCACGGGAACGACGGCGGCGAAGTTCGTCGAGGTCCTGGGCCCCAAGGTCAAGGCCGGTCTCGACATCACCTGCGTTGCCACCTCGAAGGCGACGGAGGCGCAGGCCGCGGCGCTCGGCATCCGCATGACCACGCTCGACGAGATGCCCTTCCTCGATCTGACGGTCGACGGCGCCGATCAGCTCGACGAGGAGCTGCGCCTCATCAAGGGCGGAGGCGGCGCACTGCTGCGCGAGAAGATCGTCGCCACCGCCTCGGGCCGCATGATCGTGATTGCGGACGCCACCAAGCGCGTCGCGGTGCTCGGATCGCACCCGCTGCCGCTCGAGGTCGTGCAGTTCGGCCTGACGGCGACCCGCAACATGGTGATCGCGATGGCGGCCGACGCCGGCTGCGAGGGCGAGATCACGCTGCGCACGGGCGCCGACGCCAAGCCCTTCGTAACCGACAGCGGCAATTTCATCCTCGACTGCGCCTTCGGCAGCATCAACGATCCGGAGGATCTCGACGAGGCGCTGAAGCTGATCCCCGGTGTGGTGGAGAACGGCATGTTTCTCGGCATCGCCGACCTCGCGATCGTTGCCGGCGCCGACGGCATCAGCCTCGTCGGCTCGGAGAACGGCGATAGCTGATGCATCGCGCGCGGAGGCCCAGGGGACTATGAGCGAAGGCGACTTCGACCTGTTCGTGATCGGTGCCGGATCGGGCGGCGTGCGCGCGGCGCGCATTGCTGCCGGCTATGGCGCCAAGGTCGCCATCGCCGAGGAGTACCGGATCGGCGGCACCTGCGTGATCCGCGGCTGCGTGCCTAAGAAGCTCCTGGTTTATGCCAGCCGCTTTGCCGACGCCTTCGAGGATGCAAGCGGCTTTGGTTGGGATGTCGGCGACCCGGAGTTCGATTGGCCGGCCCTCGTCGTCGCCAAGGACAAGGAGATCGGCCGGCTCGAATCGATCTATTGCGCGACGCTGGAGCGCGCCGGCGTCACCGTCTTCGAGGAGCGGGCCGAGATCGTCGGCCCGACATCGGTTCGGCTCAAAACCTCGGAGCGCACGCTCGGCGCCAAGAAGATCCTGATCGCGACCGGAGGGACGCCCTCGCTCGGCGACGCGATCCCGGGGCTCGAGCACGTCATCACCTCCAACGAGGCCTTTAATCTCAAGGCGCTGCCCGAGCGCATCGCCATCTATGGCGGCGGCTACATCGCGGTGGAGTTCGCCGGCATCTTTTCAGGCCTCGGCGCCGAGACCACGCTCGTCTACCGCGGCGACAAGATCCTGCGCGGCTTTGATGAGGACCTGCGCGACGCGCTGAGCGAGGCCTATCAGAAGCGCGGCATCCGCATCGTCACCGAGCGCACCTTCGCGCGCATCGAGCGGACGGCGGCGGAGCTGATCGGGCATCTCGACGACGGCACCACGCTGGCCGTGGACGAGATCATGTTTGCCATCGGCCGTGCCCCCAACACGCCCGGGCTCGGTCTGGAGCCCATCGGCGTCAAGTGCGGCTGGAACGGTCACGTCGTGGTCGACGACTATTCGCGCTCTTCCGTCGGGACGATCTTTGCCGTGGGCGACGTGACCGATCGGCTGGCGCTGACGCCCGTCGCGATCCGGGAAGGGCACGCCTTCGCCGACAGCGAGTTCGGCGGCAAGCCGTGGAGCGTCGACCACGCCATGGTGCCGACCGCCGTGTTCTCCACGCCCGAGATCGGCACCGTGGGCTGGCCCGAGCACCTGGCGGCCGAGCGCTGCGGCAAGCTCCACGTCTACAAGGCGTCGTTCCGCCCGCTCAAAGCCACGCTGTCGGGGCGCGACGAGCAGATGCTGATGAAGCTCATCGTCGATGAGGAGAGCGACAAGGTGGTCGGCTGCCACGTGCTGGGCGAGGACGCCGCCGAGATCGTGCAGATGGCGGCGGTTGCCATGCGGCTCGGCGCCACCAAGACCGACTTCGACCAGACCATGGGCCTGCACCCGACGGTTGCCGAGGAGCTCGTCACCATGCGCGAGCGCTGGGTGGCGCCGGCCGAGGCGGCGGGCTGAGCGCCCACGGCCGTGCGCCTACCTGGGAGCCGACGGCGCCGAGTGAGCGGCGTGCGCCTCGGAGGCGCCCTTCTTGCTTTGCGCTTTGCGCCGCTGGCGCCATTCCTCGAACCGCTGCAGCTGAACGAAGATCGACGGCACGAACACCACCGTCAGCAAGGTCGAGCCCAGCATGCCGGTCAGCACCGCGATACCGATCGACTTCTGCGCGTTGGCACCGGCCCCGGAGCTCAAGACCAGCGGCACCACCCCGAGGATAAACGCAAACGACGTCATCAGGATCGGCCGGAAGCGCGAGCGCGCGGCTAGCGTAGCCGCCTCTAGGATTTCCTTGCCTTCCCTGATGCGTAGCTCGCGCGCGAACTCGACGATCAGAATGGCGTTCTTGCTCGACAGCGCGATGAGCAGGATGAGGCCGATCTGGGTGTAGAGGTTGTTGGCGATGCCCAAGGCCAGCAGCGCCGCTGCCGTACCGAGCAATGCAAGCGGCACCGAGACGATGACGGTGACCGGCGCGGTCCAGCTCTCGTACTGGCCGGCGAGCACCAGATAGACCAGCAGCAGGCTCAGGCCGTAGATGAGGTAGATCTGGTTGCCGACCTCCTTCTCCTGGTAGGACATCGCCGTCCAGTCATACCCGGTGCCGGGCGGCAGCGTGTTGCTGGCGATCTGCTCGAGCAGATTGAGGCCCTGCCCGGAGCTGTAGCCCTGCGCCGTCGTGGTGATGACTGTCGCCGCCGGATAGAGATTGTAGAGGCTGATCACGGAGGGACCCGCCACCGTGGTGATGGTGGCCAACGTGCCGAACGGCACCATGTCTCCGTCATTGTTGCGCACCTGCAGATACTGCAGGCTTTCCGGGCTTATGCGCGCGGCGGCTTCGGCCTGCACGTAGATCTGGAACACGCGGCCGAACTTGTTGAATTGCCCCACGTAGGTCGAGCCGATGTAGGAGGAGAGCGCGTCGAGCGCGTTGCCGAGCGGTACGCCGAGCGTCTCCGCCTTGACCCGATCGATGGTGACGTTGAGCTGAGGCGCATCGGCGAGAAAGACGTTGGTCGCCGAGCGGATCATCGACTGGCCGCCGGCCCTGTCGGCGATCGCCTGCGCCAGCCCCTGGAGCTTGGCGTAGTCGAAGCTGCCGTCGCGGATCTCCACCTTCATGGTCGCTCCGGCGACGTTGCCGATGCCTTGGATGGCCGGCGGCGGAATGACGAGGGCCGTCCCGTCGTTGATGTCCTTGACGCGGGCGGAGAGGCCCTTGTAGAGGCCGAGCAGATCCTCGCCCTTGCCGCGCTTGTCCCAGTCCTTGAGGATCACGTAGGCGATGCCGGCGTTCGACAGGCTGGCATTGTCGTTGAGCGCGGCCAGGCCCGCTATGGCGACGACCTGATCCACTCCCGGCTGCGCCTTTACTCTAGTCGTGATGTCGTCGAGCGCGCGTGTCGTGCGCTCGAGCGAGGCGCCCTCGGGCAGCTGCACCACGACGAGGAAATAGCCCTGATCCTCGATCGGGATGAACGCGGTCGGCACGCGGCTGAGGGTGTAGACGGCAAGGCAAACGAGGGCGGCCGTAATGGCGGCCATCAGGCCGCTGCGGCCGACCATGCGGGCGATCAACCGCGTATAAGCGTTCTCCAGCGTGCCGTAGACGCGGTTGAAGCCGCGGTAAAAGACGTTGCGCTGCTCCATGGGCGTGACCGGCCGCAGCCACAGCGCGCACTGGGTGGGTTTGAGCGTCATGGCATTGATGGCGCTGATCAGGGCTGTCGCCGCGATCACCAGCGCGAACTGGCGGTACATCTGACCGCTCAAGCCGGGCAGAAAGGCCGCCGGAACAAAGACCGCCATCAGCACCAGCGTGATGCCGATGATCGGCCCCAAGAGCTCGGCCATGGCCTTGATGGCGGCGTCGTGCGGCGTAAGCCCGCGCTCGATGTGCTTGGCGGCGCCTTCCACCACGATGATGGCGTCGTCGACCACGATGCCGATGGCGAGGATGATGGCAAACAGCGTCGACAGGTTCACCGTGAACCCGAGTGCCGCCATGGCGGCAAAGGCGCCGATGATGGTGACCGGGACGGTGGTTGCGGGTACCAGCGTCGCCCGCCAGTCCTGCAGGAAGACGAGAATGACGATGAGCACCAAGACCGCCGCCTCGATGAGGGTCTTGTAGACGTCGTGGATGGAGGCTGAGACGAACTTGGTGGTATCGAAGGGAACCGTCCAGATCATTCCCTTCGGGAACGCGGTCGCCAACACCTTCATGCGCGCCTCTACGCGCTTTGCCACGTCGAGCGCGTTGGCGTCGGGCAGCAGGTAGACGGCAAGGCCCGCAGCGGGGCGCTGATCGAGCTTGAAGGTCTGGCTGTACTGCTGGGCGCCGAGCTCCACGCGCGCCACATCCTTCAGCCGCGTGATCTTCCCGCCCTTGTCCGTCTTGACGATGATGTTCTCGAACTCGCTGACGTCGTCGAGCTTCCCCTTGACGTTGATCGAATACTGGAAGTCCTGACCGTTCGGCACCGGGGGTAAGCCGACCTGGCCGGCGCTGGTCGAGCGGCTCTGCAGATTGACGGCCTCGATCACGTCGGCCGGTACGAGGCCGCGGGCCTGCAGCTTTTGCGGATCGAGCCAGATGCGAATGGCGTACTGACCGGCGCCGAAGACGGCCACGCTGCCCACGCCATCGATACGGGAGATCTCGTCGAGCAGGTTGATGGTGGCGTAGTTCGACAGAAAGAGGCTGTCGTAGCGGCCGTCGGGCGAGGTGAGCGTCACGATCTCCAGGATCGAGGTCGATCGCTTGCTGGTCTGGACGCCCTGCTTCTGCACGCTCTCGGGCAGCGCAGCGAGCGCGCTCGACACCCTGTTCTCCACCAGGATCTGCGCCTTGTCACCGTCGGTTCCGATCTTGAACGTCACTGTGAGCGTGTACTGGCCGTCGCTGGTTGCAAGCGACGACATGTAGATCATCCCCTCGACGCCGTTGACGCGCTGCTCGATCGGAAGCGCGACCTCGCGCACGACGGTTGCCGCGCTGGCGCCGGGGTAGCGGGCCGTCACCTGCACCGTCGGCGGGACGACGTCGGGATATTGCGAGACCGGCAGATTGAGCAGCGAGACGATGCCGAGGATGACGATCAGCAGCGCGATCACATTGGCGAGGACCGGCCGCTCGATGAAGAATTTGGCGATCATTTGCCGCTCTTTTCGGCGGCGGCGGTCGCTTCCACCGGCACCACGGTGTTGCCGGGCAGCGCCCGCATGAGGCCGCCGACGACCACGCGCTCCCCGGGCTTGAGCCCGCTCTTGATGATCCTCAGGTGGCCGTCGACCTGCTCGCCGACCTCGACCGGGCGCTGCTCGACGACGTTATTGTCGTTGACGACGAGGAGGTAGCGGCCCTCCTGGTTGTTGCCGAGCGCGACGTCGGGAACCAAAAGCGACTCGACGTCGACCTGCTTCGGAATCCTGACACGCACGAAGAGGCCCGGCAGCAGGACGTGCTCCTTGTTGTCGAACACGGCGCGCGCCGCCAGCGTTCCGGTGCTGGAGCTGATCTCGGGCGCCACGTAGTTGAGGGTGCCGGAATGGGGATAGCCCTTCTCGGTCTGCAGCCCGACGTCGATCGGCACCGGCCCGACGTCCTTGATCGTCAGGCCGTGCTCGCGCAGCTTCTCGCGGATGCTCAGCACCTGCTGCTCATCGACGTTGAAATTCACGTAGATGGGATTGAGCTGAACGATCGTGGCGAGTGTCGTGGGAGAGCCGGACCCCACAAAGGCGCCGGGATCGACGAGGCGCGCTGAGACGGCGCCGTCGAAGGGGGCGGTGATCGTGGTGTAGGCGAGATTGCGCTTGGCCTGCTCGACCTGACCCTTGGCCTGCAGCAGCGCGGCCTCGGTGGAGTCGCGCTTGGCGCGCGATTCATCCAGCTGGGCGACCGATACCGCCGCCGTTTTGACCAGGTCCTGCTTGCGCTTGAGATCGGCGTTCGCCTGCAGGAGCAGCGCTTCCTGCTGCTTCTGGGTGGCCTCGGCGATCTGCAGGCTGATCTCATAGTCCTTCTTGTCGATCTGGAAGAGCACGTCGCCCTTCTTGACCACGGCGCCGTCCTTGTAGCCGACCGACTCCAGGAAGCCCTGGACGCGGGCGACGAGATCGACCTTGTTGACGGCCGCCGTCGAGCCGGTCACCTCCAGATACAGCGTCACCTTGCGCTCGACCGGCTTGGCGACCGTGACCTCGGCGGGCGGGGGTGGCTGGTACTTGTTGCGCTCCCCACAGCCTGCAAGCGCCAAGGCCGCAGCCAGGGCCACGCCAATGCGCAGTTTCATTGCGATGCCGCCCATGATTCCGTCAGAGCTCGTGCCGACCGAGTGCTTGCACAACGAGGCGCTCGATCCCAGGCTACAGGAGACCAACTAATAAATTTCGCCTTGTAAAGAATCCGACAACTGCGGTCTCATGGTCGGGTCCGGGCCCCTTGCGCTGGCCGGAGCGATCCCTCATCTCGCGACCGGGGCAAGAGGCCTTGCCTTGGGTCCTACTCGTCCGTCTTGCCGAAGTATTTCGCGTTCAGCGCCGCCCATTCCGGCGAGCTCAACACGTGCAGCAGCGCCTGATTGACGGCCTCGCGGTCCTTCGATCCGGGCGGCAGCACGATCCCATAGAACTGCGGCTCGACGACGTCGGGAAGGATCGCGAGCCGCCCCCGATAGTCGCGCAGGATCTGGTATCGCAGGATCGGCGCATCGTGCACAAACGCGTCGACATCGCCCCGTGCCAGGGCGGCGAGACCGGCGTCCACATCGGGGTAGGTGGTCATCCGGATGAACTCCTGCGCCAGGTAGTCCTCCGCGGGCGATTTGTCGACGACGCCGACGCGGGCGCGGTCTAAGTCGTTGGCGCTCGCCACCGGCCCCGAGATGCGGTCGACCGTGAACGAGCTTGCCAGCTGCGCGGTAAAAACGGCCGTGAGAATCAGCGCTGCGAACATCCATATGACGCCGATGACGCGGCCCAGCGGCGTGATCGGCACCTTGTCGCCGTAGCCGACCGTCGTCATCGTCACCGCCGCCCACCAGAAGCCCTGGCCTATGCCGGAGACGGGGTCCTTGTCGAAGTGGCCTGAGTTCTTGGGGTGCTCCACCACCCAGATTACGGCGCCGGTCGCGAACAGCAGCGCTAGAAGCGTGCCCAGCGTCGCGAGAAATGGGCCCGAGGTGAGCGCGCGCAAGACGTCGAGAACCCCGGAGTCACGCTCCCGCGACACCGCGATCCCCAGCCCGGAGCGATAGAATGGATGCGAGAAGTCGATCTTCTGCTCGCGATCGGCGGTGATGGTCACTGCGGCGATGCCGGCGTCGATCTCGCCGCGGGCAGCGGCGTCGACCAGATCTTGGGTGGAGGTATAGGCCTTGACGGTGAACGTGCGGCCGAGTTCCTTCGCCATCGCCCGCCACAAATCGAGCCCAAGCCCCGTCCAGGTCCCGTTCTCCGCTTGCATGGCGAAGGGCGGCGCCGGTTTGGTGCCGACGGTCATGGTCCGGTCTGCCACCGCCTGCGCGAGTGCGGGGAAGGCGCTAACGGTGATCAGAAAGGCCAGTGAGAGGACGGGCAAACGCCGGTGACGAGGAAAGATCACGAGATCGTCCTGATTGGCGAGCGGATTGCTCATGGGGATTGCCCGAAAGACTAACGGATCGCCGGGGACGCATGCAAATGCTGTCCCGGCGCTGCCTTAACGCCGGCAGGCAGTCACCAGTTAGCTCGCCTCGGATTCCGGGGCCGCGGATCGAGGCTGTGCATTGGTGGCAACACCTTGCACGGACGCCCGTCGCGCAGCGGCGCTCCCTACATTCGGGGCGCGCAGCTGGACGCGAGAGACCCGGCGTCATCCCCCCGGGTCGGACCGATGAGCCCGTTGACGATGTGACCGCACCCTCGGCACGGCAGCAACCGGCGCGGGCGCTGAAGGGCTGCCCGTTTGTCGCGACAGGATCGCAGTGCTTTAGCGCCCGCGCTCCCTGCTTCTCCCAAACCCTCGGGGGCTCTGCCCCGCGAGGCCGAAGGCGCTGTTGCCGCTCTCTCCGCGAGCGGGGAAAGGTGAAGGAGAAGCTCCAATTGCGCGGGGCCGCAGACGTTGCGAGTTGAATGCGCGCACGCCGGGTGCTAGGTCGCCACGGTTTTAAGGAGGCGGCACATGCAGCGGCTCAAGGACAAAATCGCGCTCGTAACCGGGTCGGGCAACGGCATCGGGCGCGCCGTGGCCAAGCTCTTTGCCGAGGAGGGGGCGCACGTCTACATCACCGATGTCGACGGCGATGCGACCGCCAAGGCCGCAGCCGAGCAGGCAGCCCTGGGCCACTCGGTGACGGCAATGACCGTCGACGTCTCCCGCGGCCAGGACGTGACGGCCCTCATGCGTGCCATCGAGCAGCAGCATCGCCGCCTCGACATCGTCGTCAACAACGCGGGCATCAACGTGCGCTCGGACTTCCGCAACATGTCGGACGCCGACTGGGTGCGCCTGCGCGAGGTCAACCTCGACGGCATCATCCGCATCGCGCGCGACGCCTTCCCGCTGATGAAGGCGTCGGGGCGGGCCTCGCTGGTCAACATGGCCTCGATCATGGGCCACCGCGGCATGCGCACGCTCGCCGCTTATGGCGCCACCAAAGGGGCGATCTCGGCGCTGACGCGCGGGCTCGCGGTCGAGTATGCGCCCTACAACATCAGGGTCAACGCGCTGGCGCCGGGCTTCATCGAGACGGCGCTGACCGAGCGGGTGCTGCGCGTCAAGGCGTTCTCGGACGCACTGCTGGAGCAGACGCCGTTGAAGCGCTTCGGCACCGCTGAGGACGTGGCGCTGGCGGCGCTATTCTTTGCCTCCGACGAGTCGTCGTTCATCACAGGGGCCGAGCTCGCCATCGACGGCGGCATGGCAGCGGGGCTGTGAATGGGTTCAGACGCCGGCGACGGTCTCGGCGATGAGCTGGTCGACCACGCCGCTCAAAGCTTCGTCGGGGGTGGCGCCCTTGCCGATCAGCTCCTCGTAGCAAAGCACCTGGCGGTCGGCGCTGGTGCCGCCGGTGGCAATCTTGAGCGCGTGCTTTGCCTCCTTTTCGCAGCCGAGCACGGCGGCATCCTCGGCGATGAGATCCAAGAGCTCGTCGATGAGGGAGGCGAACGGCACCAGCTGGCCCTTGCCGAAATCGAAGAGGGTGTCGTGCACGCTGTAGCGCTGGGCCCGCCAGCGGTTCTCCTCGATGAGGAAGGCCGGGTAGGAGCGCCACTTCTGGTTGGAGCGGCGCAGCCGGTAGAGCATGCGGGTGATGCACACGTAGAGCGCCGCGATCGCCAGCGCGTCGTCGATGCGCGTGCACACGTCGGTGACGCGCATCTCGAGCGTGGGAAAACGGCCCGAAGGACGCAAGTCCCACCAGATCTTGGTGGCGTCCTCGATGACGCCGCTCTTCACCAGGACCTCCACGGTGCGCTGGTACTCGCCGTAGCTTTCGAAGCGCTGGGGCAGGCCCGTTCGCGGCAGCTCGTGAAAGACGGCGAGGCGGTAGCTCTTGAGCCCGGTGTCCTCGCCCTGCCAGAAGGGCGAGGAAGTCGAGAGCATGAGGAGGTGGGGCAGGAAGTAGCGCGCCTGGTTCATCAGGTCGATGCGCATCTCCTCGTCCTCGATAGCGACGTGCACGTGCATGCCGCAGATGGCGAGCCTCCGGCCGATGCCGCCGAAGTCGCGAGCGAGTGCCTGGTAGCGCGCCTTGGGGGTGGTCTCCAACGTCGACTTGTCGGCGAATGGATGGGTCGAGGCGGCGATGGGGGCGAGCCCGTAGGTGCGCGCGGCATCGGCGATGGTGCGGCGCAGATGCGCAAGCTCTTGGCGTGCGGTTGCGAAGTCGCGGCAGACGCTGGTGCCGATCTCGATCTGGGAGCGGAAGAACTCGGGTGCCACCTGCTTGCCGAGCGCGGCCTCGCAGGCCTCCATCAGGGCTGTCGGCGCCGGTGCAAAGCCGCGCGTCTTGAGGTCGACGAGGTGATATTCCTCCTCGATCCCGAAGGTCAAGGATGGCTCCCTGGGGCGCATGCGTCGGCTCCATGGCATGGCAGGATGGCGAAATCCGGCTGGAGTGCGCTGCACCGAGGCGGCTCACTCCCCGCTCGCGCATGCAACTCCGGCCATCGGCACCCTGGCCTCGGCAGCGAGGGTAGCCTATAAGCCCTGACAAATGGCATAATGCCTTGAAAACGAAGCGGGGCAGGTCCCGCGCGGCTGACGACGCTCCCACGCCCCAGAGCACAGCCGATCGTTCGATGGAGAGCTTGAGTATGGCGGCACCCTGGTCACCCGACAGCTGGCGGTCGAAGCCGATCGTCCAGGTGCCCGACTATCCCGACACGGCGGCGCTCGGCGAGGTGGAGGCCAAGATCGCCTCCTTCCCGCCGCTCGTGTTTGCGGGCGAGGCCGACAAGCTCAAGCGGGCCCTGGCCGAGGTTTCCGCGGGCGAGGCTTTCCTTTTGCAGGGCGGCGACTGCGCCGAGAGCTTCTCCGAGCACAGTGCCAATCACATCCGCGAGCTGTTCCGCGTCTTCCTGCAGATGGCGGTGGTGCTGACCTATGCCGGCGGCTCCCCCGTCGTGAAAGTGGGACGCATTGCGGGTCAGTTCGCCAAGCCGCGCTCCTCGCCGACCGAGAAGCGGGGCGACGCGGAGCTTCCGAGCTACCGTGGCGACATCATCAACGGCGAGGGCTTCACCGAGACCGAGCGTATCCTCGACCCGCTGCGCCAGCTCGAGGCCTATCGGCAGGCGGCGGCGACGCTCAACCTCTTGCGCGCCTTCTCCGAGGGCGGCTACGCGAGCCTCGACAACGTGCTGCGCTGGCTCTTGGACTTCGAGCAGAAGACGGCGTCCGGACAAAAGTACCGGGAGATGGGCGAGCAGATCCAGACCGCGCTCAGGTTCATGCGCTCATGCGGCGTGACCGAGGTGACGGTGCCCGCGCTGGGGCGGACGTCATTCTATACGAGCCACGAGAGCCTGCTTCTCAACTATGAGCAGGCGCTCGTACGCCGCGACGAAGCAGGCGGCTCGCAGAACTGGTATGCCACCTCCGGCCACATGCTGTGGATCGGCGACCGCACGCGCCAGCCCGATCATGCGCACGTGGAGTTCCTGCGCGGCATCAAGAACCCCATCGGCGTCAAGTGCGGCCCGACGCTGGAGCCGGACGGCCTGATGCGCCTGATCGACATCCTCAATCCGGCGAACGAGGCCGGCCGGATGACGCTGATCTGCCGTTTCGGTGCCGACAAGGCCGAGAAGCACCTGCCGGGCCTCATCCGCGCGGTGGAGAAGAATGGCCGCACGGTCGTGTGGTCGTGCGATCCCATGCACGGCAACACCATCTCGGCGGCCGGCGGCCTCAAGACACGTCCCTTCGACCGCATCCTGAAGGAGGTCGAGACGTTCTTCGATGTGCACCGCGCGGAAGGCACGCACGCGGGCGGCATTCACGTGGAGATGACCGGCCTGCCGGTCACCGAGTGTACGGGCGGGGCGACGGCGCAAATTTCGGAAGCCCAGCTCAAGGACCGCTATCACACGCTGTGCGATCCCCGTCTCAATGCCGATCAGGCCTTGGAGCTCGCTTTCCTGATCGCGGAGCGGTTGAAGCAGGAGCGGGAGAGCATGCCGGCTGCGCCGCAGCCGATCCCTGCGTTCGGGTGATCGGCCACGACCGTTAGCCAACTGCGTGGATCTAGGGCGGTAGAGCCTGGGCCCAATCCACCCAGGCCCTAATCCGGGCGCAAGCCTCATAAGTCGGATAAAGCCCAAGCCTCATGTAGACGTCCGCCGGGTTAAAGTCGCGCGCAGCGTTCGCGACCATTGCATACATACGCAACCCCGGTTGAGGGCGGCGGCAACAGTAGCGGAAGAGGTCGATCGCCCAATCGTCCACGATCTGGCACTCAAGCTCAATGCGCTCTTTTGTGGGCGCCTGGAGCTCGAAAGGTGGATGCGATTGCCTTCGGCTCGGCAGCTCGAGCAGTTTGTTGCAGAGGGCCAGTTTCCCGTATCGGCCATAGGGTGTCGCCCTCCAATCATCGATCCGCATCGGTTTTGCTCTGTAGCGACGGTACGATCAAGCGTAAGCAAATCGTACATCTGATGCCAGCAATCTTGGCCGAGCCCTCCAGCGGCAGTATCGGTCTCCGCTGGGCGCTGTAGGAAAGTTACATGTCGCACGTTCCGGAGCAGAAGCTGAGAATCGCCCTCGCGCAAGCGAACCCGACGGTCGGTGACATCGACGCCAACGTCGCCAAGCTCGTCGCGATGCGCGCGCGCGCAGCGTCCCTCGGAGCTGATCTTGTCGTCTTCCCGGAGCTGTTCATCACCGGCTATCCGCCCGAGGATCTGGTTCTGAAGCCGGCATTTCAAATTGCGGCGCGGGCCCGTGTCGAGGCGCTCGCCAAGGAGCTGGGCCCGGGACCGGCGGTGCTTACGGGTACTGTCTGGCCCGAGGAGGGCAAGGTCTACAACGCGGTCGCGCTGCTCGATGGCGGCACGGTCACCGCGGTGCGCTTCAAAGTCGATCTGCCCAACTACGGCGTGTTCGACGAGAAGCGCGTCTTCGCCCAGGGGCCGATGCCGGGGCCGATCAACTTCCGCGGCGTGCGCCTCGGTGTCCCCGTCTGCGAGGATATCTGGGGTCCAGACGTCACCGAATGCCTCGCTGAAACCGGCGCCGAGATCCTGATCACGCCCAACGGCTCGCCGTTCGACTGGGCCAAGCCCGACGTGCGCATGAACAAGGCGGTAGCGCGCATCACCGAGACGGGGTTGCCGCTCATCTATCTCAACCAGGTTGGCGGCCAGGACGAGCTCGTCTTCGACGGTGCCTCTTTCGTGCTCAATGCCGATTGCAGCCTCGCCGTGCAGCTTCCGGCGTGGGAGGAGCAGGTCGGCTTGAGCGAATGGGAGCGGATGCCGAGTGGTTGGGTGTGCCGGACCGGCGAACGCGCAGCGATCGAGGAGGGCGATGCGTCCGCCTATCAGGCCTGCGTCCTGGGCTTGCGCGACTATGTCGAGAAGAACGGCTTTCCCAGAGTGATATTAGGTTTGTCGGGTGGCATCGACAGCGCGCTGGTGGCGGCAATGTCGGTCGACGCGCTGGGGCCTGAGCGCGTGCGCGCGGTCATGATGCCCTACCGCTATACCTCAAGCGCCAGCGTCCGCGATGCCGCCGCCTGCGCGCATGCGCTCGGCCTGCACTACGACACCCTGCCGATCGAGGCCGGCGTTGCCGGCCTCACCGAGACGCTCAAGCCTGTGCTCGCAGACACCAAGCCCGATACCACCGAGGAAAACCTGCAGGCGCGCGTGCGCGGCATCATCCTGATGGCGATTTCCAACAAGTTCGGCGGCATGGTCGTCACCACCGGCAACAAGTCGGAGATGTCGGTCGGCTATGCCACGCTCTACGGCGACATGAACGGCGGCTTCAATCCGATCAAGGACCTCTACAAGATGGAGGTCTATCGGCTGGCCCGCTGGCGCAACGCGCATATGCCCAAGGGCGGATTGGGGCCTCAAGGCGTGGTCATTCCCGAGACGATCCTGACCAAGGTGCCCTCAGCCGAGTTGCGCGCCGACCAGACCGACCAGGATTCACTCCCGCCTTATCCCGTGCTCGACGATATCCTTGCCTGTCTGGTGGAAAAGGAGATGCCGCTGTCGGAGATCGTCGCCAGGGGGCATCCGGCAGAGACGGTCAAGAAGGTGGAGCAGATGCTCTACCTCGCCGAATACAAGCGGCGGCAGGCCCCGCCGGGCGTGAAGATCTCGGCCAAGAACTTCGGCCGCGACCGCCGCTATCCGATCGTCAACAAGTTTCGGGAGACGGCGGCCGTCGAAGCGCGCGCGCCTCAGCATTCCCGAGTCGCCACGCCCGTCAAGACCGTCAAGGGCCACTAAGCCAGGGCGACCGTAGGAAACGCTGCGCAAATCCGATTGGGCATGCGGTGTCAGCAAGACATCTCACGAATCGGCTCTAATGCACTCACAGTGTGACGAGCCAGCGGCGAGCGATGCACCCGGTGAGGTCGAGAAAATGTGCCGGCCCGGCGGCGGTTCTGGGCGCGGCCCTGCTGCTTGCCGGGATGGCGGGAGCGGTGCGCGCGGACGCTGACGATGCTTGCTGCACGGACCTTGAAGCGCGCGTCACCGAGCTCGAGGAGACGACGGCCCGCAAGGGCAATCGCCAAGTCGATCTGGAGGTCTGGGGCTTCATCAACGATGCCCTGATGTATTGGAACGACGGCTTCGAGGACAACCTTTATTTCGTCACCAACGAGGACGAACGCACGCGCATTGCCTTCACCATGGAGGCCAAGATCGCGCCCCAGTGGTCGGCGGGTGCAAATTTGGAGATCGGGATACGCGAAAATCGTGAGAACAGAGTTGATCAGGAGACGCCTGTCGCGTGGGCGCCGCCCGATGTCCGCTACGACTATTGGTGGGTGAAGAACGACGAGCTCGGCAAGGTCTCGGTTGGTCGCATTGCGATGGCCAGCTACCACATCGTCGAGATGTTGACGGCCAACACCTTCTTCTTTGGCAAGCAAGGGATCGGTGCCTGGATCGGCGACAACGGTGGCGGCTTCTTCTTGCGCAAGCAGGACGGGACACTCACTAACGGCGCCAACGCCTTGCGCTGGGGCGACATCGATGCGCACGCGCCCAACGCCTCACCCGGCGACGGCGACAGGCTCGAGGGAATAAAATATGAGACGCCGGATCTGTCCGGCTTCGTGCTCTCCACTGCTTACAGCGGGGACGGCGCCTCCGACGTGGCGTTGCGTTACAGGAAAGAGGTCGGCGACCTCAAGCTCGCCGCGGGCGTCGGCTACGGCAAGTACTCGGATCGACATTTTAGACGGTGCGCCGTGGTGGAGCTGGGATCCGATACCGTGGACTGTCACGCCTTTGGTCTTTCGGGCTCAGTAATGCACGTGCCGACGGGACTATATGTGTACAGCGCCTACGGCCAGCAGATCGATCTCAACCGCCGCGACTTGTTCCAGGCTCCCGTCGACAACGTGGACCGCAGCTACTACGTGCAGGCCGGGATCGAGCGTAAGTTCTTCGAGGCGGGCAAGACGACGATGTTCGGCGAATATCAGCACGACCACGTGGGTGCCGGCGTCAATCCCGGAACCGGCGGGATCCTCAATGCTACGGCACTGGGTCCGAGCCCGCTGCCGCCGGGAGACACATCTTACGACCGCATTGCTCAGACTGAGATCAACACCTTCGGGCTTGGATTCAATCAGTCCTTTGACGCCGCTGCGCTCAACCTCTACCTCGCCGGGCGTGTTTTCAGCGCCGATGTCTACACCAGCGCAACGGGCGTCGACGCGGGCGCCGTGCAAACGCCGATCGAAGACTTTGTGGCGATCATGGGCGGCGCCAAAATCGATTTCTGAGGAGATTGCGCCAGTGGGGACGGCGCGATGCCACCCTTGAGTTCCCGCCCACAGCCTCTATAGGGTGGCGCCGAACCCCAGTACTAGCCCCCGGGTCCCAGATAGACATGGCCGTCACCGTCCGCTTCGCGCCGAGCCCTACGGGGCGCCTCCATGTCGGCAATGTGCGCACCGCCATCCTCAATTGGCTGTTCGCCCGCAAGGTGGGCGGCACCTACTGGCTCCGCCTCGACGACACGGACGTTGCGCGCTCCACTGAAGCCTTCGCGCAGGGGATACGCGATGACCTGCAGTGGCTCGGGCTCGATTGGGCGCGCGAGGAGCGCCAGTCGGCGCGGTTGGCGCGCTACGAGGCGGCGGCGGAGCTCTTGAAGGAGCGCGGGCGCCTTTATCCCTGCTACGAGACCGAGGACGAGCTCGATCGCAAGCGCAAGCGCCAGCTCGCGCGCGGGAACCCGCCCATCTACGACCGGAGCGGCCTGAAGCTCGACGTTGCCGACCGGGCCAAGCTCGAGAGCGAAGGCCGCCGGCCGCACTGGCGCTTTCGGCTCAACAATTCCGAGGAGGGCCTGGAACCGCTGCCCACCATCGTCTCGTGGAACGACCTCATTCGCGGCGATCAGACCGTCGACATCGGCTCGCTCTCCGATCCCGTCGTCATCCGCGCCGACGGCACCTTCCTTTACACGTTCACCAGCGTCGTCGACGACGCCGACTTCAAGATCAGCCATGTCATTCGCGGCGAGGACCACACCACCAACACTGGGGTGCAGATCGAGCTGTTCGAGGCCCTAGGCTACGAGCCGCCGGCCTTCGCCCACCACAGTCTGTTGATCGGTTCCGACGGGCATGCGCTGTCGAAGCGGCTCGGGGCGCTGTCGATCGAGAGCCTCAGGGGCGAGGGGTTGGAGCCCATGACGGTGGCGAGCTACACGGCGCTGATCGGAACCTCCGACCCGATCGAGGCGCACGAGGCCCTCGATGAGCTCGCGGTGCTGTTTGCCTTCGAGAAGATCTCGACCGCGCCGGCCCGCTTCGACCTCGACGAGCTCAAGGGCCTCAACGCCCAACTCTTGCACAAGTTGCCGTATGAGGCGGTGGCGGAGCGGCTCAAGGCGCTGGCCGTGAACGGCGGTCCGGAGTTCTGGAGGGTCGCGCACGGCAACCTTTCGGTTCTGGAGGACGCGAAGGTATGGTGGCGCGTCATCGCCGGCGAGGTCAGCCCCCTAAGCGAGGATGCCGAGCTGACCGCCCGCGCGGCCGCTCTTCTGCCCGAGGAGCCCTGGGACGACACGACATGGGATGTCTGGATCGCGGCCCTCAAGGCGGCCACCGGGCGCAAGGGTCGCGCGCTGTTTCACCCGTTGCGTTTGGCGCTCACGGGACTTGAAGACGGCCCGGAGCTGAAATCCCTGCTCCCACTCATCGGCCGCGAGAAAGCCGAAGGCCGGTTGCTCGGCCGCACGTGCTGATCATGCGCGCGTTGCGCGCAGGGTGCTGCGCCATCAAGGCGCTTCCCCGAGTTCGACAAACTCGGCCTTGCGCATGAATGCGACAGGCATCTCGTGCCCGAGCGGTAGAGCCCAGCTGCCGCTGCGCACCACGCGGAAGCCGAGGCCCTCGAAAAATCCGATGGCATTCAAAGTGGCGCTCACTTCGAGCGCGCTGTAGCCGGCCGCGTGCGCCTCAGCTTCGATGTGATCGACCAGGAGCCGGCCGATGCCTTCGCCGGTGAAGAGCGGACGGACGGCGACCATGATGATGCGCGCCGTGGGGCTGCGGCCTTCGCCCGGGCTCCAGGCTGCCGTGCCGACCATCTCGGGCTCGATCCAGGCGGCAACCGCGTTGTTGCCGAGCAGCAGGTCGGCATAGCGCGGGCTGCGCACGAAGGCGTTGAAAGCTTCGATGTCGGCTTGCGAATAGTGCTCTGATGCGCTTCCCGCGAAGGAGGCCGTGTGGATGTAGCGGGCCGTCGACAGGTCGTCGACGGAGAGCGGACGAAGGATGGTCATAGGCGCAAGAGCTGGGGGCGTCCCCGACGCTGGTGTGACGGACTGGGGCGGAATGGTAGCCGCTGGAGTGCCGCCAGGGCAAACGCACGCTTTTGGGGGGCTTCCGGGCCGGGGGGCGGAGCGACGTCTCAGTGCTGCGACCCCGGGTCCGGTTCCGAGCGCGCTTGCCAGCCGCTTGCTGCAGTGCCCTCGGCCCGTTTGTCGCTCAGCGGCGCGGTGCTCCCGTGTGCCTGCGCCGGCGTGCTCTGGGGCGCGTACTCGGCCTGCTTGCACGAGCAGCCCGGCACCAGTTGCTTGCGGTAGCGGAAGGCGGTCTTGAGGGTCGTGTAGGGCTCCTGCGTGTGCAGCGCCACGGACTGGTCAACGGTGGCACCGGGATTTTGGTAGTAGTAGAGCTCGACGGGAGCCGCGCACTTCGATTGGCAGACGTTCTCGTCTTGCTCGAAGTGGCTCGGCAGGGTCGAGAAGCTCACCGGAAAATAATAGCCGTCGCACAGCCGGACGCACACCGTGCGGTAGGTGGCCGAGGAAAGCGGTGCGCCCGACGGCGCCCAGTTGTTGCCGTAGCTACCCCCTTCCTCGTCCTGCCAGATAGAGGAGAAGGGGCCCCGGTTCTGCCTGCGCGCCTCCTGCACGTAGTTGGCGCCGCAGTTGTTGCGGGCGAGCTCGCGCACGATGTCGTCGCGGTAGGACTGCTCCGAGGATCCGATGATCTGCTGGCGCCGCGTCTCCAGATCCGAGACGTGCTGCTTGGCCTGCTCCGCCTGCTGGGAAAGGTCGACGCACGCGCGCGTACGCCGCAGCGTCTTGGAGAACAGGAAGTACTCGTAGCAATGGCGCCGCTCGAGCTCGTCCTGGGTCGCCTGCAAGCTTTGGTTGACTTGGCGTATTTCGTCTTCCAGCCGCGGCAGGGCATCGCGCGACTGGTTGCTGCGCTGGCCCTCCTGCACGAGGCGCTGCTCGAGCTGCAAGCAGATGGGATTTTTCGTCGACCAGTTCGCGGGCGGCGGCGCCTCGGGAGGCGGCGCTTCATCCGGGCGATAGACCGGCTCTTGCGGGATGGGCGGTCGCTCAGACTCCGAGTTGCTCCAAGGCCACCAGCCTTGTGCGAGCACCGGGCAGGCGGCGAGCAGTACCGCAGCGGCGACCACGCCAGCGAGGGCGTAGCGGCGGCGGCCGCGCGCTCTGTCTCCGCTCGTGTTGCCGGTGTGTGGGTTCATATCGCCCGCTAAGCCCGCGTAGGGGCGTTTGGGATGCAACTATGACGATCAGCGCCTAGAGGGTCAATGCGGAGCAAATTGGGCGGGGAGAAGGGCTTTCCCACGCGAGATCGCACGGCAAGGGACGGGCGGCCCCCCGCGTCCTTCGCACGCTTGACGAAAGAGCCCCATCTCGCCCATAAGGGCCCAATGAAGCGGACTTCGCCGACACGCGCCGTCAACATTCGTTGCGGCATTATTATTTCGAGCTAGCAATTCCCGCTGGCGCGCGGCCCGCTTCTTTGCCCAAAGCCTGAGACAGAGAAACGCCTCCCGCCAGCGGCCCGAGGACCGTTTAGGGACGTCTGATGGCCGAAGTGCATCCATTGATGCTCTACAACACGCTGACGCGCCGGAAGGAGCAGTTCGAGCCGCTCGATCCGTTGAACGTACGCATGTACGTGTGCGGGCCGACCGTCTACGACTACGCCCATATCGGCAATGCACGTCCCGTCATCGTGTTCGACGTGCTGTTCCGGCTCTTACGCCACATCTATGGGGCCGAGCACGTCACCTATGTGCGCAACATCACCGACGTCGACGACAAGATCAACGCGCGCGCCGCCGAGGAGGGTGTGCCGATCGGCGAGCTGACCGCGCGCACGGCCAAACAGTTCCACGAGGACGTCGCGGCGTTGGGCGTCCTGCCGCCGACCGTTGAGCCGCGGGCAACCGCGCACATCAAGGAGATGAAGAAGCTCATCGAGGAGCTCGTCAACAACGGCCACGCCTACGTTGCGCAAGACCACGTGCTGTTCGACGTTCCCTCGATGCCCGACTACGGGAAGCTGTCCAACCGCTCGTTGGAGGAGATGGAAGCAGGCGTGCGCGTCGAGGTCGCCCCTTACAAGAAGGACCCGATGGACTTCGTGCTCTGGAAGCCATCGAAGGAGGGCGAGCCGTCGTGGCCGTCGCCTTGCGGCATCAAGACGCCCGGGCGCCCGGGCTGGCACATCGAGTGCTCGGCAATGGCCGAGAAGCACTTGGGCCAGGAGTTCGACATCCACGGCGGCGGCATCGACCTCGTGTTCCCCCACCATGAGAACGAGATCGCGCAGTCGCGCTGCGCGCACGATACGCCCCTCATGGCGCGCTTTTGGCTGCACAACGGCTTTCTGCAGGTCGAGGGCGAGAAGATGTCGAAGTCGCTCGGCAACTTCATCACCATCCACGATCTCTTGAAGGAGTGGTCGGGCGAGGTCATCCGCTTCAACATGCTGCGCACGCATTACCGCCAGCCGATCGACTGGACCCGGAAGGGGCTGGAGGAATCGCGGGCGACGCTGGACCGCTGGGGCGAGATCTATGCCAATTGCGGTGGCGGCGTCGGCGAGGGCTGGCTGCCTAGCGCCGATGTGGTGGATGCGCTGAAGGACGATCTCAACACGCCGCTCGCCATTGCCAAGCTGCACGAGCTTGCCAAGGAGGCAAAGGGGGGTGCTGCCGCCTTCGCCGAGCAATGGGCGGCTTCTGCCGCGCTTATGGGCCTCGATCCAAACCGCTGGCACGGCCGCGCCATGAGCGCGACCGTGCTGGAGGCGACCGATCCCGATCTGGCGCACCGGATCAGGAATCTGGTGGATGCGCGCAGCAAGGCGCGCAAGGCGAAGAATTTCAAGGAAGGCGACCGCATTCGCGACGAGCTGGCCGCCATGGGCATCGCCCTGAAAGATACGAAGGATCCAGAGACCGGCGATATCAAGACGACTTGGGAAGTACGCGCCTCTGGGCCGACGGAGGCCGCGCGATGAAAGACTGGCGCACCGATCTGCCGTTTCCGCGCCACTGGCTGTTCTACTTGGCCGTAAAGATCGCCATTGTGGTGTTCGCGGTGTGGGTGGCCGTGCGCACCCTTGGGTATGTGTGAGACTGAGATGAGCAAAGAGAGATTGTATCTGTTCGATACGACGCTGCGCGACGGCGCGCAGACGACGGGCGTGGACTTCTCCGTTGAGGAGAAGCGGCGCATCGCCGGCGTGCTCGACGATCTCGGTATCGACTACATCGAGGGTGGCTATCCCGGCGCCAATGCCACCGACACGCAGTTTCTGGGTGAGGCGCCGACGCTCAAAACAGCGACGCTCACCGCCTTCGGCATGACCAAGCGTTCGGGGCGCTCGGTCTCCAACGATCCGGGACTGCAGGCGGTGCTGGCCGCGCACGCGAAGGCGATCTGTCTCGTCTCCAAGGCGTGGGATTATCACGTGCGCGTGGCGCTCGGCATCACCAACGAGGAGAACTTGAAGGCGCTGGAGCAGTCGGTCAAGGCTGTGATCGAGAGGGGCCGTGAGGCGCTGATCGACTGCGAGCACTTCTTCGACGGCTACAAGGGCAACTCCGATTATGCCCTCGCCGTCGCGCGAACCGCCTATGAGGCCGGCGCACGCTGGGTGGTGCTCTGCGATACCAATGGGGGAACGCTCCCGCACGAAATCGAGCGCATCGTCACCGACGTGGTCAAGGTCGTCCCCGGCTCCCATCTCGGCATCCACACCCACAACGACACCGACAACGCGGTTGCCAACTCGCTCATGGCCGTGCGCGCCGGCTGCCGCCAGATCCAGGGCACGCTCAACGGCATCGGCGAGCGCTGCGGCAACGCCAACCTCACCTCGATCATTCCGACGCTGCTCCTGAAAAGCGAGTTCGCCGACCACTTCGAGACCGGCGTGACGCCCGATCGTCTGTGCAAGCTGACGCACGCAAGCCGAGTGCTCGACGAAGTGTTGAACACGTCGCCGGACCGGCATGCGCCTTACGTGGGCGAGAGCGCATTTGCCACCAAGGCTGGCATCCATGCCTCGGCCATCGTCAAGGAGCCGGCAACCTACGAGCACGTGTCGCCCGACAGCGTGGGCAACCGGCGCCACCTGCTGGTGTCGAAGCAGGGGGGCAAGTCGAGCCTCCTTGCGACCATCGACCGGCTCGGCATCCCCATCGAGAAGGACGATCGCCGCGTCTCGGAGCTGCTTGAGGAGGTGAAGACGCGTGAATCCTCCGGCTACTCCTACGAGGCGGCTGAGGCCTCCTTCGAGCTCTTGGCGCGCCGCATGCTCGGAACGGTGCCGCGATACTTCACCGTCGACAGCTTCCGCGTCATGGTCGAGCGCCGCCACAATGCGCGCGGCAAGCTCGTCACCGTCTCGGAGGCGACCGTCAAAGTCTACATCAACGGCGACAATGAGCCCCTGTGGTCGGTGGGCGAGGGCAATGGCCCTGTCAACGCGCTCGACACCGCGCTGCGCAAGGACCTGGGCCGCTATCAGAAGCACATCGAGGGGGTGGAGCTCGTCGACTACAAGGTGCGTATCCTGACGGGCGGCACCGAGGCCGTGACACGGGTGCTGGTCGAAAGCCACGACACGCTGACCGGCGCGCGCTGGTTCACCGTCGGGGTCTCGCCCAACATCATTGATGCGAGCTTTGAGGCGCTGCTCGACTCGATCAACTACAAGCTGATGAAGGACAACGCCCAGGCGGCGTGAGCGTCCGCGTGAGGGACTACGAGGCTTCGGACGTTAAGCGCAAACCTCAGTGAATGCCGCCCATCAGCCGCTTGACCCACGGCACCAGCGCCAGCAGCAAAAGGGTCGCGACACCGACCATCGCGGCCTGCTCCAGGAAGTAGACGGCAAGGGCAGACGGATCCGTCGCCGTGAAGCCGCTTCCGAGGATGCCCGCGAGCTTGTTGCCCCAGGCTGCGCCCAGGAACCACACGCCCAGCATCAACCCGACGAGGCGCATGGGCGCGAGCTTGGTCATGGTCGAGAGCCCTACCGGGCTCAGGAACAGCTCGCCTACAGTCTGCATGAAGAAGAGCCCCACGATCCACAGCGGGCTCACGCGACCTTGTGCCGTAAGCATGGCTGCCGGCACCATCAGCAGGAAGGACAGGCCGAGGAAGAAGAGCCCCAGCACGAACTTCATGGGGCTTGAGGGCTGGCGCGTGCCCAGGCGCACCCAGGCCCAGGCAAACAGCGGCGCCAGCAGGATGACGAAGAGGGCGTTGAGCGACAAGAGCCAGGCGGATGGGAACGGCTGGCCGAAAAACTCGGTGCGCGTCAGTTTATAGGAGAACAACGCGATGGTGATGCCGGCCTGCTCGAAGATCGCCCAGAAGATGATGGCGGCGATGAAGAAGACGAAGATAGCGGCAACGCGCTTGGAATTGAGGTCGCCCTTCGCAGAAAACCAGACGATGCCGGCGATGGGCACGAGCAGGAACAGCGCGCGCAGCCAATGGAACTGCGGGTTGTCGGAGAGCATGGTGAGCGCCATGACCGCGCCGGTGCCGACAACGACGAGAAGGCTCGCACCCAAGGCTGCGGCCGGGACGGCGGGGGCACGCCCCACATCAGCGAGGTGGCTGCCACGCAAAAGATAGACGATGAGGCCGAGCGTCATGCCGACGCCGGCTGCCCCGAAGCCCCAATGCCAGCTCAAGGTGGGATCATAGCCCCAGGCGACAAGCCAGGACTTGAACAGGTTGCTCTGTGCCAGGAAGCCCGTCACCAGCGGCGCGATGAAGCCGCCGATATTGATCCCCATGTAGAAGATTGAGAAGCCGGCGTCGCGCCGCTCGTCGCCTTCGCGGTAGAGCCCGCCGACCATGGCGCTGATGTTCGGCTTGAAGAGGCCGGTGCCGAGCGCCACCAGCGCAAGCCCGGAATAGAACGCGGCGAGCGAGTCGACCGCGAGCGTGAAATGGCCGCAGGCGATGATGGCGCCGCCGATGAAAACGGCGCGGTGGGCGCCAAGGTAGCGGTCGGCGATGAAGCCGCCCGGGATCGACAGCATATAGACGGCCATCGTGTAGTTGCCATAGATGCGCGCCGCATCGACCGTGGTGAGCCCAAGTCCGCCGCCAGCAAGGGGCGCGACGATGAACAGCGCCAGCAAGGCGCGCATGCCGTAATAGGAGAAGCGCTCCCACAGCTCTGTGAAGAACAAGGTCGCGAGCCCGGCTGGGTGACCCGCCAAGCCGCTACGGGCCGCCGCGCCTGGGCCATCGCGCACGTCCGTTGCGGGCGTTGCGGGTGGGGTGCTTCGAGGGTCGTGCATTCCCGTCTCGGCAATTGTTCAGCAATGCCGTCAATAGCATGCGGGGAATTTTACGGAGCACAAACCATTTGAAGCAGGCTCGGTTGGCGGGGTTGCCCCTTGAGGACAGATTGGCGCCGCCTGGTTGCAGGCGCACTTAGCAAAAAGGGGTTTCACTCAAGCCGCCGGCACTTTGTGGCGGAAATCCAGGAAAGGAATTCATCCATGAACACAAAGGTGATTGCTGCCGTCGCGGCGTTGCTCGCGCTCGGCCTGACCAGCAGCACGGGCTTTGCCCAACAAGGGATGCCCGACGATCCGATGTCGGACCAGAACACGATCCCATCACCTAATTCCGACGTGCCGAACGATCCGGCGGCCAATGACAATCCGGCGGCGCGCGACCCGACATCGCCTTCGGGCACCGGACAGTACGAGCTCAAAAAGGAGGGATACGGCAAAGGTACCTCTGGAAAGGACTACAATCAGCAGGACCAGGACAACCAGTAAAGCGCAGCGGGGAGTGATTGCTCTCTAAGCAGAAAGGCCGCCGGGCAACCGGTGGCCTTTTTGCTGCGCCGGTGGCAGCTGAGCGCAGGTCGCGAACGTTCAAGTGAGCTTTTGTTTGGACAAAAGCTGCTTGGCCGCCGCGTCCGGGTCGAGATCGCCGGCCAGCACCTTGTCGGCGAGAGTATCGAACGCCTCAGGGCCGCCTTCCCGGATGCGGGCAGCGACGAGGTCGGCCGCGGCTCGGGCAATCAGATAGCGCGCTCTGCGCCGCCGGCGCACGATTGCACCGCCGGCCGCGGCCTTGCGGCCCGTCTCGACAATTGCCGAAAGCAGCTCTGCCACGCCCTCGCCGGTGGTGGCCGTCGTCTTGAGCACGGGAACGCGGCCCGCCATGCCGGCGCGGATGGAGAGGGCGCCGAGCAGCTGCTGCAAGGTGAGCTCCGCTCCCGGTCGATCGCCCTTGTTGACGACGAGAATGTCGGCAATCTCCAACAGCCCCGACTTCATCGCCTGAATGTCGTCACCGAGGCCGGGCGCAGAGACGACCACGCGCACATCGGCAACCTCGGCGACGTCGATCTCGCTCTGGCCGGTGCCGACCGTCTCCAACAGGACGAGATCGCGACCCGCTGCGTCGAGGGCATCGATGATGCGGACGGCGGCAGGCGACAGGCCGCCCAGATAGCCGCGGCTCGCGAGCGAGCGCACGAATACGCCGTCGTCGTCGAGTGCCGCCGTCATGCGGATGCGGTCTCCGAGAATGGCCCCGCCCGAAACAGGGCTCGAGGGATCGACGGCAATGACGCCCACCGTCTTGCCTGCGGCACGCAGGTGGGCAATGACGGAATTGACGAGCGTCGACTTGCCGGCGCCGGGAGGCCCGGTGAATCCGACGACAAGGGCGCCCCCCAAGTGCGGCTGCATGGCCTTGAGCAGCAACGGAGCGGCCGGCGACAAGCGCTCGAGCTCCGTGATGGCGGCAGCAATGGCGCGCCGCTCCCCGTCCCGCATCCTTTGAACGAGGGCTTTTGCGTCGGCGTCGGTGAAACCGCGGCTTCCGGGACGGCTGGTTTTCGGTTCGGCCATTTGCGGCTGATACGCGTAAACAGGGTTTGCGCGCAAGCGGTGCGGCATCGCCCATCCCCAGCGGGGCTTAGAACCAGACGCCCGGCCAACGGAAGCGCGGGCGCATTTCGATGGGACCGACGCCGACCATCGAGATGCGTGGTCCCTCCTCGATGTCGAGGGGCGGCATGGGCGGCGCCTCCAGCGTATGCAAGCGGGCGATGCGGCGCTCAGCGGGTGGAGGAAAGCGCAGCAGAGAGGGCAGTGGCACCTTGCGCGCCGGAACCGGCGGCAGCAGATCCTCCCACGGGGCCCCCGGCGACACCTCGAGCCGGGTGATCGCGGAGGCGAGCCCCATTGGGTCGCCGGTGATCAGGGCGGCGGCGCGGTCGGCGGCGAACTCGCGTTTGCGCGACAGGCTCAGCTGCAAAAGGTTCATGAGGGCCGGCGCCAGCACCAGCAGCACAATTGTCAACCAGGGGACGAGATCATCGCCGGTGATCAGGCGCCACAGATTGAGCGCCGCCAGCCCGAGCCCGAGATAGTAGAGCGCCTGAGCAAAGCGCGTGACCATGTCGGCGATGCCGAGGACCGGGAGATCGCCAAGGCAAACATGGCTGATCTCGTGGGCGAGGATGGCGGCGATCTCCCGCATCGTCAGCCGCCGCAGCAGCGTTTCTGTCAGGGCTATGGCAGAGCGCTGTGCGGAACCTACGGTGAAGGCGCTGAGCATCGTGCTCGGGACGACGTAGAGCGCCGGGGGTCGGGCGAGTGCTGCCCTATGGGCCAGATCGACGGCGAGGGCATCGACCTGGTCGAGGCTGCGTTGCTTGTGGTGGCGCGCTCCATAAAACCACATCGCGGCTTGTGGTGGCGCCTGCAACGCAAGCGCTGCGACGGCCAGCACCGCGACGACGGCTATGAGGAGGCTAGCGAGCCCGAATAGGGGCCAGCTCGCAAGCCCCACAAGCGACCCGAACGCTATCAGCAGCAAGGCGGCCTGAAAAATATTGGCGCTGGCGTGGGGCCCCTGAAAGACGAGGCGCAAGTTACGAAGCGTTTCGAAAGGCATGATAGCGTTCCAAGGCCCAGCCGAGCGAGCCTACGCATGGATATTTTCGTCGTCTTTGTCGTCCTCGCCGCGAGCCTTCGGGTCGCGTGGCGCGGGGCTGCCCGATCCGCCTTCCTCCTCTTTGCCGGCGCCATGGTGCTCACCGTTGCATTGTACCTTCACCATGCGACGGAGACGCTGCCCTTGTCACTCTAGCGCGTTCCGGTCCCAGCCATGAGTATCCGATTGGCCACAAAGCTCAATGCGCTAGCGCTCTACGCCATTGCTGGGGCTCTATTGGCGGCCTTTTACTACCAGATCGTGCGGGGCGAGCTTCCCTGTCCGTTGTGCCTCCTGCAAAGAGTGGGGTTCGTCGCCCTCGCGGTCGGCCCGGTGTTGACCCTGCGGCACGGGCCGCGGCCCGCCCACTACGGGCTCGTGATCATCGCCGCCCTCATCGGCGCGGGGATTGCCGGCCGCCAGGTTCTTCTCCACATCGCACCGGGCGATCCGGGGTATGGCTCGGCGCTCCTCGGCTACCATTTCTATACGTGGGCGTTTGTCTGCTTTGCCGTCGCGATCGCGGCCTCAGCGGCGATGCTTCTGGGTGAAGCGCAGTTCGAGGGCCGCACCACCGCGCCTGAGCCGGATCTATTCGAGAGCGCGGCCGTGTGGCTCATCATCGCCGTCACGTTGCTCAACGCCGGCAGCGTGCTGCTCGAATGCGGCATCGGCTGGTGCCCGGCCAACCCGGTCCACTACGAGCTCATCCAGGCAATTGGCGCGGGCTAGAATTTGGCGAGGATCGTCTCGTCCTTGTGCGATGCGGTCGCGGTCAGAGAGGCGCGTACGGCCGGCACGATCTTGGCCGCGTCGTCCACGACCGTGAAGCTCAAGTCGAGGCCGGGCCTGATGAAGGTGTCGGCCTTCATGTGCGCGAGCAGGCTCAGGAACGGATTCCAGAACCCTTCGATGTTGGCCACGATGACGGGTTTGGCATGGCGTCCGAGCTGCACCCAGGTCAGCTGCTCGACCAGCTCCTCCAACGTGCCGATGCCGCCAGGAAGCGCGACGAATGCATCGGAGCGTTCAAACATGAGGCGCTTGCGCTCGTGCATGTCCTCGGTAACGATGAGCTCGTTGACGTCGCGCATCATCTTCTCCTTCTCGATGAGGAAGGCAGGAATGATGCCGACCACGCGGCCGCCGCCATCGACGGTGGCGCGCGCGACCTCGCCCATGAGGCCGAGGCTGCCGCCGCCATAGACGAGGCCGATGCCGTTCTGTGCCATCGTCTGGCCGAGCGTGCGGGCGGCTTCTGCGTAGGCGGGGTCGAGGCCGAGCCCTGAGCCGCAATAGACGCAGATGTTAGGTCCGCCCTCGGGCCGGTTCTTTCCGTTCGCACGTTTCTTGCTCATGTGCAGGCTCTCATGTGCTGGCTTGCGCCGTCTCCTCCAAAATTGCGCCGGGGGATCGTTTATATGGTGTCGATCTCCGGATCGCGGTACCGCGCGTTACCCACATGCTAGAGCCCGCTACGGCTGAATTGGGGCGGGCCTCTCCGCCGGCCGTCCGCGCTGCACAATGCGGTGCAACGGCACGCGGGCGCTCATGGCGGCTACTCGGTTATCCGCCATTTACATGTCACGTTGGCGTACCGATGGAGTTGTGCTTAATGTGGCCGTCGGGCTCGCTCGCTGTCTCAAAAACGTCGCATAGTCGGCGGTAATCGCCAGTACATCGGGGGTCGACAAAGGGGGCTGAAACGCAATGACGGGCACTCGTTCCTCGTTCGTGCTGCTTGTAATCCTTGCCTCGCATGCGGTTTCGCTTTCGCACGCCCACGCCCAGCCAGCGCCGGCGGAGAAACGCTCGGGCGGCGATGTCTCGTTGCGCCAGCGTGCCGAGGATCTCGCCCGGGCGGCCTCGGAGCGCTTCTCCGAGATTTTGTCGGGTGGCGAAGGGGCGAAGGCCGAGCAAGGGAAGGGCACCGAGGACAACGCCTTAGAGCCCGTTTGGAATTGGCTGGGACAAGCCTCCAGGACCTATCGCGGCGTCATCATCACAAAGCTCAGGAATCCGTCGGGCGAGGTTGCGATCTTTGCCCCTCCCGGAGGTGGTGCGCCGCAACCGCCTGCTGCGCCCGCAGCCTCCAATGCGGCCGCCAAACAGGTGCAGGAGCCCCAGCCGCGATTGGGGTGGACCTACCTGGTGGAGAGCCTGCACGAATGGCTGGCGCGCGCGAACCGCTCGTATCGGACCGAGATCGTCAGGAAGCTCGAGCACGCGCGGCCGATGCAAACGGCAGAGCAAGCACCCCCCAGCCCGGCTCCGCAGGTTGTGACGGCTCCTGAGGCGGGCGGAACGGCAGCGACGCCGGCCGAGTCCAAAGCTGAGCCTGAGGCAAAGCCGCCGCCCGCGACGGACGCCAAGCAGACGGCTGCCGACAAAGCGGAGGCCAAGCGCAAGGCTGAGGCCGAGGCAGCAGCGAAACGGAAAGCCGACGCGGAGGCCAAGCGCAAGGCGGAAGCCGAGGCGGCAGCGAAACGGAAAGCCGACGCGGAGGCCAAGCGCAAAGCCGAGGCCGAGGCAGCAGCGAAGCGGAAGGCCGACGCGGAGGCCAAGCGCAAAGCTGAGGCCGAGGCGGCAGCGACACGGAAAGCCGACGCGGAGGCCAAGCGCAAGGCGGAAGCCGAGGCAGCAGCGAAGCGGAAAGCCGACGCGGAAGCCAAGCGCAAAGCTGAGGCCGAGGCGGCAGCGAAACGGGAAGCCGACGCGGAGGCCAAGCGCAAAGCTGAGGCCGAGGCGGCAGCGAAACGGAAAGCCGACGCGGAGGCCAAGCGCAAAGCTGAGGCCGAGGCGGCAGCGAAACTGAAGGCTGACGCAGAGGCCAAGCGCAAGGCGGAGGCCGAAGCGGCAGCGAAACGGAAAGCCGAAGCGGAAGCCAAGCAGAAAGCCGACGCCGAGGCGCAAGCCAAGCGGCTTGCCGAGGAGGCAGACGCCGAGCAAAAGGCCGTGGCCGCAGCCAAGCGCCTGGCCCAGGCCGCGCCCACTGCTGAGACGCCAACTGCGCCGGCAGTTACTCCTGTCACTCCCGTGAGAAAATCTCCACCAGAGGCCGAGGCGCCGCCGAAGGCGCTTAAGGAGGCGGTCGTAACCGAGCCGCCTGTACCCAAGGCGGAGAGCACAAGACAACGCGCGTCCAAGGCCCGGCACAGGAAATCGCGCCTGCGCCGACACACCTCCGTGCGCCATGCCTATGTCCACGCTCGGCGCCACGAGCACAATGCGTGGCGCAAGCACTCGCACCGGCATGCGCACCGGCGCATACGGCGCCGTTGCCCGAAGCACCATTGGTATCGGCGCAGCGAGGTGCGCGGCTGGTCTGGGCGCACCTATTTTGTGCGCCGCGGCGACACCCTTGCGAAAATTTCGGGCCGCTACTACGGCACCAGCGCCGGCTATCGGGCGATCTATCGCGCCAATCGGCACAAGGTGCGCAACCCGAACCTTATCTATCCGCGCCAGCGCCTCTATATTCCTTCCAGGTGGCGCTGAGCGCCGGGCGCTGGTCATAACGGTCGCCTGCCGCTAGCCTTCCCTTCGGTTGAGGCCTGGACGCGTTCGCGCGATCCTCCGGCCACTAGTCGCTTGTCCCTGCAGGTCTCATGTCCTTTCCCCCCGCGATCTCGGCTGCCCCCACTGACGACGAGGAGGACTACCTCTCGGCGCGGACCAGCCACTGGGCGGTCTTTACGGGCCTCCTGCCGTTCGTGTGGCCGAAGGACCGGCCGGACCTGCGCACGCGGGTGGTGGCGGCATTCGCGGTGCTGGTGCTGGCCAAGCTCGTCACCGTGGCAGTGCCGATCTTCTACAAGGACGCAACTGACCGCCTGACCGCAATGACCGGGGGTGAGGCATTGGCGCCGGCCACCGGGCTCGCGCTCGGCATCGGAGCGCTGATCCTCGCTTACGGGACAGGCCGCGTCTTGACGATGGTGCTGACGCAGATCCGCGACGTCATCTTCACCGAGGTTGGCCAGAACGCCGTGCGCCAGCTCAACAAGCGCACGTTCACGCACCTGCATCGGCTGTCGCTGCGCTTCCATTTGGAGCGGCGCACGGGCGGACTGTCGCGCGTGATCGAGCGGGCGACGCGGGGCATCGAGCTCATCATCCGCATGGGCATCCTGAACGTGGTGCCGACCGCGCTCGAGCTTCTGCTCGTCGCCGGCATCCTGTTCTACTATTTCAATTGGCACTACGTGCTGATCATTCTCGTCACCGTTGTTGTCTACATGTGGTTCACGTTCGCAGCGAGCGAGCGCCGCATCGCCATCCGCCGCGAGATGAACGACAGCGACACCGACGCCAATACCAAGGCGATCGACAGCCTGTTGAACTTCGAGACCGTCAAGTACTTCGGTAACGAGGGGCTGGAAGCGCGGCGCTTTGATGCCTCCATGGCCCGCTACGAGAGGGCGGCGATCCGGACCTTCCGCTCGCTTGCGTTCCTCAACTCGGGCCAGGCGCTGATTTTCACGGTCGGCATGACGGCGAGCATGCTGCTGGCCGCGCGCGGCGTCGTGGCCGGCACGCAGACCATCGGCGAGTTCGTGATGGTCAACGCGCTGATGATCCAGCTCTACATGCCGTTGAACTTCATGGGCATGGTCTACCGCGAGATCAAGCAGGGTCTCGTCGACCTCGAAGCCATGTTCGCGCTTCTCGAGGAGAGCCCGGAGATTAGGGACAAGCCCGATGCCAAGTCCCTCGTCGTGACGCGAGGCGAGATCCGCTTCGAGAACGTCGGCTTCAACTACGAGCGCGACCGCAGGATCCTCAAGGACCTCTCCTTCACGGTGCCGGCGGGAAGGATGGTCGCCATCGTCGGTCCGTCGGGCGCGGGCAAATCGACGATCAGCCGCATCTTGTTCCGCTTCTACGACATCCAGTCGGGCCGCGTGACCATCGATGGTCAGGATATCCGCAACGTCACCCAAAAGAGCCTGCGCGCCACCATCGGCGTGGTGCCGCAGGATACGGTGCTGTTCAACGACACCATCCTCTACAACATCCGCTACGGCCGCTTCGCGGCCTCCGACGAGGAAGTCTTTGCCGCAGCTAAGCTGGCGCAGATCGATGCCTTCATCCGCACGCTGCCGCAGGGCTACAAGACGATGGTGGGCGAGCGGGGGTTGAAGCTGTCGGGCGGCGAGAAGCAGCGCGTCGCCATCGCGCGCACGATCCTCAAGGGGCCTCCCATCCTGATCCTCGATGAGGCGACGAGCGCGCTCGACAGCCACACCGAGAAGGAGATCCAGGACGCGCTCGACCGGGTGGCGAAGGACCGCACCACGCTCGTCATTGCGCACCGGCTCTCCACCATCGTGCACGCCGACAACATCCTCGTGCTCGAGAAGGGGCGGCTCGTCGAGCAGGGCACCCACGCCGAGCTGATCGCCAAGGGTGGTCTTTACGCGAGCCTGTGGGCGCGCCAGCGCCAGGCCGAGAAGGCACGCGAGGAGCTGGCGCACGCGCTCGAGGAGGCAGAGCGCGCCGGCGCTCTCACGGCCGAGGACATCGAGCTCGTCGGAGTGAAATAGGGCTGGCACACGACGCTCCGGACTACATCGAGAGCTTAACTGCGGCGACAGGTGGCGGGGGTTACGTTGGGCCCTGCCCCGTGCCGATGCCGGGTGCGCGCGGAGGCCAAGTCGGATGTGGGCACAACTCAAGCCCTGGTTGATGGAGCAGGGGCGCCGGCTGTTGCGCTGGCTCGCCATTGCCGTCCGGCTGCTGGGGCGGGGCGCGCGCGCTGCGTGGGTGTTCCTGCGCCCCTATCTCGTCTTTGCGCTCAACGTCCTCGTGGCGCTTCTCCTGCTCTTCGAGGAGTGGGGCTGGCGCCCACTCTCCAGCCTTCTCGCCCAGCTCGCTCGCTTTCGTATCTGGGCGCTGATCGAGCTGTGGATTGCCGGCTTGCCGCCATACGGTGCGCTGGTGACGCTGGCCGTGCCGAGCATGATCATCATTCCGGCAAAGCTCATCGGCGTGTACCTGCTGGCCACGGGCCATATCCTGACAGCTGCAATCGTCATTCTCCTGGCCAAGCTCGCGGGCACGGCGCTGGTTGCGCGCATCTTCCTCCTGACCAAGCCGGCGCTAATGCAGATCGGCTGGTTCCAGCGCAGCCACGACCACTTCGTGCCCTGGCAGGAGGCGTTGTTCACCTGGATCCGCACGTCGTGGGTCTGGCGCTACGGCCGCGTCGTGAAATGGCGCGCCGGCGGCTACCTGAGGCGCACCTGGAGGGAGCTGCGACCCAGGCTCGAGGGTGCAGGAGCGCGCCTGCGGCCTAGAGCGAACGCGATCGGGCGCCGCGTTAGAGTAGGCGCGCGCGATGCGTGGGAGCGCACGTCGCTTGCCGGCGGACGGCTGCTGCGGCGGCTGCAGGGGTACTAGAGGTCTCAGACGACATTGAGCGGGACCGTCTCCACCGTCCTGGTGCCATCATCGTCGAGCCACACGAGCTCGAGCGTGCCCGGGCCCGGGACCTTCAGATAAAAGGCGATGTAGGGGTTGGCCGCGATCCCGGGGCCGAGCGCGGCGGAGAATACCGGTGCGCCTTCGAAGGTGGCCGTGAAGGTGTGAATGATGTCGCGCGGAATTTTGTTGCCGGCGGCGTCCTTGCGGTTGCCGGTCTCCATGATGTGGGTCGCGAGCGTCTTGATCTCGACGATCTCGCCGGCCTTCATGTTGTCCGGGACCTTGATGCGCGGGGGCTTCTTCATCTTCATGGCCGTTGCCCTCAGATCCCGCAGCCGCCGATTTTCACGTCGACCAAACGCGACGCCATCAGGAAGGTGCCGTCGCGGAGCTCGGCGATGGCGACCACCTCCTGCGTCTTGGCAAGTCGCATGCGGCTCGTTACGCGGGCTTTGCCCGATAGCAGCGTGAAGCGGAAGGTGGCGACGTCCGCGCGCGGATTCGCGGTGGAGAGGAGGTGGATCGCCTTCACGTGGTGCTCCGGCGTCATCGGGCTTTCGACGCTCAAGCCGACCGGCACGTAGGCGCCGTTCTCCACGGTGTCGGGCAGGTCCATGTCGATGCCGCCCGATTTCGGTGTGGCTCCCTTGAGCAGGTTCGCGCGTGCGGCCTCGAACCCGAGACTGTGATCGGGCTCGGCGGCGGCGGGGACGGCATTGAGCACGCCGGCCACCAACGCGGCAGCGCCCGCGCCGAGCACAAAATCGCGGCGGTCGAGCACCAGAAGGCGGGTCGTATCAGCCATATTGCGGATTGTCCGTTGCCGCACGTTGCCAGTCTCGCTAACGATATCGGGAATGGCAGGCCGGGAACAAGGCATCATGACAATGATAAATCGCAGGGAGTTTACGCGGCTCTTGGGTGGGGTGGGTCTTGCGGCTGCAAGCCCGGCGTTGTTTGGTAGCGCAGCAATCGCAAAAGGCGGCGGCAAGGTCGTCATCGTGGGCGGAGGCGCCGGCGGGGCGACGGTGGCGCGCATCCTCAAAAGCGACGCGCCACAGCTCGACGTGACGCTCGTCGAGACGCAGCCGATCTACACGACCTGCTTCAATTCCAACCACTACTTCGGCGGCTTTCGCACGTTCGCCTCGCTGCAGCATTCCTACGACGGGTTGCGCAAGCTCGGCATTACGGTTGCGATCGACACCGCAAGCGCCATCGATCCCGCCAAAAAGGCGGTGACGCTCGCCAGCGGCGCGACGCTCGCCTACGACCGTCTCGTGCTCTCGCCCGGCATCGACTTCAAGTACGAGGCGATCGAAGGCTACTCGCCGGAAGCCGCCCTGATCCTGCCGCACGCCTGGAAGGCCGGGTCGCAAACGCTGCTGCTCATGCATCAATTGGAGGAGATGGAGGACGGCGGAGTTGTCGTCATGGCGGTGCCCGACAACCCCTACCGCTGTCCGCCCGGCCCCTACGAGCGCGCGTGCATGATCGCGCACTTCCTCAAGACCAAGAAGCCCAAGTCCAAGCTCGTCATCTTCGACGCCAAGCGCACCTTCTCCAAGCAGCCGGCCTTCGAGGAGGCGTTCGCCAAGTACTACGACGGCATCATCGATTTGAACCTCACCAACGAGATCGATGATTTCCGCGTCGTGCGCGTCGATCCCAAGACGAAGGAGGTCGTGACCAAGTCGGGCACGCGCCTGAAGGCGGCGGTTGCGAATATCATTCCGCCACAGAAGGCCGGGGTCATCGCGTTCGCGGCGGGCTGCGCCGACGGCGACTGGTGCCCGATCGATCCGGACAATTTCGCATCGAGCAAGGTCAAGGACACCTACGTCCTGGGCAACTCCTCGATCGCTACCGAGATGCCGAAATCGGCGTTCTCGGCCAACAGCCAGGGTAAGTCGGTCGCCGCCAACATCCTCGCCGAACTCGCCGGCGCCGAGCGCTACCCCGCGCGCTACCGCAACACCTGCTGGTCGTTGCTTGCGGCCGACGACAGCATCAAGGTCGGCGCGAGCTACAAGCCGGAGGAAAAGGACGGGAAAGAGATACTTGAGGCGAGCGGCGGGTTCGTGTCGCACCCCGGCGAAACGGCTGAGGTGCGCAAGGAGAACTACCTGGAAGGCCGGGCCTGGTATTACGCGATCATCGCCGACGCCTTCAATGACGACACGGCGCTGACGCCTAAGGGCTGAGGAAGGGGGCCACGCGACTGCTCGGTCCTGTGTTTGGCGTCCCCGGGACAAGTCCGAGGATGACACTATTTGATGCGCCTTTGGCCTCGCGGCATCGCTGCCCAAGGGTTTGAGGAAAAGAACCAGGGAGCGGGGCGGGTCTGGCCCTTCACTTTGGTTCGAGATTGGATGCGGCCTTCGCCGCCCCCTCGTGGCCCGATTCCGAAGCTCGCCTGCGTTTGGGGCTAGCTCCCGAGCGAGCTTCGGAATCAAAGGGGCACGAGCAATGTAGATTTTCTCGTGTGATTCAGATCGAGAAATTCGCTTGAGCGCGGGCCGAGAATGGTGGCGAATTTCTCGATCATCACACGAGGGCACAAGGGCTGTCCGCCGCCATTCCCTGAACTGCATCCCTTGTCCAGGGCGTCACCAACATTTTCGCGTTGGCGGCAGGATGGACCCAGGGATTGCTATATGTCCCTGACCCAATGTGCCGGCCCGCTCCGCGCAAGTCCGCCAGCGCACGTCTGCGCCCCTGGCGGTTGGAACGGGCGTGCGGAGTGTAAAAGCGTGGTGGCGGCCGGGGATAAGAATTGGCGCCGATCGTACCGCCGGATCTCAAAATCTGCCGCGCCCTGCGCGGATTTCTTCGGGCGGGGCCTCGAACATCGCCCGCACGGCCTGCCCGCTGCGACTGACGGTGACCACGCCATCGCCGGCTTGCACCTTGGTTGCGCGGTCGGGCGTCGTGATGGCATCCCCGGCCTGCCGGTTGAGCTGCACCACGAAGAACGGCCCGTCGGCTCGGCGCTCGATCTCCGCGATGGTGAGCCCCGTCAAAGCGCCCTTCTCGGGGACGACCACCACCGACATTTCGAGCCCCAGCCCGCGCAAGGTGCGCTCCAGCTCCTGCATCTTTGCGCTGGCGCGCAGGAAGCGCGCAGTCTCGGGAAACAGAATCATCTCGGCGATGCGCTCAGCTCCGATGTGGGTCGGCAGAACCACCTTGTTGGCGCCGGCCTGGATCAATTTGGCCTCGGTGGACGGCATCTCGCCGCGCGCGATGATCTCGATGGCGGGGTTGAGGCTGCGCGCCGACAATGTGATGAAGACGTTGGCCGCGTCGTCGGGCAGCACACTGGCCAGCGTGTGGGCACGGGTGATGCCGGCGTCCCGCAAACTCCGCTCGTCGGTGGCATCCCCTACGATGCAGAGATGCCCCAGATCGCGCACCTGCTGGGCGCGGGTCTCGCTCTGCTCCAGCACGACGAATTTGGCGCCGCCTGCTTTCAGCTCCTTGACAAGCATGAGCCCGATCCTGCCGAAGCCGACCACGATGACGTGGCCCTCGAGTCTGTCCACTTCCGCTTTCATGCGCTTGACACCAAAAACCCGTTGCAGTTGCGTGATCGTCAGAAACTGGACGAGGGCACCGGTGAGCAGGATCATGCCGGTGCAGCCCAGTATCATCGTGGCCATGGTGATGGCGTGCAAGTAAGGCGTGGAGATCGGATGCACTTCGCCATAGCCGACGGTGTAGACCGTCAGCAGGACCATGTAGGAGGCGTCAGCAAAGCTCCAGCCGGCAGCCATATAGCCGAGTGTAGCGAGGGCGACCAAGGCGAGCATGAACAGCACGGTTGCAAATAGCGTGCGGCCCGGCGATCCCAAGTCCATTCGGTGAGCCCCCAAACGCTCACGATGGTGAACGATGTGGGGTTCACGTTATCGTTCAGCCCGAGCACTCAAAGCCGCGCGCAGCTGTGCTGTCAAGGCATGCGTGCCAATGTGGTCAAGAGGGCTCGAGCAGGGCGTAGCCGGCGAATTTCTTGTAGGCGTCCCGCCGCGCCCGCGGCATGAGCAGTCGGCGAAGCCCCCACATCAGATTTGCGAGCAACGGCAACTCGGGTGGCCTGTGCAGGCGATGGGCCTCCTCCGCCAAGTAGCGCATCTCCTTGCAACGCCAGCCGTGCGCCCCGAAGAAGGCGAACCAATCCTCGGGATCGAATCTTGAAGGGGGCGTTGCGCATCTTATTTCCCATCATGCGGGGCCGATTCTTGAACACGGCGCGCGAGAAATAGTCGATGATCCAGTACGACGCGTGCTCGAGGGCCTTTAGATCGTCGGCCAGCGAGGCGGCCTCCTCGTTGCTCAAATAGGGCACCACACCCTCGGTCAAGACGAGCATCTTCTTGGCGCGCGCGTTGATGTCGGCAAGGAGCTTCTGACGCTCAGCGAGATCGGCGAGGTCGAGCTTGACGCGCGTGAGCTGGCAATGCGGGCTTTCCTGCGCGAGCCGCTGCTCTTTCAGCTCGATGACGGCTGGATAGTCGACCTCGATCCAGGCGAGCGCGGCAGGCAGATCCATGCGGTAGGGGCGCGTGTCGAGCCCGGCGCCGAGGTTCAGGACCGTGTCGATCCCTTCGGCGATCGCACGACGAATATAGTCGTCGATGATCGCGGTGCGGATCGCGATGGTCCAGGCCGTGAAGAACGACAGAGGTATGGACTGGGCGATTTGCTTGCCGTGATCTCCAGCAAGACGGGCGGCGAGGGGATCGCGGAAGAGCGCATCGCCGCGCGCGCTTTCGACACCGCGGTAATGCGCGACCCAGAACGCGGTGTCCGAGACGTTTTCGATCAAAGCGTCCGCCACGCTTGTCTCCTTTGTTGCATCGTCTGCCGAAACCGCGCCGGAAGGAAAAACCATCCTAGCAAGTTCATATGGGGGCGGTGCGCGCGCAGTGTCTCAGTCAGCGGTCGGATGCCGCGGCGGTTGCGATCTCGGCAGCGAAGCGAAATACGCCGCCAGCGCCGCCGTCTGCTGCGCATCCAGCGACTTGGCGACCGAGACCATCACCGGATTGGTCTTGCGGCCTGCGCGGAAATCCTCAAGCAGCCCGACGATCTCTCTTTCAGGCCGGCCTGCAAGCGAAGGTATGGCCCCGTTCGCCGCGTCGCTGCGGTGGCAGGCCACGCACTCCTGCGCGAGGTGGCGGCCGTAGCGCATCTGGGCGTCCTGGTCGGCAGCGCTGCAGGCCGGCGCGCCAAGCGCAGCGAGCAGGATGGCGGCTACGGCGCGGGCGTACATTTCGCTTCTCTTCCCCCTCGCTTTCTTTGTTGGCCCCAGCCCTGAGGCCCTTTGATTTCGAGCACTTCCGGGCTCCCCACAGTGCGCTGAAACGGGCTATACTGGCCTCTTGCGCGGGAGCTGACCGGCCCTCCCGCCCCGGTCCGCTCCCGGCTTTGGGACCCGCCGCAAGCTTGCATTGAGCTTAACGCCAACGAAACGTGCCACAATTAGCTTGTCTCGAAATTTCAGGTGGGTGCAGCAAGCTTTTGGCCCGCGGAGGCATTTGAAGGATGGTCGAGGTCCTTTTCTGCTTGGCTGTGCTGGGGGGCGTCATCGCGCTCGGCATGTACAAGTCGCCCCTGTGGCTGTGGGCCGCCGGGCTCGCGGTCGCCGCCGTCATCTGGCAGTCGGCGATCCACGGATCGATGGGCATCTTCGGCTTCTTCCTGTGGCTGTTCGCGCTTGCCTTCGCGGCGCTGTCCATCGAGCAGGTGCGGCGCGCGCTGCTCATCGCCCCGGCCTTCAGGCTCGTGCGTGGCACGTTGCCCAAGGTGTCGGACACCGAGGCGCAGGCGCTGGAAGCCGGCACCGTCGGCTTCGATGCGGAGCTGTTCTCGGGCGAGCCCGACTGGGACAAGCTGAGATCCATTGCCCCCATCGTGCTGACGCCCGAGGAGCAGGCCTTCCTCGACGGCCCGACGGACGAGCTGTGCCGCATCATCGACGACTGGCAGGTGCGCCACACCGAGCGCGAGGTGCCCGAAGCGATCTGGGATTTCGTCAAGAAGCACGGCTTCCTCGGCATGCTCATCTCCGAGGAGCATGGCGGGCTGGGGTTCTCGGCGCAGGCCCAATCGCTCATCATCGGCAAGATCGCCTCGCGCTCGCCCGACGTGGTCACGATCGTCATGGTGCCGAACTCGCTCGGCCCCGGCGAGCTCATCGAGAAGTACGGCACCGAGCAGCAGAAGAGCTACTACCTGCCGCGTCTCGCCCGCGGCGATGAGATCCCCTGCTTTTCGCTGACCGGGCCGACCTCGGGCTCGGACGCGGCGACCATGCGCGACATCGGCGTCGTCACGCGCGCCGAGCACGGCGACGTCGTCGGCTTCCGCCTTTCGTGGGACAAGCGCTACATCACGCTGGGACCCAAGGCGACACTGGTCGGGCTCGCCTTCCGCGCCTTCGATCCCGAGAACATTCTGGGCAAGGGCGAGAACCTCGGCATCACCGTTGCGATGATCCCGGCGAACCACCCGGGCGTCGAGATCGGTCGTCGGCATTTGCCGTCGGGCAACGCATTTCCCAACGGTCCCAACTGGGGCAAGGACGTCTTCATTCCGATCGATTGGGTGATCGGCGGCGAGAAGATGGTCGGCCAGGGCTGGCGCATGCTGATGGAGTGTCTGGCCGCGGGCCGCGCCATCTCGCTGCCGTCGTCGGCGACCGCGGGCACCAAGGCGATGCTGCGGTTCACGAGCGCCTATGGGCGCATTCGCAAGCAGTTCGGGCTTCCGGTTGCGCGCATGGAAGGTGTGGAGGAGCCGCTCGCGCGCATGGTCGAGGCGGCCTACGCCAACGAGGCGGCGCGCGCCGTCACCGCCGCCATGGTGTCGCGCGGCGAGCGCCCTTCGGTGATCTCAGCCCTCATGAAGTACCAGACGACCGAGCGCATGCGCCGCTGCGTCAACGACGCCTTCGACATCCACGGCGGACGCGCCATCTGCGACGGGCCGTCGAACTACCTCCAATCGGCCTATCAGATGGTGCCGGTCGGCATCACGGTCGAAGGCGCCAACATCCTGACGCGCACGCTGATCACCTTCGCGCAGGGCGCGCTGCGCTCGCACCCCTATCTCTACAGGGAGATCCAGGCGGCGCAGGACGCGGACGCCGAGCGCGGGCTCGAAGCCTTCGAGGCGGCGTTCTCCGACCACGTGGCTTATGCCGTCGCCAACGCCACCGGCGCCTTCTTCCATAACGTGACGGGCGGGCGTTTCGTCGCCGCGCCCGACCAGGCTTACGAGATGGCCGACTGGTACCGGCAGCTCGGCCGTGCCTCCCGCAGCTTCGCCTTTGTTGCCGATCTGACGGTTGCAACGCTGGGCGGCGCCTTGAAGACCAAGCAGAAGATCTCAGGGCGGCTCGCCGATGCCTTATCAGAGCTCTATTTCCTCGCCTGCGTCTTGAAGCGCTACGAGGACGACGGCCGGCTGTCGAGCGACCGGGATCTCGTCGCGCTCGCGGCGGAGAACGGGCTCTATCGCTTCCAGGAGGCGCTGCGCGGCGTCGTCGACAACTTCCCGGTGGCGCCGGCGCGCTGGCTGATGCGCGTCATCGTATTCCCGCTCGGGAGCCCCTACCGGCCGGCGCGCGATGCGCTGGCCCATCGGGCGGTGAAGCTCGTGCTGGAGGCGCCGGAGGTGCGCAATCGCCTGACGCGTCATATCTATGTCTCGCAGGACCCCGACGATCCGACCGGGCTCTTGGAGGTGACGTTGAAGAAGGTCGTGGCGGCAGAGGAAGCGGAAAAGCGGCTCGAGCGCGCCATCCGTGCGGGCACCATCCGTCGCTACCACGGCATCGACTGGATCGGCGAGGCGATGGCCAAGGGCATCCTCACGGAGAGCGAGGGCCAGCAGCTGCGTGAGGTCGAGGCGCTCGTCGCCCGCGTGATTGCGGTCGACCACTTCGATCCCGAAGAGCTGAAACCCCACTATGGGGGCCTGGGGCACAATTCGCGCGGCGTTGAAAGCGCCGCGGCTGAGTAGACTGACTGGCGGCTCTCGACAACGACGCGACTTGGGTCGGGGATGGAGCTGTGTGGAAAGGATTTTGCATGTTCAAGTCCGTGTCGAAGCCGCTTCCCGACTTGAAGGACTGGCGTCTCGTCGTCGACCAGTGGGGGATCGCGTGGGCCGAGTTCGACCGCGAGGGTGAGAGCCAGAACTCGCTCGGGCGCCGCCCGCTGGAGGAGCTCGCCCAGATCATCGAGGAAGTGGAGAAGGGCGCGCGCGCGCGCGACATCCGCGGGCTCGTGATCTCGTCGGGCAAGGAGCGGGGCTTCATCGTCGGCGCCGACATCCGCGAGTTCGCCGAGCTCGCAACCGAGATGGATGTGATCGACAAGCTGCGCCCGGTGACGGCGCTCTTCGATCGCATCGAGCGGCTGCCCGTGCCGGTCGTCTGCGCCATCAACGGCTTCTGCCTCGGCGGCGGGCTCGAGCTGGCTCTCGCCTGCCACTACCGCATTGCGACGCGCGATCCCGAAACGAAGCTCGGGTTCCCCGAGATCAAGCTCGGGATATTCCCCGGCTTCAACGGCACGGCGCGCTCGATCCGGCAGGCGGGCGCCCCGGCGGCCATGAAGGCGATGCTGGCCGCCTCCATGCTCAGTGCATCGGCCGCGCGGGGAATCGGCTTCGTCGACGAGCTCGTGCAAAGCCGCGGCTCGCTCCTGTGGGCCGCGCGCAAGGCGGTGCTGCGCAAGCGCAAGTCCAAGCCCGCGGGTCTTGCCAAGGGTGTGCTCGCCATGTGGCCGGCGCGCGGCCTCTTGGCCAACCGCATGCGCAG
Organism: uncultured Alphaproteobacteria bacterium; assembly: GCA_963782555.1. Classification (GTDB taxonomy): domain Bacteria; phylum Pseudomonadota; class Alphaproteobacteria; order Rhizobiales; family Hyphomicrobiaceae; genus Hyphomicrobium_A. The sequence goes on along the minus strand of CAWAKB010000005.1, from coordinate 882,356 downwards.
CGAGACGAGGAAGAGGGTGCGCGAGGAGCATTATCCGGCGCCCTTCCGCCTGATCGATCTCTATGAGCGCTACGGCGGCAACGAGGAGGCGATGAAGGCCGCCGAGACACGTGCGTTCGCGCCGCTCATGGTCTCGGAGCAGTCGAAGAATCTGCGGCGCGTATTTTGGCTCTCCGAGCTGCTGAAAGGCCAGGCGCCCAAGAAATTCGGCTGGCGCCCGAGCCGCGTGCACGTCATCGGCGCCGGCACGATGGGGGCCGACATTGCCGGCTGGTGTGTGGCATCGGGCATGGAGGCCACGCTGCAGGACATATCGGCAGAGCAGATCGAGAAGGGCATCAAGGCACAGGGTAAGCTCTTTGCCCGCAAGTTCAGGGCCAAGCCGCAACGCGATGCGGCCAAGGCCCGCCTCATTGCCGATCCGACGGGCGAAGGGCTTGCGCGCGCCGACGTCGTCATCGAGGCGATCGTGGAGAACCTCGAGATCAAGCAGAAGGTGCTGAAGGAGGTCGAGGGCAGGCTCAAGGAAGGCGCGCTGCTCGCCACCAACACCTCCTCGCTGATGATCGAGGATATCGCGGCGGGGCTGCCCGATCCCGGGCGCCTCATCGGGCTGCACTTCTTCAATCCGGTCGCGCAGATGCCGCTGGTGGAGGTCGTGCGCGGGTCCTCGAGCCGGGAGGACGAGGTGAAGCGTGGCGCCGCCTTCGTGGCTGCGATCGGCAAGTTCCCGCTGATCACCAAGAGCGTGCCGGGCTTCCTCGTGAACCGCGTGCTCACGCCCTACATGTTCGGCGCCATGCAGCGCCTGGAGCAGGGTGAGGACAAGGAGCGCATCGACGAGGCCGCGCGCACCTTCGGCATGCCGATGGGGCCGATCGAGCTTGCCGATGCCGTCGGGCTCGACGTGTGCGCGCACGTGGCCGAGATTCTGAAGTTTGCCTCAAACGACTCAGGCCTCCACAAGCTGGTCGCGGCCGGCAAGCTCGGCAAGAAATCGGGCGAGGGCTTCTATGTGTGGAAGGACGGCAAGGCGGAGAAGTCGGACCGCACCTTCGACAAAAAGGAGATGGAGCGGCTCGGTCGCGAGCTGGTCGAGCCGATGATCGCCGAGGCGCAACGCTGTCTCGATGAGCACGTCGTCGAGAACGCTGATCTCGTCGATGGCGGCGTCATCTTCGGCACCGGCTTTGCGCCGTTCCGCGGCGGCCCGCTGCATTACAAGGCGACGCAGGGGCACACGGCGCCCGAGCGCGCCGCAGCCGAGTAGCAGCGCCGGATCTCAACGAGGAGCTTTCATCCGATGCAGAGACTTTTGCGGCGCGTGGTGGTAATCGGCGGGGTGCGCATTCCGTTCTGCCGCTCCAACACGTTCTATGCCGACCTCTCCAACCTCGACATGATGACGGGCGCGCTCAACGCGCTCGTCGATCGCTACAACCTCAAGGGCGAGCACATCGACGAGGTGCTGGGCGGGGCCGTCGTCACGCATTCGAAGGATTTCAACCTGACGCGCGAAGCGGTGCTCGGCACCAGGCTCAGCCCTTCGACGCCCGGCATCACCATCATGCAGGCGTGCGGTACGAGCCTGCAGGGAGCGCTGGGCAGCGCCGCCAAGATCGCGGCCGGTGAGATCGACTGCGCCATCGCGGTCGGCTCCGACACGACCTCGGATGCCCCAATCGTGGTGTCGAAGAAGCTGGCGCAGCGCCTCACCAAGGCCTCGCTGCAGAAGACGACAATGGACAAGCTAAAGGTCTTCAAGGGCTTCTCTCCGGCGGAGCTGGTGCCGAAGCCGCCGTCCGTCAGCGAGCCGCGCACCGGTCTGACGATGGGCGAGCACTGCGAGCTGATGGCGCAGGTGTGGGACATCTCCCGCGCCGAGCAGGATGCTTTTGCCCTGGAGAGCCACAGAAAGGCCGCCGAGGCCTACCGCTCGGGCTACATGGACGATCTCGTCACGCCGTTCTCGGGCGTCTACCGCGACAACAATATTCGCGGTGACGCGACGCTGGAGAAACTCTCGACGCTGAAAACGGCTTTCGACAGGTCGGAGCGGGGCACGCTCACCGCCGCCAACTCCACCCCGCTCACCGACGGCGCGGCCGCCGTGCTGCTCGCCTCGGAAGAGTGGGCGGCCAAGCGCGGGCTGCCGGTTCTGGCTTATTTGACCTACTCGCAGACCGCGGCGAACGACTTCGTCGGCGGCGACGGCCTCCTGATGGCGCCGACGGTCGCCGTCTCCAAGATGCTCGACCGCGCCGGATTGAAATTGCAGGACTTCGATCTCTATGAGTTGCACGAGGCCTTCGCCGCGCAGGTGTTGTCGACGCTCAAGGCCTGGGAGGACCCGGCCTACTGCAAGGAGCGGCTCGGCAAGCCGGAGCCGCTGGGCTCCATCGACCGCTCGAAGCTCAACATCAGGGGCTCGTCGATCGCCTTCGGGCACCCCTTCGCGGCGACGGGCGCGCGCATCGTCGCCAACCTCGCCAAGCTCCTGTCGCAACAGGGCGGGCGCGGCCTCATCTCCATCTGCACCGCAGGCGGCATGGGAGTCGCAGCGATCCTGGAGACCAGGGACGCCGCCGAGTTGCACCAGGCGGCCTAGCCCAGGTGTCATCCTCGGGCTTGTCCCGAGGACCCAGCCCGCTTGTTACCAAATGAGAAGCTTGGGTGCGATGATCTCAGATGGGAGGCCCATGTTGAACCATGGGTCCTCGGGACAAGCCCGAGGATGACAGAGGGACAGGTGCGCGGCATGGCTAAGGACACGGGCGAGCGTCGGCTCGAGGCAGCGCGCGGGCTTGCGGCCGAGCTCGGCGCCAAGCTCGACCTCGACGCCTCGCTCAGGCTGTGGGACGGCTCGCGCACGCCGCTCGGGAGCAACGTCACCGGACCCTTCGAGATCCGCATCGCCGGGCCCGGCGTGATCGGCTCGCTGTTGCGCCGGCCGACGCTCGACAATTTCATCCGCCACTACGTCGACAAGGGTATCGACTTCTCGGGCGGCACCCTGATCGACCTGGGCGCGCAGCTCAATCGCGGCGGGCGCTCGGTGAAGCTCAAGGGGCGCGAGGCCTTGACGCTCGCCGCCCGGCTCTCGCCCTTCATCCTGGCGCGCGCCGACGCCGTCCAAGACGATCAGGGCTTTGAAGGCGACATCACCGGCCGAAAGCGTAAGAGCACCGACAACAAGGCCTACATCCAGTTCCACTACGACCTCTCCGATGACTTCTATGCGCTCTTCCTCGACCCGGAGATGGTCTACTCCTGCGCCTATTTCACCGACTGGGGCAACGACATCGCGCAGGCGCAGGCCGACAAGCTGGAGATGATCTGCCGCAAGCTGCGTTTGAAACCGGGCGAGCGCTTCCTCGATATCGGCTGCGGCTGGGGCGGCCTCGCCTGCCACGCTGCGAAAACCTACGGCGTCACCGCGCACGGCATCACGCTGTCGGAGAACCAGCTCCGCTTTGCGCGCGAGAAGGTGAAGCGCTTGGGGCTCGAGGACCGCGTCACAATCGAGCTCAAGGACTACTCGGCAATGACCGGCGAGTTCGACAAGATCGCCTCGATCGGCATGTACGAGCACATTGGTCTGAAGAACATTCGGACCTACATGCGCAAGATGCAGAGCCTGTTGGCGCGCGACGGGCTGTTCCTCAACCACGCGATCTCCAAGCGCGCGCCCAAGACGAGCTGGTTGAAGCGGCGCATGCGGCCCGAGCAGAAGGCGATCGCCAAGTACATCTTCCCCGGCGGCGAGCTCGACGACATCGGGCACTCGCTGGTCGCCATGGAGCGTGCCGGGTTCGAGGTGCAGGACGTGGAGGCCTGGCGGCTGCATTATGCGCGCACGTGCAAACTATGGTGCGAGCGACTGACGGCCGAGCACGCGCGTGCCGTGGATTTCGTGGGCGAGGAGAAGTACCGGATCTGGGTCGCGTATCTGGCGGGCGTGTCGCTCGCCTTCTCGCGGGGAACGCTGCGCATCTTCCAGACGCTCGTCTCCAAGTCCGCCAAGCGCGCGCCCGGGACCCCGCCGACCCGCGCCGACCTTTACCGGTAGGGCCGTGGTCCCCTCTCCCCGTAAGAACGGGGAGAGGGGGAAGGTCACGCCTTGGCCTGGCGGGCGGCCTCCTCGGCCTTGAGCTCTTTCTTGGAGAGCTTGCCGATCATGGTCTTGGGCAATTCGGTGCGGAACTCGATCGACGCCGGCATCTCGATCTTGGAGATGCGCGGCTTCAAGTGCTCGAAAATCTCCTCGGCCGTCGTCGTGGCCCCGGGCTTCAGGCGGATGAAAGCCTTGGGTGCCTCCCCGCGCTTCTTGTCCTTGATGCCGATGACGGTGACCTCGGCCACGGCCGCGTGCTCGTAGATCGCCTCCTCGATGCGGCGCGGATAGACATTAAAGCCCGACGAGATGATGAGGTCCTTGATGCGGTCCTCGATGAAGAAAAAGCCTTCCGCGTCCATGCGCGCCACGTCGCCCGTGCGCAGGAACTCGCCGACCATCTGATCGGCGGTCTCTTGCGGACACTTGTAGTAGCCGAGCATCACCTGCGGGCCCTTGATGCAGATCTCGCCCTTCTCCCCCTGCGGCACCTCGCGGGTGGGATCGGCGAGATCGCGCAGCGAGATGATTGTTTGCGGCAGCGGCAGGCCGATGGAGCCGGGCTTCACAGGACCCTCGATCGGATTGACGGTCGCGACCGGCGAGGCCTCCGACAGGCCGTAGCCCTCCAGCACCTTGCAGCCGGTAATCGCCTCGAACTGCTGCTTGACCTCGACGGGGAGCGCCGCGCCGCCCGAGAGGCAGTACTTCAACGACGACAGGTTGTGGCTCTTGAGCTTGGGGTGGTTCGACAGCGCGTTGAACAAGGTGGGGACCCCCGGCATCACGGTGGGGCGCGTCTTGTCGATGAGATTCAGCGCCTCGTCGAGGGCGAAGCGGGGCATGATGATGATCTCGGCACCCTTGGCGATGGCGAAGTTCATGACCACGGTCAGCGCGAAGACGTGGAAGAACGGCAGGATGCCCAAGATGCGCTCCTCGCCGTCGGCGAGCTCCGGCTGCCAGGAGGCGATCTGTTGTACGTTCGCGTAAATGTTGGCGTGGGAGAGCATGGCACCCTTGGGGGTGCCGGTGGTCCCGCCCGTGTACTGCAGCACGGCAACGTCGGTCATGGGGTCGATGCGCACGCGGGTGAGCTTGTCGGCGTCCGCCAGCAGGTCTCCCTCGCTCAAGATACGCTCGCGCGCCGGTGACTGGAGCGGCCGTGCCAGGTCCTTGGCTTTGAACAGTCTGAAGAGGGCAGCCTTGGCGGCCGGCAACAGCCCCGTGAAGGAGCACACGACGGCGCGATTGAGAAGTCTCGGACTGGAGCAGCGCGTCGACCTTGTCGAAGAGCACCTTGAGGTCGAGCGTGATCATCAGCTCGGTGTCGCTGTCCTTGACCTGGTAGCTGAGCTCGCTGACGGTGTAGAGGGGGTTGTAGTTGACGACCGTTCCGCCGGCTTTCAGCACGGCGAAGAAGTAAACAATGAATGTCGGCGTGTTCGGAAGAAGGAGCCCGACCTTGGTGCCCTTCTTGACGCCGAGCCGCTGCAGGCCGGCAGCGGCCTGGTCGACCAGTTGCCCGATCTCGGCGTAGGTGAGAGTCTTACCGAGAAAGACCGAGCAGGGAAGGGACCCGTGCTTCTCAACCGCATCGTCGAGAAGCCTGAAAAGCGGCGCCACGTCGAGCGCCATGTTCCAGTCGACCCCCCTGGGGTAGCTGCTGAGCCAGGGGATGGGCGGTACGGTTGCAGCGTTCGAGCCGGTTCGCACGCCTTTCGTTGCCATTCTCGGGGTCTCCCAGGCCGGGCTCGTGCCGACGGCCAAGCCCTTGGCGGCGCCTTGCGGTCCGTGGCGGGATTGGGGTAACAGGACCTTGAAATCCGCCTTGTTATTGAACACGTTTTCGGAGGTGATTGCCATACCGGGGGCCATCCAAGGTATAGCATCGAAACGGTTGTGAAGAGGTTTTGCTGTATCGTCGGAGACTGCGTGGGTGAGAGGATCGCTCTAAGCGTCGCGCCGACTGGCTCCTTGGGCCGGTCGCAGGGCCTGCGGCTGGACTTGATTGACGTTTAAGGATATGTGACGCGTCAGCTTGTTGTGCTACTGGCCTTGCACTAGGTAGGAACGAAGCAGCACGGGCCTCCGGCTTGGTATCAGCGGGGGTGGGAGAGTGACATGGACGAAGTCGGAACCAAGATCATCGAGATCCTGAAGAAGCACATGAAAGAGCCGCGCGACGACATTTCCTTGTCGACGCCGCTCACGGATCTCAAGATAGAGTCGCTCGACCTTGCGATGATCGTTTTTGACATCGAAGATACTTTCGGCATCGAGATTCCTTATAACGCCAACGAGGAAGTCGAGGACTTTAAGACGGTCGGCTCCGTCGTCGATCGCGTTAAGGACCTGATGGCCAAGGGCCCCGCCGCTGCAGGAGCAGCAAAGGCCTGAGGAGCGGCTAAGGCTCGGTCTTCGTTCTGCGCGCAGAGCCTCACCTCCCCACGCGTCGACTCGCAGTTGGGCTCATCTCCGGCGTCGTCCGCGACGCCCGCAACCGGCAGGTTAAAACGCTATGGCTAAGGCGAACGGCGCGCGCCGCGTCGTGGTGACGGGGACTGGCGTCGTGACGCCGATCGGTCTCACCGTCGATACGTTCTGGGAGTTCGATGAAGGCTGCCAAGTGCGGCGTCACCGCGCTTGAGGGCTTTCCGCTCGAGGATCTGAAGATCCTCATCGCGGCGCAAATCAAAGACTTCGATCCCAAGGTGCGTCTCAAGCATTTCCAGCGCGACAAGATCGTCATGCATGCGGATCGCTACTCGTGGTACGCCGCGGCGGCGGCGGATGAAGCGGTCAAGCAGTCCGGAATCAGCTTCCCCATCGCCGATCCCTACCGGTCGGCCTGCATCATCGGCTCGGGCGCGGGCGGCCTCGTTACCTTCGAGCAGGCCTACCGGGCGCTGTTTCTGGAAGGCAAGCGCGCCACGCACCCGCTGACGCTGTTGCGCATCATCGGCTCGTCTGCCGCCGCCCACGTCGGCATCGAGTTCTGCATCAAGGGCCCGACGTTCGCTACCTGCTCCGCCTGCTCGACCGCCACGCATGCGATCGGCATCGCCCGCGACTACATCCGCAACGGCGTCATCGATGTCGCCATCGCCGGCGCGTCCGAGGCGGTCATCACCTACGGCACCATGAAAGCCTGGCAGGCCTTGCACGTGCTCTCGCCGGAAGGGTGCTTCCCGTTCGCCAAGAAGCGCAACGGCACGGTGCTCGGCGAGGGTGCCGGCATCCTGGTCATGGAGTTGCTGGAGCATGCCAAAGCGCGCGGCGCCAACATCCTGGCCGAGATCGTCGGCTATGGCATGTCGTCGGATGCCAAGGACATGGTCAACCCCGACATCGAGGGACCGATGGTGGCCATGCGCGATGCGCTGGACGACGCCGGCCTTGCGCCCTCCGACATCGAGTATCTCAACGCCCACGGCACCGCGACCACCATCAACGATGCCAACGAGACCCGCGCCATCAAGGGCGTGTTCGGCAACCACGCCAAGAACCTGGCGATCTCCTCCACCAAGTCGATGCACGGCCACCCGCTGGGTGCGGGCGGTGGCATCGAGGCGGCTGCCTGCATTCGCGCCATGCAAGAGAACTGGGTGCCGCCGACCATCGGCCTCGACGATCCCGACCCCGAATGCGACCTCGACTATATTCCCAACGTGGGGCGCAACCTGGAGGTCAACTATGCGATGTCGAACTCCTTCGCCTTCGGTGGTCTCAATGCGGTTCTGGTGTTCGGCCCCGCCCCGGCCTGACAGCGCGCACCGCGGGCCGGCGCAGCGGCACGCGCCCGCATGATGCCGACCAATCTCTTGCGGGACCGCAACCGGCCGGCGGGCTCCGACACGGCGCAAGCCCGCCGCCTCACCAAGCCCCCCAAGGATCGGCGGATCGTCATCACCGCAGGCCGCGTCAAGGTTCGCGCCCAGCTGCTCGACACGCCCACAGCCGACCGGGTCTGGCGTGCGCTTCCGCTCCACTCCACGGCCGAGCCCTGGGGCCAGTCCATCCACTTCGAGACGCCGCTGGAAACGGGGCGCGAGCGCAACGCGCGCCAGCTCGCAGCGCTGGGCGACATCTACTTCTGGGTGGAGGACGACCGCGTGATCATCGTCTTCGGTCCGACGCCCATCTCGCGGCCCGGCGAGCTGCGCTTGCCGCGCCCCTGCAACCTATGGGCTCGGGCGCTGGATGACGTCGGGGTCTTGAAGGCGGTGCGTCCCGGTGAGAAAGTGTCGGTAACGTCGGCGGCAGACTGACGAAACCCAGGGGAGGCTGGAGATGCGGGAGATCTTGATCCGGGCGGGAAAGGTCGCGATCCGCGCCCGGCTTCTGGAGACGCCGACGGCGGAGCGCATCTGGGCCGCGCTGCCGATCCATGCCCAAGTGCAGATGTGGGGCCACGAGGTCTATTTTCTGGCACCCGTCACCTCCGACTGCGAGCCGGAAGCGCGCGACGTGGTCCGCGCCGGCGAGATCGCCTTCTGGCCGGACGGGAATGCCATTGCGATTGGGTTTGGTCCGACGCCGGTGTCGAAGAAGGGCGAGATCCGCATGGCGAGCCCGTGCAACATCTGGGCAATGGCGCTCGATGACGTGAGCACCCTCAAATCGGTGCACGCGGGCGAGGACGTGAGCGTGATCGAGGCCAACGGGCATGCGGGCGAGCGCTGAGTGAGGACGGCGCCGAACGGAATGGTGGGCCCGCCAGGATTCGAACCTGGAACCAGACGGTTATGAGCCGCCAGCTCTAACCATTGAGCTACGGGCCCCACAGGGCCTGGGGCGCGGGCCTCTATATCAGAACTCGGGCGCCCCCCTGAAACCGGTCCCGCCGCCTCGATTATTCCGCGAACGCGACCTAACGTGCGCGGCCGAACAATCGGGAGCCCAAGATGCGCATCCTTTCATGCTTCGCCGCACTCGCTTTGGTGGCGCCGGCGCCGGCCGCCTTCGCCCAGGACGTCGCCGATGTACGCTCGATCACGGTCACGGCCAGCGGCGAGGTGGCCGCCGAGCCCGATCAAGCCCGCATCACCAGCGGTGTCACCACCGAGGCCGCCACGGCGAGCCAGGCGCTGGCGCGCAACTCCGAGGTCATGAAGAAGGTCATCGACGGTCTCAAGGCGCAGGGCATCGAGGCAAAGGACATACAGACCACGTCGTTCCGCGTCGAGCCGCGTTATACCCGGCCGCGGGAGGGGCAAACCGCGACCATCGACGGCTACCGTGTGACCAATCAGGTGGAGATCCTCGCGCGCAACCTCGATCGTCTGGGCGATATCCTCGATCACCTGGCGAGCCTCGGCGCCAACGAGATGTCGGGGCTGTCATTCGAGGTGAGCCAGGACGAGACGCTGCGCGACGAGGCGCGCAAAGAAGCGGTCGCCAATGCCAAGCGCCGCGCCAAGCTCTATGCCGAGGCGGCCGGCGCCCAGATCGGCGAGGTGCTCGTGATCCAGGAAGGCGGCGAGATGGCCCCGCGGCCCATGCCCATGGCGCGTGCCATGCGGGCTGAGGCGGTGCCGATCGAGCGGGGCACGCAGACGCTGCAAGCGACCGTCACCGTAACGTGGGAGCTGAAGTAGGTTTGCTCAGCCTGCTCACGGCAAACGGACGATATCCACCTTGCTGGCGAGGCTGGCGGCGCCCGGCTGGTTCGACCAGTCGATGAAGTTGCGCATCTCGCCTTCCGAGCGCAGGTGGCGCAGGCGGGAAAGATCGATGGCGGCGCTCACCCACTGCGGTGCGTTGAGCGTGCCCTCGGCGAGGATGCCTTCATCCGACACCGTCTGCTCGGAGGGAACGTAGATGCCGGCCGCTCCGGTGTTGTGGTCGACGGCGGGTGACCACAGGGCATCGCCGACGGTCGGGCTCACGACGGTCGCGATCTGGTTCTCCAGCGCGCGCGCACGAGCGCCCGTACGCACCCGAGTGTAGCCCGAGATGCGCTCGGTGCAGGAGGGAACGAGGATCACCTCGGCGCCGGCCTCCGCCATGGCGCGCACCAGCAGCGGGAACTCGCTGTCGTAGCAGATGGCGACGCCGATGAGGCCGAGCGTGGTGTCGAACACGCGCAAAGGGCTCCCCGGCGAGATGCCCCAGTCCCATTCGAACGGGGTCATGATGCGCTTTTCCTGCACGCCGACGCTGCCGGCGGGGGAGACGAGCTGAGCGGCGTTGACGTAGCAGCCTTCGCCCTTACGCACCGGCCCGCTACCGACCAGGATGTGCACTTTATGCTCGGCGGCGAGCTCGGCGTGGAAAGCGACGCGCTCGCGCTCCAGATCCGCAACGGCCTTGAGCGTCGCCTCGAGGTTTCCCGATACCTCCGAGCCGAGCGGGGCCGCCTGCTCGATGGCGGCGTACTCGGGAAAGACGAGGAGGTCGGCGCCGGTGGCCGCGCCTTCGGCGACCCAGCGGGCGATCTTGTCGCGCCACACGCCCTGCGAGACGGGCTCGTCGATGGGGTATTGCGCGGCGGCAATTTTGAGAGCCGTGCGATCCGCCATCAAGTTCATCCCTTTCTCATATCAGAGGTGTGTCAAGCCCTCGGGGCCTGACGACAGTTTGGCGTCAATGGGTTGCTGGAAGGTGTCGGACCCGGAAGGTCAGACACCGCATATCACAGCGCCTTCATCCAGAACTGCATCTGGTGGTCGGTCTCTTGCGGCTGGTCGATGTCCTTCCACGCATAGGTGGCGACGAGGCCCTCGACCGGGGCATACCCGCGCTTCTTCCAGAAGCCATCAAGTGGGCGGTAGTCCGCAGGCTTCAAGGGGTGGTTGTCGGGGCGTTCGACGCGGCAGAAGGTGGAGTGCGTAAAGCCGCCCAAGCGATGCGCCTGCGCCTCGCGATGATCGAAGAAGGCGTTGCCGAGCCCGTGTCCGCGATGCGATTTGAGGAGCACGGATTCCCCGCAGTAGAAGATCTTGGAAATGTCGTAGCCCGCCTTCTCGAAGGGTGCGGCGAACTCGTCGGCATGCTCGATCATGGGCGCAGCCGTGGAGGCACCGACGATCTCCTCGCCGTCTCTGGCGATGACGCAGACCGCGTCCTTGGCCGACGCGAGCTTGGCGAGGTATTTCTCCTCGTACTCGATGGTGCCGTCGTAGAGATAGGGCCAGTCGCGGAAGACGATGATGCGCAGCCGGGCGAGGTCGGGCAGGACGCACTTGATCTCCTCGCCGAAGAGCGATTTCACCTCCAGTGCCATGCGAGCTCCCTTGAGTGCAGCTGACGGGTGCGGGCTATGGACGCCGGTTACTCGGAGCCGGGCGTCGAGGTGATGCGCTCCACCTTGTTGCCGCCACCCAGCACGACGACGCGCGGCTTGTGCGCTTTGGCTTCCTCCAGGCTCGCCTGCGCGTAGGCGCAGATGATGATCTTGTCGCCGACGCAGGCCATGCGGGCGGCGGCGCCGTTGAGGCCGATCACGCCCGTTCCGGCTTTGCCCTCGATGACGTAGGTGGTGAAGCGGGCGCCGTTGTCGATGTTGTAGATCTCGATGTGCTCGTTGACGAGCAGGCCCGCCGCACGGATCAGCTCGGCGTCAATAGCCAGCGAGCCCTGATAGTGCAGGTCGCATTCGGTGACGGTGGCGCGGTGCAGCTTGCATCTCAGTATCTTGACGAGCATTCCGTACAGTTCCAAATCCGTGGCGCCGCCCTAGCTTAGCCCGAGACCTGCGCGATCCAGTCGGTCAGGTTGTAATATGTGGTGACGCGCGCGATTTTCCCGTCCCGGATCGCAAAAAACGTGCCCGCGGGCAAGACATAAGTCTGCCCCTTGGCCTCCGGTAGGCCGCTGTCGGTGGCCAGATAGGCGCCGTGGACGTTGAACTCCGCGGCGGCGCGGGTGCCGTCCTTGCTCACCATGATGGCAATATTGTCGAGCCGCTCGCGATAGTGATGCGTCATGCGGGCGTTGAAGGCGCGGAACTTGTCCTTGCCGGTGCGCCGCTCTCCTTGATTGACGTCATGAATGACGTCATCGGTGAGATAGGCCAACATCCCGTCATTGTCGCCGGCGTTGAAGGCCTCGTAATAGCGGCGGATGAGGGCGGCCGTCTCGATTCTGGTCTTGCTCTCGGCGTCGCTCATGGGGTCTCCAAAATGTGGGGCTCGGGCCGCTGCTTAGCAGGTCGGGGCCCAAGGTTCCATGGGGCCCGCCCGGGGCCCGCGCGCGCCCTTTGTCGCGCTCCGGCCTGTTCTCTCAGCCGCGGGAGGCGGAAAGGCCAATCCAGGCGAGAACCGCCGTCACCACGCAGGCGACCCAGCTGCCCCAGATGGGAACCGAGGTCGCGTCGATCCAGACCGGCCAGCCAGCGATAGCGCGGATAAGATGCAGCACTGCAACGATGGCGAAGATCACAGCGGCGAGAAGGGAAAAACTCTTGGCGTCCATGGTGCTCTCCCTTGGATCGACGGCGCACTTTGATACGCGCCCGCCGCGAGATTGGTCCCCCGACGCTGCAGCTGCTTTGACGCAGCTCAAGGCGGGACCCGCAGGAGCTTGACCCCGCTGCCTGGAATGAAATTGGCCGCGCGCCAGGGGAAGCGCACGGCCAAGTGGCCCTTAGAGGAGATGGCGCTGGTTAGCGATCGCTCGCCGAGCGACGCGCAACCTCGGACTTGGCGACCTCGCCAGCGGCGACCAGGGCATTGAGGCAGCTCTGGGATAGCCTGAACCCGACCGCGCGCATGCAGCGGCGGGTCTCGGCGCTCTCAGGGGCATAGGAGCTGCAGTTGGCGAGATAGTCGCCCGCACACGCAAAGCGCACCCTGGCGCTGACGGCGGATGCCTGCGACGTGGGGAGAATGACGGTGCCCAGGAGGATCGCCGCAGCCAGCATGGTGCGGGACGCCTGGGGCTTTAAGGTGATTGCGATCATCTGCTTCGTTCCTTCCACGGGGCCATTACGCTTGGACTGCCCAGGATCTATCGCAGGCGCGCGGACATGCGCTGTTCCGTAAGGAACGGGACAGGACGCGAACGCAACGACACGTGGTGTTGGATGACTAGTCCCAACTCACCGGGGCTCAATTCGTCATGGGCCCAGCTTGGCTCGATTATGGTAACTGACTGGTAAAGAGCGTTGCAGAAAGACAAATTCCCACCCGGCCGTGCGGGCCCACGAGGGGCACGGCGCGCAATCTGGCGGACGATGAAGGTTGCAGGGATTGACCCGCGCTAACGGCGGCAGGGGCGGGCGTCGACGGCCGCGCTCCAGCCTTTCGCGGCCTTGGTGTAGCGGGTCTGCTGGGCCGCCGCCAAAGAGAAGTGCGCCCATGCGGTGCCGTACTCGAAGTTGGTGAAATCGGCCCAGGAGCGGATCGCGGCTTGGCGCGCGGCTCCCTTGGAGCTTCCCTCACCCGAGCCCGAATGCCAGTGATCGGCCATGCAAAGCCGGCCGTGCTCCTTGCGCAGGGTGTGCGCGTAGGCAAGGCCCGTGTCGTCGGCAAGTACAGCTGTGACGTTGACGAGCAAAAAGACGCCCGCCAGAGCGAGAGAAGTGTAGCGCTGCATGGTAATTTCCCCAGTCCCCTGTTGCGCGCTGAGACTAGCGGGCGGTCGGTGGTCGGCAATGGCGGCGCTGCTTACCAGACGAGCTTGCCCATCACCGCCAGCGCCGGCGGCGCCGGCGGCGCGAAGAGAACGGCGAGCTTCTCGGGCGACAGCTCTCCCGTCCCCATCGTCTCGTCGCGATGAATGCCCGAGGCGACGAAGATCGCGTCGATACCGGCGGCCTCAGCCCCCTTGAGATCGGTGCGAAGCGAATCCCCGATGGCGAGAATTCGCGCGCGATCGACACGCGATCCGCGTATGGCCTCGGCGGTGGCTTGCGCGGCCTCATAAGCGTTGGCGTGCGGCTTGCCCGCCCAGAACACCTCCCCGTCCATGCGCTCGTAAAGGTCGGCAATGGCGCCGGCACAGATGTACTGCCGCTCCCCGACGTCGACGACGAGGTCTGGGTTGGCGCACACGAGCGGTAGCGCCAAAGCGCGTGCGCGCTCGAGCAGCGGCCGGTAATCATCGGCGGTCTCGTTGAGGTCGTCATTGAGCCCGGTGCAGAGGATGGCCTGCGCCTGCTCGAGCGCAACGGGCTTGGCGGGGAGCCGCGCGAACGTGGCGGCGTCACGGTCGGTCGGTCCGATGGCAAAAAGCCGCGTGTAGCCCTTCTCGACGATGTGCCGAAGCGCGATCTCGCCGGAGGCGACGATGTCGTCGTACGCCTCGCGCGGCACGGCGCGCAGATCGAGCATGGCTGCGACGCGCTCCTTCGGCACTGGGGCGTTGGAGACCAGGATCACCGTGCCGCCGCCGGCGCGGAAGCGTAGAAGCGCGTCGCAGGCCTTCTCGAAGGCGCGGTGCCCGTCGTGGAGCACGCCCCACACGTCGCAGTAGAGCACGTCGTAGCGGGCGAGCAGCGCGCCGGCGTGCTGGAGGATGGGAGGAGTGGCGGGGCGAGCGCTCATAGGCGTGCGGGATGGCCCAGGGGTAGCCAGAGGGGTGAAGTTGCAGGCCGCCTCATACGTTCTCTCTCCTGGAATGCCAAGGAGATTGCCCAAGCCAGGGGGTGAGAGGCCCCAGTCCGTGCGGCTGCGGCGTTTGCGAGAAGAGGCGGATGACGCATACTTGGGGCTCGCCGCGCATACGCGCACATTCGATTCGGCTCACGACTGCGCAAGGATGTCATGTTGGAGCAAAGCTTTGGCCCGGCGCAGATCGCGGCTTTGTTGATCCTACTGCAGCGCGGCCTGGAGGAGCTCTACTCGGCGCGCAACACCGCCCGGCTGATCGCGGAGGGCGGTCGCGAGGCGGGGCGCGACTACTATCCCGTTGTCGCCATCACGCATCTGGCCTGGATCGCAGCGATCTTCCTGCTGATCTCTCCGACGGCGAACGTGATCTGGCCGCTCGCGGGCCTTTATCTGCTGCTGCAGGGGGTGCGCTACTGGGTCATCGGCACGCTGGGGCGCTACTGGACGCACCGCATCATCACGCTCGAAGCCGCTCCGGTGGTGCGGGCCGGCCCCTACCGCTATCTGCGCCATCCCAATTACGTCATCACCATTGTGGAGACGTTCCTCTTGCCGCTCGTCTTCGGCGAAGCGGCGATCGCGGTCATCTTCGGCTGCGTATGGAGTGCTGTCCTCTACTACAAGATTATTCTGGAGGACCGAGCCCTCGCCGAGCGGCGCGGGGACCGAGGTGGGACGCAATGAAGACCCTTTACCGGGTGATTGCCGGTGCGGTCGTGCTGTTCGCGGTCGCCATCCAATATTGGCTCGTGGTCCTCGAAGGGAGCGGGTTTTTGCCCTTTGCCCGGACTGTGCATTTCTTCAGCTACTTCACCATCCTCGCCAACATTCTCGCGGGCTCGGCCTTCCTGCTTCCCGTCTTGGCGCCGGCGTCGTCCGCAGGGCGCTTTCTCGACCGCCCCTCCGTGCGCACGGCGATTGCCGGCTACATCATCATCGTCGGCACCGTCTACTACGCGCTCCTGCGTAACGTCGGACATGCGGAAGGGTGGACGCTCTTTTTCGAGCACGTGCTGCACTACGTGACGCCGCCGCTGTTCGTGCTCGACTGGCTGCTGTTCGTGCCGAAGGGCGACGTCGCCTGGAGGAACGGCATCGCCTGCATGGGTTTTCCGGCAGCCTACACTGTTTGGACGCTCACCTATGGCGCGGTCAGCGGCTGGTATCCTTATCCCTTCGTCGACGTGCCCGAGCTCGGCTATCCCCAGACCCTGCTCAACATCGCCGGGCTCGTTTTGGCGTTCCTCGCCCTCGAGCTGGCCCTCGTCGGCATCGGCCGGGGCGTGGCTCGGCTGCGCGGACACTAACGGCGACACCAGAAATTCTCTCAAAGCTGTGGCCTCCCGTTCATTGCCCGTGAGGTCTCTCCATGCCGTAATCGCGCCATGGCAGATTTCGATTGCCTTGCGGTCGGCGGCGGATTGGCCGGTGCGGCCTTCGCTCTCGAGCTGGCGCGGCGGGGCGCACGCGTCGCCGTCGTCGAGCGCACGGGCGCGCCCACGCTAAAGGTGTGCGGCGACTTCCTGAGCTCGGAGGCGCAAGCGCTGCTTGCCTACCTGGATATCGATGTCGGTGGAATGGGAGCTTCGCGCATTACCACGCTGCGGCTCGTCACCGGCGAGCGGGCGGCGCAAGCCGATCTGCCCTTTGCGTCCGTCGGGCTGTCCCGGCTCGCGCTCGACGAGGTGCTGCTTGCCAAGGCGGCGGCGGCCGGGGTCGAGGTGATCCGAGGCGCGGCCGTCACGGCGCTGGAGCCCGCCAGCGACGGCGTGCGCATCCGCGCCGGCGACCGCGTGCTCACGGCGCGAAGCGCGGCGCTGGCGACGGGCAAGCACAACGTGAGGGGCTGGCCGCGCCGCCAGGGCGCGATGACGGCCTATAAGATCAGCGTTGTCCCATCACGCGCAGCGGCGCGGGCGCTCGACGGCGTGGTGCAGCTCGTCAGCTACCGCGGCGGCTATATCGGCGCCTGCAGCGTGGAGGGCGGCAATGCCACGATCTGCTGGCTGATGGACCCGATAGCGATGTGCGCGGTCGGCTCCAATTGGTCACAACAGCTCAACCATCTCTCGCGCTATTCCTCGGCGATCGGCGACTTGCTGTCCGGGGCTCAATTCCTGTCCGCGCGCCCCGCCGCCGTCGCGGGCATCCCCTATGGCTATACGCGCCACACAGCGATCGCGCCCAACGTTTATGCGGTGGGCGATCAGCTCTGCGTCATTCCCTCGTTTACCGGCGACGGCACCTCGCTCGCGCTCTCGTCGGGTTTGGCTGCTGCGAATGCGGTCTTGCAGGGAGCCCCAGCGGAGAATTTCCAGAGGGACTTCCTGGCGCGCACGCGCACGCAGCTGCGCTGGGCGAGGGCCGTCGATGCAACCTTCAAGTCGGCACCGGCGCGGCGCTTGGGCGTTGCCGCAACCGCGGCGATACCGTCCCTGGCGCGTCTCGCTGCGAGCCTGACACGCGTGAGAGGTATCGACGCGACGCTAGGTCCGGGCGCGTGAGTGCACCCGGGCCCGGCTTCACTTGGATTGCGATTGCAGGGCCTTCACATCGGCGGTGGTCAGGCCCTTGCCGCCGATGCCCCAATTGCCGCTCGCAACCTCGTGCACGCGCACCCAAGTTACGCCGCGCATGGATTCGCCCTCGATCTCGACCATGGCATCCGTGACCTTGCGGATCATGGATTCCTTTTGGCTCTTGTCGAAGACGCCTTCGATTAGCTGGATGTCGACGAGTGGCATGAATGCTCCTTTCAGCTTTGCTGGTTTCGTCACTTCGGGTGAGACCCGACGCGCGGCGCGGGATGTCCCATGTCGACCCGCTCACTAGCTAGTTCAGGATCTGAATCGGAGCCGGTACAGAAACTGAACTGGCCCGGACTCTTGAGGCGGCGTACCCTTGAGCTTGATTTTTGTTGCGAGGTGCCGGGAGCGCCCAAATGTCGGAAGCCAGCTACAATCAGTTCTGTCCGGTTGCGATGGCAGCGGAAATTCTCTGTGCGCGATGGACGCTCGTGCTCGTGCGCGAGCTCGTCTGCGGATCGACCCGGTTCAATGATCTGCGGCGGGGGCTGCCGCGGATGTCGCCGGCTTTGCTATCGAAGCGCCTCAAGGATCTGGAACGCGCAGGCATCGTGGTGCGCTCCAAAGTACCCAGCGAGAAAGACGTGTTCGAGTACCGGCTGACGGAAGCAGGACGGGAGCTGGCGCCAGTTATCGAATCCATCGGAAGTTGGGGCCAGAGGTGGATTGAGTTGGAGGCATCCCTGAAGAATCTCGATCCCAACCTGCTGATGTGGGACATCCGGCGCAACATCGACGTGACGCCGATGCCGCGTCGCCGCAGCACGATCCAGTTCATATTCACGGATCTGGAAGCGGCACGGCGGAACTGGTGGCTGCTCGTCGAGCCACGACAAGGTGTCGATTTGTGCTCGGTCGATCCGGGTTTTGACGTCGATCTCTACCTGTCGACCGACCTCAGGACCATGACGGAGGTCTGGATGGGCTACACCGCAATTGCACGCGCCAAGGACGAGGGGCGGCTCAACCTCACGGGCGATCCCAAGCTGGAGGCCAGCATGAAGACTTGGTTGAGGCTCAGTCGCTTTGCCAAGATCGACAAGCTTGTCGCTTGAGAGCGGCATGGCCGATGCTTGAGCTCAGACCCACCTGCGAGAACTGCAACAAGGCGCTGCCGCCCGATGCGCTCGATGCGCGCATCTGCTCGTACGAGTGCACGTTCTGCGCAACTTGCGTCGAGGTTGTGCTGGACAATGTCTGCCCCAATTGCGGTGGCGGCTTCGCTCCAAGACCGGTTCGGCCCGCGACCAACTGGAAAGGCGACAATTACCTCGGCAAGGATCCTGCCAGCACGCGCGTGCGGCATCGACCGGTGGATGCCGCCGCGCACGCGCTGTTTATCGCGGTCATCAGGGGCCTTCCGCCCGAGAGGCGGTGAGGCGCCGCAGCGAGCCGCTACAGCTCGAGCACGATGAAGTAGGCGGAAAAGCCCGGACCGAAGGCGGCGAGCAGGTAGCGGCCGTGTACGCCGTCGGCCAGCGCCGCCTTCAAGACGAACATCGCGGTCGCCGACGACATGTTTCCGTACTCCTTCAAGACCTGCCAGGAGTAGCGCAGCTGATCGCGGGAGAGCTTGAGCGAGTCCTCCGCCGTCTCCAGCACCTTGCTGCCGCCGGGGTGCAGCAGGAAGCCGTCGAAGTCGGCGAGCGACAGGCCCTCGCGCGCGAGGAAGGGAAGCAGCGCCTCGCCCAGGCGCTCGCGCATCAGGCTGGGCAGCTCCGGGCTCAAGACCACGCCGAAGCCGTCGTTCTTGATGTCCCAACCCATGATGTGCTCGGTCTTGGACCAGAAGTACTCGCCCAGGGCGCCGACGCGGCCCCGGCCTGTCCCTTTTCCAACCCGGTCGCCGGTGTGGCTGCGCAAGACGACGCCGGCTGCTCCGTCACCGAAGAGCGCGGCGGAGACGAACATGGCGAGGCTCGGGTCGTTGACGCGCAGGCAGAGCGAGCACAGGTCGACGGTCAGGAACAGCACGTTGGCGTTGGCGCGTGCCTGTGCCATGCGGGTTGCGCGGGCGAGGCCGCCGACGCCGCCGCCGCAGCCGAGCCCGAAGATCGGCAGCCGCTCCACGTCGGGGCGGAAGGGCAAGCGGTTCATGAGGCGCGCTTCGAGGCTCGGGATCGAGAGCCCGGTGATGGTGTTGGTGACGATGACATCGATGTCACCCACAGCGAGCCCCGCCTCGGCCACCGACTGCGTTGCCACCCGCTCCAGCAGCTCCAGCGCGTTGCGCTGGTAGGAGGCGGTGCGCTCCTCCCACGTGTGCGTGGTGAGGTGCCAGGGGACGGGCTCTACCGAGTAGCGGGTGTCGATGCCGGTGTTGGTGTAGAGCGCCTCCAGGCGGGCGTATTGCGGGTAGACCTTTTGGGCGCGGAACTTCGCATCCTCTTGCGTGACCACGTGCTCGGGCACGGCCGTGGCGACCGACGCAATCTCCACGGTCGTCGGTGGAGCTGTCGCGAGGATCTCGGCCGGAATCTGGGCGTGCTTCGCCATGGTCCTCGTGTCACCGGACGTCGGAGGGCGCCGTCGCTCCGATGGTAGAGGAGCCAGCCGAATGACGCCATGACATTAGGGGCACACCCTGCGGCGCATGGTCCGCGGCGTGCCGGCCAGAGGAGCAGTGGTGCGCCTACTTGGCCTCGATCTTGACGCCCGGCAGGTCGACACGGACAACGTTCTGACGGCTCTCGTAGTAGAGGTAGCCGAGGACGGCGACGCCCACGACCAGCACGATGATGACGAGACTTTTAAGGTCCATGACGGCCTCCTGGCCAAGCGGCGACGGGTTCGGGCGCCCGTCGAGTGCCACATCGGCGCGCCGCGGGCAAGCAGCAGCGCGTAGACCATTGAAAAGTAGAGCTCTGGGGCGGACAGCCCTTACTTTGTGGACAGCTATGCGCAATCCGCAGCAGGACTGATTTTCGCCACCAACCGCACCTATTGCCAAACTCATGTTGCGCCGGTCGCCGTAAAGCTTGCCACCACGGCGACAGGTGTGATCTCGAGACCTTGGAGCCCGGCTCGGCGGCCGGGCTCTTTTATTGTAAGCTTTCGTTGCTCAGGGCTGCTCATGGGAACCGATTTGGCGCGCACCGCATTGACTGGCTGCCGCTCCCCGCAACTGGTGGGTGCGGAGTGTGCGGCTGGAGCGCCGGGGACGAACGGAGACGTCCGCTGGCGCTCCGTCTTGGCTGGCTTGTCCGCGGCGCTTGCCGCTTTCGCCTTGGCGGTGGCGCCCGCCATGGCCAACGACAGCACGGCCGAGTTGGCGGCCGGCGGCCTCGTCCTCACGAAAACCTCCGACATCGAGATGCAGTCCGAGGATCTCTTCATCTCGACCGAAAAAGTGCGGGTGAAGTACCAGTTCTTCAATCCTTCCTCGCGCGACATCTCCACGGTGATCGCCTTCCCGATGCCGGACATCACGGTGGAGCAGGACATGGACCTGGCGATGCCGTCGGCCGGCACCGCCAACTTCCTCGACTTCATGACGCTGGTCGACGGCAAGACCGTGAAGATGACGCTCGAGCAAAAGGTCTTTGCGCGCGGTGTGGATCAGACGGCACTGATCAACGATCTCAAGCTTTCGCCGTCACCGCTCGTGGCCGGCGGAGCGCTCGACCGCCTGGCGCCCGATGCCAAGGAGAAGCTCCTTAGCCTGGGTCTGGCCGAGGCTCAGGACATCGACATGGGACAAGGGATGGAGCATCACCTAGCTCCACTTTGGACTCTCAAGACCACGTACTACTGGACGCAGGTCTTCAGAGCAAAAAAGACAGTCAGCATCGAGCACGCGTACACGCCGAGCGTCGGCGGCTCGGTGGGCTCGAGCATCGGCTTGCCCACGATCGATGCGGAGACGCTGAAGTTCTACAAGGAGCGATACTGTACCGACGCCAGCTTCATCGCGGCTGCGCGCGCAGGGCAAAGCCCCTTCATCGAGGAGTGGGTCTCTTATGTGCTGACCACGGGCGCCAATTGGGCGAAGCCGATCGGAACCTTTACGTTGACCGTCGACAAGGGCGCGCCGGAGAACCTCGTGAGCTTCTGCGGCGACGGGGTGAAAAAGATCAGCCCGACCAAATTTCAAATGACCAAGCACGACTACACGCCGACGCAGGACCTGCACATCCTGATCCTGAAGCCGTAGGTGCGGGACTTAAGGCAGGGCAACGGCTTTGGTCGGTGGACGGACATTGGTGCCGGCTGAGGGATTTGAACCCCCGACCCCCTGATTACAAATCAGGTGCTCTACCAACTGAGCTAAGCCGGCCTGGCGCGCGCCCCTTATATAGCGCCCCGCGCATCAGGGCCAGGGCAGGGCGAGCACGTTCTCCCCAAAGTGAAAGGCCCGCGTCCTTGCCAGACGCGAGCCCGTTATTCGTCGCCGGCGCCGCAGCGCGTGCGCGTTATACCCAGTCGGCCTCGGTGGCCGTCACGCCGTCGGCCCAGCCCTTGGGCGTATCGTCGAGCAGCTGCCAGACGGTGTCGGGGATCATGTAGTGCTGCATGGCGGCGCGCTTATCGAGGCTGTCGTTGTCCAACAGGCCCTCGCGTACCATCTCCTGCAGGCCCGGCACGTCGGAGCGCACCTTGAAGCGCTGCTGGTCCCGGCCCTTGTAGAATAGCAGAACGCCCTTCTGGAACTTGTCGGCCGAGTGGAAGTTGCGGGCGGCATAGATGCGCCGGTTGTGCTCCTCGGCGCGCGCTTGCATCGCGTGCTGCACGTGCGGGATCGCCATCGAGACGAGGCCGGCTGCGATGATGCCCCAGCTCAAGGCCGCGACCAGGGGAAGGACCCAATACCAGTCGGCGGGAATGCTCGTCGTCTGGCGAAAGTGGTCGAGGAACAGGATCGCCAGCGTGGCGACCGCAAATCCCCAGAGCAGGCTGCTCTTGGTGGTTACTTCACGCAAATCTTTGGTGACGAGAGCCATGTCCATCCTCAAGCGTCCTTCCCGAGAATTCAAAGAGAGCCCGCGCGGGCGCGGGATATGTCACGGCGTCGGGACGAGACGCGCCAAGGGCGCAGGCCCGGTCCCGGCACATGTAAAGGCACAGGGCCGATGGTGCCGCGATCAGGCTAATATCTGCTTAAGCATGCGGTGGTTATGGGCGGCAGCTGCGAGAGTGCCTGAGGACGCCGGGGACACGGGGGAAGACGGCGGCTGCCTATCACAATCGATCCGGCGCTTAGAGCTTCGTTATCCCTTTTCGGTATGGTGAACGGACGTTGCGTTGGGTCGATCAAGTTCGAGGTATCACGAGCATGCGAGTAAAGAGTGCGCTTGCCGTCGTCAGCATTGCTGCTGCGTTCGGTGTTGCGAGCCACAGCTCCGCCGAGGCGGGCTGGTGCCGCCGCGGTGCTCCCGCGGGATGGTGTGGGCCCCAGACGGTCACCCACTTCGTCTATTATCCGCAGTACCGCAACGTCTACTACATGGCGACGTTCGCGCCCGACCCTTACCCCTACGTCTACATGCCGCGCGGCTACTGGCCCCGCTACGAGCGTCCCTATTGGCGCTACGGGCGGCGCTACTGGGCCCCGCGCCGTGCGCGTTACTATGCGGTGCCGGCGCCGATCCCCGTGCCGGTCGGGGGCTGCTGCCGCGGTGCATACCTGAAGTAGCGACCGCGCATTGCGCGAAGCCGCCGCAATCGCATCCGCGTTCAGGCCACATTCATGTGGCGAGGCTTTGCATCGCAGGCGGGAACGGCGGACACCCGGCCACGTTCTCTCGCTGATGCTTAGCCGCCACGACGCGCGGCGCGTGATTTTGGAGACATCGCATGATCAGGAAAATCCTGCATTCGGTGCTGATGCTGATGCTGGCCGCCGGCATGGCGGCCGCCTCGGTGCAACAGGCCGAAGCCGGCCATGGCGGCGGCGTCGCTGCCGGAGTTGCCGCGGGAATCATCGGCCTCGGCATCCTCGGCGCGGCCGCCAGCGCGCGCGGCGACCGCTATTATGACGACTACGACGAGCCCGGCTGCTACCGCGGGCGTCCCCGTTGCCATTGGGAAGGCCGGCGCTGCTTTGAGGACCGCTACGGTGAGACCATCTGCCGAGGCGGCGAGCGCGTCTGCCACCGTCCGCTGATCTGCGACTGACGAGCGGCCACGATTGAATTGAGGGCGGCGGCGCGAAAGCGCGGGTCGCCCTTGATCGTTTGCTAGCGTCGTCGCCAGGCCGTGAGATGCAGCGTGATCGCTGCCGCGTTCGACACATTGAGGCTGGCGATCGGTCCCTGTGTGGCGATGCGCACCAGCCGGTCGCAGCTCGTCCGCGTCAGCTCGCGCAGTCCCTTGCCTTCGGCACCGAGCACGAGCGCGATCTGCCCTTCGAAGGTCTCGTCCTCGATCAACCGTTCCGCGGCATCGTCAAGGCCGAGCGTCACGAAGCCGAGCTCCTTCAGCTCGGCGAGCGCGCGCGCCAGGTTCTGAACCAGCGCGATCGGAACGTGCTCGAGCGCGCCGGAGGCTGATTTGGCGAGTGTGCCGTCGAGCGGCGGACTGTGTCGCCTGGTCATGACCAGGCCCGATGCGCCGAACACCGCGCACGAGCGCAGGATCGCGCCAACGTTGTGCGGATCGGTGACATGATCGAGGAGAACGAGCGGGCCGGCCGCGTGGCCTTTGGCGGCGATGTCGGCAAGCGTCGGCTCCTCGAGCAGCTCAGCCTCGGCAAGGACGCCCTGGTGCACGGTGTCGGCTCCCAAGCGGCGGTCGAGGTCGCGCGGAGAGACGCGCTCCGCCGCCAGCTGGCGCGCCGTCAGCGCTTCCTTCAAACGGTTCTCGGCGTTCTCCGTCATCATGAGCCGCAGGATTTTGCGATCCGGATTGAGGAGGGCGGCCTCGACGGCGTGCACGCCATAGAGAAGCACGGGCCCGTCTCCGGGCTCCGGGCGCGGTTGCGGACGGAAGGCCGGACGACGCTTGTGTGGTTTGGAGGCGCGCGGCGCATCGGGCCGGCGGGGAGCAGTGGGCTTCATGCGATGGGGTGCCGATAGGGTGCTGGTGCGTTGCGGCGAAGGGCATACTGCCGCTTTTCCAATTGACATCCAAGGGCCCGCTCACCATAACCCCCATGGCCCTGCCGCTCAGAAGCGCGGGGCGATTTCATTTGGGGATTGCGTTGCCCTAAGATGAAAGTGGGGTGCTCAAGGAGGGGTGCCCGAGTGGCTAAAGGGGACGGACTGTAAATCCGTTGGCTTCGCCTACGCTGGTTCGAATCCAGCCCCCTCCACCAACCTCGCTCTCGCGGTATTGAAGGAGCCTTGCGGGTGTAGCTCAATGGTAGAGCAACAGCCTTCCAAGCTGATGACGAGGGTTCGATTCCCTTCACCCGCTCCATTCCAGTGGCGGACGGCCGCGAAAGGGTAAACGCCATGCTGGTCGTCACGACCAACGATCTGCCGGGCTACCGCGTCGTGCGGCACCTGGGAGTGGCCCGTGGCCTAACCGTGCGCTCGCGCTCGATCGTGGGAAATATCGGGGCGGCGATCCAGATCTTCTTTGGCGGGAATATCTCACTATATACCAGGCTCGCCGAGCAAGCCCGCCAGGAAGCCTACGAGGCCCTCATCGCCAACGCCCAAAGCCTCGGCGCCAACGCCGTGCTCGCCATGCGCTACGATGCCAATGAGATCGCCGCGGCGGTGACGGAGGTGCTGGCCTACGGCACGGCCGTGGTCGTTGAGGAGGCCCGTGCCACCCGCCTTGAGGCATAAGCGCCACTAGCAAGTGACAAAGGCAAAAAGTTCCG
Organism: uncultured Alphaproteobacteria bacterium; assembly: GCA_963782555.1. GTDB lineage: Bacteria > Pseudomonadota > Alphaproteobacteria > Rhizobiales > Hyphomicrobiaceae > Hyphomicrobium_A. The sequence goes on along the minus strand of CAWAKB010000005.1, from coordinate 857,333 downwards.
CTAAGTATGCCGCCCCCGCGTGGAGGCGGCGCATGTCCACGCGAAATAGGGGTGTAGCTCAATTGGCAGAGCGTCGGTCTCCAAAACCGAAGGTTGGGGGTTCGAGACCCTCCGCCCCTGCCAGATCGTGTTGGTCGCATCCGTGGCGAGGGCGCCGGATGGGCCGTTGGCCGGCACCTTGGGTGCGTCAGGTTGTCGCAGTGCGCCCGGGGACGTCACTTTAATGGCCAAATACAATCCAGTACAGTTTATTCAGGAAGTTCGCCAGGAGGTGGCCAAGGTTACTTGGCCGACCTGGAAAGAGGTGTGGATCACCACCCTCATGGTTTTGCTGATGGTTGCGCTAGCCTCGGTGTTTTTCCTTATCACGGATCAAGCGATCGGGTGGCTCGTCAAGCTGGTGCTTGGCGGGAGCCGCTGAAGCGGTCAGGGCGGAAGCTGAACGTGTCCACGAATCTTGCGCAGACGCGCCCCGGGAAAGAGGCAATGCCGAAGCGCTGGTATATTGTGCATGCCTACACCAACTTTGAGCGCAAGGTGGCCGACGCGATCCGCGAGCGGGCCAAGGCGGCAGGGCTCAACGACCTCTTCGAAGAGGTGCTGGTGCCGACCGAGGAGGTGATCGAGGTCAAGCGGGGGCGCAAGGTGCAGGCGGAGCGCAAGTTCCTGCCCGGCTACGTTCTGGTCAAGATGCAAATGACCGACCCGGCGTTCCTGTTGATCAAGAACACGCCGAAGGTCACGGGCTTCCTCGGCGCCGAGAACAAGCCGATGCCGATCTCGGAGGATGAGGCGATGCGCATCCTCCACCAGGTCAAGGAGGGCGTGGAGCGGCCCAAGCCGTCGATCACGTTCGAGGTCGGCGAGCAGGTGAAGGTCGCTGACGGACCCTTTGCCTCGTTCCAGGGGCACGTGGAGGAAGTCGACGAAGAGCGCTCGCGGCTCAAGGTGGCGGTGTCGATCTTCGGGCGCCCCACGCCGGTCGAGCTGGAGTTCGGCCAGGTGGAAAAGGTGCCGAGCTAGGACGAGCGAAGGCGGAACGGGAAGCGAGAAGGAAGATAGAAGGCGCGCAGACACGATGAGGCGCGCGCATTTGCGTAGACCCGCAGAGACAACCTCTCACGAGGCCTCCCTGCGGATTGTGCGGGAGGGCCTTCAAAGCCCGTTCGACCGCTAACCCTGGGAAGGAAGCCCCTTCCCGTCAAGTGCTCAGGGGAGACTATGGCAAAGAAAATCGACGGCTACATAAACTTGCAGGTGCCGGCGGGGGCGGCCAATCCCTCGCCGCCGATCGGGCCAGCGCTGGGCCAGCGCGGCGTCAACATCATGGAGTTCTGCAAAGCGTTCAACGCCAAGACGAAGGACATGGAGCAGGGCACGCCCATTCCGGTGAAGATCACGGTTTTCTCCGACCGCTCCTTCACCTTCGAGATGCGCACGCCGCCAGCCTCCTTCTTCCTCAAGAAGGCGGCGAACATCAAGTCGGGCAGCAAGGACCCGGGCCGCGGCGTCGCCGGCCAAGTCACCATGGCGCAGGTTCGCGACATCGCGAAGCTGAAGCTTAAGGATCTGAACACCGACGACGTCGAGGCAGCCGCCAAGACGATCGCCGGCTCTGCCCGCTCTATGGGCCTCGAGGTCAAGGAGTAGAGCGATGGCACAGAAGATGAGCAAAGACGCGATCAAGGCGACGCGCGTAGCCGGCGGCAAGCGGCTCGCGACGGCGCGCAGCGGCGTCGGCCGCGACAAGTTCTACTCGGTCGATGAGGCGGTGAAGCTGGTCAAGGAGCGCGCCAAGGCCAAGTTCGACGAGACGATCGAGGTGGCGATGAATCTGGGCGTCGATCCCAAGCACGCCGACCAGGTGGTGCGCGGGGTATGCAATCTGCCCAACGGCTCGGGCCGCAAGCTGCGCGTCGCCGTGTTCGCGCGCGGCGCCAAGGCCGAAGAGGCGACGGCGGCGGGCGCCGACGTAGTTGGGGCTGAGGATCTGGTGGAGACGATCAACAAGGGTCAGATCAACTTCGACCGCTGCATCGCTACGCCCGACATGATGGGTCTCGTGGGCCGGCTCGGCAAGGTCTTGGGCCCGCGCGGCCTGATGCCGAACCCGCGCGTCGGCACCGTGACGATGGATGTCACGACCGCGGTGAAGGGCGCCAAGGGCGGATCGGTGGAGTTCCGCGTCGAGAAGGCCGGCATCGTGCACGCCGGTGTCGGCAAGGCGAGCTTCACGGAGAAGGCGCTCGCCGAGAACGTCAAGGCGTTCGTGGACGCCGTGGTCAAGGCCAAGCCGCCCGGCTCCAAGGGCACGTACGTGAAGAAGGTTTCGATCAGCTCCACCATGGGGCCCGGCGTCAAGATTGATGCCGCCGACCTCGGTGGTGGACAGGCCCTCGGCTAAGCGAGGGCCACACGAATTCAGGCGCTCACTCTTCGAAAGGTGCGCACCTGGATGCTCCGGATCGGAGGCTCGTCCTTTCGGTCCGGAACTGTCCGAGATTGTGGGTGCCGGCCGGTCTTACCCGATCGTCCGACTTAAGCCTCGAAGGAGGGCCCGCATGAGACAGGGAAGAACCCGGTTTGATTGCGCGCGCATGCGGGCAGGACAGCCGGTTTGAACCTGGGTCAGCACCGTGCCGCCTCATGGGCGCGCGGACAAGGACAGCAAGAAGCGTCGCCTGAGGACGGATCTTCCGTTGACGGCGGCAAGGTGCAACCCGCGGGGACCCGTTAAGGCGGACCCGTAAACTGGAGTGAGCAGGTGGATAGAGCCGCGAAACGTGAGCTCGTGACGTCGCTCAACACCGTGTTCAAGGACACGGGGTTGGTTGTCGTCGCCCACTATGCCGGACTGACGGTCGCTCAAATGACCGACTACCGCCAGCGCGTCAAAGAGGCTGGCGGCAAGGTCAAGGTGGCCAAAAACCGGCTGGCGAAGCTCGCGTTGAAGGACACGACGTACGAAGCGATCTCCGATCTCTTCAAGGGGCCCACGTGCCTCGCCTATTCGAAGGATCCGATCGCGGCGGCCAAGGTCTCGGTCACGTATGCCAAGGGAAATGACAAGCTCGTCATTCTCGGTGGCGCGATGGGCGCGACTGTCCTCGACGCGAACGCCGTCAAAGCGCTTGCTGAGCTGCCATCGCTGGATGAGCTCAGAGCGACGCTCATCGGTCTTCTCAACGCGCCGGCGACCAAGATCGCCCGCACGGTGAAGGAGCCGGGAGCCCAGCTCGCACGCGTCATCCAGGCGAAGGCATCGCAGAGCGAGGCCGCATGACGGATAGGGCGGCGCCAAAAGCGCCACGACGTTCAAACGCAGTTCTTCGGACTGCAGTGTCAGACACAAAGGTTCAGACCGGAAGGAAGTAAGCCATGACCGATCTCGCAAAGATCGTAGACGATCTCTCAGGCCTCACCGTCCTGCAGGCGGCGGAGCTTGCCAAGATGCTGGAGGAGAAGTGGGGCGTGTCGGCGGCAGCAGCCGTCGCCGTCGCTGCGGCTCCTGCCGCTGCCGCTGCCGTTGAGGAGCAGACGGAGTTCACCGTCATCCTCAAGGCCGGTGGCGAGAAGAAGATCAACGTCATCAAAGAGGTCCGTGCCATCACCGGCCTTGGCCTGAAGGAAGCCAAGGATCTCGTGGAGGCCGGTGGCAAGGCTGTGAAGGAGGGCGTTTCCAAGGATGAGGCCGCCAAGCTCAAGAAGCAGCTCGAGGATCAAGGTGCAACGGTGGAAGTGAAGTAAGCACCAGGCAATGAGGCAGTAGGCGGTGAGGCAGTAGGTCGTCGCAGCAATCCAAAGCGCGCACCTACTGCCGACTGCCCTGCTACTCACGGCCTCCAAACGTTTCTCCGGAGGGTCTTTTGAGGGGTGATGCAACCCTCAAGTGGGCCCTCCGGTGAGCCGTTTTTAAAAGGCAAGCGAGGGTTGGCGGCCCTCGCGCGACAGGCAGCAGAGCGCGGGACCATCCTCGCGCGGATGACAAGGAGCGGAAATGGCTGAGACGTTCAACGGCCGCAAGCGCATCCGGAAGAAATTCGGATCCATTCAGGAAGTCGCGGAGATGCCGAACCTCATCGAGGTTCAGAAGAGCTCCTATGACGACTTTCTGATGGTGAAGGAGCCTCCCGGTGGCCGTTCTGACGACCATGGCCTGCAGGCCGTGTTCAAGTCCGTGTTCCCCATCTCGGACTTCTCCGGCCGGGCGACGCTCGAGTTCGTGCGTTACGAGTTCGAGCCGCCCAAGTACGACGTCGACGAGTGCATGCAGCGCGATATGACCTATTCGGCGCCGCTGAAGGTCAAGCTGCGCCTCATCGTGTTCGATGTGAACGAGGAGACTGGCTCCAAGTCGATCAAGGACGTGAAGGAGCAGGATGTCTACATGGGCGACATGCCGCTCATGACGATGAACGGCACCTTCGTCATCAACGGCACCGAGCGGGTGATCGTTTCCCAGATGCACCGTTCGCCGGGCGTGTTCTTCGACCACGACCGCGGGCGCACGCACGCCTCCGGCAAGCTGCTGTTTGCCGCGCGCATCATTCCCTACCGCGGCTCCTGGCTCGACTTCGAGTTCGACGCCAAGGACATCGTCTATGTGCGCATCGACCGCCGCCGCAAGCTTCCGGTGACGACGCTGCTCTATGCCCTGGGGCTCAACGACGAGGAAATCCTCGCGACCTTCTACAAGCACATCACCATCAAGGAATCGAAGCGCGGCTGGAAGATGCCGTTCGTGGCCGAGAAGATGCGCGGCATGATACCGAACGCCGACCTTGCCGACGCCAAGTCGGGCGAGGTGGTGATCAAAGCGGGCGAGAAGATCACCGCGCGCAAGGCGCGCGAGCTGGCCGAGGGCGGCTTGAAGGAGGTGCTCGTCTCCTCCGACGACCTGGCCGGGCGCTACATCGCCGAGGACATCGTCGATCTGGAGAGCGGCACCATCCACGCCGAGGCGGGCGATGAGCTCGACGCGGAGCTCTTGGCCGAGCTCAAGGACCAGAAGGTGAAGGAGTTCCCGATCCTCGACATCGACCATGTCAATATCGGGCCGTTCATCCGCAACACCTTGAACATCGACAAGAACGCCAATCAGCAAGAGGCGCTGATGGACATCTACCGGGTCATGCGGCCCGGCGAGCCGCCGACGATCGAGGCGGCGACCAACCTGTTCAACGCGCTGTTCTTCGATTCGGAACGCTACGACCTCTCCGCCGTCGGCCGCGTGAAAATGAATATGCGGCTCGAGCTCGACGCGCCCGACACCATGCGTGTTCTGCGTCGGGAGGACATCCTCGCCGTCATCAAGACGCTTGTCGATCTGCGCGACGGCAAGGGCGACATCGATGACATCGACCATCTCGGCAACCGGCGCGTGCGCTCGGTCGGCGAGCTGATGGAGAACCAGTACCGCGTCGGCCTTCTGCGCATGGAGCGCGCCATCAAGGAGCGCATGAGCTCGGTCGACATCGACACGGTGATGCCGCAGGACCTGATCAACGCCAAGCCGGCGGCCGCCGCCGTGCGCGAGTTCTTCGGCTCCTCGCAGCTCTCCCAGTTCATGGACCAGACCAACCCGCTGTCGGAGATCACCCATAAGCGGCGCCTCTCGGCGCTGGGTCCGGGCGGTCTGACGCGTGAGAGGGCAGGCTTCGAGGTGCGCGACGTGCACCCCACGCACTACGGCCGCATCTGCCCGATCGAGACGCCGGAAGGTCCCAATATCGGTCTCATCAACTCGCTCGCGACCTTCGCGCGCGTCAACAAGTACGGCTTCATCGAGAGCCCGTACCGCAAGGTCGTGCACTCCAAGTTGACCGACCAGGTCGTCTACCTGTCGGCCATGGAGGAGATGCGCCACCACGTCGCTCAGGCGAACGCCGAGATCGACAACAAGGGCAAGCTCACGGGCGATCTCATCACCTGCCGTTATAACGGTGACGTCGTGCTCGTGTCGCCCGACAAGGTCGACTACATCGATGTGTCGCCCAAGCAGCTCGTGTCGGTCGCGGCCGCGTTGATCCCGTTCCTGGAGAACGACGACGCCAACCGCGCCCTGATGGGCTCCAACATGCAGCGTCAGGCGGTGCCGCTGATCAAGGCGGAGGCGCCGCTCGTCGGCACCGGCATGGAGGAGGTGGTCGCCCGCGATTCCGGCGCCGCGATCGCCGCGCGCCGGACCGGTGTCGTCGACCAGGTGGACGCCACTCGTATCGTCATCCGCGCCACCGAGGAGACCGATCCCTCAAAGCCGGGTGTCGACATCTACCGGCTGCGCAAGTTCCAGCGCTCCAACCAGAACACCTGCATCAACCAGCGTCCGCTGGTGCACGTGGGTGATGCGGTGAAGGCCGGCGAGATCATCGCCGACGGGCCGTCGACCGACCTGGGCGATCTGGCGCTCGGCAAGAACGTGCTCGTCGCGTTCATGCCGTGGATGGGCTACAACTTCGAGGATTCCATCCTCCTCTCCGAGCGCGTCGTGTTCGACGACGTCTTCACCTCGATCCACATCGAGGAGTTCGAGGTCATGGCCCGTGATACCAAGCTCGGGCCGGAGGAGATCACGCGCGACATCCCCAACGTCTCGGAAGAGGCTCTGAAGAACCTCGACGAGGCCGGTATCGTCTACATCGGTGCCGAGGTGAACCCCGGCGACATCCTTGTCGGCAAGATCACGCCCAAGGGTGAGAGTCCGATGACGCCGGAGGAGAAGCTTCTGCGCGCCATCTTCGGCGAGAAGGCCTCCGACGTGCGCGATACCTCTTTGAGGCTGCCGCCGGGTGTCTCCGGCACCGTCGTCGAGGTGCGCGTCTTCAATCGTCATGGCGTCGAGAAGGACGAGCGTGCCATGGCGATCGAGCGCGAGGAGATCGAGCGTCTCGCCAAGGACCGCGACGACGAGATGCAGATCCTCGATCGCAACGTCTACGCGCGTCTGCAGGAGGCCCTTCTCGGCAAGGAGATTGCCAAGGGGCCGAAGTCGGCCGCCAAGGGTGCGAGCATCACCGAGGCGACGCTGGAGGAGATCCCGCGCAGCCAGTGGTGGGAGTTCGGCCTCAAGGACGAGAAGGCGCAGGCCGAGATCGAGGCGATCAACAAGCAGTACGAGGACGCCAAGAAGAGCCTGGAGCGCCGCTTCGTCGACAAGGTCGACAAGCTGCAGCGCGGCGACGAGCTGCCGCCCGGCGTGATGAAGATGGTCAAGGTCTTCGTCGCAGTGAAGCGCAAGATCCAGCCCGGCGACAAGATGGCGGGCCGTCACGGCAACAAGGGCGTCGTGTCGATGATCGTTCCGTGCGAGGACATGCCGTTCCTCGAGGACGGCACGCACGTCGACGTGGTGCTCAATCCGCTGGGCGTGCCAAGCCGCATGAACGTCGGCCAGATCCTGGAGACGCACCTGGGCTGGGCCTGCCGCGGTCTGGGGCGCATCATCGACAATGCGCTCGAGAAATTCCACGAGAGCGGCCAGGCCGAAGAGCTGCGCGAGGTGATGTCGAAGGTCTACGACAACAACGAGATCAGGGCCAACGCCAAAGACGAAGAGCTCGTTGAGATCGCCGACAAGCTGACCAAGGGCGTGCCGATTGCAACGCCGGTGTTCGACGGTGCCAAGGAACCCGACATCGTCGAGATGCTGACGGCGGCCGGCTTCGACACCTCCGGCCAGGTCACGCTCTTCGACGGGCGCACGGGCGAGCCGTTCGATCGCAAGGTGACGGTCGGCTACAAGTACCTCTTGAAGCTTCACCACCTCGTCGACGACAAGATCCACGCGCGCTCCATCGGCCCCTACAGCCTCGTCACCCAGCAGCCGCTGGGCGGCAAGGCGCAGTTCGGCGGCCAGCGCTTCGGCGAGATGGAGGTGTGGGCGCTCGAGGCTTACGGCGCCGCCTACACGCTGCAGGAGATGCTGACCGTCAAATCGGACGACGTCGCCGGACGCACCAAGGTCTACGAGGCCATCGTGCGCGGCGATGACACCTTCGAGGCCGGCGTGCCCGAGAGCTTCAACGTGCTGGTCAAGGAGATGCGGGCGCTGGGGCTCAACGTGGAGCTGGAAAGCGCCACTATCCCCTCGTTGCCAAGCCCTGATGAGGAAGGCCAGCCAACGCCGCAGCCGCAGCTTCCACCGGCTGCCGAATGAGAGATTGAGACGAGCCCGGGGCGCACCATCTGCCCCGGGTGAACGACGCGCTGGAAGGCGCGCAAGCAGACAAAGGGCTCGACGGCACGGAGAGCCCGCTCTGGCGAGGATCGGTGCGAGACGATCTTCGCGACCTTGATACGGGGCCTGCCCACCCCGAATGGAGAGACTGGATGAACGAGATCACCAACCTGTTCAAGACGCAAGCACCGCTTCCGACCTTCGATCAGATCAAGATCTCAATCGCGAGCCCCGACGACATCATGTCGTGGTCGTTCGGCGAGATCAAAAAGCCCGAGACCATCAACTACCGCACCTTCAAGCCGGAGCGCGACGGCCTCTTCTGCGCGCGCATCTTCGGACCGATCAAGGACTACGAGTGCTTGTGCGGCAAGTACAAGCGCATGAAGTACAAGGGATTGATCTGCGAGAAATGCGGCGTCGAGGTGACGCTCGCCAAGGTTCGGCGCGAGCGCATGGGCCACATCGAGCTGGCGGCGCCCGTGGCGCACATCTGGTTCCTGAAGTCGCTGCCCTCGCGCATCGGCCTGCTGCTCGACATGCCCTTGAAGGATCTGGAGCGCGTTCTCTATTTCGAGAACTACATCGTCGTCGAGCCCGGCATCACCGCGTTCAAGGAAAAGCAGCTCCTTTCCGAGGAGGACTACAACCGCGCCCTCGACGAGCACGGGCCCGACAGCTTCACCGCCGGGATCGGCGCGGAGGCGATCCGCGAGATGCTGTCCGGCATGGATCTGCCCAAGATCCGCGACGAGCTGCGTCAGGAAATCGCCGAGGCGACGACAGAATTGAAGCCGAAGAAGCTCGGCAAGCGCTTGAAGGTCATCGAGGCGTTCCTGGAGTCGGGCAACCGGCCCGAGTGGATGATCCTCACCGTCGTGCCGGTGATTCCGCCGGAGCTGCGCCCGCTGGTGCCGCTCGATGGTGGCCGCTTCGCCACGTCTGATCTCAACGATCTCTACCGTCGCGTGATCAACCGCAACAACCGCCTGAAGCGCCTGATGGAGCTCAGGGCGCCCGACATCATTATCCGCAACGAGAAGCGGATGCTGCAGGAGGCGGTCGATGCGCTGTTCGACAACGGCCGGCGCGGACGCGTCATCACGGGCGCCAACAAGCGCCCGCTAAAGTCGCTCGCCGACATGCTGAAGGGCAAGCAGGGCCGCTTCCGCCAGAACCTGCTGGGCAAGCGCGTCGACTACTCGGGCCGCTCCGTCATCGTGGTGGGGCCTGAGCTCAAGCTGCACCAGTGCGGGCTGCCCAAGAAGATGGCGCTCGAGCTTTTCAAGCCGTTCATCTACGCGCGGCTGCAGGCGCAGGGCCAGGCCGCGACCGTCAAGCAGGCCAAGAAGCTCGTCGAGAAGGAGAAGCCGGAGGTTTGGGACATCCTCGATGAGGTGATCCGCGAGCATCCGGTGATGCTGAACCGCGCCCCGACGCTGCATCGCCTCGGTATCCAGGCGTTCGAGCCGACCCTGATCGAGGGCAAGGCGATCCAGCTGCATCCGCTCGTCTGCGCGGCTTTCAACGCCGACTTCGACGGCGACCAGATGGCGGTGCACGTGCCGTTGTCGCTGGAGGCGCAGCTCGAGGCGCGCGTCCTGATGATGTCGACCAACAACATCCTGCATCCGGCCAACGGCTCGCCCATCATCGTGCCGAGCCAGGACATCGTCTTGGGTCTCTACTACCTCTCGATCATGCGCGAGAAGGAGCCGGGCGAAGGCATGATCTTCGGCTCGGTGGCCGAGGCGCGCCATGCGCTCGACGCAGGCGTCGTCAGCCTGCACGCCAAGGTGAAGGGACGCTTCACCACGGTCAACGACGATGGGGAGCAGGTCGTCGAGGTGCTCGAGACGTCACCTGGGCGCATGATCCTCGCGGAGCTGCTGCCCAAGCGCGTTGGCATCACGCCCGCGCTGGTCAACCAGCTGCTCACCAAGAAGGCGATCTCCGGCATGATCGACGCCGTCTACCGCAACTGCGGTCAGAAAGAGACGGTGATCTTCTGCGACCAGATCATGTCGCTCGGATTCCACCACGCGTTCAAGGCCGGCATCTCGTTCGGCAAGGACGATATGCAGATCCCCGACACGAAGGCCAAGATCGTGGCGGAGACGAGCGATATGGTGCGCGAGTTCGAGCAGCAGTACAACGACGGCCTCATCACCCAGCTCGAGAAGTACAACAAGGTGGTGGACGCCTGGTCGAAGTGCACCGACCTGATCGCCAAGGAGATGATGGAGCGCATCTCGGCGGTGCATAAGGAGAAGAGCGGCCGCGAGAAGCCGGTCAACTCGATCTACATGATGAGCCACTCGGGCGCGCGTGGCTCGCCGGCCCAGATGAAGCAGCTCGCCGGCATGCGCGGCCTGATGACCAAGCCCTCGGGCGAGATCATCGAGACGCCGATCATCTCCAACTTCAAGGAGGGACTGTCGGTTCTGGAGTACTTCAACTCCACGCACGGCGCGCGCAAGGGTCTCGCCGATACGGCGCTGAAAACCGCCAACTCCGGCTACCTGACGCGTCGTCTCGTCGACGTCGCGCAGGACAGCATCATCTATGAAGACGATTGCGGTACCGAGGGCGGCATCAGCGTGCAAGCCGTGGTCGACTCCGGCCAGGTCATCGTCTCGCTCGCCAACCGCGTGCTGGGCCGCACGGCGGCCGAGGACATCGTCGACCCGGCCAACCGCAAGACCGTACTCGTCAAGACGGGTGAGCTCATCGAGGAGCGGCACGCCGAGCTGATCGAGAAGGCGCAGGTGCAGGAGGTGCGTATCCGCTCGGTCTTGACCTGCGACACGGTCACGGGCGTGTGTGCGAAGTGCTACGGGCGCGATCTTGCCCGCGGTACGCCCGTCAACATCGGCGAGGCGGTGGGCGTCATCGCCGCCCAGTCGATCGGCGAGCCGGGCACGCAGCTGACGATGCGCACGTTCCACATCGGCGGAACAGCGAACGTCGTCGATTCCTCGTTCATCGAGTCCAACTTCAACGGCACGGCCAAGATCAAGAACAAGGCCGTCGTCAAGGACAGCCAGGGCCGCATCATCTCGATGACGCGGATCATGTCGATCATCATCGTTGACCAGAGCGGCAAGGAGCTTGCGACCCACAAGGTGCCGTATGGCGCCCGCGTCCACGTGGACGAGGGTGACGAGGTCAAGCGCGGCACCAAGCTTGCTCAGTGGGATCCCTACACCCGTCCGATCCTCACCGAGGCCAACGGCAAGGTGGCCTTCGAGGATCTGATCGAGGGTGCCTCGGTGCGCGAGCAGACCGACGAGATGAAGGGTACGACCAACCGCGTGATCGTCGACTGGCGGGCCTCCCCGCGCTCGGCCGACCTGAAGCCGGCCGTTATCGTCAAGGACAGCAAGGGCAGGCCGATCAAGGTCGCCCGCGGCGGCGACGCCCGCTACCTGTTGCCGGTCGACGCAATTCTGTCGGTGGAGCCCGGCTCGGATGTCAAAGCCGGCGACGTTCTCGCGCGTATCCCGATGTCCTCGGCGCGCTCGGGCGACATCACCGGCGGTCTGCCGCGCGTCGCCGAGCTGTTCGAGGCGCGCCGGCCCAAGGACCACGCCATCATCGCGGAGATCTCCGGCACGGTGGAGTTCGGCAAGGACTACAAGAACAAGCAGCGTATCGCCATCAAGCCCGATGACGAGAAAGAGGAGTTGGTCGAGTACCTGATCCCGCGCGGCAAGAGTTTCGCGGTGCAGCACGGCGACCGTGTGGAGCGGGGCGATTTCGTCTACGACGGCCATCCCGCGCCGCACGACATCCTCGCCATCAAGGGCGTGGAGGAGCTCGCCAACTACCTGATCAACGAGATCCAGGACGTCTACCGGCTGCAGGGCGTGACCATCAACGACAAGCACATCGAGGTGATCGTCCGCCAGATGCTGCAGAAGGTGGAAATAAACGATCCGGGCGAGACCGATCTGATCAAGGGCGAGCAGATCGACCGGGTCGAGTTCGACGAGAGGAACGCCGAGATCGAGAAAGCGGGCAAGAAGCAGGCGACCGCCAGCCCCGTGCTGCTCGGCATCACCAAGGCCTCGCTGCAGACCCGCTCGTTCATCTCCGCGGCGTCGTTCCAGGAGACGACGAGGGTGCTCACCGACGCCGCCGTCAATGGCAAGGTGGACACGCTGGAAGGCCTGAAGGAGAACGTGATCGTCGGCCGGCTGATCCCGGCCGGGACGGGTGGCGCCCTGCGCCGTCTGCGCAAGATCGCCACCAAGCGCGACGAGCTGATCGCACGCGAGCAGGCCAAGGTGGACGCCGAAAGGGCGCTGGCGGGCCCGAGCGCGACCCCGGTACGCCGTCGCCGCCGCACGACAGAGGAGACGGTCGAGTAGCCGGGCTTTTCTGCCCTCCAAGTCCGCGTGCGGCCGCCCTCCAGGCTGGTTGGGCGGCCGCAGGCGTTAAGGAGGCCGGGCCTTGGCGGGGAGAAACGCCGATCCTGCGCCGCGGCAAGGACCAAAGGGGCAAGCAGGATCGCCGGCTGCAAGGATATGAAAAAATAATCTGTCGGCGCCCTGCCGGGTGTTGACCGGATTCGGCGCTCTGTATATAGCTCACGCACTCTCACGGTAGGTGGTAGGCCAATTTCGCGTCTTTTTGGGATGCACCCTTGGCCTAAACGCTACCGTCGCTAAAGCAGAGGAAAAATTCGGACCACGATCTGCGGCTCTCTCAGAGCTGCATGATCCTCTGGTTTTTTCGTGTTGGGCACGCTTTTCGAAGCGAGGCTCGGCAGGCTCGGTTTGACGCACGCGTTGAGCCAGCAAGGATGAGACGAGGCGCATGCCGACGATACAGCAGTTGATCCGGAAGCCCCGGGGTCAGAAGACGTACCGCGAGAAGTCGCGGCACATGGAAGGCTGCCCGCAGAAGCGCGGGGTGTGTACGCGCGTCTATACAACGACGCCGAAGAAGCCGAACTCGGCGCTGCGCAAGGTCGCCAAGATCCGCCTGACCAATGGCTTCGAGGTGATCGGCTACATCCCGGGCGAGGGCCATAACCTGCAGGAGCACTCCGTCGTGCTCATCCGCGGTGGCCGCGTGAAGGACCTTCCCGGCGTCCGCTATCACATCGTGCGCGGCGTGCTCGACACGCAAGGCGTCGCCGACCGCAAGCAACGCCGCTCCAAGTACGGAGCAAAACGTCCGAAGTGACCGCCGCGAGGGCGGTCATCCCGCGAAGGCGGGGTTCCGGGGCCGAATGCGGCCCATTGTTTTTGGAAGAAGTGAAGCGAAGGGCTGAAGAGAAATGTCCCGTCGTCACAAAGCCGACAAGCGCGAGGTCAATCCGGACCCCAAGTTCGGCGAGATCGTCATCACCAAGTTCATGAATGCGGTGATGAAGGAAGGCAAGAAGTCGGCTGCCGAACGCATCGTCTACGGCGCGTTCGAGCGCATGGAGAGCAAGGCGAAGTCCAATCCCGTCCAGCTCTTCCATGCCGCGCTCGACAACGTGATGCCGGCGGTCGAGGTGCGCTCGCGCCGCGTCGGCGGTGCCACCTATCAGGTGCCGGTCGAGGTGCGGCCCGAGCGCCGGCAGGCGCTCGCCATCCGCTGGCTCATCACGGCTGCGCGTGCACGCAACGAGAACACCATGGTCGACCGGCTGTCGGGCGAGCTGTTGGACGCCGCTAACAACCGGGGAACGGCGGTGAAGAAGCGGGAAGACACCCACAAGATGGCAGAGGCGAACCGCGCCTTCTCCCATTACCGCTGGTGATCGGACTTTCGGAGCGCTGAACTCATGGCCCGCGACTACGAGATTAGGGACTACCGCAACTTCGGCATCATGGCCCACATTGATGCCGGGAAGACGACGACGACTGAGCGGATCCTCTATTACACGGGTAAGTCCTACAAGATCGGCGAGGTGCACGACGGCGCCGCCACCATGGACTTCATGGAGCAGGAGGCCGAGCGCGGCATCACCATTACGTCGGCGGCTACCACCTGCTTCTGGCCCGGCCGCGACGGCAGGATGCGCCGTCTCAACATTATCGACACCCCAGGCCACGTGGACTTCACCATCGAGGTTGAGCGCTCTCTTCGCGTGCTCGACGGGGCGGTGTGCGTGCTCAATTCCAACCAGGGCGTGGAGCCGCAGACCGAGACCGTCTGGCGCCAGGGCGACAAATACGGCGTGCCGCGCATCATCTTCGCCAACAAGATGGATAAGACCGGCGCCGACTTCTACATGTGCGTCAAGGACATCAAGGACAAGCTCGGCGCCCGCACCGTTCCCATCCAGTTGCCGATCGGCGCCGAGGCGGATTTCGCTGGCGTCGTCGACCTCATCAAGATGAAGGCCTACATCTGGGACGGCGACGGCAAGGACGCCAAGATGGTCGAGGCGGAAATCCCCGACGACCTCAAGGAGCGCGCTGCCGAGTACCGCGCCGCCATGATCGAGGCCGCCGTCGAGATGGACGATACCACGATGGAGGCCTACCTCGAGGGCAAGGAGCCCGACGATGACACGCTGCGCGGGCTCATCCGCAAGGCCACCATCACAACCACCTTCTATCCGATGATGTGCGGCTCGGCCTTCAAGAACAAAGGCGTGCAGCCTCTGCTCGACGCCGTCGTCGACTTCCTGCCCTCGCCCGCCGATCGCGAGGCCTTCAAGGGCATCGATCCCAAGACCGAAGAGCCCATTCTGCGCCGGCCCACCGACGAGGATCCGCTCTCGCTGCTCGCGTTCAAGATCATGAGCTTTGAGCACGTCGGCTCCATCACCTTCTGCCGCATCTATTCGGGCAAGCTGCAAAGCGGCCAGGCGCTCGCCAACACGACGCGCAGAAAGAAGGAGCGCGTCGGGCGCATGTACCTGATGCACGCCGACGACCGCGAGGAGATCAAGGAGGCCTATGCCGGCGACATCGTCGCGCTCTCGGGCCTCAAGGATACGCGCACCGGCGAGACGCTGTGCGACCCCAACAAGCCGGTGCTGCTCGAGAAGATGGATTTCCCCAACCCCGTCATCGAGATGAAGGTCGAGCCCAAGACCAAGGCCGACCAGGAGAAGATGTCGATGGCGCTCTCCACCATGGCGCTTGAGGATCCCTCCTTCCGCGTTTCCGTGGATCCGGAGTCGGGTGAGACCATCCTCAAGGGCATGGGCGAATTGCACCTCGACATCAAGGTCGACATCCTCAAGCGTCAATATGGCGTCGAAGCCAACGTCGGCGCGCCGCAGGTGGCCTACCGCGAGACGCTCGTGAAGCCGACCGAGATCGACTACACGCACAAGAAGCAGACCGGCGGTACCGGCCAGTTCGCGCGCGTAAAGCTGCGCATCGAGCCCAACGAGACGGGCAAGGGCAACGAGTTCTCCTCCGAGATCGTCGGCGGCGCGGTGCCGAAAGAGTACATCCCGGGGGTCGAGAAGGGCGTCCAGTCCGTTTGGGACAACGGCGTGCTCATCGGCTTCCCCATGGTCGATACCAAGGTGACGCTGTTCGACGGCGCCTTCCACGAGGTGGACTCCTCGGCGATCGCCTTCGAGATCGCGGGGCGTTCCGCCCTGAAGGAAGGCTGCGACAAGGCGGGCGTGAAGCTCTTAGAGCCCGTCATGGACGTCGAGGTGGTGACGCCGGAGGAATTCGTGGGCAGCGTCATCGGCGATATCAACAGCCGGCGCGGCCAGATCCGGGGCCAGGAGATGCGTGGCAACGCCACCGTGATCCGCGCCTACGTGCCGCTGGCTAACATGTTTGGCTACGTGAGCCAGTTGCGTTCGCAGAGCCAAGGGCGCGCGTCCTACACCATGCAGTTCGCGCATTACGCCGACGTGCCGCGCAACGTGGCTGACGAAGTGAAAGCCAAATACGCCTAACCGAGAGGAGGGGTGCGCCGGAAGGCACGCACCCGCAGCAACGTAAGATCGATGGGTCCCTCGCGGGACCGAAACTAAGAGTGGAGAGCCGAAGATGGCCAAGGCGAAATTCGAGCGGAACAAACCGCACTGCAACATCGGGACTATCGGTCACGTCGACCACGGCAAGACGTCGCTGACGGCCGCCATCACCAAGACGCTCGCAGAGACCGGCGGCGCGACCTACACCGCCTACGACCAGATCGACAAGGCCCCGGAGGAGCGCGAGCGCGGCATCACGATCTCGACGGCGCACGTCGAGTACGAGACCGAGAAGCGCCACTACGCGCACGTCGACTGCCCAGGCCACGCCGACTACGTCAAGAACATGATCACCGGCGCGGCGCAGATGGACGGCGCCATCCTCGTGGTCTCCGCCGCCGACGGCCCCATGCCGCAGACGCGCGAGCACATTCTGCTCGCCCGCCAGGTCGGCGTGCCCGCGCTCGTGGTGTTCCTCAACAAGATCGACATGGTCGACGACCCCGAGCTCATCGAGCTGGTCGAGATGGAGGTGCGCGAGCTGCTCTCCTCCTACGAGTTCCCCGGCGACGAGATTCCGATCGTCAGGGGCTCGGCGCTGTGCGCCTTGGAGGATAAGAAGCCCGAGATCGGCAAGAATTCGATCCTCGAACTCATGAAGGCGGTCGACGCCTACATCCCGCAGCCCGAGCGTCCCAAGGACCAGCCGTTCCTGATGCCAATCGAGGACGTGTTCTCGATCTCCGGTCGGGGCACCGTGGTGACCGGCCGCATCGAGCGCGGTGTCATCAAGGTCGGCGAGGAAGTCGAGATCGTCGGCATCAAGGACACGCAGAAGTCGACGGTTACCGGCGTCGAGATGTTCCGCAAGCTTCTGGATCAGGGCGAGGCTGGCGACAACGTCGGCTGCCTGCTGCGCGGCATCGATAAAGAGGCGGTCGAGCGCGGCCAGGTGCTGTGCAAGCCCGGCACCGTGAAGCCGCACAAGAAGTTCAAGGCGGAAGCCTACATCCTCACCAAAGAGGAAGGCGGGCGCCACACGCCGTTCTTCACCAACTACCGGCCGCAGTTCTACTTCCGCACGACCGACGTGACGGGCGTGGTGACGCTGCCGGCCGGGACCGAGATGGTGATGCCTGGCGACAACGTGACGATCGACGTCGAGCTGATCACGCCGATCGCCATGGAAGAGAAGCTGCGCTTCGCCATTCGCGAGGGCGGTCGTACCGTGGGCTCCGGCGTCGTCGCCAAGATTACGGAATAAGAGGCAAAAAACGGAAGGGCGCCCGGGTTTGGGCGCTCCTTTCTTTTTGAAGAGTGCGGGACATGAACGGCCAAAACATACGCATCAGGCTCAAGGCGTTCGATCATCGGATCCTCGATGCCTCGACGCGTGAGATCGTCAACACGGCGAAGCGCACGGGCGCGGAGGTGCGGGGGCCAATTCCGCTGCCGACGCGGTTCGAGCGTTTCACGGTCAACCGTTCACCGCACATCGATAAGAAGAGCCGCGATCAGTTCGAGATGCGTACGCATAAGCGTCTCTTGGACATCGTCGATCCCACACCGCAGACGGTCGATGCTTTGATGAAGCTCGACCTGGCAGCCGGTGTCGACGTCGAGATTAAGCTCTAGAGGCATTTGGGCCGCGGCTTGCGCCAACGCCCGGAGCGAGAAGGAAGGAATGCTCTCCATGCGTTCCGGAGTGATTGCACAGAAGGTGGGCATGACCCGCATCTTCACGGACGCCGGGGAGCACATCCCGGTGACCGTGCTGAAGCTCGACAACTGTCAGGTCGTCGGCCACCGCACCAACGAGAAGAACGGCTACACCGCGCTGCAGCTCGGCGCCGGCAAGCGCAGGCCTTCGCGGCTGACCAAAGCCGACCGGCAGAACTTCGCCGTCGCCAAGGTCGAGCCCAAGCGCAAGCTCGTGGAGTTCCGGGTCTCGCCCGAGAACGTCATCGAGGTGGGGGCCGAGATCACCGCCGATCACTTCCTCCCCGGCCAGTTCGTCGACGTGACGGGCTCCAGTCAGGGCAAGGGCTTCCAAGGTGCCATGAAGCGCTGGAACTTCGGCGGCCTGCGCGCCACGCACGGC
Source organism: uncultured Alphaproteobacteria bacterium (assembly GCA_963782555.1). Taxonomy (GTDB): domain Bacteria; phylum Pseudomonadota; class Alphaproteobacteria; order Rhizobiales; family Hyphomicrobiaceae; genus Hyphomicrobium_A. The sequence goes on along the minus strand of CAWAKB010000005.1, from coordinate 839,162 downwards.
GTGTCCGTCAGCCACCGCAGCCACGGCTCGACCGGCCAGCGCCAGGATCCCGGCAAAGTGTTCAAGGGCAAGAAGATGGCTGGCCACATGGGCTCGGAGCGCGTGACGACGCAGAACCTCGTGGTTGTGAAAACCGATCCGGCGCGCGGGCTGTTGATGGTACGCGGTGCGGTGCCCGGCTCCAAGGGCGGCTGGGTTCTGGTGCGCGACGCCGTCTTGAAGAAGCCGCCGAAGGACCTACCGCGTCCGGGCGCGTTCAAGGCGCGCGCCGGTGGGGCGCCCGAGGCGCCGGACGCAACCGAGCCGAAGGAGCAGGCGTGATGAAAGCCGACGTCACGACGCTCGAGGCCGCCAAGGCCGGCACGGTCGAGCTCGCGGATGCGATCTTCGGCCTGAAGCCGCGTCCCGATCTCATCCATCGCATGGTGCGCTATCAGCTCTTGAAGCGCATGGCCGGCACGCATCACGCCCAGGACCGCTCCGAGGTGAACGTCACGGGCAAGAAGATGTACAAGCAGAAGGGCTCCGGCCAGGCGCGGCACGGCGACAAGTCGGTGCCGCAGTGGCGCGGCGGCGGCAAGGCTTTCGGGCCCAAGCCCAGAAGCCACGCCATCGAGCTGCCCAAAAAGGTGCGGGCGCTGGCGCTCCGCCATGCGCTCTCCGCCAAGGCGCAGGCCGGCCAGATCGTGGTTCTCGACAAGGCAGAGTCCAAGGACGGCAAGACGACGGGCCTCAAGGACCAGTTCGCCAAGCTCGATTGGACCAACGTGCTGATCATCGATGGGGCGGAGATCGAGGCCAGCTTCGTGCGGGCCGTGCGCAACCTGCCCAACATCGACGTGCTGCCCGTTCAGGGGATCAACGTCTACGACATCCTACGGCGCAAGAAGCTGGTGCTGACCAAGGCGGCGGTCGCCGCGCTCGAGCAGCGCTTTGCCGGGGCCGCCAATGGGGCCGGGGACAAAGCCAAGCCCGTGGCCAAGAAAGCCGGCGAGGGGAGCAAGCGATGATCAAGCGCAGCGCTTATGACGTCATCGTCTCTCCGGTGATCACCGAGAAGTCGACGCTCGTCTCCGAGGCCAACCAGGTGATCTTCAACGTGGCGCCCAGGGCGACGAAGCCAGAGATCAAGGCCGCGGTCGAGACCCTCTTCAAGGTGAAGGTCAAGGCGGTGAATACGCTGGTGCGCAAGGGCAAGCTCAAGGCCTTCCGCGGTCGCCGGGCCCTGCAGCGCGACACCAAGAAGGCCATCGTGACCCTCGAAGAGGGACACTCCATCGACATCGCGACGGGCCTGTAAGGGAGACGGACCTATGGCACTCAAGACATTCCGTCCGACCTCTCCCGGCCTGCGCCACCTCGTGGTCGTGGACCGCGGCCAGCTTTGGAAGGGCGCGCCGATCAAGACCCTGGTCGAGGGCAAGTCCAGGACCGGCGGGCGCAACAACGACGGGCGCATCACCACGCGCCATATCGGCGGCGGCCACAAGCAGCGCTACCGGCTCGTCGATTTCCGCCGGCGCAAGTACGACGTGGCCGGCAAGATCGAGCGGCTCGAGTACGACCCGAACCGGACCGCGTTCTTGGCTCTCGTCAAGTATCAGGACGGGGAGCTCGCCTATATCCTGGCGCCGCAGCGGCTCGCCGTCGGCGACGAGGTGGTTGCCGGCGAGAAGGTCGACGTGAAGCCCGGCAACGCCATGCCGCTGTCGGGCATGCCGATCGGGACCATCGTGCACAACGTTGAGCTCAAGCCCGGGCGCGGGGGGCAGCTCGCACGCTCCGCCGGCGCCTTCGTGCAGCTCGTAGGCCGCGATGCGGGCTGGGCTATCCTGAAGCTCAACTCCGGCGAGACGCGGCGCGTACGCGCTGAATGCATGGCGACCATTGGTGCGGTGTCGAACCCGGACCATTCCAACACGGTGACCGGCAAGGCCGGGCGCACGCGCTGGAAAGGCCGGCGCCCGACCGTGCGCTCGATTGCCATGAACCCCATCGATCACCCCAACGGCGGCCGCACCAAGGGCGGCAAGCATTGGGCGACGCCGTGGGGCAAGCCGACGAAGGGCGCCAAGACCCGCAAGAACAAGGCGACCGACAAGTACATCATCCGCAGCCGTCAGGCGAAAAAGAAGAAGAAGTAACCGGCCGGCTTCGAGGAGAGGACTTATGACACGCGCAGTTTGGAAAGGCCCGTTCGTCGACGGCTTCCTGCTCAAGAAGGCAGAGAAGGTGCGCCAATCGGGCCGCAACGAAATTATCAAGATGTGGAGCCGGCGGTCGACGATCCTGCCGCAATTCGTCGGGCTCACCTTCGGCGTCTACAACGGCCACAAGCACGTGCCGGTGTCGGTGACCGAGGACATGATCGGACACAAGTTCGGGGAGTTCGCGCCGACGCGGACCTTCCACGGGCACAGCGGCGACAAGAAAGCGGCGAGGGGCAGGTAGCATGGGCAAGCCCAAACGCGAGCGCAGTCTGCCGGAGAACGAGGCGATGGCGGTGGTCAGGAACCTGCGCGTGTCTCCGCGCAAGCTGAACCTTGTCGCGGGCCTGATCCGCGGCAAGAAGGTCGACACCGCGCTGGCCGACCTCGAGTTCTCGCGCAAGCGGATCGCGCAGGACGTGAAGAAGTGCGTGATGTCGGCGGTCGCCAACGCGGAGAACAACCATAGCCTCGACGTCAACGATCTCGTGGTGTCGGAAGCCTTCGTCGGCAAGAACCTCGTCATGAAGCGCTTCGCTGCGCGCGGACGCGGGCGGGCAAGCTCCATTCTGAAGCCCTTCTCCCAGATCACCGTCATCGTACGCCAGACGGAGGAGGACGGTGAGGACAAGGGCCGCGTGAAGAAGGCCAAGGCAGAGAAGAAGTCCGCCAAGGGCGGTAAGGACGGCGGCAAGCCTGCCAAGTCCGCGAAGGTCCCCGCCAAGGCAGCCAAGTCAGCGAAGCCGGCCGCCTCCAAGGCGAAGAAAAGTTCCAAGGCCCGAAAGGCCGCGAAGGAGACCGAATAATGGGTCAGAAGGTCAACCCCGTCGGCCTGCGCGTCGGCGTCAACCGCACCTGGGACAGCCGCTGGTTCGCCGGCCGCGGCGAGTATGGTCGGTTGCTGCACGAGGACATGCGCATGCGTGAGCATATCCTGCAGCAGCGCCGTCAGGCCGGTATCGCCAAGGTCGTGATCGAGCGCCCCCACAAGAAGTGCCGCGTCACCGTGCACACGGCCCGGCCCGGCGTGCTGATCGGCAAAAAGGGCGCCGACATCGAGAAGCTGCGGAGCCAACTCGCCCGCTTTACCGATTCTGAGGTGCACCTCAACATCGTCGAGATCCGGAAGCCGGAGATCGATGCCACGCTCGTCGCCGAGGCGATCGCGCAGCAGCTGGAGCGCCGCGTCGCCTTCCGCCGCGCCATGAAGCGCGCCGTGCAGTCGGCCTTGCGCTTGGGCGCGCTTGGCATCCGCATCAACGTTGCAGGCCGTCTGGGCGGCGCCGAGATCGCCCGCACCGAGTGGTACCGCGAGGGCCGTGTGCCGCTGCACACGCTGCGCGCCGACATCGACTTCGGCTACGGCGTGGCGCGCACGGCTTATGGCGTCATCGGCATCAAGGTCTGGATCTTCAAGGGCGAGATCATGGAGCACGATCCAATGGCGTCGGAGAAGCGCAACACCGACATGCAGGAGAGCGGTGGCGGCGGGCGTCCGCGCCGTGACCGCGAGCGCCAGCCCGAGCGTGAAGCCGAGAAACCGGCCGAGCAAAAGAGCTGAGCGCCGACTAGGGAATAGAGACGATGCTGCAACCTAAGAAGACAAAGCACCGTAAGGCCTTCAAGGGCCGCATTCACGGTGCCGCCAAGGGCGGTACGGCCCTGAACTTCGGCTCGCACGGCCTGAAGGCGGTCGAGCCCGAGCGCATCACCGCGCGCCAGATCGAAGCGGCGCGCCGCGCCATCACGCGCCACATGAAGCGCGCGGGTCGCGTGTGGATCCGCATTTTTCCGGATCTTCCCGTTACGAAGAAGCCGCAGGAAGTGCGCATGGGATCCGGCAAGGGCTCCATTGAGCTGTGGTGCGCGCGGGTGAAACCGGGGCGCATCATGTTCGAGCTCGACGGCGTGCCTGACCAGGTTGCACGCGAGGCGCTGGTTCTCGGTGCGGCCAAGCTACCGATCAAGACGCGCATCGTGACGCGGATCGGCTGACGATGACTTGTGAGGACGGACGATGAAGGCGGAAGCGTTTCGGGACATGTCGCTCGACCAGCTCGACGATCAGCTGGAGAAGCTCAAGAAGGAGCAGTTCAACCTGCGCTTCCAGGCAGCTTCCGGGCAGCTGGAGAACACCTCGCGCGTGCGCACGGTGCGCCGGGACATCGCCCGCGTGATGACGATCGCTCGCTCCAAGCGGGCCGGCGGCGCTAAGCGCGCTTCGAAGGAGTCATAAAGATGCCGAAGCGCGTGCTTTACGGAGTGGTCGTCTCCGACAAGAACGACAAGACCATCGTGGTGGAGATCGAGCGCCGCTACACGCATCCGTTGTTCAAGAAAACCGTGCGCCGCACCAAGAAGTACCACGCGCATGACGAGCAGAACGCTCACAAGATCGGCGATCGGGTAGCGATCATGGAAAGCGCGCCGATCTCCAAGAACAAGCGCTGGGTGGTGGTGACCGAGGGCGGCTGAGGCCGCACGCGACGAGATCGAGGGCCTTGCGGCTCGCAAACGTAATGAAGGCCCGCCTCAGGGCGGAAGTTTGGAAGGGACTGGCTCGATGATCCAGATGGAGACAAATCTCGACGTCGCCGACAATTCAGGCGCGCGCCGCGTTCAGTGCATCAAGGTACTGGGCGGGTCGAAGCGCAAGTACGCGACCGTTGGCGACATCATCGTCGTCTCCGTCAAGGAGGCGATCCCCAAGGGCCGCGTGAAGAAGGGCCAGGTGATGAAGGCCGTCGTGGTGCGCACCGCCAAGGGCGTGCGCCGTCCCGATGGCTCGCTCATCCGCTTCGACCGCAACGCGGCTGTGCTGATCAACCCGCAAGGCGAGCCGGTCGGCACCCGCATCTTCGGCCCCGTAACACGCGAGTTGAGGGCCAAGAACCATATGAAGATCGTCTCGCTCGCGCCGGAGGTGCTCTAGATGGCATCGCTCAAGATCAAAAAAGGCGACCACGTCATCGTCATCACGGGGCGCGACAAGGGCAAGCACGGCGAGGTCATCGAAATGATGCCCAAGCAAGCGCGCGCGCTCGTCCGCGGCGTCAACGTCGTGCGCCGCCACCAGCGGCAGACGGCGTCGCAGGAGGGCGGCATCATCTCCAAGGAGGCGTCGATTCACATCTCGAACCTGGCGCTCGAGGACCCCAAGGACGGCAAGCCGACGCGGATCGGCTTCAAGCTCCTGGAGGACGGCAAGAAGGTGCGCTTCGCCAAGCGCTCGGGCGAGGTCATTCCGGAGAAGTAATGAGCCATGGCTGACAAGGACAAACCGGCGAAAGCGGCCGCGGGCGGTGGGGCCCAGGCGCAGAAAGCTGCCAAGGGCGGCAAGCCGGACAAACAGGCGAAGGGTGGCAAGAAGCAGGCTCCGGCGAAGGCCGCGAGCCCGGCTGCGCCGCGCCCCAAGGACTACAAGCCCCGCATGAAGTCGCACTACGAAGCCGTGGTGCGCGAGGCGCTTACCAAGAAGTTCGAGTACAAGAACCCCATGCAGGTTCCCAGGCTCGAGAAGATCGTCTTGAACATGGGCGTCGGCGAGGCGGTCAACGATCGCAAGAAGGTGGACAACGCAGCGGGCGATCTCGCGCTCATCGCGGGCCAGCGCCCGGTGCAGACGCGTTCGCGCAAGGCGATTGCGACCTACAAGCTGCGTGAGGGCATGGCCATCGGCGCCAAGGTCACGCTGCGCGGCGACCGCATGTACGAGTTCCTGGACCGGTTCGTGACCATCGCTCTTCCGCGGGTGAAGGACTTTCGCGGGCTCAACCCCAAAAGCTTCGACGGACGCGGCAACTACGCGTGCGGCCTCAAGGAGCACATCGTGTTCCCCGAGATCGACTACGACAAGGTGGACGAGATCTGGGGTATGGACGTGATCGTATGCACGTCCGCCAAGACAGACGATGAGGCGCGTGAGTTGCTGCGCGGCTTCAATTTTCCATTTCGGAGCTAGAGGACCTCGGGACCACCCCGAAAGGCCTTTGGAGGATATAGATGGCCAAGACCAGTTCGGTTGAAAAGAACAACAGGCGCCGCCGGTTGGTTGCCCAGTACGCTGAGAAGCGCAAGCGCTTGAAGGCGATCGCCGACGACTTGAAACGTCCGGCGGAGGAACGCTTTGCGGCGCGCATCAAGCTCGCCGAGATGCCGCGCAACTCGTCGGCGACGCGGATCAGGAACCGTTGCGAGGTCACCGGCCGCGCGCGCGGCTACTACCGCAAGCTCAGGATGTGTCGCAACCAGCTCAGGGACCTGGCGAGCCAGGGCCTTATTCCGGGCATGACCAAATCGAGCTGGTGAGGGAACAGAACCGATGGCGATGAACGATCCGTTGGGCGATATGCTGACACGCATCCGCAATGCGCAGATGCGGCGGCGTCCTAAGGTTGTGACGCCCGCGTCCAATATTCGCGGGCGCGTGCTCGACGTGCTGGCCGAGGAGGGCTACATTCGTGGCTATACTCGCGTCGAGCAGAAGGGCGCGCTGCCGACCTTTGAGATCGAGCTCAAGTACCACAACGGCCAGCCGGCCATCCGTGAGATCAAGCGCGTGTCGACGCCGGGGCGGCGTGTCTATTCGCCGGTTCGGGATCTCCCCACGGTGGCCAACGGCCTCGGCGTTGCGATTCTGTCCACGCCCAAGGGCGTGATGTCGGATTCCAAGGCGCGCGAGGAGAACGTCGGTGGCGAGGTTCTCTGCAGCATCTTCTAGATAACGATCCCCGGCGGCGCCGGGAAGAAACTGAGGTTTTGGAGCGGTCATGTCGCGCATCGGTAAAAGGCCAGTCCCGGTCCCGTCCAACGTGACGGCGACGGTGTCGGGTCGAGAGGTCAAGATGAAGGGACCGAAGGGAGAGCTCTCCTTTACGGTGCCTGAGGAGATCAAGGTCGCCAAGACCGACGGCGGTATCGAGGTGAGCCCTATCGAGGACACCAAGATGGCGCGCGGCATGTGGGGCATGTCGCGCACCATGGTCGCCAACCTGGTGAAGGGCGTCACCGACGGCTATTCGACGACGCTGGAGATCCAGGGCATCGGCTTCCGCGCCGCCATGAAGGGCAAGGACCAGTTGCAGTTGAACATCGGGTTCAGCCACGACGTGGTGCACACGATCCCGGCTGGCGTCGACGTGAAGGTGGCCGGCGCCAAGCAAGAGATCATCACCGTCTCCGGCATCGACAAGCAACTCGTCGGGCAGGTGGCGGCCAACATTCGCGCCTCGCGGCCGCCTGAGCCCTACCAGGGCAAGGGCATTCGCTATAAGGGCGAGTATATCTTCCGCAAGGAAGGCAAGAAGAAGTAAGGACTAGGCGATGACCACGCTTACTCAGCTGTTTGACCGCCGCAAGGCCCGCGTTCGCCGCAGCTTGCGCGTGCGCGCGGGCGTCCGGCCGCGGCTTTCCGTGCATCGCTCCTCGAAGCACATCTACGCTCAGGTGATCGACGACGCGCAAGGCAAGACGCTGGCCTCCGCCTCGACGCTCGAGAAGGACGTCAAGGGCTCGCTCAAAACCGGAGCCGACAAAGCGGCGGCCGCGGCTGTGGGCAAGCTCCTAGCCGAGCGGGCGGTGAAGGCCGGAATCAAAGAGGTCGTCTTCGATCGCGGCGGCTACCTCTACCACGGGCGCGTCAAGGCGCTCGCCGATGCCGCGCGCGAAGGCGGCTTGACCTTTTAAGGAAGAAGGATTGCATCGTGGCACGTTCCCCAGGAAGAGACCGCGGCCGGGATCGCGAGGACCGCGACAGCGAGTTCACCGAGAAGCTCGTTCACATCAATCGCGTCGCCAAGGTGGTGAAGGGCGGTAAGCGCTTCGGCTTTGCGGCGCTGGTGATCGTGGGCGATCTGAAGGGCCGGGTCGGCTTCGGCCACGGCAAGGCACGCGAGGTGCCCGAAGCCATCCGCAAGGCGACCGAGGCGGCCAAGCGCGGCCTGATCCGGGTTCCGCTCAGGGACGCGCGTACGCTGCACCACGACAGCCAGGGCCGCCACGGAGCGGGCAAAGTGGTGCTGCGCTCGGCGCCTGCGGGCACCGGCATCATCGCCGGCGGTGCCATGCGCGCGGTGTTCGAGATGCTGGGCGTGCACGACGTGGTTGCCAAGTCGATGGGCAGCACCAACCCCTACAACGTGGTGCGCGCGACGTTCGATGCCCTCAAGGGGCAGGAGAACCCGCGCGGCGTTGCGGCGCGCCGCAACAAGAAGGTGAGCGAGATCGTCTCGCGCCGCCGCGACGGATCGGCGGCAGGCGAGGCCGGCGCCGAGGCGTAGTCGCACCGGCAAAAAGAATGATGCAGGGGATTGAGTGACATGGCAGCCAAGAAGACGGTCACGATCGAGCAGGTCGCCAGCTCCTGCCGGCGCGAAGCCACGCAGGAGAAGACGCTGCGAGGTCTCGGACTGGGCAAGATGCACCGTACGCGCACGCTTGAGGATACGCAGGCGGTGCGCGGCATGATCAACAAAGTTGGCCATCTCGTCCGCGTCGTCGGCGAGACGCCGGCAAAGAAGGCCTAAGGGAGCACTTGCGCCATGCGGCTCAACGAGATCAAGGACAAGGTCGGCGCGCGCAAGGACCGCGTACGCATCGGGCGCGGCATCGGCTCGGGCGTCGGCAAGACGGGTGGGCGCGGCGGCAAGGGCCAGACGGCGCGCACCGGTGTCGCCATCGGCGGCTTCGAGGGTGGGCAGATGCCATTGCATCGGCGCCTGCCCAAGCGCGGCTTCAACAAGTGGCGGCGTAAGGATTTCAACGTGATCAACCTCGGCGTGCTGCAGAGGGCGGTCGACGACAAGCGTCTCGATACCACCAAGCCGGTGGACGTCACGGCTCTCGTCGCTGCGGGCTTGCTGCGCCGTCCGAAGGACGGTCTGCGCCTCCTTGGTGACGGGGAGATCAAAGCGAAGCTCACGCTCACCGTCGATCACGCGTCAGCCGCCGCCAAGACGGCGATCGAGAAGGCCGGCGGATCGATCAAGCTGATCGAGGAGAAGGTGCTGGCGGCAGACGAGGCCAAGCGCAAGAAGACGGAGGCCAAGAAGGGCAAGGCGACCAGCAAGCCCGGCGAGAAGACGAACGAGGAGTAGATCTTCGCGCGATGGTGCGAGCGATGGCCCCTTGCGGGGCTCGCCCGGCGTTGCCGGATCCGGAGGGGGCTCCCATGTTAGCCGGGGAGACGTCTACGGGGTGAGGCGCGCCGCCAAAAGCGCGAGGGTCGGGAGAAACGAACCATGGTTTCCGCTGCCGAGCAGCTTGCCGCCAACCTGAACTTCGGCGCCTTCGCCAAAGCCCAGGATCTGAAGAACCGCATCTATTTCACGCTGGGTGCGCTCATCGTCTACCGGTTCGGGACCTACATCCCGCTGCCCGGCATCAACCCGACGGCGTTTGCCCAGACGTTCAACGCCAACGCGTCCGGCATCCTCGGCATGTTCAACATGTTCGCCGGTGGCGCCATACAGCGCATGGCGATCTTTGCTTTGGGCATCATGCCCTACATCTCTGCATCGATTATCATGCAGCTGATGAGCTCGATGTCGCCCAAGCTCGAGGCCCTCAAGAAGGAGGGAGAGCAGGGACGCAAGCAGATCAACCAATACACGCGCTATTTGACAGTGGTTCTGGCCGCCTTCCAGGCCTACGGCATCGCCATCGGGCTGGAGGGGTCGCGCAGCGCCGCCGGCGCGGTGGTCATCGACCCCGGCTGGTTCTTCCGCGTTACGACGGTCATCACGCTCGTCGGCGGCACGCTGTTCCTGATGTGGCTCGGCGAGCAGATCACGCAGCGCGGCGTCGGCAACGGCATCTCGCTCATCATCTTTGCCGGTATCGTCGCGCGGTTGCCCTCGGCGCTCATCGGCCTCTTCGAGCTCGCGCGCACCGGCTCCCTCTCGGGGGGGCTGCTGGTCGGTCTGCTCGCAATGATGCTGGCCGTCGTCGGTGTCATCGTCTTCATGGAGCGCGCGCAGCGGCGATTGCTGATCCAGTACCCCAAACGACAAGTCGGCAACCGCATGTTCCAGGGCGATTCCTCGCATCTGCCCTTGAAGCTCAACTCCGCCGGCGTGATCCCGCCCATCTTCGCCTCCTCGCTGCTGCTGTTGCCGATTACGGCGGCGCAGTTCACGGCGGGGCAGGGGCCTGACTGGCTCAACACGATCGTCGCCTCGTTGGGGCGTGGCCAGCCGCTGCACATCGCGGTCTACGTGGCCTTGATCATTTTCTTTGCGTTCTTCTATACGGCCGTCGTGTTCAACCCGAAGGAGACGGCCGACAACCTGCGCAAGTATGGTGGCTTTCTGCCGGGCATCCGCCCCGGCGATAAGACCGCCGAGTACATCGACTACGTGCTGACCCGCATCACCGTCGTCGGCGCCCTCTATCTGGCCGCCGTTTGCGTGTTGCCCGAATTCCTGATTTCTTATGCAGCCGTGCCGTTCTATTTCGGTGGCACGTCGCTCTTGATCGCGGTCAGCGTGACGATGGATACCGTTTCGCAGGTGCAAAGCCATCTGCTCGCCCATCAGTACGAAGGCTTGATCAAGAAAGCCAAGCTCAGAGGCGCGACATCGAGGGGCCGTAGATGAACCTGATCCTGCTAGGGCCCCCCGGAGCAGGCAAAGGAACGCAGGCCGAGGCGATTACCAAGAGGCGTGGGCTCGTTCAGCTCTCGACGGGCGATATGCTGCGCCAGGCCGTCAAGGCCGGGACGGCGGTCGGCCAGGAGGCGAGCGCCATCATGGAGGCCGGAGGCCTCGTTCCCGACGAGATCGTCATCAAGATCATTGCCGAGCGTATTGCCGCGCCCGACTGCGCCAAGGGCTTCATTCTGGACGGCTTTCCCCGCACCTTGAAGCAGGCGGCTGCCCTCGACGAGCTGCTGGCCTCCACCGGCAAGCGCATCGACACCGTCATCGAGCTCAAGGTGGACGATGCCGCCCTCATCGACCGCATCTCGGGGCGCTATATGTGCGCCAATTGCGGAGCGAGCTACCATGACACCAACTGCAAGCCCAAGGTGCCGGGCGTCTGCGACCGCTGTGGTTGCCGGGACTTCGTGCGCCGCTCCGACGACAATGCGGAGACGGTTAAGAACCGGCTGATGGCCTACTACCGGGAGACGGCGCCGCTGATCGGCTACTACTTTGCCAAAGGCAAGCTCCGGACGGTCGATGGAATGACTGATATTTCAAAGGTTTCCAATGGGATAGAGACCATCCTGGCCGGATGCACATCGCCTTAAAAAAACCGTTATATGCCGATTGACGGGCGCCTATGGCTCGGCTACAACACCCCGTTCTTAACGCACCTCTCGTGGAGATCCGGCCTGACGGCAGGCAGGCTGGAGAGGTGCGTTTTTCGCGCGGGATCTAAGGCTGGCGGGGGCCGGTAGGCACGGGCTCCCAAGCGGCGGCATTCGAGAATTCAGGAGAGACGTGTGGCCCGAATCGCAGGCGTCAACATTCCGACGCAGAAGCGCGTCGTCATCGCGCTTCAATATATCCACGGGATCGGCCCGAAGTATGCGAAAGACATCTGCGGGAAGGTCGGCATTCCGGCGGAGCGGCGCGTAAACCAGCTCACTGACGCTGAGGTCTTGCAGATCCGCGAGACGATCGACCGGGACTACATGGTCGAAGGCGATCTGCGCCGCGAGGTGATCACCAACATCAAGCGTCTGATGGACCTCGGCTGCTATCGCGGTCTGCGCCATCGCAAGGGGCTGCCCGTGCACGGGCAACGCACCCACACCAACGCGCGCACGCGAAAAGGTCCGGCAAAGCCGATCGCGGGCAAGAAGAAAGCTTAACGGTTCATTCGGGGAGCGCTGTTGCCGCTCCCCGTTCGTGCATGACAGGAGCCGCGGACGCGGCCGCGGGAGAACTCAGGAATGGCCAAAGAGCAGACAGCGGGGCGCGCCAAGGTCCGCCGCCGCGAGAAGAAGAACATCACCTCCGGCGTTGCACACGTCAACGCCTCGTTCAACAACACCATGATCACCATCACCGACGCGCAGGGCAATACGATCGCCTGGTCGTCCTCGGGCACCAAGGGCTTCAAGGGCTCGCGCAAGTCGACGCCCTATGCCGCACAGGTCGCCGCCGAGGACGCCGGCAAGAAGGCCCAGGAGCACGGCATGAAGGTGCTCGAGGTCGAGGTTTGCGGTCCGGGCTCCGGGCGCGAGTCGGCGCTGCGCGCGCTGCAGGCCGTCGGTTTCCAGATCACCTCGATCCGCGACGTGACCCCTATTCCGCACAACGGCTGCCGCCCGCGCAAGCGCCGGCGTGTTTGACGTAGGACCGGCGTCGGGTTTGCCGGCGCCGGCAAGTGTTGCCGTTGGGCAACCCGTTTTGAACTGCATCTGATGCGTCTGCGCCCTTCAAGCGCAGGCAACACGTTAAGCGAGGCTCCCCGTGGTGAACGTGCTGCAAAAGAACTGGCAAGACCTGATCAAGCCCACCAAGCTTGAGGTGATGCCGGGACGCGACCGCAACAAGGCGGCGACCGTCGTCGCCGAGCCGCTGGAGCGCGGCTTCGGCATGACGCTCGGCAACGCGCTGCGCCGCGTGCTCCTGTCTTCGCTGCAGGGTGCGGCGATTAAGACCGTGCAGATCGATGGCGTGCTGCACGAGTTTTCCTCGATCCCGAGCGTGCGCGAGGACGTGACCAACATCATCCTCAACATCAAGGAGATTGCGCTGCGCATCCACTCCGAGGGTGTGAAGCGCATGGTGCTCAAGAAGGAAGGCGGCGGGCCGGCCCGCGCCAAGGACATCGAGGCGGGCTCCGACGTTGAGATCCTCAACCCCGAGCATGTTATCTGCACCCTCGACCAGGGCGCCTCCATCCGCATGGAGTTCACCGCCGACATCGGCAAGGGATACGTGCCTGCCGAGCGCAACCGGCCGGAGGACGCCCCCATCGGCCTCATCCCGGTCGATAGCCTCTACAGCCCGGTCAAGAAGGTCTCCTACAAGGTCGAGAACACCCGCGAGGGCCAGATCCTCGATTACGATAAGCTCACCATGACGGTGGAGACGGACGGCTCGCTGAAGCCCGAGGACGCCGTGGCGCTTGCTGCTCGCATCCTGCAGGACCAGCTCACGGTCTTCATCAACTTCGAGGAGCCAACGAAGGCCGTCGAGGAGCAGCGTCACCCCGAGCTCGCCTTCAACGCGGCACTTCTCAAGAAGGTGGACGAGCTGGAGCTGTCCGTGCGCTCCGCCAACTGCTTGAAGAACGACAACATCGTCTACATCGGCGACCTCATCCAGAAGACCGAGGCAGAGATGCTGCGGACCCCGAACTTTGGGCGCAAGTCGTTGAACGAAATCAAGGAGGTGCTGGCCTCCATGGGACTCCATCTCGGCATGGAGGTGCCCAATTGGCCGCCCGACAACATCGAGGAGCTGGCCAAGCGCTTCGAGGACCAATATTAGGCAGTAGGCAACAGGCAGTAGGCAGTCGTAACCGCGATCCCTACTGCCTACTGCCGACTGCCTCACTGCCCACTGCCGAAACGAGGTGAGGCCGAAGAACCTCCCCGTAACAACCTCAGAGAAAGTGAAACGACGATGCGACATAAGAAATTGGGTCGGCGCTTCAGCCGCGACCCCGCCCACCGCCAGGCGATGTTCTCCAACATGGCGGCGGCCCTCATCCGTCACGAGCAGATCGTGACCACGCTTCCCAAGGCCAAGGACTTGAAGCGCGTGATGGACAAGTACATCACGCTGGCCAAGCGCGGGGACCTCAACTCGCGCCGCCTCGCCGCCAGCCGCCTGCGCGACGAGGACATGGTCAAGAAGCTCTTCGACACTTTGGCGCCGCGCTACAAGGACCGCGCCGGCGGCTACACGCGTGTCTTGAAGGCCGGCTTCCGCTATGGCGACAATGCGCCCCGCGCCGTGATCGAGCTCGTCGATCGCGACACCTCCGTCAAAGGCAAGGAGGACAAGGAGCGCCACGAGGCCGCCCAGGCGGCGGCATCGGAAGCCTAGGCACCGCCGCAGGCACACATTTTCTTAGCCGACCGAGCGATGCCTCCCGGCAACCGGCCCTGCCGGTTGAGGCTTCTCGGACGACCGATCGGGTGCCAGCCCGCCGATTAGGTTGCCCCTCTGCGCCGTTCTGCGCATAAATCGCTGCGCGGTGCTCCAAAAGGGGCCCGGGTCAGCGAGGGCCGAGACAATGACAGCGGCAAAGGTTCTGGTCACCGGTGCGTCGGGCTTCATCGCCAAGCACTGCATCGCTGAGCTACTGCGGCGGGACTACGCCGTCAGGGCCACTCTGCGAAACCTAGGCCGGGCTGATGAGGTTCGCCGCAGCGTGGGCCAGGCCGGCGCCGACGCAAGCGCGGTCGAGTTCGTGGCTGCCGATCTCCTGAGCGACGAGGGGTGGGGGCAAGCCATGGAGGGCTGCACCTATGTGCTGCACGTCGCCTCGCCCTTTCCGCTGACAGAGCCGCGCGATCCTGAGGACGTGATCCGGCCGGCCCGCGAGGGTGCGCTGCGCGTGCTGGGCGCGGCTGGCAGCGCCGGCGTAAAGCGCGTCGTCATGACTTCGTCGATCGTTGCCGTAGACCTGCCCTGGCCGGAGGCGGCGCCCGGTTACGTGTTCACCGAGGCCGACTGGACCAACCCGGAGCGGCCCGACCTCACGACCTACGTGAGATCCAAGACGCTTGCTGAGCGCGCGGCCTGGGACTTCGTCAAAGAGCGGGCTGGCGCCCCCGAGCTCACCGTCGTCAACCCGGCTTTCGTGTTGGGCCCGGCGCCCGATCCCGACCTGTCGACGTCGGTGGAGGTGCTGCGGCTCATGGGGATCGGGGCCTACCCGGCCGCGCCCAAAGTCGGCTTTCCCATTAGCGACGTCCGCGACGTGGCGATCACGCACGCGCTGGCGATGACCAATCCCAAGGCCGCCGGAGAGCGTTTCCTTTCGGCCAACGGCTTCATGCGCCTCTACGAGATTGGACAGCTCTTGGCCGCGACGCTCCCCGACCTCAAGCGGAAGGTGCCGAAGTTCGAGATGCACGACTTTGCGGTGCGCCTGATCTCGCTCGTCGACCGGCGGCTGAAGGCTGTGCTTCCCGAGCTCGGCCATCCCCGCCCCGCCTCGAATGCCAAGGCCCATCGCCTGCTCGAGCAGTCGTTCCGCTCGCCCCAGGAGGCGGTGAAGGCAGCCGCCTTAAGCCTGCGAGCGCTCCAGGTGATCTAGGCGGGTGATCTGGCCTGTGACTTCGCGTCATGGGGGCTCGTGGCGCCCTCTTCTGGCCGTCTGAGTTACGCAGAGTCGGCGCAAAAGCCTGAGATTGCGGCGATCCCTGCGGTTGGTGCGGGACTTTCTCAGGGCCGTCGCCTGCCCTATAGAGACGGCCATGGCGAAGCCTGAAGGATCGGAACCGGAGAGGAGAACGATGAGGGTATCGAGCGTTGTGCGAGTCGCCCACATGAGCCTGGTAGCCGGCGCCTGCTTGGGGCTTATGGCGCTTCCCGGGCCCGCACACGCTCAGAGGCGCGATCCGCCTCCCTCGAACGCCGTTTTGCAGTATTCCTACGCGCCGATCGTAAAGAGGGCGGCGCCTGCCGTGGTCAATGTCTATGTGCGCTCGCATGTGCGTGCGTTCGCCTCGCCCTTCGCCAACGATCCCTTTTTCCAGCACTTCTTCGGGCAGGGATTCGGTCTGCCGCGCGAGCGCATCCAGAGTTCGCTCGGCTCCGGCGTCATCATCAGCCCCGACGGGGTCATCGTCACCAACACCCACGTGGTGAAGGGGGGCGCCGATACCGAGATCCGCGTCGCTTTGGCCGACAAGCGCGAGTTCGATGCAAGGGTCGTCGCCCAAGACGAGAAGACCGACCTCGCGGTGCTCAAGATCGAGGGGGGCCACGGCAACTTTCCCTTCCTCGAGTTCGCCAATTCCGACAAGCTTGAGGTGGGCGACATCGTGCTGGCCATCGGCAACCCGTTCGGCGTGGGGCAGACGGTGACGAGCGGCATCATCTCGGCGCTGACGCGCACGGAGATGGCACACTCGGATTCGCAGGTGTTCATTCAGACCGACGCCGCCATCAACCCCGGCAACTCGGGCGGCGCGCTCGTTGACATGACGGGCAAGCTAGTCGGCATCAACACGATGATCTTCTCGCAGTCGGGAGGCTCCGTCGGCATCGGTTTTGCGATCCCGTCCAACCTGGTTCGGCTGTTTGCCGACAATGCCATTGCCGGGCGCAAGATCGAGCGGCCATGGATCGGCGCGCAGCTCGACACCGTTACGCGGGATATGGCTAAAAACCTGGGGCTGGACCGCGTCTCCGGTGCCGTCGTCGTGCGGCTGACCAACAACGGACCTGCGGCCAAGGCCGGCCTGCAGCTGGGCGACGTCATCGTGGCGGTCGATGGGTTTGATGTCGGCGACGCCCATTCGGTGCACTACCGCATGACCACGCGCGGGATCGGCAACACGACACGGCTGCGCGTGATCCGCGACCGCAAGACCATCGAAATTGCGCTGCCGCTCGTTGCAGCCCCGAAGCCCGGTCGCGACGACGTGCGCAACCTGTCGGGCAATCATCCCTTCGACGGCGCGCGCGTGTCGAACATCCTCCCGAGCGTCGCCGACGAGCTCAACCTCACCGAGACGGAGGGTGTCGTCATCGTGGCCGTACGCTCGGGCGGCATCGCCGCGCGCCTCGGCTTCCGGCCGGGGGACGTCATCCTTCAGGTCGGGACGACCAAGATCACCGACGTCGTCACCCTCGATCGGATCACACGCGAGCCCCAGCGCATCTGGCGCATTTCCATCAGCCGTGGCGGCCACGTGATGCAGCTTCAGCTTTCCGGTTAATCCAACTTGGCTACACTCTTTGAAGCCGCTGGTCTTGAGAAAGGCGCACCCCGCCCGCTCGCAGACCGGCTGCGCCCGAGGACGCTTGCCGAGGTCGTCGGGCAGGATCACCTTGTCGGCGCGCAGGGCACGCTGACGCGCATGCTGAAAAGCGGCCGCCTGCCGAGCCTCATCCTGTGGGGGCCACCGGGCACGGGCAAGACCACGGTCGCGCGTCTCCTGGCGCACGAGACCAAGCTCGAGTTCGAGCAGCTGTCGGCCATTTTCTCCGGCGTACAAGACCTGCGCAAAGCCTTCGACCGCGCCAAAGCACGGCGCGAGCAGGGCAAGGGCACGCTGCTCTTCATCGACGAGATCCACCGCTTCAATCGCGCCCAGCAGGACAGCTTCCTGCCGCACATGGAGGACGGCACCATCACGCTCGTCGGCGCGACGACCGAGAATCCATCATTTGAGCTCAACGGCGCCTTGCTCAGCCGCGCCTCAGTGCTCGTCTTCAACCGTTTGGAGGACAGTGCGCTTGAGGAGCTGCTGGTGCGGGCCGAACGCGAGGAAGGCCGTCCGCTGCCGCTCGATGCGGATGCGCGCGCAGCACTCACCGTCATGGCCGACGGCGACGGGCGCACCGTCATCAACCTCGCCGACGAGGTATTCTCAGCCGTGGCGCCGGGGCAGGCTCCGCTCGACCGCGCCGCGTTGTCGGGCCTCGTGCAGCGGCGCGCGCCGCTCTACGACAAGTCGCGTGAGGGCCACTACAATCTGATCAGCGCCCTGCACAAGGCGGTGCGCGGCTCCGATCCCGACGCTGCGCTCTATTGGCTGGCGCGCATGCTGGATGGCGGCGAGGACCGCCTGTTTCTGGCGCGCCGCCTGGTGCGGATGGCGATCGAGGACATCGGCCTTGCCGATCCGCAGGCGGTCGTGCAGGCGCTTGCCGCCAAGGACGTGTTCGACTTCCTCGGCAGCCCCGAAGGCGAGCTGGCACTGGCGCAGGCGACGCTCTACCTGGCCACCGCGCCCAAATCCAACGCCGCCTATGTGGCCTACAAGGCGGCGATGCGCGCCGCCAAGGAGCATGGCAGCCTGATGCCGCCCAAGATCATCCTCAACGCACCGACCAAGCTCATGGAGGAGGAGGGCTACGGCGCCGGCTACGCATACGACCACAACGCGCCCGATGCCTTCTCTGGGCAGAACTACTTCCCCGACGAGATGAGCGAGCGGCCGCAGTTCTACGATCCGCCCGATCGCGGCTTCGAGCGCGAATTGCGCAAGCGGCTGGAGCACTGGGCGAAGTTGCGCCGCGAGCGCCAACAAAAGCGCTGATCGTCATCCGGTTGGCAGTCAAGGCGACAGCAAACGCCGAAAGAGCTGGAGCTGCTCGCTGGCGAGGCGAATGCGCTCTTCTTCGCCGAAATCGTCCCAGTGCTTCATGAACCAGCGGTCGATGGCCTCGCCGAGGCCCAGCGTCCCATCGACCAGGAGCGTCGTCGGGAGGTCGGTCCGCACCACGCCCAGCTCCTGTCCTCGCTCGACAAGGGTTTGAATCCAGCCTCGGGCCGCGCGGAACGCGCGATCGGTGGCGGCGCCTTCGCGTCGATTGCCGCGCAACTGATAGAAGAGGCGCCCCAATCGCACATACCAGGCATTGCGTGCGCTGAGCTCGGTCACGCCGCGGCAAAAACGCTCAAGCTCGTCCCAATAGTTTTCCGACGTCAGTCTGTCGGGGTCGAGACCGCCGATCTCCTTGATCAGCATTGCCACCGCGCGCTCGACGATGGTCGTGAACAGGTCGGCCTTGTCCTCGAAGTAGTAATAAAGCGAGCTCTTGCCGATGCCGGCGTTCGCGATGATGCGATTGAGCGAAGCCGCGTCGTACCCGTGCTCGGCAAACTCCTCCGCAGCACTCTGAAACAGGCGCTCGCGACGAACGGCATCGAGGTTGTCTAAGCGGCGAGGGTTCATTTGGGCTTGACCTGGGGGATGCTGAACTGCAAGTTTGTACCGGCTGGTACACACTTGCAGTTCACAACTGAATATCGCGTTTTGCGTTGAAGCCAAAGCCCCACACGCGGCGGACTGGCAGCCGCCTGGCAAGGGAGGACCGTGTCGATGACATCCATCCTCATTTCGGGCGCCGGGGTTGCCGGGCCGACGCTGGCCTACTGGCTGCTGGAGCAGGGCTTTACGCCGACGCTCGTCGAGCGCGCGCCGCGGCCGCGCACGGGCGGGTACGTCATCGACTTCTGGGGCCTCGGCTACGACGTCGCAGAGAAGATGGGCCTTCTGCCTGATCTGCGCCGCGTGGGCTACGACGTGCGCGAGCTTCGGCTCCTCGATAGGCGCGGGCGCCGCGTCGGCGGCTTTGGGGTCGAGGTGTTTCGCGAGCTGACCGGCGGCCGCTATATGAGCCTTGCGCGCAGCGAGCTCGCGCAGGAGCTCTACGCCAAGATAAAGGGGCGCTGCGAGACGTTGTTAGGTGACAGCATCATGCGCCTCGAGGAGAAGGACGATGGCGTCCACGTCGCCTTCGAGCAGGCCCCGGAGCGCCGCTTCGACCTCGTGATCGGTGCCGACGGGCTGCATTCGAAGGTCCGCGAGTTGGCGTTCGGGAGCGGGTTTGAGACCTATCTCGGCTACATGGTCGCCGCCTTCCAGGCAGAGGGCTACCGCCCGCGTGATGAGCTCGCCTACGTCAGTCATACGGTACCGGGCAAGCAGATCGCCCGTTTTGCCATGCGCGGCGACCGCACGATGTTCCTGTTCGTGTTCGCGGCCGAGGAGCCGCCCCCTATCGCTGCGCACAACGCTCAGGCCCAGAAGGCGCTGCTTGAAGCCAAGTTCGGCGACGCGGGCTGGGAATGCCCGCAGATCCTACGAGCCCTGGGAGCGTGCGACGATCTCTATTTCGATCGCGTCAGCCAGATCCGCATGCCCGCTTGGTCGAAGGGACGGGTAGCGCTTACCGGCGATGCCGCGTTCTGCGTGTCGCTCTTGGCGGGCCAGGGATCGGCGCTCGCCATGGCGGCGGCCTACGTGCTGGCAGGCGAGCTCGGCCGGGCAGGCGCTGAGCCGGCGATCGCCTTTCGGCGCTACGAGGAGGTGCTGCGGCCATTGATCGCGACCAAGCAGAAGGCGGCCGAGCAGTTTGCGGGGAGCTTTGTGCCCAAGACCCGCTTCGGGCTTTTCTTCCGCAACCAGGTGACGAAGGCTTTTGCAATTCCGCTCGTTGCAAAGCTCACGATCGGGGCCTCAATCCTGGATCGGATCGACCTCCCCGACTATGCCATGGGCCCGAAGCCGGCTTGAGACGACGTCTGATTTCCGGCTGGCGGCTGGCCCCCTGGCTCTTGGCCTTCTATAGTAGGTCGTGGGGGTGGAGCGGGCGTACTGGGTCAAGGTCGAAGGGGCGTCAGGATGGTCAAGTTCGTCGATTTGTGGCGGGGGCATCCCATCAACGAGTCGGTGTCGACGCCGTGCATCGCGCCCCATGCCCTCACCAACATGGAAGGCGATCACGTCCCCATGGGCTTTCCCGTGTTTCACAACCAGTGCGCGATCCGCATGGGCGTCGCCCTGCGCCGTGCCGGCGTGACGCCGGGCCAACTGGGGGGCTGCACCTCTTGCGGCGTTCACCCGGCCTCGGACATGCACTACGTACGCGCGACGGAGCTCGCCGAGAGGATCGCCTCGGCAAATATTCCCGGCGTGGCTCCGATCGAGAAGTTCGTCGGCCCGGAGGTCGCCCATTACTATTCGAAGTTGTTCGGGCGCACGGGCATTATCTTTTTCAAGGACTACTGGAACCGCTCCTCCGACAGCGGCCGTCCGACCGGCGACCACATCGACGTGTGGAACGGCTACCGCTCCTCCGCCAAGTGGCTGCTCGAGTGGTTTTCGTGGCTCGGCTATTATTCCAACTACGCCAACGCCTCGGAGATCTGGTTCTGGGAAGTGAAGTAAGCGGCGCTCAAGTGCCGGGGGAGGTCTAATGCGCTACGTCGTCGCCATGGTCTTTGCCGTGATCGGTGCGGCGCTCGCCTCCGTCTTCCTGAGCTCGCATGTCGCCGATTGGGTCGTGGGGCATATGAGTTTCGAGAGCCCCGATGACGCCGACAGCCTGCACATGGCAGTCTATATGGCGAGCAACGTCGGCGGCCTCATCATCGGCTGGCTCTTCGGCTGGATCATTGCGGGGGCGACAGGCTCCGGCAAGCAGTCCACCTGAGCCTTTCTGTCCCCTCTTTTCCCCGCGGATACAACACAGCTGCCGCTCCGCTAGGCGCAGGCTTGGCGCGCGGTTGAGGTCTGGCCTGAGGCCCTTTATGTGGGAGTGAACCAAAGACTGGACCATCTCCCATGAACGAACGGGTCGCGACCATCGAGGTGAAGGGCAACGAGGCAGGCGTGCGGCTCGACCGCTGGTTCCGCCTGCATTTCCCCGAGGTCGGCTACGCCTATCTGCAGAAGCTGTTGCGCACGGGGCAGGTGCGCGTCGACAGCCGCCGGGTGGAGGCCAATGCGCGGCTCGAGGCTGGTGCGCAGGTGCGCGTGCCTAAGATCGTGCAGGAGGGCAAGAAGCAAACGGCGCCGACGCTGAAGCCGCCGCTTGGCCTCTCCAAGGCCGATCGCGACCGCATCGAGGCCATGATCCTCTACGAGGACGAGCACATCCTCGTCTTGAACAAGCCGTTCGGGCTTGCGGTGCAAGGCGGCACCGGCACCAAACGCCACGTCGACGGTATGCTGGCCGGCATGGCCGATCGCTTCGGCGATCGCCCGCGGCTCGTGCACCGGCTCGATCGCGATACCACCGGTGTGCTGCTCGTCGCCAAGCACCGCGACGCAGCTGCAAAGCTCGGTCGCATCTTCCAAACGCGGGCCGCCGCCAAGACCTACTGGGCGCTCGTTAAAGGCGTACCCAAGCCGCACCAGGGCAAAATCGAGGCGCCGCTGGTCAAGGCGGCGAGCCCCGAAGGCGACCGGGTACGCAAGGCACTGCCCGGCGAGCAGGAGGTAGCCATGCATGCCACCACGCACTATTCGGTGATCGACAGGGTGGCGAACAAAGCGGCCTGGGTGTCCTTGAAGCCGGTGACCGGCCGTCAGCACCAGCTGCGGGCTCACATGGCGCTCATCGGCCATCCGATCGTGGGCGACAACAAGTATGGCGGCGACAAGAGCCTGCTCGAGGAGCAGATCGAGCCGAAGCTGCATCTGCATGCCCGCCGGCTGGTGCTGCCGCATCCCTATACCGGCGGCAAGATCGACGTGACCGCCCCGCTGCCAGAGCACATGAAGAAGACGTGGGAGCTTCTGGGCCTCGACGCCAAGCGCTACGAGAAGGATGAGGGATGAAGCTCGTCATCCTCGATTGCGACGGCACTCTCGTCGACAGCCAGAACGGCATCTGCGCGGCGATGGAGCATGCCTTCTCCGGGATGGGGCTCAAGGTGCCTTCGCGCGCGGCCACGCTCGCCATCGTTGGCCTCTCCCTGCCGGAGGCTTTCGCAGCGTTGGCACCCGACCACGATGACGACCTACGCGCAGCGCTGGCCGAGCGCTACCGCCGGGCCTTTCTAGAATTAAAGCGCGATCCCGCCCTGCACGAGCCGTTGTTTCCCGGCGTGGCGGCGGCCATCGCGGCTTTCGGGGCGCGCGAGGACGTCGTGCTCGGCATCGCCACGGGTAAGGCTCGGCGCGGCATCGACCGCTTGTTTGAACGAGAGGGATGGGCAAGCCGCTTCCTCACCGTGCAGACGGCCGACGATCATCCCTCGAAACCGCATCCTGCCATGATCCGTGCCGCCATGGCGGAGACGGGCGTGGCGCCCGAGCGTACGGTCATGGTGGGCGACACCACCTTCGACGTCGAGATGGCTCTGGCGGCCGGCGTGGGGGCGCTGGGCGTCGCCTGGGGCTACCATTCCCCGGCTGAGCTGCAGGAGGCCGGCGCCCACGCGATCATCGCGAGCAGCGACCGGCTGATGGCCGAGATCGACGATTTCTTTTCACGCCAGGAGCAGGCTGCGTGACGGGTAGCGAGAACGGCAAACCGGCAAACAAGGTCCCCGGCAAGGAGGCGATGACGCCTCCCTTGCCGAAGCGCTTCTACAAGGACGTTACGGTCGAGGCCCGCGACGGCGGCTTTGCGGTCCTGCTCGACGGTAAGCCCGTGCGGACCCCGAGGATGGCAACGCTCGCGCTGCCGACACGCGCGCTCGCCGAGGCCATAGCGGCGGAATGGGCGGCCCAGGGAACGCACCTCGATCCGGCCGCCATGCCGTTGACGAAGCTCGCCATCACCGCACTCGACGGCGTGGGGCAGCACATGGCCGAGGTGGCGGCCGACATCGTCAAATTCGCCGGCAGCGATCTCCTCTGCTACCGCGCAAAGGCACCGGAGGCGCTTCAGCGGCTGCAGGCGGAGGTCTGGGATCCGGTGTTGCGCTGGCTGGAGGCAGAGCTTGGCGCCCGCTTCGTCCTCGGCGAGGGAGTCATGCCGGTGGAGCAGAGCCCGGCCGTGCTCGACGGCGTGGCGGCCGCGGTGGCTCCCTATGACCCCCTGGCGCTGACGAGCCTGCACGTCATGACCGCGCTCTTGGGCTCCGCGGTCCTGGCGCTGGCGCATGTGAAGGGCAAGCTCTCGGCCGCGGATGCCTGGGCAGCGGCGCACGTCGACGAGGACTGGCAGATCTCCCAATGGGGCGTCGACGTGGAGGCGGCAGAGCGGCGCGAGAAGCGCTGGGCGGAAATGCAGGCTGCAAGCCGCTTTCTGGAGCTGCTGAGGGCTGCTTAAGGGGGGTGCGGGCTTGTCCCTCCGGGAACAGCGCGGCATGGTGAGCGGCGCACAGTGTCGGGCGCCCGGGTAGCGGGCGTTGAGCCACGGAGCCCCCGATGTCACTGACCACCTTCGAACTCGTCAACAACATCGTCATCCTCGTGATGATGCCAATCATCATCTGGGCGAACCTGAAGCTGGGCGCCGCCCAAAGCTCAATCCAAATGTACTCCTGGCGCGAGCATCCCAACTTCGTGCGGTCCTCGTTCGTAATGCTCGTCCTGCTGGTGATCTATTCGGCGACGCAGCTTATGGGCTATTTCGGGCTCATCGCGGCCGGGACGGTCGACACCATGGCGATGGGGTTCGGAATCTTGTTCCTCATCGTGTCGGTGGCCGTGATCGTCTTCTCGATCAGTATGGTCTGGAAATTCTTGCGCGCCTGGCGAAGCGGCTCCTAGTGGCGAGGCCCACGGCGGTCCCTTAGCCTAGCCTTTGTTGCCGGTAGGGCTCGGCCCCGCGTTCCAACGGGCCGGGCCCCATGCTATGAGCCCCTTTGATCTGGAGCGCCCCGGGGCGCTCAGCGCAAGGGACGGCCCATGAAGGACATCATCGAAGAGCTGGAGAAACGCCGGGCGGACGCTCACCTCGGCGGCGGGCAGGCGCGTATCGACGCGCAGCACAAGCGCGGCAAGCTGACGGCGCGCGAGCGCATCGAGCTCCTGATGGACGAGAACTCCTTCGAGGAGTTCGACATGTACATCGAGCACCGCTGCACCGACTTCGGCATGGACAAGCAGAAGATCCCAGGTGATGGCGTGGTGACCGGCTGGGGCACCATCAACGGCCGCGTCGTCTACGTGTTCGCCAAGGACTTCACCGTTTTCGGTGGCTCACTCAGCGAGACGCACGCGACCAAGATGACCAAGATCCAGGACATGGCGCTCAAGAACCGGGCCCCCATCATCGGCCTGTTCGACGCGGGCGGCGCGCGCATCCAGGAGGGCGTGGCGGCACTCGGCGGCTACGGCGAGGTGTTCTTGCGCAACGTGCTGGCCTCCGGTGTCATTCCGCAGATCTCCGTCATCATGGGCCCGTGCGCGGGCGGCGACGTCTACTCGCCGGCGATGACCGACTTCATCTTCATGGTGAAGGACACGAGCTACATGTTCGTCACCGGGCCGGACGTGGTGAAGACCGTGACCAACGAGACGGTCACGGCGGAGGAGCTGGGCGGCGCCCGGGTGCATACGACCAAATCCTCGATCGCGGACCACGCTTATGAGAACGACGTGGAGGCGATCCTGCAGATGCGCCGCCTCATGGACTTTCTGCCCTCCAACAACGAGGCGGGCGTGCCCGTGCTCCCCACCAACGACAGTCCCGACCGCGAGGAGGACTCGCTCGACACGCTGATCCCAAACAATCCCAACAAGCCCTATGACATGAAGGAGCTGATCCACAAGGTCGTGGACGAAGGCGACTTCTTCGAGATCCAGGAGGCGTTCGCAAAGAACATCATCACGGGATTTGCGCGCATGGAGGGCTCGACCATCGGCATCGTCGCCAACCAGCCGATGGTGCTCGCCGGCGTGCTCAACTCGGACGCCTCGCGCAAGGCGGCGCGCTTTGTGCGCTTTTGTGATTGCTACGACATCCCGATCCTCACCTTCGTCGACGTGCCGGGCTTCCTGCCGGGCACGGCGCAGGAGTACGGCGGCCTCATCAAGCACGGCGCCAAGCTTCTGTTCGCCTTCACCGAGGCGACCGTGCCGAAAGTGACGGTGATCACGCGCAAGGCCTATGGTGGCGCCTACGACGTGATGAGCTCCAAGCACATCCGCGGCGATGTGAACTACGCCTGGCCCACGGCCGAGATCGCGGTGATGGGGCCCAAGGGCGCGGTCGAGATCCTCTACCGTTCCGAGCTGGGCGATCCGGAGAAGATCAAGGCGCGCATCCACGAGTACGAGACGCGGTTTGCCAGCCCCTTTGCGGCGGCCGAGCGCGGCTATATCGACGAGGTGATCTTCCCGCGCACGACCCGGCGGCGCATCTGCCGGGCGCTCAACATGCTGCGCAACAAGCACATCGAGAACCCCTGGAAGAAGCACGACAATATTCCGTTGTAATGATGCGCGGATCAACGCGCGAGCGATCGCATGGAGGAAGCTCAGGCCCTGCCGCCTTTTCGGACGCGGATCGAGGTGCTGTTCGCAGAGCGGGCCGAAAGGGCCGTCATCCTGCGGCGCGGGCCGAAGACGCACTACAGGCTCATCGCCTGGGATCTTGCGACCGACAGCTTCACCTGCGGCCAATGGATGAAGGGGCTTGTCCGCCTCTGTGATTTGGCACCTGACGGCCGCACGCTGATCTATTGGGCTGCTCAGTACCACGCGAGTGCCATTGACCGCCGTCGCCGACTAAGCACCGCCTGCGTGTACAACTCCATGCGGGCCGGCGCGGCCAAGGAGGCCGCTAAGCTGGTGCGGCGGGGTCGCAAGGTGCCCCGCTATCTGCGCTCAGCCGGTGGGATCGCGAGCGGGCGCCCGCATGAGAACATGGGCACGTGGACCGCGATCAGCACGGTTCCCTACTTCTCCGCACTTGCCATCTGGCCCGCCTTTGCTCACTGGACCGGCGGAGGCGTGTTCGTCGGGAACAGCCATATCATCTTGTTCGAGCCGCAAAGCCGTATGACGCCGGCGGTCACCGTCCCGATACCCACCCGAGTTTGCATCCAGTCCGCGTCAACCGTTGTTGGCATGGGGTCCCGGATGAAGCGATCGGCTCACGCACCACGCTTTGCGTACTACGCGCCGGCTCGACAACGTCAGGCCGACGCGCAGGCCTTCAGCGACGCGCTCGAGGCCGCGCTCAAGACGGACGGTCTGCGGGCGATCGAGTGGGCCCACGCGATAAACAAGGACGTGCTGTTCGCGGCCGACGGCGCCATCTACCGCGTGCCCAATGGCGTTGCGATGGCGCCAAACGACTATCTCGCCGCGGCCCTCAAGCTCATCGACTTCTCCGAAATGAAGTTCGAGCTCATGCGTGCGCCGCCTGAGGTCATGCGCTGGCACCTGTGAGCGGCGGTGCCGGTTGACAAGGCCTGCGGCACTCCCGATCTGAGGGCTACCTTTCCCTCCAATCGGAGCCTCCCCATGAAGATCGATCTTTCCGGCAAGACTGCGCTCGTCACCGGGTCCACCGCTGGCATCGGCCGCGCCATTGCCGAGGGCCTTGCCAAAACCGGCGCCAACGTCGTCGTCAATGGCCGCAAGCAGGCGACAGTCGACGCCGCCGTGGGCGCTGTCTCGATGCTCGCGCAGGGGGGCAAGGTTTGCGGCGTCGCAGCCGACATCTCTACGCCAGAGGGCTGCGAGGCTGTGCTTGCTGCCGTGCCCAACGTCGACATCCTCGTCAACAACGCCGGCATCTTCGAGCCCAAGCCCTTTTTCGACATCCCCGACGCCGACTGGACGCGCTTCTTCGAGACCAACGTGATGTCGGGCGTGCGTCTGTCGCGCGCCTACATGCCGGGCATGCTTCAGCGCAACTGGGGACGCATCATCTTCATCTCGTCGGAATCGGGGCTGCAGATCCCCAAGGAGATGATCCACTACGGTCTGACCAAGACGGCGCAGCTCGCGCTGTCGCGGGGGCTGGCGGAGGTGTCGGCCGGCTCGGGCGTTACGGTGAATGCCGTGCTTCCCGGGCCAACGCGCTCCGATGGCGTTGAGGGCTTTCTGGAGGCGATGGCCAAGGACGCCGGCAAAGCCCCCGACGATATGGCGCGGGACTTTGTCACGACGCACCGGCCGACGTCGCTCTTGCAGCGCTTTGCCACCGTCGAGGAGGTGGCCAACATGGTCGTCTACACTGCCTCCAAGGAGTCCTCTGCGACCAACGGGGCGGCGTTGCGGGTCGACGGTGGTGTCGTCCGGTCGATTGCATAGTTTTGATGGCGCCAGACTCGCGGGTCTGGTGCCTTTCTTGAAGATGAACACCGCCTGCATTTCGTGTTCAGAACGAGTTCAAGGCCACTCCGCCATCCTCGCATCATCAATTCGAGACCAAGCCGTTCGGTGGGTCTCCCTAACCGAGGAAGGTGGATCATGAATAAGGTTGCTCTCATCGCCACGACCCTGCTCGTTGCGACCACGGCTGCCGCGTCGGCCGCAAGCATCGACGGCACTCAGGCGCATCAGGCGAAGCGGATCGAGCAAGGTCGCGAGACCGGCAAGATCACGTGGACCGAAGGTCTGAAGCTGCGCGCCGAGCAGAACAAGATCAAGCGCACGGAAGCGGAGTACCGCTCCGACGGCCACCTGAGCACGTGCGAGTACCGCAAGTTGAAGACGATGCAGAAGGAGGCCTCCAAGCACATCGCGCAGGAGAAGCACGACGGCTGGCAGCGCGTGTGGTGGCTGCCCCGCGTCGGCCTCTGAAGCCTCCAAATGTTCTTCCGTTGCACTCCCTCCGACTGGGCTGCCGCAAGGCGGCCCTCTTTTTTGGGCGCTAGGGGTTTTGGGTGCTACTCCAACAATTCTCTCCCCAGCGTTGACCGACCCGCTCCGGGGCAACCGTTAGGCAAATGGTAAGGCGATCGCCCTAACTTGGAGCCAAGATGTACTGTTGAGATGCGGGGTTTGAGATGAGCGCGTTGAGGTCGCTTTTGGTCGATGAGATCGTGCGTAGAGGCAGCATAAAGGATGTCGATGTTCTGAGGCTGCGTAGCGTTGTTCACAGTGACGGCGTCGTCTCGGAGCAGGAAGCCGAGGCGCTGCTAAAGCTCAATGAGGCTTGCCCGGTCCAGGATGCCTCCTGGCCCGAGTTCTTTATCGATACGCTCACCGACTACGTGGTGAACCAGGCCCAGCCCGAAGGTTACCTTACCGCCGACGGCGCCAAGTGGCTGACGACCAGGGTCTCCAAGGACGACATGATCGCCCGCAAGACCGAGCTCGACTTGGTCGTCAACATTCTCGACAAATCGCGGTGGTCGCCGGTTAGCCTCTCGCGCCTGGCGCTGCGCCAGGTAAAGCGGGCGGTCGTCGACGGCGACGGTCCGCTGCGCGCCGGCCAGGTGGCGGAGAAGGGCCGCATCAGCGAGCCCGAGGTCGAGCTCGTACGCCGCATCCTCTATGCCTTCGGCGGGGACGGCAATGTCGCCGTGACGCGCGCGGAAGCCGAGATGCTGTTCGAGATCAACGATGCCATCGCCGATCCCCAGGCCAATCCGGCCTGGACCGACCTTTTCGTCAAGGCGGTCACCAACGTGGTCATGGCGGCGTCGGGACAGGCTGTGCCCACGCGCGAGGAGGCGATGCGCCGCGACGCGTGGTTCCTGAACCGCGGCGAGCTCTCCCCTAAGAGCCTGATCGCCGCCATGGTGACCTCGAGCATCGACGCCGTGCGGGGCGCTTACCAGGAGCAGTCCCCGGAGGAGCGCGCGCTTGCCCGGCTGGAGCATCAGCGCATTGAGATCATCACCAACGAGGTGATCACGCAGGCGGAGGCGGCCTGGCTGTGCGAGCGCATCGGACAGGACGGCCGTCTCACGGCGAATGAGGCAGCTCTCATCGCCTACCTGAAGAAGGAAAGCCCCAATATCCATCCCGATCTGCAGGCTCGGGTGGACCGGCTCGCCGAGGCGGCCTGAGGCGGCGTTCCGAGATTGTCGGCTTGAGGACAATTTGGCGCGGCGCCCCGGCCTGGGGACGCCGCGCAGTCGCCGCCGCAAGGTACCAAGGCAACACCATAGCCCAGTTTACGCGGCGTTGCTGGCCGTTTAGAACGGCAAAGCACCAACACCGACCGGCACCCTTCCCAGGGGATGCCCGGCCAACTGGGCCACAACGGGCAATGTTCAAAAAGATCCTGATCGCGAACCGTGGTGAGATTGCTTGCCGCGTCATCAAGTCCGCGCGGAAAATGGGCATCAAGACGGTGGCGGTCTATTCCGACGCCGACCGCGATGCGCTGCATGTCGATATGGCGGATGAGGCCGTGCACATCGGACCGCCGCCTGCAGCCGAGTCCTACCTGCTGATCGACAAGGTCGTGGAGGCCTGCCGCGCAACCGGGGCGGAGGCGGTGCACCCCGGCTACGGCTTTCTTTCCGAGCGGGAGGCATTTCCCGTCGCGCTCGCCAAGGCGGGCGTCGTCTTCATCGGGCCTAATCCCAAGGCGATCGCCGCCATGGGCGACAAGATCGAGAGCAAGAAGGCAGCCGCCAAGGCCAAGGTCTCAACGGTCCCGGGCTCGATCGAAGAGATCACCGACGCCAAGCGGGCCGTGAAGATCGCCGAGGAGATCGGCTATCCGGTGATGATCAAGGCTTCGGCCGGCGGCGGCGGCAAGGGCATGCGCATCGCCTTCAACCGCAAGGAATGCGAGGAGGGCTTCGTGTCGGCCCGGTCGGAGGCCAAATCGAGCTTCGGCGACGACCGCGTCTTCATAGAGAAGTTCATTGTCAACCCGCGCCACATCGAGATCCAGGTGCTGGGCGACAAGCACGGCAACGTCATCTACCTCGGCGAGCGCGAATGCTCGATCCAGCGCCGCAATCAGAAGGTGATCGAGGAGGCGCCCTCGCCGCTGCTCGACGAGAAAACGCGCCGCGCCATGGGCGAGCAGGCCGTCGCCCTGGCCAAGGCAGTCGGCTACGATTCAGCGGGCACGGTGGAGTTCGTCGCCGGCCAGGACAAAAGCTTCTTCTTCCTGGAGATGAACACCCGCCTGCAGGTGGAGCATCCGGTCACCGAGCTCGTCACCGGAGTTGACCTCGTTGAGCAGATGATCCGCGTGGCTGCCGGCGAGAAGCTCAGCCTGAAGCAAGCGGACGTGAAGCTGAAGGGCTGGGCGGTCGAGAGCCGAGTCTACGCCGAGGACCCCTACCGCAACTTCCTGCCCTCGATCGGCCGTCTTGTGCGCTATCGGCCGCCGCCGGAGTCGACGATGGACGGCGTGACCGTGCGCAATGATACGGGCGTGTTCGAGGGCGGCGAGATCTCGATGTTCTATGACCCGATGATCGCCAAGCTCGTCACCCACGCGCCGACGCGCGAGGCCGCGATTGCGGCGCAGGCCGATGCGCTCGATGCCTTCTATATCGACGGTATCCAGCACAACATCCCCTTCCTCTCCGCGCTGATGCAGCACCCGCGCTGGCTGAAAGGTGCTCTCTCGACCGGCTTCATCGCCGAGGAGTACCCCGACGGCTTCAAGCCGCGCACGGCTCATGGTGAGGAGCTGGAGGTCGTAGCGGCGGTCGCGGCCGTCATCGATCACCTCAACAATCTGCGGCGCCGCGAGATCACCCACCAGATGTCGGGCGAGCGGGTCCGCTTTGCCAAGCGCCGTGTGGTGCGGGTCAAGGATGCGACAGTCGCGCTCCAAGTGTCGGGGCCGCCCTCAGGACCGTTCAGCGTCACGTTCGAGGAGGGAGGCGGCAAGCCCGGCCGCACGCTGCAGATCGCCTCGACCTGGCGCCCGGGTGAGCCGGTGTGGATGGGCACTGTGGGCGATAGTGTCGCCGCCGTGCAGGTGCGCCCCATCGCCAACGGCGTCAGCCTCGCCTATCGCGGCATCCAGGTGCCGGTCTACGTCTACACCGAGCGGGAGGCGGCCCTTGCCGCCCTGATGCCCGAGAAGGCGGCTGCCGACACCTCGAAGTACCTGCTCTGCCCCATGCCCGGCCTCGTGAAGGCCATCCACGTCGCCGAGGGGCAGGAGGTGCAGGCCGGTGATGCGCTGGCCGTGGTCGAGGCTATGAAGATGGAGAACATCCTGCGCGCCGAGCGCGACGGAACCGTCAAGAAGGTCAACGCCAAGCCGGGCGACAGCCTCGCCGTTGATGCAGTGATCCTGGAGTTTGCCTGAGCTTATGCCGGGGCGCAGGCGCATAAGCTCGGGCTCCGCCTTTGAGAAGGACGTGGCCTACTCCCGTGCCGTCGTCGATGGGCGCTGGGTGTTCATGTCCGGCACCACCGGCTTCGACTATCAGAGCATGACGATCTCGCCGCACATCGAGGAGCAAGCGGAGCAATGCTTCCGCAATATGGCCCAGGCCTTGTCCGAGGCCGGCTCCTCGCTCGCCGATGTGGTGCGCGTGTGCTACATCCTCACGCGGCGCGAGGATTTCGAGCCCGTCTGGCCCATCATCCGCAAGTATTTTGCCGACATGCGCCCGGCCTGCACGATGATCGTCGCCGGCCTCGCCGATCCGCGCATGCTGATCGAGATCGAGGTGACAGCGCTCAAGCCGGCCGACTGACCCCCTTTGGCCGGTCTCTGGGCGGGAAGCACGCTTCTCGTCTGCTTTTTACCCATTTGCTTAAAAGGGTGTTTGTGCCGCCGACCGAACATGCCACGCGAGCCTTGAGGCTCGCGGACGGACTTCGGAAGGAGACGCGACATGTCGATCACCTCATTGCTTTGGTCTTGGGAGGGGCGCATCAGCCGCAGCCGCTTCTGGCTCGGCGTCGTGCTCGTGATCTTGATGAGTATCGCGTTCGGGATCGTGGGCAGCCTATTTGGCATTCCCTTGGACACGGGCAGAGGACCCGTGGCTGAGGAGATCAGCTTTGGCGCCGCGCTTTATTTGCTCGCGGCCTTCCTCGCGGTCGCGTATGCGCAACTTGCCGTTTACGCCAAGCGCTTCCATGATCGCGGCAAGAGCGCGTGGTGGGTGCTGATCGCGTTCGTTCCCATCATCGGCTTCTTCTGGATCCTGATCGAGCTGGGCATGCTGCCTGGCGATCCGGGTCCGAATGCCTACGGGGCGCCGCCTGAGCTGGGCGCTCCAATCCCGGCTTGAGGCGCGATCGAGCCGCAGGGGGGCGGCTGAAGAGTGGCAGAACGCACGGTTCAGGTCAGGGTCGAGGGCCGCGTGCAGGGCGTCGGGTACCGCGCGTTCGTGGAGGCGCGCGCCCTAGAGCTCGGGCTCGAGGGCTGGGTGCGCAATCGCCGCGACGGGTCGGTGGAGGCGGTGCTGCAGGGCTCCGCGGAGGTGGTCGAGGCGATGCTGGAGCTGTGCCGGGACGGACCGCGTGGCGCAGTCGTCACCAGAGTCGTGGTGATCGGCGAAGGGGTCGGCGCCTTTCGCGGCTTCGAGGTGCGGCCGACAACTTGAGGCGGCGCGGGCGCTCTCAGGCGTATTTGGCCGCTTGGCGGCGCAGCCCGGAGAGGATTGGCTCGTAGGCTTCCTCGTTCCGGGCCTCTGGATAGACCATGTAGACGGGATAGACGAACTTGCGCGCCCTCTTGGGTTGGCGCAGGCGGCCGCGTGCCACGTGCGAGCGCACCAGCCGTTGGGGGAAATAGCCGGAGCATTCGTTGGCGAGAAGGTAGTCGATCCCGGCCGAGCCCAGGTCGAGGTTGAGTCCCGGATTGCTGTACTCGGGATAGGCGGCGGCGTGGTCCTGCTGGAAGTCGGGTCCCCAGTCGATGAAGACGTAGTCGGCGAATGAGCGCCGCTGCGTGACCGGCACGCTGGTGACGAGCACGAACTCCTCATCGAAGAGATGCTCGATCAAGAGCCCCGGCGGCTGCGTCGGGCGGTACATCACGGCAAGATCGAGCGTGCCCTCGATGAGGCGCTGCGTGAGAACCGCCGACAGTCCGGCGCTGGCGGA
Source organism: uncultured Alphaproteobacteria bacterium (assembly GCA_963782555.1). Taxonomy (GTDB): domain Bacteria; phylum Pseudomonadota; class Alphaproteobacteria; order Rhizobiales; family Hyphomicrobiaceae; genus Hyphomicrobium_A. The sequence goes on along the minus strand of CAWAKB010000005.1, from coordinate 805,676 downwards.
GACGGCGATATCTGGAATGTTTTGTCGCAGCCAGGAGACCCATTTGAGTAGAAAACCCGCCCACAAGGCGATGGGTGCGCCGACCGCGAGGTGGTCGCGGTGCTGGTCGGAGAGGCCCACCTCGAGCTGCGCGTGCTGCCAGACGCGCACCAGCGCCAGCGCATGTTTCTGGAACTGCTCGCCGGCAGCGGTGAGCTCCGCGCCCGACTTGGAACGCTGGAAAAGCGGGCGACCGAGCAAGTCTTCGAGGACTTTGATGCGCGCAGAGACCGTCGACTGCGTGACGTTCATCTTGCGTCCGGCGTCGATGAAACTGCCGGTCTCGGCAACCATCAGAAACGTGCGCGCGAGGTTGACGTCCATCGTGCGAGATTGACCGGTGAGAGGCGCAGATTTCTATCTATCGAAATTTTCGATAGCGGTCACCGGAAAATTCCGTTTGATGCCGACCTTGATTCTAACCAAATTGTCCGATGTCCCGACAGAGTTCAAATCCGATTCGGCTCTTTTCGTTCGGGTTCACAATGGAAGGACACCTATCATGAAGGCCAAAAAGAAACCTGCCAAGAAAGCGGCGAAGAAGCCTGCGAAGAAGAAAAAGAGGTAGTTGGTCTCTGCTGAGACCTCAAGAAGGAGCCGCAATGTCCTTGAAGGTCGTTGCGGCGACAGTGGCCGCAGCTCTGCTCTGGGTTCCGAGCGCGTGTGCGTCGTCGATCACCAACCGCGGTGGCAAGGACTGGAAAGTCACTGTTATCGAGGGCACGGCGACAAAGGACCATGTCTTGGCTCCATCCGCGGCGCTTAAAGGGATCTGTGAGAAGGGTTGTGTGGTCCGCCTCAACGACAGCGCAAAAGACGAGTACGAGCTGAAAGGCTCCGAAGCGGTGTCGATTGAGGATGGCTACCTTTACTACGACGGGCCACCCGCTTCAGCGGTGCCGAAGGCCGACGATGCGGATCGGCCTTCTGAGCCCGGCGCCAAGTAGAGGCAGGCAGAAAACCTTTATGGTTTGGGCGCCCGGCCCGCGACAGGGGGCCGGGCGCCTCATTTTTGGGCCTGATGCTCGGTGCTCTGTGGCTCTGCCCTCGGCGTGGCGGCCGGTCGTGTCCGGCTGAAGCGGCGCTCGAATTGGGCACGCAGCACTTTATCCACTGATTCCATCGGTAAGGCATGGCCGAGGCGGGCGAGGCTGGTAACGCCGTGCTCGGCGATGCCGCACGGGACGATGCCGTCGTAATGGGAAAGGTCGGGATCGACGTTGAGGCTTATTCCGTGCAGGCTCACCCACTTCTTCAGGCGCAGCCCGACGGCACCGATTTTGTCCTCCGCGTCCTCCCCGGAGCGCCGTACCCAGATGCCGACGCGGCCGGGCCGCGTCTCGCCGCTGACGCCGAACTCGGTGAGGGCGCCGATGATCCAAGCTTCCAGGGTTGAGACGAAGGCGCGCACGTCGCCAAAGCGGCGCTTCACGTCGAGCATGACGTAGATCACGCGCTGGCCGGGCCCATGGTAGGTGAACTTGCCCCCGCGGCCCGTCTGCAGAACCGGGAAACGATCAGGAGCGATGAGGTCAGCCGGGCGCGCGCTGGTGCCGGCCGTATAGATGGGAGGATGCTCGAGCAGCCAAACCAGCTCCGGCGCGCTGCCGGCGGCGATCTGGGCCGCGCGGGTCTCCATGGCGCGCACGGCCTCCAGGTAGTCGACGGGCTGGCCGCTGACCGCCCATTCCACAACACTTTCGCTAGGTCGGGGCTCGCCGGAACGCTGCTGCATGGCCTCAACTTAAGGGGCGGAGGCGGTGCGGGCTAGGGGCGTCGGCTTGAACGGCGCCCACGCCAATCGGACCGCAGCTGGCTTTGACTGTGGGTGCTTTGGGGGTGGGGAGAAGGCACCGATCGGCCCGACTTGTTCCGGGAGAGCGAGTTGGCTATATGAGCGGTCGTTCTCCCGGCATGCGGTCGTGGCGGAATTGGTAGACGCACTACCTTGAGGTGGTAGCGGGGCGACCCGTGGAGGTTCGAGTCCTCTCGACCGCACCAGCCGAATGCATAGGCGTTGGCGCGCCTTGGGCTTCGGCCCTAAAGGCGTGCTGCCCCGCGTTGCAGGGAAATTGATATTGCTTGCCTAGGCGCCCGAGCTAGGGGAGGACCCATTGGAGCTCCATCTACGTCCGCCGACGGCGTTTGAGATTGCTCTCGGGCTCCCGTCTTGAGACGCGCGGCTCCAATTGCCTTTGATTGTGCGACCGGACTTTTCGTCGGGGCCATTCTGGCCGCGGCCCTAGTCGCAGCTCCCGTCGCAATCTACGTGGGGGGCATCTCGCCCACGGGGATCTTTGAAGAAGCGGTTGGATACCCGTACTTCTATTCCCTGCGCGTTGCGTTCGGCGGCGAGCATCCTTGGATACCTCAAGCCCAGATCACAACGCTCATCGATGCGGTTATTCAGTGGGGCCTATCCGCTGTTGGGTATCCGCAAGATAGTCTATTGCCCCGCATCGACCTGTTCTCGCTGGTCGCTGCGCTGACCGCTGGTGCGTGCACGTTGTTTGCGGTGACCTGGGCCAGCGTCAACCTGCGGTGCACGGGCTGCATTCAGGCGATAGTTGCTTGCGCGCTCATTCTGTTTTCCTCTCCCCCGCAAATCCTTGCCGGGGTTCCATTGTGGACGCTCCAACCTGCGTATTACGTCTGGGTGGTGCCGCTATCGTTCTTGTGTCTTGGCATGGTCGCGCGGCCGAGGGCCAATGGCGAACGTCACGAAAACAGATTGATCCTCTGGGCGGCGGTGCTTGCCGGGGTGGCAGCCGGGATCAAGATAAACTTCTTAGTCTTTCCGCTCTCGGTGATCCTGGCGAAGATATCTCGCGGCACCGTAGTCGCCGTAATCGCTGCGCCGTTCATTGCTTTGTCGACGTTTCTTTTTATTTTGGAGAGCTACTACCATTTCAGTTGGGGGCTGGTGAGGCAACATCTCGACACCCTTGAGACCTTCATACTCATACAGCGCCAGACCATGGCCGGCGTTACATCCGTATGGACAGGCGGAACCTCGGACTTCGTATTGGCGATTGTTTTCCTCCTCCCCATCGTGACGATTGGCGTCGCCGCCATCACGCGGCGGTGGGAGCCAGTTGCCGTTGGATTGGGTGGTCTTGCTTCGGTGGGCGTCGCTACGCAGCGGCTGTACCCGCATACCCTAGTAGAGACGTTTGCCTTCGCGGTTCTGGAGATTGGCGTTGTGACTTGGGCCATCGGTCAGCGATGGAACTTGCGGGGCTCGCGGATCTTTTCCGGCGCGGCGCTCGTCGTTTTGCTGGGGAGTGCTGTCCTTTTTTGGACGCGGACGGAGCTGCAATTCAGTGGGTTGCGCAATTTCGCGATGATAAATGCGGCTTCGGCTAGGTGGCGCCTCGCTTTAGAGCAGAGCGGCAAGCCAATATTGATTTTGACGACCGGCAACGAATTTCACCCGAACTCGGTGGAGAGCGCTCTGTGTAAGGGCGGAACCGACATCACCAATGCCGTATGGGGCTCGAGCCCCTATGTTGCAGGTCTGTTTCCACGCTTCCATTGCGCGACCTTGAAAACCACTGTTCCATCCCCTGACGATATGGCCGTGGGATTTGTGCGCCGCTTTGAAGAAACACCGGCAGGGGCTCAGCGGCGGGTAGAGGACTTCTTCCTCATCTCGCTGGCAGGCCATGCCTGCCACGAGATTCCATCGCCAGAACTTGTCTTAGTGTATTGCATTCCGCGCGCAGCCACCTAGGCGCGCGCCCACCAAGGACTACATTCAATCAGGCGAATGCAGCGGGTGTCTTCGGCGCACTTGCCTAGCATCAGGCGAATGCGGAGAAATGAGCCGTCATCGGGCGGCGGTCTGCATGCAAGACGCGCCCTAGCCGCGGTCAGCCATGGCCAGCTGGAATGCCAGCTGAAATGTCAGCTTCCTATCGGTTTGAACGGTCTTGGCGATGTCGCCGACCGGCACGAGCCTCACCACCGTCTCGATCAGGGCCCGCGCCGCGTTTGCGTGCGTCGCGCCAGGCTCAAAGCCGATAATGTCGCCGGGTTGCGCAAAACCGAGGATCTCATGGGAATCCTTATGCCAGCAAATGTAGTGGCACAGCGCGCCGCTCTCGACGCGATAGACGTGGGTTTGCGCATCGCCGGCCTTAAAGAGGTTCTCACCGGGTGCCAGCCGCCGAACCGGCACAGGCTGGGAGGTGGCGCGTTCGCCGTGCGACTGGGCTCGCTGCTCGGCGCCTGAAGTTTTGACAATGTCAGAGGGGGAAGCTGCCAGCATGTCCGATCTCGCTCTTGAGGGTGTCTACCGCCATCGGTTCGGATTGGCCTCTTGCTCCGCCCCAGAACCTGGATGGAGCCTAGCCACGCCGATCGGTGAGCGCGGTTCTGCGAGGAACAGTGCGTTGACGCCTGGAAGAGCCAGGCGCGCTGCTTTGTCGGTGCTCAGGCTTTAGGCAGTTGGGATGTGCGCGACTGAAGCGCGCTGCACGGGGAGCGTGGCCGCGCACGACGCCAAATCAATCGTTCGCCGGCAGGCGTGGCGCGCCCTCGCGTTGGGTCTCTTGCGTCAGCCGGGTCGTCTCCCACGGCCAATGACCGTTGATCTCCACTTCGAGCGAGATCGACAAAAAGGTGCGGATCACGACGATGCCGCCCAGCACCAGCATGCTGTCGAGCGTCGGGTCGATCACCACCGACTTGATGATATCGGCGGCGATCAGGAGCTCGAGCCCGATCAGGATGCCGCGCCCCAGGTTGGCGCGATAGTCGCGGTAGTTGGTGACGAGGCCCTCGCGCAAGGCCTGCACCAGGAACACCACGGTTGCGAGGGTGACCGCCAGCAGGATGACGGCGAAGCTGGCCGCCTCAAGAACGAGGCTTGCGAGGCGTGCGATCTCTTCCATGCCCAGTTTCACTAACACTGCGGTCTCTCCTCAGGCCGCCCTCGCTTTCGCGCTATCCACACTTTACTTAGCTGTCGGCCGTCTTTGCTCGCCCCAGGCGACCTCGAAGGACGGGTGCATACCGGCTACAAACCCGGATTTGGCGTTGCCAGAGGGATGAAAAGAGGGATGAAACGTGGCCGTGAGCTGTGCGGGGGCTGAAAGGACATGTTCTTTTACGTAGCGAGAATTGCCTGGTTCTGCCTGCAGCCCTCGAGCATCATTCTCATCCTGCTCGTTGTCGGTGCGGGTCTGCTCTTCACGCGCCATCAGAGAGTTGGGCGCGGCCTGATCGTCGCCGCGGCGGTGCTCTTCCTCGTGGGTGGGCTCATGCCGCTCAGCAATTGGCTGATCCTGCCGCTCGAGGATCGCTTTGCGCGCGCCGACCTCACGGGCCAGAGCATCGACGGCATCATCGTGCTCGGCGGCGCAGAGGAGCCAGCCATCGCCACCGCGCGCCACGCCCATGCTCTCAACGAGGCCGCCGAGCGTTTTACCGAGGTCGCGGCACTCGCCCGGCGCTTTCCCAAGGCCAAGATCGTCTTCACCAGCGGGTCCGTCGAGATCTTCACCGCACCCAGCATTGGTGCCGACTCTGGGGCGCTGATTCTGGAGGATCTCGGCATCGGCAGCGACCGGCTGATCCTGGAGCGACGGTCGCGCAACACCTGGCAGAACGCGGTCTACACCAAGGCTCTGGTCAAGCCGAAGCCCGGCGAGCACTGGCTGCTCGTAACCTCGGCGGCGCACATGCCGAGGGCCATGGGCGCCTTCCGCAAGGCGGGTTTCCCGGTCGAGCCCTGGCCGGTGGACTATCGTACGGCTGGTCCGCGGGACCTCGTGCTCTTCTTCGATGCACCTTCGGGCGGCCTGAAGCGGCTCGATAAGGTCCTGCGCGAGTGGGTCGGCCTCGGGATCTACTGGCTGACGGGACGCACCGACGCCCTGTTCCCGGGGCCGCAGCAACCTTGATCTCTGGCCGCGCACATCGCGCCCCAGTTGGCGGGGGTCAGGCGATGGCCAGCCTTACGATGTTGCGATGGACGTCCGTCTGCAGCAGGAAGTGCCGGATTGCCTCAATGGTCGGATTGTCTTTGAGCAGCGGCGCGTGCCCCTGATTGGAGACCGTGATGGTCGCGAGCGCTGGGTGGCGCCGACGCATCTCGTCGACGGTCTCGGCGGCAAGCACATCCGAGTTTTCGCCCCTCACCACGAGAACGGGCACGTGCTTCAGGGCCTCGAATTGCGGCCAAAGCGGCGGCAGCGGCTGATAGAGGACGGAAAGTGCCTTGCCGAGCTTGGCGTCGTAGCCGGGCGCCGGTCGCCCGTTGCGCTCGTTGTACCACTGGCGCGCCACGGCTTCCCATTGGGCGTCGGAGACATCGGGGAAATGGCGGCGATTGAGATCGCGGACCATGCGCGCTGCATCCGGCCAAGAGATCGGCAGCGGCACGCGCCCGACATAGCCGCTGATGCGCACGAGCCCGTCGTGCTCGATGACCGGCCCGATGTCGTTCAAGACCACGGCCCCGATCGCCGTCGGCTGTATCGCCGCCATCATCATCGCGATCAGGCCGCCGCGCGAGGTGCCGACGATGGCTGCGCCCTCGATGCCCGCCAGCGTCATGAAATCGAGCACGTCGAGCGTCTCGATAGGGACCATGTAGTTTCGCCAGTCGGGATCGAACTCGGAGAGGCCGCGGCCCCGGTAGTCGACCGTATAGACCGTGCGCGAGCCCACGCCCGGCTGACGCGAAAGCGCCAGCGCAAGATCGTGAAAATCCCGGCTGTTGCGCGTGAGGCCCGGCAGGCAAAGCACGGGCCGTCCCTCTCCGCCGCCGGCACCGGGATAGCGGCGCGCGAAAAGCCTCAGCCCATCGCGGGCCGTGAAATAAATCTCCTCGAAGGCTCTGTCTTCGGAGGTCATCGAGCTTTTCCGTTCAAGCGAGCGGCGGGGGCCGATCGCGGCAATCAACTACGAACCACAGGGCTAATCGCCCAATTCGGCCGTATCAGTCCTGGAACCGGGTTTACGCTTCGGGGGCGACAGCGAGGCTTCGCGTGCCCGCGACAGATCCTCGTCGAGCCGCAGAGCAGTCGCCTCCTCGCCAAGGCGCGCGCGATAGATTTGGATATTGGAGAGGACCTTGACGACGTAGCGGCGCGTCTCCTCGATGGGGATGCGCTCGATCCAGTCGATGGGGTCGACGCCGGCTTTGCGCGGATCGCCGAACTCGCGGATCCACTGGCGGGTGCGCCCGGGGCCAGCATTGTAGCTCGACAAGCCGAGCACATAGGAGCCCGAGAACTCCGCCACGCGGTCAGCGACGTAGGCGGAGGCGATCATGGTGTTATAGGCTGCATCCGTTACCAGCCGCTTGTGATTGCACTTGATCTTATACTCGTGGCAGACGTGGTTGGCGGTGCCCTTCATGACCTGCAGGATGCCGCGTGCACCGGCGCCCGAAACGATTCCGGTGTCGAACTCCGTCTCCTGGCGCGCAAGCCCCAAGAGAAAGGCGGTTTCGGGCGGGGGACGTAAGGGTTTGTAGTGCGGCAGGGCATGCACGGGGTAGGAGTAATAGACGAGGTTGTGGCCGTCCGCGATTGCCGCCTTGCCGATGCGCACCGCCGTCTGCGTATCGTCCATCGCAAGGGCGAGATGAGCGACCAGCGCCGACCAGCCTTCTGAATCTTTCAGGGTCGCGAGGTGGCGCAGGAAGATGCGGGTCACCGGGCGGTTCACGCCGGCCGCATAGGCCAGAGCGGCTGCCTCTGCCGCATCCATGCCGTTGAGCTCTGCGATCTCCTCTCTGGAGGGTATCTCCGGCGGCGTGATGGTGATCCGTCGGCTGCCAGGGTTGAGCTTCTGCATGGCGAGAAGGCCGTGAAACGTGTCGCTCTCGCGGGCAGCGGCCTGGTAGGCCTTCTTGGCTTTCTCTTGGTCGCCCTTGGCCTCCAGGGCACGCCCGAGCCAGTAGTTCGACTTGGCGCGGCTCAAGGGGCCGTCGGCCGTCTTGGTGTAGGCGGCAAAGTGGCGTACGGCGGCATCGTTGTCCTTGAGGTAGCGCAGCGCGATCCACCCGGCCATGAAGGACTGCTCGTTGAGCGGGTTGACGCTGAGGGGCCCTGCGTCACTCACGAGCTTGTAGGCGAGCTTCGGCTTGTCTTGCTTGAGCGCAAGATAGGCGAGTTTCTGGCGCTCGTTCCACCAGTCGTCGAGATTGACGACCACGTCCGGATCGGTGGGGGCATCCAGAATCAGCTTGGATGCGTCCTCCAGCTTCTCTGCACGGCGCAGGTGCTGGATCCTATGAAAGACAAGGCCCCAGTCGGTGGATTTGGCGCCGGGCGCGGCCTTCAGACGGGACTTGGCCACGTGCGAATGCAGGAACACGGCGAGCCGTGCGCGCGCCTTGCGCTGCTCGGGCTTGGAAAGAAGCGGGATGACGCGCTTGGCGAGTGCCGCCCGCTGGTGGCGCCCGCTCTTCCACCTCACGTCGTCGACCAGCAGCCGGTCGAGCCGCCACTTGTGATCCTCTTGCGTCAGCAGCGATCCGAAGCGAGCGAGAAACCCGTGCTCGAGCTCACGCGGCAGATCGTACTCGCGCCAGACCTTGGATGCGAGCGCCCTCGCTTTCTCGGTCTCCCCATGGGCCAGATGCACAGAGGCCAGGACGGCAAGCCCGGCCGCGCTCTGCGGCTCGCTGTCCTTGAAGTATCCGGCGATGGTTTCGGAATCGCCGCCTTCGGCAAACAGCACCTCCTCCATGCGTCGGCGCAGGATCTGCTCGCTCGGCCAGTTGGGATTTTCACGCAGGAAGGCAGCAAACTCGCGGGCCTCGCCATGGCCGCGCCGCAGGCGGTACCAGTCGAGCAGCTTGCGCCCGAGCGGGTCGGTGATCCCGGCCCTGAGCTCGGCGGCTTTGGTGAGCTTGTCGGCCACGAGCGCCTGAATGGCGTCGCGTATCTTGGCAGCATCGGCCTTTGAAACCTTGTAGGTGCGCAAGGGCGCGATCGCTGCGTCGAGCCGGTCGAGATAGGCCTTTTCGCGCGACTGAGGGGATTGTGTCTCGCCGCTGGCCGGGGTGGATTGAGGCGCGTCGGGCCCGGCGCCTGCCGCCGCAGTTGCCGTTCGCGTGACAGGCGCCGCCGATGGGCTCTCAGCTGCTGAGGCGGCCATTGCGCCCGCTCCGGCAAGCAGCAGCAAGCCGGCTAGAAAGACCGCGCCTCGCCGTGCAGTGCCAGGAAATCCGGGGCAGGCGGCGCTTCTCTTGCCGTCGTATATGCGTCGCTTCTGCTGGCGCAGGGGCAATGGTTGTCCTTCCACACGCGACGTTCGCCGGCCCGCTTGCGGGCTGTAGATCAAGGTCCTAATGTCGCGCTCGACAGGGCGTTGCGATTCCCACAAATCACCGACGCGCCGCGAAACTATCAATCACGGAGGCGGGGGACAAGGCGCCCTCTCGCCTTACGCCGCAAGATGCCGCCGGATAGGGCGAGAGCATGGCGCTCGGCGCGCCGAATCCACCGTGATTGGGCAAATAAGACGCAAATCAAGAGCCGTAAGCTCGAGGATGATGGGCAAATGTTTACAGGGTCCTTCACGGCGCTGATCACGCCGTTCCGACAAGGCCAGATCGACGAGCCGGCTTTCCGGCGCCTTGTCGAATGGCAGATCAGCGAAGGCACGCACGGGTTGGTACCGGTGGGGACAACGGGTGAGAGCCCCACCCTGTCGCACGCGGAGCACAAGCGCATCGTCGAGCTGACCGTGGAGGTCGCCGACAAGCGCGTGCCGGTGATTGCGGGCGCCGGCTCCAACGCGACGAGCGAGGCCATCGATTTCGCGCGGCACGCCGCAAAGGTCGGCGCGGACGCCGTGCTGGTGGTTACGCCCTACTACAACAAACCGACCCAGGAGGGTCTCTATCGGCACTTCAAAGCGATCAACGACGCCGCCGACATTCCCATCGTCATCTACAACATTCCTGGCCGCTCGGTGGTCGATATGTCGGTGGAGACGATGACCCGCTGCTTTGCCTTGAAGAACGTGGTCGGCGTCAAGGACGCCACCGCCAACCTCGCGCGCGCCTCCCAGCAACGTGCGGCCATGGGGCCGCAGTTCAACATGTTGTCGGGGGAGGACGCCACCGCGCTGGGCTTCATGGCCCACGGCGGGCAGGGCTGCATCTCGGTCACCTCCAACGTCGCGCCGCGCCTGTGCGCCGACTTCCAGAGCGCCTGCCTCAAGGGGGATTTCAAGAAGGCGCTGGCGCTGCAGGACAGGCTGATGCCGCTGCACGACGCACTCTTCTGTGAGGCGAACCCCGGCCCAGTGAAGTACGCCTCCTCGCGTCTCGGGCTTTGCGAGGCCGAGACGCGGCTGCCGCTCGTCCCGATCTCGGAGGCGTCGAAGAAGATTGTGGATGCCGCGTTGGCGAGCGTGGGTCTCATTCCGGCCAAGGCGGCCGAGTAACGCCGGGCCTCGTGTCCCGAGCGCGAAGTTCGCCTCCCTCCGCGGCCAGCACTGAACGAGCTTCGCACTCGAAGGGACACTAGCAAGGTTATGATGCTAGTGTGATGATCGAGAAATTCGCTCAGAACGGATGCCGCGAGCAAACGGCGAATTTCTCGGTCATCACACTAAACGGTCGAGAAGGAGCTCCCGGCCATGGCGGCCAAGAAGGATGACGGCCGCCGTCTCGTTGCCGAGAACCGGAAGGCCAGACACGAGTTTTTCATCACCGACAGCGTCGAGGCCGGCCTGCAGCTGACGGGCACGGAGGTCAAGTCGCTGCGCAAAGGGCAGGCAAACATCGCGGAGAGCTACGCCGCCGCCGAGGACGGGGGCCTGTGGCTGATCAACGCCTACATCCCCGAGTATCAGGGCGCGGGCCGCTTCTTCCAGCACGAGCCGCGCCGCAGGCGACGGCTGCTGTTGCACGCGAAGGAGATCCACAAGCTGCTCATCGCGGTGGAGCGCCAAGGCATGACGCTCATTCCGCTTGAGCTCTATTTTAATGCGCGCGGCATTGCCAAGCTGAAGCTCGCGCTTGCCGAGGGCAAGAAGCTGCACGACAAGCGCGAGACCGCCAAGAAGCGCGATTGGGACCGCGAGAAGGCGCGTCTCATGCGGGAGAAGGGCTGATGCCGGGTATGGCGCCGGCGCCGCTCGATGACGCTGGGGCCGTGCACCTGGTACCCGGCACGCTGCTACCGGATCTGGCACTTCCAGCTACGGAGGGTGGCCCTGTCAATCTGCGCGCCCGCCGCGGCCGCTCCGTCGTCTATGTCTTTCCGTGGACCGGGCGTCCGGGCCTCGCCGATCCACCCGGTTGGGACGACATTCCGGGCGCGCACGGCTCGACACCAGAGACGGCTGGCTTCCGCGACTGTTATCCGCGCTTTCGTGCGCTGGGCATGGAGGTGTTCGGTCTCAGCACGCAGACGAGCGAGCACCAGCGCGAGCTTAGCCAGCGTCTTGGTATTCCCTTTGTACTGCTGAGCGATACAGATTTCGCCTTCCAGACGGCGCTCGCGCTTCCCACCTTCGAGGCGGGCGGCATCCCCTATCTGAAGCGGCTGACGCTCGTGGCGGAGGAGGGCAGCCTGCGCCACGTCTTCTACCCCGTCGATCCGCCGGGTGCGCAGGCCGATGAGGTGCTCGCGTGGCTTACGGGCCGGGAAAATCACGCCTGAAGCACGTCACATTCGATCTCAGCCACCGAGCAGGTCGTTTTCACTGTCCTCGACCGAGTAGCCCATCTTCTCGAGGCCGTCTTCGAGATAGTCGGCGAGCAGCGGCATGCCGAGGAGGTAGCCTGCTGTGGCGTTGATCTTCTCGGCGCGTGCGGTATCGACCGCCTCGGCGAACTCCTCCTTCTCGAATGTGCCACGCCCCACCCAAGCCAGCGCCACGAGGTTCGCCTGCTCGTCGTAGTTGAGGCCGCCGATGAAGCCCGCGAGCTCGGCGCGTGTGGGATCGTTGGTGAAGTCCTCGAGGATGGAATCGGGATCCTCCTCGGCGTCGCCTTCCTCGGGCGTGTCGTTCCAGGCCCCGACCTTGGCGTCGTACTCGCGCGCCTTGATGATAACGTAAGCCACCTTCTCTGGGGCGATATCGATCGACATGGCGATCATCTCTCCGCGTTCCGGGACGGCCAAAATAGCCTGTCCCCCTCACCGAGACTTTAAGGGTGCACGTCCCATAGCACCGGGGTTGACGGGGCGGAAGGGGAGCGCGCTGCCGCTCGTCAGCCCTTGGCGCGCCGTGGGCCGCGGCTGCGCTGGGCCGGGGCCTCAAGGGCCGGCTCACAGGCCGACAACAGCTCTCGGATGGCGGCGAAGACGGCGCGGAACATCTCGGGCGTAAGCTTGCGCGTGTTGGTATTGTAACGCGAGCAGTGGAAGCTGTCGAAAAGGGGAATGCCTGTGGGTAGCGCGTGGCGGGCTCCATGCGCGAACGGGAATTGCGACTTGCGGCAGCCGAGCGCGGTGAGTGTGCTGTCGTGGGCGATACGGCCGAGCGCGAGGATGGCGGCAAGATTGGGCAGCGAAGCGATGCGCGCCTTCAAGAAAGGGCGGCATGCCGCAATCTCGGCGGGCGTCGGTTTGTTCTCCGGGGGCACGCAACGCACGGCGTTGGTGATCATGCAGTCGACGAGCGCAAGACCATCATCGGAACGCGCCTCGTAGCGGCCCGTGGCGAAGCCGAAGTCCAAAAGCGTGCCATAGAGCAGCTCGCCGGCAAAGTCGCCGGTGAAGGGGCGGCCGGTGCGGTTGGCCCCGTTGAGCCCCGGCGCCAGCCCGACAATGAGCAGGCGCGCATTGGCGCTGCCGAAAGACGGTACGGCGCCATTGAACCAGCCGGGCTCTTTGCTGCGGTTTGAGTCGCGGAAGGCGACGAGCCGTGGGCAGAGCCCGCAAAGCTTGGGTGGTTCGGGAACGGCGGCAGCCGCGGTGTGCAGGCCCATAGGGTAGCCCGTGGAACCGGCCGTCAGACCTCTTCGGGGAGATCGTCGGTGTCGGGATAGGACCCGCCATCGCGCGATATGTAGCTCTGGCTCCGGGCATACGAGCGCGGCTCACGCGCGGGCCGCGTTGCGGGATCCCGGCAAATCAGCTGCTCGAGGTCGGCGAGGTCGACGAACTGATCGGCCTGACGGCGCAGCTCATCGGCGACCATCGGAGGCTGCGTCTGCAACGTGGATACGACGCTCACCCGCTTGCCCATCTGCTGCAGGGCTGCAACTAGGCTGCGGAAGTCGCCATCGCCGGAGAACAGCACAATGTGATCGAGTGATTCGGCGAGCCGCATGGCATCGACGGAAAGCTCGATGTCCATGTTGCCTTTCACTTTGCGTCGTCCCGAGGAGTTGGTGAACTCCTTGGTCGGCTTCGTCACCATCGTGAAGCCGTTGTAGTCGAGCCAGTCGATTAATGGCCGTATGGAGGAATACTCTTGGTCTTCGGCAAGCGCTGTGTAGTAAAGCGCGCGCACAAGCAGGCCCTTCTGGCGGAACAGCGCGAGCAGCCGCTTGTAGTCAATGTCGAAGCCGAGGGATTTGGCCGTGGCGTAGAGATTGGCCCCGTCGATGAAGAGGGCAACCCGTTCGTTTTGATAGAAATGCATTCCTTTACCTTTCGTGCCGCAAGTGACGAGCAAGCACCTCGTTAATACTCATGTATTGATGCGGTCGGTGCTGCGGACGTGATCAGCCGCGAGCACGGACCCTGCTCCTTAGCATTTTCAAAGACGATCAAGCTATTCTACCTATTGATGATTTAGCGACAATGTGAAGCACCGGGAATCGGGCTAGGTTGGGCGACGTTCGTTAAAAAATACAGCGTCGCTAGTCCGCCCAAATTGCTCAAGCTGTTCTTGATAAGCGAACTCTATACGGCATAGACAAGTCTGTGTCTAAGGATGAGGCCGGCTTTATAGGGGCTAGACTTGATTTACCCCCTGTTTCATGCGACCTAAGAATGAGGTAGCGCCGCGTTGCAGGGTTGCCGGCGCCGGGCCTTTATTTCCCAACCCAACTCAATCAACCCAAGCCAGTCCACACGGGACGAGAGGGGTGCTCGATCATGGCACGCGTGACAGTTGAAGACTGCGTGGACAAAGTCCCGAACCGCTTCGAGCTGGTTCTATTGGCTGCGCACCGCGCCCGCTCCATCGCCGACGGGGGGGCGATCACGATCCCCGTTAATGACGACAAGAACCCCGTGATTGCGCTGCGCGAGATCGCCGAGCGCACGATTCCCCCCGAGGATATGCGCGAGGCGCTGATCCACTCCATTCAGAAGAACGTCGAGGTCGACGAGCCGGAAGCCGCCGCGGCCCCGCTCATGCCGCCTGAGCGCCGCGCCCCCGTCCTCGGCCGCGACGATCAGTCGAGCGATACAGTGGTCGACGTCATGACCGAAGAGCAGCTTTTGCGCGGGCTGGAAAGCATGACACCGACCGAGCCGTCGGCCAACGGCGGGCCGAACGGCTTGCGGGAGCGTGAGCGCGATCGCAGCGACCGGGATCGCGGCCGCTAGGTCGCAACCGGCGCTCATATCGACGCCGGGTGGTCGAAGCTGACGGGCCGGGGAGCCCATCCTCTCCCGGCAGCGTCCGCCCGAGGAGCGCGGCGGACCATGATGCGGCAATACGAGCTCGTCGAGCGAGTTCTCAACTACGATCCCAAGGCGGATGAGGGCCTCCTCAACCGGGCCTACGTCTATGCCATGAAGGCGCACGGCAACCAGCGGCGCGCCTCGGGTGACCCGTACTTCTCCCATCCCCTCGAAGTAGCCGCCATCCTCACCGATCTGAAGCTCGACGACGCCACCATCGTCACCGCGCTTCTGCATGACGTTATCGAGGACACACCGATCACGCGGGCGGAGATCGATCAGCTCTTCGGACCCGAGATCGGCACGCTCGTCGACGGCCTCACCAAGATCCGCCGCCTCGACCTTGTCTCCAAAAAGGCGGAGCAGGCCGAGAACTTCCGGAAGCTCCTCGTCGCCATCTCCAGCGACATCCGCGTGCTGCTCGTCAAGCTGGCCGACCGGCTGCACAACATGCGCACGCTCGAGCATGTGAAAACCGAGACCCGCAAGCGTATCTCGGAGGAGACGCTCGATATCTATGCTCCGCTTGCCGGCCGCATGGGCATGGAGGCCATGCGTGAGGAGCTCGAGGATCACGCGTTCCGGTGGCTCCACCCCGAGGCTTACGCCGCGGTGACGGCCAAGCTCGCCGAGCTCAGGACGTCGAACGAGGGGCTGGTTGAGGAGATCCGCGCCGCGCTCGCGGCCAAGGTTGCCGAGGTCGGCATCGAGGCGGAGGTCAACGGGCGCGAGAAGAAGGCCTACGCCATCTGGCGCAAGATGGCGAACAAGCAGATCAGCCTGGAGCAACTGTCCGACATTTACGCGTTCCGCGTCATCGTCGGCTCGATCGACGACTGCTACCGCGCGCTCGGCGTGGCGCACACGACCTGGCGCACGGTGCCGGGTCGCTTCAAGGACTACATCTCCACGCCCAAGCAGAACAACTACCAGTCGATCCACACGACGGTCGTGGGCCCGCGACACCAGCGCGTCGAGCTGCAGATCCGCACCCGCGCCATGCACGACATCGCCGAGTACGGCGTGGCGGCCCACGCGCTCTACAAGGACGCCGTGCTGATGAACGGCCATGCCGGCATCAAGACGCTGGGAGCGCTGCAGAGGGACAGCGGACCCTATGTGTGGCTGCGCCGGCTGGTCGAGACGCTGCTCGAAGGCTCCAATCCCGAGGAGTTCCTCGAGCACACCAAGCTCGAGCTGTTCCAGGACCAGGTCTTCTGCTTCACCCCGAAGGGGCGCCTCATCGCGCTGCCGCGCGGCGCCACTCCCTTGGATTTCGCTTACGCCGTGCACACCGACATCGGCAACGCGGCCGTCGGTGCCTTCGTCAACGGCCGCCATGTGCCGATCGACACGCAGTTGCGCAATGGCGATGAGGTCGAGATCGAGACCGCCAAGAACCATTCTCCGCCGCCGGCCTGGGAGAACCTCGTGGTGACGGGCCGCGCCCGCTCGGCCATCCGCAGGGCGGCCCGCGATGCGGTGCGCAAGCAGTACCGCGAGCTCGGCCGCAAACTGATCGCGGCGCGCTTTGAGCAGGTTGGCGAGGAGCTCGATGAGGAGGCGCTCAAGAAGGCGCTGCCGAGGCTGGGACAGAAGTCGCTTGAGGACGCGTTGGCGGCCGTGGGGCGCAATGAGCTATCCATCGAGGACGTCCTCCGCGTTGCCGCTCCCGATGTCGCCGAGCGCCCGGCCGACAAAGCCTCCTACCGGCGCACCCGCCGTTTCGGGCGCGCGAAGGGCCAGGACGGCTGGTTCAACATCGACCGCGTGATGAGCCTTAAGTTCCGCGCCGACCATGAGCCGCGGGGGAGCGGGCTCGCCATCCGCGGCGTCAAGGACGACCTCCCCGTCAGCTTCGAGCCTGGCGGCGCGGTTCCGGGCGACCGCATCGTCGGGGTGCTGATCCCGGGCGAGGGCATCCGCATCTTCCAGATCCACTCGCCGCGGCTCAAGGAGTTCGAGCACGAGGGCTGGATCGACGTAACCTGGGACATTGACCCGGACGCACCCCAGCGCTTTCCTGCCCGTATCAGCGTCACCGCCCTCAATGAGCCAGGGACGCTCGCCCAGATTGCAAAGGTGATTGGTGAGGCCGGCGGGAACATCGATAATGTGCGCATGGTCCGCAGAGCCTCCGATTTTACCGAAATGCGCATAGAGCTTGAGGTTCTTGACCTGGTGCATCTAAACCACATCATTGCCGGACTTCGCGAAAAGGCGGTAGTGAACAAGGTTGAACGCGTATTCGACTGATAAGAGAATTGGCGATAGGCCCGGCGGGAGCCTATCGGGTAAGGTCACGATCGGAGTTGCGAATGTCGCCTGGTGGTTTGCCTCGTCCGCCGCCCCCCCGCCGGGGACGCGCTGCACAAGGTCCTTGGCGTAAGTCCATTCAGAGCCTTCGCATTGCCATGCGGCGGCTCATGCGGCTGAGGGCGAGCCCCCACGAGATTGCGCTTGGCTGTGCGTTGGGTGCGTTCGCGTCGGTCACGCCGCTGCTCGGCATGCAGACGCTCATGGCTATCGTTCTCGCCTCCCTGTTGCGCGCCAGCGTCCCGGCAGCCGTGATCGGCACCTTCGTTGGCAATCCGTTGAGCTGGCCCTTCATCTGGGCCTCGACCTATGCCATGGGGCTGCAGATCGTGGGGCTCGAAGGGGTCTTCGATCCGGCGACCTTCCAGCGCAACGTCTTGGCTCTTTGGGCGGCAGTGCTGGAGCGATCCCCGCACGTCCTCGACGCGACCACGGCTCTGTTATGGCCGCTCCTGTGGCCGATGCTGGCTGGTAGCGTACCGATCGGGCTGCTCACCGGGGCGGTTGTCTACTATATATCCAGGAACCTCGTCCGCGCTTGGCGGCTCCGTCGTATGACGCGGGTCCCTGCCGCGGCCGAGTAAACCTCGGGTTTCGACTGTTCCTGGCATGGCGCAATCGCTCAAGACTCCCCATCTGCGTCTCGGCGTCAACATCGATCACGTCGCCACCATCCGCAACGCGCGCGGCGGGCGCCATCCTGATCCGTTGCGCGCTGCGCACCTTGCGGTCGAGGCCGGTGCCGACGGCATCACGGCGCACCTGCGCGAGGACCGCCGGCACATCTCCGACGACGACATCAGCCGCTTGAAGAGCGAGCTGATGCGGCCCCTCAATTTGGAGATGGCGGCGACCGAGGAAATGCTCGAGATCGCCTTGCGACACGTGCCGAACGCCTGCTGCCTCGTGCCCGAGCGGCGCGAGGAGCGCACCACGGAAGGCGGCCTCGACGTTTCTGGAGGGGGCGATCGGCTTGTGCGCGTGGTCGGCAATCTCAAGGCGGCGGGCATTCGCGTCTCGCTCTTCATCGAGCCCGATGCCGCGGTCATCGAGGCGGCAAGCAGTGTCGAGGCCGACATCGTCGAGCTGCACACGGGCGCCTACTGCGAGAAGGCGCTCGAAGCGGATGTGGCGGGCGTCGCCCGCGAGCTCGATCGTCTTGCCCATGCAGCACGTCTTGCCGCAACCGCCGGCCTCGAGGTGCACGCCGGCCACGGGCTCACCTTCGACACGGTCGCGGGCGTGGCGCGCTTGCCGGAGATCGTCGAGCTCAACATCGGCCATTTTTTGATCGGAGAAGCGATTTTCGACGGCCTTGCGAGCGCGGTGCAGCGCATGCGGGCCTTGATGGATGAGGCGCGCAGCGAGATCGCGCCCGAGCCAGAGCGCGTGAGGCCGATGTGATCCTCGGCGTCGGCAACGATATTATCGACATCCGCCGCATCGAGAGGACTCTTGAGCGCTACGGCGACCGCTTCATCGAGCGCGTGTTCACCGAGGTGGAGCGCCGGAAGTCGGAAGCGCGGGCACAGCGGGCCGCCTCTTACGCAAAGCGTTTCGCCGCCAAAGAGGCTTGCGCGAAGGCGCTAGGCACCGGTTTGCGCCGAGGCGTCTATTGGCGCGACATGGGTGTTGTCAATTTGTCCTCAGGGCGCCCGACGCTGCAGCTGACCGGCGGTGCGGCGCTTTGGCTCGCGGAGTTGACGCCGGAGGGTTTCGAAGCCCGCATCGATTTGACTTTGACCGATGATTTTCCGCTCGCCGCCGCCATCGTGATCATCTCCGGGCTGCCCGACAAGTCTGACCGGCGCTGATGCTGCCATTTTCGCGCTGCGACAACGTGGCAGATGAATTGCGCGCTGGCGCCAAAATGGTTATAGCGGCCCGGCGCGGGGCAGCTGCGCGCTTCGGGAGTATCGCATGGCGGTTTCAGCAAAAATGAGAAAAGGCGGTTGGCTCGAGACGATCACCATCGTCATCGAGGCGCTCGCCATCGCCATGTTGGTGCGTACGTTCCTCTATCAGCCCTTCAACATTCCGTCGGGCTCGATGAAGGAGACGCTGCTCATCGGTGACTACTTGTTCGTCTCCAAGCTCTCTTACGGCTACAGCCGATACTCGTTTTACAATTTGATCCCGTTCTCGGGCCGCATCTTCGGCGCCTCACCCAAGCGGGGCGACGTCGCGGTCTTCAAGCTGCCGCGCGACAACTCCACCGACTACATCAAGCGCGTGATCGGGCTACCGGGCGACGAGATCTCGGTGCGTCACGGCGTGCTCTACATTAACGGCAAGGAAGTGCCGCGCCGCCGTATCGGCGAATTCGTCACCCGAGAAAACGACGAGCCGCCGCGCCCGATCCCCGCCTACCAGGAAACCTTGCCGAACGGGGTGAAGTACACCGTGCTCAATTCGGAACAGGACGGTCCCTTCGACAATGTCGGTCCCTACAAGGTGCCTCAAGGCAAGTACTTCATGATGGGCGACAATCGGGACAACTCCACCGACAGCCGCGCCTCGTGGGGCGTTGGCTACGTGCCGTTCGAAAACTTTATTGGCCGCGCCGAGATCATTTTCTTTTCCGCTGCCGTCGACGAGCCGGGCGCCTTCCGATGGTGGAGCCCGTGGACCTGGCCGTTCGACATCCGGTGGAGCCGGTTTTTCACGCTCGTGCGTTAAGAGAAACTCCTGCGTGGGGGCTTGCGTCCGCTCTGCCTTCAGCACTTTGTTCTCTGCTTTTGGTGCACACCGCCCTCTCCGGGCGGAGCCCATATTCCTGTCCGCGGCCCGCGCGGATGCGCTAATCTCGTGACCCCATGCTGCGTGCCAGAAAGTACAAGGACCTCGAAAAGTCACTCGGCCATCGCTTCAAGAACCAATCGCTCTTGGAGGTTGCACTGACGCACGCCAGCATGCGCGGGGGAAAGGGTAAGCACAGCGACAACGAGCGCCTGGAGTTCATCGGCGACCGCGTTCTGGGGCTTGCCGTCGCCGAGCTGTTGAACGAGCACTTCCCCGCGGCCAACGAGGGCGAGCTTGCGCGCCGCTACAACCGTCTCGTACGCGGCGAGACCTGCGCGAAAGTGGCCCGCGCATTGGGCCTTGGCCCCCATCTCATTCTATCGGACAGCGAGGCAGGCAGCGGCGGGCGCGCCAAGAACACGATCCTCGCCGATGGGATCGAAGCTTTGCTCGGCGCCGTCTTTCTCGATGCAGGCTTCAATGCGGCGCGCGGGGTGGTGCGGCACCTGTGGGAGAGCCGTTCCGACGAGATCAACACGACAGCGCGCCCTGACGCCAAATCGGCGTTGCAGGAGTGGGCGCAGGGGCAGGGCCTGGCGTTGCCGCAATACACCGAGATTGCCCGCAAAGGGCCCGACCACGCGCCGCGTTTCACGTCCGAGGTACGCATAACCGGCAAGGATCCGGCGCGTGGAGAGGGTGCCTCCAAGCGGGCTGCCGAGCAGGCCGCGGCGCGCGCGCTCCTGGAGCGCGAAGGCGTGCGCGGGGCGGCCCATCATGAGTGACGCACCCGACACAGGCGCGGCGGGCGGCGAGCATCGGCGCTGCGGCTTCATCGCCGTCATTGGCGCCCCCAACGCCGGCAAGTCGACGCTCGTCAACGCGCTCGTCGGCGCCAAGGTGTCGATCGTCTCCCACAAGGTGCAGACGACGCGTGTTCCGTTACGCGGCATCGCCATCGAAGGCGACAGCCAGCTGGTTTTCATCGACACACCGGGGCTGTTTGCACCGCGCCGCCGCCTCGATCAGGCGATGGTGGAGGCGGCCTGGGGCGGCGCCAAGGACGCCGACCTCGTGGTCCTCGTCGTTGACGCGGCCAAGGGCCTCGACGAGGACGTGGAGCGCATCCTCGAGCGGCTGAAGGACGCAAGGACGCCGCTGCTCGCCGTGCTCAACAAGGTCGACCGCGTGGCCGCCAAGGAGAAGCTGCTGGCGCTCACCCAGGCCCTGCAGGCACAGGCACCCTTCGAGGCCATCTACATGATCTCGGCTTTGACCGGAGACGGCGTTGCCGAGTTGAAGCGCGACCTTGCCGCGCGCATGCCGGAGGGCCCGTGGCACTATCCCGCCGACGACCTGTCGGATGCGCCGTTGCGGATCCTGGCGGCCGAGATCACGCGCGAGAAGATCTTCAACCGGCTGCACGACGAGCTGCCCTATGCGACGACGGTGGAGACCACCGCCTGGCAGGAGCGTAAGGACCGCTCGGTGCGGATCGAGCAGACCATCTACGTGACGCGCCCAGGCCAGAAAGCCATCGTGCTGGGCAAGGGCGGACAGACGATCAAGCAGATCTCGACGGAGGCCCGGGTCGAACTCGCCCAGATCCTCGAGCGTCGGGTGCACCTGTTCCTCTTCGTCAAGGTGCGCGAGGGCTGGCAGGACGATCCCGAGCGCTACCGTGAGATGGGGCTGGAGTTGCCCAAGAAATGACGCTGCAGGTCCGCGATGCAGTGGTCCGATGAAGGCGTGATCCTCTCCGTCAAGGCACACGGGGAGACCGCGGCCGTCGCCGAGATTTTTACGCGCGCGCACGGGCGCCATCTGGGGCTCGTCCATGGCGGACGCTCGCGTCGGCTCCGCCCCGTCCTGCAGACCGGAAATCACGTCGACGCCGTCTGGAAAGCGCGGCTGGCGGAGCACTTGGGCAACGTCAGCGTGGAGCTGCGCAAGGGCTACGCCGCGCAGGCGATGGACGATCCTTTGACGCTCGCCGGCCTCTCCTCGTTGTGTGCGCTGGCGCATCTGTTGCCCGAGCGCGACCCGCACCCGAGCCTTTTCGAGGTGACGCTGTTCGTCTTGGGGTACCTCGACGAGCCCGACGTGTGGCCAGCCCTCATGGTGCGCTGGGAGCTGGCGCTGCTCGACGAGCTGGGCTTCGGGCTCGATCTTTCCTCGTGCGCCGCGACGGGCGCGCGCGACAACCTTATCTATGTGTCGCCCAAGTCAGGGCGCGCGGTCTCCGCCGAGGCCGGTGCGCCCTACAAGGAGAGGATGCTGGCGTTTCCGTCCTTCCTTGCCAAGGGGCGCCAAGGGGGAAGCGTGCGGCCCGCGACCAACGCCGATGTCGCCGCCGGGCTGGCGCTGACCGGGCACTTCCTGGAGACGCGCGTCCTCATCCCGCGCGAGGCGACGTTGCCGCAGGCGCGCCAGCGCTTTGCCGAGCTGATCACGCGCCGCACCGGAACAAGCGCAGAGTAGCGCGCCCCTGGCGCCGGGATACGCTGTTAAGGCCCCCATTGGCGCCGATGCTTCAAAGGTGCATCCACGACGTAACAGCCCCTTAGGGATCGCGGGAAAGGATGACGGGGGCGACGTCCCGCTCAATCCAGCGACCTCAAGGAGATCCCACATGGGCAGCAGCAAAGAGATGGCCGTTCGTCAAGCGGCAGACCAGTTCTACGATGCCTTGAACGCCATGTTCAAAGGCGACATCGAGCCGATGAAGGCGGTTTGGTCGCACGCCGGCGACGTTGTCTACATGGGGCCGGGCGGCTCAATCAAGGTCGGCTGGGACAAGGTCTGGAAGGATTGGGAGAGCCAGGCGGCGCGGAAGCTTGGCGGCGAGGTCCGCGCCAAGGACGTGCACTTCACGGTCGGCGACGAGATCGCGGTGATGTACGCGCTGGAGTCGGGCGAGAACACCAACATCGGCGGCAAGCACGAGAAGGTTGCGATCCGCGTCACCAACCTCTTCCGCAAGGAGAACGGCAATTGGAAGGTGATCGGGCACCACACCGACCTGCTCGCCGGCATCAAGGGCTGACGGAGCGCCTTCCGACCTCGACCACGACCCCGCCGCCTTTGCGCGGCTTCAGCGTGTAGACCTGCCCATCGCGCGCCTCGTAGCGGCCAACGCCGCTGCGGGCGTCGAGCTTGAAGGCGACGGTGCCCGCCGCGCAGCTCGTGTGCGTGATGATCTGGCGCGGCTGGACGGCGTGGTCCTCGCCGGCAAAGGCGTAGGCAACCGGCCCGGGGAGCTTGTTGACGATCTTGAAGGTGTACTTGAGGGCGCGCGGGCGCCCGAACAGCTGCACGGCAACGTAGCGCGGAAACTGGTAGGGGAGCTTTTCGACGGCGACGCCGACGTCCGTGACCTCGGGCATGAGCAGGTTGTGGCGGTGACCGGGCGAGGCTTCCCAGCCTTTGACGGTGCGGCGCGCATAGTCGGCGGAGGTGAAGCCCCGGCTGTCGTAAATCTCGGCGAGATTCTCCGCAATCTGGCAGTAGGCGTAGCCGGCCTTTTGCGCCCGCGTCACCGGGGTCGTCCCGTTGAGCGTGTGCGACAGCTCGCCTTTGTTCGCGGCCAGCACCTTGGCGTAGGCGCGGGCCGCCGCAGCGAGCAGGGGGTTCGGCGTCACACGGCCAAGCTTGTGCTCCTGGCGGAACGCATTCGTCATCTGGATGATGGCTGTCTCGGCGGCCGGGACGTCGGGCGTGATGGGCATGCCCGCAAGGCTAGCCGAGGATGTGGGGCGGCACGGTGGCCGTCACTGATCCCCGCGCGTCTCGACGTGGAACTTGTGCAGGACGCGGTGGAAGATCGGCGCCAGCACGAAGCCCGTTGCGATGATGATAAGCAGCCCGGAGAAGATGGCGTAGGTGCCGGCGAACAGCTTGCCGCCCGTGGTCTTGAGCTCGACGGCGGGTCCCATGCCGGACAGGATCATGGCCGCGTTGAGGTAGGCGTCGGTCAACGACAGCCCTTCGAAGCCGGCATAGCCCGCGATCCCTATGATGAGGCCGACGGCGACGATGGCGAACCACAAGGTGATCGCACGCGCCATACGGCGCGCGAACACGTGAGGCGAGACGACCTTGTCGCCGCGCCGCTCGAACGTCGTGAGGTTGATGTGAATGGCCGGATCCCCGCTCAACGAGACCGAGACATTCTACGGTGCACCGCGGTCCCCAATCAACGTCCCGCACTGCAGCGAGAAAAGCGGCTGTGCGCCCGTTTCGGAATTTGGCGCCGAGGGCCTATACTGGCTCACAGACGGCGGGGCATACAACCCGACAAATCTTGGAATGCAAGGAGCGAGGTTGCCGCGATGAGCCGGGCCTTCGTCAAGGAGCAAGAGGATGCAAGCGTCGAGGATCTGCCCGACCGGCTGATCTCCGAGCACGCCAATCTCGTGACCAAGGAAGGCCTAAAGCAGATCGAGGCGGAGGTGGCGCGTCTGATGGCCGAGCATACGCACGCGCAAGCCGAGGAGGATCGCGCGCGCACCGCCGCGACCGCGCGCGACCTGCGCTACTGGACGTCGCGGCTGCAGAGCGCTGAGGTGGTGACGCCGCCGGTGGACGGGGCGCACGTGCACTTCGGCTCGACCATCACGATTGCGCGCGATGATGGTCGCCGCCAGACGTTCCGCATCGTCGGCGAGGACGAGGCGGACCCGGCCAAGGGGACAATCCCCTACGTCTCTCCGCTGGCACGCGCGCTCTCCGGCAAGGCCGTGGGCGACGTGGTGCGCGTCGGCGACGGCGATGTCGAGGTTCTCAAGGTCGCCTGAGGCCTGGGTCACTTGCGGTCTTGCGCGCGCGTGGCCAAATACACCCGCATGCAAGTCTGGGAGCAGGTGAGGAGAGTATCGTGGTTCGTCGGATGTTGAGCATTTGGGCAGGTGTCGCGATCGTCGCTGCGGTCGCGGGCCCTGCAACCGCCGAAGGCTATCGGGCGCACAAATCACGCCAGTATGTGCACGAGGCTCCGGTCAGAGATTGCACGCGCATCAACGGCAAGTATGGCTACTACGGCAATCCCTGGTGCACGCACCAAGAGCAGGCGCGCTGGGACCGCTGGGAGGCGAGCCGGCGAGTGCGCTGAGCAAAGTCTCTAGCTGCCCTGCCCGATCGGGAAGGTCTTCTGCCACGCGGCGCCGTCGCTGTCGCGCACCATGACCTGCATCGTCTGGGCGCCGTTGACGCGGTAGTCGAAGTCGACGACGGGGTTCTGCGACAGCGTGATCGAGCCCTTCATCGCGAACACGCGCTCGTCGCCCTGGCGCACCTCCATGTCGGTGATGATGCGCAACGGCACGTAGAGCAGTGTCAGCTGGTCGAGCACCATCCCGGTGTGGTTGGGGTGGTTGACCGTGAGCCGCGCGCGCGGCGTGATCTCGGTCTGCGCGCCGGCCGCGCGCTCGGGCGTGAGCGTCATCTTGCCCATGTTGGCCGCGATTTCCTCCGGGCTGCCCATGGCGGGGGCCGCGCAGGCGCCCTGGCCGCCGGCGAACTTCACAAAGCGCGAGGCCAAGTAGAGCTGCCCGTCGCTCGCCTCCACGATCGCGCGCACGTCCGTTGCCGCGTTGAGGCGCAGGTTGGTCGAAAGCGACAGGGTATCGCGCTTGGGCCCGACATCGAACACGGCGGCGACGGGCGAGGGGTTCTCGTCGACGACGAGGGTGAGCTTGCGGATGGTGCGCCCGTCCTTGAATGTTGCCTCCACGCCGATGGGAACCACACGCTGGTCCTTGGGCCGCGTCGGCGCCGCCAAGCGGACCGTGTCGCCGGCCTCATGGATGGCGCGCCCGCTGAAGACGTTGGCGCGGATCTCGTCCCAGGCGGGGCCGGCTTGCGCTGCCGGGGCTGCGAGCACAACTGCCAGCGCGCATAGGGTGGCGAAGCGGGAAGCATGGAAGCGGCGGCGCATGGCGGGTCTCCCCAGAGGTCGCGAATCGATTGCAAATATGACCCACGGTCCGTGGGCGCTGCAGTATGCCTTATTTCTGGCCTTCCTCACAACGGGAAGCGTGGATGCAACTGTGTTGCGGTGCCGATCCCCAAAAGAAAACGGCGGGCCGGGGCCCGCCGCCAAGTTCAGCTGAGATTGGACGTTTTAGTTATCCAGGAACGAGCGCAGCTTGCGGCTGCGGCTCGGATGCTTGAGCTTGCGCAGCGCCTTGGCCTCGATCTGGCGGATACGCTCGCGCGTCACCGAGAACTGCTGGCCGACCTCTTCCAGCGTGTGGTCGGTGTTCATGCCGATGCCGAAGCGCATGCGCAGCACACGCTCCTCGCGCGGGGTGAGCGAGGCCAGGACGCGCGTCGTCGTCTCGCGCAGGTTCGACTGAATGGCGGCGTCGATCGGCAGCACCGCGTTGCGGTCCTCGATGAAGTCGCCGAGGTGGCTGTCCTCCTCATCGCCGATCGGCGTCTCGAGTGAGATCGGCTCCTTGGCGATCTTGAGGACCTTGCGCACTTTCTCCAGCGGCATGGCGAGCTTCTCTGCGAGCTCCTCGGGCGTGGGCTCGCGGCCGATCTCGTGCAGCATCTGGCGGCTCGTGCGCACGATCTTGTTGATCGTCTCGATCATGTGCACGGGGATGCGGATGGTGCGCGCCTGGTCGGCGATCGAGCGGGTGATCGCTTGGCGGATCCACCAGGTGGCGTAGGTGGAGAACTTGTAGCCGCGGCGGTACTCGAACTTGTCGACCGCCTTCATCAGCCCGATGTTGCCTTCCTGGATCAGGTCGAGGAACTGCAGGCCGCGGTTGGTGTACTTCTTCGCGATCGAGATGACGAGACGCAGGTTGGCCTCCACCATCTCCTTCTTGGCCTGGCGGGCCTCGCGCTCGCCCTTCTGCACCGCCTTGACGATGCGGCGGAACTCCAAGATCTCCAGGCCCGTCTCGGAGGCGAGCGTGTGGATCTCGGAGCGCAGGGTCTCGATCTGGTTCTTCTCGCTCCTGATGAACTGGCCCCACTTCTTGGTCAGCGCGCCGACACGGTCGAGCCAGGTCTGGTCGAGCTCGTTGCCGAAGTACTCGTCGATGAAGGCCTGGCGCGGCACGCCATAGGATTCGGCAAGCCGCATCAGCCGGCCCTCGAGACCCACGAGCTTCTTGTTGATGCCGTAGAGCTGCTCGACCAGGCTCTCGATGCGGTTGTTGTTGAGCGACAGGCTCTTGACGGCGGCGATGATCTCGTCGCGGTGCTTGTCGTAGGTCTTCTGCTGCTGCTTCGATCCAGTCTCGCCCGCGACCTGCTGCTCGAGCTTCTTATCCTGCTGCTTCCTGAGCTTCTTGTAGGTGGCGGCGATGTTGTCGAAGGTCTCGAGAACTTTCGGCTTGAGCTCGGCCTCCATGGCCGCAAGCGAGAGCGCGTTCTCGTAGTCGTCGTCGTCATCCATCTCGCCTTCGGTGGCGGCCTCGCCGTTGCCTGAGGCCTCGGCCGGCTGCGCCGGGGCCTCGCCGGGAAGCGCCGGGGGCGGGGCCTTGGCCTCGGGCCCTTCGTAGGTGGCCTCGAGATCGATGATGTCGCGGAGGAGAATCTTTCCTTCGTTGAGCTCGTCGCGCCAGATGATGATGGCCTGGAAGGTGAGGGGGCTCTCGCACAGGCCGGCGATCATCGCCTCGCGGCCGGCCTCGATGCGCTTGGCAATGGCGATCTCGCCCTCGCGCGACAGAAGCTCGACCGAGCCCATCTCGCGCAGGTACATGCGCACGGGATCGTCGGTGCGCTCGGCTGGCTCGGTGCGCGTGGTCGTGGTGGCCGGCACGGCCTGGGTGGTGAGCGCGCGGCCCTCCTCCTCCTCCGGCTCCTCGGCCGCCTCGTGAGCCTCCTCGCCTTCCTCGGTCTCGATGACGTTGATGCCCATGTCGGACAGCATCGCCATCGTGTCCTCGATCTGCTCGGAGGAAACCTCCTCCGACGGAAGCACCGAGTTCAGCTCGTCATAGGTGACATAGCCGCGGGCCTTGGCCGTCTTCAAAAGCCGCTTTACCGACTGGTCGGAAAGATCGAGAAGGGGGCTGTCCCGCTCCTGCGTCTCCACCGCTGCAGTCCCGGCCTCCTCGGCCTTGGGGGGCGGAGGGTTTTTGCGCGATGCCGTTCTTGGTGCCGGCCGTGATGCCGGTCTCGAAGCTGTCTTGGCCTTCGATTTTACAGCCATGGGTCTCAAGGGCTCTTATCCCGCGCTATGAGCGTCCAACTGATGTGCGTCAATCCGACACAGGGAGCGTCGCCCCCGCTGAGTATCGGCAGCGCACGTTCCATTTCGGTCGTTTGGCGTCCCACCTCAACTCAACCCCATCCGACCTGTCTCCCCGTCCACGCTCGGCTCCGCCAACCGGAGCAAGGGTCGCGCCAAGTTCACTCGTGCGGCTCTGCGAAAGGGGGCGACTGGCTTGATAAGCCAAGCAGGCCCTGGATCTCGCAGATGCGCGCAAGCGCGTCCTCGGAGCCGTCCTGGTGATAAGCCTGGACGGCAGCGTCGAGCGACTTCTGCAAGCCGACCTGCCTCTCATGCAGCGCGAGGGCGTGGCGCCAGCCAACTTCCACCTCGGCCCGCGGGGCATCGGGCTCTGCGAAACGATCGCTTCTATGCGTAACCGAACGCTCCACAAGGTCGATAACCTTGCCGAGGCCCGATACGCTCAATTGGGTGCGTAGGCCTGAGCTGTCAAGTGCAATTTCCTGGGCCTGGACGGCCAAAATGGCATCCCTCAGCCGGGCAACGGGAGCAGAAAGGAGCGTTAAGGCCGCAATCTCCTCGGAATGCTCCTCGATGAGCCAGGGGTGGTTCAAAACGGTCTTGATGAGCAGAGCCTCGCGGGCGGGCGCCAATTCGGAGCGCTGGGCGAGCTCGGCGCTCGCCGCCGCGGGTCTGCGGGGCGGCTCACTCTGGCGCTGCCCGAGCCGGGCGCGCTCGCGGATGCGCCAGTCGGGCGTAACGTTGTTACGGCGCGTGCCGCTCTGGGCCCGGCGCCGCGGACCCTGTCCGCGGGCGATCTCGCGCACAATGGAGCGGTTCAAGGTCCACAACGTCTCGCGCAGCTCGCGCTCGTAGTAGCCCTTGACGGTTGCGTCGCCGATGCGCGCGACCAAGCCGCGCAAATGCGATTCGAAGGCGGCGCGCTGCTCCGGTGTCGACAGATCCTGCCCCTCCTCCTCGCGCGCCCACAGCACGTCGAAGAGCGCCGACGTCTTCTCCAGCTCGGCGGCGAAAGCCTGAGCGCCCTTCTGGCGCACGAGATCGTCGGGGTCGAGGCCACCCGGCAGGAACGCAAAGCGCACGCTGAAGCCCGGCTTCAATAGGGGCAGCACCGTCTCGACCGCCCGGAACGCAGCCTTGCGGCCGGCGGCATCACCGTCGAAGCAGAGGATGGGCTCAGGCGCCAAGCGCCACAAAAGCGCGATCTGCTCCTCAGTGAGCGCGGTGCCGAGCGGTGCCACCGTCTCAGGGAATCCTGCCTCAGAAAGCGCGATGACGTCCATGTAGCCTTCGACCGCGATAACGCGGCCCTTGTCGTGCGCGGCCCCGCGCGCCCGAAAGGCGTTGAACAGCAGGTGCCCCTTGTGAAAGAGCGGCGTCTCCGGCGAGTTGAGGTACTTGGCCGGCTGATCGGGATCGAGCGCACGCCCGCCGAAGGCGATGACGCGGTCGCGCAAATCCGTGATGGGAAACATGACGCGGTGGCGGAAGCGATCGTAGGCGACGGGAATGTCGGCGCCGCCGATCAGCATGCCCGACGCGATCATCTCCTCGGTGGTGAAGCCTGCCTTGGCAAGATGCTGCCTCAGGGCGGACTTGTCGTTGGGTCCATAGCCCAGCCGGAAGGAGCGGATCGTCTCGGGCGCGAGCCCGCGCTTTTCCAGGTAGCGGCGCGCCTCTACTCCCGGCCCGCTGAAAAGCGCCGCCTCGAAGAATGCTGCAGAAGCCTCCATCAGGCGGCAGAGCCGCTGGCGCTCGTCCTCGCGCTCTTCGTCTCGCGCCGAGACCTTCGGCATCGGCACGCCCGCTTCGCCTGCGAGCCGCTCCACGGCCTCGGGGAACGACAGCCCCTCGGTCTTCATCAGGAACGTGAAGATGTCGCCGTGCTCGCCGGAGGCGAAGCAGTGATAGAAGCCCTTCTGGTCGTTCACGGTGAAGGAGGGCGTCCTCTCGTCCTTGAAGGGGGAGAGGCCTTTGAACTCGCGTCCCGCCCGCTTGAGGGGGACTTTGCGTCCCACGACCTGGCTGACCGACAGCCGGGCGCGGATCTCGTCGAGGAAGTGCGGGGGATAGCGCATGGGCGTCTCAGGGGGTCGAATCAGCGCTACAACATGTAGAGTGATTCGCTTGGCCGCGTGCGCGGCACAATCCCGCTCTCCCGCCTTTGAACAGCCTCAGGAATTCGTCGTTTCGCCTTAAGCTCTTCTGTAGGCCCGCGTTCCTATAGTTTCGGCATGGCTTTGCCGCTCGATTCGCCATTGCTGATCTATCTCGCCCGGCACGGACAGACCGAGTTCAACTGCGAGAACCGGTTCTGCGGGGAAGCCGATTCTCCCCTTACGGCCACCGGAATTAAGGAAGCCCACCGCAATGGGCGCGTGCTGGCCCGGCACGTGGCGAAGCACGCCAACCTGCGCCTCGTTTCCAGCCCCTTAAAGCGCGCCCTCGATACCGCCGCCATCATCCGCAGCGAGCTCGGCCGCACCGAGGTTCCCATCGAGACCGACGCGCGCCTACGCGAGATCTCGTTTGGCGCCTGGGAGGGGCTCACCCTAGACGAGATTAAGAACCGCGACCCGGCCGATTGGGCGCGCCGCGTGGCGGATCGGTGGCACCATGCGCCGCCGGGCGGCGAAAGCTACTCTGACGTTGCAGCCCGCGTCGGCGCCTGGCTCGAGGAGGCGAACGGCGATTTGCTGGTCGTCACCCACGGGGCGGTCGACCGCATCCTGCGCGGGCTCTACGCCGGAATGTCGCCAGACGAGATCTGCAAGCTGTCCGAGCCGCAGGACGAGATCTTCCGCTTGCAGGGCGGGCGCATCACCACGCTATAAGCAGGCGCGGATTACGATTTGGCGATCTCGCCAAGGCATGCACTCCAAAGTTCCCCTCCCCCTTGGTGGGGAGGGGTTAGGGGTGGGGGGAACATACAAGAGCTACATTGCAAGTGTCACTCCAAGCTCATCACCCCACCCGGTCGCCTCAACCTGCGTTTCAGCGACCACCCTCCCCATCAAGGGGAGGGTGGCAGTAATAGCTGCGTTCAGCGAAGTGACCTGAGCGATCGCGCCGCCTACTTCAGCAGCTCCTTCACCATGCCGCTCGCTTTGCCGAAGTCCATGCTGCCGGTGTACTTGGCTTTGAGCGCGCCCATCACCTTGCCCATGTCCTTCGGGCTCGCGGCACCTGTCTCCTTGATCACGGCCGCGATTGCCGCCTTGGCCTCGGCCTCGCTCATCTGCTTGGGCAGATAGCGCTCGATGACGGTGATCTCGGCCGCCTCCTTGTCGACGAGGTCCTGGCGGCCGCCGGCTTTGTACTGCTCGATCGAGTCGCGCCGCTGCTTGATCATCTTTGCGAGCACGGACAGGATGTCGGTGTCGGAAATCTTGTCTTTGCCGGAGGGCCGCGCATCGATGTCGGCCGACTTGATGGCGGCGTTGATCAGGCGCAGCGTGCCGACGCGGTCCTTCTCGCCCGCTTTCATCGCCACCTTGAGGTCGGCATTGATCTTGTCGCGCATGGTGTCTCCTTCGCTCGGGTCCGCGTTTTGGACCTGCCAAATACGGAACGCAAGACGGTCGCTCGCCACAAATGAGGGTTAGGACCAAAGGCGCAATGCCGGGTCCGGGATCACGGCGCCGGTACGCCCTTCGCTCTTCCTCCCAACGCTGGCAAGCGGAGCCTGTCTATGTCTACGATTTTCAAGTCTCTCCTGAGTTTGATCGTGGTGATCGCGGCTCTGGCGATCTACGTCATTGTGGAGGTCGTTGTCGCCATGGTCGCCTATATGTACCTGGCGCTCAATCATGTGGAGACGTTCGGGCATCTCGTCGCCTACTCGCGCGACGTGCTCAATCTCTTTGCCAACCAGCTCGAGCATTGGGCTCCCGATCTCGCCACTCAGGCCTACACGACGCTGCTCGGTGAGCTTGGGCCGAAGTCGATCCTGCTGCTGCTGATCGGCCTCGCCGTCAGCGCCATCGGCCGGCTCGCCACCTGGAGTGCACGCCGGTGGTTCTATGCTCGCGAGGGCTACCGCTGAAGCGCGAGGGGCAGAACCCCTTCTGGATTAGCGCGGATCGCCGTCCGGCTCGGCGACGGGCTCCACGCTCTCCTGCTCATTGGGGTCGGTGCGCGCCACGATCGCCTCAGCGCTTTCGGTATCGCTCAGGTTGATCGGCTTATGGGGCAGGTCGGCGGGAATATAGAGAAAGTCGCCGGCCTCGTTGATCACGCTCTTCTTCAGGCCTTCGCCGTAGAGCGTCTTGACGCGCCCCTTGATGAGATAGATCGCCGTCTCGTAGCCCTTGTGCCGGTGCGCCTTGGCAGCACCTCCGGGCGGGATCACGACCTTATTCATGGAGATGTGCCGGGCTCCCGCGTTCTTGCCCGAGATGCCCTGGAAGATGGGCAGGCCCTGCTTGGTCGGGGTCGTGGCGGATGGCCGGATCACGACAATCTCCCCTTCGCCCTTCCGGTCATCGGCGAGAAGCGGCAGCGCGGCCCCCTGTGCAAGCGCCAGCGCCGCCGCGAATGCGAGGAAACGCATGTGGGCCTCCTTTGTGAATGAGGTTGCCGGGAGAGTTGCCGGGAGATATGGCCCTCTCAACGAGGCCCGCAAGAGCACGTCCAGTGGCTGCGCTGCGAAACGGGGCGCTAGCCTCTTTCAACCCGAGCTGCGCGCCGGTTGACCGCGGCTGGCGCTTCTCATAGGGTCCGCGCCGCATCCGCGCCCGAGCCACCGAAATGTGCGCCGAGAGCCCCGCGCGGGTGCCCGGAGCCGTAGCTTTGAGCACGACGACACCGCATTCCGCCGCGCCGCCCGCTCCGTGGGCCGATGCGCCGTTGACGGCGCGGCTCGTGCTGGCCGATGGCACGGTGATCGCCGGGACGGGCCTTGGCGCCACCGGCTCCGCCGTCGGCGAAGTGTGCTTCAACACGGCGATGTCCGGCTACCAGGAGATCCTCACCGATCCCTCCTATGCCGGCCAGATCATCACCTTTACCTTTCCCCACATCGGCAATGTCGGAGCCAACATGGAGGACACCGAGACCTCCAATCTTGCGGCGCGCTCGGGCGTGCGCGGCTGCGTGCTGCGCGCACCCATCACGGCTGCCTCCAACTACCGGGCGCGCGAGCACCTCGACCGCTGGCTGAAGGCGCGCGGCATCATCGGGCTCGCAGGTATCGACACGCGCGCGCTGACGGCACGAATCCGCGAAAACGGCATGCCAAACGGCGTAATCGCGCACGAGCCTTCCGGAAAGTTCGACCTCGACAAGCTCAAGGCGGCAGCCGCCGCTTGGCCCGGCCTCGACGGCATGGACCTCGTGCCGGAGGTGACGAGCGGACAAAGCTACACCTGGGACGAGACGCGCTGGGTGTGGGGAGAGGGCTATGGCCGTCAGGAGAGCCCCGATCTCCACGTCGTCGCCATCGACTATGGCTTGAAGCGCAACATCCTGCGCTGCCTGGCGAGTGCCGGCTGCAAGGTGACGGTGGTGCCGGCGACGGCGCCGGCGGCTGAGATTTTGGAGCGCAAGCCCGACGGCATCTTTCTCTCCAACGGTCCGGGCGACCCGGCAGCGACCGGCCGCTATGCCGTGCCCGAGATCAAGAAGCTCGTCGACTCCGGGCTTCCGGTATTCGGCATCTGTCTCGGCCACCAGATGCTGGCGCTGGCGCTCGGCGCCAAGACCAAGAAGATGCATCAGGGCCATCACGGCGCCAATCATCCCGTCAAGGACTTCACCACCGAGAAGGTGGAGATCGCCTCTATGAACCACGGCTTCACGGTCGACCGCGACACGCTGCCGGCGGGGGTGGAGGAGACGCACATCTCTCTGTTTGACGGCTCCAATTGCGGGCTGCAGCTGAAGGGGCAGCCGGTGTTCTCGGTGCAGTATCACCCCGAGGCCTCGCCCGGCCCTCAGGACAGTCACTACCTCTTCGACCGCTTCGTCGCCTTGATGCGCAAAAAGAAGGGCCGCTGAGCGCCGGTCAGGGAGCTTTACCCTACGAAACATTAACGCGCGCAGGGGTCCCGTTGGCGGCGACGGTCGATATAGTGTGAGAAAAAACGCGTGGCGGACCGCCGCCGCCGGGAGGATCTGATGCACCGTTTGCTCGCAGCGAGCTTGATCGCTCTGGCCGTGTCGACAGCGCCGGCCCTGAGCGCCGGCGCTTCCTGCAAGGACCAGGTGGCGGCCGCGTTCTTGAAGCAGCGGAGCTCGCGCGCCTTTACCATGACGGCCCAGCTCAAGGGCGAGAACGGGCCCGTCGAGCTCACGATCGAGTATCAGCCACCCGACCGCATGCACCAGAAGATCGTGGCGCCGAACCAGCAGCCGCTGGAGACCGTCCTCGTCGGCACGCGTGCCTGGAACCGCCAGGGCGCCGCCTGGGAGGAGCTGATGCCGGCGATTGCCCAGACCATCATTGCACAGGTGCGCGAGGCCGTGGTCGAGCCGCCCAAGGAGGTGGGCGAGTTCGAGTGCATGGACAAGGCGACAATTGACGGCAAGGAGTACCTCGCCTATCGCAGCGTCGAGAAGGGTGGCGCCGACGCTAGGGGATCGACGGTGACGCGCCCCGTGCACCGCACGATCTATGTCGATCCCAAGACCGGCTTGCCGGCGATGAACATCGTCGAGGAGGACAAGCCCGGGGCTGATCCTCTGTTCCGCGGTGTCTATGCCTATCCCACCGACCTCGTGATCGAAGGGCATCCGGAGGCACCGCTGGCCAAGATGCACTGAGGCGAAATGAATGAGCGTGAGTTTGTCCGCGCGTGAGAAGCGTGCGGCGCAACGAGAAGGAGAAGAGTTGAGATGCGCCGGTTGCTGATGGCTACGGCCCTGCTGTTTGCGGTGAGTGCTGCCGCCCAAGCTGCGTCCTGCAAAGACGAGGTGAGCGCGGCGCTGGAGCGCCAGCGCAAGTCCAGCGGCTTTCGTATGCAGACGACGATGGTTAGCGAGGATGGCATGGTCGACATGACGGTCGACTATGTACTGCCCGACCGCATGCGCCAGATTATCAAGTCGGCCAAGGACCCTGATCCCATGGAGACCGTGCTGGTCGGCCATCGGGCCTGGACCCGGCATAAGGGCGATCCGTGGACGCCGCTCAATCCGCAGTTGACCGACGCCCTCGTCAATCAGCTGCAGGAAACTGTCGGTGATGACGCCGGCGCCGTCGGCGAGTTTGAATGCCTGGGCAAGAAGCCTGTGGATGGCACGGACATGCTCGCCTACCAGGGCGAGAATGTGAAGCCAGAGGACGAGAAAGCGAACAAGGCGAAGCCGCCGAAGTTGCCGGACCGGCCCGTGCGCATCATCTACGTGGACCCCACGACAGGTTTGCCGATGCGCTCGATCTTCGCGCGCGCCAATAAGCTCGATAAACCCATTTTCGAAGCGAACTATAGCTATCCGGTCGACCTCAAGATCGAGGCGCCCAAACCCGGTATGAAGCCCGCGTCCCCGTAACGGGCCCCGGGTCTTTCGCAAACGTTCTAACGGTTAGCCGCGAGTGCCCATTTGGGCCGCTCGCGGCGATGCCGGTGCGCGCTGGGGCCGGCCGAGGCAGCGGCGCTATAGCCAAAGGTCGGGATCGGCAATAAAAGGCCGCCTCATGCCCAAGCGCACGGATATCAAGTCCATCCTCATCATTGGGGCCGGACCCATCGTCATCGGTCAGGCCTGCGAGTTTGATTACTCGGGGACGCAGGCGTGCAAGGCCCTCAAGGCGGAGGGCTACCGGATCATTCTGGTCAACTCCAATCCGGCGACGATCATGACGGATCCGGAGCTGGCCGATGCCACCTACATCGAGCCGATCACGGCCGATATCGTCGCCAAGATCATCGCCGCCGAGCGCCCCGATGCGCTGCTGCCGACCATGGGCGGACAGACCGCACTCAACACGGCGCTCGAGCTGCACAAGCGCGGCTTTCTCGATGAGATGGGCGTGGAGATGATCGGCGCGCGCGCCGAGGCCATCGACATGGCTGAGGATCGCCAGCTCTTCCGTGAGGCGATGGGGCGGATCGGGCTGGAGACGCCGCGCTCCATGCTCACGCACAATCGCGAGGAGGCCGAGAAGGCGCTGGAGCTCGTTGGGCTGCCGGCCATCATTCGTCCCTCGTTCACGCTGGGCGGTACCGGCGGCGGCATCGCCTACAACCGCGAGGAGTTCTTTACCATCGTCGACCGCGGGCTCGACGCATCTCCGACCCACCAGGTCCTGGTCGAGGAGAGCGTGCTCGGCTGGAAGGAGTACGAGATGGAGGTGGTCCGCGACAAGGCGGACAACTGCATCATCGTGTGCTCGATCGAGAACGTCGATCCGATGGGCGTGCACACGGGCGACTCGATCACGGTCGCGCCTGCATTGACGCTCACCGACAAGGAGTACCAGATAATGCGCAACGCCGCGATTGCGGTCTTGCGCGAGATCGGCGTGGAGACCGGCGGCTCTAACGTGCAGTTCGCCGTCAACCCGGCCGACGGACGCCTCGTCGTCATCGAGATGAACCCGCGCGTATCGCGCTCTTCCGCGCTTGCCTCCAAGGCGACCGGCTTTCCCATCGCCAAGATCGCGGCCAGGCTCGCGGTGGGCTACACGCTGGACGAGCTCGCCAATGACATCACGGGGGGCGCCACGCCGGCGTCCTTCGAGCCGACGATCGACTACGTCGTCACCAAGATTCCCCGCTTCGCCTTCGAGAAGTTCCCGGGCTCCGATCCCACGCTCACCACCTCGATGAAATCCGTGGGCGAGGTCATGGCGATTGGGCGCACGTTCGCCGAGAGCCTGCAGAAGGCGCTGCGCTCCATGGAGACGGGCCTCACCGGTCTCGACGACGTGGCGCTCGAAGGGCTCGGGCAGGGCGACGACAAGAACGTAATCCGCGCCGCCGTCTCGCGGCCTACGCCCGACCGACTTTTGAAGGTGGCGCAGGCCCTGCGCGAAGACTTCGACATCGAGCAGCTGCACCAGTCGTGCAAGATCGATCCTTGGTTTCTCGCCCAAATTCAGGAGATCGTCGACGCTGAGAAGCGCGTGCGGGCGCACGGCCTGCCGGCCAAAGCCGAGCAGTTGCGCGCGCTCAAGGCCATGGGGTTCTCGGATGCGCGCCTTGCCAAGCTGGCCAAGCTCTCCGAGGTGCAGGTGAGGGCCAAGCGCAAGTCGCTCGGCGTCCACCCCGTCTTCAAGCGCATCGACACGTGCGCGGCCGAGTTCGCCGCGCCCACCGCCTATATGTACTCCACCTATGAGAGCGGGCTGGTGCTCGCGGAGCCGGGGAAGAAGGCCGCCGGGCCCGCCTGCGAGGCGAAACCCAGCGCGCGCAAGAAGGTTATCATTCTCGGCGGCGGTCCCAACCGCATCGGCCAGGGCATCGAGTTCGATTACTGCTGCTGCCACGCCTGCTTCTCGCTCACGGCGGCAGGCTTCGAGACCATCATGATCAACTGCAATCCGGAGACGGTCTCGACCGACTACGACACCTCCGACCGGCTCTACTTCGAGCCGCTCACCGCCGAGGACGTCCTGGAGATCATCGGCACAGAGCAGACGAACGGCACCCTGCGCGGCGTGATCGTGCAGTTTGGCGGACAGACGCCCTTGAAGCTCGCCGAGCCGCTTGCTGCGGCCGGCGTTCCGATCCTCGGGACCTCGCCGGACGCCATCGACCTTGCCGAGGACCGCGACCGCTTCAAGGCGCTGATCGAGAAGCTCAAGCTGCAACAACCCAAGAGCGGTATCGCCAAGACGCCGGGCGAGGCGCGCGCGGAGGCCGAGAAGCTGGGCTATCCGGTGGTGATCCGTCCGTCCTATGTGCTCGGCGGACGCGCCATGGAGATCGTGCACGACGGCTTCGAGATCGACCGCTACGTGGCACAGCTTTCCGCCACGCTCGACAGCCCCTCAGAGCTCGTCGTCTCCGACAAGCGGCCGTTGCTGATTGACCGCTATCTGACGGACGCCGTCGAGGTCGATGTCGACTGTCTAGCCGACGGCACCGACACTTTCATCGCCGGTATCATGGAGCACATCGAGGAGGCCGGCATTCACTCCGGCGACAGCGCGTGCTCGCTGCCGCCGTACTCGCTTTCCTCCAAGACATTGGCCGAGCTCGAGCGCCAGACGCGCGAGCTTGCCATCGCTCTGAAGGTGGTCGGGCTCATGAATGTGCAGTTCGCCATCAAGGGCGGCGAGGTCTATGTGCTCGAGGTGAACCCGCGCGCGAGCCGCACCGTTCCGTTCGTCGCCAAGGTCATCGGCAAGCCCGTCGCGGCGATCGCCGCCCAGGTGATGGCCGGCAAGCGCCTGGCCGAGTTCGGGCTCAAGTCGGAAAAGCTCGGACACGTCGCCGTCAAGGAGGCGGTGTTTCCCTTCGCGCGCTTTCCCGGCGTCGATCCGATCCTGGGGCCGGAGATGCGTTCGACCGGGGAGGTCATGGGCATCGACCGCGACTTTGCCATGGCCTTTGGCAAGAGCCAGATTGGATCCGGCCAAAGCCTGCCCACGAGCGGCACGGTCTTCGTCTCCGTCAAGGATGCCGACAAAGAACGGATGGTGGCACCCCTCCGCCAGCTCGAGGCTATGGGTTTCAAGATCATTGCCACCCGCGGCACCAAGCGGCACCTGGAGGCCAATGGCGTCACCTGCGAGGTCATCAACAAGGTGCTGGAGGGGCGCCCGCATATCGTGGACGCCATGAAGAACGGCGACGTGGCCTTGGTTTTCAACACCACGGAGGGCGCCAAAGCCCTTGCCGACAGTAAGGACATAAGGCGGACCGCCTTGCTTCATCACATCCCATATTATACAACTTTAGCCGGTGCGGTGGCAGTCACCCGGGCCATCAAGGCCCTCAAAGCGGGCACGTTAAGAGTGGCGCCTTTGCAGAGCTTCGTGACACACCCATCCTAATCCATCAGGCCCATCCGCATACGCGGGGCAGGCCGTTCCACATGAGTTGAGAGGCCGTGTGTCGAGGTGGTCCTGGCGACCGCGCCGGGCCTATGGGAGACGTTAGGAAATGACTATGGAACGGGTCCCGATGACCATTGAGGGGTTCAAGACGCTCGAGAGCGAGCTGCAGCGCCTCAAATCGGAGGAGCGCCCCCGTATCATTCAGCAGATCGCCGAAGCGCGTCAGCACGGCGATCTGTCGGAGAACGCCGAGTACCATGCCGCCAAGGAGGCGCAGGGTCTCAACGAGGCGCGCGTCGCCGAGCTCGAGGACCGCATCGGTCGTGCCGACGTGATCGACACCTCGAAGCTGTCGGGCAACACTGTGAAGTTCGGCGCCACCGTCACTCTCGTCGACGAGGACACCGACGAGAAGGTCAAATACAGGATCGTGGGCGACTTCGAGGCGAGCGTGCGCGACGGCAAGATTTCCATCTCCTCACCGATTGCACGCGCGCTCATCGGCAAGTCGAAGAACGACACCGCCGAGGTGACGACGCCCAAAGGTGCGCGCTCCTACCAGATCCTCAAGATCGAATGGAAATAGCATCTACTTCTCGGCAATCGCGATCGGCACGCCCGGCTCGCGCTTGGCGCGCCGAATCGTGAGGTAGGTCTTCACGCTTGCCACGTTGGGTGCGGCCGTGAGCACGCTCAGCACGAACTCCTGAAACGCAGCGAGCTCCGGCGCGACGCACTTGAGCATGTAATCGCTCTCGCCCGAGAGCATGTAGGCCTCGCGCACCAGCGGCCAGCCGAGCACCAGATTCTCGAAATCGCGCAGCTCCGCCTCGGCCTGGTTGTGCAGCCGGACCATGGCGAATGCCGTCAGGTTGAAGCCGAGCGCGGGCTCATCGAGGAGGACCGTGTAGCCGGCGATCAGCCCGGCCTCCTCCAGGGCGCGTACGCGACGCAGGCAGGGCGGCGCCGACAGCCCCACGCGTGCCGCGAGCGCGACGTTGGTCATACGCCCGTCGCTCTGCAGCTCCTTTAAGATGCGCCAATCGAGCGGATCGAGACGGACGGGCATCGGCTGATCTCTGGCTGGGGCAGCGCCGCCGAGCACCGCCTTGAATTGCGTTCCGCGAGCGGACGTTGCACCAAGTGGCCCCGTTTGGCTAGTTGGCGGCCCCGAGGAGGGTCCAGGCCCATCCTGCGGCGGGAAAGGGACTCGACTTGGCGGCCGCCAGCGGAGAGAAAGGCTCAGATGACTACCAAAGCCCGAGCAAACCAACACTTGGCGCGCCCGCTGGCGGGCCTCAGCGCCTGGGTCATCACGACCGGCATGGCCGGGATGGACGTGCAGGCTGAGGGCGTGGCTAAGGCGCTCGGCCTTGCCTACGAGATGAAGCGGGTCGAGCCGAAGGGCATTTGGAAGTATGCCGCCCCATGGGGGCCCGTGACGCCCTCGGAGCGATTTGGCGAGCCGGGTGCCCAATTCGCGCCGCCTTGGCCCGACGTCGCCATTTCGCTCGGGCGCGGCAGCGTCCCCTACATGCGGGCACTGCGACGCAAGGCGGGACCTACGATCTTCACCGTGGTCATGCAGGATCCGAAGACGGGGCTCAATACCGCCGACATGATCTGGGTGCCCGAGCACGACCGGCTACGCGGGTCCAATGTGTTCACCACCCTCACAGCCCCGCACAGCTTCACGGCCGAGCGCCTTGCCGAGTTGAGGCGCGTAGTTCCGCCGGCCATCGCGGCGCTCAGGCACCCGCGCGTCGCCGTGGTGCTGGGCGGCAAGAATGCCGTCTACAAGTTTCGCGACGAGGACGATGATCACCTTGCCAGCGCCCTCGCTTCGCTCGGACGTCTCGGTGCAAGTTTCCTCATCACCCCGTCGCGGCGCACGCACGCGCGCCTCCTCGACGTCACCGACCGCGCCACGCGCGACTTCCCGCGCATCCTCTGGGACGGCACCGGCTCAAATCCCTACGGCGACTTCCTGGCCCACGCCGATCTGCTGGTTGTTACGGCCGACAGCGTCAACATGACGGGCGAGGCGTGCGGCACCGGACGCCCCGTGCTCGTCTTTACGCCATCGGGCGGATCGGCCAAGTTTCGCCGTTTTCACGCAGCCCTCGAAGCGTGTGGCGCGACGCGGCCTCTGCCTGAGCGTCTGGATGAAATTCCAGCGTGGAGCTATGAGCCGCTGCATTCGGTTGAGGACATTGCGCGCGAGATCGAGCGGCGCTGGCTTGCGCGCAGCGGTGCGCGCGCCGGCGTGCAGGCATAGGCGCCGGCGGTTCGGCGGCCCCGCGCACGGCGAGGAGGGGGAAGCGAGCGTGACGCCGGGTAGCATACCTGAAGGCCTATTGTGCGCCGGTGGCACGCTCAGGGTCCGCGAGCTCTCGCCTCTGTTCCGTCTGTTGCTCGCCATCGAGATGGCGCTCATCTATGTCGGCGCGCCGCTCGCCGTCTACATGGCCGTGCACGATCTTCGCCTGCCGGTATTCATCGCGCTGCTGCCAGTGCTCGGCATCATCCTAATCTGCCTTGTGGCCGACCCGACCTTCTCCATCCGGCGCGAGCTGACCCGCGGCTTCGGGCTGATGACGCTTGTGTCGATCCTCGCCGTGTTCGCCGTGGGCGGCGGCGCGGTCGCCTACTACGTCGCGCATGTCCATCCCACCTGGTTCCTGGAGTTTCCGCGCGACCGGCCCGAGACCTACAAAAAGGTCATGCTGCTCTATCCGGCGATGTCCGTCGTGGTGCAGGAGCTCGTCTACCGCACCTTCTACTTCCACCGCTACGGCGCGCTGTTCGGGCGGGCGTGGTGGCTCGCCATCCTCCTCAACGGCGTGTTGTTCGGGCTCGGCCATATCGTGATCGACACCGACCTCGCCATCTACGGCACCATGCCGACGGGCGCGCTCTTCGCCTTCCGCTACGCGGTGACGCGCTCGTTCTGGGCGGTGTTCCTGGAGCACACGCTGTGGGGCGCGCTGGTGTTTACCGTGGGCCTGGGGCGCTTCTTCTTCGCCGGCGTCGGGATCTTGAGCTGGCGCTAATGCACCCTATTTGTGCAGTGTGCCCCGACCTTTGCCGCGCATTGAAGCTGGCCTCGCAATCCGCTAGAAGGCCGCCAAGCTCAAGCAGCACATCCCATTCATCGAGGAGGCCGCCTCCGTGGCGAACCCGCAGTACGTCTATCACATGTCGAAGCTCTCCAAGACCTATCCGGGGGGCAAGCAGGTCCTGAAGGACATCTCGCTGTCGTTCTTCCCCGGCGCCAAGATCGGCGTCGTGGGTCTCAACGGCGCCGGCAAGTCGACGCTTTTGAAGATCATGGCCGGGCAGATCGACGACTTCATCGGCGAGGCCTGGGCCGCCGACGGGGTCAAAGTCGGGTACCTGCCGCAGGAGCCGCAGCTCGACCCGGACAAGGACGTGCTCGGCAACGCCATGGAGGGCGTGGCGGAGAAGAAGGAGCTCGTCGATCGCTATAACGAGCTTGCCGCCAACTACTCCGATGAGACGGCGGAGGACATGGCGAAATTGCAGGACGTGATCGACGCGCAGGACCTGTGGGACCTCGACACCCAGGTCGAGCAGGCGCTCGATGCGTTGCGCTGCCCGCCGGGAGACGCCGAAGTGGCGAAGCTGTCGGGCGGCGAGAAGCGGCGCGTGGCGCTGACCAAATTGCTGCTGTCCAAGCCGGAAATCCTTCTGCTCGACGAGCCGACCAACCACCTCGACGCCGAGAGCGTCGCCTGGCTCGAACGCTACCTCAAGGAGTACGCAGGCTGCGTGATCCTCGTCACGCATGACCGCTACTTCCTCGACAACATCACCGAGTGGACGCTCGAACTCGATCGCGGTGAAGGCGTCCCCTATAAGGGCAACTATTCCAGCTGGCTGGAGCAGAAGGCCAAGCGCCTCGAGGTCGAGAAGGGCCAGGAGGAATCCCGCCAGCGCACCTTGAAGCGCGAGCTGGAATGGATCCGGTCGTCGCCCAAGGCGCGCCAGGCCAAGTCCAAGGCCCGCTACCAGGCCTACGACAAGCTCGCCGCCGAAGCTGCACGCGAGGACGTCGGCAAAGCCTCGCTGCAGATTGCTGCGGGCCCGCGCCTCGGCGACCTTGTCGTCGACGTGGAGGGCCTATCGAAGGCCTTCGGCGACCGGCTCCTGATCGATGAACTCTCCTTCAAGCTGCCACCCGGCGGCATCGTCGGCGTCATCGGCCCCAACGGCGCCGGCAAGACGACGCTGTTCAAGATGATCGTCGGCCAGGAGAAGCCCGACGCCGGCGCGATCCGGCTCGGCGACACGGTGAAGGTTTCCTACGTCGACCAGTCCCGCGCCCATCTCGACGACAAGAAGACGGTGTGGGAGGAGATCTCCGGCGGCCTCGACCAGATGCTGCTCGGCGGCAAGAAGGAGGTGCCGAGCCGCGCCTATTGCGGCTGGTTCAACTTCAAGGGCGCCGACCAGCAGAAGAAGGTTGGCCTGCTCTCGGGCGGCGAGAGGAACCGCGTGCACCTGGCCAAGCTCCTCAAGGAAGGCGGCAACCTGTTGCTGCTCGACGAGCCGACCAACGACCTCGATACCGAGACGCTGGGCGCGCTTGAGGCGGCACTGGAGGATTTCGCCGGCTGCGCCGTCGTCATCAGCCACGATCGCTTCTTTCTCGATCGCATGGCGACCCACATTCTCGCCTTCGAGGGCGACAGCCATGTGGAGTGGTTCGAGGGCAACTTCGCCGACTACGAGGAGGACAAGAAGCGCCGCCTCGGCGATGCCGCCGTCGAGCCGCATCGCATCAAGTTCAAGCGGTTTGAGCGGGCGTAACGGGGCAGAGGCCCCACGCCACGCCCGAGCCCCAATTGCCCGGCACATCCCCCCACGGGGAGTATTTCGTAACGAGGGGACAGTGCCATGGGTTGGCTCGGGGGAAGGAAGGCCGTCGGCGATAATGCCGAGATTGCTACGCAGGCGGCCTCGGGGAGCGATGGCGGCAAGCTCGCCGTGTTCGTCTCGGCGATCGCGCTCATCTTCTCCGGCTACAGCCTGTGGGAGACTTCGCTCAAGGCGGCCGACGTGCGCGCGTTCGTGCCCCCCGTCATCCAGTTCGCCGCGCCCTATCAGAACTCCAACTTCGAGATGATCGCCGTGCCGGTCACGCTCACCAATGAGGGCGCGCGCTCTGCCACCATCGTCTCCATGGAGCTCGCCGTCACCGACCCGCGCACCAATCAGACTAAGCGTTTCTATGCGGCGGACTTCGGCCGCTGGACCATGGCAAGGACGCGCGCCGGTGCATACGAGCCGTTCGCGCCTATCTCGCTGCTCGGCCGCACCAGCCGCACCGAATCGGTGCTGTTCTATACGCGCGGGGAGGCGGAGATGCCCAACGAGCTCATCCGCCAGCCCGGGCCCTATCGCTTCAGGCTGACGTTCGACATTGCCGAGAGCAGCGCCAAGCCGGCGGTGTCCTTCGAGCGGACACTCCTCGGCTACGATGCGCGTGCGTTCAACGAGGGCACGCTTCCGCTCTACTCGAGCGATTGGCGCGCCGCCGACAGCACCGGGGCGCAGTAAGGGCTGCGACGCGAAATCGCCGTCTCCCCTTGCCACTGAATAGCGTTTATGCTCCCTGCAGTGAGGGGGACAGAGGAGGGGCAGCATGACAGTCAACGCGACCGGGCGGGCATCTCGTATGGGGCGGATTGTGGCCGCCGCGCTTTTGGTGCTGGTGCCCGTCGGCGGCCTGCAGGCGCAGGAGAAGAAGGCGCCGGCCCCCGCCGCAAAAGAGGCGCCGAAGACGAACGCTGCGAAACAGCCGCCGGGCTGGACCGTGCGCTGTGACAATGCGGGCCAGGGCCTCGTCTGCAAGGCGCTCCAGACGATCGTGCTCGCCAAGACGCGTCAGCTCTT
The DNA here is from genome assembly GCA_963782555.1 of uncultured Alphaproteobacteria bacterium. GTDB lineage: Bacteria > Pseudomonadota > Alphaproteobacteria > Rhizobiales > Hyphomicrobiaceae > Hyphomicrobium_A. The sequence continues at coordinate 760,936 of CAWAKB010000005.1, read as the reverse complement.
GCTCTCCGCCGCCATCAGCAAGCCGAGCGGCAGTCCAGACGGGGCGCTGCTGCTGCAGCTTCCTCACGGTCTCTTCATCCCGGCGGGCGTGACGGTCGCCGTCGATGCGGCAAAACCCGAGGCGCTGCAGATTCAGACCTGCGATACCAAGGGCTGCTATGCGGGCATGTCGGTCAAGCCCGAGCAGCTCGCTGCCATGAAGACGGGGCAAAAGCTCAACGTCGTCTTCGAGGACTTGAAGAAGCAGAAGATCACCGTGCCGGTGCCGCTCAAAGGCTTCGACGAGGCGTTCAAGAAGCTCTGAGGCCCCGCCTAGAACCTGGCGCTCCCTTTCAGGCCGACCGCATGGATCTGCGTGTCGCTGCCGAGCTGGCCGTCGCAGGTGAGATGCAACACGGTGTCGGTGTCGGTGATCACGTCGAGGCCGGCGCCGACGGTGCCCATGACGTCGTCCATGTTGGTGTGGATCGTGAAGGGCGTGAGCCCGGCAGGCGTACCGAGGAAGGCGGCGCTCAAGGCGAGGTTGCCGTTCTCATACCAGGTGGCGCCGCCGCGCAGGAACGGGCGGATCAGCGTACCGTTGGGCATCCACCACTCGGTGCCGATCTCGAGTGACGGCGCTATCGTGTAGACGGTTTGCTTGCTCCCGAGCACGCTGAGGTTGGCGGCACCGCCGCCGGACTCGGAGAAGCCACCCAGGTCGAGCCGCGTCGCGGCGGCATCCACCATCGGCTTGAAGTAGAGCTGCGGCGCGCCGAACACGTAGGCCGCGCGCACGCCGCCGTTGAGGATGTCGATCGTGGAGCCGCTCTGGGCGGTTCCGGCGAACCCGCCGAAGGCCATGGGACGCGTGGTGTCGTACCAGCCGCGACCCCCGCTGAACACGCCTGCGAGCAGGAATGGCCCGGGGTTGTACTTGAGGGCAACGCCGCCTTGCGCCGTCTGCCCGTCGCTTGTGGCGTTGGTCGCGGTGTCGAGCGTGCTCTTCTGATAGCTCGCGCCAAAGCCGAACCGCCAATTGGGAGCGAGCGCCACTTGCGCGCCGGCCGCAAACAGCCCGGTGGTCTCGGTGAATCCGAGCTGACTGAAGGTCGTGCCCTGGTCGAGAAATTGCGCGGAGGCGCCGGCCCACAGGCACTGGCCCTCGCGCACGATGGAGGCGGTATCGGTGCCGTTGACCTTGCAGCTCAGCAGACTGTTGGAGAACCCAAGGCTCGCATACAGCGCCGAGATCTGCGCGTCTGAATAGAGCTCAGGCATAAGTTGATTGAGGGCCGCGAGCAGCTCGGGCTCGTTGAGCGCGGTGAGCGCATCAATCAAGGCCTGGAGCGCCGTCGAAGGACCGGCCGCGTTCAGCGTATCGAGATAGATGGCGATCGCGCGCTGATTGGCGTTGGCGTTGGCCAGGCGACCGAGGATGCTGCTGCCGCCGCCCCACGACAGAATGAGCTGATTATTTTTGACCGACAGCGCGAACTCGATCCCCGAGTTGGTGAATATCGTCGCCGTGCTGACGAGCGCCGCGGCGCTGGCGATGACCACGGATCCGGACGCGCTGGTCAGATTGATGACGTTGACGGCGACAAGGCCGGCGAAGTTTGCCGTGCCCGAAACATTGATGCGGTCAGCGCCGGCGCCGGCCTCGTCAATGTCGACGATGAACGCGCCCGCTCCCGTCTGCACCAGATTGCCGGTCAGCGCCGTCGTCTGCACGGTGCCAACTTGGCCGGGCGACAGGAACCCGGCGTTGGTCAGCGTGTTCCCGGTCCCGAGGTTGACCGTCCCGCCCGGGTTGAACGTGGCGTTGTTGTTGAAGGCGTTGGTGCCCCCGCCCAGGTTCACGTTGCCGGTGATCGTTTTGGTGTTGGTAACCGTCTCGTTGCCGGCGCCGCCGACTATGGCGTTGTTGGTCCCCGAAAGCTCCCCGTCATTGGTAATCGAATTGAGGGCGCCGCCGACCACATTGACGCCGACAAGGCCGGAGATCATGCCACCGTTCAACGTAATATCGATGCTCGTGCCGCCGGCGTCGGCGGAGATGGCGGTGCCCCCCCGTTGATGTTATGTCGCCGGTGGTCTGGATAGTGACGATGCCGCTGGTCGACTTGGCATAAATTGCGGTTTGTGCGGCTTCCACATTGCCATTGTTGGTCACCGCAACGGTACCGGTACCTAAGCTGCTTGCGTAGATGCCATAGTTGCCTGCCGTGATGTCCCCGGTGTTGTTGACCGTCACGCCGTCATTTTGCGCGCGGGCGCGAATACAGAAGTCGCTTGCGTCCAGAGTGCCGCTGCTCGTCACAGAGACGTCGCCGTTGCTATTGGTGCTCAGGACGGCATTGATGCCGGTGGTCGCCATGATATCGCCGGTGCTTTGCACCGTCAGGTCGCCGTCGCTCTGGGTTGAGAAGGCGCTGATGCCCGCGTAAGTGGCCGTGATGTCGCCGACGCTCGTCACGGAGACGGGTGTTGTGCCGCCGACGCGGATCACGACGATGCCGCCGCCACCGTTTGAGCCGATATCTCCGTTGCTGTCGACGGTGACCTGCCCGCCCTGGCTGTAGGCGTTGATGCCTTATGCATTCGTGGCCGAGATGCCGAACGCTCCGGTGTCTGAGTTGATCGTGACGGCATTTCCGGATGTGGAGGAGAACAGGATGCCGTCGATGCCGTCGACGGGCGTGATGTTGGTCGTCAGGGTGTTGACATTTAGAGTCGTGTAGGTGCCGCGGCCCCCGACGGTGAGCGCAACGCCCGTCGAGACGTCGCCGGTGCAGGTAACCGTAGTTCCACCATTCGTTATGGTGTTGCACGGCACGGCCGGTGGCACGGTCTGTGCGTACGCGCGCCGTCCGTAGCCAAGGAAGAGCGCACCCGCCGCCGCCGTCCCGAGCATCAGGGAGCGCCATCGGTCGCCCTGCGCGAACGTGTGTGAGCCGCCGCCCGCATCGCCGGAGTAATTACAGAATGCCACGCCCGCGGGGCCGCGTAGCGCGCTCATGCAGTCCAAATCCCGAAGCGACATCTCTACCCCACGGATGTGACGCGAGACCGGCGAAATACTGCACCCCCCCAACTCACACGTTGAATAGAGTTCACGCTCGGCGCGCCGGTGATTCGCAGCAATCTGCGGGTGAGTCGTTTTGCCCGCTATTCACCGGGTCCACCTGTGGATTGCAGGGAAAGGCGAGGCCCCGCTCCATTCCAAGCGCCCGGCAGCCACCCGCGGCGATGACCGCTCGGCCTGATCCAGGTCAACACGCAGAAGCTTTGGCATGCTAAGCGATAAAGCGCTGGGACGACTATCGACGGACGCGCGCGAAGCACCATGCACATCAACGAGTTCAGCTTGACGGGTGGGGTGCTGATGGGGCTCGCCAGCGCGCTGCATTGTGCCGCCATGTGCGGGGGCATTGCCTCCGGCGTGGTCTTCCTCTTCGACCCCAAGAGTCCCGGGACCGCGCCCGCGTGCTGATGAGCGCGCAAGCCGGGCGCATCGCGGCGTATGTGATTGCCGGCGGGATCCTCGGGGCGGCGGGTGCCAGCCTCTATGGAGCCTTCGACCACGCCGCCGCCTACCGCCTGCTACAGTGGGCGGGCGCCGTCACGCTCATGTGGATCGGGCTGTCGGTGGCAGGGCTGCTGCCGTCGCTGTCGCTGCTCGATCGCTACGTGGCGGCGCTGTCGGCGCGCGTCTCGGGCGTACTCAGCCGCTTCCGGCGCTTTCCTATCGCTGGGCCTTTCGCCGCCGGCCTGGGCTGGGGCACGATCCCGTGTCCGATGGTCTATGCTGCCTTGTTCACCGCAACGCTGACCGGCTCGGCCGCGGGCGGCGCCACCTTGATGGCGGGCTTCGGACTGGGGACGCTGCCCGCCGTCACCTTGACTGCGTTCGGCGTCACCACGCTCGCACGCGTCGAGGCCAGGGCTTTGGCGCGGGGTGTCATCGGCCTGGCGATCGCCATCCTCGGGTTCTCGACGGTCTACCCGTCGAGCCCGACGGCGGGCCTTCTCTGTCTCTCGCCCTGAAAAGCAAACGGTGCCGGGCCCGGAGAGAGCGGCACCGTTTGATCCTTGTTGCGCGATTGCGCGAGGTAATCGTCAGCGGTTGAGAGCGACGACGAGGGCCCGCGGGTTGCCGCCGTTCTCGCTGATGTAGTTCTGGAACAGGTTGTCGAGGAACGAGGTCATCCAGAAGCCGATGACCTGCGCGTCGCGCACCTTGTAGGTGTTCTCCCGGCGCACCACGAGCCAGCGCACGTCGTAAGAGTCGCCGCTCGCCAGCGTGATGTGGCTGTCGACGTAGGTGCCGCGCACGTCCTCCTTGGACTGCGCCGTCACGATGAAGCGCGCGACCGGATACTTGGGCGCCTCCTTGGCGGCGTAGCGGGCGATGAAGTTGATCATGCCGGAGTAGTAGACCGGGCGGTCGTTGCGCGGCAGGCTGCGGGCATATCCGCCCAGCGCGGAGAGGCCGATCGAGGCGACGTCGGCGTTGGAGTTGAGCACCATGGCGAACTGGGAGGCGGAGCCCGAGCGCGAGGCGGCGAGCAGCTCGTTGCCGACCCGCTTCATGTAGGCGGCCGGGCTTTCGCCGGCTTGCGCGGCGCCCGTCGCAAATAGGGCGAGGCCTGCCAGCGCAGCGACGCGGATCAGGGCCCTGAACGCAGTACGCGGGGGGGTTCGCATCGAAACAGTCATAATCATCCGGTGGGGCTCCCTCCTGGGGGACTGGGGGTCGTACAGATCGGCACTCTCCTCAGGCCGACCGTTGTCCCTTCAACTCACTAAGCCATGCCAAGAGTGTTGCAGTCAAAGGGTGGGCGAGGATAACGACGATTTTTTGGACAGGCATGTGTTTATGTCCGCGCGACAAGGCTGGATGGCGGGCTGGCATGGCGCCATGTCGGCAGGGCAAGGCGCGGTAACCGCGGTTTAAAACGATAAAGCTCGCCCGAGGAAATCTCCTTCTGGCCCAGCAATGCGGCCACGCGGTCGACCTCCTGTTGCGGCATGCTCCCGCCCAAGCTCAGGAGCACAGATTTCTCCCGCTCCGGATGTACGAGGGTCAGCTCGTGGCGTGTGCCCGACAGGGAAGCGCGCAGGTGGTGGGCCATTCCGGTGTACGAGCCGAGCGGCACCGACCACGTCCAGGTGCGCAAGCGGCCGCCTTCCGTGACCGTCACGGTGCGCGCGTCGATCTCGACGGTGCGCCCGACCGTCATGCGGTAGACGAGGCGCCTTATGGGCAATCCGAGCAAATAGAGCCAGAACGCGATCCCGCCGAGGATCTCCAACCCCAAGGCTGGATGTTGGGTGAGGACGGCGCGGGCGGCGGGGGCGAACAGTGCCTGGAGCAGCAGCATGACTGAGGCAAAGCCCGCGGCCACGGCAGCAGGGACGGCGATTGCAAGCAGGACCGCCGCGGCCCGCTGCGAGCAGGTTTCGACCAGCCGTAGAGGAAGCTCTGCTGGGATCGAGGGCTCGACCCGGTCATAGATCGCCACACGCATCGCGGGAGTGTCCCTCGCTGTTTGATGAGCCCCGAAGGTAGGTAAACACGCTTACTTTCGAGTTAACCCCCGTGCCAAAACGAGCACTGGGGAGTTTCGTTCCTTTGCCTTGACACATAAACATATCTTTATATCATGCGTCGCGATAGGAGGCGCCAGATGGCAGGAACGCTGACCAGCGACGATCTCGTGACCGCCCTCAAGGCCGCGGCCGAGCCGACGCGCCTGCGCATCCTCTTGCTGCTCGCCGGCGGCGAGCTGAGCGTCAAGGACCTCACCCAGATCCTCGGTCAAAGCCAGCCGCGCATCAGCCGCCACCTGAAGCTCCTGGCCGAATCCGGGCTGGTGGAGCGCTTCCGCGAGGGGAGCTGGGCCTATTTCCACGTTTCCGACCGCACCCAGGGCGGCCAGCTCGCTCTCGATATCCTGGCGCTCGTCAACGGGGCCGATCCGACGGTTGCCCGCGACCGCGAGCGCGCCGAGGCGCTGAAACGCGAGCGCGAAGAGGCGGCTCAAAGCTATTTTCGCGCCCACGCCGCCGATTGGGACCGCATTCGCTCCCTGCACGTCGCCGAGAGCGAGGTCGAGGCGGCCATCGGGGAGGCGCTAGGCCCAGGCCCCTTCAAGCTGCTCGTTGATCTTGGCACCGGAACCGGCCGCATCCTGGAGCTCTTCGCCGACCGTTATGCACGTGGGCTCGGCTTCGACCTGAACCAGGCGATGCTCGCCTACGCCCGCAGCAAGCTGTCGAAAGCGCATCTTGCGCATGCCCAGGTGCGCCACGGCGACATCTATGCGCTGAGCCTTCCCGATGGCGTCGCTGATGCGGTCGTCATGCACCAAGTGCTGCACTTTCTGACCGATCCGGCGCTGGCCATCCGCGAGGCCGCACGCGTGCTGGCGCCGGGCGGGCGGCTCCTCGTCGTTGACTTCGCTCCCCACGATCTGGAGTTCCTGCGTGAGACGTATGCCCATGACAGATTGGGATTTGAACCCGCTCAAGTCGCGCAATGGATGAAGGCCGCTGGCCTCGCTCCCATCGAGCAGCGCGACCTTGCGCCCAAGAAAAAGGGCGGCGCCGAGAAACTGACGGTCACGCTTTGGCTGGCGGAGCGGCCGTCTGCTGCACGTCCGCGCGAGGCGTCCGCTTCGACGCGCGCCCTAGAGGAGGCCCCCTGATGGCGGACACTGCTGAGCGCAAGAGCCACCTGTTGGGGGCCGGCGAGATCGACGTCTCCTTCGAGTTCTTCCCGCCCAAGACGGAGAAGATGGAGGCTGCCCTTTGGACCGCAATTGAGCGGCTGGCGCCGCTACAGCCGGAGTTTGTGTCGGTGACCTATGGGGCCGGCGGGTCGACGCGCGAGCGCACGCACACAACCGTCGCTCGCATCGTGCGGGAGACGGACCTGAAGCCTGCCGCCCACCTGACCTGCGTCGCCGCGACGAAGGAGGAGGTGGACTTGGTCGCGCGCGCCTATTGGGACGTCGGCGTCCGCCACATCGTGGCCTTGCGGGGCGACCCGCTCGGGGGACCAGGGACGAGGTACGAGCCGCATCCCGGCGGCTACGTCAACGCCGCCGACCTCGTGGCTGGGCTCAAGAAGATTGCAAACTTCGAAATCTCGGTCGCGGGCTATCCCGAGAAGCATCCCGAGAGCCCTTCGCTTGCGGCCGACATGGACAACCTCAAGGCCAAGGTTGATGCCGGTGCCGACCGCATCATCACCCAGTTCGGCTTCGACAACGCTTACTACCTGCGCTTTCTGGAGCGCGCGCGGGCGGCCGGAATCTGGGTGCCGATTACGCCCGGCATCGTGCCGATCCACAACTTCAAGCAAGTCGCCGGCTTTGCCGCGCGCGCCGGCGCCAGCATGCCGTCGTGGCTTGCACGGCGCTTTGACGGTCTTGAGAACGATCCCGCGACCAGCCATCTCGTTGCCGCGGCAGTGGCGACGGAGCAGGTGATGGACCTCGTCGATGAGGGCGTGAAGAAATTGCATTTCTACACGCTCAACCGCGCGGATCTCGTCTACGCCATCTGCCATTTGCTGGGGCTCAGACCCCGTGCGCGGGCGAAGGCGAGTGCGGCATGAGCCGCATCAGGCAATGCGCACTTGCGCACGGCACCGGCCGAGGAGGCCAACGACCATGAAAAGAAAAGCGAGCTATGCCGCGCTCGAGGCGGCCGCAAGCAAACGCATCCTCATCATCGACGGCGCGATGGGAACGATGATCCAGCGTCACAAACTGGATGAGGCTGGCTATCGCGGCGAGCGCTTCAAGGATTGGCCGCGCGACGTCAAGGGCAACAACGATCTCTTGGTGCTGACGCAGCCGCAGATCATCGCCGAAATTCACGAGGCCTATCTGGAAGCCGGCGCCGACATCCTCGAGACCAATACGTTCAACGCGCAAGCGATCTCGCTTGCCGATTACGGGATGCAGGATCTCGCCTATGAGATCAACGTGGCCGCCGCGAAGGTTGCCCGCGCGGCAGCCGACAAGTGGAGCAAAAAGACACCGGAGAAGCCTCGCTTCGTCGCCGGTGCCGTCGGACCCACGAACCGCACGGCCTCGATCTCGCCCGACGTCAACAACCCGGGCTTTCGCAACGTCGACTTCGACACTCTGCGCGAGGCCTACAAGGAGCAGATCCGTGGTCTCATAGACGGCGGCGCCGACATCATCATCATCGAAACCATCTTCGATACCCTCAATGCCAAGGCCGCCGGCGTTGCCACACTGGAGGTCTTCGACGAGAAGGGGGTCGAGCTGCCCATCATGATATCGGGCACCATCACTGACCGCTCCGGCCGCACCCTCTCGGGCCAGACGCCGGAAGCCTTCTGGTACTCCATGCGCCATCTGAAGCCGTTCTCGATCGGGCTCAACTGTGCGCTCGGTGCGGAGCTGATGCGGCCGTATCTCGCCGAGCTCTCCGCTGTGGCCGATACACGCATCTCCGCCTATCCCAATGCGGGCCTGCCCAACCCCATGGGCGAGTACGACGAGACGCCCGACGACATGGCCTGCCAGATGGAGCCTTGGGCTAAGGACGGCATCGTTAATATCGTCGGTGGCTGCTGCGGCTCGACGCCCGACCACGTGCGTCATATCGCCGAGCACGTGGCCCACTATGCCCCGCGCAAAATTCCCACACTTGCGCCACGGATGCGCCTTTCGGGCCTGGAGCCCTTCGTTCATGGCTGAGCTAGGCCGAACCTTTGTGCTAGAGAGGGAGCGGGGGGCCCCACCTTATCGGCCCGGGGAACGTCACTATGCGTGTCATAAAAATAGATCTGCCGGCCACCATGAGCCCGGTAGATCCGGAGCTCAGCCTTGTGTCCGACGAGATCCGCGACCAGCTCTTCAAGGAGCTGGCCGAGATCGACACCGAGATGAGCGAGACGGTGCGCCAGCGGGCGCGCTCCTACTTCCCAGAAACCTATTCGGTTTTCGTGCGGACGCTGCTCTTGCCGGACCGGGTGAAGATCTCGACCGAGCTGTGGATCGTCGATCCCAACATCCGCTGGCCGGCCGGTCTGCTGACACGCTCGGCGTGGCGGCTCTTCGTCCCGATCTTCTCGCACGTCATCAGGGACGCGATGTCGAGCCGCATGCCGGGCGTCAAGTTCCACATGAGGGAGCAGGACGCGAAGGTCACGGTGCTGGCGCCGACACGGACCTACAAGGACCCGGTCATTCTCGTGATCATGACCTTCATCCTGACGACGCTCTATTGGCTTCTCGTGCACCCGCACGTGATGATGTTGCTTCCCGGTCCGACCGCCCTCTGATCTCAAAGGAGCGCTTCCGGGTGCCGGGCTCCGTCGGCGGGATTCCGTGTGACCGCCTGCACGGGCTGACGCCTTGCACCAGGCGCCCCCAAGAAACGCTGACCGGCAACGACGCTGCGGCAAGCAGAGAGGACATCTGCAACACATGACCACCACCAGCGCAGCACTTTCGTTCATCAACGTCGGCGAGCGCACGAACGTCACCGGCTCGGCGAAGTTTCGCAAGCTCATCGAGGCAAATGACTACCAGGCCGCACTCAGCGTGGCGCGCGCCCAGGTCGAGAACGGTGCGCAGATCCTCGACGTCAACATGGATGAGGGCCTCCTCAATTCGGAGGAGGCGATGCAGACATTCTTGAACCTCATCGCATCCGAGCCCGACATCTCGCGCGTGCCGCTCATGATCGATAGCTCCAAGTGGAGCGTGATCGAGGCCGGGCTCAAGTGCGTGCAGGGCAAGGCGATCGTCAACTCGATCAGCCTCAAGGAAGGCGAGGGTCCGTTTTTGGAGCACGCGCGCAAGGTGCTGCGCTATGGCGCCGCTGTCGTCGTCATGGCCTTCGACGAGCAAGGCCAGGCCGACACGGCCGAGCGCAAGGTCGCCATCTGCGAGCGCGCCTACACGCTCCTAACCGAGACCGTCGGCTTTGCGCCCGAGGACATCATTTTCGACCCCAACATCTTTGCAGTGGCAACCGGCATCGAGGAGCACAACGACTACGGGCTCGCCTACATCGAGGCAACCCGCCGCATCAAGGAGAAGATGCCGCTCGTGCATGTCTCCGGCGGGGTATCGAACCTGTCCTTTGCCTTCCGCGGCAACGAGCCCGTGCGCCAGGCCATGCACTCAGTGTTTCTCTACCATGCGATCCAGGCCGGCATGGACATGGGCATCGTCAATGCCGGTCAGCTCGCTCTGTATGACGATATCGATCCGGAGCTGCGCGAATTGTGCGAGGATGTTGTCCTCAATCGCCGGCCAGATGCGACCGACCGGCTCTTGGAGGCCGCCCCGAAGTTCAAGGGCGACGGCGGCGTTCAGAAGAACGTCAAGGATCTGTCGTGGCGCGAGTCTCCCGTCGAGGCGCGCCTGACGCATGCTCTGGTGCATGGCATCAACGACTTCATCGAGGATGACACTGAGGATGCGCGTCAGCAGGCGGCGAAACCGCTGGATGTGATCGAGGGACCGCTGATGGCCGGCATGAATGTGGTGGGCGATCTGTTCGGCGCGGGCAAGATGTTCCTGCCGCAGGTGGTCAAGTCGGCACGCGTCATGAAGCAGGCCGTCGCCTATCTGCAACCTTACCTCGAGGCGGAAAAGAAGGCCTCCGGCCTCGAAGCAAAGCCAGCCGCCGGCAAGGTGGTGATGGCCACCGTCAAGGGCGACGTGCACGACATCGGCAAGAACATCGTCGGCGTCGTGCTCCAGTGCAACAACTACGAGGTGATCGATCTCGGCGTGATGGTGCCGGCCGCGCGGATCCTGGAGACTGCCAAGAAGGAGAAGGCCGACATCATAGGATTGTCGGGTCTTATTACGCCTTCGCTCGACGAGATGTGCTTCGTCGCCGCCGAGATGGAGCGCGAAGGCTTCGTGTGTCCGCTTCTGATCGGCGGGGCGACGACAAGCCGCGTGCACACTGCCGTCAAGATCAGCCCCAACTACGACAAGGGGCAGGCGATCTATGTACTCGACGCCAGCCGCGCGGTGGGCGTCGTCTCCAAGCTCCTGTCGGAGACGGAGCGAACCAATTACGTCGGTGAGATACGAACCGAGTACGCCAAGGTGCGCGAGGCCCATTTGCGCAACGAGGCCTCAAAGCGCCGCATCACGCTGGCGGCGGCGCGCGCCAACAAATTCCAGATCGACTGGTCGGGCTACAAGCCGCCCAAGCCCAGCTTTCTTGGTACGCGGTCGTTCGCCAACTACGACCTTGCCGAGCTCGTCCCCCATATCGATTGGACGCCCTTCTTTCAGGCCTGGGAGCTCAAGGGCCGCTATCCTGCGATCCTCAAGGACAACAAGGTCGGCACGGAGGCGCAGAAGCTCTTCAACGATGCGCAAGCGATGTTGAAGCAGATCGTCTCCGAGAAATGGCTGAAGGCGGCGGCCGTGGTCGGGTTCTGGCCGGCCAATAGCATCGGCGACGACATCGAGCTTTTCAAAGATGACGGGCGCAAGGACCGGCTCACGGTGCTGCACACGTTGCGCCAGCAGATTGCCCGCGATCCGTCGCGCCAGCGCGCGCACACGGCACTTGCCGACTTTATCGCGCCCAAGGAGACGGGCCTTGCCGATTATGTGGGCGGGTTTGCCGTCACCACCGGGCACGGCGAGGAGGAGGCGCTCAAGACGCGCATCAAGCCGACGGATGACTACAGCTGTATCATTTTGAAGGCGCTCGCCGACCGGCTGGCAGAGGCGTTTGCCGAGCGCCTGCATGCGCGGGTGCGCCGGGAGCTATGGGGTTACGCCGCGGCCGAGACGTTCTCCAACGAGGACCTGATCGCCGAGAAGTATCGCGGGATACGCCCGGCACCCGGATACCCGGCGCAGCCCGATCATACGGAGAAGGCGACGCTCTGGGAGCTCATGGATGTGCAGGAGGCGGCCGGCATCACGCTTACGGAGAGCTACGCCATGTGGCCGGGCGCCGCCGTCTCGGGTCTCTACTTCTCGCATCCCGACAGCCACTACTTCGGCGTCGGCAAGATCGAGCGCGATCAGGTGGAGGATTACGCCAAGCGCAAGGGGTGGACGGTGGCGGAGGCCGAGCGCTGGCTGGCACCTGTGCTCAACTACGATCCCAGATCCCTGCAGGTTGCGGCGGCCTGACGCGCGCTGAGCGGATCGGTCAAGTCGCCTCTCCCGCGCGCACGTGTTAGCGTGGCGCCGCGCCGTTCCGCCAGGTTCGGCAGAAACGTTCTTGGGGGGTACGACCAATGCTGGGACGTCTAATCCTTATCCTTCTGCAGGCGATCATCGCCTGGTTCGCCGCGCCGATCATTGCGGGCTATGTGCCCGTGCCGGGCGCGTTCTCGCTTTTTCTCTTCGCCATCATCTGCGCCATCATCGTGTTTCTCGTCGGCATCCTCGCGGCGCAGGTGCTGCGCGACGTGGGGCAGCCCGGAAGCGTGACGCTGACGTCGGCGCTCATCTTCGCGCTCATTGCCGCCGCGGTCGCTACTTGGGGCCCGCAATTTTTGCCGCAGATCCATCGCGTGTCGCCGCGCGCGCTGGTGCTCGCCGGAGCAATCATCGGGTACCTTATCAAGCGGTAGGCTTGCGCAGGCGCTTCGGAATGACAGAAGGCGCGGAGCTGGCTCCGCGCCTTCGTTTGTTCATTCTCACGTCCCGCGGCTTGGGGGGAAGCTTGGGACGATACACAACCTCGAACTCGTGGCTGGTCTTCTAGTCGCGCACCTCAGACCATGCCAAACACGATTGCAGCGATGAAGCCGAATGACAGAAGCGCTGCAAGCACGTTAAGTCGCATCGCAAGTTCCATCGGTGCCTCCTTGTTGGTCGCCTTTGACGGTGGCGACTCGCTGCAGCACGGTAAGGGGGCCGTGCCAGTCCCAAGAAGCTATGAGGCCTGCAGTCCACTTGCCAAGCAAAAAATATTTTGCATTGCGGAAGGCTGATGGCTTTCTAGTCGAATGCGATCAAAGGTTCGGCAGCGTCGGCTCTTGCGCCACAGGAGTGTGATGAGATTGTTAATCTTCTTGCTGCGCAGCTGGGCAGAGTGGACAGAAAAGCATCAGTTGCAATTCTATTCAGGACGTCGGTCACGAAGTCCACACGCAAGCGGCGCGTGTTGCGACGCGAGACAAAGCTGTTGAAGGATTACATCTTCCAAAATTTTCCGGCGTCCGAGGCTCGGTGCTAGAGGCGCTTGCGCAGCAGGATCTCGGTGCGCCCATCGTAGACGAGGTCGGGAAGCCGCGCTGCTTGCGCAAAGCCATGGCGCTCGTAGAAGCGCATCGCATCGGCATTGATCTCGGAAGCCGCAACCCAGAGATTACGCTCTTGCGCGGCGCGGGCTTCACTCTCGATCCAGGCAAGAAGGGTGCACCCGAGGCCCCGCCTCTGAAAGGGCGGCAGAATCCCAAGAAACTGGATGTAAGGACCGCGCATCCAGTCACAGCGCATCCCCATTGCACCAGCAACCTCGTTGCGAAATGTCAGCAGAAACCGCGGCGCGGTGGGCTCCCGTTTTCCAAAGTAAGTCGCGAGCGCTGCCGCCGGATAGCCGTAGCTCGCCCAGGGGTCGATGGCGGCGAAAGCCGCGCCAAGCTGCGCCGCCTCGCCCTCCGGCAACGCCGTGAGGACGAGGGCACCAGTCGGCTCCTCGGCGACCTCCAGCGTATAGTGCTCGGCGCTGAAGGCGGCGGGCCCGCTCATTTTGAAGGCGCGGTGTGGTGGCGCTCGGCCAGGGGATGGTGGGCCGCCAACTTGTCGTAGCGGTCCGTATCGCCCGGCCGGCTGTCATAGCAGCGCTGCGCCATCACCGGCGTGCCGGCGGCGAGCAGCTCCGACACGGTCACGAACTCGAAGCCCATCTGTCGCAGCTTCGGGATGGCGAGCGGCAACGCGGCCGCCGTGTGCCAACCGCGTCCGTTGGCATGGGCAAGAATGATCGAGCCGGATCGCGCGCGACTGAGCAGCACGTGCACGATGGCTTTTGCCGACTGTCCGGGCCATGGATCGCCGGTGGCGAAATCCCACTGCACGGCGCGCAGGCCTTGATCGTGCACCGCATGCAGCGAGAGCGCATTGCAGGCTCCATAAGGGAAGCGGAAGAATGAGATCCGCGGCGCGACGCGGCTCATGGCGTCGGGGTCGGCCTTGACGCATTGCAACTGCGCCAAGCGCGCGCGGATCGCCTCGTAGGCGCGCTGTGGCCCGACGATCTCCTGCACCAGGCGGGCGCCTGTCAGCCCTCGTAGGTTGCGATGCGCCTCGGAGTGGTTGCCGATCTCGAAGAGGGGGTCAGACATCAGTTGCCGCGCGCGCTCCTCGTGCGAGCGCAGCCATTTGCCGCCGGCGAAGAAGGTGGCCTTGACGTGCTGCTGGCGCAGATAGTCGACGATGGCGCCGTCGTATCCCGCCACCTCGCCCGGCTGCTCGCACAGGTCGAAGGTGAGGGCGACAAGCTTGCGGCCGCCTGTGACGGTGACGCGGCGGATCACGCCTTCGGCGTCGACCGGAAGCGCCGGAAACGCCGCGAGTGGCGCCCAGGGAGCCGGCGCATCGAAGTGATGGTCGCCCTTCCTCGCCACGTTCTCTCCGGGCTTTGCCGCCAAAGCCGACGGGGGCCAGCAGGACTGGACGAGGGGCTTTGCCTCACCGAAAGCCGACGCGCTCAAGGCTCCGCCGAGCCCTGCCGCCATCAGCAGGATTGCCGCGCACCGCTCCGCCGAACGCACAGACATTGGCTTCCCTCCCACGGTCTTCGATCCCGATATCGCGGGGCGTGCTTGCCGTAAAGTAGAGACGTCCTCAGCGGCCCCGAAATTGGGGCTTGCGCTTTTCCAGGAATGCGCGGCGGCCCTCGGCATAATCCTCGCTCTCGAAGCAAGCAGCCACGGCTGCGTCGAGCGCGGTCATGTCGGGCGTCTCCGGATGCCGGACGAGCTCGTCGATGACGCGCTTGGCCGCACGCACCGTGAGCGGGGCGTTGGCGGCGATCTCGGAGGCGAGCGCGCGCGTTCGCGCCTCGAGCTCGGCTTCCGGCATCACCTCGTTGACAAGCCCCATGGCTGAGGCCTCGCCGACTTTGAAGCGACGCGCGGTGAACAGCATCTCCTTGGCGCGCGCCGGCGGCAGGGTAGCCAGCAGCGGGCGCACCCAACGGGCGTTGTAGCCGAGGCCGAGCTTCGCGGCGGGAATGGCAAACTCGGCTTTGTCGTCAGAGAGGCGGAGGTCCGTACACAAGGCGAGGCCCAGGCCGCCGCCGAGGCAGAAACCGTGGATCATTGCGATCGTGGGCTTGGCGCATTGGCTCAAAGCCGTGAACGCGGCATCGTTGAGCGCATCGTACACTGCAGCCGCGTCACCGGCCCGTGCCGTCTCGAACTCGGAGATGTCAGCGCCTGCCGAGAAGGCGCGCGTCCCTGCCCCCCTCAGCACAATGACGCAGATATCTTGATCCTGCCCGGCCTCAGCGAGAAGCTCGGGCAGCGCCTTCCACATGGCGGCCGTCAGCGCGTTCATGCGCGAGGGGTTGTCGGCGACGATAAAGGCGATCTCGCCGTCGCGCTCGAGCCTGAGCGCAGCCGCAGCCGCTGGACTATCCTGCATGGGTGCTCCTCGAGCCTATCCTTCGGGTTTACAAAGCGCCAACGGGCCCATCCTGCAATCGGGCACATTGGCCGGATCCTGCGCTTTACGACAACGTTAGGAAAAACGCCGTCAGTAGGCGTTGACGCGGACGCATCATATTTGTACCCCGGTCGGGCCGGCGAGGCGAAGACCTCTGCAACCCGCAGTAGGCAGAAAGGCTTGAGGAGCGCTCACATGGCAGCCAGAACGCGTTCGGCGGCTTCGAGCAAGGTCAGCGCTTATGATCCGATCTGGTCGGAGATCCGCAAGGAGGCTCAGGCGGCGATGGCTGCCGAGCCGGCGCTCGGTAGCTTCATATACGCGACCATCCTGAGCCATGATCGGCTGGAGGACGCGATCTGCCATCGGCTGGCCCAACGCCTCGACCATTCCGACGTCGATCCCGTCCTAATCAATCAGACCTTCCTCGCCCTGCTGACGACCCACCAAGTGCTCGGGAGCACATTTCGCGCCGACCTCGCCGCCGTGTTCGACCGCGACCCGGCCTGCAACCGCTATCTGGAGCCGCTTCTCTACTTCAAGGGTTTCCATGCGCTGGTCGCGCACCGTTTCGCGCACGTCTTATGGCACGAGGGACGGCGCGACTTCGCTCTGTTCCTGCAAAGCCAGGCTTCGCGGACCTTTGCCGTCGACATTCATCCCGCCGCTCGCTTCGGGCACGGGATCATGATCGATCACGCCACCGGGTTTGTTGTCGGTGAGACGGCCGTCGTCGGCAACAACTGCTCATTCCTGCATGCCGTCACACTGGGCGGCAGCGGCAAGGAGACCGGCAATCGCCATCCCAAGATCGGCGAGAATGTCCTCGTTGGTGCTGGAGCCAAGATCCTCGGCAACATTACCGTGGGCGAAGGCTCGCGCATCGCGGCCGGCAGCGTCGTCCTGCGCGACGTTCCTCCGCACGTGACGGTCGCGGGCGTTCCCGCGAGGGTCGTCGGCTCGGCGGGTTGCGCCGAGCCTGCGCTGGAGATGGAACAGACCTGGGTCGACGATTTCGGCGGCCTCTAGA
Source organism: uncultured Alphaproteobacteria bacterium (assembly GCA_963782555.1). Taxonomy (GTDB): domain Bacteria; phylum Pseudomonadota; class Alphaproteobacteria; order Rhizobiales; family Hyphomicrobiaceae; genus Hyphomicrobium_A. Next base: position 744,268 of record CAWAKB010000005.1, on the reverse strand, counting down.
ACTTCACAGCGGCAAAGCTCCCCCTTCACGCCGCGCAAAGGAGACATTCCAAAGTGACCAAGGACGAGACGGCCCGCCTGCAGGCCTATCTGCGCAGGGTTTTCAAGACGCCCAACCTGGAGGTGCGTGCGCGCCCCAAGAAGGACGATTCCGCCGAGGTCTTCATCGGCGACGAGTTCATCGCCGTGCTCTTCCGCGAGGATGAGGACGGCGAGGTCTCCTATCAATTCCAGATGGCGATCCTCGAGCTCGATCTCGAAGGCGTGTGAGATCGACGGGGCAGCGCATGGCGCTCTATGAGCTCGAGGGCACGGGCGTGGAAACGCCGGGTGACGGCCGCTACTGGATCGCACCAAACGCGGTCGTTATCGGGAAGGTCATCCTCGAGGAGGACGCGAGCGTGTGGTTCGGCAGCGTTATCCGCGGCGACAACGAGCCGATCCGGATCGGCGCCCGCTCCAACGTGCAGGAGGCCTGCATCCTGCATACCGATCCCGGCTATCCGTTGACGATCGGGGAGGATTGCACGGTTGGACACAGGGTCATGCTCCACGGCTGCAGCATCGGTCGGGGCAGCCTCGTCGGCATTGGATCGATCGTGCTCAACGGTGCGAAGATCGGGGAGGAGTGCCTCATCGGAGCCAACACGCTCATCACCGAGGGCAAGGAGATCCCGCCGCGCTCGATGGTGCTCGGCTCTCCGGGAAAGATCGTGCGCCAGCTTTCGTCCGAGGACGTGGCAAAGTTCGGGGCCGCGGCGGGCCGCTACGTGAAGAACTGGAAGCGGTTCGCTGCCTGCCTCAAGGTGCAGAGCGCGTGAGGGCTGGCCGCGGGGCTAATCGCGCCCCGCGCCGCGCTAGCGTTCCAACTCCAAGCCCGACATGGACGTCGCCAGCGGGCTCTGGCGCGTATCGAGCGCAACCCAAACGCGCGGGTTGATGTAGGATTGGCGCATCACATACTCGTATGGCGTCTGGCTCCACAGGCGAATTTCCTCGACCTTGTTGTCGAGAATGAAATCGCCTTGCATTGTGCGGGCCGTCAGTACGGCATGACCTTCGCCCTTTTCGTCACGCACGACGGTCATGAGCAGTGCGCTAACCGGCCAACCTTTCTTGATGAGGTCATGGCGCTTGAGCAGCGCGTAATCCTCGCAATCGCCCCTTGTTTTCGGCAGCGTCCAATACTCGTTAACGCCATAAACTTCGAGGTCCGTGGCCGGCGCGATCTGCTTGTTGACCTCGCGGTTCACGTCGTCGAGCTGGCGCAAACGCTCGGCTGAGGCATTGAAGCGGTTTTCCGGGCGGTTATCGGAGGCGCATTCCTCCGGCGACGCCTCGCAGAAGCGGACGAAGCCGTGCGGCGGCTGCGCTGGCCCAAAGACCCGCATGAAGGCCGGTGCACGTGGGGACGGAGGAGCGATATTCTCAATCGCCCCATATGCCGAAACCTGTTGCGCGCAAACACTTGACGCTGCCAACAGTCCGCCAACCAGAACAATGGCGCTAAGCTCAACCCGATGCATTACGATACCCCGTTACTTGTCCCTCTCAAGCTACCCGAAAGTGCTCGCGTTACCCTGAAGCGCCGCCGCGCGATTTGAAGCAAAACGCTGTTCTCTCATTCATCTTTATGAACTCCCGGTTTGGCCGGAGCGTTCCAGAGCAGCCTCTTCCTCCAAGCGTTGATTAACAAATTCCAGCGCGACGCCCTCGTCGTGGTGGCGGACGACGACGGCACGCTGGTTTGCGAAAACCACCTCTGTGCCCAGCGGCGGCCGTATGGGTGTTACGATTGATGCTCCGCTGCGCGAAACATCGAGCATGGGGCAGTCCAAGACCGTTCCGTCAAGGAGTGCCAAAGTTGCGATCTCATTGACCGGACGGCGCGGAAACACGCGCTCCTCCGCCTCGGAGATTTCGAGCTGTGACGACAGAAGTTTGATTTGAGCTGCGAGCTTCTCCCGCTTGCGTTGAGTAGCGGTGATGCTCATGGCAAAGCCGTCCTCGGTGCGCCTTACAACTGTCCCTTCAAGACCACCCAAATGCAGCAAATAAACGATGAGGTGCTCGCCCACGGCCAACGCTGTGGATGACGTCATCGCTGCACCGATGACGGAGATGTCCTTCAGACGGCAGGGATAATCGAGCTTATCGGCGCGCATGAAGCGGCCGGGCAAGCTGAGCGAAAAGCGGGGATAACGTCGTTGGTCAGCGGTGCCTGCACCGGAAAGATCGGGCCGGTGTGGCCTTATTGGAGCCGAACTCGACATGAGCCATCCTGCGATTAGACCGCTCTAGCGGCCGCAGCTGTGCGCGAGCCAAAACAAGAACGCGTACACCGATGGCTCTGTTCCGTAGGTAAATATGGGGCCAGGGCTCTTAAAGAAGACCTAACCGTCGCTCCATTTCTGCATGGAGGCGTTGCGCGCAATGCTGCCAACGATCACCGGCGTCGCGATTAGCCGACGCCATCTCGGTCAGGTCTTGTCGAAGTCTGAGCCGCTAAGGCCGCCGTCAAAAACGCGAAACTGGCGTCGCTTTGACCGCACGATGCGCGCGGCACGTACCGGATCCAGAGGCGGCGGCTCGGTTGGGCGGGCGATCACATCGAAGGAATCACGCGCCGGCCAAACCAGCTCGTTTGCAATGACACGTTTGGCTACAACTGGCTTCTCTCCGAGCCAGATTGGCGACTGGAGCGGCGTGAAGGTCCCCAAAACACGATCGATGGCGTCGCGCGTATGCCTGAGGGGCAGAAGCAGCACCTCGCATTCGACGGCCTCCTCGGCGACTGCGGCAATCTCTAGATAAACGATCCCCGCCGTCCCCTGCCGCGTCAGCGTTGAGAACTGGCGCAGCAACGGCAGGCGGTCGATGGTCTCCCAGCCGTCGAGGAAATTGGTGCCGCGCAGCTCGTGCCCAAAGATGTCGCACATACGCGTGCCGGCCAGCCGAAAATTGAATGTTTCAGCGTCGCGCCGCTCCAGAATGAACGTGTAAGGCAAGAGGGCGCTGATTTTCGAGGGGTCGATCTCGAAACGCTGCGGTGCCAACCTGTTTCCGCGCAGACTGTCCCAATACGCGAAAAGGGCCTTGCTGGTGTTGTGTCTCATGGTCCTGACCCGCCAGGGCATCCCCGTGGAATGAAGCTTCAATATCGTCCCGGATCGGGACAGCTTTTCCCCGATCGGTAGTGATGCACCTCCATGGAGCAGCATCTGTGCCATGGGCGTGGCCTCGGCCCGGCTAGCGGATTCATGGTTGCTGGGGGAGCGTTGTGCCGTTAACTCTGCCGCCCGGCCGAGCGCCAGGGGCGACTGAAAAAGGATGAGCGGGTGAGCCGACACGAGCCAATGTTCAACGTGCCTGGCAGCGTATTGGCGGTCCTGGGGCTACTCGTTGCCGTTCACCTGCTGCTGGCAGCTTTGCCGGCAACGTGGAGCGGTTGGCTGACGGTGGCGCTGTCGTTCATTCCAGCACGGTATGACGGCTATGCGAATTCCATCCCCGGCGGCATGGTCGCCGCGGTGACGTCGTGCCTGACCTATGCTGTCGTGCACGGGGGCCTTCTGCACCTGGCCATCAACAGCGCTTGGCTGTTGGCGTTCGGCGGGGTCGTGGCCAGTCGAACCGGGACTGTGCGGTTCCTCCTGTTCTTTGCGGTGTGCGCCATTGGTGGAGCCATCGCGTTCCTTGCCTTAAATCCGGGGCTCATGGCGCCCATGGTCGGGGCCTCTGGAGCCATCTCGGGCCTTATGGGCGCAACCATGCGATTCTTGTTCACCGCGCTCGACACCGACGGTTTGCGTGCACTGCGGGATAATCCCGCGCAGGTCCCATTGATGCCCCTGGCCAAGGCCCTGACGGACCGGCGCGTCCTGCTGGTCACGGGTGCCTTTCTCGTCGCCAATCTTTTGGGGGTGCTTGGGGTCGGGGGCGTCCCGGCAGGAGGCATTGCCTGGCAGGCGCATCTGGGCGGCTATTTTACTGGTCTATTTTGTTATGGGTTCTTTGAAAGCACTCCACGATCCGTTCACCAGACTGGTCATTTATAAACGACGATCTTGCGTCTAGCGCCTAATTGCCGCACCATGACGGGCTCGGCGAGCCGCATGGTTCGCTTTGCCAAAAAAGAAGCAAAAGGAAGCAAAACCAAGGGAAGACGTTCTCGCGTCGAAAAGCGGGCACAGGCGCGAATCTCGGTTTAACGCACCGTAATGGGATTTTGCCGTGCTTCGACTGCCTAGGCGCAGTGGGAGGAGCTACATGAATATCTCTCAGATTCTCAAAGCCAAGGGGCGAGCGGTCGCAACGACGCGCCCCGATTCGACGCTCTCGGAGGTCATCGGCAAGCTTGCTCAGAAGAAGATCGGCGCCATTGTCATTGTCGGCGACAACGGCGAGGTCGTGGGCATCTTGTCGGAGCGTGACGTCATCCGGCGGCTCGCCGAGCACGGAGCAGCTGCGCTCAAGGAGCCGATATCGGAGAGCATGACGTCATCGGTCATCTCCTGCCAGGAAACGAGCACGCTCGAGGAGATGATGGAGCTCATGACCCAGGGCCGCTTCCGCCATGTCCCCGTCATCGAGGACGGCGCGCTCGTCGGCATCGTCTCCATCGGCGACATCGTCAAGCATCACGTCGCAGAGGTGGAGATGGAAGTGACGGCGATGCGCGACTACTTTGCGACAGGCTGAGGGCCGGGTCACCATTCTCGCGGAGATGGCTCAGGCAACCTCGACGACACCCACGTGCCCGCCGGGCGCGTGCTTGCGCGCGTCGATCTCGCGGTGCATGTCCTGGAGATGGCGCTTGGTCGAGGCGGCTCCGTGAGCGATCAGCTCCTCGGCCCGGTGGAAATCAAACAGGCCGACGTCGCCGAGGCGCAGATTGATCATGGCATCGGGAGGATCGCCCGCGAGCCGTGAGCGCGCGATGCGGTCCTGCACGATATTGAAGGCATCCATCATGACCGTGGAGATGCCCGGCGCCGACTCGCCCTTTCCGAAAATTTGGCGCTGCAGGAGCCGGCGCACGGCGGTGCCGTTCTTACCCAAGACCGGCATTGGCTCGGGCTCCTCCGGCTCGGAAGCAACTTCGCCGACGTCCGCATCGAAATGCGGGTCGATCGTTCCCCGCCCGCACACATCGAAATTGAGGTTGACGGCGATGACGTAGCGCGCGCCGTGTGCCCGGCAAACCGACACCGGGATGGGATTGACGAGGGCGCCATCGAAAAGCCAGCGGCCATTGATCTTGACCGGCCGGAAGATTCCGGGGAGCGCATAGGAGGCGCGGACCGCATCGACGAGGGGCCCGCGAGACAACCAGATCTCGTGCCCGGTGCCGATCTCGGTGGCCACCGCAGTGAAGCGGGGCTTGAGTTGCTCGATGTTGAGATGGCCGAGGTGCTGCTGAAGTTGATCGCACAGACGCTGGCCGTTGATGAGGCCGGTGCCCGCGAAGTTGAAATCGAGGTAGCCGAACACGCGCCGACGGGTCAGGCTGAGGGCAAACTGTTCCAGCGATTCAAGATGACCGCCTGCGTAGCAAGCGCCGACGACGGCGCCGATCGAGGTGCCCACGATGATATCCGGCTTGATGCCGGCTTCGCTCAACGCATTGATGACACCGATATGGGCCCAGCCGCGCGCCGCGCCGCCCCCCAACGCTAGGCCGATCTTTGTCCTTGCCATAGCCGGTCACCTGCCTGCTCTCGTGCCGGCGTGCCCTCCAGAGCTACGAGCACGACTGCAATCCAGCGTCATCTGAACGGCTAGAATGCAATCTACATGCCCATGGGGGTACGCCGAACAAGCCCGAATCGTATTGTTGTCTGACTATGAATATAGGACGCCGAGATTAACCTTACACTAGCCGACTGCTCGCAACACGACGGATTGAGCGGCGATTGCGCCGCAACAAGGCAATCGCTTCAGCGTTCCTGCGACACTTTCTGCGGTGCTGGCTGCAGTGCATCGTGCGGTGCGGGGCCGAGCGGCACAGAGCGGTAGAAGCAACTGCGCCGGCCAGTGTGACAGGCAAGCCCGTCACCCTCCACGGTGACGCGCATCCACACGACATCCTGGTCGCAATCGGTGCGCAACTCGACGACGCGCAGAACGTTTCCACTCTCTGCGCCTTTTTTCCAGAGCGCGCCGCGCGAGCGGCTCCAGAAATGACCGACGCCTCGCTCGAGCGTCAGCGCGAGTGCCTCGGCATTCATCCACGCGAACATCAGCACCTCGCCCGTATCGGCGTCGGTGACGATGGCCGGAATTAGGCCATCGGCATCGAACTTCGGCTGGAAGCTCAACTTCGCTTCAATGCTCTCCTTGCTGCCGCGCGGCAAAAATCGTGGTGTCTCGGATTGGGCCATCAGACAACGCTCTTGGTCTTGAGGAGGGGCAGCGCGGCTTTAAGCGTAGCGCTCGCCCTGGGGCACTTGCACCGCCTGCAGGAAACGGTCGCGCCAGTTCTCTGTCGTTTCGAACACGCCGGTGAAGTGCGTCGTCACCATCGTCGCCGCGGGCTGATTGACGGCGCGCAGCGTCATGCACTGGTGGTTGGCGCGGATCATCACGGCGACACCTTTCGGGGCCAGTGCATTCTGAATGGTGGTGGCAATCTGCGCCGTCAACGACTCTTGCACCTGCAGACGGTGTGCGAAGATGTCGACGACGCGCGCAAGCTTCGAAAGACCGACCACGCGGTGATGCGGGACGTAGGCGACGTGCGCAACACCGATGAAGGGCGCGATGTGATGCTCGCAATGGCTCTCGAGCCGCACGTCGCGCAACAGGATCATGTCAGAGTAGCCCGAGACGTCCTCGAAGGTGCGCGCAAGCTCGGCGGCCGGATCTTGCCCGTAGCCGCAAAAGCGCTCCTCGAAGGCCTCGACGACACGCTTGGGCGTATTGGCGAGACCCGGGCGCTCGGGATCATCGCCGGCCCAGGCGAGCAGGGTACGCACGGCCTCCTCCGCCTGCTGACGGCTTGGCCGCGGCGGGCTCGTGCTCGCAAGGTTCACAGGAGACGCTTTTTTCAAGGGCGGCCGCTCCGCTGCGTGACAGGCCCGGGGACGATGCCACATTTGCCAAACCTGCCCTATATTATCGGGAGTGGCTTGAGAATTGGGAAGGGAGCGGGGTGCAAGCCCCACAAACCATCGAAATGGCCGATCTGGACGAGATCTACAACACGAAGCTGCTGCAGCTGGCGGCGCATATCCCCTGTTCGGAGCGCCTGGAGCGCCCCGACGCCACCGCAACGGCACATTCCAAGCTTTGCGGGTCGACGGTCACCATCGATTTGAACATGAGCGGAGACCAAGTCACCGGCTACGGCCAGACGGTCAAAGCATGCCTGCTGGGTCAGGCCGCGGCTTCAATTATGGGCGGCCACGTGATCGGGGCAACGGCCGAGGAGGTGCGCGAGGCTGCGGCCGCGATGCGCCGCATGCTCAAGGAGAACGGTCCCGCCCCCGGCGGCCGTTTCGCAGAGCTGGCTCTGCTGGAGCCGGTTCGGCACTACAGAGCCCGGCACGGCTCGGTGATGCTCACCTTCGACGCGCTCGAGAAGGCGATTGGCGAGATCGAGGAGAAACGCGCTGCGGCGAAGGCGCGCGCAGCCTCCGCTTAATCCAAGACCGGGAGAACGACATGGCGGTGATAAGGGATCCGTCCAAGGTGGAGGGCCGGCGCGGAACCATCTATCCAGCCGAGTTCGCGAAAGGCTTCCAAGGCCGCATCAAGCGGGCGCTCGGCAACATTGGCGGTCTCACGCAGTTCGGCGTCAACCTGACGACGCTGGAGCCGGGCGCCATGTCTGCGCACCGCCATTGGCACGCGAAAGAGGACGAGTTCATCTACGTGCTCGAGGGCAACCTCACGCTGGTGACGGATGCGGGCGAGGAGGTGCTTACGCCCGGCATGGCCGCAACCTTTCCGGCCGGCGAGGCAAACGGACACCAGCTCATCAACAAAGGCACGCGGCCGGCCACCTATCTCGAGGTCGGCACCCGCAGCCCCGACGAGGACGCCGAGTATCCCGACATCGACCTGCGCCTCACTAAACGGTCCGGCAAGGTCGTGTTCCTGCACAAATCCGGCGAGCCTTACGAATGAACGTCGGGGCCACGCTGCTGAAGGCGCCGATCCACGTCTATCGCTGGACACTGAAACCTTATGTCGGCTGGAGCTGTCGGCATGTGCCGACCTGCTCGGAGTATGCGTTGGAGGCGATCGACAGGAACGGCGCCTGGCGCGGGTTCTGGCTGACCATCTCGCGCCTCTTGCGCTGCCATCCTTTGGGCTCGCGCGGGCACGATCCGGTGCCCGACATCCGCGGCGAATATCACCCCCTTGCCCCCTGGCGCTACGGACGCTGGAAACTGCGTCAACCTGAGGGATGACAGGCAGCGCGCCGGCGCTTATATACGGCTCATCTTACCTGCTTGGTATGCAGCGATTGAGAGGAGACGGTCATGGCCGACGCGGCCCAAATCACCCTGACATTTCCGGACGGCGCCACGCGCAAGGTCGAGAGCGGCACCTCGGGCCTCTCGGTCGCCAAGTCCATTTCGCGGTCGCTCGCCAAGCGCACGGTCGCCATGAGCCTCGACGGCAAGCTGGCCGACCTCGCCGACCCGATCACGCATAATGCGACGATCAAATTCGTCTCGCGCACCGATCCGGAAGCGCTGGAGATGATCCGGCACGATGCCGCGCACGTCATGGCGGAGGCCGTGCAGTCGCTGTGGCCGAAGGTGCAGGTGACGATCGGGCCCGTGATCGAGAACGGCTTCTATTACGACTTCGCCAAGCAGGAGCCGTTTCATCCCGACGATCTCGCCAAGATCGAAAAGAGGATGGGCGAGATCATCGCCAAGAACGCGCCCTTCACCAAAGAGGTCTGGAGCCGCAAAAAGGCGAAGGACTTCTTCCGGGAGCGGGGCGAGAACTTCAAGGTCGAGCTCGTCGACGCCATCCCCGAGGGCGAGGACGTCAAAATCTACAAGCAGGGCGAATGGCTCGATCTCTGCCGCGGCCCGCACATGGTCTCGACGGGCCAGGTCGGCAAGGCGTTCAAGCTGCAGAAGATCGCCGGCGCCTATTGGCGTGGCGACGCCAACAAGCCGATGCTCCAGCGCATCTACGGCACGGCCTGGGCGACGGAGGCCGAGCTTGCCGCCTACCTGCACCGGCTGGAGGAGGCGGAAAAGCGCGACCACCGCAAGCTCGGCCGCGAGATGGATCTGTTCCATTTCCAGGAGGAGGCGCCAGGCTCCGTATTTTGGCACCCCAACGGCTGGACGCTGTTCCAGACTCTGATCGCCTACATGCGCCGCCGTCTGGAGAAGGCCGGCTACACCGAGGTCAACTCGCCCGACATGATGGAGAAGCACTTCTGGGAGCTTTCCGGGCATTGGGAGAACTACCGAGACATGATGTTCGTCACCGAGCTGCCCGACGAGCGCATCTTCTGCTGCAAGCCCATGAACTGCCCCGGCCATGTGCAGATCTTCAAGCACGGGCTCAAGAGCTACCGCGATCTGCCCTTGAAGATGGGCGAGTTCGGCAAGGTGCACCGCTACGAGCCCTCTGGTGCCATGCACGGGCTTTTGCGCGTGCGCCACTTCACGCAGGACGACGCTCACATCTTCATCACCGAGGCTCAGCTCGAGGAGCAGTGCCTGGAGATCAACGACCTGCTGCTCTCGATCTACGAGGACTTCGGCTTCAAGGACATCGTCGTGAAGCTGTCGACGCGGCCGGAGAAGCGCGTGGGCTCGGACGAGCAGTGGGACCACGCCGAGGCCGTGATGGAGAAGGTCCTCGAAGAGATCGAGAAGCGCGGCATGGGCCGCATCAAGACGTCGATCAATCCCGGCGAGGGCGCCTTCTATGGCCCGAAGTTCGAGTATGTCCTGAAGGACGCCATCGGCCGCGACTGGCAGTGCGGGACCACGCAGGTCGACTTTAATCTTCCAGGGCGGCTCGGCGCCTTCTACATTGACGAGCATTCGGAGAAGAAGACGCCGGTGATGATCCACCGCGCCATCTTCGGCTCGCTGGAGCGCTTCACGGGCGTGCTGATCGAGAACTTCGCGGGCCATTTCCCGCTTTGGCTGGCGCCGGTGCAGGCGGTGGTGGCGACTATCGTGTCGGACGCCGACACCTACGCGCTGGAGGTCTTAGAGAAGCTGAAGGCGGCCGGCTTGCGCGCCGAGGTCGATCTCAGAAACGAGAAGATCAATTACAAGGTGCGTGAGCACTCGCTGGCCAAGGTGCCGGTGCTCGTGGTCGTCGGCAAGCGTGAGGCGGAGGAAGGCAAGGTCTCGATCCGCCGTCTCGGCTCGGACGGTCAAAAGGTGATGGATCTTGCCGAAGCGATCGCTGCGTTGCGCGAAGAAGCCGTGCCTCCGGATTTGAGGCGAGGGGGCGGCGCGGACGTCGCGGCGGCGGCTTAGCACTAGGGCGCGCACTGTCAGCGTGCCGCGGCGTCTTCGCCCGTTTTCGTTTGGCTTTGAGCTGGCGCGCGGCCTCAGTAGGCCTCTCTGCCGCTTGCACCTCTGGCCTCATGCAGCGCACGCCGCAGCAGAATGCACCGCCGACCATAAAGGCCGTGAAGCAGAACGTGTACAGCTCCTCGCCGAGCGCCATCGTATCGAATTGGTTGACGAGACTCTCAAACATGGACGTCTCCCATTGTTCTTTTTGATTTTGCGTAAAGCTAGCGCAAAATTGCTAAGAAATGCTGGAGACCAGCAATCCGAAGGCCCTGCATCAGCGCGGCGTGCCGCTAGCCCGCCTCCTTGAGCTTCTGGCGCAGCGCCTTGACGCCCGCCGCTTGCGCCGCATCCGCGACCTCCTCGAATTTCAGATGCAGATCGCGTTGCGGGAACGGGATCTGGATGTGGTGCTCGCGCAAGGCGCGCTCGATTGCGACGTGCAACTCGTGTAGCACCACTAGGCGATGAGCCGGTTGGGCGACAAAGGCACGGATCTCGTAGTTGAGCGCACTGTCGCCGAAGCCGAGGAAGAACACCGTCGGCGGCGGCTGGGTCATTACCAATGGATTGGCCTTCACGGCATCGAGCATGATCTCCTGGGCGACCAGGGTATCTGAGCCGTAGGCAATGCCGACCGGCACCAAGAGCCTGGTCACCGGGTCTGAGAGCGTCCAGTTCATGACCTTGTCGGTAATCAGCGCCTTGTTGGGAACCAGCGTCTCGCGGTTGTCCCAGTCGGTGATGCTGGTGGCGCGGATCTGAATGCGCGAGACGGTGCCGCTCAGGTCGCCGATGGTCACCGTGTCGCCAACACGTACCGGCCGCTCAAAGAGGATGATGAGGCCTGAGACGAAGTTGGCCACGATCTCCTGCAGCCCGAACCCCACGCCGACGCCAAGCGCAGCAACGATCCATTGCAACTGTGACCAATCGGCCCCGACGCGGTTGAAGGCGATGAGCAGTCCTACGGCAACGATGCAGTAGCGGCTGATGGCAGTGACGGCGTAGCGCGTGCCGGGCTCGATCGAGAGCCGCTGTAAAAGCAGGATCTCCAAGAGCCCCGGCAGGTTGTGGGAAGCAACAAACGTCATTGCCGCAATCGCTAGCGCGAGCAACAGGTTGGAGAGCGTCACCGGTACGATCCGGGTGCCGGCGTCGGTGGCAATCGTCTGCGTCCACAGGGCGACATTATCGAGGACGCCGAGCGCCGGCAGCAGCGGGCGCCACACCAGCCAAAGGGCAATGGCGAGACCGACCAATGTCAGCATGCGAAGTAGGGTCCGCGTCTGCAGGCTGATGGAGGCGACGTCGACTTCGAGGATATCGCTCATCTGCGGGGTCGCATCGCCGGTGGCCTCGGCGGCCTCACGCGCCGCCGCCGCTGCGCGCGCCTTCTCGCGCCGCTCGTAGGCGTGCTGCATCTCGAGGCGGCGGCGCGCGACAAGCAGCTGACGCATGGCGACGCCATACGCAATGAGCGCGAGAATGCCGATGGCGACGGTCTCCAAGAAGACCGTCTGCAACAGAGAGGCGCTGTCGTAGTAGCCGGAGACGGCCAGCGCGGCGAGCGCCAAGGGTGCGGCCCATGCCAGCGGATACCAGAGGCTGCGCACGAGCCACAGTGCACCGTCGCGTGAGAGCAGCTCGGCAAAGATGCCTCGGCGCGGGCTGAGCGTGCGCATGGCGAACACGGCGATGGCAATCGAGCCGGCAAGGAACGCGAGCCGACCCAAGCCGTCGCGGTAGACTTGCGACTTATTGACCTCGATCATGCCGAGCAGAAAGGTGACGGGCGCCGCCACCAGGACGAGCCACACGAGGTTGCGGGCCAAGAGCTGACAGGCGCGTGCGCTCCACTCGAAATGCGCGCTGAACAGCCCGCGCTCGAGGCAGAGGAGCTGGAGAAAGCGCAAAAGCAGGATGACGGACGATGCGCCGAGCAATCCGTTGCCGACGCTGCCGGTAAACTCCGAGGCATCGGGGGCCGTCTTTAATAGCCATCCCACGTAGCCGAAGAGAAGAGGCCAGTGCAGCGAAATGAGCCCCGTGATCACGAGCGCGCGGGGAGTGAGCAAGTAGCCGTCGCTCATGGGTCGGCCGACGGCGACCGCAATGCCATCGAGCCGCGCCCGCAGGCGCCGCCTGAAGCCCCACAAGACGGCGAAGGCGGCAAAAATGGCGAGGCTCGGAAGCGGGAGCGTTTCAAGACGACGGGCAAACGTATTCCACACGCTTCGCCAGCTTTCGCCGGACGTCAGCCAGGCGAAGCTCGCCCGGACCTGCTCAAGCCACGCAAATCCCAAAGGTGCCGAGCTCGGCAACCATAAGAGCCGGTCGTTCAGGAGCGACTCCAGTTGCTTGGTCTGGCTCAAAAGCTCACGCTCGGAGGCGTTGATTTTTGCCAGATCATCGATGCGACGCGTATAGGCCTCGCTCAGGCGCGCAAGGGCGTCGGCACGTTCCGCGACGAGCTTTTGCAACGTGGGCTGCAGCTCGGCACGCGTCCCGAGCGCGGTCTGCTCCAGCAAGTGCTCGGCCGCGCGCTGCGGGTCCGCCAGTATGCGCCGCGTCTTATCCACGTTGAGGCGCTGCAGGCGCGCGTCGACGATGGCCTCGTCGCGCTCGTGGATCCCTTCGCGCAGCGAACCGACGGGCGGAAGCTGCGACCGCATTTCGCGCAGGAACTCGCCCAGCTCCTCTCCTACGCTGCCGATCTCCAGGATCTGCTGCGCCGCCGCCGTGCTCTCACGCGTGCGGGCTATCTCGGCGTTGATCGCCGTCTGCGCCGCCTGATCCTCCTCCGTTGCCCGCGCCATATCGATCTGCTTTTGCCGCAACAAGGCGGTGGCCTTGGCGTAGTCCTCAAGCAGGGGAGACTGGCCGGAAAGCTGGCGCGTGACCTGCTCGGCTTGAGCTTGCTTGCGCAGCGCGTCGCTCTGGCGCAGCTCGTTGATGCGCGCCTCGAGCACGGGAACCTGCTGCTCCAGCCGACCGAGCTTGGCGGCGGCAAGGTCGCGGCGCGCGGTCGTGAGTGCCTGGCGTGCGGGAAGGCTGATCACCTCCTGCTCGAGAAGATTGATCTTGGCGGCGCGCGCCAGACGCTCGGCCGCCATCGAGGCCCGGCGCGCCTCAGTGATGGCCGGATCCTCGTCGAGGTTGCCCGTCGGCCGTGCAGACGCCAGCGCATCGAGTTGCTGCTTCTCGACCGATTGCTCTTCGCGGGCTGCGGTTGGGCGCGCGGCCATCGTCCGCAGCGTCGCATCGAGCTCACCGAGCTCGGTCCTGACGGTTGCGATATCGGCTTGCGTCGTGTCGAGCCGCTGCTCGATATCGGCGAGCGCGAGCTGGTTGACCTGCTTTTTTGGCGCGGCCCCCGTTGTCTTTGGCGGGGCCAGGACAGCCGAAAGTTGCTCTTTGAGCTCGGCCGTGTGCTTGGGCGAGGACTGTATCGCCTCCTGGAATTTGGCGGCAGCCGCGCTGCTCGCTTCCGCGGCATCGAGCTGACTGAGCGCATCGCGATAGAGGGCGAGCGACTGATCGCGTATGGCCGGCGCGATGTCCTTGCGCGCCTCGATCTCGCCGATCTTGGATTTGATCGAGGCTGCCGTCAGCGTCGGAGTGGTCGTGATCGCGGCTGCATCAATTGCCGAGGACGAGGGATCGTCGGCAAGCGCGGGATGGGCGAGGAGCAGGGTGGCAGCGAGCAGGCATGCGCCCCGGCTCAAGGCGGTGATTCGTAGCGCTCTCATAGTGTTGGCTATCGGCCGGGGCGGTGACGTTCAAGGCCGCAGTCCGCATGCAAACAGATAAATTGTGTGCGGAGCCGATTCGTCCGTTGGGTGGTCAGAAACCGCCGCCCAGCGCGTTCCCTACCATATCAACGATCGTCTGTGCCTTGCGGGGGCGAGAAGAGGCGCTTGGCGAGGATCCTGAAAGCGAGCTGGGCTCCACTGGCTCGACGGGCGCCAAATGATTGCGCCCCACGTCGATCTGATCCCATTTGCCTTGGAGCGCCTGCGTAATGCGTTTCTCGTGCCCATAGATGTCGCGGTAGGTGCGAAGCATGTCTTTGTCGTCCACCCACGCCGTGAAGTAGACGAGGTGTACCGGGATCTTGTGGTCGATCATGATCTCGTTGTTGGGTGGGCCGGTGCGCAGCACCTCCTCGACGTGGGCGGCATCCCACCCCTTGTCCTCAGCCAGCACCAGCTCGGCCATGCGCATGGGATTTTGCAGGCGCATGCAGCCGTGGCTCAGCGTGCGCACTTTCTGCTTGAACATCCACTTGTCGACGGTGTCGTGCATGAAGATCGTGTGCTGGCTCGGGAAGGTGAACTTGACGACGCCCTCCACGTTCTTAGGCCCGGGCGGCTGCACGACCTCGTAGTCGCGGATATCCGCGGTATTCCAATCGATTTTGCGATAGTCGAGCGGCTGCCCGTCCTTGGTCTGCAACTCGAGATCGTACTGGCGGAACATGCTGCCGCCGCGACGCAGATTGGGCAATAGCTCGCGTACCTTGATCGATTTAGGGACCCGCCATAAGGGCTTGAAGACGATCGATTTGAGGTTGCGGGTGAAGACCGTCGTTTGCTTGCCGACTTCGCCGACGACGATGCGCGCGGAGTGGATGACCTTGCCGTCCTTGTAGAGGTGCACCATGAACTCGGGGATGTTGGCGATGAAATGCACCTCCCCCAAGTCGTCGGGCATCCAGCGCCACTCTTCCATGTTGGCGAGAATCTTCTGGGCAATCGGCTTCTTGCGCGCGGCGAGATAGGCTTGGCGCAGCTTCTCAAACTGGGGCTGCTTGGGATTGAGGCCACGAAGATAGGCGTCGGGCTCATCTGCAGCAGCAACGCCGTTTATCACGATCTCTGGGTCGATGAGCTGCGGCTTGCGGTCGAGCTCGGAGTTGAGAAGAACTGTCGGATCGATGATGCGCCCGCCGCGGGCGTAGCGCGCATATTTCAGAATGGCAACGTCGAGCGCCACCTCCGCGTCCGCGATGGCGCCGGGCTCGAGGCTGGAGAGAGCTTGAGCGTCAGATGGAAGCTCTGGGAGCGTGAATGCGCTCGGATCGAGACCCCAGTCTCCGGCGTTCTTAATCTCGCGTACAATCGCAGCGGCCTTCGGCGTCAGGCCCGTCTCCGACACCCACAACGGTGCATTGTCGCGCTTTTCGTAGAAGCCGATCAGCACGGAGCGCTCTTGGATCTCTTGGGCCGAGCCCTCGGCAGGTAGCGCCGCAAGCTTGCGGGCAATGTCGGCTTTGACCGGGTCCTCCGATTGCGTGGCAGGAAGGTTCGTTGCCGGCGCCGAAAGGACCGGGTCGGTCACCGTAGACCCATCCTCGGCGGGGCGCGGCTTCGCCATCGCCGGCGAGGACACCGCCAGGACAATGACGAGCTTCAAGACATGCGAGCGAATCATTCCCCCCTCCATCGCAGAATTAGACGCTAGCCGAGCGGCGAATTTCTGACCAGTCCGCGGCAAACCGGAGGGGAGTTGGACAGGGCACAGGAAAAAGGCGATCGTTAAGGTGTCGGCGGCTAACATCGCCACTTGGCGATAGCTACGGCTTCTCGCCCGATTTGAGCGGGTTAGACATGCTTGGCACCGATTTCATCCTCCGGACGCTGGTGGCCGACGGTATCGACCACGTATTCCTGGTGCCGGGCGGTTTGATCGACCCGTTTCTCCCGGCTCTCGGCCGCCCATCGTGGCCGCGCAGGAGGGCGGGGCAGCCTACATGGCCGACGGCTATGCGCGGGCGAGCGGAAAGTTCGGAGCGTGCCTGTGCATCGGCGGACCTGGCCTGACCAACACCGTGACCGCGCTCTCTGCCGCGCTCACCGACCAGTCGCCCGTGCTGGCGCTCTCGGGAGAGGTTGCCAACGACATGCAAGGCATGGGGCTCTTTCAGGACGCGACCGCCGGGACCTTCGACGACAGCCTGATCGTGGCGCCGGTCACCGCCGAATCCTACAGCGTTCCGCATGTCCGCCTGCTCGGTCACAAACTGCGCGGCGCGATCAAACGCATGCTGGACGGCCGGCGAACGCCCGTGCATCTGAGCGTCGCCCGCGACATCCAAACCGGTGAGTTCGATGCGCCGGTGAAGCCACTTGCCGAGGATCTCCTGCGCTCGCGCCCGCTCGATGGCGAGGCGGCGGCAGACCTTTGGAAAATGCTCAAGAGTGCCGGAAGCGCTCCGCGGGTGGGGCTGCTCGTCGGCGGCGGCATGATTGCGGACGACTGCGCCGCCGATCTCTTGGCCGCCGCGGAGCGATTCCAGCTCCCTGTCGCCACGACCGAGCACGCCAAGGGGATTTTCCCCGAGGATCACGAGCTCTCGCTGGGCGTCTTCGGCTACGCCGGCACCCGGCATGCGACGCAGGCATTCCTCAAGGAGCCGCTGGACCTTCTGATCGTGCTGGGCGCCACCCTCAACGTGCGCGACTCCATGCACTGGTCGGGACAACTCGCTCCGAAGCTCGGCGTTCTCTCCGTCAACATTTCGGCCGTCCAAGTCGGCTGCCACGTCGCACACGAGACGTTCGTTGGCGGCCACGGGGGTGCTTTTGCGCGCTGGTTGCTGCAGGCGTCTGACGATGTGGCAAAGCCGTTGCGCGATGGCATGGCAGCACGCCGCGACTGGGTGGCCGGCATACGCGCGCTCCCCCGCTACTACGACATCGTAAACACAGCGAGCGGGGCGATGCCGATCCATCCCGCGCGCATGGTCGCCGATTGCCGCAAGACCCTCCCGCGCGAGACCATAGCCATCGTCGACAGCGGCGCCCACCGGGCCTTCGCCGTACACTACTGGGACAGCTACGGACCGCGCGAGTTTCTCACCGCGTCCGGGCTGGGTCCGATGGGGTGGGGTATCCCCGCCGGCATCGGTGCCAAGGCAGCTCGGCCCGACGCGCCCGTCGTGGTCTTCACAGGTGATGGCTGCATGCGCATGCACGGGATCGAGGTGCAGTCGGCGGCGCGCTTCGGTCTGCCGATCATCGTCATCGTCAGCAACAATGCTGCCCTTGGAAACGTGTGGCTGCGTATGCGCACGCTCGGACCCGTGCCGTCGCATCTGACCGAGGCCCCCGATCAGGACTGGGCGGGCTTTGCCCGGTCGCTCGGCTGCGATGGAATGACCGTGCGCCGGCCCGACGAGCTTGTCCCGGCGCTGGAGCGTGCGCTCGCGGCAAAAAAGGCCTGCGTCATCGACGTCAAGACGGACCGCGCTGCCGCCACACCGGTCGAGCCCTATAGCGAAGCGACCGCCGCCTGGTCGTACCACGCGTAAGGAGGTGCATTGATGGCAACCCTTCCCGACCCGACCATAGCGCTCACCGGTACCGCTCGCCAAATCTATGAGGACATCCTCGCGCGCCGCGCGGCCAAAGGCGTCCATCACCTCGGCCCCTACATTCCGCTTCTGAACCACCCCGAGCTTGCCAAGCGCGTCGAGCAGCTCGGCTACTACTACAAATACGAATCGACCCTGCCGCGCGACGTCTATCAGTTCATCGTGCTCGTCTTTTCCAAACATGCCGACATCGCCTTCGAGTGGGCCGACCACATCGCCGCTGCCCGTGCCGCCGGCCTGTCGGATGAAATCATTGCCGACATCGCCGATGGGAGGACTGAGTTTCCCGCGCCTTACGGAAACGTGCGCGCGTGCATGGACTGCGCGCTTGGCTACAAGTCGATCCCGCAAGAGCTGCAGGACAAGCTCATCGCGGCGTTCGGAATTCCCGGACTGATCGAGATCGTGACGCTGTGCGGCTTCTACGGATTGATCGGCATGATCAACGTCTGCTTCGACGTGCCGCTGCCCGGCAAGGCATCGTGACCAGGCCTTCTCCAGAGTATCGTCCAGCACATGGCAAGGCCGCAGTGCCCGCAAAAACCCGCAGGGTTGGCATTTGAACATCAGATATTAACGCGCGCATCCCTACAGGAAGGGGAAGCTCCCCACTAGCAGGGACGGAGACGACGGGATGCGTGTTTTCAATCTGGGCAAGACGGTCTGTCTTTCGGTGGTGCTGTTACTGACGCCCTGGAGCGCGCCGGCTTGGGCCGTCACGGCCGCGGACTTCCAGAAGGTCGTCGATAGCTATCTGGCGGCGCGCAAGGGCCCCGAGGACATCACTGGCGTCGCTGCCTATGTAAGCCTCGGTGATCCGGGTGCCGACATCGAGATCTTCGCCGGCGAGACCTCCGAGAAGGACGGCGTGCCGGTCTCGGGAGATACGCTCTTCCAGATCGGCAGCAATACGAAGGGCTTCACCGGCGCACTCATCCTTGCGCTCGAGGCCGAGGGCAAGCTCAACATCAATCAGACGGTCGGCGACTGGCTTCCCGAGTATCCCGCGTGGAAGGACGTGACGATCAAGCGCCTGCTCAACATGACGAGCGGGCTCCCGACCTACTCGGAGAGCATCCCTTTGAGCCGTCTTTGGGTGGAGGAGCCCAATCGGCACTACACACCGCAAGAGCTGATTGCTTACGCCTATCCGAGCGCCACCGTGAAGCTGCCGCCCAACAGCGGCTATTTCTACTCCAACACCAACTACATCCTTGCAGGCATGATCGCCGAGAAAGCAGGCGGCAAATCCTACAAGGAGCTGCTTGAGGAGAAGCTCTTCTATCCGGCCAAGCTGCGCGACACGTACTATCAGCCCGTCGCCTACCCACCGGCCATCCTTGCGCGCATGGCGAGCGGCTATTTCAATAATCCCGACTGCGGCCTTTACGAGCCCAACTGCAAAAAGGCGACGCTCGCCCCGATGATCGGCCGCGATGTGCGCGACGCCGACATCAGCTGGGCCGGCGCTGCCGGCGGGATCGTCTCCACGCCGCGTGATCTTGCACGCTGGATCCGCGCCGTCTTCTCCGGCAAGATTTTGCCGCCTGAGCAGCTCAAGGAATTTCTCTCGCTCGTCTCCACGAAGACCGGCAAGCCCATCGCCAAGGTGACTGAGGACGACCCGCGCGGGTTCAGCCTCGGTCTGGTGCGCGTGTTGAAGCCCGAGGTCGGGGCGCTGTGGTTCTACGAAGGCGAGACTCTCGGCTACCGCACGGCGTTCCTGTTTGCGCCCGAGGATGATGTGCTGGTGGCGGCTGCGACCAACAGCCAGCCGTCGGGCGAAGAGGACAAGCTGGTGCCGATGCTCGCCCAGCTTTTCGTGCTGGCGAAAGAAGCCCGCAAGGGCGCGACAGCTTCAAACCCCGGCTGATCCTTACTCCCCGCAGCCCCAGCACCGCGGAGCGTGTCCCCAATAAGAACGCTGTTCGTAGAACACGCGCTTTCCGTTCACTGTATTGCGAATCAATAGGATGCGTAGCAGTAGGGTTAGGTCATGCGCGGCGTCCAAAGGGGGGAATCGCGCGCCACCGGTCTGTTCACAGATTAGGTTCTGCACAGCAAAGCGCACTCTGCAGATTGAGTGCTACCCCCTCAATAGTCGAGTTTCGCAAAGCGTTCCCGAAACCAGGAGGGAAACTGGATGCGTCGCTCGGCTCGCATTTCGCAGGCTTGCACTGTCGCAGTCATCGCAGCACCAATGCTGGTCACGTTGCCCAGTGCAGCGCTCGCGGGCGGCTTCGGGATTGAGCAGTCGGCGTTCTATCAGGGTATGTCCTACGCGGGTGCCGCCGCCGGCGGGGAAAGTCTTGCCGCCATCGCCTGGAACCCGGCTGCTGCAACGTTTGCCGGCAGCGGCCTGCTGATGGAGGCGACCGCATCGGGACTTCTGATTTCAGCCGATGTAACCGTCTCCAATCCGGGATCACAGATCGCGCCAAACGGAGCGGCCGAGACTGATATGGGCAGGAATGCCTTGATCGGCGCCAGCTTCTTCACTTACCGCTTGGACAGCAAGACGGTCTTCGCCTTGAGCCTCACCTCGCCGTTCGGCTTGGGAACAAAGCCCGATGATACGAACTGGGTCGGCCAGTACGAAGGCATCACCACCTATGTCTTCAATATCGACGCCACGCCCATGGTGTCATATGAGATCATGCCCGGCGTGTCGGTCGCCGCCGGCGTTCAGATCGACTACTTCGGCCTGAAGCGGCAGACGGCGCAGACGCCATTGGGGCTAGCAAACTTCCAGGCCGACGATATCGGTGTTGGCGGCGTAGCCGGTATCACCGTCGTCCCCATGCCCGGAACGTCGATCGGGCTGGGCTATCGCTCGGCAATCTCTCACACCCTAGAAGGCCACACGGAGATCGGCGCGATCGCCAAGACCGACGCCCAAGCCTCGGTCATACTCCCAGACATGGTATCGCTCGGCGTGCGCCACGCGGTGACGCCGACGACGAGGCTGCTTGGAGAGGTCGAGTGGGTGAACTGGAGCCGGCTCGGCGTCATTCCCATCGTGATAAATGAGCCCATCGCGGGCATAGCACAGGCCGGCACCGCGGTGGCAAATCTCGATTTCCAATGGCGCGACGGCTGGCTCTTCTCGCTCGGCGGCGAATACGATTGGTCGCCCAAGCTGACGCTGCGGACGGGCGTCGCCTATGAAATCTCGCCGGTGGACGGGCCAACGACGCGACTGGTGCAGGACCCCGACAGCAATCGCGTGTGGCTGAGCCTCGGTGGCTCGTACGATTGGGACAAGTATACGCGGCTCGACTTCTCCTACAGCCACGTCTTCTACGAGAACAACGCGCCCTTCAACCGCGTGCCGGCGTCGACGCTCTTCACGGGTCCACCCTTGCTCGGCACGGCCGACCTCAGCATGGACGTCTTCTCCGTCGGCTTTAAAACGGATTTGAACGCGCTCATGTCGTCGCTGCACTAAGAGGGGCCTGCGACGGGCAGATGCTACCCGCGCCCGCGGTAGGGCGCCACGCCGGGATCGGGCAGCCATACCCCTTCGGGCAGCGTGCCCGTCTGCCAGAACACGTCGATCGGCATGCCGCCGCGCGGGTACCAGTAGCCGCCGGTGCGCAGGTAATGCGGCTCGAGCAGCGCCACGAGCCGCTTGGCGATAGCAATGGTCGTGTCCTCGTGAAAGGCGCCATAATTGCGGAAGGCGTTGAGATAGAGCTTCAGCGACTTGCTCTCAACCAGCCAGTCGCGCGGCACGTAGTCGATAACGAGGTGAGCGAAGTCCGGCTGCCCCGTCACCGGACATAGACAGGTGAACTCGGGTGCCGTGAAGCGCGCAACGTAATTCGCATCGGGATGCGGGTTTGGAACGCGCTCGAGCGTGGCCTCACCCGGCGAGTTGGGAACCTTGGTCGCCTGCCCGAGGTTCGTTACCGGCTTATTTTCTTGGCCCATTCGCTCACTCCGCCGCCAGACGCACCGCAGGCGGACCCGAATAGACGCAGCCCTCGTTGCAGCTGTCGCGCGCGATCTCGATCTCGGCGAGACCCGGCACGCGGTTCTGCAAGCGGTTCCACAACCACATGGAGATGCGCTCCAGCGTCGGCGCCTCGAGACCTTCAACCTCGTTCAACAGGCGGTGGTCGAGTGCGTCGCGCGCCTCGGCCATGGCCGCGGCCAGCTCGTCGAAATGAAAGACCAGACCCGTCTCGGGATCGGGCACGCCTTCGATCGTAACCCGAGCGCGAAACGAGTGCCCATGCACGCGCGCATTTGTCGTGCCGGGCGCGGCGCTCGGCAGGAAATGGGCGGCCTCGAAGAGGAACTCTTTGTAGATGCGCATAGGCGTTCTCTAGTTGATTTTTCCTTGTGGTTCCAGAGGGCTCCGGATCATGGAATGCCAAGGATTTTATGCGTCTGCAGCGACAGTCGCCAATCGGGGTGCGCCTTGCAATAGGCCAGCGCCCGGGCAGTGTTTGTTGCGGCTTCGGGGCCGTCCATCGGCTGCAGGAAGCGGTGGGAGAAGCGCCAGTCGGTCAATGTCTCCGGATCAAGGCCCGCCTGCGGGTAGACGAGCTTCAGCTCATCACCGCTGCGCTGCTTCACCTCGGTGCCGGCTTTCGGGCTGACGCAGATCCAATCAATGGAGGAGGGGACGGGGAGCGTTCCATTGGTCTCGATGGCAATAGTGAAGCCGCGCGCGTGCAGCGCGTCGATCAGTGGCGCGTCGATCTGCAACATGGGCTCACCACCGGTCAACACGATGAAACCTATGCTCGCGCCGGCGGCAACCGC
This sequence comes from uncultured Alphaproteobacteria bacterium, assembly GCA_963782555.1. Lineage (GTDB taxonomy): Bacteria > Pseudomonadota > Alphaproteobacteria > Rhizobiales > Hyphomicrobiaceae > Hyphomicrobium_A. The sequence goes on along the minus strand of CAWAKB010000005.1, from coordinate 721,604 downwards.
GGCACACGCGTCTGCAAGTTCCTCCGCGGTTGCGAAGCGGCCGCCCCCGTCTCCGTCGGTTCCGACGAAGTCCGTATCGCAGAATTGGCAGGCCGCATCACCGCGGTCCACCTCGCGCCCAGACCACAAGTTGCAGCCTGCAAAGCGGCAGAATACGGCGGCGCGGCCCGTGTGCGCACCTTCGCCCTGCAGCGTGTAGAAGATCTCTTTGACGGCGTACATGGCGCATCCCTAGTGGGCGCCGACCCGACATTCAAGAGAGGGCCCCTCTGACGACCCCGAGAAGGGACTTGACCGTACGCGATACGGATATTATAACATCCGAAGCGCTCAGGGGAGGGACGCGATGAACCACGGCAACGCATACAGCGCCACCGGTCTCGCCGTTCTCATGCTGGTCGTGACCCCGTCGTTGGCGGCGGCACAGCCTGCAGGTGTCCTTGCAGTGGCGCGCACCCATCGCCTGTGGCCCGTCGAGGGGCGCTATGTCTACGCAAAGAAGCACCACATCTATTTCCGTCCGTTCTGCCGGCGGTCGCGCTACGTGACGACCCCGCCCGCCCCCTGCTGGCAGTAAGCCGGCTCGGGTTCCTCAAGCCGCCGGCGGCGGCAGCGACGGGCCCGAGCCGGCGCGCGTTGCCAGGATGGTGGCGGCGATTTCCTCCATGTCGGAATGGGAGAGGTCGAGCGTGGCCGCGTCGATCCAGCCGTCGATCTGCTCAGGGGCGCGGGCGCCCACGATGGCGCCAGTTACGCCAGGCCAGGCCAGCACCCATGCGACGGCGACGGCCGCTGTGGTGGTGCCATGGCGATCGGCCAACGCCTTCAGGGTTGCGGCCAATTTCATGTTGCGTCTGAGTTTGTCGCCGCTGAACTCTCCATCGCGCGAGCGCCAATCGTCCTTCGCTAGCTTCTTTACGCGCTCCTCGGAGAAGGCGCCGGTCAGCAGACCCGCCTGCATCGGACTATAGACAATGACGCCCGTGTCATGCGCGATACACCAAGGCAGCTCGGCTGCCGCAAATTCGCGCCTGATAGCGGAAAACGGCGGCTGCAGCGTATCGACGTGGCCGACGCGCTCGGCCGCCTCGAGCTGCGTTACGTTGTGATTGGAAAGGCCGACGGCGCGCACCTTGCCCTCGGCCTTGAGGTCGAGGAGCGTGCGCCAGTACTCCTCGATAGGCGTACCGTCCTTGGCGGGCCAGTGCATCTGGTAGAGGTCGATGCGCTCGATGCCGAGGCGCCGCAAGGAGTTCCTCTACCTCCTGCCGGATGCTGTCGGGCGCGCCAACTTGCCGTGGGAAGGCGGAACGGTCGCTCTCGTCCCAGCGTAAGCCGCACTTGGTAAAGACGAGCGGCCGCTCGCCGGCGGGAATCTCCTTTAAGGCGGCACTCACCACCTCCTCGGAATGACCGAGGCCATAGATTGCCGCCGTGTCGATCCAGTTGATCCCCCGTTCCGCAGCATGGCGGATCGCAGCAATGGACTTCTTGTCGTCCTGGGCGCCCCACCCGACCGCCCAGTCAGGCCCGCCGATGGCCCACGCGCCGAAGCCCACGGGCGTGATGTTCATGTCGGTGCGGCCGAGGCGGCGTTTGGGGAGCGCCGTCTTACTGACTTGGGATGTGGTCATGCCAGAGGCTCCTCCTGAGTTGGCGTGTGACTGCGCGCAACGGCGTTAGGGCCGACTTGCGCCGGCCCCGCACACACGCACGTGCCTTAAAGTGCGGCGTGCCGCCGGACCATCAAGGGGCGTGCGGACCCCGGCTCACCTCGAAGAGGAACCACAGGCGCCGCTCGGTCTGGTCGATCCAGTTCTCGATCAGGCTCGTGGTCGCTACATCCCTGGCTTCACCACACAGGTCGTGGGTCTCGCGCATCCGCGCGACGAGATCCTTGTTGTCATCACGCAGCTCCGCGATCATGTCGTCGGGCGTAACAAAGTCGGCGTCGTTGTCCTTGACACGCTGCAGACGCGCGATCTGCCCGATCGAGCGCACCGTCGTGCCGCCGATCTTGCGCACGCGCTCGGCGATCTCGTCAGTCATGGCGAAGATCTGCGAGGCATGCTCGTCGAACAGTAAATGGAAGTCGCGGAAGTGCACGCCGCTCACGTGCCAGTGGAAGTTCTTGGTCTTCAGATAGAGCGCGAACGTGTCGGCCAACAGCGTGTTGAGCGCGGCAGAAACGTCACGTACGGCGTTGCTCTTGAGATCAGTCGGAGTGTCCAGCGGCGCTTTGCGGCGCGCCGCGACCTTACCCATGTCGCCCATCGGATGAATCTCCTAAGTTTGCCCTCTCCGCGAATATGCGATCGCACGGCGAAGGTTGCGAGGGGGCTAACGGGCATTTTTGCCCATTAGCCGCAGTGGGAGTGGAACGTTTCGGAAACTATCTTGTTCCGATCACGGCGACAGGCTGCATCCGTGCATCCGACCTTGAACCAGTCGTTCTCGGCATCGCGCAGCGCGGCGTGCCGCACCTAGCTGGAGAGGCTCGCGCGCAGCGCCTTGAGTTCGGCTTGCGGGTCGTCGAAATCCTCAAACGTATGAGAGGTGCGCCGGTACCAATAGCGGCTATTGTCAGCGTCGCCTTCGATCTTGTGCAGCACGGCGTGCAACCAGTCTGCCGCAGCGTCGCCCTCGTGGCGCTGCGTGATTGCGTGTGCCTCATCCCACTTGCCGGCGACGGCGAGATCGATGGCACGGATCAGGTCTTCGCTGCTTGCCATGTCTCCCATCCTTTGGCGCGCAACTGGCAGGCGGGGCAGTGCCCGCAGCCGTAACCCCAGGCGTGGCGGCGCGAGCGGATGCCGAGGTAGCAGGTGTGGGTGTCCTCGATGATGAGGTCAACGAGCGGCGTGCCGCCAATCTGCTCGGCTAGGGCCCAGGTCGCCGCCTTGTCGATCCACATCAGCGGCGTCTCGATCGTGAAGGCCGTGTCCGTGCCGAGCGAGATGGCCTTGGCGAGCGCTTCGATCGTCTCGTTGCGACAATCAGGGTAGCCCGAATAGTCCGTCTCGCACATGCCGCCGATGAGCGTGCGCATTCCGCGGCGGTAGGCGAGGGCGGCCGCATAGGTGAAGAAGAGCAGATTGCGTCCGGGAACGAAGGTCGAAGGCAACCCTGCCGCCGTCATCTCGATCTCGGCATCGCGCGTGAGGGCCGTATCGCTCAAGCGGCCGAGCTCCGGCAGGTCCAGCATGTGATCGGCGCCAAGGCGCTCCGCCCAGCTTGGGTTGATTCGCTTCAAGCCTTCGCGCAGGGCCTCGCGCTGCCCGAGCTCGGCTGAATGACGCTGGCCATAGGAGAAGCCGACCGTCTCGACGTGGTCGTAGCGGTCGAGCGCCCAGGCGATGCAGACGGTCGAAATCTTGACCGCCGGAGAAAAGCACTAAGGCCGCATTCGTGGTCATGGCCACGCGTTCTAAAGGCTCTTGCCGTCAAAGGGCGTGATTGTGAGCGCAGCGGGATCGACGCCGTCGAGACAGCGCACGTTCACAGCGATCATGGCGGTGCCGTCTGGTTTGCTGCCCTTGGCGAAGCTCTCCACCCCGCAATTTCGGCAAAAGAGGTGATGCACCTTCATCTTGTTGAACTGGTACTCGGCCAGCAAGTCCTCTCCCGACAAGAGCTTGAACTGGTCGGCCGGGATGAAGGTGAGCAAAAGCCCATGCCTCTCACAGATCGAGCAGTTGCAAGAGATGACATGGCCGAGATCGGCCGTCGCCTCGTAGCGGACGCGGCCGCAATGGCAGCCGCCCTCATAGGTCCTCGTCTCGGCCATAGCGCCTCCCGCACCGCTTTAACGTACAATCCGCCAGCCGCCGCTCAGCGCATTTTCAGGACTTTGCGCCAAACATGAGAACGGCTAAAAGGCGCCGGACCCTCCCATGTGCCCGCGCGGCCCGCAACTCTTAAGGTAATGCCCATGACCGCCATCGTCGACATCATCGGCCGCGAGATTCTCGACAGTCGGGGCAACCCGACGGTGGAGGTCGACGTTGTGCTCGAGGACGGGGCCATGGGACGTGCTGCCATTCCCTCCGGCGCCTCAACGGGAGCGCACGAAGCCGTCGAATTGCGGGACGGCGACAAGGGGCGCTACCAGGGCAAGGGCGTGACGCAGGCAGTCGATGCGATCAACGGCGAGATCTTCGATGCGCTCGCCGGTATGGATGCGGAGGATCAGCTTGGGCTCGACGCGGCCCTCATCAAGCTCGACGGAACCAAGAACAAGTGCCGGCTGGGGGCGAATGCTATCCTGGGTGTGTCGCTCGCGTGCGCCAAGGCCGCCGCCGACACGAGCGGGCTGCCGCTCTACCGCTACATAGGTGGTACGAGCGCACACGTTCTCCCCGTGCCGATGATGAATATCGTCAATGGTGGGATGCACGCCGACAATCCCATCGACATCCAGGAGTTCATGATCATGCCTGTCGCCGCGCCGACGTGCGCGGATGCCATACGCATGGGCGCGGAGATCTTCCATACCTTGAAGAAAGCCCTGAAGGACGCCGGTCTCAGTACCAGCGTTGGTGACGAGGGCGGCTTTGCCCCTAATCTGAAATCGGCCGAGGAGGCGCTCGCCTTCATCATGAAGTCGATTGAGGCCGCCGGCTACAAGCCGGGCGAGGACGTGGTGCTGGCGCTCGACTGCGCCGCAACCGAATTTTTCAAAGACGGCAAGTACACGCTTTCGGGCGAGGGCAAGACGCTCGATGCCGCCGGCATGGTCAAGTACCTGGAGGATCTCGTTAAGCGCTACCCAATCGTCTCTATCGAGGACGGCATGTCGGAGGACGACTGGGAAGGGTGGAAGGTGCTGACGCAGGCGATGGGCGCGCGCTGCCAGCTCGTCGGCGACGATATCTTCGTCACCAACACCGAGCGCTTGACCCGCGGCATCAACGAGGGCATCGCCAACTCCATCCTGGTCAAGGTCAATCAGATCGGCTCGCTGTCGGAGACGCTCGACGCCGTCGCCATGGCGCAACGCGCCGCTTACACCGCCGTCATCTCGCACCGATCCGGCGAGACGGAGGATGCAACCATTGCCGACCTTGCGGTTGCGACCAACGCCGGACAGATCAAGACAGGCTCACTGTGCCGCTCCGATCGGCTGGCGAAGTACAACCAACTGATCCGCATCGAAGCCGAGCTTGGCGACACGGCGCGCTACGCGGGAAAGAGCGTTCTCCGCTAGCTGCCGCCGGCGGCACAGCGCTTTACCTGGGGTTAAGAAGCTCGTGTCATAAAGCTGACGTCCACCAGCTTTGTGCAGCGTACCCAAAGTGCTGCGTCAGCCAAATCATGAGCGGCGTTTGAGGATAAGGCAGGCGACGGTTTTGCTTCTCTGCCTGGGGTTGACCGCCTACTTCGCCCATCATGCAATCTATGGCCGGCACGGCCTCGAGGCGCGATCGAGGCTGATCGAACGATCAGCCCTGTTGGAGTTCGAGATCAAGAGCCTTGAGGCCGTGCGCGCCAAGCTTGAGCGCGATGTCGCACTGCTGACCCCCGACAAGCCCGATCCCGACATGGTCGAGGAGACTGCGCGGGAGGTGTTGGGCTTCACCTATCCCGACGATATTGTCGTCAATCGGCGCTGAGGCGCCGGCCCGGGGCGAGCCCGTCCCGCCGCATGCTGCGTGCTATTAGAAATTCCTGATGAACCCATAACGGCGGCCGGTTCTGGCCAACGTCAAGGGCCTCTTGTAGGGTTCGACTCGGAACGAGCGCAGCAGCCGCGTCGCCAGCAACGCGTCTTCCCGCTCAGTCACCGGCAACCTCGGGGAACATGTAATGGCTCCAGCGAAGGCGACCCGCAACCGCTCCGGCTCACCTTCTGGTGCCGCCAAAGGCGGGGCTCAGGCCAACGGTCAGCAGCCGAGGATCAAGCCGTTTACCCGCGAAGAAGATCTCCAAGCCTACCGCCAGATGCTGGTGATCCGCCGCTTCGAGGAGAAGGCGGGCCAGCTTTACGGCATGGGGCACATCGGCGGGTTCTGCCATCTCTATATCGGCCAGGAGGCGGTCGTCGTCGGCATGCAGATGGCGTTGAAGCCGGGCGACGAGGTCATTACCGCCTATCGCGATCACGGGCACACGCTGGCGGTCGGAATGGACCCCAAGCGCGTGATGGCCGAGCTCACCGGCCGGCGCGGCGGCTGCTCTAAGGGCAAGGGCGGCTCGATGCACATGTTCGCGCCCGATAAATATTTCTACGGTGGCCACGGCATCGTGGGCGCGTGCGTGCCCCTCGGCGCCGGCCTCGCCTTCGCAAACAAGTACCGCGGCAACGACCACGTTTGCCTGTGCTATTTCGGCGACGGCGCCACCAACCAGGGACAAGTCTACGAGACCTTCAACATGGCCGAGCTGTGGAAGCTGCCCGTCGTGTTCATCATCGAGAACAACAAGTATGCGATGGGGACGTCGATCGAGCGCTCGTCGTCGACCACGCACCTGTCCCAGCGCGGTCTTTCATTCGCCATTCCGGGCGAGCACGTCGACGGCATGGACGTGTGCGCGGTCCGCTCGGCGGGCCAGCGAGCAATCGCCTATGCCCGCGCGGGCAAGGGGCCAACGATTTTGGAGATGCTGACCTACCGCTACCGCGGGCACTCGATGTCGGATCCGGCCAAGTACCGTACGCGCGAGGAGGTGCAGCACGTGCGCGAGACCCATGACGCAATCGAGCTGGTGCGCCAGAGACTGCTGAAAGGCGGAACTCCCGAGGACGACCTGAAGCGGATCGACCGCGAGGTGCGCGAGATCATCAACGGCGCTGCCGATTTTGCGCTCTCCGATCCCGAACCCGCACCGGACGAGCTTTACACCGATGTCATCGTTGCGAGCTGAGCGGGGCCGAGGAAACGAGCGATGCCGACGCAAGTCCTGATGCCCGCGCTGTCGCCCACCATGGAGGAGGGGACGCTCGCCAAGTGGCTCGTGCACGAGGGCCAGGAGATCAAGGCGGGCGATGTGATCGCCGAGATCGAGACCGACAAGGCCACCATGGAGGTCGAGGCGGTCGACGAGGGCAAGCTTACCAAGATCCTCATCCCGGCCGGAACAGAGGGCGTAAAGGTCAACACGCCCATCGCGCTGATACAAGGCGAGGACGAAAGCGAAGCCCCCTCTCAGCCAACCGCAGCCGCGACGCCCGAGCGGGCGCAACCATCCTCGCCAGCTGGGTATGACGAGCGCTCTGGTCACCCTCCCCTTGATGGGGAGGGTCGCGCCGCAGGCGCGGGGTGGGGTGAAGAGCCAGGAGCTTCAATAAAAGCTCCAGCTGCTCCCCCCCAACCCCTCCCCACCAGGGGGAGGGGAGAATCCGTAACTCCCCCAGCCGGGGCAGGCCAACCTGCGCATGAGCCAGAGATTGCGCCGGGCACGGAAATGGTCACGCTGTCGATGCGCGAGGCTTTGCGCGACGCCATGGCCGAGGAGATGCGCCGGGATCCGGACGTGTTTCTGATGGGCGAGGAGGTCGCGCAGTATCAAGGCGCCTACAAGGTGAGCCAGGGCCTCTTGGAGCAGTTCGGCGACAAACGCGTCATCGACACACCCATCACCGAGCAGGGCTTTGCCGGCGTCGGCATCGGCGCGGCGTTTGCAGGGCTCAAACCGATCGTCGAGTTCATGACCTGGAACTTCGCCATGCAGGCGATCGACCAGATCGTGAACTCCGCCGCCAAGACGCATTACATGTCCGGTGGCGCGATGCGCGCCTCCGTCGTGTTCCGCGGTCCCAATGGGGCTGCCGCGCGCGTCGCCGCCCAGCACAGCCAGTGCTACTCGGCCTGGTATGCGCACGTGCCGGGCCTCAAAGTGATCGCCCCCTCCACACCTGCCGACGCCAAGGGACTGTTGAAGTCGGCGATCCGCGATCCCAACCCGGTGGTCTTCCTAGAGAACGAGATGCTCTACGGCAGCACCGGGCCGGTGCCTAAGGTCGACGATTGGCTGGTTCCGATCGGCAAGGCGCGCATTGCACGCGAGGGCCGCGACGTGACGATCGTCTCCTTCGCGCGCGGCATGGTCTATGCGCTCGAGGCGGCGGACACGCTCGCTAAGGAAGGCATCGAGGCGGAGGTGATCGACCTGCGTACCCTGCGCCCACTCGATCTCGAAACAGTGCTCGCCTCCGTGCGCAAGACCAACCGCATCGTGACGGTGGAGGAGGCCTGGCCCGTGTGCTCGGTCGGCTCGGAGATCTGCGCGCAGACTGCGATGCAAGCCTTCGATTATCTCGACGCGCCGCCGGTCAAGGTTTCGGGTGCCGACGTGCCGATGCCTTATGCGGCGAACCTGGAGAAACTGGCGCATCCATCGGCGGCCCGTGTGGTCGCCGCGGTGAAGTCGGTTCTCTATGTCTAGCCGAAAAAGGAGCGCGCGCCATGGAGGAAGAGGAGCTTCCCATTGAGCTCGAGCCTCCCGATGGCGTGGAGGAGGCGGAGACGGCTATCGAGGTCTTGCGTGCCTGGATCGGTGACGGTGCGTTGCTGGTCTCGCTCAATTCCTCCGCGTTCGCCGATCACATGGAGGATTGGGGGCGGCTCTTGGCCGAGATCGGACATCACGTCGCCAAATCCGCCGCGCTCAACGGCTACATGCAGGAGGACGAAGCGCAGGACGCACTACGCGAGGCCTTCACCAGCAGCTTCGAGACCGCGGCTCCCAGCATGTCGGGCAAGCTCAAGGGCCGCACGGAGCATTAGTGAGAACCATGACCGAGGCGGAAATTCTCAACGGTCTCTTCAGCGCACTGCAGGCCATCATGACGGTGGTGTCGCTGTTCTTCGCCATCGTGTCGGGCTACATCGCGGCACTTTACTTCTTTCTCGGGCGCGCCCCTTTCTTCTTGCGGTCTCTGGCCTTCTCTCTGTTGACGATCGGCCTGGTGTTCCTCGGCGGGACGGCGCTGGTCATTCAATCGATGCAGGAAGGTCTATTGACTGCCTGGGGGAACTTGTCGTCGCCTGTCATCGCCGTCGTCGATCTGCGCAACCCGCTACCCATCCAAGCAAACATGGAGCTGTCGCAGCAGCAATTGGGCGTGGGGATGGGCTGGGCGGTCGGCATCACGGTCTACCTGGCGCTGGCCTACCTGACATTCCTCTATGATTGGTCGACCAACTCAGCGTCGGAGCGCTAGGCACCATGGCAATGGGCAGTATGCGATCTGAGAATGGCGAAGCGCGCATTTTGGCCTCTCCGCTAGCCAAGCGGCTGGCGCAGCAGGCGGGGCTTGATCTTGGGCGCCTGCAGGGCACCGGCCCGCATGGGCGCATTATCAAGCGCGACATCGAGGCGGCTGTGGCGGGCGGCGGTGGCGCGGCGCCGAAAGGACAGGTGGTTGCCACCATGCCGCTACCTGGCCTTGCGGAGGTGCCGGCGCTTTCGGACGAGAAGATCCTTGCCCTCTACGACAAGGGTACCTACGAGGTCATTCCCCACGACAAGATGCGCCGCGTGATCGCGGAGCGCCTGACGCTCGCCAAGCAAACGATCCCCCATTACTACCTCTCTATCGACTGCCGGCTCGATGAGCTCATGCGCGCACGCGAGCGCATGAATGCGTCGTCGCCGCGCGAGGGGCCGCGCGCCTACAAGCTCTCGGTCAACGACTTCATCATCAAGGCGATGGCACTGGCGCTGCAGGAGGTGCCCGCCGCCAACGCCACATGGACCGAGGGTGGCATGTTGCGGCACAAGTACTCGGACGTGGGCGTTGCTGTCGCCATCGAAGGCGGCCTCTTTACGCCCGTCATACACCAGGCCGAGATCAAGTCGCTGTCCGAGATATCGAATGAGATGCGCGACCTCGCGGAACGGGCGCGCAAACGCCGGCTGCCCCCCTACGAGTATCAAGGCGGCACGACCTCGATCTCCAACCTTGGCATGTATGGGATCAAGAGCTTCGATGCGGTCATCAATCCACCGCATGCGACCATCCTGGCGGTGGGGGCGGCGGAGCGCAGGCCTGTCGTGCTGGGCGACGTCCTGGAGCCCGCGACCGTCATGAGTGTTACATTATCCTGCGACCATCGTGTCGTCGACGGCGCGACGGGAGCCGCCCTTCTTGCCGCGTTCAAGACCTTCATCGAGGATCCGGTCCGGATGCTCATCTGAGTTTTGAGGCGTCTCTACAAGCCGAATCACTAGCTTGAACTGTCACGAGCGGAAGTACATCCACCTGTGGCCGTCAGGGCACTTTCATCCGAATTTCCCCAATATAGTGCCTGCAAAATGCGCGGGGAAAGCATAACAATAGGGCAGTTGCTTGCCGCTGCTGGAGGGCCAGACTAGAAGCGGAGAATCAGCGTGGGCGTTCTTACTGACGGACTCAAATCTTCGGAGTAACCCGACATGAAGGCGCACTCTGCAACTTCCGCCACCGCAATCATTCTTGCCACTTGGGTTGCGGGGTGTGCCCAGGACGGCACGCTAATGACGAATGGCTTCAATACCTCCTCGATCAGCCCGGAGGCGACGACAGCCCAAATGCCAAAGAGCGATCCAGCCTGCGTCACGCTGGCCTCTGAGATCGACGCCCTGAACCAAGAGGGAGTCTCCGACAAGATCGCCAAGGCCGCCGCCAAGAAATATAGGATGAAATCCGCCGACCTCGCCAAGGTAGACGCGCTCAACAAGGCCCACGCAGAGTTCCAGACCAAGTGTTCGAGCTATCCCCCGAGCCCCATAATGGCCAAGGCTGAGCCCGCGGCGACGGCACCGAAGGTCGCGACCAAGAAGATGCCTCCGGTCCCTTCGCCAAAGCCCGTGGCTTCAGCTATGGCGCCGCAGACCCCGACGGCGCTGGCCCAGCCTGCCGCCCAGCCCTGATATAGCCGTAGGTACCTGAGGCCGAGCCGCCGACATGCGCGGTTCAAACGCTTGCCTGTGCGCTGTGCACGAATTTGAGGCGTCGCAAACGGGATACGCCAGTGGCTTTCCAATGGGATCGACCGCGAGAGGGGTTGCGCGCTTCAGTCCCCTGTGGTGAAAAACCAGCTGCTTTCTTCGTGGCAGGCGGAGGGAACCGTGTCGGTAGGTCGTCAGATCACGCCTGATTTCAAGGGACTGGCTGTCGGCCTCGCGGCGCTGGCGCTGGCCGGTTGCGCGGCCAACGGAGACAGTGGCGGCGACCCGGGCCCGACGTCGTTGAGCGCCGGCGAGAGCTGCCAATCGATTCGCACCAATCTCAACAAGCTGGACAGCCAGGGCGTTCCAGCACTGGTGGAACGGCAGAACGCCGGCAAGAAAATGTCGGCGGCTCAGAAGGCGCAAGCCGATCTCTACAACCGGTTGTTGAACCAGTACCTCGGAGCGCGCTGCCACGTCTGAGGCAACGTGACGTTTTGGCCCGCGTGGCCGACCGCAGCGGTGCGGCTGATCGGATTGAGGATCAGGGCCTCGGCGCCGTACGGCTCCGGGGCCTTTGCTTTGGCTAAGGGATGCGCCCATGCCGTCCAACGACTATGACGTCATCGTCGTGGGAGCGGGGCCGGGCGGCTACGTGGCGGCCATCCGTGCCGCCCAGCTCGGACTGCGAACAGCCGTCGTTGAGCGTGCTCACTTGGGCGGCATCTGCCTCAATTGGGGCTGCATCCCGACGAAGGCGCTACTGCGCTCCGCCGAGATCCGGCATGAAGCGGACATAGCCCGAGACTTCGGGGTGGTGCTCGATGGCTCGCCTCGCATCGACCTTGAGGCCCTCGTTGCACGCTCGCGCTCCGTTGCCGCCGAGCTCAATTCGGGCGTGGCCTTTCTCCTGAAGAAGAACGGCGTCGACGTCATCTGGGGAGAGGCTCGGATCGAGTCCGCCGGGACACTCGTTGTTGAGCCCGCGCGCAAGAGCAACAAGGTCGTGGTGCCGCCCCCAAAGGACGCGCTGGGCCCCGGTCGCTACCGCGTGCGCCACATCCTCATTGCCACCGGGGCCCGCCCGCGCACGCTTCCCGGATTGGAGCCCGACGGACGGCTGATCTGGACCTACTTCGAGGCGATGGTTCCACCTGTGCTGCCCAAATCCCTGCTGATCGTCGGTTCCGGCGCCATCGGCATCGAATTTGCCTCTTTCTACCGGGCGCTGGGCGCCGAGGTGACCGTCGTCGAGATCCTGCCTGAGATCCTTCCGGCTGAGGACACGGAGATCGCGGCCCTGGCGCGCAAGGCGTTCGAGAAGGCCGGGATCAAGATCCTCACCGGCGCAAAAGTAACGGGGGTGGAGAAGGGGGACGATCAGGTAACGGCGGCGGTCGAACTCGCGGGCGGCAAGCGCCAGAGCCTTACCGCTGAGCGGCTCGTCTCGGCTGTGGGCGTCGTCGGCAACACCGATGGGTTGGGTCTCGAAGCCCTGGGCGTGCGAATCTCGAAGGGCCTCATCGAGGCCGACGGTGTGGGCCGTACGAATGTGCCAGGCCTCTATGCGATCGGCGACGTGGCCGGGCCGCCCATGCTCGCCCATAAGGCCGAGCACGAGGGCGTCATTTGCGTGGAGGCGATCAAGGGTTTGGAAACGCACCCGCTCGACAAGCGCCGCGTTCCCGCATGCACCTATAGCCGCCCGCAGATCGCTTCCGTCGGCCTGACCGAGACCCAGGCCAAAGCCGAAGGCCGGCAGGTCCGCGTCGGCCGCTTTCCATTCCGCGCCAATGGCAAAGCGCTGGCGCTCGGCGAGCGCGAGGGTCTCGTCAAGACCATCTTCGATGCGCAGACAGGCGAGCTTGTCGGCGCGCATATGGTCGGCGCGGAGGTGACCGAGCTCATTCAAGGCTTTGTCATCGCCATGCAGCTGGAGGCGACCGAAGAGGATCTCATGCGCACGGTCTTCCCACATCCGACGCTATCGGAGATGATGGGCGAAAGCGCGCTGGCGGCCTACGGGCGCGCCCTCCATGTTCCGCCACCCGGCCGAGGGTCGTCTTCCGGCTGACACGCAGAGCCCCAGTGAGACCGCACGAGGAACCCCATGAACATTGAGACGCGAGCGCTTCTAATCTTTGTCTTCATCGGTCTCGCGGCGGGCTTCATCGCCTCGCTGCTCGTCGGTGGCGGTGGCGGCATCTTGCGCTATCTGGTGACAGGGCTCATAGGGGCCTTCGTTGGCGGCTATCTTTTCGACGTGCTCAACATCGATCTGGGGATTAGAAACCGTCTCGTCTCGCAGATCGTAACCGCGTCGGTTGGAGCGATCATTGTCGTCATTCTTGCGCGGGTTATTGCGTAGACTTCGCCAAATAAAAAGCAGTGATGCGAGGGAGAGCGAGACGTGGAGGACTACTCATCTTATCTGCCGTGGATCGTCATGGCCGTGAACGGGCTCGTCGCCGGTTGGCTGGCCGGCCTGGTGCTGGGCGGCGGCGGCCTGATCCGCAACATCTTCGTCGGAATTATCGGCTCGTTCGTCGGTGGCGCACTGGTGCAGGCAGGGCTCCTCAAGGTCCCATTCCTGGTCGACTCGCCCTGGGCCCATCAAATCCTGGTCTCGACGGTGGGAGCGGTTTTGGTGGTCATTCTGGCGCGCATCATCGGGCGTTAGCGCCGCGTCCAACGTCCGGGCTTGATTTGCCTGCTTACCCCGGCCACGTTGAGGCATGGCCAATCACCCGGTCGGAGCTCCGATGGCAAACCAGATTGCCACCTCGACGCTGAAGGATGCGCCGGACGTCGATCCCGGCGCGTCAAATGCAGCCGTTAAAACGCGCCTCGCGAAGCCAGCCTGGATCCGCGTCAGAGCCCCGGGGTCGGCTGCGCTCGCTGAGACGACACGCATCGTCCGCGGGCATGGGCTCACCACGGTGTGTGAGGAGGCGGGCTGTCCAAACATAGGTGAATGCTGGGCCAAGCGCCACGCCACCTTCATGATCATGGGCGACACGTGCACGCGCGCCTGTGCCTTCTGCAACGTTCGCACAGGGTTGCCGCGCGCCCTCGATCCGGAGGAGCCCGCCAACGTCGCCGCCGCCGTGCGCGCGCTCGCGCTTGCCCACGTCGTGGTCACGTCGGTCGACCGCGACGACCTGGCCGACGGCGGTGCCGCCCACTTCGCGCAAGTGATTACGGCGATCCGCGCCGCCGTGCCAAAGACTACGATCGAGGTACTGACGCCCGACTTCCTGCGCAAGGACGGTGCGCTCGACACCGTCGTCGCCGCCGCGCCAGACGTCTTCAACCACAACCTGGAGACGGTTCCGCGTCTCTATCTCGCGATCCGCCCCGGCGCGCGCTACTTCCATTCGCTGCGTTTGCTTCAGCGCGCCAAGGAGCTGAACCCGACCCTCGTCACCAAATCGGGCATCATGGTGGGGCTCGGCGAGACCCGCGAGGAGGTGATGCAAGTCATGGACGACTTGCGTTCAGCCGGCGTCGATTTCATCACCATCGGCCAATACCTGCAGCCGAGCCCGCGCCACGCCAAAGTCGTGCGCTTTGTGCCGCCCGACGAGTTTGACGGGCTTCGGCGCATCGCGCTCGCCAAGGGGTTCGCCATGGCCGCCGCGAGCCCGCTCACGCGCTCGTCCTACCACGCGGCCGAGGACTTCGAGCGCCTCAAGAGCTGCCGCGCCCAGGCCTAGCGAGCCTTCAGGAGAACGGAAGCACCACGTGCCCAGCTTCGAGATGACGCGGCGCGTCCCCTTCAGCGCTCAGCAGATGTTCGCCGTGGTCGCCGACGTGGAGCGCTATCCCGAGTTCCTGCCTTTGTGCGAAGGGCTCCACGTGCGCTCGCGGGAGGCGCGGAACGGCGACAACATCCTGATCGCAACCATGAGCGTCGGCTACCGAGCCATTCGCGAATCCTTCACCAGCCGCGTCACACTCAAACCCGAGCGCAACGAGATTGCCGTCGCCTATCTCGATGGGCCTTTCACCCACCTCGACAACCGCTGGCGCTTTCGCGACGTTCCCGGCGGATCGGAGATCGATTTCTTCATCGACTACGCGTTTGCTTCGCGCATGCTGGCGCTGGTCATGGGGGCAGTCTTCGACAAGGCGGTGAGGCGCTATACGCACGCCTTCGAGGAGCGGGCGCGGGTCGTTTATGGCGCACAGGCGGCCAACGAGACTATGCCCGGCCGCGGCTAGCGGATGATCTTCTCCCGATTGTGCGCGCTGGCCATGCCAAGCACCGTATCGAGCCCACGCACCCCGACCAGGATCGCACCGTCGAGGTCGGCCTCGCTCAGGTCGGCGCCCGTCAGATCGGCCCCGGTAAGATCGGCACGAGAAAGGTCGGCTCTCTTGAGCACGGCGCCGGACAGGTCTGCCCCGCGCAAGTTGGCGAAGGCCAAAAGCGCATAGGTCAAATCGGCGCCTTTAAGCGTAGCTTGCGAAAGATCGGCCCCCAGCAACTCCGTGCGCCAGATGTGCTCGATGAAGCCCGTGCGGCCGAACGGCGCTAACGTCGCCCCAGCCAGGTTGGCGCCGTGCAGGTTGGCTCTGTTGAAGCGGCCGAAAATCTTCGCCCCGCTCAGATCGGCGCGGGCAAAGCTTGCCGCCTCGCTGCGCGGCGCCGACAATGTCGAAAAGGCTGAGGGACGCAACATGCTTGCTCCGGCGAGGTTGGCCCCGTCAAAACGCACACCGATGATGACGACGCGATCGAGACGCGCACCACTCAAATCTGATTTCGACAGATCGGCGCCGGTGAGATCGGCACCAAACAGATCGCTGCCGGCAAGCTTCGCGCCCTTGAAGTTGAGCCCGCTCAGGTCGAGGTCGCGCAGGTTGAGATGGCTGATGTCGATCGGATGCGAGCGGTCGGCACGATTGAGCCGCTCCGCGAGCTGACGCACGGTGATGTCGGCCGCGGGAGCCTGCGCTGGTGCCAAGCCAACGAGGACGACAAAGGCCGCAACGCGGCGAGAACGGAGCCATGTCCTCATTGGCAACGAGCTTTGCGACCTTTCGGCGCCCTCCAATTGGCGTCCCGTTATGGAAGCGTCCTATTGCCGGCCCTCGGAGTCAATGCTTCGCGCATGAGCAGAACCGCCTCACGCAGGCTCGCAAGCCGGATCTCGCTGCGGCCGATGCTGCCGAACCGGCACTCGCGCACGCAGGTATCGGACCCTTTCACCGCGACTGCGAGATAGACGAGCCCGACGGGCTTTTCGAGTGAGCCGCCGTCCGGACCTGCGATCCCGGTGACGGCAACGGCAATGTCGACCGGTGCGTGGCCGAGCGCGCCCTCGGCCATGGCCCGCGCGACCTCTTCGCTGACGGCCCCAAAGCGTTCAATCAGGCTGGCGCCGACGCCCAGCAGCGACGTCTTTGCGGCATTGGAATAGGTGACGAAGCCACGCTCCAACGTCGCCGAGGCGCCAGGGATCTCGGTCAAAAGGCCCGCCAGCAAACCGCCGGTACAGCTCTCCGCCGTGGCAAGCCGCAGCGAGCGGCGCTGCATATCAGCGAGCAGCGCTTCAGCGTCGTGTAAGAGCTCGGACGAAAATACACTGCTCATGGCGCGCTGGCGTTTTGCGGGAGAGCACGGGACGCGCTCGACCTAAGCTTCCCGCAGCGGCCGGCCGCCGTCAAACGGGTGCGAGCTTCTCGGCCTGATGCAGAAGATTGTCGAGCATGTTGCGGCTCTCCGCCCCAATGGCCCCGATCGTGCGCTTCTGCGCGTCCTGCCAGATGGGAAAAGCATCCTTGAGGACGGTCTGACCCTTCACCGTCAGATGCAAGCCGCGACCGCGGCGTCCCGCCGGCGGATCCATATTGATGTGGCCCAGCGCCAGGAGACGTTTCAAATTGCGCGACAGTGTCGACTTCTCGATGTCGAGGTCGTGACCGATCTCAACGGCGGTGATGCTGTCGCGCGCAGCCAGCTGCGCAAGCAATGTGTACTGGCTGGCGGTAATGCCTAGCGGCCGCATGGCGTCGTCATAGACGCGCGTGACAATGCGCGAGAGCTGTCGCACCCTCGTCGCAAGACAAGCACCGGCGGTCATCTCCGCTATGTCGGCTATGCTAGCTGTTTCGGCCGGAGTCCGCTCCAGCGTATGTGTCATGACGTTCATCTCTGCCCCCGCAATCGCTCGTGGTCATACAACCCCTATCGCTTGATGCCGCGATTCTGTCGCAGGGGTCAACGATCTCGGGTTGGTGGCCTCGCAGCGAATCAGGCCGGCAGCAGGACAGTCGCGTTGGCAAGCGCCGCAATGCCCTCGCGGCGGCCGACAAAACCGAGCCCTTCGGTCGTCGTGGCTTTGACGCCGACGCGGGCCACGTCGATCCCAAGGATCGCGGCGATGGCTTGGCGCATCTCGGTTCTATGCGGCCCGACTTTCGGCGCCTCGCACAGTAGGGTCACGTCAACGTTGGCGATGCGACCTCCCAGAGAGCGCACGCGCGCAGCCGCATCTTCGAGGAAGAGCCGTGAGGGCGCACCGCGCCAGGCGGGATCGCTCGGCGGAAAGTGTTGGCCGATGTCGCCGTCGCCGATGGCCCCCAAGATGGCGTCAGTCACGGCGTGCAGCGCCACGTCGGCGTCGGAATGGCCAAGGAGCGTGTGCGTGTATGCGATCCGAACCCCGCACAGCCATACATGGTCACCGGGGGCAAAGGCATGCACATCGAAACCGCTGCCGGTACGGGGCTCGAGCGCGGGCGAAGAGAGCAGGCGCTCGGCGAGCGCGAAGTCCTCGGCGGTGGTGAGCTTCATGTTGGCACTCGAGCTCGCAACGAGCTTGACGGCGAGTCCGGCCCATTCGGCGAGCCCTGCATCATCGGTGAACTCCCGTTGCGTGTCCTTGGCGGCGCGGCGATGGGCCGCGAGGATCGGCTCGAAGCGAAACGCTTGCGGCGTCTGTGCGCGCCATAGATTGGCGCGGTCGATCGTGCCTGCGACGGTGCCATCCGGGGCAGCGCGCTTCAGCGTGTCGGCGACCGGCTCGGCGGCGATGGCGGCGGGCGCGCCGTCGAGCGCGGCAAGCAGATGCGTGACAAGCTCGCTTGTGAGAAAGGGGCGCGCGGCGTCATGGATCAGAACGCGGTCGGGTGCGCGCGCGCAAAGGGCCTCGAGCCCAAGACGAACGGACTCCTGTCGGGTCGCACCCCCCAAAATCGGAACGAGGAGGCGTGCGGCATAGGGTCTCGCCGCCGCCTCATAGTGGCTCCGGTCGTCGTCATGGATGACGACCTCGACGGCGTCGACATCAGGATGCCCGGCCAGCACACGCATCGAGTGTGCAAGCACCGGCGCCCCCGCAAGCGGGCGATACTGCTTGGGAGGGCCGCCCTCGCCACGAGCCCGCGCGCCCCGACCCGCCGCCACGATAACCGCTACCGTCGATGCCATCGCCGCCCACTGCTGAGGATAAAACCTGGGTTTGCTTAGAGGTAACGGGCCAAAACCGCAATTCAGCTCAGTGCTGTTCGCGCTTGCGAAATAATACAGTTCACCCTATTCTGCACAAATGAAGGGCATCTTCTGATATTGCCTATTTGATAGGCAGATGAAGCGGTCGTTGGCTTTGAGAATGAGTGATGGGGTGATCCAGATCGGCCGGCAATCCCTCCCCAACAGGGTGCTGCTCGCGCCCATGTCGGGCGTGACGGACCTGCCGTTTCGCCAGTTGGCGCACGGCTTGGGGGCGGGGCTCGTCGTCTCGGAGATGGTGGCGAGCGAAGATCTGGTGCGCCAACGCGCGCCCGTTTTGCGTCGCGCTGCCGGTCATGACCTGAAGCCTTTTGTCATTCAACTCGCCGGCCGTGAGGACCGGTGGATGGCGGAGGGCGCGCGCATCGCCGAGGCGCTCGGCGCCGACATCATCGACATCAACATGGGATGCCCGGCACGCGAGGTCACCGGCAAGCTTTCGGGCAGTGCACTCATGCGCGACCTCGATCACGCGCTGTCCCTGATCAGCGCCGTCGTGCGTGCCGTGGGCATCCCCGTCTCGCTCAAGATGCGGCTCGGCTGGGACCAGACGAGCCGCAACGCGCCCGAGCTCGCGCGCCGTGCCGAAGCCGAGGGCATTGCTCTTATCACGGTGCACGGGCGAACGCGATGCCAGTTCTTCAAGGGCCGCGCCGACTGGGCTGCCGTTCGCGAGGTGTGCGAGGGCGTCAAGATCCCCGTCGTCGTCAACGGCGACATCGAAGGGCCTCAGGAGGCCGGACAAGCCTTGCAGGCCTCGGGGGCGACAGGCGTCATGGTGGGACGCGGAGCTTATGGAGCGCCGTGGCTTCCAGCCAGGATTGCCCAGTTCCTCAGCTCGGGTCGCGATCCCGGCGCGCCGGCGCTCAGCCAGCAGGCGCGCATCGCGCACGAGCACGTCGAGGCGATGCTTTCGCACTATGGAACGAGCCTGGGTTTGCGCAACGCCCGCAAGCACATCGGCTGGTATCTGGAGAAGAGCGGACGCGCGGCTGACGTCGTCAAAGTGTGGCGCCGCAAATTGTGCACCGATGAGAGCGCGCCTCGCGTTTTGCACGGCCTCGCTGCCTTCTACGACCAAGCCGAGGAGGCCGCCGCATGACGAGAACCGCGACCGCACGCCAGCAGGTTGCAACGAGGCGCCCCGTCGAGCATGACCTCTTGCTCACGGCACTGCCGCATCCGATCCTCGTGCTCGGCGAGGACAATCGCGTCGTCTATGCGAATTCCGCCGCAGAAGCCTTCCTGTCCACCGGGATCGCGCTCTTAAAGCGCGTGCCTCTTGAGGAGATCGTCGCCTTCGGCTGTCCCCTCCTGGCACTGGTGGAGCAGGTCCGGCGTTCTGGCTCCACCGTGAACGAGTACGCCGTCGAGATAACGACGCCGAAGTTTTCCGGGCCGAAGCTCGTCGATGTCTACGGCGGTCCGTTTCCCGAACAGCCAGAGCTCGTCGTGCTCATGCTGCAGCAGCGCAACATGGCCATGATGATCGAGCGGCAGCTCACGCACCGCGCCGCCGCGCGCTCGGCATCCGGGCTCGCCGCCGTCCTCGCCCACGAGATCAAGAATCCGTTGTCCGGCATTCGCGGTGCCGCCCAGCTCTTAGAGCAGAACATTTCGGACGCGGACCGCTCTCTGACGCAGCTCATCTGCTCGGAGACCGACCGCATTCGCAATCTCGTCGACCGCATGGAGGTGTTCGGCGACGAGCGCCCGCTCGGCAAGGAGCCGGTCAATATTCACGACGTACTCGAGCACGTTCGCCGCCTCTGCGAGACGGGGTTCGCTCGCGGCATCCGCTTCATCGAGGACTACGATCCTTCGCTTCCTCCCGTCCCCGGCAACCGCGACAAGCTCGTGCAGGCTTTCTTGAACCTCGTGAAAAACGCGGCAGAGGCTATTGGCGACAACAAGCAGGAAGGCCGTATCGTCATGCAGACGTCGTTTAGGCCCGGCGTCCGCCTTTCGGTGCAAGGCTCTGATACCCGCATCAGCCTGCCGCTGATGATCCAGATCGAGGACAACGGCGCCGGCATTCCCGATCATTTGAAGCCGCATCTCTTCGATCCCTTCGTCACCACTAAGCCGCACGGAACCGGCCTGGGCCTCGCGCTCGTCGCCAAGATCATCAACGATCACGGCGGAATCATCGAGTGTGACAGCGAGCCCGACCGCACCGTGTTTCGCGTGCTCTTGCCGATGCAAGACCGGCCGGCCGCCCCGAAATCCCGCTCGAGCCCGAGGTAACCCATGGCCCGTGGCACTGTACTCATTGCCGACGACGACACCGCGATCCGCACGGTGCTCAATCAGGCGCTCGCACGTGCCGGCTACGCTCCGCGTGCCACCGGCAACGCCACCACGCTGTGGCGCTGGGTGAGCCAGGGAGAGGGCGACGTCGTGTTGACCGATGTCGTCATGCCCGACGAGAACGCATTCGACCTCATTCCGCGCATCAAGAAGATCCGCCCCGATCTGCCCATTATCGTCATGAGCGCACAGAACACGCTGATGACGGCGCTGACGGCGGCGGAGAAGGGGGCCTACGAGTATCTGCCCAAACCCTTCGATCTCAATGAGGTCGTAGCCGTCGTCGGCCGCGCCTTGACGCAGCCCGGCCGCAGGTTGCAGCGGCCGACCCAGGAGATCGAGAGCGAGGAGCTGCCGTTGATCGGGCGCTCGCCCGCGATGCAGGAGATCTACCGCGTCCTCGCCCGGCTCACGCAGACCGATCTGACGGTGATGATCAACGGCGAGAGCGGCACCGGCAAGGAGCTCGTCGCCCGCGTGCTGCACGACTATGGGCGCCGCCGCCAAGGCCCCTTCGTCGCCATCAACATGGCGGCCATCCCCCGTGAGCTGGTCGAGAGCGAGCTCTTCGGGCACGAGAAGGGCGCCTTCACGGGTGCGCAAACGCGCACACAAGGCCGCTTTGAGCAGGCCGAGGGCGGCACGCTGTTCCTCGACGAGATCGGCGACATGCCGCTCGACGCGCAGACCCGACTTTTGCGGGTGCTGCAGGAAGGCGAGTACACGACCGTCGGCGGGCGGACGCCCATCAAGACCAACGTGCGCATCATCGCCGCCACCCATCGCGATTTGAAGTCGCAGATCCAGCAGGGATTGTTCCGCGAGGATCTCTTCTATCGCCTCAACGTGGTGCCCATCCGCATCCCGCCCTTGCGTGAGCGGCTGGAGGACGTGGGCGACCTGGTGCGCCATTTCCTGCGCCAAGCTGCGCGCGAGGGACTGGGGCAGAAGTCGATTGAGGCCGCGGCTATCGATCGCCTCAAGGCGCATCCCTGGCCGGGCAACATCCGCGAGCTGGAAAACTTCGTGCGCCGCGTGGCCGCGCTCTACACCCAGGACACGCTGACGAGCCAGATCATCGAGCAGGAGCTGGCCGAGGCTCTCCCCGACAAATCCAACGAGGTTGGGAGCACCGACACCAAGGACTTGAGCGAGCAGGTGGAGCGCTATCTCGCGGGCTACTTCGCGAGCTTCGGTAAGGACCTCCCGCCGCCGGGCCTCTATGAGCGGGTCATCCGCCAGGTCGAGCTGCCGCTGCTCACGGCCGCACTGGCGGCAACGCGGGGCAATCAGATCCGCGCCGCAGAGCTCCTGGGGCTCAACCGCAATACGCTGCGCTCGCGCATCAGGGCCCTCGACATTCGGGTGTTCCGCACGCCCCAGCCGTGAGGCGTCGCGCCCGCCACCCCTAACCAAAACAAAAAATTTTAGAGGCGGCGGCAGCTTGCTTGGCCGTGGTTTCTCATGTTACCCATCGGACACGTCGCGAAAATGTCACAGTCCGTTGTTTTGCTGCGCGCGGACTGAACCATCGTTACAACATTTCGCTTCCGCGCTGGTTCATCCGGCAGGCCACCACCCTGTCACCTGAACATCAGGCCCCCCCGGCCTATGAAAGAGCTCGTGATGCCGGCCATCCACGTTGCTACGCAGCGAGGCCCCGACCTGGGTGAGGGACCATCCCCCCTCAATCCCAGCGACCGGGCCTTTTGGATCGGGCTCAGCGTCGTCCTGCTGTCCCTCGTCTCGGCGTTCGCCACCTATCTGATCCTCACCGGCCTGACGCCGATCGCACCGCGCGGCGAGGTCGTGATCGTCGTGCTCTTCCTCAACGTGGTGCTCATCGTCGCGATGATCGGGCTGCTTGCCTGGCAGGTAGCGGGGCTGGCGCGGGCGTGGCGCCAGAAGATCGCCGGCGCCCGCCTGCACATCCGCATCGTGGCGCTGTTCTCCATTATCGCAGCGCTTCCCGCGCTGCTGCTGGCGGTGGGGGCGACCGTCACGTTCTCGCGCTCGCTCGACAGCTGGTTCTCCACGCGCATGCGCGCGATCGTCTCCAGCTCCGGCGACGTCGCCAACGCCTATCTGGACGAGCACGGCCAGGTGATTCGCACCGACATCGTCAACATGGCCCGCGACCTCGACGCCGCCGCGGGCTCGGTGGGAGGCGATCCGTCCAAGCTGCAGAGACTAGTCATGGTTCAGGCAGGCTTGCGCGACCTGCCATCCGCCTACCTGATCGATCCCGACGGACGGCCGATCCTCGAGGCGACTGCAGACAACAAGATTCCCTATAGGGCTCCACCCGCCTCCGTTATCCGCCAGGCGGAGGCGGGGCAGGTGCCCTTGCTGATGCCGACCTCGAAGCGCTACTGGGTGGGCGCCGTCACCAAGCTCGATAAGTTTCCCGGCAAGCTGCTCTATGTGGTGCGCGGCGTGAGCCCGACGGTAATCCGTCACTTGCAGCTCACGGCGCAGAACGTCGACGAGTTCAATCGCCTGCGCAAGGCGCGCGGCGGCCTCAAGATCGCGCACGGGCTCATGTACCTGATGATCTCGATGACGGCGCTCCTCGCCGCCATCTGGGCCGGCTTGTGGTTTGCGGGCCGTTTCGTCGCCCCCATTCGCCGCCTGATCGAAGCGGCTCAAGAGGTCTCGACCGGCAATCTCATGGTCGAGCTGCCAGAGAAGCGAGGCGAGGGCGACCTGCGCCGGTTGTCGAAAACGTTCAACACGATGACGCGTGAACTGAAACATCAGCGCGATGCCCTGGTCACGGCGAACGAGCAGCTGTTGGAGCGGCGCCACTTCATGGAAGCGGTGCTGTCGGGCGTCTCTGCGGGCGTGATCGGCCTCGACAGCCAGGATCGCATCACGCTCGTCAGCCGCGCCGCCGGAAGCCTGCTCGGTCTGGTCGAGAATGAGCTCGTCGGCAAGAAGCTCAAGGAAGCCATCCCGCTCTTCGGCGCGATCCTGGAAAAGCAAGACGAGCACACGCTCAAGGCCCGCTCACTGGAGGAGGTGACGTTCACCGTCGGCGGGGAGGAGCGCACCTTTGCCGTGATGGTGACGCGCGAGCGTGCGGGCGGCGATGATGTCGGCTCGGTCCTCACCTTCGACGACGTGACGGAGCTGGTCGTCGCCCAGCGCACGGCCGCGTGGGCCGATGTGGCCCGGCGCATCGCCCACGAGATCAAGAATCCTCTGACGCCCATCCAGCTCGCCGCCGAGCGTCTGCGCAAGAAGTACGCACCCGGCATCACCAAGGATCGCGAGACCTTCGACCGGCTGACGACGACGATCGAGCGCCAGGTCGGCGACCTCAAGGCTATGGTCGACGAGTTTGCCGAGTTCGCCCGCATGCCCAAGCCGGAGATGGCGCGCCACGATCTGCGCCATGCGGTGCAGGAGCCCGTCGTGCTCTTCCGCGAGGGCCATCCCGAGATCCAGTACGACCTCAAGCTGCCCGAGAAGCCGATCCTCATGTCGTTTGACATCCGTCTCATGACGCGGGCGGTCACCAACCTGGTCAAGAACGCCAGCGAAGCCATCGAGGCGGTCAAAGAGGCGGACGGCAAAGCCAAGGGCTGGAAGGGCCGCATCGAGACCATCGTCACGCCGCAAAGCGATCGCGTTACCATAGAGGTGATCGACAACGGTGTGGGCCTGCCCAAGCAGAACCGCAACCGTCTGCTCGAGCCCTACGTCACCACCAAGGGGCACAAAGGCACCGGGCTCGGTCTCGCCATGGTGCAGAAGATCACCGAGCAACATGGCGGCACGCTCTCCCTCGAGGATGCTCCGCAAGGACCTGGACGCGTCCACGGGGCGCTCGTGCGCATCACGCTACCTCTGGAGAATGCGCATCCGCGCGTGCACCCAGAGCCATCCCAGTCATCGACTTAACAGTTACCGGCCCAGCAAGCCTGAACGTAATCGACCGAAGGAGTGACCGATGCCCGCAGACATCCTCATCGTCGACGACGAGGCCGACATTCGTGATCTGGTTGCCGGCATACTCGAGGACGAGGGGCACAGTGCGCGGCTCGCCCGCGACAGCGACGAGGCGCTGCGCGCGATCGAGGAGCGCCGTCCGCACCTCGTCATCCTCGACATCTGGCTGCAAGGCAGCCGCCTCGACGGGCTGGAGGTGCTCTCCTACATCAAGCGCAGCTATCCAGAGTTGCCGGTGGTCATCATCTCCGGCCACGGCAACATCGAGACGGCCGTGACCGCGATCAAGCGTGGCGCTTACGACTATATCGAGAAGCCCTTCAAGGCCGACCGGCTGATCCTCGTTACGTTGCGTGCGCTCGAGGCCTTCCAGCTGAAACGGGAGGTGAAGGAGCTGAGGGAGCGTTCGAGCTTCTCAGCCGATATGGTCGGCAAGTCGTCGGCGATCAACCAGCTGCGCAACGCCATCGATCGCGTCGCTCCCACCAACAGCCGCATCCTGATCCGTGGCCCATCGGGCTCGGGCAAGGAGCTGGCGGCCCGCGTCATCCATATGAAGTCGGCCCGCGCCGAGGCCCCCTTCGTGGTCTTGAACGCGGCGGCGATGGCGCCCGATCGCGTCGAAGAGGAGCTGTTCGGCACCGAGGACCGGACCGGTGGTCCGCGCAAGGTGGGCGCGCTCGAGGAGGCGCACGGCGGCACCCTCTACATCGACGAGGTTGCCGATATGCCGATGGAGACCCAGGGCAAGGTGCTGCGGGTGCTGGTCGAGCAGAAGTTCCTGCGCATCGGCGGCACTCAGAAGGTGGCCGTCGACGTGCGCATCATCTCCTCCACCAGCCGCGATCTGGAGCGCGAGATCTCCGAGGGGCGGTTCCGCGAGGATCTCTATCACCGCCTCAACGTCGTGCCGCTGCGCGTGCCGAGCCTGGCGGAGCGGCGCGAGGACATTCCCGACCTCATTCAGTATTTCGTTGGACAGCTCAGCAGCGCCTCGGGCCTCGCCCCGCGCCGCATCGGCGAGGACGCGATCGCGGTGCTGCAGGCGCACGATTGGCCGGGCAACGTGCGCGAGCTCAGGAACAACATCGAGCGCCTGATGATCCTCGCCGGCGGGGACTCGAATGCCGTCATCACCGCAGACATGCTGCCGGAAGAGATCGGTTCCAACGTGCCGCTGCCCGTGAACGGCGGGGCCGAGCACCTGATGTCGCTGCCCTTGCGCGAGGCGCGCGAGATCTTCGAGCGCGAGTACCTGCTGGCCCAAATCAACCGTTTCGGGGGCAACATCTCGCGCACAGCCGAGTTCGTCGGCATGGAACGCTCCGCCCTGCATCGTAAACTGAGGGCGCTGGGGGTTTCGTCGGAACATCGCGGAGCCGAGATCCGCCAAGCCTAGTGCCAGACCGTCCCGACTTGCCGCTTTGGGGGGCTCAGTGAGCCGCATCGTCTATGTCAACGGCCGCTACGTTCCCTATGCGCAGGCGGCCGTGCATGTGGAGGACCGGGGCTTTCAATTCGCCGACGCCATCTACGAGGTCTGCCAGGTGCGCGCCGGGCACATGGTCGACGAGGCCCGGCACATGGCCCGGCTTGCCCGCTCGCTGGGTGAGCTCAAGATCCCGGCACCCATGAGCGCGGGCGCGCTGGCCCACGTGATGCGCGAGACGATCCGCCGCAACCGCGTGAAGGATGGACTTGTGTACCTGCAAGTCAGCCGCGGCGAGGGCCCGCGCGAGTTCGTGTTTCCTCCAGACGACGTGCCCCGCACCGTGGTGTGCCTTGCACGCGCGGTTGCCCGGGCGCCGCACGAGGCTCTGGCCGACACCGGCATCGCCGTCAAGACCATGCCCGATATCCGCTGGCGCCGCGCGGACATCAAAACGGTCATGCTGTTGCCGGCCTGCCTCGCCAAGGAGGCTGCCCGTGCTGACGGTGCGCGGGAGGCGTGGCTCGTCGACAACGACGGATTTATCACCGAGGGAGCGTCTAGCAACGCGTGGATCGTGTCCGGCGAAGGAATTGTCATTACCCGGCAAATAGCGCCGACTATCCTCGCAGGCGTCACAAGGGCTACACTGATCGACCTTTTGGGGGAGGAGAAGGTGCCTTATCTCGAGCGTCCGTTCCGCGTCGCAGAGGCTCTGGAAGCGCGCGAAGCCTTCGTCACGTCGGCGACCAACACGGTGATGCCCGTCGTGCGCATTGATGGTACCCCGATCGGGGATGGGCGCCCGGGCCCGCTAACCCAAAGGCTGCGCTCGAAATTTGACCAGTTTGCTTCCAATTCGGGCGCGTGATTGGCTTCTTTTCCCAGGGAAAATTGGTATATCTTTTAGGGTGCACTGCGGCAGAATGTTATTATATTACACTTTGTGCACGTTCGCTCCGGCGGGCAACGCAGCTACCCCCATGCAGACCTAGAACAGGCGGGCAAAAAAAATGGGTGCAGACCGAGTCCAAAACCTTCAGGACACGTTCCTGAACCACGTACGCAAGAACAAGACGCCACTCACCATCTTTCTGATCAATGGCGTGAAGCTCCAGGGCATCGTCAGCTGGTTCGACAACTTTTGTGTGCTTCTGCGGCGGGACGGTCATTCGCAGCTCGTGTATAAGCATGCGATCTCGACCATCATGCCCGGCCAGCCCGTCCATCTCATGGAGACGGAGACGACTGAGGCCTAACCTGGATCGGCGACGGCCATCGACGAGCGCGTTTACATAAGCGCAGCGGAACGGGGGGACGATCAGGCACACAGCGCCAGAGGGGTGCGCGCGCTCGTGCTTGTGCCCGATCTCAAGCGTGCCGTGCGCACGCGGCCCGACCCAGCCGGCGGGCCAGCCCGCAACGCTCCTCCTTTGCATTCGATCATCGACCGGCTGAGCGAGGCAACGGGCCTTGCCGAGGCGATCGAGCTCACGTTGGTGCAGAGCCTCGTCGTACCCGTGCCCACCCCGCGCCCGGCGACACTCTTTGGCACCGGCAAGGTCGAGGCGCTCAAGGCCCTCATCAGCGCCCACGACATCGCCCTCATCATCATCGACCATCCCGTCTCCCCCATCCAGCAACGCAATCTGGAGCGCGCCTGGGACGCCAAGGTGCTCGACCGCACCGGATTGATCCTGGAAATCTTCGGTCAGCGCGCCCGCACCCGGGAGGGACGTCTGCAAGTGGAGCTGGCGCATCTCTCCTATCAGAAGAGCCGGCTCGTGCGCACGTGGACCCACCTTGAGCGCCAACGCGGCGGCTACGGCTTTCTCGGCGGCCCCGGCGAAGCCCAGATCGAGCTCGACCGGCGCATGATCGACGAGCGCATCATGGCGATCCGCAAGGAGCTGGAGGTCGTGGTCCGGACGCGGGACCTGCACCGCAAAGGCCGCCGCCGCGTGCCGTATCCGACCGTCGCCATCGTCGGCTACACCAACGCGGGCAAGTCCACGCTGTTCAACCGCATCACCGGCTCGCAAGTCTTCGCCAAGCAGCAGGTATTCGCCACGCTCGATCCCACCATGCGCGAGGTACGCCTCGCCAGCGGCCGACGCATCATCCTGTCCGACACGGTCGGCTTTATCTCCGATCTGCCGACCATGCTGGTCGCCGCCTTCCGCGCCACGCTCGAGGAGGTCATCGAGGCCGACCTCATCCTGCACGTACGCGACATCTCGCACGCGGAGACCGATGCGCAAGCCCGCGACGTCGAGAACGTGCTCGCGGATCTCGGCATCGACACGCTGTCCGCCGACGGCCCCATCCTGGAGGTTTGGAACAAGATCGATCTTTTGACCCCCGTCACGCACGAGGAGGCCATGAGCGCCGCCCGTTGGGCCGACCGCCAGCCGGCGTTGGTCTCCGCGGCAACGGGGGAAGGGATCGACGCTCTGCTGCTGGCGATCGATGCGCGACTGGGACGCGGCGACGAAATTCTCGACCTCGTCATTCCCGCGCACGCCGGCCGCCTCCTCAACTGGCTCTACGAGGAGGCCGAGGTGCTCGACCGGCAGGCTATGGAGACGGGCGAGGTGCGGATGCGGCTGCGCATTGCCGCCGAGAAGAAGGAGCGGCTCAACGCCCAAATCCGTCGCGCCGGCGCCGAGCTGTCGGCGCTTTGAGGCGGGCTGACATGCGGGTCGGTCGGCGTCAGGCCGCGATGGGATAGTCGGCGCTGCTTGGCTCGACGGGCTCGATATGCAGCTCGCCATCGCGCCAAATGCAAACATAGGCTTCCGGATCGCGCAGAACATCAAGGATATCGTAAAGCATGTGGGGCGGTTCCTCTGCTGTCGCGACGGCAGCCTGCTGGCTGTCGTCCGGGAACCGTAGGAGGGAAGTGCCCATTCGACTGTTCCCGGGGAAACCTCCGTCGCGTGAGGCACGCGCCTCTGGCCACGCGGTATCTCTGCCCGAGGGAATGAAGGAGTGAGGGGCTGCGGGGCGGGATGCGCCAAGCGTAATCCAGAGGCCGAGCAGGGGGATAAGTTTTCTTGCGACGCGGGCGCACTGCGTCGGGCGCGAAGTTTAAGCGCGTTGCGCCGCTCCCGAGCCGCGATGGCGCCGGCGCTCTCACCCAAAACCTGCTCCCCAAAAGCGCTGGAATAATAGTTAGCTTCGCCGAGCGAACTCTTGTGACGCCAATAGCGTTGGGATATTCCTTGAATGATATTGGTTCGCGTATTGGATTTAAGAGGCGGTGCGCAATCCCCGGTTTGTGGAGTCAATTCCGGTTTATAGAAATATTCTGGGAATTCTCCGTGTGGAGCTATTCTCAACGACGGGAAACCATCGGCGCAGACCGAGCGTTAATCGTCGATGCAGGCCTTCGATGCCCGAGCCAAGCCTTGCGGCCGACGAGACTATTGAAACACTGCTGCCGGCAACTCTCGAAGGAGGCGCCGTTGTCGTCGGCGCTAGGGGCCGACGCGCCCGATCAGATGGAGGGTCCCCATGTCTGAGGGCGAGTCGCTGATATCGGCGCGCTGCGCCAGTTTGCGCGCGCTCGGCCCCCGCGTCGAGGAAGCCTTCCGCGCTTCGTTGGAGCATGAGGATAGTCCGACCTACGCGCAGCTTGAGGCCAAGTACCAGCAACTCGAGGATCAGTACGAGGCGCTGGCCAAGGAGATCTGGGCGACCCCGGTCAAGTCGTGGCAGGACGTCGTCGAGCGGGCCGAGCTTGCCTATGCGTACGCAACGGAAGATCCAGAGGATAACCAGAAGATCGAGGATCTCGGCATGCGCGCCGCCGCCGAGCTGGTGATGGCGGTGCTGCAAATCGTCGGTGGCGAGGGCTGGAGGCGGACGGACCTCGAGCAGAATGAGGGGGAAGAGCTCCGCTGAACGGCAGCGCAGTCGGCGCACCTGAGCACGGTGCCGGCGTTTGCAGGTGAAATTGACGGAGCGATTTGCGCTTGGCATCCTTTCCCCATGGCGAAAGGTGTGCTGCTCGACCTTCAGGCGCTGCCTGGCGCAGCAGAGGCAATCGCGAGGCTGCGCTCTAGCGGTTTCTCCGTGCGCTTCCTCACCAACACAACACGCACACCCAAGCACCGCATCATCGCGCGCCTGCAGAGCATGGAATTGCCCATTGCGGCAGAGGAGGTCTTTACGCCGAGCCAAGCTGCACGCGCGTGGCTATCCTTGCGCCAGCTCACGCCATTTCTCGTCGTCCATCCCGATCTCGTGGGGGAGTTTGCCGGTCTGGCGGGCATGGCCGGAGAGGCCGTTGTCGTTGGCGATGTCGGCGAGACGTTGACCTACGCCCAGCTCAATGACGCGTTCCGCCACCTGATGGGCGGGGCCGAATTTCTGGCGCTGGCCAACAACCGAACGTTCAAGGATCGCGACGGAGAGCTCAGCCTCGATGCCGGGCCGTTCGTTGCCGCGCTGGGGTTTGCCAGTCGACGGCAGGCGATCGTGCTGGGTAAGCCGTCGGCGGAATTCTTTGCCACGGCCCTGGCCAGCATCGACTGCGGGCCGGAAGATGCCGTCATGGTGGGCGACGATGCCGAGGCCGACGTTGCGGGCGCCCTCTCGGCCGGCGTCGGTCGAGCGTTGCTGGTGCGGACGGGAAAGTATTGCCCGGGCGATGAAGACCGCGTTGATCCCGCTCCGACGGCGACCGTTGCCGATCTCGCCGAGGCCGCGCGCTGGATTGCGGAGAACTGTCTCTGATGGGCTAGCGGGCTTGCGCACGTTGCTCCGACGAAACCATACGTGCGACGTGGCTGTGGCGCATGCCGTAAGCGACATAAATGATGAGCCCGACCAACATCCATACCGCGAGCCGTATCCAGGTATCGGAGGGAAGTCCCAACATCAGGAAGACGGCCGAGAGAGCGCCCGCCGGCGCCACGAAATAGATAGCCGGCGTTCTGAAGGGACGTTCGATTTCCGGGTGCCTGATCCGCATCGCCAGCACACCGACACAGACGATGGCAAACGCAAACAGCGTCCCAATGCTGACGAGCTCTCCAACGAGCCCGATCGGCAGCACGCCTGCCAGAACGGCGACGATCACACCCACCATGATCGTGGTGACATAGGGTGTGCGGTAGCGCTTGTGCACGATGGCGCCAAACGGCGGCAAAAGCTGGTCGCGCGACATCGAATAGAAGATTTGCGGTTGCGCGAGCAGCAGCACCAGGATGACGGACGTGAGGCCCAAGATCGCGCCGAGCTTGATGATGGGCGACAGCCAGGTGAAACCGATGGCGTCGGCCCCGACGGCAATGGGATCGGGCACATTGAGCCGGTCGTAGGGCACGATGCCGGTGATGACGTAGCTCACGAGCACGTAGAGGGCCGTGCAGATCGCCAGCGAGCCGAGGATGCCGATCGGCATGTCGCGCTGCGGGTTCTTCGCCTCCTGGGCTGCGGTGGAGACGGCATCGAAGCCGATGTAGGCGAAGAAGACGACGCCGGCGCCGCGCAGGATGCCGCTCCAGCCGTACTGGCCGGGGCCGGCATTGGGCGGGATGAAGTTGCCTTGCGGATTGCTTGTCGTCACCCAATTCGTGGTGTCCACGAAGGCGATGCCGGCGAGAATGAAAGCGAGGATGATCGCCACCTTGATGACGACGATGATGTTGTTGACCCGCGCCGATTCATGGATGCCGATGACGAGAAGCGTCGAGACGGCGCCGATGATCAGAACGGCGGGAAGGTTGATCACGGCGCCGGTGGTCGACCAGACGCCAGTTGCCGAATCGTAGGCGAGCGGCGCGCCGGCGAGTGCCGGGGGAACCACGATGCCGAGGTCGTGCAGGAAGCTCACGACATAGCCCGACCAGCCGATCGCAACCGTGGTTGCGCCCAGTGCGTATTCCAGAATGAGGTCCCAGCCGATGATCCAGGCAATGAACTCGCCCAGCGTCGCGTAGGCGTAGGTGTAGGCACTCCCCGCGATCGGCACGGTCGAGGCCATCTCAGCGTAGCACAGCCCGGCGAAGGTGCAGGCGATGCCGCCGGCGACAAACGAGAGAACGATCGCGGGGCCAGCGTTCGCGGCCGCCGCGTGTCCGGTGAGTACGAAAATGCCGGCGCCGATGATGCAGCCGATCCCCAGCGACATCAGGCTGGCGGCCGAGAGCGTGCGCTTCAACGGGACGCCGCCGTGCGTCGTCAGCGCCTGGACCTCTGTTTCCTCCGCTTCAGCCTTGAGCAGAGCAAAGGGTTTTCGTACCCAGATGTTCGCCATTGCAGCTGTCCCCACGGCTCAAAGACGCGACGCGGAGCAAACTCGGCGGCTCAACGCTCCGTCGTCTTTGCTTCGTCCCACAGCGCGTCCATCTCGGCAAGCGTCGATTGGGCTGGGCTGCGGCCAGCCTCGGCCAGCCGCGCCTCGATGTAGCGGAAGCGGCGGATGAACTTCTCATTGGCTTGGCGCAAGGCGGCCTCGGGATCGAGCCTCAGGTGGCGCGCGACGTTGGCAATCACGAACAGGAGGTCTCCGAATTCCTCCTCGACAGCCGCGCGATCGCCGCCCGCTTGCCCCTCGCCGATCTCCTCCTCGAGCTCGGCCAGCTCCTCCTTGAGCTTGGCAAGGACGGGGACCAGCGAGGGCCAGTCGAACCCGACCTTGGCGGCTTTGCTCTGCAACTTGATGGCGCGCGTCAGCGCGGGGAGGGCAGTCGGCACATCGTCGAGCACGCCTGAGGCTCCGCCCTTCTCCCCCTTCTCGGCGGCCTTGGCGCGGTCCCAGAAGCCGGGCGCGGCGCCGGCCGCACGCTCCTTTGGCGTGCCGAACACGTGCGGATGCCGACGCAGCATCTTGCGCGTGATGGCATCCACGACGTCGTCGAAGGCGAAGGCGTCCTGCTCCTCGGCCATGCGCGCGTGGTAGACGACCTGAAACAGGAGATCGCCCAGCTCGTCCTTCAGGTGCGCAAGGTCATGGCGCGCGATGGCATCGGCCACCTCGTAGGCTTCCTCGATGGTGTAGGGGGCAATCGTCGCGAAGGACTGTTCCAGGTCCCAGGGGCAGCCGCTGCCGGGCGTACGCAGGGCGGCCATGACGGCGAGGAGGTCGGAAAGCGTCTTCTTCGCGCCGTTGTTGTCCACCAGCGATCCTCTCCGTAAAGTGAGCGCGGGCAGGGGCCATACCCTAGCCGCGAGCGGGTACCAGGGGCGATATGATCGTGCTGCGCATCCTCGTCAACGCCCTCATCATGGCGGGCGAGCTGGCCGCCGTCGTCGGCGTGGCGGCGCTGGGATACCAGCATCCCTTCATCTTCGCCGGGCTGACGGCAGGCTTGAGCTTCATCCTGGGTTTGCGGCTCGAGGTCGCGCGGCTGCGCTACGAGCTGCCGTTCTATTTTGGTGGTTTGGTGACGCGCGGCGTGCTGCTGACGGGGCTCGTCGGCTTCTCCGAGGCCATGTTCAAGGGCGTGCTTGCCGGCGTTGCCGCGCTGTTTACGTTTTCGGGCACCGATACCGATCGCCTCTATTGGGTCGCGATTTTTTCGGCGTGTGCGTCTATGCGGGCGCGAGCCTGCTGCGGCTCTTGTCAATTCGAGCGGACGCATTGCCCATGCGCTGGGGCTATTTCCGTATGGCGCCGTTGCTGGGGCTCATGTTCTCCGCAGGCCTCGCGCTGCTTTCGGCCGCACACGCGCTGCCCCCGGCCAGCGTCGGCTCGATCGGCTGGAAGATCATCTTCGAGCTGCCGCCGAGCCCATCGATCGCGCAGGCGAGCGAGCTCGTGTTTCAGATCAAGCAGGCCTTCGACGACTTTATCGTGACGGTGCTCGGCGTGGCGCTCGACGAGAGCCTTGCCCGGCTTATCGGCATCGTGATCAGCGTCAACGTGCTGTCGGGCTTCGTCAGCGCGCTCTATGCTGCGCTGATTGCCTCTGGTGTGCGCCGCGCGGAGGAGACGCTCCTGTGATGGGTGGCGCCCGAGCCCTCTGGCCAACCACGCCCATCATTCGCATAATATATATTATGGAAAATCGTGTGCTTTAGGTACGTATTTACAAATGGTTAGTTGAGCATTCGATCTCTCACTTCTCGTGCTTGTCGGCAACAAAGCGATCGAGCAGCCGCACGCCCCAGCCCGATCCCCAGCTCGGGTTGATGTCCGACTTGGGGGCGTCCATGGCGGTGCCGGCCAAGTCGATGTGCGCCCAGGGCGTGTCCTTGACGAAGTACTTGAGGAAGGCCGCCGCCGTGCACGCTCCCGCCCAACGCCCGCCGATGTTCTTGATGTCGGCGTTCTTGGACTCGACCATCTTGTCGTAGGCCTTGTCGAGCGGCATGCGCCAGATCTTCTCCCCCGTCGTCGCCGAGGCGTCGAGCAGCTCGTTTGCGAGCTTGTCATCGTTGACAAAGAGGCCGGCGTACTCCTTGCCAAGCGCGACCATGATGGCGCCGGTGAGTGTTGCCAGGTTGATCATGAGACGGGGCTTGAAGCGCTCTTGCGCGTAGGACAGGAGGTCCGCCAGCACTAGGCGCCCCTCCGCGTCGGTGTTGAGGATCTCTACCGTCTGGCCCGAGTGCGCCGTGACGATGTCGCCGGGACGCGTGGCCGTTCCCGATGGCATGTTCTCGACCATGCCGATAATGCCGACGGCGTTGACGTGCGCCTTGCGCTCGGCGAGCGCGTGCATCAGACCGACGACGCAGGCCGCACCGCCCATGTCGCCTTTCATGTCCTCCATGCCGGCCGCGGGCTTAATCGAAATGCCGCCGGTGTCGAACACCACTCCCTTGCCGATGAAGGCCAAAGGTTTGGTGCGCTTGGACTTGCCCCCGTGCCACTGCATGACAGCGACGCGTGCCGGTCGCACGCTGCCTTGCGCCACTGCGAGCAGCGCGCCCATCTTGAGCTTTTCCAGCTCCTCGGCATCGAGGATTTCCACCTCCACGCCGACCTCCTCCAATTCGCGCACGCGATCGGCAAACTCCACCGGGCCAAGCATATTTGCCGGCTCGTTGACGAGATCGCGGGCGATGTCGATGCCGTTGACGAGGGCCTGATAGCGGGCGAAAGCGGCGCGCGCCTTGTCGGGGTCGGCGCAGTGGATGACCACCTTTTGCAGCTTGTCCGGCGCGGCGTTGTCGTCGTCCGACTTCTGTTTGGTCATGTACTTGCGAAATTCATAAAGGCGCAGCGCGGCACCGAACGCCAGGAGTGCAGCCAGCGTCTCGGGACGTACCCCGCTGTGCTCGGGTGCCTCGGCGATGACGCTTGCGTTCTTGGACTTGCGTGCGGAGATCGCACCTGCCGCCACGCCGCCAAGCATCACCCAGTCGTTCTCCTCCAGGTCGCCCGGCTTGCCGAGGCCTACGAGCACGAGACGGCTCACGCCAATACGCGGCGGGGCCAGGATCTCGGCCGTCGACTTCTTCTTGCCCTTGAACTGCGCCGCTTCCGCCGCCTTCGCGAGCGCACCACCCGACCGCTGATCGAGCTCGCGTGCGCGGGCTCCGAGCGCCACGTCGTCGCCGGCAAGCACGACGCATGTCGGC
Organism: uncultured Alphaproteobacteria bacterium; assembly: GCA_963782555.1. Lineage (GTDB taxonomy): Bacteria > Pseudomonadota > Alphaproteobacteria > Rhizobiales > Hyphomicrobiaceae > Hyphomicrobium_A. Next base: position 685,983 of record CAWAKB010000005.1, on the reverse strand, counting down.
TCCGGGTCGGCGCTGAGCGGGGCGAAGACGATCTCGGGGCGGTTTGTCATCAGGTAGGCTCCAAAGGTGTGTGCGGTGCTGTCTGCTCGGGACCGGGCCGGCGGGGGGCAATACCAGGGCGGGCGCGGATGCACTCATCCACGAGACGCCCTCCGCAGCCGATCGCGGAAGACCCCAGACCCAACGAGCAGGCAGGGAGGTTTCAACGTTTGTGCGTCCGACCTAAGCCAGTCGCGCTGCAAGTTGCAAGCAACTGCCGCACCGGCCACGCAATTTTGAGCGGCTGCGAGACCCGCGTTCCCTCTGCGTTCCGCTTTCCCCGTCCCCCTGGATGCCATGGCAAGTGTCTGGCAGAGGACGAACTTTCGCCATGCTGACATGAAACCCAATGGGCTGGGAAAGACAGGGCGAACGGGTGCTGCGCCCTTTCGATTTACCTCCGGGTGCGATGACGATCTTCGAAAGGTATGTCTTTCGGCAGGCCGGGGGAGCGCTGCTGATCATCCTGTTGTCCCTCTCGAGCATCGTCTGGGTCGCGCTTGCCCTGCGCCAGCTCAACGTCGTCACCTCGCAAGGCCAGGACGCGTGGATGCTGGTCAAGATGACCACGCTCGCGCTCCCCAACCTTATGGCCATCATCGCGCCCTTCTCGCTGTTGATCGCCGCCATCCACACGCTCAACCGCCTTAACGGCGACTCAGAGCTCATCGTGATGACGGCATCGGGCGCAACGGTCTGGCGCGCAGCGCGGCCGCTGTTGCTTTTGGCTTTTCTGGTGGCGCTGGGCGTTGCCTTCGTCAACGACCTCGCCATGCCATGGAGCATGCAGCTGCTGCGCCAGTACATCGTGCAGGTGCGCACCGACGTGCTGACACAAGTGATCCAGCCCGGTCAGTTCTCCAGTCCCGAAGAAGGCCTCACCTTCCACATTCGCGAGCGCGCGCTCAACGGGGAGCTGTTGGGCCTCATTGTGCACGACGCACGCGACAAGACGCAGACCCAGTCCTACCTCGCCGAGCGCGGCGTCATCGTGAAGCGCGAACCGTCGAACTATCTAGTGATGACCGACGGCCATATCGTGCGCCGCAGCAACAAGGATGAGCCGGCGCAGATCGTGGCCTTCGACAAGTACGCCGTCGATCTCGACCGCTTCGAGAAGAAGCTGGACGACAACGACGACCTGAAGCCGCGGGAGCGCTATCTGAGCCAGCTCTTGCACCCTGAGCCGGACAGCAGGCAGTACAAAAATGCGCCCGGTAAATTCCGCGCCGAGTTGCATGAGCGCACCTCCAATCCGCTCTATCCGATCGCCTTCGCGATGATTGCGCTTGCTGCGGTGGGGCAGGCTCGCTCAACCCGTCAGAACCGAATTCAGCAGGTCACGCTGGCGTTCGTGCTCGCCGCTGCGTTGCGGCTCGGGGGCCTCGCGCTCAACAACATCGTTGCCCTCGACGCCAATGCCACGGTGCTGCTCTATGCCCTGCCGCTTGGTGCCATCCTGGCGGCGTTCTTGGTCATCGAGCGTAACCGGCGCACGCTGAGGGCGAGCCCGCTTGCGCGCCTCATCGGCGCGGTCATCGATCAGCTCGGCGCCGGTCTCGGCTGGCTTGCGCAGCTGGTGCGGCCACCGGCCCGCACGCGTAGCGCGAGGGGCTGAGACCGATGACGCCGGTACGCACCCTCGGACGCTACATCGCTCGCAGGTTCCTGTTGGGGATCTTCATCACGTTCCTGCTCTGCGCAGTGCTGATCTTCCTGATCGACTTCGTGGAGCTCCTGCGCCAATCGAGCAAATACGGCGAGGTCCCCTCTCCGACGCTCGCCCTGATCGCGCTGCTGCGCCTGCCCGCCTACTCGGAGTACCTGGTCGCCTTTGCCGTCCTCGTCGGCAGTATCTCCGCGCTCTTGCAGCTGAGCCGCCGCAGCGAACTCGTCGTCATGCGGGCCGGCGGCATGTCGGTTTGGCAGTTTCTCAGCCCCGGGCTTCTCGTCGCCTTCGTGCTCGGGGCTCTCGCCGTTACTGTGTACAACCCTCTGGCAGCCGCCGGGCGGTCGGCATCAGAGAGCCTCTATGCGGACGCATTCGGCAAAGAAACCAACCTCTTGCGCTCGAGGTCGGGCAGCTCTTGGCTGCGCCAGAACGGTGCCGACGGCCAGTCGGTGATCAGCGCGGTGCTCGCCTCCAACCGCGGCCTGACGCTGACCGGCGTGACCGCTTTCGTATTCGATAAGGCCGGGCACTTTGTGGAGCGTGTGGATGGGGCCCATGCCGACCTGCGCGACGGTTTTTGGGAGATCCGCGATGCCTGGGTCGTCCGTATCGGGCGGGAGCCCGAGAAATTCGGCACCTATCTCTTGTCCACATACCTTACACCGGAGCGCGTGACCGACGCCCTCGGCTCCCTCTCCTCGGTGTCGTTCTGGGAGTTCCCATCTCTGATAGAAGTAGCTGAAAAAGCTCAGCTTTCTACGGATCGGCTGCGCATTCAATACGAAGCGCTGATGTCCCGGCCCCTGCTGTGCACAGCGATGGTCCTTTTGGCCGCCACTGTGTCGTTGGGGTCATTCCGCTCTGGTGGCATCCAGACTATGGTTATCGCAGGATTAATGGGGGGGTTCGGCTTCTTTTTACTCGCAGAGGTCTCCCGGCAGATCGGTGTGGCCGGATTGGCGCCCCCATGGGCGGCGATCTGGTTGCCCGTGGTCCTAGTGGTTGTTGTCTCGGCTGCTGTGCTGTTGCACCAGGAGGATGGCTGAGTGATGCGTCTTGCGCGGGCACCGCATGAGGGTTGCGGATCGTCACGCGTACCTTGCCGGCGCCGGAAGGTCGCTGGCCGGGTGCGTTTGGCCGTGTCCGCATTCCTGTTCGCGTGGCTCGGCCTGGGCGCAGGGACGGCGCTTGCGCAGGATCCCAGCATCGTTGCTCCGCAGGTGCAAAAGTCGACGAGCTTCCCCAAGAACAGCCTGGTCGGCCCTTCGCGCAATATCGACAAATCGCAGCCGCTCTATCTGCAGGGCGACGAGCTCGTCTATGACAACGGCGGCAGCCGCGTTATCGCGCGCGGCAACGTGGAGATCTACTACAACAACTACATCCTGACCGCAGACCAGGTCGTCTACGACCGCTCCGCGAACACGCTCACCGCCGTCGGCAACGTCGTCTTGAAGGAGCCCAACGGCAATATCGTGCGTGCCGACCGCTATACGCTCACCGACGACTTCCGCGACGGCTTCGTGCAGTCCTTGAGCGTGGTCGCCTCCGACGATACGCGCATTGCCGCCGAGCAGGCGCAGCGCCGCGGCGGCAATACCACCGTGTTCAAGAACGGGCGCTTCACGCCGTGCAAGAGCTCGGACGGCATGCCGCCCTTGTGGTGCATCAGCGCCTCGACCGTGATCCACGACCAGCAGGCCCAGACCATCACCTATCAGGATGCGCGCTTCGAGCTGTTCGGTATGCCGGTGCTGTGGATGCCCTATTTCGAGCACCCAGATCCCTCGGTGAAGCGCAAGTCCGGCTTCCTCACGCCGGAATTCTCAGGCTCCTCGACGCTGGGCTACGGGATGACGGTTCCGTACTACTTCGCGCTGGCGCCCAACTACGATTTCACGTTCTACCCCTTGTACACCACGCGCCAGGGCGTGCTGTGGCAAGGTGAATGGCGCCATCGCCTTGAGAACGGTCAGTACTACATCAAGCTCGCCGGCATCGACCAAGATGCCGACGCTTTGCCTTCGTCGATCGTCGACCGCCAGCAGTACGAGGGCTGGCGCGGCAGCGTTGAGACGAAGGGCCTGTTCTCGCTGTCGAGCTGGTGGAAGCTCGGCTGGGATGTCACGCTGGAGAGCGACGATACGTTCCGCCGCTTCTATAAGCTCGACAACATCCTGCTGACGGACCGCGTCGACAAGGTGTTCCTCAGTGGCATCTCCGACCGCAACTATTTCGGAGCCGAGCTCTATCACTTTGGCGGGCTCATGTTTAACGACGATCCGAACACGTCTGGAAACTCGGAGTCCTATGCCTACCCGATCGTCGACTACAACTACCTCTTCGCCGATCCCCTTCTGCAGGGCGAGGTGACCTGGAACACCAATGTCCTGAGCTTCTCCAACAATCAGCAGCCCACGACCAACTCGTTCGTCAACGAGAACGGCGAGCAGCTGAACCGGGTCGTCACCGACATCAATTGGCGCCGCCGCTTCACAGATCCGATCGGCATCACCTATACGCCCTTCGGCAGGCTCAGAGGCGACATCTATCAAATCAGCAACTACGTCGACCCGCTCAATCAGCAGGGTCCGTTGCAGGATGCCTCGCTCGCCAGGGGCCTGGCGCTGGGTGGCGTGACCGTCGCTTATCCTTGGGTCGCCAACTCAAGCTACGGCTCGCATGTCATCGAGCCGATCGGCCAGATCATTGCGCGCCAAAACTCGATCGATCAGAACGCGCTCCCCGACGAGGACGCCAAGAGCCTCGTCTTCGACGACACCAACCTGTTCGATTGGGACAAGTTCTCCGGCTACGACCGCATCGAGACCGGTACGCGCGCCAACGTTGGCTTGCAGTACACCTTCCAGGCCAACTCCGGAGGCTATGCCCGCATCCTCGCCGGCGAGAGCTACCAAGTCGCCGGCGTCAACCCCTATGCCGATCCGGGTCTCGATTCCGCCGGCAACCCGGTCTTCACACCCTACAGCGGCCTGGAGTCGACCCGCTCCGACTATGTGCTTGGCGCCTACATCGCGCCGATCAACGGCCTGGAGCTCGTGTCCCAGAGCCGCTTCGATCAGAAGGACTTCACCATGCGCAGCCAAAATGCGGCGGCCCAGGTGTCCTTCGGGCCCTTCTCCGCATCAGGCATTTACGCCTTCCTGTCCTCAGACCCGACGAACGGCATCTATGATGCGCAAGAGGACGTCTATGGCTCGTTCGGCATCAAGTTGACCGACCGCTGGAGCCTCGCGGCGGCTGCCCGCTACGACATCGACGCCGATGAGCTCGCCTCCGACATGGTCCAGGCGCGCTATGCCGACGAGTGCTTCGTGCTGACCGCCACCTATACCGACAACTACTATCACAACCCCAATATCGTCGATGGCCAGACGCTCATGCTTCGCTTCGAGCTGAAGCACCTTGGCGAGTTCGGCTACGCGACGGATTCGCTACATTACCAGTTTGGCGAGCAACAGTCCGGCGGCTGACGGTTAACGGCGCCCCCAATTGTCTCAAGCCTCCGGCTGGGGGCTGGCTCGGGTGCCACGGGGCCGCCACGGTTCATGTAGATAACGCGCAAAAACAGGCAGTTGGCGAGCGAGATGCGCCGAACGACAACCCGTGGCATTGTGCGAAACGCACCCATGACCGTGACAACACAACATGATCGGCCGCTCAGCGATGCGGCCCGCCGGGGCTGCATCAGCCTGGTGGCTGCCGCGGCCCTGACGGGCGCGCTCCTGCTATCTGTCCCAGCCCTGGCGCAACAGACCGCCAAGGTGGCACCTGAGAAGACGCGGGGCACGCCCACCACCACCCAATCCATCGTGGCGCTCGTCAACGACGACCCCATCACCGGCTACGAGGTCGAGCAGCGCGTGAAGCTTTCGTTTCTGGGGGCTGCCGAGTTGCAGAAGCGGCTGCAAGCGAAGCTCAAGGCCCCCAACATTAACGATCAGTTCAAGGCCTTTGCCATAAAGCGGCTCAAGGCCAATCCGCCGACGACGGAGGCCGAGCAGCAGTCCCGCATCAGAGAGCTGCAGGGAGAGTTCGTCAAAAGCATCAGGAGCCAGGTCGAGGCCGAGTTCCGTCCCGTGGCGCGCAAGCATGCGCTCGATGAGCTGATCGAGGAGCGTCTGAAGCTGCAGGAGGCCAAGCGGCTCAATGTGGTGGCGGGCAAGGACGAGGTCGATCGCATCATCGCCAGCATGGCGGAGCGCAACAAGATGACGCCCAAGGAGTTCGCCGAGCACGTCGCCAAGATGGGCGCCAACATCAACGCCATGCGCGATCGCATCAAGGCCTCACTGTCCTGGGCCGACGTCATACGCCGCCGCTTCGGCCACGATATCGCACTCGCGGGCCGCGACCTCGATCCGGTGACCGCGACCCTTCCGGGCGAGGACGACATCGAGTTGCACGTCCACCGCATTTTGCTCCCCCTTCCCGCCAAGGCTGACCAGAAGCAGGTGGCCGAGCGCCTGAGCCAGGCGGAGCGGCTACGCGAACAATTCTCCGACTGCAAGAAGACGAGCGTGCTCGCCGCCGGTATCGACGGCGCGCGCTTCGACGACCTTGGCGAACGCAAGCCGACGACCATCCCGGAGCCGACCCGCAGCCTTCTGATGAGCGCCTCCGACAACCAGATGGTCCCGCCGACCGTCGGCGAGGGCGGCGTCGAGCTGTGGGCTCTTTGCGAGCGCAAAACGGTCAAAGCCGAGACGCAGCAGCGGGAGACCGCCGAGAACGACCTGCGGCAAAAGGAGTTCGAGATCCTGTCCAAGAAGCACCTGAAGGACCTCCGCCAGGACGCTCACATCGAGTACCGGTGATGAGACCCGACTCCGAGCTTGGGCCCGCAGGCAACCGGCGCGCGCCGCTCGCAGTCAGCATGGGCGATCCCGCCGGCATCGGGCTGGAGATCACGCTTAGGGCCTGGGTTGCACGCCTGGACGAGGGTCTTCCCCCCTTCGCATTGTTCGCCGACCCCATTGCTACCGCCGAGCGCGCCCGCGCGCTGGGCCTCACCGTGCCGATCACCCCGATCGGAGGCATGGCCGAAACCGCCGACGTCTTCAAGAGGGCGCTGCCGGTGCGGACCGTCTCGCTCCCGGTGCGAGCCCGCGCCGGAGTGCCGGATCCCGCCAACGCCTCCGCCGTGATCGGCGCCATCGAGCAGGCGACCGCGGCGGTCGTTAGCGGCGGGGCGGCAGCCCTCGTAACCAACCCCATCGCCAAGCACGTGGTGGCAAGCGGCGGCTTCCCCTATCCAGGACACACCGAGTTCCTCGCCGCGCTCGCCGAGCGGCATTGGCCGCGGCGGCGCTTCCGCGCGGTGATGATGCTCGCCTCCCAAGGCTTGCGCGTCGTGCCGCTCACGGTGCACCGCGCCCTTGCCGACGTGCCCAAGGCGATAACGCGCGCGTGCATCTGCGAGACCGTGCGTATTACTCACGAGGCGCTGCAGCGGGACTTCGGCGTGAGGAGGCCGCGCATCGCCGTCACCGGGCTCAACCCGCACGCCGGTGAAGAAGGCACCATGGGCCGCGAGGAGATCGAGATCATCGCGCCAGCGGTCGCCGACTTGTGCGCCGATGGGCTCGATGTGACCGGACCGCACCCCGCCGACACGCTGTTCCACGCGGCCGCGCGCGCCACCTACGACGCAGCCGTCACCATGTACCACGACCAGGCGCTGATCCCGTTCAAGACGGTCGCCTTCGAGGACGGTGTCAACGTCACGCTGGGGCTGCCGTTCGTACGCACCTCGCCCGATCACGGCACGGCGTTCGGGATTGCAAAAGACGGCTGCGCCTCGGCGCAAAGCCTCATCGAGAGCCTGAAGCTCGCCGCGGCCATCGCCACCGCCCGCGCAGCGGCATCGGCAGCATGAGCACCGAGGAGCAGGTGCGGGGCGGTGCCAGCCCCGATGGGCTCCCGCCCTTGCGCAACGTCATCGCCGCGCTGGGGCTCAGAGCCAAGAAGAGCCTGGGCCAGAATTTTCTCCTCGACTTGAACCTCACGCGCCGCATTGCGCGGGCGGCGGGGCCGCTCGAAGGCCGCACGCTCGTCGAGGTGGGGCCCGGGCCCGGCGGCCTGACCCGTGCGCTCTTTCTCGAAGGCGCGGCCCGCGTCGTAACGATCGAGCGTGACGAGCGCTGCAGACCGGCGCTGGAAGCCATCGCCCAGCGCTACCCGGGCCGGCTCGAGCTCCACCTCGGCGACGCGCTCAAGGCGCGCTGGCCCGAGCTCCTCGGTGTGCAGGCCGGCAAGGCCCGCATCGCCGCCAACCTGCCCTATGGCGTGGCAACGCTGCTGCTCGTCCAATGGCTCGAGACGGAACCGTGGCCGCCGTGGTTCGACCGCATGGTCTTGATGTTCCAGAAGGAGGTCGCCGAGCGCATCGTGGCGGCGCCCGGCAGCAAGGCCTACGGACGGCTTTCGGTGCTGGCGCAGTGGCGCACCAAGGCCCGCATCGTGCTGACGCTGCCGCGCGAGGCCTTCACCCCGCCGCCCAAGGTCGCCTCCGCCGTCGTGGAGTTCGTGCCGCTCGCCGATCCAACTCCGCCATGCCGGGCCACTGTGCTGGGACACGTGACGGCGGCGGCCTTCGGCCAGCGGCGCAAGATGCTGCGGGCGAGCCTCAAGCAGCTCGTCGCCGAGCCCGAGGCTCTTCTTGCGACCGCCGGAATTGCCGGCAATCTGCGCGCCGAGGACTTGAGCGTGAAAGACTTTGCACGGCTCGCGCTCGTCTTCGAGCGGTCAAGCGCAGGACGACGCTAAGCCAAGTCCTTTCCTTCCGACTGATTGACCGCGAACAGTAGGAAAGCCGCTGCAATCAGCAGGATTGAGATGGGCTTGGTCAGCACCAGCCAGGTAACCGGGCCGGTGTTCTCAGCCCAGTCGGTGGCGAAGTCGACGACAAGGTAGACGAGGATCACGCCGACCAGCGTGGCCTTGAGCTCGCTCATCCCCGTCGCGCGCATCCACACCGGCAGCTTGCGCCGCTGCTCGGCCGTCAGCTCGAAGACGAAGCCGAAGGCGATGGCATAGGCGAAGATGACGAGGACGATGCCGAACAGGTAGACATCCGTGCCGCCCATCACCTGGGCGATGACGAGCTTCGGGTCAGCTCCCGTGCCAATGGCGATCGCAGCCTCGAGCATGCGGGCGCTCGCCTCCCAGAACATGACGAGGGCACCCAGCGCCGCGCCGAAGGAGGCAACGAGCATGACGAAGCGAAGCGACAAGGCAAAGCGCAGCATGGTGGGCCTTTCGAGGGCCTCGATACCACGGGCACCCTTACCAGAAGCTGATTGCAAGGGCCGAGCGGCAGCCGCAATCCGATCAGCGCTTACAGTCATTGGGCGCCGGCTTGCCTTTGAAGCGGGCGTCCATCCAGGCGACCGCCTGAAAGGCGCTCTTCTCGGCCGCGCGGCCGTGCGACACACGCTTCATGAGCTTAAACTCAACGGGCGTGCCGCCGGCACACAGGTCCTTGACATAGGCGATCGTGATGGCCGGGCGAACGGTCTTGTCGCCAGTGCCTTGAGCGATGAACACCGGCACGCCGCGCGAGGCGGTGCCGGGAGAATTCTCCTCCATCAGGGCGCGCCAAGCGGGCAGCGTTCTTGGATCAACCTTGAGGAACGCCTTCTTCAACGGCCACGCGAGCCGCAGCAGCCGCAGCATCTGTGCGATCGACTGAATGCAGCTTTCCCCCACCTTTTCGAAATTCTTTTCGACACCCGGCTCCAGCACGCTGCCGATCGGCAGGTGGTAGGTCCGCGACCATGACAGCAGCGCCATCGCGATGAGGCTGTCACCAGCGATGGACCCCTTCTGCGCCTTGAAGAGCTGAACGAGGTTGGTCGCCGGTGCGGCAGCGGCGATGCCGACGAGTTTCAGCTCGGGAGCATATTGGGCCGCCAGCTCACCAGTAAACAGCGCGGCGTGACCGCCTTGCGAGTGCCCCCACACGGCGAAGCGATTGGTCGCGTGCGCAGCCGAGAGGTTACGCGCAGCGCGCACGCTGTCGAGCACCGAGCGCGCCTCGCTCACACCGACGAGATAGGCGTGCACGCCGGGAGTACCGAGCCCCTCATAGTCGGTGGCAACGACGACGTAGCCGTGGGCCAGCATCTCCTCGAGCCCGGGGATGGTGCCGGAGAGATCGGGTAGTAGCGTCGGTGCGCACCGTTCCGCGACGCCGGTCGTGTAATGCGCCCAGGCGATGACACTGCGACCGCCCTTGGGGGCCGGACCTACAGGAAAGATGATGGTCCCGGAGACGGCGATAGGCTCGCCGTGGAGGCCGGTCGAGCGATAGATGACGCGGAAGGCCGCGGCGTTAAGGGCGCCGCCGACCTGCGGATGGATGCGGAGAATCTGCCCGGGTCTCGCCCGTGTGATCTCGTGCGGCGCCACGTCGCCCAGGGTCACCGCCGCCCCAGCGGGTGCCACCCCGAGCACGACCACAAGCCAAACGAAAGCCAATCCCCAATGCCGCATGATCCCTCCGCCCCGTCCCTCGGAGCCTCTCATAGCACCGGTTGAGGACTTTTCCTCTGCGCTGCCACATCTCCATCAAGACCATCAGGCAGGAAGCCGACCGAAACCATGTTTGCAAGTGGGTATCCGACAGAACGGGGTGCGGCCAAAGCGACGCTTGATTGCTAAGGCCTCTGCGCTCACCACAGCGAAAACTCGCTTTTCGAGCCGCGTGGCGAATAGGAAACACGAAGAATGACGGCGCTGCTACGTCCGGTTACGGCACTTCTCCTGAGCACCGCCATCCTCTTGATGGGCAACGGCCTCAATGGCGTTTTGTTGCCCATACGCGCGGTCGGCGAGCACTTCACGCGGCTCCAGATCGGCCTTGTCGGGTCCTCGTATTTCGCGGGCCTGATGCTGGGCTGCCTCGTCTGCCCGGCGATCGTCGCGCGCGTCGGCCACATCCGCGCCTTCGCCGCCTTCACGGCGATCGTGACCATAACACCGCTCGGCCACGCCATCGCGACCGAGCCCGCCGTCTGGTGGGCCCTGCGCGCCCTCAACGGGCTGTGTTTCGCCGGGCTCTTCATGACGATCGAGGGTTGGCTCAACGCGGTGGCGAGCGTGGAAAGCCGCGGGCGCGTGTTTGCCGCCTACACTATGATCAACCTCACGGTCGTCACCGTCGGCATGCAGCTCATGAACCTCGGCTCGTCGATGAGCTTCGAGCTCTTCTCACTGACGGCAATGCTCTATTCGCTCGCCGCCGTGCCGGTGGCCCTCACCAAGACGTCGGCACCGGCCCCGCCGCGACGGGCCCGCCTGCGATTGTTGTGGCTGCTCGGCATCTCGCCAGCCGCAATGCTCGGATCACTGTTCGCCGGGCTGGCGAACGCTGCCTTCTGGACGCTCTCTCCGCTTTACGGCAAGGCCGTCGGGCTCGCCGACCATGGCATTGCGCTTTTCATGACCGCTGTCGTTTTGAGCGGGGCCGCAAGCCAATGGCCGATCGGCCTCTTGTCCGATCGTCTCGGGCGGCGTGCGGTGTCAATCGCCATCGCGCTCGTCGCCGCGGGTGCCGCGCTTGCGTTGTCGTTCATGACGGTCTCGGAGGGAGCCAACGGTCTGCTCTTTGCCGTCGCCGCGCTCTATGGCGCCATGTCGTTTCCGGCCTATGCGCTATGCGTGGCGCACGCCAATGATCTCGTGCACCGCAAGCGCGCCGTGGAGGTTTCGAGCGCGCTGCTCATGACCTTCTCCATCGGCGCCATCTTTGGTCCCCTGCTTGCCTCGCTGCTCATGGCGGAAGCGGGTAACCGCGCGCTCTTCGTGCACGCGGCGATCGCCCAGGTCCTGCTGGCACTGGTGATGCTGGCCCGCATCAGGCGGCGGCCGAAGCTGCCGATCGAGCACGTTGAAGGCTACGTCGTCGTTCCCCGCACCTCGCCGGCCGTGTTCGACCTCGACCCGCGGGTGGAGCCAGTCGTGACCGACGGCGCTGCGGCGGCGGAGGCAGAGTTGCCCGGCTGAGGCGGCCTCAGAGTGCCTTCTGCATCTCGCGCACGAAGGCCGAAAGCCCATCGAGGCGGTCGCGCTTCAAGCGCTCGGCGGCGAGGATCCCCATGAGCCCCTTGAGCGAGGCCTCGAGATCGGCGTTGACGATCACGTAGTCGTACTCGGGCCAATGGCTGATCTCGTCGGAGGCTTCCGCCATACGCCGCTTGACCACGGGCTCGGGGTCCTGAGCGCGCGCGCGCAGGCGGTTGGAGAGCACCGTCGCTGACGGAGGCAAGATGAAGACGCGAACCACATCGTGCTTCTTCTTCTCGGAAAGCTGCTGGGCACCCTGCCAGTCGATGTCGAAGAGAATGTCGTGGCCGTTGGAGATCGCCGTCTCGACGGGCGCGCGCGGCGTCCCATAGAAATGATCGAAGACGCGCGCCCATTCCAACAGCTCGCCCGCCTCGCGCATACGCTTGAAGGCCGCCTCGTCGAGGAAACGGTAATCCTTGCCGTCAACCTCGCCGGGGCGCGGAGCCCGCGTCGTCACCGACACGGACATGTCGATCTCGCCATCGGCATCGATCAGACGGCGCGACAGCGTCGTCTTGCCGGCTCCCGAGGGAGAGGACAGCACCAGCAGCAGCCCACGTCGTTCGATCTTCGGCACACTCGCCATCTTGCCTCACACACGGTGCGCCATCCCGCGACTGCGGTCCGCGCACCCTGCCCTCACTCGATGTTCTGCACCTGCTCCCGCATCTGATCGATCACGGTCTTCAAGGCAACGCCCGCGCGCGTGATGTCCACGTCGTTGGCCTTGGAGCACAGCGTGTTGGCCTCGCGGTTGAACTCCTGCGCCAGGAAGTCGAGCTTGCGCCCTACGGCGCCGTCCTCGTCGAGCAGCTCGCGCGCTGCCGCGATGTGCGCTCTGAGACGCTTCAGCTCCTCCTCGACGTCGGCGCGCGTTGCGATCAGCACGGCTTCCTGATGCAGCCGCTCGGGATCGAAGCTGTTTCCGGTCTCGAGCAGCCTTGCAACCTGCTCCTTGAGACGGGCCGCGATCGCAGCCGGCGTGCGCGCGGGCGAGGTCTCGACCAGGGCCACGAGGCGCTCGATCTCCGTGAGATTGGCGGCGAGCACGGTCTTGAGGCGGGCGCCCTCGCTGAGGCGCGACTGAACGAGAGCGCCAAGCGCCTGCTCCAGACTGGAGAGGATGCCCGCAACCCGGGCGGCCGCCGCCTCGCCGCTTTCCTCGACCTCGACCACCTCCATGACACCCTTGATGGCCATCAGGCCGTCGGCGCGCGGCGGCGCCGCCTCGGTCAGCTCCCGGATATGCGCAACCGCCTTTACGACCTGCGCCAGCGCCTCCTCGTTGAGCCGGATCTCCAGAGCGCCGGCCCGGCTCTCGACATTGAGGCTGACCGTGACGCTGCCGCGCACGAGATGGCGGCCGACGGCTTCCCGCACTTTCGGCTCCAAGGCTTCCGTGCCGGAGGCTAGGCGCAGGCGCACATCGAGGCCGCGGGCGTTCACGCTGCGCAGCTCCCAGTGCCAAGCGACGCTTCCCGCGGCTCCCTCCACCCGCGAGAAGCCCGTCATGCTCTTGATGCTCATGGGATGGATCCAGGTGCCGCGGCGGGAATTGCCGGATGCAGAGCCCGGCGCGAGGCCGAAATCTAGCGGCACACGCTCCGCCCAACAAGGCAAGACAGGCCGGAAAGTGGGCTTGCGGCGCCCGCGGTCAGCGCTTCGGCTTGCGCACGGGAAGTGGCACGCTGCCGGCAGCGGTTCCGGCCGTCTTGGGGGCCTCCAGCGCGGCAGCGCCGGAAGTGGGTATCGGCAGCGCCACGGTGGACGCCGCTGCGGCCTTGGCCTCGGCCTCCTTCTGCGCCTGCATCTTGCGCTCGATCTTGCGCCAATTGGAGACGGCCGCGTTGTGCCCTTTGAGGGTCTCGGAGAACACGTGGCCGCCCCTGCCGTCGGCGACGAAATAAAGCTCGCCCGTGGTGGCCGGATTGAGCGTCGCCTCGATGGCGGAACGGCCCGGGTTGCAGATCGGCGTCGGGGGCAGCCCATCGATCTGATAGGTGTTGTGTGACGTCTTCTGGCTGAGGTCGGCGCGCGTCAAAGCGCGGCCCAGCGCCCCCTGCCCTCCCACGATCCCATAGATCACCGTTGGGTCGGACTGCAGCTTCATGCCCTTGCGCATGCGGTTCATGAACACCCCGGCGACCCGATTGCGCTCATCCGCGCGGCCGGTCTCTTTCTCCACGATGGAGGCGAAGATGACCGCCTCCTGCGGGGTCTTGATCGGCAGATCGGGTTGGCGCTTTTCCCACGCCGCCGCGAGGAAGCGCTGCATCTCCGCCTGCATCCGCTCCAGGATCTCCTTGCGGTCGATCCCCTTGGAGAAGCGATAGGTATCGGGCAACATCGAGCCCTCGGGCGGGATCTCGGTGATCTCTCCGACGAGGTCTGGCTCGGCGCGCACACGCTCGACGACCTGCAGACTGGTCAGCCCCTCGGGGATCGTCAGCTTCGACAGGATGGCGCGGCCCCGGGTCAGGATCTCCAGAACCTCGGCCATGCTCGCGTTCCGCTTGAACTCGTACTCGCCGGCCTTGAGATCGGTTTTTTTGGTCGCGATCGCATTGTGCAGGAGATAGCTGGCGATGAAGGTCCAGCGGTTGGCGATGATGCCCTCGTTCTCAAGCCGCGTTGCGATCTCGATGCGGCCCTCGCCCTTCGGGATGGCGACGACGCGCGAAACGCTCAAGGGACCCGGGCGCTCGTACTGGTGGTAGAGCAGCGCGCCGATCCCAGCGACGGTGAGCATGATCACCAGCAGGACGGTGAGCACGCCGCTGCCGAGGCGGATGAAGGTCCCCGCCGGGCTCGGCAGCGCCGCTCTTGGCGGCGGAGCCGGTGCGCGCGACGGCTCCAGCATCTCTGCCGGGCTGCGCGGGCGCAGGCTGCCCCGGAAGTTAGGCTCCAGCCGCGGCGGGCGCGTATTGCTCATGGGTCCGCTCCCGTTGACCGACGAGGCCGTTCCCGCTCGGCATCTGCGAGGTGTCGCGCTCGACCCTAAAGGCAATTGTGGCGAAAGCGCGAAACGAAAGATAGAAGGAAACGAGCGGGCGGTACGCCGTTGCCCGGGCGCCTCAGGCGAATCGGCGCAAAATCAGTGACGCGTTGGTTCCGCCGAAACCGAACGAGTTGGACAGAACCGTGTTGATCTCGCGCGGCTTCGCCGTGTGCGCGATGAGGTCGATAGCGGTCTCAACCGAAGGGTTGTCGAGGTTCAAGGTGGGCGGGGCGATGTTGTCGCGAATGGCGAGCACGGAAAAGACGGCCTCGACCGCTCCGGCGGCGCCGAGCAGGTGCCCCGTTGCCGACTTGGTCGACGACATGGCGAGCTTGCCGGCGGTATTGCCGAACAGGCGCTCGACGGCTGCGAGCTCGATCTCGTCGCCCATCGGCGTAGAGGTACCGTGCGCGTTCACATAGTCGATGTCGCTCACGTCGATCTCGGCGCGCTTCAGGGCCGCGCGCATGCAACGAAAGGCGCCGTCGCCGCTCTCGGCCGGCGCCGTGATATGGTAGGCGTCCCCCGACATGCCGTAGCCGATTACCTCGGCGTAGATCTTGGCCCCGCGCGCGCTCGCATGCTCCAAGGCCTCGAGCACGACGATGCCGGCACCCTCCCCCATCACGAACCCGTCGCGATCCTTGTCGTAAGGGCGCGAGGCTGCGGCCGGGCGATCGTTGAACGAGGTCGACAAGGCTCGGCAGGCAGCAAACCCCGCCACGGCGATGCGGCAGATGGGGGACTCGGTGCCACCCGCCACCATCACGTCCGCATCACCCAGCGCCACGATGCGCGACGCATCGCCGATCGCATGCGAGCCGGTCGAGCAGGCGGTCACCACGGCATGGTTGGGACCCTTGAGCTGATGGCGGATGGAGACGTAGCCCGAGGCGAGATTGATGAGGCGCCCTGGAATGAAGAACGGGCTGACGCGGCGTGGACCTTTCTCCTTCAGGAGGATTGCGGTCTCGGCGATGCCGGGAAGTCCGCCGATGCCGGAGCCGATGAGCACACCGGCACGCTCCTGCTTCTCGGCGGTATCGGCCTTGTAGCCGGAATCGGCAATCGCCTGCTCGGCGGCGGCCATCGCATAGATGATGAAGTCATCGACCTTGCGCTGCTCTTTCGGCTCCATCCAATCGTCGGGATTGAACTTGCCGTCGTCCTTGGCGCCGCGGGGAATGAAGCAGCCGATCTGACACGCGAGGTCGGAGACCTCGAACTCCTCGATGCGCCGCGCGCCGTTGGCGCCCGCGAGAAGCGCCGACCACGACGCCTCCACGCCGCAGCCCACCGGCGAGACCATCCCAAGTCCTGTAATGACCACGCGACGCATCTTGGTCCTTCGGAGCTGAGGGCTTTGCGCGCTCTCCCTCCCGGAGGCAAGCTCGACCTCGCCCCTCGGCGCCTAAATCAATTCAGATTGGCCTTGAGGGACAGACGGCGTCAGGCGGCGCTGGCGTTCTTCTCGAGAAACTTGACCGCGTCACCGACGGTCAGGATGTGCTCGGCCGCGTCGTCGGGAATTTCGCAGCCGAACTCCTCCTCGAAGGCCATCACGAGCTCGACCGTGTCCAAACTATCGGCGCCCAGGTCGTCGATGAAGCTGGCGTTCTCGGTGACCTTGTCGGCCTCCACGCCCAAATGCTCCACGACAATCTTCTTCACGCGCTCCGCGACATCGCTCATCGTCTTCCCTCGCGTCGGTTGCTCTTGGCAATCTGCAATTCGGTTCTTTTGGGTTCGCCCGACATCCGGTCGCTGCACTTGCTCCTGATCGGGGGCTCGCGACTGGCGGGCACGGACACGACGCGGCTATCCCACTCTTTTCTGCCCATTGGGCGGCCATACATACGGCCCGAAAGGACGCGTGCGTAAGGGCCTGGGGCCGGAAAACCGTTCGGCTCGTTAACACACTTCCTGGACCTTGGCCAGCGCCCCCAGGGACCTCTCGCCTGCGCTAGAATGCGCCAGAAATCGCCGGGTTGGAAGGCCCCGGCGACCGTTGGTATCGGGTTTACCATGGGCATCAGACCATCGCCATGCCGCCGTTAATGTGCAGCGTCTGGCCGGTGATGTAGGCGGCTTCCTCGCTGGCGAGATAGACGACGCCGGCAGCGATCTCGTCCGGTGTGCCAAAGCGTTGGGCAGGGATCATCTTGGCGATCTCTGCCGTCTGCTTCTCGTTGAGGGCCTCGGTCATCGGCGTGGAGATGAAGCCGGGCGCGATGCAGTTGGCGGTAATTCCGCGCGGAGCCACCTCGCGCGCAAGCGACTTGGTCATGCCGATCATGCCGGCCTTGGAGGCGGCGTAGTTGCCCTGCCCCGGATTGCCGAACACGCCCGAGATCGACGAGATGTTGATGATGCGGCCATAGCCGGACTTGGTGCGGATCATCTCACGCGCCGCGGTACGACACAGCATGAAGGTGGAGGTGAGATTGACGGCGATCACGGCGTCCCACTCATCGTCCTTCATGACCATGAACAGGTTGTCGCGGGTGAGGCCGGCGTTGTTCACCAGGATGTCGAGGCGTCCCAGCGCGCCGATGGCGGTGCTGATCAGCTTGGCGACGGCGGCGCGGTCGGCGAGGTCGCAAGGCACGACGTGCGTGCGCTCGCCGAGCTCGGTGGCGAGCGCCTCGAGCTTCTCGGCCTGGCGGCCGGAGACGGCGACGGTGGCGCCCTGCTCGTGGAGCGCACGCGCGATTGAGCCGCCGATGCCGCCGGTGGCGCCCGTCACCAGAGCCGTCTTGCCAGAAAGGTCAAACATGGCAGTCCTCTAGCTATTGAGTTTGATAAGCGCGGCGTCGACGTCGGCCGGCGTGCCGATGCTGGCGGCGTTGAGGGTGCTATCGATGCGCTTGGCGAGACCCGCGAGGACCTTGCCGGCGCCGATCTCGTAGAGGTCGGTCACGCCGTTCGCTGTCATGTACGTAACACACTCGCGCCAGCGCACGGTGCCCGTCACTTGCTCGACGAGGCGTCTCTTGATCTCTTCGGGATTGCTGATCGCTTGCGCCACCACGTTGGCAACGAGCGGCACGACGGGCGTACGCATCGTAACGCTGGCCAGCGCCTCCGCCATCGCGTCGGCGGCAGGTTGCATCAGCGCACAATGGAAGGGCGCGGACACGGGCAGCGGCACCGCGCGGCGCACGCCATGCGACTTGCCGATCTCGGGGACACGGTCGAGCGCGGCCTTGGCGCCCGAGAGCACGACCTGCGTCGGCTCGTTGTCGTTGGCGACCTGGCAGACCTCGCCTTGCGCCGCCTCCTCGGCGACCTTGCGCGCCACCTCGATGCCGACGCCGAGCAGCGCCATCATCGCGCCCTGCCCCACCGGCACCGCGGCCTGCATCGCTTGTCCGCGCAGCTTCAACAGGCGCGCGGCATCGGCCAGCGTAAACGCCTCGGCCGCGGCCAGCGCCGAATACTCGCCCAGCGAATGCCCGGCGACGAACTTGACCTTATCCTTGAGCGAGAACCCCTTTTCCCGCTCCAAGACGCGCATCACGGCCATCGACACCGCCATCAGCGCCGGCTGCGCGTTCTCGGTGAGCGTGAGCGTCTCCTTGGGCCCTTCCCACATGATCTGGCAGAGGTTCTGGGAAAGCGCGGCGTCGACCTCCTCGAACACCTCGCGCGCGGCCGGATATGTCTGGGCCAGCTCGCGGCCCATGCCGACGTCCTGGCTGCCCTGCCCGGGGAATACGAATGCGATGGCCATTGGGGGATCGGTCGTGCCCATTATGGAATGTGGCTGGCAAGAACACCGGCACAGTTCCCCTGTCAACCGGGTGGGCGGCCGAGAACGGCCCTGCCGGCGCGGCGCCAAAACGTCCGGCGCTTGCCGCGCGGGAAAATTCAGCTATAAAGCGCCCCTTACCCGCTCCGGCTGGAGGCTGAATGGGGGGCCGCGCAATGCGGTAGGGCTCTTTGCCCGTCTCCCGGTGTCTTCGCTCTCATGGGTGACCTGTTGGGCCTTCCGGGTCCATAAGGGGCTTTGCGCCGGGGCACGGACGAAACAGAAGAAAGGCCAAGCGCATGCCGCTATACGAGCATGTTTTCCTCGCGCGCCAGGACGTCTCGAACGCTCAGGTCGAGGCGCTCACCAAGGAATATTCCGACGTCATCGAGCAGGGCGGCGGCAAGATCACCAAGAGCGAGTACTGGGGCGTCAAGTCGCTCGCCTACAAGATCAAGAAGAACCGCAAGGCGCACTTCTCGCTCATGAACATCGACGCTCCGCATGCCGCCGTCGCCGAGATGGAGCGGCGCATGGGGCTGTCGACCGAGATCATCCGCTTTCTCACCATCAAGGTCGACGAGCACGAGACCGAGCCTTCGGTCATGATGCGCAAGAGCGACCGCGACGAGCGCGGCGACCGTGACCGCGGCTTCGGCGGACGCGGCGGCGGCGGTGGCCGCGGCGGCTTCCGCGGAGACCGTGACGGTGGCGGTGGCGGTGGCCGCGGCGGCTTTCGCAGCGACCGCGGCGGAGACCGCGAGGGCTCGACCTTCCGTGCGCGCCCACCGCGCGACGGCGACCGGCCGCCGCGTGACGGCGACCGTCCGCCTCGTCCCCCGCGCGAGGCCAAGGAGCCCGGTTCGTCGGGCTCGGAGTCCGGCTCTGGATCGGAGGCATAGACCATGGCAGAGATCGCTTCGGCCGGAGGCCGCCGACCCTTTCATCGCCGTCGCAAGACTTGCCCATTCTCGGGCGAGCACGCACCCAAGATCGACTACAAGGACGTCCGCCTTCTGGGCCGCTACGTGTCGGAGCGCGGCAAGATCGTGCCGAGCCGCATCACGGCCGTGTCCGCCAAGAAGCAGCGTGAGCTGGCGCGCGCCATCAAGCGGTCGCGCTTTTTGGGACTGCTGCCGTACGTGCTGAAGTAAGAAGATCTAGGTGTCAGGTCCTCGGGGTCTGACACCACCTAGAAGAGCAAGTGTCGGGCGACCCCGGCACGAGGTTGGGACGGCAATCCCGTCTCTAACCGCGCCAACCGCGGGACAGCTGCCAATATGCCCTACACGCTCCTCATCGGACTGGGCGCCGGCGTCGTCTCGGCCACCGTGTTCGCCTCGGCGACCACGGGGCCGCTGTTGATGCGCATGGTGCTGTTCCTGGTGACGCCGCTCGCACTCTTCCTGGCGGGCCTGGGCGTCGGTCCGATGACGGTGGCGATCGCGGGGCTCGCCGGCACCGCCGTCGTCGCCGCGGCGGGAAGCCCATTGTCGGCCGTCGTCTTCGCGGCGAGCCAGGCGCTTCCCGTCTTTCTGCTCTGCTACCTCGCTTCCCTCAACCGGACGAGCAGCACGGCCACCGAATGGTACCCGGTGGGACGCATCGTGGTCGCCGCCGCGCTCATTGCCGGCGCCTTCTCCACGCTGACGCTCATCCTCCTGGGCGGCGACATGGAGGCGCTGCGCGCCTCGCTGCGCGGGGTATTGGAGTCCTTCGTCCACAACGAGCTGCCGACGATGCCCGATGCGCCCACGCTGGGGCCTAAGGAGATCGACGAGGCCACCACCGTGGCGCTCACGCTGCTGCCGGCCGCCTCCGCGATCTCGACCATGGGCAGCCTTCTGTTCAACATGTGGCTTGCAGGCAGGATCACGCTGGCTTCGGGGCGGCTGCTGCGGCCGTGGCCGGATCTGGCCTCACTCAGCTATCCGTCGGGCACCGCACTGCTGCTCGCAGTGGCCGCAGGCGCCGGCCTCCTGTCCGGTCTGCCGGGCCTCATCGGTGCCGGTTTCGCGGGGCCGCTGTTCCTCGCCTACATGCTCTTGGGGCTCGCGGTCGTGCACTACATCACGCGCGGACGCTCCTGGCGTCCCTTCGCGCTGTGGGGGCTCTACGCCGCGCTCTTCATCATGAACACGGTCGCATCGCTGGCGGTCGCCCTGCTCGGTTTGA
The DNA here is from genome assembly GCA_963782555.1 of uncultured Alphaproteobacteria bacterium. Lineage (GTDB taxonomy): Bacteria > Pseudomonadota > Alphaproteobacteria > Rhizobiales > Hyphomicrobiaceae > Hyphomicrobium_A. The sequence continues at coordinate 665,256 of CAWAKB010000005.1, read as the reverse complement.
CGGAAAGCATCTGGTCCATTCGCAAGCTGGCGGCACCGCGCAATGGGCCGCCTCCAACATGATCCCAAATCCAAACAAAGACTGAAACACCCAAGGACACGAAGAAAAGGAGTTCCCCCATGGAAGTCATTCTGCTCCAGCGCATCGGTCGGCTTGGCCAGATGGGCGACGTGGTCAACGTCAAGGACGGCTATGCACGCAACTTTCTGCTGCCGCAGAAGAAGGCGCTGCGCGCCACGGACGAGAACCGCGCCCACTTCGAGACCCAGCGCGCACAGCTCGAGGCCAACAATCTCGAATTGAAGAAAGAGGCCGAAGCCGTTGCCGAGAAGCTCGAGGGCAAGATCTTCGTGGCGATCCGCTCCGCCGGCGACACCGGCCAGCTCTACGGCTCGGTCTCCACGCGCGACATCGCCGACGTGGTAACCGCCGGGGGCTTCACCATCGAGCGGCGCCAGGTCATTCTCGATCGGCCGATCAAGACGCTCGGTCTGCACGAGACGAGCGTCGCGCTCCATCCGGAGGTCGTGGTCAGGATCACGCTCAACGTGGCGCGCTCCGAGGATGAGGCCGCGCGCCAATCGCGCGGCGAGGACGTGACGGTGGTAAAGGAGGAGAAGCTCGAGCTCGAGACCTTCAACCCCGACGAGATCTTCGAGGAAGGCGCTGCGCCGGAGCCGGCCGCGGCCGAGGAAGCGAGCGAAGGCGAAACCGCCTAAACAGGCGCGCGCCTGCGATTCGGGTCGGCAAGCGAATTCCGACCCCCTGTGCATAGCGGGGAAGATTGTAGCGCGGGAGGGACTTGACGGCTCGTCATCGCTCGACGGAGCTATGGCGAATCTGAATAGCTCCGCCGCATGGCACAAAACGCGACGCTCATCTCCGACCGGCTCATGGCGGCGGCAACCGCCAACGAGCCTCTTGCCTTCCGGCAGGCCCCTCACAACCTGGAGGCCGAGCAGGCGCTGCTCGGCGCCATCCTCGTCAACAACGAGGCGATGGATCGCGTCTCCGCGTTCCTCGAGCCGCACCACTTCTTCGATCCGCTGCATCAGCAGATCTTCGAGACAGCCGGCAAGCTCATTCTTGCGGGTAAGCAGGCAACGCCCATCACGCTGAGGACGTTCTTCGAGACGGCCGAGCCGATCTCGCCCAACCTCACGGTGCCGCAATACCTCGGCACGCTCGCGGCCAACGCCACGACCATCATCAATGCGCAGGACTACGGCCGCACGGTCTACGACCTCGCCACGCGCCGCGCCCTCATCATCATCGGCGAGGACATGGTCAACGGCGCCTACGACAGCACCGTGGACTCCACACCCCAGATCCAGATCGAGGAGGCCGAGACGCGCCTCTATGATCTCGCCGAGCAGCGCAAGTACGGCCAGGGCTTCTTAGGCTTCGGCACGGCGCTCACCAACGCCATCGACATGGCGAACGCCGCCTATCAGCGCTCCGGGCATCTGTCGGGGCTGGCGACCGGGCTCGCCGATCTCGACAGCCGCCTCGGCGGCCTGCAGTCGTCCGACCTCGTCATCCTGGCAGGGCGACCGAGCATGGGCAAAACCGCGCTCGCCACCAACATCGCCTACAACATTGCCAAGAACTACAAGTGCGAGCGCCAGCCCGACGGCACGGATAAGAGCGTCGACGGCGCCATCGTCGGCTTCTTCTCGCTGGAAATGTCAGCCGAGCAACTCGCCACGCGTATCCTCTCAGAGCAGGCCGAGATCTCGAGCGAGAAGATCAGGCGCGGCATGATCGACGAGGGCGAGTTCCGCAAGCTCGTCGAGGTGAGCCGCGAGATGAGCGAGATCCCGCTCTACATCGACCAGACGGGCGGCATCTCGGTGGCGCAGCTCGCAGCGCGCGCACGCAAGCTCAAGCGCCAGCGGGGCCTCGGCCTCCTCGTCGTCGACTACCTGCAGCTACTGACCGGCCACAAGCGCACAAGCGAAGGCCGCGTGCAGGAGGTGTCCGAGATCACCACGGGCCTCAAGGCGCTGGCCAAGGAGCTCAACGTGCCGATCCTCGCGCTGTCGCAGCTCTCGCGTCAGGTGGAGCAGCGCGACGACAAGCGCCCGCAGCTATCAGACCTGCGCGAAGTCGGGCTCGATCGAGCAGGACGCCGACGTCGTCATGTTCGTGTTCCGCGAGGAGTACTACGTGGAGCGCAAGAAGCCGTCCGAGGCGAACGTGGAAGAGATGCTCAAGTGGCAGCAGGAGATGAGCCTCGTCCACGGCAAGGCCGAGGTCATCATCGGCAAGCAGCGCCACGGCCCCACGGGCACCGTGCCACTCGCCTTCGAGGCGCAATTCACCCGCTTCGCCAACCTGGTGCGCGACTATCAGGTGCCCGATTACGTGGGTTAATGGCCTCGTTTCAACCCCGATTCTCCGCTAAGACTGGTGCTCCTCAAGCTTTTCGGGGGAGACGTCCCGTGCACGAGATCCGGGGCCGCCGAACGCGCCGCGCCGACAGCGCGGGGGCGACGCCACAACCGGCGCCGTCCCTCGAAGCGGGCCCGCGCGCCACGACCACTACGATCCCGGCCGGCGCCACCGGCGTGATCCTCATCGACCTTTCCCGCCTTCGCGCCAACTGGCAGGCGCTTGCCTGTCACGTGGCACCGGCCGAATGCGCTGCCGTCGTCAAAGCCGACGCCTACGGCGTGGGTGCCGAGCGCGTCATCCCCGCGCTCTTGGAGACCGGTTGCCGCACCTTCTTCGTCGCCACGCTCGATGAGGCGGCGCGAGCCCGCACGCTCGCCCCGCGCGCGGTTATCTACATGCTCGACGGGCTCCTGCCTGGGACCGTGCACGACGTGGCGCATCTCGGTGCTGCACCGGTGCTGTCGAACCTCGAGGACGTGCGCACCTGGGCCTCGCTCGCCAACAATGGTACGCGCGCGCCGCCGGCGGCCTTGCATGTCGACACCGGGCTGCATCGGCTCGGCATGGGCGCCAAAGAGGTGCGCGAGCTCGTACGCGAGGCAGTGCTTCTGCGCCGTCTCGACATCGGCCTCGTCATGAGCCACCTCGCCTGCGCGGACGAGGCCCACCATCCGATGAACCGGGAGCAGCTAGACATCTTTCATCGACTGCGCGCCGGCCTGCCGCCCGCGCGCTCCAGTCTCGCCGCCTCCGACGGCCTCATGCTCGGCAAGGACTTTCACCTCGATCTGGTGCGCCCGGGCTATGCGCTCTACGGCGGCCAGGCGGCGCCCCATCGCGCCACTCCGGTCGGCCCCATCGTGCGCGTGCGAGCGCGCATCCTGCAGGTGCACGACGTCGCCGTCGGCGGCCGCATCGGCTATTCAGCAAGCTATCGCGCGCCATCCCCGCGCCGCATCGCCACCATTGCAGCGGGCTACGCCGACGGCGTGTTCCGCCACGCCAGCGCGACCAACGACACGCCCGGCGGCGCCGTCGCCATTGGCGGCAAGCGGGCGCCGATCGTCGGGCGCGTCTCCATGGACCTGATCACCGTCGACGTGACGGACTTTTGCGATCCCGCCCCCCAGCGCGGCGATTGGGTCGACCTCGTGGGTCCTGACCTTCCGCTCGAGACGGTGGGACGCGCCGCCGGCACCATCGGCTACGAGGTGTTGACCAGGCTCGGACCGCGCTTCCACCGCGTCTATCTCGACGAGCCCGGCTGATCATGGCCAAGGTGATCAAGACGACCTTCGTGTGCCAGAGCTGCGGGGCGCTATTGCCGCGCTGGGCCGGCAAGTGCCCCTCGTGCGGAGAGTGGAATACGCTCACCGAGGAGGCGGACGCCATTGCCCCGCCGGGCACCGGCCTTGCACGCAAGGGATCCGGCCGCGTCGTCGCGCTGCAGAGCCTCAAGGGCAACGGCCCCGAGCCGGCGCGCTTCTCGACGGGCTTTGCCGAGCTCGACCGCGTGACGGGCGGCGGCATTGTGCCGGGATCGGCGCTCCTGATCGGCGGCGAGCCGGGCATCGGCAAATCCACGCTGCTTTTGCAGCTCGCCGCCTCGCTCGCGCGCTCGGGCCGGCGCGCGCTTTATTTTTCGGGTGAGGAGGCTGCAGCACAAGTGCGCCTGCGGGCCGAACGGCTCGGCCTCAGCGAGGCCCCCGTCGATCTCGCCTGCGAGACGAGCCTCGCCAGCATCATCGCGACGCTGGAGGCGGGCAAGGCGGCCGACCTCGTCGTCGAACTCGATCCAGACGCTGTGGGCCGAGACGATCGAGTCGGCGCCGGGCACCGTGAGCCAGGTGCGCGCCGCCGCCCAAGCCCTGATCCGCCACGCCAAGAGCGCGGGCACCGCCCTGCTCCTCGTCGGGCACGTCACCAAGGACGGACAGATCGCCGGACCGAAGGTGATCGAGCACATGGTCGACACCGTGTTGTACTTCGAAGGCGACCGCGGCCACACGTACCGCATCCTGCGCGCGGTCAAGAACCGCTTCGGCGCGACCGACGAGATCGGCGTGTTCGAGATGGCGTCGGAGGGCCTGCGCGAGGTGCCCAATCCGTCCGAGCTGTTCCTCGGCGACCGCGACGCCTCAAGCCCCGGCTCGGCCGTGTTTGCCGGTATCGAGGGCACGCGTCCGCTGCTCGTGGAGATCCAGGCGCTGGTCGCGCCCTCGGGCCTCGGCACGCCGCGGCGCGCGGTCGTCGGCTGGGACGCAAACCGCCTCGCCATGCTGCTTGCCGTACTGGAGGCGCGCGCCGGCGTCTCGTTCGCGGGTAACGATGTCTATCTCAACGTGGCGGGCGGCCTGAAGATCAACGAGCCGGCCGCCGACCTTGCCGCCGCTGCCGCTCTGCTGTCGTCACTGTCGGGTGTTGCCGTTCCGCGACACCGAGTCCACTTCGGCGAGGTGTCGTTGTCAGGCGCTCTCAATGCCATCCCGCTGATGACGCCGCGCCTCAAAGAGGCCCAAAAACTGGGGTTTCGCCAAGCGGTGCTGCCGGCCCAGGGCGAGCTGGAGACCGGCGGGCTCCGGCTTGAGCTGAAGCGAGTGGCGCACGTGAGGGAGCTTGCGGACGGGGCGCCATCATGCGACTGACAACGGGCGGCGTTTACCATCTCTAGGCCGCGACTACGGGGCGACTATGCTGGGACCGATCACGTATCTCGACGCCGCGCTGATCGCCGTCTGCTTCATCTCCGGCCTGCTGGCCATGTACCGCGGTTTCGCGCGCGAGATGCTGTCGATCGTCTCGTGGGCGGTGGCGGCGGCGGCCGTCCTCTATTTCGTGCTCTACCACAAGCCGTTTGCCCAGGAGATGGCCCAGCAGATGGGCACCCAGGTGGCGGTTGCACAGATCGTCGTGGGCGCCGTTATCTTCCTCATTGTGCTGATTGTGGTTCACCTGATCACGGCCCGCATCTCGGACACCATCCTGGATAGCCGCATCGGCATGGTCGACCGGGTCCTGGGCTTCCTTTTCGGCGTGGCACGGGGATTTATCCTTATCGTCATCCCCTACATGTTCTACGCGGCCTTTTTCCCCGATACCAACCAGCACTACCCCTGGGTGCGCGAGGCCAAGTCGCTGCCCTACATTAAGGCGACCGGGGACGCCTTGCGCTACATGCTCGAATTGCACCTGCCCTCCTCCCTGACCGCGCCGCCGGGCGAGCAGCTTCCGGAGGAGCAACAGGGGTCCCTCAAAAACCCGTGGGGCGACGAATTAGCGCTTGAAGCGCGCGAAAAGTATCATATTTCTGTCACGTGGCAGGTGCGCGCCGGCTGACCGGGCGCCTGGTGCCAGCGTTAACAGTAGTGTACCTTCATCGGACGTCAGCAGGACACCAGCGGGAGGTGGCCATGACTCATTGGCTTGAGGCCAATCATAAGCTGCGAGGTCCTGGGTACCTGCGCTACGGCGATGATAAACTCCGCGAGGAATGCGGGGTCTTTGGTGTTTTTGGGCACCCCGAAGCCGCTGCCATCACCGCTCTGGGGCTGCACGCGCTGCAGCATCGCGGACAGGAAGCCTGCGGCATCGTCACCTACGACGGCATGCAGTTCCACCAAGAGCGGCGCATGGGGCTCGTCGGCGACAACTTCTCCCGCGCCAGCGTGATCCAGCGCCTGCAGGGCCACCTCGCCATCGGCCACAACCGCTACTCGACAACCGGCGACGCGGTGATGCGCAACGTGCAGCCGCTGTTCGCCGACATCGACACCGGCGGCTTCGCCGTCGCCCACAACGGCAATTTCACCAATGCGCTCACCGTGCGCGAGGAGCTGATCTCCTCAGGCGCGATCTGCCAGTCGACCTCCGACACGGAGGTTCTTCTCCATCTTCTTTCCCGCTCGCAGAAGCGCCGCATCGTGGAGCGCTTCGTGGAGGCCTTGCGCCAGATCGAGGGCGCCTATGCGCTCGTGTGTCTGACCAACGACATGCTGATCGGAGCGCGCGACCCCATCGGCATCCGCCCGCTCGTCATCGGCCGGCTCGACAGCTCCTACGTGCTCGCCTCCGAGACTTGCGCGCTCGACATGGTCGGCGCCGAGTTCATACGCGAGGTGGAGAACGGCGAGGTCGTGGTGATCACGGAATCCGGGATCGAGAGCCACCGCCCCTTCCCGCTGCGCCCGGCGCGACCCTGCATCTTCGAGTACATCTATTTCGCGCGCCCCGACTCGGTCATCGACGGACGCACCGTCTACGATGTCCGCAAGCAGATGGGTATACAGCTTGCACGCGAGGCAATGGCACCGGCCGATGTCATCGTGCCCATCCCGGACTTCGGCGTGCCCGCGGCCATCGGCTATGCGCAAGAGGCGAACGTACCCTTCGAGCTCGGCATCATCCGCAACCACTACGTGGGCCGCACCTTCATCGAGCCCGAGCAGCGGATCCGAGCGCTGGGCGTCAAGCTCAAGCACTCGGCCAACGCCAGCGTCATCCGCGGCAACCGCATCGTGCTCGTCGACGACAGCGTCGTGCGCGGCACCACCTCGAAGAAGATCGTCAAGCTCATGTACGAGGCTGGCGCCAAGGAGGTGCACATGCGCATCGCCTCGCCGCCGATCACGCACCCCGACTATTACGGCATCGACACACCCGACAAGGTCGACCTCTTGGCCGCCAATAAGGACCTCGAAGGCATGCGCGCGTTTCTCGGCGCCGACTCGCTGGCCTTCCTCTCCGTCGACGGCATCTACCGCGCCGTCGGCTTGGATCACCGCGACGCCCGCAGCCCTCAGTTTACCGACCATTGCTTCACGGGGGAGTACCCGACGCCGCTCGCCGACCAGAACGGCCAGACGGTGCCGCGCCAGCTCTCGCTCTTGGCCGAGGTTGGCTGAGAAACGGTGTTTCTACGGCCCTTGTCCGAAAGTCGGAGCCTCCCGGAAACCAGGACGAGCGCCTGGGCTTGCCTCGCCAGCGGCTGACGGCTAGCAGTCATTGGAGTAGCCTGTGGGCGTGCTCCAGTGAGACCGGGAATGAAAACCAAGAAACCGCTTAAGGAGCGCCTGGCCCTCGTCACGGGAGCCTCTCGCGGGATCGGTCGCGCCGTCGCGCTGGCCCTGGCCAAAGAGGGTGCCCACGTCGTGATCACTGCACGAACGGTCGGGGCGCTCGAGGAGCTCGACGACGAGATCCGCGCCCAAGGCGGCAAGGCCACACTGCTCGCACTCGACCTGCGCCAGGGCGACAAGATCGATCAGCTGGGACCGACGCTCTTTCAGCGCTGGGGCAAGCTCGACATCTTGGTTGGCTGCGCCGGCATTCTTGGGCCGCTGTCGCCTCTCAATCACGTGACGGAGGATGCGTGGAATGCCGTCATCGACATCAATCTCTCCGCCAACTGGCGGCTCATCCGCACCCTCGATCCGCTGTTGAAGCGCGCCGAGGCCGGCCGCGCGGTGTTTGCCACGTCGGGCGCATCGGCCGGCAAGTATGCCTATTGGGGACCTTACGCGGTCTCCAAGGCGGGGCTGGAGACGCTGGTCAAGACCTATGCGCACGAGCTCGCCAGCACACCGGTCAGAGCCAACCTCATCAATCCCGGCGGCGTGCGCACGCAGATGCGCGCCAAGGCTTTCCCCGGCGAGGACCCTAAGACGCTGCCGGCGCCGGAGGAGGTCGTGCCGTTGTTTCTGGAGCTCGTCTCGCCCGCGTGCACCTTCAACGGACGCATCATCAATTTCCGCGATTGGGTGAAGAAGCGGACCGCAGAGACGACGAGCGGCGACGTTTGACTCGTCTCGTCCGCCAAACCTAGAACGCGATGACCATGCCGTCGTAGGCGGGCTCGACGCCGGCGGGAAGCTCGCGCTTCAAGGCCTCGTAATCGAGGTCGGTGGTCATGTGCGTGAGGATGGCGCGCTTCGGCTGCAAGCGCTCGATCCATTGCAGCGCCTGCTTCACCGAGAAGTGGCTCGGATGCGGGGTGAAGCGGAGCGCATCGACGATCCAGACATCGAGCCCACGCAAGAGCGGCACCGAGGCCTCGGGGATGCCGCTGAGATCTGGCGAGTAGGCAAGGCGCCCGAAACGGAAGCCGAGCGAGCCGATGTCGCCGTGCTCCTGCGCAATGGGGACCGCCGCGATAACGCCACCTGGCCCCTCGATTTTGATCGGCACGGAGGGATTGATCGTGTGCGCTGAAAGGATGGGCCGGTAATTGGAGCCCGGAAGCGTCTGGAAGCAGTAACGGAAGCGATCCTCGAGGCTCTTGAGCGTCGCCTTGTCGCCCCACACATCGATGCGCCGCTTCATGGCGTAGGAGACCATGCGCAAATCGTCGATGCCATGCGTGTGGTCGGCATGGTCGTGGGTATAGAGCACCCCGTCGAGCACGTCAGCGCGCACAGAAAGGAGCTGCTCGCGCAAGTCCGGCGAGCTGTCGACCAGAACCGTGGTGTGGCGTCCCCCATCCATGCGCTCGACGAGGAGGCTGCAGCGCCGCCGCCGGTTCTTCGGCTCGGCGGGATCGCAGGCGCCCCACATGGTGCCAACGCGCGGCACGCCGCCGGAGGAGCCGCAGCCGAGGATCATGGCGCGAAAGCTCATGCGGCGGTGTCCTTCGCCAAGGGACGGCGGACCTTGCCGAACAGCCGGAAGAAGTTGTCGCTGGTCGCTGCCGCGATCTCCTCCACCGACACGCCCTTGACCTTGGCAAGGGCCTTGGCCGTGTTCACGACGTAGGCCGGCTCATTGGTCTTACCGCGGTAGGGCTCGGGCGCCAGGAAAGGCGAGTCTGTCTCGACCAGCATGCGCTCGAGCGGAACCGACTTGGCAATCTCTCGCAATGCCTCCGACTTCTTGAACGTCACCACGCCGGTGAACGACACATAGAGGCCCAGCGCCAGAGCGCGGGCGGCGAGATCGGGTCCGCCCGTGTAGCAGTGCAGGATCGCCGGGAACGGTCCCTTGGCGTGCTCCTCCTCCAGGATCGCCGCGGTGTCGGCGTCGGCCTCGCGCGTGTGGATCTCGAGCGGCAGCCCCGTCTGCCGCGCCGCTGCGATGTGATGGCGAAAGCCCTCTGCCTGGGCCTCGGGCGTGGAGTGCTTGTAGTAGTAGTCGAGCCCCGCCTCGCCGATGGCGACGACCTTGGGGTGCTCGGAGAGACGCACGATCTCCTCGACCGGAATGTCAAGCTCCTCGTGGGCGTTGTGGGGATGGGTGCCGACCGAGCAGTAGACGTTCTCGTTGGCCTCAGCGATGGTCAACAGCTCGGGCAGATGTCTGATCTGCGTCGAGATCGTCACCATCACGCCAACACCGGCCGCCCGCGCGCGCGCCAGAATGCCGGCGCGGTCCTCGGCGAGCTGCGGGAAGTCCAGGTGGCAGTGATGGTCGACGAGCATCATGGCTTGGTCTTCTGCTTGGCCTGCTTTGGCGGCTTCGGCTTGGCGTCCAGCTTGGGCCCGGGCGCGCTTCCGCCACCCGCTTCCGCCTCGGGCTCAACGTAGCGTGGAAACACGCCTTGCGGCTCCGGGAGCAACGTGCCGGGAACGAGCCGACCGGCTTCACCCAGCGAAGCAAACGAGCGCTTCTCCTCCTCTTGCCCCAGTAGGTTCAAGAGCTTTTCGGCCGAGTGCGGCATCACGGCCGCCGCCAGCACCGCGATCTGGCGCACAACCTCCGCCGTCACATAGAGGATGGTCTCCATGCGCTTGAAGTCGGTCTTCTTCTTCGCCCACGGCTCCTCGCCCGCAAAGTAGCGGTTAGCCTCCGCCACCACCGCCCACACCGTGTCGAGGTACTTGGTGACGGCCTGGCGGTCCATGGCCTCGCGGGCCTTGGCATGCATCGCATCGGCGGCGGCGAGGATCGCCTGGTCGGACTCGGTGAAGTCGCCAGGCTCGGGCACCTTACTCGCGCAGTTCTTGGCGATCATCGACAGCGAGCGCTGAGCCAGGTTGCCGAGGTCGTTGGCGAGATCGGCATTGATGCGGTTGGCAATCGCCTCGGGGCTGTAGTTGCCATCGTGGCCGAAATTGACCTCGCGCAGGAAGAAATAGCGTACGGGATCGAGCCCATAGGCGTGCACCAGATCGAAGGGATCGACGACGTTGCCGATCGACTTCGACATCTTCTCGCCCTTGCTCAACACGAACCCGTGGCTAAAGACGCGCTTGGGCCGCTCTATGCCCGCCGACATCAGGAAGGCCGGCCAGTAGACCGCGTGAAAGCGCAGGATGTCCTTGCCGATGACGTGCACGTCGGCTGGCCAATAGTGCCAGAGCTTCGCGGTCTCGTCGGGAAAGCCGACGCCGGTGATGTAGTTGGTGAGCGCATCGACCCACACGTACATGACGTGGGAGGGCGCGTTGTCGCCTTCCTGGCGTGATGTCGGAACGGGGATGCCCCAGTCGAGCGTCGTGCGCGAGATGGAAAGGTCCTCCAGCCCGCCTTTGACGAAGCTCACGACCTCGTTCCGCCGCTCCGGCGGCAGGATGAAGTCTGGGTTCTCCTCGTAGTGGCGCAGGAGCTTGTCCTCATAGGCAGAGAGGCGGAAGAAGTAGGTCTCCTCCTCCGTCCACTCCACCGGCGTCCCTTGCGGACCGCGGCGCACGTTGTCGGGCCCGACGACCGTCTCGCTCTCGGCATAAAAGGCCTCGTCGCGCACGGAGTACCAGCCGCCGTAGTTCTTAAGAAAGATGTCGCCGGCCTTCTCCATGCGCCGCCAGATCTCCTCGCACGAGCGGTAATGGCGCTCCTCGGTGGTGCGGATGAAATTGTCGTTGGAGAGGCCGAGCACGCCCGCCATCTCGCGAAAGCGCTTGGCGTTGCGGTCGGCGAGCTCGCGGGGCGTCATCCCCTCCTTGGCCGCCGTCTGCTTCATCTTGAGGCCGTGCTCGTCGGTGCCGGTGAGGAAATAGACGTCCTTGCCGTCGAGCCGCTCGAAGCGGGCGATGGTGTCGGTCGCAATCGCCTCGTAGGCATGCCCGATGTGCGGCACACCGTTGGGATAGGAGATGGCGGTGGTGATGTAGAACTTCGTGCGCCCGCTCATGGGACTAAAGGTCCTCGTGCTGAGAGAAAGGCAAAGTGGCAGGGGCTCGCGCGCGGCCAAAGCCGCTGTCGCCGCTTCACATTCGGGCGAAAAGTGCCGCGTCTCGTCTCACCCTGCGCATCTTTTGCCTCTGCTTAGGCGGGCTTGCCATTCTGAGCAGCCGCCGCCAGCGCGCCGACCGTCTCCAAGACGAGCGCCTTGCGATCGAGATTGAGCGCCAGGGTCTCGGCCTTGTTGCGGCCAATTCTTTCCCACAGCCCGGCAAAGGAGGCAAGCCGCTCCTCGCCGATGAGGCGCCGGGCCAGCTCCTGCTCGTCCGTTCCGCCCTCGCCCGCCGCCTGGGCGCGGATGAGACGGGCAAGCACCGCGAGCAAGAGCTCGAAGAACAGCTCGAATTGCGGCTGCGCGGCAGCCGGTTGCAGCTCGTCGGAAAGCGCATGCACGGCTCGCCAATCGACGCGCGGCAGGCTTCGCGTCAGCGCGGCAATGCGCTCGTAGAGATCAAGTCCGCCCGATTGCCACAGGCCAAGCAGCCGCCCGACGCTTCCTTCCGCCAGACGCTCGAGCTTCAACCAGTCGGCCGCGCCGGGGACGTCCTTGTCGACGGCTGCGAGCGCCTGAGTCGCGGCCGCGCGCAAGGGCTCACTCGCCAACGGCTGCAGGGCAAGCGTGCGGCAGCGCGAGCGGATCGTCGGCAAGAGCCGGCCCGGCGCCGAGGACACGAGCAGAAAGACCGTGCGCGGTGGCGGCTCCTCCAGCGATTTCAACAGCGCGTTGGCGGCGCTGATGTTGAGCTCGCCCGCTTCATCGACGATGACGACGCGCCAGGTCTCGGCAGCCGCGCTGCGGCTCAGGAACGCCCGCAGCTTGCGTACCTCGTCGACGGGGATGGAGGTGGCAAAGCGCTTGGCCTTGTCGTCCCACGGGCGGCGGATAACAATTAGACCCGGATGCGAGAGCGCGCGCACCTGGCGAGCAGCACGCGAGGTATCGGGCACCGTGAGGTCGCTCAAGCTGCGCTCTTCCGGCTCGGCCAGCGCCGCCCGGGCAAAGCGGTAGCTAAGCGTCGCTTTACCAATCCCCGTCGGTCCGGTGATGAGCCAGGCATGATGCACGCGGCCGGCGCCAAGCGCCTCGGCGAGCGCGCGCTCTGCCGCCTGGTGTCCGAAAAGCACGGCCGTCTCACGCGGGTGGGGAAAGCCTTCGAGGCGGTCCGCCTCGGGCGGCGCCTCGATCTCGGCGGCGGCGGGCGCGCGGGCCATCAGCGCGCCTCGGCGAGCAGCCGTGTCTCAACTGCGGTCCAGACGGCATCGGCCACGGCTGCCTCATCCGCGGCGGCATCGATGAGGACGCAGCGGTCCGGCTCGACGTGCGCGATCGCGGCGAACGCCTCGCGTAGCTTCCAATGGTAGGCGAGGTCGCGCTTCTCGTAAGCGTCGGGCTCCTCGCCCGAGGCCACCAAACGGCGGTCTTGCGCGCGCCCGAGGCCGAGCTCGGCCGGCAGATCGAGGATCAGCGTGAGATCGGGAGATGTGGGAGCGACGACCATCTCCTCCAGCGCGTCGAAGACCTCGGGCGGCAAACCGCCGGCGGCACTCTGGTAGACACGCGTCGAATCGGAAAAGCGGTCGCAGATCACCCAGCGCCCCGAATTGAGCGCCGGCCGGATCGTCTTTTCCAGGTGGTCAGCGCGCGCAGCATAGAACAGCAGCGCCTCTGACAGTGCCGAATGCTCTGGCGTCTCGGGGTCGAGGATGAGTGTGCGCAGCGCTTCCGCAAACGGCGAGCCGCCGGGCTCACGTGTCAGCACCACGTCGATGCCGAGGCCTGCCAGTCGCTCGGCCAGGCGCTGGGCCTGAGTGGATTTGCCCGAGCCCTCGCCGCCCTCGAACGTGATGAACCGTCCCGCCGCCATGTCGCCGCCTAATCGTGGCCCACGCCCGCAAATGCCGACGTGCCTAACATGACGCAGGAGGCGGAGCTAGTGACCGCCCGCGCAATCCGGCTGCGGCGTCAGACCCAGAGGGCCTGACACCTTGCATGGCCTGGAATCGGCAGTGGCTAGAGCGCGACCCAGCTGAGCGCCAGGTGGGCCAGCAAATCGAGGCCGCGACGTACAAGGCCGCCCGGCTGCACGTCCTGGGCGGCGTAGAGCGGCACCTCGTTGACGGCATTGGTTTGGCTCGTCACGCGCAGCGTCGCCACCTGGTCGCCCTTCTTGATCGGCGGCTTCAGGGGGCCGTCGTAGGTGATCACCGCCTTGAGACGGGGGTTTGCGGGCACGCGCGGCAGAATCACGGTGACGGGACCTTTTCCCGTCAATGGCACATAGAAGCTTTCCCCGCCCCACACGCGCGCCATGCCGACCGTCTCACCTGCGTCAAACAGCTTGAAGGGCGCGAAACTGTGGAAGCCCCACTCGAGCAGCCGACGCGCCTCACCAGCAGCCTTTTGCGCGGTTGGAAGCCCAATGACGACAGCGATCAGCCGTTTGCCATCCTGCACAGCGGAGGCGACGAGGTTGTGGCCCACCTCCGTAAGGCCGCCGGTCTTGAGCCCGTCGACGCCGATGTCCTGGAACAGAAGCGGGTTGCGGTTGCGGAACTTGAACTTGCGGTAATCGAACTCCTTCTGGGCGAACAGCTTGTAGAACTCGGGGTGCTTCTTGATGATGTAGTCGGCGAGAACTGCAATATCGCGCGCGGTCATCAAGTGCTCGGGATCGTAGAGCCCGCTCGGGTTCTTGAAGACGGATTTGGTGAGGCCGATGCGCTTTCCCTCGGCGTTCATGCGTTTGGCAAACGCCTCCTCGGTTCCGGCCATGCCTTCGGCAATCGCAATCGCCGCGTCGTTGCCGGACTGAACGATCATGCCCTGTAGGAGGTCATCAACGGTTGCCGACTTGTTCACCGGCACGAACATGGAGGACGTGCGCGAGGGCGCCCCTCCCGTCCGCCAGGCGTGCACGCTCATGTTGAACTCGTCGTCGAGCTTGAGCCGCCCGTCCTCGATCGCCTGGAAGACGATCTCCACCGTCATAAGCTTGGTGATGCTGGCGGGTGGCAACAGCTCGTCGGCGTTGTGCTGAAACAGTATGGCGCCCGTGTCGGCATCCATCAGCAGTGCGGCTTTGGCGCTCGTGCCGAAGTTGCCGCTTTCGCCGGCCGCACCGGAGGACGCCGTGGCAAACGCGATCGCGAGGACCACGCCGGCCCGGAATACCTCCTTGAGAATGCGCCATTTATCGGAGAACGGCATCGTCGCCTTCACAACCTTTGGACGTGTTCGGATGCTTCTAACTATCAAATCACCGCGTCGGCGGTGTCAACGGCGTAGCCCTACGTGCTGCCCTTTACTCCCGCAACCCCACGCGCTTGCCGGCGGCCTTTTGCGGCGCACCGGAACGGACGAAATAGGACGGCTCTCCACCCAAATCCTTCAGAACGACCACGCAGCGCCCATCCATCTCGTGGCGCATACGCTCGGCCTCGGCGCGCGTCGCGAAAGGTCCAATGTCGCTGGCAGGCCCGAGCGGGCCGCCGAGCGCTGCTGGCGCAGAGACCCGACCGGAGCGCGCTTCCACACGCTGCCAATAAGCCGCGGCCGACAAGTCAGCTCCGGGCCCACCGATCCCACCGGTCGAGATGTCCGAGACCGGAGCGCTCGCCACATTGAAGTTGCCCCTATACCACGGCTGGGAGGCCAAATGACGGCGCTCGGCGACATCGTTGCCGTCAAGCGGCGCCGGCCCTGCATAGCGCACGCGTACCCGCGCGAGCCCATGGCGCGCGTAGCCCAGCTCGCTGGCGGAGCGACGCGACAGGTCAATCAGGCGGTCGTTGACGTAAGGCCCGCGGTCGTTGATGCGTACCAGTATCGTGCGCCCGTTGTCGAGATTTGTAACATAGGCATAGGACGGCAGCGGCAGCGTAGGATGCCCGGCTGTCAGCGCGTTCATGTCATAGATCTCGCCGTTGGCCGTTCGCCGGCCTTGGAACGCTGTGCCGTACCAGGAGGCGATGCCGGTGCGGTCGTAATGGGCCACCGCGCGGGGGACGTACCAGTGCCCGGCGACTTGATAGGGATTGCCAACCTTGTAGATGCCGCCGCCTTTCGGCAGCGCGCGCCCGCTCGCCACGCGCGGGCTGGCGGCGACGCCAAGCGCGGCATCGGGCGCCGGTCCCCCTTGCGAGCACGCACCAAGCGCGATCAGGGGCAAGGCGACAAGAGTTGTAGGACGAAGCGACGGCAACGCAGACTTTGTGCCCCGCCGCGACGCAGCGGCAAGATCCCCGCAACGCATACCCACTCTCACCCGCTTGCGAGCCCTGCACGCGTCAGCCTGACGGCGCCGTCGGGCGCAGGGACAGCGCAACCATGGCAAATTGCGCTTAGGATTGCGTAAAACGCGACGCACTTGAGAGCAGGCCGGGAGGCATATAGTAGGGTGCCGGCCCGAGCGGGCCTCGGGGCTGGATGGGTGGCCGAGTGGTTTAAGGCACCGGTCTTGAAAACCGGCGTGGGTGCAAGCCCACCGTGGGTTCGAAATCCCACCCCATCCGCCAGCACCATTTGAAATCACTTATGTATTTTGAATTAGTGCCACCCGGCCCATACGCGAGCCCATAGCAATCAGGGCTGCGACACCCGGTAGCCGACGAACCGCCCCCCTTCTCCCAGATCGTCTTCTTGTGCGTGATTTGGCCGAGCCTTCAACGCGGGAAGCATGGCAACGCCGCTCGATACGCTAGTGCTTGGAAATTCGTCTTCGAGGACGTCGCGCGATCACTAAGCGCAAAAAAGTGGGACGTCTCCAAGCCGATGGACTCCGGCTCGCCCTCCAAGATGAACGCTGAAGGTGGCGACGCTTCGCCAAGGCGGCGTCGGCGCCGATTGGCATTTTGAAAAATGAGGCCGCCGCCGAGCTGCTCAACGTGGCCGAGCGCAGCGTGACGGGGGAGGTTATCCACAGAGGTACACGTATACGTCACAACAACCGTAGACGTTTACATAGAAGGAGATGTAACCGTTAACAGAGCGCGGGGTGTTCACGCTTACACCGTTGGGGGCAACACATGAAAGTTGTTGCGGTAGCGAGCGGAAAAGGGGGCACCGGAAAAACTGTCATCGCCGCAACCCTGGCCATTCGCCTCGCGCGCCAGCGCAAGGGCGAGCGTGGCGAGGGCAAGATTGCGATGATCGATCTCAACGCCGACCAGGCCAGCCTGACCCAGTGGTGGGTGCTGCGGGGACGCGGCGTCAACCCCTACCTGATGCAGCAGCCCGGCAGCGTGATCGACGACGTGAAGGTGCTGGCGGCCGATGGCTTCAACTGGTGCGTTATCGACACCCCACCGACCGACACCGAGATCATCGAGTTTGCCATCCTCGTCGCCGACTTCGTGCTGATCCCCGTGCGACTTTCCTTCCTCGACACCAACGCCGTGGATCTCGTGGTCGACCTCTGCAAGAAGCGGCGCAAGCCCTACGCGATCCTGGTCAACGCCTATGATCGCCGGCCACAGTTCAGGAAAACGAACACCGAGGCACTCGCAATGCTGCGTGACCGAGGGCCGATCCTCGAGACCCAGCTTCCCTACAGCGCGCACTTCATCACCGGCCAGAGCGAGGGCAAGACGGCTCCAGAAATCGACAGGGCGCCCAAGAAGCAGGGGAACATCGCAGACGACGTGGACGCACTGCTCGAAGAGATCAGGGCCCGCATGCCTGACGCCGAACCTGCATTAAAGCGGGGCCTTGCATGACCAAGGAAGCAACGCCGGAACATGTCACCGCCAATCTGGCAAACCTGAGAACCAAGCTCATGGCAGAGCAAGCGCAGCGCGACGCCATGACTCGCCGCTCGGTTGAGAAGAAGCAGCGCAAGGGCGTCGGCGATCGACGCGCACTGCGTGCGACCGGGCGTGACGCATTGTTCCCGTTCCGGGCACGGCCAGGATTGCAACCGCGCTGCAAGGCCGCCGCCAAGAAGCGCGGCATGAGCCTCGCCGCCTGGATGGAGGAGCATCTAGAGGCCGCATTGTCCGCCGAGGAATCGAAGGGGGCGGGCTCGTGAGGATCATACTACTGACGATTGGCGGCCTCGGTAGCGTCGTAGTGCTGCTCACGGTGGGCTATTTCGGCTTCATATCGAGTGCAGATCCCATGAGCCGCGGGCTGGCCGCGGCGTGGAATTGCGGGATCGCGCTCGGGGCGCTCGGTGGGCTGGCTGCGGTGCAGCGCGCCTGGCACAACAACCGCGTTGCTGCGCTGTTCTATGGAATAATCTGGCTTGGGCTGGTCGTCATCAATATCGGCAACTCTATCGGCTTCCTCGCTGTCAAGGGCGAGAAGATGGACGCCGACGCCTCGCACATTGCGTCGACGCTGGCCGGCGACAGGGCCACGCTTGCCCGTAAACAGGACGAGCGCGCGCGCCTCCGGTTCAACAGGACGACGCAGGCCCAAGTGGACGCGGCCGAGAGGGCAGCGCGCAACGCCCAGCGCGCCGCCGACCAGGAGTGTGGGCGCACCACGCCGAAGGCGCCGAAGTCGGGGCCCGGTGATCGGTGCGAGCGCAAGGATGCCGCCGCTGCAGCGGCCAGTGCCGAGCTGGTCCGAGTGACCGGCGACAAGGCCGCGTCGGATGCCGCAGCCAAGCTAGACGCCGAGATCGACGCCCTCACGCTCAAGGTGGCCGGTTCCAAGGTTGAGACGGGCAGCGCCGACAGCGCGCAAGGCAAGGTCTTTGCACGGATCATCAACTCGACGGGCTGGTTTCAGATCACGGCACTTGATGCGGAGTCGTGGCGTCACTTCGGGCTGGCCATGGCATTCGAGCTGCTGATCATCTGCTGTTTCAGCGCGGCCGAGCTCTTCCGCGACATGACACGGATGGAGCCGAGTGCGGTGCCGCGGCGCCGAACCTTGCGGCTGCCGTCCTTTGCGCATCCACGGCTCGTCAGAAGCAGCGACATGCCCGCCTTGAGCGTCATTGAGTTTGGGGCGAAGCGCCTCGATGCAAGGCCAGGCGCAGGCCTCGACTTCGACGATTTCTTCCGAGAGTACGAGGCCGCAGCCGACGCGGCCAAGCTGCGCGCCTTGAATGGCGACGATTTCATCGAGGCCTTCAACCGCCTGTGCTCAGAGGCAGGCATTCGCACGCGGAAGCGCGGCAACAAGCTGATGATGCCTGGCGTGACCCTCACGCCAGCGGGAGAGGAGCAGCGCGCATGAGCGCACCTGAGACCGAGCTCGGCGTCGTGCAGGTATGCCGCCGGCCGGCTCCGACACAAGAGCGTCAACTCCGAGCTGCTAACTTCGCGTCGAAGCCGACGTCGCCGGCTCGTTAGTCACCATCGATCGAAAGCATAAGATACGAGATGTGCAATCTTTACTCGATGACCCGGAACCGCGAGGCGATCATTCGCCTGTTCCGCGTGCCCCACAACCGCGCCACGGCTATCGAGCCGCTGCCGGCCATCTTCCCAGGCTACCAGGCGCCCATCGTCCGCAGCACCGATGACGGCGAGCGCGAGCTCGTCATGATGAGCTGGGGCTTCGTGCTTCTGCAGAAAGACCGGGCGCCACGGCGCGTGACCAACGTACGCGACGACAAGATCCTGACGAGCAAATTCTGGCGCCCATCATTCGAGCAAAGGCGCTGTCTCGTGCCGGCGTCGTCCTACTGTGAGCCCAAAGGCGAGAAGCCGGCGACGTGGCACTGGTTCGCCCTGAAAGGGGAAGATCAGCGGCCCCTGTTTGCCTTCCCCGGCGTGTGGACCCGCTATAGGGGCCCGCTCAAGAAGGACGGCGCAAATGTCGATCTGGAGGTGTACGCCTTCATGACGACGGAGCCTAATGAGCTCACGGTGAGCATCAACCATGAGCGCATGCCGGTGCTGCTGTCGGAGCCTTCGCAATTCGATACGTGGCTCAACGGCTCGCCGCAGGAGGCGTTTGCGCTGGCGCGCTCGTATCCTGCTGAGGCGATGCGGATTGTGCAGTCTGGGCCGGAGCGGAAGGATTTGTTGGAGGACAGCCAACCCTCGTCCATCCTTGGGCTTGACTAGAGCGGTAAGCAGTGTTGGCTTTCCGTGCTTACAACCATTCCGCGGGTAGGAACAGGGCAATGCACTCGACGCCAATCACCCTGGCGGGAAGTTCGCCCGAACCATTCGTGGCGGACGTTCGGCGCTACGAGCTGGCGCGCGTGCGCAACATCTTCACAAAGCACGGACAAGTGCCGCCGTGTCAGGTACTTGAGATTGGAGGGGGCGCCGGCTGGCAAGCACGGGAATTGGCTCAAAGCGGGTACAGCGTCATTTCTGTGGACATCGAGCCCAGGGCTTCTGTCTTCAAAGTTGAGATGTACGATGGCCATCGGCTGCCCTCCGCTGATCGCTCCTTTGATGTGGTGTTCTCATCCAACGTGCTTGAGCACATCCCGCACGTAGTAGAGTTCCAGGACGAGCTTCATCGCGTTCTCAAGCCAGGCGGCCTAGCTGTTCACCTGATGCCTTCGCCGACCTGGCGGCTGGCGACCCTGTTGGCGCATTACCCATGGTTGGTCCGAGTTGGGCTTGCGCTACTGAGTGGGTCCAACGGCGCTGACCGGGACATTGTTATCTCAGCGACGGGTAAGCGAAACTTCACACAACTTTTCGGTCGTGTCGTTCTGGCGCCCCGCCACGGCGAAACGGGAAACGCAATCTCGGAGCTGTGGCACTTCAGAGCAAAACGTTGGGGTGCGCTATTCAAACACACTGATTGGCGGTTGCTTGAAAGCTCTTCGAACGGTCTTTTCTACACGGGGTATACTATCTGTGGTCATCGACTAAGCTGGGGCGCACGTCGCGGACTTGCAGACGTTCTCGGGGGCGCCTGCAACGTGTTCGTTTTGACGCATTGAGGCTCAACAACGAAGTGATCTCTTTCGGCAATGAGATCTGCCCAGGAGCGAACGCGACGTACAACGTTCCGCCGTGGAGCTTAAGCGCTGTCTTTGGCAGAGCGTCGAACGCATCGTAACGGCTGGTCAGCGCTTTGTCGCCCGATTGATAACTAGAAATGCAGCAATCGCAGCGATGCCAGCTACTAAGTAGCGCCAGCGCCCAGTTATACCCGCGCCTTCGGCAAGGAGCATCGCCCCGATGCTCGCGCCGACGATCAGTGCGCCGTAGAGCAGCCCGACAACAATGTCAGTGAGCGACTGTCGCCGGGCGCCACGCTCCGATTTATGCGCGGCGCGTATCGTCTCCACGATATTGTTGTCTGGCCTCTTTGCCATCGGCGCATTCTATCACACCTCCGGCTGGAATGCCGCCGTGCTTGTCTTCACCAGCACGTAGCCGTCACGTGCGAGATTCCGCCCGAGCGCCTCGATTTTTTTCCATCATCCAGTGATGAGCGTAGCGAGAACACGTGGGAACGGCAGAGCCGTTCCCACGTAGACGAACTGACTGGGCGCCAAAACAATCTCAGTATCCACAGCAAACAGGAAGGACTTTCGAGCGAGTACCGCAGCGTTGGGCTAGCATTGGTCCTTAGCGCCGCGTCAAATGATTTTAGGGTGGGGCTCTGCTCGATCGTTCCTATGAAGTTCACTCGAAGGTCACGTGATAACGGGCTTGGCTCGTCAGGGGCGGTCGCATTCTTTGCGGCGTCTGTCGCGTTGCTTTGGCCAGTAGCAGTAGTCGCCGCGCATGGGTGGACACTCACGGGGCTGTACGAAGAGTTGGTTGGAATCCGGTATTTCTACTCCCTGCGATCTCTTTACGAGCCAGGCGCCTTCCTGTTCCTACCGCAAGGGCAACTGATCAACCTCTATCACAAAGCGATTCAAGTCGCCTTGTCCGAATTCGGATTGCCGCCTCGCTCTTTATGGCCTCGCATCGATCTCTTTTGCTATATCTCCATCATCGGCTTGCAGATCACTAACGCCGCCTGCTTCACATGGATGCTAGTTCCGATCCGAACGGTTGCCGCCAGAGCAATTGCCGGATCAATTTGCCTACTAGTGCTTTATTCACGGCACTTGAGTTTCTTCTATGCCCTATTGCAGCCCGACTATGTGGCGATTGAGCCAGCCGTCGTCTTTCTGACCGTCGGGATGATGTTACGAACCCGCGATGGAGTAAAGATCAGTTCGATAGCAATGACAGTCGCCGTCGGACTGACCTTGGCCGTGAAGCCTACCTTAGCCTTGTTGCCGGCGACTGCCGGCGCATATGCATTGCTTTCAGCGGGCCCCAATCGCGCTACGCTCATCAAGGGAGGGGCGCTGTTGGCTGGCGCCGCAGCTCTATGGCTTCTGATCTGGTTCGCCGATCAAAACTTCGATCTCCGCCTCTTTGGCAAGTCCCTGTATTACTTTGCTGCATTCATTTACACGCGCGGGGGGATGGCCCCCAATGCTATGGATTGGCTCAGCTGGATCGTATTGCGGGTCCAAACCCCGCCGGTTTTGATCGCTCTATCCTATGCAACGCCCGCGTTGTGCGCGGTCGCCCTCGTAGCCGCAATTTGCGCGAGACAGCGATCGGTCTCGCTAGCGTTAGCGGTGTTGCTGGCGCTCTCGGTTGGAGAACACATTTTTCTCTATGAGCGCGACTATGCGATCACATTGATGGAGTTTGCGTCTGTCGTGCTAATTATTGCGCTGTTACTGACGGCGCAACTCGACGTGCGTTTGCGCCAAAGTTCTATTCTATCGAACGTGGGTGCAATTGCAGCGTGTGCGTTTACAATCGCTGTGTTCTGTGATGGTGGAGTTCTTGGGAACCTTGGTCGCCAACGCAGGCGCAAACACGGCAGAGCAGCGGCACCTTCCTTCGCCCAGCCAACCCGAGTCCCAGCTTTGGTTGATCATTGATAATAACTGGCGGCCACTCTCTGTCCACAGCGCGATCATGAAGGGAGGCGACGAAGGTCGAAGCCGACTTGTCAGCGAGATGTTTCCCAACTTGCATTTTCGGTTTTACCACTACAATCGGAGCCCCCTAATCCTTGCGGAATACGCAACTATTTATTTCACCTTCACAAAGGACAATACGAAGGGCGATCTGAATACATCGTTGCGCGAGGTATCCAGCTACTACGCAGTCGATCTTGCCAGTTGGAAGTGCTCGCCACTCGCACCGATTGGCGAATTCATGGTAGCTCGATGCGGCAGGACAATAAGCTCAAATGAAAGCCTAGTTGCATCCCCTGCACACTAACTTAGAGTTACGTCCCGGATCACCAGATCATTGCCGTCCCCCTCAATGGGAATTCCCATTCGCGCTGAACAGCGCGCTCAGCTCGCCGCCGGCGTGGAACGCCTTACCGAGGATGCGAGCCGACGGCAAGCTGAACGTCGAGCTTGTGAAAGCAGCCAAGCCGATCCGCATCAGGACGTAGCCCTGCTCCTCGAGGTCGAGCCAATGTGCCAATGCATATCGAGCAGGTGGAGGCCAACAGTCGGGTGCGGTGCTGGCATTGGGCGGGTGATGGGAGCGGTGAACGCGTCACACATACTTTTGCCGCTGAGGAGATCGAGACCACTGAGGAGCGCAACGCACGCGGCGCCGAGGAAGACCATGTGCGAAAGCCGAAGAAGTCTCCCCGGCTGCACGACGTCTGACCAAGGGACGACGTTCTACCGGCCGAACCGTCGTTCAAACTCAGCCTTGACCGGTTCAAAGCCACGACGTGCAGTGGCACTCATGATGTTGTACTTCTCATCAACCGAGTAGCTCCACTCACCCGCTGTCACGCTCTCGCCCCGCTCGACCCGCACTGCCATCAGCGTTTGCTCCTCAGGAGGAAGGTGGGATTGAGTACGGCCGATCACGATCGCAAGAAGGCGTGAGCGGATCGCCAGAAGTTCGCTATGTTCGGCCGGAGAGGCCTGAGTTATTGTTCCGCTCCCGCCGGCAGCGGAGCAATCGATGTCCTCAAGCACCCCATTGCCGCCTTGTGCGTAGTAGGTGGTGCTGCAGCCGGCAACCACGAGTTCGGCATTCCTGGTCACGATGCGAAAATTCGACGCGCAACTTGTGGACGTGCCTTCGCTTGCGCAGTTTGGATCCTCGATTGTCGACGCGGGAAACGCTCGGTGAAAATCGGCTGCTATTTCGGCCGGAAAGGCGACGACGTCGGAGATGCCCCCCCGACGCCGCCGCGGCGGGCAGCAACAAAGCGCAGACCAGGCAGCCGGCGGTCGCAAGCAGTGATCTCATTTTGGCTCGTCCCTCGCGAGCCTCCTCGATGCAGTCACCCTATCACAAAACGTGCTTCCTGATGCACCAACCTTGAGCCTTCACGCCTCCGGCTTGAACACCGCGAGCTCCAGCACGAAACCGTCCCGCGCCAGCGCCAGGCGGTACTCCGGCTTGAGCGTCGCGATCTCGCCGCGGCGCACGGGCCACGATGTCGAACATGGTCGGGAAGCTCGTAGAAGCACCCGTCCCGGAAGATGACGACCACGTGGTTGTCGGAGACGGAGCGGAGGGCTTGGTACATGAGGTTGGAGGCTGCTTAGGCAGCCAGAGCCGCATTGAGAGCTAGTCGATTTCTGGATGATCCTTATCGCCGCGTGGGGAACCATACGAGGTGTAGCGATCAGTCTCGTAGATCATCTCGTCCCAACGTCTTTTTAGACGCGCCCACCAAGGGACGTTCCCGCTCTCCACCATGCGCATCACTTTCTCGTGCAGATCACGGTCCTCGTCGTGCTGGCGGAGAACAGCCCGCAGTCTTGAGAGTTTTTCCGACCGCATGAGACGCGGAAATTCTGCAGCTTCGACGACGGCGAGGATCATAGTGGGCGTCATCCCGCCGTCCCATGGGTCGA
Organism: uncultured Alphaproteobacteria bacterium; assembly: GCA_963782555.1. Classification (GTDB taxonomy): domain Bacteria; phylum Pseudomonadota; class Alphaproteobacteria; order Rhizobiales; family Hyphomicrobiaceae; genus Hyphomicrobium_A. The sequence goes on along the minus strand of CAWAKB010000005.1, from coordinate 640,963 downwards.
GCTCATTTATGCTGTACTTGCCGAAGCCTCGGTAGCGGTGCCGCATGGCCGTAGCGCTCCTATTAGCCCTTTCCGCCCCGGCGCTTTGCCCTCAGGCCAGCGCTTGCGCTCGTAGGGTTCAATCACGGTAACGATCTCTTGGAGCTCGACTTCTTCCTCCGAGCCCTCGAAGGCACCCCACCAGCGCATCCGCGCGCTTGACGAGGAGGGTGTGGAGGGCGTCGGCTTCACTCGGATGCTGGGGCATTGCTCTTCCTTCGCCTTTGGACGCGAACCGCCCATCACGCTCATCACTTGAACACGGCGACCAGCACAGCAACGCTCAGCGAGATGATCGATAACGTCAATGCCAACCACTGTACCAGAAGGTGAGTCCGGTCTTGGCGCCACTGGATCTCTCGGCTAGCCGCTATGTAGCGGTTCTCCCCGTGAATTCCGCCGTAGGCGAGGCCCCCGGTGCCGTAGACCAGCAAGCTCGGAGTAACGAGAGCGCCGAGACGCCCCCCGCAACGTCCCGACATAATTGAGACTACGCTCAACTTCGCCAACTGCCGATACCGTGAAAGGAAGAGGACCGCCAGAGCCCTGCAGTGTCGTCGCGTTTGCAAAGGAGCCATTGCTGCCGGCATTTATGCCGTCGATATCCGCCTCCATGCCCGCGACAAAGTTTTTGTCCAATTGCCAGTTGTAGCCAAGCTGACCACCGCCGATAAAGCCATTCAGAGGCGACACGTTGTCCGTCGGCCGGTTGTAGATGACGTCGCCACCGACAAAGAACATCCCCTGATGGGATATGACCAACGGTTTCCTGTTTCGGTGGTCTCCAGCCATCGCACCTGAAGACGATGTCATAATCGATGCCGTGACAAGAACTACTGCCATCTGTAGAAACAACTTTGTTAAATGCATACCGCAATCCTCCCTTGAGTTATTAGTCCGTTCCCTTGGTGCACAGATGGTTCGCTGCGCCCCAAGCGAGATGGGCGCGGCACATGTAAGAATGCTGCTGCCTATTGCGTTGCGAGTGCTCTGACGAAAGGTGAAGGCAGGGCATATCAAGATAGGCTCAACGTGACATCAACGAAAACATTGGCGGCTTTTTGCGGCAGCGTGCCAACCAATCGCCGCCAGTTATTCAAAGGGAGGCTTCATTGAGCTTCAGTACCAAAAAATTGAAACAAGCCGCGGCTTCCGCTGCATTTTCTGCGACGGCACTCGCGCTGCTCACTGCTCCGGTTTTTGCTCACGGCGTGCAAAAGAACCCGCCGCTCGTCCTTAAAGAGCACGGCTATTTCTTTGCCGGCGGCCATTACGTTCCGGCCGACGGCGATCAGATCATGACGGGGCAGATCTATGTCGAGTATTTCGTTCCGGCTGGGAAGACCCAGAAGTATCCAGTGGTTATGATTTATGGTGGCGGCCAGACCGGCACCAACTTCCTCGAGACGCCAGACGGCCGCGAGGGCTGGGCCCACAACTTCGTGCGTGCCGGCTACACGGTCTATGTCATCGACCAGGCGGCGCGTGGCAGGTCGGCTTATCATCCCGATGTGAACGGGCCCACCGGGCGCAGCACAGCCATGAAGTTCGAGCATCAGTTCACTGCGCCCGAGACGTTTTCGGATACGTGGCCCCAGGCTCACTTTCACACTCAATGGCCGGGCACGGGTCTCGCCGGTGATCCGGTCTTCGATCAGTTCTACGCCTCGCAGGTTGAGTTTGCAGGCAACGGCGAAGCGCTCACCAGGGACGCTGTGGCGGCGCTGCTCGATAAGATCGGGCCGGCCATCATCCTGACCCATTCGCAATCCGGTTCCTACGGCTGGGTGATCGCAGACGCGCGGCCCAATCTGGTGAAGGCGGTGGTGGCACTCGAGCCCAGCGGCCCTCCATTCGAAAACGCACCGCCGCCGTGGTCGAATGGCTCGCCGGCACGCGCATGGGGCGTGACTTCCGAACCGATGGCTTACGATCCGCCCATCACGGATCCATCCCAGCTGCAGATCGAGACGGTTCCGTCCAACGACCCCGATCTCGTGTCGTGCAAGCGCCAGCAGGAGCCCGCGCACAAGCTGGCGCATCTGCTGGACATCCCCGTGCTGGTGTTCTCCAGTGAGGCCTCCTATCACGCTGGCTATGACTACTGCACGGCGAACTACCTAGAGCAGGCGGGTGTCGACGCCGATTACATCCGGCTGCCAGACGTCGGCTTGCCGGGCAACGGCCACATGGTCATGCTCGAAAAGAACAGCGCCAAGGTGGCCGACTTCATGATGTCTTGGCTGTCGAAGAACCTGGGACGGCACAAGCATCAGAACCAACACTATTCCTACAACGGGCATCACTAAGGAGTCCGTGCGGGAAGCGATTGCTTCTCTCTCTGGGCCGCTCAGTCGTTGCTGGGCGGCCCTTGCATGTGGGGCTTCGCTGCGGGCCCCACAGCTCCGGCATTCGACTTGTCATGCGATCAGGCGATGATGACTGGCCTGCCCCTCAGAACGATACCAGCCTCTAAGTTAGAACCCGGCCTTCTTCAGCCAGCGCTTGGGCTGACCGAAGCGGAGCGTAGGGCAGACCGGACGCTGGCGGCAAGATCGCTTCTGGAGCCGGCGGCCGATAGCAGCGGTTGTCGCCGCGAGTGCCGGTGTTATGGCGGCGGCAACACCGCTTACTGCGCCCTGGGGCGTTCTGCCCACCGCAATGGCGACGTTCGCCGGGTTCGGCCAAGCCGAGTCATCTGCCAGACGGTGGGCATGGGCCGGACTATCCCTGTTTGGATTTGTCCTGGCAGGTTTGATCGATGCGCCGCTGGCCGCCGCACTGCTGGCCGCGGGTGTCCTCCTACTTGTCCCGGCAATGCCTTAATCGGTGCCGCACTCCTATTGGCCCAAACCTCAATTGCTGCGTCAGCGACAGCGCTGCTGTCGGAGCAGCTCGCCCCCTGGGCCCTGGAGGCATCCGCTCCGGCGCTGGTGACCACTCTGTGCCTTTGGCTTTCCCGACCAACTGCCGCGCTGCTTGTGGGTGCCACGACTGTTGCGACTTCTCACGCTGACATGGATCACGACCACGACCGCCGTGTCCGCAACAGAACCAATGTTCGCCGCCGGCCTCGCACCAATTGCCCTGGCTGGAGCGTTCGTAATCCATAACTGCGAGGCGCAGCGTCTCGGAAAATTCGCACTGGGTGGCATCGCCGTCCTGGTCTTGGCGACCTGGGCTTGGACGTGGCCACGAACTCCACAACATCTTGTCGTTATGCTGCCGAATGCCCCTGATGCCTATTCCTCACAGTTTGCCGAGCTGAATGGGTTACTCTCGCAGATCCGAGAGGTCGGCGGTGCGCTCATTGAGCGTGTTCACCGGCGAAAGAATGGATCGACGTTCCCTGTAGAAATCAGTTTGAAATTCATCCAAGTCGATAAGAACTCCTACCTGGTGGGTGTCACCCGTGACATCACCGAGCGCAAGCGTACAGAGCGCGTGAAGGACGAATTCATCTCAACCGTCAATCATGAGCTTCGCACGCCACTCACCTCGATCAGCGCATCGCTCAAGCTCGTTACGGCCGGAGTAGCCGGCGCGGGGCAGCACCGATGCGCATGGTGAAGATCGCGCAGGTGAACTGCGAGCGGCTCGTTCGTTTGGTGAATGACCTCTTGGAGACCCAGGCGATGGACGCGGGCCGAAGGACGATCGATCTTGAAAGGTTGGACGTTCGCACGCACGTCGAGCAGACTATTGCCTGCCTTAAAGATTATGCCTCAAGCTTAGGGGTGTCAGTGCGCGTAGATGCTGGGGCCCAAAATGGCCTCGTTCTCGCAGACAGCGGCGCGCTCATTGAGATCGTCACCAATTTAGTCTCCAATGCCATCAAGTTTTCGCCCCGCAACGCGGAAGTTGTCGTCGGAATTGAGAAACGGGATGCAGGCGTCTGCATTTCTGTTCGCGATCACGGACCAGGTATCCCCGAGGCCTACAAGGATAATATTTTTGACAAGTTCTTCCAGATCAACGCTGGCGACAATCGACAGACCGGTGGAACAGGGTTGGGGTTGAGCATTACCAGAAAGCTTGTCGTCATGTTCAACGGCCAGATTACACATGAACCTGCACCCGGCGGAGGCGCAATCTTCAACGTCATCCTGCCACGATATGACGATGCATCGTTGCGCTCGTCGGCTTAGAGCGCAGCTTAAACCCCGCAGAGACTGTAGGCACGCGACGTCCGCCCAGGCGAAATCCAGCCATTGAGGTCCCCTAGTTCAGCTCTTGCCTGAACATCGATCACGGATCATCGCAAAGGTTGGATGCCGCCGCAATGGGGGAGCGCGACCCAACCAAATTGAAGATACAGGCATTGCTCGGGCTCAATCGCAGCGAAGCGCGGACGGCACGGCGTCCGTGACCATGTCCTCCTCCTCGTCATGTACCGCCATGGCTTACGTGTTTCCGAGCTCGACCTCACACAGGAAGGTTACGTGTTGTGACCTGAGACCCTTCCTTCCTCCATTCAGAGGGAGAATCCTGCGCTGAAGTTTTGGGCCATCGTGAAGGTGGTGCAGAGCAGCGCCTCAACGGGGACTCATCCTCGTGTTGCCAGTTCTCGGACTGTTGCTCTGGTGATTTGCAGGACCCAAGTAGCAGTGGTTGTCTGAGGGGGAACAGCTATCGAGCAACGCCTCCATTTCGGAGGGGTCGAGAAAGTCCTTTGAGCGCTCGTGAGCGTCGGCTGCCGCACCACCCTTTACTTTATGCCCCTTGGCCATCGCTTTTTGCTCCTGCAATTGCTCAATGAATATGCAGGGTCATGATACCATACCCTTAACAAAACACGCTCTCTGTTAAGGGTGCGGCGGGTTGATCAGGCCCCAAATCGGCGCCGCGCCACCACCTTCGGCCTCCGGGCTCTTGCGCTGCGCGATCTTCCTCGAGACCGCCAGGCCCTTCTGGCTGCAGACGAGCTTACCCGTCTTGTTGAGCTTGAAGCCGGGGATGGCAATGCCAGGTTTCCCCTCAAGAGCGGTCAAGTTGTGGTTCCTGATCGATGTCGGCGAAGGGACCAGAAGCGAACCTCGTAGAGGGAACCGCACAATGTCAGCTTTGGGGTCACGTCGGCGTGCAGCCGCCGATGGCCGCTATCCGGGCGTGACGCGCCTCCCTCGTCCGCGTGAGGGCTGTCACGATTTAGTTCTACCCGTGCAGATTTGGTTCTCCCCGTGCAGAGCGGATCAACGGGGGGCATGCTAATTTTTTACACATTTTTTTTGCGGGCCGCAGGTGGATAGCGAAATTGAAAATCAAAGGGAGGAACGACAAATGCCCATAGGTACTCGGCGCACTGTGTTGTGCGCGGTAGCGATCGGTATCTCACTCGCCGCGGCAGGCACTGCTTTCGCCCACAATCGACCGGTCGGCCCAGTGGTCTCAACAAACTCGGGCTCAGTCCAGGGCAAAATCTCGGACGACGGCAATCTCCTGATTTGGAGAGGTATACCTTACGCAGCTCCCCCTGTGGGAAACTTGCGCTGGGCCCCTCCCCATCGGCCGGCATCCTGGTCGGGAGTCTAGATGCTACCGGTCCGGCAAAAACCCCGTGTCCGCAGACCGGCCAATATGCCAGCCTCAATGAGGATTGCTTGTATTTGAACGTATTGTTCCGGTCAGGCGTGGGTATAACAAGCTTCCAGTGATGGTGTGGATTCATCCTGGTGGTCAAACCAGTTCCGCAGCGAACGACTATTATCCTGAAAGGCTGACCACGCACGGTACCCCCGTCATTGTGGTAACGTTCAACTATCGTCTCAATATCTTCGCCTTCTTCGCTCACAAGGCACTCACGGCCGAGATACCTCAACTCGGTTCCGGAAACTACGCGGGGATGGACCAGCAACAGGCGCTCAAGTGGGTTCGCGATAACATCGCGCATTTCGGTGGGGATCCTCACAACGTTACGATCTTCGGACAGTCGGGCGGAGGACAGGCTGTTTGTGTTCTTCTGGCGTCCCCTCCAGCCAAAGGGCTGTTCCAGAGGGCTATTTCACAGAGTGGTTCGTGTCAGTGGGAGTTTTATCCCTCGCTGACCGCGTCTGAGAACAAAGGGGCGCAGATTGCGACAGATCTTGGCTGTACGGACGCCAATCCGCTACCCTGCCTACGAGCTCTCCCGACAAGTGCTATTCTAGCGGAGCGAGCAAGCGGCCAAGACCAATCATCGGGTCAGCCCGCCTGGGGTAACGGGATGTTTCCTCTCCCCATGAGAGAGACAATGTCCACGGGCCAGTTTAACAAGGTGCCGCTGATGCAGGGAGGAACCTCTAATGAGGGATTGTTCCAACTTGGGCCTGCGTTTGATGGAGCTGGTCAACCAATAACCGCAGCTCAATATCCCACTCTCCTCGAGCAGGCCTTTGGAGCATCGCGGGTGCAGGCCATTGAAGACCAATACCCGCTCTCAGATTACGAGACGCCAAGCTATGCGTTCATTCAGGCGATGAGTGATTCCGCGCAATCCGGGAACAATCGAACTGGGGCTTGCAACGTGCTTTTGGCGAACCAGATCGCTTCACTACATGGTGTGCCGCAATCGGAGAGAGAACGTAGCCGGCGAGACCGAGGCGAAGACCAAGACGAAGCAGGAGATTTCCGGCTCTACGCCTATGACTTCGCCGATTTGACCGCCAAGTTCCCCGCCCCGATCTACGACCCGCCAATTGGGAATCTTCTGCCCGGCGGTGGGCACACGTCTGAGCTCTCATATCTGTTCGACAATGTGCCTCTAACGTCGGACCAATTGCACACTGCGGACGAGATGATCGGCTATTGGACGAATTTTGCGGCAACCGGCAATCCCAACGGTAGGGGTCTGCCGAACTGGCCCGAGTACAAGCCGACCAAGCAGAACGTGTTGTTGATTACCGCCGACAAGATTGCCTCAGATACGCATTTCTCTGATAGACACAAGTGCAAGTTCTGGGCGGAGCAAGGTTTCGACATCCTTGCGGGTCCATACCCGACGCCCACCGCAACCGCACCTGTATGGAAGTGATTTATCAGTGAGCTGCAAAAACCCCACTGGCGTTATCCCGCCGGTGGGGTTGCCAATGACGACGCGGTCTCCGCGCTAATCGATGGCCGACTGCCGATTACGGTCATTGCCGCTGCGAAGGGCAGGCAGGACAGCGAAGAAGGGCCTAGCGGTGAGGGAGGGTATTTTACCATCGCAATCGCCGACGCCATTACGGCCGACCGGTCTGCGACCGACAGCAATCGCAATGGTGCGATCGAGCTAACCGAACTCTATAGTGCGGTGAAGCGCAACGTGCTTCGCAAGACGGGGGGGCAAGCAAACGCCGTGGATCGCGAGAAACCAGATGGTTGGTGAGATCCAACTATGGGCTTCTAGGCGCACACGTCATCGTGGTCGGCACTAATGCACTCCACGCATATGAAACGGCATATGGTGGGCGACATCCTCACCATCCCCGCTCCCACCGCTGCCGTCGGTGCCGTCGTCCTCGACAACACCATAGGTCGCGATCAGGCGAATGATCTCCTCGAGGGCATCAAGGTCGGCCCAGGTGATCAGAACAGAGACGGCACTGCCATCCGTGCTCCGCACCACCGACTCGGCCGGCCCGCCCATCTGCTCAAAAATCAGTTGACGCCATTGCTCCGCCGTCCGTGCCTTCGCGTTCGCTGTCTGCATAGTGAGAACGGAACGCAAAGAAGGCCCGGATACGATGAACTTTTCGGCAAGTGCCTCGATGGCAACAAGTTGATTACCCTTCCGGCGCACACTGAGCATCATGCGCCTGGCCGCGATCATGGTGGTCGTCTTTGCGCTCGTTGCTTGGGATCTCTCCAACAACGGCGGAAACGGCATCGCGGCCGTCGAGGGATGGGCTAACGACATCGTTGGCGAACTTGGGCTCTCCTAGACACCGGATCGGCTTAGCACAGCACCCCTGTCAGCGGGCCAACCTGGCGCGTCTGGTCAACTCCCAAGAGCAGCCGTGTGGGCCCTTCGGCAAGGTGGTCGGCTTTGGGCCATGAGCAGGCATCGCAGCGAGGAAGCGCCGTAGCCAGCTCTTCCCTAATCAGCAGTCATATGCAATCGCGGAGAGCCTGTTGGCGTTGGGCCAACTGAGACTGTGTCGCATTCGCTCGACTGTCCTGTCATTCCAGGACGTGAGTTCAGGTTTGAACACTTCATTGGAGGTGGATCAACTTGGACCCGAGAAGGGCCGCTTGGGTCCGGTTCTTGTAGTTCAATTTTTTCAATATTGCCGATACGTGGACCTCCCGTCCATCTCACCCATGCGCACGCAAACGCGAAGAGCCCCGGCAGGAGTTGCCGGGGCTCATGGACGGGTATGAAGGTTGTCTCCGCCTCTCCCTGTGCAAGCGCGCCTACCCAACTAGGCGCATGGCGGGCGCTGGTCTCTCAGCCGTACCACTCGGGCAAAATCCCGGGTGGATAAATGTCCAGTGAAGTTTCTGGCGCGAGGCCAACCGCGACCGCGGGAAGATGTTTCAGCGCGGGTGGAACCGGTCAAAACTTGTAGCCTATGCCGGCTCGGACCATGACGCCCTCGACCTTCTGGTCAACATCAAGCGACGCGTTGGTGAATGCTGGAGCAGCCGCATTTAGAGAGATGCTGCCCAGATCGAAGTAAAGAGCCTCGGCTTTCACGGTGATGTTGTCGCAAAGCGCGTATTCCGCGCCGCCTCCTAAGGTCCATCCTGCCTTCGTTTCCACCCTGGAACCAACAAGCTGCCCCAGCGGCGGATTTCCAACCGTAACCGTGTGGTCCATGGAAACGCTAGCTAAAGCTAGGCCGCCGGTGCCGTAGATCAGGAAATGGTCAAGTGCCATACCAATGCGCCCGCGCACGGTCGAAATCCAGTCCATCTGGTAATTGGTCGCAAAGGTGATTGGCGGCATGCCAAGCGATGTGTTTTGCGGAACCAAGCGAGTGGTGCTGTCGCCGAAGCTCGTCCAGGATACGTCCCCTTCAATGCCGTAAACCCAACCGCCTGTTTCGATATCGTAGCCAATCTCGCCTCCCACAAGGCCGCCGTTGCTGGTGAGATCGGCGCTGTGCGGGAGTATCGCCTGGCTCGCCGCATCTACGTTCTCGAACGAGAAGCCGGGATCGTGCCCGTCGAATGCTCCGCCGCCCGTGATGCCGACGTGCAGTCCGCCCCAGTCGAAAGGCGCTGGCCCCACTATTGAAGCATAGCGTCGGGTGCCGAGATCGGCAGCATTGACCGTTTGCCCAAGTAGGGCAAAAACGATCGTTCCAAGCGCAAGTACCGACGATGCTCGCATTTTTGGAAAGTCCTCGTTTGGGGGGCAGCACACATCGGCTTCGAAAACAGTCTGAGTCGGGTTAATGAGAAGTTTAAGGGTGCCAACTTAGGCCCGTTAGTGATTGAAACGGCTGGCGGTTCCTACGGCAGCTCCTAGCCCTCAGTGCGGTTGAGGATCTCTAGTAGGCCGTGAACTCATAAACCGAGGTCAGGTCCGCTTTTCACTCGGCGGCGGACGAGTACGCAAGCTGCGGCCATGTCTGGGATGGGTCAGGAGCCTCCGTCAGAGCAGCGGCGGGACCTAGTCCGCTCTTCCCCTTATGAGCAGTCACGCAGCGCCGTCACATCGACGTCGGCGAAGGGCCAGGAGCAGAAGTCGATCTCGCAAGCAGACAAACAGCGCTCAAGCGAGGCTCGCTTCGGTCGCGAGATCGGCTCGCTCAAAATTGAACGAGAAGATTGCCCTGGACGGCGTGATCTTGAGCGTCAGTGGCAAGCTGCCCGGAATAGTTGATACCCAGCTTGGCAGCAGCCGTAACAGCAAAGTCGAGCCCTGCATCGACGATCAGACTATTGTCGGCAATGGGCACGCCCGCGATCGTGAATGGCACGCCGTTGCTCGCGAATGCGAGCGCCATAGCCGGCGTCACGTCGCCGAAGGCGTGTTGCCAGCCGAGCGCGCCATGCACCGTCACGGCCGTGCCATCCACGAACCCTAGTGCGGACGCCGCCCGCCATCCGAGTGTGGTGAAGGTTGTGTCAAAAGACCGGCTCGCGGCCGTGAGTGCTGCGGCCCCCCCCGTCTCGCTGAAGCCACCCGAATTGAGGTTCACCCACGCTAGGCCTACGAACGGTTCAGTAGCGACATTGGCGAGGGTCATGGCGTAACCAGCCTCGCCGAACACCTGCGCGGTGCCAGCCATGTAGCTGGCCGTCTCCTGGTCGCTGAAGACGGAGGCGGAGCCGCAGCAGCTTCCGCCGGCAAAGGTAATGGTGCGCTCAGTCTTGATGTCGTCCCAGCTATAGGCTGCGCCGGTGCGCAGGCCGAGGGCGCCGAGCTGGCCGCCGCCGTAGAGCGCAAGGTGATAGGCATCGACCGAGCCTGAAGACAGACGCGCGTTCACATTGAGCGATGATTGCGTATAGCCTCCAGCGAGCCCCATTCGCCACAGGTCATCGAACGTGGCGTCGAATCCGGTGATGATTCCGCCGAGCGAACGCTGGAGCGTGGCGGCATTGCCGTTGCCGTCGAGGTCTCCCCAGGCGCCAAGAGCTTGGGCCCAAGCAGCGAACCGGTTATCCGCTGGGGCAATGGCGGTCCGGGATGCCGCTGGCGCTTCTTGCCCATAGCCGAGAGCATAAGGGGGAGCGATGCCCCGTGCCCGATGGAGGCGACCACCGGTCCGCCCGTTCCGAGCGCGGCGAGCATGCCGGAATTGGCGCCGTAGGATTGGCGCAGACGGCCGATGATCGCGTCGCGCACGTAATGCGAGTCATACAAGAGCACCCCGTCCACGCTCGGGTGAATTTCACCCGACAGAAGATCGAACGCGGCCCGGGCCTGCTCCGCGGTGCCGAGCACGACCACATCGTAGATGGGATTGCCGGTCCCGAGCTGCTGGACTGCGGCGCCGGTTGCAATCTGATTGGGGGTTTGCCCGACGCCGGCGAAGGTTAAGCCGGTCTGCGTTACTGTCAGAAAGACGTTGTTCGCATCGTAGCTGAGGCAGGCGCAAAGGAAGGCGGACTCGAAGGTTAGCGCCGAGAACGTGCCGATCACTCCGCCCGTTGCATTCAAGATCGTGTAGGTCGTGCCGGGGGCATAGCTGCCGGCCTCGGGCACGACGTGCACGGTGCCGGCGAGAGTGGCCGTCCCGGTTACGTTGGTGCTGTCGCTGGCCGTCGGCGAAATGTCGACCAGGTAGGTGGAAGGAGGCGAGAAAGCGAGATTGCCCTGCACCGCGATGGTGCCGATGCCGTTGCCAGGCGCAAGCGTGCCGCCGCTGATCACCGTCGACGGCAACGTGCCCGCGCCGCCAATCGTGCCGCCGGCATTGACCGTGAGCCCGCTCGAGGAGGCGATCGAGCCGTTGACCAAGAGCGTGCCGGCGTTGATGGTCGTGGCGCCTGTATAGAGTTCGGTCGCGGTTAGCGTGGTGCTGCCGGTGCCATTCTGCTCAAGGGCGCCGGAACCGGAGATGACCCCGCCGAAGCTGTAGCTATTCGAACGATTGAAGCTGAGAGTTGCGTTGTCGGTCACGTCGCCAAGGATCGAGCCGCTTGTGCCGCCGTTACCGATCTGCAGCGTGCCGGCGCTGATCGTCGTGGTGCCCGTGTAGGTGTTGGTGCCCGACAGCGTGAATGTGCCAGTGCCGGACTTGGTCAGGTTGGTCGATCCTGCGGCGCCATTCTGGATCACGCCCGAGAACAGCGTCGACGTGTTGTTACCACCGGTTGTGAGCGTCGTGGAGGCGGCGCCCCCGTTGGTCACCGTGCCGGCGCCGGCGAGCGAGCCGATGACCTCGTTGAAGTTGTTGAGACTGAGGATGGCGCCGGCGGCGACTGTGAACGCGCTGTTCGGCGAGAAGGCAGTCGCCGATCCGGCCTGCAGCGTACCAGCGCTGACGGTTGTCGTGCCCGTGTAGCTGTTGTTGCCCGACAGAGTTACGCGGCTCAGTGCCATTCTTCGTGACCGACAATATGTTGGCGCCCGTATCGGCCAAATTCCCCGAGAGCGAGCCGGTCGTGCTGGTTCCGTTGAAATTCAGCGTCGTCGATGCGGTCAACGTGGGGGAGCCGCTCACCAAAGTGTTGGTGATTTGTAAGTTCACGATGCCGCCGGTCAGCGTGTAGTTGTGATTGAAGGAGGGACTGGAGAAGGCGATCGTCGAGCCGTTGTTCAGCACGAGATTGCTCGCCGCAGTATTCGATAGGCCGAGCGCAAAGGTATTAGACACAAGCAAGGTACCTGCATTGACCGTGGTCACACCCGTGTACCCCACGCTGGTTCCATCGACCTGCAGGCTGCCCGCGCCGCTCCTTGGTAAACCCCGTGCTGCCGGTCAGTGGGGAAAAGAACTGGGTAAAGCCGACGTTGGTCGTAATCGTGGGATTCACCCCACCGAATGTTAGCGCGACCCGCCCAGTGACGGAAAGAGGTAGCCGCTGACATTGAACGTCATGTCGTGGACGGTTATGGGGACGGCCAGCGTAACGTTGCCGGCGGCCGCGCCGAAGATTGCGTTGTCAGCGGTGGCGTTGTTCCACGCCTGAAACGTCACGCCGTTAAACCACAGCGGTGAAGTCGTATCCCAGGCACCGGTTCCGCCAGAAACAGGCAGAACGCCGTTGGCATCCCAATTGAGGTTTTGCTGCGCGACGGCAGGGGATGCCGCCACAGCTATCAGCCATGCAGCGCAGATGGCTGCAATCGGTCGGCGAGAAAAGACCAATGCATTTCACCGCTCTGTCGAGAATAGCCGTAGACATCAATGAGTTGGCGCGGGAGGTCAATTGTTGTGGACCGATAATCCGCTATCAGAATACGGGCATAGGTGGCGTGGGGTGAGGCTAGTCAGAGGTGCGGATAGTGGCGACCCGCACGTCGGCTCTGGGTCAAAAGCTGCGGTCGTCGAGACGTTCGTCTATCGTCCGCTAATCCCCGACCAGCAGACGATCATATGACCCGCAATAACTACGAGTGATCGCAGAAGCGACTTGCGGCGGATCCAACACCGGCACCTCCAGCGCGCCCGGCGACATCCTCGCCATCCCCGCTGCCGCCGCTGCCGTCGGTGCCGTCGTCCTCGACAACACCATAGGTCGCTATTCGGCGAATGATCTCTTCAAGGGCATCAAGGTCGGCCCAGGTGATCAGAACAGAGACGGCACTGCAATCCGTGCTCCGCACCACCAACTCGGCCGGCCCGCCCATCTGCTGGAAAATCAGTTGACGCCATTGCTCCGCCGTCCGTGCCTTCGCGGGGAGCTGCGGCCGGTTAGAGACCACCCGCAAGGGCCTTACAGGACCGTCAATTTTCAATTCGAGTCCTCCTGCCTTTCACGCTCCTCAAGTGGTCTGCAACCATCTCGTTGATTGTCGGCATGCGGAACTCGATCGGCTTCGGCTTTTTCGGCTCAGGCGGTGGCGGGATTTCCTGATAGGTGATGGCCACGTAGCGCAGCGCATCGGCGCCATCGGCCGCCCAATTGTCGTGCGGCTTGTCGCGCCAGCGGCCGGCATCCTCGTCCCACTCGCGGCAGTAGGCCTTGATGACCATGATGCCCTCGGAGCAGTTTTCCTCGTCAAATTCGAAGGCCGAGAAGGTCGTCAGCACGGCGTTGATGCCGTCCTGGAAGCTCAGCTCCTTGCCGACGCGGGGATTGAGGCCCTTGCCCATCATTTGCTCTAGCCGCGTCTTGTCGGAGCCCCATTCGGTCACGCGAGCGTCGTGCGGCACATAATCGACGGCGCGATCTTCGCCGACAGCGCGTTTCCAGCCGCGCTCCTCGTACATCTCGCGCACGATCCTGGCGTAGTAGGGCATGCCCTCGAGGTTGTCCTGGAAGAACCCGACGAGACGGCACCGCTTTGGAAGACGTTGCCAAAACCAGATCGAGGTGTAGTGCGAGCGGCCAATGTCCCAGGTGGTGTGGGTGACATAGTTCGGATCGGCAGGGAAATGCCCAACGCGGCCCTCGGTTTCGGCCGTCTCCATCAGCGCGCCGTAGTAGGAGCCCTCGAGGCTCGCCTCGAACGCTTCTTTTGGCGTCGAAGGATACTCGCGCTTCATGTCGCCGAGCTGGGTCGCGGCCTTCTTGACGTACCACGCCTTTTGCGCGGCATCGAAGGTGATGCCGTCGGTCTCCTTCAACTTGGCGAAATACCGCTCCATGTCGTCGGGGATGGGGACGCCGGCAGGGTCCAGCCGATACTTGGGCGCCTTCCACCACGGAAAGAACTGAAATTTGAAATCGAGAGGCGTCAGCCTGGTGCCGAGCCGGGCCTGGCTCTGCGCACTCTGGCACAGCTCGAAGAAGTGTCCCTCTTGGCCCTCCGCCGTCGATTCGATCCAGACGATCTGCCCAGCCTGCACCGTGTTGAGCGCGCCCGTCCTCACCTCCCGAGCCTTCTCAGGGTAGCGCGCACACAGCTTGCCGTACTCGCTGATGTGCAGATAGTGCAGCGTTCCTGAGCGGTGCGAGGTGGCGACCCGAATCACGGAGTTGTTGGAGAGCGCCAGCTCGTTGGTGCTGTCCCTCAACAGCGGCCTTTTGCGCCGGATCTCCTCTGGCAGATTATCGTACGGATACTTCACCTTATCGCGGAAGATCGCCTGGGCGTCCGTGAGCGTGTGGGCAATGGTGCCGGCGCGGACATTGGAATTGAACAGGCAAGCATCGAGCATGAAGATTTGGAGGAACGTCGTGCATCCCAGCTGCCGCGCTTTAAGGATCACATTCTGGTAGTGCATCGCCTCGAACAGGGCTTCTTGCGCCCAATTCATCTCGAAGCGGACGCGCTTGCCCTCTTCGTTGATGATCCAATAAAGGTTGTTGAGCCGCCAGCGCTGGTCGCTGAGGAGCCGTTCGGCCTCAGTCGCCCGTCGGGAGTCCGCGCGTCTTGCCATCGATCCTCTCAAGCAATGCGCCAAGCTCGTCCGTTACGCCGTGCTCGTGGTCGTGCCGGTCGCGATAGTCGTCACGAAATCGGTTCTTCATCTGGAAAATGAATGCCGTCGCATTGAAGTTGCCTTGTCCAGCATCGATGCCGGCCTGGCCCTTGTCCTCCCACCAGGCGAGCGCCAAGTCCTGCGCTTCTTTTATGGCGTCCAAGAATTCTGGGTGAGCCTTCGTCCAGTTGTCGAGTGTCTGGCGGCAGATCCCTATCGAGGCAGCAATTTGTGCTTTGGACTTTCCCTCTCGCCCAAGCCTGATCACCTCCTCGCAATATGCAGGATCGAATTTCGTCGGTTGCCCTCTGCTGCGTTTGCTGTTTGTCGCTTTCGTCCTTCGGCCTTGAGTGACCATTGTCGTTCCCTCTTCTTGCCCTCAGCCTTCAGCAGCCGTTACCTGTTTCGCTTCCAGGTTTCATTCCAGCTTTCGGGCAGCTGCCGGTCCGTTGGCGCGGTCATCGTCGTTGTGGTCATCGCGTCGCTGCTCACTGAATATATGTCGCTCCCCCGCGAACCAGCGCTTCGATCTTCGGCACGAGCTCTCGACAAAAAGCTCGCGCTTCGGCCTCGTTTGGACGCTCGCTCTTGATCTCGCCTAAGACCTCACGACCAAACGTAATTCTTACGACCACGTCGACTGGCGTTCCAACTAAACGGGGCTCGGGTTCGCCTTCAGGGAGGTCAACTTGGCTCATGGGGTGCTCCTGCTGGTCAGAACGGGATCTCGTCGTCGAGCTGCTTGTCGAAGCCGCCGCGCGCGGTTGGGGCAATCGGATGATCACTCTCGGGCGCCGGTCTCGGCTTGGCCGGCTTGTTGCGGCCGATCTGGCCGAGCTTCTCGACCTTCCACGCGGCGACGTTCAGGCCGGCCTGTTTCTCGCCGTCCTTCTCCCAGGTGCGCAGCGTGAGCCGGCCCTCGCAGTAGACCTTGTCGCCTTTGCGCAGATGGCGTGAGAGTTCCTCGGCGCGTCCGCCGAAGACGGCAATCCGCACCCATTGAGCCTCGTCACCGCTGCCGACGCAGGCGTTGAAGCTCGTCCACCGCTTGCCGGCCTGCGACGTCTTCAACTCGGCCTCGGTGCCGACGGTCGCGCAGAAGGCGGTTTCAATTCCGTTCATGTCAGACCCCTATGTGAGACTTTCCGTTCCAACCGGCCCCGTCGCGCCGCCGCCGTAATTTCATCAACGATTTCAACGGCGCGCGCGGCGTCATCGATGGGCCGGTCTTCTGATGCTGGGCCGGTAACACCGGCCCATAGCGTTGCAGCCGGCCCAAGGTAGCAATCAGGCAACCTCCTGATGTTGTTGATGATCTTCTTCGTCATGATCGGTTGGGCCAGTTGGGCCGCCCTGGGCAACATGGGGCGACAGGCTGCGTGCGATGTGCAAGACCGAACGGCGCCGACCGCCTATCGACTTGCGGGCCTTGAGGCGCATCTCTCCTCCGCGCCGTTCGGTTGATAGGAGGAGCCCGCGCTCATACATGCGCCGGTGCAACGTCGTCGACGCCACGCCGATGCCCTCGCCGGAGGACCCGCCGAGCTGTTGTGTGGCAGCGTAGGCCGCCTCGGGCTCGAGATAGATCCCGTCCTCGGCCCACCATCCGATGCAGGAACCTTGAGGGTGCCATGACCCGTCATCGTGGCGGCGCCACCCGAACAGGTTGGCGCCGTTGGCCTCATCCGGCCTTCGGTCCGGGTAGTTGGCAGATGCAATGTGCCCCTTGCCGGAGGAGAGCACAGCACTGAGCAGTGAGTAGAACCGATCCACGGGATCGTAAGCGCGCTGGAGCGAGCGCTGCTCCACCGCCAACTCCGCGAGCGTGGTCCACACCTCCTGCTTGAGTACATCAGCCTCGTCGCGCGTGAGTGCGCCTTCGTGGACGGCGAATTGAAGCCACACACTCCACGATGCGAAAATCTGAGCCAATGCGTCAGCTGTACGAGCATGTGACACGGAAACGTGCGTCCGGCGTTCATGCGTTAGCGCAATGAACTCAGTGCGTACCCGATCGAGCCGCGGTGCCAACCAACTGACGTATCCTGCCATCGCCTTGGCGTACGTTCCGTCTCGCGCGGCCTGCTGCGCGAGGCTCAGGAGGCGCAGGTCCACATCCTCGCGCTGCAATTCGGAGATGACCATCCGTGCCCGCAGTGATTGACCTCCGGGGATTTCCTCTCCGGTTGAAATAATCAACCCACGCGGAGGACGCGCACGGCGCATTGTGGCATCAGAGCGCAGCCGCCCACGCCCGCTTCGGTTGCCCTGGGCGCGAAGCACTCGATCGGCAACAGCATTGAGGCGCATCCGATCGGCTGTCGTCCCCTGCGGCACATAGTCGTCGATGACGAGCAGGACATCCTTCGCGCTCGAGGCCATGACCTCGAGCGCGTTGGCGGTGGAGGACCACGATCCTGGGAGTGCGCGCGCATCCATTCCAGCGCCGAAATGCTGTTGGGCAAGTGCGGCGATCTCGGATTTCTGCACACCCGTGGGGCCGCTGATGTGAGCACTGAAGTCTGCCTCTCCAATCGGAGCTCTATAGGCGCTGCCGAGCAACGGCACCGTCACGCGGGCCGGCGCGACATTTCGCATGGCAACAGAAGCTCTGATGGCATCACGGAGGTCGCCGCCAATGTCGGGGAGCACAAAGCCCGTAAGCTGCTCCGGCAACTGCACCTCTAGTTCACTCGCCGGCCCGCCCGCGCCAACCGCGCCACCTCCGTGCATAAAGACGTTCTGCCCGTCTACTTCCCGCCAGCCGGTGTGGGTGTAGAGACGGCGTTGAGGAATACGGCCCGAAAGGATCTGGATGGCCGCGCGCGCTCGGTCCTTCGACCCCTGCCCCGGCTGCACCACGGCTTCCGCGCCGAGATGCTCGAGGGGCCAGTTCATGTGGCCATACAAGGCTGCGGGAATGGCAAACGCATGAGATCGGCCATTGATCGTGGCGTTGATCTCCAAGGCTCGTGTGGTCTCTACCCCATCGTCTTGAATGAGGTCTGAAACGATTCGAGCGGTGAAGTTCGTGAGAAGGCTGCGCCGGATGTCACCCTTGTCCGTGAGGCGGCACCATTCGATCCCGGCTGCCGTCTCGCGATAATCACCGCCCTGATGCTGTTCCGAGGATGGCGTGGCAAGCTGCCACTCTGGCGTCTGCGCGACGAGTTCCAACAACTTTTCTCGTGTTCCGCCGGCGGCCAGCCAATCCGAAACGTCGCCCTTAGGTGGCAGGCGCGGAAGCTCGACGATACGAATGTGAGAGGCGCTCCCGTCGAGAGCAGGCCACGGACTCTGCATGTTTGTGACCGGCGGCGTCATTGTCGGGGATGATGACGACCTTGCCGCTCTTCAAGAAGGCCGCGTGCTCGGACCTCCACTTACCGGCACCACCAGCGTTGCAGGTTGCGGCGAAGTCTATGGCCGACAGAGCATCGACATCCTTCTCCCCCTCGACGATAAAAACGAAGTGCTCGGAGGCGATCGCCTCAAGGAGATCCGGCAACCGATACGGGATCTGCGGGACGCCGTTGAGGTTCCAGATCCACCCGCCTTTCCCGTCGGGTCGGCGCTGCCGGAAATCTTTGGGCACATAGCGAACGGACTGGAAGAGCAACGAGCGGGCCTCGTCCACATAGTCATAAGTCGCGGTTATGTGTCGGCCAGCGTAGCTGCTTCCGTTGGCGTGCCGGTTGCGCCTCCGCGCCGGCCAGAGACCTTGTTCGCGGAGCCGATCGAACACCGCCTCCTGCTGATCCTTGCCGCAGGCGTGGCAATGGACCAGGACCTTCCCGTCCTTCTCGGTAATGCTGAGGCTCGCTTCGCGGTCGTCGTGGTTGGGACAATGCGCCTTCCAATGATTTCCCTCGCGTTTGCCCCTAAGTCGCTCTGCCAATTCCTTGGCGGTGGGAAAGGTCCCATCGTTGACGGCTGCACCCAGAATTCTCTATATGTCCCATGTCAGTTGATCGCTTTCTTCGGCGCCTCGGAAGGAATACCGGCCCTGGCGCGCGGCTTTCGCGGAAGGAATACCGGCCGGGAAGTTCGCGGCGATGAGCGCATCAGCGACAGCCAGCCAAACGTCATCACCGAGCCAGGTGAAATTCTTCTGAGACCGTCCCGATCCCACGGGGCGGTCTCTTTGCGTCTCAGAGCGCCATACGCGGCGGTTTCGCTTTTTAGCGTGCTGAGGAACTTCGGGACGGGTGCGATCGACTCGGGTGGCCAACGTCGCGCGATCGGCGGGCATTTTGTCCGGCCGCCCTTGCTGAGGTGCGCATCATTCGCCCTCTCGGCATCACACAGACGCCTTCGGTGAGAGGACGGGCAGATCGTTGAGGTAGGCCTCAAGATCGCTGGCGAGAATGAGGGTGCGCCTGCCGTTCTTTCGAGCGCGCAACTTGCCTGCGTTGATGGCGCCGTAGATCTTGTCGCGGCACGTATCGGCGCGGCGGGCCGCCTCATCGACGGAGAAGGCCATCTTCTGACTGGTGTCGTTCACTGCTTAATCTCCATCGCGTGGTGGCGATGGATGTTAGTGACCTAACGAAAACTACAAATCGACAGAAATCTGGGACACCCAAAATTGTAGGATGGCCTATCCTTCAGATCGCCTTCGACGACCCGCGCCCAAGCATGCTTCTCCAGGCCCATCTTCTTCCGCTTGCTCGCGCCGACCATCATAGAAACGGGCCACAAGCTCGGCGACACGTTGTTTCCCCGTCAATTTTGGATTTTGGCTGACTAGTGCATCGTTCTCATCAACTAAATGTTCGCACGCGGCAGTCACGTTGTTGAGGTTCTGCTGAGCCAATACGGTCAACACCCTCTGAAAGACCCGGCCGTTCCTGCCTTTCTTGGCCCTACGCGTCTTCGGCGGCTCACGGAACCAACCGAGCTCATGCATGAGTGCAGCAATCAACCTGTCTTGCCATTTATCTTCGCTGCAATCGATACCGTAGACGAAGCTCGCCACAACACGTGAGTTTGCATCCTCGACCTTCTCTTGTGCTCGCTCAAATACTTGGTGCGCAGCCAGCAAATCCCCGCGCAGAACAGCCGCCATCTGCCCCCTCGTGTCCGGGGCAATAACCTGTCGCTTCAGAGTCGTGTTGAGGAACCTCTTCCGCCCGCTCTTGGGCTTAGTCATCGCGATCTCCCAGCGCCTCCAAAGTGGTCGCGCGGCAACCTGGTAGAGTGCCAAGCTTTCGGACCGTCGCCCTAGCCGCGCTGAGAAATTGTACCCCCCTTCATGGGGACCACCTTCGCGGATGTCTGCTCTCGTCCACAGAATGCAGCCCAGGCTTCCATGAGCTTGCGGCGCTTCTCGAGAAGGTCCGTGCGCCGGTACGCACTCTCGACCTTGTCGGCGACGACGTGCGCGAGTGCTGCCTCGCTCACAAAATTCGGCGTGTGCGTGCATTCCGCACACCAATTCTTGAAGGTCGCGCGGAAACCGTGCGTGACGACCCCAGGGCGCAGCTCGCGCAGCAGCATCAACAACGCCATATTCGACAGCGGCTGCCCCTCCCGCATGCCTGGGAAGACGAATAGGCTTTGACGGACCGCTGCCATCTCTTTGAGGATGGCGATAGCGCGCGGCACCAACGGCACGCGGTGCTCGCGGGCTCCCTTCATCCGCATGGCAGGCACGGTCCAAAGCTTTGCCGGAAGTTCGAACTCTGGCCATTCTGCCCGCAGCACCTCGGAAGTGCGCGAGGCGGTCAAGATCACAAACTCTAGGGCCCGTGGGGTAATCCCCTCCAGCGCTCTCAACTTGATCATGAAGCCTGGCAAATCGGCGTAGGGAAGCGACGGATGGTGTCGCACCCGACGCACCTTGCTCCTCGGCGGGAGGAGTGCATCGAGATGGCCGCGCCAACGGCAAGGATTCTCGCCGGTCCGCAGGCCACGCGCTTTGGCAGCATCAAGCACGCGCTCGATACGTCCTCTTACCCTTGAGCCTGTCTCGGGCACCTTCTGCCAAAGCGGGTTGAGGATCTTCAACACCATGGCGGTGTCGACGGCTGCAACCGCTACATCGCCGATGAAAGGATAGGCGTAGCGCCGCATCGTGCTCCGCCACTGAGCTCGGTGCTTCTCATTGCGCCAGCCGACCTCATGTGATGCGATGAGTTGCTGAGCGCACTCCTTGAAGGTGATAGATCCCAGCGCGGCGGCGCGCTCAGCCGCCTGCCGCGCCCTACGGGCCTCAATGGGGTCTATACCCTCCCTCCGCTGTCGGCGGCATTCCGCAGCCAAGTCTCGGGCTCCGGCAAGGCCTACAGATGACAGCGGCCCCAGCCCCATGTCGCGGAGCTTGCCGTCTCGCGTATAGCGAAAGATCCACCCCTTAGTGCCGGTCGCCGTGATGCGGAGATAGAGCCCGTCGCCATCGGGATAGAGCCCCTTGGCGTTCAGGTTCGTCACCTTCACGGCGGTGAGCCGGTGCGTCGTCTTCGCCATGCCGCCCCCGCCAGCCCATAGTCCAGCCCATAGTATTCTGGTCGGTGCTACCAGACGGCGGCCGACGTGAAAAGACGCTGGCAGGACGCAAATGGCTGATAATCAACAGTTTTGTTAGACGCCCATCGACGTACGCCGACACCGGCAAACTCGAACTAGGCGGACACCCCATCCGCCAGCGCTGTGTCGCTTCAGGAGGCCCGCGATCGCGCCGCCGCCCTCCCGCGCCTGACGGCGGTCCGCTCCCCCGTCTGCTCCCGCTCGCGAACCTTACGCTTTCGTAAGAAAGGGGCCCGCGAGCGAGGTGCTGGAACGCAACACCACGGGAATCCTCTCTACGCCGCAGCGACGACACCATTGGCGTCTGCTATGGGCAGGCGCCATTCAAGTGCGGTTCAGGAACGCCGGAAGACAAGACACCTCAAACTGAGCAACGAAGCGGTTCAAGGGGCACATGACCGCGCATCCCATCTTCTTCGACCCGACGAAAAGGCGCGCCGCGGCGTTGTCGCTGATCGGCGCCATCGCGGCCGTGGTCAGCACGATCGTGGTCGTAGCCTTTGTGGCGAGTGTGCTCATCGTCGCCAACGTCGATGGCCCCTCGCTCGGAGCGCCGCCGCGCTCGGCCACGCAGGTCGCCAACCAGATCGCCAAGAAACGCGAGTTGCTGCCGGTGGCGCGCCAGCTCGCCTCCGCCGTCCGCGCCCGCGAGGAGGCCTTTGCGCGCGCCGCTCACCCGCGCACGATGCCGCGCATCTCCCTCGCATTGCGCAAGCACGCGCATGGGTCGGTCAATCGACCACTTTCGATCGGGTTCTATGTCACCTGGGATGACAGCAGCTACGCCTCTCTGAAGAAGGTGTTGCCCAAGCTCGATTGGGTGGTGCCGAGCTGGGCCGAGCTAACCGGACCCGAGATGAACCTCAAATACAATCTCGACCGCAAGTCGCTCGATTTCATGCGCAAGACAAAGCCCGACATCGCAATTCTTCCGATGTTGCAGAACGCCACCGATGGAGACTGGGACGGGCCGGGGCTGGCGCGACTGCTCGCCGATCCGCAGAAGCGCCGTGCCAGGCTCGAAAGCCTGGTCACTTTCCTCGAAGCCTCCTCGTTGCAGGGCGTGGTCGTCGACTTCGAGGAGGTGCCCAAAGAGGCGCAGCCCAATGCCGTCGCATTCCTCGAGGAGATGCGGGCGCTGTTCAAGCCGCACGGCTGGCTGACGGTGGTCGCAACTCCAATCGACGATGATGACTGGCCGTATGCCGAATACGCCAAAGCGGCCGATTATCAGATGCTGATGGCTTACGATGAGCACTACGAGGAAGGCGAGCCGGGCTCGATTGCATCGCAAGGCTGGTTCGTAGAGATGCTCAGCCGGCGCATGAAGCAGCTCGATCCTGCGCATACCATCGTTGCCATTGGCAACTACGGCTACGATTGGTCGGGAAAGAAGCAAGCTGAGGACGTGACCTTTCAGGAGTGCGCTCTCGCCGCGCGCGATTCAGAAGCCACGATCACATTCGATGCGCAGACGCTCAATCCGCACTTCGACTACACCGACGACGATGGAACGGCGCATCAAGTGTGGTTCCTCGATGCGGTGACCGCTTTCAATCAGATTCGCGCAGCCGACGTGTTTCATCCGGCGGGCTACGCGCTCTGGCGGCTGGGATCGGAGGATCCCTCCATTTGGTCGGTGTTCGGGCGAAACTACAACGCTGCGGCGCCGACGGCGCTGAAGGATATCGCCCCCGGAAACGATATCGATTTCCAGGGTGAGGGTGAAATTCTGAAGATCGCCGCCGAGCCATCGGACGGAGCAAGAACCTTCACGCTCGACACGGCGCATCCCATCATCGTCTCGGAAGCGTTCACGAAGATTCCCACCTCCTATGTCATCCGTCGCGCTGGAGCCGTTCCGGGCAAGGTTGCCTTGACCTTCGATGACGGACCAAGCGCTCAATGGACGCCGAAGATCCTCGAGATTCTCAAGGCCAAGGGTGTGCGCGCTACCTTCTTCGTCACCGGCGCAAACGGCGAGACGAACCCCGGGCTCATTCAACGCATACTCGCCGACGGCCATGAGCTCGGCAATCACACGTTCACGCATCCGAATCTGGGCGAGACCTCCGACGAGGTGACGCGCATCGAGCTCAACGCGACGCAACGGCTCGTCGAGGCGCTCACCGGGCGTTCGATGCGTCTTTTCCGTCCGCCCTATTTCGGCGATGCCGAACCGACCACGCCCAACGAGATCTTGCCGATCAAGCAGGCGCAGGCCATGGGCTATGTGGCCGTCGGTCTTAAGGTGGATCCCGACGACTGGCAGCAACCGCCTGCCGACCAGATCGTGCAAAAAGTCATCGAAGGCGTCACCAACAAGGACCCGGAGACGCGCGGCCAGATCGTGCTCTTGCATGACGCGGGAGGCAACCGCTCGGAGACAGTTGCGGCACTTCCGCGGATTATTGACGCGCTGCGCGCGCAAGGTCTGGAGATTGTGCCGGTGTCGGAGCTGGCCGGCTGGACGCGCGATCAAGTTATGCCGCCGGTCCCCGCCAAGGACCTGGCTCCTTTGCTCAACCGCTTCGTGTTTGTCACGGCGAGTTGGTTCCAGACGCTTCTGAGCTGGGTCTTTCTGCTGGCGATCGGACTGGGTCTGGCGCGGCTCGTGCTCCTTTGCGGACTGGCTTTGTGGAACCGGCCGCGCCAGGCGGGATTTGCTCCGCCGCTTTCTGGCCCGGCCCAAAAGGTCTCGGTGCTCATCCCGGCCCACAATGAGGCAAAGGTCATCGGGGATACGGTTGAGCGGATCCTCGATAGTGGCTATCCGGAAGCCCAGGTAATCGTCATCGACGACGGGTCGACAGACGGCACGTCCGAGGTCGTCCAGCGAGCGCTTTGGCTCCGATGCGCGCGTGACCCTCCTCACCATCCCCAATGGCGGCAAGGCGAAAGCCATCAACGCCGGGCTGGAACGGGCGGAGGGCGAGGTCGTCGTGGCTCTCGATGCCGACACGCAGTTCGAGAAGGATACCATCGCGAAGCTGGCGCGCTGGTTCGTCGATCCCAAGATCGGCGCCGTCGCCGGCAACGCCAAGGTCGGCAACCGCATCAATATGCTGACGCGCTGGCAGGCCCTGGAATACATAACCTCGCAGAATTTGGAGCGGCGGGCTCTGGCCGCGCTCGGCTGCATCACGGTGGTACCGGGCGCCGTCGGAGCCTGGCGCCGAGAGGCCCTGATCAAGCTCGGCGGCTTTCCCACCGATACGCTGGCCGAGGACCAGGATCTCACGATCGCCATTCAGAAGGCGGGCTATAAAGCCCTGTTCGATGCCGATGCCGTGGCTTGGACCGAGGCGCCCGACAAGATCAAGACGCTGGCCCGTCAGCGCTACCGCTGGTCGTTCGGCACGCTCCAGTGCCTGTGGAAGCACTCGGATGCAAACTTAAATCGCCGCTACGGGGCGCTCGGCCTCGTTGCCCTTCCCCAGGTCTGGCTGTTCCAGATCGTGCTGGGCCTCATCTCGCCGCTCGTCGACCTGATGCTGATATTTCAGGTCGCGGGGGCCGTCGCCGACTATATGCAGCACGGCGAGCAATACGATCCGACGAACGTCAAGCTCGCGTGCTTCTACTATGCGCTCTTCATGATCGTGGATCTTGCGGCCGCCATTTTCGCCTTCGCGTTCGAGAAGGGCGAGGACCGGCGGCTTCTGTGGTGGCTCGCGCTGCAGCGCTTCGGCTACCGCCAGCTCATCTACTATGTCCTTGTGAAGTCGGTGATCAGCGCCATCAAGGGGCATTTCGTCGGCTGGGGCCACATCGAGCGCTCAGCCACCGTCAATCGCATCATCGAGCCTGCCGAGTAGGCTCTTGGGCCACGCTCGCCAAGCCTGGCACGTTCGCTAACCTACGGTGACGTGAACCTCGGCATTGGCGACCGTGATGGGCGGGACAAGTCCAGGATTGGTGTTGAGCAGGTTGAGGAGCGCGTCGACGCGCGGAGCCGATTGCCGCCATACCGCTCGCGTCGCCGGCTCGGCCGGATCGAGAAGGACGGCTTTGCGTATCCTCAGAAACGTGCGGATGAAGTCCTCCTCCGGGCAGGGCTGACGATCCCTGACGCTCTGGCGCGCGCGCGCATAGATGGCATTGAAGGAGTCGGGATCGTCGCCGCCGCCGTGTTGGAGCCAGGTATCATAAAAGACCAGCTTGCCGACGGGGCTGCGGATATTGGCCTTGTCCGCCGCGGCCATGGCGGGAATGAAGAACAGTCTGTCAGCTTCCTGATCGCAGATGGCCACAAGCCGATCCGACGTGCTGATCTCATTGCGCCAAGCGGCGGCAAAGTCACTGAGCCGACCCCGCCCCTGGCTTGCGGGGGGCATCAGCGCCAGGAAGCGCTTGAGCGGCGTGTCGGGCGCCGTGGCGGCATAGAGGCGTATCAGCGACGCCACTTCGCCGGTCGCTGTGCAAAATCCATAATTTGTGACCGTATAGCCGCGCCCGTCGTTCAGCCGCTCGACGTAGTCGTACTCGGGCTGAGGCTTGCCGACCTCGAACACGTTGGAGATGGCCTTGATCCGCTGCGCAAGGGCGCCTTCAGGATCGATACGTTGAGGCATGTCTCTCGCAACCTCCCCCGCGATTTGGGCAGGCATGTCTACCGTTTTCGCATGCGCGGCGCGACCCAATGCAAGCAGCCCGACAGCGGCCCCATATGAGCCCAGCAAGAAGTCTCGGCGCGAAGTGCGCATGTCCGGAGCCACCATCGTTGAACGCTTCGGTGCACGGGGGCGCCGGCACGAGGCTGCGGCAATCCGTGCGAAGGGGGAACGATCGAGCACATCGCTACGACCGCCTGAAGCCTCGCATCGCAAACACTCCAGAACGACAGATATTTGACCGCAAGGTTATGGCAGTAAGGGGACATTTGACCGAGCGGCGCGGAAGCGGCGGTCGGGTGCTCACCTCACCCGCGCCATATTGACACGACATCACACCGCCGTCGTCGGGCTTTCTACCTCGGCGCAGACCGCTTCTGGGGCAACAGCTGGCAGCAAACGACCATCGTATCCCCGAAAAATCGCGCGCAGAGTGCCTCTAGGGCCTGGACGGCCGCCGTATACCTCATAAATTTCTCTGATAGGCTCGGGCAGGAAAGTTCGCTTTACATTAGAGCCATTCTAGAACCACCCTGGAGGCAGCCAGATTTCCCGGAGACTTAGCTCATGGCGGACAAGGTAAAATTCACGACGAGTGCCGGCGCGCCGATCCCCGACAACCAGATTTGCAGACCGCAGGACCGCGCGGTCGGCTGCTGATCCAGGACTGATCGAGAAGCTCGCGCACCAGAACCGCTGGCGCATCCCGGAGCGCACCGTGCATGCCAAGGGCTGCGGGGCTGATGGCGAGCTGGTCATCACAGCCGAGACGCCAAGTGCACCACGGCCAAAACGCTGGAGAAGAGCGCCAAGACTCCGACGATCGTCCGTTTCTCGACCTTGAGCAGCACGCTGTGCGACTGATGCTGAGGGTAACGCACGCGGCTCCGCTCTCGAGTTCGACACCGAGCAAGCCAACTGGGACCTCGTCGGCAACAAATCCTGGACCTCATAATCGTTCCATACGGAACGGAGCAACCTGAATAAAATTGCGGAACACGATCGGAGAGGAAAATGGACGCGAAAGTTGAGAAATCGGGCAAGTGCCCGATCGCGCACGGTGCCACCAGCTTCGAGATGAGATCCAATCGCGACTGGTGGCCCAATCAGTTGAACCTGAAAATGCTCCACCAGAACTCTGCTCTGTCCAACCCCATGGGCAAGACGTTCAACTACGCTGAGGAGTTCAAGAAGCTCGACCTCAAGGCGCTCAAGCAGGATCTCTACGCGCTGATGACGGATTCGCAGGACTGGTGGCCGGCGGACTACGGTCACTACGGTGGACTCTTCCATCCGGATGGCGTGGCACAGCGCCGGCACCTACCGCACGGGCGACGGCCGCGGCGGCGCCGGGTCCGGGACGCAGCGTTTCGCGCCGCTCAACAGCTGGCCCGACAACGGCAACCTCGACAAGGCGCGCCGCCTGCTGTGGCCGATCAAGCAAAAGTACGGCAACAAGATCTCCTGGGCCGACCTGATGATCCTCGCCGGCAACTGCGCCATCGAGTCGATGGGCGGCCCGACTTTCGGTTTCGGCGGCGGACGCGAGGACATCTGGGAGCCGGAGGAGGACATTTACTGGGGCGCTGAATCCGAATGGCTTGCCACCAGCGACAAGGAGGGCACCCGCTATTCCGGCAAGCGCGAGCTGGAGAACCCGCTGGCCGCCGTGCAAATGGGGCTAATCTACGTAAATCCCGAGGGGCCCGACGGAAAGCCCGATCCGATCGGCTCGGGCCGCGACATCCGCGAGACGTTCAAGCGCATGGCGATGAACGACTACGAGACCGTCGCGCTGACGGCTGGTGGTCACACCTTCGGCAAGACCCACGGCGCAGCCAGCGCAACCCACTGCGGGCCTGAGCCCGAGGCCGCGCCGCTCGAGGCAATGGGCTTCGGCTGGCTCAGCAACTACCAGAGCGGCAAGGGGCGCGATGCCATAACCAGCGGTCTCGAAGGCGCCTGGACTGCCAATCCGACCAAGTGGGACATGGGCTATTTCGACGTCCTCTTCGGCTACGAGTGGGAGCTGACCAAGAGCCCGGCCGGCGCCTGGCAGTGGAGGCCGAAGGATCTGAAGGAAAAGGACATGGCGCCCGATCCGGCGGACCCGTCCAAGCGGTTGCCGATCATGATGTCGACGGCAGACATGGCGATGCGCATGGACCCGGAATACGAGAAGATCTCGCGCCACTTCCATGCCAACCCGGAAGAGTTCGCCGATGCCTTCGCCCGCGCGTGGTACAAGCTGACCCACCGCGACATGGGTCCGAAGTCGCGTTACCTCGGGCCCGAGGTTCCGGCAGAGGATCTCATCTGGCAGGATCCTATCCCGGCAGTCGATCACCCGCTGATTGACGACAAGGACATCGCTGACCTCAAGGCCAAGATCCTGGCCTCGGGGCTGACGATCCCGCAGCTGGTTTCGACCGCCTGGGCGTTGGCTTCGACCTACCGCGGCTCCGACAAGCGCGGCGGTGCCAATGGCGCGCGCATTCGCCTCGCACCGCAGAAGGACTGGGAGGTCAACGAGCCGGAGAAGCTCACCAAGACGCTTGCGACCTACGAGCGCATCCAGAAGGCCTTCAGCGACACAGCGAGCGGCGGCAAGAAGGTTTCGCTTGCCGATCTGATCGTGCTGGGCGGCTGTGCCGCAATCGAGCAGGCTGCGAAGAAGGCCGGCCACGACGTGACGGTTCCTTTCACGCCGGGCCGTATGGACGCATCCGAGGAGCAGACCGACGTGGAGTTGTTCGAGGTTCTCGAGCCGATGGCCGACGGCTTCCGCAACTACGAGAAGACCAAGTACACCATCTCGGCGGAGGAGCTGCTGATCGACAAGGCTCAGCTCCTGACGCTGACCGCACCCGAGATGACGGCTCTCATCGGCGGCATGCGCGTGCTCGGCGCGAACGTCGGAGAGTCCAAGCACGGCGTCCTCACCAAGCGGCCGGAGACCCTCACCAACGACTTCTTCGTGAACCTGCTCGACATGAGCACGGAGTGGAAGCCGACCTCGGAGGACGAGGACACGTTCGAGGGGCGCGATCGCAAGACGGGCGAGCCGAAGTGGACCGGCGCCCGCGTCGACCTCGTTTTCGGGTCGAACTCGCAACTGCGGGCGCTCGCCGAGGTCTACGGGCAGGCCGACGCGCAAGCCAAGTTCGTCGCCGACTTCGTGGCGGCCTGGACCAAGGTGATGAACGCCGATCGCTTCGACCTCGCCTGATCACAAGCAGGCGGGCGAGCGGCCACGACCACATCAACAAAAACGGCCGGGTTCACCCGGCCGTTTTTTGTTTTCATCTTTCCGGGTCCGCGGGACTTCGTTCGCTAGGGGGCCATCTCAAGTCTTGAAACCGTGCGCCCTCAATCGCCGGCCTCGCAGCTTGGAAGCGTCACGTAGAACAGCGCCCCTCCGCCCGGCGCCGGCTCGAAGCCGACGTCGCCCTTCATACGCTCGACGATCTGCTTGACGATGGCGAGGCCGAGACCGGTGCCGCCCTTCCGACGCGCCTCCTTGCGGTCCCCCTGCACGAACCTGTCGAAGATGCGATGCCGGAACGCCTCGGGTATTCCGGACCCGTGGTCGCGCACCCAGATGCAGACATTTCCCTGGCGATGCTCGATGCCAACGACGACATTCTGACCCGAGGGCGAATATTTCACGGCATTCGAGAGAAGGTTGCTGACGACCTGAGCCAATCGACCGGGATCGGCGGACAGCACGGCAGAGCAAGCGTTGGGGTCGAGCCGAACACAGACCCCAAAGGGCTCGGCAAAGGACTGAATTGCTGCGATCTCATGCTCGACCAGAGCGCGCACGTCGACGCGCTTCGAATCGAACTTCATCAGCCCCGACTCTATTTTCTCGAGATCCAGGATGTCGTTGATGAGGTGCAGCAGGCGCTCGCCGTTCATGCGCGCAACATCGAGGAGGCGCACGGCCGGCTCGGGAAGGGAACCTGCTGCCCTCGGGATGACCCCAAGAGCCCCCATGATCGAGGTCACGGGCGTGCGCAGTTCATGGCTGATGGTAGCGACGAGCTGGCTCTTCTGGAGCTCCTCATGTTTTTGATTGGTCACATCGCGCGTAATCCCGACCAGACCGATAACGGCCCCCTGAGCATTGCGGACGGGCGCTTTGGTCGATGAGAGCCACTTTACCGTTCCGTCCTCGAGTTCGACCGCCTCCACACGATCGATCAGCGGGACACCGGTTACGAGAACCTGAGTTTCCTCCCGGCGCCATAAGCGCGCACGCCTGGCAGTGAGCAGTCGATCTGCCGTCTTGCCGACGGCGTCTTGGGGCGCAGCAACGCCGAGCAGGCAGCATTCGGCTTCGTTGAGACAGAGGTAGCGGCGGCGCGCGTCCTTGAAGGCGACCGCGTCGGGAAGTTTGCACAGCAAGAGTTGAGACAATACGCGCGCCTCAATTGTCTCGCTTTCGGCGACTGACGTCGCAAGATTCCGCAGCATTCCAAGGCCCGACGATCAAAGACTCTGCGGCAGCTTAATACTCGCGTAACCGTAAATATTCATGCGACGTACTATAGAGAAACACTTTTCTCGAAACGCAGATAACCTTCACTATCCGCTATCGTGCACATGCATGCAGGACCGGGCACCGCACGTGCCGCGGCCGTCGAGGCCAGTCCGCAGTGGAGAGCAGAGTTCTACCCAGCCCCGTCTCGGGGGGCCGACTGCGCCATGCGCTGGCCGATGACGATCAGCCGGGCGACGCGCTCGCCCGCATCCTGCAGGTACTGGCGCGACTTGCCGATCGCCACGTCGAGCGGCATGGCATTGGGCGTCGCCGTCTCCAGGCCGTCGATACCGTGCGCAAAGACGCCGCCGGCGTCATCTGCCAGCCCGCCCCCGATCGCCACCACCGGCACGCCGTGCTTGCGCGCGGCCGCTGCGACCCCCGACGGCGTCTTGCCGAACGCAGTCTGGAAATCGACCCGCCCCTCGCCTGTAACCGCAAGATCGGCGCCTTGCATGTGCTCCTCGAGCCGGGTGGCGGCGACGACAAGCTCCACGCCGCGCTTCAAGGTGGCGTTGGTGAAGGCCATCAGGCCCGCGCCGATGCCGCCGCCGGCACCGGCACCCGGCCGGTCGGCGACGTCCGCGCCAATCGAGCGTTTGATGACGTGGGCGAAGTGGGCGAGATTCTTGTCGAGCTGCTCGACCATCTTGGGCGTCGCACCCTTTTGCGGACCATACACGCGCGAGGCCCCCTTCTCGCCGCACAGGGGGTTGGTGACGTCGCAGGCGACGCTGATGCGCACCCGCGCCAGGCTTGGTTCAACACCCGACATATCGACAGCCTGCACGTCGTCGAGATCGCCGCCCGCGATAAGATCCCTAATCGGCGCCCCGCCGAAGTTGAGAAAGCGCACACCGAGTGCCTGCGCCAGGCCTGCACCGGCATCATTGGTGGCCGACCCGCCAATACCGAGGATGATCTCCTCCACGCCGCGCGCGACCGCATCCTTGATCAGCTCGCCCGTGCCGTAAGTGGTGGCGATCATGGGATTGCGCTTGTCCTTGGGGACCAGCGGCAGCCCGGAGGCCTCCGCCATCTCGATGACGGCAGTGCGCTTATTGCCAAGCAGCCCATAGGAGGCGAGCACCTTGTCGCCGAGCGGCCCGGAGACCTCGACCTTGACGATCTCGCCGCCGGTGGCATCGACCAGCGACTGCACCGTCCCCTCCCCTCCGTCGGCCATGGGAACCTTGACGTACTGGGCATCGGGCCACACGCGGCGCAAGCCGGCCTCGATCTCGCTCGCCACCTCCAGGGATGTCAGGTTCTCTTTGAAGGAATCGGGGGCGATGACGATCTTCATAGGGCGCATCTTCTCGCGGAGGCTCGGGCTCAGTAGGGCTAATCTGCAACAGAATAGGCGGGAAGACCTCACTGTGTCGCGGCGTTTGGAGGGATTTGGTGGCGCCGGGTGTGCCTCGAGCACACCCCTATCACCCTTTGGTTAAGGAGGGGGCTCGAGCGCCGAGGTCCTGCTCCACTTGCCCCCGGGTGCCCGACGGACGGCTATCATCGCCCCCCGTCCCTCGCACATGCAGCCGAAACGGAGACGCGCGCGTGTCGAACTTCACAGTCCGCCGAGGCCGTCGCTACCGAGCGACGATTCAACTCGGGATCCTCGAGCAACTGGCAGACAACGCGACGATCGCGGCGCGGCTGCGCGAGGCGGGCTTCACCGACGTGGCGGTCTCGGGCAGCGGAGCGACGCGCACCGCCGACGCACTATGGCCCAACGGCGACACGAGTGCGCCTCTGCCTCCGCAGATCATTGAGGTCGTCGAGGTGGCTTAGCCGCGCCTGGCCAGGAGCCGCCAGGAGCGTCGCAGCGTGAGTGCGATCAGATAGGCCGCCGCCCCGACCAAGATGATCCTGTTGATGCCGCGCGCCGGGAAGCCCTGCCAGACAGTCGATATCGCCGCCACAGCCCAGCCGAGCGTCACTGCAAGGCTCAGAAGCCGCAGCCGTACCACGCGCAGTGGATGCACCCAGTGCATCGGCACGAACGTCAGAACGACGCAGGCCCCGACCACGAGGTACGTCGCCCATTGCGGCACGCTCAGCGCAAAGAGATAGAAAGCGACGAGGTTCCAGACGGCGGGGAAGCCGACAAAGCTGTAGTCGTCTCCCTTGCTGGCGAGATCGGAAAAGTGAAACAACGACGAGAGCAGTATCGAAGCAGCAAGGATCAGCCCCACCGGACCCTCCAGGAAACCGGCGCGTACCAGCGCCAGTGCTGGCACGAAGACGTAGGTCACGTAGTCGACCACGAGATCGAGCCGTTCGCCGCTGAAGCGCGGCAGCCGCTCCTCGACCCTGGTCAGTCGCGCAAAGCTGCCGTCGATCCCGTCGATGAAGAGGGCAAGCCCAAGCCAGGCGAACATGCGCTCCCAGGCGCCATCGAAGGCGGCAAGCGCCGCCAAGAGCCCGCACACCGCCCCAAGCGCGGTAAACAGGTGCACGCTGGCGGCCGCGAGACCGAAAAATCGATTTCCCCCCACGACCGCTCTGCCTCGTTCGCCTCGCTCCATCCGGGCCGGCGAGCGCCCTCCGTATTCGGGAGGGCGCTCGGGGTCGCCGCTCGACCAGCGTCGTGACGGCTTATGCGGCTATGGCGCCGCTGGAGCTTGGGCTGGTTGCTCGGTCGGCGTCGGCGACGCCGGCTCGCTTGCGGACTCGCTGGCGGCGGGCATCGTATCGGTCGCCGCCGAAGGCGCAGCGGTCTCGGGTCCCGACATCTTGGCGGGAACCATAAGCATGTAGGCAACGACCGCGATAACCACCACGATGGCGGCAACGACGATCGTACGCGTGTCGATGTTCATTGCTTCCTCCCTGCGGTTGACCCAGGCACACTAGGCCGTACGCACGCCGATTGCGAGATCGGGAGGGGAAGAAGCTCAGAAGCGGTGCTTGACCGTCCCGCGGATCATGAGATCGTCTTCGGGCGAAGGTGCAGCCTCCGGCGGACCTTCCTGCAGCTTCTGATCGGCTGCGCCGTAGAGCAGCTCCAAGCCGAAATCCATCTTGGGCAGCACACCCAGCTTGCCGAGGCCCGGAATGCGGATCTCGGTCCCGGTCTCGCCCTTGGTGGGACCGGTTTCGTCGGAGAGGTCGAGCCCCTTCTCCGAAGACGGCGCTTCAGCCGGAGCCGCCCCCGGCTCAGCCACGGCAGGAGGCACCGCACCGGAGTTCTGCGACTGGAACGCATACGCGCTGGAGCCGGCAAGCATCGCCAGCGCCATCGTCAGTCCTAAGACCAACCCGCTCCTCATCTCACGAACCCCGCAGCGCGACCGTTCAACTTGCATGATGTGAAAATGCTGCCTCACCACCATGAAGACAAGGATGTTTTGGGTACGGTTAAGCCCGAGTAAAAGTTTGTCTGGGACGTGTGTTCTAGCGGCCATGTTGCCCGTTTGCAACAGGCAAGGGGAGCCCCGGCTGGAGCCCCGCCCATCCACTGAAAAGGAATGGAGCCGCCCCTTTCGAGGCGGCTCCTTCCGGTCCGGGAGTAGTAGAGAGTTGGACCTTAGAACTGGATCCGGGCGCCCGTGATGACCACGTCGAAGTCGTCAAGCGCGAGGCTGGCCGAATTCGGATTCACGTAGTCGCCTTCTGCGTGCCGGTAGATCACATAGAGATCCATGGCCGCCGCATCGATGTTCTGGACGACGCCGCCGGCCCAGAAGTCGGCGCTGGCGCTGAGAGTCTCTGCCAGGGTTGGCGCCGGCGGCATCGTGGCGGTACTCGCCGAAGACCGTCGTCGAGCCGAGCGGG
This sequence comes from uncultured Alphaproteobacteria bacterium, assembly GCA_963782555.1. Classification (GTDB taxonomy): domain Bacteria; phylum Pseudomonadota; class Alphaproteobacteria; order Rhizobiales; family Hyphomicrobiaceae; genus Hyphomicrobium_A. Next base: position 606,509 of record CAWAKB010000005.1, on the reverse strand, counting down.
AGCCACTTCTTCTCGATGCCAGGCTGGATGAACCAAGTCGTGCTGGTGTCATCGGCCCCGGCTGCCAGTGTCGGATTGTCGATCTGCTGCCACCCGTAGCCGCCGAACACATAGAGGCCCGTCGGCGCGTGCATGATCGTGCCTGCAGCGCCCGCCCAACGGCACTTCGTGTCGTTGGCGTCGCCGCACTTGGTGGCAGTCGAGTTGGTGCTCTCGCCGTAGCCGGCCTTGGCCGTGACCTTGAAGTCGCCGATTGCGCCCTGGTAGGTCAATGAAGCGTCCCAAAGGTCGTCTTCACCCCAGGCAGCGGCGATCGAGAACCCCTGGAACGTAGGTGAATTGTAGCGAACGACGTTCCGGCGTCCGCTCTGGCCCGGCGTCCCGTTGTCGAAGCCGCGCAGGACATCCTTCCACCTGAGAGTGTTTTGGATGCCGTTGGTGAGGGTGAAGAAGTTGTTCACCGCAACCTCGGCAGCCTGAGCGTCGGAGTAGTTGCGCGTGTTGGTCGCGTCGGCATCGTCGAGCACGTGGTAGGTGGCGGTGCCGTTCTGGCCGACCGCAATCGAGCCCAGCTTGTTGCTCTTCAAGTACCAATAGCTCTTGCGAATGCTGAGCGCATTATTCGTGCCGGGAGTGGGGCTCGTCTGGTCGAAGCCATTGGACGGAGCGCCGACGAGCCCGATTTCGATCGTGTAGCCGGCCGACCACTCGGAGTTGATCTTCGCATCGCCAGCGAACTTGAAGCGGTCCTGCTCCAAGGTGTTGGTGCCGACGTAGGCATTCTGCTCTTGACCGTCGTCCCAGAAGAAGACCGCCTCGTTGACCCAGCCCGAAATCTTCAGGCTGACCTTGCGGTTACCCTTGCGGGCTGTGGTGGCCTCCAGCTCCGCAATGCGCTCTTCGAGATCCGCGCAGCAATCACCGCCCAAGTCCGCGGCTTTCGCTGATATGCTCCCGCTGAGCACGAAACCACTCGCAACGAGGACGGTTGCCCATCCCGCTGACTTACCTACTCCCCCGAACATACTCTACTCCTTCGAAGTACGCCTCAACTCGGCCTTCGATCGACGCAACTGTTACGCACACTTACGCGACCACGCCGCTTAGCCCCCTTCCGCCGCATGCACACGCTGTCGGGCGAAGGCCTCGCTGGACCCAGGCTTACCCCGGTGATTTGCGAAAGGTAAACGGCTAAGTTGCGTATGACAGTTTGTGACAAAAATGCCGTGTCACACTGATCACGTGGGGCTTGGAAGGCTTGGAAAAGCGCCTAAAATGGGGACTTAGCTCCTTTGGCGGAACTGTCATGAAAAACGCCGTTCAGACCTCTGTCTGTGTTGTAGGGGCCGGTCCGGCGGGTCTCGCCGCCGCCCTCTGCCTCTCCCGCGTGGGCCTGAGTGTGGCCCTCGTCGGGCCCCGGCCACCCCGGAGCGACAACCGAACGGCGGCCCTGTTCACCGGCTCGGTGCAGCTCTTACGCAATCTTGGCGTGTGGGACGGATGCTGCAGCGCGGCAGCGCCGTTGGTGTCGATCCGCATCCTCGACGACATGGGGGCGCTGCTACGTGCGCCTGAGGTGCTCTTCACCGCCGCGGAAGTCGGTCTCGAAGCCTTCGGATACAACGTTCCAAACAGCGCGCTCACCGACGCGCTGCACCGCCAGGTGGCCGCGGCCGGCGACCACATCACCTTCATCGAGACGGCCGCCGCAGCGGACCTCGCCATTGCGCCCGACAAGGTCGAGGTGCGTCTTGCGGATGGAGCGACGATCACCGCGCGTCTTGTCGTGGGTGCCGACGGCCGCAACTCCTTGTGTCGTAAGGCCGCCGGCATAGCGGTGCGGACCTGGAGCTACGAACAGAGCGCGCTCACCTGCACGTTTACACATCAACGACCGCATCACGGCGTCTCGACGGAATTCCATCGGCCGGCCGGCCCCCTCACCGTGGTCCCCGCGCCGGGCCGCACCTCGAGCCTTGTCTGGGTCGAACGCCCTGCGGTGGCCCGGCGCCTTGCAGACATGGACGAGGCGACCTTCCGCGGTGCCCTCGAAACGCGGCTACAGGGGCTGCTTGGTCCGCTCGGCGATATCGGACCACGCGGGCTGTTTCCTCTTTCCGGCCTCACCGCGGACCAGGCCGGACGCAACCGCGTGGCACTCGTCGGAGAGGCGGCGCATGTCATCCCGCCGATCGGCGCGCAGGGGTTGAACCTGGGATTTCGCGATGCAGCGGTCCTCGCTGACTGCGTGAGCGACCAACTGCAACCGGGAGGCGACCCCGGGGCGCCGGCGGCGCTTGCCACTTTTTCGCGCGCGCGGCGGCTCGATATCGCGACGCGGGCTTGGTCCATCGACCTCTTGAACCGCAGCCTGATCTCGGGCTACCTGCCGGTCCAACTCCTGCGCGGCGCCGGGCTCTTTGCCCTCAAGACCATCAACCCCTTGCGGCGCCGAGCCATTCGCGAAGGGCTCGCCCCTTCGTTCCTTGCCCCCCGCCTCATGCAGAGCGCCGGCGCCAACAGCGTGGCAGCCCCTTGACGCCCACACTGGCCCGTTGGCATCACCCGGCCGACCGCCGCCCGCGAACTCGAAAGCATCCTGGCCGGCCGATGAAGACCGCCCCCTGGCTCCGCGACCTGCAGTTTCGCCTGGAATACGGCGTGCTTCGCCTCGTCGCCGGCATCTTCCGCGCGCTGCCGTTGCAGGCGGCCACAAACGCCTCCGCCTTCGCTTGGCGGCACTTGGCGCCGATCATCAATCCCAAGCGCCACCAGCGCGCCCTCGACAACCTCGCCATCGCCTTTCCCGAAAAGAGCGAGGCGGAGCGGCTCGCGATCGCGCTCAAGCACTGGGAGAACCTCGGCCGCATCATGGTGGAAACGATGCGCATCGACCGCTTCCTGAAGGAGCCAGAGCGCGTCGACATCGTCAGTCAGAACATTTTTTCCCGCTACAAGGACAAACTCGGGCCCGCAGTCGGCATCAGCCTGCACATGGGCAACTGGGAATTAGCGATCCTTCCCTTCACCTGGGCGGGCGCCAACCCTGCCGCCGTCTACCGCTCGGTGACGAACCCCTATGTCGATCGCTACCTGCGCTACCAGCGCAAGGATCTTTATCCCGACGGTCTGTTCGGCCGCGGCAAGGTGGGCGAGCACGGCGACGACCAGAAAACCGCGCGCGCGGTCATGGACTTCGTGCGCCGCGGCGGAAGGCTTGGGCTCGTATGCGATCTCTACGACCGCACGGGCCTGCCGGTGCCCTTCTTCGGCAAAGAGGCGAAGACGCAGGCGATCGGCGTCATGATCGCCAGACGCGTCGGTGCGCGCATCTGGCTGTCGCGCTGCAAGCGCATTGGCACCTCGAGCCGCTTCGAGATCGAGCTCAAAGAGCTACGTGTCCCGCGCACGGCCAACCAGGCCGAGGACATCCGCTGGACGCTTATCCACATGCAGCAGCAGTTCGAGGCGTGGATCAGGGAAGCTCCAGAGCAGTGGATGTGGTCGAACCGCCGCTGGAGCTAGCACAGATCCCGCTGCGGCTAACGAGCTTTTGGGCACGCGATGCGCGAAGGCTACTCAAATTGCAACCGGTGATTGTATTGCTAATGAAGCGCCCGGCTCATTCCCTGGCGGGCGTCGCCGTATCTTGCTAGAAATAGTCATGTTTACGCATCGCAATTGCGCCGAATGCCTTCTGGCCGGCTGACCGGGGAGCACCAGGGGCGCTCATGGACGTGGTCCTTGCGATGTCAGACATTCACCCGCGCGACCGCGTCGCCTATTGGTTGGACGTCGCGGGCCGGGCCATCGTCGACCACCAATGTCGGGTGAAGACACCATCTGCGTTTGACGCGACGATGCTTCGCGCCCCGCTCGGTGACCTCAGCGTCATGAGCATTGAGAGCCTTGGATTGGAGTCCGTGGAGCACACGAAGCGTGCGATCGCGCACGGCGAGGACAATGTCTTCTTGCTCTACTTGCAGCTCGCGGGCAGCGCCACGTTCATCCAGGACGGCCGCGAGACCGTCATCCACCCTGGCGACCTCGCGCTGCTCGACGCGCAGCGCCCCTTCCTCTGCCGCTACGAGCACCGCAAGCAGATCACCATCAAAATCCCCCACCGCTCGTTGAAGGCGCGGCTCCCGGCGAGCTCACAGCTCACAGCGTGCGCCATACGTCGCACCGACGGCGTCAGCGGCCTCGCATCGGATTACATCAAAATGATCCCCGACCACGTCGACGCTCTGCAGCCGGCCGCGAAGTTGCAGGTCGCCGAGCACGTGCTCGACGTCGCTGCCCTCGCGCTCGCGACAGAGGCCGGCAACGGTGAGCCGGCCTTGTCTTCTGGACGTGCGGTTGCACTCCTGCGCCTGCGCATGGCGATCGAAAGCCGCCTGAAGGACCCTGCACTCGATCCCTCCACGGCTGCCGCCGCTGCCAACATCAGCGTACGTTATGCCAACCATCTGTTGTCGCAACAGGGAACGTCGCTCGAGCGCTTCATCGTGCGCCGACGCCTGGAGCGCTGCCGCCGCGCACTGGAAGACCCCCGCCAACTCCATCGCACCATTAGCGAGATCGCCTATGGGTGGGGTTTCTCCGACATGTCGCACTTCAACCGCCGCTTCAAGGCGGCCTTCGGCTGCGCTCCGCGTGAGCACCGGCGACGACATCTGAGCTGAGGCTCGGGTTATCACCAGTCAATCACCGCCAATGCCGCTCATCGATTGACAGGGTCCGGATATCGACGCTCCTTTTGGGACACCATGCGGAGTGGGAGGCGGCCCCATGAGCGATGCCCAAGACGACCCCAAGGACGATCCGGCCCAGTCGAAGCCAATGCGCAAGCTGTGGCGGCGGATACGGGGCGAGCTGCACGCGCTTCCCCGTTCTATTGTTTCGATTGGCGCGATGGGAGCAGCGCTCGCGCTCATCACGGTCGTCTATCTCGGCTACGACCTCGCCAAGGGAAAGATCTCACCGTGCGAGGCGGTCTATCAGCAGACCTCCGTCGGCCTGAAAACGCGCATCAGCTTCCTGAAGACGGAGGGTGAGCTGCAGCTTGGTCGCGAGCAGCTCACAGACCTCGACGAGCGCGCGCAGATGGCGGCGCTGAACCTCAAGACCTGCTGCACCGTGCTCGATGCCGGCCGGCTCAACCCTGAGCAGTTCCTACAGTGCAAAGGCAGCGCGCGCGCCTACGAGGCGCGGCTGGCGGACATCGCGGACCTGGTGCGCAAGGCCGTCAAGGAGGGCATTACGACCAGCTCGATTGCTGCTCACGCCACACCGCCGCCGGCGCCGATCAAGGAGAAAATCGACAGCGAGGTCGCGGCGGCCAAAGAGATCTCTCGCGCCTTCAACCAGAACGTCGTCGCCGTGCGCAAGGAACAGGCGCTCGAGACCTTGAAGGCAATGCCGCCGCGGCACGTGACGGTCAAGGCGCAGGAGAGCGAGCCCAACGACGACGGGCTCACCACCAACGAGATCGCGCTCGACACCTGGATCACCGGCTCGGTCGGCGCACCCAAGGATGCCGACTACTTCGCCTTCACCACACCTGAGACGTATCGCGACCGGATCCGCATCGAGTTGCAGAACCGCTCCACGACGCTCGAGCCGCGGCTCGAGCTGTTCGATGCCGAGAAGACGAGCCATGGCGAGGTACACAAGACGACGCCGGGGGCCGACGTCGCCTACGCGTTGGTCGCGCCCCCCGCCACCACCTACCTCGTGCGCGTCAGCAACTACTATGGGAACACGGTCGGCGTGTATCTCATGCGCGTCGTGGCGATGAAAGCCTATGACGCGCACGAGCCCAACGACGACGTCCTGCACGCTGCCGAGGTCTCGGTCGGCAAGCCCATCGCCGCCGGCATCATGGACAAGAGCGACATCGACTACTTTGCGGTGAGGTCGGGTGACAAGGAAGGCATGCTGCGCGCCGCGGTGCAGAACCGCTCGACGACGCTGCAGCCCGAGGTCGCCGTCTACGATTCCAGCAAGGCGCTGGTCGGCAGCAAGAGCAACACGACCGCCGGCGGCGACACGAGCTACGCGTTCAAAGTCAAGCCGGACACGACCTATTATGTGCGTGTGCGCGATTACTATGCGAGCGCTGCTGGCGACTACACGCTGACGATCAGCGTGGGCTCGGACGGGGACGGATGAGCGCCTTCTTGTAGCTTTGCCAAGGCCTTGCGGAGCACGCGCCCGGCAGATCCGAAGGTTATGGCAAATTATTGTTATAATTGCGTTTTTCGCCGCTCTGCCTCCTTACCGATCCGTATACCGGCGGCGAAGTGACGGCAAGAAAGGCGGAGCAGTCTCCGCGCCCGGGTGATCAAACGACACCCGGACATAAGATGGAGAGTTCCGCATGTCTAAGAAGATTGTGAGCACCGCCATTCTTGCCGGCCTGCTGTTCGGACTTGCTGCCCCCATCGCGGAGGCCAAGAGCGCACCAAAGACCAAGGCTGCCTGCGAAAAGATGACGAACATGAAGTGGGACGACAGCACGTCCAAGTGCGTGAAGAAGTAATAACCAACCTTTTGCCGGCGGGTCTTCGGACCCGCCGTGTCACGCCCCTCACGCATCGTCGGTCGCACGCGTTTGCGCGAAGCTGCGCTGAACACTCTGGAGTTCCTATGAAACGCTTTGTTCCTCTGTCGCTGATCGCCGGCGCCGCCTTCGTGTGCCTTTCTTGCGGCGTCGGGCAAGCCGCGACGCTTACTGGCGCGGGAAACCATCTGATCGCGTCGACGCACGCTTCAAGTCTCGTCAGCAAGGTCCGCTGGCGTCACCGCCGCTGCTGGTGGCGCCATCACCACCGCCATTGCCGCTATTGGTGGTGACCCCCCTCACGTTGCGCAAGCCAATCTTCAGTGAAGCCTCTTCCCCGACTGGTGCAGAGCCGCGTGCTCTGCACCCTTTTTCTTTTGCGCTCCGGATTCCTTACGCCTTCGGGAATGAGACGGTGACGCGAAGCCCAGGCTTGTTGTCGTCCAGCTTCACCGTGGCGCCGTGCAACTCGGCAATGGCCGCCACCAGACTGAGGCCGAGGCCGCAGCCCGGCGTGGTGCGCGACTTCTCCAAGCGGTAGAGCCGGCGAAACACCTTCTCGCGCTCCTCGGCAGGAATTCCCGGTCCGGTGTCCCAGACGACGGCCACATATCTGTTACCTTGCGCGAGCAGATCGACGCCGATGTGCGTTCCTTTCGGCGAGTGGCGGATGGCATTCTCGATCAAGTTGGCGAGCAGCTGGGTTAAGAGCTCTGGGTCACCGTTGATCTTGGATTCTCTGTCGCTGCGGACCGAGCACACGAGGCAGTCTCCGCCCTCCTCGGCGACCGGCTCGTAGATATCGGCGACCTCGAGCAGCAGGGCGCCGAGATCCAAATTGCAAAAGCGAACCTTTCGGCCCCCCGCCTCTATCTGGGTGATGCGAAGGAGCGCCTCGAAGGTCTCCACGATCGAGTCAAGATCGCCCAGACTCTCGCTGATCCGGCCGCGAAAGTCCTGCACGTCGACGGCACCCTTCAATGCCAGCTCCAAACGATGGCGCAAGCGCCCGATCGGCTTTTTCAAATCGTGCGCGATATCGGAGGAGGCTTGATTGACGTTCTCGATCAGCGTCTGAAGGTGATCGAGCATGGCGTTGATCTGGCTCGCCACATGATCGAGATCGTCCATCGACCCCGTAAGGGGAACGCGCTGGCCGATCTCCCCTTGACCAAGCTTTTCCAGCGATGTCGCGAAAACGTCGATCCGCTGCTGGGCACGGCGCGCCAACAGCGCCGCGAAGCCGATGGCAAGCACGATCGTGATCGCCAATCCCCAGCCCAGAGCGTGCAACAGGATGCGCTGCACCTCGCGGATCTGGCGATCGCTCCAGCCCACCAGCAGGTGCCCCTTCGATACGGGTTTCCAGACGACGTAGAACCGATCGTCGGGATCGCCCTTGCTCGCCACCAGAGGCAGCCATGCGCGGTCGAGGATGCCCCACCCCTCGAATACCGAAATGTTCTGCACGTTCCCCGCTTGAAAGGCGCCGTTATCGCGACGCAGCAGGAAGATGCTGTTGAAGTCGCGCACGGACTTCGCCTCATTGGCGACGATCGCAGAGAGCGCATCAAATCCCTGCTCCTGATCGATGGCGACGAGCGCGTTGCTCGTCTCCTCGACCCGCTGGCGAATATTGTTGGCAAGCTCGGCGCCGATCGTGAGGTAGAGGACGGCGACCAGGGCTACGACCGAGACGGCAAACAGAAGCGTGAACGCCCCCGCGAGCCGAACTGCGGTACGCTTCAGCAGGTCATTCGTGATCATGCATGGTGTAGCCGGATCCGCGCACGGTGTGGATCAGCTCTTTGCCGAACGGTCGGTCGATCTTGTTGCGCAGCCGCGAGATGTGCGTCTCGACCACGCTGGTCTTGGGCTCGAAGTGGAAGCTCCAGACCCGCTCAAGCAGCATGGTGCGCGTCAGCACGCGTCCCTTGTTGCGCATCAGCACCTCAAGCAGGCGGAACTCGCGCGGTTGCACATCGATCACGACACCGCCCCGCGCCACCTTGCGCGTGACGAGTTCCATCTCGAGATTCCCGACGCGCAGTACCGTCTCCTTCTCCCGCATGGGCGGCCGTCGCGCGAGCGCGTTGACGCGCGCCATCAGCTCGGAGAAGGCGAAGGGCTTGACCAGATAATCGTCCGCACCCGCGTTCAATCCGTCGACCCGGTCGTTGACACCGCCGAGCGAGGTGAGGAACAGCACCGGCAGGCGTCGTCCGGCGGCACGCAGCGCATTCACCAACGAAAGGCCGTCGAGCCCGGGCAACATGCGATCGACGACCAGCATGTCGTACTCCTCGCCCATAGCCTGGGAGAGACCATCGCGGCCGTCCGCTACCGTTTCGGCAACGTGTCCCTCCTCCGCAAAGCCATGGGAGACATAGGCCGCGGTCTCGACGTCGTCCTCGATAACAAGGATGCGCATGAAAGAAGCAGGACCACATCAACCCCGTCTTGGCAGACAACGGGGACATCTACGGGGGCACCTAAAAGGGTAGGTCACGCCCCATCCGACAACAAGGTGGCGGCGCGGTCACAGCTTACGGCACTTTGGGTTTTAGCAACGGAAATGAGCCATTCCGGCCGCTTTCTGCACGTCTTACAAATCGGTAAGCTTGTTCCAAGATGACTGCGGCGAGGCCGTCCGGTTGCCGACTTTGCGCCCGACCCGAATAGGCGCCGCTCAAAGGCGAGCATCCATCAACCCGTAAAGCCAGCCCATCGTCGCACCAAAACCGGCGAGGATGAGCAGCACCGAGCCGACCATCCTTGGGTCGAAACCGAAGAACAATGGGAACCGGCCCGTGAACAGCGGCACCAGGATGAACACGCCCAGAATGGCCGGACCAACGATGCCGAAGATCAACCCTTTCACCGTCGGGCCGCCGCCGGGTATGAGGCCATAGAGCAGCACGAAGACGATGCCCCAGACGCCGCCCCAGAACATGTCGCTGACGATCTGCGGCACGCCCGTCACGGCCGAAGCTTGCATAGACCACGGCACGCGTGGAAACACCCCGGCCTTCAGCAAAATGTAGGAAATGATCTCGTGCGCGGTCGCAACCGCGATGGCGCCCGCCACGAAACCGAGCGCTAAGCTCTTCAATGACAACCCGTCCACGACATCCTCCCTTGGTTGACGCCATCGGCCGCCCAGCGCCAGCATGCTCCCGCACGCGCAATTGAGCTAGGTCTTTTGGGCCTGAGAAGTCACTTTGCTGTGCTTGCTGGCACGCGCGCGAGGCGGGCATCGCCCGCCCCAAGGCCGGTCTCCTCCAGGGCGCGCCGGCGATAGTCGCCAGGCGCCAAGCCGTAGGCACTACGAAAGCGCCGGCCGAAATGCGACAGGTCCGAAAAGCCCCAGGAGAATGCAATCTCGCCGATCATCCTTTGCGCGTGCGCCGAATTCTCCAGTGCCTGGCGGCAGCGTTCCAGCCGCCGATGCAGGATCTAGCGCTCGACGGAGGACCCTTCCTGCGACAGCAGGGCATTGGCGTAGCGGACGCTTATGCCCGCCGCGCGGGCAGCCGCAGCGGGTCTCAGGCTCGGCTCACGCAAGTTCGCCTCGATGACCGACTTCAAGCGGAAGAGCGCGGTGGAACGCACAGAGGAAATGTTGGCTCCAGCCCGGCCCAGCTCGGCTGAGACCGCGAGCGCCACCATATCGAGCGCCTGCTCGGCAAGCTTGGCAGCAGCCGCCCCCTCGACCGCGTCCAGGCACGCGGGAAGCATGGAGAGGAACCCCGCTGCCAGTCCGGCGACGGACCCAACCGACGCTATCGCCCGCGCGGTCAGCCCAGTGATGTTTCCGAGCCGGGCTTCCAAGCCTTGACGCGCGATCTTGAAGGTAATTGAGCGTATGCGCTGGGGAAAGACGATCGAAAACGGACGCCGCGTGTCGATGAGCAGAAAGCTGCCGCCCTCGTTGGTGGTCTGCCGGCCCTCCTGATTGAAATGCCCTTTTCCCGATAGCTGCAGGCAAAGAAGGATATCGTCACTGTCCGCGCGCGCGACATCGCGAGCCGCGCGATCAACCCCACAGGCATCGCACTCAAACAACGAAACACCGAGACTGTCGAGCAAGCCCGCGTGAATGTTGCCGCGGAAGGAGGAGCGGTCGAGCGAGCGAAACTCATGCCTGACGAACGCCTTCGTGGCCACCTCGAGCCAATAATTGATGCTGTCTCGAGGATGAACGCCACTCGTCGAATACTTTATCGCCATCTCAAGCTCGCGTGCGATCTCTCTCCCCGCCCTTTCGCCGGTGCGGCGCCTCCCTCTATCCAAGGCTCGCGATGGACCCTCAAACCCGGCTCCAATCTCTCTCCTCGTCTTCATTTGGTTGGCTCGCGCCGGCGCGCTCTTGGGCGCGTCGCCGGTAATCGCCCGGTGTCAAGCCGCAGGCGATCCGGAACTTCCGGGCGAAATGCGACAAGTCCCTGAAACCCCAGGCGAACGCGATCTCGCTGATCAACCTGTGCGCTTGGTTGGGATCCTCCAGCGTACGGCGCACGCGTTCCAAGCGCCGGCGGAGAATATAGCGCTCGATTGACGAGCCCTCTTGGGACAGGAGGGCGTTGGCATAACGTATGCTGATGCCGGCAGTGGCGGCCACAGCAGCAGGCTTAAGCCCGGGATCGCAAAGTCCGCTCTCGATAGCAGCCTTGAGCCGGTATAGGGCGATGGTGCGATGGGAGGATAGCGTCGCGGTCTGATCTGCCTCCAGCGACAGGGAAAGGGCGATGAGATCGAGCGTTTGCTCGGCCAGCGGCGATGCCGCAGACCTCTCGACGGCCTCGATGCGTGAGGGCAGCAAGGACAGAAAGCCCGACGCCAGACTTGCCAGCGGGCGGCAAACGTCCATGACTCGAATCGAGTGCGCCGCCGCTTCGCCCAGCCGCGCCTCGAAGGCCTGGCGAGGAAGCTTCAGAGAGACGGATTTCGTGCCTCCCAGGTAGCTGACGCTGAAGGGACGGCGTGGATCGAGCAGAACGAAGCTGCCCTTCTCGATGACTGCCTGGCGCTCGAGCTGAGAGAAAACCGACACGCCGGCGAGCTGAACGCACAGCAAGAAATCATCACAGTCAGACTGCGCAATGTTGCGCGCGCTGCAACGGATCTCGCAAGGATCGCAGTAGAATTCGGAGACCAAGAGATCGTCGAGCATCCCGCTGCGAACCGTGCCACGGAAGGCGGGGCCGGCGCTCGACGTAAATTCGTGAGGGATGATGCCCATGGTATCGCGCCAATAGCTCAACCGCTCTCGCGGCTGGACGTCCAGCGTGGAAAAAACTGTCGCCATCTGGCTTCCCCGAGCGCCTCGCAATTCTCCTACGGTCTACTTTGCCACGGCAGCGACTTTGGACTCGGTCTTAGCCGTGCGCTCTTCTTCCTGGGCGCCTCGCCGGCAATCACCCGGCGTGAGGCCATAGGCGATCCGGAACTTCCGGACGAAGTGCGATAAGTCCCTGAACCCCCAGGCGAACGCGACCTCGCTGATCAGCCTGTGCGCTTGGTTGGGATCCTCCAGCGTACGGCGCGCACGTTGCAAGCGCCGGCGGAGAATATAGCGCTCGATTGACGAGCCCTCATGGGACAGAAGGGCGTTGGCATAACGGATGCTGATACCAGCAGCGGCGGCCACAGAAGCGGGCTTAAGCGCGGGATCGCAGAGCTGCACCTCAATAACCGCTTTGAGCCGGTAAAGAGCAACGGCACGGTGGGATGCAAGGGTCACGGGCTTGCCGGACTCCATCGAGAGCGCAAGCGCAATCAAGTCCAGCGTCTGCTCGGCCAGCCGCGATGCAGAGGCTTGGTCGACTGCCTCGATACGCGAGGGCAGCATGGCGAGGAAACCTGCTGCTATTCCCGTCAATGGACCGCCGGCATCCATCGCCCGCACCCCGAGCGCCGCCGCATCGCCGAGCCGCTCCTCGAAGGCCTGGCGGGGAACAACCAGAGAAATAGCCTTCGCTTCGCCTCGAAGTCTCATCTCGTAGGGGTGCCTCGTATCGACGAGAACGAAGCCCGCATTTTCGTAGATGGCCTCCCGTCCTTGCTGGGTAACAACCGCTCTCCCGCTCAACTGCAGCGACAGAAAGAAGTGATCGCAGCCGGCACGCGAGATGTTGCGCGCGGTCCGCCGGATTACGCAGGGCTCGCAGTCGAGCTCAGAAATTCCCAGGCTGTCGAGCCTCTGGTTGCGAAGGGTCGCGAGAAAGCCTGGATTGGCACTCAGCTCTACCTCGCGCGCGCTCGCGGTCTCGCACCAAAAACTGAGCCGGTCTCGTGGTTGTACGTCATGGGTGGAGAAAACAATCGCCATCTATCGTCCCCCCAGAGCGCGGCATTGCTTCCACGGTCAAACCTCGGTGCCACGTCGGACAAGCCGAGACGCATCTCTTGCAATTCAATCACTTGGTTAGCTTAGCACTGCGTTCCGATTCGCTTCACTGGATGTTTGGGCGTGGCGGAGGAGAGGATCGGTCTATTAGTCAGTGCACTGCGTAATGAACAAGATAACTCTTTAAAAGCAGCTCTTTCATGGCACGCGATTATCAATTGGACCGATCTCTGCTGCATCTGCTGCATCGTCTGCGCCAATGCGCGGGCGATCTCTTCCAGAGCGAAATGTCGGGCATTAACCTCACGGCGCGGCAATACGTCGTGTTGGTTGCGGCGGCGCACAAGGACGGGCCCAGCCAGCAGGACATCATCGACCGGACCGGGATCGACCGCTCCACCGTCTCGCAGGTCGTGCAGACCATGATCCGCAAGGGCCTTCTGAAACGGCGACGGACACGGGAAGATGCGCGCGCCTATGCCATCACGCTCACGCCCTTTGGTCAGGATACCTTGAAGGCGTCGGAGCCCATCGTCGGCCGCATCGACGAGGCTCTCATCGCCGCCCTGCCCGCGCAAAGGGCTGCGGCGTTCGTCGAAAGCCTGCGCACCATCATCGGCGCCTTCGACCCCGCAGAAACCTAGCGATTGCGCGAACTGCGCGCTTCCGCCAAAGCGTTGACTCCCGCCAAGCGCCCAATAGAGTGCGCTGCGCCGCAACACGGCGCCAGCAGGGGAGTCCTCGATGGCCACGACGCGCACGCCCGCGAAGTTCTACACGCCGCTCGCCATCGGCGCGCCTCAGCCCTACCGGACACTGCCCGTGCGGCTGGAGCGCATGATCCACTTCGTGCCGCCGCATAACGAGAAGATCCGCGCCAAAATCAAGGAGATCGCCGGCGATGTCGACGTCGTCCTCGGCAACCTCGAGGATGCGATACCGGCCGATCAGAAAGAGGCCGCGCGTAAAGGCTTCATCGCCATGGCGCGCGACACCGACTTCGGTGCGACAGGCCTGTGGACGCGCATCAACTGCCTCAACAGCCCTTGGATGCTCGACGACGTCACCGAGATCGTCGCTGCGCTCGGCGACAAGCTCGACGTCATCATGCTACCGAAGGTTGAGGGCCCTTGGGACATCCACTATCTCGATCAGCTTCTCGCCCAGCTCGAGGCCAGGCATGAGGTCAAGAAGCCGATTCTTATCCACGCGATCTTGGAGACAGCCGAAGGCGTAAACAACGTGGAGGCGATCGCGGCTGCGTCCCCGCGCATGCACGGTATGAGCTTGGGGCCGGCCGATCTCGCCGCCTCGCGCGGCATGAAGACGACGCGCGTCGGCGGCGGCCATCCCGACTATGGCGTGCTGGCCGATCCGGGCAGCGACGGTGCGGGCCCGCGGGCGTTCTTCCAGCAGGATCTGTGGCACTACACCATCGGCAAGATGGTCGATGCGTGCCTCGCCTACGGCTTGAAGTCCTTTTATGGGCCGTTCGGCGACTTCGCCGATGGGGCAGCATGCGAGGCACAATTCCGCAATGCGTTCCTGCAAGGCTGTCTCGGCGCCTGGTCGCTGCATCCCAGCCAGATCACCATCGCCAAGCGCGTCTTCTCACCTGACGAGAAGGAGGTGGCCTTCGCCAAGCGCATCCTCGAGGCCATGCCTGACGGCACCGGCGCCGTCATGATCGACGGCAAGATGCAGGACGATGCGACTTGGAAGCAGGCCAAAGTGATCGTCGATCTGGCCAAGCTGGTCGCCGCCAAGGACCCCGAGCGCGCCGCGGCCTACGGCCTTTAGGCTACGGTGAGGCCATATCGCCGCATTACATCCCTACCGACTTTGGCGGAGGCAATTGACAGGCGGCGCCCGCTCCCTTGGAATGGGGCAGGGATGGGCAGGGTCCGATGCGCGCCATGGGAACGATGAGACAGGCCAAATTTGCCGTCGGCCAAGTTGTGCGGCACCGACTGTACCCGTTCCGCGGCGTGGTCTTCGATATCGATCCGGAGTTCGACAACACCGAGGAATGGTGGCTGGCGATTCCCGAGGAAGTCCGCCCCAACAAGGATCAGCCCTACTATCACCTTCTGGCAGAGAACGCCGACACCGAGTACATCGCCTATGTCTCGGAGCAGAACCTGCTGCCAGATGAGACGGGCCAACCGCTCCGCCACCCGCAACTCTCCGAGCTCTTCACCGAGGACGAGAACGGCGGATACCGGGCGCTCTTCCTGCAAGCGCACTGATCAGCACCAGCCGCAAAAATTAAAGACCGCCCGGAGATGAGCCGGACGGTCTTATGATGTCGTGCGGTGATCGGTAGCTGCGCGCTACTTCTTCTTCGCCGCCGGGGCAGCCGGAGCAGCAGCGCCCGGAGGAGGAGGCGGCAGGTTCTTCATCTCCTCTTCTTTCCGCTTCTCACGCAGCTCGGCCTGCCGCTGCATGATGTGCTCCATCAGCTTCTTGCGATTTTCCTGATACTCTTTCTTGTCGATCGGCTTCCCGGCGAGGGCGTCGCCGAAGCCGTTGAGAGGCACCGGAACAGTAAACTGATTGCCGTTGGCCCAGATGGCCAGCACCGCTAGGCCCGCATTGGATTTCAAAAGATTAACCAGCTCGGGCGTGGCCTGGGTCTCCGCCGTGCAGCCTACGGGCAAGCAGTGCGCAAACTTCAAATCGGCGGTCTTGAGATCCTTCAGCTCGATCTTTTCGTTCTTCGCGGCCTTCGCCCACTGATCCTTCGAGTAGACGGCGAGCTTGACGCCACCGGGAATGATGATGCCGAGCGGCACCATAACGGCCAGAACCTGCCTGGGCGCACCTTGCATCTGTTGCAGACCCACAGACACGATGAGCTGACCGGTGTTGCTCTCGATCGCCTCGAACATGGTGCTGCAGAGCTCCTTTTCCTCCGGGGCCCCTTCCTTGCCATCGGCCGTCTTCTTGGGCTTGAGCCTGATCTTGTCGCAAAGCTTCACCCACTGTGACTTCTTTTTGGCCGCACTCGCCGCGGGCGCTGCGGGCGCTGCAGGCGCCGCCGCAGCCGCCGGCTTTTGGGCCTGCGCGGATGCTGGCGCGCTACAAACGAGCAGCCCAAACGTCAGAACCGCGCTCACCGCAGCGGCGCCATGGATCCAACGCTTCAAGCCGTCGCAACGGCGCCATTTTGCGCCCGAACGTGGGCGCGAAACTGCATGTGTCATGGAATACGAACCTCTCTTCCGAGAGCTGGTCCCGCCAGCTCAGCCCCTTGGCGCGCGTTAAGCCGCGCACCCCATAAGACGCTTATGTGCGCCCCTCGAGGGCGCAGTAAGGCTGCGATTGCGGCAATCCCGTGACGGCGAAAATAGGCCCCACGGCAATCATGACATCGCCTTGCACCAACGTGGCAAAGGCGCAACGCAAGCCTTAACGTTGCCTGATCGGCACCTCACGTCAGCCTCGCGCTAACCTGTGATAATAACGGGCCGATTTGCCCAACCCGCGCCAAAGGTGCCGAAGATTGCCAATGCTCGCAGCACGTTCGTTTCGCGCGCTCATCGCCCCGTTAAGCCTTTTCGCGCTCGCGCTAGGCGCGGCCCCGTGCAGCGCGCAGCCAATGCACGGCATCGCGCTGCACGGCCTTCCCAAACAACAGGCGGATTTCCAGCACTTTTCCTATGTCGACCCGGATGCGCCCAAGGGCGGACGGCTGGTGATGAGCAGCTTCGGATCGTTCGACAGCCTCAATCCACTGATCATCAAGGGCGTGGCGGCCGACGGCATCCGCGACTTCGTTATCGAGAGTTCTGATGGCGCGCGGGCTCGACGAGCCCTTCACGCTCTACGGTCTGATCGCCGAGACGGTCGAGATGCCGGACGACCGCAGCTCCATCACCTTCAACCTCAACCCCAAGGCCCGCTTCTCCGACGGCACGCCGATCACCGCCGATGACGTGTTGTTCTCTTTCAACGTGCTGAAGGAGAAGGGCCGGCCCAATCACCGCACCTACTTCGCCAAGGTCGCCAAGGCCGAGCGGCTGTCGGACCACAAGGTGCGCTTCACCTTCAAGGACGCAGGCGACCAGGAGATCCCGCTGATCCTCGGCCTGCTGCCCGTGCTACCGCGCCACCTCATCGATCCGGCGACGTTCGAGAACACGACGCTGGCGCCGATCATTGGCTCCGGTCCCTATCGCATCGCCAAGGTCGATCCCGGCCGCTCCATCACCTATGAGCGCGACCCCAACTACTGGGGCAAGGACCTGCCGGTGAACCGCGGCCGCTTTAACTTCGACCAGATCCGCTTCGACTACTTCCGCGAAAGCTCGGTGATGTTCGAGGCCTTCAAGACGGGGCAGGTCGGACTGTGGCCCGAGGACGACCCCCGGCGCTGGGCCAACGGCTATGACTTTCCCGCCGTCAAGGACGGCCGCGTGGTGAAAGCTGAGTTCGACATCGGGCTGCCGGCCGGCATGACGGCGCTCGTGTTCAACACCCGGCGCAAGGTGTTCGCCGATCCGCGCGTGCGCCGGGCGCTGATCTATCTTTTCGATTTCGAGTGGATCAACCGCACGCTCTACGCCGGTCTCTACTCGCGCACGCAGAGCTACTTCGAGCGCTCGGTTCTTTCCTCGGCCGGGCGCCCTGCCGACACGATCGAGCGCCAGCTGCTCGCGCCCTACGCCCAATACGTGAAGCCGAAGATCATGGACGGCACCTACCGGTTTCCAACGACCAACGGCACCGGACGCAACCGCAAGAAACAGAGCGAGGCTTTTCGCCTCTTGAAGGAGGCGGGCTACGAGCTCAAGGGTGAAAGGCTCGTCAATACGAAGACGGGACGCCAGCTCTCGTTCGAGATCCTAGCCGCCTCGACCGCACAGGAAGGGCTTCTGCTGAGCTTCGCGCGCGACGTGGAGCGGCTCGGCATCAAGGTCAGCTTGCGCGTCGTCGACAGCGCTCAGTACCAGGAGCGGCTCACCAACTACGACTACGACATGATCCAGAACGCGTGGCCCTCCTCGCTGTCGCCCGGCAACGAGCAGCTGTTCCGCTGGTCGACGGCGGCCGCCACCACGCCCGGCACCTATAATTTCGCCGGCGTCGAAAATCCGGCGGCCGACGCCATGATCAACGCGCTGCTGGTGGCGAAGTCGGAGGAGAAGTTCGTCTCGGCCGTGCGCGCGCTCGATCGCGTGCTGTTGTCGGGCGACTACGTTATTCCGCTGTTCTTTGTCCCCAAGCAGTGGCTCGCCTACTGGACTCGATTGAAGCATCCGCAGAAGACGCCGCTCTTCGGCTACAACGTCGACAGCTGGTGGTCGGCGCCCAAGAAATGACCGTGAACGCTACACCCGAGATCCCGCCGCCGCGCTTCAACATGGCGGCCTATTGCATCGCCCGCGCCGCCGCCGAGCGCCCCAATTCGCCCGCGCTCATCGTCGTGGCGGATGCCGCTGCCCGGGCACCGGCGGAGGTGTGGACCTTTGCCGCGCTCGAGGAGGCCGTATTACGCATCGCCGCCAGCCTCAAAGCGCGCGGGATCGAGCCCGGCGCCCGCATCCTCATCCGGCTAGAGAACACGAGCGCTTATGCGCTGCTGTTCTTCGGAGCAATCGCCGGCGGCTTCGTCCCGCTGCCGACGTCGACGCAGCTCACCGAGGCCGAGGCGCGCTTTCTCCTGGAGGACAGCGGCGCGCAAGCCATCGCTTTTGCGCGCGGGCTTTCGTTCGGCGCGCTTCCCGGCGGCGTGCTGGCGATCGAAGCCGAAGAGATTACGCGCATGATCGCCGAGGGCCGGCGCGGCGCCTTCGCCGACACGGCCGCCAACGATCCGGTTTTTCTCATCTATACGTCCGGCACCACGGCGCGGCCCAAAGGCGTGCTGCACGCGCAGCGCTCGGCCTTCGGGCGCCGCCCCATGTACCAGGGCTGGTACGGAATCGGGCCCGACGACCGCATGCTGCATGCAGGCGCCTTCAACTGGACGTTCACGCTCGGCACCGGCCTCACCGACCCGTGGGCCAACGGCGCCACGGCCATCATCTACACCGGCGAGAAGGACGCGAGCCTGTGGCCGCGCCTCATCCGGCAGACGGGCGCCACGCTGTTTGCCGCCGTACCGGGGCTCTATCGGCAGATCCTCAAGTATGGGGGCACCGACGTGAGTGACCTCGGTGCTCTACGCCACGGCCTTATGGCCGGCGAGACGCCGCCGCCGGGCCTCTTCGAGGAGTGGACGGCCCGCACGGGCCGCGCGCTTTATGAGGCGCTCGGCATGAGCGAGATCTCGACCTACATCTCCACGGGCCCGAGCGTGCCGCGCAAGCCCGGTACCATCGGCAAGCCGCAGCCCGGACGCCGCGTCGCCATCCTCGGTCTTGAGGGCGGGACCGAGCCGCTTGGCGCCGGCGAGGAAGGCCTGCTCGCCGTGCACCGCTCCGACCCGGGCCTGATGCTCGGCTACTGGAACCGACCGGAGGAGGAAGCCGAAGTTTATCGTGGCGACTGGTTCGTCGGCGGAGACATCGCGACGATCGATGCCGACGGCTACGTCTCTCACGGCGGCCGCGCCAACGATCTGATGAAGGCGCTGGGCTATCGCGTGTCTCCTCTCGAGGTGGAGACAGTCCTTCTCCAGCATTCCGCTGTCGCCGAGGTTGCCTGCGCCGAGGTGCGCGTGCGCGACGACGTCAGCGTGATCGGCGCCTTCATCGTGCCGCACGCCGGCGCCCACCCGACAAAAGAGGAGATCGAGGGTTTCGCCGCGGAGCGCCTTGCCCCCTACAAGCGCCCGCGCGCGGTCGTTCTGCTTGAGGCGCTACCGCGCACCGCCAACGGCAAGGTCATGCGCTCACAGCTGAAGCTACCATAACCACTAGCTGCCCCAAATAATTTCTGATAGATGCCCTGCGATATACAGCGGCCGGAGCCGATCGGCGGCCGCAAGCATCATTTGGAGTTGTTCGCTTTGCGCCGCATATCTTCGAAGGCAACGTTCTATTACAAGCGGGTCTTACCGATCATCTTCTTGGCAATACCGCTACTAATGTTGGCGTTGGAGGTGCTGGTGGGGCTGCGTTCCGGCGAATTCCCACCGCTGCTAGCCATCATTCTACCCGCGACAATGGTAGCAATTGTCTATCTCATTTTGAAAGCGACCATCTTAAATCTCGTCGATGGAGTTTGGGATGATGGTGACGCACTGGTCGTACGCAACGGAGCGGCCGAAGAACAGATTGCGCTGAGCAATATCAAGAACGTGAGCTACACAGCGCTAAATCCTAGCGCTGTGACACTCTCTCTCCGCGCGCCCTGCAAGTTCGGAGCGAGGGTCACATTTACCCCGCTGCTCCGGCTGATCCCCTTCTTGCGAAGTCCTATCATCGACGCACTCATCAACCGCATCGACGCAGCCCGCAGCGACTGACAGCGTTCAGTCTGCGCGCGAGCCCAGCCTGTGGCTCCTCTGCCGCGCGCCGCAATTCTTTGTCGATTGCGTCCTGCTCTCTGTGCACAGGCGCGCGGTTTGGGTGGTATTCCCTCTCCTGCCGTGGGTTCATGCGCGAAGGATCCAGGACTTTCGCCTGAGGCTCGGGCGCGAGGAGGCGAAACCATGCTCGACGAGTCAATTCGCTATTTGAGCGTGCACCCGGCGGTGCTGAGCGCCATGGGGCTGACGGCCGGTCTTGCCGGCATCGGTCTCTGGTACGTCCTTTATCACCACCTGCAGGCGATCCTCATCACGCTGCTCACCGCGGCCGGGATCGGCTCGGGGCTACTCGTCCTCTACCGCGGCTTTCACTCGGACATGAACGACCTGATGGGCATCGGCCTGTTTCTAATCGTGATCTTCCCCATCATCTTCTGGCAGGCGATCAAGCAGCTGGAGCCGATGCCGGAGCCGCGCCGCTCGCCGCGCGCGCTGCTCTCGCGCAAGGCCCGGAGCTAGGACCCGATCAGGGCGAAGCCGCGCGAGGCCGGCGTTGAGGTCGGCGTCGACGTGCATTGTCTGTGTCACGGCGGCCGTGTTCGGCACAAAGCAGCGCGGGGCAGGAGACCCGACCTCCTGCACCGGTGAGCATGCCGGTTACGCACAAACGCCGGCCGCTCGTCTTGGACAGGAGAAGCCGACTAGCCCGGTGAGCCTTTATACTTGAAGGACACCTTCACCTTGGTCCGGTAGGCCACAACCTTCCCGTTCTCAATTACGAGATCTTGCTCGGCGACTTCGGCCACCCGCATCTCCCGCAGGTGCTTGCCCGCCTCCTCGACAACCGATTTGGCCGCCTGTTCCCAGGACTTATTGCTGCTGCCGATCAATTCGATGACCTTGTACATGCTGTCCGGCATCGGAGCCTCCATTGGCCGTCTTGCGACACGCTTCATGAGCGCCGTTGCAAACGTAGCACCATCCAGCACGGGGCCAACGGGTTTCGAGCGCCACAAACGCACTGCCGATGCGCGCTCGCCGGCTCACGCCGCCTTCTTCGCCTTCTGGGCGATCTCGACGAGCTTGGTGATCAGCGCGCGCACGCCCTTGAGGCGGTCCACCGGCAGGTCCCACTCGGACCGGAACACGAGCTTCTGATCCGGCTGCACTTTGCAATGCCCGCGCGAGGCCTGCACGAACGCGATCTTCCGGGTTGGCGAACTCCCCAGCCTTCGTGCCGGCGCTAGGCGCGATCACGTGTGTCTTTCTGGTGGGGCCATGGACCGGCCGCGACCCGCAGCAATATGCGATCGCCGGCGTGCTTCTTGCGATCGCCGTCGCCTTGTGCGCTCTACGACCACCTGACCGGACGGCGCGGCGACCTGCCAGGAAGCGGCGCAGAGCGCGGCGAGTAGCCGGTGGCGGCGAGCAGGAACGGCTGCCGGACGCGGCACAACCGTGCCGCACACGGCAGCCGAGAGATTACAGCTTGATGCAGCCGCCGAGCTTCTTGGTGCCGCAGCCGGCGTAGCCGATGATCGGCGCCGAGCAGCACACCTGGCCAGCCTTGCAGCTCCAGGACTTGGTCTTGCCCGTCAAGAGCGACGTCTGCTTGCACTGTCCAGCCTGAGCGCCCGACACGGACACCCAGGCCATGGCGCACGCGATGAGCGCCATCGTAGAAAAGCGGATCATGATCCAACTCCCATGTGATCCCACGTAGCGCGCCAATTTGGCTTGGATGAAGCGTTGCCGCAATTGCTGGCGCGCCTCAGTGGGCTAATTTCGGCGGTCATGGAACCGCCTGGCCGCTCAGCTCTCGCGGCACCCTTCAGGGTGTCGACGCGACCAGCCGCTCAGTAGCGGTAGTTGAGGCCGACGCGCGCCAAGCTCGCGCTGAGGTCGGAGTTGACACGCATCGTTTGCGTGTTGGCTGCCGTGTTGCTGACCGGGATGGACACCCCCCGGGAGCCGAAATCCACATAGAGATATTCGGCCTTGATCGACCAGCACGCATCCAGCAGCCATTCGCCGCCGCCGCCTACGGCCCAGCCGGTCCTGACGCCCGATTTTGTGCCGGAGCCTGCGCCGCCCGGAAAGCCCGCGCCGATCGCATTGTCGGCGTAGCTCGAGGAGAATTTGAAATCGCTAAAGGCGATGCCCCCGGTCGCATACAGCAAAAGCGCCGGCATGACCGTGACCCCGATGCGCCCGCGCAAAGTGGCGAGCCAGTTGGTCGACATGTGTTCAGTCACAGCGTAGGAGGTGCCTAGGAACGGAAACGGAAATGTGCCCGTGGAGACGACCGAATTGCCGAGGTCGAATGCGCCGAAATCGGCCTCGCCGCCGTAGACGATCCTACCGCTCTGCCAATTGTAGCCTCCCTGCACGCCTCCGGTGAACCCGGTCGACGACAGCTTGCCGGTGCCGCTATTCGCCACGGCTGTGCCATTGACCACCGATGGGTCGGGAGAATCGACGCAGAAGGTGCCCCCGACGCCGGCCGGTGCGCAGCCGGGATCGGTCGAATAGTCCGATGAGCCCCACGCTGCGCCGGCGTACAGACCGATGTACGCACCGCCGAAGCTAGGCGCAGGATCGGCAGAAGCCGAGAAAGAAACGGCTACGACCGCTGTTGCGGCCCCGAACGCGATAGCAGTGAACCTCACGCGCATCTTCCCCTTCGACAGATACGCGCACTATGAAATTTCAGATCGGCTGTAGTCTAAACATGATTCAACACATAGCGCAATTAGCGCCATTCCCACGCTCCGCAAGCGGGGGAGAGAGGTCCCATCCCTACGCCGCATTCTGCGCGATGGCGACGAGGCGCGCGATCAACATCCGCACCCTCTGCAACGAGCACCGGAACGGCAAGGCGTCACGCCGCCTTCTTCGCCTTCTGCGCGATCTCGACGAGCTTGGTGATCAGCGCGCGCACGCCTGCCAGGCACTCGGCCGGCAGGTCCCACTCGGCTCGAAACACCAGCTTCTGATCGGGCTGCACTTTCGTGTGCCCGCGCGAGGACTGCACGAACGCAATGAGCCCCTCCGGGTTGGCGAACTGGTTCTTGTGGAAGCCGATGACGCAGCCCTTCGGCCCCGCATCCACCTGCGCGATGCCCGCCTGCCGGCACAGGCCCTTGATCTCCATCACGTCGAGGAGGTGGGTCACCTCCTCAGGATATTCGCCGAAGCGATCGACTAGCTCGGCGGCGAACTCGTCGATCTGCGCCCGCGTCTCCAGCGTTGACAGGCGGCGGTAGAGCCCGAGCCTGAGTTGCAGATCGGCGACGTAGGTTTCCGGGATCAGCACCGAGGTGCCGAGCGAGATGGCGGGGCTCCACTGCTCTTGCGAGCCCTCCATATCGCCACCCTTCATGGCGGCAACCGCCTCCTCCAGCATCGATTGGTAGAGCTCGAAGCCGACCTCGCGGATGTGGCCCGACTGCTCCTCGCCCAAGAGGTTGCCGGCACCGCGGATGTCGAGATCGTGCGAGGCGAGCGAGAAGCCGGCGCCCAGGGTGTCGAGCGACTGCAGGACCTTCAAGCGCTTCTCGGCGGCTTCGGTGAGGGCCTTGCCGATGGGAATGGTGAAGTAGGCGTAGGCCCGCGTCTTCGAGCGGCCGACACGCCCGCGCAGCTGATAGAGCTGGGCTAGGCCGAACATGTCGGCGCGGTGGACAATGAGGGTGTTGGCGTTGGGCAGGTCGAGCCCGGACTTAACGATCGCGGTGGAGAGCAGGACGTCGTACTTGCCCTCGTAGAAAGCGCTCATGACGTCTTCCAGCTCGCCGGGCGTCATCTGGCCGGTGGCGCGCGCGAAGGTCAGCTCGGGCACGGCCTCGCGCAGGAACTCGGCCACCTCCTCCATGTCGGAAATGCGCGGGACGACGTAGAAGCTCTGGCCGCCGCGGTAGCGCTCGCGCCGCAGCGCATCGCGGATGATCACGGGATCGAAGGGCGAGATATAGGTGCGCACGGCGAGGCGATCCATCGGCGGCGTGGTGATGAGCGACAGCTCGCGCACGCCAGACAAGGCGAGTTGCAGCGTGCGCGGGATCGGCGTCGCCGACAGGGTGAGCACGTGCACATCCTCGCGCAGCTTCTTCAGCCGCTCCTTGTGGGTGACGCCGAAATGCTGCTCCTCGTCGATGACGAGCAGTCCCAGGCGCGCAAAGGTGATCGATTTGCCCAGCAGCGCGTGCGTGCCGACGACGATGTCGATCGACCCGCTCTTCAGGCCCTCCTTGACCGCCGCCAGCTCCTTTGAGCCCACCAGACGCGAGGCCTGTGCGATGCGGATCGGCAGGCCCTTGAAGCGGTCGCTGAAGGTCTTGAAATGCTGGCGCGCCAGCAAGGTGGTCGGCACCACGACCGCCACCTGCAGCCCGCTCATGGCGGCGACGAAGGCGGCGCGCAAGGCGATCTCGGTCTTGCCGAAGCCGACGTCGCCGCACACGAGCCGGTCCATGGGCCGGCCCGAGCCGAGGTCGCCGAGCACCGCATCGATGGAGGTGTCCTGGTCCTCGGTCTCCTCGTAAGGAAAGCGCGCGACGAACTCGTCATAGGAGCCCTCGGGCGCGGTGACGGCCGGCGCTTCCTTCAGCTGGCGCAGGGCGGCGATCTTGATCAAGTCGGATGCGATCTCGCGCAGGCGCTTCTTGAGCCGCGCCTTGCGCGACTGCCAGGCGACACCACCGAGCTTGTCGAGCTGGGCATCCGACTTGTCCGCACCGTAGCGCGACAGAAGCTCGATGTTCTCCACCGGCAGGAACAGCTTGTCGCCGCCGGCGTAGTGCAGCTCCAGACAATCGTGCGGCGCGCCCAGCACGGTGATCGTTTTCAGACCGGCAAAACGACCGATGCCGTGGTCGGCGTGCACGACGAGATCGCCGACCGACAGGCTCGTCGCCTCGGTGAGAACGTCGACGGCCGAGCGCTGCTTGCGGCGCGGACGTACCAGGCGGTCGCCGAGGATGTCCTGCTCGCCGATGACGGCAAGCTCCGGCGTCTCGAAGCCCTGCTCCAGTCCCAGCATGGCGAGCGCCGTCGCCGAGCCGGGAAGCGCCAAGGCCTCGGCATAGGTCTCGACCTTGGTCACCTGCTTGAGGCCGTGATCGGCGAGCAGCGTGGCGAGCCGCTCGCGCGCGCCGGGCGTCCATGCCGACACGATGACGCGCCGGTGCTCCTGATGCAGGCGCTTGGCGTGCGCCACCACGGCGTCGAATACATTCACGTCGCCCTGCTGGCGCTCGGCGGCGAACGAGCGCCCGGCGCGCCCGCGCCAGGAGCGCACGTTGGGAGCAGCGGCCTCCTCGAACGGCGTGAGGCGGAAGAGCTTGTGCTTCCCAAGCGTCTCGGCCCATGAGCCGGCATCAAAGAACATGCGCTCGGGCGGCACGGGCTTATAGGGCGGCGCCCCGAACGTCTGCTCCTCGAGCGCCTCGGTGCGCGCATCGTAATGCTCGGCGATTTGCTCGAAGCGCCGCGCTGCCGCCTCGTCCGCCAGATGATCGAAGCTCACAGGCACACCCGGCAGATAGTCGAACAGCGTCTCCAGGTGCTCGTGGAACAGCGGCAGCCAATGCTCCTGCCCGCGATAGCGCTGGCCGGCGCTGATCGCCTCGTATAGCGGATCGTCGCCGGTGGCGCCGCCGAACAGCTCCACGTAGCGGGCGCGGAACAGCCTCTCGGCGTCCTCGCCGAAAGCGACCTCGCTCACCGGCAGGATGGCGAGCTTCTGCACCGGCTTGGTGGTGCGCTGGGTCTGCACCTCGAAAGCCTTGATGCTCTCCAGCGTGTCGCCGAAGAAGTCGAGGCGTACGGGGTTGGCGCGTCCTGGTGGAAAGAGGTCGACGATGCCGCCGCGCACGGCGTACTCGCCCGGCTCCATGACGGTGCCGCTCCTCACATAGCCCATGAGCGACAGCCGCTGCGTCAGGCGCGCCATGTCGATGCGCTGCCCGGCGGCGATCTGCTTGATGGCGCGCTTCAAGAAGGCACGCGCGGGGACGCGCTGCAGGATGGCGTTGACGGTTGTGAGCACCACGGTCGGATGCTTGCGGGGGGCGAGCGCGAGCTTGGCGAGGGCGGCAATACGCTTGGCCACGATCTCGGCGTTCGGGCCGATGCGGTCGTAGGGCACCGTGTCCCAAGCAGGGAAGGATATGACGCGCACGCTCGGGGCGAAGAAGGCAAGCGCCCGCTCCAGCGCGTCGAGGCGGCGATCGTCGCGCGCCACGTGCAGAAGCGTGCCTGGCGCGTGCTCGGCTTGCGCCTCTGCGACGAGCTGGGCGAGCACGAGCGCATCGAGGCCCTCAGGCACGCCGGCCACGATGCGCTGAGCCTGCACTTTCATTTCCGTGTTGGAAGACTTCATCGTGCTCTTCAGTTCGTCCCAGCTTTGCCTGTAACGTCGCTGTCCGCCAATCCGTGGTAGGCGCGCATTGCCATAATCAGCCCGGCAAACGCGGGATCCTCCGGTGACGCCTCTTGCGAAAACCATTGCGTCAACACGGGGTCCGGCACGGCGACGAGGCGCTCGAAATCGTCGAGCTCCGCGCTGCTCATGCCGGGAAGGTGCGCCTGGGCATAGCGCCCGAGGATAAAATCCATCTCCTTGGTGCCCCGATGGGACGCGCGGTAGGCCGCGCGGCGGCGGCGTATTTCCATGTCGTCAGTCATCGTGGAAGCGGCTTTCTTGGATAACCCGGGCCAGAGGCTTGACGCCATGCAGCGCGCCCGTCACCCTCGTAGGCGGATGGGTCGTTGATATAGCGCCCGTTTCCGCCCGCGCAAAGACCTGCTCCGCGCGACGATGGGCCTCGTGGCCCCTTTGGGACGCGATCGCCTCGCGCGTTCGTGCGGCATCCTTGCACGCGGCCCTGATTTGCCACGACGTTTATCCGCACGGGCCCGAGCTGCACGACCGCTCTAGCCTGTCTCTTGGATCCTGCATCGCCCATGCGGCCCATCGAGCTCACGCCCCTCTTCGCCTCGCTGCAGTCGCTTACCGGCATCGGTCCGCGTCTGATCCTGCTGTTGAAGAAGTGTCTCGCCCTGCCACCCGGCATCGTCGAGCCGCGCGTGCTCGATCTGTTGTGGCACCTGCCCTCGGGCGTCATCGACCGGCGTGCCGAGCCGACCGTCGCCGACGCGGTTCCGGGCTCGATCGCAACCCTCAAGGTGCGTGTCTTGAAGCACAAGGCGCCGCCGCGCTCCAACACGCGCGCGCCCTACAAGGTGCAGACGGAGGACGAGACCGGGCGCCTCGACCTCGTCTTCTTCCACGTCGAGAAGAAGTTCGTCGAGCGCCAGCTTCCCGTGGGCGAGATCCGCTACGTGTCGGGGCGCATCGAGCGCTACAACGACGCTTTGCAGATGTCGCACCCCGATTACATCGTCGCGCCCGAGGCGCGCGATGAGCTGCCGCTGTTGGAGCCCGTCTATCCGCTCACCGCCGGGCTCTCCGGCAAGGTCGTGCAGAAGGCCACGCGCCAGGCGCTGGACCGCATCCACACGGTGCCCGAGTGGCAGGACGCGGCCTGGTTGAAGCAGCAGGGATCGCCAGGCTTCAAGGAGGCGTTGCAGCGCCTGCACCGCCCGACGGACGCAGCCGACGTCGCAACCGGCGGTGCTCCCTGGCAGCGCCTCGCCTACGACGAGCTGCTCGCCGGACAGCTGGCGCTCGCGCTGGTGCGCCAGAATTTCAAAACCCGCCCCGGGCGCAGCGTGACGGGAGACGGGCGCATCCGCGCCGCGATCGCCGATGCGCTCCCCTTTGCGCTGACCGGCTCGCAACGCACCGCCGTGCGTGAGATCGAGGCCGACATGGCCGCACCCCACCGCATGTTGCGCCTGCTGCAGGGCGACGTCGGCTCGGGCAAGACCGTGGTGGCGCTGCTCGCGATGGCAATCGCGGTGGAGGCCGGCGCCCAGGCCGCCTTCATGGCGCCGACCGAGGTGCTGGCCCGCCAGCACCTGGAGACCATCGCGCCACTCGCGGAGACGGCAGGTTTGCGTATTGGTCTGCTGACGGGCCGCGAAAAAGGCAAGACGCGCCAGCAGCTGCTCGACCGGCTCGCCAGCGGCGACATCGACATCCTGATCGGCACGCACGCGCTGTTTCAGGCCGACGTCATGTTCAAGGATTTCGCCTTCGCCGTCATCGACGAGCAGCACCGCTTCGGCGTGCACCAGCGACTGTCGCTGCAATCGAAAGGCAACGGCTCGGGCACCGACGTGCTGGTGATGACGGCGACGCCCATCCCGCGCACGCTGCAGATGACCCACTACGGCGACCTCGACGTCTCGCGCCTGACCGAGAAGCCGCCCGGGCGCAAGCCGGTGACCACCACCACCACTCCGATCGATCGCATCGAGAGCGTCATCGACGGCTTGCGGCGCGCCATCAGTCAGGGCGCACAGGTCTATTGGGTGTGCCCCCTGATCGAGAGCTCGGACGTGTCGGAGCTTGCCGCGGCCGAGGAGCGGCACGCGCACCTGGCGCAGATCTTCGGCAAGGACAATGTGGGCCTGCTGCACGGCGCGCTTCCGGCGCAGGCGAAGGACGCAACCATGGAGGCCTTCGCCGAAGGCCGGCTCAAGATTCTGGTGGCCACCACCGTCATCGAGGTCGGGGTCAACGTGCCCAACGCCACCATCATGGTGATCGAGCACGCCGAGCGCTTCGGCCTTGCCCAGCTCCATCAGTTGCGCGGGCGTGTCGGCCGCAGCGACCGGCAGTCCTACTGCATGCTGCTCTACAAGCCCCCGCTGGGCGAGGCGGCGCAGGCGCGCCTGCAGATGATGCGCGAGACCGAGGACGGCTTCCTCATCGCCGAGAAGGATCTGGAGCTGCGCGGCGCCGGCGAGGTCCTAGGTGCGCGCCAGAGCGGCACGCCGGGGTTTCGCGTGGCGGAGGTGCCGAATTTTGCATCCCTCCTCGAGGCCGCGCGCGACGACGCCAAGCTCATCCTGGGCAGCGACCCGCATCTGGCGAGCGCGCGCGGGCAGGCCTTGCGCACGCTCCTTTACATCTTCGAGTGCGACGAGGCCGTGCGCCTGTTCAGAGCGGCGTGAGGCGCGCAATGCCAGTTCGCGGCCTTTTGCCCCGTGCCTCGCGGGCTTTGATGTAAAGGCTCGATTGAAGGGAGACTGAATTGGACGTCGGTTCAGCCATTTCGTCCATTCGAACGAAGCGATTTGGGATATAGGCACCCCATGGCAAGCGACATACCGTTCTCTCAGCGGACTGGCCTTAAGCCCATCCCACCGCAGCTCAAGCTGGGCGAGGTGTCAGCAAAGTTGCGCCGTCTCCTTTATTATTACATTGGCCTCGAAATCAACCGCGAATCCTACGCGATGTATGCCCCTGCTGTGTTCAGCGACAAATGGAGGCGGGTCGCGACGGACCTGCACGTTCTCTTCTTCAGGGATTCGGCAGAGACATTCGACTACGAGGCGCGCAAAACTCAACAGCGCCTTAAGAACTTTATCGATCGTGCCAACCTCGGCGAACTGTTCGATCTGGTCGAATTCTTGGTGCGTCATCCTCGATGCAGCGGCGAGCTGAAGCGTGAACTTGCCGACGCGTTTGTCGTGGCGCGCGCCGCCTATCGCGTCTTCGACAACCAGTACATCGCTGCCATTGGCACAGAAGAGCAAGCCGAAGCGTTCGAGCGGGCCATCGCGGACGCAGAGGCCAATAATGCCACGGCGGCTCGCAAGCAACTCATTGCGGCGGGCGTAGCACTTCGCGATGCGGATTGGACGGGCTGCGTGCGCGAGAGCATCCACGCCGTAGAGGCAATGGCGGTGCGCCTCGCGCCGGGCACCGACACTCTGGGAGCAGCGCTCAGGGTGCTGGAGCAGCGAGGTCACCTGCACGGCAGCCTCAAGGCTGCCTTTGGCTCGCTCTACGGCTACTCAAGCGACGAGGAGGGCGTGCGCCACGCGCTCGTGTTCGGCGACGAGGCCCAGGTGGATGAGGCCGATGCGCTGTTCATGCTGGGCGCGTGCGCGACGTTCGTGTCGTACCTGGTGGCGCGGGGCACTTAACCGCGCGGACTCGTCCTGTCGAACAACCCGCATCTGGCGAGCGGGCGCGGGCAGGCCTTACGCACGCTGCTTTACATCTTCGAGTGCGACGACGCCGTGCGCCTGTTTCGGGCGGCGTGAATTTCACCCCACGGTGATATGGGCACCAACTTGCCCCTAGGTGTCATCCTCGGGCTTGTCCCGAGGACCCAGGGCTCGGCTCGCTCCAACGCCAGAGCGTCCCACGCGGCTGGCTGGTGAGGATGTGCACCCAGTACGAATTCATCGCGTCAGCGTTGGAGTATGCGGCTGCGTGGGTCCTCGGGACAAGCCCGAGGATGACAAGGAGGAGAGCGCCCCTCTCACTGCGGCCGTCAGTTGAGAGGCGGCGGCGCCTAGCTCGTGGTGATCTTGGGCGGGCGCGGGCTGCTCTTCTCTTTTGGTTGCGCCTTGCGCAGCGCCTGCTGGCGTCTGGCCTGCTCGGCCAGCTCTTTGAGCTTGGCCTGGCTCTCCGGCGTCACCATGCCGGCCGATATGATCACCTTGGCGGCGTCCTCGATGGTCATGTCGAGCATGAGCACATTGCGCCGCGGCAGGAAGCAGACGAACCCGGTCGGCGGCACGATCCCGGTCGGCATGAACACCGTCAAGAGGTCGCTCTCGCCGCCCGGCGCCACCGCGCCGACCTCGCCCGTGGTCTCGCCGGTCACGAACACGATCGACCACAGGCCTTTTGAGGGAAACTCGATGAGCCCCACCTTCTGGAAGGCCTGCCCCGGGCCGGTGGCGGAGACGACGAACTCGAAGATCTGCTTCAAGGCGCGGTAGACGTTGCGCACGATCGGCATGCCGCCCACCATCTGCTCGCCGTAGCTGATGAGGGTGCGGCCCAGCAGGTTGGCGGCGAGCGCGCCGATCAGCGTCAGCGCCACGATGCCGACGATGAGGCCGAAGCCCGGCACCGCGAACGGCAGGTAGGTGTCGGGCAGGTACGCCTTGGGCACGAACGGCTTGATCCAGGCGTCGGTGACGTTGATGAACCACCACACGAAATAGAGCGTGATGGTGACGGGGCCGACGATGACGAGACCGGTCAGGAAGTAGTTCCTGAGCCGCGCGCCGATGTGCCAGGACGCCGGCTGATCCTGTCGCGTCAGCCGCGCCAGCCCCGCGCGCAGCTGCGAGGGCGTGCTGCCAGACTGACCGTCCTTGGGATCGGGTGCGCTCATGTTGCGGTCCACATTGGGGTGGTGCAGAGGGCTGGCCTGTTTCCGGTCGGCAGGCGGATGGGCCACGATCTTCACACGGATCGCGGCAGAGCTAAAGAGTGCCGACGAGATCCTATGCGAAGGCTCACAACGGGACGCTGGCGCTACTCGGTGATGACGAGGCAGTCGTATCCGTTCGTGCGCAAGGTGCCGCAGAGCTGCTTTGACTCCTCGGCGCTGGCATAGGGTCCGACGCTCACGCGATAGAACGTGCCCATGCTGCCGATGACGGTCTTGTCCACCTGGGGCCGGCGTGACCCCATCTGGCTCGAGTGCTGCGAGACGAGGCGCACGGCAAGCGCATAAGCCTCGCTGCGCGAGCGCACCGTCGCAACCTGCACGTGGAACTTGCCGCTCCGTGCCGCGGTCGTCTTTGGCGGCTCTGTCATAGGCGGCGCCACCGCTGTCACCTGCCTTTGGGTGGCGAAGTGCTCGGGCGGCGCAAGTGCGGCTTGCTGGGTCGGAGGCGGCTGCACCGGAGCTGGCCGCGCAGCCGCGGGTGCGCTCTCAGGGGGAGCTGCTGCGGGCGTCGCGATCTCGGTCGTCTGGCTCCAAGCGCTGATCGCAGGTGCGGGCGCCGCAGGTATCGACGACGTCGTCACGTCTTCGCTGCTGCTGGAGCTCGACGAGCCGCCGAACAGGCTGGTGATGCTGCTGAAGAAGCCGCCGCCGCTACCGCTGGAGCTGGAGGTCTTTGGAGGCGCCGGCGGACTGGCCGGCTCATAGGCCGCCATTTGTGGTGCGCTGACCGGGGCCGATGGTTGCGGCGGCACGGAGGAGGCAACGGGTGCAGGAACCGGAGAGGAAATGGCCGGCGAGCCGCTCATCGCCGTCTGCCATCCGGCGGGGGCGGCGGAAGCAGCCGTCGCGGTCTGCGAGACGCCCGGCACGTCGCCGACACCGGCGTCGCGATAGGCCTCGGCGCGAACGGACATGGCCTCCTGCCTATCGGTGGCAGACAGCCCATCCTTGAGCCAGATGGCGCTGGTCAGGTCCGGGATGGCAAGACTGGGCTTGCCCCGCTTGCGATAGGTGAGCCCGCGATAGTAGAGCGCCTTTGCCAGCTGCTGGCTCTTGAGACCGCCGCTGTGGATTGCCGTGTCGAAGGCGCGGAATGCCTCGTTGAGCTTGCCCGCCTCGTAAGCGGCGACGCCCGTGTCCAGCATCCGTTGCGTCGCCTTAGCGGCCTTGTCGTCTTTCGGAGGGGAAGGCTTGCCCTTCTGCTCGGCAGCCTTCTGCTCAGCGGGCTTCTGCTCAACGGCCTTCTGCTCGGCAGGCTTGGCGGGGGCCTTCTTGGGGCCGCTCGGCGTTTGCACAGGCCCCTGAAACGCAGCCAGTGGCGGCGCGCCCACGAGCAGCGCGGCGACGACAGCGAGACTGCGAAGTAGTTGCCCCATCGACCCCACCAGAGTGCACCCGTTCCACGACGGGCCTCAACCGTTTGAAGCCAGACGTTATTTCAAGCACGACATAGAGGCAAATCCACGGCCGCGCCAGTCGGTTGTTTTCCCCTACTCTACAGTCACGGATTTGGCCAGATTGCGGGGCTGATCGACGTCAGTGCCCATCAGCACGGCCGTGTGATAAGCCAGCAGCTGCACGGGGATAGCGTAGACCAGCGGATTGGTGAAGTCGGCGGCCTCGGGCATCTCAATGTGGGCTGCGACCTTGCAGCCGACCTGCTCGGCCGAGGCGTCCGAGATAAGGATGATCTGGCCGCCGCGGGTGGCGACCTCCTGTAGATTTGAGACGGTCTTCTCGAACAGCTCGTCCCTAGGGGCCACTACGATGACGGGGACGTTCTCGTCGATGAGGGCGATGGGGCCGTGCTTGAGCTCGCCGGCGGCATAGCCCTCGGCGTGTATATACGAGATCTCCTTGAGCTTGAGCGCGCCTTCGAGCGCCAGCGGATAGCTGGTGCCGCGGCCCAGGTAGAGCACGTCGCGCGCCTTGGAGAGCGGCTGCGCGATCGCCTCGTACTGCTGCTCGTTGCGCAGGATGGTCGAGATGTGGCGGGGAACCTCGATCAGCGCCTTGACCAGCGCCCGCTCCTCGTCCTCGCTAAGCGTTCCGCGAGCGCGACCCAGGCCAATGGCGAGACAGGCGAGCACCGCGAGTTGGCAGGTGAAGGCCTTGGTCGAGGCCACGCCGATCTCCGGCCCGGCAAGCGTCGGCAGCACCACGTTCGATTCACGCGCGATGGTCGAGGTGCGCACGTTGACGATCGAGGCGATGCGTTGCCCTTCCGCCTTGGCGTGGCGCAACGTGGCCAGCGTGTCGGCGGTCTCACCCGACTGCGACACGAAGATGGAAAGCCCGCCCGCCGGTAGCGGCGGCTCGCGGTAGCGCATCTCGGAGGCGACGTCGATCTCCACCGGAAGCCGCGCGTAGCGCTCGATCCAGTACTTGCCGACGAGGCCGGCGTAGTAGGCGGTCCCGCACGCCGATAGCGTCACGCGCGAGAGCGAGGCCACATCGAGCCCCAGGTCGGGGAGCTGAACCTTGCCTTCGCTCATGTCGATGTAGCTGGAGAGCGTGTGGCTGATGACCTCGGGCTGCTCGTGGATCTCCTTGGCCATGAAGTGGCGGTGGTTGCCCTTGTCGACGAGCAGCGAGCTCGCCACCGACTTGATGAGCGGGCGATCGACGCGATTTCCATTACGGTCGAAGATTTCGACACCGGTCCGGTGCAGCACCGCCCAATCGCCCTCGTCCAGATAGGTGATGGCGTCGGTGAAGGGCGCGAGCGCGATGGCATCCGAGCCCAGATACATTTCGCCCGAGCCATGGCCGATCGCCAGTGGGCTGCCCTGGCGGGCCGCAATCATCAGGTCGTCGTGCCCGGCGAAGATGATGGCGAGGGCGAACGCACCCTGCAGACGCTGGAGCGCGTTGCGCACGGCGTCTTGTGGAGAGGCACCCTTGGAAAGCTCATCGGTGATGACGTGAACGATGGCCTCGGTGTCGGTGTCGCTCTCGAACTTGTAGCCCTTGGCCGCCAGCTCGTCCTTCAGCTCGCGGTAGTTCTCGATGATGCCGTTGTGCACGACCGAGACTTTGGCGTTCATGTGCGGGTGGGCGTTGCGCTCGGTGGGGCGGCCGTGCGTGGCCCAGCGCGTATGGCCGATGCCGGTGTGTCCGGCGAGCGGCTCCTTGAGCAGGCGGCCTTCGAGGTTGTGCAGCTTGCCCTCGGCGCGGCGTCGCTCCAGGTGGCCGTTCTCGACGGTGGCGATACCGGCCGAATCATAGCCGCGGTATTCCAGCCGGCGCAGCGCGTCGACGAGATCGGTTGCAACGGCCTTCTGCCCGACAATTCCGACAATGCCGCACATGGGATTGGGTCCTACGTTTCGAAGCGCACAATCATGCTATCGATTGCTTAATATGTCCCTCAAATCACACTCTGTTTCAGTGATTCTGGCGCTGCAACATGGCTCTTTGAGGTAGCCGCGTCACTTTTTCCCGGCCTTGCGCCGGCTCATCATGGCGCGGAACTTTGCGGCCCAGCCGGGGCGCTCCGTCTGCTCGCAGCGTGAGAGCGCCAGCGCGTCGGCGGCCACGTCCTTGGTGATGACGCTGCCCGAGCCGATGTAGGCCCCTTCGCCGATCTTCACGGGCGCCACCAGCGAGGAGTTCGAGCCGACGAAGACCCTGTCTCCGATCTCGGTGCGGTGCTTGAAGAAGCCGTCGTAGTTGCAGAAGATCGTCCCCGCGCCGATGTTGGCGCCGGCGCCCACGTCGGCATCGCCGAGGTAGGAAAGATGGTTGGCTTTGGCCCCTTCGCGCAGCCGCACATTCTTGAGCTCGACGAAGTTGCCGACACGCGCGCCCGCACCGACGTCGGCGCCGGGGCGTAGGCGCGCGTAGGGCCCGACACGCGCACCGCGCCCGATGTGCGATTGCTCGATGTAGGTGTTGGCCTTGATCTCCGCGCCGTCCTCGATCACGACGCCGGGTCCGAGGAAGACGTTGGGCTCGACCACGACGTCGCGGCCGATCTTGGTGTCCCAGGAGAACCACACGGTCTCCGGCCCGATCAGCGTAGCGCCGGCATGCATCGCCGCGAGCCGCGCGCGCCTCTGGAAGATCCCCTCGGCGACGCTGAGCTGCTCGCGCGAGTTGACGCCCATCACCTCATCCTCGGCGCAGATGACGGCAGCGGCGCGTACGCCGTCGCGTCCCGCCACCTCCACCACGTCCGTCAGATAGAACTCACCCTTGGCGTTGCCGTTACCGATGCGCGCCAGCACGTCCTCGAGTTTCCCGAGACGAAAGGCCATGACGCCCGAGCTGCACAGCGTGAGCCGGCGCTCCTCCGCGCTCGCGTCCTTGTCCTCGCGGATGGCCTTGAGCCAGGGTCCCGCGCTCAGAAGGCGTCCGTAGCCAGCCGGATCCTTTGCCTCAAAGCCCAGGACCGCGATGCCGGCGCCATCGTCGAGACGACCGAGCACGCGCTCGAGCGTCGCCGCGGTGAGAAGCGGCGTGTCCGCATAGAGGACCAGCACGTCGCCCGAATGCTGCGCAAGCGCCTCGCGCGCGGCTAGCAACGCGTCTGCCGTCCCCTTGCGCTCGGGTTGTAGGAACACGCGCACCGTCGGGACCTGCGCAAGCGCCTCGTCGCGGACCGCATCCATGTCCGGACCGACCACCACCGCAACCGATTGGGCGCCGAGCTCCTGCACGACGGAAAGCACGTGCGCAAGCATGGAGCGGCCGCCGATCTTATGCAGCACCTTGGGCAGCGCAGATTGCATGCGCGTGCCCTCTCCGGCCGCAAGAATGACGATGAGCAGGGGATGGCGTGTCATCGGGCCTCTAAAAGTAGCAGCACTGCCTCGGACCAGTGGTTGGCGGCGGGGACTTCATACCGTTCAGCTCGACCTACGAACAGAGCGGAAGCCCACTGCGCGCCCGCAGCAGCCCCGACCGCCGCGAATAGTTGTGGCACTTGGAGCACAGCAGGGCGCGGATTCGGCGCGAATCGCAGTGTTCTGAGCGCTCCGATTCCCCGTCCACAGATCCTACGGCCGTTTCGCGCGCGCCGCGTTGACCCCACAGGCGGGACTCAACCACCATCTGCCTCGATTCTACTGCAGTCCGCGCATGGTTCGGCGTGGTGTGCGTTGGTTCGACCAAGCGAATCGGGCTTCATCCCACCCAGCGTTTTTACACCCAACCGCGGAAGCTGAAGATATGTCCGTTCTCTCGACCTCCGGCCCGGCACGACGCCGAATCCTGACACCCTACGTGATGATCTGGATGGCGATAGCCAGTTTCGCTCTGGCCTATCTTGCCCTTTTGGGCTTGCGACCGCACATGTTTGCGGGCGCCGCGCGCAACACAGCCGACATCGAACAGAAGCTCGCGCAGACCAAACGCGATGTGCAGCGCGGGCTCGCCGACATCGAGCCGCTGGCGCGTACGGTCGGCGAGGTAAAAATGGATGTCGCCAACCTCAAGATCGCCGTGCAGGACGCGGCCAACCGTGATCAAGATCTCACGCAGAGGGTGAGCGCGCTCGAGACTGCCGCGCCGCCGAGTGCGCCGGAGCCGCCACACGCCGCGAGCGCGCCGGGCCATCCTGCTGCCGCCATTCCTCCGACGCCCACACCCAAACCGGGAAAGACGACCGCTGCCAAGACATTCAGGCCGCCGGTCGGACCCACCGCCCAGGAGGTGCACGCGCCGGCGCCGCAGAAGAGCGCCAAGCTGATCAACGCAGCTCCAAAAGACACCGATAGCATCGAGACGGGCAGCATCAAACGCACGGTCACCACCGTGCCGCCGGCCGTCAATGCAAAGACGGCGACCAAGCCGCTACCCGTCGGCGTGATCCTTGCCAGGGGCCCATCGATCGATTCCCTGCGGCTCAACTGGAGCATTCTGACCGATCGCCATGCCGATGCGATGCGCAATCTCCACCCGCGCTACGTCGTCAACGGCAAGGCCAGCAAGCGCACCTACGGCCTCGTCGTCGGCCCCGTCGCATCGACCGCGGAAGCGAAAAGCCTTTGCAATGTGATGGAAAGCAGAGGCCTGCCCTGCGAGGTCAGCACCTATCGCGGCAACGCGCTCTGATCTGCGCCTGAGCCCCAGCTAAGGGGCGATGGCCGCGAATGCGTTGCAGGCGTGCCAATCGCCGCTTTTTGCACCTCGCACGAACCAGCGCGTGCGCTGCTCGGATGTCCCGTGCAAACCCTGCGGCGGCGCGCTGCCGTCGGCGCTGCGCCCCAGAATCGCGTCGTCGCCGATGCTGGCCAGCACATCCATCATGTCCGACCTGAAACGGGCGGACTTGGCCCACGCCGGACTCGCGTGGATCCACACGCCGGCGTAGCAGTCGGCCTCCAGCTCGAAATGGCGCACCAGATACGTGCGGCGCGCCGGGGCGCCGGCGATGAGGTAGCTCAGGAGCTGGAAGCGGCCGAAGATGTTCTGGATGTGATGGCCCATCTCGTGACCAATGAGGAACGCGATCCCGGCCTCGGCGCGTGGACCGAACCTTTCCATCAGGCGGTTGGCCTCGCGGGTGCCGACGAACACCGTGTGGTTGCCGCTGCAGTAGGCAGGGCCCTCGCCGGCATATAGCCCGTAGCAATTGGTGGGCCCGAGCCGCGTCACGAAGCGCAAATTGATTTCCTCGATCTCGGTTGACCGCGGCTTGATCAGACGCTTCCAGGTGAGGATCGAGTTGTCGAAGGCGTGCGCCACGATGGCGCGCAAGCGCTTGCCGCGGGGCGGGGCGACGCTCTCCTCGCCAAGCTGGGCCGGTCCCGGCACGCCAGCCGCGTCTGCGGGAGGCGTTGCCCGCTGCGCCGGGCCCTCCTGGGCGCGTGCCAATGAGCCAGGATGGAAAGCGGACGCAATCGCAGCGGCAGCCCCGATGACCGTGGCCATCATCGCCATCGTTCGCTTGCGAGCGCTCCGCCTCAAGGCACAAGCCTCCTGCCTACAAAGTGGCCCAGACCCCCAGTCGTTCCGTTAGAGCCATTTCGATCCTTGCACTCAAAGATCGCTCGTATTGAATGTATCACAGCTGGCGATGTCGCCGCTTTTGAGGCCGGCGCTGAACCAGCGCACGCGCTGCGCGGAGGTGCCATGCGTGAACGCGTCGGGCACGACATAGCCCTGCGTCCGACGCTGGATCATATCGTCGCCAATCTGGCTGGCAGCGTTCAAGCCCTCCTCGACGTCGCCGGGCTCGAGTCGCTTGTGCAGCTGATCATTCCGGTTGGCCCACACGCCCGCAAGGCAATCCGCCTGCAGCTCCATGCGCACCTGCAGGGCGTTGGAGTCGCTCTCGCCGACGCTGTCTTTCAGCTCCTGAACCTTGTCGGCTATCCCTAAGAGCTTCTGCACGTGATGGCCGACCTCGTGCGCAATCACGTAGGCTTGGGCGAAATCGCCCGGCGCATCGAAGCGGCGCTTCAACTGATCATAGAAGGTAAGGTCGATGTAGATCTTGCGGTCGAGCGGACAATAGAAGGGACCCATGGCGGCAAGCCCAGTGCCGCACCCGGTGCGCGTCGCGTTCGTGAACAGCACCATCGAGGGCTCGCTGTAGTGGCGGCCGAAGCCGGCGAACACCTTGCCCCACACGTCCTCGGTGTCGGCCAGCACCTGCGAGACGAACCGCTTCATGTCGTCCTCGGTGTGCACGGCGCGGCCGCCGGGCAGACCTGGTATCTCGGAGGGTGCGCCGCGGTCCGCCGTCTGCCGCGGGGCGCCCTGCTCGGAATGCGGCATCTGCGGCACTTGCGGATAGTTGGCCTCGCTCAGCAGATCGAGCGGATTGACGCCAAAGAGCAATAAAAGCACGCCGATGATCAGAAGCGAGCCGAGGCTGACGCCGCCGCTGCCGAGCGGGATCTGCACGGTGCGGCCGCGGCCCATGCCGGCCGGAAAGCGGAACATGGGACCGCGCTCGGAGCGGCGGTCCTCGACATTGCGGCTCTCGCGATCTTCCTCGCCATAGCGCATGACCTCACTCCGCGGCGGCCCTCAGTCTCTAAGGTCATAGTGCACGGGGATTCGAAGCGGTGACAAGAGCGGCGCAGGGGAAACACTTGGGCGCGCCCGCTAGGGTGCGACCTTGGCCGCTGACGGCGCCGGCAGGGCCGGGTGCTCCTCGCTCTCCGCAACCACCGGTTTTGCCTTTGCCCGCGTCTTCAAGAGCGAGCGGACCCCGCGCGAGGCGGCAATCGTGCCTTCGTTGGCGTAGGCCTCGTGGTTCTTCTCGATCTCCTTGAGGTCGTAGCGATAGTTGACCATGAGGCCGAAGGCGTCGCGCAGGCTCTTGGGCGAGGCATCCCCCATCCAGTTGATGCGCTCGAGGCGCGCGCCGTTGCCGAGGTGGAAGCGGGCGACGGGATCGATCATGCGTCCGTCGCCGCCTTTCGCCAGGAGCAGGTAGTGGGCTGCGAGCGCGAGCAGCGAGGTCTTGAGCTCGCTCTGTGCTGCGCCCTCGAGCTGCCCTGGGCCGCCCGAGCGCTGCACGGCGTCGAGCGCCGCCCTCGCCTCGGTCCCGACGTCGCCGGCTGCTTTGCTGGCGGCGACCTCGGCCAGCCATCCGGCAAAGCGCGGCATCGGCGACAACGTGACGAAGGTCTTGAGTGTTGGCTGCTCGCGCGCCAGCTCCTCCACCACCTGCTTCAACAGGAAGTTGCCGAAGGAGACCCCCTTGAGGCCCTCCTGGCAATTGGAGATGGAATAGAACACGGCGGTGGGCGACGCGCCGGCAGCGATCGGGGTTTCGGGCTCGTGCAGCACCTCGCCGATCGCCTCGGGCATGTCGCGCATCAGCGCCACCTCGACGAAGACGAGCGGCTCGTCGACGAGGGAGGGATGGAAGAAGGCAAAGCAGCGCCGATCTATGGGATCGAGTCTGCGGCGCAGATCGTCCCAACCCTTGATCTCGTGCACGGCCTCGTAGCGGATAATCTTTTCCAGAATGGCCGCAGGCGTGTGCCAGTCGATGCGGCGCAAGACTAGGAAGCCGCGATTGAACCAGGCATACAGCAAACGGCGCAGGTCGGCGTCGACGGCGGCAAGCGCAGGATCATCGAGCGGCGCGCGCAGCAAGTCGCGGCGCATGGCCACGATCTCCGCCGTTGCCCCAGGGGCCAGATTGAGGCGGCGGAAGAATTCGAGCCGCGGGCTGTCGAGCGCCTTCTGCAGGCGTGCGAGCGATAAGTCGCTGGGGTCGTCGAGGTAGGCGCGCGCCGCCTCGGCAACGCGGCCGGCGTCGGGCCGCAACTCGGTCGCGAGGAAGCGGAAGAATTTCTGATGATCGTCGTCGCTGAGCTGCGCGTAGCGGGCGAGCAGCTCCGTCGCGATCGCCACGCCCGAGGCCTCACCGCGCCCCGAAATCAGCGCGCGCGCCAAAGCCTCGATGTCCTCCTCGGCCCCGGCACCGAACAGCGCACGCGGCAGAAGCGCACGTCCCTGCTCGGCAACCGAGCTCAGCAGCTCCTGAAGAAATGAAACGTTCAAGCCTGGATCCTTACCCTCGTGACCCTCGAGCCGGGCCGTCGCGTCTCGCCCGAGGTGCGATGCGCACGAAGGGGAGGTAGTGCGGCCGGCCGCCCGTCTCAAGCGGTATCGGAAAGGGCAATGGCCTCGTAGGTCAAGACGCGCCGCGACCGGGTCCACGGATCGACCAGGATGCGGAACTCGGCATAATGGGGCAGCTCGCGGTGAGCGAGATAGGCGGCCTTGTCGTCATAGATCTGATAAAGAAGGAAGGACGTGCCCTCGACCGGGTCGCTGGAAACGTCGTAACGACGGCACCCCGGCTCGCGCTCGAGCACCGTCTGCGCATAGCCGATCAGCGCCACGCGCAGATCCTCCTCGCGCCCGCGCTCCGCCTCCAGGAAAACCACGACCACGTGCATGCTGCTCTCTTTCAAACCGGACCCTCTCGATCCGGCCGCCAGCGCAGATGATCCGCGGGCAGCCGTTGCCCTAATCGGAGCGGACATTCGTTAACCATTCCTAAACTCCTTGGGTTGAGATTGCATTAACCATTGCTGATACGCCCCGGGATGAGCTCCATGGATGGATTTGCCGACGCCGCCTACACCACCTCGAGCCTCTCGGAGGCGAAGAATGACACCGGCCGCACCGCCTTCTGCGGCCCCTACGTGCTGTCGGCGATCACCGGCTACCCCATCAGCAAGATGGAGGACGTGATCCGATCGGTGCGCAACAATGTGCGCCGCACCGCGGTCAAAGGCACCGGCTCGGAGGAGGTTGCAGAGGCACTCTCCCAGTTCGGCTACGAGATGGCGCTCAAAGAGAGCTTCATGAGCCGGCAGCGCAAGGAGCGTCCCACGCTCATGGCCTGGATGCAGAAGCCGCGCAACGTGTGGGCCCACTACATCCTCGCCGTGCACAAGGGCAAGGAGGGGCACTGGATCCTAATCAAGGGCGTTAAGATGTGCGACACCTTCACCGAGGGGCGCTGGACCTTCGTGGTCGACGGCCCGCACCGCGGCGCGCGCATCATGGAGGTGTTCGAGGTGAGGAAGTCGCTGGGCGTCTAGCGCGCTTCGCCCTTAAGGCCTCGTTCAAGAGTGCCTCCTTACGATCGCGGGTATGTCTAAGCCTTTCGGAATTGTCGGCCTCGCCGCGATTGCGATGTTTGCTGCCGTGACGCCAGCCGTCGCGGATGACACCGCGACGATCACCGCTTGCCTCGATGCGGAGCACAAGGCCAATCGCGATGCTCGGACCTGCATCGGCCGCATCTCCGACCCGTGCCTGGAAAAATCTTCCGACACCACCAGCATGGTCGCGTGCGTCGACCGCGAGGTGAAGGTCTGGGACGACCTCTTGAACGCGGACTACCAGCGCTTGCTCAAGGCGATACCTGCCT
Source organism: uncultured Alphaproteobacteria bacterium (assembly GCA_963782555.1). Taxonomy (GTDB): domain Bacteria; phylum Pseudomonadota; class Alphaproteobacteria; order Rhizobiales; family Hyphomicrobiaceae; genus Hyphomicrobium_A. The sequence continues at coordinate 563,993 of CAWAKB010000005.1, read as the reverse complement.
CGGCCACCGACAGCGTGCGCGCCGCCCAGCGCGCATGGATCGCGTCACGCGATGCCGACTGCAAGGTGCCCTATGACATCTACGAAGGCGGCTCGATGGCGCGCATCGACTCGGTGAGCTGCCTCCTGGGCCACACCGGCGAGCGCGTACTGCAACTGCGCACCTGGCGCAGCATGGCGCAGCCGGAGGAAGACAAGCCCGCGGAGACGCAGCCCTGAGGCGGTGACAATCCGTTGACATTTAACGGGCATTCTGGCGCCCAACCGCAATGTCCGCCTCGGAGGGGACGCGCCATGCCCGTGCCGATCGTCTCGCTCATCGCCTACGGCGCCATCGTTGTCGCCGCGCTCGCCGCCCTACCCGTCTGGCCCTGGAGCCGCACCTGGGGCAACGGGAACGCAGGCGCGCTCGCCTACATCCTGCTGGTTGTATCGATCAATGCCGGCGTGACGCAGCTTCTGGGCTAATCCTTCGCGGGCGCCGACATGCTCACCGCTGCTTGAGCCGCTCGATTAAGAGCTCTCCCAGCTTTTGCTTCGCATCCTCTGAGGCCACGCGGCTTTCTGCCGTTCTTCGATTGAGAATGTCCGCGCCTATATAGTGCGATAGAAGTCACCTATGACCTGCGATCGCTCTGGCTATTGATCGAGGTCGTCGGCTTATAATCGCTTGACGCCCTGCTCGCCCCTACCGGCCTCTGCAGCCGCCGGAGGATTGAAATCCGTTATGATCGATCGCCGCTCTCTCCTGAAGCTCGCCGGAACGCTTCCCGTGCTGGCCGCAGCACCGCGCTTGGCGCGGGCGGGCGCCGGCGAAACCGCTGCGGAGAGGGCCGATTACACGCTGCGGATTGCGACCGGGCTGGTCGAGCTCGCACCGGACCACATCGTCTCGACTACTCTCTACAACGGACAATATCCCGGGCCGCTGCTGCGCTTCACCGAAGGGCGGCGCGCCATCGTCGATGTCTACAACGACACCGATACGCCCGAGCTGGTTCACTGGCACGGGCAGATGATCCCCAGCAACGTCGATGGCGCCGCCGAGGAAGGTACGCCGTACGTGCCGGCGCACGGGATGCGCCGCATCGCCTTTGTGCCGAAACCCACGGGCTTCCGTTTCTATCATACGCATGTTGTGGCAGGAAACGACCTCGCCCGCGGCACCTACACCGGCCAGTCCGGCCCCGTCTACATAGAGCCGAAGAACAATGCCGGCGCGTATGACCGCGAAGTGTTTCTGGTCCTGAAGGAGTTCGCCCCGACCTTCAGCCGCGGCGGCGACATGGCCATGGACGTACTTCCCGGCTCCCCGCTCAAGGAATTGCAGCGGATGGGCGAGACCGCCGACGAGGAAGCGCAGGAGAAGACCAAAGGCTACGAAGTCGGATACGGGCTATTCAGCATCAATGGCCGCATGCTCGGCCACGGCGAGCCCATCCGCGTGAATGAAGGCGAACGGGTGCTGTTCCACGTGCTCAATGCGAGCGCCACCGAGATTCGCAGTCTTGCTCTTCCCGGCCATACATTCCGTGTCGTCGCGCTCGACGGCAATCCGGTTCCGACGCAAGCGGACGTGCCGGTGCTTTGGCTCGGTACTGCCGAGCGCATATCGGCAATCGTCGAAATGCATCATCCCGGCGTCTGGGTGATGGGCGATCTCTCCGACGATGACCGCGGAAACGGCATGGGCATCGTCGTCGAATACGCAGGGCGGAAGGGCGAGCCGCAATGGATCGCGCCGCAGCCGTTCCGCTGGGACTACGCGCAGTTCGGCAGGGCGAACGCGCTTGCGGCAGAGCCCGATGAGACGATCGAGATAACGGTCGTCAAGCACAACGCCGCGCTCAACGGCTTCAATCAGTGGACCCTCAACGGCGAGGCCTTCTCGATGGAGACCAGGAAGCCGATGTACACCATCCACGAGGGCCGTCGCTACCGGCTGAAATTCCGCAACGCGAGCGACGACATCCACCCTCTGCACCTGCACCGCCACAACTTCGAGCTGGCGCGCGTCGGCGGCAAGCCGACCGCGGGCGTGATAAAGGACGTCGTCATGCTGGGCGGATTTCAGGAGGTCGAGTTCGACTTTGTCGCCGACAATCCGGGTTTAACTCTCTTCCACTGTCACCAGCAGTTGCACATGGATTTCGGCTTCATGGCGCTGTTCAACTACGCATAGGCGATTGGGAAGGAGACTGGACAGAGCGGCATCAATGCCTGCGCTTTCCGCCTCGATGTCCACCGCCGCGATGCCCGCCATGCCGACCACCAGCTCTGTGTCCACCGTGATGCCCGCCATGCCGACCACCGGCTCGGTGCCCGCCTCGATGCGCTCGATGCCCACCGTGATGCGCTTTCGCGCGCGAGTGGCCTCTCGAATGCCTGTGGGCGGATGACCGCCCCCTCGGCTTTGAGGACGCGTGGTGGGTGTGCCGCCCCTTTTTGACGCCGGCCGCGTGGGGCTTTTGCGGGCCCGTCGACACCGACCGACTGCCGTGCCTGTGACCATTCGCGATGGCATGGCCGGCGTGACCGTGCCGTCTGCGGATGATCCGCAGCTCCTGCTCGACATTCCGGCGCCGCGCCCTGTCGTTGCGGAATTTGCCGCCGTGACGATGGCGGACACTCGGGCGCCACCGGCTGGAGGTGATCTTCCTGTGGCGGCTGAAGCGGTTATACCTGCGGACATCGAGGTGGATGTAGTGGTCGTGCCACCGGGGCCTGGCCCAGCCCCACAGGGGCAGAAAGACCGACACGCCCGGGCCCCAGTAATAATCATCCACGTACGCGCCGTCCGCCGGCCAGTAGTAGGGCGGATAGTCGGGATACCACCAGTCGCCATAGACGGCCGGCTCGTAGACCGGCACGTAGATGACATCGGGATCGGCCGGCTCGATGTAGATGTCCTCAGAGCCGCCCGAACGCTTCGTCGTTACGGTCTGGTGCTCGTTGCTCTTGAGATTGCCGGCTTCCTCGGCCTTGTCGCGCAGGAACTGGATCCGATCCATGACATCGGCTTGGCTGGCGAGGAACGCGTCGCCGAGCTTCTGCGTCCAATCGAGCCGCTTGCTCATCATGGCCAGGACGTCGGGGAACTGCGTGAGCGCTTTGACGCTCGGATCCCAATCTTTGCCCTCAAGCGCCTTCGTGAGCGCGGCCCCCTTCAGCGCGGCGTTGGCGGGGTCTTTAATCCAGCGTGCCGCCTGCACCACCTCGAGCGGATAGGTTGCGGCCACCAGCACATTGGAGAGGAGATCGTCGGGATAGAGCGCGATCGGCGCCAGGATCTGATCGAGCTCCGCTTTCGAGAAGCTCGCGTCGGCCTTGGCCGCCACGTCCTGCGACCACGCTGGCACCCGGGCCAGAACCAGAGGCACGACGACGAACAGAGCTAGCGCCGGAGCTAGAAATCTTGAGACCACCCTAAGCATGTAACGCTAACTTAGGGTCTCGTTGCGCTCGTTCAATGAGCGAGATCAAATCGGACCGGCGCAACATGTGCGCTCAATCCTTCGCGCGCTCCACGTAGGAGCCGCCGTCCGTCATCACCACGACGCGCGTGCCGGCGCCGATGTGCGGTGTGGAAATCCTTGTGCATCCTTGAGTTGCAGCGGGCCCCAGTGCATCATCCTTCCGCCTTATTGCGGCGGAGCAAGCATCGCTCATGGACGATTGGTTTTCTTGGTTCTTGATAAGGTCGTTGTCGGCCATCACTGGGTTCGTAGCCAGTGCGTGGCATGAATTCTATGGGTATAGCCCACTGGGCAAGATTCTCGCGGTCGCTGGTTTGATTGGGGTGCCAAGTGCATTGGCTTGGTATCGCTGGCGGCAGCCCGATGACCCGCAACTTACGCAGATGCATGCGACCGTGCACGAGATGGCTCGGCGTATTGCCGAGATGCAGGCGGCTCAATCCAAAAACCCCGTGAGTGGCGAGGCGCAGGCACGCGCCGCGGAACGAATTGAGGAAGCCGCAACCAATATCGCCCAGAGCACCGACGAGCGATCCAGGCGTGCCTTTGAGCTTTTGGAAAAGGGCGATACCTCAGGCGCAAAGAAGCTTCTCGGCGAAATCCTAGAGATCAAGGCAAGCGAAGGCAAAGCAGCAAACAAGGAAGCCGCTCAAGCTGCTCGCAATATTGCCGCGTTCACGCGATTGCAGAACGTCGCGGAAGCTGCGGACTTGTATGCACGCGCCGCCGAACTCGACCCTGACAATCTTGAAAACTGGATTGATCTTGGGGATACCTCAAAGCACGCGGGTAGGCTAACTGAGGCCAGCCGCGCTTTCTCCGCAGCAATTGAAATCGCCGACCACGGCCAACGCGCTTGGTGGAGTATGACAGCGCGCAATCGTCTGGGCGACGTGCGCGTCTTAGAAGGGAACCTCGGAGAAGCTCTTGAGCCGCGTCCACCTCGCACTGGGCAACCAGGAACAAGCGCGCGAGATGCGTGCCAAAGACGTAGTGATTGCCGAACGACTTGTCGGCATGGACCGCGGCAATGCTGGTTGGCAGATGGATGTTGCCAATAGCTATGAGCTACTGGCCGCTCTAGAGGCTCCCGTACAGCGCAAACATCTGGAAGTCGCCCGCCAGGTACTGATAGCTCTTCAGCGCGAAGGACGTCTTCCTCCGAACGGAGAGAACCAGCTCACAGGGATTGAGGCCAAGTTCGCCGCAGCGTCTACCTAGACTCAATCCTTCGCGCGCTCCACGTAGGAGCCGTCGTCCGTCATGACGACAACGCGCGTGCCGGCGCCAATGTGCGGCGGCACCATGACCTTGGCGCCGTTCGACAACACCGCCGGCTTATAGGACGAGGACGCGGTCTGGCCTTTGACCACGGGATCGGCCTCCGTGATCTCCAGCGTCACGCGCGCCGGCAGCTCGATGGCGATGGGAATGCCCTCGTGCAGCGACAGCGTGCAGGTCATGCCTTCCTGCAGCCACTGAGCCTGATCGCCCATGACGTCCTTCGATACTGTGATCTGGTCGAACGTCTCCGCGTGCATGAAGGTGTAGCCGTGATCGTCCTCGAACAGATAGTTGTACTCCTTGTCGTCGAGGTAGGCGCGCTCGACCTGATCGGTGGTGCGGTAGCGCTCGGTCACCTTCACGCCGTCGGCGATGCGGCGCAGCTCCAGATGCGTGACGGGCGTGCCCTTGCCGGGGTGGATGTTCTCGGCGCGGATGACGACGGCAAGCTTGCCGTCGAGATCGAGCACGTTGCCCTTGCGCACCGATGAGGCGATGACCTTTGACACTTAATCTTCTCCAGGTTGCAGGGACCGGCCGGCCCTTGGCCCAGAAGCGCGGTCGATAGTGGGGGAATCTCGGGCGTCTCATACCCTGTCCGGGCCCAAAGGCCAAGGTGGGGCACTCCCCCCTCTCCGCACGGGCCAAAGACGGCATGGAGAGAGGGAATATTGAAGCCAAATGGTCTAGACGGGAGCACATGAGCCAAGACACACCCTGGTGGAGCCGCGACCGGCACGCCGACCGCAAGCCCTTCTTGCAGGCCCGCGCGCGCATCGTGGCGGCGGTGCGCCAATGGTTCGAGGCGCAGGGTTTCACCGAGGTCGATACCGGGTGCCTGCAGGTGTCGCCCGGCAACGAGGCGCACTTGAGCGCCTTCAAGACCGAGCTCGTCGGCCCCGACCTCGCCCGCACGCCCCTCTACCTCCACACCTCTCCGGAGTTCGCCTGCAAAAAGCTGCTTGCGGCGGGCGAGGAGAAGATCTTCACGCTTCAACACGCCTTCCGCAACCGCGAGCGCGGCGCCCTGCACGCGCCCGAGTTCACCATGCTCGAGTGGTATCGCGCCAACGCTCCCTACGAGGCGGTGATGGCGGATGCAGCAGCCCTTCTGAAGCTCGCCGCCGAGACCGTCGACAACCGCTTCGTCTCGTTTCGCGGCGTGACGTGCAATCCGCGCGCCGAGCCCGAGCGGCTCACGGTTGCACAAGCGTTCAGCCGCTACGCCGGAATCGACCTGCTGGCGAGCACGCCGGAAGGCAGCTTCGTGGGCGGCAGGGACCGCGACCGGCTCGCGGCGATGGCGCAAGCGGCTGGAGTCACGCCGCGCTCCGACGACACCTGGTCCGACGTCTTCGCCAAAGTATTGACCGCCCTGGTCGAGCCCAAGCTCGGCAACGGCCGCGCGACGCTGCTCACCGAATACCCTACGGTCGAGGCCGCGCTCGCCCAGCGCACGCCCCACGATGCCCGCGTTGCGGAGCGCTTCGAGCTCTACTGCTGCGGGGTCGAGCTCGCCAACGGCTTCGGCGAGCTCACCGATCCGATCGAGCAGCGCAAGCGGCTCGAGCCGGAGATGCAAAAGAAAAAAGCGCGCTACGGCGAGCGCTACCCGCTGGACGAGGACTTCCTGGCAGCGCTCGGGCACATGCCGCCGGCCTCAGGCTGCGCGCTGGGCTTCGACCGCCTGGTCATGCTGGCGGCGGGGGCGACCCACATCGAGCAGGTCATCTGGACGCCACTTGGTGGCAACTAGGTCGCATAATCGGACCGCTTGTTCAGTGCCGGAGGATGCTGCTTCATATTCGACCGGGGTTAGCATCGGGGCCATCGGATGCTGCAGAAGGGTCGGCCATGGCCGTCGTTACTCCACCAATGACGTGCACCCGCGCGACAGCATCGCCTACTGGTTGGACGGCGTCATCGGAGGTTTCGTCCGCTACGCCTTTACAGCGAGCGACAGACCCTACCGGGCGAGCGTGCGCTTCGGAAAGGTCGCCGGTCTCTGCATCGCAGACTACGAATGCGATCCGCACGGGGCCGAGCGCACCGCGCGCGAGATTTCGCGCGCCCGCTGCGACGACATCGTATTCAATCTCCAGCTCTCCGGGCGATCGGTCCATTGCCAAGACGATCGTCAAGCCGTCACGGAGCCAGGCGGCTTTTTCCTGCTCGACCCGCGCCGCCCGCACACCGGACACTTTCAGGAGCAAAGCCGGACCATCTCCATCCGCATGCCGCGCCGCAGCTTCGAGGCGCGATTGGGAAGCGCCGCGCCGCACGCTTGCCGTGCCTTGAGCTCGCAGGGACCCGTCGCCGCCCTGGCCATCGGATTCCTGACGCTGATTACCGATCGCATGGATACACTCGAAGGCTCGGCGGCCAACCGGATCGCGGAGCAGGCTCTCGACCTGTTGGCGCTCGCGCTTTCCGCAGAGCGTGCCGGGGCCGTTACACTCTCATCGCCCCGCACCGTCGCGCTCACCATGCTGAAAGCGGCGATCGAGTCGCGTCTTCATGATCCCGAGTTGAAGCCGGCGGTTGCGGCCGCGGCGGCCGGCATCAGTGTGCGCTACGCCAATGCACTGCTCGCCGAGGAGGAGCGGGGCCTGGAGCGCTATATCATCGGCAGACGGCTGGAGCGCTGCCGTCGCATGCTCGAGGATCCGAGGCAGGTGCACCGCACGATTGGTGACATCGCATTCAGCTGGGGCTTCTCCGACCTGTCGCATTTCATCCGCCGTTTCAAGGCGGAGTTCGGATGCGCGCCCGGCGAATACCGCAGGCGCTCGCGGCAGACGTCGAGCGTCAGCCCCGCGCTCTGACGGCGAGCGCGGGCCAGCGCGTGCACATCAGATCTTGGCGAAGTTGCCGGCCGGCCGGCAGGTTGCCCTGGCAATGTAGTGGTTGGGATGCGCCACGACCCATTTGGCGCCTTCGATTTGCGATGCCATCACGCAACCCATCATCGTCGTGCCATGCTGCAATGGGATCGGCGGCAACTCCACGCAGGTTGCGCCTTCGACGATCGAGCATACGCTGAAGATCAGCTGGAGCACGGCGGCTTCTCCTTTATCTCCGCCAGCGTGCGTTGCTCATGCACGCAGACGATCAGCGTACACACCAATGCGTAAAAAAAGCGCGGGCGGAAAACGGAGAATTGGAGGTAGCAATAGGCGATTGCACGCTTTAGCGCTGCTCGCCACGGAGAGACACGATGCCGGTCACGATCTACCACAACCCAGCATGCGGAACCTCGCGCAACACCTTGGCGATGATCCGCCAGAGCGGCGAGGAGCCGGAGATCATCGAGTATCTGAAGACGCCACCCACGAAAAAGAAGCTCAAGGAGCTGATCAAGGCGATGGGGATCGGCCCGCGCGAGCTCTTGCGCCGCAAAGGCACGCCCTACGACGAGCTAGGCCTCGATGATGTAAGCCTCACAGACGAGGAGCTCATCGACGCGATAATGGACCACCCGATCCTCATCAACAGGCCGATCGTCGTCACCGCGCGCGGTGCACGCCTGTGCCGGCCTGCAGAGGTCGTGCTCGAAATCCTCTAGACCGCTCGGCGCGCAAGCACCCTAGTTCGGTGTGCCGAATTTGTAGTTGAGGCCCGCCCGCACCAGCGATCCGTCGGTCTGGACGTCCCACGTGTTGATGATGCCGTTGGCGTTGGTGGTCACGTTGCGGCTGCCGAGATCGTAGTAGAGATACTCGACCTTGGCCGTCCACGGGCCACCCAGATCTCCCTCGATTCCCCCGCCGAGCGTCCAGCCGTTGCGGAAGGACGAGTTGGAGCCGCTGACCGAGAAGGGTCCGCAGAAGACACCGTCGCACGCCTCCACGATCGACACCTTGGTGTCGGCGCCGATGTATCCGCCGGTGGCGTAGACCGCCCACTGGTTGAAGACCACGCCGAGGCGGCCGCGCAGCGTCATGTAGAAGCCGGAGTTGGTCTGCGTGGAGGTGTCGTAGCCCAAAGGCACGTAGGTGGTCGTGGCGCTGCCGGCGAGGCCGAGATATCCTAGGTCGCCCTCCACGCCGTAGAGCAGCGGGCCGTTGAGCCAGTTATAGCCAAGCTGAACGCCGGCAACGACGCCGCTCGGCGCCGCACTCCAGTAGTCGGTCAAGGTGTTGACGCCGCCCGAGTTCGTCGCCGAGGAGCTGCCCCAGGCTCCGCCCAGGTGGGCGCCGCCGTAGAGGCCTTGCCAATCATGCAGGGCCGGCGCGTTGCCATATGAGAAGCCGTAGTCCTGGCTCAGGGCAGGTGCGCTGACGCCGACGGTGACGCAACAGGCCACAAGAATGACGATCGACAGACGACGCATGTACCCCTCCCTAATCGCAACGGACCGGTACTGGCACTAGCCCTCTGCCTACGCCGGATTGGGGCCCGGGGCGACGGGCCAAGCGAATCAGTCCCCGCTATCAACAGGCCAGGCGGCCGATTTTTCGCACCCATGGTAGAAACCGCCCGCGGCCCCTCCGAGGGGGCGATGGCGAGAGGGAAAGCCCATGACCGCGTTCCGCCAGACCCTGAAAAGCGCAGCCGACCTCGCCGATGCAGGCCTCATTTCGCCCGACCACGCAGGCGAGATCCAACGCGTGCAGGAGCGCTACGCAGTGGCCGTGACCCCGGCGATGGCAGCCCTCATCGACACCTCTGACGCCGACGACCCCATCGCCCGCCAGTTCGTCCCCGACGCGCACGAGCTTGAACGCCACGCGAGCGAGCGCGACGACCCCATCGGCGATCATACCAAGAGCCCCCTACCGGGCGTCGTGCACCGCTACCCAGACCGCCTGCTCCTGAAGCTGGTTGCCGCATGCCCCGTCTACTGCCGCTTCTGCTTCCGCCGCGAGATGGTGGGCCCGGGCAAAGCGACGGCACTCACCGACGCCGAGCTTGCGGACGCGCTCGACTACATCCGCGCGCATACCGAAATTTGGGAGGTGATCCTGACCGGCGGCGACCCGCTCGTCCTCTCGCCCCGCAGAGTTCGCAGAGATCACCGCGGCGCTGGAAGCGATCCCGCACGTCAAGATTTTGCGCTGGCACAGCAGAGTGCCAGTGGTGGCGCCGGAGCGCGTCACCGAAGCGCTCGCTGCGGCGCTGCGCTCGAGCGCAAAGACGGTCTACGTGGCGCTCCACACCAATCATCCGCGCGAGCTGACGGACATGGCGCGCGCCGCCTGCGCGCGGCTCGTCGATGCCGGCATCGCCATGGTGAGCCAGACGGTGCTGCTCAGAGGCGTCAACGACCACGCCGACACGCTCGCAGCGCTGATGCGCGCTCTGGTCGAGACCCGCGTCAAGCCCTACTACCTGCACCATGGCGACCTGGCGCCGGGCACCGCGCATTTCCGCACGACGATCGCCGAAGGTCAGGCATTGATGCGCGAATTGCGCCGCCGCCTCTCCGGCCTGGCGCTGCCCACCTACGTGCTCGACATCCCCGGTGCGCACGGCAAGGTGCCGGTCGGCCCGCAGTATCTGGCAACGAGCACGGAGGGCTACACGGTGTGCGACGCCCGCGGCGAGCTGCACACATATGAGGACTGCTGCGCCGGCCCGCCTCAGCCGACGACGGCGATCTTGTAGACGAGCAGGATGGCAACCGTGGCGACGGCGATGCCGATCACGAGGCGATAGCGCCCCCAGACATGGCACGCGAGCGCTGCGCCCAAGACGAGGGCCACGAACAGCGCGCTGCCGACGTAAGGCGCGACCTGCGCGATCGGAAGAGCGTCACCGTGCACGTACTGCAATCGGAAGAATTCGGCGAGCGAGCGGACGATGATCAGCAAGAGAACGCCGAGACCGATCTGCGATAGGCGCTGAGGTGTCAAGTGTCCCATGGCTCAGACCAGCGCCACGAGCAAAAGGACAATGCCGGCCGTGGCGACGTTCCACACGAGCGAGCGCGCCAGAAAGACGCCGCTCGCATAGAGCGCAAGATAGGCGACGCGGCCCCAGACGTAGAGCTGCACGCCCCATTCGGTCATCAAACCGTGGCGCCCGGCGACGTGGGCGATGAGAACGGCGGCCGCAAACAGCGGGAACGTCTCGAGATAGTTGCGCAGCGCCCGCTCCAGCCGGCCCGCGATGCCCGTAAGCGGGGTGACGGGCTCGTCCCGGGACGACGCCGTCCAAAGGTATCCGCGCTGCAGGCTCGCGGCATGCGAGGCCATGACGATCTGAACGAGCCCGAGCACGATGCTCAGGGCAAGCATCTGAAGCTCCATGGTCATCGGTTTCCCCCTACCGCTACCGCGATCGATCCGGCGCATCTCGCGCCCAGGCTGCTTGCGCGCCAAGGTGACCTAGGTCAGACTGCCGCACAGATCAGACTGCGCACAGATAAGGTCCGTTGCAAGGACAAGGCCCATCGGAGGAACCCATGAACGAGCCGCTCAAGCGTGAAACCTTTTTCGGCGCCTGTCCCCACGACTGCCCCGACACCTGCGCCATGGTCTACGAGGCCGTCGACGGCAATCTCGTGGAGGTGAAGGGCAATAAGGACCACCCCATCACGCGCGGCGGCTTGTGCGTGAAGCTCAAAGACTTCCACGACCACCACCACAATCCCGACCGCCTCATGTATCCGCTGCGCCGCGTCGGCCCGAAGGGCTCTGGCCCCAACGGCGGCAACACGTTCGAGCGCACTACCTGGGATGAGGCGATCTCCGAGATCGGCCGGCGCTGGCGCGAGATCATCGCCGAGTACGGTGCGCAGGCGATCATGCCGCAAAGCTATCTGGGCAACATGGGGCTGGTGCAGGGCATCAACTCGGGCGATCCCTTCTTCAATCGCCTCGGCTCGACGGTCAACGAGAAGACCTATTGCACCTCCGGCTCCTCAACTGCGTGGCTGCTGACGCATGGCCCCACGGGCGGCCTCGATCCGGAAAGCTTCGTCCACTGCAAGTACATCGTGATCTGGGCCTGCAACTCGATCTCCACCAATCTGCACCATTGGCCGTTCGTTCTCGAAGCGCAGAAGCGCGGCGCCAAGGTCGTCGTCATCGACTCCTACAAGTCGCGCACGGCCAAGGCCGGCGACTGGCACATCTGCCCCAAGCCCGGCACCGATGGTGCGCTTGCCTTGGCGATCATCAACTCGATGGTCGAGCAGGGCGTCGTCGATCAGGACTACGTCGACAAGTACACCTACGGCTGGCCGGAGCTGAAGGCGCGCGCCGCCGAGTTTACGCTCGAGTACGCCGAAAAGGTCACGGGCGTGAAGGCGGCCGACATCGCCAAGTTCGCCTACGAGTTCGCCACATCCCAGCCGTCTGCCATTCGCATCGGCGTCGCCATCGAGCGCTCGGCCGGCGGCGCCCAGGCGGCCCGCGCCGTCTACGCCATTCCCGCGGTCTCGGGCTCGTGGCGCCACGTCGGCGGCGGCATGCTGCAGTTGCCGCTCTGGGATTTCCCCATCGATTGGGTGAAGGCCGCCCGGCCCGACTGGATCAAGCCCGGCACGCGCGTCGTCAACAACCTGCGGCTCGGCCAGGCGCTCACCGGCGAGATGAAGCTCGACCCGCCGATCAAGAGCCTGTTTGTGTTCTGCACCAATCCCGTCAGCCAGTCGCCGGAGACAAACAAGATCGTCGAAGGCCTGAAGCGCGAGGACCTGTTCACGGTCGTCGCCGAGCACTTCATCACCGATACGGCCAAGTACGCCGACATCATCCTGCCCTCCGCCATGGCGGCCGAGGCCGAGGACATGCTGTGGAGCTGGGGCCACTTCTACTTCACCTACAATCAGAAGGCGGTAGAGCCTCCTGGCGAGTGCAAGCCCACGAGCGAAATGTGGAGGCTGCTCGCCAAGGAGATGGGCTTTACCGATCCCGTCTTCAAAATGACCGATGCTGAGCTGTGCGCCGCCTACATCAATTGGGACGATCCCAAGATGGGCGGCATCGACATGGAGTACTTCAAGCAGCACGGCTACTACCGGATCGACGTCGGTGCGGTCGACACGCGCACACCGCACGCCGAGGGCAAGTTCCCCACGCCGTCGGGCAAGGTCGAGCTAAAGTTGAACGACGCCCGCAACTTCGTCGCGCCCCCGTTCCGCGCCATGTATGAAGGCGAGCAGGATGGCAGCCCGATCGATCCGCTGCCGGGCTACGTGCCGGTACGGGAATCGCCTGAGACCAGTCCAGAGCTGGCAAAGACCTACCCGCTCAACATCATCTCGCCCAAGAGCCACGGGTTCCTGAACTCCTGCTACGCCAACGAGCCACACAAGATCAGGGGCCAGGGCGAGCAGTTCGTGATGATCTCGCCGACGGACGCCGCCAAACGCAACATCCGCGATGGAGATCCGGTGCGGGTGCAGAACGCGCGCGGAGACTTCGAGGGCGTGGCGAGGGTGACCGAGGACGTCAACCCGGGCATCGTTGTGGCGACGCTCGGCTATTGGCGCTCGCTCAACCGCTCGGACGGATCGGTGAACTCGATCTCGTCGGACGCCTGGTCCGGGCTCGGCCGCGCGCCGACCTTCTCCGACAACCTGGTCGAGGTCTCGCGCGTCAACTGAGCAGGACCGTCCGCTTTTTTGCGCGGTCCGCAAGGCTCCGTTCAGGCGTCTGCTGCTGTGGCGATCCTGCGCCTTGACCGGCCAGAGAAAGTCGCCATGCTGAGCTGCTTCGGAGGATGCCTTGGCCTTTGTTCGCAGAGCGCTGACGTTTCTCGTCGCCGCCGCCATGGTGCTGGCGCCGGTCGGTGCGGCGTCGGCGCACGATGCCTCGGTGCACGAATCCCACCACCACGTCATGCACCACCACCACGGCGCCATGCCGATGGCGGAGTTGGCCGACAGGCCCGGCGCCGGCCACTGCAACCACAAAGCGGCTGGCGGCCCCTGCTGTTGCCACGACAAGGGCACCTGCGGAGAGACCTGCCTGCAGAAGTGCTTCGGCCAGATGGCCGTGATGCCACCCAGCCGGAAGGCGCGGGCTGCCTTGGCGTTTCGAGTTGCCCCGCACCTTACCGAGCGGCCGCCCGGATGGTCGTCGGCGCCGCAGCTCCCCCCTCCCCGAGCCTGACCTTCTCTTGAGACACGGGCGTTGACCGTGAGCGCGCAAGCGCCTGCGGCTGCACACGCATTCCCTCTGCGAGAAGGACGACCACACAATGCAGCTCAAGCTGATTGCGGTTGCCGCCGGCGCACTGACGCTGGCCGCCGCAGCGGGCGCCGGCGGATACCGGCTCGGCACCGGCGCCTGGCCGGATGTCACCGCCGCTCATGATCACCGTACGGCTGACGCAGCCAAGCCGTCTGAGACGGCCGACGCCAAGGAGCGCAAGCCGCTCTACTACCGCAACCCCATGGGGCTTGCCGACACCTCGCCGGTGCCGAAGAAGGACTCCATGGGCATGGACTACATCCCCGTCTACGCCGACGAGGCGGAGGTTGCCCCGGGGACCGTCAAGATCAGCCTCGACCGCGTCCAGCGCTCCGGCGTCAGGACCGAGCGCGCCGCCATGCGCCGCCTTGAGCGGCCCGTGCGCGCCGCCGGCATCGCCAAGCCGGACGAGCGCTCGCTCTACTCGGTGACGCTGCGCGCCGACGCCTTCATCGAGAAGCTCTACGTGGAGGAAACCGGCGCGCGCGTGAAAAAAGGCCAGCCGCTGTTTCGCATCTACAGCCCGGCCATGGTCAACGCACAGGTCGATTACAGCATCGGTTTGCCGTCGGACCGCACTGTCAATCTCAAGGGCGCCGAGCAGAAGCTGCACAACCTCGAGGTTCCGCAGGCGGTGCTGGACCGGCTGAAGCGGACCGGCACGCCCGTCATGTCGATCGACTGGCCCTCGCCGGCCGACGGCTACGTCATGAAAAAGAACGCCATCGATGGACAGATGGTGCGCATGGGCGATGAGATTTTCCGCATCGCCAACCTGAAGAAAATCTGGGTCATCGCCGACGTGGCCGAGCAAGACATGGGGCTCATCGCCATCGGGCAGCCGGCGACGCTGCACTTCATGGCTTTCCCCTCGGAGACGTTCAAGGGCCGCGTCACCTTCATCCTGCACGAGCTCGATGCGGCGACGCGCACCGGCAAGGTGCGCATCGAGCTCGACAACCCCGGAGGCCGCATCAAGCACGAGATGTATGCGGACGTGGAGATCGATACGGGTGCCGGTGAAAAGCCCCGGGTTGCGGTGCCCAACTCGGCCATCATCAACAGCGGCGACCGCCAGGTCGTCCTGGTGGCGCGCGGGGAAGGCCGCTTCGCGCCGCGTTCCGTCAAGCTGGGCCTCAAGGGCCAAAACTACACCGAGATCAAGGAGGGGGTCGCGGCCGGCGAGGAGGTCGTGGTGGCGGCCAACTTCCTGATCGACGCCGAGAGCAACTTCAAGGCAGCCCTCGCCGGCTTCACTGCAGACGAGACGCAACCGGATCCGGCGCATGGAGGGCAGCCATGATCGCCGCCGTCATCCGCTGGTCGGCCCGCAACCTCGTGCTCGTCATGCTCGGCGCTGCCTTCCTGGCGGGCGCCGGCATTTACGCCGTGCGCCAGGTTCCGCTCGATGCCATCCCCGACCTCTCCGACACCCAGGTCATCGTCTACACCGAGTATCCCGGTCAGGCACCGCAGGTGGTCGAGGACCAGGTGACCTTTCCGTTGTCGACCGCGCTCCTGAGCGTGCCGAAGGCGCGCATCGTGCGCGGCTTTTCTTTTTTTGGCGTGAGCTTCGTCTACGTCATCTTCGAGGACGGCACCGACCTCTACTGGGCGCGCTCGCGCGTGCTCGAGTACCTCTCTGCTGCCCAGCGCCAGCTTCCAAGCGGCGTGACGGCGACGCTCGGTCCCGACGCGACCGGAGTCGGCTGGGTCTACCAGTACGCGGTGATAGCAGCGAAGCGCACGTTGGCCGAGCTCAGAACCACGCAGGACTGGCAGGTGCGGTTCGCGGTCGCGGAGGCCGGAGGCGTCTCCGAGGTGGCGAGCGTCGGCGGCTTCGTGCGTCAGTATTCCGTGATCGTCGATCCGCGCCGCCTCAAGGCTTTCAACATACCCCTGACCAAGGTGCGCGAGGCGATCCGAGACTCCAACATGGACGTGGGCGGGCGCGTCGTGGAGCTGGCCGAGACCGAGTTCATGGTGCGCGGGCGCGGCTATTTCCGCGGGCCCAAGGACATCGAGCAGATCGTGCTGAAGGTGCGGGATGGTGCACCGGTTCTGGTGCGCGACGTGGCCCGCGTCGAGCTCGCCCCCGACGAGCGCCGCGGGGTCGCCGAATTGAACGGCGAGGGCGAGGTGGTCAGCGGCATCGCCGTACAGCGCTTTGGGGCGAACGCCTTGTCGGTCATCAACAACGTCAAGGCGAAGCTCGCCCAGATCGCGCCGAGCCTGCCCGCGGGCACCAAGATCGTGCCGGTCTACGATCGGTCCGAGCTGATCAAGCGCGCGATCGCCACGCTGAAGTCCACGCTCTTCGAGGAAAGCCTCATCGTTGCGCTCGTGTGCGTGATCTTTCTTCTGCACGCGCGCAGCGCGCTCGTTGCCATCCTGACGCTGCCGCTCGGCATCCTCATCGCCTATATCTTCATGTACCAGCTGGGGATCTCCTCCAACATCATGAGCCTGGGCGGCATTGCCATCGCCATCGGCGCCATGGTCGACGCGGCCATCGTCATGATCGAGAACGCGCACAAGCACTTGGAGCGCGCCCCGCCGGGCAAGCCGCGCACCGAGGTTCTGATCGAGGCGGCAAGCGAGGTGGGCCCGGCGCTGTTCTTCTCGCTTCTGATTATCACCGTGTCGTTCCTGCCGATCTTTGCGCTGGAGGCGCAGGAGGGCCGCCTGTTCAAGCCCCTGGCCTTCACCAAGACCTTCGCCATGGGGGCGTCAGCCTTCCTGTCGGTGACGCTCGTCCCGGCGCTGATGGTGATCTTCGTGCGCGGCCGCATCGTCCCGGAACGCAGGAACCCGTTGAACCGTTTCTTGATCTGGATCTACCGGCCGGTCATCCAGACGGTGCTGCGCGCCAAGACGCTCACCATCTTAGCGGCCATCGCCGTGCTCGCCGCGACGGTCTACCCGGCGCAGCGGGTCGGCTCGGAGTTCATGCCGACGCTCAACGAGGGCACGCTATTCTACATGCCAACCACGCTTCCCGGTCTCTCCATCACCAAGGCGGCGGAGCTGCTGCAGACCCAGAACAAAATCATCAAGTCGTTCCCGGAGGTGGCCAGCGTATGGGGCAAGGCGGGGCGCGCGGCGACCGCTACCGACCCGGCGCCGACCGAGATGTTCGAGACGGTGATCAACCTGACGCCGGAAAGCGAATGGCCGGCCGGCATGACCACCGACAAGCTGATCGAGAAGATGGACGCCGCGCTGCAGTTCCCCGGCGTCTCCAATGCCTGGACCATGCCCATCAAGGCACGCATCGACATGTTGGCGACGGGCATCCGCACGCCCGTCGGCGTCAAGGTGCTGGGCCGCGACCTGACCGAGATCGAGCGGCTCGCGCGCCAGATCGAGGCCGCGATCAAGACGGTGCCCGGCACATCCAGCGCCTTCGCCGAGCGCATCATGGGCGCCAACTACATGGAGATCACGCCCAACCGCACCGAGCTTGCGCGCTACGGCCTCATGGTCGGGGACGTGCAGCAGGTGATCGCCTCGGCCTTGGGCGCCGAGCCGGTGACGACCGCGGTGGAGGGGCGCGAGCGCTACACCGTGAGCGTGCGCTACCCGCGCGACGTGCGCTCCGATCCACAGGCCATTGCACGCGAGGTGCTGGTGCCGCTCCCGAATGGCGCCTCGATCCCGCTGGGAAGCGTCGCCAAGGTGGCGCTGACGCGGGGCCCCGGCGTCATCCGCACCGAGAACGCCCAGCTCGCCGCCTACATCTTCGTCGATGCGCGTGAGCGCGATCTGGGGTCCTACGTCGCCGACGCGAAGAAGGCCGTGGCTGCGCGAGTCAAGTTTCCGCCCGGCTACTACGCCGTCTGGAGCGGGCAATACGAATACTACGAGCGCGCCAAGGCGCGTCTCGAGCTGGTGGTGCCGCTGACGCTCGCCCTCGTCTTCCTGCTGCTCTACCTCAACTTCCGCCGCATCACGGAGACGCTCATCGTCATGGCGTCGCTGCCATTTGCCCTGGTCGGCGGACTGTGGCTCGTGTGGTATCTGGGATTTAATCTTTCCGTCGCGGTCGCTGTCGGCTTCATTGCGCTGGCCGGCGTCGCCGCCGAGACGGGCGTCGTCATGCTGATCTATCTCGACAACGCCTTGAGGGAGGCCCGCGCCCGGGCCGCGCGCGAGAAGAGACCGTTCGCTCGCGGCGACCTGCACCAGGCGATCATGGTCGGCGCGGTGGAGCGCGTGCGCCCCAAGATGATGACGGTAGTCGCCATCACCGCCGGGCTTTTGCCGATCCTGTGGAGCACCGGCACCGGCTCGGAGGTGATTCAGCGCATCGCCGTGCCGATGATCGGAGGCATGGTGTCCTCGACCATGCTGACGCTGGTCGTCATCCCCGTCGTCTACGCCCTCATCAAGGAGCGCGGGCTGCGGCGGCAGCACGCCTCGGCAACCGCGGCGCCGTTTGTTACGCTCGCAGACGAGGAGAGCGCGCGTTGAGCCGCGCCATGAGGAGGAAAGCATGCCCTTTGTGAGGATGGCGATCGCGGCCGTGCTGCTCGCCGCGGCCGCGACAGGATCAGCCTTCGCGCACGCCAAGATGATGGCGAGCGTTCCCAAGGACGGGGCGACGGTTGCCGCTGGCCTGTCAAAGATAGAGATGCGGTTCTCGCACCGCATGCGCCTGACGCTGGTCCGCGTACACCGGGCCGCTGCTGATCAGCAGGTGGCGATCAAGGGCGCGCTGCCGAAGACCTTCGCTGAGGCCGCCACGGTCTCGGTCGACGCGCTCCCAGCAGGCGCCTATGACGTCTCATGGACGGCGGTGTCGGAGGACGGGCACGTGATGAAGGGGCACTTCGCGTTTACGGTTTCGGGATCTGGCGCCCCCACACAACAATGATCCTCCCCGAACAAGCCGCCGTCTTGCTGCGCGCCCTCACCTACGCCAGCGGCATCTCGGTTTCAGGCGCCATGCTGTTCAGGGCGAGCTTCTCGGAGGTCTCGGGCGCGGTCGCCCCCGCCCTGCGGCGCCAGATCGTTGTGGGCTTTCTCTTGCTGCTCGTGATCGAGCCCTTGCGTTACGGCGTATTTCAGCTCGCCATCGCCGACAGTGATTGGAGCCTCGCATTCGGGCCCGACCTGCGCTGGATGGGCATGCAAACGCCGATCGGTCAGGCCGCAGCCGTGCGCCTGATCGCAGCCGCCGTCATCTTTGCGGTCGGATTGCGCTGGGCGTCGGTCGGCATAACGGCGGCGTTCGTGCTGATCGGCTCGTTTCTTCTCGAAGGACACACGGCGGCCAGCGAGGGGCGCCTTTTGGTTGCGCCCCTTCTTTTTGTCCACCTGACCGCCGTGAACTGGTGGCTCGGCGCGCTCTTTCCACTGATCGCCGTGACGCGCCGCGTCGAGCCGGCCGCCGCCGTGGCGACGATCGAGCAGTTCGGGGGCCGAGCTGTCCTTGTCGTCGGTGGACTGTTGGCAGCCGGGGCGTTGCTCGTGCTGCTGCTGACGGGCGGCTCGGTGCGGCTCGATAGCGCCTATCAGCAAAGGTTGGCGATCAAGCTCGTGCTCGTCGCCCTGCTCTTGACGATTGCCGCTGTCAACAAGCTGCGCCTCACGCCTCTCCTCCGCCGCGACTATGCCCTGGGCGCCGCCCGCCTGCGCAGGGCCATCCGGGTGGAGATCGCCGTGGCTGCGCTCATCCTCTGCGCCACCGCCTGGCTCGTCGCAACCGGCCCCGACACCTAGCGCGCACCATCACCGTCTTGCCTTGCGAGCCACCATCCCACGAGTTCGGCGACCGCCCAGCTCCACAGCACGCCCACGGTGATCATCAAAGCGACGGCAACGTCGATGGGCACGAGACCGAGGAGCGCGCGTAGCGCCGGGACGAGCACCGTCAGGATCTGCAGCACGATCGATGCGGCGACGGCGACATGCAGGAATGTGTTGCGCAGCGGCTTGAGATGAATGCGGCGCGAAGGATAGGAGAACGCGACCTCCGCGATCGACTCGTAGAGGAACACCGCGGTCCTCGTCTCCAGGATGGCGTAGCCGAGGAACGGCAAGAGCAAGAACAGCACGATGCCGGCGAACGCCTTGGCCAGCCCCGAGATGACAATGAAGCGCACGGATAGGGCGTCGAGCAGTCGCCCGTCGGCCGGGCGCGGGCGCTTATTCATGATGCCCGGGTTGCGGTCGAAGGTGAGTGCGAGCGCCGGCGCGCCATTGCCGATCACGTTGATCCACAACAGCTGCACGGCGGTGAGCGGCAACAGGAAGACGCCGTCCTCGGGATCCTTCAATCCGAGCATGAAGGAAAGCCCCAGGCCGCCCACGACGAGCAGCACCAGCGCCAGGTTGGCCGAGAACAGGAAGCGGATGCACTTCTGGATGTTCTCGTAGATGCTGCGCCCTTCCTCGATGGCCGCGACGATGGTGGCAAAGTTGTCGTCCATCAGCACCAGATCGGCCACCTCGCGCGCCACGTCCGAGCCCCGCCGCCCCATGGCAACGCCGACGTCGGCACGTTTCAAAGCCGGCGCATCGTTGACGCCGTCGCCGGTCACCGCCACCACCTCGCCGTTGGCCTTCAGGGCCTCGACCAGCCTGAGCTTGTGCTCAGGAGAGGCGCGCGCGAACACGTCGACCTCACGCACCGCCACGCTCAGCTCGTCCGCCGCCATCTGGTCGATGTCGCGGCCCGTAAGCACCCGGCGCGGGGCAATTCCGATTTCCTCGGCGACCGTCTCGGCGGTCGCCGGGTGGTCGCCGGTGATCATGACGACGCGGATACCGGCGGCCTGCGCCAGCCGCAGCGCATCGGGGACCTCCGCGCGCGGCGGGTCCCACAGCATGACCAGGCCGAGAAAAGCGAGGTCGGTCTCGGCTTCCCCCTCGCGCCAGCCGAGCGCCAGCACGCGGAAGCCTTCCCGGGCGCGCGCCCGGGCCTTCTCCTCCCAGCCGAGCCTCTCGTTATCCGAGAGGCGGCTGCGGGCGAGAAGCACCTCCGGTGCACCCTTCAGGTAGCTCGTCGGCCGCTCGTCCTCCAAGACAGTCACGCGCATGAAACCGGCCGCGCTGTCGAAGGGCCGGCTGCCAAGCCGCGTGTGGCCGTCGCTCTCGCCGACGGTGTCGTGGCCCCGGGCAGCGGCAAAATCGAGGAGCGCGATCTCGAGGGGATCGCCGACGCGTGCGCCGGGCTCGGCATCGTTGGCAAGCACCATCGCCTTCAGCGCGCGCGCCTCATCGCTGGCATCGAGCGCCTTCACGTGCATGCGGTTCTCGGTCAGCGTGCCGGTCTTGTCGGTGGCTATGACGGTCACGGAGCCCAACGCCTCCACCGCGCTCAAACGGCGAACGATGGCCTTGCGCCGCGCCAGGCTCTCCACCCCCAGGGCCAAGGCAAGCGTCATCACCGCCGGCAGGCCTTCGGGCACGGCGGCGACGGCGAGCGCCACCGAGAACAGAAGGACGTGGCCGATGCGCGCCACGCCCTCCACCACCAGGCCGCCGATCGTCAGCACCAGCCCCAAGGCCAGGATCGCGTAGGCGACCTGATTGCCGAAGGTGCGCAGGCGGCGCTCGAGCGGCGTGGTGCCGGCCTCGATGCCGCCGATCATGGTGGCGAGCCGCCCCATGGCGCTGTCGGCCCCCGTCCGGACGACCTCCATGTAGCCCTTGCCGCGCACGAGCAGGGTGCCGCTGAAGAGCTCGGCGCTCGTGCGCTTGGTGACAGGCAGCGACTTGCCGGTCAGCACCGACTTGTCGACGGAGACCTCACTGTCTGAAACAAATGTCCCGTCGGCGGGAACGCGATCGCCTGCCTCGATACGCACGACGTCGCCGGGGACGAGGTCGGGGCTCGAGATCTCCTGCAGCGCGCCATCGCGCAGCACCCAGACACTAGGGGCCGCCATCGCCTTCAGGTGCGCGAGCGCCGCTTCCGCCTTGCCTTCCTGGTAGGTGCCGAGCCCAGCATTGAGCACGAGGATCGCGGCAATGGCGACGGACTCGAACGGGAACGCCGTGCGCGCCCTCATAGATCCAAAGCGCGATATCGACGCCAAGCGCGAACAAGAGAATGTAGATGAGCGGGCTCGCGAACTGGCGCAACAGGCGCTTCCAGACGCTCTCGGGCGGCGCCTCCGGCAGCGCGTTGGGGCCATGGTGGGCAAGGCGCGAAGCCGCTTCTGCCCGGCTGAGGCCGGGAGACATCCTCTTTTTTGCAGGACTCGCAACCATGCACCCTCACGCCCGATCGCTCAGTGCCCGAACACGTAGAGCACGTAGGAGTTCAACAAGTAGACGAGGAACAGCGAGATGCTGATCCAGTCGACATAGCGGAAGACGCGCCGCTTGGCCCGGTAGAGGATCCCGACCACGACGATCCCCGTCATGATGACCGCGGAGAAGGCGGAGACCGCGTGCACGGGCGAGACGTGCGACAGGATCGGCCCTTTCAGGTAGAAGATGTCGTCGATGGCCAGGATGAGGATATCGAACAGGTTGCTGCCCAGGAGGTTGGCGATCGCCATGTTGAGCGCCCCGATGCGCAAGGCGGCGATCGTCACGACCAGCTCAGGGAGCGAGGTGGCACCAGCCACGAACAGCGTGCCGACGAAGGTTTGCTTCCAGCCCATGGCGGCGGCGAGATCGGAGCCGACGAAGGGTAGCCACACGCCGGCGGCGACGAGCACGGCGGCCGCCAAAAGATAGCGGCGCACCGCCGAGCGCAAGCTGATGTCGGCGTACTGCGCGGCCACCTCCTCGACGAACTCCTCGCGCTGGTCGCGCTCGTAGCGAAACACGGTGCGGATCGCGATCAGATAGAGGCCGATGATGATCGGCGAGTAGAGACCGACGTGGCCCACGTTGAAGGTGAAGCGCTGGTCGGCGAGGATGACGCTCATGCCGGCCCAGCCGATCAGCATGATGCCAAAGCCGGCTGCGAGAATATGTCCCTGATGCACGCGCAAGAGGATCGGCTCGTCGCGGTGCATGAGGTCGAGGACGATGATAATGGCGAGATTGAATACGCAAGACCCCATGACGTCGCCGACGGCGATGTCGGGGACGTCGGCGATGGTCACCGAGCTCAAACCGGTGATCAGCTCGGGCAGCGACGTGACGGTTGCCAGGAGAACGAGGCCGATCCAGTTGTGTGACACGCCGGTCTTCTCGGCGATGATGTCGCCTGAGCGCGATAATTCCGGGCCGGCAAAGCCGATGAGGGCCGCGCAGACAATGAACTCTAGCCAGATCAAACCCAGATCCGCCACGCCCCCTCCCCATCCTTGAATTTCAGATCCGATCCCAGTCGCACCGGCCCATCCCTAGCATGCTTTGGAAGCGGTGCGCGCTTGCGCCACAGGCGGGTAGAGCCTTTGACCTTGATCAATTTTAGCCGCCCTAGCTTCAAGTTGGGCCGCGCTGCAACCACATATTCGCACAAATTCTAACGCGTGCGAGACACGCACGCCACGGCAGCCTGTCTTCGCTATCGCGACGACGTGATCACTAGCAGCGAGTCCGCCATGAACGAGATCAGCACTGCCGAACGCCGTGTCAGCAGAACGTCAACCCCGGGCGCTGATGCGGCTGGGGATCAGGTCGCGCCGGCTCCCACTACCCCGGCGGGGCGCATGCCGCTCCCCAGCTGGATGGGGGAGGACGGCACCGATCCCTCCCTTGAATTCGCGGACGTGCTCGACCGGTCTCTCAACTACGCGCGCTCGCGCTTCACGCTGGGGCTATCGCCGGCGGCGCTGACCGAGGCCTATTTCGATTGGCTCGTTCATCTGGGCGCCGCGCCCGGCAAGCAGCTGCAGCTCTCGCAAAAGGCGCTGCGCAAATGGCTGCGGCTCGTCCACTACATCGCAACC
The DNA here is from genome assembly GCA_963782555.1 of uncultured Alphaproteobacteria bacterium. Taxonomy (GTDB): domain Bacteria; phylum Pseudomonadota; class Alphaproteobacteria; order Rhizobiales; family Hyphomicrobiaceae; genus Hyphomicrobium_A. The sequence continues at coordinate 540,231 of CAWAKB010000005.1, read as the reverse complement.
TGCACGCCGCTGCAGAAGCAGCATGCGTGCTGCATCGAGCCACTCCCCACCGACCGGCGTTTCAACGCGGATGGGTGGCACGGCTGGCCTTACGACATCATCTACCAGGCGTTCCTGTTGCAGCAGCAGTGGTGGCACAACGCGACGACGGACGTGCGCGGCGTCACCAAGCAGCATGAGCGCCAGGTCGAGTTTGCAGCCCGCCAGCTTCTCGACGTCTTCTCACCGGCAAATTTCATCGCCACCAATCCGGAGGTCCTGCACCAGACGCTCACCACGGGAGGTTTCAATCTGGTGCGCGGCTTCTGGAACTTCGTCGAGGACTGGGAGCGCTCGATCAACGGGCGCCCGCCGGCGGGGTCGGAGGCCTTCAAAGTCGGCGAGAACCTGGCGGTCACGCCTGGAAAGGTGATCTTCCGCAACGAGCTCATCGAGCTCATTCAGTACACGCCGACGACCGAGAAGGTGCACCCCGAGCCGATCCTGATCGTGCCGGCCTGGATCATGAAGTACTACATCCTCGACCTTTCGCCTCAGAACTCGCTGGTCAAGCACCTCGTGGCGCAGGGCTTCACCGTCTTCATTATCTCCTGGAAGAACCCGGGGACGGAGGACCGCAACCTGGGGCTCGACGACTACCGGACGCTCGGCGTCGAGGCCGCGCTCTCTGTGATCAAGATGGTTGCGCCCGGCAACAAGGTCCACGGGGTCGGCTACTGTCTCGGCGGCACCCTGCTCTCCATCGCGGCCGCGACGCGTGCACGCGACAGCCACGATCCCTTCAAGTCGCTGACCTTGCTCGCCGCGCAGATAGACTTCACGGAGCCGGGCGAGCTCGGCCTCTTCATCGACGAGAGCCAAGTGTCCTTCCTGGAGGACATGATGTGGCACCAGGGCTACCTCGACGCCCAGCAGATGTCGGGCGCCTTCCAGCTGCTGCGCTCCAACGACCTCGTCTGGTCGCGGATGGTGCGCGATTACCTGATGGGCGAGCGCCGGCCCATGATCGACCTCATGGCTTGGAATGCCGATTCGACGCGGCTGCCCTACCGCATGCATTCGGAGTACTTGCGCAAGCTTTTCCTCAACAACGATCTGGCCGGAGGCCGCTATCGCGTGGGCGACCGGCCGATCGCGGTTACGGATATTCGCGCGCCCGTCTTCGCGGTCGGCACCGAGCACGATCACGTGGCCCCGTGGCGCTCGGTCTACAAGCTGCATCTCTTCCTCGATACGGACGTGACCTTCCTGTTGACGAGCGGCGGCCACAACGTCGGTATCGTCTCGGAGCCAGGCGTGCCGGGGCGGCACTACCGGGTGCGCACCACCGCCGAGCTCGGGCTCTACGCCGACCCCGACAGCTGGGTGCGCGAGACCGCCGTCAAGCCGGGCTCATGGTGGCCGGAGCTGTGCCGCTGGCTGACCGAGCGCTCCGGCGCCCTGCAGCCTGTCGATGCAGCGCGCAAGGAACCTGCCGGACTTTGCGACGCGCCGGGAACCTACGTCTTGATGGACTGAGCGGCTGGCAAGGCCTGGATGTTCAAATTCTTGGGATAGCGTCGTTCGCCCGTAAGCCAGTCGTGGCATGGTAGGCGGCCGCGATGAAGGGGAAATATTCGATGCTGATGGATTCTTCGGCGACCGAGCCGCCGGAATTCGCTCTGACCTCGGTCGAGGATTATGAGCCATTGATCGGGGCGGAGCCGATCGAGCGCATTTTGAAGAAGGCCGCGCTCCTCAGCGATCTGCATGTCGTCAACGTCAGCTCGACCTATTACGGCGGCGGCGTCGCCGAGCTGCTGTCCTCGCTTACATTGCTCATGAACCGCGCGGGCATCAGGACAGGCTGGCGCGTGATCGAGGGCCGGCCCGATTTCTTCAGCGTGACCAAGAAGATGCACAACGCGCTACAGGGCGCGGAGCTGGCGCTCACCGAGCAGAAGGCGCGCATCTACGAGGAGGTCGCCTACGAGAACGCTGTTCGCGTCCACCTCGATCACGACCTGGTCATCGTCCATGATCCGCAGCCGTTGCCCATGATCCGCCACTACAAGAAGAAGGCGCCTTGGATCTGGCGGTGTCATGTGGATCTTACCGATCCCAATCCGGATCTGTGGGCCTACCTCAAGGGATATGTGGAGCGCTACGACGCCGTCGTGCTGTCGCTGCCGGAATACGCGCAGAACCTGACGACGCCTCAGCGCTTCATCATGCCCGCCATCAACCCGTTCTCGTCAACCAACAAGGAGCTGGCGGAGGACGAGATCGACGAGCGCATCACCCGCTACGGCATACCGACCGATCTGCCGCTGGTGGTGCAAATCTCCCGCTTCGACAAGTGGAAGGATCCACAAGGCGTGATCGAGGCCTTCCGCATCGCGCGCAAGCAGGTGGACTGCACGCTCGTGCTCGTCGGCAACGTCGCAACCGACGACCCGGAGGGCCAAGAGGTCTTCGAATCGCTGTGTGGGTGTGCCGACGAGCGCATACGCATCCTTTCGGTGCAAGACAGCGCCCTGGTGAATGCCTTGCAGCGCCGCGCCGCCGTCGTCCTGCAGAAATCCCTGCGCGAAGGTTTCGGCCTCACGGTGGCCGAGGCCATGTGGAAGGGCGCTGCGGTGATCGGCGGCAGGGTCGGCGGCATCAGGCACCAGATCGAGGACGGCGTCAGCGGCTTCCTGGTCGACAACGTCGAGCAGGCAGCCGAGCGGATCGTGCAACTGGTCAAGGACGAGGCTCTGCGCCGCAGCCTCGGCGCCCGCGCCAAGGCGAGCGTAAAACAGCGATTCCTCATGACGCGGCTGATGGAGGATTGGCTCGATCTCCTCGGCTCGTTCGAAACCGTTTTCAGACTGAAGGCAACGAGCAACGCATGACGCAAGCAGAGCACGCAAACCGCCCGCACATTCTCTGGTTCGCAGACGTCAGCCGCACCGATGTGGCACGCGTCGGCGGCAAGAATGCCTCGCTCGGCGAGATGGTTCGCAACCTCGGCAATAAGGGCGTGCGCGTGCCCGACGGCTTTGCGACCACGGCCGACGCCTATTGGCAGTTTCTTGCCGCCAACGGTCTGCCCGAGCGGATCGACGGGGCGATGAAGGAGCTTGCCGCCGGCAAGGTTCCGCTAGCGGAGACCGGAAAAACGATCCGCACCGCCATCCTCGAGAGCGCTTGGCCCAAGGATCTGGAAGAAGCGATTACGTCCGCCTATGCCGAGCTGTGCCGGCGCGCGGATAAGACCGACGCCGACGTTGCGGTGCGCTCGAGCGCCACGGCGGAGGACCTGCCCGAGGCGAGCTTCGCCGGCCAGCAGGAGAGCTATCTCAACATTCGCGGCCCCGCGGCGCTGCTCGACGCCTGCCGGCGCTGCTATGCCTCGCTCTTCACCGACCGGGCCATCAGCTATCGCCACGCCAAGGGCTTCGACCACATGAAGGTCGCGCTCTCGGTCGGCGTGCAGCGCATGGTGCGCTCCGATCTCGGCGGTGCGGGCGTCATGTTCTCGATCGACACCGAGACGGGGTTCGACCGGGTGGTGCTGATCAACGCCGCCTGGGGGCTTGGGGAGAACGTGGTCCAAGGCGCCGTCGATCCCGACGAGTACGTGGTCTTCAAGCCGCTACTCGCCGATCCGGCCCTAGTCCCCATCGTCGAGAAGACGCTCGGCGCCAAGAGCCAGAAGATGATCTACGCCGGCGACAGCGGCGATCGCCCGACGCGCAACGTCCCGACCACCAAGGCCGAGTGCGCCGCCTATGTGCTTGGCGATCCGGAGATCCTGACGCTGGCGCGCTGGGCCTGCGTGATAGAGGATCACTACGGCTGCCCCATGGACATGGAATGGGCCAAGGACGGCGACACCGGTGAGATGTTCATCGTGCAGGCGCGACCGGAGACGGTCGAATCGCGCAAGGGCGTGGAGGCCTTCAAGGCCTACACGATCAAGTCCAAGGGACCCAAGCTGGTTTCGGGACTCAGCATCGGCAGCGCCATCGTCGCCGGCCGCGTGCAGCGGATTGCAAGCCCGAGAGAGATCGCACGCTTCACCGACGGCGCGATCCTGGTGACGGAGACGACCGACCCCGACTGGGTCCCGATCATGAAACGGGCAGCCGCCATCGTCACCGACCATGGCGGCCGCACCTCGCACGCAGCCATCGTCAGCCGCGAATTGGGGCTCCCCGCGGTCGTCGGCACCGGCAATGCCACCAAGCTTCTCAAGGACGGCCAGGAGATTACCGTCTCCTGCGCGGAGGGCGATGAAGGCTTCGTTTACGAGGGAAAAGCAGACTTCGAGGCGGTCGAGATCGACCTGAAGCACATTCCGGCAACGAAGACGCACGTCATGCTCAACCTCGCCAACCCCGCCGCCGCCTTTCGCTGGTGGCGCCTGCCGGCAGACGGCGTTGGACTGCTGCGCATGGAGTTCGTCGTCAGCAATCACATCAAAGTGCATCCGATGGCGCTGGTTCGCTACGACGAGCTCAAAGACGATGCGGCAAAGCGCACGATCGCTGCGCTGACTGCGGCCTACGCCGACAAGACCGACTACTTCGTGGACCAGCTATCGCGCGGGCTCGCCCGCATCGCCGCGGCGCTTTATCCCAAGCCGGTCATCGTGCGCATGAGCGACTTCAAGACCAACGAGTACGCAAACCTCATTGGGGGCGCACAGTTCGAGCCCAAGGAGGAGAACCCGATGCTGGGGTTCCGCGGAGCCTCGCGCTACTACTCGCCCCGCTACCGCGATGGGTTCGCACTCGAATGCCGCGCCATTCACCGCCTGCGCGAGGAGATGGGATTTTCCAACGTCGTCGTCATGATCCCCTTCTGCCGCACCATCGACGAGGCCGACCGGGTGCTGGAGGTCATGGCCGCGAATGGCCTGAAGCGCAAAGACAACGGGCTTCAGGTGTACGTCATGTGCGAGATCCCCTCCAACGTCATCTTGGCCAAGGAGTTCGCGGCGCGCTTCGACGGCTTTTCCATCGGCTCAAACGATCTCACGCAGCTGACGCTCGGCGTCGACCGCGACTTCGGCGACCTCGCCTCCCTGTTCGACGAGCAGAACGCGGCGGTCGAGTGGATGATCGCAACCGTCATCGACAAGGCCCACACGGCCGGCGCCAAGGTCGGGCTCTGCGGCCAAGCCCCCAGCAATCATCCGCAGTTCGCCGAGTTCCTGGTCAGCTGCGGCATCGACTCGATCTCGGTGACGCCCGACAGCTTCCTCGCCGTGAAGCGGCATGTCGCCCAAGCCGAGCGAGCAACCACGACCGGCCGCAGGACTGCGCAGGCAGGCCGGACATGACAATGGGCCTGCGCTTTTTCGATCCTTATACGCCAAGGAGGACCCCCCATGATCGAGCTCTTGAAGGAGTTTCCCGGCAACGTCGTTGCTCTCTCGGCCAAGGGCCAGGTGACGAAGGCGGACTATGAGAAGGTGGTGATCCCCGCGGTGGAGCGCGCGCTCGCCCAGCACGACAAGGTGCGCCTCTACTATCAGATCGGCCCCGACTTCGCCGGCATCGATCCCGGCGCCATGTGGGCGGACACCAAGCTCGGGATGGGTCATTTCCTCAAGTGGGAGCGGATCGCCGTCATCACCGACGTCGAATGGATCCGGCTGTCGATGACCGCCTTCGGCTTCCTCATGCCCGCGCAGGTGAACGTCTATTCGACGGCGGAGGCGGACGCGGCGAAGAAATGGATCAGCGCCACTTAGAGCGCACGCGGCTCACCGGGCGATCAACCCGTCGGCAGGCATGAGCGAAATTCGGCAAGACCCGACGACGGGCGCTCTTGTGATCATCGCACCGGGGCGCGCCGGCCGTCCCGGTGCCCGCTTGAGCTCTCCGGCGGCGGGGCGGCATCCGCCGCGCTACGAGGAAAGGTGCCCGTTCTGCCCCGGCAACGAGGCGCAACTGCCCGGGATCATCACCGAGACGCCGACACAGGAGCCACCGGGCTGGCTGACGCGTGTCGTGCCCAACAAGTACCCTGCGCTGACAGCCGACGCCGTCGCACCAGCCGGGCAAGATACCGCGCACACGAGGATCGCCGGCCGCGGCTTCCACGAGGTCATCATCGAAAGCCCCTACCATGACGCCGATCTCGCGACGATGGAGACGGCGCAGGTCGCAGAGGTCGTCGCCGCCTATCATCGGCGCTTTGTCGCGCTGTCGCAGCACGCTGGCGTCGAGGCCGTGGTGCTCTTTCGCAACCACGGCTCGCGTAGCGGGGCCTCCCTCGTCCATCCGCACGCGCAAGCCGTCGCCCTCCCCCTCGTTCCTCCCAGATTGCAGGCAATGAGCGATTGGGCCGACCGGCAGGGCGCCCAAACCGGCTCCTGTCCGACATGCACGGAGCTTGCACGCGAGATTGAAGCCGCCGATCGCATCGTCGAGGAAAGCAGCCACTTCGTCGCCCTTGTCCCCTTTGCGGCCGAGGTGCCGTGTGAGCAGTGGCTTATTCCAAGACGCCACCATGCCTCGTTTGCCGACACCCGGACCGACGAGCTTGCCGACCTCGCCGTCCTCCTGCGCGGGGCGCTGCAGCGCTTAAAGACGGCGCACGACGATCCGCCCTATATTTTTGCCGTCGAATTGGCAGGATCGAGCCGACACGCGGGCCCCTACCTGCATTGGCGCCTGCGCATCGTCCCCGATCTCGTCAACTGGGGCGGCTTTGAGCGTGGCGCCGGCATGCCGATCAACCCTTCGGCGCCGGAGGCAGACGCCGCGGCCCTGCGGGCAACTTTGGGCGAAGGCAGCGGATGCGAGGCCAAGACATGAGCGCGGCGGACTGGTCTCTCGTGGGCGACATCGGCGCGACCAACGCGCGCTTCGCACTGCTGGCGCCGAACGGTGAGATCACCGAGATCCATACGCTGCTCTGCGACGACTACCCGACCCTCACTGACGCCATCACCGCCTACCTCGCCGAAGCGAACGCCGCCAAGCCGTTCGATGCCGTGCTGGCGGTGGCCGCCTCGCCGACGGGAGACGAGGTCTCCATGACCAACCATCCGTGGACCTTCTCCATCGAGGCCGTGCGGCAGGCGATCGGGCTCAGGCAGCTCAAGGTCGTCAACGACTTTCACGCCAACGCCGCCGTCGTCCCGCATCTGGCGCCCAGCGAGCGCAACAAGATCGGCCGCGGAGAACCGGTCGCCGACGCCCCCATCGGCGTCATCGGGCCCGGCACCGGCCTCGGGGTGAGCACGCTCGTGCCAGCGCCCGATGGCGCAAAGCCCATGCCGGGCGAAGGCGGCCACGTCACCATGTCGCCGGCTGACGCACGCGAGAGCGCCGTGCTCGCGATCATGCGTGCACGTTTCGACCACGTCTCGGCCGAGCGCGTCCTGTCGGGGCCGGGCCTCGTCAACCTCTACAATACGCTGTGCGAGCTTGAGCACGTGAAGGCGGCGCCGCTCACGCCTGCGCAGATCACCGATCCGAAAATCGGTGTGGCCGATGCGTGCGCGCGCGAGGCAACCGCCATGTTCTGCGCCATGCTCGGCACCATCGCCGGCAACTTGGCGCTGACGCTCGGCGCACGCGGCGGCATCTACATTGCCGGCGGCATCGTGCCCAAGCTCGGGGACGCCTTTGCGCAGTCGCAGTTCCGGGAGCGCTTCGAGGCCAAGGGGCGGTTCCGCGATTATCTCGCCGCGATCCCGACCTATGTCATCGTGCGCCCGTTTGCTGCGCTGCTCGGGGCCTCCAAGCTCCTCGATTGACCTCAGACGGCCTCGACCTTCACCTGAGGCAGGAGGCGCTCGACGTCCTCCTTGCGGCAGAGGTCGGTCGCCGGCGTCAGCAGCGCCGCCGATCCCGCCGCGATCGCATGGCGCAAGGCGTCGCGGTGGGCGTGGCCGCTGCTCAGCGCCCACACGAAAGCGCCGAGGAAGCTGTCGCCCGCACCAACCGCACTCACCAACGTCACCGGAAGCCCTTCGGCAAACCAGGTTTCCTCGCGCCCGACGAGCAAGGCGCCACCTTCGGCGACCGTCAAGGCAACGAACTCCGCCCCGCCTGACGCAACCAGCCGGCGGCACGCGTCGATCCTTTCGGCCCGGCTCGCCAACGGCTCGCCCATCAGATCGCGCATCTCGCGCAAGTTCGGCTTGATGAGGTGCACGCCCTTCTTGAGCGCCTCCTGCAACACCGGCTTGGTGCTATCGACGACCAGCTTTGCACCCTTCGCTTTCGCCACCTCGGCCAGCACACCGAAGAAATCCGGCGGCACCCCCGGCGGCAGGCTTCCGCTGGCAACAATGAACGAGAGCGGGGAGTCGAACGAGGAGATGGTTTCCAGGCAGGCCCGCCACTCCGGCTCGCTCAGCCGTGGTCCGGGGAGCACGAAGCGGAACTGCTGGGCGCCCGCTTCCTCGTACACGGTGAAGTCCTCGCGCGTCTCCTCGGCGATGACGACGGTGTGGCTTTGCACGCCCTCCGCGTCGGTGAGCTTGCGCAGAAGCGCGCCGATCAGGCCGCCCGCGGGATAGAGGGCAACGACGTCGCTGCCCAATCGCCGCACCACGCGGGCCACGTTGATGCCCCCGCCGCCAGGTTGGCGCAGCGCCGGGCCGCACCGCAGCTTGTGGACGGGCTCCAGGTGCGCAACCGACGTGGAAACGTCGATCGTGGGGTTGAGGGTCAGCGTCAGAATGCTCGCCATGACTGCCGCGAGCTTACGTGAGGATGTCGGATTCGGCTTCCGGCAGATGCCGCTGGACGCGCTCCAGGAAGGCCTCCCACGACAGATTGAACAGATCGAGCAGCAGGATCAGGCCGCCTGCGGAGAGCTTCTCCTCGCCCGTCTCGATGCGCGTGACCGCCAGCTCGGGAACCTCGAGCGCCGCCGCGATGCGCTCGCGCAGGGCGTGGTGCTCCGCCTGCAGCTCGCGCAGCGCCAAGCCGACCGCCAGATCATAGGTTGCGTGCTTGTGCATGTCTGTCCCCCCTCTCCCGCTTCATGCCGCAAACGTAACCCAATTGTCCTCAAACGCCGAAGGGATAGGTGTCGGGCAGCCCCTCGAGCTCAACGGTCTCGAACGGCGTCACGGCCTTGGTCTCGTCGAACCAGATGTACTCGTCGAACTGATGCGCCAGCGCCGCCTGAAAATAGTGGCTCGCGAGCTCCGTCTCGGGACGATAGATCACACCGATGGCGCGCTCGAGCCGCGGCTTGGCCAGTGCTTCGCGCAGCTCTCCTTGAAGCGTGGCGCCGAGCGGCAGCAGGAATTGCCTCTTGCCCGTGCTCTCCGAGCCGGCGTGGCACAAGCGCTCGTAGCTGCGCGCGAGCGCAGGGCGCACCGACTTGAACTCCACCGGCCCGTCCCACTCGGAGGCCGCCGCGACCGTGCCGTGATCGGTACCGAATCCGACGAGGTAGGCGCCCGTGCCGAACTCGGTGCGACACAGCTCACCGATGTTATGCTCGCCGCGCACCGACATCTCGGTCGCCCGCGCGTTGCCGACGTGGGAGTTATGCGCCCACACGATCGCCTTGGAATGGGGTCCGTAGAAGTGGAGCAGCATCTTCAAGGTATCGAACATGTGGCTGTCGCGCAGGTTCCAGGACGCGCGCGAGCCGTAATACATGATGCGGTAGTAGCGCTCCGCGTTGGCGACGAGGCGGGCGTTCTGCACGGCGTCAAGAAAGCGCTCGCCGTCGTGCAGAGCGTACTCGCTCGATTTGGCGAGAATGCTGTCGAGCATATGCACGACGTCGTGCTCGCAGGAGCGGTAGGCGCCGGTGAGCGCGGCGCGTCCGTAGGTCGCCGGGTCTGCCTGCCAGGGGGTCAGACAGCCGTAGCGCACGCGCGCGGTCGCCGCGGTCGCCGGGTCCACCTCGTCGAGATAAGAGAGCACCGCGCGCATGGAGTTGTAGAGACTGTAGAGATCGAGGCCGTGGAAGGCCGCGCGCTGCTCGAGCGGCACGGCGCCGTTATACTCGCGCAGCCAATCGACGAAGCTGCGCACCTCCTCGTTGCGCCACATCCAGGTCGGGAAGCGGGCGAACGCGGTCCACTCGGAAGGCGGAAACTCGGAGTGGCGCACGTAGTGGTCGACGCGGGCCGCATCCGGCCAGTCGCCTTCGATGGCGACGAAGCGAAAGCCCTTCTGCCGGATCAGCTCGCGCGAGATGCGCGCCCGCATCCGATAGAACTCGGAGGTGCCGTGCGTCGCCTCGCCGAGGAGCACGATGCGTGCATCGCCGATACGCTCCAGCAGCGGCTTAAGATCGGCCTCCTGCAGCGAGGAGAAGCCCTCGGCCGCACCCGCGAGCGCCTCTGCCAGATGGTCGTCGGGCCGCTCGGGGCGGCGCTCGGGCCGTTTCGGCCGGACGACCTCGGCCTCCGGACCCTCCGGCGCCCAGCCTTCGGCCCCGACAAGCGGCACGAAGCGCACGTCCGCGATGTCCTCGGTCTTGTAATCGTCCTCCGAGATGCGCGTGACACGCACCAGCTCCTGCCCGCGCGGATCGGTGCCGACCGGGATGACAAGCCGGCCGTCGATCTTGAGCTGGGATTTGAGCGTCTTGGGGATCTGCGGACCGCCCGCGGCGACGATGATCGCGTCGTAAGGCGCATGCTCGGGCCACCCGCGCGTGCCGTCGGCGTGCAGGACATGCACGTTCTTATAGCCGAGATCGGAGAGCTTCTCGGAGGCGCGCGCTGCGAGCTCGCCGATGCGCTCGACCGTGTAGACCTCGCCGGCGATGCGCGACAGGATCGCGGCCGCATAGCCGGAGCCCGCGCCGATCTCCAAGACTTTCTCACCCCCCTCGAGCGCCAACGCCTCGACCATGAAGGCGACGATATAGGGCTGCGAAATGGTTTGCCCCTCGCCGATCGGAAGCGGCGTGTCGTCGTAGGCGAACTCGCGCAAGTGCTCAGGTAGAAAATTCTCGCGCGGCACCGTGCCCATGGCGTCGAGCACCAGCTCTGAGCGCACGCCGCGGGCCGAGATATGGTCCTCCACCATGAGACGGCGGCGCGCGGCATAGTCGATTTCAGGGGGAAGTGCGCCGTCGGGGCGCTGCGCTTTCACGTGCGCGCCTTGAAGGTGCGTGCCGTGACCGGCCACAGCTCCTTGATGTCGGAGGGGAGCTGGGCGATCACGTCACCAACCTCGCCGGGATCGCAGTGGTGTGCTATGAGGGCGAACACATCCTTGACGGCCGCCTCCGGTGCGATGCGGCGCGGCAGCATCTTGATCATCACCTCGTCCAAAAATTTCTGCTTGGAACGGACCTTTTCCGGCGTGCGCGCGGGGCGCCACCCTTCATAGTAGATACCGCGCACGATGACGGGCAGCTGGGCGCCGAGCTCGATCGCCTCTTCGGGCGTCAGTCGATCGCGCAGTTGATGGAGAACGCTGCGCAGCACTCCCAAGGCCTCGCTCTCGTCTGCGAGGTCGCCATTGTCGCGCAACTCCTTGAGCCATTCCTGGATCTGCTGCACGCCGTGGGCGATCGCTGGGGGGACAGTCATGACCGGCACTCCCGAATTGGCACGCGAACTGGATCATTGGCCGCACTGGCGCGCATTGAGCTGCGTCAAGACCCGCTCCCAACTTGGCGGATCAAGGTCAAATTCCCTCGAGCTGCGTTCCTGCGCCCTTGATCGTGCCGTTGGCTTTTGAGGCGACTTTGACGGGCCCTGCTGCGGCAGGTCGCCCGTTTGACCGGAATCAATGTGGAGGCGACAGGCGCAGCGGAATGCTATGGTTACGAGGGGGAGGGACAGCGCAAATGAGCCTGGAGGTTCCCCATGAAGGTCAAGAACGCGATGCATAAGGGTGCCGAGTGGATCGCGCCCGACATGTCCGTCGGCCAGATCGCCAAGAAGATGCGCAAGCTCGATGTCGGCTCGCTCCCCGTCGGCGAGAATGACAAGCTCATCGGCATGGTGACGGACCGTGACATCACCTGTCGCGCGGTCGCCAACGGCCATGACATCAGCAAGCTGACGGCACGCGACGTGATGACGAAAGGCATTTTCTATTGCCGCGACTCAGAGGAGCTCGATGATGCGCTGCGCATCATGGAGACCCGCAAGATCCGCCGCCTTCCCGTCATCGACGAGAAGAAGCGCATGGTGGGTATGCTGAGCCTGGGCGACATCTCGCACGCGGCTTCGCATGAGCTTTCGGGCGAGCTGTGTGCGGCCGTGTCGGATCACCACAAGTAAACGGTGCCGCGGAGGCCTCACGATTGACCCGGTACCGCTAGCGGCGCCGGGTCTTCGTTAAATCCAGCCTCAATGATGCAGCGTCTCGCTGAACCTCGGCAACGTCTCGAAGCAATGGAACGGCGGCGGCGAGGACAGCGTCCACTCGAGCGTGGTCGCACCCGGGCCCCACGGGTTTGCCGGAGCCGGTACCCGGCGCAGGAAGGCCGTCGCCATGCACAGGAAGAAGACGAAGGTCGCCAGCACCGACAGGTAGGCCCCGAACGATGAGACCTCGTTCCATAGCGTGAAGGCGTCCGCATAGTCGGCGTAGCGGCGCGGCATCCCCGCGAGCCCCAGGAAGTGTTGCGGGAAGAAGGTCACGTTGACGCCGATGAACAACAGCCAGAAGTGGAGCTCGCCCAGCCTCTCCGGGTACATGCGCCCCGTCATCTTGGGGAACCAGTAGTACCAGCCCGCAAACAGCGTGAAGAGCGCACCGATCGACATGGTGTAGTGGAAGTGGGCGACCACGTAGTAGGTGTCGTGCAGCGCCCGGTCGACGCCGGCGTTCGACAGCATGACGCCGGTGACGCCGCCGACCGTGAACAAGAACACGAAGCCGACGGCGAACAGCATCGGCGTCGGGAAGCGGATCGAGCCGCCCCACATCGTGGCGATCCAGAAGAACACCTTGATGCCGGTGGGCACGGCGATCACCATGGTCGCGAACTGGAAGTAGGCCTGAGTTCTGACGGAGAGGCCCGCTGCATACATGTGGTGGGCCCAGACGATGAAGCCGACGGCGCCGATCATCAGCGGCACGAACCAGTTGCCGAACCCGCCGAACAGCGAGGGCATGATCATGAAGAACACCATGATCAGCCCGTGGCCGGTGACGAGCACGTTGAAGGTGTGGGGATCGGCGAAGATCTGCATGCCCGGCTGCTGCAGCTCGGCGCGCATGGCGATCGACATGAAGCCGCCGACCAGACCGCCGACCATGGCGAAGATCAGGTAGAGCGTTCCGATGTCCTTGTGGTTGGTCGAGAGAAGCCAGCGCCCGATCCCGTGCGGGCGGTCGTCGTGTGTGGCTTCGGCAGCTGCGGCCATGGTCCAATTCCTCCCCTCTTGCAGTCCCATCTCGGGGCGCCCGCAAGGCGCCGGCCCGTGCGACATTTCGGCAGCCCAATGCTTTCGCGAAGGGCGCTGCAATCCACTTGATCCAGATCAAAGCGGCTGGCGGCGAAGTGATCCCCTGATGCTGACCTGGCGCAGCCGGCCAGCGGGATTGGACGGATTGCCAGATATGCTGCAGCTGCAGGCGCCGCTAACATGACGCTCCAGCGCTTGGTGAGACGGCCCAATCCATGCGAAAATCGCGATCGATCTGCGCAGAGTGCCCGGCCCTGGAGCAAGGCCTGTGCGGCGCACTCTGCGAGGATGAGCTGTCGCGGCTCGGGGCCGTCACCTGGCACCGGAAGTTTCCCTCCGGCCACGTGATTCACGCCGAGGGCGAGGTGCCGCCCTCCTTCTGCGCCATCCTTTCGGGCGTCGTGAAGCTCATGAAGAGCCTGCCCAACGGCAACCAGCAGATCGTCGGTTTGGCGCGGCCCGGCGATTTTCTGGGGCGCCCCTTCGGCGGCGAGGCGCGCGCCTCCGCCGTCGCGGCGAGCGAGATCAAGCTGTGCTGGTTCCCGCGCGCCACCATCGAGGGGCTCGCCAGCGAATCGAGCGCAGTGAAAGACTGGCTCTACGAGCACGTCGCCGACGAGCTGGAGAAGGCCCAGGAGTGGATCATGCTCTTGGGCCGCATGACGGCGGAGCAGAAGATCGCAGCCTTTCTGTTGTCCGTCATGCGCGACCAGCGCCCGCAAGAGCCGGGCCCGGCGCGGCCGGCCGCCGCCGATGTCATCATCGAGCTGCCCCTCTCGCGCACGGAGATTGCCGATTACCTGGGGCTCACCATCGAGACAGTGAGCCGCCAGATCGCCCGCCTGCGCGAGCGCAAGGTCGTCACCGTCGGCAACTCCCGCACCATGGTCGTCCACCAAGCCCAGGTGCTCGAAGACATCATCGAGAGCGCCCTTCCCGGCGAGCGCACCAGAGAGGCCCTGCGGGTGTGAGCTTCAAGGCGCGCCTGAGCGGCATTACGCCGCTTTCACGCTTTGATCGGGATCAAACTGCAGGCAGCGCACTGCGACGCATAGAGTGACCACCGCAATACGGGGTGCCTTGCCATGAGCCCAGAGGTCGTCAAGCGCTACTCGGCCGCCGTTCCTCGCTACACCAGCTATCCCACCGCGCCGCACTTCTCCGACGCCATCGGCCCTGAGCACTATGCAAGCTGGCTTCAGGGCCTGCCGGAGCGCGCGAGCCTCTCGCTCTACCTGCACATCCCCTTTTGCGACAGCCTGTGCTGGTATTGCGGCTGCGCCACCAAGGCGGTGCAGCGCTACGAGCCGATCACGGCCTACCTCAAAGCGCTTACGGCCGAGATGGAGAGCGTCGCCTCGCGCTTGCCGCAGAGCCACCGGGCGACGCACGTCCATTGGGGCGGCGGCTCGCCCAGCATCTTGAGCCCCGACGACATCCTGGCGCTGGGCACGGCGACGCGGCGTCATTTTCACGTCACCGATGGGGCTGAGTTTGCCATCGAGGCCGACCCGCGCGGTCTCGATGCTGCGCGCATGGCAGCCTTTGCCGGCGCCGGCGTCACGCGCGTCTCGATCGGCGTGCAGGACTTCGATCCGCGCGTGCAGGCCGCCATCAACCGCCATCAGTCCTTCGAGACGACGCAGGCGGCCATCGCCGCATTGCGTGCCCACGGCATCGACAAGATCAACATCGACATCGTCTACGGCCTGCCGCACCAGACCCGCGACAGCGTGGAAGAGACGGTCATGAAGGTGCTGGAGCTGGCGCCCAGCCGCATTGCGGCCTTCGGCTACGCGCACCTCCCGGCGCGAATGAAGCACCAGCGCCTGATCGATGAGGCAACGCTGCCGGGCGTGGTCGAACGCTTCGCCCAGTCGAACCGCCTGGCGCATGTGCTGGCCGCGGCGGGCTACGTGCGCATCGGGCTCGACCACTACGCACGCCCCGACGATCCGCTCGCCTGCGGCCCGGTCGCCCGCAACTTTCAAGGCTACACCACCGATGCAGCCGAGGCGCTGATCGGGCTCGGCGCCTCGGCGATCGGCCGGCTGCCGGAAGGGTACGTGCAGAACTGCGTGCCGATCGCGGACTACGAGCGGCGCATCGCGGAGACGGGGCTCGCCACCGCGCGCGGTATTCGCCTCAGTGAGAGCGACCGCATGCGCGGCTTTGTGATCGAGCGGCTCATGTGCGATCTTGCCTTTCCCGCCGACGAGCTCAGCCGCCGCTTCGGAGACGCCGCAGCACCGATTCTCGAGGAGGCACAGGCGCTGGTGGAGGCCGACCAGGACCACCTCGTCGAGCGCGACGGGGAGGCCTTCCGAGTGACCGAGCGCGGCCGCCCCTTTGTGCGGGCGATCGCCGCTTGCTTCGACAGCTACCTAGGTGTGGGGGAAGCGCGGCACTCCTCCGGCGTCTAAGCCGCGCTGCCGCGCCAGATGGGAAAGGAGCGCGACATGTTGGGCGACCATTTCTGGCCTGCCATGTATCCGGGAATCGTGGTCGGGTTGCTGGTCGGCCTTACCGCCGGCAACGTCATCTCGACCGTGCTCGGCGCCGCTGGCGGCCTCCTGGGCGCCATGGCGCTCTATTTTGTGTTCGACTGGGTCGGGCTGGAGGAGAGCATCCTCTCGCTTGCCGGGCTCATCGGCGGCGCCGTCATCGGCGCCTACCTCCTGATGCACGCCGGAAAACGCATCCTCAAAGCCGGCTAGCCCGTCTAGGTACTCGCGCACTTGCTGAAACCTCGCCGCGTGGCTCGCGCCCGGCGCGGGAGCGCAGTGATTCGCCCCGCACCACCTAGAAAAACGAACTGTGCGCCCGCGGAACTGTCCGGTTCCGTCGAATCATCGAATCGCGCTGTGTTTCAAGCCTTAAGGGGGAGCCGGCGGACATGACCGCCGGTCGCGGGTGCTGCACTCGCGCAGCGACCGCCGCCGTCAGGCGGCGCGCGAGGTTTCGCGTCCCCCGACGAAGCACAGTCGAGGACGTGGCGGGGGACTTTGAAAGGCCTTTCAGCAATACCGCCGAATGCTCCACGGCCAGGGAGGAGCCGTGTGCTGAGCGTACGGGCGCAAGTTGCTCTCGTCGCCACGGCTCTCTTCATGTCGAGCTGCGCGGTCGGGCCCGACTACGAGCCGATGGCGGTGCCCATCTCCGCCCAGTTCAAGGAGCTCGAGGGCTGGAAGATCGCCACGCCTGCGGACGGCATCGACCGCGGCGACTGGTGGTCGATCTACGGCGACGAGAGGCTCAATTCGCTGTTGCAAGGGGTCGACGTCAACAACCAGAACATCGTTGCGGCCGAAGCTGCCTTCCATCAGTCCGCGGCCTTGGTGCAGCAGGCCCGCGCGGCGCTCTTCCCCACACTCGGCGCGAGCTACATCCCGACCCGCTGGCACGAAGGGGCCGCGGCCGGTGCGGCCTACACCGGCACCACGGCAAGCAGCGCGGTCACCCAGACGACAGTAACGCTCGCGCCGGAAGTCGCATGGATGATTGACGTCTGGGGCGAGACGCGGCGCCAGGTCGAGAGCAACATCGGCGCCGCGCAGGCGAGTGCCGCCAACTTCGCCAACGTCCGCCTGCTCGCCCGCACCCAGCTCGCGCAGGCCTACTTCAACCTGCGCGCCACGGATTCGCTCCAGAAACTCTACAACGACACCGTCGCCGACTACCGCAAGATCTACGAGATCGCCCAGGCCCGCTACAAGCAGGGCACAGTCTCAATCTACGACGTGATCACCGCCAAGACGCAGGTGCAGACCACCCTGTCGCAGGCCATCGGCGTCGGCATCCAGCGTGCCCAGTACGAGCATGCCATCGCCGTGCTGATCGGCCGCCCGCCGGCCGACGTCTCCATTCCATTCTCGCCGCTCGGCCGGCGCATTCCCGTGGTGCCCGTCAGCGTGCCCTCCGATCTCTTGGAGCGCCGCCCCGACATTGCGCAGGCCGAGCGCACCATCTCCAGCAAAAACGCCCTCATCGGCGTCGCGGTTGCGGCCTATTTTCCCAACGTGAGCCTCGCCGGCTTCGGCGGCAGCGTCCTGTCCTACGCCTCCTACGGCTGGGTCGGCGCCAGTGCCTTTCCGATTGCCGTCGCCAACGAGGTGTGGTCGATCGGCGGCAACTTTGCGCAGATCATATACGAAGGCGGCCTACGGCGTGGCGAGGTCGCAGCCGCGCTCGCTAACTACTATCAGTCAGTCGCGAGCTACCGCCAGACCGTGCTCACCGCTTTGCAGCAGGTGGAGGACCAGCTCGCCAACCTGCGAATCCTCGCCGACCAGGCCCGCTCGCTGGCCAAGGCCGTCAATCTGGCGCGCGAAGCGCTGCACATCACCATCGATGAGTACAAGCAGGGCACCGTAGACTTCACCGCCGTGGTGCAGGCGGAGCAGGTGCTGCTCTCGAACGAGATCAACGCGCTCACCGTGCGCCAGAACCGCTTCCTCGCCAGCGTTAACCTGATCGAGGCGCTCGGCGGCGGCTGGGACACCTCATGGCTGCCGGCCTATGAGCAGCTGCGGCACTGGCGCACCTGTGTCGACGTGCGCGACCTGATCCGCGGCCCCATCGATCCTGTGATGCCGCCCTGCTTGTGATCTGCCGCCAAAGGCGAGTGGTGCTCCCCTCACCCCGCGAGGAACGCCAATTCGGCACGCGCTTGGCAGCCCGGCAGAGACCGTTTCAATCGGGTGAGGCCCCGCTGGGGTCCACCGTTTTCGACTTGTCGCGCCAAGGCCGCGAGGGCAAACTGGGAACAATTGTTTTGCAGATTGTGTGGGGAGAATTTGATGGGGAGAGTTGCCACAAATTCGCTTTTCGTGATTTTGCTTTGTTTTCTTTGGTCGGGCGAGGCGACGGCCAAGAACTTCGACTGGCTGTTTCAGAACAAGACCGGGCGCACCCTTAACGTCGAGCTCTACGGAAAGTCTCGCAACAACATCTGGCCCGGCAATGGAATCGTTTGGATCCTCCCTCCGGACGGCCGGCGCTACGCCAATCGCATCTCTTGCAAGTCGGGCGAGTACATCTGCTATGGCGCCTGGGCCGCCGACAAGGAGGGATTGTACTGGGGCGCCGGAAAAGGCGGAAACGAAGCATGCTCCAACTGTTGCTACTACTGCCGCGGAAGAAGCACGCAGATCATTGGCCTGCTCCCGGGCGCCGCCCCGCCGCCGACCGCGAGAGCCAATCCTGCACCCGCGCAGCCGCCGCCCGACACTACAGCTCGTCCAAGCTTCAATTGCACCACTGCGAATTTGCCGGCGGAGCAGGCCATTTGTCGGGACCCGCAGCTCGCGGAACTCGATCGAAAAATTGCAGCCACATATGCGGAGGTCCTGGAGAGTACGCCGAAGCGCGCAGCAGAGGAAATCAGAGCGGGGCAACGCGAATTTCTGCGCACGCGCAATCAATGTCGCGCCCGAAGCCTATGTCTTTCACTACAGCTGAGGATCCGGCTGACGATTTTGACCGGATTGCTCACCGCGGCAACCGCATCCCGCGACTCGGCCCCACGCAGCGGCATATCGCGCACTCAAAGCTGTCGAGACGCAATGCGCCAGGCCAAAGCGGTCGCGGCGCGCGTTACGCTCACCATGGAAAAGTCATCGGTCGATTTCGGCGAGACCTTCCAGGCCCTGTGGACCGCACGCGAGGGCCAATTGAGCATCCCGGTCAATCTCGTTCTGGAAGCGCCCCCTGCGTCGCGCTTCGTCGGACAGCCCTTCACTGCATTCGTGAAAGGGACCAAAAGCCGCTACGGCTTGACCGGAGACGGACGCGACGTCGCCGTGGTGGTTCCTCTCGATCGCGTCATTGGCGATGGCTTATTGAATGGCGCGATCGGCGTCCGGCTCTTTCGCGAAGGTCAGGCGGATTTGACTTGGTCCGTCGTGAGCAGCGGTCGCTGCGGCAATCAAGTCCTTCGCGCGCCGCAAACGTTCCGGATCTCGGTGGGGGCCGGCCAGCCTCAACTCGTCGTGCAGGATCGCTTCGACACCGGGCGACCGAAGCGCATCATTCGCTCGAACGACGGCCGCTACGACCTGCTCATTTACGATGGCCGCTACGAGGTCCACGACGCCGTCACCGCGGTCAAATTGTTCGAGCACGAGGGCACCGAGCCCAACTTCTCGCCGACCGGCCGCTTCATTGCCTCGCTGACAGAGGATCGCAACTGGGGACGGCCCTTCTTGGATGTGTTCGACCTAGTTAGCGGCGAGATGGTCCTCCAGGCTGCCGACGGTTTCCTGATCTGGGCGCGCGACGACAGCATTCTTCTGGCGGCCAGAGCCCTGGAGCCCGGCATCCGCGTGCTGCAGACGCTCATCGATAAGCGGGAATTCGAAAGCCTGTTTCAGCCGAAGGGTACCGCGCTCAATGCGCAAATGCAGTTGGTGCTCAATCTCGAGCAGGGTTTTGTCCTCGACCGCAGCATGAGAGGCGAGGTCGCGGTCAACGATCTGATCTACGGCAAGCATCTGCTTGCGGCTGCCCCGGAGCAAACGGCCTCATTGGCCCAAGTGAACAAGCTCCTGGTGCCGTTCGGACTTGAGCTCGACGCGCTCCCCGATCGTTGGAGACTCGGCGAGACGATTAAGATGTCGCACTTGGGAAACTCGAATTTTCAGGCCGACTACGGGCCCGCATTCGCCGACTTCGTGAAGCTGCCCGAGCAGCAGGTGGGCTCGTGGTCCGGCGCAAAGGTCATCACGCACCAGGACATCACCGATGGGGCGCCCGAGGTTCTGGCGGAGCGTAGCGATGGGTTGCGCGGGCATTCCGTCAAGGGCCGCGGGTTCGGCCTCTCGATGCCACCGGCCCAAATTGAGCAGCGAACCGTACTCCGCCGCATCGCTGACGCCGGCGTTGCTCTCACCGAACATCTGCCGGTGGAGAGCTGGATCTCGGAGGGACCGGAGATAACGCAGGCCATGCGCGACAGCCCGGACAGCATGGCCCTCATCGACGCGGCGTGGCGGCGCTACGATGCCGAAAAGCCGGCGTGGGTCGCGCGGGTTTCCTCCCTTCTCGAAGGGGTAAAGGGTCCGATCCTCGAGGCTGGTTATCACGATCCGGGCGTCGACACGCTCAATGCGCCAGGCAAGCTGTTCTTGAAGGACATCATCCGCGTTTGGCATTGGCGCGCCGATGCCACAGACTTGGTGCTGCTCAGGCAGCAATACACGGATGGCTCGGCGCAGGTGCCATACGAGACGATCTGGCTCGCCAACCTGAAGGACCATTCCCTCACCGACATATCCAGTGAGACAGGCTGGAACATAACCGTCGCGCAGATCACCGCCAGTGGATTGCTTCTGGTCGGTAGCGCTGACGGCATCGGTATCATCGATCTGGCAAAGAAGAAGCAAGTTGGGCCCACATTTGCCGTGGAGTTGGGCACGTTGCTCAAGGATTTGCGCTTGACGAAGGACGGTCATCACCTCCTTCAGGTGAACTCCGACGGCTCCTTCCAGTTACACGAGATACCCCGCGCACCTGCTGATATCGCCAAGTCGTCGGCGCCAGTCGACCCGCTGGAACAACCAGACCAGAAAGCCGAGAAGCATATCATCCTTGCGGGACAGGTCATCGACGACGAGGTCGTCGTCTACCGTCCCGACGGCACATTCGACGCGACGTATGAGGGTGCCTACAGCATTCAGTTCAAGTTCCCCGGCATTCCGGGCCTTTATTCCTTCAATCAGTTCGAGTTGATGCTCAAGCGTCCCGGATTGCTGGCGCGCACGCTCGAGGGACAGACCGTACCGCCTGCACCAAAGCTGCCTGGTGCCCCACCAACCGCGGCGCTTGAGCTAAGGGGCCCGCCTGCCAATGGGCGGCTGAGTGGAACTATCGAAGCGGCGTCCACTACAAGCTTGAAGAGCGTTCGTATCTACGCGGACGGCAGGCTCGTGCAGGACTTTCCGGCCAACGGACAGCACGAGCGTACGGATTTTGATATCGCCGACCCCGGCGCAGGACGCTGGCTGGCAGCGGTCGCCGAGGATCAGCACGGTTTGGTCAGCCTCCCCAACGCCCTGCATGTTCCTGGTCAAACCGCTGCCAAGGGCACGTTGCACGGTGTCATGGTCGGCATCGACAAATATGAGGACACCGCCTTCGATCCGCTCGACTTTGGCAGTGCCGATGCGATGCGCCTCAAGAAGGCGTTGGAAGGCGCAACGACCCGATCGTACGAAAGCGTCGATGTTGCCGTTCTCGCCAACGAGGCGGCTACCCCTCAATCCGTGATCGAGGCGCTCGATAGCGCCGTGTCGAAATCGCGGCCCGAGGACACGCTGGTGTTCTTCTTCGCCGGCCACGGCGTGGATGGAGGGGAGGCCGGCTTCCGTATGATCACTGCCGCCACAGACAGCGCAAATCTAAAAGACACGAGCCTAGGGTGGGCGGAGGTCGGCAAGGTCTTGGCGCGGTCGACGGCGCGCGTCGTGGTTCTGCTTGACGCCTGCCAGTCGGGCTTCGCGGGTCGCGAGTTCAAGACCTCAAACGACTCCGTGGTCGCGCAGCTCCTTACCAACAGCGGCGCGCCGATGGTCGTGCTGGCAGCGGCGAAGGGACGTGAGTTCAGCATCGAAGACCCGCCGACCGGCGGTGGGCTTTTCACCACCGCAATCGTCGATGTAATCGGCCCTGCTCGTGACAAATATGATCGCGACCACAATGGCCTGCTTGATGCCGGCGAGCTCTATGCCGGAGTGAGATCTTTGGTGCTCGACCGCTCGACCGCTCTGGCAAAGACGTTTCCGAGCCTTGCGCCCCATACCCCATGGATGGCGCGTAATGCGCTCATCGGCGACTTCTCGCTGTTCTGAGCTGCTCAACGCCGCACTCGACACTGCGAGACGTACGCATCGGAGACGGCTATTGCGCCGAGGCCTGCTTCACCTGCGACTTGATGCGCACCTTGGCTCCATTCTGCAGATCGACCGGCGGATCGAGGATGACCTGATCGCCGGCTTTGACGCCGTGGTCCACCTCGATCGCCGTACCCAAATCGCGCGTCACCGAGACTTTCTGGATATGTGCCGTGCCGTCCTTGACGACGGCCACCTGCATCCCGTTCTCGTTGAAGATGATCCCCTGCGCCGGCACCAGCAGCGACGGCGTCTTGCGCGGGATGAAGAGCTCGATGGTGACGTAGGTCCCCGGCTGCAGCTTGCCTTCCGGGTTGGGAATGTCGACCTCGGTCAGCAGCGTGCGCGTTCCCGGCGACAGGGCGTCGGCAATGCGCGTCACCGTGCCGTCGAAGGTCTGCCCCGGCATCTCGGGGACGCGGACCACCGCCTTGACCCCGGGGACAAGCCCGAACGCCTGCTCCTGGGGCACGTAGACTTGCGTCCGGATCACATCGCGCTGCATCACGGTGAACATGAAGGTGCCGCTGGTGGCGTCACTCGCCATGAGATCACCGACGTCGACGTTGCGCTGGGTGATGACACCGTCGAACGGTGCGACGACGCTCTGGTATTCCTTCTGCTGGCGGTTCACCTCAACCTGCGCGGCCTGGGCCGCCACGGTGGCCTGCGCCGCCTCCACCTGCTGCTCCTGCGACTTGAGGTTCAGCCGGTACGTGTCGCCGTTCAAGGCGCTCACAAAGCCCCGCTCGACCAGCGGTCCGTTGCGCACGTCGGTCACGCGCGCCAGCTCCATGCTGGCCAAGAGCTGGCCCACCGTCGCCTTGTTCTGTAACAGCGTCGCCTTGGCCTGGGCCAGCTGCCACTCAATCTCGGGTGCGGAGATGTAGGCCAAGAGCTCGCCCTTCTTGACGTGGTCGCCGATGTCGACGTTGCGCTTGGAGATGTAGCCGGAGACGCGCGCGTACATGTTTGCCGTGGTGAAGGCCAGCGTCGTGGCCGGCAGCGTGACCTGGACCAGCTTCTCGCTCTGCTTGACGGGAGCCACCCGCAGGGTGGGCACGAAGTTGCGGCGCTGCTCGGTCGTGGCCATGACGTCGCGATAGCTCTCGTAGGCCCGCCATGTGCCGTAAGCGAGCCCCGTGCCGAGCACGATCACGACTCCTATGCCGAGCAGCCGGCCGGTGCGGCGGAAGGAGGACGTGTCGCGCGGCGGTTGCACTTCGGTGCCGGGCTGGGGACCGCTCGGCCAAGGCGCATCGCCTGTCTCTGGTACTTTCTCGTCCGCGCTCATGCGAGGTCCTCCTCGAATACGCCGTGCTCCGCTTTGCCGTCATTTTTCTTGCGCAGCACGGCAAACAGGAACGGAACCAAGAGAAGCGTCGTCGGCGTTGCAAACAACAGCCCGCCGATGACGGCGCGCGCCAGCACCGCGTTCTGCTCGGCGCCGGGGCCGCCGATCGCCATCGGGATCATGCCGACGATCATCGCGCAGGCCGTCATCAGCACGGGGCGGATGCGCGTATGGCCGGCGTCGATCGCAGCCTGGAACGAGGTCCGGCCGGCCAATTGCTGCTCGCGCGCAAACGTCACCAGCAGGATCGAGTTCGCCGAGGCGACGCCGACCGCCATGATGGCGCCCATCAGCGAGGGAACGCTCAATGTGGTTCCGGTAACGAACAGCATGGTGAGGATGCCGACGAATGTCATCGGTAGTGCGAGAATAACCACGAACGGCTCACCGAAGTTCTGGTAGTTCACGACCATCAGGAGGTAGACGAGCACGGAGGCGAACAAGAGCCCGATCCCCAGGTCGGTGAACGAGTCATTCATGCTTTGGATCTGGCCAAGCACCTGGATGACGTTTCCAGGCTTCAGCTTCTTTTCCAGATCCTTGACGATCTTGCCGATGTCATTGGCGACACTGCCGAGATCTTTCCCCTGTACGGCCCCATAGACCTCGAACACGGGCTGGACGTTGGTCATGTTGGCGTTGGTGGGCACGCTGTCGCGCCGCATCGTTGCGATGTTGCTGACCATGCCGGGAACGGGCTGCGCCGATTCGTAACTGTTCTTGTCGGCGATGCTGGTCGAGACGGGCGTATTCTTCACCTCATACAGGGTATCCATCAGGTACTGAGGCGTCTGCACCGCGATGTAGTAGGGGATGCCCGACTTGGGATCGGTCCAGAAGTTCGGCTGGACCTGCTCGGAAGAGTTGAGGCTGGTGTTGAGGTTGGATGCTATGGATTCAGCGTTGAGGCCCACCTGCAATGCGCGCGAACGGTCGATGTCGGTGAAGAACGCAGGGCTCGAAACCTCCTGCTGGATGTGCACATCGACAAGCCCCGGCACGTCCGCCATGCGTCGGCGCAATTCGCGCGCAACCTGAAAATTCGTCTTCACGTCGGACCCAACGGTGCGAACGTCGATCTGAGAGGGCAGACCGAAGTTCAGGATCTGCGTCACCATGTCGGCGGCTTGGAAATAGAAGATGCCGCTTGGGAAAGCTTCAGGCAGCGCAACGCGCAGCTTCTTGATGAATTGGTTGGTTTGCGATTGCCCCCCCTTCAAAGCGATCAGCAAGGTGCCGTCGTTCTGGGCAATCGTCGAACCGTCGGTGAAAGCAAGGTTGTAGGCAATTGCCGGGATGCCGATGTCGCTGACGACCAGCGAAAGGTCCTTTTTGGGGATGACCTTGCGAACCGTCTTCTCCACGGCGGTGAAGTACTTGACCGTCTCCTCCAGACGCATGCCCGCTGGAGCACGCACGTGCAGCTTTATTTGTCCGGCATCGATGTTCGGATAGAAGTCGCGGCCGACGACCTGATAGAGGAATACGCCCATGACGAGCAACACCGCGGCGACGGAGGGTACGATGTAGCGGCGTGCGAGCAACACGCCCAGAAGCATGACATAACCTTGGCGCATATGCTCGAAGCCGCGCTCAAAAGACGCCTTGAAGCGGCCGAAGAAGCCGGTCGGCGCCCCGGATTGCTTGTGCGCGAGCTCGCTGCGCAGCAGCAGCCCGATCGTGATCGGAGTGAGCGTACGCGACAGGCCGTAGGAGGCGAGCATCGCCATCACCACCGCGAGCCCCATTGGAGCAAAGAGATACTTCGCCGGGCCCTCGAGAAAGACCACGGATGCGAACACGCAAGAAATCGACAGCGTGGAGACCAGCGTCGGCACCGCGATGCCGGCCGAGCCGTAGAGCGTCGCCTCGTACAGCGGCTTGCCCTCTTCCTCGAGCAGGCGGTGCGTGTTCTCGATCGTGACCGTAAAGTTGTCGACGAGAATGCCGACGGCCAGCGCCAGACCGCCAAGCGTCATGGTGTTTAGCGTATTGCCGGTCAGGAACAGGCCGATGATCGAGCTCAGGATCGCCAGCGGAATCGAGATCATCACCACGAGGGTGGAACGCCAGGATCCGAGGAAGAGAAGGATCATCAGCGCGGTCAGACCTGCCGCGATGAGACCCTCGCGGACAACGTCATGGATCGCCTCGGTGACGAACTTCGACTGATCGAACAGCTCGTTGATGCTGAGGCCCTTCGGCGCCGCCTCCCGGGCAACCTTCAACGCCGCGAGCACGCCTTCGACGACGGTGACGGTCGAGGCGTTGCCGTTCTTGATGACGCTCAAGAGCACGGCGTTGTTGCTGTTCTCGCGTACGACGTTCTGCTGCACGGCCCAGCCATCGCGAACGTTGCCGATGTCGCGCAGGAATACGGTCTGGCCGTCGACGTACTTGATCGGGATGTCGTTCAGCTTCGCGATGGTGTCGGGCATCGCGTTGGTGCGAATGGTGTACTGGAGATTGCCGATCTTCGCGTAGCCTGACGGGAGGGTGAGGCTCTGGGCGTTGACGGAGTTGACGACGTCCATCGGCGTCAGCCCCTTGGCCAGCAGTTTCTTGGGGTCGATGTCGACCATGATCTGGCGCGGCTTGCCGCCGTCGGGCGTTGGGAAGGTGACGCCCTGCACCGGAGCGAGCTGCTGGCGCAGCGTGTAGAGGCCGTAGTTGTACAGTTTCGACTGATCGAGGGTGTCGGAGGTCAGGCTCAGCTGCAGCACGGGGACGCTGGAGGCGTTGTACTGCACCACGATCGGCGGCTGGATGCCGGAAGGCATAAGCGCGCGGATGGAGTTTGATGCGGACACGATCTGTGCGATCGCGAGGTCGATTGAGACGTCGGGCTGGAAGTAGAGCTTGATCACCGACAGCCCGTTCAGCGTTTGCGCCTCCATGTCCTTGATGCCGGTGACGTTGGCGCTGATCGAGTACTGGGAGTAGATGGTGACGCGCTGCTCCATCTCGGGCGTGGCCAGGCCGTCGTACTGCCAGATGACAGTCACGACCGGGATGTTGATCTCCGGGAAGATGTCCTCCGGCATGGTCCAGATCGCGGTCGCGCCGATGAACAGGATGAACGCGGCCACCACGTAGAACGTGTGCGGAAACCGGAGCGCGAACCTGACAATGCCCATCGAGACCTTCCACCGTGCCGCCGGCCCGCTGCCGAGGAGGCAGCTCCCAATGGGGGAGCGCCAACGATCCCCGGTTGCGCGAGGGCGGGAAGGTCTCGAGCTAACACAGTGAGAATTTCTTACCGTTACCTGGAGGCCCAGCGGGCCGGCGCAGGAAAGCTAGGCTTAGCGAAAGCTTTCGGGCTTACGCAAAATACGACGTCCAAGTCGTAAATCCCCGTGTTTGCAAGGCATTAACCACAATTGGAAGACACTCGGGCTCTTCGACATGGATGGAAGGAGCCACTCTTTATGGCCGAGCTCAGGTCCTTTGCTGCAGACGCCTGGTGGGCGCTGATCGACGAAACCAGAACCAGCCTGCAATCGCCGGCGCAGCGGCGCTGGTGCCTCGGCGTGACCGCGTATCTGGTCGCCTCGTTCCTGATGGGCAACGCGCTGAGCGAGATGTGGAAGATCTACCAGCACTCGCTGGTCTGAAAGCCGCTCGTCAGGAGCACTTGAGCTCCAGCAGCTCGGTGCCCAGCTCCCCCAGACGCTTGCGGCCGGCGAGGAAATCCATCCGCCTGGCGTCGCGCTCAGCCAGCGTCGGCTCGCGGCCAAGCCCGTCGAAACGGGCAAGGATCGACAGGCATCGGCTCTCGACCTCGGCCATCTCGATCTTGATGCGGGTCTCGCTCTTGCGCACACCAGGAATTCGCATGCTGAACATGGGGGCCTCCCTCGGAACAACCCATTGTGTGCTGAGTATCAGGGCAGCAACAGAGGCCGGCGGGCCGCTATCCCCGTTATCCAAAGGCTACGCGCGAGCAAAAGAGAGGTTTGGCCGGGGCCGACGCAACGGCCAGGAGGCGCCGGGGCTGTCCCCGCGCGCAAGACCGCCGGGCGCGATCAAAATTCAGGGCGCGTCGGTGTGGGCGGCGGAGCGCTCGTTGACCTGACGGCGGCAGATCTCGCGCCATTTGCTCTTGGTGATGTGCGTGGCGGCATCCCAAATAGCCATGCACTGTTCCACCGAGTTCTCGATCCGAGATCTGAGACTCGGTAGACTCGGTCGGCACCGTCACCATGTCGTCACCGGGAACGTGGTTGCGCGTGCCCTTGCGCGCGACGCGCTGGAGCGTGGACACCGGGGATGCCGTTGAGGGGCTGAGAGACACCGCGCCCGCACCGCTGGCAACGACCACGGCCGTCGACCAGACGAGCCCAACGACGAGCCCAGACAGGAGCAATGTTCCAAGAGAGCGCATGATTTATCGGCGCTGCCAATCTCTCGATACCCAGCGGCAAAGCTAGCGCCGCAAGTTTAATACTTCCTCTCCCCGGGCCCGGCAGGCAGAGAGGCAAGGGCTGTTGCGGCATGGGCACAGACGCCCGCGCGCGGTATGAGCCGGCGCTCTCTGCCCAATTTGCAGGCTCTTCGTCGCGTCAATTTTTTTAACGCCGGGCCGACTTGGCGCGCGCTGTCACAATTTGATCGCACTTGCCGTGGTGAGATGCCGGCGCCATGGGACGCGGCACGGGGGCGCTGGTAAAGCGTTTGTGCATTGGGTGAGGAAAATCCGATTCACCCGAGCGGCGGTAGCTTTTGAAACGGCGCTATAGGTGGATCGGCGGGTGCCCATGACACCCCGCGGATATGCGCATCTGCCTCCTCGGCGCTCTTCGGTTCCGGTCCGAGCTACGCTGGCCGATAAAGTTCATGTCGGTCTGGCGGCCGGCTACGTAGCATTCGCGGGCATATATTGGTTTCCCGGCGTCTCCTACGTGATGATCGCACAGGCGAAGCTCGCCATCTTTGCTGGGCTTGCCCTGATCGGACTACTGAGATTCCGAATATACGGCTCCGCGCAGCGCGTCATGTTTTTCGGATTGGGTTTATGCGCGTTCATGGCCTTCGTAACCGTCGCGCTATCGAACGGTGCGCAAACGGGTCTTGATCGGGCGCGCGATTTCGTCGAGCCGTTGTTGTGGCTGATTGCTCTTTACGGGATACAGCCGCGCGCTTACCCCACCTTCCTTTCCACGCTGACAGTCGGGATGACAGTCTCTTTCGTCATCTTCCTCTATCCCATCCTTGCCTATATCGGCGTCTTGCCCGATTTCCATGTGCCGACTGGGTTCTTCGATGAGACCACGAGGATTGTGCGTTGGCCCGATCACGGCCCCACAATCTCCAATTCAGGATTTTCTGCCTCCCGGACCGGTTGGGGTGTCGTCGTGGCGCCGGCAGCAATGTTGATCGTAGCCCTTTATCTGCGAACAACACCCGTGCGCTCCGCAACACGCATCATTGTTGCGGCGATCGTCGTTGGCTCGGCCGCAAGCATCATAGTCACTGGCGCCAGGGGCGGCACGTTCGCTCTGGTCGCGGCCTCAGCGTACGGAATTGCTATTTCCAGAAATTCCCGCTTTGCCACTCTTGTTCTCATCATGGGCGTATGCTTGGCCGCGTTCTCAATGGATCTCATTGCACTAATTCCGGACCAGTTATGGCGACACTTCGATACGACCGGCAGCCTCTACACACGTTTGAATGCGATCACTACTGGTCGACTTGCAAGCGATGTAGGCGCGTTCGAAATCTTTACATCATCACCGATAATCGGCGTTGGTCCCGACGCCGCGAAAGTCTGGATCAACGATTTGTCGCAAGTATCTCCGCATAATTTGTGGCTGCGGCTCTTGGCGGAATCTGGCCTCTTGCTGTTCTTGCCCGTGCTGTGGCTAACGGCCCGGTTCCTTATGATGACACTGAGCAAGGTGCCTACGGCAAGCTTGCCACCTGTGGCATGCCGCGTGGCGTGGCCCGATGCTCGGCTTGCGATAGCCTGCGGCCTTGCCCTGGCGTTCGTAGAGCCAAGTGTGATTATTGGATCCTTCAACTCCAACGCCGCATTCTGGACGGGAATCTGGTTCGTGCTCAATGAGGCGCGCGCACAAACAAGATTTTCTGCCGTGCGAGCCGGGGTTCGTGTCCCGCCGGTTGGGCCGATCGGCAATCCAGCAATGAGATCGCCTCCCAGCCCTGTTCGATAAGGTCAGCTGCTGCTGCGCGCGATCTGCTCGCCTCTCGCCCTGGCGCCGCGCAAAACATGCGGCAGCGACCCTGGCCATAAATCCAACAATGCCACGAAATTATCGCCTCTATGGAGACGCTGCATGGGTAGCGGCAGGTCAGCTCGTCTCCGCAATTGCGACTCTTGCTTCGCTGAAGGTCTGGGCCGTCTATCTCGAGCCCGCCGAGCTGGGCCTTATGGGACTAATTATCGGTCTCGCATCCATCCTTGTAGGGATCGTAGTGGGGCCTCTGGTCCAAGGCATCTTTATTGGCTATCCCGCTCAAACGCACAACGGCCATGCCCGAGAGTTCCGCGCGGTGGGCTTTGCAATCCTCCGCAAGTACGTGGCAATCTTCTCGGCATTCATCATACTCGTTGGTCTGCCTGCAGCAGCGGCCCTCGATCTTCATTGGATCACGCCCTTCCTCATCATGGGTTTGTTCGCGGTGGAGGCCTGTCGCTATTTTGAGCTCGCCCTCTTTGCCGCGGCGCGGCGCCAGAAGGATGTGGCCTTCATTTCAGGTGGCGATGCGTGGTTTCGCTTCGCATTCCTCTGGATCTTCTTGGAGGTTGGGCGGCCGAGCGCCTACACCGCGGTTGCCGGCAATCTCGTGGGCACATTCATTTTCCTTGTCTTGGCGCGTGCCTTGCTCCGTTTCGAAGCCTACCCCGGGTCGCTGCCGCGTGATCCTCGCGAGCAGCGCTCGATGAAGAATGCGGTCATGCGGCTAGCCCGTCCCTTGTTCCCGGCCGCCGTCCTTTCGAGCGTTACCGCGATGAGCAATCGCTACCTGATCGGGGCAACGGTCGGTTTGAGCGCAGCCGGGCTCTTCGTCGTCAGCTACGGATTGGTCAAAAGACCGTATGGGATTCTCAATAGCATCGCAGAGTGGACAATGACGCCCGTCCTGGCCGGCGCTATGGCCGGGGGGAAGGCAGCCAACATCGCGCGAGCCAGACGCATTTGGCTGGCTTTCGGAGGCGTCGCCGCAGCGATTGGAGCACTGCTCTTCTACGGGCTACGCGAGCCTATTGTTGCACTGGTTCTTTCCGACGATTACGCACGCGCTGCGGACTTACTGTTCGGGATCGCGCTCGGCATCGCGATGTGGAACGTGTCGAATATCCTTGGCGGTTTCTCGCTGACAATGGGGAACTCGCGCGCCGTCTTGATCAACAATGCCGTCGGGTGTTTTGCGAATTTGGTGCTGACGGTCACGTTGTGCCTTGCTTTCGGATTGATCGGTGCGGTCTGGGCGCTTGCGATCGGCTATCTTTTCCAGCTCATTGCATCGATCCTCACATTCCGCGTTGGGGCGAGCAGCCCTAGTCGGGAGGCGGCGCTGCAAGAGGACAGCGGGTGAGGATTTTGTATCTCTGCGCGGAGGTCATGGGCTTCGCGCTCGCCACGATGCGGGAGTTGGCGGCGCGCGGAGCCGAGCTGCATGTCGTCCACTGGGACACGCGCAAGCTGACGCCCTTTCAGATAACGGACGTGCGCGGAGCGACCTTCTATCCGCGCTCAGAAGCCCCCCTGGCAAAGCTCAAGAGCTTGATCGACGACGTGCCGTTCGACATCGCCAGCGTCGCCGGGTGGATGGAAAGGGATTATCTCACGATCGCGAAGGCCTTGCGCCTCCGTGGCCTGCCAGTCGTGTGCTGCCTTGACGGCCAATGGCACGGAACCGCAAGGCAACAAGTCGCAGGAGTGTTGGGCGGCGCCAGATATTTTCAGCGCTACTTCTCTCATGCCTGGGTCGCCGGGGCACCCCAATACGCTTACGCACGCCGGCTGGGGTTCACCCCTCGCGAGATCGCCCTTGATGCGTTGAGTGCGGATCTTTCGATATTCACCAAGGACTACGCGCGCGCGATTGCGGAAAAAGAGCAAGCCTATCCGCACAGGTTTCTCTATGTGGGTCGCTTTCACGAAGAAAAGGGAACGGACCTGCTCGTTTCCGCCTGGAAGAGCCTTGGGGCCGAGCGCCGGGATTGGGACCTGCACATGATCGGCGGCGGCCCGCAAATGACGGCATTGGGCTCCGCTCCGGGCATGCTCCTCAACGACTTCATGCAGCCGGAGAGGCTGCCCAAGGAAGCCGCACGCGCAGGCTGCTTCGTCCTTCCGAGCCGGCGGGATCAATGGGGTGTTGTCTTGCATGAGTTTGCCGCCGCGGGGCTGCCGATTATCTGCTCCGACGTCTGCGGTGCCGCGAGCGCCTTCGTCATCCCCGGATGGAACGGGCACATCTTCCGATCAACGGACGCTGCGTCGCTTGCGGCAAATATGAAGCGTATCATTGAAACGGACGACGCGACGCTCCTCGAGATGGGGCGCCGGTCACACCAGCTGGCGGGCAAGATCACGCCGGAGACCTCCGCGGCCAACCTGTTGTCAGTGGCATTCAGATGAGCCCGTTTCCAATCCGGCAACTCGTGGCGGTGCTCCGGGAATCGTCGCCCTGAAAACCATCGCCATCAATGCGCTGAACTCGAACGCAGGCGGCGGCAAGAGCATCCGCGACAGCTACCTCAAGCTCCTCAATGCCGAGACCCTGTCGGAGCGCTATGTCGTCCTTGCCGCCAACGGCGCCGATCTGGACTTCCTCACCAATCCCAATATCGAGGTGATGAAGCTCCCGCCGATCTATAGCAGGGCCATCCTCGCCCCCTTGGTCTACCGGTTCGCGCTCGGACGCCTCATCGACAGGATCGGTGCCGATGTCGTGCTCAATCTCGGCAACCTCATCGTGAGCACGACGGCGCGGCAGCTCTACGTCTTCGGCTGGCCCTATGCGCTTAACGTGCACCCCAAAGTCTGGAAGACCATGAGCGTCCCCGATTGGCTGAGGCGAAGGACCAAGCTGCTCCTCCTCGAACGGCATTTCCGCCGAGCGGATATCGTCGTTGCCCAGACGCAGGAAATCAGGGACGTCCTCTCCGCGAAATACGGCCTCGCCGATGTCCGCGTCATAAACAACGCCGTCACTCTTGAACCAACCGTCCTCGACCGGGGCGTCGACTTTGCTCTGCCGGACGGCGTGCGCCTGCTCTGTCCCTGCGTTTATTATCCCCACAAGAACCTCGAGGTTCTTCTCGATCTCGGAAGCCGCATCAAGACCCGCGGGCTCGACTATCGCATCGTGACGACCGTCG
Organism: uncultured Alphaproteobacteria bacterium; assembly: GCA_963782555.1. GTDB lineage: Bacteria > Pseudomonadota > Alphaproteobacteria > Rhizobiales > Hyphomicrobiaceae > Hyphomicrobium_A. The sequence continues at coordinate 507,301 of CAWAKB010000005.1, read as the reverse complement.
ATCCGAGCGCGGGCGCGGCCCGCCGCTTCGTTGAGGCGATCGGCGAGCGAGGTCTTGGGGACATCATACGCAACGTCGGCCAGGTGCCTCTGCACCGCATGCAGAGCTTATATGCCCAGTGCCATGCCCTGCTGATGCCGACGCTGCTCGAGAGCTTCAGCATCGTTTACCTCGAAGCCATGCATCACCGCCTGCCGATCTTCACCAGCGACATGTGGTTCGCCCGCGCGGTCTGCGGCAACGCTGCGAGATACTTCGATCCCTTCGACGCAGACGACATTCTCCGATCGCTCGAGCAGGTTCTCAGCGACGTCGCGGCAAAGAATGCGTTGGTGGAAGCGGGCACAAGGCAGCTCGCCTCGTATCCCAGCTGGCCGCAGAATTTCGCCACCTTTCAGAGCCTGATTGCGGAGCTTCTGGGGAAAAGCGAGGCGCATGCCGACGCTACCGCCACGCCTCCAGGCTCGGAACCACGCCATAATAGAGCCCAGGCGCGATAGGCATGTGTCCCGGCACGACGGTGAGGGCAGCGACGTAGAACACGCTCTCCGGCGTCGCGTAAATGCCATGAACCACGTTGTCATAGCCGATGAACTGATCGGGCGGGACGATGACCAGCTTGCTCACCTGCCTCCATCCGTCGCCGGGAACGATCTTCTGGTGGGTTGCGTACTCGGTCCCGTCGAGAAACAGGCGGTGTATCCCGGTCGGTCGATAGATGCCCACGCTGCCGGATTTGACCAGCAGGTGATAGTTGACGGACATCGCGGTCGGCAACGCCACCTGCGGGAACGAGACGGGCAGATAGTAGGTGTCCCCGCCGAAGGAGATCTGGACCGACGTGCCCGTGCCCGCCGTCACCTGCAGCAGATAGAACTCGACGCCGTAGCGGCGCTTGCTCGCATCCTTGAGCTTGCTGATCAGCGCGTCGACGTCGGCATCGAGCGCCCCTGCGGAGCCGCCGTAGGTGGTGTTGTCGTAGATGAACTTGGGGCCCTGCGCCAACACTGCACCGTTGACGCTCGTGATGTAGCTCGGCGCCGTGAATGTCGGCGCCCCGGCGCTCTTCGGCTCTGGGCTGCCGCCGAAACGGCCGGCATCCTGCAGCAGGTTGAAGGGGGCCGGTGCCGGCACCGTCGCCGGCAGGCTCACGGAGCCGCTGGCGCGGTCGATGACGATGGCCTCATACCAGGTGGTGCCGTCCGCGCTGACCTTGAAGTGGAAGTCGTCGTCGCCGGCGAGCCCCATCTCCGCGCGCCCGGAAAAGCCCGTCTGATAAAGTGAGCTGGCGGTATCGGCAGCCGTGTTCTTGTTGATCTTGAGTTGGTGACCGGACCCCGCATGGTTGAGGAGCGTTGCTTGCGAGCTGACGGCCAGCCGGTTGGTTGCGTCCGCCGTGGCATTGACGCCGACGAGCGGCGTGGGATTGACGCTGATCGTCAGCTCGACCCAGTCCGTTCCGTCGAACGCCAGCGCCTTGTCCTCATCGGCGACCCAGGCGATCCATCCTTCGGCTGGTGCATAGAACGCCCACGCCCCGTCCTGGAACGCCGCGATGGCGCCGGTCTGCCCGGTCCAATCGCCCGACGCCCCCACCGCAACGAGATAGCGGTCGCCGTCGCCGGGCGAGACCGGCGGATCGGTGAGATCGCGATCCAAGACCATGAGCTGAACCACGGCATCGAGCGCCCGGATCGCCTCATTGTGGGTGACGTGCTTCTGGGCCTGCGCCGCCATGATGTAGGGAAGCCCGAGATTGGCGGATGTATCCATGCGATGCGGGGTCCAGTGCGGTTGGTCTGCGGGCCGAGTGTAGGCGCGCCGCCGAGAGCGGGGATAAGTCGCGCCGGCGACGATTGCCATCACGCATGAAGCAGGTCCTGCAAAACCTCCGCAACGGCGAGACGCAGGTCGCCGAGACCCCCTGCCCTCAACTGGCGCCGGGGCATCTGCTCATCCGCACATCGCGCTCTTTGGTTTCCACCGGGACCGAGCGGATGCTGATCGATTTCGGAAAGGCGAGCCTGATCGGAAAAGTGCGCCAGCAGCCCGACAAGGTGCGCATGGTGCTCGACAAGGTGCGCAACGACGGCTTGGCGCCCGCGCTGGAGGCCGTTCGCGCCAAGCTCGATCAGCCGCTGGCGCTCGGCTACTGCAATGTCGGCCGGATTATGGAGGTGGGCGCCGGCGTGAGCGGCTTTTGCGTCGGCGATCGGGTGGCCTCCAACGGCCGGCATGCCGAGGTCGTGAGCGTCCCCGTCAATCTCGCCGCCAAGGTGCCCGACACTGTCTCGGACGATGAAGCCGCCTTCACCGTGCTCGCCGCGATTGCGCTGCAGGGCATCCGCCTTGTGGGGCCGACGCTCGCCGAGACCATCGCCGTCACCGGGCTCGGTTTGATCGGATTGGTGACGGTGCAGCTCCTCAGGGCCCACGGCTGCCGGGTGCTGGGTCTCGATTTCGACAGCGACAGGCTCGCACTCGCGCGCCAATTCGGCGCCGAGGTCGTGGATCTGTCGGCCAGTTCCGATCCCGTGCATGCGGCTCAGAGCTTCACCCGCGGCAACGGCGTCGATGGCGTCATCATCACCGCGTCGACCAAGAGCAACGATCCCGTGCGCCAGGCCGCGCACATGTGCCGCCAGCGAGGCCGCATCGTTCTCGTCGGCGTCACCGGCCTGGAGCTGTCGCGCGCAGACTTCTACGAAAAGGAGCTGACCTTCCAGGTGTCCTGCTCGTACGGTCCCGGACGCTATGACCCCGACTACGAGGTGAAGGGCCGCGATTATCCGCTGGGCTTCGTCAGATGGACGGAGCAGCGCAACTTTGAAGCCGTGCTCGACATGCTGGCGGATAAGCGCCTCGATGTGGCGCCTTTGATCTCGCATCGCTTCGATATCGGTGATGCGACACAGGCCTACGAGGTCGTGGGCGGGAGAGGGCCTTCGCTTGGCGTGCTGCTGACCTATCGCGATGACGCACATGTGCCCGATGTTGAGTTGCGCCGGCAAACGGTCCGGCTCAACCCGACAAAGACCACCACGGTTACAAGGCAGCCCCACAAGCGAGAGGCCGTCACGATCGGTGTGATCGGCTCGGGCAACTACGCCGGCCGCGTGCTGATCCCCGCTTTCAAGGCGGCCGGCGCCAAGCTTGCAAGCGTGGCCTCGAGCGGGGGTGTCAGCGGTCTCCACGCCGCCAGCAAATTCGGCTTTGCCGAGACCACGACCGATGCGGACCGAATCCTTGCCGATCCCGACATCGACGCCGTCGTCATCACGACGCGGCACGACAGCCACGCACGCTATGTCCTCGCGGCGATTGCCGCCGGAAAGCACGTGTTCGTCGAGAAGCCGTTGTGCCTGACGCTCGACGAGCTCGCCGAGATCGAAGCCGCCTATCTGGCGCAGGCTGAGGCAGGGACGGCGCCGTTGCTGATGCTGGGCTTCAATCGCCGCTTTGCGCCCCACGTCCGCAAGATAAAGCAGCTGCTCGACGGGCAGCCGGCTCCCAAGGCCATGGTGATGACGGTGAATGCCGGCGCCATACCCGCCGATCACTGGACCCAGGATCGGCAGGTCGGTGGCGGCCGCATCATCGGCGAAGCCTGCCACTTCATCGATCTGCTGCGCTTCCTCGCGGGCACCCCGATCGCTGCGCATCAGGTGCAGCCGATGGCCTCGCAGACCGGAGACACGGTCGCGCTGCAACTGTCCTTCCAAGATGGCTCGATCGGGACGGTCCACTACTTTGCCAACGGCAGCGCAGCTTTCCCCAAGGAGCGGCTGGAGATCTTCGTCTCAGGCCGCATTCTGCAGCTCGACAACTTCCGCAAGCTTCGCGCCTTTGGCTGGCCCGGCTTTCGCAAGCTCAATCTGTGGCGGCAGGACAAGGGGCAGAGCGCCTGCGCCGCAGCCTTCATCGATGCAATCGCATCTAACTGGCACGCGCCAATTCCCTTCGACGAAGTGGTCGAGGTCAGCCGCGCCGTAATTGCCCTTTCAGGGGCGTGATGCAACTGGTTCGGCTGTACAATACGGTTCGGCATCTGAAGCCGATCCAGATTCTACGGGCGGCTGCTCAACTCCGTCCGCCGCCCCAAGATCGACAGCTCTCCTGCGCCCCAACGCCGGGACCGGTCGGGGATCTGGGTGGCGCCGATTGCCGGCCCTCGACGTCTGCCCGGCCGCTGGCGCGTGCGACTGCTCAACGAGGACGGTGACATCGCGCGTCCCGAGCAGTGGAACGATCCGGGCAAAGCGAAGCTCTGGCGCTATAACCTTCACTATTTCGACGATCTCGCCGCTGATGCCGATGCCGCGCATCGCGACCTGCAGCGCGAGCTGATCTCCCGCTGGATTGCAGAAAATCCACCCGGATACGGGTGTGGTTGGGAGCCCTATCCGCTTTCGTTGCGCATCGTGAACTGGATCAAGTGGGCGCTCGCCGGCAACGCGCTTCTACCTGACTGGGTGCAAAGCCTCGCCGTGCAGACGCGCTGGCTCACGCAGCGCATCGAATGGCATCTCCTTGGCAACCACCTGCTCGCCAACGCCAAAGCTCTGGTCATCGCCGGGCTCTATTTCGACGGCCCGGAAGCCGACAGCTGGCTCAACCAGGGCCTGGCGATCTATGCGCACGAGCTCGATGAGCAGATCCTCGCAGACGGCGGTCATTTCGAGCTGTCGCCCATGTATCATGCGATCATCCTCGAAGACCTGCTCGATGTTCTCAACATGACGCGGGCCTACCGCCGCGCGTCGCCCCGTGTCATCGGCGCGCTCCCCGGCATGACGCAGCGCATGCGCTTCTGGCTGGCGGCCATGACGCATCCCGATGGCGGGCTATCGTTCTTCAACGACGCCGCCTTCGGCATCGCGGCCTCGCACGATGAGCTCGAGGGCTACGCGCGCAGACTCGGATTGGAGTCCGTGGCCCCGCCGGGTGAGGGCGTGCACCACCTCGAGGCCTCAGGGTACGTGCGGGTCAACCGCGGGGATATGGCCGCCATCCTCGATCTCGCGGCCGTCGGCCCCGACTACATTCCTGGTCACGCTCACGCCGACACCTTATCGTTCGAGCTGTCTCTTGGCAGCGAGCGGCTGATCGTGAATGGAGGGACGTCTACATATGCGGCGGGAGCAAAGCGCCGGCAGCAGCGCTCCACGGCTTCCCACAGCACGGTCGAGATCGATGGCGTGGACTCGTCGGAGGTGTGGGGGACCTTCCGGGTGGGACGGCGGGCGCGTGTGTCGGAGCGTGAGGTGCAAGCAACGGATGCGGCGATTGTCGTGACCGGGCGTCATGATGGCTATCGCCGTCTCCCGGGAGCACCGACGCATTGCCGCACGTGGCGCTTCGAAAACAACAAGCTCTCTATTCTCGACGAGTTCGGGGGCCCAATCGCGAAGTGCGCCATTGCCAGGTTCCACGTTCCTCCCGGCGTCGCCCTGGAGGTGACGCCCGATGGGATGGGTGGCTACCTGCGGACCGCGAGCGGCCGAACGATTAAGTGGACAGCTGATGCTCCAACCAATGTTCAAGGCTCTGTCTGGGCCCCGGAATTTGGAAAAGCGCTTCCGAGCTCGGCGATCATCACGCGCTTTGTCTCCAAAAGGCTCCTTACAGTGTTCGATTGGAGCTGATGCTGGCCGGCCGACACAGAGGGAGCCTTGAGATCCCGCCCGTCGTGCAAAGCCAGCCGAACTCCAGGCTTCATATTCTCATCGTTTCCCAATTCTACGCGCCCGATATCACCGCAGCGGCATTCCGCATCACCGAGACAGCCGACTTGCTCCGCGAGGACGGCCACGATGTGCGCGTCATTACGACCTTTCCACACAAGTCGCGTGTCGCTTGCGACGACGAGCAAGACGCGCGCAACGGCGTCTACCGCGTACCGGTTGCGCCCGTCGACGGCGGCGGAGCCCGCCGATACCTGAGCCAGTATTTTTCGTTCGTGCGCCGCAGCCTTTGGCTGGGCCTCAAGCAGCGCCTCGGCCCCTGGCGCCCCGACGTGGTCTGGACCTCGTCGCCGCCGATCTTCACCGGGATCACCGGTTACGCACTGGCGCGGTTCTATCGTTGCCCGCTCGTGTTCGACGTGCGGGACGTATGGCCACAATCCGCCGTATCGGCGGGGCAGATCCGCGAGGGGGGAAGAGCCCTAAAGCTCGGAAAGCAGCTTGAGAAAGCGCTCTATAATCGCGCCGACCACATTACCTGCGTCTCGCAGGCGATGGCGGATTACATCGCGACCCGGACGGCCACGCCGACGACCGTCATCTACAATGGCGTGTTGAGCAAGTATGCAGCCCAGTCCCGCCCCGCAGAGATCCGCAAGCGCATCCTTTACGCAGGCAATCTTGGCCGCGTGCAAGGGCTGGATGTGCCTATTCGCGCCTTCGCGGCGGCTGCCCGCCAGGGACTTTTCAACGGCTGGACGCTCGAGTTTGCCGGTGGCGGCGCGGTTGCCGCCGAGCTAACGCAGCTCGCCGCGCAACTTGGCATGAGCGCACGGATTCTGTTCCATCCTCCGATGGGCAAGGAGCAGGCCATGCGCGAGATGGCGCAATCGGCGTTGCTCCTCATCAGCCTCAAGGCCGACGACGTCTTCGAGCTGACGATCCCATCGAAAGTTTTCGACTACCTGATCGTTGGGCGTCCGATCCTCTTCGGCATCAGGGGGGAGGGGCGCGATATTCTGAACGCCACCGGCGGCAACGTGGCGTTCGACCCAGGTGATGAGAGGTCGCTTTTCAACGCCCTCGATTTAGCTTGGCGCGAGTTCACCACGCTCGAGGCGAAGTCGGCGGAGAATCCACGCGCCGTGATCGGAAAATATTTGCGCGAGCACAACTGCGCCAAGCTGATCGACGTGTTCAAGGGCGTGAGGGCGACGGCAAAATGAAGGTCCTGGTTACCGGAGGGAGCGGGTTTGTCGGAACCAACTTGATCGGAGACCTTCTATCCCAAGGCCATGAAGTCTTGAACTATGACATCGAGCCGAGCGAAGGCTACGCGGAACTGACGCAAATAAACGACGTGCGCGACTGCGAGACACTGACGCGCTCCTCCCAGGGCGTCGACGCGATTGTTCATCTGGCAGCCGAGCACCGCGACGACGTTCGGCCCACTGCGCTCTACTACGACGTCAACGTCAACGGCGCAGAATGCGTCGTCAAGGCCGCTGAGCGCAACGGCGTCGACACAATCGTTTTCACCAGCAGTGTTGCCGTATACGGGTTGGATGGCGGCATACCGAACGAAGCGAGTCCCGTCAGACCTTTCAACGATTACGGTCGCAGCAAGCACAAGGCCGAGCAGGTCTTCAAGCGCTGGGCAGATGCCGACCCCGCGCGGCGGCTCGTGATCGTGCGGCCGTGCGTCGTTTTTGGCGAGAACAATCGCGGCAACGTCTACACGCTCCTGAAGCAGATCGACTCCGGCCGTTTCCTCGCGATCGGCGCCGGGCAAAACCGCAAGTCGATGGCCTACGTCAAGAATGTCAGCCACTTTCTGGTCCGCTGCCTGCAGCTGGACAGCGGCTTTCACATTTTCAACTATGCCGACAGCCCGGACCTCACGACCACCGAGCTCATTGAGCTGACGCGCACCATGCTCGGCAAGAAGCGTCCGCCAAGGATCCCCTACGCCTTGGGGCTCGCAGGCGGCTATCTATTCGATTTCATGGCCGGGCTGACCGGCAAGACGTTTCCCATAAGCTCGGTACGCGTGCGCAAATTTTGCGCTGACACGCGCATTTCGACCCAGCAGGTCCAAGCGCTCGGCATCAAGCCGGTCTACTCGCTCAAAGACGGCCTTCATCGCATGATTGCGCACGAGTTTCCCGGCAAGGAACCGCCGCCCCGGTGAGACGGCGTCGCGCGAGCACCAGGGCATGACCCAGACGGTCCTGCTCGTCTTCGGCACCAGGCCGGAGGCCATCAAGATGCTGCCGGTGGCCCGCGCGCTTGCCGATGAGCCGGGCATAAAGACCAGGATCTGCGTTACGGCCCAGCACCGGCAGATGCTCGATCAGGTGCTCGCGCTCTTCGAGACGCGGCCCGACTTCGACCTCGACATCATGACTGAGGCCCAGAGCCTCGATCAGATCACGACCGCCGTTCTCCAAGGCCTGTCGCGGGTCATCGACGCCGCCAAGCCCGATCGCATCCTGGTTCACGGCGATACCACGACGACGATGGGCGCCTCCATCGCCGCCTTCTACAAGAAGGTCCCGGTCGCCCATGTGGAGGCAGGCCTGCGCACGGGCGATCCGCAGCAACCTTGGCCCGAGGAGATGAACCGACGCGTCACCGACGTCATCGCCGATCTTTTTTTTGCCCCGACCGCGCGCTCACGCGACAATCTCCTGCGCGAAGGTGTGCGGGCCGAAGCGATCCACGTCACCGGCAACACCGTGATCGACGCGCTGCTCGAGACCGCTACGCATATCGAGCGAAAGCCCGAGCTGGGCGCGGAACTGGCGCACAGATTTGCCTTCCTGGATCCGGCGCGGCCGATCCTCCTCGTCACCGGACATCGGCGAGAAAATTTCGGGAAACCATTCCTGAGCCTCTGCAGCGCCATCCGTGATCTTGTTCGCGCGCATCCCATTCAGGTGGTCTATCCGGTGCACCTCAATCCCAAGGTCCAGTCGGCGGTGCGCCAGGTGCTCGACGGGGTCACGCATGCGCACCTCATCGGGCCGCTCGACTATTTGCCCTTCGTCTATCTCATGAAGCGGTCCTATGTGATCCTCACCGACAGCGGCGGCATCCAGGAGGAGGGTCCGTCGTTCGGCAAGCCGGTGTTCGTGATGCGCAACGTCACCGAACGCCCCGAGGCCATCGAGGCGGGGACCGTGAAGCTCGTCGGCACCGACCGCGACCGCATCTTTGCGCAAGTCTCCGATGTGATCACCGACCCCGCCGCCTACGACCGCATGAGCCGGGCCCATAATCCGTATGGCGACGGCCGTGCCGGCCGTCGCATCGCCGCCATTCTTGCCCATCGCAGCACCGACGAGTTCAAACCATGACCGATGACCACCCGTTCGCGACCTGCGTCATCATCGGGCTCGGCTACATCGGTTTGCCGACCTCCGTGGTGGTGGCGCGCGCCGGCATGCGCGTGATCGGTGTCGACACAAATCCGCGTGTGGTCGAGAGCGTGAATTCCGGCCGCTGCCCGATCGAGGAGCCGCATCTGGCGGAAGCCTTGTCCGAGCTCGTCGCGGCTGAGCGCATTACGACCACGACCGAGCCGGCCCCGGGCGACGTCTTCGTGATCGCGGTGCCGACACCCTTCACGGGCGGCTACAAGCCCGATCTCTCCTATATCGAGGCGGCGGCGCGCGCGATTGCTCCGCTCCTGGTCAAGAGCAACCTCGTCATCGTGGAATTGACCATTCCCGTGGGCGCGACCGAGCAGGTCGCGCGCTGGATCGAGGCCATTAGGCCGGACCTCGTCTGCGCCCGCCGCGGCAGCGGCGCAACGCCCGACATCTTCATCGCTCACTGTCCCGAGCGGGTGCTCCCGGGCCGGATGCTCAAAGAGCTGGTCGAGAACGACCGCGTGATCGGCGGCGTTTGCAAGCAAAGCGCGCGCGCCGGCCAAGCCTTCTATCAGTCCTTCGTCACCGGCACCTGCCTGACGACCGACAGCCGCACGGCCGAGCTCTGCAAGCTCAGCGAGAATTCGTTCCGCGACGTCAATATCGCGTTTGCAAACGAGCTGTCCGATATCTGCGAAGACTTCGGCATCGACGCGGGCGAGCTCATCGCGTTGGCAAACCGCCACCCGCGCGTCAACATCCTCAGGCCCGGCCCCGGCGTCGGCGGCCACTGCATCGCGGTCGATCCCTGGTTCATTGTCTCCGCACTCGGCGAGCGGGCCCGCCTCATCCGCGAAGCCCGATGGATCAACAGCGGACGGCCGCGCCAAGTCGTGCGCAAGGTGCTCGACCGCATCGCGGCCGGCGGGATCCGGTCGATCGGTTGCTTCGGTCTCGCCTACAAGCCCGACGTGGACGACCTGCGCGAGAGCCCTGCCGTCGAGGTCGTCGCGTATCTTTCCAAGGAGTTGCATCTGATCGACGACGAGATCGCATTGCGCGTCGCCGAGCCCCACATCAGCGAGCTCCCGCACGAGCTTTCCAAGGCGCACGCCGTGCAGCTGGTGGATACCGAGACCGCGCTTGCTGCCGATTTGCTTCTGATGCTGGTCGACCACAAGGAGTTCTTGGCGATCCCAAATTCGAAGCTGGCGCAGAAGACCATCATCGATACACGCGGCGTTTGGAAGGGCAATGCCAGCGTCGGCACCTGAGCGATTCCGATAGCACGGCGGCCGGCAAATTCTCGCGGATTGCCGGCCGCATCGTCTCGCGCGCTGGCGCAGACGTCCTTAGATGTGCGGGCTCACCAGCGTACGCGCGCAGATCTCGCGCCACCTCACCCGACCAATGTGGGTCTGGGGATCCCAGGCGGCCATGCAGGTCGGCATGTTATATCCGGTCGCTCCCGTGCGTGACTTGCCGCCGCGCGTCCCTGCCTCAACCTGCTCGCCTGTGTTGCTGTCGGGGAGGGCACCGTTCGTGGTGTCGTTCGACAGCAATAGCCCGTTCGCGTCTTGGGCCTGGGAGCCGTCCGCCGACCGCGGTTCGATGGAGGTGGCACGCAGGGTCGTCTTATTGGCGGCCGTGGTCGTGCTGCCTGAGCTTGACCGATTGCCAAACCGGCCCGTCGTAGAAGACGAGCCCCGCGAATTCGACGTACCGGACGGCGTGTTGTCGGATACCTGAGGCGTCCCCCCCGTCCCTGTCGTCACCCCTCCGGGCGAGGTCGACGGGCCCCCGCTACTGCTGCCGCCCGGCGTCCCTCCCGGGGCTGCCGTCACGATGCGGCGCTGATGCCGCAAATGCGGATCTGACTTGCCGACAAGCGGGGCGCCTTTCGTTTCGTGCGTTGAAGCGCTGGCTGACGGGCTATGGTACGAGCGCGGGTGCGTAGCCGTCGGAGCCCTATAGCTGCCGCTCCGGGATGATCCCCGCGTCCCCGTGGATCTGCTGGAGTACCCGTGTCCGCTGGAGTACCCACGTCCGTAGGATTGCGCCGACACGGGCGTCACTGCGATGAGTAAAAGAGCGGCGGCGCTATAGAGAATGAGTTGTCTAGGCATATTGATTACTCCTCCATATCAACGCCTCCGTTCCTGCGCCAACTCTTCGACGATAGCGTGGCCCGCTCGCGACGCCGTATGACGACGGTGTTCAACGACCGAAACGCAAGTGTGGTTCCCGCCAGCGCAAGGATTGCCTTCAACCTGAGCCGTCGCAATGCAGAAAGGAGACTGCCACCATCGGTGCGACGACGTGCAAGCCGCCAAACGGCAGGTGCCAGTGTGCGCGAGCGCGCCGGTGCACGCTGTTGAGCCCTCTGTCAGAGGATGGATCCGCGAGATCGGCCGTTCTCCTCGCCGTCCTGGCGTGACATTTGCCTCAGCTGTGAAATATGATGTTTTGTAGCTAAGTATTGATGCGTGGCGCATGATAACGTCCGCCCAGCTGCGAGGTGCACGAGCATTGCTCGGGATCGATCAGCGCAAGCTGGCCGAGCTTGCCGGATTGTCACTGCCGACCATTCAACGAATGGAGGCCAGCGACGGCGTCATCCGGGGCAACGTCGATTCTTTGACGAAGCTCATCTCCGCCTTGGGCGCGGCTGGCGTCGAGTTGATCGCCGAAGGGGGCGCAAGTCTGTCGGGCGGCCGCGGCGTACGCCTGAAGACGTGAGCCAGAGTGTGAGGGGTAGGGCACGCATGTCTCGACTGTTTCGATGCAGCTTGCACCCGTCGATCCTATCGCAGAGGTAACGGGAGATGGGGGCTGCGGGGGCATTGTGGGGCGTGGCGGCACTGCTGGCCGTAGCCGTTTTGGGAATTGCCGCCCCGCGGCTCTCCAGCGGCTCCCGTTTGATCTATTCGTCATGCCTGCTTGTATCGCTCGCTATCCTAGCCATCGCTTGCGACACGCTCCTTTTCGGCGGCGGCGCACCCGAAACGCTCGTGCTGCCCGTCGGATTGCCGTGGATCGGCGCGCACTTCGCGATTGACGGTCTCGCGGCGTTCTTCCTGGTGGTGGTCAATCTCGGCGGCGCCGCCGCCAGTCTCTTCGCCATCGGCTTCGGCCAGCACGAGGAGGCGCCAGGCCGGGTCTTGCCCTTCTACGCCGCGTTCCTGGCGAGCATGAACCTCGTCGTCCTCGCGGCGGACGCCTACACGTTCCTGTTCTCCTGGGAGCTGATGTCGCTCACGTCGTGGGCGCTGGTGATGGCCCATCATCACGACCGCGACAACAGGCATGCGGGCTATGTCTACATCGTGATGGCGAGCTTCGGCACGCTCGCCCTGCTCCTCGCCTTCGGGCTGCTCGCCGGCTCGACTGGCGCCTACACGTTCACAGACATGCGCGGGGCGGCTCATGCTAACTGGCTGCCCGGCCTCGTGCTCGCGCTCGCCCTGCTCGGCGCCGGGTCGAAGGCCGGCGTCGTCCCCTTGCATGCCTGGCTGCCGCTCGCCCACCCCGCCGCACCGAGCCACGCCTCCGCGCTCCTGAGCGGCGTCATGACGAAGGTCGCCGTCTACGGCTTCATCCGTATCGTCTTCGACCTGCTCGGAGGTCCGCAATGGTGGTGGGGCATGCTTGTGCTCGTGCTCGGCGGCATCACCGCCGTGCTCGGCGTGCTCTATGCCCTGATGCAGCACGACCTGAAGCGCTTGCTCGCCTATCACACCGTGGAGAACATCGGCATCATCTTCATCGGGCTCGGCCTCGCGCTCGCCTTCCAAGCCAACGATATGAGCTGGGCTGCGGCGCTGGCGCTGACCGCAGCGTTGTTTCACGTCTTTAATCACAGCGTCTTCAAGAGCCTGTTGTTCTTTGGATCCGGCGCCGTGCTCACCGCGACGGGCGAGCGCGACATGGAGCACCTCGGCGGCCTCATTCATCGCATGCCGCAGACGGCCTTCGTCGTTCTCATCGGCTGCGTCGCGATCTCCGCGCTCCCTCCCCTCAACGGCTTCGTCTCCGAGTGGCTGACCTTCCAGGCCATCCTGATGAGCCCGGACCTGCCCCAATGGGGTCTCAAGTTCGCCGTGCCGGCCGTTGGGGCGCTGCTCGCGCTTTCCGCCGCGCTCGCCGCCACGTGCTTTGTGAAGGCCTTCGGCGTCAGCTTCCTCGGCCGACCCCGCTCGCTAGCAGCCGAACGTGCCCATGAGACCGACCGCTGGTCGCTTACGGCAATGTTCACCCTGGCGGCCCTGTGTCTCATCGCGGGCATTTTGCCGGGCCTCTTCATCGACGCCCTGTCGCCCGCCGTGACGGTCGTGGTCGGCGCTCACATGCCCGTCCAGAGCAGCCTGCCATGGCTGTCGATCGTGCCGATTGCCGAAGGCCGCAGCTCCTATAACGGCCTTCTCGTGTTCATCTTCATCGCCGGCTCGGCCTCGCTGACGGCCTACGTCATCCATAGGGTGGCAACGGGCGCGCTGCGGCGCGCGCCGCCCTGGGATTGCGGCTATCCGGACTTGAGCCCCGCCACGCAATATACCGCCAGCAGCTTTGCCCAGCCGTTCCGCCGCGTCTTTGGAGACGTCGTCTTCCGCGCGCGCGAGACGGTGACGATGCCGCCGCCGGGAGATCCGAGCCCGGCGCGGTTGCAGGTCACGCTGCGCGATCTGGTGTGGGACGTGATTTATCTCCCGATCGGCAGCGGCGTAGGGCTCGCCGCCGACAAGCTCAACTATCTGCAGTTTCTGACCGTCCGCCGCTACCTGAGCTTCGTGTTCGCGGCTCTCGTGGTGCTGCTCCTGGTGGTGGCGATATGGCCGTAGTCCACGATCTCGCCGTGCAGGGCGTCCAGATGCTGCTCGTCCTCGCTCTCGCCCCGCTGCTCTTGGGGTTCACGCGCAAGGTCAAGGCGCGGCTCCTCAACCGCCAGGGCCCGCCCGTCGTGCAGCATTACCGCGACCTCAAGCGCCTCCTGCGCAAGGAGGCCGTGCTCGCCGAGAACGCCTCCTGGCTGTTCCGCTGCGCCCCCTACCTCATATTCGCCGCAACGTGGGTCGCGGCCGCGCTCATTCCCACCTTCGCGACGGGCCTCTACTTCAGCTGGTCCGCCGACCTCATCGCCATCACGGCGCTGCTCGGCCTGGCGCGCTTCTTCCTGGCGCTCGCCGGCATGGATGTCGGCACCAGTTTCGGCGGTCTGGGATCGAGCCGCGAGATGCTGTTTGCCTCGCTCGCCGAGCCGGCGATGATCATGATCGTCTTCACGGTGGCGCTGGTCGCCGGCTCCACGCAGCTCTCCGCCATTGCCGGCTTCATGCTGTCCCATAGCGGCCTGCGGGTGTCGCTGGGTCTGGCGCTCGTCGCCCTCATCATCGTGGCAATCGCGGAGAATGCCCGCATCCCCGTCGACAACCCGGCAACCCACTTGGAGCTCACCATGGTGCACGAAGCGATGGTGCTCGAGTATTCGGGCCGCCATCTCGCCCTGATCGAGCTCGCCGCCGCCCTCAAGCTGCTGGTCTATATCTCGCTCATCGCCTGCATCTTCGCACCGTGGGGACTTGCCGAGAGTGGTGACGGGCCGGCCGCCTACGCCATCGGCGCCGTCACCTACCTCGGCAAGCTCTTAGGAGGCGGCTTCCTACTCGTCGTGTTCGAGACCTCGATCGCCAAAATGCGCGTCTTCCGCGTGCCGGAGTTCCTCGGCGCCGCCCTCATGTTGGGCCTGCTCGGAACTTTGCTGCTCTTCGTCTCTCGGAGCTTTTGATGCAGCCGTTCGCCTTCGAAGTCGCTCACCTTCTCGCGGGCCTCATGGTGCTCGTGAGCTTCATGCTCCTCTACCAGGACCGCATGCTGGGGTTGATCAAGGTCTTCGCGCTTCACGCCTTCGTGCTGTCGCTCTCGGTGGCCTGGCAGGCCCACATTCAAGACGCCCCTCACCTCTACATCACGGCCGGCATCGCGCTGGTGCTCAAGGCGATCATCATCCCCGTCGCGCTCAACCGGATGGTGGTGCGGCTCGGGATCCACCGCACGATCGAGACGGTGGGGGGCATCGGCCCCACCATGCTGCTCGGAATGGGCCTCGTTGCGTTGTCGATGGTCGTCATGCTGCACGCCACGGCCGGCGCCAATCCGCTGGCGCGCGAGGATCTCGCCTTTGCCCTTTCGGTGGTGCTGCTCGGGCTGTTGATGATGGTGACGCGCCGCAATGCCGTCAGTCAGGTCATCGGCTTCATGTCGATCGAGAACGGCCTCATCCTCGCCGCCGCCGGCGCCAAGGGCATGCCGTTCGTGGTCGAGATCAGCGTCGCCTTCTCCGTGCTCGTCGCCTTTATCGTGATCGGCGTGTTCCTGTTCCGCATCCGCGAGCGTTTCGACGCCGTCGACGTCGAGGCCATGCAGGAATTCCGGGGCGAGCGGCAATGAGCATTACAATCGCCGACCTCCCCTTCGACCCCGTGGCGGCAATCCTCGTGATACCGGCCGTCTCCGCGCTGCTCTTGGCCGTGCTGCCCGGCTATCGCCTCAGCGCGCGTCTCAACGTGGTGGCAACAGGGCTGACCTTTCTTGCCGCGCTGGCGCTGCTCGGCGTGCGGCCGGCGCCTGGCGAGTACCTTCTCGTCGACGACCTCAACACCGTCTTTGTTGTGCTCGGCACCTTCGTCGGCTTCACGACGGCGGTGTTCAGCGCCAGCTACATCGCCCACGAGGTCGACATCGGCAAGCTGACGCTGGGGAATTTGCGCTTCTATCACGCCATGTATCAGGTGCTGATGTTCGCCATGAATCTGGCGCTGCTCGCCAACAACATCGGCCTGATGTGGGTGGCAATCGAGCTCGCCACCCTCACCACGATCATGATGGTCGGCATCTACCGCACGCATGCGGCGCTCGAGGCGGCGTGGAAATATTTCATCCTCGGCAGCGTCGGCATCGCGATGGCGCTCTTCGGCACCATTCTCGTCTACATGGCGGCACAGCCGGTGATCGGCGAGGGGCAAGACGCCATGGTGTGGACGACGCTCGTCGCGCAGGCGCACAATTTCAGTCCCGATCTTCTCAACGTCGCCTTCATCTTTCTGATGCTCGGCTACGGCACCAAGGTGGGGCTCGCGCCGCTGCACGCCTGGCTGCCCGATGCCCACGCCGAGGGCCCGACGCCGATCTCGGCGATCCTTTCGGGCCTCTTGCTCAACGTCGCGCTCTATGCGGTCTTGCGTTTCAAGATCCTGCTTGCGGCAAACCCTCAAGCGGTCGCGCCGGGCCCGCTCATGGTGACGCTCGGTCTGATATCGCTCATCTTCGCCAGCTTCATGCTCTACCGCCGGCGCGACATAAAACGCTTCTTTGCCTACTCCTCGATCGAGCACATGGGCATCATCACCTTCGCGTTCGGCATGGGCGGTCCGCTCGCCAACTTCGCCGGCCTCTTGCACATGACCATGCACAGCCTGACCAAGTCGGCGATCTTCTTCGCCGTCGGCCACGTCGCTCAGGTGAAACGGACGCAGCGCCTGTCCGACATCAGCGGTCTGACCGAGAGCCATCCGCTGCTCGGCTGGGGTCTCGTGCTCGGCGTGGTCGCCATCGCCGGTCTGCCGCCGCTCGGCACCTTCATGAGCGAGTTCCTGCTCGTCAGCTCGACGTTCGCGCGCGCGCCGCTGCTTGCCGTCGCCGTGGTGCTCGGCCTCCTGGTCGCCTTGGGGGCCTTGTTCCTGCGCGTGAGCCAGATGGCGTTTGGCAGTCCCTCTCCCGGCACGGACCGCGTCAAGGCCTCCTACGTGCCGATGTTTGCGCACATGGTGCTGGTGCTTGCCGCCGGCATCTTCCTGCCGCCGCTGCTGGTCGCGTGGTTTCAGAACGTTGCGCGGCTCTTGGGGTGAGGAGCAAGTCGATGTCCTTCCTGTCGGCACTGATCGAGCGCGGGAGCCTCATAGCCAACCATCGCCCATGGCCGCGCGCCCTCGTCAGCGAGGAGACCTGGCGCGAGGCCATCGCCGGGCTCGCCGTCGGCGAGGCGACGCTGCTCGGCCTGTGGAGCGACGGCGAGGCCGTGCACATGGGCCTTATCGAGGACACCGAGATTGCCGTGGTCAGCCTGGCCACACCCGCAGGCCGCTTCCCGTCCGTAGGCTTGAGCCACGCGCCGGCATTGCGCCTGGAGCGGTCCATCCGCGATCTCTATGGGCTCGTCCCGGAGGAAGCGCCCGATCTGCGTCCCTGGCTCGACCACAACCGCTGGGGCGTCCGCCACCCGCTCGCAGAGGCTGAGACCGTGGCGCCGGACGGCGCCGCCTATGCCTTCTATCCGGCCGAGGGGGCGCCGCTGCACCAGATTCCGGTCGGCCCCGTGCACGCCGGCATCATCGAGCCGGGACATTTCCGCTTCCACGCCAACGGCGAGACCGTCGTTCGCCTGGAGGAGCGGCTCGGCTATGTGCATAAAGGCATCGAGGGACTGCTCAAAGGCGCGCCGCTCGCGCGCGCAGCCAAGCTTGCCGGGCGCACCTCCGGGGACAGCACGGTCGCCTACGCCATCGCATTCGCGCAGGCCGTGGAGGCCGCGCTTGGGCGTGCGCCGCCGGCCCGTGCCGTCTGGCTGCGGGCGCTGATGGCGGAGCTGGAGCGCATCGCCAACCACTTCGGCGACATTGGCGCCATCTGCAATGACGCAGCCTTCGCGCTGATGCTCGCGCACTGCGGGGCGCTGCGCGAGCACGTCCTGCGCGCAGCCGACGCCTCATTCGGCCATCGGCTGATGATGGACGCCGTCGTGCCCGGCGGAACGGCGGCGGATCTCGATGACGGGGGCGCCCGCACCCTGCGCACATTGATCGACCACGTACGAGCCACGTTTCCCGCCCTCGTCGAGCTCTACGATCGCTCAGCGTCGCTGCAGGATCGCACGGTCACGACCGGCATCCTGAAAAACGAGCTGGCCGTTCGCTACGGCGCCGGCGGCTTCGTCGGCCGCGCCTCGGGGCGCGCGTTCGATGCCCGCCGCAGTCCCGGATACGCGCCTTACGCCGAACTGGATTTCGACGTTCCCGTTCGCGGCGAAGGCGACGTCAATGCCCGCGTGTGGATCCGCATTCGCGAGGTGGAGGAAAGCTTGAGCTTGATTGAGCAGATCATAGCGCGATTGCCCTCTGGACCGGTCCGCGTCGAGATCGACGCCGCGGCGCCAGCACAGCCGTGCGAGGGCCTGGCGCTGACGGAAGGATTTCGCGGCGACGTACTCGTGTGGGTGCGCATTGCAGGCGACGGCACTATCGCCCGCGCGCACTTCCGCGATCCCTCATGGTTTCAGTGGCCGCTCTTGGAGGCCGTTATCGAAGGCAACATCGTCGCCGACTTCCCGCTGTGCAACAAATCCTTCAACTGCTCCTACTCGGGGCACGACCTGTGACACCAAGCCGATGCGCAAGCTGCTCCTGAAAGGCCTGATTGGGCGACCGCTGACCGAGGCGGCGCCGCCGTCGAAGGATGCAGCGCTCGCCGAATTGGCCCGCGCGCTCGACCGCTCAGCCCGCCGGCGCTTGGGCCGTAGCCTTTCGATCCGCGCGGTGGACGCCGGCTCCTGCAACGGCTGCGAGTTGGAGATCCACGCCCTCAACAACGTCTTCTACGACTTGGAGCGGTTCGGGCTGCGCTTTGTGGCGTCTCCGCGCCATGCCGACGTGCTCCTCGTCACCGGCCCCGTCACCAAGAACATGCGCGAGGGGCTTGAGCGCACCTACCGGGCGACGCCCGACCCCAAGTGGGTTGTCGCCGTCGGCGATTGTGCGCTCGATGGCGGGATTTTCGCTGGAAGCTACGCCTGCGCCGGGGGCGTGCCGAGTGTGATCCCGGTTGATCTGCATATCCCGGGGTGCCCGCCCAGTCCCACGGCGCTGCTCGAAGCGCTCATAGCCCTCGTCGAAAAGAACGCTTGAGACGGTCCGGGCCGCATCTATTTCAACGCCGAGAAAGCCGTTGGTATGAGGATCTGGTTGTTGATCGTTGCGACGATGGGCCCATCGCGCTCGCTGGCGTCGCGGGCCTGATGCCAAGCCGGGTCGTTCTGGAACGCGGTCCACTTCAATTCACGCTCCGCCAAAGACGTCCATTGGAGCATGTAGGTCAGCGCGTTGCTGGATTCCCCTATGAGCGTGGTCCAGAAGCCGATCGGATGGATGCCGTGTTTTTCCCATATGGGAATTGTGTTGTCTCTAAATCGGGCAAGCAGCTTAGGCATTTGGCCAGCAACAGGCTGATATACGCGCAGCTCGTAGATCATCGTCACCATCTCCCGATCGTATTGGCACTGCCGGACCGCTCGCAAGCTTAGCAGTTATCAACCTAAACCTTATCGTGTCGTTGATTGGAGCCTCGACGAGGCGTGTGATGGATAAAGGCGTCGGCCCAGCCGACACCATCAGCTGCGGGAGCAACAGATGAAAGCGCTTCCACTTGGAACGCTCGGTTTGATCTCGCTGCAGCTCATGCTTGCCCCGGCACAAGCCGCCGAGGAGATGTCTGCAGAGATCATTGCCGTCCAGATCCGCGATCAGGGCTATGCTTGCGACAAAGCACTGAGCGCCGAGAGAGACGCAAAATTCTCAATTCCAGGCGAGGACGCCTGGATCCTCAAATGTAACAATGCCAGCTACAGAGTGAGGCTCGTCCCCGACTTGGCGGCCAAGGTCGAGCGGCTCGACTGACGTCCGTTCATGGCCCTTTGCGGGCGAAACCGAACTCCGCATCGTGGTCCGCCATCGAGGTCTGAACGCATGGGCGGATCAGTGCCTGGGACGTCCGCTGCTGACCCAGAGCGGACGTGCCTTGTGTACGCGGCGGCGTGCGCAAATGAGGCGCCGAGATCCTGGCATTGCCGAACTTTTCCACAGCCGAACCGAGCGCCCCGAGGCGATCGCCGACGCTCCCGCTTAGAATGCCGTGGGTGAGATGAACTTCGGAGCGCTTGCGATGGCGACTGGTGAAGGCGGACCTTTCAAGGTCGGCGTTGACTACAAAGTCGAGAAGAAAATTGTTCAGCCCGAAGACGTCACTCGGGCAAAGTCAAACGCTTGGCTGGATATCATCAGTCCGGTGACAGAATGGGCAGGTGTCGCTGCGCGTGCGCCCATCTTACCGCCGCGAGTTGTCGCTCGTCTTGGACCTGCCGCTAAGGGACGGCTCGAGGGCTGGCGCTCTCCAACTTCGACAAATCTCTGCACGGTTCGCCGACAAGGTCTATGCGAAGCTCCTCGTCGGAACGAAGAAGAAGCGCCGCGTGCGCCAGGCAAACGTGTGCCTCTCACGGGTCGCGCTCGCGTGGAACGTCGTGCGCCGGCTCTACCCGAAGGTCGTGCCGATCGATAACCCGTTCGCCGGCGTCGTGCGCGAGAGCAGCCATGAGGCGGTTATGCCGGCAGCCCGGGAGGAGGCCTACGCACTTTCGGCCGCGATCGCCGCGAAGGGGCATCCGCATCTAGCGCTCGCGCCGCTGATCTGTTTCGAGTGGCTGCAGCGCCCGGAGAACGTGCTCGACGGCTATATCACGTGGGCCGATTGGCGGCCGGCTTCGCATCCGAAGCACGTGCAGGTCTTCCATCACAAGACGGGCGAGCGCGTGTGGCAGCCGCTTGAGGACGAGCTCGGCTATTTGTTCCCAGAGATCGAGGCCGCGCTTGCCGAACTGCCGCGCCTCGGCGTGCCGATCGTGCTCACCACGGGCCGACTGATCGATGGGTGCAACCGGCGTGGGCGCAAGGGTGCAAAGGGTGAGCCTCGTCCGTACAGTCATTCGTATGCGAAGCGCGTCGTGCGCGACGCGCGACGCGCGGCAAGCCTGCCCGAGCACGTGACGCTGACAGCGTGCCGCCACGGTGGCATGACGGAGCTCGGCGACTCCGAGCTCACCGAGCAGCAGGTGATGGCGCTTTCAGGCCATCGCACGCCAGAGGCGTCGCGCCTCTATGTGAAGCGCACGGAAGCGCAGCGCATCGCAGCGGCGCGCAAGCGGCGCGCGTGGGTCGAAAGAGAACAGAGCGCGGCCAACTCTCAGAATGAGCGCCAAAATGCAACTCAGAATGGCGCGCTCGCGAAGCCAGCTAGTCATTGAGATTAAATGGCGATCCCGGCAGGATTCGAACCTGCGACCCTCTGCTTAGAAGGCAGATGCTCTATCCAACTGAGCTACGGGACCATTGAGCCAAGGGACCCACGAGCCTCACCCGCATCGCCGCGTCGCCACGCGCCCTTCCTTCCGATACGATGTTGCCCCCCCAATGGCAAGCAAAGGGGGCGGTGCAAAAAGGGGCCTTATTCAGCCTACGGCGCGGGTTTGAAGCCCGGTTTGCACCCCAAGACGCATTGATCGTGACGCCGTACCCGTGGCAGAACAAGATTTAAGAACAATGAGAAGGGTTCTCTCCCGCTGGAGAGGCGCTTCCGGGGATGGGACACAAGGGGAGACGCGTCCAATGACGGCCAGCAGCATAAGTGCAGGTGAAGCGGCACCAGGCTTCCTTTCGCGCGAGCGCATCATCGCAAAACCGGGGTTTAACCGCTGGCTCGTGCCGCCTTGCGCGGTCGCGATCCACCTGTGCATCGGCATGTGCTACGGCCTCAGCGTGTTCTGGTTGCCCCTGGCGCAGGCCATCGGTCTGGAGAAGCCGGTCACCTGCCCCGACATGACCATCGTCGGTGCCCTCTTCACCAGGACCTGCGACTGGCCGATTACCGATATGTTGATCATCTTCACGATCGGCATCGTCGTTCTTGGCCTGTCGGCTGCGGTGTTCGGCGGCTGGCTGGAACGCGCCGGACCGCGCAAGGCCGGCGTCGTCGCCGCGCTGTGCTGGGGCGGCGGCTTCATCATCTCCGGCGTCGGCGTCTACATTCACCAGCTCTGGGTGATCTGGCTGGGCCTCGGCTTCATCGGCGGCGTCGGGCTCGGGCTCGGCTATATCTCGCCCGTCTCCACCCTCATCAAGTGGTTCCCCGACCGGCGCGGCATGGCCACCGGCATGGCCATCATGGGCTTCGGCGGCGGCGCCATGATCGGCAGCGCGCTTGCCGTCATCCTGATGAACGGCGGCGACTTCATCAACGTCGACCTTCCGAGCCTGGGGCATTGGAAGCTGCATTTCGATGGGTTCCGCACCGCGACCGCGGTCGGCGTGTGGCAGACGTTCATGGTCATCGGCGCCATCTACATCGTGGCCATGACGGCCGGCGCGTTGGGCTATCGCGTGCCGCCGGAAGGCTGGCAGCCCGACGGCTGGACCCCCCCCTCCAGCTCCCATGCCATGATCACGTCTGGCAACGTGCATCTGGAGGACGCGCACAAGACGCCGCAGTTCTGGCTGATCTGGGCCGTGCTGTGCCTCAACGTGTCGGCCGGAATCGGCGTTCTCGCCATGGCCTCGCCGATGCTGCAGGAGATCTTCGCGGGCTCCCTGATCGGTGAGCCGCAGCTGACCTTTAGCGCCTTGAGCGAGGCTCAGCGCATCGCCATCGCCGCGATCGCCGGCGGCTTCGTCAGCCTCCTGTCGCTGTTCAACGCCGGCGGCCGTTTCTTCTGGGCCTCGCTGTCGGACTATATCGGACGCAAGCAGACCTATTTCTGCTTCTTTGTGATCGGCATGGTTCTTTACGGGCTGGCGCCGACCTTCGCCCACATGGGCTCGCGCGCTCTGTTCGTCGGCGCCTTCTGCATCATCCTGTCCATGTACGGCGGCGGCTTCTCCACGGTGCCAGCGTATCTGGCGGATATCTTCGGCACCAAGTACGTCGGCGCCATTCACGGGCGTCTGTTGACGGCCTGGTCGGCGGCCGGCGTCGTCGGTCCGATGGTCATCGGCTACATCCGCGACGCGCAACTCGCCGCCGGCGTTCCCCGCGCCCAGGTCTACGACCGCACCATGTACATCCTGGTCAGCTTCCTTCTCGTCGGCCTCATCTGCAACGCGCTGATCCGGCCGGTGCATTCCAAACGGCTGATGAAAGTGGACGCCGAGGATTTGGTCGGCACGGCCAAAACCACGACGGGCTCTCATGGCATCGGTTTCGGAGGCTTCAGCTTCGCAACGCTGCTCGCCTGGCTGGCGGTCGGCATTCCGTTCTTCTGGGGCGTCTGGAATACGCTTATCAAAGCCGTCGCGCTCTTTAGCTGACCGAGCCCGGCACCGTCTGCAGCTCCTGCCACTGGCGCATCCAGCGCCGGTCGATCTGGTCCTTGAGCCACCAGACGAGGCGACCCTCGGCCGCCCAGCGCCCGCGCGAGGCAACCGCGTACTTGTCGCCGGTCGAGATCAGGGACAGGAACTCGCGCTGCGGCGTGAACGGCAGCGGCTCTTCGCCTTGCAGCACCCGGTGCAGGTTTTCGGCGAGCGGCGGCCCCTGGCGCACGGCGAACACGCCAGCCTTGGGACGGGGGTGATCGCGATTCGAGGCGACGTCGCCCGCGGCAAAGATACGAGGATCGCTGACTGAGCGCAGCGTCGCGTCGACGACGATGAAACCCGCTGCATCGAGCTCGAGCCCCGTCTGAGCCAGCCACGGCGCCCCACCCCCCTCGGTCACCCAGATGAGCTCGTCGTAGGGGTAGCTGCGCCCGCTCGCAGAGACGACGCGCCCTGCCTCGACCGTGTGCACACCGTCCTGCTCGAAAAAGCGCACCCCCCGCTCCCTCAAGATGCGGCGGAAACGATCGCGCACCGAGGCGTTGTGGTCCTGAAGCAGCGTGCCCTTGGTAACGATGACGAAGCTATAGGCGTCGGGATTGCGGCCGCGCGCGGCGGCGAGCGTGCGCAGACGGTGGCGCATGGCGAGCGTCACCTCCACCCCGGCCGCGCCGCCGCCCACCGTGACGAAGCGCAAGGGGCCCGCTTCTCGCTCCACGCGTTGCCGCAGCTCGGCCCAGCGCGCGCGTAAGGTCGACACGGGCTTGATCGGCGTCGCGAAGCGGTCGGCGCCCGGGACCAGCTTCAGGTTGGGCGTCGATCCGATGTCGAGCGAGACGATGTCATAAGAAACAGGCAGGCTGTTGCGGCACATGACGGTGCGGGCGGCGCGATCGATGCCGGCCGCCTCGTCGTGGATGAGGCGCGCACCCGCCCGCGCCGCCAGCGGGGCGAGGTCGATGTAGCACTGCTCGACCGCATAGTGGCCGGCGATGAAGCCGGGGAGCATGCCGGAATAAGGTGTCAGCACGTCGCGCGCGATGAGCGTGAGGGCGACCCCCGGAATGGGGTGCCTGGCGAAGCTGTCCAGCACGTAGACTTGTGCGTGCCCGCCGCCGACCAGGACGAGGTTCTTCTTTGCGCCGTCCGTTCGCATCGCTCGGGTCTCCTCGCTCTCAACTACTAAACGGCGAGGAGATGAATAAGTTACAGATGCGGGGATGATCGGGGAGGGGTGATCAGTGCGTCCAGCGGCCGATGCGGCCGTACTTGAAGTTGTCGGCGTAGGCCCTGCGGATCAACCGCCGCGGCTCGGGCTCATAGACCCGATAGGGGATTGCCTCGCGCTCGGCGTAGGCGATCGCCTCCTCCTTGGTGTCGAAGGAGAGCTGCACCTGGTTGCGCATGTCGCGCGATGAGGTCCAGCCCATGAGGGGATCGAGCTCGCGCGCCGACGCCGGCGCGAACTCCAACACCCACTCCTTGGTGCGGGCATCGCCCTGTTGCATCGCCGTCTTGGCCGGCTTGAAGATGCGCGCAAGCATCATGTCTTTCGTCCTCGTCGTCGCCTTGGGGACCGCAGGAATCGAGCTGCCCCAGCCGGGGCGGGGTGCAGCTTAGCGGCTTCGCACGCGCCGTAGAATGGGAAATTTGGCCGAGCGCGCCGGCGCGCCGCAAGCTTGTGAAAGAGACCTTACCGAGTTAGGCAGCCTTGCATCACCAAGCTCGACAAAGCGCCCGCCGGCACCAATACTGAGTGCGAGCTGTAAAGCACGACCGGGGGACGGTCCACAGACCTACCGTGGCCCCATTTGCACTGTGGAGTTGGCCCGGCGCGGACAAGCCGGGCGATTGGGGCGGCATGCGGGCTCTTTTCTCGTTCGTATCGGAAGCACTTCGGGTTCTGCATGCGAGCATAGGATTGACGCGCGCGCTCGTCGGGCTCGCCCTCTGCGCTCTCCTCTTCCGTTTCTATGCGCAAGCCAAAGACTACCTTGCGCTGCACGGGGCCAGCGGTGCGCCCGATGTCCCTGGCGCGTGGGTGGCGCTGGCCTTCGCCTCCGCCTTCCTGATCTGGCATCTGCTCGGCTACGCGGTGGCGCTCCGCCGCGAGGCGCGGCCGGTGCTCTCGCTGAAGATCCTCGACCCCAGCGAGCGCTACGAGACCTACGTAGCGCTCGGAAACCGGCTGCTGCGGCTCTACCACGTCGAGCTCGAGAACGCTTCGCCGTCCAAACCCGCAAACAAGGCCACGGTCTCGCTGGAGTGCTACCGGCTGGCGGGCGACAAGCGGCAGGTGGACATCCGCTCCAAGCTGAAAGTGGCCAACTCGGACACTGAGGAAATCGACCTGAAGCCGCGCGGCCGCGTCGTCTTCGAGCTCTGTGGCGTAGAGGCGACCGGCACCGACGCGTCCGAGAGGGCCGAGGCAAGGGAGAGCCAAACCTTTTCCATCGTGCCCGCCGGGAGCGGTACCATCACGGTCCTCGCCGAGGCCGAGAACGCGCCGGCGCGAGAGGAGCACTACACGCTCTACGTCGATCGAACTGGCACGATGACGATCAAGCCGCAGCTGGCTCCGCTGAGCGCCAACAGCTGATGCCATCACCGGCGCGCAACTTGCACGCCGCCCCCACGCGAAAATTGCCAACCCGGCGCAGGGTTGACATCGTACCGAAAGAGCAAGGCTGGAAAGCAATGGACGACTTCTGGGGGCCCTTCTACTTCGGTATGAGCTGGCTGGCGCTGGCGCTGATCGTGCTCTGGCTGCTCGGGCGGTCGCCGCAGCGCCACTTGTCGCTCCGCAGCGACCTGGCGCGGGTGCTGGGCTGGAGCACCACTGCGCTCGCGCTTGCGATCTTCGTGACTGGTTTGCCGTTCAGCCTCGGATTCTGCCGCGGCGGCTTCGATGACCCTCTAACCTGCAACATCTTGCCGGTGACGATGGTTGAGCGGACGTCCGCGCTCACGCTTTTGTTGACCATCACAGGAGTCTTCGTGAGCCCTATCCTCGCGGCAGCCGTGATCGTCCTCGAAGGGCTCAAGCGGCGCTAGCGCCCACACGGCAAGGCGACATCTGTTTCGCACGGCGGTTAGAGGCCGCATCTCATTTCGGGGCAAACGCGTTCTTGAGCAGGTCGTTGTCGAAATTCTCCGGGACCTTGCCGTCGGCGGCATAGAGATAGAGCGCCGCGGTCAGAATGGCGTGCAGCGTGGCGGTAACGACGATCCCAACAAAGAACGCGATGACACCCAGCGCCATCACCGAGCCGCCGAGCACGGGGCTCTCCGGCATGAGCGCGCCACCGCCGACAATCACAACCATCGCGACAAGACCTGCGGCAAAGCCCACGACGGACAGACCGACCTGGACGGTCAGCGTCTCTCCCCAGGTCTTCTTGATGATCGCCGCAGAGCGCTTGAGCGCCTCCACCGGACCGACATTCTCGGTGACGATCGTGGGGATGACGAAATAGCTGGCGATCGCCCAGCTGAGGCCAATGAACCCGACAACCAGCCGGCCCAGAAGCCCGACGCGCTCCTCAATCGCCTGGATGATCATGCCGACCACCGCCGACAGTAACGCCCAGCCGAGGATTGCGGGCAGGCACTTCGATGCAGCGCGCAGACCGTCCCCGACGGTCGGATTGCCGCCGCGCAGGCGGATCATCGCGCAAGCGACGAGGGCCGAGTTGAAGAAGATGATGATGAAGTAGGAGACCAGATAGAACGCGAAGTACGCGGCGAACACGAGGGGATCTTGCGTGGTGGTTACATGCTGGTGATGCTCGGCGGCGGCCTGCAGCGCACCGCTCTGCCACAGCGGAACAAAGAAGCTTGCCATCACCAGGAGCAGCGCCGCACCGCTCATCACCGGGAACAGGACGAGCTCGCTGTCGAGCATAAGAACCCGCCAGCACTGCTTCGCGATCTGCCAACTGGTCTTGATCTTACCCATGAACGTGCCCTCTAGCCGATAGCAGGCATAGCGCAGATGAATGAGCCGAACGTGAATAGCACACTGGAGCGCGTCGAGCCCGCGCGCGCGATTTCACCCTGATGATAAACGAATTGCAAAATATTGGTCAGGCAGCGGCAGCCAACCATGCTCAAATGCCGAGCAGCGCCCTAGCCCCCGTGCACAGCCACCCCGCGATAGACCCTCGGCGGCCTCGAATCGCGCTACCAGAATGAGGTTCGGTAGCCGAATGTCAGAGGGCGATGTCTCCCACCGCGGCGCGCAAGATCACCCAGCCCAATGCCCCGCTCGACCGCGCCCACCAGGTGCTGGCCGACGTGTTCGGGTTCCGGCAATTCCGCTCACATCAGGCCGACATTATCGCCACCGTGATCGCAGGCGGCGATGCGCTCGCCTTGATGCCCACCGGCGGCGGCAAGTCGCTGTGCTACCAGATCCCCGCTCTCGTACGGCCCGGCACCGGCGTCGTCGTCTCTCCGCTGATCGCGCTGATGCAGGACCAGGTGGAGGCGCTGACCCAAGTCGGCGTCAGGGCCGCGTTCCTCAATTCCACGCTCGACCATCGCGAGCAGACGGCACTCGAAGGCCGAATCGCCGCGGGCAGCCTCGACATCCTCTATGTCTCGCCCGAGCGCCTGTTGCAGGAGCGCACGCTGTCGCTACTGGAGCGCACCGAGCTGGCGCTGTTCGCCATCGACGAGGCCCACTGCGTCTCCCAGTGGGGGCACGACTTCCGGCCCGAATACCGCAAGCTCAAGGTGCTGGCCGAACGCTTCCCGCGCGTGCCGCGCATCGCGCTCACGGCGACGGCGGACGAGCGCACGCGCGAGGAGATCGTAACCGAGCTCAAGCTCGAGACGGCGCGGCGCTTCGTCGCCAGCTTCGACCGTCCCAACATCCGCTACACCATCTCCGCGATGGGTTCGATGGGCGCGCGCGAGCGGCTGTGGCAGTTCATCGAGGCCGAGCACGGCGAGGATGCCGGCATCGTCTACTGCCTGTCGCGCAAGTCCGTCGACGAGACGGCGGCGTGGCTCAAGCGCAAGGGGCGAACGGCGCTCGCCTATCATGCGGGTCTCGATGCGAGCGTGCGGCGGGGTGTGCTGGAGCGGTTTCGCGCCGACAGCGGCATCATTGTCGTCGCCACCATCGCCTTCGGCATGGGCATCGACAAGCCGGACGTGCGCTTCGTCGCCCACCTCAATCTGCCCAAGACCATCGAGGCCTACTATCAGGAGACCGGGCGCGCCGGCCGAGACGGCCTTCCCGCCAATGCCTGGCTTGCCTACGGCTTGCAGGACCTGATCCAGCTGCGCCAGTGGATCGGGCAGAGCGACGGCTCGGAGGCCTACAAGCAGGCGCAACGCCAGAAGCTCGGCGCGCTGGTCGGGCTGTGCGAGCTGCCGAGCTGCCGGCGCCAAGCGTTGCTTGCCTATTTCGGCGAGCGGCGCAGCGAGCCGTGCGGCAACTGCGATAATTGCATCAGCCCGCCGCAGACAATGGACGGCACGGTGCTGGCCCAGAAGGCGCTCTCGGCGGCGTACCGCACTGGTCAACGTTTTGGCGCCACCTACCTCGTCGACGTGCTGATGGGGCGTTCCAACGAACGTGTGGTGCGCGCCGGCCATGACAAGCTGCCGGTGTTCGGCATCGGCAAGGATACGGACGACGCGACGTGGAAGGGCGTGTTTCGCCAATTGACCGCGGCGGGACATTTGACCGGCGACGACGACGGCTATGGCACGCTGGTGCTCACCGAGGCCGCGCGCCCCGTATTGCGCGGCGATGAGCGCTTTCTCGTGCGCGTCGCCACCAAGGAGACGCGGTCGAAGTCGAAGCGCCAGAGCAAGAGTGCGCTCGCCCTGGCCGACGCCGACCGGCCGCTGTTCGAGGCCTTGCGGGCGCTGCGACTGCAGCTCGCCGGCGCGGCCAAGCTGCCGCCCTACATCATCTGCACCGACGTGACACTGGCCGAGCTTGCCGCCGTCCGCCCCACCGATGAGGCCGCGCTGTACGGCATCACGGGGCTGGGCACGAGCAAGGTCGCACGCTACGGCGCCGCCCTGCTGAGCGTCATCGCCAAGCACGAGGCCGGGCCCGTGGCGGACAGCATGCCAGACAACGGCCTGTCGCCGACCGCCAACCAGACGCTGGCGCTGCGTCGCGATGGGCTCGATGTGGCGGCGATTGCCGCGACGCTGCGGATCGACACCGACACGGTCTACGACCACTTCGCCGACGCCATCGCGGCCGGGGTGATCGTGGCCCGCGATGTCGTGGGGCTCGACGAGGCCGACATCGACGAGATCCTAAGCGTCTTCGAGCGGCTCGACACGCTCGACAGCAGCAAGCTCGAGCCCGCGCACGCAGCGCTTGAGGACCGTTTCGACTTGGGCGTTCTGAAGTGCCTGCTGGCGGAGCTGAGCTAGCTCATACGCTTGAGCGCGCGGCGGCGGCTGAACGGTGGTCGGGGCAGCGGGATTCGAACTCGCGACCCCTTGCTCCCAAAGCAAATAGAATTGAGCTAAGGCGCTGTAAAATCGTAAAGAAGGATTTCCCAACGGGTCCTGCAGCGCACTCCAAATCAAAGGAACTCCGGCGATCGATTGTAAAACTGCGCCGCCTCTATAGGGGAAGCAAAGCCCAGAGAGAACCGACGCTGCCAGTTCACTGGCTGTGCCGGTTGTCACCCAACAGCAGACTACCATTGATGGTGTGCGAGGCTCCGCGAAGGGCCATGAGCCTCCGTCACAGCAGCGCAGGACTTGGTCCGCTCTTCCCTTATAAGCAGTCACGCAGCGCAGTCACGCCGCCGTCGGCGAAGGGCCAAGAGTGGGCATTCATGAGAAGGCCTGTTCGCTGCCGTCGCCGACGTGAAGTCGCCCCTCCCGCACGGTAAACCAGCGAGCAGAGTGCTGGCGCCGATCGACGACGTGCCACCGCGGCTGACCATCGGTGGTCGAGAACGACAGAAATTGAAGCCCCCCTTTTGTGGTCATTTCAACCTCTGGCAGACTGCCGAACAAGCTGCACCGTTGAACAATTGCACCCCGAAGGCGCGCCAAGCTCGGTTCCCACAATTCCTCGTCGCTCCAACTACCGCAGAGGATAGAACGGTCATCTTGGATGCGCCAACTCCACTCGACGCCCAGACTGACTTGTCCTTGTGGGTGCCCCAGAGAGCCGTTCGATCTCGCCCTCGGTGTTAGCTGACCCAACTCGACGAACACCGCCGATCCATAGCCACGCCAAACACAGTTTATTCGCTCACCTAAGAGGCTGTCCGCGAGAGCATCGAATTCTGCTGTTGCAGTCATAACTTGAACCTACGTCCGCAGTTGGCTGTCCGCTGTTGGGATGGCCCGGCTGCTCGTCGGCGAACGCTGAACACCTTAAACAACAGATCAAATGGTGGGTTTCGAAGTTCTAGCCACCCGGGCGCCTCCCCAACAATTCTAGAGAACTCTTTCGCGCGTCTGTTCGACGGCTCAATCTCAAGCGCCTTGCGGAAGTCCGCTATAGCACGATCCGGCTCGTCCTTCTTTTCGAAGGCGAAGCCCCGGTTGAGGTAGGCCTCAGCATTGTTAGGGTTCAGTGTAATGGCCTTGGTCAAATCGGCAATGGCGCGATCGAGCTCACCGAAAAGCTGATGGAGGCTGCCTCGCTGAGTATAGGCATTTGCATTTTTAGGATCGATCGCGATGGCCCTATCAAAATCGGCGATGGTGCCCCGCATGTTCTCGTCCTGACCCGGTTTCCAGCCACGAAGATTGCATGTCATGGACCGCCAGAGCGTGAGTAAATACTGGAGCATCCGCGCCTCCTGAAGGACGTAGAATACACGTCGCGCTAACTGCGCCGGTTTTAATTGGTCTTGAAAGACACCGCTCCAGCGCGTCGCAGAGACGGAACGTTCGGCTCGCTAGGGAAATCTTTCCGCTGGGTTCGCCCCGAGCTTTATTCTGGTGGGATCCTGGCCATGCGCGAACGGTGGCGGTGATCGTCCGCCTGTGGCGTTCTCCCCTTGCCAGCGCCTTGCAGCAAGCGCACACTCCGCCCGTTGCTTTCTGTATTGGCGAATCGAAGTGTTATGGGGCGTATCCCGACGTTCGTGGCGGGGATTGTGCTGGCGTTGGGGCTCGTGCTTGCTCCGCCTGCCAGGGCGCAGAAGGCGGACGACGCCGACGCCCTCAACACCCAGGTCGTCAAGCTGTATGCCGAAGGCAAATACGCCGAGGCGGTCCCGATTGCCATACGACCAGACGTGGTTCGGGCGCTCAGGCCTGAGACGGACGCACGACCCGTCGTTGAGCCATAGGCGGCCCCGTTTCGGTTGTTTCTTCGGCACTTTCAGCCCTTCCCGACGCCAGATGGATAGACGCGTTTGACGTTGACCCGCCAGCCTTCGGCAACCAGCATCTCGCGGATGCGGCGATAGCCGTAGCGGCCGTACCGGGTTGCCAGCCGCACAATATCAGCCGTCAACGCAGCTTCGTCGTCAGGTATCTTCAAATGGCGCCTCTGCGTCGCACGCGGCTGCCCAACGACAGAACACGTGCGCGGCGCTGCCGTGGCTGGTCGGGGTTTCACCCAATTACAGACTACCACTGGCGGTGTGCGAAAGGGGGAGAAGGGCCATGTGTGGACGGCTCCAGGCTGTCAAGGGGTTCATCACGTCGCAGCGCTGGTCGGAGCAGCCATGTGTTCGGCCTATCAGTGCGGCTCACAGGGCCGCTGGCCATAATGCCCTCCGCGGATCGGGTCCCGGTCAAAAGCTCGCATTCGAGGATGCTCTGGCCCTAGTGGGTTGTCCCGATCACCGGATCGACCGGTTCTGCATTACGTGCTGTCGGCCCTTTCCAACCGTTTCACCACGCCGTTGCCGACGCGATCTCGTCCAATGTCGCCTCGCCCTATCGGGCCAATGCGACGGGTTCCCTGTAGCTCTCGCCCTTGGCCATCATCGCCCAGGCCATGCGCGCGATCTTGTTGGCGAGCGCGATCGCGGCGACTTTCGTCGGCCGGCGCTCGAGCAGCTTGCTCAACCACGGACGATGCTTGGTGCCGTGGATCTTAGCGTAGCGGATGACCGACAGCGCGCCCGCCGTGAATAGGCTGCGCAGATAGCGATCTCCCTGCTTGGTGATGCTGCCGAGCTTGTCCTTGCCCCCGCTCGAGTTCTGTTTCGGCACCAGCCCGATCCAAGCCGAGAAGTCCCTGCCTGATCGGAACGCCTTCGCATCGGCAACGCTCGCCACCAGGGCGGTTGCGAGTGCAGGACCGACACCGGGGAGCTCATCGAGGCGCAGACTGGTCTCGTTTGAGCGATGCCAGGCATTGATCTGACGATCGAACTCGAGAATTTGCGCCTTTAAGGATTGTAGTTGCTTGCCGAGCGCCTCCAGACATTCGCGTGCGATATCGGGCACCCGTCCGTCGTTGGGATCGGCGACCACGTAGAGCAGTTCCTCCACACCGTTACGCCCAACGGGAGCGACAATGCCGAACTCGGCCAGGTGCGCGCGGATCGTATTGATGACTGCCGTCTGCTGCCGAATGAACAGATGCCGCGTGCGATGAAGCATCAGGCAGCCCTGCTGCTCGGCCGTCTTGGTCGGCACGAAGCGCATACTCGGCCGTTGCACCGCCTCGCAGATGGCCTCGGCGTCGGCAGCGTCGTTCTTCTGGCGCTTGACGTAGGGCTTCACGTAGGCTGGAGGGATGAGACGCACGGTATGCCCGAGGGCCTGCAACTCACGCGACCAATGATGCGACGTGGCACAGGCCTCGATGCCGACGAGGCAGGGCCGCAGCTTCTTGAAGAACGCAAGCACATACCGACGCTTCAACTGTCGACGCACGACGATATTGCCCTGCACCTCGACGCCATGGACTTGAAACACCGACTTTGCGATATCCAGTCCGACTGTTGTAATCTTTTCCATGGGCGGCTCCTCTTGGATCGTGGGCGCTTCAACAGCAACCACATCGTGGCACTCAGATGCCGGGTGAGGAGCCGTCCACAGCATCAAAAGCAGAAAACGGTGGGCTAGTGCCATGGCTACTCTGACATAGGCCGAGGGCTGCAGCGAGCTGCCTGCTGGCAACGTGTCTGCCCCATTGAACCTACGTGGCGTATTGCGCAGCCGTCCCATCCGCGAGATAGTCTCAACGCTGCCGATC
Source organism: uncultured Alphaproteobacteria bacterium (assembly GCA_963782555.1). Taxonomy (GTDB): domain Bacteria; phylum Pseudomonadota; class Alphaproteobacteria; order Rhizobiales; family Hyphomicrobiaceae; genus Hyphomicrobium_A. The sequence goes on along the minus strand of CAWAKB010000005.1, from coordinate 473,892 downwards.
TTCAGCTTTGGGGGCGGCGATGCGGTGTTTTCAGCATTGCTTTTTTCTTTTGGTCTTGGGTCTCGCGGTAGCGCCGCGTGCCGTAGCTGAGACCAGCGCGACAGATCGCTTCTCGGACGGTACACGGACCAAGATCATCGGCGGCGGCCCCGCCTCGCTGCGCTTTTGGCCTGCCATCGGCACGCTGCGCTACAACGATCCGCAAACGAACACATCGGGGCACGTCTGCGGTGGCGTTGCCATCGCCCCCACCTGGTTCCTCACCGCCGCCCACTGCGTGGCGCAAAACGCGGACGAGAACACGCTCCAAGGATGCTACCCCGACGACCAAAACCGCGCGCGTTGCGGCATTCTCCAGGTCGTGCTCGGGCAAGACGACCTGTCCAAGGTGAGCAAAGCCTCGGTGTTCGACGTGGCGAAGATCATCGTCCATGCGGACTTCATGGGCGTCTATCGCAACGCGCTCGCACAGGGGCTTACGCCGAATGACGCCATTGATCGCGCCACCACAAGGTCGGGGCACGATATCGCTCTCGTCAGTTTGAAGCGGCCATGGACGGGGGCCGTGGCGCGGCTCGCACTTGAGCCAGACAGCGACCCTGTCTTCCCGCCTGGCGCCGATCTGCGCGTGGCCGGCTTTGGCTACATCGATCCGATTGAAGCGAACCGGCAGATGTATCGGTACAAGCGCTCCAATGCCCAGACCTATTTTGCCGGATCCTCGCACCTTCTCAGCGCCAAGGTTCCCTTAGTTGCGACCAGCCGTTGCAGCACACGCTATCAGCAAATCGATCCGGGGGCCGTCATCGGTGCGGGTCAGCTCTGCGCCGGAACCGAAAGCGGGGCGCGCGACAGCTGCCAAGGCGACAGCGGGGGACCGCTTGTTGCCTATGACCGCACCAATCAAAAGTACCAGATCGGTCTTGTGAGCTGGGGCCATGGCTGCGCGGAGGCCGGCTGGTACGGCATCTATACGCGCATCTCGGCGCACGCCGACTGGCTCAAGGCGAGAGCCGGCCCGCTCGTTTCCGAGGTGAAAGCGACCGCCAGGGCTGACGCTACTGCGGCCAACGCCGGCCATGGGCAGCTTGCGGCGGCGGCGCTTGACCAGCTCGCAAACGAACTGGGCCCGGTGGCGGGGCGCATCCGCGCAAGCATTCCGGGCGGCGCGCGGGTAAAGCTCAAACAGCAGTATAGGTTTGACATCGAATCCGACGTGGCGGGGCGTCTGGTGGTGGTCGATATCGATGCCGCTGGGCACGTCACCCAGATCGTTCCCAACGCCTATATGGCGAGCGCCAGCCTGCGGGACATGGCGCGGATCGGGAGAAGCGGCCACCTCACGGTGCCGGCCGCCGACGGCAGCTGGGGCTTTCCCGCCTTCAGTGCCGAGCCGCCGGCGGGCAAGGGGCGGCTGCTCGTCCTCGTGGTGCCCGATCATTTCCCGCTGCAGACGACCGTTGCCAGCAGCGAGCAGATGCAAACGACGAAAGGCTTCCGCCCGTCGCCGCCCTCGACCTATCTCATGAACCTGGTGGCGCAGGTGGTGCAGGCGCTGGCCCAGACGCGGGCCGGCAACGACGGCGACACCTTGCCGGGGTGGGGCTGGGCCGTGCTCGACTACGAGATCGTGCCGTGAGGCGGGAGGCGATGATGCATGCGCGTTGGCTGGTGACGGCGTTGGCAATGCTGGCGGCATGGCCCGCAGCGCGGGCCCAGAACAAGCCGCCACCGCAGGAGCCGCAGCTGCGCATCGAGACCGGGATGCACACGGCTACTATAAAGAGGATTGGGGTCGACGCTGCCTGCAAACGACTGGTCACGGGTTCGGACGACAAGACGGCGCGGCTCTGGGACGTCAGCGCGGACAAGCCGCGCCTGCTGCGCACGCTGCGCGTGCCGATCGGCGAGGGCGATAACGGCAAGATCTATGCCGTGGCCCTTGCGCCCGATGGCGGGCTGGTGGCGGCCGGCGGCTGGGACGCCGCCTACAGCGCCGGCGGGTCAATGTTCGTTTATCTGTTCGATGCCGACACCGGACGGCTTGTGCGCCGCCTGGGCCCGCTCGGCAGTGTGATTTTACACCTCGCGTTCTCGCCTGATGGCCGCTTTCTGGCAGCCACGCTCGGAGCAGGCCAAGGCGTGCGGGCTTGGGAAATCTCAAGCTGGCAGCTTGTGTTGGAAGACAAGGACTATGGCGGCAACAGTTATGGTGCCGCCTTTTCGAGCGACAACCGGCTGTTTACGGCGGACTTTAGCGGCCACATCCGGCGCTACAGCTTGCATGCCGGCCAGTTCCGTCGCGATGGTATGGGGGAGACGCGGGTCGGTAAGGAGCCCTACAACGTCGCCGTTCACCCCAAGGGCGACAGGCTGGCCGTCGGGTTCAGTGAAACCGTCGCCGTCGAGGTCTACGACGCAGGAACGCTGAAGCGGCTCTATGCGGCGGATACAAGCGGCGTGGACAATGGCGTTTTGTTTGCGGTGGCGTGGTCCGCTGCCGCAAAGGGACATGCGCGCCTGGCGGCCGGGGGGACGTACTGGCGATCGGGGAACGTCATCATTCTCTGGGGCCAGGATGGCAAAGGGCCGGGCCGCGATGTAGCCGTAGCGGACAACACGATCAACCATCTGCTTCCCTGCCGCGCGGGCTGGGCCTTCGGCGCCGGCGATCCCGCCTTCGGGCTCATCGATGCCGAAGGAAGAAAACGCCTGTGGCGGGCCCCTGTCACCGCCGATCTGCGGTATCAGTATGGTGCGGCGTTCACGCTGTCACCGGATGGCGCGCGAGTGCGCTTCGGACTGAAAGTGTTTGGCAAGGAGCCAGTGCTGTTCGATCTCATGGCCGGGCGGCTCGAGGCGGCAGAGACACCCCCGCCCGGCCTGGCTCCAGCGGATACGGCGAGTCTTCCCGTCACGGGTTGGAAGGACGAGATTACCCCCGCGCTCGACGGCAAGCCCTTGCCGCTTGAGCCTTATGAGACTTCGCGCGCGCTCGCCATCGCCCCGGACAAGGCGCGCTTCGTGCTTGGCGCTGACTTCGCCCTTCGTGCCTATCGCCACGACGGCGAGAAGCTTTGGGAGAAGCCCGTGCCCTCCGTCGCTTGGGACGTCAATATCTCCGGTAAGGGCAAGCTGGTCGTCGCCGGCTATGCCGACGGCACCATCCGCTGGCATCGCCTGGAGGATGGGCAGGAGCTCCTCGCCCTCTTCGTTGACGCCAAGGACCGCCGCTGGGTCGCCTGGACGCCCAAGGGCTACTACATGGCCTCGCCCGGGGCCGAGGATCTCATCGGCTGGCATGTCAATCGCGGCTGGGACGAGGCGGCAGACTTCTTTCCCGCCTCCAAGTTTCGTGACGCCTTCTACCGGCCCGACATCGTCAGGCGCGTGCTCGTAACGCTGGACGAGGACAAGGCCATCGATGAGGCCAATACCCGGGCCAAGCGCCAACGTGCCGAGGAGGATATCCTGAAGCGGCAGCCGCCGGTCATCACCATCACCAATCTTCGTGACGGCGACAGCTTCTCCACGCCCAAGCTCAAGGTGGACTATTCCGTGCGCTCGCCGTCGGGGCTTGCCATCAAGCGCATCTGGGCGCTGATCGACGGGCGCGAGGTCGAGCAGAGCAAGGGCTTTGTCCCCGTTGCTCCCGGCAAGACGGGAAGCAACATCGAAGGCTCACTGCCGCTCGACTTGCCGCAGCGCGACGTTACGCTCGCGCTCCTTGCCGAAACCGATGAGGGCGTGGCCAGCGTCCCTGCCACCGTCAACCTGAGCTGGGCCGGCGCCCGGGCGGCACCTACCCTCACGCAGCAGCTGGAGACGAGCGCCGCCGAAGCGGCGGTCAAGCCGCGCCTTTATGCGCTGCTGATTGGCGTCGCCAAGTACAAGGACCCAGCCATCCAGTCGCTCGATTATGCCGCCAAGGATGCGCTGGACATGGAGACCGTGCTCAAGCTGCAGAAGGGGCTCAAAGAGCGGCTTTACAGCGACGTTGAGGTCAAGACTTTGACCGACGCCGAGGCCACCCAGAAGGAGATCTTCAAAGGGCTGGGCTGGCTGGCCAAGGCCCCCGCCCAGGGTGATGTTGCCATCCTCTTCGTCTCGGGCCACGGCTTCACTGATGAGACGGGCGACTACCAGTTCATGCCCTACGATGCCGAGGTCGAGCAGACCGCGTTTGGCGTGACTCCGGTCGAGGGGACGGGCGTGCCCCATTCGGAGTTCAAGCGCGCCCTACAGCGGGTGCAGCGCGCGCACACGTTTTTCCTGTTCGACACCTGCCACGCCGGCGACGCCACGGGCGCCAAGTTCAAAGGCGCTCCCGAGAGCTACGGGAAATTCGTCAGCGAGCTGTCAAGCGCCGAGACCGGCGCGCGCGTGCTGGCGAGTTCGGAAGGCCGCGAGCTCAGCATCGAATCGAAGGAGTGGCAGAACGGCGCTTTCACCAAGGCGCTGGTCGAGGCGCTCCATGGAAAGGCCGACTTCGGCAAGGAAGGCGTAGTAAGGTCGAGCGAGCTCGTCGCCTATGTGCAACGGCGCGTTGCCAAGCTGACCAGCGACCGCCAGCACCCCGTCGTGCAAGACCCGGAGATGGTTCGCGATATTCCCATTGTCGCCGTTGGCCACTAGCCAGCCCGGCTTCGGGCGAATGGTACGTAATGTATTCGGCGCCACTCTTCTCGATGGCTGCTGTGGGTCATGAGCCACCGTCACGGTTGCGGCTGGACCCAGTCGGCTTCCCACTCAGCTGCAGACGAGAACCAGCCGCGAGGTCGCGTCGAGGCAGGGCCGTCGCCGGACATACGACTGTCCGTTCGTCGCTCAGGGCAAAACGGATTGTAAAACCGGCTTCGACAATACGAGCTAAGTGTTGGTCGGGGCAGCGGGATTCGAACTCGCGACCCCTTGCTCCCAAAGCAAGTGCTCTACCAGGCTGAGCTATGCCCCGACGGAACGATCAAATTCGCGCGTGAACCGTCTCTGTGCCGCTTCGCTTGGCCAAGGTCAAGGCCGGCCTGCGGCGCCCCCGGGAATGCAGGCCCTAGGGTGACTTTGCCTTGAAATAAGCATGGCGCACGCGGTCGCCGGGCTTGAGCCCGAGGCGTTCAGCATCGCCGCCGGGAAGCTCCAGCACCGCCGATACGGGTCCTTGCGAGGAGATGATGCGGTCAGACAGGGGCTGGGCCCGCTCCTCGATGCGGTGCACGACGCCGTCGGGGCGGATGAAGACCATGTCGAGCGGAATGTAGGTGTTGTGCATCCACATGGTCACCTCGCGCGGCGCCTTATAGGGAAACAGCATGCCCGTGCCCTCGGGCAGCTCGGTGCGGAACATGAGACCGAGCTCCTTCTCCTTGGGCTCTTCCGCGATCTCCACGTCGATCGGCGTCTCCTGACTGGGGCCCGTCATGAGCCACAGCCGATCCTGGCGCATCTTGGCTGCGACCGGACTCGCCAACAGCACGGCAAGCGTGGCGCCAGCAAGAAGCAGGGCCGCCCGATGGGCAGCCCCGCTCAAAATTCGCGAATGCATCATTGAGTGCTTGCTCAATGCGTGGGCGGCAGCCCCGGCTGTCCGTCCGGTCTCAGCTCGGCCGCCATGCAGCCCTTCGACCCATGGCCCCAGCGCACGAGCACCATCTGGCCCGGGCGCAGCTCGGTGAAGCCGAAGCGGCGCAGCGTCTCCATGTGCACGAAGATGTCCGGGGTGCCCTCGCCCCGGGTCAGGAACCCGAACCCGCGCACCCTGTTGAACCACTTCACCATCGCGCGTTCCCAGTCGCTCTCCGGCGTCACCACGACGTGTGTCCGCTGCGGCAGCTGGGAGGGGTGGATCGCCGTGCTTTCGTCCATCGAGAGGATGCGGAACGCCTGCATTCCCTTCGGCCGGCGCAGCACCTCGCAATGCACCCTCGCCCCCTCGTAGGCGGTCTGGTAACCGCCCGCCCTGAGGCAGGTGACGTGAAGTAGGATGTCGGCCAGGCCGTTGTCGGGAACTATGAATCCGTACCCCTTTGATGCATCAAACCACTTGATCGATCCGACAACCTCGAACACTTCGATGCCGGCCTCGTCGGCTCTATCTGCGATGCCTTCGACCGGACGCTCGAACTGTGGAAAATCGGGACGCTTAGAATCCCCCATCTCGGTACCCCGCTACTGGTCCTCGTTGCATTATGTGCCGCGCAATCCGCGTTGCGAAACATGGAAGATGCCCTCTTCATGTTTGCCCCCGTCGCGAAGCGGGGCGGAGAATACCATCCTTAGTCTCCGCCGCTAGGGGCATTATTCTTTTGGAAACCTTTGGCGTCGAATGGCCCTGCGATGTCCACATGAAAGCGTACCGCTTAACGCTCTGAATCCCTTCGAAGTTCAGCAAGCCTGATTCTTCCCCAAATTTCATCATCGTCCTACCGAAGACTGCGCGTGCAACCGGTCGAAGTGGCGCAATACTGACGTCGCGCACAAGAATTGCTGACACATCGATTCGCTTCATCGACGCGTCACGTTCGCGCGCTGCGATCGCGCTACCCGAACGCGCCGGGCTCATCTTGTGTGCGTCTGTGCATTGCGGGAAGATGTGCGTTGCGGGAAGGTATGTCGGATACCACGACGGCGCGGAGCGGCGGCATGCGATTTCTGCACACCATGGTGCGCGTCACTGATCTGGACGCAAGCCTCGCCTTCTATTGCGGCAAGCTCGGCTTGCAAGAGATCCGGCGCATGGAGAGTCCGGCGGGACGCTTCACGCTGGTGTTCCTCGCCGCGCCCGACGACAGCGCGCGTGCCAAGGCCGACCGCGCGCCACTGCTGGAGCTCACGTATAATTGGGACAAGGAGGACTACGGCTCAGGCCGCAATTTCGGCCACCTGGCCTTCGAGGTTGACGATATCTATGCCTTCTGCCAGCAGCTCGCAGACGCTGGAGTCACGATCAACCGGCCGCCGCGGGATGGACGCATGGCCTTTGTGCGCTCGCCCGACCACATCTCGATCGAGATTCTGCAGAAGGGCGCGGCTCTGCCGGCGCGCGAGCCGTGGCTCTCCATGCCCAACACCGGGACCTGGTAGACCCGCCACGCACTACGGTGTTCCAACATCGGCCTTTTTGGTAAAATTTTTCTACAGAAGGTGACTGGGGGAATGAGATACTGTTTTTATTTGCCAGAAGGCCTTTATGTGGAAACCATTTTTCCTTACGTTCGGCGCCTAAACTGAAGGGATCACGATGCCGGCAAAATCCACCAAGGGGCGGGGCGCCCTCGCGGCGTCCGGCGCCGCAAGCTCATTGCGGAGCGGGGCCCGGCACAAGCCGGCAGCGCCCACCGCCCAGACCGCCGTCGCGCTCGACCGGCGCCTGGCCGACATCGTGCGCCTCGAGGATCGCGTGCTCGAGGTGTCCCAAGCACTCTCTGGCCGCATCGCCTTCTCCACCAGCTTGGGCCTCGAGGATCAGGCCGTTCTGCATGCGATCGCCGCCGCGGGGGTGCAGATCGACGTCTTCACGCTCGACACCGGCCGGCATTTCCCCGAGACGCTGGGGACGCTGGATGCGAGCGAGCACCGCTATCACCTCAAGATCCGCACCGTCGCGCCCGACGCCGCCGAGGTCGAGGCGCTCGTTGCCCGCGACGGCATCTTCGGGTTCCGCCTCGCGGTCGAGAACCGCAAAGCTTGCTGCGAGGTGCGCAAGGTGCGACCTTTGAAGCGAGCGCTCGCAGGGGCGGCAGGTTGGATCACGGGGCTTAGGCGCGACCAATCGGCGGAGCGGGCGGCGGTGCCATTTGCCGCATGGGATGGGGAACACCGTCTCGTAAAGGTCAATCCGATTGCCGACTGGAGCCTCGAGCAGCTCGAGGCCTACATCGCGGAGAACAACGTGCCGGTTAATCCCCTGCATGCCAAGGGCTTCCCCTCGATCGGCTGCCAGCCTTGCACCCGTGCCATCCGGCCGGGCGAGGACATCCGCGCCGGGCGCTGGTGGTGGGAGAACGAGGATGGCAAGGAATGCGGTCTGCACAATCGCCCCCGCCAAAAGGATGCAGCGGCATGACGGCACCCTTCTCTCACCTCGACCTGTTGGAGGCCGAGGCGATTCACATCTTCCGCGAGGCCGCCGCGCAGTTTCGCAAGCCGGTGCTGCTCTACTCGATCGGCAAGGACTCCACCGTGCTGTTGCACCTTGCGCGCAAGGCGTTCTCGCCGCAGAAGCCGCCGTTCCCGCTGCTGCACATCGACACCACGTGGAAGTTCAAGGACATGATCGCGTTTCGCGACAAGACCGTGCGCGATCTGGGTCTCGACCTCATCGTCCATACCAACCAGGAGGGCCTCGCCCGCGGCATCAATCCCTTCGACTACGCGCCGTCGGTCTACACCGACGTGATGAAGACCCAGCCCTTGAAGCAGGCACTCGACAAGTACGGGTTCGACGCAGCCTTCGGCGGGGCCCGGCGCGACGAGGAAGGCTCGCGTGCCAAGGAGCGCGTCTTCTCCTTCCGCGCAGCCGGGCACCGGTGGGACCCGCGCCGTCAGCGCCCGGAGATGTGGCAGCTCCTCAACGGCCGCCTCGGCGTCGGTGAGACCGTGCGCGTCTTCCCCTTGTCCAACTGGACCGAGAAGGACGTCTGGCGCTACATCGCGCGCGAGGAGCTCGACGTGGTGCCGCTCTACTTCGCCGCGCGCCGTCCGACCATCACGCGCGGGGGCCAGCTGCTTGTTGTCGACGACGATCGCCTGCCACTGCTGCCGGGTGAGACCCCGCAGGTGAAAGAGGTGCGTTTCCGCACGCTCGGCTGCTGGCCGCTCACTGCCGCGGTCGTCTCCTCAGCCAAGGACATCGACAGCGTCGTCGCCGAAACGCTCTCCGCCCGCACCTCTGAGCGGCAGGGGCGTCTCATTGACCATGACCAATCCGGCGCGATGGAGCGCAAGAAGCAAGAAGGCTATTTTTGATGACGGCGCTAACTGCCATCCGCCGCGCCGAGACGGCGCCAGAGCCCTCCCATGAGCTCAACGGCATCCTGCACCTGTTGACATGCGGGTCGGTCGACGACGGCAAGTCGACGCTGATCGGCCGCCTTTTGTGGGATGCCTCCGACCTTTACGACGATCAGCGCGAGACGCTGGAGCGCTCGGGGCGCACCGCCGGCGGCAGCGCGCATCCCGATTTCAGTCTGCTCGTCGACGGCCTCGTGGCCGAGCGCGAGCAGGGCATCACCATCGACATCGCCTGGCGCTATTTCGACACCGAGACGCGCCGCTTCGTCATCATCGACAGCCCCGGCCACGAGCAGTACACCCGCAACATGGCGAGCGGCGCCAGCCACGCCGACGTCGCCATCATGCTGGTCGACGCCCGCCACGGCGTGAAGCGGCAGACGCGCCGCCATGCAGCGATCCTCGACATTGTCGGCGTGAAGCGGGTGATCCTGGCAGTCAACAAGATGGACCTCGTCGACTGGTCGCAGGAGCGCTTCCGCGCCATCGAGGCCGACTTCCGCGAGCTCACCTTGCGTTTCGGCTTCCGCGAGGCGCTCGCCATCCCGGTCTCGGCGGTCACCGGCGACAACGTCGCCCGCGGCTCCGACACCATGCCCTGGTACACCGGACCGTCACTGCTCGAGCACCTGGAGCGGTTGCCCGCCCGTGACACCACGCCGACGGGACCTTTCCGCATGCCGGTGCAGATGGTGCTGCGCGACGGGCTCGATTTCCGAGGACTGGCCGGCACCGTGAGCTCGGGTTGCGTGTGCGTTGGCGACCGCGTCACCGACGTCTTGAGCGGGGCGAGCGCCCACGTCTTGCGCATCGTCACCATGGGACGCGATCTGGAGATCGCCTCGCAGGGCCAGGCGGTGGCCCTGCAGCTCGACACCGACATCGACGTGGCACGCGGTGCGGTGCTCTCGGTTCCCGACTCGCGGCCGACGGTCGCCATGCAGATCGAGGCGCGCCTCGTGTGGCTGTGGGAGACGCCCTTCGATCCGCGGGCCGGCTATCTTCTGCGCACGGCCACCGATCTTGCGCCGATCTCCGCACTCTCGATCATATCTCTGCTCGATTTGGAGACGCTCGCCGCCGAGCCGGCGCAGACCTGCACCGCCAACGACATCGCCATTGCTGGCATTACGCTCGGCCGCCCGGTCGCCGTCGATGTCTTCGGCGCCAATCCCGCAACAGGGAGCTTCCTCATCGTCGACGCCGTCACCGGTGCCACGGTGGCAGGCGGCATCATCTCCTCGGCAAGGGGGGCCACCGAGGAGACCTCGGCCGAGACCTTCCGGCTCACGCGCGAGATGCTCCACAAGGGGCTATGTCGCGATCTGGGCGACGGCGAGGACGACCGGCGCGAGTTCCAGCGGCGCGCCAACGAGGCAGCACTTCTTCTGCATGCGGCAGGCATACCCGTTAAGCTCGAGCTCTGAGACGGTACGCTGGCGCTTTCCCGAACCCGCCATCCACGATAACAACAAGGGACCCCCTTATGGGGCGCACCCGAGAACTTGCCTAGGCTGCTATGGACCTCGTTCTGTCCGCCTCATGGCCCCTGATCATCGCCGGCGGATTTACCGTCGGCTTTCTTGTCGGCCTCACCGGGGTCGGCGCAGGGTCGCTGATGACGCCGTTTCTCATCTCCGGCATCGGCATCTCGCCGGTGCTGGCCGTGGGCACCGATCTGCTCTTTGCTTCGATCACCAAGGCCAGCGCCGCTTGGCGCCACCACGCGCTCGGCAACGTCGATTGGGCAATTGTGCGCTGGCTCGCGGCCGGCAGCCTGCCCGGCGCTACGGCCATGCTTACCTGGATCTATCTGGCGACGCCCGACACGGGCCAGCTCGGCATGGTCATCCGCAAGGTGTTGGCGTGTGCCCTCATCATAAGCGCCGTGGGAGTGGCGCTCTATCCCTTGCTCAAGAAATACGCGATGCAGGCGCCCGACGCAGAGGCCCCTACGGTCGTCCGCCGCGTTCCCACCCTCCTGCTCGGCTTGATCCTCGGCGTGCTGGTGGCGCTGACCTCGGTCGGCGCCGGCGCCATCGGCGTGGTGGCGCTCACCGCGCTTTACCACTCGCTCTCGGCCCGGCGCCTGATCGGCACCGACATCGTGCACGCCATCCCGCTCACCTTCATTGCCGGCGTCAGCCATTTGGGGATGGGCAACGTCGATCTGCCGATCCTGGGGCTCCTGCTCGTCGGCTCGGTGCCGGGCATCGCGCTCGGCTCGCGCATCACCACCCACGTGCCGGACTGGCTCTTGCGCATCATGCTCGCCTGCGTGCTCGTCTGGGCGGCCTACTCGCTGGTCCGCATCAGCGGACACTGAAACGCCTAGCGCCGCGACCCTCAGCTCGCCTGCTTCAAAAGCGTCACGTCGGCGTGGAACTGGTTGCCAGCCGTGGTCGGCGCGACGTAGCCCGCGCGAATGACGAAGTCGCCGAAACGCTCGCCCTCCTCGCGCTCCTTGGCGTAGCGCTGCAGCATCGGCTCCAGAATGCCGAGAATGCGCCCCTCGTCGATGTCCTCGGCGTAGAGCTTGTTGAGCCGCGAGCCGTCAAAGGCCGCTCCCAGGTACAAGTTGTAGAGCCCGGGGTTGCGGCCGACGAGGCCGATCTCGGCAAGATACGGGCGCGCGCAACCGTTGGGGCAGCCGGTCATGCGAATGACGATGTCGTCGTCCCTGAGCCCGGCCCTGTCGAGCATGGTCTCTAGCTCTGTCACGACGTGCGGCAGATAGCGTTCCGACTCCGCCAGCGCCAGCCCGCAGGTGGGCAGCGCCACGCAGGCCATGGAGTTGCGGCGCAGGCCCGATGAGGCGAAGGGCGTGATGCCGTGCTCCTTCAGAACTGCGTCGATCTTGGCCTTAGCCTTGGCGGTGGCGTTGGCGATGACGAGGTTCTGGTTTCCGGTCAGCACAAAGGCGCCGGTGTGGAACTCGGCGATCTCGCGCAGCGCGGTGCGCAAGTTGTGTTCCGGCACGTCCTTCACGCGGCCGTTCTCGATGAAGAGCGTCAGGTGCCACTTCTTGTCGGCGCTCTGCTGCCAGCCGATGGTGTCCCCGGTCGACGTGAAGCGATAAGGACGCGGCTCGGCAAGCGCAAAGCCCAGCCGCCGCTCCAACTCGGCGCGGAAGGCGTCAAGACCGCGGTCCTCGATCGTATATTTCAGCCGCGCGCGCTTGCGGTTCTCGCGGTTGCCCCAGTCGCGCTGCACGGTGACGACCTTCTCGGCGATGTCGACGGCCTGATCGGGCGTGCAAAAGCCGAGCATGTCGGCGGTGCGGGGGAAAGTGTCGGGCTCGCCGTGGGTCATGCCCATACCGCCGCCGACGGTCACGTTGTAGCCGACGACCTTGCCCTTCTCGACGATGGCGATGTAGCCAAGATCGTGGGCGAAGATGTCGACGTCGTTTGACGGCGGCACCGCGATCACGATCTTGAACTTGCGCGGCAGGTAGTGCGGGCCGTAGATCGGCTCCTTCTCGTCTTTTGCCTCTTTCTTCCTAAGGGGCCTGCCGTTGGCATCGACCTCTTCGCCATCGAGCCAGATCTCGTGATAGGCGCCGGTCTGCGGCAGCAGGTGCGCGCTGATCCTGATGGCGAGATCCTCGGCCGCTGCATGCGACTTGGAGAGATAGGGATTGGCCGCCGACATCACGTTGCGGTTGACGTCGCCGCAGGCAGCGAGCGTATCCAGCAGGCTGGCGTTGATCGCCTGCATGGTGCGCTTCATGTTCGATTTAATGACGCCGTGGAACTGAAATGCCTGGCGCGTCGTCAGGCGCAGCGAGCCGTTGGCGTAGGTCCCAGCAATCGCATCGAGCGCCAGCCACTGCTTCGGCGTGGTGAGCCCACCCGGAACGCGCACGCGGATCATGAAGCTGTAAGCCTTCTCCAGCTTCTTCTTGGCCCGCTCGGGCCGAAGATCGCGGTCGTCCTGCAGATAAGTGCCGTGGAATTTCGTCAGCTGCGCATCGTCCTCGGAGATGGCGCCGGTGGCGACGTCGGCCAGACCCTCCGCGATGGTCCCGCGCAGGAGCCGGCTGTTCTCCTTGATGATCTCGTTCTTGGCGCGTTTGTCGGCCATGTCGGATAGTCCTTAATAGACGTCGCGCTGATAGCGGCCGGCTTTGCTGAGCTCCTTGAGCTTGGCGCGGCCGGCCTCGTCGTCACCGCGCGCAGCATCGGCAAGGATGCGCCCCAGCATCACGTCGACGTCGCGCCCCATGCCCTTCTCGTCGCCGCACACATAGATGTGGGCGCCATCCGCTACCCATCGCAGCAGCTCGGCCCGGTGCTCCCACAGCCGCTGCTGCACATAGATCTTCTCCGGCTGGTCGCGCGAGAAGGCAACGTCGATGCGGGAGAGTGGCCCGCTCTCCAGGTGCTCCTGCCATTCGAGCTGGTATAGGAAGTCGTAGGTGTAGTTGCGCTCGCCGAAGACGAGCCAGCTCTTGCCCGTCGCCCCCTGCTCGATGCGCTCCTCGATGAAGGCGCGGTAGGGCGCAACGCCGGTGCCGGCACCGATCATGATGATGGGACGCTGCCGATCCTCGGGCAGGCGGAAATGGCGGTTGGGCTTCACGTAGATGCGCACGGGGTCGCCCATCTTGCGACGCTCGGCAAGGTAGGTGGAGGCAACGCCCTTGCGCTTCTTGCCGTGCGACTCCCAACGCACCGCGCCGACCAATAGGTGCGCTTCGCCCGGATGTGCGGCAGGGCTGGAGGCGACCGAGTAGAGGCGGCCGGGGAGCGGCCGCAACAGGCCATAAAGCTGCTCGGGCTTGAGCGTCTCCGCATAGGTCTCGAACAGATCGACCAGCTGGCGGTCCTCCGCGAACCCGGCAAACGCCTTGGGCTCGGCGAGCTTGGCGATGTCCGGGCGCCCCGTCAGCTTCGCGTAGGACTCGACCAGCGACCGCGACAAGGTCGTCACGTCGTAGCTCTCGCGCAGCTTCTTGACCACGCTCCCATCCGCGCCGAGCCCCACCGCCTCGGCGAGCGCAAGCGCAAGCTCGGGATCGTTCTCCGGGACGACGCCGATCGCATCACCCGGAGAATAGGAAAAGCCCGGCGCCTCGGCGGTGATCTCCACATGCCAGGTCTCGCGGGTTGAGCCGGTGCCGTTGAGATTGACGAGCGCGGCGATCTCGCCTTCCAGCGGGTTCTCCGCCGTGAACAGCGGCTCGTCGTCGGAGACCTGTGTGGTGGCCTTGAAGTCGACGTGCACCACCGTCGTGGCGCCGCCATCGGCTGGCGCCAGCTTGGCGAGCGCACCCTCGGTCCACTCCGTCGCCTGCTTGGCGTAGTCGAGGTCGAGATCGACGCGGTCGGCAGCGCGCGTTGCGCCCAAGGCCTCCAGGCGGGCGTCTATCGCCTTGCCGGTGGCGCAAAACTGCGCGTACGCGGTGTCGCCCAGCGCCAGCACGGCAAAGCGCGTGGCTTTGTTGAGGCGCGGCGCGCCATCGCCCATCAGCGCCTCGTAGAAGTCGGCGGCGCGGCTCGGCGGATCGCCCTCGCCCCAGGTCGAGGCAAACACCATGAGGTTCTGCGCCTTGGCGAGCACGTCCACCTCGACGTCGGCCATATCGAAGACCTTGGCATCGAGCCCGTGCTTCTGCGCCAGCTTCTTGGTCCTCATGGCAAGCGCCTCGGCGTTTCCGCTCTCGCTCGCATAAAGGATGGTGAGCGGCACGCGCGGCTTGGCGGCGGCCACCGGTTGCGGCTGCGCGCCGCCCTGTGCCGCCTCGAAGCCCGCGAAAAAGCCTGCGAGCCAGCTGCGCTGCAGCGGCGTCGTCCGCGCCACCACGCTATTGAGGATGTCGATGTCTTCCGGCGTGAACGGCGCGTTCCTCGGAAGCAGCGGTTGGGCGGTCACAAACGCCTCCTTGCCATGGTCTCGTTCCCCCTTCCTCGTCCGAAGACTGGTGCCTTCGGCGCTGACCTATCCTTGCGGCGCTGCCGCCGCTTGCCCGGTGCGTGGGCTCTCGGCCGTCGGCTCGGGCGCGTAGATCTCGACCTTGGCCGGTGCCGACAATCCCGCCCGCCCCCAGTCGAGGCCGACGAAGATGATGGCCGGACCTTTGATCCCGGTCTCGGCAAGGGCGCGGTCGAGCGCGCGCAATTGCGTGGCCACGACCCGCTCCTCGGGGAGCGAGCCGTTCTCGACGATCACGACCGGCGCCTCCGCATCGGCGCCGGCGCCGAGCAGCTTGCTGCAGAACTCGGGCGCACTGCGCACGCCCATGTAGATGGCGAAGGCCTGCCGAGGCTTTGCCAGCGCCTCCCAATCGAGATCGAACGGACCGTCGGCGGAGGCGCCCGTGACAACCGCGAACTGACGCACCTTCTGGCGCAGCGTCAACGGCAGGCCGACGCTCGCCGCACACGCGTGCGCCGCGGTGACGCCGGGCACCACCTCGACGGGAATGCCGGCAGCCCGCACCGCGGCCATCTCCTCGGCAGCGCGCCCAAAGATAAAGGCATCGCCGCCCTTGAGGCGGGCGACCCGGTGCCCTTTGAGCGCCTCGCGCACGAGAATGCGGTTGATGTCGTCCTGCGACGCCGATGGGCCGTCGGGCTCCTTGCCGGCATCGATGCGCACCGCGTCGCGCCGCGCGTATTCCAGAATGGCGGGATTGACCAGACGATCGACGACCAGCACATCGGCCTCCTGCAGGCGCTGCTGCGCCTTCAGCGTGAGGAGGTCGGGCTCGCCGGGCCCGCAGCCGATGAGCACCACGTTGCCGGCGGTTTGCGCCCCAGCCCGCGCAGCCTCGAGCTGACGCGCGAGCTCCTGTTCGGCACTTACATCATCGCCGGCGAGTGCGGCCGAGCGCCAAGAGCCCTGCAGCAGGCTCTCCCAGACGCGCCGCCGCACGACCGGATCGGCGATCGCCTCGTGGACGCGCCGCCGCACGCCCATAGCGCGCTCGGCGATGCGGCCGAAGCGGGCCGGCAGCCAAGCCTCGATTCTGGACTTGATCTCGCGCGCGAGAATGGGCGCCGCACCCTCGGTGCCGATGGCAACGACCACAGGGTCGCGATCGACGATCGCCGGCATGATGAAGCTGCTCTCACGCGGCGCGTCGACGACGTTGACTGGAACAGCGTGGGCTTTCGCCGCCGCTGCCACCTCGCGGTCGGCGTCGTGATCATCGCTGGCGGCGAAGACGATGGCAGCGCCGGCCACATCCGACGCCTCAAAGCGGCGGCGCTGAAGAACGATTGGCGGCTCGCGCGTGATCGCGGCAATGTCCGCGCCGATCTCCTCAGCGATGACCCGAATGCGCGCACTCGTCTTGGCGAGGAGACGCAGCTTCTGCAGCGCCTTCTCCCCGCCGCCGGCGATCACAACATCGCGGTCATCGAGATCGAGAAAAACCGGAAAGTACCGCAAGGCTGACCTCTCGCTGCGCCTCAGACCACCTGACAGGACTGGCAGGACCATGATAGCGCGCCCCACGCGCGCGTCCTGTCCACCAG
This sequence comes from uncultured Alphaproteobacteria bacterium, assembly GCA_963782555.1. Classification (GTDB taxonomy): domain Bacteria; phylum Pseudomonadota; class Alphaproteobacteria; order Rhizobiales; family Hyphomicrobiaceae; genus Hyphomicrobium_A. The sequence continues at coordinate 457,402 of CAWAKB010000005.1, read as the reverse complement.
GAGGGTCTTATAGGGCCTAGAAGTAGAATTTTCTATTGCAGAGCCAGAGTTGCTTGCAAATAAGAATAGCATTCCCAATAAGTGCATTAACAAGGTAGTGCTTTTCCAGGCATGCCCCCGCCGGTTCCGCACCCAATGGGCCGGTGGGCTCGGCAATCATCAACTCGTGCCGGCACCACTCGGCCTCAAGCTCGCAGCCTGCCTCTCGACAGTCACGCTGCGCTGCACAGTATTCCGATAACGGAACACCGAAACACTTAGAGACGGCATTGCGCGTTACCAGATTTCTCGTCGGCAAATTTCCTATCCTGGAAAGTAACTCCAGCAGCGCTCGCAAGCGCGCTTCAATAACGCGCGGGACACGAGTTTGTGAGCTAGAGTTGACTTGCCGCTCAAAGCATAGCCGTGGTCTATAAACGCCATGGCGGTCCGGACTTGATGAACTCGTCCTGATCCGCGAACTGGAGCGGCACTTAAACACCAAAAAGTGTTCGTTCCAGTGGGTGGACCCTCGGCGGGGCCATCCTAGATGGAAGGCAGCTTGCCGAATAGGAGGAATGCTATGAAGGTTTGGACAAAGCCCGCAGTTCGTGAGCAGGAAGTTGGTCTTGAGGTTACGTCTTACCTCCCGGCCGAGATCGACATCATCTAACGACTGTCGATCAGCTCACAAACTCTCGTGAGTTTCCGACAACGGCGGTCGAATACTCGGCCGCCGTTGTCATTTCTGGCGTCCATGCGGAGCATGGCTCCGCCATGACGTCGCGCCCCCAAGACTAGACGATTTCCATGATCATCAAGGTTCTGGGGTCAGCCGCAGGCGGCGGCTTTCCGCAGTGGAATTGTAACTGCCACAACTGTGTTGCCGTCCGCTCTGGCACCCCCGGGTTCAGTGCGCGCACGCAGTCCTCCCTCGCCGTCAGCCGTGACGGCGAGAATTGGGTGCTGTTCAACGCCTCTCCGGATCTGCGCCAGCAGCTCAACCAGACGCCCGAGTTGCACGCCAATCCCAAATTCGGCCCGCGCCACAGCCCTATCAAGGCGGTGGTGGTGACCAATGGCGACGTCGACCACATCGCCGGCCTCATCAATCTGCGCGAGGCGCAAGCCTTCTCGGTCTACGGATCGGACCGGGTGCTGTCGGTGATCGCCGACAACTCCATCTTTCAAATCCTCGCTGAGCCGCTGGTCTCCAGGATCCCGCTTCAGCTCGACAAGGCCATTGCGCTCACCGGCGCCGGCGTCGACACCGGCCTTACGGTCGAGGCGTTCGCCGTCCCCGGCAAGGTCGCCCTCTATCTGGAGGATGCTGCCGCAGGTCCCGATCTCGGCACCCAGGAAGGCGACACCATCGGCGTCAAGGTTAGCGATCCGGCAACGGGCAAGTCGTTCTTCTACATCCCCGGCTGCTCGAAAATCGACGAGCCGCTGGCCAAGCGCCTGAAAGACGCCTCCGTCGTCTTCTTCGACGGCACGCTGTTCACCGACAACGAGATGATCGAGCAGGGCCTGATGCCCAAGACGGGCGGCCGCATGGGTCACATTAACATGTCGGGCGCCGAGGGATCGATCGAGGCCTTCTCGAAACTTGGTGTCGGAAGGCTCATATATGTTCATATAAACAACTCGAATCCGGCTCTCGACGAGAACTCGGCCGCGCGCAAGACCATCGAGGGCGCCGGGTGGGAAGTCGGATACGACGGATTGGAGGTACGCCTATGACCGAGCCCGTCAGCCTGGAGCGTGTCAGCACCGAGCGTAAGGCCGCCGAGCCGATGGCTGTTGCCTATTTCGAGGCGGCCATCCGTGCCGTGGGCGCCGAGCGCTACCACGATAAGCACCCCTTCCATCACATGCTGCACGGCGGCAAGCTCAAGAAGCCCCAGGTGCAGGCCTGGGCGCTCAATCGCTACTGCTATCAGTCGGCCGTGCCGCGCAAGGACGCCGCTCTCATCAGCCGTCTCAACGACCGCGGGCTGCGCCGCGAGTGGGTGCACCGCGTGCTCGATCACGATGGGTTTGGCGAGGAGGAAGGCGGCATCGAGCGCTGGCTGGTGCTGACCGACGGCCTCGGCCTCGACCGCGACTACGTCGTCTCCATGAAGGGGGCACTGCCGGCCACCCGCTTCGCCGTCGAAGCGTACGTCAATTTCGTGCGCGAGCAGCCGATCACCGTCGCCATCGCCTCCTCGCTCACCGAGCTGTTCGCTCCCAAGATCCACAAGGAGCGCATCGCGGGCATGCTCGAGAACTACGACTTCATCGATGATACCGTGATGGCCTACTTCAAGCGCCGCCTCGCGCAGGCGCCGCGCGACGCGGATTTTGCGCTGCAGTACGTCCTGAAGAACGCCAAGACCCGCGAGGAGCAGGAAGCCTGCGTCGATGCCGTGCGCTTCAAGTGCAACGTTCTGTGGGTGCAGCTCGACGCCCTGCAGCACGCTTACGTAGAGGGCAACATTCCGCCCGGCGCCTTCCGTCCGGAGGCTTGAGATGGCTGACGCTGCGCCACGCACGCGTGCAATTATCGAAGGGGCGACGTGCCCGGTCATGCCCCCTTATATCAAGCTGCGCCACGATGCCGGCCGCGGGCGATGGCTGATCCTGGCGCCCGAGCGCATCTTCGAGCCCGACGACATCGCTGTTGAGGTTTTGAAGCTTTGTGATGGCCAGCGCACCGTTGCCGACATCGCAAGCGTGCTCGCAAAAGAGTACAATGCACCCAAGGAGGAGATCCTCACCGACGTCGTCGCGATGTTGCAGGATCTCGCGGACAAAGGAGTGGTGAAAACATGAACGAGAATGACACCACCCACGTGAAGAGCGTTCCCCTGACGCTCGACACCGGCGAGCTTCGCTGCGACACCACCGAAGCCGTCGAAAGCCTTGAGGAGATCGCGTGCGCGCGTGCGCCCATCGGGCTCCTGGCGGAGCTGACGCACAAGTGCCCGCTGCAGTGCCCCTACTGCTCCAATCCGCTCGAGCTCGAGCGCGCCAACACGGAGCTTTCGACCGAGGACTGGCAGCGGGTCATGCGCGAGGCGGCAGCCCTTGGCATCCTGCAGATCCATCTTTCCGGCGGCGAGCCCACCGCGCGCCGCGACCTCGTCGATATCGTCAGGACCGCCTCGGAATGCGGGCTCTACACCAACCTCATCACCGCCGCGGTGCTGCTCAAGCGCGAGCAGCTCGAGCAGCTGAAGGAGGCAGGTCTCGACCACGTGCAGATCTCCATCCAGGACGTCGACACCGCAGCCGAGAATGCCGATCGGATCGCCGGCTACAAGGGCGGCAGCGCCAAGAAAAAGATCGTCGCCGGATGGGTTCGTGAGCTGGGCATGCCGCTCACCATCAACGCGCCGATCCATCGCCACAACATCCACGACGTGGAAGCCATCATCGATTACGCCGTGTCGCTCGGCGCTGGCCGCGTCGAGATCGCCCACGTCCAGTACTACGCCTGGGCGCTCAAGAACCGCGCCGCGCTGATGCCGACACGCGAGGAGTTCAACGAAGCGGCCAAGATCGTCGAGAAGAAGCGCGAGGAGCTGAAAGGCGTCATCGTCATCGACGCCGTCGTGCCCGACTACTACGCCAAGTACCCAAAGCCCTGCATGGGCGGCTGGGGACGTGGCATCATCAACATCACGCCGTCGGGCCGCGTGCTGCCGTGCCACGCAGCCGAGTCGATCGCCGGGCTCGAGTTCGACAACGTCCGCGACAAAGCTCTGGGCGAGATCTGGCTCTATGGCTCCGCCTTCCAGAAATATCGCGGGACCGACTGGATGAAGGAGCCGTGCCGCTCCTGTCCGCGCCGCGAGATCGACTACGGCGGCTGCCGCTGCCAGGCCTTTGCGCTGACCGGCGATGCGGCCAATACGGACCCGGCCTGCTCCCTGTCACCGCTGCACGAGCAGTGGGCGCAGGTGGCGGAGGTGGAGTCGCACAAGCCGCCGCCGGAGTTCATCTACCGGCGTCCGGGCGGTGCAACGCCCAAGACGGCAACAAAAAAGATCCCGGCAGAAACCGAGGCTTAACCTCGCCGCAGCGCACTGAGCGTTGTTCCTGACGCACTCTCCCGCATGGAGGGGGTGCGTCACTGTGTTCAGTCCAAGTTCAGAAAAGTCTTGGCACATTCCCAGGTGGCATTAGAAGATTGTGCGGTCGCTTCAGATCGTGCGATCGCATGAACAACAAGGAAGGAAACCGGGATGCTCAGGTGGGTTGTCACAGCTGGTCTGTTGGTCGCTTTGCCGGCGGTGGCGTCGGCGCAAGATGCGGAGGCCGGAAAGAAGGTCTTCAACAAGTGCGCGCCGTGCCACTCGATCGGGCCCGGTTCTAAGAACAAGGTGGGCCCCAACCTTAGCGGCCTGTTCGGTCGCAAGGCCGGTACCGAGGCGGGGTTCAATTACTCCGAGGCCATGAAGAAGGCCGGCTGGGTCTGGGACGAGGCCAAGTTCAAGGAGTACATCGCCGACCCGAAGAAGGTGGTCCCGGGCAACAAGATGGTCTTCCCCGGCGTCAAGGATGAGCTCGACCGTGATGACCTTGCTGCCTACATCGGCTCGTTCAACGCCGATGGTAGCCCCAAGAAGTAACGGTACGATCCTCTAAGGGTTGATACGTAAGCGCCGCAGGCCTCAAAGCCGGCGGCGCTTTGTTATTCCGCGAGGGGGCGTACGCCGCTGAGATCGATCGCCTCGTAGAGCTCGCGGACGCTTCTGCCGCCGATCGCCACGTCGGGAGCAATGTCCATGAGCGGAGCCAGAACGAAGGCGCGATCCTTGATGTGCGGATGCGGCAGCACCAGATCGGGCTCGCGAATGACGCTGTCGCCGTAAATCAGCAGGTCGAGATCGATGATGCGCGGCCCCCACTTCTCCGTCGCGACCCGGCCCATGCGCCGTTCGATCTCCTTGCAGCGCTCTAAGAGCACGCGCGCCGACAGCTCGGTCGCGACGGCAATGCACGCGTTGACGAACCAGTCCTGATCCGTCTTGCCCCACGGCTCGGTTGCAAAGTTGCGCGAGCGGCGCACGAGCCGCACGTCGCCCGGCGCGGTGAGGAGATCGATCGCCTTATCGAGATTGGCAACCTTGTCGCCGAGGTTCGACCCCAGAGCGACGATGCAATCGAAGTCCGCGCTCGCGCGGTTCGCTTCCCTATCAGCCATCATGACCCGCTTGCTCAGCGGCGCGAGCGCCGCTGCCGCTCCTACCCTGAGCTGGACGCTCCGACAAGCGTTGGCGACGCGCCGCAGCGGCGCCAGTGTCATTCGTACTTAATGTAGGCGAAGCGCATATCGCCGGCCGGCGTGCCCTCGAGCCCGCGCCCTTCCTTGCCGGGCTGCCATTGAACGACCTCTTCGATCTTCTTGGCGAGCTCCAGGTCCTTGTTGGTGATCCCCTTGGCCGTGTGCGTCATAAGGCGCACCTCGACCCAGGCGTAGGACGCCGTGATATCAGGATGGTGCCAGGCGGCCTCCGCCAGATGGCCGACTGTGTTAATGACCATCAGTGTGCCCTTCCAACTCGCCGTCTTGTATGTTCTCCTGATCCAGCCGTCCTCCAGACGCCATTTGGGCAGGTTTTGTTCGAGCCATGCGGTAACCTCAGCATCCGGCATGGGCTTTTCGCGTTCGGCCGCCATCTTGTGGTCTCCTCGTCTTTTGTGGACACTCGTCCCCTAGGTTCAACGTAATGCCACTGGCCGACGCGAAGCAAACTGAGTTCCCCTCCCAAGGACACCCTGCCCCCAAGCCGGCACGTAAGCCGGCCGGAGCGGTACGGGTGATCGCGCCTGCGCGCCTGCACCTCGGCTTTCTCGATCTCAACGGCGACCTGGGGCGCCGGTTCGGCAGCATCGGGCTGGCGATCGACCGCCCGGCCACGGAGTTGGTGCTGACGCGCGCCCGCGCCTTCAAGGCCGACGGCCCCGATCGCGAGCGCGCGCTCGAGGCGCTCCGCCGCTTTACGGAGGTATTCTCCTGCAAGGGCGCCTATCAGTTGGACGTCCGCCAAGCCATCCCGCGCCATTCGGGGCTCGGTTCCGGGACCCAGCTCGCGCTCGCGGTCGGCGCGGCGCTGACGGCGATCGAGGGCCTCGATCATGGCGCTGGCGAGCTCGGCGAGATCATGGACCGCGGCGCCCGATCGGCCATCGGCATGGCGGCGTTCGAGGAGGGCGGCTTCATCGTTGACGGCGGCCGGGGCGCGTTGGATCGCTCACCGCCGATCCTGGTGCGCGCCGATTTTCCCGAGACGTGGCGCGTCCTTCTCATCCTCGACACGCGCACCACCGGCGTGCACGGCGAAGCCGAGGCGCAGGCTTTCGCCCGGCTCCCTCCGCTTTCCGAAGCGGCCGCCGCTCACGTGTGCCGCCTCGTGTTGATGCAGCTCGTGCCCGGCCTGATGGAGGCCGATATCGAGGCGTTCGGTGCCGCCGTGACAGAGATTCAGTCAATCGTCGGCGGCCATTTTGCTGCAGCGCAAGGCGGCGCCCCGTGGACGAGCCCTGCGGTCGGACGCATCGCCGGCAAGCTCAAGGATGCAGGGGCGTTCGGCATCGGTCAGAGCTCGTGGGGACCGACCGGGTTCGCCTTCGCGGCCAGCAAGGACATTGCCGAACGCCTCTATGATTCGCTAATTGAAGCCGCTAGAGCCGATGGTCTCGAGATCTTGGTTGGACGAGGTCGCAACAGGGGCGCCTCGATCGAACGCATCGCGAGCACCTAATTTTAGAAGAGACGAGGAAAACAAAAAATGAGCGACGCCACACCGATCCTGCACATGCTCTCGCCGCAAAAGCACATGAGCCCATTCGACGTGAACATGGCAGCGGATGCCGGTTACAAGGTGATCGTGCCCTACATCAACGTGGCGCTGGAGGAAGTGACGGCGCTGACCCAGGACGCCATCTTCTCGCGTCCCCCCAACGACGGCGTGCGCACCGGTATCTTCATCGGCGGCAAGGATGCGCTTCTGGCGCTCGACATGATGGAGGCCGCACGTAAGGCACTCGTGCCCCCTTTTGAGCTTTCCACTTTCGCCGATCCGGCCGGGTCCTTCACCACGGCCGCAGCCATGGTGGCCTGCGTTGAGCGTGTGCTGCGCACGAAGTTCAACCGTGGATGGAGCGGGATCCGCATCGCCGTCTTCGGCGCCACCGGCGTCGTCGGCTTCGCCTCCTCGATCATCACCGCGCTCGAAGGCGCCAAGGTCAAGCTTGTCGCCCATCGCGGCATAGACCGCGTCTTCAAGTCGGCCGCCGTATCCAAGGAGCGGTTCGGCGTCGATCTCGAGCCGGCACCGGGCGAGACACCTGAGCAGAAGGCGGCGATCATAGGCGATGCGGAGGTGATCTTCGCCGCTGCCGCCGCCGGTGTGCGGGTCATCTCCGCGGCGGACAAGGCGCTGGCCAAGAACCTGCTGGTCGTTGCCGACGTCAACGCGGTGCCACCCGCCGGCGTCGAAGGCATGGACCTGTTCATGGACGGTGCGCCGCTGCCCGGCTGCAACGCGCTCGGCGTCGGCCCGCTCGCCATCGGTGACATCAAGTACAAGACGGAGTTGGGGCTCTTCAAGCGCATGATCTCTTCCGACAAAGCCCTGCATCTCGACTTCCGCGACGCCTTCCAGTTGGCACGGACGCTTACGACTTGAGACCCAGATCCGTTCTTGTTGCCGCGCTGTCCGGGCGTGCGCTTGCCGCGAGCGCCCGGCGCGCGGGCTTCGATCCGGTCGTGGTCGATGCCTTCGGCGATGCCGACACGCGCGCCAGCGCTGCCGCCTACCATTGTCTGCCCGAAGCCACTCGCGCAGGATTTCGCGGCCGTTCCCTCATCGCGGCGCTGCAGGCGTTGGCGGCGCGGGCTGAGCAGCCTCCCATCGGTCTGGTGCTCGGGTCCGGTTTCGAGGACACGCCCAAGCTCGTCGCCACGCTTGCGCGCCGGTTCCCGCTCCTCGGCAACACCGCGGACACGATCGCGCGCGCCAAGGACCCCACCATCTTCTTTCCGCTGCTCGACACCCTCGCCATCCCGCATCCTGAGACGCGCGTTTCCCCTCCGGTGCAGTCGGGCGGCTGGCTGTCGAAGCGCATCGGCGGCAGCGGCGGCGCGCACGTCATCCCTTGCGCGGCGGCACGCTCCCGGCGCGGGCGCTACTACCAGCGCTGCTTGAGCGGGCCTCCCGTGTCTGTCCTTGGCGTTGCCGGGCGCGGCTCCCTCAGCGTTGCGGGCTTCAGCCGGCAATGGACGGTCGGGACCGAGCCCAGGCCTTATCGCTACGGCGGCGCCACCGGTCCGGCCCCCCTCGATCCAATTGTTAAGGAGCGCATGACCGCCGCGGCCGACGCCCTCTGCGGCGCCCTCCACCTTGTTGGCCTCGTCTCATTCGATTTCCTGCTCGCCGGAAACGTCCCCTACCTGCTGGAGGTGAATCCGCGTCCCGGCGCCACCCTCGATGTTTTCGACGACCAATCGGGCTCCCTGTTCGCCGCCCACGTCGCCGCCTGCCGGGGCGAGCCGTTTGCTCTTGCCCCGCTGCCAACATCGGGCGCTAAGGCGGCAGGCATCCTCTATGCCGACAGAGGTCCCTTAATCTCTGCCGTGCCTGAATGGCCCTCATGGACCGCCGACCGCCCCATGCCGGGGACCCGCATCCCGCACCACCGGCCGGTCGCCACAGTGTTGGCCAGCGGGGAAACCGCAGCAGCCGCCGAGCATAATTGCCGCCGGCGCTTGGATGAATTGGCACTCATGCTATATGGACGAGCGACAGACACGGAGCGACAGAATGCAAAAACATACCGGTCCCGCCCCGAGCGTATCGGCGCGAGCAGCCAAGCTCGTTGACGCGCTCGTCGCCGATGCCGCCGCGCTGCGCTGCATCGTCGGCACCGGCGAGGCCGGAGAGCGCCTTGTCGATCTCGGCGCCGCGACGCTAGGAGGCCTGGAAGCCGGCCGGCAGCTCGCCGAGATCTGCATGGGCGGGCTCGGCATTGTTAGCTTCACCATGGCCTCGGGCCTGCAGCGCTGGCCGCTCGGCCTCACCGTCCACTCGACCAACCCGGTCATCGCCTGCCTTGGCAGCCAGTACGGCGGCTGGACCATGAGCGATGAGGAGACCGGCTTCTTTGCGCTCGGCTCGGGCCCGGCGCGCGCGCTGTCGCGCAAGGAGGCGCTCTTCAAGGAGCTCGACTACGTCGATCATTACGGCAAGGCCGCGCTCGTCATCGAGGGCGACAAGCCGCCGCCCGCCGCGCTCGTCAGGCGCGTGGCCGCCGATTGCGGTGTGGCGCCCGCCGACCTGACTATTCTCTTCGCGCCCACGGGATGCCTGGCCGGCACCGTGCAGGTCGTCGCCCGCGTGCTCGAGGTCGCACTGCACAAGGCGCACGAACTGCACTTCCCGCTGGAGAACATCGTCGACGGCGTCGGCACGGCGCCGATCGCGCCCCCCGTCCCCGACTTCGTGAAAGCCATGGGGCGCACCAACGACGCGATCATCTACGGCGGACGCGTGCAGCTTTATGTGCGCGGCAGCGACGTGGCGGCCAAGAAGCTCGCCGACGAGCTGCCAAGCGGCGGCAGCACCTCCTACGGCAAGCCGTTCGCCGAGATCTTCGCCGCCGTCAACGGCGACTTCTACAAGATCGACCCTATGCTGTTCAGCCCCGCCCAGGTCGTCGTCTCCAACCTCGACACGGGCGCATCTTTTCATGCTGGCGAACTTGCTCCAGAGATCGTCGACGCAAGCTTCCGCTGACCCGGCGGACGGCGCACCCCGCATTGCCCTGTTTCTCGAGGAGGAGGCGGGCGAGTGGCATGTCCGTCGCCTCGCCGAGGCCATGCGCCGGCGCGGCGCCAGCGTGGTCGTCACCTCGCTGCCCCGCTGCGCCTTCGACACGCAATTGCCCTGCGGCATCGACATTCCGGGCTTTGACGGCGCGTTGCCCGACGGCGTGTTCGTGCGCTCGATCTCGGCCGGCACGCTCGAGCAGATCACCTTCCGGCTGGGGCTCTTGCATGCCTTGCGCGAAAGCGGCGTGCGCGTCTGGAATGACGCCCGCGCCATCGAGCGCTGCGTCGACAAATCGATGACCACGTTCCTGCTCGCCAAGGCCGGCATCCCGACGCCGCGCACGCGCACGGTCGAAGGCGAGGCGCCGGCCGCCGCCTATGTGCACGAGGCCCACCGCCCGCTGATCTTCAAGCCGTTATTCGGCTCGCAGGGTAAGGGGCTTTTGCGGATCGACCTCTGGCCGATCTGCCCGCACCCGAGGCCGCCGACAACATCTACCATCTGCAGGACTACGTGCCGCCGACGGGTGCAACCTTTGAGGATTGGCGCGTCATCGCCACCAGCTCACGCGTGATCGCCGCCATGGCGCGCACGGCAGGAACCTGGATTACCAATGTGCACCAGGGCGGCGCACCGCTGCCCTACCAACCCGACGCCGAGATGGCGAGCCTGGCTGCCGCCGCCGTTGCCGCGGTCGATGCCGACTATGCCGGCGTCGATCTGATCCGCGCCAGTGACGGCCGCCTCATGGTGCTGGAGGTCAACTCCAACCCGTCCTGGCGCGGCCTGCAAAGCGTCTCAGACGTCGACATCGCGGACGCTGTGGCGGAGGATTTCATGTCCGCCGTGCGCGCGCACCAAAGCCTCGCGCGATGTCCGGCCTGAGCGAAGCGGAGATCCGCGCGGCCTTCCTCGCCGCCTGCCGCGCCGAGCTCGTCGCCCTGAAGCCCGGCAACGTGCACGTCCACGCGGGCGGCCATGGCATGGAGACGCACCACTTCGAGGCGAGCGCCGAAGCCGCAGCCCCGTGGATCGCCAGGCCGCGCTTGCAGATCGGCGAGCGCATCCTGCGGGCCGTCGAGGCGTCGCTCGCAGCCGCCGGCTGCAACACCGACCTCGGCATTCTCCTTCTGTCGGCGCCACTCGCAGCCGCAGCTCAAGCCAGCGTCACGGGGGGGTTGCGCGACCGTGTCCAACACGTGCTCTCTGAGCTCGATGCGACGGACGCCGCCAACGTCTTCGAGGCCATCCGTCGCGCGAACCCCGGCGGTCTCGGCGCTGCCCCCGACCAGGACGTCGCCGCACCTCCCACCATTGGACTGCGCGCGGCAATGGCGCTTGCCGCCGGCCGCGACCGCATCGCCCGCGCCTACGTCACCGACCTCGATGAGATCTTCGCGTTCGGGCTCCCGACGCTGGAAAGGATCCCCCTGCCTGACGGACGACCCAGCCGTCGCCACCACCACCCTGCATATGGCCTACCTGGCAGAGGCCCCCGACAGCCACATCGCCCGCAAGCTCGGTCCGGATGCCGCCGAGATGGTGCGCCAGGAGGCCCAGCGCCAGCGGGCCCTCTGGGACCCGGTTGCCACCTTAAGACGTTTGCGGGCCTTCTAGCATTTCGACCGCGACCTGAAGCAACGCGAGATCAATCCGGGGACGACGGCGGACTTTGTCGTTGCCACCCTGTTTGCCGCGGCGATTTACGGCGGTTTGGAGGGCCTGCGGCCCCCCGTAACCCCTTGTCGAATGAGGGCGCCTCGCGCTATCTAGGGGCGGCGCTGAAGGCGCGCCGCTATCCGGGCAACCGGTTCGGGGACGAGTTGTCGCCGATCGCAGATAACAGGGATAGCTACGAGATTGGGCAGAACCGGCATGCACCCGGCTGAGGCGGGGTGGCGTTGGTGCTCGTGGTGTTTTTAGCTATGGGAGGAACCCCGTAATGGCCAAGATTAACAAAGTGATGGTCGGCGAGTCCCTCGTCGGCGACGGCAATGAGGTGGCGCATATCGACCTCATCATGGGCCCGCGCGGTAGCGCTGCCGAGACGGCTTTCTGCAACGCGCTGACGAACAACAAGGACGGCTTCACGACGCTTCTCGCCGTCATCGCGCCGAACCTTCGCCTGCAAGCCCAACACGATCCTTTACAACAAGGTCACCATCAAGGACGCCCGCCAGGCGGTGCAGATGTTCGGCCCCGCCCAGTACGCGGTCGCCAAGGCCGTTCAGGACTCGGTCGCCGAGGGCGTGATCCCGGCGTCTGAGGCCGACGACATCTACATCTGCGTCGGCGTGTTCATCCACTGGGAAGCGGCCGACGACGCCAAGATCCAGGACTTCAACTATCGCGCCGTGAAGGAATCGATCGCCCGCGCCGTTGCCGGCAAGCCGACCGCCGCCGAGGCGACGGCCCAGCGCAACTCCGCGCAGCATCCGTTCGGTGCGAAGACTTGAAGCGGACACCGTCCGCAGCAGGATGACGCCCCGCCTATGAAGGCGGGTCTGCTGACGCGATTGGGTAGACTGCTCACAGGCCGTTGGAAGGGTTAGAGCCGCCCGGCACGCCGTTCTGCTCGACCCCTTCGCGCAACGAACCTCATCAACGGCCGGCGATCTCTTTCAGATCGCTGGCCGTCATTTTATTCTGCGTGCAGCGCGCTGGCTACGAGCACGCCTGCCGCGCCCGCATCACGCAGCGCCTCGACGTCGGCTCGGTCCCGCACGCCTCCCGCCGCATAGACCGAACGTCCAGCTGACCTTCCAACAATCTCCGCGACACGCCGCACATCGGGGCCGGCAGCGCTGCCGACGCGCGCAAGCGTCATGACCACGATGCGGTCGGGCCAATGGCTCGCGTCGACGAGAGCGTCGGCGGGACCGTCGAAACCTTCTCCTTTGAAGTCGAGCGACAGCACATAGCGGTCGTGCGGCCAGCTCCGCAGGACCGTCAGATCCTCAGGCGTCCGCAAACTTTCAGTCCCGAGCACCGGCGTCGCAGGAGACACCGACCCAACCTGCTCGGCCGCCTCTCTTGGTGTCGCGCCATCATCGATCCAGAGCTCCACGCCGGGCAGAGCTGGGCAAGCTTTCCCGGCAGCGCCGAGTTGCACCCACGCCCTTCGATGCCGTCGAGATCGGCGATATAAATGATTGGGAACGCAAAGAGTGACATGTACCCAAGAGCAACCGCGACGGGATCGCTGCCTTCCGCCAGCGGCGTCAGAAGCGGACGATACTCGATCCCGCCGCCCACCGTGAGCCTGCACCGCCAGCCCGTGCCGCACATCGATAACCGGGATTACCAGCATGCCTTGCCTCCACGCTCGCCTCGTGTATCACGGCCCCGCTTGCGCAGCGATTGCCTGAGGAAACAGCAGCATGGCCGTTACCGCTGGATATGACGTCGGCGGCGCCCACCTCAAGGTGGCGCTCGTCGAGGACGGCCGAGTGATCGCTGTCGAGCAGATCCCCTGCCCGCTCTGGCAGGGGCTCGACCGGCTCGATTCTGGCCTTCGCCCGGGCCGCCCCATTGATCGCCCGCGCCGAGCAACACGCAGCGACGATGACGGGCGAGCTGTGCGAGATCTTCCCCGACCGCAAGGCGGGCGTGACGACGCTGGTTGAGCGCCTGGCAACCCTGCTCGGCCACGGCATTCGAATCTGGATGGGCCCGCGCGGGTACGGCAGCCCGCAAGAGGCGGTCATCGATCCCTTGGCCGTCGCCTCGACCAACTTTCTCGCCTCCGCCCATCTCGTGGCGCGACACTTCGGCGACGCCTTGCTGATCGACATGGGCTCGACCACCACCGACATCATTCCGGTTGTTGCCGGGGCAGCGGCGCCGCGCGGGCTGACCGACGGCGATCGCCTCGCCACGGGCGAGCTCGTCTACACCGGACTGACGCGCACCGACGTGAGCGTCGTCGCCGCCGAGGCGCGCCTGCAAAACCGTACGCAACGCCTTGCCGCCGGCGGCTTCGCCACCATGGCCGATGTGCGCCGCGTGCTCGGCACGCTCCCCGAGGACGTCGACCAGCATCCGACCTCCGACGCGCGCGGCACCTCCTTAGAGGAAAGCCTTGCCCGCTTTGCACGTTGCTTCGGCCGGGACCGGGCGGATGCCACGTTCGAGGACTGGCGCGAGGTCGCTGGCGAGATTGGCGATAAGCAGATGCACGAGATCCTGGTGGCGATCGGCGAGGTGGTGACCGCGACCCCAGTGCCCGACGGCGCGCCGATCATCGCTGCGGGCATCGGAGTCGAGGCGATTGCAGAGTTGGCTGAGGAGCTCAACCGCCCCAGCCGCACGTTCGGAGAGCTGATCGTAACCGCCGATAGCTGCCGCACCTGGGCGACGCGCTGCGCCCCGGCCGTCGCCGTCGCTTTGCTGGCGGACGCCTCGCTCTAGACCTTCTGCGCGCGCTTCGTGCGCCAGGCGTCGATGCGCTCCATCAGCCAGCCCCAGGCCTCCTGCTCGCGAGCCCCGGCGGTCTTGGAGATGGCAATCTCCAGATACTTGAGCTCGGCCTCGATCTTCTCCGGCGGCAACATGGAAAGCCGCGACACCAGCACCGCGCATTCGAGCACGGCAGCCTGCGCCCGATTGAACCCCTCCCACGGCCGGTGGCTCGCCTCGTGCACGAGGCGGCAGGCAAAGCGCGGACGCACCTCGTCCTCGGTCACGCGATCGACGGCAAGCTCCCAGTGCGCGACGGCGTTTTCGAGAACGGCGCCCTTGACCTTGTCGGCCGCCCGGGTCGGCCAATCTTTGCGCCCCGTCAGCGCGCCCGCGAACACGCGCACATCGTCGGTGTGGCTTGCCACCGCGAACGGCACCTCGCGCAGGTTGTCGAGTGTGCGCGAGGGACGGAACGGCGCGATGACCCAGCGCTCGCCCTCGGCGATCAACCCGAGCGGAGCGATGTGCACCTCACCGGCTTCATTCGTCGTCGTCACGATCGTCTCGACGATGCGTGGCATCCGTCCTCTCCTTGCGCGCGGCCTTGAGCGTGGCGCCCTCGGTCGCATGCCGCGTCAGGTCCTCCGCCTTGCGGTCGGCGGCCACCCCCCAATCGAGTCCGCCGTCCTGCGTATAGCGCTTGCCCAGCGCGGCCGCGATCTCCGCCTTGGCCAGCTCGTAGCCGAGGTAGAAGGCGTGCGGACCGTCCGTCTCCACGCCGAGCTTGTCGAACAGCTCGAACGGATCCTTCGCCACGTAGTGGCCGTCGCGGTTGTAGATGTGGATGCCGTCCTCGGCCACCTCGATGCGGAAGTTCTGATCGCGCACGGCGCGCGCGATGGCCGCAATCTGCTCGGGCGTCTCGGGATAGGGCCGCAGGTCGTGCAGCGACAACAGGCCGCCGCCGTAGCCCTTGGGCAGGCTCTCGTCCTCGCGTGCGCGGAACATGAGCCGCCGCGCGGCGTCGTGCTCCTGCAGCGTGCGGCGCGTGTGGGGCGAGACCTGCACGATCAGCACGTTGCGGATCATGAGCTCCGAGCAGATGCCGAGCAGCGTCGCCGTCACGCCCTGGCTATCGGCATCGGTGAGCTCGGTGAGGTTGCCAGTCCCCATCAGGATCTCGACCTCGGGCCTCAGGCGGCGCAGCTCTGCGTAGCGCTCGAGCGAGGTCATGAAGCCGAAGTGGATGGGGTCGAGGATCGGATCGGCAAGGTGCGCGAGGCCTTTGGCCTTGGCGGCATCGATGGCGCGCAGGAGCGAGGCGAGATCGCCGTGCGGCCTCGGCACCAGAACGGGAACGGCGGGCGTGCCCTCGATTGCGTCGAGGTTGGTCTCGTCGAAACTCAAGACGAAATCGGCCCCGGCATGCGCCCCGCGGCGCAATTCCTCGACGTCGCCGGAATTGACGCTGACCTTGTGGCCGGCCTTGCGCAGCGCACGCACCGTATCCTCCAGATGCGGGAAGGGCGTGTCGGGCTGGCAGCCGATATCGATGACGTCCGCGCCTTTGGCCTTCAGCGCGGCGGCGCGCTCAACGAGCTCCTCTACCGCGAGCTGCGACGCCTCCACGATCTCGGCGAAGATGCGCATGTCGTAGCGCGACAGGTCGGGCGGCTTGCCGCCCCTGCCGAAGTACTGCGGCAGATCGATGATCTCGTCGGGGCCGCGCTCGAACGGCACTCCGTAGTGGTCCTTCAGCTGGGCGAGGTTCATGCGGCTGCGTCCCGGCACGATCACGCGGTCGGCTTGAAGCGGAGCTTTGAGACGATTGCGCACGATGGCCTCCGTCATCAGCGCAGCGACCTTGACGCCCACGTTGGCGATGCGCCAGGAGCCTTCCGGCAGACCCAGATCGGCAACGGTGCGTTGAAGCCGCGGCTCGGCCAGACGGCCCGTCAGAAAAAGAAGCTTGTGAGACATGGCGCGGGCCCGTCGGCGGGTCTCATTTGGCGGCATCCGTCTTCTCAGCTGCGAGCCAGGCAAGCCGCGCCGCGACCGCCTGCTCCAGCTCCGCCATGCTCTCGACCACGGTCGTCGCCTCGAAGGACTTGAGCCGTTCGGTGTTCTCCAGATCGATGCGGCGCGGATAGACCTTTACCATGCCCTTGGGCGCCTCGGTATCGAGCTCTGGCGCGTTATCGCAAGCGAACACGATGGTCGGAACGCGGCACTTGCCGGCTTGCGCGAACACGTTCGTCGCCAGATTGTCGGAGATACTGTACACGCATTTGGCAACCGTGTTGGAGGTCGCCGGCGCCAGGATCAACGTATGATAAACGCCGTAGTAGAAGTTGCCCACGGGGGCAGCGCTCGCCGTCGTATCCTTGTAGATGCGCGTTTCGGGCGGGAGCACGAAATCCTGGCGATACATGCGCACGACCTCGGCCGCCGCCTTCGACACGAACACGTCGAGATCAGGCAGCTGGCGCATGATCGCGAGGCTTTCCTTGAAGAAATGCCCCGAGCCGGTCAACACCCAGCCGAAGCGCGGAATTTTGACGTCGTCCTTCTTCATCTGCGTCGGCCGATAACACGCGGAACGGCCACCCGTCGACCGGCATTGTGCGATGGCTTACGGCGGCGCGAGATCGGACGTGGCTTCGCATTGAGAAGTGCTGCCAGCTTGTCCTCGTCACCAGCCCCGAAGACATGCCAAGACAGGCGCGCGCGGTCGACGATTGCGGCAAAGGTCGGATCGACGATCCCTTCGCGGGCGAGTGCCGCGACCGACTTGCCTTTCGGGATGCGGCACGATTTGACCAGCACGACGGGGACGCGCCCGAGCCGCTCGGCCAGACGCGCCGCCAAGCCATCCGAGGTCGTCGACCAATCGGCGGCGATGCGACCGTCCCGCTCCACCAGCTTGAGCGGGAGCCAGACCGGGATGCGTGCACCCGACACCGTGCGCTTGAGACCGGCGAGCGTCTCGACGGGCTTTAATCGAGGCTGCAGTGCCGCCAGCATCAAGCCCATCTGATGCATGGCAAGAAGCGCCATACGGTGGGCGCTCGCGTCGGAGAAGCCGTAGCGGGACTGCGCCCGGCGCACGGCATCAGCGAAGCTGCCGCCGCCCGGGACGACGACAATCGGCACGCGCGCATCGACAACGAGCTCGAGGATTTGCGCCAGCCGCCGGCTCTCGGCAAGACTGCCGCCGAGCTTGATCACGGTCGGTCTGGGCGCGCGCGCGCTAACTCTTGGGGTTCGCAAACTCAACGGCCGGGTGTCACCATCCGTGGTCGAACGATCTCAACGCCGACGGACGCCGGCCCCCTTTCCAGTTTCTCAACGCGCACGAGCACGGAGACGATGCGCTCATCGCGCAGGCAACAATCGGCGATACGCTCGGCGAGCGTCTCTACGAGATTGATGTGGCCGTCCGCCACCACCGCGCGCACCGCACCGACGAGGTCGTCGTAGGAGGGAACCTCCGCGATCGCATCACCCTTGGGGCTGACGCTCGGCGCAACCGCGGCCTCGATGGTGAAGCTCACCTTCTGCGTTACGCCCTGCTCCTCCTCGTAGACGCCGAGCGCCACGGGCAGGACGAGCCCGCGCACGAAGATGTGGTCCACGGCGCCGTCGAGGCGTCCCGCGGCCTCCTTCATGGGGCCGACACTCTGTTTCGTGCTCATACTGACGTTCCGGTTGCCAGGGCGCCATACCACCCTATGGCGCCGCGCGGCAAGGCTCAGCCGGAAATTGCGTTAGGGACCGGGCAATGGCCTCGCGGACGGCACGAACTGCCACGGCATCGACCGCAGCCGTTCGCGCGCCGTCGCGGCACAAGCCGCCGCGAAACCCTAAGACATCGGGCCCCAGCGCCAGAAGCTGCGGCACATGGCCTGCGTGCAGCGAGCCGGCAAAGCCGGCGAAGAGGCCGCCCTCTTGCACGGCGTTCACGAACTCCGCCAGCGCGCTCTTCGTAAGCCGCTCGGGTAGAGCGCCCGCGCGCTTGTCGGCGGTGTCGAGCATGATGCCGGCAAAGCCCGCGTCCCGGATGGGCCCAACGAGGGCAAGGTCGAGCCCGTCGTCGACGAGCAGCACCGCGACCAGGCGCACGCGCGCGAGGGACAATTCGCCCAGCCGGCGCACGACGCCTTCCTGCCCCCGCCTCGGCCAGAAGCCGACCTTAACGATATCGACGCCTGCCGCCGCCATGAAGCGCGCGGCCTGCGCCGCGGTGTCGGGATCGTCCGCCGGGTCGCCGATAGTAGCACTCACCGGCACCTCGGCCGGGACGGCCGCACGGATCGCGCGCACCCGCTCGCTCGGCAGGGCGCCCAGCGCCCCTTGCGCGGGGTTCTTGGCGTCGATGATATCGGCCCCAAGGGCTGCGCAAAGCCTGGCCTCGTCCTCGCCCGTCACGCTGGCGAGAAAGGCCGCCGGGCGGCGAAATTGTTCCATCTTTGGGTCTATCCGTTGCCGAAGATGCGCCGCTGCTCGGCCTGCACCTTGTCGCGGTTCAGCCGATCGGCGACCGACAGCGGCACGGGCACATCCTCGATGATACTTGCAGAGCCCCCCGACAGGCGCAAGATGCGCGTCGCCAGCATCACGGCCTCGGCGCGGTCGTGGGTAACGAACAGAACCGTCGTCGGCCGCCGCGACCACAGCTCCACGAGCAGCTCGCGCAGGCTCTGCGCGGTCGGATCGTCGAGCGACACGAACGGCTCGTCCATCAGCAGAAATTCCGGCTCGAGCACGAACGCGCGCGCGAGTGCGACGCGCCGCTGCATGCCGAGCGAGATCATCTCCGGATAGGCGGTCGCCGCCTCCTTGAGCCCGACGCGCTCGATGAGCTCGGGAATGTTGGCCAGCCGCGGGTCGCCAGCAGGCAGAACAAGGGCGATGTTCTCATAGACCGTGCGCCAGGGAAGCAGACGCGGCGACTGGAACACGTAGGCGAGGCGCTGGCCGCTGTCGCCGAAATCAATCTTGCCTTCATAGTCCTTGTCGAGCCCGGCGATGATGTTCAAAAGCGTGGTCTTGCCGCCCCCGGACGGCCCGGTGATGACGACGAAGGAGCCGGGGTCCACCTTGAAGGAGATATCCTTCAAGACGAGGATTTCGCTGCGCAAGCCGACCGCAGGAAAGACCTTCTTGCGCACAAAGACCGACAAGGGATGGCTCACCGCCGCCATTTGTTCGCCCTCGCAATCAGCGGCTGCAGGATCAGCGTCTCGATGAGCTGCACCACGATGATGAACGCCAGCGCGTAGGCCAAGATCATGGGCACGTCAAACAGCTGGAAAGCGATGTTGAGCTGATGGCCCACGCCGTCGGAGCGGCCGAAGGCCTCCACGACGAGGACGATCTTCCACACCAGCGCCAAGCCTGAGCGCGCCGCGGCCGCAAAATAGGGAGCAAGCTGCGGCAGCGTGACGTGGCGCAACGTCTTCCACCACCCGAGGCGGTAGATCTGCGCCATCTCCTCCAGATCTTTCGACAGGCTGCGCGTGCCCTCGCGCATGGTCACGGCGACATTGGGAATCTTGTTGACGGCAACCGCCGTTATGGCCGCCACCTCGGTCAGCCCGAACCAGATGTAGCAGAGCACGATGATGACGAGGGCTGGCAGATTGAGGAAGAAGATGAGCCAAGCATCGAAGAAGCGGTCGGCGCCGGGATTGCGGCCGAGCGCCACGCCGATGGCCGAGCCGATGAACATCGCCACGACGAAGCTGAAGGCGACGCGGATAAGGGTTGCCGCGATGTTGCCCCACAGCTCGCCGGCTTGCGCCTCGCGCACCATCACCTGGATGACGGTCCAGGGCCCGGGGAGATAACGGCTCGCCGCAATGAGGGCGGATATCTCCCAAATCGCCACCAGCGCCAGCAGCGAAACGAGAGTCCAGCCGACGCGCCCCAACCTGATGCGGTCCGCTGGCGCCTTAACTACCTGCAGCATGGAAGAGCTTCGGATCGAACTGGGTGCCACCGCCTATGAACTCGCCGGCGCCTGCATTCTTGAGCACCTGCGTGAGCTTTTCGGCCGCGCGCGTGTCGGCGGCGGTCCAAGGAGGCGGAATTCCCTGACGGTAGAAGGCCTTGATGGCGGCGAACTCGGCATCGTCCTTGGGCTTGACGAGCCCCCTAATGCGCTCCCAGGCGCTGTCGGACTGAGCCAGAATTGCGTTCGCCTTCGCCACCGTATCGAGGAAGGCGGCAATCGCCGGCCCCTTCTTCTTTTCGGTCTCTTCGCGCCAAATGAAGCCGACGAGCGAGGGCACGGGATCGATGCCGAGCGCCTTCAAGACCTCATCCATGCCGATGAGCTTTCGGAAGCCGTCGCCCGAGAGTCGTGCCGAATAGGTCCAGAAGTTCAGCACCGCGTCGACGCGCCCGCTGCGGGCCTCCTCGGTAAGAAGCGGTGCGGCGCCGAACACGGGCTCGGCCATATCGGCCACGTCCTTGCCCAGCGTCTTGCGCGAGTAGGCCCGGAGCAGGAGCCAGCTCTTGTCGATGCCACCGCCGGCCACGCCGAGCTTTTTGCCCTCGAGGTCCGCGAGCCGCGCAATCTTGGAATCCTTGGGCACCATCACGGCGCCGAGCGCCGAAGAATACGGTGCGAACTTCAGGTGCTCGCCCAGCCCGCGCTGCCGCAGCGCCCAAGGCCAGTCGCTGACGATGATGTCGGCGTCGCCCGAAAGCAGCGCGACGGGCCCCGCCTGGTTGGTCGCCACGTCGATGATATCGAGCTTGAGGCCCACTTTCTTGGCAAGGCCCTCGGCGCGGATCGTCTCCAGCACCCAGCTCAGCGAGCCGAACTTCAACGATGCGACGCGCAAGGTACCAAGGTCGGCAGCGCGCGCGGGGAAACCGAGCCCCACGCCTGCCAGCGCTGCTCCGCCGGCGATAAGAACGCGGCGGCGATCGATCATTGCGAGACCCCCTCTTTCGCTTTTGCCTCTTTCTCCTTGAAGAGCCGTCGATCCACGATGTAGTGAACGGCGCGAAGCCACATAGCGTCGGTGTTGCCGTAGATCTCGCTTGAGGCTTGCTTGGTCACTTTCTCCTTGGCGATGTCGCGGACGAAGACACTCACCGTGAACAGCACGTCTGAGGCTTTTCGCACGACCCCGACGAAGGCAACGTCGGCCCCGACTTTTTTGGCGAGATCGTCCTCGCAGCCGTTGCACTTGTAGATCGGCGCCTTCTCCTCGATCTCGGCCGCGATCGGAGCAGGGTCGAGAACGTCGTAGCGGCCGCTTTCCTTAATAAGCTTGGTTAGCTCTTCGGTAATGAGCCCAAGCCGACGCTTTTCCTCCGGGTCAATGCCCTTCGGCATCACCCCGAGCTCGAACTGCTGTTGCTGATCGATGAGATCGAAGGGAAAAATAATGGCTTTCGGCGCCGCATGGACTGCCGCCGGAAGGAGTACGAACGCCAGCGCCAAGGCGACGATACGGTCACAAATCAAGTCGTTTCCTCTGGAGCTCGACGGCCCGCTTCTTGGTTTCTTGGAGCGATGTTGTGTTATTAGGTTACGTGTGCCGATCGAGGGTCGATTTGCAAGAGGCTAGTTGCACGTAGCGGCGACACGGCAGGTCACAAGTCCGCGAGTAGGCCGAGCGGATCTTGACAAGACCCCCCCTCAATACCCTTTTTACTGCAACAAAGTAACATATAACCTGACAAGAATAGAGTGGCACTGGCCGAGAGGTCGGCGCAGTCCGCGGGAGGAGTTGGACTTGATGACAGCAGGCGTTCGGGCGGCCCCTACACATTTCATCAGCCACTTTGCCTCGGCACGGTTTGGCCTCGCGCTGATGATGCTGGTGACACCGTTAGCTGCGGGCACCATGCCGGCTCTCGCCCAAGAGACACCTGCGGTTGAGAAACCTGCCGCGGCAAAACCAGCGGCGGAAAAGCCTGCAGCGGGCGAGGCGAAGGCTGCCGACACATCCGCAAACGATACCGCCAAGGGGCCGCTCGTTATTCCCATCGTGCTTGCGCGCCAGCTGCGTGACGATCCGCTGCCCTTATCCCTGCTCGACCTTCCGCCCCCCAACCTGGGCATCGCCGGTGCCGAGCTTGCCATCAAAGACAACAACACAACCGGCAAGTTCATGAACCAGAAGTTCACCCTCGACGTGATCCAGGAGGCCAATCCCGACAAGCTGATCAAGGACGTGGTGCAGAAGGTGGAGTCCGGCGACCACTTCATTCTCGCCGACGTGGCACCCGATACGCTGTTGAAAATGGCCGACACCTTGGCAGGCAAGGATGCCCTGATCATCAACTACGGCGCCTCCGACGACCGGCTGCGCGAGGAGGACTGCCGCGCCGACGTCATGCACACCGCTCCCTCACGCGCGATGCTCGCCGACGCGCTCGCCCAGTACCTCATCTGGAAGAAGTGGAACCGCTGGTTCCTGGTGCTGGGGCCGCAAGAGAAAGACAAGCTCTTCGCCGACGCGATCCGGCGCGCGGCCAAGCGCTTCGGCGGCAAGATCGTGGAGGAGCGCAAGTTCGACTATAAGCCCGGAAGCAGGCGCGCCGACGGCGGCTATGAGCAGGTGCAACAACAGATTCCCTCCTTTACGCAAGGCGCGCCCGACTACGACGTTCTCATCGTCGCCGACGAAGGCAACCTGTTCGGCGACTACCTGCCCTACAGAACCTGGGAGGCACGGCCCGTCGCCGGCACCGCAGGCCTCGTGCCAGAGAGCTGGCACCCGGCCATCGAGCTGTGGGGCGGCACCCAGTTCCAGAACCGCTTCAAGCTCCTGGCCGATCGCGATATGCGTCCCATCGACTACAACGCCTGGACGGCGGCGCGTATGATCGGCGAAGCGGCCTCACGCACAAAATCGAATAAATACAAGGATCTGGTGGCATTCATGAAGTCACCCCAGTTCGAGCTCGCCGCCTTCAAAGGCGTGGGGCTGACGCTGCGCGACTGGAACGGTCAGCTGCGCCAGCCGGTGCTCGTTGGCTCACCCAAGCTGCTGGTCAGCGTGTCGCCGCAGCCAGGCTTCCTGCACCAGTACACGGTCCTCGACACGCTCGGCGTGGACAAGCCCGAAACGAAATGTAAGGCCTACGCACAATGACCGCACACCTATGCGGCCGGCGGCGGAGCACCAAAAAGAATATCTCAGGAGGACGTTGCCTAATGCGCTCTAAGGTCGGCTTTGCGTTCATGCTCGGCGTCATCGCCGCGTTTCTGGTGCCGGCGCGGCCAGCGCTCGCCTACACCGCCTTTGTCACCAACGAGAAGGACAACTCGGTCTCGGTGATCGACACCAACAAGCTCGAGGTGATCAAGACCTTCAAGGTCGGCCAGCGCCCCCGCGGCCTCGTCTTGTCCAAAGACGGCAAGTGGCTGATCATCTGCACCAGCGACGAGAACCTCATCCAGGTCTATGACACGAAGACCTACCAGCTGGTGAAGACCCTGCCGTCGGGTCCCGATCCCGAGCTGCTGACGCTGCATCCATCCGGCAATCCCCTCTATGTCGCCAACGAGAACGACAACCTCGTGACCGTGATCGACATCAACAAGGGCACGGTCATCACCGACATTCCCGTCGGCGTCGAGCCCGAGGGCATGGGCATGAGCCCGGACGGCAAGGTGCTGGTCAATACGTCCGAGACCACCAACATGGCCCACTTCATCGACACGACGACGCACAAGACGTTCGACAACGTGTTGGTCGACAGCCGTCCGCGCATTGCCAGGTTCAACGCAGCGGGAACTCAGCTCTGGGTGAGCTCCGAGGTCGGCGGAACGGTCACCGTGATCAACCCGAAGGATCGCAAGATCATCGGCAAGATCCACTTCGAGATCCCCGGCATGACCAAGGAGGCGATCCAGCCCGTCGGCATTCAGATCTCCAAGGACGACAAGACTGCCTTCGTCGCGCTCGGGCCCGCAAACCGCGTGGCGGTCGTGGACACGGCCACGTTGAAAGTTCTCAAGTATCTTCTGGTCGGACAGCGGGTTTGGCACATGGCCTTCACGCCCGACTACAAGCTCCTGCTCACAGCCAACGGCACCTCCAACGACGTGTCCGTCATCGACGTGGACAGGCTGAAGGTAATCAAGTCGATAAGAGTTGGACGCTATCCGTGGGGCGTGGTGGTCGCGCCGTTTTGATCTCGTTCGCCATCCCTGCAGCCTCGTCCTATAAGGACTTGCGGGCGGCGGTGATGGCGGTTGTACTGGAGCAAAGAAGACGAAGCCGAGGCTCTGCACGCGGCCCAAGCTGGAAGAATAAATCTTATATATTCAATAGCTTGGGCGCAGAGAGATCGGGATGAATCGTCGAAATGGACATGGCATCTGAACCCCAAGACGAAGTCGAGGCTGCTCCCGCCCTCGTCGTTCGCAACGTCAGTCATCGCTTCGGCGAGACGCTTGCGCTCGACGACGTGTCGCTCGAGGTGAAGCGCGGCACCTTTGTGGTGCTGCTCGGATTGAACGGCGCCGGCAAGTCGACGCTCTTTGCCCTCGTCACGCGCCTTTACGACAACGTTTCGGGAGAGATCCGCATCTTCGGCTACGACGTGCGCCGGCGCGCCTCGGCGGCGCTGCAACGTCTCGGCGTGGTCTTTCAGAGCCGCACCCTGGATCTCGACTTAAGCCTCAAACAGAACATGCTCTATCACTGTGCGCTGCACGGCATTCGCGGCCGCGAGGCGCGCAAGCGTACCGCGCAGGCGCTGGAGATCGTCGGGCTCACCGATCGTGCCCGCGACAAGGTGCGCAACCTCTCTGGCGGGCAAGCGCGCCGCGTCGAGATCGCGCGCTCGCTGCTCCACCGCCCGGCCCTGCTCCTGCTCGACGAGCCCACGGTCGGCCTCGATATCGGCTCCCGCGAGAGCGTCATCAACATCGTGCGCTCGCTCGTTGCGACCGAGGGCCTCGGCGTGCTCTGGGCCACGCATCTCTTCGACGAGGTGCGCCCCACGGACCTCATCGTGATCCTGCACGAGGGCCGCGTCCTCTTCACCGGCTTTTTGCCGGAGCTGCTGGCGAAGACGGGGACGGAGAACGTCAGCGATGCCTTCCGTGAGCTCACCGGCACGACAATCTCGGAGTTGGCGGCATGAGCCTGCAGAGCACGACGACGCAGCCGCTTGATGTCGGGCGCGAGGAGGCCGGCTCCTGGGATGTGGATCAGCCGCGGCTCGGGTTCGGCGCCTATCTCACCTGCTTCAAGGGCATCGTGTGGCGCGAGGTGTTGCGCTACCTGCACCAGCGCGAGCGCTTCCTCTCCGCCCTGGTGCGGCCGCTGCTCTGGCTCCTCATCTTCGCGGCAGGCTTCCGTCAGACGCTCGGTGTCTCGATCATCCCGCCCTACGAGACCTATGTGCTCTACGAGGTGTTCATCACGCCCGGGCTCGTCGGCATGATCCAGCTCTTCAATGCCATGCAGTCCTCGCTGTCGATGGTGTACGACCGTGAGACCGGTGCCATGCGCACGCTGCTCGTCAGCCCGTTTCCGCGCTCGTTCCTGCTGTTGTCCAAGCTCGTGGGCGGCGTCGCCGTCTCGCTGCTGCAGGTTTACGCCTATCTGGTGGTGGCTTACTTCTGGGACATCGATCTGCCGCTCTATGGCTACCTCACCGTGCTGCCGGCGCTCATTCTCTCCGGGCTCATGCTCGGCTCACTCGCCCTCTTCATGTCCTCCGTCATCAAGCAGCTGGAGAACTTCGCGGGCGTTATGAACTTCGTGATCTTTCCGATGTTCTTTGCCTCGTCCGCGCTCTACCCGCTGTGGCGCGTCAGAGAATCGAGCATCGCGCTCTATGAGGTCTGCCGCTTCAATCCGTTCACCCATGCGGTGGAGCTCATTCGTTTCGCACTCTACGGCGAGGTCAACTGGACCTCGCTTGCGGTAGTGCTCGGCTGCACCGTGGTGTTCCTCGGCGGAGCCATCTACGCCTACAACCCATCCAAAGGCCTGATCGCCCGGCGTGGCGGTCCAGGCGCAGGAGCCTGATGAAATGCCCAAGGAAAGAAACGTGAAGCGTATCCTCGAGTGCGTTGGCATCGCGGCAATTCTCGCTCTGGCAGCAGCTGCGAGCTCGCAGGCGGCCGAGCCGAATGGCGGTGGCGCTAAGCCTACCGAAGAAACCCCGACGGTCACTCCCCCGGAATCGACCGTGCTGCCCAATGCGCCGAAGGTCGGCGACACGCCGACCGCGCCGACGGTCGCGCCTCTGGCGCCGAGTGTGGGGGAGACGGCCCTCCCAACAGAGGCCGGCGGGGACAACACGGCGCCCATCTCACCATCCGATGTCAAGGACAGCCCCGATTGGCCCTGCATACAACGCAAGGTCGCGACCATCTCGCCGGCGCAGGTCTGGGATGGCCCCCCCATCGACAACGTCAAGGGATCGGAGAACGACGAGAAGATCGCCGAGCTCACCACCTACTTAGAGAGCCGCCGCGTTCCCTTGGAGAAAGCCGAGAAGGCCATCAAGGACTACGCGGCGAGCGTGCCCGAAGCCGAACGCGACAAGAAGCTCACGGAGCTGTTTGCCAGCGTGTTCAAGAAG
Source organism: uncultured Alphaproteobacteria bacterium (assembly GCA_963782555.1). Lineage (GTDB taxonomy): Bacteria > Pseudomonadota > Alphaproteobacteria > Rhizobiales > Hyphomicrobiaceae > Hyphomicrobium_A. Next base: position 430,625 of record CAWAKB010000005.1, on the reverse strand, counting down.
CTCAATTCCGACCGCACCTTCGTCATCGGCCGTGTCGAGGACTTCCAGCGCCGTCAGAAGGCGCGTGCCGACGAGCTGGAGCGAGAAGGAAGCAAGCTTTCTGATTTGAACCAGTCGATCCCGGCCGACGATGAGGCGGGACCCAGGGACTCCAAGCTGACACCTGAGCAGCAGGAGTACAACTGGAACGCCCGCATCTTCCAGGAGCGCCAGCAGAACCTCACCGTCGCGTGCGAGATTCCTACCCTCATAGAGCAGCGCGCCTACGAGATCGCCAGGCAGATCCGCGCCGAGATGTCGAACTGAAGCCGGCTGCCCGCCGGCCGCACCCGCTATGGGACCTTTTTGGCGGCGATCAGCGGATAGCCGAGCTCCTGCCAGCCGTCGGTTCCGTCGCTGAACCACATGACGTTGCGGTAGCCGAGCGCCACCGCTCGCTTGGCGGCGTTCCACGACATCCAGCAGTTCCTGAGACAGAAGAAGACGAGCGGCGCATCGCGGTTGCCGCCGCTCAGGCGCGCAAGCCGCGTGGTGAAATACGCCTCCATTGCCGCCGACAGCGCGCCGTAGCCCACGTTGGGCAGCCAGTGCGCGCCTTCGATTGAGCGGTGCACCGGGTCACGCCAGAAGGTGCCGGCCGGCAGATTCGGGGGCTTGGGCGCCTGGGGATAGACGTCGATGAAGGTGGCGGCGTTCTTGTTCCACAAATCCGCTGCCGCGTCGGCGGTCAGCACCTTGGCGCCCTTGAGCGTTGCGGGCACCGGGCTGCGGTAGTTGTCCGTCCGGTAGCCCTGGGGCTCGGGCACGGCGGGCTCTGCGGCCGCCTCCAGGCTCAAGAGCGCCCCGGCAAGCACCAGCACGCCAGCGAGCAGCAGCCTCGCATGGCCCGCACGCAACAGCGCCCCCGACGGCGCAGGAGCGCCGCTGCGGGGATGTCCTATCAGGAAGACTGCAGGGAACCGCCGCACGGCTGGCGCGCCCCGGGCCTAGCCCGGCGGCGGCTTGGTGATCGGCTGGTTCTGCTCGTCGAGCAGCGGCACGCCGTAGCTGAGCAGGGTGCGATCGATGTCCGCCTGCCGCTTGCGAAGCACGTCGTTGAGCTCGCGTTTCCACAAGACGTCGCCCTGACGCACGCCCATGGTGACGCGGAACGCCACGCGGCCAGCCTTGCCGGTATCCTTCACCAGTGGCACCACGGTGAGCTTTTTGCCGCCACGGGTCGCGTAATATCCCGCAATCGGCCCCCACAGCACCCCGGCGTCGATGTCGCCGGAGCGAATGTCCTTCATCATGTCCTCGGCGGGCGAATCGAAGCGGCGGTCGACCATCAGGCGATAGGGCTTGGCCTTCCCCATCAGCCCCGCCTTGGCGACGAGGGAAGATGACGGCGTCCCTTGCACCACACCGACGCGCTTGCCCTTCAGGCGCGGGTCAAAGACGCTGTCGACGCCGTCGAGGCCCTTGCCCGGCGCATAAACGAGCGCGTAGGCCGAACGGTAGAGCGGGTTGGTGTTGAGCACCATGTCGTTGCCCTCACCGGTGCTCATGATGACGTCGCAACGCTTGGCGAGAAGCGTGTTGCGCGTGAAGCCCATGGCTTGGGGAAACCAGGTGTACTCCACGGGCACGCCGAGCTCCTCGCCGATGATGTTGGCGATCTTGTTCTCGAAGCCGTTACCCTTCTGGTCCGAGAAGGGCATGTTTGCGGGATCGGCGCAGACGCGCAAGACCTTCCGGTTAACGAGATCGGAGCGGTGACCTTCGACGGCGAAGGCCGCCGACGGTCCCATGCCCATTCCAAAAGCAACCAGCAGAAACGCGAGCAGCCTAACCAAAGCAAGCCTTGTCATTTTCTCGTGCCACATCCGGTTTCGGCGCGTGATTGCGACCACCCAGCTGTCCAGCGGGAAGGACACCTTCTGCCCGCGCCTTCAGGTACAGGTAGATGTCGTCGATGAAGCACATCACGTTCTTGTTGTCACCGAATGCGGGCATCACAAATTTGGTACCGGCCTCGTCGCGCTGGCGCCCGCTGGCGACGGTTCCCAGAACATCGCCATAGCTCAGGGTCTTGAGCGAGTTGGCGAGCGCGGGCGCATAGCTCGAGCCCAGGCCGTTGGGACCGTGGCAGACGTGGCACTCTGAATGATAACGGCGATAGCCGTTGTACGTGTACCAGTCGACGACTAGCGTTCCGTCCGTCTTGCAGATGTGGAACGTGGGCGTGCCATCGGGGAGGACCCATTTGCCGTCCTCGTTCTTGGCACCCTCTTGGCTCTTGCAGCCATCCGGAAGCGTCACCACGGGCGGACCCGGCTGCTTGTCCTCGGCGTTCACCGAAGCTGCAAAACCGCCACCCAAGACGACCGCGGCGATGATTGCGAAACTGATCCTTCTCACGCGTTTCCCCTATCGGCTTTTAGTTGCAGGGACCCATACACCACCATTTGGGCAATTTCGCCAGAGAATACAACGGGACAAAACGTTCACTCGGCCGTGATCGACGGGCGCAGCAAGAACGCTTCGAGTTGTACGTCATCCTCTGAGGCTGGGAGGCTCTGGCGCAATATGCCTGAGAACACAAGGAAGACCGGCGCGGGATGCCCCGCGCCGGTCCTTGACGTGTCTCGCGTCAGCTTATGGCAGCGACCACACGGTCAGCGACCCACCAAGAGCGGTGTAGTCGTTGAGACCGGCGTAGCCACCAACGGCACCAAGACCATCGGTCGGGTTGGTCAAGCCAGCCGCCAGACCGATACCGGCCCAGCCACCGACGCCCGAGTAGACGGCGATGTACTGCTTGCCACCGTGACCGTAGGTCATCACGTTGCCGATGATGCCGGACGGAGTCTTGTTCTTGTAAAGAAGCTTGCCGTCCTTCTGGTCGACGCACTTGAAGTTGCCCTCGAGGGTGCCGTGGCAGGCGATGCCGCCAGCCGTGGTGAGAACACCCGACCACACCGAGAACTGCTCCTTGTTCGCCCACACGATCTTGCCATTGCCGGCATCCCACGCAAGGAAGGTGCCCATGTGGCTCTCGCCCTTCGGCGGATACATGGAAAGCGTGGCGCCAACGTACGGCTGACCGGCAGTGTACTCGACCTTGAAGGGCTCGTAGTCCATGCACACGTGGTTAGACGGCACATAGAACAGGTTCGTCAGCGGTGAGAAGGCCACCGGCTGCTGATCCTTCGAGCCCAGAGCGGCCGGGCAGACGTCGGTGGTGTTGACGTCGGGACCGTTCAGGAAGGTCGACTTGGAGGCGACGACCAGCGGACGACCATAGGTCTTGCTGGACTTGTCCATGTCGACTTTCGTCGCCCAGTTGACCGCCGGGTCATACTTCTCGGCGACAAGCAGCTCACCCGTCGCCCGATCGAGCGTATAGGCGAAGCCATTGCGGTTGAACTCGACAACCACATTGCGCTTCTTGCCCTTAACGTCGATGTCGGCGATGACGGGCTCGTTGATGCCGTCATAGTCCCACTCGTCGAACGGCGTGTACTGGTAGGCCCAGGCCGCCATTCCCGTCTCCGGGTTGCGAGCGAACAGCGTCATTGAATAGAGCTGATCGATCTGCTTGCCGTCCGGTCCAGCGCGCTGCGCCGGGTTCCAGGTCGACGGGTTACCTGTGCCGTAATAGAACAGGTTCAGCTTGGGATCCCAGGACATGTAGCCCCAGATCGAACCGCCGCCCAGCTTCCACTGGTCGCCGTTCCAGGTCTTGAGCGAGCTGTCCTTGCCGACCGGCTTGCCGAGCATCATGGTCTTCGCAGGATCGACCAGGATCTCGTCATCCGGACCCATCGAGTAGGCGCGCCACAACCGCTTGCCGGTGTTCTCATCGTAAGCAGTCATGAAGCAACGGACGCCGAACTCAGCGCCAGACACGCCGACGAGGACGACGTTGCCGACGACCATCGGAGCGCCTGTGCCGGTCTCACCGCGCTTCGGATCGCCGTTGACGGCTTTCCAAAGCTCTTTGCCGGTCTTGGCATCGAGCGCGACGAGCGTTGTGTCGGCCTGATGCAGGAAGATCTTACCGTCGGCATACTGCGGACCACGGTTGACCGTGTCGCAGCACATGACGGGGATCACGGACGGATCCTGCTTGGGCTCGTACTTCCAGATGATCTTGTTGTCGTCGGCGAGGTTCAGAGCGTAGACGATGTTCGGGAACGGGGTGTGCACGTACATCGTGTCGCCGACCACCAGGGGACCACCCTCGTGACCGCGCAGAACGCCGGTCGAGAAGGTCCATGCGACCCTCAGGTTGGCGACGTTCTTGGTGTTGATCTGATCCAACTTCGAATAACGCTGTGAAGTGTAGTCATGCTGCTGCATGCACCAGTTATTGTCGTCGGATATGCACTTCAAAACACTATCGTTGGCCAGCGCCGGCGCCGCTAGGACGGCCGATGCAACCAACGCACCTGCGAATGCACTTCTGCGCATTGCGCTTCCTCCATTTTAAGGTTCTTGCCACGCTTGCAAGCGGTAGTGAACGGCAGCGCCTCACACCCATTTTTTTGGGATGGGGTTTGCCCCTTCTTCCTCCCTGGCGATCGACCGGGTCTTATTCGGCTATTACCACCTGACCCTGGAAGCCATGTCACCACCGCGGCACATCTACGCACTTTTTTTTCCCGACCGCAAGACGATGCAGTAACGAAAATTCACGCGTCCGTGAATAGGACAAGATCGCTGACTTAAAATCGACCGCATTCCATCGCGGCTTGTTGCACTGCAAGGGGAAATTGTGCGACGCACGACTAAGTTTTGTTTGGGCGCCGATTTCATCGGCATCAGCGCGTCTTCGTCACCTTCACAACGTTATCGTGTTCCGACAACGTGCACAGGACCGTGCAGCTGCGCGCGTAAGCGTTCGCAGACCCCAAGCGAGGCTCCTGATCACGAGCCGCTCTCGGGAGCGTGATCAGCCTTGCTTATGTCCGTGATCAGCTTTGCTTATATCCAAGGGGACATTTTCCTAACTCCCCGACCATGGCGAGAGAAGCATGCCCCTGACGGCCAAATCTGCCCTCCTCGCGGCCCGCGCGGCCCTTGTTCTTGGGCTTTTCCTTTGGGTTGCTGCGGCGCCTGCGAGCGCCGAGCCCCTCACCGTCACGGAGATCGCGCCCGGCGTGTTCGTGCACCAGGGGCGTTATGAGATCTTCACGCCGGACAACGAGGGCGACACGTCAAATTCCGCCTTCATCATCGGTCGCGACGGCGTCGCCGTGATCGACACCAGCGGCAGTCCCCGTGTCGGCGCGCGCCTGCTCGAAGCCATCCGCGGCCGCACGAAACTGCCGATCAAGTACGTCATCAACACGCACATGCACCCCGACCACGTGTTCGGCAACGTGGCGTTCGAGGCCGAGCATCCCGTCTTCGTCGGCCATTACAAGCTGCCGCGCGCACTCGCCGCCCGCGCCGACCGCTACCTCGCGATCAACAAGGAGCTTTTGGGAGAGAAAGCATTTAAGGGCACGCGCATCATTCCGCCGACTATGCTCGTCAAGGACAAGCTCGAGCTCGACCTCGGCGGCCGCACGCTTCAGCTCGAGGCGCAGAAGACGGCGCACACCGACAACGACCTGACCATCTTCGACAAGCAGACCGGCACGCTCTTTCTCGGCGACATTCTGTTCTCCAAGCATATCCCGGCGCTCGACGGCTCGATTCGCGGCTGGCTCGCGCTCCTTGATCAGCTCAAAAGCCGCACCGACGTGGCTCGCGTCGTGCCGGGCCACGGACCGCCGTCCATGCAGTGGCCGCAAGCGCTGGAGCCCGAGCGGCGCTACCTCGCCAAGGTGGCCGAAGACGTGCGCGCCCTGATCAAGGAAGGGCGGACGCTGTCTGAGGCCACCAAAGTGGCGGGAATGTCCGAAAAAGATGCATGGCTGCTCTTCAAGGAGTACCATGCCCGCAACGTCTCGGCGGCCTTTGCCGAGCTCGAATGGGAATGAGCCGCGCATGCGGCCCACCAGAAGGAAAAGAGAGAGGAAGCTCTAGGATGCACGCATTGGCACTCTCTAAGAAATCGCTGTTTGCCCTTGTGGCCACGGTCGCCATGATGGCTGCCATGGCGCTTGCCGGCGCAGCGGCACGGGCCGCCGACGACGACCCCTGGCCCGACATCCATCGCGACGTCTTCGACAATCGCCCGATCGCCGAGAACGACGGCACCATCACGCTCGATGCGCCCTACCGGGCCGAGGATGCCGCCATTGTTCCGCTGACCATGCGCATGCCGGCCAGCGTGGCGAAGGACGTGAAGAGCCTGACGCTCGTCATCGACAAGAACCCCGCCCCGGTTGCCGCCACCTTCCACTTCGGAGCCGCCGCCGGCAAAGGCGAGCGCATGCTCTCCACGCGCGTGCGCGTCAACATGTACTCAAACATCCGCGCCGTGATCGAAACGGCAGACGGCAAGCTGCACATGGCGACGAAGTACGTGAAGGCCTCCGGAGGCTGCTCGGCCCCGGCCGACAAGGATGTCGATGCGGCCATGGCAAACCTCGGCAAGATGCGGATCAGGACCTTTGAGGGTTCCGCCGTTCAGACGCCAGGCACGCGCGAGGCGCAAGTCATGATCCACCATCCCAACTTCACGGGCATGCAAATGGATCAGATCACGCGCGAGTACACGCCGGCCAAGTTCGTGCAGGAGCTCGACGTGAAGCGCGGCGGCGAGCTCATCTTCCGCATGGACGGCGGCATCTCGATCTCGGAGAACCCGAACTTCCGCTTCACCTTCGCGCCCGGAAGCGACGAGACGCTGGAGGTCACGGCCAAGGACACCGACGGCAACGTCTACACGGCGACGTCGACCGGAAAGCCCTCCTGATCAGGCCGCAACCCATCTAGAGAACACAAAAAAGGGCACCACGATCCGTGGTGCCCTTTTGCTTTGCTGAAGCGCCAAAGTGCTTGCGACGCCCAGGGAGGAGCGCTCCGCCAGCTTCAGAAGCAGCGAAGCTCCGCTTCGACCTGCGCGCGCTTCAAGTTCTTCACCTTCTCCAGGAGCGGTGCATAGCTGTTGAACATTGCGACGTTCTCGCCGCCCTTCTGGCGCACGGACATGACCGTCTCGGCCGCCTCGTACTCACTGTACGGCAGCAGCGCCGCGATCTGATCGATGGAGCACGAGCACTTCTCCAGCGCCTCCCGCGTCCGACCGTTCGTCTGCATGCAGGCGAAAACGTAGTCGGCCCGGACATCCGTCGGATAGTCGTTGGGCGGCAGGTCGAACTTGCCGGCCGCGGCGCCTCCCGCGCCCAATGCGAAAAGGGTTGCTGCGAGAAAGAGCGAACGCGTTCTCATTGTCCGTCCTCCAGTCCACTCACGCCGTCGAGCGTAATCCGCTCCTCGAGCTTCAGCTTATCGTTGCCCGGGTATCTGTTCTTGTAGGTTGAAACCAAGTCCACGATCTCACCAGGAACCTGATCACTGAGGACGAGCACGTACTGCGCACCTTCCCAGCCTTGCATCTTGGTTTCGTTATTGTCACCCATGTAGGGCTTCATGGAGATGCGGTAGGCGTCGATCTTCTTTCCATTGTAGTCCACCTTGACGGGCTCCAACTTGGCCTTGTCCTTGAGCGCCATGGAGAAGGTCCGCGTCAGATACGGCAGCTTGGCGCCGCTCAGCATGCTGAAGCTGCTGACGGCCTGACGGAAGTAGACCTGGAACACGGGATTGACGGTCATGTTCGGCAGCTTCTGCAGGTCGCGCGCGCGCTCGCCGGTATAGATCTGCAGATCGACGTCCTTGCCGCCGTCGGGCTTCGCCGCCACGACCTTGAGCGTGATGTCGTCGGAGAAGGGTTGACCCAGGAGGCCCGGATCCGAGACATTGCGCTGGAACCGGTAATCGATCTCCTTGCCCTGCTCCACATTCGACAGGTGCTTGTGCTCGAAGATCAAGTCGACCGGTTTGGGCTGATCACCAGCAGCGGCCGCCGCCAACCCGGACCACAGAGCGACCGCGAGCGCCAACGAGGCGCCCCAAATTATAGAGAGCCGCATACTCAAGCTTCCTTCCTTAATCTCGATATAGATGCCACGCCTTTTTTGTTGCCTGTTCTAACCTCTTGAGCGCGCACCCGTAAACAGGGAGAACCTTAACGATTGGTCATGCACTGCCCGGTTTTCGCGCCGCAACAGAGCTTAGGGGGCAAGGAGCCCGCCCGTGCTGGCGGTCAGGCTCTCAGCGCAGGAAAAGGCCGAAGGCCCGCGGGCCGTCGCCCACCTGGGCTTCGCCGGTGATGGTCAACGTCGAGGCATCGATCCGCTGCAGCACGTTGTCGAACCAGGATGCGACATAGACGAAGCGCCCGGACGGGTCGGCTTCGATGCCCTCCGGGTGGTCGCCGACGTCGATCGTCTTCACCACCTTGGCGCTCTGCAGATCGATGACGCTGACGCTGTCACCGTACTGGTTGGTCACGAAGGCGTACCGGCCCGCCAGCGCCACGTCATAGGGGCGCCGGCCGACGGGCACGGTGGCGATCACCTTGCGGCCCGCAATGTCGATCACGCTCACGTCGTCGCTGCCGACGTTGGCGGTGTAGGCGCGCTTGCCGGCAGCATCGATGGTGATGCCGAAGGGACGCACGCCGACCTTGACGCCGCCCACCCGAGTATTGGTCGCAACGTCGATGTAGGAGACGGCGTTGCTGTCCCGGTCCGCCGTCAGCACGAAGCGCGCATCGGGCGTAACGGCGACACCCGACGGCGACTTTCCGACCTCAATGCTCGCAACGATCGTGCCTGCCGTGGGATCGACGACGTAGACCTTGTGTGCATACCAGTCCGCCACGTAGACGTGGCCATTGGGGTGGGCCGCAACGCCGAGCGGTCCCTCTCCGACTTTGATGCGCTTGGCGATCTGATGCGTTATGGCGTCGATGACGAAGAGCTCTTTGCCCTCCGGCGCCGTGACATAGGCCTGCTTGCCGTCGGCCGACATGGCGATGCCGGCGGGCCTGCCGCCGATCTTGAGGGTCTTGGCAACCTTCAAGTCGGCAAGCGTCACGATCGACAGCGAGCCGCTGCTCTGGTTGGTGATGAAGGCTTCGCTGACGCCACGCGTCTCAGCCGCCGTCGCCGCACCCGTCGCAACGAGCGCCGCAGCGAGCACCGAGGCCACGCAACATGCCGCGCACTGAAAACCTAATCGCACCGGGGACCGCGGACCGGGCTCAACCGCCCGCCTCGAGCTTCTTCTTGAGGGCGTCGAGCCCCTCGCGGAAATAGGCGGCGACGGCCTTCTTCGACGCCTCGTCGTTGAGCTCGGGCGGCGGATCGTTGTTCATGAAGCCGCGGTAGAAGGCGCCGCGCCACTGAACCGTCGACTTGTCGCCATCGCCCTTCACGCTCAGCATGCCGGAAAAGTCATTGACGGGCATCACCTTCACGTCGGGGTGGTGCATCTCGTACTTGTAGAGCATCTGGTCGGCATCGTACTTGTCCAACTCCTCCTCGATCGTGCCTCCCGATTTGAAGGTGATCGTACGCGTTGCCTTAGCGTCGTTGCCGCCGGTGCCCTCGGTCTTGGTGATCGCCGGGTTCCAGCTCATGTCCTGGAAGTTGCCGATGACCTTCCAGACCTTGTCGGGAGCGGCGTTGATCTCGACCGTCTCCGTCACCTTCTGCCGGCTCGGACCATGCGCAGACGCGGCAATGGGAAAAAGGGCCAGAACGGCCAACCCCAACGCAAGAGCTCTCACCATCAGGTTTCCTCCGGATCTTTACTTCTTTCTCGCGCCTCGGGCGCAAACCATAGTGACGGCGGCAGGCCTTCGCAATTACCGCAACCCCCGGCAAAGCGCCGCATTGCCGCCCTAGTGTTGTTTTGGTCCAGCGTCCGTGCTTTGTTGCGGCCCGCGCGAGGGAGACGACAGCAAGATGAGTGCACAGAGCGACGGTTTGGGCGGGGGGGCCGCTTCCGAACTCTACGAGAACGTCACCTGTCCATTTTGCGGATTGCTGTGCGACGATCTCGAGATTTCGCGCACCGGCTCTGCGCTCAAAGTCGTCAAGAACGGCTGTCCGCGCTCCAATGCCGGCTTCGAGCGCACCCTGCCGGCGGCAACGCCGCTGGTGGATGGTAAAGAGGCGTCGCTGGAAGCGGCCATCGCGGCCGCCGCGGCGCGCATCAAAGCCGCCAAGCTGCCCCTCTATAGCGGCATGGCCACCGACGTCGACGGCGCACGGGCCATGATGTCGCTTGCCGACCAGACATGCGGCGTCGTCGACCACGCCCTGAGCGAAGGCCAGTATCGCAACATCAAGGTCGTACAGACCAGCGGCTGGATCACGTCCACGCTGACCGAGACGCGCAACCGCGCCGACCTGATCGTGATCGTGGGCAGCGATGTGCACAAGCTGCACGGCCGCTTCTTCGAGCGCATCGTCTGCGCGCCGAAATCGATGTTCGAGGACATCGCGCAGAAGCGAACAATCGTGTTCATCGGCGAGGGGCTCGACACCTCGGCCGCCACGGGGCCGCGCATCAGCGAGGTCATCACCATTCCCTGCCCCAACACCCGGTTGATGGAGGTGCTGGGCGTGATCTCCGCGCGCCTGCGCGGGGTGGAATTGCAGCCCACTCGCACGAGCGAGCACAAGCGCGGCATCCTGTCGGCGCTGTTGCCGCAGTCGTGGATCTCCAGCACCCCGGTCGAGGAGATCGCCGGTATCAAGCTGTCCGTGCTCGACGCACTCATCGAGAAGATCAAGGCGGCGAGCTACGGCGTGATGGTTTGGGCGCCTCCTGCCCTCAATTTTCCGCAAGCGGACCTGGCGGTGCATCTCATCTGCGAGATCGTGAAGGACCTCAACGTCACCACGCGGTTCGCCGGCCTGTCCCTGGGCGGCAACGAAGGCTCCCCCAGTGCCGCCTCGGTCGCAACCTGGCAGACGGGCTATCCCTTGCGCGTGAGCTTTGCCAACGGCAAGCCCGAGTATGACTCCTACCGCTACTCCGTGAGCCGCATGGTTGCCGAGAAAGACGGCGATCTTCTCGTGTGGCTCGCCTCCTTCACGACCGACCTCGGGCCGCCGTCGACGCGTATGCCGACGATCGTCCTGGGCACGCCCGGCCTTCGCTTGAGCCAGCCGCCCGCCGTCTTTATTCCTGTCGGCACACCCGGCATCGACCACGCCGGCATCATGATCCGCTGCGACAACGTCGTGTCCCTGCCAATGAAGAACCTCGGCCGATCGCAGCTGCCGCGCGCGGCCGACGTGCTCGCCGCCATCCAAAAAGCCCTATAAACGCGAGCCCGGCCCCATGATGATCAAGCTCACCGGTGGAAAGGTTTACGACCCGGCCAACAAGGTCGTTGGCGAGGTGCGCGACATCTATATCGCCGATGGCCGCATCGTCGCCCCGGCACCGGAAGCACGCATCGACGAGGAGCACAATCTCAAGGGTCGCGTCGTGATGGCGGGCGCCATCGATCCCCACACCCACATCGGCGGCGGCAAGGTCACGATTGCCCGCACGCTGATGCCGGAGGATCATGCCAAGGACGAGGTGGCGCACACGGCGCTGACCCGCGCCGGCACCGGGCATGCGCTCCCCTCCACCATGATCACGGGCTACCGCTACGCGGAGATGGGCTACACCGCCTGCTTCGAGCCGGCCATGCTGCCCGCCAACGCCCGTCAGGCGCATCTGGAGATGGGCGATACGCCGCTCGTCGACAAAGGCGCCTTCGTCATGCTGGGCAGCGACGATTTCATGCTGCGCCTCATGGCTCAGAAGACCGATTTCTCGCTGATCAAGGACTACATTGCCTGGACCATGCACGCCTCCCAGGCGATCGCGGTGAAGGTCGTCAACCCGGGCGGCATCAGCGCCTTCAAGTTCAACCAGCGCAAGTTGGATCTCGATGAGAAGCACGCCTACTACGGGGTGACGCCGCGCGACATCCTCGTAACGCTGTCGCGCGGGCTCTTAGAGCTCGGCGTGACCCATCCTCTCCACGTGCACGGCTGCAACCTCGGCATTCCCGGCAACGTCGAGACGACGCTTGCGACCATCCGCGGCGTCGAAGGTCTGCCCATGCACCTGACGCACATCCAGTTCCACAGCTACGGCATCGGCGGCGACCGCCATTTCGATTCCGGGGCCGCCCGCATCGCCGAGCTCTTGAAGCAGAACCCCAACATCTCCATCGACGTTGGGCAGGTGCTGTTCGGCCAGACCTGCACCGCGTCGGGCGACAGCATGCGCCAGTACAACGGCGCCAAGAACGCCGACCCCAAGCGGTGGGTCGTCATGGACATCGAGTGCGACGCCGGCTGCGGCGTCGTTCCGTTCCGCTACCGCGACAAGAGCTACGTGCACTCGCTGCAATGGGCCATCGGCCTGGAGACGTTCCTGCTGTGCGAGGATCCCTGGCGCATCTTCCTGACCACCGACCACCCGAACGGAGCACCCTTCTATACCTACCCGCACCTCATCCGGTTGCTGATGGACCGCTCCTTCCGCAAGGAGATGATGCTCAAAGTCGTGCCCGAGGCGCTCAAGAACAGCACGCTGCCGTCGCTCGATCGCGAGTACTCGCTCTATGAGGTCGCCATCATGACGCGGGCGGGGCCTGCGCGCAGTCTCGGCCTCAAGGACCGCGGCCATCTCGGCGTGGGCGCCTGCGCCGACATCACGGTCTATGCCGACGAGGCGGACCGCGAGGCCATGTTCACCACGCCCAAGCTCGTGTTCAAGAATGGCGAGCTCATCGTGCGCGACGGCCGCGTCGTCAAGGTCGTCCAAGGCGCAACGCACGTGGCGCGGCCCGAGTACGACAAGGCCATCGAGAAGCCGCTGAAGGAGTACTTCGACAACTATCACACGATGCGCATGGAGAACTTCAAAGTCAGCGATGAGGAGATCATCGAGGGCGGCCGCGGCGAGATCATCGTGCAACCGACCAAGGCTAGGGTGTCATGAAGGTCAGCGGGATCACAATCGACGACACCTTCGCCGAGGCGTTCGGCATGAGCGCTACCGGCGTCATCATCACCGCAGACTCGCCCCGCTGGGCGCGCCAGGCCGCCGTCACCATGTCGGGCTTCGGCACCTCCGTCATCGGCTGCGGCGCCGAGGTCGGCATCGACCGTGAATTAAAGCCCGAGGAGACGCCGGACGGGCGCCCTGGCGTGCGCGTCCTCTTGTTCGGCTTCTCGCCTGATGCGATCGCACCCCAGCTCAAGAACCGGGTCGGCCAGTGCGTGCTGACGAGCCCCGGCTCGGCCTGCTATGCCGGCGTCGACGCCAAGAAGAAGATTGGGCTCGGACAGGGTCCGCGCTTCTTCGGCGACGGCTTCCAGACGGCAAAGCGGCTCGGCAGCAAACGCTATTGGCGCGTTCCCGTCATGGATGGCGAGTTCGTCGTGGAGGAGAGCACGGGCGTCATCACCGAAGCGGTCGGCGGCGGCAACGTCCTGATCCTCGGCAACGACCGTGCTGGCCTCCTGACGACGGCCGAAGCCGCCGTTGCCGCCATCGGCGAGGTGCCCGACGTGATCACACCATTCCCCGGCGGCATCGTGCGCTCGGGCTCCAAGGTCGGCTCCAAGTACAAAGGCATGGTCGCCTCGACCAACGATGCCTTTTGCCCGACGCTGCGCGGGCGGGTCAAAAGCGAGCTTGGCCCCGAGACCGTCGCCGTGCTCGAGATCGTGATCGACGGGCTCACATCGAGCGCGGTCGCCGCCGCCATGAAGGCGGCGATCCGGACCATCCTCGCCACCGGTCCGGCCAAGGGCGTCAGTCGGATCAGCGCCGGCAACTATGGGGGCAAGCTCGGCCAGCACCACTACCACTTGAAGGAGCTGTTGCCATGAGCGGTTTGAGCTTCCGCCTCAGAGCCGCTCCCGACGAGCGCCTCGATCTCTCCACGCTGACGCCCGCGCACCTCGCCCAGATGCCGGCCGCCGACATCCCCAAGCTCGTCGTCGGCACCTCCAAACGCGGGCTGACCGTCGGCGACGTCTTTACCGTCTCCGGCAAGGCCGGCGACCGCGTGACCATCGAAGGCGGCTCCAATCGTCTCGACTTCATCGGCGCCGAGCTTGCAGAAGGCACAGTCGTGGTCGAGGGCGATGCCGGGATCTGCGCCGGCCGATCCATGCGCGGAGGCAAGCTGGAGATCCGCGGCGACGCCGGAGCTTGGCTCGCCTCCGGGCTCACTGGCGGCCTCGTCTGCCTCAAGGGCTCGGCCAGCGGCCTCGTCGGCGCGCTCAGGGCCGGCGACAAGTTCGGCATGATGGGCGGCACCGTCGTCATCGAGGGCGATGCCGGCGACCGCGTGGGCGAGCGCATGCGCCGCGGGACCATCATCGTTCGTGGGCGCTGCGGCGCCAACGCCGGCGCCCGCATGCTCGGCGGCACCGTGTGGGCGGAGCAGGGCTTCGGCCCGGCCCCCGGCGTGCTCTTGCGCCGTGGCACCCTCATCGGCCCGAGCGTCGAGGCCATGCTCCCCAGCTTCGCCGACGCCGGAAAGCACGATCTCGTGATTTTGCGCATTCTTTCGCGCTATCTCACGGCCGCCTTGGGGCCCCTCGCCCCCCGCGCGCGCTCGGGCAACGTGCGTAAATTTGCAGGCGATTTGGCGACGATCGGAAAAGGCGAGATACTTATCACCGCCTGAGGAAGACCGTCGAAGGTCGAGCTGCCCGCGCCGCCGTCATAGTGTAACAATTGGTGCACCGGCAGCGAATGCAGGTACGGCGTTGCCGCGCCGTTCGCCTTGGCTTTGCATCTTGCGCCCAATTGCGACGGCGTGGCGGCGACCCAAAATCTGAGGAGCTTCGCATGATCGCGATCGTGATCTCGGCCTGCCTCGTCGGCGACCCCGGCGTGTGCAAGGACTATCGAATTCCCCTGGCCTACAACGTGGATCAGAACCACTGCATGATGGATGCGCAGCCGCACTTCGCGACCTGGGTCGCGCGGCATCCGAATTGGAGGATCGTGCGCTGGCACTGCACAAGCGCCGACGTCGAGGACCTTTGACCGCGCAAGCGCACCGCCGGAGGCGATGTCACAGAGCGAATGCAGCTGTCTGCCAACCAACAAGAACACGAATGGAGAAAGACAAATGCGGCTAAGTCTCATCGTTACGGGCCTCGCAGGCATGCTTTTGCTCGTGCCCGTCACCGGCCTTCGCGCCCAAGACATGATCGACCAGCTTGATCTCAAATCCGACGCCTTCACCAAGGCCGAACTCACGCGCGACGACGTCCTGGCGGCGATCGCCGCGGCGGGGAACGGCGTCGCCGACTTGTCCGGCAAGCGCCTCAACGGGCTCGACCTGTCCGGTCTCGATCTCAGGAAACTGAAGCTGCAATCGAGCTTCATCAACGGTACCAAGTTCGTAGGCTCCAACCTCGACGGCGTCGTGCTGGATCAGGCCTGGGCCCTCCATTCCGACTTCACCAACGCCAGCCTGAAGGGCGCGAGCCTCTTCTCCACCCAGTTCCGCGACGCCAAGATGGACGGCGCCAACTTCGAAGGCGCGCGCATTGCCGCCGATTTCATGCGCGCGAGCCTGAAAGGGGCGAACTTCAAGAACGCCGACCTCTCCGCCGACATGAAGAACCAGTCGATGGGGCTGATGCGCGGGGCCTTCCGCTCGGCCAACCTGGAGGGTGCCGACTTCGAGAACGCCAACCTCGCCCGCGTCACGATGGAGTATGCCTCGTTGAGGGATGCGAACCTGCGCGGTGCCAATCTCATGGGCAGCGAGCTTGGCGGCGCCGACCTGACCGGCGCCGACGTGACGGGCGCCAATTTCAATCAGGCCGACGTCAATTCGGCACGCCTCGTGTCGCTACGCGGCAAGGCGAGCGCGCGCAACTTCGATACGGTCAAGAACCTCGATCGCGCTTACCTCGAGTAGCCCGAGCCTAGCGGCCGAGAAGCAGGCTCACCTCCAGAACGAACTTCTGGCGGATCGCGCGGCCGAAGTCGGAATAGCCGTTGGCGGGAAGCACGAAGGAGCCGGCGCCGCCCTTCACATGGGCGCGGAACCACTCCTCCAGCGGCGTGTTCTTCTGCTCCTCTGGCAGATAGGACTTGGTGGGGCCGGCGCCGGGAACCTCGGCCTCCTCAGTGCCGCTCTCGAGGATGGGAAGCCCGTTGACGGTGACGCCGTATTTGACAAGCTCGTCGCGCACGGAATCGACCGGCTCGTCCTCGTTGCAGTTGTCGCGCCCGTCGCCGGAGATGTCGAGCACGACCTTGGCCGCCTTGGCCGGGATCTGCGGAACGATCTTGTCCGACACGAAGCGCATCATGCGCGACATGCAGGTGAACTCGCCGCCCTGGCGGGGAAGCGCGCGCACGCGCTTGGCGGCTGCGCGCGCCTCGGCGGCATTGGAGATGTAGGTCCACGGCAGGTCGACCTTGGGACGATCCGCCCAGGTGATCATGGAGAAGAGGATGCCGCCCTTGGCGCCGCCAATGATCGCCTGGACCACCTCCGGGTCCTCCAGCGCCTGGGCGATGCCCTCCATCTGCAGACGGTAGCGCTGCTCGTCGACCGAGTTCGATACGTCGACGGCAACGATGAGCGCGGTGTCAACGTCCTCGGCACCGGCACCCGACAGTCCGGCCCAAAGGAGCGCGGCAAGCAGGGCGGCACCGGCCAGCAGGCCGCTCGCCGCCCAGCGCGTCGCCCAACCGGTCGATTGTTCTTTGTAGTCTTGTCTGCCGCGCCACATGCCGTTCATGACCTTTGTTTGTTGCGCCTTGAAGCCCGGATATGACCTTATGATGCCGCGGCATCGCGCGTCACCGATACAATATGGCAACAGGACGGGCGGGGATAAACCTGCCGTTCCCCGATACGAGGTCAGGTGCCGTCCTCGAGATCGAATGTGGCGACCACTGGCGCATGGTAGGACGCGGCCGAGTGCAGCGCCTTGCCGTAGCCCAGCGCCTCATCGCCGAGCCCTTCGTTGTGCACCTCGATGGAACGGAAGTGACCATAGAGGGCGCGGCTCGCAAGGATGTGGTCGAGCATCTGGGCGCGCCCGTGATGCAAGACGCTCCACCTGCGATCGGCCGAGAGCGCCCGATCGAGCACGATAAGCGAATGCGGGCTGAGCTCGCTGGCACCAAGATCCTCCTCCGCCGCAATGGCGAGGCGGAGAGTGGGCCCGAAGTCCTCCGCATTGAAATCGCCTGCAATGGCGACGAGCGCGCCGGCGTCCGCGCCAAGCAACTCGTCGACGAGGAGGCGCAGCTCCAGCGCCTGCGCCGCCCGCTTCAAAACCGACAGGTAGAAACCTTCCGCCCACCCGGACGCCGTACGCCATGCAAAAGGACCAGACTTCTGCCCGGCCACTGGGCTTGCAAGCGGCGCGCGCAGATGCACGTTCACGACCGACAGCGTCTGTCCCTCGGACAACGCGATGTCGGTCAGCAGCAGGGGCCGGTCGAAGGTAACGGAGACTTGCGCGCCCCGGCCGGGCTCGGCCGTGATGCTCGTGTGCAGCGGCGGCGCAACGAGATCATGGCGCACCTCGCGCTCGCGCATGATGGGAAAGCGCGACAGCGTGACGAGGTTGTGCACGTCGGCGGCGCCGTGCCCGCTTCGGCCAGTGCTTACCGCGCGCTCATAGTGCGCGTAGGGCGTGTCGGCGACAAGCTTGTCGAGCGCCAGCAGCTGGCGCCCTTCCTCACCCGGCACATGCTGCGCGTTGACCTCCTGCAGGCACAGCACGTCGGCTGCGAGCCGCTCCAGAGCGGGGCGCAACACGGCCACCCGCGTGGCGAAATCGACATGCGCCCTGCCGCCCGACTTGGGCCCAAGATCAAGACTTTCCAGGTTGAAGGTCGCAAGCCGCATGGCGGGGTGCCTTATCACGACGCCCCCTGGCATGTCATTTGATGGACATCAAGGCCGGCACGGCTCCGACCGGCAATGGTTCCAGCACCCATCGCGATCAGTTAAGACTTCCTGCGCAATAAAGCGTCTTGCGCAACATCGGGGCGAGGGCGGCCGTCGGGGGCTCTCCGGCGCGCAAGCGAGAGGCAGTGGAGACGAGGCATGTACAAGCACATTCTGATCGCGAGCGATGGCTCGGAGCTTGCTGGGAGGGCGGTCGAGCAGGGGCTGACGCTCGCCAAGACGCTCGGCTCCAAGGTGACGGCCGTCACCGTGACAGAGCCGTGGACGGCCGCGGTTTCCGGTGAGTGGGCCGTCGCCTTCCCGGTCGAGGAGTACGAGAAGGCGGCAGCCGCCAACGCCCAGAAGATCCTCAAGAGCGTGAGCGAGGCGGCGGCGCGCGTCGGCGTCGAATGCGAGGCGGTGCACGTCAAGGATCAGTTCGCCGCCGAGGGCATCGTCGACGAGGCCAAGAATTGCAACTGCGACCTGATCGTGATGGGCTCGCACGGGCGGCGCGGGATTGTGAAGTTCGTGCTAGGCAGCCAGGCGTCGCGCGTCTTAACGCACTCGACCACGCCCATGCTCATCGTCCGCTAAGCTACCTTGCTCGCTATTCCCACAGCTGCGCGTTGCAGGTCGTCACGACTTGCTTCGGCTGGTTGCGCTGCGCTGCAACGAGCACGACGACCAACGTGCGTTCTCCCACCCCACGGTGGTCCCGTCTTGTTGCGCCATCCAGCAGCGGTGTGCATAGTGACGCAGGGCGCCGGGGGAAGAGGGATCCGCTGATCCGATCTGCGCGATCCCTTCAAACGCAGGCGATGCAAGAAGCACAAGCGCACAAGCGGGGGCCAAACCGTGAGCGCCGATCGAATACTCGAGACCCAAAACGGAGCTCTGCGTCCGATCGTGGCGCATCCCAAGTTTTCGAGTGCGAGCGTTCCATGGGCGGGTTTTCTGCTCGAGGAATGCGTGGTTCCAGTAGAGCTCAGACGGCACGCCATCGTCGAGAAGCCGACGCTCTTCGTCTGCAACCGCGGCCAAGGCATCGTGTACTGGCAACGTCGAGGGGCGTTGCATCAATATAGTGTCGTGACGGGGTCCATTTGCATCGCCAGCACGTCGCATGAGTTCGATGCGTCCTGGGTATCAAACTCCTGGAACATCCTCGCGCTTGCGTTGGATCTTTCCAAGTTCCGCCATCACGCACCGCTGGAAGCGAAGGCCATCGAGACCTCGCTGGTGCCGTTCCACTTTTCTGAGGATGCCAGGATTGCAACGCTGATCGCCGAGATGCATGTCGAGGCGAAAGCAGGGTGCCCCTCGGGTCGGCTTTATGCAGAATTGCTTTCCCTGGCCCTGCTCTCGTACTTAACCTCGCGCTATACCGATAGCCCCCCAGTCAGCGACCGCAACGGCCGGCTGTCGTCCGCACAGAAGCAGCGCATCATACGTTTCATCAAAGACAACCTGGGCACGGAAATCACGGTGAGGGACCTTGCCGAGACGATCGGCGTCAGTCCCTCCTACTTCTACCGAGTCTTCAAGGCGACGTTCGGCATGACACCGCATCACTTCGTTATGCGGGAGCGGATTGCGCAGGCGAAAATGCTGCTCGCCGACTCGCATTGCAGTGTGGCTTACATCGCTGCCGACCTCGGCTTCTCCAGCCATAGTCATTTCACGAAGATCTTTCATAAGCTTATGGGCGTGACGCCAACGCAGTTTCGCGACTGCCGCTGAGGCCGCAGGCTCGTCCCGGCTCGAAAAAATAGAGAGCAGGAAAGTGACAGCGCGATCGGTGCGGTGACAGACGCACTGCGACGTTCTGGCTAGACCTCCATGCAGGCCGACGAAGAATTCGGCTCAACGGAGGAGACGCTCAATGAAACGCAAGAACACGCGTCCGCGTATGTCGCGGTACGTCGCGGCTGCAGTGATGTCTGTGGCGCTGCTCGGAACCTCGGCGGCAGCAATCGCCCACTCGGGGTCTGGCCGCACCGGTATCGTCCAAACCAAAGATGGCCCCGTAAGGGGACTGACGCGTGACGGGCTCAACATATTCTTGGGCATCCCCTTCGCTGCGCCGCCGGTCGGTCAGCTTCGCTGGCGGCCGCCGCAATCTCCGCACAAGTGGCGGGCTACGCGCGATGCCGTGGCCTTCGGCAACAGGTGCGTGCAGACAAACACGCTGGGGGTGTTTGCGGCACCCAGCATGCAAGAAGATTGCCTGTATCTGAACGTATTCGCTCCGGATGAAGACAAGGGACACGGCTGGGGACACGGCTGGGGAAACGATAAGTTCGGCCACGGTCACGGCGGCAAGGGGCACGGTAGCAAGCACGGGCTGCCGGTCATGGTCTGGATCCATGGTGGCGGTCTCTTTGACGGCGAGAGCAACGACTATGATGGCAGCAAGCTCGCCAAAAACGGGGATACGGTCGTCGTATCGATCAATTACCGGCTGAACATCTTCGGGTTCCTCGCTCACCCAGCGCTCGATTCCGAAGGCCATGCCTTCGGCAACTACGGCTACATGGACCAGCAGTTTGCGCTGCGGTGGGTGCAGAAGAACATCGCTGCATTCGGCGGGGACCCGGGCAACGTCACGATATTCGGCGAGTTGGCGGGCGGCAACAGTGTGCTCGCTGCCATGGCATCGCCGACGGCGAAAGGGCTGTTTCACCGAGTCATCGCGGAGAGCGGCTCCTATGTGCTGGTGAACAAGGAATTGGCACTGCCGGATGCGCGCAACTACGGCCAGGCGTTTGCGACGGCGGTCGGTTGCAGCGATCAATCGGCGGCCTGTCTGCGATCCTTGTCGGTAGGCGACATCATTGCGCAGGGGCAGCAGTACACCGATACGGCGGTAGGTGTGGTCGACGGCACCATTCTCAAGGATACGATCGCCGACACGCTGGCTTCCGGGAAGTTCAATCGCGTTCCCGTCATCAACGGCACAAATCATGATGAAATGACTTGGTTTGTCGCCTTTAGCGAGCTGGCGACGGGCCATGTCCTGACGGTCGACGAATACCCGGCGACGCTGGAAGCAACATTCGGGGCAGCGGATGCGCCGGACATTCTTCACGAGTATCCGGCATTCGATTTTGATTCGCCAAGCGAAGCTTACTCGGCTGCCTACTCGTCACAAATAATGATATGCCCGCAGAGACGGCTCAACCGCATTCTCGCGCGTTATGTGCCAACCTACGGCTTCGAGTTCGCGGATACGACCGCGCCCTCGGCCGGCCCGCTGGTCTCCTTCCCTTACGGGGCGGCGCACACCTTCGAGCTGCAGTACCTCTTTCCGTTGTGGCACGGCGCAACCGGCGACATTAATCCTCTGAATGCTGCCCAGACCAAGCTCTCCGACGACATGGTGCGCTATTGGACGACCTTTGCGAAAACGGGCAATCCCAACGCGCGTGGGCTTGATAACTGGCCGCGCTACGACAGCCGCAAAGACCACTATCAGTCTTTGCAGCTTCCGCATCCCGTCACCACCGCGACGTTCTCCGCGAGCCACAAATGCGACTTCTGGGATGATCTCGCCGCGCGCGCGGCATCGACCAACTAGACGCATGCAAGGACCTTTTGGGGGACGGCGATGTTCGCCGTCCCCAATTTGTCTTCCCTCACGCGATCTGATCGGGGCGCCGCTTCTTTGCGTCGGGATGCGTCTCGAGGAAATGGCGCAGGGCCGCGAACAGCTCGCGCGCGTGGGCGTGGTCGCCCCGATGCAGCGCCGCGCGAATGTCCTCCACGATCATCGCGTGGACCTTGTCGGTCCCGTTCCGCTGCTTCAACAAGTACTCTGCCAGCGCCGCCGCCGCGATCTCAGGAATGTGCTCGTGCTCGGCGAGCGCCAGCACCTCGGCTTCGGTCAAGCCGCTGAAGGCAATGCAATCTTCCAGGGTCACCATGGCGTGCTCCCGCGCCGCCCCCCGTGCCGGCAATCTGAATCCCAACCGCTAAAGAGAAACGGTCGCTCTCATCGCCCGCCCTGTCAAATTACTGTCATAGATGGCACTGCCAGCCCTTGATCTGGCTCAAGCTTCCAACGCGACATGTTAAGTCGTGAAGCGCGCCGCTAGGGCGTGCACGGCGAGCCGGACAGAGGCCGTCCGTCGGCAAAGCGCACATCGATCGGGCTTCCCGCGGCGACAGGCTGCGCCAGCGTCAGCTCGAAGCCGGCGTCGTCCGGCAGTCCGTGCGCGGCAAGATCGGGCCGCTTAACGTTTGAGAAGGTGGCGTCCAATGGCTCACCGTTGGCACTTGCCGCCACGTTCACCGCGGTGCCTTCGGCCACCGCCCACCCGATGAGCTTGCCGCTGCTGCAGCTATCCACGAAGCCCCTGAAGTCGTGCAGGAACCTCGCGTCGCGCAGCGATACCGCCTCGAGCCCGAAGACCGGGGATAGCGGCGCCTTGTTGTCCAACGTGAAGGTGAGCCGCCCCGCCGTGCTGCGGTTGAAGACCGCGTTGGGCACGATGAAGCGGCGGCGCACCCGGCCCGTCTCCTCGGGCAGACGCCAGCGTCCGAGCTCGGCATCGTTGAAGCGGACTATCAGCGTTTGCTCCGGCTGGCCCTGCGCCAGGCGGGCGCGCGCCTCGATCAGGAGCTCTACGTCGCCGCGCGCTGCCCCATCGAAGCCCAGCAGGATCGAGGCGCTGCCGCCCTCCATCCAACGCCCCCACGGTTCGCTGCGCCCCCAGCCCTTGTCCATTGTGCTCTTCAGTCCGCCGTAGCTGTTGAGGCGCACGTCCATGTTGACCGGCACGGGCGTCGTCGCCGGATCCTCGGTCGCGGCGGGCATGAGCCCCATCGCGAAGCCGCCCACGAGACCTCCCGCAAAACAGACGATCAGGAGCTTGCGCGCCCGCCAAGTCTTGAGCAGCGAGGCCCACAGATTGGGGTCGGCGTCGCGGACCGAGCGCGGCCGCCCCTCCTTGGATTGCGTGCGCGTCCACGCCTGCACGCGCTTCAAGAAGGCCCGCGTCTGCTGCCGGACCTCGAGCCTGTCACCACTGGGCAGATAGCCGGAGAGCGCATGCCAGTACCTATTCATCCCCATGGGCACAGGGGCCAGAGCTGGCACAGCGGCTGGGGCCGGCACAGGCACGAGCGCCCGCGATTGGGAGGGGGGCGGAGCGCTCGGCGCCGCCGACTTGACGTGGAGCAGCGTTGCCAGCAGCCGCTTCAGACGCCTGTTCTCCTCCTCGATCTCGTGCAGGCGCCGGATCTCCGCCGGATTCATGCCGGCGTACCGCGCGCGCCAGCGGTAATATGTCGGGGCTGGGATTCCCGCCTTGCGGCACGTCTCCTCGACGGAAGCGCCGCGCGCAACCTGCTCGAGCACGAACGCAATCTGCTGCTCGGTAAACCTCGAGTGCTGCATAACGCACTGCTTCCCCCGTCAGCAGCAATCCCAACGAGGTACTCTCCCACACGATGGCCCTGTCCCCGGGGCCCCGACCCGATATTACCGCCCATTGGCGCAACCGGCGAGGGGGTACAACCGCCGATTTAGCCTTGTCTGACAGAGCAACAGGGAAAAAAGGCGAGAAGGCGTGCTCAGGCGTCCGGCGGGACCGCCAGCACGTCGCATGGGGCCTCGGTCAGCACCCATTGGGCGACGCTGCCCAAAACCGCATGCTGCAGCCCGCCGCGCGCATGCGTGCCGACCACTATGAGGTCGGGTTTCGTCTCCTCCGCGCACGCCAGGATCACCTCCTCGGCCCACCCGCGCTGCACCACCGGAACGACCGCGCCGATCGTGCTCTCGTGCCCCGGACCGACCGCCTCGCGCACCTCGTCCAGGAAGCCTTTCAGCGCCAGACGCCGCGTCTCGGCCGCGGCCTCGCGCACCTCCGCATCATCGCTCAGAAGCGAGCGGCGTGCCGTGCCGTAGGCGGTCACCGCCGTGATGCGCGCCTCGGGGAACCAGCGGACCACGCATTCGAGCGCGCGGCGCGCCGCCGCCGAGAAGTCGACCGCCACCAGGATCGAGCCGTAGGCACCCTCGGGCTTTCGGCGCACCAGCAGCACCGGAATGCGGCCCAGCCGCAGCACGCGGTCGGCTGTCGTCCCCAGCATGTCCTGCATGAGGCTGCTGGGGCGGTGCGTGCCGATTGCGATGAGATCGGCACCGGTTTTGTGCGCCTCGGTAACGAGCGTCTCGTAATCGCGCCCGCGCACGCCGACGGTCTCCACGTGCGCGGCACCGGCCGAGCGCGCCCTCGCCGCCAGATCCTGCAGCACCTCCTGGGCGTAGCCTTCGTGCACGGAGGCGATCTGGTTGGGCAGCGCGTCGCTCGTGACGTGCACGAGGGTGAGGCGCGCGCCCGGGCTGTGGGCAAGCTCCAGCGCACGCGCAAAGGCGTTGCGGCTTCGCTCGGTGAGGTCGATGCCGGTGAGCACCTTGAGGTGCGTCTCGTGCGAAGCCGCGCTCATCGCCACATCTCCCCGCTCGTTCCTGCCTCAGACCGCCAGCACGGCGCCCAAGTGGCCCGGCAGCTCGTGCGTCGGCGTCTTGGTCAGATCCTTGTCGAGCTCCGCGTAGAGCACGGCCTTGACGTGGTCCGACAGCGCCGAGCGCAAGTCGCCCAGCGTTGCCGGCGGCGCGACCAGGATGACGCGGTCATATGCCTTGGCTGCGAGTTGCTCATCCAGCATCGCCGCGAGCCGCTCCGAGAAAGCCCGCTTCAACTCGCGGTGGGGATCGTGGTGCGGCTGGATGGCGTGGCGCGTCGTGCCGACCAACTCGAAGGTGCGGCCGGGCTTGTCGCTCATGATCTCTCGGTCCGGCCGGTGGTCGGCGGCGAACTCCGCTCCCTTGAGCGCCTCGATGCCCTTGCCGGGCCCGTGATTGGCGAAGATGCGCGCCCGCGCGCCGTCAGCGATCAGGATCCACGTCGTCGTGGGCTTCATGGTGTTCTCCGCTTGCTTGGTCCGTCGTTGTCGAAACTCATTTAGGGCCGGGCAGTCTCGGTGAGAAGCCTCACCAGAGAATTGACGCGCATCAATTTGGCCGGCGCTCGCGGCAAGGATTTCAGACCCGGCTCAGCGCAGCCGCCGGCCGAAGGCCAGAATCGCCGCCAGCGGCACGAAAAAGCCGAGGCCGATGGCCCATATCATGATGTGAGGGAGGTTCTCATAAGACCCGCGGCCGACGACGAAGATCTCGTTCAGATACTTGGTCTGCAAGGAGCCCGCAACCAGAGCGAGATTCATCAAGGATGCCATGAGCGCGAACCAGGTCGCGCGCCGTCCCGCCGGGGCATAGATGGCGCACAGCGTCAGAAGCGGGATCATGCTGAGCTGCGCGAACGGCGAGGCCGCCGCCGTATCAAGGATGGCGATGGTGCGCGCGCCAAATCCGAAGACGCGCTCGGTCCAATCGCTCAAGCCCAGCGTCAGCCCCAAGCTCGGCAGCGACAGCAGCGTGGTGATCACCGTCAGCCACAGGAGCACGGTGGGGACGGGCCTGCGGGTGATGGCGTCGGAGAAGAGCCACATGCCCAAGAGCGCCAGCCCCGCCCCGATCTGGTTGAGCGTGCCCTGGAAGGCCTCGTCGAAGCCCAAGACGTCAATGACGAACCAGGTATAGCCCTGGCCGGCGCCGGGGGAGGCGCGATAGACAAAAATGATGAGCGCGGCAAAAAAGATCGTCCGTCTCGTCGCCTCGTCGAGCTCGCTCACCACGCGGTAGAGCATCGCGCACACGACGACCATCGACACCACGAAGACGATCTCCTGGTTGTAGGGAATTTCGGTGCCTGCCAAAGTCAGAACGAAAGCGCCGTAGACGAGGCCGCCGCCGAGGATGCGCCAGTCGATGGGAAGCTGCTCCACCGGCTTCAAGCTGATCAGTAGCGCCCCGCTCACCGAGATGACGGGGATGATGAGGCCTACGAGGAATACGGTCGAATAGGCGTAGACGCTCGCGATCCATCCCGCGAGACCGGCGACGAGAAAGATGCCGAAGGAGAGCGCGAGCCGCCCCAGCACCTGCACCATGCCGAGCTCACGCTCGAGTTCGTCCTTGTCGCGCGGGCTCCCGTCCGGGTTCTCGCGCTCGACCACCTCGGTGCTCATGGCGTCGGCCGCCACATCCTGGATGACGACGCCCAGCACGCTGACGAACGCGCCGATGCGGTAGAGATTTTCAGGCGTCGTAAACGTGAGCCAGCCGCCCGCGGCTCCGGCGAGCACGAGCAAGCCCGCTGCAATGAAGGCCGCCCCGATGAACACATAGGAGCGCCGTTGCGAGCCGAGGAGCGGCACCGAGTTCAACCAGCTCGCCGAATACCATCTTCACCGTCCACGGCAGCGTCAGCCACACGTCGATGGCGGCAAGCTCGGCAGGGCTCAGGCTGAGCGACTTCTTGATCCAGAAGCTTTGCGCCACCGTAATGAGGCCCAGCGCGCCGTAGGCGAAGTAAACCATCATCAGCGGCAGGTAGCGGGGCCGAAAGGCACGGACCGGATTGAGCAGCGCGTTCTGGAGCTGCTCCAAAAGGTAGTTGCGGCTCCAGACGTCGGCTGCGGCCATCAGGCGATTACCTCGCTTCGGGAAGCCGATATAAACTCACCCGAGGCGTCACCGTCTACCCGATTCAGCGGCGCGCGTGCGGACCCGTCAGGCTAGCGCGGGCAGCCTTAAGACTGGCTCAGTGCAGGCGCAGGCTGAAGATCAGGGCCGCCGCGACCCCGTGAGAATGACGCACGCGACAATTTAGGGCACGATCTCGTAAGCGCCGCGGCTCACCACATGGAAGGTGCGGGCTGGTCACCGAATCCTACCCAGGGGGAAACACGGCGTGGGCGAGGCCGACATTAACGAAGCCGCGCGCGGCGAGAAGCCCCGCCTCAAGCGTGCGCTCGGTCTGCCGCTTGCCGTGCTCTACGGACTCGGCGTGACGATCGGCGCCGGCATCTACGTGCTGATCGCGCCCGCGGCCGCGCGCGCCGGCATGCACGCGCCCGTCTCCTTCATTATCGCCGCGCTCGTGATGGCGCCGTCGGCGGCATCCTTCGCCGAGCTCGGCTCGCGCCTGCCGCAATCGGCGGCCGAGGCAACGTACGTGCGCGCCGGCCTCAAATCCGACGTGCTGGCGTTCCTCGTCGGCCTGCTCGTCATCGCTGCCTCGATCATCTCGGCGGCGACCGTCAGCCGCGGCAGCGCCGGCTACATCCAAGTGTTCCTCGACGTGCCCTTCGACGCGATCGTGGTCGGCGTCGTGCTCTTGATGGGCGCCATCACGGCCTGGGGCATCCTGGAGTCGGTCTCCATCGCCGGCGTAATGACGCTGATCGAGGTCGGCGGCCTCGTGATGATCGCGGTCGTCGGCGCGGTCGACGAGCCCGACATCATTACGCGCCTGCCCGAAGCGTGGGCAGGCTTGGACGGTGCTGCCGCCTGGACCGGAATCCTGAGCGCGGTGCTGCTCGCCTTTTTCGCCTTCACCGGCTTTGAGGGGCTCGCCAACATCGCCGAGGAGGTGCGCGAGCCGGCCCGCACGCTGCCGCAGGCGATCTTCCTGACGCTGGCGCTGGTGACGCTGCTCTACGTCATCGTCGTGTGGGTGGCGCTTGTCGCAGTGCCGCATGATGAGCTTGCCGCCACCAGCGCGCCGTTGAGCCTCGTGTTCGAGCGCGCAACCGGCGCCTCGCCAGCCATCATCACCGCAATCTCCATCGTTGCCACCATCAACGGCATCGTCGTCTTCATGGTAATGGGCTCGCGCGTCCTCTACGGCATGGCGGCGCAAGGGCTGCTGCCCGAGTTGCTGGGACAGATCAACGCGAGGACGCGCACGCCGCTGAAGGCCACGGCCCTCGTCGTGGCGCTGACGCTGGTGCTCGCCGTCGTCTTCCCGATCGAAGGGCTCGCCGAGGCGACCGCGCGGCTGACGCTCGTTATCTTTGCCCTCGTCAACAGCGCGCTCATCAAGCTCAAGAGCGACCGCGTGCCGGCGGCCGCCGGCGCTTTCGTGGTGCCGGCCTGGGTGCCGGTCGCGGGCCTCATCACGAGCCTTGGGCTGCTCTTGAGCGAGCTTGCGCGTTAGCAAATTCCTGAGCCTGTCCGGCGAAGGTGTCGCAGGCGCCAGGGGGCGCATGCCCTTGTCGGAGGCGCTAAAAGCGCAGATTGAGAACCGCTTCACGCCACCCCGCATCTCCATCGAAGATGAGCCAGCCCATCTCGTTAACGCAGATCCTGCGCTATCCCAGCTTCTGCTTCCTCCTGCTCGGGCGTTTCCTCTCGACCGTCGCCATGCTGACCAACAGCGTCACGCTCGGCTGGCAGGTCTACTCGGTGGCGCGTCTCGACCACTCCGTCGAGCAGAGCTCGTTTCTGGTCGGCATGATCGGGCTGGTGCAGTTCCTGCCCATGTTCTCCCTGGTGCTGCTCGCCGGCGAGACCGCCGACCGCTACGACCGGCGCAAGATCCTTCTCGCCTGCTACGGCCTACAGCTGCTTTGCTCGGTGACGCTCGCCCTGCTGGCGCTGTCACAGCGGCCGAGTTCTGATCGCCGTATTCTGCGTCGCCGCAGTCTTCGGCGTGGCGCGCGCCTTTACCATGCCGGCGGGCGCCTCGCTCGGGCCCATGCTGGTGCCGCGCGCGGTGCTGCCGCGCGCGGTGGGGTGGAACTCGCTGGCGATGCAGACCGGCATGGTCATCGGCCCATGGCTCGGCGGCGTCCTGTGCGCGGTGTCGGTGCCGCTCTCCTTTACCGCGGCCGGCGCGCTCTATATCGGCGCCGGGGCAGCTCTCCTCTTCATCCGCGCCAACACCAAGCCCAACCATTCCGGCGGCGCGCGACTATCGCTGATCGCCGAGGGGCTCGCCTACGTCGGGTCCAACAAGGTGGTGTTCGGCGCCATCTCGCTCGACCTCTTCGCGGTGCTCCTGGGCGGGGTGACGGCGCTGCTGCCGGTGTTCGCGCGCGACATCCTGCACATCGGCGCCGACGGGTTCGGGTTGTTGCGCTCCGCGCCCGCGATCGGCGGCGGCCTGATGGCCCTGGCGTTGAGCCTGCGTCCGATCCACCGCGACGCCGGCTTCTGGATGCTGTGCGCCGTGGCAGCCTATGGCGTGGCAACCGTCGTCTTTGCGGTGTCGACGTGGGTCTGGGTGTCGATGCTGGCGCTATCGGTGCTGGGCGCAGCCGACTCCATCTCGGTCTTCGTGCGCCAGAGCCTGGTGCAGATCCTGACCCCCGACCCCATGCGTGGGCGCGTCTCGGCCGTCTCCAGCCTCTTCATCAGCGCCTCCAACGAGCTCGGAGAGTTCGAGAGCGGCGTTGCCGCGCGCATCCTAGGTCCCATCGGCGCCGCCATCTTCGGCGGCGTCGGCTCGGTGGTGCTGACGGGTCTGTGGGCGCATTTGTTCCCGGCCCTGCGCAAAGCCCATCTCAGTGCGCACCATAGCGAAGAGGCCCCCGCACCTTAGTGGGGGGCCTATCCGCGAGGCTCAGCGCTGCTGGCCGGAAAAGCGCCTAATGGGTGACGCGACCAAGCTGCGTATTGCTCCAGCCCTGATTGCTCCCGCTCGAGGACGCAGACGAGCCGCTGCTATCGCTAGCGCCACTGCCGAACTGGGCCCCCGGCGCGACGGTGACGGCGCCCAGCGGCCCCGTCATTGGCGCATCATCGGGGTCGGCGTAGCGTGCCGATCCATCGGGGTTGTTGCCGCTGGTGGTGTCAACGTCGAACGCCAGTGCCGCGGCCGGCGCCAGCATCACGAAGGCCAATAACGCTGCAACGCTCAAAGATGTATGTCGCATCGGTTTTCCCTTCGGCAAAGACAGAGAAACGCCACTGGACCCAATGTGTGGCGGGCCCGTGTCCACGCCAGGGGCGCGGATGGAAATTGTGGAATATCTGTGCCTTGCAGGCCACGCGACCCGGATCCGGCACAGGCGTGAAGAGCGGCAGGCGCGCCACCCTGCCGCGCAAACGGCAATGGCTTCACGAGCCGGTTAGTGCGTGAGCCGTCCGGGCTGCGGATTGGTCCAGCCCATCGCGCCGCCGGTCACTGACGACGAGGTGCTGCCCCCGGAGACATTGAGTTGAAGACCCTGCAGCAGCGTAGCCCCGTTGGGAGCGGGAGCGGCGCTCACGCCTTTCTGGTCGAGCTTCGGCTCGAGCAGCTCGTCGGGATCCGTATAGGCGGCCGCGCCGTTGGGGCTGCCGCCACCCATCGAATCGAATTGGAAGGCGCGGGCCGGCGCCGGAGCCAACATCAAAATCGCCAAGAACGCAAAAGCGCCAAGAGATGTAAATCGCATCGCTTTCCCCACAAGCAGCGAAGTCGCCAAGACCGCTCGTGCGTGATCTTAAACTGCGTTGGGCTTGTGTCCAAGCCACGTCCCCCAAGAAAATTAAGCCATCTCTGTGGCTTGTACGCCACGCTGGGAGCATCGCCCGGCGGCGCAAAGTCCTGTTGCGCGAACAGGTTGTCGCCTGCGCGGCCGCAGGACATACTGCGCGCCTGCGCAGAGGGGGCCCTCATGCGTTCGCTGCGAAACCTCGCCGTTCCCATTGTCTGCCTCGGCCTCGTCATTGGCCCGCCGGCCGCGCTCGCCCAGCCGATCCCCAGGGTGCTGATCCGGCTCTGCCTGCGCAACCTGATGACGGGCATCGCCTGCTACGTGTTGGGCCGCGGCGGCGAGCTGCTTGTCGACGGGTCGCTTACGGCGGCCTGGGCCAAGGCCAAGGAGACGGTCACGGGCGAGGAGCCGAAAAACGACGGCAAGAGCAAAGCCGAGCCCCATCCTGTTCCGCCGACGTTTGCCACCTCGCCGCTGCCGAAGCTCACCAACCCGATCATCGAGCCGATCAAACCGTCCGAGCTCAGCTCGCTATCAAAGCGCCTTCCCAACTCCCTGAAGCAGGCCCCGGGCAACACGCTGACCGATGGCTTCTTCATCTACGATGCGCCCAAGGATGCCGCCAAGAGCGGGCTCAAGCCGCTGCGCCCCAACTCGCTCGTCGGTGAGACCAAGCGGAAATTGCCGCTGCCGGCGTCCAGTCTCACCGATCTCCTGCGGTCCAAGCCGCCTCTGTCGGAGCCCACACGCGAGCCCCTGTGGCTCAAGCTCATTCAGCCCAAGTCCGGCAATCCCGTTCCCGCCGCCGACGCCAATCGGGCACGCAATGCAGACAAGCTCTTGCCGCCCGCAACCGCGCTCACCACCAGTCGGATCGGCTCGTTGCAGAGCGTCGGCACGTTGCAGCGCGAATGTCAGAGTAGGCGCGAGCGCGAGACGGGGCTCTCTCTGCTCGCAATCTTCGGTGCGCCCGACTTCGACGCCAAGTTCAAGCGGCGCATGGAGGAGGTCGTCAAGCCTTGTATGATGCTGCGTTCCTTCTGACATATGAGAAAGGCGCTAGAGCGCGCCGTGCAAGCCAACAAGGAGCCGCGGCCCATGCTCATCGTATCCCGCGACGGCAAGACGACGGTGATCCGCGGCTGGCGCGCCTGGCTGGTTTGGGCGGTATTGTCGGTCGTGGCGGCGGTCTTCGTCGTGCTCGCAACAGCGCTTTTCTTGGGCTTCGCGCTGACGCTCGCAGCCTTCCTCCTGTTCGTCGTGCCGCTCGCGATTGCGATCGCCTTGATTACGACCTGGGTGCGCGGGCTGCGGTGAGGCGCAGCCTGGCGGTCAGGGCGTGGCGGCCGGGTCGGCCTCCGGGCTCGCAGGCGCGAGCTTCTGCTGCAGCGCCTCGCTCTTGCTCTTGAGGTCGGCAACCTGGCGCTCGAGTGCCGTCTTTTCCTCCGCGGCATGCGCAGCCTCGGCGCGCGCGGCATCGCGCTCGGACTTGAGCGAGGCTATGTGCTCCTGCAGCTTGGCGACCTGCGCAAACGCCGCCTTGGCGTCCTCGGTCAGACGCTCCGCCGTCTTCTTGCTGTCCTCTGCGGCGGCACGGGCCGCCTTGAGCTCGGATTCGAGGCCTGAGACGCGTTTTTCAAGCTTACCGACGACGGCCGACACCGCATCGCCTTGGGAACGCGAGCGATCGAGATCGGCGCGCAGCTTCACCTCGGCCTTGCCGGCGGCAGCGAGCTGCTGCTGGAGCTGCACGCGATCCGACTGGAGCTTGTCGCGGTTGGCGGCAACGAGCGCGCTGGCGGACTCCGCCGCGGCCAGCTTCTGGGTTGCCGATCGGGCCCACACGCCGGCGTAAGCCGCGCTCGCGGCCAGGATCACCACGAGAGTCCACAGCCACCAGGGCCCCCAGCGATTCCGGCGTATACGCGTCAGAGCTCCCACTCTGGGATCGGGTCGCATTACCACTGTCACGTTCCCCAAGAAGCACCGTCGGGGCCGCGGCTCGAGCCGCCGCAACCCTTTTTGGCGCAGGCTTTTTCCATGATGGTGCCAGCGCCACGCGCCTTGTCAACTGCGGCACGGTCGGGGGTCCGAAAGGGCAAGCGATTAGCGGGTTTTGGCGGTCCCTACGGGCGTGCATGAAATCCGCAAGATCAACAGCTTACCAAAAAGTGGGAAGCAAAACCGTGGCGTAGGCTTCCAGGAGTTTCCGCAGGAATGTTTCCCACCCAGATTTCGATCGCGGAGGCGGGCCGCAGAAACATCAACTACGAGAATTTTCGGATGGGGACGGCCGCCGTCGGCACCGGTGCGCCGTTCTCACACGGCCGCATACAGAAGCAGACTCAAAGCTGTTGCTTCCAACCTTTGGCATCCGGCCAGAAGTGTCTGTCGTCAGGGCAATTCAGCCGCGGATGTGGCGCGCACACCCGCCAGCTCTGACTCGAAGCGGAACCGAGCGCTAACTTAAGCGGCGGAGCCGATCCTAAAAGTTGATCAGGGCGCCGGTCGACACGTAGCGGAAATCGTCGATGCCCCCGAGGTTGCCGCCGGTGATGCTCACCTCTTGCTGGCGGTACTTGATCCACAGCGACATGGAGGCGGCGTCGATCTCCTGCACGGCGCCGAAGCCCCAGCGCGTCAGCTCGCTCGCAGTCACGCCCATATCGAGCGCTGTCGGCGACAGCTGGTCGATGTAGCGAGCATACTCGGCGTAAAGGATCGTGTGGCCGAGCGGCAGCCATTGCTGGCGGATGCCGCCCTCGACGTACCACTGATGCGTATCCGGCTCCGTCTCGCCTAGGAGCGTGACCTCGTTGTTGTTGTCCTCCTGGCCATAGATGGCATGCAGGAAGAGCCCCGTCGCCGGGTGCTCCACGTAGCCGCCGGCCTGGAAGAACTCCGAATCCTTGTGGGCGGAGACGGGCGGTGGCTGTGTTCTCTCGTCGGTGTTGACCGAGTAGCCGACGCCCAGCGCCACCTTGAAGCCGCCAAGCTCGCCTTTGTAGCGGCCGGCGACCTCCCAGTCGTCGTCCTCGCCCCAGCTCGCCGACATCGAGAAGCCGGCAAAGACAGGGCTGTCGTAGCGCACGCCGTTCATGACGATGCCATCGCAATCGCCGCCCCACGGCC
Source organism: uncultured Alphaproteobacteria bacterium (assembly GCA_963782555.1). Classification (GTDB taxonomy): domain Bacteria; phylum Pseudomonadota; class Alphaproteobacteria; order Rhizobiales; family Hyphomicrobiaceae; genus Hyphomicrobium_A. Next base: position 397,240 of record CAWAKB010000005.1, on the reverse strand, counting down.
GCTGCTGTGAGTAGCAGTAGCCGAAATCGCCCCACTTCAAGTTCGAAAGCGTTCCGCCCTGGCGCAGGAAGAACCCGCCGCCGTCGAACAGCACGTAGTTGGCGATGACCTGGGTGCCGGACAGGTCGGTGAACATGGCGGCGCTCTTGGAGGCGAGCACGTTCTTGCCGACCGCGACCTTGCCGAGGCTGTCACTCTCGACAAACCAATGCGACATCTGCAGGTTGAGACCGGGCCCCGCATTGGCGACGTTCTGGTTCAATTGCATCGGATTGCTGGTCAGGTCCTGAATGCGGATCATGTAGCCCGCGGTCCAGCCGGGTGCGATCTGGGCCTTGCCTGAGAAGCGGAAGTTCGACGCCTGCGTCGGACCCATGTCGGTGATGTAGGAGTTCTTTTCCACGCCATCGTCCCAGAACATGATCTGCTTGGCGACGTAGCCCGAAACCGTGAGGCTGACCTTGCGGTTGCCCTTGCGCGCCGTCGTCGCCTCGAGCTCGGCGATGCGCTCTTCGAGATCCGCGCAGCAATCTCCGCCGAGATCGGCGGCTTCGACGGCCGGCGCCGCGATCAACGGCAAGCCCGTCCCGATCAACGCTGCCGTCCACGCTGACACAATCGACCCACGAAAACGCGTACGCATAACCACCGTCCCATGCTCCCATTTGTTGCGCAAAGCCGTCGCGACGCGCGGAGCACCGCGTCGCGATCCGTCACAAGGCTAGTCGTGCGAGGCCCCCAGCAAGAAAATCCAAACGCGTGCCAAACCCACCCTCCTGACTGGTGTTGCCCAGATCCCTCTAGTTGCCTGAAGCGAAGGCATTGCCCGTAAATGCATCAGAGCGCCCCGCGCGGGCCGCACTGGGCTCGCCGCGGACCGCCGCACCGATCAGGACGATGCAAGGCGCGCCATTGATCTCCGCTGCAAGGAGCGCAGGCAGCGTCGCCAGCGTTGCCGTCACGATGATTTCGCTGGACCTCGTCGCGTCGAAGACGGCGGTCGCCGGGTGTGCGGGCGGCAATCCCCTCCGCATGAGTTCGGTGCACAGGGTCGCGAGCGTGGCTTTCGGCATGTAGACGGCGGTGAGCGCGCCGGGATCGGCAAGGCCGGCCCAGTCGAAATCGTCGGGCAGGCCGCCGCTCACCGCGTGTCCGGTGATGACCTGAAACCGGCGCGTGCCGCGCCGCCGCGTCAGTGGCACCTTGAGTCGCGCTGCGGCCCCCTGAGCCGCGCTAATGCCTGGGATGATCTCGCAGGCGATGCCGGCATTCTCGAGCGCTAGGATCTCCTCCTCGGCGCGACCGAAGATCAGAGGATCGCCGGCTTTCAGCCGCACCACGTTCCAGCCGGATGCCGCCAGCGCCACCATCAGCCCGTTGATGTCCTCTTGCCGGCAGGATGGCGCGTAGCCCTTCTTGCCCACGCGGATGCGTTTTGTCTTTGCAGGCGCCAACGCCAGCACCTCTGGAGACACGAGGTTGTCGTAGAGGACGATCTCGGCCGCCTGCAGTGCCTTCAATGCCTTGAGGGTTAAAAGCTCAGGGTCGCCCGGACCGGCGCCGACCAGCGTGACGGAGCCGGGTCTGCGCGCACGCAAGCCGCGCGGATGTTCAGGAGGCAGCTGCAAGGACCTTCGCTCCCTTCATGGACGTGATTAGCTTCTTGATCTCGGGCTGGCAGGACCCGCAGTTGGTCCCGGCCTTCAGATGCCGCCCGACGGCCTCGACCGATACCGCCGCGCCGCTGGCGATAAGCCTCTCGATGGCGAAAAGCCCCACGCCGAAGCAAGCGCACACCACCGGGCCGGTGTCTGTCACTCCGGCCGGCGGCTTTCCCGCCAGCAGCGCCCTGCGTGAGACCGCGTCGAGCTTGGGCGCCAGGAGCTGACATTTGAGCCAGTCCCAGCCGGGCAGCGCCGTGCTTCCGGCCGCGAGATAAACGCACGCCTCGAGCCGCTCGCTGCGGACCAGCGCCGCACGGTAGACATCCTGGGTGCTGTCGTGAAACTCCACGACGGCGCCGCCGTCGCCGAGGAGCCGCCGTGCCTGCTCCCGCAGTGACTCGCCGGAGGCATTCCCGGCAAAACGCCAGGCGCTTCCGCCTTCGATCGTCGTGCGCGACCACCAGAGGTCTTGCGGCAGCGAGCTGTGCTGGCGTGACAACAGGAACCCCACGCGCATGAAGGTCGCCGGCGCGACGCGCGCGGGCGTCGCCTTCATGTCCGGCTGTCCGGAGAATGGATCGCAGGCTTGGTGCACGAGTGCGCCGACGCGCGCATCCGACGCCATCTCGTCATTCCAATGGATCGGCGCAAACACCTCGCCGCGGCGCTGGTCCGCACTGATCCGCACGCGCAGCACCGCGCTGCCATGCAGTGAGGACACCGATGCAAAGCCGTCGTCGACGAGCCCGGCGGCGGCTGCATCCTCGGGGTGGACCTCGAGGAACGGCTCCTCGATATGGGCGCTGAGACGCGGCGATTTTCCCGTGCGCGTCATCGTGTGCCAGTGATCGCGCACGCGGCCCGTATTGAGCAGAAGCGGGTAGTGCTTGTCGGGCAGCTCGACCAACGCCGGCCTGGCGACAGAAATGAAATTGGCACGTCCGTCGGGCGTGAAGAAACGGCCATCGGCGAAGAGGCGGGGCTCACCGGCCCTGGGCCGGTCGTAAACCGGCCACTGCACCGGTGTCAGATCCCGGTACGCGTCGGGCGCAATCTCCGTGAAGCCGCTCAAGTCGAAATCGCGGCTGCCGTCGTTCTCGAAGGCCGAGAGGCGCGCATGCTCGCGGAAAATCTCGGCTGGAAACGCATAGTCGAAGGCCTTGCCGAAGCCGAGGCGCTTGCCGACTTGCGCCACGATCCACCAGTCCGACCGCGCCTCACCGGGGGGCTCCAGGAACGAGCGCTGTCGCGAGATGCGCCGCTCGGAATTGGTGACGGTCCCGTCTTTCTCACCCCATGCGGTAGCGGGCAGCAAAACGTGCGGGCCGGCGGCGATGGTGTCATTGGAGGCCACAACCTCCGACACCACGAAGAGATCCAGCTTGGCGAGCGCGGTACGCACCGCGTCGGCGCGCGGCAGGCTCACGGCCGGGTTGGTCGCCATCACCCACAGCGCCTTGATCCGGCCTGCAGCGACCGCATCGAAGAGATCGACCGCCTTCAAGCCTTCACTCTCGGCGATGAGCGGTGCGTTCCAGAACCGGCGCACCCGATCGATGCTCTCGGGCTCGAAGCCCATGTGGGCGGCGAGCTGGTTGGCTAGTCCGCCGACCTCACGCCCGCCCATGGCGTTGGGCTGGCCGGTCAGCGAGAACGGGCCCATGCCCGGCCGGCCGATGCGGCTCGTTGCCAGATGGCAGTTGATGATCGCGTCGACCTTGTCGGTGCCCTGCGCCGATTGGTTCACGCCCTGTGAGAACGCCGTCACCACCTTCTCGGTGGCACAGAACCAGTCGAAGAAAGCGGTGATGTCGTCGTGGGAGACGCCGCAGGCCTGCGCCACGGCCTCGGTGTCGGGGGCGATGTGGCGGGCGCGCGCGAGCGCCTCCGAGAAACCGCAGGTGTGGTCGCGGATGAAGGCCCTATCGAGGACATCGCGGTCCGCAAGTTGAGCAAGGAGCCCGGAAAAGAGCACGCTATCGGAGCCCGGCGCGATCTGCAGGACGAGATCGGCCTCCTCCGCGGTGGGCGTGCGGCGCGGATCAATCACGACGATACGCGCGCCCCGCTCGCGTCTGTTGCGCACCATGCGCTGATAGAGGACAGGATGGCACCAGGCGGCGTTGGAGCCCACGAGCACCAGAAGATCCGCCTCATCGAGGTCCTCGTAGCATCCGGGTACGGTGTCGGCGCCGAAGGCGCGCTTGTGGCCGGCGACCGCGGAGGCCATGCACAGGCGCGAGTTGGTGTCGATGTTGGCCGAGCCGAGGAAGCCCTTCATCAGCTTGTTGGCGACGTAGTAGTCCTCAGTCAGCATCTGACCCGAGACGTAGAAGGCGACCGCATCGGGCCCGTGGCGGTCTATCGCTGCGCGAAAGCCCGCAGCGACGCGCTCGAGCGCTTCCTCCCATGTGGCGCGAACCAAAGCGCCCGTATCATCGCGCAGCATCGGATGCAGCAGACGGCCCTCGAACCCTAACGTTTCCCCCAGCGCCGATCCCTTGGAGCACAGGCGTCCCAAGTTCGCCGGATGCAGGGGATCGCCCTCGATGCGGGTGCCACCGTGCCCGTCGGGCGTCGCCAGGACGCCGCAGCCCACCCCGCAGTAAGGGCAGGTCGTGCGGACCGTGGCGCAGGGACTATCCATGGCGAGCCCCTCAGTAGACATCGGCTTGATAGCGGGCCGCAGTCTTGAGCGCTGCCACGTAGGCCTTGGCGTCCGCGGGCGTGCGGTTGCCGCTCGCTGCGATCACATCGACCAAGGCCGTCTCCACGTCCTTGGCCATGCGCTGCGCGTCGCCGCAGACATAGAAGTGCGCGCCCCGCTCCAGCCACGCGAAGAGCTCTGCCGCCGCCTCGCGCATCTTGTCCTGCACGTAGACCTTCTTGTCGCCGTCCCGCGACCAGGCGAGCGAAAGCTTTGCAAGCGTCCCCGCTCGGCTCAGCTCGGCCAGCTCCTCCTCGTAGAAGAAGTCGGTCGCTTGGCGCTGATGCCCGAAGAACAGCCAGCACGGACCGGTTGTTTCGATGGCGCGCCGCTCCTGCAGGAAGGCGCGGAAGGGCGCGATACCCGTGCCGGGTCCCACCATGATGATGGGCGTCTCCGGATCCTTCGGCAGTGCGAAGCCGTGCGCCTTCTGCACGTAGACGTTGACCTTCGCACCAGGAGTGATGCGGTCGTCGAGAAAGGTCGAGGCGACGCCCTCGCGCAGGCGATCGCCGATTGCGTAGCGCACCGCATCAACGGTGAGGCACACGCGGCCCGGCTCGGCCTTGGGCGAGGACGAGATCGAGTAGAGGCGCGGCTGCAGCGGCTCCAGCGACTCGATGAATGCCTCCGGATCGGGGTGAATCCCTGAAAACTTCTGCAGCGCGGCCAGCACGTCGAGGGTCGCCGCATCCCCATCGGGATCCTCGCCCTTGGCGAGCGCGCGCGCCTTCTTCCGCCGCTCGCCGCCGGTGAGGTAGGAGATGAGCTCGAACAGGGCATCGGGCGCGGGCGAAAGCGCCATGTCCTCGATCAGCACGTCGCGCAGCGGCTTGTCCGCGATAGGAAAGTCGGGCGGCACATTGATCGCCGCGATCACCGCATCGACGAGCTTCGGTGCGTTCGTCGCGTAGACGCCGAGGCTGTCGCCGACCTCGTAGTCGAGCCCGCTCTCTGACAAATCGATCACGACGTGGTTGGTGGCCTTTTCCGACGTGGGGGCGTTCAGCCTGCGCTTGGAGACGAAGTTTGCGACAACCGGGTTCTCGCGGCTGTGACCGGGACGGGGATCGTCAGACTTCGGCAGCCTTGCCGCTTCCTTCGCCGCCTGCTCATCGGGGTCGAGAACGCCGCCGCCCATCTCCTCCACGAGCGTTTTCAGCATGCGTGCCGTCGCTTTGCCGCCCGGCACGCACAGATTGAGACGCGGCTCGGCCTGCTGAGCGATGGCACCCGAGTAGTCTTGGCAATTGTAGCCGCACTGGCCGCAATCCTGCTGCGCCATGGCCGCCATCATGCGTCGGCGCAGCGGTCGCCCTTCGGCGAGCTTCATGCGCTCATCGAGCGCCATCGTAGGATCGTGCCAGGGCGCCTCTCCGTCATCCCCGTCGGCGAGCGAACCGGGCAGTTTATCTCCCGCAAGTGAGACGGCCCCCGCCGGGGCCGGCGTCGCACCGGCATCGAGCGACAGGAGGCCCGCAAAGAATCCATTGAGCCAGGCGCGCTGCTCGGGGCTGAAGGGTGCGGACTCGGGGATGAGTGGCGTTGTCGGCGGCGGCGTCTGCATCGTCATGTCGTCTGCTCCTCGACAAGGCGGCCCAGATCGTCTGGCTCGTAGCGATTGGCGAAGGCAAAGAACAGCTCGTCGTCGCTGGCGCGATGCGCGAGGTAGGCCCGTAAGAGCTGCTCCACCTTCGTGGGGCAGTCCTCCTTCTTCACGTTGCGGAAGAGCTCGCGGCCGATGCGGGCGTTGGCTCCGGTGCCGCCGCCGACGACGATGTGGAAGCCCTCCACGGTGTCGCCCTCCTCGTTGACCGGCACCTGCACGGCAATGAGGCCGATGTCGCCGACGTAGTGCTGAGCGCAGGAGTGATGGCAGCCGGTCAAATGGATGTTGATCGGCTGATCGAGCTCCAGCCGGCTTTCCACGTGCTGCGCAATCGCCTCGGCGGTTCCTTTGGTATTGGCCGCGGCAAACTTGCAGCCGGTATTGCCGGTGCAGGCAACGAGGCCGGCGCGGATGGACGTCGCCTTGGCCGACAGCCCCATCGCCGCGATGCGCTCGAGCGCGCGCGGCACATTCGCGTCGGCGATGCCGGAGACGAGCAGGTTCTGCCACACAGTGAGGCGGATATCGCCGTCGCCAAGCTCACGCGCCAGCGCCGCGATGGCGCGCATCTGCTGGGCCGTGAGCTTGCCGACGGGCAGCACCAGCCCGATCCAATTGAGGCCCGCCTGCTTCTGCGGGTGCACGCCGAGATGCGCAAGCCGGTCTGCCTCTGGACGCGTCATGACATGAGTTGCATCGACGCACGCCAGTTTCGACCCGAGCTTGTCCTCGACGGCGGCCAGGAACTTCTCAAAGCCCCACGCATCGAGCACGTACTTGAGCCGCGCCTTGTTGCGGTTGGTGCGGTCGCCGTTCTCGATGAAAACGCGCAAGATGGCATCGGCGACGCGCGTCGCCTCCTCGGGCTTCAAGACGACGCCGGTATCGCGGGCAATGTCCCCGTGGCCGGTGATGCCGCCGAGCACGAGCCGGAAGTAGATGCCGGCGGGAACCGCCCCCCCTTCCGTCACCGCGACGGCCTGGAAGCCGATGTCGTTCGTCTCTTCCAGCACGGCGACGCGGCCGGCACCGTCAAAGGCGACATTGAATTTGCGCGGCAGCCCGGTGAGCGAGCGGTCGTTCAACACGTGAAAATGCCAGGCGCGCGCATAGGGCCGGGTGTCGAGCAGCTCCTGTCGATCGATGCCCGCGGTCGGCGTGCCGGTCACGTTGCGGATGTTGTCGGCGCCGGAGCCGCGCGAGCACAGGCCCAGGTCCTGGATCGCCTCGATGACCTTGACCGCGTTGTCGGCGCCGATCTCGCGGATCTGCAGGTTGGCGCGCGTGGTCACGTGCGCGTAGCCGCCGCCCCACATTTCGGCAACGCGCGCCAAACCCTCAAGCTGCGCCGCGCTCAAAATGCCGTTGGGGATGCGCAGGCGGCACATGTAGCTGTTCTGGGTCGGTGCGACGTAGAACAGCCCATAGTAGCGCCAGCGGAAATTGTCGGGCGGTTTTGGAAACTCCGCGCGGTCGGCCTGGTCTTTCAACCGCGCGTAGGCATCGAAGGGATGCTCCTCGCGTTTCCACTTCTCGGGATCGGAGAGCTTCTTGCCTGCCGCCTCGGTCGCGGTCTGCGCCTTGAGATGCGCAGCGTCGGGACCAACGAGCTCGGCGCTGGCGCTGCCCTCACCGAGCGGCTTCAAGCCCTGCGCCGCACGCTTCGCTTGCAGGCCGGAGACGAACCCTTCCAGGTAGCGCTTCTGCTCGCCGGAAAGCTCGTCGGTCTTGGTGTCGGTCGCGCTCATGCCGCCTCCGCCTGCGGCCGATCGCACGCCGTTGCCGAGGGCTCGCAGAAACCGCGGCCGAAAGCGAGCCCGTCGCGCATCGCTGCGATGGGCACGCCGGAGCGGATGAGATCGAGATACCAGAGCGCATCCGCGGTATCGCCGAGCAGAACCGCCCCGGCGACACGGCCTTGCTTCACGACCAGCTTGCGGTAGATGCCGTGCTCAGGGTCCGTCAGCACGATCGGCTCGGTGCCATCGGCGCCCATGAAGTCGCCCGCCGAGAACACGCCGACGCCCGAGACCTTGAGGTTCGTCGACAGCAGCGAGCCTGCGTAGCTCGCCTCCTCACCCGCAAGATGGCGTGCAAGGATGCGGGCCTGCTCGTAGGCCGGCTCGACCAGCCCGTAGCAGATGCCGCGGTGCTCGGCGCACTCGCCGATGGCGTAGACGCCGGGCGCACTTGTTTGCAGCTGATCGTCGACCACGATGCCGCGATTGACATTGAGGTCGGCGAGGCGCCCCAGGCCGGCGCGCGGCCGGATGCCGGCGGCCATGACGACCATGTCGCAGTCGAGCACCCGTCCGTCGGCGAGGCGAAGGCCGCGGACTTTGCGGCGCCCCTGCACCGCGACGCTTTCCGCGTTGAGGAGCACGCCGATGCCGAGCGCCTCCAGCGCGGACTTCAGCATCGCGGCCGAGGGCGCGTCGAGCTGACGCTCCATCAGCCGGTCCATCAGGTGCACGATGGTCACCTCGACGCCGGCCTTGTTGAGACCATAGGCGGCTTCGAGCCCCAGCAGACCGCCGCCGATGACGACGGCGCGCGACTTTGCAGTCGTGCGCGACAGCATGGCCGCGACATCGGTGCGCGTGCGAAACGTCAAGACGCCGGCGAGATCCGCGCCAGGCAGCGGCAGCCGGATCGGCTCGGAGCCCGTTGCCAGCACCAGCTTGGCGTAAGGCAAGCGCCCGCCGCCCCTGAGGCGAACGACGCGCTGGCGAATGTCAATCGAGTTCGCCTGGCGGCCGCACACGAGGTTGACGCCGCGCTCCTCCCACCATGCGCGCGGCTTCAGCACCAGGTCATGATCCTCGACCTCGCGCGCGAGCAGCGACGACAGCAGCACGCGATTGTAGGCAAGAGACGGCTCCTCGCCGACGATGGAGATCGCAAAGCGGCCGGGCACCCTCCCGGTCAGCTCGTCGACCAGCCGCGCCGCGGCCATGCCGTTCCCGACGATGACGAGGTCGTCGCTCATGCGGCGGCCTCCAGCGCTTTCGCGCTCGCTGCCTTGCTGACCGCCCCGTGCTCGAACTCGTCGAGGAAGCCTAAGATGGCCTCGCGGTACTCATAGTAGCGCGGGTGCTCGAGCAAGGCCTGGCGCGTGCGCGGGCGCGGAATATCGATCTCGACGATGCGACCGACACGCGCGTTGGGCCCGTTCGTCATCATCACCACGCGGTCGGCCAAGAGGATCGCCTCGTCGACGTCGTGCGTGACGCATACGGCGGTGACGGACGTGCGCGTCCACACCTCCATCAGCACTTCCTGCAAGGCCCACCGCGTCAGGCTGTCCAGCATGCCGAAGGGCTCGTCCAGCAGCAAAAGCTTGGGCGAGAGCGCGAAGGCGCGGGCAAGCCCCACGCGCTGCTTCATGCCGCCCGAGAGCTCGGACGCGTACTTCTTCAATGCGTCGCTCAAGCCCACGCGGTTCAAGTAATAGTGCACGACGTCCTGGCGTTCGGCGCGCGTGGCCTCGCGGTAGACGCGATCGACGCCGAGCGCGACGTTCTGCTCGGCCGTGAGCCACGGCACCAGCGACGGGGCCTGGAACACGACGGCGCGGTCGGGTCCGGCCTCGTGCACCTCGCGGTCGTCAAGAAAGATGCCGCCCTTGCTGACGTTCTGCAGCCCGGCGGCCATGGACAGCACCGTCGACTTGCCGCAGCCCGAATGACCGATGAGGGAGACGAACTCGCCTTTCTTCATCTTGAGATCGAAGCCGTCGACGACGGTGAGCGGGCCGTCCGGTGTGGGATACGTCTTGGAGATCTGGCTGAAGTCCAGGTAGCGGTCCTCGCGCCGCACCTTGGCGGCCTCCTTGGCGTACGCCGCAGGCAGCCGGCCCTCCTTGGCAAAGAACGGAACGACGTTGGGAAGTGCCACGCCGCCGTCGCTCGCCGCCTCGCGCAGCTCGCCGGCCTTCATCAGATAGCGGGTGATGTCGCTGCGAAGCCGGTGGTAGCCCGCATCGTGATTGAGCGCGACGCGATTGCGCGGGCGGGCAAGCTCGACCCGGTACTCCGCCCCGAGCGTGCCGTCGGGATTGAGGGGCACAATGCGGTCGGCGAGCAGGATCGCCTCGTCGACGTCGTTGGTTATGAGCACCATCGTGGCGCTGGTACCGGCGCGGATCTCCGCGAATTCGTCCTGCAGCTTGGCCCGCGTCAGCGCATCGAGCGCCGACAGCGGCTCATCGAGCAGCAGCACCTCGGGCTGGATGGCAAGCGCGCGGGCAACCGAGACGCGCTGGCGCATGCCGCCAGACAGCTCGGCCGGCCGCCGGTCGCAGGCGTGGGTCAGACCGACCATGCTCATGTATTTGTCGGTCAGGGCCTTGCGCTCTGCCTTGGGCACGCGCGCATGCACGGCATCGACGGCAAGCGCGATATTCTGCGCCACCGTGAGCCAGGGCATCAGTGCGTAGCTCTGGAAGACGACGCCGCGCTCCGGCCCAGGACCCGTGACCCGCTTGCCCTTGAAAAGCACCTCACCCTTGTCCGGTTTTCTCAAGCCGGCGAGCAGCGAGATCAGCGTCGTCTTTCCGGTTCCGGAGAACCCGAGGATTGCGAGCAGCTCGCTCTCCTCGACCACCAGGTCGATGCCTTTGAGAACCTCGGTGCGCGCTTGCACCATCCCGTAGCCGGCCGAGACGCCTTTGAGTTCGAGAACTGCCATTCGAGCTCTCCTCTAGCGCGCTGAGCCGTGAGTGACGGCGCTTTCAAGCGCCACCATCAGCCGGTCCAAGACAAAACCGATGATGCCGATGGTCAACACCGCGACCATGATGCGCGCCAGCGAATCCGATGAGCCGTTCTGGAACTCGTCCCAGACGAATTTACCCAAGCCGGGATTCTGGGCGAGCATCTCCGCGGCGATCAGCACCATCCAGCCGACGCCGAGCGACATGCGCAGCCCGGTAAAGATGTAGGGAAGCGCCGAAGGGAGCACGACCTTGAAGACCTTGGTGCTCCACGACAGCTTCAGGACGCGGCCGACATTGACGAGGTCGCGATCGATCGACGCCACGCCGACGGCGGTATTGATGAGCGTCGGCCACAACGAGCACAGCGTCACCGTAACCGCCGACGTCACGAAGCTTTTTGACATCCCCGGCAACTCGTTGATGTAGACGGCCGACACCACCATGGTAACGATCGGCAGCCAGGCGAGTGGGGAGACCGGCTTGAAGATCTGGATGATGGGATTGAGCGCGGCGTTGAAGGTTTTGGAGAGCCCACAGAGCACGCCCAGCGGAATGGCGATCAGGCTCGCCAGCAGAAAGCCGGTGAAGACCGTCTTCAGCGATGTCAGGATCTGATCGAAGAAGGTCGGACGCCCGATGTAGCTGTGCCACTTGACCTCCGCATTCGGGTCCTTGGCCACAGCCTCGGCATTCCGCTTCTCCTGGTGCTCGTAGTAGGCGGCCTCCTTGCCGCGCTCGGCGACATGGTCGGCCCACAGGACTTTGACTTGGCCCAAGACCTCGACGGGGCCGGGGATGGCGCCGAGGGTCGTGACGACGCGCGGCGCCAGCACCGCCCAAAGCCACAGGAAGCAAGCGATGGCCAACAGAGGGATGAGCAGGCCCTGCCAGATTTGCCTCAATTGCTGCAGCGGGCGGTCGCCGATGAAGAGCCGCACGAGCGGCACGAACCAGCCCAGTCCGAAAGGTCCGAGCGTGCGCTTGAGCCGTTCGAGTGCCGGGGCGAGGCGCTCTTTGAGCGGCGGCATCGGGGTGCGTGCAGAGGTAACGATTGCCATTGTCGGATGTCCTTGTCCGTTCGCGGGCCACGGTCGCGCCGAGGCGCGTCAGTTGCCGACGACCTCGTTGCCCGCCACCTTCTGCTTGTCCTTGAGACCGATGGGGAATTTCGAGAGGTACTCGTTCGGCTTCTTGCCGTCGTACTCGATGCCGTCGATGAACTCGGCGGTCGGAGGCTTGTAGCCGTCGGTGCCGAACGGGAAGTCCTCTCGCTTGGCCTTGCCCTCGGCGATCAGCGCCTCGGCCGCCTGCATGTAGATGTCGGGGCGGTAGACCTTCTTGGCGATATCGGCATACCAGGCGTCGGTCTTGGCCTCGCTGATCTGACCCCAGCGCCGCATCTGCGTGAGGTACCAGACGGCGTCCGAGTAGAAGGGGTAGGTGGCGAAGTGCTTGAAGAAGACGTTGAACTCTGGCGCTGGCCGCTTGTCGCCCTTCTCGTACTCGAACGACCCGGTCATCGAGTTGGCGATCACCTTCTCATCGGCACCGACGTAGTTCGACTGCGACAGGATCTTCACGGCCTCGGCGCGGTTCTTCGGATCGTCGAGCCAGATGCCGGCGCGGATCAGCGCCTTGATCACGGCGAGGTGCGTGTGGGGGTTCGCGGCCGCCCACTTGGCGGTGACGCCGAACACCTTTTCCGGATTGAGCCGCCAGATCTCGTCGTCCGTGACCACAGGCACGCCGATGCCCTTGAACACTGCGGCCTGGTTCCAAGGCTCACCAACGCAGTAGCCGAGGATGGTTCCCGCTTCGAGCGTCGCCGGCATCTGCGGCGGCGGCGTCACCGACAGGAGCACGTCGGCCTGGATTTGCCCGGCGGTGTTTTCGGGCAAGTAGAAACCGGGGCGGATGCCACCGGCCGCGAGCCAGTAGCGCAGCTCGTAGTTGTGCGTGGAGACAGGGAACACCATGCCCATGTTGAAGGGCTTGCCGTTGGCCCGGTAGCGGTCGACAACGGGTTTGAGGGCGGCTGCCGAGATGGGATGCTTGGGCTTGCCGTCCGGCCCCATCTCCATGTGCTTCTTCATCTCGGCGAAGACGTCATTCGACACGGTGATGGCGTTGCCGTTCAGGTCCATCGAGAAGGCGGTGATCACGTCCGCCTTGGTGCCGTAGCCGATGGTGGCACCGAGCGGCTGGCCGGCCAGCATGTGCGCGCCGTCGAGCTCTCCTGTGATGACGCGGTCGAGCAATACCTTCCAGTTGGCCTGCGCCTCGAGCTGAACCTGAAGGCCCTCGTCCTCGAAGAAGAGCTTCTCCTTGGCGATGGCCAGCGGGGCCATATCAGTGAGCTTGATGAAGCCTAGCTTCAGCTGGTCCTTCTCCAGCTCGGCCGCGTCGACGCTCGAGGCCGCGATGCTTGCGAGCGCGCAGGCGCCCGCGAGTAGCCTGAGGACCGACCTCAACCCGAACCTGCCCAACGTGGTCATGCTGATCTCCCCTGGTGCGCCACGACCGGCGCGCAAAAACGAAAAAGCGCTGCGTCGAAAAACCAATCGCCCATGCGATCGATCTTCGAGGCAGCGCTGCCCAAGCGACCCGCCGTTGGGCCGCAAACAAATTCCGGAAGAGTCGTTCTCCCGACCCGCGGCTATAGAGTCAATTTCTGTGCCAGATCCGCTGAAGGAAGATTCTCTATAATTTTCCGTATGTTATAAAATCGGCAAGCCAGCGGACATTCGCTCTCGTGCGCAATCATTGTGCAACGCACACCGCTTCTGCCAATTCGTGCGGCAGAGAGGCAGCGTCATGTCTGCTCATGCGTTGCGTGCGGTGAAGGCGTCGAGATCCGTCGCCGCAGCACGAATGCGAAGCCCTTTCAGATAGCTCATCGCAGCACGAGGATCGAAGCTGCCCTGGCCGAAGAACGATGCAGCGTCCGCCATGGCGCCCTCCCGCTTGTAGTCGCTTTGGGGCACATCGATCCCGAGCTCGGCCACGGCGGCGCGATAGAGATCGGGACGATAGACTCGCTCCGCCAGCGCCAGAATGTCGAACGGCTCGCGCGCCTGACCCCAGCGGATCATCTGCGTGATGATCCACACCGCGTGCGAGCGCCAGGGGAAGTTGGCCGCATGCCGATGGAAGACCACGGCATCCGGGTCCGCGATGTCGGCTTCGCCGCCTCCGCGCGCCAGGTTCCCGATGAGAGGCCGCAAGAGGATCTCCTCGGCAACGCCGACGTACTCGGGCCTTGCGAGGATGGCCGCAGCCTCGCGGCGGTTCTGCGGCTGATCGAGCCACTGGCAGCTCAGCGTCAAGGCGCGAATGACGTCGGCCAGCAACTCCCCGTTTGCCTGAGCCCACTCTTCGCGGACACCCAGCACCTTCTCGGGGCTGAGCGACCACAGCTCGTTCTTGGTGGCGACGATGACGCCGTGGCCCTGCTCGACGGCGACGCTGTTCCAGGGTTGGCCGACGCAGAAGCCGTCGACGCGCCCGGCCTTGAGAGAGTTCGGCCAGCAACGGCGGCGGGACGACGACGAGGTTGACGTCGTTGTCGGGATCGATGCCGGCCGACGCGAGCCAGAAGCGCAGATCATAGTTGTGGCAGGAGAACGGGTACACCATGCCCAAAGTCAGGGGCTCGCGACCCGCTTGGGTACGCCGTTCCACCACCCCGGCAAGCGCTCTTGCGCCGGCCATGCCGCCGCGACGCGCCGCAGCCTCGTCGGCCAAGCGCATGTCGGCATAAAGGGCCTGCGAAACCGTGATGGCATTGCCGTTGAGGCTCAAGGACATCGGCGCGATCACGGGCTCGGTCGCGCGCCCCAGGCTCAGCATCGCTGCGATCGGCATGGGTGCCAGCATGTGGGCGCAGTCGAAGGCGCCGATGTCGAGCTTGTCGCGAATGTTGGCCCACGAGACCTCGCGGCGCAGTTGCAGCGAAAGCCCGAACCGGCGATCGAAGCCGCGCTCCTTGGCGATGACGAGAGGCGCGCAGTCGAGCAGCGGGATGAAGCCCGCCTGCACCACGCGCTCGCCGCTGCTCCTTGGTTTCGGCTCGTGCATCGTCCGTGCCCTACTCCTTCAACAGATCGAATGTCGAGATGAGCCCCTCTGCGACCTCCGCCAGGCGCTTGCCCTGACCCATGGCGGCCTTGCGCAGAAGTGCATAAGCCGCAGCCTCGTCGAGGCCGCGGCTTTTCATGAGGATGCCCTTGGCTTTCTCGATCACCTTGCGGTCCTTGAGCGCGCTCTTCGTCTCCTCGAGCTCGGTGCGCAGGCGATCAAAGGCGCGGAAGCGCGACATCGTCATCTCCAGGATGGGCTTGACGCGCTCCTTCTTCAGGCCGTCGACGATGTAGGCGCTGACGCCGGCATCGATCGCCGCCTCGATCGTCGCCTTGTCGCTCGTCTCGACGAACATGGCGATGGGGCGGCGCACGGCGCGGCTCACCTGGAACATCTGCTCGAGCACGTCGCGGCTCGGGTTCTCCAGGTCGATCAGGACGACATCGGGATCGATCGCGTAGATCTGCTCGACGAGGCCCGCGGCAGTGTCGAGCGTTGTCACGTTGGAGAAGCCGGCCTCCTTGAGACCGGCCTCGAGAATCGCCCGGCGGATCGGGGTCTCGTCGATGACGAGGATCTTCAGCGTCGTATCCGCGTTTTCAGAAATCGGTTTGGACAATGCGGGGCCCGGACCAAATTGTGCGCTGCACAATACTGCCCCGAGACGGCAGGCACCGCAAGTGCGGCCGCTTCTTGCCTACAATTGATCGCCGCGGAGCTCCGCTCCTAACCCATCGGCCATATTGAGATTATTGGCGGTCCCTACGGGCGTGCATCAATCGAGCCGAAACAGGCGCTTATCGGCAGGTGGGAAACACGAACCTTCCATAGCTTCCCGGGAGTTTCCGCGGGAATGTTTCCCACCCACATTTGCGATTGATCGCATGGCGCCCCCGCCGGACCATCAGCTCTGAGCATTTTAGGGATAGTGCCTGCTCGCCGCACGCGCGGACCATCGCTAGTCCCTTTGTCCAGGTTCCGCTCTCGAAGGCTGAGCCGACGTAGCAGCTCCCGATCCCGCGGGACCGTTTTTGACCCGATGCAGACATTGAGCAGGTTGCGGCGGAAGCTAGGCGGCCGCGTTCACAACTCGAGCAAATGGCTGGTCCCGAAGCCCGAGGCGTAATCGATGAGGGAGATGGCCACGGGCGTTACCGAAAAGACCGCGAGCTGCCTTGGATCCTGCGGAACAAATCTTTTCGACTGCGGGAGTTTGCGAAAGAGACGAATGGAGAGCCGCTCGACCGCTTCCTGGTCCAGGATCCGCGTTGCCAGACCGGACATGGACAAGCCCGACAGCTTGTAGAAGTCCTCGGTTTGGTTGGCGATCGCGATCGAAACCTTATTGTTCAACCTTATGTTGCCAACCTTCTGCGAGGCTGCGTCGGTCGCAAAGTACAAAGTGAGATCGTCGGATATGTAGTTGACGATCGTGGCTTGCGGATATCCGTCGGGCCGGATGGTGGCAAGCGTCATCAGGTGCTGAGATTGGAGCACCTGACGTATCTTCTCTTTCAGCGCTTCGTCCATGTGCATGCTTTCCACGCTGGACGGCAGGCTATCGTAGCACGCCGCTGATCCGCACACCCCCGGCTCAGTTGAGAGACGGGGTGCCAACCTTCGTGTGAACGCGCGGTGTGGTCAGGATGGGCGCGTAAACGAGCGCGAACAGTCCGAAGGCTGCAATCCAGGCCAGCGCCGCACAAACCAGGAAGGCCGAATAAAGCTGCGTATTGACCAGCGAGGCGGCTACGCGCAGTACGGCCGCGAGCGTAATAAGCCCATAGGCCCAAACAATTCCCGATGGTGCGATGAGAGGCCGGCCGGTATGCCCCAGAGAGGCCCGGCTCATCACCGCCAGGATCATCGTGCCAACGGCCCCGGTTCCCAGAGCGTGCGCCGCGGCCGCACCCGGCACTCGCACCGTGAGGGCAGCAAGGGCCGTCAGCACCAGACCCAAAACGACCCATGCGTATCCCAAGTGGAGGACCCAGACGATCGGCTCGCGCCAAGTCGTCCAGCCCCGCCACAGGAGCAAGCGACCACCATTGAGAACCGATGCCGCCAGCGCTGCAAGGCCTTCAACCAGGCGCGGCACTGGGAGAACCAGGAAGAGTGCCAGAAGCGCAATTGATGCGACCGACGCCGCATCGAGCCATGCAATGCGCCGCGGCATTGCTACCGGGCCGAAATTTAGATGCAGCCAATTGTGGGTGAAGGCGGGGATGATCCGGCCCCCGATGATCGAGACCATGAGGACAACGAGCATGAGCGCAAATCGCATGCTGCCCATCTCGTCCGGCACGCTGATGATTCCCGCAGCGGTGAGATGATAGACGACATTTGCGCCAGTGAATGCGGCAACGACGGCGAGGAATATGAGATTGCGGGGAGCGGGTCTGACAAAGAGTGAGACGGCGGCAAAAGCGCCGAGCAAGGGGAGGAAAGCCAGGTCCACAATTGCGACGACAGCCGGCGCCAAAAGCCCCGATACCGCCATCACAGCACGCCCCGCAAGCCAGGTTAAGAACAGCAGCGCCAGAGGCAATCCCGAAAGCGGCAGCGCACCGGTCCAGTTCGGGATCGCCGTAAGTAAGAAGCCTGCGATGGCTGCCACCGCGAAGCCGAAGACCATCTCGTGGACGTGCCAAGCAACCGGCGAGCCGGCAATGGGCAGCGCCCACGGGCCGCCCCAGAAGACTTGCGAGCCCAGCCATGCAAGCCAAACGGCCATGATCGCCACGGCGAATACGGCTGCACCCAGGAAGAAGGGGCGAAAGCCGTAGGAGAAAAGCGCCTCCAGGCTCGCCCGGGGGCTGCGAGATCCGGAGCTGTCAGTCCACGTGCGCGCCACGGCCACACTCCAGCGCAACGACAATCGATCGCCAAGCTACCGCGTGTTCGCGCCAGCGCACTTAACCTCGGTCAAGCATACACTTCTGATGATCAAGCCAGCGACGTGGGGCGATTAATCAGAACCCCTCCTCGCCTCTGTCTCTAAGATTCGACGAACCGAACCAGCAGATCGACATCAACGATCGAGACGTGCTCGCGCTCGACGCTGACGCCGAGCGGCCTAAGCTTTGCCAGCGCGCGCGACAGGCTTTCGGGCTTCATACCAAGACGGCTCGCAATGAGCGCCTTCTCGTAGGGAAGCTCGATGGCGCAGGAGCCTTCGCGCACCGGGCAGAGCGTGATCAGGAAATCGGCGATGCGCTGAGGCGCGGACAAGCTCTTGATCTGCTCGATCTGCTCTACGAGGAATTTCAGATGATGGGAGGCCGACGCCAGCATCGAGAAGGCCAGGTCCGGCTGGTCGCGGATACGGCGGCGCAATAATTCACCATCGATGCGCACGAGACGTGCCGTCGCAGCGACCTCTGCGCTCACAGGATAACGGCCGCCAAGAAAGATGGCCGCCTCGGCGAAACTCTCGCCGCGGCGGAAGACGCCGACTACCGCCTCACTGCCGTCGGGCGTGGTGCGGAAGAGCTTCACCCAACCGTCGAGCACCACGAAGAACGACGTGGCGGGCTCGCCTTGCTGGAAGAGCAGCGTGCCCTTGTCGTAGACGCGCACTGCCTGATTGCCGACAAGGGACTGCGCCACTTCCAGCGGCATCGCGCCGAACAGCGGGGTCGAGCGCACAATCTGCCAGTCGCTTTGGTCCATTGGCCTTGGTCGGTGAGAGGTCTTTCTAAGATCGGCCGCGCCGCAACATGCTACGTGGCCGCCCAACCCATCTTACGTTGCCCGCGATTTGCGCGGCAAGGCGCGGCGCGCTTGCAGCGCGTGTCGCAGCGGCGCGAGCGCATCGGTTGATCGCGGTTAAGTGCCGTCGTGCCCGGTGCGTGTAGCCTTAAGCCATCGCAGTGCATCGCGGGCGGCTGCTCTCGCGTGGGAGGTCGAGCGTGCCGATTGAAGCAAATCCGTGCTCACCCTATCGTGCCGCTCACGTTGGCAGGCGCCTCGCAGCCGGAGGGATCGCCCTGGCCGGCAGCCTGCTGCTCGCAGTGGTCGCTCATGCAGGGGGCTTTGGCGTCTACAAGGCCGACGTCAAGCCGGCCGACGTCTTTCCCGGAGCCGAGCGCTTCGGTCCGGTGGAGGGTGCGCCACCAGCAGCGGCCGCCTACAAGAGCGGCAAGATCGCCGGTTACGTCTTCGAGACCAACGACACGGGCTATTCGGGAAAACCGATCAAGATTTTGGCGGGCATCGACCTCGATGGCACGATCACGGGTGCGAAGGTAACGGAGCACCACGAGCCCATTCTGCTGATCGGCATTCCCCAAGAGAGGCTCTTCGAGTTCGTCGCCCGCTACGTCGGGCGCAACATCATCGAGATCTCCAAGCAAGGACAAGACGGCGCCGTCGACATTATCAGCGGTGCGACCGTTACCGCTGTCGTCATAAATGACGGCCTTCCGCGGCAGGCGCTGGAGATTGCCAAGTCGCGGGGCATAGCAGGGTTCCAAGCCCCAACCCAGAATGGAGGTGCACGGGCGTCGAGCACGATGACCGTCCTTGCCGATGTTCCCTTCCAGTCCCTCGACTGGCCAGCTCTGCTCGGGGACGGCATGGTCCGACGGCTTCACCTTTCGAATGCCGAAGCCGACGCCGCCTTTAAGAGGATTGGGGTCGGGAGTCCGGAGCCTTACGCACGGGCGGGCGTGCCGGCGGAGGATTTCATCGATCTCTACGTGGCTCTCTTCAGCGCGGAGACGATTGGCCGCTCACTGCTGAGCCCGCAAGACTATGCAGCGACCTCGTCGTGGATTGAGCCGGGACAGGCGGCCGTCCTCGTCGCCGCGAACGGCGACTACAGCTTCCGCGGCTCGGGCTTTGTGCGCGGCGGGATCTTCGACCGGCTGCAGCTTGTCCAGAACGACACGACGATCCTCTTCACGGACAAGAACTACCGCAGGCTCGATCGCTTTGCCGCTGCCAGCGCACCGGAGTTCAAGGAGATTGCGCTTTTTCGCATCCCCAAGACGGTGAAGTTCGATCCGGCGCAGCCCTTCCGCCTCGAGCTTCTGGCACAGCGGCCCGTTGGCCCGATCAAGAAGGCTTACACGAGCTTCTCGCTTCCCTATCAGCTTCCCGCGAAGCTGCTCGCGACCAAAGAAGCACCAAAGGAGGTCGCGACCGCGGCGCCACTCGCTGCGGCAGGACCACCCGCCGCAGCACTTTGGGTCAGAATCTGGCAGTCCCGCGCAATCGACATAGCCATCTTGGCGCTCTCGCTCTTCGTGCTGACGCTCATCTTCTTTTTCCAGGATTGGCTCGTGAAGCGGCCCGTTCTCTTCGGCCGGCTGCGCATGGGATTTTTGCTGTTTAGCGTTTTTTGGCTCGGCCTCTACGCCAAGGCCCAGCTCTCCGTCGTCAACGTTTTCACGTTCGCCAATTCGGTCTTCACGGGCTTCCGCTGGGACTTCTTTTTGCTCGAGCCCCTGATCTTCATGCTGTGGTGTGCAACCGCCGTCTCGCTGCTGTTCTGGGGGCGTGGGGGCTTTTGCGGTTGGCTCTGCCCATTCGGCGCCCTTCAAGAGCTTCTCAATCACACAGCCCGGCGACTTGGCGTCCGGCAGTATGCCGTGCCCTTCGCGTGGCACGAGCGGCTCTGGGCTCTCAAGTACATTCTCTTTCTCGGGCTTTTCGGCGTATCGCTCGGCAACATGGCGCTCGCCGAGCAGCTGGCCGAGGTGGAGCCTTTCAAGACTGTGGTGCTCTTGCACTTCATGCGCGAGTGGCCCTTCGTGGTCTTCGCGCTCGGACTGCTCGTTGCGGGGCTTTTCATCGAGCGATTCTATTGCCGCTACCTCTGCGTCCTTGGCGCGGCACTCGCGATCCCAGGTCGCGGGCGCATGTTCGCCTGGCTCAAGCGGCGCAAGCAGTGCGGCTACGAGTGCCAGCTCTGCGCCAAGAACTGCATGGTCCAGGCGATCCACCCGCTGGGCCAGATCAATCCCAACGAGTGCCTCTACTGCATGCACTGCCAGGTCATCTACTGGGACGACCACACCTGTCCGCCACTCGTCATGAAACGCGAGAGGCGGGGCAAGAAATCCGCAATACCGAAACCTGAAGCCGTGAAGGGATTGGAGCCAGTCAGCTGACGGCTCCCTTCCCCAAAGCACGACCAGCTCAGAGGAGAGCAAGATGTCGAAAACAAGCAAAGAAGGCCTCAACAGGCGGGAAGTTCTCGGTTCGGGATTGACCGTGGCCACGATCGCCGGCACCGGCGGCCTCGCAACGGGCACGGCGGGTGCATTGGCGCTCGCCGGTGCGCAACCGGCGCGCGCGGACGAAGAGTTCAAGGTCAACGTGCCTCCCGGCAAGCTCGACGAATATTACGGCTTCTGGTCGGGCGGCCACTCAGGCGAGCTGCGCATCCTCGGGCTGCCGTCGATGCGCGAGCTTATGCGCATTCCAGTCTTCAACCGATGCAGCGCGACCGGATGGGGGCGCACCAACGAGAGCCTGCGGATACTCACCGAAGGTCTAACGCCAAAGACCAAAGAGTATCTGGCCTCGATCGGCCAGACCACCTTTCACAACGGGGATCTCCACCATCCCCGTCCATCCTACACGGATGGAAGATACGACGGCCGCTTTGTGTTCGTGAACGACAAGGCGAACTGCCGCGTGGCCCGCATCCGGCTCGACGTGATGAAAGCCGACAAGATCACAGAGATTCCGAACGCGCACGCCATCCACGGGCTGCGGCTCCAAAGATATCCCAAGACCGGCTACGTGTTCTGCAACGGAGAATTTCGCGTGCCCGTCCACAACGACGGTCGCGATCTCGACGATTACAAGAAGTGGAACTCGATCTTTACCGCACTCGACAGCGACAAGATGCAGATTGCCTGGCAGGTCAAAGTCAGCGGCAATCTCGACAACAACGACGCGGACTACCAGGGCAAGTACGTCGCCTCGACCTGCTATGATGCAGAGGAGGGCATAACGCTCGCCGAGATGACAGCGTGGGACAAGGACCACGTCGTTGTATTCAACATCAAGGAAATCGAGAAGGCGATTGCCGACGGGAACTACGAGGAGGTCAACGGCGTCAAGATTGTCGACGGGACAAAAACCTCCAAGCTCAACGTCACGCGCTACATTCCCATTGCCACCAGCCCGCACGGCTGCCAAGCGGCCCCCGACGGCAAGCATCTCGTCATCTCCGGCAAGCTATCGCCAACCGTGACGATCATTTCCTGGGACAAGCTCGACGAGCTGTTCGCCGGTAAGATCAAGGAGGACGATGCAATCGTCGGCAACCTCGAGGTCGGCCTTGGCCCTCTGCACACAACGTTTGATGGACGCGGCAACTGCTACACTGCGCTGTTCATCGACTCACAGGTCGTCAAGTGGAACCTCGAGGAGGCGAAGCGAGCCTACAAGGGCGAGAAGGTCAATCCGATCAAGCAGAAGATCGATATTCACTACCAGGTCGGGCACATCAACTCGACGCTCGGGGAAACGAAGGACGCCGACGGCAAGTGGGCCGTGGCCTTGTGCAAGTTCTCGAAAGACCGCTTCCTTAACGTCGGACCGCTCAAGCCCGAGAACGATCAGCTGATCGATATCTCGGGCGACAAGATGGTGCTGGTGCACGACGGACCGACATTCGCCGAGCCACACGATGCGACGATCTTGCCGGCCTCGATGCTGAAGCCCGTCGAGATCTGGAATCGCGCCGATCCATTCTTCGATTATGCCCGTGAATGGGCCAAAAAGGACGGCGTCGATCTCGAGGGCGACAACAAGGTGATCCACGACGGCAACAAGGTCCGCGTCTATATGACGTCGTCGGCGCCGGCGTTCGGCATTGAGCAATTCAAGGTGAAGGAAGGCGACGAGGTGACGGTGTTCGTCACCAATGTCGACGATATCGTCGATCTGACGCACGGGTTCACGCTCGTCGGATATGGGATTGCCATGGAGGTCGCCCCACAGGCGACGGCGTCCGTGACGTTCAAGGCGGGCAAGCCGGGCGTCACCTACTACTATTGCCAGTGGTTCTGCCATGCGCTCCACATGGAGATGCAGGGACAGATGTTGGTCGAGAAAGCCTAAGTAATGGGAGGGTTGCGACCAATCCTGGGCATCGCCTTGTGCGTTCTGCTGGCGCTCGTCGCGCCGGCAAGCGCCAAGGATGTGCGGGTCGTGGCAGGGGCGAGCGGCCTGCAGCAAGCCGTCGCGAACGCGGAGCCGGGAGATCGGCTGATCATCGCGGCGGGGACCTATAGCGGGCCCATCGTCATCGACAAGCCGCTATCGATCGAGGCTGCGGCCGGCACCGTCGTAGAGAATGAGGGAGCCGGCACTGTTCTGAAAGTCCTCGCCCCCGACGTGACGGTGCGCGGCCTCACGCTGCGCGGTTCCGGCAGCCGGGGCGAGGATTTCGACAGCGGCATCTACGTGGAGAAAGGCGCCGATCGCCCCCTCATCGAGAACAACCACCTCGAAGGCAACCTGTTCGGTATCGTGCTGCATGGCTGCCATGATGCAATCGTGCGCAACAACACGATCGCAAACCGCAACGACCTGTGGCTCAACGACCGCGGCAACGGCATTCACGTCTGGAATAACACGGGCTCCTTAGTCGAGGGCAATCGCGTCAAAGGCGGGCGCGACGGCATCTTCATCGAGGTTAGCCACGGAAACATCATTCGCGGCAACCACTTGGAGCATCTGCGCTTCGCCGTGCACTACATGTACGCGAACCGCAACGAGGTGACGGACAACGTGTCGATCCGCAACCACGTCGGTTATGCGCTGATGTATTCCGATCATATCCGCGTCTTGCGCAACATTTCCATCGCCGATCTTGAGCACGGCCTGATGCTGCACACGACGCATCACTCGGAAGCCGCGGACAACTACATCTACGGGACGGGCGAGAAGTGTCTCTTCATTTACACCTCCGCCGTCAACGATATTCACGGCAATCGGCTCGAGGCGTGCGGCATCGGCGTACATTTCACAGGCGGGTCGGAGCGCAATAACTTTTACGCCAATAGCTTCGTCGGCAACGAGACGCAGGTGAAGTACACCGGGCTCAGGCTCTACGAGTGGTCGAAGGACGGCCGCGGGAACTACTGGAGCGACAACCCGGCATTCGATCTCGACGGCGACGGAATCGCGGACACCGCCTACCGCCCCAACACCCTCGTCGATTGGGTGCTATGGAAATACCCGCTCGTGAAGCTCCTCCTCTCGAGCCCCGCCGTCGAGACACTTCGTTACGTTCAGCAGCAGTTCCCGACGCTCTATCCCGGCGGTGCGATTGACAGCTATCCGCTCATGACGCCTCCGCCCGTGCCGGTGGCGCTTCCGAAGGGCGTCGATCTCTCGCCCGCGCCACGCGATCCCTCCCAAGAGGGCAGCGCCATGCGAACGGTGATGTGAGGCCTCATGGCAATCGTCCATATCGAGAACGTCGGCAAGGTCTACGGCAGCCAGCCGGTCCTCGAGGGGATCGGTTTTGCCCTCCCCCCAGGCAAGTGCCTGGCGCTCATCGGACACAACGGCGCCGGCAAGACTACTCTCATGAAGCTCGTCCTCGGCCTCATCCGCCCGACGGTGGGGCACGTCGAGGTCTTGGGCGCCGACCCAGCTGCCGCCGACAAGACTTTCCGCGCCCAGCTCGGCTTCCTGCCGGAGAACGTCGCTTTTCACGACGAATTGACGGGCGCCCACACGCTTGCGTTTTACGCACGGCTAAAGAGCCTCTCGCCGTCCTCCTGCCCGGAGCTTTTGGAGCGCGTCGGGTTGTCATTCGCGGCGACGCGTCGCGTGCGCACGTACTCCAAGGGCATGCGCCAAAGACTCGGCCTGGCGCAGGCGCTGTTGGGAACGCCGAAGCTCTTGTTGCTTGACGAGCCGACGACCGGTCTCGACCCCGTCTTGCGCCAAGAGTTTTTCGAAATCATTCGCGGGCTCACGGCTGCCGGCACGACCGTCATCATTTCCTCCCACATATTGACCGAGCTCGAGGCGCGGACGGATCTCGCGGCGATCCTGCGCCAGGGACGCCTGGCCGCATTTGGGGATCTCGACACGTTACGGCGCGGGGCGGGCCTGCCCATCACCGTTCGAGCGAAAGGAGACGCCAAAGCGATTGCTCGCCACCTCAATGGTGCTTTTACGAAGACAATTCTAGCCGATCAGCAGGCGATCGAGATTAGCTGCGAGCTCAATCAGAAGATGGCGCTTCTGCGCACGCTCGCTGGCCTCGGTGACATCTGCGCGGATCTCGAGATCCACCCGCCCAGCCTCGATGATCTCTATCTGCACTATAGCGGCAGCACGCATTCTGCTGATGCCGGATCCGGGGGGCGCCCATGAGCCCTATCATAACCTTTGCCGCCAAGGAGTTCAGCGACGGACTCCGCAACAAATGGATCGCCGGCGCGACCTTGCTGCTGGCCGCACTCGCCTTCGCCCTGACGTTTCTGGGCTCGGCGCCGACGGGTCTTCTCGACGTGAAGCCGCTGGCGGTAACGGTCGTCAGCCTGTCCAGCCTCACGATCTTCCTCATTCCGCTTATAGCTCTTTTGCTCGGGTACGATGCGATCGTCGGCGAGGCCGAACGCGGCTGCTTGCTGTTGATGCTCACCTATCCCGTCTCGCGCCTGGAAATCATTCTCGGAAAGTTTCTCGGACACGCGGCCATCTTGTCGTTCGCGGCGATCGTCGGCTACGGAGCGGCTGGCGCCGCGGTGGCCTGGACGGGAGGCGGAGATGCCGAGAGCTGGCGCGCCTTCGCTGGCCTCATCCTGACCACGGGTCTGCTCGGCTTGGCGTTCCTAGCGCTGGCTTATCTCATCAGCGTCCTCGTCAGGGAGCGCAGCACCGCCGCCGGCATTGCCGTCGGCGTGTGGTTGTTTTTCGTCATCGTCTACGACGTTGCCCTGATGGGCGCGCTCGTTGCCAGCAAAGGCCGGATCGGCGCCGAGATCTTTCCGAGCCTGCTTTTGCTCAATCCCGCCGACGTCTATCGTCTGTTCAACCTCACGGCCTTCGAGAACGTCCGCAAGCTTTCGGGAATGGCTGGACTGTCGGCCTCGGTGCACTTTGCGCCGGCTGTCTTGCTTGCCGTGCTCTTGGCCTGGTGCGCGATTCCGCTCGCGCTTGCGGCGAGCGTGTTCGCAAGGAGGGAAGTGTGAGCGCGCATCGACTTGCCGTCCTCTGTCTTCTCCTTGTCGTTACCGGCTGCGGGGAAAGTACCGTTGCCGTTGCGCCGCAGCCACGTGAGCCCGACTCGCACGCCATCGGCTTTTACTGCCGCATGACGCTGACGGAGCACGTGGGCCCCAAAGGCCAATTGCTGCTCAAGGGGTGGCAAGAGCCACTGTGGTTCACCTCGGTCCATGACGCGTTCGTCTACATCGCTCAGGATCTCGTCAACGAGAACGAGGTCGCGGGATTCTGGGTCAACGACATGGGGCAAGGCACGTGGGAAAAGCCGGCGCCTGGAAGCTGGATCGAGGCGAAGGGCGCATTCTACGTGGTCGAAAGCCAAAAGAGCGCGGCCATGGGCGGACGTGAAGCTGTGCCCTTCAAGGGGCGCGCGCGGGCGCAAGCGTTCGCAGAGGAGTACGGCGGCCGCATCGTCGATTATAGGGAAGCGCTCGCCCTGATGCCCGAGGCGCCGCCCGTATTGCCCAACGAAGGAGGCACGCAATGACCGCGCAATGTGGATCGCGCCTCCGCCTGACGCGTCGCCGGTTCGTGAGCGTTCTGGCGGCAGCCGCTGCTACGCCGCTCGTGTCCGCGAGGGGCATCGCTGGGCCCATGCGAACGTTCAATTGGGAAGGGATTGCGCTTGGGGCGCACGCGCGGCTCTCCCTGCAACATCCCGACGAAGGCGCGGCGAAGGCTGCGATCACCACATGCCTGGAGGAGGTGGCGCGCCTCGAGGCTATTTTCAGCCTCTACCGGACCGATAGCGCGCTCACCCGTCTCAACGCTTGTGGACGCCTCGATGCAGCGCCCGCCGATCTTCGCCTGCTTCTGGAAGAGGCCCTAATGCTCGCAGAGCACAGCGGCGGGGCCTTCGATCCGACGGTCCAGCCTCTGTGGGTGCTTTTCGCACAGCATTTCTCCCAACCCGGTGCTGATCCTCGAGGGCCGCCGCGGCGTGCCATCGACCAGGCGGCAGCATGCGTGGGCTGGCGAAAGGTCGAGATCGATGGAGCCGCAATCCGCCTTTGCGAGCCCGGAATGGCAATCACCCTCAACGGCATTGCCCAAGGCTACATCACGGATCGGATCGGTGATCTCTTGCGTGCCCGCGGGTTCTGCCACGTGCTCGTCGACATGGGCGAGCAGTTGGCCCTTGGCCCCAAGTGGAACGGAGAAGCGTGGCGGGTAGGCATCGCCAATCCCACCGAGCCGGGTAAGGCCCTCTTCGAGTTGCCGGTGACAAGTGGTGCCATCGCCACTTCCGGCGGCTATGGCTATCATTTCGATCGCGAAGGCCAATTTGCCCACATTCTCGACCCGCGCACCGGGGATCCGGCACGACAGTGGGCGAGCGTGACGGTGATCACTGATCGCGCAGCAACGGCGGATGGACTATCAACCGCTCTTTCCATTCTCCCCGCCGAGCACGTACGTACGGTCGTTCCACGTGGTGTGCACGCATACCTGATCCCGATAGGATCACAGAGAGGATATTGGCTCTGAAATGCGAGCAAGTGCACAGTGCGCCTAAGTGCACGTCCCCAATTTGACTTAGGTCGAGAACCGTCCACGTCGCCGATCCTTTGAGTTGCTGCAATGGGAGGTTCATCTCATGCTCTATGCAACGGGTCCTCGCTACCAGTATTGCACGCGTGTTGGAAAGAACGTGCGTGTCCGCAGGTCGGAAGCGGAATGTCGCCGTGAGTACGGCTGCACCAAGCCGAATTGTCCTTTGGAGACAGCCTTTGGCCTAGAGGCGTTCGATGAGCGGATGCGGGCCTTCGCGACAACCTTCGACCTCTGGCCTCTCTGCGCGGGAAAGCAGCCGGATTTCGCCTAGTGGCCCCACGAGCTGATGGCACGGGCAAAATCCAAATCGCACTTGCTTCCGGATCTGGCCCTTCTCGCCCGATCGCCTCAACGCATGAATTCGGCTGCTGCTAGGGCACAAGCGGACCAGCTACGGACGTCCTTCAAACGGAAAAAGTTGAAACGCCGACGCGGGGAACCATCGCCAAGCTTGTCAAATTTGTTGGATCAAGCCGAACACACCAGAGAACGGCGACCGGGTACTGTTTCCCACTGCCCCAACCTACTGATTTTGGTATGGATTTTAAGCGGGTGGCGGTCCCTACGGGAGCATAGCAACCAAGGCGAAACAGGCACTTATCAGCGGGTGGGAAACGCAAAGCTCCCATAGAATTCCAGGAGTTTCCGCGGGAATGTTTCCCACCCGAGGTTTCTAAGGTGCCGGACGCTGCTTCATTCGCATAGCCACTCCAAGTGTCGCAGCGGCGATTGCTGTCCGTTATCGAAAGCTAAACCGACACAGCGGTCCCCATCACCCAGGACGGCTTTTGACCCGGCGACCTTGTCAAATCAACGGCCCCGCATGGGGATGGTCGGCTTTGCCGAGTTTCCGGAAGTCGGGCAGGTGCTCCGAGCGGACGATCGAGTTGGTTCAGCGAGGTCGGCTCTTCCGTCACGAGCGGCCGTAAAGTGGTCGGGGGCTACGGGCCAAATTCGGAACTGCAGGTTGGATTGTATATTGTACTGCACTCAGATCCAGATAGCGATCGCGAACTTTGTCGAGCGTCCAGCGTTCAATCACGCGCTGGATCGAACACCTTCACGCTCTCCCCGCGGATCCGTTCGTCGAGCCATTGCGGGTGCGCAAGGGTACGGCGCGCATCCTCAAGGCCCGCCTTCCAGTGCTCCAGCATCGAGGCCCGCGAAAACTCGTAGTCAATGGCCACGCCCTCATAGCTCTGGCGGCGATAGATGAGTTGGACGATGGCAACCGCGCGCCCGTCGCCGAGGTCACGCAGCTCGCGCATCTCTTCGTCCTGCTTCAGCTCGGGCGGCAGGTTGTCGAACAACTTGACAATCGCCTGGCGCAACTGGTGGCGCTCACGATAATGGTCGATGTTGAGCCGCGTTCGGCTCGAAAAGCTGATCTGCTTGCGCCGCGATTCCGTCGCGATGAGGTCGCCGGGAATGTTGCCGCGCGCACTGAAAAGGTCGACCTGGAACACCAGCGTATCGTCCTCGCTGCCGCCCTCGAGCACCGGCACCAGCGGCGTATTCGAGACGAGCCCGCCGTCCCAATAGTATTGGCCGTCGATCTCGATCGGAGGAAAACCGGGCGGCAGTGCGCCGCTGGCCATCACGTGCTCGGGACCGATGCGATCGTTCCTGGTGTCGAAGTAGGCGAGGTTGCCCAACATCACGTTGACGGAGCCGAGCGTCAAGCGCGTTGTTCCGGAATTCAAAAGGTCGAAGTCGATGAGGTCGAGCAGCGTTTCGCGCAACGGCGCCGTGTCGTAGACGCTGCTCGCCCCGGGAGTGCCATGCGGGCGCACGCACGCCGGTGGGACACGCGGCACGAAGAAATCGGGCTGGCCCACCGCAAACGAGTGGAACGAGCTGACGGCGTCGAAGATTCGCCTGCTGGTATCGCCGAGTTTCGGTGCCGGCCAGGGGAACGACGCCGTGGTGCGGCTCCAGAATTCGCGTAGCCGTTCAACGCGACGCTCAGGTGCGTTGCCGGCAATGATGGCCGAGTTGACCGCACCAATCGAAATGCCGGAGATCCAATCCGGTTTGCAACCGTGCTCCGCCAGCGCCTCGTAAACGCCCGCCTGATAAGCGCCGAGCGCGCCGCCACCCTGCAGGACGAGCGCCACGCTCGTGTAGTGGCCTTTCAAATCGCTGCTGTTGACCCGCGTATCCATTTAGACCTTCCGGCACCTCTATGAAGGTCTGGTGCGACCAAGCTGTTCCGCAAGAGCGACAATGTGACCAGGGCGCACCGAATTCGATTTCAATTCGAGCCCAAACGCGCACCAACCTCGACAGTCGATATTGATGCCGGATGTGCGTGCGCGCTTCTCGAGTCCGGCCGACTTGGCTACGCAAGACACTTCTCGGAACTCATCCCACGATGCCGCGTTCGATGGGGAGAGGGTCTTGGACCCTGCGCCAAGAGAGATTGACAGAGATCGACCATGAAATTCGCATTGAAGGTGATAGGCGCGGTGGCCGTCGTAGCGTTGGTCGCCGGATTTATTGTGACTGAGTTCTATTGGAACACGGCCGTGAAATACGGAAGTCGCGCCGTTAATTACGTGCGATATATGTCGGCGCCGACAGGGACCCTGACAACACAGACGTCGCCGACCTACACGGCTGCGAAAGACGACTCTTCAACGGCATCTATTGCCGCGTCGATCTCTACGAATTCGACGTCATCAGCGGAGCCCGGCCAAGGTGTGGCGAAGCTCTCGCACGACGCTAGCACGGCTTGGCCAAGCTATAACAGGTCGCTGACGTCGAACCGATTCTCGCCACTCGATGGGATCAACACGAGCAACGCCAAGAAGCTGAAGGTGCTGTGCACCTTCAATACCGGCGAGTATACCGGCTTCAACTCCGGCATTCTTCAGGTCAAAGACTCGCTGCTGTTTGCGACGGAACACAACCTCTATTCCATCGATCCCGACACGTGCCAGCTCATGTGGCGCGCGCACGACGACTACACGCCGGCAACGCCGCAAGCCGTGAACCGTGGACCGGCCTATATGGACGGCAGGGTGTTTCGCGGCACGCAGGATGGCCGCGTGGTTGCTTATGATTTCAACACCGGTAAGAAGCTGTGGCAGACGAAGATTGCCAATCCCAAGATCGGGGAAAGCGTTCCCGCCGCACCGATTGCCTGGAACGGCATGGTATTCGTCGGCAACGCCGGCGGCGACATCAAGGGTGTCAAGGGCCGCATGTACGGCATCGACGCGGCGACGGGCCAAGTGAAGTGGGAGTTCTACCTCGTTCCCAAATCGCCCGATGATCCGTCTTACGGGCCTGAAGTGAAGTCACCGCTGACAGGAAAGAGCTGGGGCGTGCCGAAGGGCTCTCCGATCACAGGCGGCGCCACCTGGACATCCTATACCATCGATCCCGAAACCGGCCTGCTATACGTGCCCGGCGGTAACCCGGCGCCGGACTTCGCGGCCGCTCTGCGCAAGGGAAAAAACCTTTTCTCCGGGTCCGTAGTCGTGCTCGACGCCATGACCGGTGAATACAAGAGAGACTACAAGATTGTCCCCAAGGACTGGCACGACTGGGACGTATCGTCAGCACCGGCGATCATCAAAGCCGCGTCCGGAAAGAAGATCCTGGCTTTGGCGCCGAAGGACGGCCATCTCTACGCTTTCGACCTTGCGAGCCACAAGCAAATGTATCGCTTGCCGGTGACCAAGATGCTCAACACCGATGTCCCCTTTAAACCTGACAAGTCGGTGCACTTCTGCCCAGGCTCGACCGGCGGCGCGGAATGGAATGGTCCCGCTTACGACAAGAAGAACAACCTCATTATGATCGGCGAGGTGCAATGGTGCACCACTGTTACGCGCAAAGCCGACAAAGCTCTGCTGTCGCGCAAAGTCGGTCAGACGTGGGGCGGAGAGGACTTCGATCAACCCGTTCGTGACATGGGGCAAGCCTGACCCGACGTTCGACTGGGCGGGCTGGGTCTACGCCGTCAACGCCGACACCGGCGCCTGGAAGTGGCGCGTCAAGTCGAACTATCCCGTTCAAAGCGGTGTCACACCGACGGCTGGCAACGTCGTGTTCTTCGGCGACATGGGCGGCAATTTCTATGCGCTGAACGCCAACACTGGCGAGAAGCTTTGGGGTAAGAAGATCGGCGGTGCCATCGGCGGCGGCGTCATCACCTACGACGCCGGCCACGGACAACGCGTGGCGGCCGCAACCGGCCTCACCGAGGTGCTTTGGCCCTCCGAGATCATGACCGCAAAGGTATCGATCCTCGGGCTTAATCGAGCGCGGCAGTCGGCATCGGTTATCAACGTCGGTGAATAGATTGGGTGCGAATCTCGCCTCTTGCGCCGCTGCGCGAAGGCAGACCTGCCCGAAGCTGCCAACGGCCGCGTGAATGCGATCCGCGCCGTCTTTAGCTGGGCCATGGAGCAGGAGCACGTCCGCACGAACCCTGCCCGTGATGTGACGCGCATCAAGACGGCGAGCCCCGGCTGGCATAGCTGGACGCCGGAGGAGGTCGAGGACTTCGAGAAGTGCCATCCCATCGGCACCAAGCCCCGCCTGGCCCTCGCTTTGCTCATGTACACGGGTGTGCGGCGCTCAGACGTCGTCCGCCTCGGGCCCCAGCATGCGCGCGACGGCTGGCTGCGCTTCAAGCAGCACAAGAACCGCAACCGTAATCCAATTGAAGTGGAGATCCCGATCCTGCCCGAGCTTCAGCGCCTTCTCGATGCGAGCCCGACGGGCAACCTCGCCTACTTGACCACCGCGTACGGGCGCCCCTTCACAGAGGCCGGATTTGGCATGCGCTTCCGCGAGTGGTGCGACAAGGCTGGGCTGCCCCACTGCTCGGCGCACGGGCTACGCAAGGCGGGCGCCGCGCTCGCTGCCGAGAATGGCGCCACTGAGCACCAGCTCATGGCGATCTTCGGCTGGCGCACCATCCAGGAGGCCGAGCGCTACACGAGGGCGGCGCGCCGTAAGAAGATGGCGGGCGATGCCATGCCGCTGCTGAGGAGGACCAAAGACTGAACGAATGTTTCCCACCTTGCAGGCGGGTTTTGTTTCCCACCGGAACATGCTGAAATAAAATGATGATTTAGACGGGTGGCGGTCCCTACGGGAGCATAGCAACCAAGGCGAAACAGGCACTTATCAGCGGGTGGGAAACGCAAAGCTCCCATAGAATTCCAGGAGTTTCCGCGGGAATGTTTCCCACCCACATTTGCGATTGATCGCATGGCGGCCCCGCCGGACCATCAGCTCTGAGCATTTTAGGGATAGTGCCTGCTCGCCGCACGCGCGGACCATCGCTAGTCCCTTTGTCCAGGTTCCGCTCTCGAAGGCTGAGCCGACGTAGCAGCTCCCGATCCCGCGGGACCGTTTTTGAGCCAACTCGGTCATTCCTCGGGGAATGTCGGCCGTCAAAACAGACGGGTGCGGAGCCAGCTCTTCTTTTTTTGGGGTCCCTCGGGGCTCGACTGCGGTGAATTTGCCGACACTGGCGCCGCCGCCGTGTCCCCTGCGGGGGCCACTTGGCGAACGCCAAATTCATCCGGCGTGTCGCCCGCCGTGACGGTTTCGCTGACGGACTCCGTTTGCCCCATACTTGAGAGGTTGGGCGCTGTGTCCGTGCCGAGGTCCAATTCTTCTGTCGAATCGTTCCAACTCGTGTCGAAGACGCCGGGCAACTCGCGCCTGACTGCCGCGCCTTTGGGCTGTGTTTGACTCATTGCCGAGAAATCCGGACTTGTTGCCGAATTCTGCACCGCTTTTCGTGCGGCATTTGGTCTGCTCGTGTCCGGCACGCTCGGCATATTACGCGCGGGGTGTTTATCGCCGTCGGGCTTGGGATGGACCTTGTCTCGCAGATCGGGCGCGCTGGATGCGGGCGGCGCTGCCTGGATGCCCGGCGCTTGGCACGCTGTCTCGGCCGCAGGCGGGATTTGATCAGCATTAGAGGGACGCGGCGTCCGACTAAGTATCGGCGCGGGCGCTTCGGAGGTCGTTGGGAGCAGACCGCGAAAGAACGTTTCGATCTCGGGCGACATGGACGTGAAGCTGACGAATAATCCCGCACTGCTTCCCGCCGCGGTTCCTACCACCTTGGCGCAGAGTGTTCCGGGTATTTCCTTCCCATCAAAACCGATGACGTGAATCTCGACGTTGCTGAAGTCGGGCACCGATTGCTCCAAACGCAGCTCTGCCTGCTTCAGCGAGAGTTGTGTAAGTCTTCCTTTGAGCATGTCTCCGGAATTGTGGGCTCGCTCGACAATCGCATATCGTATGAGAATTGCTTCGGCCAGCGGCACCGGTGCGTCTGCCGTTTGAGGAAGGTACATCTTGTGTCGCCCGCCAATTCCCAGGACCTCGGAGACGGTAACCGGATGTTCGATTCCCTTCGCCTTGACCGACAACTGCTTGCCGATTCTGAGAGTAGATTCCACCTCTCGCCGGGTCGTCTCCGAAATCAGTATTTGGCCGCCTGTCGTAAAGGACTGTATGCGGGACGTGAGATTTACGTGCCTTCCCACCACGCCGTATTTCATACGTTCGGGTGAGCCAATGTTGCCCAGCACGACTTGGCCCGTATGGATGCCAATGCCCATCTCTATCGCAGGCAGATTGTCTTCCTTGTTTTGCTCATTGACCAACTCCATCGCCAACTGCATCGCGACGGCGCAGGCTATGGCGCGCTGCGCATCGTCTTCCTGCCAGACGGGTGCACCAAACAGGACAAAGATTGCATCGCCGATGTACTCATCGATCGTGCCCTGATACTCCTTGATAACCTTGACCATGGCGGCGAGGTACCGATTGAGAATCGCCACAACCCGCTCCGGCTCCAGTCGCTCCGACAACGACGTGAAGCCGCGCAGATCGGTCATCATCATAGTGACCTTGCGCTTTTCTCCGCCGACCTGCATCGCGCTGGAGGACTCCAGCACTGTGGCGACCACCTCGTCGGAGAGGTAGCGCCCGAAGGTTTCGCGGATGAACCGGTTGCGCAGCTCCACCTCTTTGGCGAGACGCTCAAGCTCGGCCTCGGCGCGCTTGCGATCGGAAATGTCGGCCCAGGAGCCAACAAGCTCCATCGGTTTGCCGTCGCTGTCGTGCACAACGGTGAAGGTGTCCTGGATCCACAGATAATGCCCGGCCCGATTCCGGAACCGGTATTCGACGCTCCCGCCCCCCAGTCCGATGAGCCGCTCCAGCTCAGCGAACACGCCCTCCTTGTCCCCGGGATAGAGGTGCTTCACCCAGAACTTGGGATCATCGCGCATCTCCCACGGTGCGTATCCCATAATCGCCTGGAGATTTTCGCTCACGAACGTGCAGGCAAAATCGCCCGAGACCTGGGTCGTGTAAATGACCGATGGGCTCGCGGCGACGAGTGACTGCAAGTCCTTCATGATCGCCAGCCGCTCTCCGAGGGCCTGCTCAGCTCGCTTGCGGTCCGAAATGTCGGCCCACGCGCCGACAACCTCCACAGGAGTTCCCTCCTCGTCGTGGATCACCCTGAAGGTGTCCTGAATCCAAAGATAGCTACCATTGCGATGCCGGAAGCGGTACTCGACCGTGCCGCCGCCCTTGGCGATCAGTTGCTCTACTTTGGCGAAGACGGCACGAGCATCGTCCGGGTGCAGACGCGAGGGCCAGAATTTCGGATCCTCTAGCATCTCCCAGGCGGAGAAGCCCATGATCGGATCCACGTTCTCACTGACAAACGTGCACTTGAATTCACCACGCCCCTTGTTGGTGTACATGATGCCGGGCGCAACCGTCATCACATACCGGAGCCGTTCGCGAGCCGTCTTCAGCTCGACGGTGCGTTCCTCAACCCGCTGCTCCAACTCGTCGCGTGCATTCTGAAGCGCCTGCTCCGCCCGCTTGCGTTCTCGCAGGTCGGTGGCGAACCCGACCGTTCCGATCTCCCGGGCGTCGTCGTCGAAAAGCACGGAGGCCGACATCAGTACCGGAATATCCGTGCCGTCCTTGGACCTCAGCGTGGTCTCGTATGCCGACGCAGTGCCGCCGCGCATTCGCAATTCACGTCTGATTTGGTCCGCCCCCTCCTCGCCGCCATAGAGCACCGATACACGCTGCCCAATGACCTCATCCGGCCGATAGCCTAAAAGTATCTCGGCCCCCTGATTGAAAAGAACGACATTTCCCGCCTTATCGGTGGAAAAGATGGCGTCTGTGGCCCCTTCCAGAACCCGGGTCAGATAGCGCTTCGTCTCTTGAATCTCAACATTGGCCTTCAGAGCAGCTTCTTCGGCCCGCTTTCGCTCAGTGACGTCAACCCACGCTCCAACGAGTTCCTGCGGCTTCCCAGCCTCGTCGTTGATCACCTTGAAGGTGTCCTGGATCCAGATGTAGTGACCGTCGTGATGCCGGAAACGGTACGAGACGGTTCCTCCGCCCTGCTTTATCAGCGGCTCGAGCTGGCCGAGGACGCGAGGCGCATCTGCCGGGTGAAGGCGCTCCGGCCAGCACTTCGGATCCGTGGTCATCTCCTGCGGAGAATAGCCCAGCATCGCCTGCAAATTCTCACTGACGAACGTGCAGACATAGCCCTTTCCAGACGGCTCGGTGGTGTAGATAATTGCCGGGCTGACGGCGAGCAGGTACTCCATCCGCTGACGCGCGCCTTTGAGCTCGGTGATGTCGGCCCAGGCCCCAACAAGCTCCTGCGGTTTCCCGGACTCGTCGTTGATCACCTTGAAGGTGTCCTGGATCCAGACATAGTGACCGTCGCGATGCCGAAAACGGTACGAGACGGTTCCCCCGCCCTGCTTTATCAGCGGCTCGAGCTGGCCGAGGACGCGAGGCGCATCTTCCGGGTGAAGGCGCTCCGGCCAGCACTTCGGATCCGTGGTCATCTCCTGCGGAGAATAGCCCAGCATCGCCTGCAGATTCTCACTGACGAACGTGCAGACATAGCCCTTTCCAGACGGCTCGGTGGTGTAGATAATTGCCGGGCTGACGGCGAGCAGGGATTGAAGCCGCTGACGCGCACCTTTGAGCTCGGTAATGTCGGCCCAGGCCCCAACGAGCTCCTGCGGTTTCCCGGACTTGTCGTTGATCACCTTGAAGGTGTCCTGGATCCAGACATAGTGACCGTCGTGATGCCGGAAACGGTACGAGACGGTTCCTCCGCCCTGCTTTATCAGCGGCTCGAGCCGGCCGAGGACGCGAGGCGCATCTTCCGGGTGAAGGCGCTCCGGCCAGCACTTCGGATCCGTGGTCATCTCCTGCGGAGAATAGCCCAGCATCGCCTGCAGATTCTCACTGACGAACGTGCAGACATAGCCCTTTCCAGATGGCTCGGTGGTGTAGATAATTGCCGGGCTGACGGCGAGCAGGGATTGAAGCCGCTGACGCTCGGCGGTTGCGTCAACTGCACTGAAATTGATCGGGTCCATGTTGGCTCCCGCGGGAGTTAATCCTGGCTGACGGGTGATTGAGAAATGATCCGCTTGCCATCACGCGGTGCGCCGGGTCTGCCGGCGTCTCGCGCCACCAACCGCTTCAGGAATTCGGCGTTCTTGGGCGCTGTATGCCGAGATCACAGCGTCGAAGATCGCTGTAGCGTCGCAATCATTTCTGGATTTGTGAGTTTCGCAAAGCCTAGAGACGTCGCGATCAAGGAATCGAGAAGGGCGCCCGAGCAGATTCAGTTCACCGCAACGCCGCGCCGTGAGCCGAATAAGCATAGCTTGCCCGTCAGCAACCCGATCAGACTTAGCCAAACGGGGGAGCCGCTGACAGAAAACTTCAACTTTGCTCTGTGTGTACAAAACCATGCCCGTGGGCAATGAAGTTCATGCAGAAATTAAATTACGACAAGCCTAACCAGTAGGCGCGAGCAACAATGCTGATGGACGATCTTCGCCGGAAGCGAGCCCTGCCCGTGCCTGCGGCTTCCGCTACCATAGCCCGGAATCTGCCATCGACCAAGACCCATCACCCGCCGGTAGTTGCACGCGGCCGCATAGCCTCCAAATTTTTTCTATTTGCCTGGGTTCTGCTTGCCCTAGAATGCTGTAGAGGCGGAGTATTGTTGCCGATATCGCGCCCCTGGCGACAGCCTCCGTTTGCTTCGGGGAAGAGCTTCCCCCGGCGCGCTTGGTCACCTCGGCGCGATGCCATTAATTACCTGCAAGAAAAGTCTTTTGTGGCGGCAGGGCTAGTTTAGTTAACTCAACCAGGCCCCACTCAAAACCAATCTGAGCATCCAAGGCAGCGCAACGCGAGTAGGCCCGGAGGAGGCGAGCTTGGGCGAAACGCATGAAGCAGCCGGGTGCAAAACGATTAATCTGGCACTGCAAGGCGGCGGGTCGCACGGTGCTTTTGCCTGGGGCGCGCTCGACCGGATCCTCGAGGACGAGCGCATTGTCATTGAGGGAATCGTGGGAACCAGCGCCGGGGCGATGAACGCGGTTGTCACTGGCTATGGGCTGACGCTCGGGGGCAATGAAGGAGCGCGGCGCGCGCTCAGGGATTTTTGGGAGGCGGTCGCCGACAAGGGCACGTGGTCGATCATGCAACCGTCGTGGATCGATCGGCTGATCAGGCCCGGCAGCCTCGACTTCTCGCCTGGCTGGGTCCTGATGGATACACTGTCGCGCATATGGTCGCCCTACCAGATGAACCCTGGCAACTACCATCCGTTGCGCGAGATCCTAAACGAGCAGATCGACTTTGATCGGCTCCGCGATTCCGACCGGGTGAAGCTTTTCCTCTGCGCCAGCAACGTCCTCACAAACCGGCTGCACGTATTCGACCTCAAGGAGATTTCGGTCGACGCCGTGGTCGCCTCAGGCTGCATCCCCTCGGTTTTCCAGGCCATAGAGATTAACGGCGAGCATTTCTGGGACGGGGGATTCATGGGGAATCCGCCGATCTTTCCTCTCATCTACAATTGCGGCTCTAACGACGTGCTCCTCATCATGGTGAACCCGATCAGGATCAAGGAGGTGCCGCAAACCTCGCAAGCAATTCTCGATCGCATCAACACCTTAAGCTTCAACTCGAGCCTGATGCGGGAGATGCGCGCGATCAACTTCGTGAACCATCTGGTGGAATCAGGCTTCGATGACGGAGGACGGCTGCGGAAGGTCCTGATCCACTGTATCGAGGCGGAGAACGAGATGGGAAATCTCGGCGTCTCGAGCAAGCTGAATGTGGGACGGGACTTTCTTGGATGGCTGTTCGCGCTTGGGCGGGCGCGCGCGGATATTTTTCTTCGCGATCATTTTGACATGATCGGCAAGGCCACCTCGGCATCGATCGAGCAGCGCTTTCTGTGAAATGAAGTCGCGTGAAGTGCTTGGCAAGAATGACACCTGCAGCTTGACGTCAAATTTTTCGGATATGACGCCTGCAACGCGTGCGCTAATATCGGCGGGCATTGAACCGCCAGGGTTTCAGCATGGCGCATTCCTCCATCACCCCGCCTCAACACAGTCTCGAGGGCGTGGCCTTGTTGCAGGGCCTGTCGGACGACTCCCTTAGCCGCACCCAGCAGAATTGCAGCTGGCGGCGCTACCAGCCGGGCGAGCCGATCGTCGAATATCTCGATCGCTCAGACGATGTGTTCCTCCTGGTCGAGGGGGAGGCACGCGTCATCGTCTATTCGCAGGCCGGCAGGGTGGTGAGCTTTCACGACCTGGGGCCCGGCGATATGTTCGGCGAGCTTCCCGCCATCGACGGGCATCCCCGATCGGCAAGCGTCGAGGCGCGCACCAACTGTCTCGTCGCCGCGATGACGGCCGCCGCATTCCACGAGCTGTTGCAGTCCGAACCGTTGGTGATGCGGGCCGTGCTGCGCCAGCTCACCAGCACAATCCGCAGGCTATCCACGCGAGTCTATGAGTTCAGCGCTGCGATCATGGCGGTCACTGGTCGCAGGCTCTACGGCGAGATGCAGGGCATCCGGGCTCGTGACGTCTATCCCGACGAGGAAGTGAAGGCGTCACTCTTGGAGAAGACCTTCCCCAAGAGCGCGGAGGACATGACGCTCAAGCTCTCCAACGTCACCGCCGCTTTTTACGGCCTCACACTTGCCAATGTCGGGGAGCGCTTTGGCTGGAAGGAGGCCGATGCGATCTCCAAGGCCGTATTCCGGAAACTCGGGCAACTGAAGACCAAGGAAGCCTTGGAATTGGGCGTCGACCTGCCCAAAGACGCACGAGCTCCTGTGCTCGTGCTCATCACCGCCGTCCACTCCGCCTCGCCGGAATACAATTTCGAGGTCCTCGAATATCTGCCCGCTGAGGCGACGATTAAAGTCTTCGGTATTTCGCGCTACGATCGTATCGCCAAGGCGCTCGATATCGAGCGCCATCTGACCTGGCCCGAGCTCATTCCGTTCTTCGAAGGGGCGGCAGAAGAGATGGGCATTAAATGCAAGGTGCAAGGAGAGCTCAAGGAGCTCGGCGAGCAAGGCCGCTATGAGTGCATCTACAGGGTAACTCAATAAGAGGCGTGGCTATTCGCCGGTCGCCTCGTGCACCATCTCGGCAAGACGCTCGACATCTTTGACCAATAGAGCGTTTCGTTGCCGCTCGATCAGACCGATTCGCGACAGGCGGGCGAATTCGCGTGTCACCGCCTCGCGGTGCGTGCTGACACGGCTTGCAATTTCGGTATGGGTCGGTGCCGGCGCAATGCGCGCGGACTTGCCGGCTTTCACGCCCAGGCCCGCCAGTCGCAGCAATTCCGCCTGGATGCGATTGCTCACGGCGAGCGTGCTGAACTCATAGACGCGTGTCGTCAAAGCCCTGATCTTCATGACCAGCTGCGGCAGCATTGCTTGCGCCACGACCGGCTCCGACTTGATGAGCCTTCTAAAATCGGCA
This sequence comes from uncultured Alphaproteobacteria bacterium, assembly GCA_963782555.1. Taxonomy (GTDB): domain Bacteria; phylum Pseudomonadota; class Alphaproteobacteria; order Rhizobiales; family Hyphomicrobiaceae; genus Hyphomicrobium_A. The sequence continues at coordinate 356,841 of CAWAKB010000005.1, read as the reverse complement.
CCTGGCAGGGTGGCCACGAGGCAGTCCGTGCGCGCCTCGACGCTGGCCGAGCGGGGACCGCGGTCGATGGCAGGATACTCTCCGAACACCTCGCCGGGTCCGAGCTCACGAAAGCTCACCAATTTGCCGGCGAGCGAATAGATCGTGACCCTGACCTCTCCCGCGATGATAAAGAATACCTCGTCGGACGCATCGAGATAGCTGACGATCGACTCACCCGCGCGGTAACGCCGCCAGGAGCAGCGTTGCTGGATGTGCTCGAGAGCCTTGGGCGAAAGGCCGGACAAGATGGTGATGCCGGCAAGCGAGCAGTCGGCTTGTGTGACTGGTGACCGCGCCATAATCGCTTGACCCTGCACCGTCGACGACAAAGATAAAGAATAGCGCACAGCGAGAGGAATTGTATTGTTTCTCGCATTGGTGTGGCAATTACCACAGCAAAAGCTGCGGCAGCAGCTCATGGTTCGCTCCTCTCTAGCAATGGAGGAAACCATGAAATCGCTTATGAGCAAGCTTGGCTCCGTGGCAACGTTGGCGCTGCTGGCGGGCCTGTCCATCGTCTTCAATCACAGTCCCTCCTTTGCCGACATGGCAAAGAAGGGTGTCACGCCCTACATGACGCATTTCGTGTTTCGGCCGGTTCAGAGCATCGAGGTTGCCGGGCTCGGCACCGCCACCTTGCTCGAGGCGGTGGGGACCACGCAAAACCTCAAGGGCGAGGCGATGCTCGACAAGATGTCGGCGCGCTGCTCGGCGCTCAACGTCGATTCAGGCCCGAAGAAGTACATCGATGGCGCCTGCGTCCTGGCCGACAAGGACGGCGACATGATCTTCTCGACTTTCGACACGCGCGACGTCGACACGTCGCAGCCCGAGATGAACTGCGGCACGCACATCATCACGGGCGGCACCGGCAAGTACAAGGGCATTACCGGAAGCGAGCCCTTTGCTTGCAATGCGATGCCCGCACTGGCGGGGGCGGGCGGCTACACCGCAATGGACATCCCCCACAACACGAGCTGGGAGATCAAGTAGCTACCACTAGTTCCTCGCTGCACCTCCTCCTGACTTCGAGCCCGGCGTGACAACCGGGCTCCTTTTTTGGTTGGCTCATGGCGCGAGGCGGACCCTGGCGTTCGCCTCAACGCATGAATTCGGCTGCTGCTAGGGCACAAGCGGACCAGCTACGGACGTCCTTCAAACGGAAAAAGTTGAAACGCCGACGCGGGGAACCATCGCCAAGCTTGTCAAATTTGTTGGATCACACCAGAGAACTGCGACCGGGTACTGTTTCCCACTGCCCCAACCTACTGATTTTGTTATGGATCTTAGGGGGTGTATATACTTGCTTCTCAGGTATATCCTTCCCGATCTTAGGCCTGTGGCGGTCCCTACGGGCGTGCATCAATCGAGGCAAAATAGGCGCTTACCAGGAGGTGGGAAACACGAACCTTCCATAGCTTCCCGGGAGTTTCCGCGGGAATGTTTCCCACCCACATTTGCGATTGATCGCATGGCGGCCCCGCCGGACCATCAGCTCTGAGCATTTTAGGGATAGTGCCTGCTCGCCGCACGCGCGGACCATCGCTAGTCCCTTTGTCCAGGTTCCGCTCTCGAAGGCTGAGCCGACGTAGCAGCTCTCGATCCCGCGGGACCGCTTTTGACCCGGAGCGGACATCGCAGAGTCAGCACGTCAGGTTCCAGTGATCACGGTCATGGGGCGGGCGGGCACAAGGTGGGCCAGTGGTCCGGTTCGATCGGCCGTTGCGCTAGTCCGACCGAACTGAACATCTCGTCATCCAAAGCCGAGCAATTTCGGTCAGGACCCGGGCTACTTGGCCACCTTGATGCCCGGTGGCTGCCATGTGCCCTTCCCGACCGGCAGGATCGATGGGTTCTCGGTCTTGGGCCAGTAGAGGCGCATTGCGATATAGATCGGCCCGTCCGGCGCAGGTAGCCAGTTCGCCTTCTGGACGGGATCGGTCGGTTCGTCCTTCTGGATGTAGATAGTCAGCGAGCCGTCGGAGTTTTTCTTCAACTCGGGCAGCATTGGAGAATTGATCAAGTAGCGGTTGATCGAGTTCTTGATCAGGAACTGCGTCTTTCCGTCATACATGGTCACTGACCAGAACGCGTTTACCGGTGGAAACTGATCGGCGGCAAAGGTCAGTGTGTAGTTGTGCTTGCTGCCATCGAGCGGAGCGCCGTCAACGTCGTACTTGCCGAGAGGATAGGCCGCTTCCGCGGAGTCATTTCCGTATATCCCTGCTTTGGCACCAGCCGCGCGTTTCAGCCAATCTCCGTTGAAGAAGGCGCTGTCGCCAAAAAACGAGCTCATGCGCCATCCGTTGATCGACACACCGGCCTTGCTTACGGCTTCTTCGACCTTGCGTTCGCCGTCCTTCATCCCGAGGCCGACCTCGATCCGGTGAGCCAGCGGGAGCTTATGGAAATCAAAAGGCTTGCCGGCGCCCACCCCAATTTTCGCCAGCTTGGCACGAATCTGCGTCTCGACCGGCTGGGCCGGTGCGAACTGAAGGGCGAAGTCGAGGTACTCGAAGAAATTACTCTTGACGAGGTCCTTGTCGATCTTGGGGAAATCAATCGTCGGAGCGGCGGGTGGCGCTGCCGTGCCCAGGTAGCTGGACAAAGGCTGCACCTTGTATCCGGCCTGAACCTTCTCAACGTTGGGCATGTCGGCTGGATCGAAAAGCTGGGTGCGATATGCGGCTAAAGAAAACTGCGTCGAGGAGCGGAAGACCTTCTTGATGCCCTTTGGCGCTTCGCCCTGCCAATCGGGCCCCACGACCATGTAGTCGCCCGCTTCACTTCCAGTGGCGCGACTGCCGATGTATCCGTAATTATAGGTGTTGCCGTCATTGAGCATTACCGAATAGTAGCGCTTTGGATCGACCGCCGGGACTGAAAGAACGATCGGCTCTGCCCGCAGATCCAGCCAGGCAAGCGAGTAAGGCGTGTCACTATTCGGCGTGATGATCGCTGTGTCTTTGTACGTGAACACGCGCGCTTCGTTCTTGATCTGGTTGAACGGCGCCTTGTATTGCCCCGAGTCCTTGTCGACCGCATACTCGTACATCACCGCATAGTTCATCACGATCGGCAGGCCGTAGATGAAGCCCTCTTCGGCAATGGCCTTGGCCTCGCGGATGTCGGGCCAGTCCTGCGCCTTCGCAACATGAGCTGAGCAAGCAAATGCCGCGCTGATCAAAACAACGGTCAGCGGGTTTGTGGTGGGGTCGAAAAAGTTGCGCATCGGGCCGAACTCCTCACTCATTGAAATTTGCTTCAGGCTCGACCGAAACCATTCCCGGGTACAGAGCGACAGAGTGATGACAGTCTACTGACGATCTCACGTAGGCAGCCGTTTTACTTGCCGTCGCAGTCTCGGGCCAGCCGGCGGGGCGTCGTTGGCCTGTTGTTTCTGGGCACAAACACGTAGCGCATCGCATCACTCGTCTGGGTATGAAAAGCTCCACCGCTCCCGTGATTGGTCTGGAATTAGCCCTGAACCGACATGTGCGCAGGCCAACGGCAGCTAGCTTCTCGCGGCGCGCAAATTGCTACTAAGGAATGCCTGCGGCTAGCATGTCGCCTAGGCCCCATTCTTTCGTGAGCTGTTCTTGAGCAGTTTGGAAGCTACAAGTGCTGCTTGCGTGCGACTGCTGACGTTCAATTGTCGCAAGATCGCGGACACGTGGAGCTTGATGGTGTTGGGGGACCGGTAGAGTGCCTTCGCGATTTCAGTATTTGTTTTGCCTTCGGCCAAGAGGCCTAGGACCTGCAGCTGGCGCTTGCTAAGACGGGCGTGCTTTAAAGTCTGCGCGGCATTGTCATGCGGCAACGATCCCGAAGAAGCCAGAGGAATCGCCGCAAGCATGGCCCTCAATTGGGAACTGAGGGCCTCCAGACTTGAGTGCTCAACGCTGCCGGCGACCGTGCCCAGATCAATGCTCAGGTTCGTGTGAGCGCGGCTGGCGACCCGGGGCGGTTCTCCATGCCCGGTCATCGGAAGCGGTAGAAAGGGTGTTATGTCGACGTGCAATAGGGCTATGCCACTTAGGTCGCTTAAGGAGAGCGGTAGCCCGATCATGAAGAACCAGCGCGTTCGAGTAGGCGAGTGGCACGGATAAACCCGCGTGAGGAGGTCAACCCGTCGCGCGAGCAAGTCCTTCAGATCTTCGATAAATCGCGACGAGTTCGGGCTGATCGGATTTGCAGTAATTCAGGTAGTTACCACTCAGGGCAAAATCTGGAACCCGCAGGCCATTGCGCTGACCGAAATCCTTCCAGGCCTCGTTCACTCCCAAAATTCTACCCGAGGGGGCAAGAATTGCGACGATCACGGGCAGAGCTTGCGGAACCTCGATTTTCTGAACTTCGCCCATTACCACTGCTCCACCACTCGTCCCGCTGACGTCGGGGCTAAGCTAGCAGGTGCTTCCTTAGCAGAAGCTGGCATTGACGGAGATCAATGCCGGAAAATGGTGAACGGACTCGGCATCCTTTCAACGGGCAGCGGATCCGAACCTCGCGCTCTGGATGTCGATTTCTGTCAATTGAACAAAGGTCTGATCCCTGGCGCATATGTCGCCGAACAATTAGTCGTTTCTGGTTATTGCACCATCGAGGTTAAGACTGCCAAATCTTCCCAGGCAAGAACAAGCAACAAAAAGGGGAGTGCCGTTCGCGCTTGCAGGCACTCGCGTTCAGCGAACGAACCATGCTTGGATATCTCAGTTCAGGATTGGATGAGGGCTCGCGCGGCAGTGCAGATGCGCAACACGACGTCCATTCGGCGGCACAGGCGGTCTGTTGCCTGGCGCCCGGCCAAATCCTATTCCAGACCGGCGATCCAAATGGGGAGATTTATCGCGTGGAGCGTGGCTCCTTGTGCCACTACATCCGCTGGCCCGGTGGCCGCCACGAGATTATCGAGTTTGTGTTCCCGGGACGTATCCTTGGGTTCGGCCACGTCGCAACACATGTCAGCACCGCGAAGGCGACGCTGCGCACCGAGATCAGCATACTCACGCCCGACGAATTTGAATGCGCCCTCCGAACGGATGGCCAGCTGGCTGCGCGCGTCACAGCGGCAGCCGATAGGGAGTTCGACTATTTGCGCCTCCGCGCCACGGAAGCGGTCCGTAACAAGCCAACTGAACGACTTGCCTCGTTGCTCGCAGCACTCTCTCGCATGAACGCGCAGGAGGGTCGTGATGCCACGCTCATCCCAGATGAGATCCCCTCAGGTGCCATTGCCGACCGGCTGGTGATGAGCATTGACGGTCTCGCTTCAGCTCTCCGGCAGTTGGAGGCATGGGGACTAGTAGCACCGTCAGCGGCCGGATTGCGCATTATCAACATCGCGGCCCTGGAGAGATTGGCCGATGGGAGTTCCATGCCGCACGCATCTCATTCAAAGCTCGAGGTATCCGGCCCATGACACGCTGCTCCTGCAAGGCGCGATTTTCCTGCTCGCTCGACCGCGCACTTTTGACACTTGGCCGCGACTGCTCCTTGCGTCGCAGCTATCTGCGCAGGCGATGGCAAGGCTCTCATCCGCTAAGTGGCACGTATCAAACAGCTTCGGGCAAAATACCGAGACAAACAAGAACGGCGATTGAGCACCCTGCGATCCACACCAACAAATCCTAGGGACTAGCATTCGTCGGACGCGAGAGTGCCCCTGCCTCTTGCCTCCGTCGACCAGGTGGCCGGAGCGGAGCTGAGCCAAGCCCCCCCGTCCCGGCAAGCCACTCTGGCCACCTGGGTTTGCATTGCGCGAGCGTCGAGAGGTTTGCGCGGTATTGCCGCGATCATTGCAGCGTCCAAACGACGTTGTTCCTAGATCGATGTCAGCTCATGGCCCTTTGCCGACGTCGAAGTGACGCCACCGCATGACTGCTCCTACGGGGAAAGCTGACTAGGTCCAACCCCTACCGTGACGGATGCTCATGACCCGAAGCCGCCAAACCCGGGCTCGGGCAGGATCGACCGCTTTGCCTGGCAAGAGCGGAAAGTCAGTGAACCGCTTGCGCGCCGCCCTCGCCGACGACCACGAACGGCGCCCAATAGGCAGGCTGCGTTTCGTAGGGAGCACCCTTGTCGATCAAAGCAAGCATCGACAGCCGCAGGGCCTCAGCCCGCCCGACGCTTTTGTCCGCCGCCATCCGACCGATCGCGCCGGTTATCAGCTTCACCGTGGCATCCGAGTAGACGGACCAGTGCGACACGAGCAGCGCACGCGCACCCGCATAGAAGAAGGCCCGTGCCAAGCCTGATAGAGCCTCAGCCCCTACTGTGCCCCCTGCCGCCGTGTTGCAGGCCGACAGGATCACCCAATCGGCATCGAGCTTCAGGGCCGCCACTTCGGAGGCCGAGAGGTAGCCGTCGTCGGTCTCGGTCGCTTTCTCTGGCGGCGTCAGCAATAAGCCAGGCTCGGAGTCGCCGCCGACCTGACCGGCAAGCGCGCCGTGGGTCGCGAAGTGAACGATGCGATACTTTGCCAGCTCACCCGCTTGGCTCAACTGCTTGATCTTGGTCTCCGTGGCATGCGCGCCGAGCCGGATGTCATCCCCGCTAACACCCAAGTCGCGGGCGACGGCGCACAGCTCGTTCGCCGTTTCGGGCAGCGGCACTTGTGAGCGGATTTCCGCGACATCGGCCATCCCGCCGCGGAGCGCGAGCGGTCGCACGCCGCGTTGTAGACCGCGGAGGCTGGCGACCTGCTGCGAAAGCTCTTTTGGGCAGCTTTGGTTGGCGCGGGCGCGGAGCGCAATGGCCGCGTCATCGGGATATCTGTCGGGCCGTCCGTCGAGCAGCGGATCGCCAAAGCCAATGAACGGTTTGCTGGCATGGCTGTCCTTGGCCAATTGGCGCAGCGCTCTGAGCGACGACACGGAGGGCAGCACGGTCAACGCGTGGGACCTGTTGAGCCAAGCCGCGTTGCGCAGCGCATCTGATCCACTGAGCCCTTGATCGGGCTTCTCGGTGACAAGCACCTGGAAGGGGAGCTGCGTCAGCGCTCCAGAAGGGACGATCAGGAGCTGCTTGTCCTTGATCAGGTCTTCGATCTGGCCGAACAGCGCTTTGTACAACTCGTGAGAACGCTTGATGTCGAACGGCAGCGGCTTGCCGCTTTCGTGGTCGGCCTGCGAATAGGTGGTCTTGAGCAGCTCCCCGCAGGTTGAACCCGGTGCTCCCCAGCTGCCATCGTAGTCGAGCCCGCAGCGAAGTGCGGCAACGCGCTCGCCGAGCGCCTTGGTGCCGAGATCACTCTTCACCCAGCGGCTGTCCGTCTTGGTCACCGCCCAGATGAAGGTTGCCTCCGGGTAGGGTCCCCACTCCGGCGTGTCCAGAACCAGCACCAACGCCTCGCCATCGCGAAGCAGCGATTGAACACCGGGCATGGAGAGCGGCTTAAGACTCACCAGGGCGGCGTAATCCGGGAACTCCTTCTCCAACCGTTGATCGATCTCTCCGATGCGCGCGTCTATGGCGGAAAGGCGATCGCCAAGCGCCTTTTCGGCACTTGCGTCGCGCTTGTCGGCTTCTTGGCTCTTGGCGGCGATGAGCTGCTTGTCCTTGAACCGCCATTCACCAACCAGATCCTGTCGCTCGCGGACAAGCGCTGCGAGGTCGGTATTACCCGTGGCACCCCGTGCTGCCATCCGGCGGAGCGAGTCAGCGGCTTCGGAGCTTTGCCCCCATTGCGCGGCCAGGAACGTCTCGGCTGCGAGTTCAAAGGTAGGCGCATGGCCCTCTGCCGTAAGACGGTGGGCAGCTTTCACAAAGTTCCAGAAGCGTTCGCTCAATCGCTCCGCTTCACTTTTTCCCGTTGCCCTAGGCGCGTGGCCCAAGGTGCTCCCTCCGCGCTCCGTGCGCCCCGCGATAATTTTCGTGCTTCGCCGCCAGAAGTTGGCCGCACCCGCCCAGTCGCCCTGAGCGAAATGCAGTGAGGCCAGATTATTGAACATATCGGCGACAAGAGGATGCTCTAATCCAAACGCAGCCTCGATGGTGCCGAAAGCGCTTATGTAACGCGACTCGGCCTCGCTATAGCGGCCTTGAGCTTTGTAGATTTCAGCTAAGTTGTTCTTCATCTTGGCTACAAGGAGATCCTCCGGACCAAGCGCTATCGCGCCAACGATGAGCGCGCGGTCGAGGAGCGCCTCGGCCTCGCCATATCGGCCTTGGGCTTTGTAGAGCGCGGCCAGATTGTTGAGCGCGGTGGCGACAGCGGGATGGTCGGGGCCGAGCGCCTTCTCCTTGATGGCGAGTGAGCGCTTGTAGAGCGCCTCGGCGTCGGGGTAGCGCCCCTGGGCGCGGTACAGTTCGGCCAGGTTGTTGAGGGAGGTGGCGACATCGGGGTGGTCTGGGCCCAGCACCTTCTCGCGGATCGTCAGTCCGCGTTGATACAGTCGCTCTGCGTCATCGTAGCGGCCTAGGGTGTCATAGAGCGCAGCTAGGTTGTTGATCGACGTCGCCACGTTCGCATGATCGGGACCCAGCGCTTTCTCCAAGATGGCCAGGCTGCGCTGATAGAGCGGCTCGGCCTCCTCATAGTGGCCTTGGGACTCATAGAGCGCGGCCAGGTTGTTGAGCGACGTTGCCACGCTCGGATTGTCGGATCCCTGCGCCTTTTCCCCAATCGCCAAAGCGCGCTGATAGAGCGCCTCGGCCTCGCCATATCGGCCTTGGGCTTTGTAGAGCGCGGCCAGGTTGTTGAGCGATGCGCCCACATGCGGATGATCGGGACCCAGCGCCTTTTCCGCAATCGCCAAAGCGCGCTGATACAGTGGCTCGGCCTCGCTATATCGGCCTTGGAAATAATAGAGCAAAGCCAGGTTGTTGAGAGCGTCACCCACGTCGAGGTGCTGGGGCCCCAAGGCCTTTTCCGCAATCGTCAAAGCGCGCTGATACAGCGGCTCGGCATCATCGTAACTGCCTTGCGACTTATAGAGCCACGCCAGCCTGTTGAGTAATGTGCCCACATTCGCATGTTCCGGGCCGTATAATTTCTCTGCCAGCTCCAACGCTCGCCGGGCCACCGGGATCTCGGCGACGAATTTGCCTTGGTCGTGAAGCTGGCCGAGCCGCTGTATCAGCGCAGCAAGATCGTCAGTAGGTTGGGTCGCACCCGGTGATGGCGCAATGGCCGCCGAGTCCAAGGCTTTCAGATTCTGTTTCGCGCCTGGGTGCGACGGGTCGATCTCAAGCGCATTGCGGAAATCAGCGATAGCCTTCTCTTTGTCGCCTTGTCCGAAGTAAGCGACGCCCCTGTTGTTGTAGGCATCGGCAAACTTTGGGTTCAGGGCGATGGCCTTGTCGAAGTTCGCAATCGCGCGGTCGAGCTCGCCCTTTTTGTAGTAGGCGGCGCCCCGGTTATTGTAGGCTTTAGCTCTCCATTCGCGGCTCTCTTGCTTTCCGCGCTCGATGACCGACGTGCAGCCGCGTATGGTTAGGTCAGGGTCTTTGTCCTGAACGCAATCATCATACCGATCCGCCCAGGCGCCAGTTGCGCACAAGGTGAGCGCCAAAGCAGAAATGACCGGTCGTATCATTCACGCCTCCCTTGAGGCCTAGTGAGAGAATTCACATCGAACTGGCAAAAAAACATAGCGCGGGCTCGTACGCCGAAATACTCAATTTTTCGGAATGACCCCCGCCCAGATCGTCTCGCCACGGTTGGGCATGCTCCAGCCCACAAGCGCATGATCCCCCCGCAATATCAGTCAAGCGCTCGAAGAAGCTGGCCATCTCAACGAGCACGGCCACCCGTTCCATCCGCGCGGCAGCAACCTGAATGACGAGCGCCGCTCCAAACGCCTGATACGGTGAGGCCTGTGATGTAATGACCGGTTATGGCCCTTCTCGCCCGTTCGCCTCCGCGCACGAAGTCGGCTGCTGCTCGGGGACAAGCGGACCAGCCGCGGACATCCCTCGGACGGACGAGGTTGACCCGTAGCGGACACGCTGACATCGCCGGGGATGTAGCAGCATTGGTTGGCTCCGCCGAGCAAACTCTTATCGCCTCTCGGCAGTGCGCAATCCATAGGAAGGCAGGACGGGACGGGTCGATCGCAATCGACCACGGACACAGGTTGCGCGTGAAGTCCGCGGTTTGGACGGGGACAGTCTTCATACCAGGCTTAGGGTGCCACCGGCTTTGGGAGCCGCGCGTCGAGTAGACCGTATATGCGTTTGGCGGCAGCCGTGCTGTTGGACACGCCGGAAATCACCAGTGTGATCAAGTCGCTGCCCCTGCGGATCAGGATCATCGGGCCGACCGACGTAGCTTGGTCCCCAAGGCCGGCAAGTTGGCTCATAACCGGTCCCAGTTGCGGTTCTACCGCACCGGCACCCTTCATGCCGGCGACGCCGTCGCCCCAATTCAGCTGCACCTCGGCGTAGGCTCCGCTGATTTCGCCGCCTGCGGACTCATACGTGCACTTGGTCTGGCTGCCGCGGTCATCGGCCACCGCGGCTACCGCGCTGCCGAGAACGGCGCTCATGTCGGCGGCGGAGACAAGTTCGCATGCGGTCGGCGCGGCCGATGCGCTGCTCAGGAGGCCAGCAAGGATCAAGAGGATGCAAGCAATGCGCATGAACGGAACCTCGTTTGATGAGTTTGTGACCTGATACTCCAGCAAATGCAGGAAAGAACGCTCACTATCATTCGTGGCTTCGTGGTTTTCATTTGCAGGCGATTTGCAGATTCTCCGGCGCCTGATTGCGGCGCCGAGCATGAATGGCCGGTTGCGTCAGTGATCAGCGAGGCTCCGCAATAGCCTGCTGCCGAAGTGTCTTGCGGCGCGCCGCACCTTTTCCTGCAAGTGATGGTCGCCATGCAGGTGCTTGGCGTCGTGATGCTCGGCCGTGTGACGCTTGTGTTTGGCTGACTTGCGGCTCTGCGCGGCTTCGGTCGTATCGGATTTCCTGTCGCCAGCGACGGGAGGCGAACCCGGCGTTTGGGCGCGAGTTGCCTTGTCATCAACCACCGGGGGAGCCGCGCCCGCAGCCGTGGCGGCCGTCGCGTCATCGAGCACGGGCGGAAAATTGGTGGCTGCAGCCGGCTGCTCGTCGGTGATAACCGGCGGAAACAACCCATCGCTCGGGGCGTCGGTTCCTTGCGCCCCCTCCCGGCAGTGAATAGCCTCGAGATTGTGGGTCGACAACGCGCGGCGAACAGCGTCGAGGTCGGGCTCCTGCATGCACCGATCGTAGTGATAGGCGAAGCTCGGGCTCCACTCGAGGCCGGTCTTGGCGCAGTGGTTCTGGACGCTGTAGTTGATGTCGGCGAGCGTCAGGCGCGCGTAGGATTCGCAGAATGCGGCCCTGGTCTTCGGGTCGCTCGGATCGGCGGCACGGGCACCTGCGCTCGGCATCGCGACGCCGGCCACGAGGGTGCTGACAACGATCGCGGCGCGCCGGAATTGCGGAATGGTTGGCATGGGATGTCCGCGGCTTCGTCGTGATTTGCTTCGATGCATGTTGAACGAATGTTGGCCCATTGTAGCGGCTCCGCCATTTCCTTAGTGCACGATCACATTCCTGCAGCCTGGCCCCGTCGTGCCGGATGGGCAGTGGCAGTTCGGCGGCGTTCCGATCTGGCCGGAGGGGCAAGGCAATGTGTGCCTCGGCGTGGGGCCGGTGGGCGTGGACTTGGAACCGGATGATCCGGAGCCCGTTGGACGGCGACAGCGGTGCCCCGCGTACACGGTGCCCGCAGGACAACAGTTGGGTGGCGTGCCCACCGGTCGCGAGCGCGGGCAGGTGGTCCCCGTGTTGGGCTTGGTGCCGTTGGCACCGCCGGTGCCAGGCGAACTCGATCCGGAACTCGGCCGACGGCGGCAGACATGACCACTAAACACGGTGCCCTCGGGACAACAGTTGGGCGGCGTACCGACCGGACGCGAGCGCGGGCAGCCGCCGGTACCGCCGCTGTTCGGCCGCGTGCCGTTGGCGCCGCCGTTGCCGGTCGGGCGCGACCCAGATGCCGGCCAGCGGCGGCAGACGCCGCCGCGGAGCACGGTGCCGCTAGGGCAGCAGTGGGGCCGCGTGCCGACCGGACGCGACCGCGGGCAGCCGCCGGTACCACCGCTCGTGCCACTGCTGGCGGACGAGCCCGACGCGGGGCCCGGCCAGCGGCGACAGACGCCGCCTCGGAACGCGGTGCCTCTGGGACAGCAGTGCGGCCACGTGCCCACGGGACGCGAGGACGGGCATGTGTTGACCGTGGTCGTGCCGGGCCAAGGCGGCAACCGGGAGGGAGCGGACGCCGGGGGCGGGACCGGAGCTGGAGCTGACGCAGGCCGACGGCACCGCAAGCCCATCCACTGCGTCCCCGGAGGGCACCGGCAAATTCCCGCGGCCGTGCGGATCATGCCGCGCACGCAGGGCTCCACAATGACCTTCCTGGCGTAGCTGTAAGTGCGGATCGGGCAGGCGCAGGAGTTCGACACCTTCTTCGTATAGGTGCAGCATCCGGGGCATGGCGTGTCGTCATCGCTTAGCTGGGGTCCACCTTCGGCATAGAAAGCGAGCTTAGCGCGCGCCAGAGCCTCGGCTTCTGTCGCGCCGCAGCCGAAATTGGTCATCGCGCCGGGCGGGTTGCTCGGCATGGGCCCGCTGCTGTCGCCCTGGATGCACTCATCGTTCGTGATCCAGACGGTGTACTTGCACTGGTTTTCCGGGGTTGGCGGAGGGGGAGGGGGCGTCGTCGGTGGCGGCTTGCCGACGCTCTTGACCGGTTTGAGCTGCTTGCAAACGCTATTGAAACACTCGTAGTTCGAGCAAACCCGTAGACGCTTGTTGCGTTCCTCGCGCTCGTAATCGGGCGCGCCCGCCGTCTGCGCATTGCCGCGCACGCCGATGCACCAGTTGTAGTGCGCCAGCCAGTCGTTAGACCAGCGCGCGCCTTCATCGCCGCAGTCACCGCGGTACTTGACGCCGCGCAGATAGTTGAGCTGATTGATCGCGTCGCGGGCGTAGGTCGAGCAGAACTGGTTGACGTCGGTGGCCGGCGTCGTCACGCAGACAGGGTTGTTCCAGAGCTCGGAGACGCATCCCTGTTTGCCGGCTTGAGTACGGGCGCGAACGCGGAAGCAATAGTGGGTGCTCGGCGAGAAGTTGCTGCCTTGGATCGGGGTGAGTTGAAACTGCCCCATCTCGGAATATTGCCCTCCAGTGGCCTGCGTCCTGGTTCCCCGCACGCCGGCCACGTTGCCAGCCAAATAGTGGCCGGCGCCGTCAGTCACTTCGATATCCCAGTAGATCGGGGCTTCTCTGGCGGTGTTGGTGAAGTCCAGCCAGATTTGGTTGTCGCTCTGCGTCGCGGTCATATCGACCGGCGTGCCCGGCCGATCACCGCAACCAGCGAGCGCAGGGGGTGTCGCGAGCGCCAGGCAAAGAGCCGGTAGCGCTGCAATCAAGTGAGCCGACCAGCTACGAGATGCCGGCCAACCAACCAAAGGTGTCGCGACCGCCCTTTGCGTCTGCAGCCTACCCGCGCTTTCTTCGGCACGTTGGCAAATGCGTTCCAGCAATTGTGCTCGCACCGACGCCTCTCCTCAGTGCACGACGACATTCCTGCAGCCCGGCCCTGACGTGCCGGATGGGCAATGACAATTTGGCGGCGTTCCGATCTGCCCGGAGGCGCACGTCGGCTTGGGAGGCTGCGGCTTGCTCGGCGTCGGCGAAGCATCCCTCTCGCATTGACCGGAGCGGGTCGCATGCGTGCCTGGCGGACAAGACTTGCTGCCATTGGTGCCGCCGTTGCCGTTCGTGCCCGACCCGGGACCATGCAGACGCCGGCAGCGGTGACCCATGTACACGGTGCCCTGTGGACAGCAGTTGGGTGGCGTGCCCACGGGGCGCGCGCGCGGGCAGTGGCCAACAGGGCCGACGGGCTTGCTGCCGTTGGTGCCGCCGTTGCCGGGGCCCGGTCCGGGCGTGTGGGAGCGGCGGCAGACGCGGCCGTCGAAGTAGGTGTGGCGCGGGCAGCAGTTGGGCGGATCGCCGACGGGACGCCAGTCCGGGCAGTGGCGAACAGGGCCGACGGGCTTGGTGCCGTTGGTGCCGCCGTTGCCGGGGCCCGGTCCGGGGGGGTGGGAGCGGCGGCAGACGCGGCCGTCGAAGTAGGTGTGGCGCGGGCAGCAGTTGGGCGGATCGCCGACGGGACGCCAGTCCGGGCAGTGGCGAACAGGGCCGACGGGCTTGGTGCCGTTGGTGCCGCCGTTGCCGGGGCCCGGTCCGGGGGGGTGGGAGCGGCGGCAGACGCGGCCGTCGAAGTAGGTGTGGCGCGGGCAGCAGTTGGGCGGATCGCCGACGGGACGCCAGCTCGGGCAGTGGTCAACAGGGCCGACAGGCTTGGTGCCGTTGGTGCCGCCGCTCTCTTGCGGGCCCGTTCCGGGGGGCGACGAATGGCGGCAGGCACTACCGTCGAAGTAGGTGCCGCGCGGGCAGCAATTGGGGAAGTCGCCGATAGGCCGGTCGGCCGGGCAATGATCTACGAACGGAGGAGGCGGTGACACGATGGTGCGCACGCAAGTGCGCCCGTTCCACGTCGTCCCGGCCGGGCAAGCGCAGTCGCCCTCGTCCATGCGGACCATTCCGCCTCTGCATTGGGGCGTCTCACCCGTGGGCGGCGGCGTTGCAGACTTCACGGTGACGCACGAAGCGGCCGCGTCTTTCGCGTCGGAGGCTTGGCGCTGTTTTCCCGGGCCGACAATGGCGCAGTTGGTGAATGTCTCGGCGCTTCTGGGGACGCGCGCGGTTATCCGGAAGGTGCGCTTGCCGCCGGCGGGAATGGTAAAATCGTTTGCAGTCCTGCAAGTGAAGGGAATGTCGGCCGGCTGCTCAGTGCAGGGCAGCGGCGGCTCGATGGATGCGATCGACATGGGAGGCGCGTTGGACAACCCGTCCGTCACCGTCACCGCGCCGTTATGGTCTTTGCTGCCGGTGTTCGTGAGCGTGATGTCGAAGGGGCATTCCGAGCCCGGCGCACACGATGCGGGTCCCGTTTTTTCGATCTTGAGACTGAACGGCTGAGATTTGGGCTTGGCCATCTGCACGGCATGGCACGAAGGATCTCCCTCGCTTGCACGGCTCTTGCCGACGCTGGCGCAATTCGAGAACGATACGGCGCTTGAGTCCGCCGGCAGACGAACAATCATCGTGTAGTGGTTGTGCTCCTTGGGCGAGAGCTTCATATGCCCGGTGCACGTGAAGGGGATTTGCGTCGGTGCGGGACTGCACGGGAATGGATCGGCGCCTGCCGCCGGTGTGATCGACACGATCTGCGCCGAAGAAAGTCCGGACAGCTTGTCGGTCACCGTCACGGGATCGTCGTGGGTGACCGAATTGTTCGGGTTGAAGATGTCGATGTCGAAGCGGCACTCGCCGCCCGGCTGGCAGGACTGGTCGCCCGTCTTGGCGACATCGACGTCGAACGGATCGAGCTTGACGTCGGCGCAGTCTTTCTTCGGCGTCTCTGCCGGCCCCATATCGGCGTCGCTCGAGAGCTCCGCGCAGTTGTTCATGTTCTTGTCGCTGCCCCAACCGCGGCCCGCTTCGGCGATCACCTCGAGCTGTATCGTGTCGTTAGGCTTGATGCCGTCCGGGAAGGGTCCGATGTCGCAGTTGATCGACGTGTTCGCGAACCCGCCTGCGCCTTGCGTATTCTGAGCCTCGTCGCACGTGCCAAAGCCGCCGCCTTTGAGAATGCGCACGGGGACGCCGGGCCCGACCGTGTCCTTGAGGTGCAGGACCCCCGTGAAAGGCGCGTCGCCGATGTTCTTGATGGTGATCTGGAAGGTGCAGAGCTCCGTCAGCCCGCAATGACCCGTCGCGCCTTTAGAATCGGCGTTCGGTGCCTCCTTCTCGATGACGAGGTTCGGGCCGTTGTGGCGCAGGCCCTGCATGGCGACGCACGACTTGCCCTGCAGCGCATCGTTCGCCAGAACGTCGCGTTCCATGGCGCAGTTGTCGCCGGTGAAATCCGTCAAGCCGGTCTTCATCGTCAGCTCGATGGTTACGCTCTCGCCCGCGTCCAGCGGTCTATCGATGCGACACGCGATATTACCTGTCTTTAGGCAAGTCGCGTCCTGGCGGTTGTCGGTCGTCTTTACGGAGATGACCTCGGCCTTGATATCGGTGTCACCGCTGCTGCTCTTGATGTTGCTCGGAAAGTCGACGATTTTTATCGGCGCCGCGAACTTCGCATTGCCGATGTTCTTAGCGGTTATGCGGAACGTGCATGTGGGATCGCAGACGCCGTCGACGCGCTCTTTTTTGATCGCCAGCTTAGGGCCCTGAATCAGTGGAACGGAGGCGCAAGCTTTCGCGGTCTGACCAGGGACACTCGCGCAATTCTGCATCGCCTTGGCGCCCGTCGCCGCCGTGTAGATCACGTGCACTCTCAGCGTCGCCGTCCCCTTGGGGCCGATTATCATTTGCGGGATGCTGGTGCAGGTGGAAGTCGGGCCCGGCGTGCACGTCCAAGTTTGGTTGGGAACGATAAGCGCGCCGGGTACGCTCTTGCCGTCGAGCGTGACTTCCTCATCGACGGTGACCGGGCCGTTGAAGGGGGCATCGCCGTCATTCTTGATCGCGATCGTGAAGTCGCAGCCGCCAAGGTCGGAGCATTGGGCGGGCCCCGTCTTGGTGATGCTGAGCGCCGGCTTGCCGGCCGGATTGGGCGCCGGAGCCGGTCCCTGCGGTTGTTCCACCGGCAAGGTCGCGCAAACGGGCCCGACCGGTGCTGCGGCGCCACCGCCCTGATCGCCGCCGCCTCCCGGCGGCACTAGCGCCACGGCAGTGCTGATCTTGCCTATCGCCTGGTCCTGGTTGGTGAAGAAGAAGCTCGAGAAGGCCGTCGCTTGCAGCGCCGCGTCCGGCGCGTTCGCCGGCGCGTCGGCCTTCACCTTCATCTTCACTGTGAACGTCTGGTTCGGCTCGATCGTGACCAGGTCGACCTGACAGGTCATCTGCCGCAGATCGTTGTTGGCGACGGGGCTGCAGACGGCTGCGGGGTTCGCGGTCACGGAATCGATCGTCACCGCTGTCGCCCTGGCGCTCGCATTGTCCTTCAGGAAGTCGAACTCCTCGTGCCACTGCAAGGCGCCCGAGACCGGCGCCGCAGTCGTGTTGGTGACCCGGAACTCCCACTCGCAGGCCTGTCCCGTCGTGCAGTTGGGCGTGGCTGCTACCTGCTCGAATTTCAGCCCCTTCTCCTGGCTCGTCGTCGGGTGCGGCAGCGCGGGCGGATTGGCTTGCTGGTTTTGCTGCTGCGGGCCAGGCGTCGGATTGAGCGTGGCGCAGTTCTGCAGCTCTTTCTCCTGGCCGATGCCCTTGGGCGCAAATGAGAGCGGCAGCGATACTGTCTCGCCGTTCTTGACCGGGCCAGGATGCTTGCAGGTGAAGTTCGGCGGCGCGGTACAGGTCCACGGCGCCAGCGGCGCGCCTTCGATGGTGGCGCCGGCGAGATTGGCGGCGCCGGCGGTCAAATCGTCGCCGACGACGAGCTCGGGAAGGTCGTTGCCGGAGTTGTTGGTGATGTCGATATTGAAGACGCAGCCGCCCGTCTCCGTGCACGGCCCCTGGCCTGCGGACTTGGTGATGGAGACGCCGTCGACCTCGGCCGTCTGGGTGCTACCTTCATCTTCGACCGGCGGCGCGGTCTCCCCGCCACCGCCTTCTACTGGCGGCGCTGTCTGGCCACTGCCGGCATCCTCGACCGGCGGGGCGGCGGCACCGCCTCCACCATTATCGACCGGGGGACCTGAGGCGGCGTTCGCATCATCGACCGGCGGGAACGCGCCGTCGGCGGCGACTGGCGGAAACCCGGAATCGGCGCCACACTTGCGGAGCGCCAGCACGCTGCCGATGTACCCACGGGCCGATTGGTCTGCCACGTCGGCGGCGCTCTGATCGTAGTCGACGAACGCGCTCTGCTTGGGCGGCACGTTTGCGGGGCGCGTCAAGTCGACGGCATTGAGCTGCACCCCCGCGGCCGACGGCGTGAGCGTGTCGCCCGTCACGGCGATGGTCCCGTCGCACGCATTGAGGTCAACTTTGCCGTCGGCGCTGTAGCCGTACTGCAGACTGACGCCACCGTCGGCGGCACGGCTGGCGTCGGCAGTGCCAACGCCATAGCTTTCGGGCTCCGGCGACCAGAGATCGGCCTTGGCCGTCGCGTCGCCGGGCTTTTTGGGCACATAGCGCAGGACATCAGAGCCGCCCTGCGTGAACGAGCCGTAGTCGTATGGGCTTAAGGTTGGCGACCGCTGCGCGAGATATATACGGCCGCTGCCGTCGAAGGCGATGGCTGTAATCGGGTCGGGCTTGTTCGCCTTGACCTTGATCTCCAGCCGCGCATCGTCACCGAAGGTGCCGTTCTTGAGACCGACCGACCAGATCTCGGGTCCCTCGGCAACCGCGTAGTAGAGGCGCCCATCGTGCACCGCGAGGGCATCGATGCGGCGTGCCGGCTGTGTGAAGCCCCAGGTCTTTGGATCGTCCGCCTTGAACGATGGCTCCAGCAGATTGAGCCGCTGCCCGTCGTCGGGTACCTGCTCAAGGCCACCGGCCCGCCGGCCGGCGACGCCATGGTCGAAGCTGTCGAGGCGTGCCGCGTTGTAGTCGAGCCCGAAGCGATGAATGAGGCCGGTGTCGAGATCGGAGGCATAAAGGCTGCGGCTGACAGGATCGAAGGCGAGTCCGCCGATCCCCGCGCCGCTGTTGGCGGTGCCGGAATATGCGGTGTCGGCGAAAAAGCTGGGCGTGCCGGTCACGCCGTCGATCTTATAGATGGCGCCGGGACTGTTGCTCGAGAGCGCGCCGAACTGTCCCTCCATGAAGACGGCATCCGGAGCCCCCGCCTTGAGGCGCACCGGCTTGCCGTCGGCGGCAACGCCAGCGCCGACGATATTGAGCCCGTAGGCCGAGCTTGCTGCGACGTAGAGGTTCGGCGCCCCGCCCGCAGTGCCATTGTCCAGCGTCATCGCAAACACCTGGCCGATCTGCTTGGCCGGCACATCGAGACTGACGGGCGGGGAAATGCTGTTACCGGCCGGCGCGCCGCCGAGGGTCGAGACGTCGAAAATCCGGAGCGCCGGTCCATTGGGGTCGATCAGCGTGCGGTCGACGGGATCGACGCCGGGCGCGACGCTGTCGTCGGCGAGCATCGTCCCGGAAAACCCGGTGACCGCGATATCGCCGGGGGTGAATGCATTGGCGCTCGCGCCGAGATTGCCTTCCCCAGCCGCGTCCTCGGCTTGAACGCGGGAGAGCGTCAACCCGTTGAAAAGCATCAAGCAAAAGACAAGCGACGCTCCGGCGAGCGTAAAGGCGTACGAAAACCTTGAGAACATCCGTTTCCGCGTCCCAACAGCTCCGATCACGACGACCATGGCGCACGGCGTCGCCTGCCATCCTGGCGGGGTGGCAAGAACCTGTCTTGGGGAGGTGCGCACTCGGGAAAGAGCACCAGTTCGCATTCTGCAAACGCATTAACCGCGCCCAATTCGACCGGGATTGGCTCGTGACAACGCCCGGCAAACCCGGTCGGCTCGGTGTCGGCCTTTGGAAGCCATTGGCTTCAAACGCAATTGTTTGGGTATGGCGCCCATGCTAGGAGTTGTGTTGACCAGTGTGTCCTAAGGGGCATTTGCGACGTGGAAGCGCAACGCGGTTCCATCCAAGAATGGCGCGAACAATATGCGCGCCGGATGCTCAATCTCGATTTCGAGCCAATACCGGGCGCGCAGATTCATGCGTCCACCGAACCCGTCTGCGACGGCTTGCGCATAGCGCGCAGCTCGTTCAGCCCTGGCTTAGTAAAGCGCGACAACGGGGACGGCGACGACTCGTTTGGATTTCTGATTTCGCGATCCAGACACATCGAGCTCAGGAAATGGCGTAGCTTCGACTTGCGCCGTGGCGACGCCGCGCTCATGCGGGTCAGCGACCCCGGCCGTTTGGGATCGCGAGAGAGCTTCAAGTATGTTGCGATGCTGGTCCCCTTCGCCGACCTGCAGGCACGTGTGGCCGATGTAGGGGCGAAGGTAGCAGAGCGCGTACCCCGCGACTCTGAGGCTTTGCGACTGCTGCACGCCTACATTCGGACTCTCGAAAAGGGTAGGTTTGCGATCTGCCCGCAAGCACGCGACATCATCGGGCGGCACATCATCGATCTTGTTGGGCTCAGCGTCAGCACGCACCGCGCTTTGGGCGAAAGCGACTTGAGCGCCGTCGCCGCTGGGCGGCTCAATGCGGCGTTGGAATATATTGCAGCGAACTTTCGTGAGCCCGGGCTCAGCCTGGAAAGTGTGGCTCGCACCCAAGGCATCTCACCGCGCTACCTGCAGCGCTTGCTGGAAAAAAAGGGGACGTCGTTTATCGCGCAGGTGAACGAGATGCGGCTCGCGAGTGCGTATGTTCTACTGAGCGACCCTAGTCTGGCCGCCTGGAGAATTTCTCAAATCGCTTTGCACACCGGCTTTTCCGACATCTCTCATTTCAATCGCTCATTCAAGCGCCGCTATGGGGCGGCTCCCTCCGAGATTCGCGACCGGGCTCGACGGGGGAACCTAATCGAACGCGCGCGCTAAGGTTCGCAGGATCTGGCATCCTACGAGGAGCGAAGCGCCCGGGCTTCCAAGCGCAAGAAAGCGCCGCGGGACTACCAGTAGCTTAGCTGGGGGCGCCAACACGATTGCGGAAGTTGAGCGCCAGGAAAATGCCGCCGGACTGCCAGACGATTGCGTGTTGCATGGGCTGCGCAAATGCGCCGCTCGGAAGCTCGCAGAGGCCGGCTGCAGCGAGGAAGAGATCAAGAGCGTCACTGGCCACGCGACGACGCGCATGGTCGAGCACTACACCAAAGCGGCGAACAAGAAGCGGCAGGCGAGCGCGGCCATCCTCAAGCTTGAGAACGCCAAGTGATCGTCGACTGCCAAACACGCTAGAGGAAAAGTGCCAAACAGCGATCGGCGTTTTGCCAAGTTATTGTAATCGCTGGCGGTCCCTACGGGAGTCGAACCCGTCTTTCAAGATTGAAAATCTCGCGTCCTAACCGATAGACGAAGGGACCGGCCGGGGGCCCCGTATAGGGGCCTTTAGCCCCCCGCGCAAGCAAGCGGCCCGGCGGCCAATGACCGCCAAAAACAGCTCCGCCTCAGGGCTGGCGGCGCGGGTCGGCGGCGTCCTCGATCATCAGCTCAATCTTGTCGCGTGCGCCCCAGGAGGAGCGCTTCAAGTTGCCGGCGACATGGATCGGCAGCCCGCCCGTGCCCATCAGCAGATCGCCCAGGGGCTCGTTCGCCGCGCGAAAAGCGATGCCCTCGAGCTTGGCGCCGTCGGCCGATTCCAAGACGCAGCGCACGTGGGCGTCGCCCACGACCTTGGCAAAGCGCACCCGCGTCGCCGGAAAGGCAAAGCGCGGATTGGGATTGCCCTGCCCGTAGGGTCCGACGCGGGCGATGAGATCGAGGAGCTCGTCGGTGACGCCCGCGGCCGTCAACGCGCCGTCGATGTCGAGGCCGGAGCGCGCGCGCGCCTCGACGACGCTGCGGGCAAGCCGCTCGTGTAGGAATGCCTGCAGCGCTGCGAGCTTATCGCGCCTCACCGTGAGCCCCGCCGCCATGGCATGGCCACCACCCTTGACCAGGTGACCGGCGGCAACGGCCGCGCGCACCGCGGCCCCGATATCGGCACCGGGGAGCGAGCGCAGCGAGCCGGTTCCCACGACACTTGCCTGAGCGCTTTCGCTGTCCCCTTCCCAGGCGATGACGCAGGCGGGACGCTGAAAGCGCTCGGTCAGGCGGCTTGCCACGAGCCCGACGATGCCCTTGTGCCAGGCGGATGAGCCGACCATCAGCAGCGGGAGATCCGGGCGCTCGGTGATGAGCGCATCGGCCTCGGCCAGCGCTGCCTCCAGCATCTCCTTTTCAAGCGCGCGGCGCTCCTTATTGAGGCGGTCGAGCAGCACCGCGATCCGGGCCGCCTCCATCTCGTCTTCGCCGGCGAGCAGCTTCGAGCCCAACGCGGCATCGCCGATGCGTCCGCCGGCGTTGATGCGCGGGCCCAGAATGAAACCCAAGTGATAGGGCGTCGGCGGCTCGTTGAGGCCCGCCGCATCGATCAGCGCCTTGAGGCCGACGTTGCGCCGCCAGCGCATCACCTGCAGCCCCTGTGCGACGTAGGCGCGATTGAGACCGGTGAGCGGCACCACGTCGGCAACGGTCGCGAGCGCGACCAGGTCGAGCTCGCTCATCAGGTCGGGCTCGGGCGTTCCCTTCCCGTAAAAGCCGCGGCGACGCAATTCGCGCGTCGTCGCCACCAGCACCAGGAAGGCGACGCCCGCCGCGCATAAGCTGCCGAGCCCCGACACGTCGTCCTGCCGGTTGGGATTGACCACGGCCGTGACGGCGGGCAGCTGCTCGTCGGCCTGATGGTGATCGATGACGACGACGTCGCATCCGAGCGCGACAGCGCGCGCCAAGGGCTCCGCGCTCGTCGTGCCGCAATCGACCGTGACGATGAGGCGGGCGCCCTCTTTGACCAGCGCCTCGATGGCCGCGACGTTGGGCCCATAGCCCTCGAACAGGCGGTCAGGGATGTAAATGCGCGCCGCGCCCCCGTGATGCTTGATGTAGCGCGCGAGCAGCGCCGAGGACGCCGCGCCGTCGACGTCATAGTCGCCGAAGAGCACGACCGCCTCGCGCTTCTCGATGGCATCGGCAAGCCGGCTTGCGGCAGCGTCCATGTCGCGCAGCGTCGAGGGGTCCGGCATCAGCGCCTTGAGCGTGGGGCTGAGAATGGTCGGGACGTCCTGGGTCGCCACGCCGCGCGCTGCGAGCACGCGGCCCAGCAGCTCGGGCAGTGCGTGGTGTTGGCTGATGGCGGCGGCCTGCGGCTCGGCTTGCGGGCTCAGCCGCTCGCGCCAGGCAAGCCCGCGCGCCGAGGCCCCCACCCCGAGGAACGGCGGCCGCTCCGTTGCTTCAGCCTGCGTCTTGCGCACTGCGCCCATAGCCCCGACCTAGCCTGATTCGCCCGGCTGCAAATTGCAGCATCTGACGCCCAGGTTGGCGAGACATCGTAGCGCGTTCTCCCCAGCTTGGCCGGAGCAAAGCGCGCGGGCGCTCTCAGTGCTCCTGCTGGGTCACGCGCCGGCCGCGCAAGGCGAGCAGCAGGTTCGATTGGCGCGGGCGCCAGCGATACCCGATCCCGAAGTCGAGGGCGCCCGCCCGCTCCTTGCGGTAGAGCGCTTGCAACTGGCGCTGATAGCGGCCGGGAAAGATGCTGATCGGCCCCAGGTAGTTGCCGAAGGGATAGAGCTGCCACATGTCCGCTTTGAAGTGGCGCACGGGGATGCCGGAGTCGTCCTGCACGATGGCGTCGCTGCGGTCGAGCACGAAGTCGCGCACCTTGGAGAAGCTATCGGAGTGCATCAAATAGGAGGCGCTCTTCAGCAGGGCATCGCCGCGTCCGAGCCCGGCGCAGAAGGCCTGAAAGCCGCTGCGCTCGAACCCACCGTCGGAGACGTCGGTCGAGAAGTAGTAGAGCGTCTGCTTTTTGCCGTCGGCGCCCGAGAAGACAATCTTGGCTCCCTGCGCCTTGCTCCGATCCTTGCCGTCCTCGGCCGGACGCAGCGTGCCATCGGCATCGAGAGCGACGAGGCTCACATCGTCGATGGTCTTGCCCGAGCGCGCAAGGAAGACATAGAGGATCGGCAGCGTGCCGCTGAGGCGCCCGCCCCTCAGCTCGTGCTTCATCTTTTTGGTAATGAAGAAGCTGAAGCTCAGCACCGAGTTGAGCGAGTGCTGCAGCCGGCCGAGGTCGCCGGCTAGCGCGCCGCGCGACAGGCCCTCCACATCGGGGATGGACCCGACCGGCTCCAGGCCGCTCAGCACGTACGTCGACGCGCCGGGAAAGAAGGCGTCGGCATAGAGAAAATCCGGCCCGCTGAACATGTAGTAGACGACGGGCTGGCGCTGCGTGATGTGCTCAGCCGACCAGCTGCGGATCTTGGCGAGCTGGCGCTTCTCGAGATTGGCCCAGGCGGTGTCGAAGAGCTTGGCGTGCCGCTGCCAGCTTCCCTCGCGCGTGTAAGGGGTGAGCGGCGATGCCGCCGAAGGCTGCATGCCGGCCAGCAGGCGCGCCGTATCGTCGGCGCTGGCGTGCTCGGCGGCGATCGAGCCCGCCGTCGCTGCCATCAGAAAACCGGCAGCGAGCGCTCCCGTCAGTACCGATCGCCAACGTCTATCCATGGTCAGAACTCCCCCAAGCGGCGCGGCCCCGCGCCTGTGAGATTGCATAGCCCCCCAGCCCCGCCAGCATCACACCGATGCTGGCCAGCAATTCCGTCGGCCGCTCGACGATGAGGTAGTACATCATGAACAGCGTCACCGCGAGAAAGATGAGCGGCGTAAACGGATAGCCCCACATGCGGTAGGGGCGCTCCAGATCCGGCATCCTCCAGCGCAACACCATCACACCGAGGACGGCGAGGAAGGAGCAGAAGGTCAGGCTGAACTGGATGAACTCCAGCACCGCCTCGAACGAGCGCGTCATGAGCAGAAGCGTGGTGACGCCGAGCTGAAACAGGATGGCGATAACGGGCGCCCCGTTGTCGCTCCGGCGCGCGAAGACGCGCAGCATGGGATTGTCCTCGCCCATCACCATGGTGACGCGCGGGCCGATCCAGGTCATGGCGCTGATCGAGGAGATGAGCCCTAAGCAGATCAACGCGCCCACGAACCGTCCGCCGGCCTCGCCGAAGATGTGCTTGCCAGCAATCAGCGCCACGTCGATCTGGCCGGCCATGGCAGCAATCGGCGTGGTGTAGAGAAAGACGGCATTGAGACCGACGTAGAGCGCGAGCACGATGAGCGTGGCGGCAACAAGGGCGCGCGGCAGGCACTTGTGCGGATCGCGCACCTCACCCGCAATGTAGGTCGCCGCGTTCCAGCCCGAGTAGGCGTACATCACGAACACCAGCCCGACCGCAAAGGGCGCTCCGCTGATGTAATGCAAATCCGCGACCGACGGCGCGAAGGAGATCGGCTGCGGCGAGCCCAGCACCACGCCTGCGACGATCAGCACTGCGATCAGCACCAGCTTCAACGCGGTCGCCGTATTGTGGAAGGTGCCGCCGAGACGCACGCCGCTCAAGTGCACGAGGGCGACGAGCCATACCGCGGCGAGCCCGAGCGCGAGCGGCGGCGCGCCCGGCACCACGCCGGCGAAGTACTGCCCGAACGCCATGGCGGCGAGCGCCACCGGCGCGGCAAAGCCGACGGTTGCCGACACCCATCCGGCGACGAAGCCAATGGCCGGTCCGTAGATGCGCGACAGGAAGTTGTACTCCCCGCCCGAGCGGGGAAGTGCCGCTCCAAGCTCCGCGTAGGAGAGCGCCCCGCACAGGGCCGCGATGCCGCCCACCACCCATAAGAGCAGCACGGCGAAACCTGAGCGGATGTCCTGGACCTGAAAGCCGAGGCTGGTGAAAACGCCGATGCCGATCATGTCAGCCACGGCGATGGCGGCCGCCGTGACGGTCGACACGGTACGCAACTCGGTGGGGCGCTCCTCGGAGACGGGGGCGCCAATCGTGCTCGCGACTGCCATCCGGAAGCCTTGCGCGGGTAAGCGTTCGTGCCTGTGGAAAGCGTAGGTGACCCGACCCAGTCCGGCAATTAGCTAAAGGATTTGTCTTAATGAAGTTGCCAAATTGCACCGTGCCGGGAGCTTTGCCACCGAAACGCCGCAGCTTACCGGCCCTGGCCGCCCAGCGTTCGACATCATTGGAGGCTAACCGGACCAAGGGGCGACCGTGCGTAATAAATTCGCAACCGGCGCGCTCCACGGGGTGTTGGTTCAATCTTTAAGGCCCTTGGCGCACATTGGGGCCAAGGAACGGAGAGGGGGAATGCAGCCTCTGCGACTTGGAGTTGTCGCCGCTACGCTCGCCGGCGCGATGCTGCTGCAGCCTGTCAGCGCTTCGGCGGACGCGATTGGCGACTTGATCGCGGGCGCATTTCGCGTGCCGGCGCCCAAGCGGGTGCACGCGCGCAGCGTGCCCTTGCGCCAGGACCACACCGCCCTCGTCCCCTTCGAGACCG
This sequence comes from uncultured Alphaproteobacteria bacterium, assembly GCA_963782555.1. Lineage (GTDB taxonomy): Bacteria > Pseudomonadota > Alphaproteobacteria > Rhizobiales > Hyphomicrobiaceae > Hyphomicrobium_A. The sequence goes on along the minus strand of CAWAKB010000005.1, from coordinate 330,694 downwards.
CGCCTTTCCCCTACGACGGCACCATCGCCGGGACCGACAAGCCCTTCTTGAACGTGGAGGACGAGTGGGGCCGACGCGGACACAGGACCCCCTTCGGCCGCCTCTATTGGGAGGACGAGACCTACTCCGACCAGCGCGTGCTCCTGCACATCCCCAAAGGCTTCGACCTGCGCAAGCCGTCGGTGATGATCGTCTTCTTCCACGGCCACGGGGCGACGCTGCGCCGCGACGTACTGCACCGCCAGCGGGTGCCGGCGCAGATCACGGCCTCCGGCCTCAACGCGGTGCTCGTCGCGCCGCAGCTCGCCGTCGACGCCGCCAACTCCAGTGCCGGCAAGTTCTGGGAGCCGGGCGCCTTCGGCCGCTTCATCGGCGAGGCCGCCCAGAAGCTCGCCAAGCTGGACGGCGATCCGCGCTCCGTGCGCACCTTCGCCTCGATCCCGATCGTCATCGTGGCCTACAGCGGCGGCTACCTGCCGGCCGCCTGGAGTGCCGCGCGCGGCGGCCTCATGAACCGCGTGCGCGGCGTCATCCTGCTCGACGCGCTCTACGGCGAGCTCGACAAGTTCGCGTCCTGGATCTCGCGCGACCGCTCGGCCTTCTTCGTCTCGACCTATTTGGGCTCGACCGAGGAGAAGAATGCGCAGCTTGAGCGCGTGCTCGCCGACCGCGAGGTCGCATTCGACACGTCGTTGGAGCCCCGCCTCGGGCCCGGCAGCGTTACCATCTTTCCCGGCGACACCGGCAGCACCCGCGTCACCCACCGCAACCTGTTGACGCGCGCCTGGACCAACGACCCCCTCGCCGATATCCTCCGCCGCATGCGCCAATATCGGCGATGACCGCTCCCGTCCGGTCGCTAAAGTGCCAATAATTGGTGTTCAAATGCGCTGCGCGGATCGGATGTTCAAGCTGCGGATCAAGGCCGCGAAGCGCCTGGGAGTCCAAGCCGCCGACGAGGTACAGTCACCGAGGCTTGCGTCAGTTAGTGCAAGAGGTTTTCCCGAGTGTTCGGCCTCATAAAGCTCAATAAATTGCCTCGCGGCGTGGCCGAAGCGCTTCTGTCCGCCATTCCGGACTCCTTGCCCGTTATCGCTGGCAACCCACGGGATCCCAGAAAGTTCATTCAATCGCTTCCGCGATCGTGGGCACCGATTCTTCGATTCTCTCGTCGACAGTGCCGTCCAGAGGCGTGAGGCGCGGCACGAGCCGTATATTCACCGTACGCTCCAGGAGGTGAACCGCAGGCATCGAAGGTGGCTTAAATATCGCTTCCAATATGAACTGAAGGCGCGATCAATTTGGAAGGAGATCCGAGCAACCAAGCTGCGCGGCGCGCTTGTTTGGAACGGCCAATTGGGCCCCAGAGCAATCGCGGTACTTGCTCTTCGTGAACTTCGCATTCCCACGGTTTATTCCGAACTCACGCCCTTCAAGGGGCGCTACTTTCTCGACCATCTAGGTGTCAATGGCGCGTCCTCCCTGCAAGCAGTGTACCCGGAGACTCTTGATCCTTATGAGGACGAGGAAGATCTCTATTGCATGCTGAGGGAAGGGTATACCGGTCGGCGCGCGTCAACGAGTGTGTTGAATGACCCAAAGAGCCTTCCGCGCTCTTTCGTGTTCGCGCCCTTGCAGGTGCCAACCGACACGCAAATCTTGGTGCACGGCGGCGCGGTTCGCCGACATTGCGACTACGTAGACGTATTGCGGCAGCTTCGACTGCTCTTGCCGCCGCACATCAGCCTTGTCGTCAAGCCCCATCCGGTCTCCCCATATCGCGCGTCCTATTTGCACAACACCATCGGACCAGGAGTTTGCGTTGCAACCGACTACGAGACACGTGACCTCCTCGAACGGTGTCTAGCGATCGTAACGGTCAACAGCAGCGTCGGAATCGATGGATTCCTCTTCGACAAACCGATAATTGCACTAGGTAATGCCCCCTGGATCAAACCTTCCTTGGCAAAACTTGCCCACACGCCAGAGGACATCGCCGCGGCGGTGCTAAATCCCCCTGCATTCGATAGGCGACTGAGGCAGCGCTTCCTGGCGCACTGGTATCACGCCTACACTTGGGGCGAATCCGAAGACCCGGCGGCTTTAAAGGCGTTCGTGGAAACGAAACTGGCGGCTGCAAAAGCACACTTGGCGTCCAGTTCGTCGACCGCAAGAAATGAAACCGGTCAGGACTGAAGTCAACTGCTGCGCCGATGGTGTGGTGATCACGTCTTAGCAAAATGGGTGCAAAGTGGCAGGTTGCCGGGGCAGGCTCAGAAAAATCATCAGGCCACCGATCGAGCAGTTTATTCGAGAAAAGGCGCGACGTTTAAATATATTGACTCCCCCCTTATCTCGACCGGATTACCCGAAATACAATATCACCGCAGTAACCGTGTTAAAAAATGAGCGTCGATATATTCGAGAATGGATTGAGTTCCATTTATTCATGGGTGTTTCTAAATTTATTGTCTATGACAATGGAAGCGACGACGACACCAATATGTTGCTGCAATTCTACTGCGCAGAAGGAATCGTGACAATTATCCCGTGGCGGCCGTTTGATATTTGGGCCGACATGCAATGCACTGCGTACGCCCATGCGCTCGCGAATTTCGGGCAAGAGACCCGTTGGATGGCTTTTTTTGACGTTGACGAGTTCATGTTTCCGGTCAGCCGAGATTCTTTAAACGAGGTGCTAGCTTCACGCGAACATCTACCTGTGCTCGGAGTAGTAGGAATCAATTTCGGCACATCCGGCAACCAGGAGGCACCCGAGGATTTAGTGGTGAGTAGTTACACTCAGGGGGTGCCGCTGGCCAAGCAGCGAAGCTTCCCTAAGCTGTTAAATATCAAATGTTTTGTGCAGCCCTATGTTGTTGAAGGTCCGCTCAGTGCTCATTTCTTCCGAATTAAAGCGGAAAACGCCATTGCGTTCAATGAACTTGGTCAGCCGCTATACAAATATCCGCGGAGCCAGCCTGATCGGTTAATTTGTAACGCAATACGTTACAACCATTATTATACCCGATCGGCAAGGGAATTCGAGTGCAAAATCGCTGGCGGGGATGTTCGCGGTGCGAGATTTGTGGCTGGCCAGGAGCTTCGCAGGAGAAGAATATTTTCGGAGATTGAGGCGATGGCGATCAAAGATGCCGCGATTGAACGTCATCTTGCCGGATTTGTAGCTCGGCTGCGGAGCAAGTCATTAGTTAGCAGCGGTGGTGAGACAATTTCAAGATATGCACGGCAGATCCGCGTCGGTGAATTGGACGCTCAGTCCATAGAATAGAACCGTTTACCTGACCTGATTAGAGCTGGCCACTGACCTCCCTCCACGGCTAGCTGCGGTAGTAGCGCCACAGCCGCACCAGCGTGCGCTCGATCTCTTCCGGCGGCTGGTTGAACGGCTCCAGGTTGATGCGTACCACATTCGACTGGCCCATGGACCACGGCAGCCGCATCAGCGAGCGCCAGAACGGCAGCTTGCGCCAGTCGACGACCAGCGCATTGGAGAGGAGCATGTTGAGGCCGATCTGCAGCTCGTGGATGGTGTTGGCGCGCTCGGCGATCTCCACCACTGCGATGCGGTCGATGGCGCGCCAGCGAATGAGCCCGAAGCCCTGAATAAAGATGCCGTACTGGTTGGCGCCGAGCGTGGGGCGCCCGGTCTCGAGCAGGGGAAAATTGTAATAGGCGATCCCCGACGCGATGACGCCGAGCACGAGCCACACCGTTTGCCCCGTGACCCAGGCCGCCGCCAGCAGCACGGCGGCCAGGATGGCGATCACGTAGACGGGAAACTGGATCTCGTCGCGATTGTAGGTGACGGAAAATCCACCGACGTTCCGCTCGTCCACATCATGCCCTTCAAATTGCGCCATAGCCCCATCTTCGGGCAACGGCCTAGTGTCCCAATTCCGAAGTTCGCCCGCGTTCGAGGCTAGGTCCTGAGGCGAACTTCGGAATCAAAAGGGACACTAGTTTCATTGAGTTGCTAGTGTGATTCAGATGGAGAAATTCGCTCACAATCTTGCCGCGAGCAACGGCGAATTTCGCCATCATCACACTAGCGGGTCAAGGCCTCAACCGATAAAGCGGGAGCCGATATCGCGAAAGGTCGTCTTGATGCGGCGCACGGTTCCGGTTTGGGAACGCAGCACGACCGATTCGGTTTCGGCGAAATCGCCGCGGAAGCGCACGCCGTCGAGAAGCGAGCCGTCGGTGACGCCCGTCGCCGACACGATGACGTCGCCCGACGCCATGTCCTCAAGCACAAATTTGCGGTTGATATCGGGGATGCCCATCGCCTTGGCGCGCACGCGCTCGTCGTCGCTCTGCGGCATGAGCCGGCCCTGCATCTGCCCGCCGATGCAGCGCAGCGCGCCGGCGGCCAGCACGCCCTCCGGGGCGCCGCCCATGCCGAGATAGATGTCGATGCCGGTCTCCGCCGGATCGGTGGTCCAGATCACGCCGGCGATGTCGCCGTCGGGAATGAGCTGCACCGCGGCACCCGCCTCGCGCACGGCCGCGATCAGCTCGGCGTGGCGCGGGCGGTCGAGGATGCAGGCGGTGATCTCGCCGATCGGCACGCCTTTCGCCTTGGCGAGCGCGGTGAGGTTGTCGGCGGGAGAGGCGTCGAGATCGACGAGGCCCGGCGCATACCCGGGGCCGATGGCGATCTTGTTCATGTACATGTCGGGCGCATGCAAGAGGCCGCCGCGCTCAGAGATGGCGAGCACGGCAAGCGCATTGGGCATGGCCTTGGCGCAGATGGTGGTGCCCTCCAGGGGATCGACGGCGATGTCGACCTCGGGCCCCTCGCCCGACCCCACCGCCTCGCCGATGTAAAGCATCGGCGCCTCGTCCATCTCGCCCTCGCCGATCACGACCGTGCCGCGGATCTGAAGCTTGGCGAGCTCGCGGCGCATGGCATCGACGGCGGCCTTGTCGGCGGCCTTCTCGTGCCCGCGCCCGCGCAGGCGCGCAGCCGCAATCGCGGCGGCCTCCGTCACGCGCGTCACCTCAAGCACGAGCATGCGGTCGAGGCCGGACTTGACGTTGTGCACTGTCATGGCTGTCCCTTCGCCCCTTATTGCCGGTCGTCCCCGTTGAGCTTCTCGATACGGATCACTTGGGGCCGCTCGGATACTTTTCCGTCCTTCTCGATCGCCTCGACCGCCTGGCGGATCGCTTCTTCCGTGGTCTCGTGCGTGATCATCACCACGAGCGCCGGCGCGCCCGGCTTCAAGCGCGCCCCGATGCCCGGCAGCGCCGAGCGCGGACGCCGCTGCACGATGCTCTCGATCGAGACCTCTCGGTCGCCCATGCGCTTGGCGATGGCCGCCATGGCGCCGGGCCGGTCATAGACGGAAAGCCGCACATAGTAGGCGCCCTGATGGGCACCCATCTTGGCCTTCTTATACGGTTTCAAGCTGCCGGTTTGTGTCAGGAACGGCGGCATGACGCCGCCGCGCGCGATGTCGAGGATATCGCTGGCGACCGCCGAGGCGGTGGGGCGGGCCCCGGCGCCGGCGCCGATGAGCAGAAGGCTGCCGCAGTAATCGGCGTCGATGGCGACCGCGTTGGTCACGCCGGAGACCTCGGCGATCGCCGAATCCTTGGGCACCATCGCCGGATTGACGCGCGCCTCGATGCCGCTTTCGGCTCGCGTGGCGACGCCCAGGAGCTTGATACGGTAGCCCATGTCCTCGGCCGCCTCGATGTCGGCCTCGGTGATCGACTGGATGCCCTCGACGTGGATCTGATCGAACGCGACCTTGGTGCCGAACGCCAGACTGGTTAGGATGGCGAGCTTGTGCGCGGTATCAAAGCCGCCGATGTCGAATGTCGGATCGGCCTCCGCATAGCCCTGCTCTTGCGCCTCCTTCAGCACCTCCTCGAAAGAGCGGTGCTCGTCCTCCATGGTGGTGAGGATGTAATTGCAGGTTCCGTTGAGGATACCGTAGACGCGGCGCACCTGGTTGGCGCTGAGCGACTCTCTGAGCGTCTTGATGATAGGGATGCCGCCGGCGACGGCCGCCTCGAAATTCAAGGCGACGCCATGCTCCTCGGCCAGCTTGGCGAGCTCGACGCCGTGCTCGGCAAGAAGCGCCTTGTTGGCGGTGACGACGTGCTTGCCCGCGCGCAGCGCCGTCTCGACGGCGGTCTTGGCCACGCCCTCCGCGCCGCCGATCAGCTCCACGAACACCGCGATCTCGGGATCGCCCGCAAGCTTTACGGGATCGTCGAACCAGCGCGCCCCATCGAGCTTGACGCCGCGGTCCTTCTCCTTGCTGCGCGCCGACACGGCCGCAACCCGGATCTGCCGCCCGGCCCGCTCGACGAGCTGATCCTTGTGGTGATCGAGCAAGTGGAGGAGTCCTGCGCCGACGGTGCCAAGGCCGGCGATGCCCAGGGTGAGTGGCTGTTGCATGAGAACGTGACGGATTACCGGCTGGCTTTTTGCGGAATTGGGATCACGTTATGCATGGTTTCCGGGGCCTGAGCGAGGAACTTTTTGAGGTTGCGTGCGGCCTGTCGGATGCGGTGCTCGTTCTCGACGAGGGCGATGCGAATGAAGCCCTCTCCGTACTCGCCGAAGCCGAGGCCGGGCGAGACGGCGATGCCGGCCTTCTCGATCAAAAGCTTGGCAAATTCAACCGAGCCCAGCGCCTTGAATGGCTCTGGCAGCGGCGCCCAGGCGAACATGGTGGCGGGCGGTGCCGGGATCGCCCAGCCGGCGCGCGTGAACGTCTCGACCAGGCAGTCGCGGCGCTTGTGGTAGGTGGTGCGGATCTCCTCGACGCAGGCCTGCGGGCCGTTGAGCGCGGCGGCGGCCGCCACCTGCACCGGCGTGAACGCCCCATAGTCGAGATAGGATTTGATGCGCGCGAGCGCCGCGATGAGACGCTCGTTGCCGACCGCAAAGCCGATGCGCCAGCCCGGCATGTTGTAGGTCTTGGACAGCGATGTGAATTCCACCGCGATGTCGATCGCTCCGGGCACTTGCAGCACGGACGGCGGCGGATTGCCGTCGAAATAGATTTCCGCGTAGGCGACGTCGGAGAGAACGATGAGGTCGAGCCGCTTGGCGAGCTCGATGGCGTCCTTATAGAAGTCGAGGTCGGCCGTCATCGCCGTCGGGTTCGAGGGATAGGACAGCACCAGCGCCAAGGGCCTTGGGATCGTGTGCTTGCACGCGCGCTCGACGAGACGCAGGAACTCTTCCCCCGTTCCCGCCGAGAGATGGCGGATCGCGGCCCCCGACAACAGGAAGCCGAACTCGTGGATGGGATAGGTGGGGTTCGGCACGAGGATCACATCGCCCGGCGCGGTGATCGCCTGCGCCATGTTGGCGAAGCCTTCCTTGGAGCCCAGCGTGGCGACGATCTGCGTCTCGGGATCGAGCTTCACGCCGAAGCGGCGCTCGTAGTAGGCGGCCTGGGCCCGGCGCAGCCCCGGGATGCCTTTGGAGGCCGAGTAACGATGGGTGCGCGGCTTGCTCACCGTCTCCACCAGCTTGTCGACGATGTGCTGGGGCGTGGGCAGGTCGGGATTGCCCATGCCGAGATCGATGATGTCGGCGCCGCGCGCGCGCGCTGCCGCCTTCAGCCGGTTGACCTCGGCGAATACGTAGGGCGGCAGGCGCTTGATGCGGTGGAACTCCTGGTTCACGGATGCCTCGAGGCTCTAGCAATCGGTCTTTGAAGCGTGTTTACGCCCGGCCCGATGCTTCCGTCAAAGGGCCAGCAGGGCGAGCCCCCGGCAATCCTTAGCGCGATTGCTCGATCTGCTGCTCGGCATCTTGCTCGTGCGTTGCTCTTACTTTGTTAAGCTCCTCGACCGCCTTCTTCCTTTCCTCCTGCGTCAGCGCAGTGGAGGCGGTGGGCTTAATGTCGGGGAGCGGCGTCTGGATGGAGGTGCTACAGCCACCGCTCAAGGCAGCAAGGGCCAGCACGGCCGCCGGCACCGCCAATGCGAGCCCGCATGCGTTGCAGCGCCTGCCTTTCCCCGGCTGCATTGCTTTCATACGCTCTCCACTCTTGCGCGCACGCTAGAATTGCGCGATTTGGGGGCCCTCGGGGCAGGGCAACGTAGCATCCCGGTTGTCCACAAGTCCCAGTGACACTAGGTCCCCAATGTCGCAAAACCTTGGCAGCCGATAGGGTAAAGGGCCACACACGTAGAGACGATGGCAAAGAGAGACCTGGTTCAAGAACCTAGATGCAGAAATCACACATCGATACCGACGGGGAATTTCCGCCCTACAAGATCGCCAACCCAGAGGAGCTCGGCCTCAATCTTTTGAGGCTTTTCGAGCAGGGCGGTCGCGTGCTCACCGAGTTCATCGAGCGCGCCGACACCAAAATGGGCCCCTATTCGGCCGCCGCGGAGATCACCGAGGCGACCAACACGCTGTCCGACTTGACCCGCCAGTGGCTGTCCGACCCGACCCGCTTCGCCGAGGCCCAGGGCTCGCTCATGCGCGCCTATGCCGATCTTTGGAACAACACGGTGTTTCGCATGCTGGGCCAGGAGGTGACGCCGGTCGCCGAGCCCGAGGCGGGCGACAACCGCTTCAAGGACCCGGAGTGGTCCGCCAACCCCTACTTCGACTTCTGGAAGCAAGCCTATCTCGTCACCTCGCGGTGGGCCGAGGACATGCTGCAGAAGACCGACGGGCTCGACGAGCGCACCCGCCAGAAGGCCGAGTTCTACCTGCGCCAGGTATCGAGCGCGCTGTCGCCGTCGAACTTCCCCATGACCAACCCCGAGGTCTTGCGCGAGACGCTCAGCTCCAACGCGGAGAACCTCGTGCAGGGCATGAGCTACCTCGCAGAGGACATGAGCCGCTCCGGCGACCTGTTGCGCATCAGCCAGACGGACGCCACCGCGTTCGAGGTCGGGCGCAATCTTGCCACCACACCCGGCAAGGTCGTCTACCAGAACGACCTCTTACAGCTCATCCAGTACGCGCCGACGACCGACAAGGTGCGCGAGCGGCCCCTCCTCATCGTGCCGCCGTGGATCAACAAGTTCTACATCCTCGATCTGACGCCGGCGAAGAGCCTGATCAAGTTCCTCGTCGACCAGGGCTTCACCGTCTTCATGATCTCCTGGGTCAACCCGGACGAGCACCTCTCGCACAAGTCCTTCGAGGACTACATGCAGGAGGGAATCCTGACCGCGGCCGATGCGGTGCGCCGCGAGACGGGCGTCGAGCAGTGCAACGTCGTCGGCTACTGCGTCGGCGGCACGCTGCTCGCCACTACGCTCGCCTACCTCGCCGCGCGCGGCGAGGAGCCGTTCACCTCGGTGAGCTTCCTCGCCACCCAGATCGACTTTACGCACGCGGGCGACCTGTTGCTGTTCACCGACGCCGAGCAGCTCGCGGCCTTGAACGATCTGATGTCGGAGCGCGGCTACCTCGACGGCTCGCGCATGGCCAACGTGTTCAACATGCTGCGCCCGCGCGACCTGATCTGGCCCTACATCGTCAACAACTACTTGCTCGGTAAGAAGCCGTTCCCCTTCGACCTCCTCTACTGGAACCAGGACTTCGACGCGGATGGCGGCCGCCAACCACAACTTCTACCTGAGCGAGTTCTACGGCGCGAACCGTCTCGCCAAGGGCGAGATGACACTCGCCGGCACGCGGCTCGACATGAAGAAGGTGAAGCTGCCGGTCTTCGAGCTCGCCACCAAGGAAGATCACATCGCGCCGGCAGGGTCGGTGTTCACGGGCGCGCAGCTGTTCGGCGGACCCGTCGAGTTCGTGCTGTCGGGCTCCGGCCATATTGCCGGCGTCGTCAATCCGCCCGACAAGGTCAAGTACCAGTTCTGGACCAATCCCAAGCGGGCGAAGTCGCTCGAGCAGTGGACCAAGCAGGCCACCGAGCACCCGGGCTCGTGGTGGCCGCATTGGGCCGAATGGCTGTCTGAGCAGTCCGGCGACTGGACGGTGCCGCGCGAGCCGGGCGAGAAGCTGGGCGTGATCGAGGACGCCCCCGGCTCCTACGTCAAGGCGAAGAAGGAGCCGCGCCCCGACGCATCCTCTTGACCCTGCTATCCTGTCCCCTCCGGCGGGACAGGAGGGACCGCACGGGTGTCCGCTGATGCGACCGGCCCCGTATGTCTCGCGCCCTGCAAGCCCGCTTGAACATTTCAATAATATTTGTATTGTTGTTCCTATGCAGGAACCACAAGCCGTCACAGCCCTCTCCGCGCTGGCGCATCAGCACCGGCTGCGCATCTTTCGCTTGCTAGTGACCGCGGGGCCCTCGGGCGTCCCCGCCGGCGCCATCGCCGAGGAGGTCGGGATCAGCCCGACCAGCACCTCCTTCCACCTCAAGGAGCTCGACCGCGCCGGTCTCATCAAGGCGTCACGTGACGGGCGTTTCATCCGCTACGCCGTCCACGTGGAAGGCATGCGCCAGCTGCTTGCCTACCTGACGGAGGATTGCTGCCAAGGGCAGCCGGAATTGTGCGGGAGCGGAATAGCTGCGTCCCGCACCCTGTGTACGAGTAAGGGAGGATCCAAATGACAGACCAGCGACTGCTCAACGTACTCTTCCTTTGCACCCATAACTCGGCGCGCTCCATTATCGCCGAGTGCGTGATGAACCGTCTGGGCATGGGCAAGTTCAAAGGCTACAGCGCCGGTAGCCAGCCGAGCGGCGAGGTGCATCCCTACGCGCTCGATCTCCTGCGCCACCTCAACTACGACACGAGCAGCCTGCGCTCGAAGTCGTGGGAGGAGTTCTCGGGCCCGGACGCACCGCAATTGGACTTCGTATTCACGGTTTGCGACAACGCCGCCAACGAGGTGTGTCCGGTCTGGCCGGGTCAACCCATGACCGCGCACTGGGGACTGCCGGACCCGGCCGCCGCGCAGGGCAGCGAGTTGGAGCGGCGTTTCGCCTTCGCCGACACTCACCGCATGCTGTACCAGCGCATCGGCATCTTCACCAATTTGCCACTGGCCTCGCTCGGCAAGGTCGCGCTGCAGCGCCAGCTCGACGATATCGGAACGAGCAAGGCCTCCGCGCCCGAGAAGGCCTGACGGGCCACGACAGGTTCGCTTCGCACCAGGAGGTATGTGAGTTTGCACAACGAAACTTTGCGCGACATGCCGAACGTCTCGGCCCGGCACTTTGACCTCCCCTCACTTGATCGTCTCGCCGTCCCCAAGCCGTCCACGCACAAGCCGCGCATCCTCCTGCTCTACGGCTCGCTCAGAGAGCGGTCCTTCAGCCGCTTTCTGAGCCTCGAGGCCGCCCGCCTGCTCGAAGCCTTCGGGGCGGAGACGCGCATCTTCGATCCCCACGACCTGCCGCTCCCGGACGGGGCCCCCGCCACCCACGCAAAAGTCGAGGAGCTGCGCACGCTGGCGGCGTGGTCGGAGGGGCAGGTGTGGTGCTCGCCTGAGCGCCATGGTGCCATGAGCGGCATCATGAAGGCGCAGATCGATTGGATCCCCTTGTCGATCGGTGCCGTGCGGCCGACGCAAGGAAAGACGCTGGCCTTGATGCAGGTGTGCGGCGGCTCGCAATCTTTCAACGCCGTCAATCAGATGCGCATCCTCGGGCGCTGGATGCGCATGGTCACGATCCCGAACCAGTCCTCCGTCGCCAAGGCATTTCAGCAGTTCGACGAGGAGGGCCGCATGAAGCCGTCCGCCTTCTATGACCGCGTCGTCGACGTGACGGAGGAGCTCGTCAAGTTCACGCTGCTGTTGCGCGACCGAGCCCCCTACCTCGTCGATCGCTACAGCGAGCGCAAGGAAAGCGCAGAGGAGCTCTCGCAGCGCGTCAATACCGCCTCGATTTAATCCGGCCGAGCGGCGATTAGGCGGCTGACTTCTTCTTCTTCGCTTTGCCCGACTCGCTGTCCCTGCGCGCGTCGGCATCCTTGATGTGCACGTCGCGCTGCGGGAAGGGAATGCTGATGCCGGCCGCGTCGAGCGCCAGCTTGCCGCCCTCGATCACAGCGAAGCGCGTCTGCACCCAGTCGGGCCCAAGCGTCCAGGCGCGCAACTCGAGCGCGACGGCGTTGTCGCCCAGCTCGTTGACATAGACGGCGGGCTCGGGATCGCCGAGCACCTTCTTGTTCGCCCTCACCATCTCGAGCAGCGCCTTGCGCGCCCTGGCGATGTCGTCCTCGTAGGCGATGCCGAACGTCTCGCGCACCATGCGTGGGGAGGAGCGTGTGTAGTTGATGATCTTGGTGCCCCACAGGTCCGCATTCGGAATGAAGAGCGAGACGCCTTCAAACGTCGTCATGTGCGAGGCAAAGAGGCCGACGTCGTCGACGGTGCCGGCAGCAGCGCCGGCCTCGATGTAGTCGCCGACGCGAAACGGGCGCAGCCACAGGATCATAATGCCGGCGGCGATGTTGGAGAGCGTGCCCTGCAGCGCCAGGCCGAGCGCCAGACCGATGGCGCCGAGCGCCGCCAGCATGCTCGTCGAGGCGACGCCGAGCTGGTTGAGCGCGGCGACGAAGACCAGAATCAGTAGGCCCCAGCGCGTTATCCGCTTCAGAACGCCCCTCAGCGTCGGATCGACGTAAGGTTGCGTCTCCACCAAGTGGGCGATGGCGCGCGCGGCGACCCCCGACAGCCACCAGCCGATCCCGAGGATCAGGATGGCCGAGAAGATATTGGGCAGCGCCGCTGTGGCCCAGGCCGACACCTGACTGGTGAAGTCAACAAAGTTCTTGTCGATCTCGGTGAGAAGTCATCGTGGGTCCTGCGGGGGATGGCAACACGACCCAAGCTTAAAGTCCGAATCGCCTTACGGCCACCCCGGCGGCACACCGGTGTCGGCCGCGACATCCAGACGCGCCGGACGCCAAGCCCTGATGCGCCGCTGGTTGCCTCTACGCGCCTTGGCGCTGTAAGCATCGCGTAAGTTTGGAATTGCACCCTCCTTCGGCACCTCAATGTGTGAACGGGGAACTCCCACGCGTTGTTCAACTCGCCGCCAGGCCTCGGCCGCTGATGGGCGCCTGGCGGCGGTCTCTGTGCCTCTTGCTGGACGCGACGATCCCGCAACGGATCTCCCGGCCGCAACGCGAATGGCTAGTCCCGACGGCCGCAAACGGATGGAACACGTGTCCGCGTCCAATGCACAGGAAGCCGTGGCCGCCCCGAGGAGGGGCCGAGCGGCAAGCAAAGTCGCCGCGGCTCCTCTTCTGACGATCATCGTTCCGACGTTCAATGAGGCAGCCAACGTGCCGGTGCTCGCAACACAGATTGGGAGCACGTTGGAGGGCATCTCTTGGGAGCTCGTGTTCGTCGACGATGACTCGCCCGACGGCACGTCTGCAATTGCAAAGAGGCTCGGCCGCAGGGACGCCCGCATACGCTGCATCCGCCGCATCGGGCGACGCGGTCTCTCGGGCGCCTGCCTCGAAGGTGCCCTCGCGAGCCAGGCTCGGTTTGTCGCCGTGATGGACGCCGACCTCCAGCACGATGAGACCCTGCTACTGCCCATGCTGAGAATGCTCGTTGAGGACCGTGCCGATCTGGTGGTGGGGAGCCGCTATACCGATGGCGGCCATGCAGCGTCGTTCTCGGCCATTCGCCGGCGCATAAGCCGGACGGCGACGACCTGGAGTCGGCGTCTGACCGGGGTGGAGATCAAAGACCCAATGAGCGGTTTCTTCCTGATGCGACGTGACCTGCTTGACGAGTTGGCCCCTAAGCTTTCCAGCGAGGGCTTCAAGATCCTGTTCGATATTCTTGTCGCGGGTCGGGGCAAGTTGCGAATTGCAGAGCTACCCTATGGCTTCCGCCCCCGCTTGTTCGGCAAGAGCAAGCTCGATCTGCGCAATGCCATCGATTTCATCGGGCTTCTGCTCGCGAAGGCAACGGGCAATGCCGTGCCGCTGCGCTTCTTCAGCTTCATGCTCGTCGGGCTCTCGGGGATCGTGGTTCAGCTCGCCGGCCTTTGGCAGGGGCTGGCGCTCGGGTTGTCGTTCCCGATGGCGCAAGCGGTCGCAACCCTGCTGGCAATGACCAGCAACTTCTCCCTCAACAACATGCTGACATACCGGGACCAGCGCGTCTCCGGGCTGCGCATGATCGGCGCGCTGTTGAGCTTCTATGCCGTGTGCTCGACCGGCGCCCTCAGCAACGTCGGCGTCTCGTCGTGGTTCTATGCGAGTGATCACGTCTGGTGGCTGGCGGGGCTCGCCGGCTCCGTCGTGGGCGCCGTCTGGAACTATGTCGGCTCCTCCACTTTCGTTTGGAAACGGCGTTGACCGTCTGCCAATACGAGCGCGAGCTGGATTCCACGGCGACGGTGGTATGGCTCTCCGCCCTGCTGCTTTGCGTGCGGCTTTGGCTCGCCGGCCATCTCGAGCTGATGTTCGACGAGGCCTATTACGCGCTGTGGGCCAAGCATCTGGCCTGGTGCTACCTCGACCATCCCCCCATGGTGGCGCTTTGGATCCGTCTCTCGACGCTATTGTTCGGTGACAGCGCGTTTGGCGTGCGTGCCTTGGGAGCTCTCGCCGCCTCGGCTGGCGCCGGGTTCGTCTACGTCCTCTCCCAGCGCTTGTTCGGCGACCGCCGCAAGGCGGCCTTTGCGGCGCTGCTCTATTGCTCGATGCTGCTCATTTCCGCCGGCGCGATCATCATCACCCCCGATACCCCGTTGTTGTTCTTCTGGGCGATCGCGCTCTACGCGCTCGTGCGCATTTATGGCGGAGGCGGCGCCGGCTGGTGGATGTTGGTCGGCGTTGCCATGGGCTTGGCCCTTCAATCGAAATACACGACGTTGCTGCTCGGGGCCGGAATTCCCTGCGCCATGATCCTCGTTCCTCGCTTGCGCGTCTGGTGGCGCCACCCGGCACCCTATGTGGCAGGGATCTTGGCATTCGCCATCTTCTTTCCCGTGATCGCATGGAACTATCAGCATCACTGGGCCTCGTTCGCCAAGCAATTCGGGCGCGCCGAAGCGCACGGCCTATCGCTCCGCTACATCGGCGAATTCGCGGCCTCGCAGATCGGCCTGCTCACACCTTTTGTTTTTGCGCTCACCGCCGGCGGCGTGTGGCTCACCTTTGAGCGGCGCAACGATCCCGACGCCGACGCCCGGATGCTTCTGGTTTCGCTCATCAGCCCCATGATGGCTTATTTTCTCTTCCATAGCCTGCACGCGCGGGTGCACGGCAACTGGACCGCTCCCGCATACCCGATATTTGCCGTGCTCGGCTCGGAGGCGGCCTTCCAGATCTTCCGATTTCCGAGGCGTCTGCAGCCGGCTATGGCGACCTCGCATCGCCTTGCCGTGCCCATCGGCATCGCGATTGCAGCGGTTGTCTACCTGCAAGCCATGGCCGCCCCAATTCCGCTCAATGCCAAGAAGGATCCTACCGCGCTGATGGCGGGATGGTCGGAGCTTGCGCGGGACGTCGAGGACGTGGCGCGGCGAGAGCACGCGGCCTACATACTGACGTCGCGGTATAGATTGACGAGCGAGCTTGCCTACTATTCGTCGTCGCGGATTCCAGTCGTTCAGTTCAACGAGCGCCTTCGCTGGATCTCCTTCCAGACTCCCCCCGCGGCTGTGTTGTCCCAACCCGGTCTTTATGTAGCAAACGTAGGTCGCGACAGCTCACGCAGGCTGTGCGCCCGCTTTGCCGAGGTGAAAAAGATAGGCGAGGTCAGCAGACGCAGAAACGGCGGCGAAATTGCGCGCTACGTTCTCTATCGCGTCGATAAGCCGACGGCGCCCATACTCGACCGAGTTGGCCGCAACAAGAACTAGTCCCAAATCGCGAAGCTGTTCCCCTCGGGGCGCCAGGTCGGCGAGGATGACATCCTTGTCCTCGATGCCGAGGGATAGGCGCACCCCGTCCGGACCGCGGCGATCTCGTCGTGCTAGAGGTAGCCGCCAATGCCCCCCGGCAAAGGACTTGCCCGATGACGAGACTGAGGAACCTCGTGCTTGCGGCCACCGCGACCGACGCAGCCCCCGCTCTCGGACAGAGCTGCCCGCCGCCGCTCAACGAGGCGCTGCGTCTGGTCCTGGTCACCACGCCCGACATGGAGAGCTCGAAGGCGCGCCTGCAGCTCTTTGAGCGCACCTCTGTGGGCGCGCCCTGGCGCCCGGTCAGCGCGGAGGAACCTGCCATGGTCGGCAAGAAGGGGCTGGCGTGGGGCTTGCCGTTCCTTTCCTACATGCGCGAGGGCGAGCCAGAGAAGGTCGAAGGCGACAACCGCACGCCGGCCGGGTTCTTCAAGCTGGGAGCGAGCTTCGGCTTCGCCGATGTGAAGCGCGATGGCTACATCAAAATCGAGCCCGGTCAGACCGTATGCGTGGAGGACGCCGCCTCGCCGCATTACAACACGATCACCACGCGCGCGAAGCTCACGCCGGAGACCAAGGCCGACAACATGAGCGACACCTCTCTGTTCCGCAACGGGCTCTTCGTTGACTACCCGAGCGATCGCCAGAGCGCGCGCGGCTCGTGCATCTTCATCCATGTCTGGAAGACGCCCGACACCAAGACGTCGGGCTGCGTGGCGCTGCCCGAGCCGCGCGTCAAAGCCCTGCAGGCTTTCTCAGCGGCGGGCGCCGTTATCGGCATCCTGCCCGAGACCGCAGCTGATCGCTTCTCCGGGTGCCTGCCCGCTGCGTCGGCACCTTCCGAGTAAGACAGCGCCTGCCGCGGTCGGCACCATGATCCGTGATGCGACCGAAAGGGGGCGTTAGCGCAAATGCCGATGTTCCCGAGGAGACAGCGGGGACAAATTCCACCGGGCATGGAGGGAGCCCTACCGTCCCCATGCTGCCCAAAGGAGCCATCATGCCCGACTTCATCTACCAAGTAGCGATCCGCTTGGCGGTGATGCTGCCTACGCTCATGATTATCGCCGCCCTACTCTGGTATGCCGGCAAAGCCCTCGGCACCGTTCGCACGGACGTCCCCTTCGAGGGAGGCAACATGCGGACATGGCCGCTGCCCTTCGCGCTGATCGACGCCGCGCTGTTTGCCTTGACGTTCGCGATTGTCATCGTCGCGATGGGCGAGAGCGATTGGAGCGCCGGCATCGCGGGCGGCGCCTCGGCCGTCGTCGCCATCGGAATCTGCCCGCGGCTTCTGGCCCGCTTTGTGCGTTAGCCGCGACGACGGAACAAGGTTTGGTGCTCCGCTCAATGCGCAATTTGCAGCAAAGTTTGCACGCAAAGTAGCGACCCGCCGGAACGTAAAAACTGACGCGAAAGCGAGATCAAACTTTCTCCGGAAGCGGATCGCGATGGACAGAGGGTCCCAACCGTATGCGCCTTCGCTATTACCGAGCGGCAACAAATCTTGAGACGTGCGTCGAGCTGTTGGTCGCGACGCAGTGGTAGAATTTTAGCAGGTAGGCAAAGCGGGAAAAGACGGAGGCACACATAGACGACGCACTGGAGGTCCCCAATGAAGACCACCATTTTTGCAGTCCTCGCGGCCCTCGCTCTTGCGACGAATGCATATGCGTATCCCATACACGCCGTGTGCGCGAACTCGACCATCTCGCCGCATGGTGTGTGGGACTGCCGCTAATCCGGCGTGCGGGCGCTCCTCATTGAGAGAGGCGTTCTTCTAGTCGCCACGCACCAAGTCATCCGGCGCAGACGCGCCGGATGACGCTATTTTTCCCCATGTCGCCCGTCCGCAATCACATGCCGTCAACGCGGTCCGTTCGCGGATTGCCCTTGGCCAACAAGACCGAGTGGTAGTCGCAGGTCGGATCCTCGGCCACAAAGTCGACGAGGTGCAGGGCGGCGTCGCCAAGTCGCTGCTCATACTCCTGCGGCGAAAGACTGGCGTGATAGACCGCCTCGCCCTCGACAGTACCGGTGACCTCACCCTCGCTCGGCCCGACCGTCAGCAGCAACGCCCCGCCTGGCGACAAATGATGCGCCAAGATCGGAATGACGGCGCGCTGCTCCTCTTTGGTGAGGTGGAAGAAGCTGTCCCAGCCAACGATCCCACCAAAACGCCGGCCCAGATCGAGCATGCGCATGTCAGCATGCACCCAGTTCGCTTGTGGAAACCGCTTACGCGCGATGGCAAGCATCGGCTCGGCGAAATCGACACCCCACAGGGCGCGGCCCTGCTCGATAAGGTAGCGCGCGATCGGCTCACCGGCGCCGCAGCCCAGGTCGAGGATGGTTTCACCGGCCGGGACTTGCGCCAGAAAGCGATCGAGCCACGCGCGCTCGATGAGCCGGCGGCCGCGTTGGCGGTCGAAGGCCTCGGCGTTTCTTTCGTAAACGGACCGAAGCGAGTGGGGCGACAAGCCCTCACCCCACCTGCGCCAGGCCCTGCTCCAGGTCGGCGATGATGTCGTCCTTGTCCTCGATGCCGACCGACAGGCGCACGACGTCGGGGCCGGCGCCGGCGGCGATGCGCTGCTCGTCGGTGAGCTGGCGATGCGTGGTCGAGGCCGGGTGAATGACGAGGCTCCGCGTGTCGCCGATGTTGGCGAGGTGCGAGAAGAGCTTCAAGGAGGACACGAGCTTGACGCCGGCCTCGTAGCCGCCTTTCAAGCCGAAGGTCAGCACGGCGCCGGCGCCCTTGGGCGCGATCTTCTTCTGCAGCGCGTGATAGGGGCTCGACGGCAGCGCCGCGTAAGAGACCCAGGCGACCTTCGGATGCTTCTCCAGCCACATCGCCACCGCCAGCGCATTCTCGCAGTGGCGCGCCATGCGCAACGGCAGCGTCTCGCTCCCGGTCAGGATCAAGAACGCGTTCAGCGGCGCAATGGCCGGGCCAAGGTCGCGCAGGCCCATGACGCGCGCCGCAATGGCGAAGGCGAAGTTGCCGAAGGTCTCGGCGAGCGTCATGCCGCCATAGGAGGCGTTGGGCTCGACCAGCGTCTTGTAGCGGTGCTTGGCGCCGAGCCAGTCATAGGTGCCGCAGTCGACCAGCACGCCGCCGATCGAGTTGCCGTGCCCGCCGATGAACTTGGTGAGCGAGTGCACGACGATGTCGGCGCCGTGCTCCTTGGGCTGGCACAGGTAGGGCGTCGCCAGCGTGTTGTCGACGATGAAGGGCACGCCGGCCTTCTTGGCGATGGCGCCGATCGCCGGCAGGTCGATGACGATGCCGCCGGGGTTGGCGATCAACTCGCAGAAGATGGCGCGCGTCTTGGGGGTGATCGCTTTCTCGATGGAGGCGGGGTCGGTGGCGTCGGCCCACACGACGTTCCAATCGAACTTCTTGAAGGAGTGATTGAACTGGTTGATGGAGCCGCCGTAGAGCTGGCGGCCGGCGACGAACTCATCGCCGGGCTCTAAGAGCGTGTGGAACGCCAGGAACTGCGCGGCATGGCCGGAGGCGACCGCGAGCGCCGCCGTGCCCCCTTCGAGCGCGGCGATGCGCCCTTCCAATACGGCCTCGGTCGGGTTGGTAATGCGGGTGTAGATGTTGCCGAACGCCTCCAGCCCGAACAGCGCTGCGGCGTGGTCGGCATCGTTAAAGACGTAGGAGGTCGTCTGATAGATCGGCGTCACTCGCGCGCCGGTTGAGGGATCGGGTGCAGCGCCCGCGTGCACGGCCAGGGTTGCAAATTTGGGCGGTGCGGCAGTCTCCGACATTGATTCCTCCCGATCCGGAACGAGCTTTTTTGGCTCGCCCTAGGGAGGCGAAGGTGGCGGCTAAGTCAACCGCAAAGGTCAGGGAAGCATAGAGAGGACCGTGCTGCCGTCCTCTACACGCGTCCCGCAACCGCGCCGTTTGCGCTCAGCGGTCGACAACCTGGCTGGGAAGGGTGAGTGCGCCGACATCGTTGTGTCTGATGTCTGCTCGGCCGGCCGCCCGCCGGGCCGAGCCCGTCCCCCGAAGCCCCCTCGGATCAAATCTTGGCGTAGCGCCCAGCGCGGCCACACTTGAAGCCGTGGGAAATCTTCCAGCCCGGATGCTCGTTGGTCCATTTGGCCAGCTCCGTCTGCCCGTACAGCATGCACTGCTGCGGCGTGACAAACTCCGCGGCAAAGGCCAGGTGAAGGTCCTTGCATCGCAACGGTGCCTGCATGGAGCAAACCAGAGCAACGACTTCGATCATTGGACACCTCCAAGGTTCCGCCGAAATAACCCTCAACGAGGGTGGTTCCGCCTTGGCCGGGTCCTCATGTTTTGTTGTTGTCGTTATTGAAAGCGTAGTGCCGAATCAGGGTTTGCTCAAGTTTCAATCATGTGCAACTCCTGCCCAATTCCCATTCAGTAATATATTGTAATATAAATGCCTTTGGGGACCTTCGAGGGCCCGTCAATACTGCCGTTTTGGAATGGGGACGCGTGAAGCCCCGAGAAGGCCCTATTGTGCAGTGCACCAAGCGTGCCTAGTTTTTTGGCAATTTTTGGTGCACCGCACAATGCTCAGTTTGGCCAACTCGCCCCCTGTGGCGGCGTGCTCGGCGATTGCGCTTGCGTCACCGAACCGTCAAGGTCAGCTCCCTCCACGGCGGCGGTTGTCCGCCGCCTTTTCGGCGTCCGCGATGGCCCAATCCTTCCACCCCGACCAAGCTCAAACGACGCTCTTTGCCGGCGTTCTCGCGGCAGGGCGCCGCTTCGGCCGGGCAAGGATCTGCGTCGAGGATGCCGACGGCACCAAGCTGAGCTACCGCGAGCTGGTGCTGGCAAGCATGGTGCTCGGCGGGCGGCTCGCGCGCGAGACCCAAAAAGGCGAGAACGTCGCCCTGCTGCTGCCGAACGCGGCGGGAATGCTGATCACGCTCCTCGGCCTCAACGCCTACGGCCGCGCTGGCGCCCTTTTGAATTTCACCGTAGGCAAGAAGCAGATCACGTCCGCGCTGCAAACCGGACAGATCCGCACCGTGCTCACCTCGCGCCGCTTCATTGAGGCGGCAAAGCTCGAAGAGCTCGCCGACGCCATCGGCGAGACGGAATGGGCACCGGGCCACCGCGTGCGCCTCATTGCGCTGGAGAACGTACGGGCAAGCCTCAGCACCGCCGACAAGCTGGCAGGAGCCGTGCGCGCGGCCATCGCGTCTCTCCTCGGCCGCGGCCCCGCCAACAATCCTTCGGCGCCGGCGGTCGTCATTTTCACGTCCGGAACTGAGGGCGCGCCCAAGGGCGTGGTGCTGACCAACGCCAACCTGATGGCCAACGCCCAGCAGTCGCTCGCCCATCTCGCCGATGTGCTGGTGCCCGGCGAGATCCTGCTCAATCCGCTGCCGATGTTCCATTCCTTCGGGCTGACGGCGGGCACCTTGGTGCCGCTGTTCGGCGGCCTGACGTGTGCGCTCTATCCGAGCCCGCTGCACTATCGGCAGATCCCGAAGTTCATCGAGAAGGTGAAAGCGACGTTTATGGTCGCCACCGATACCTTCCTCTCCGGCTATGCGCGCGCCGCCGAGCCGGGCCAGCTCGATAGTCTGAAATACGTCGTCTGCGGCGCCGAGAAAGTGAAGGAGCAGACGCGCAAGCTGTTGGCGCCGACCAAGACCGAGCTGCTCGAAGGCTACGGCGTGACGGAGACGGCACCGGTGCTTGCCGTCAATCAGCCGGGCGCCAATCGCGCCGGCACCGTCGGACGCCTGCTGCCCGGCATCGAGGCGCGGCTCGAGCCGGTGCCGGGTCTTTCGGAGGGGCAACGCCTCTTTGTGCGCGGGCCCAACATCATGGCCGGCTATCTTCTCGCCGACCGCCCCGGCGAGCTGGTGGCACCCGACGACGGCTGGCACGACACCGGCGACATCGTCACCATCGACGACGGCTACATCACCATCCGCGGGCGCGCCAAGCGTTTCGCCAAGCTCGGCGGCGAGATGGTGTCGCTCGCCGCAGTCGAGAGCCTGGCAGCCGGGCTGTGGTCGGACGCGCAGCACGTGGTGCTGAGCCTTCCCGACGCGCGCAAGGGCGAGCAGCTCGTCCTCGTCACCGACAAACCCGAGGCGAGCAAGGACGCCCTCCTCGCTCACGCCCGCAAGGAAGGCTTCCCCGAGCTCTGGGTGCCGAAGGCCCTGCTGGTGGTGCCATCGATCCCGGTTCTAGCCACCGGCAAAGTCGACCTGCAGGCGACGCAGGAGATGGCGCGCCAAGCGCGTCCGCTGCTTTGATCTTCCCTTAATTACCGCCGGATTATCATTGGGTTGCTGGCCAGAGCGCCGAGCCGCTGCTGCCACCGTGGCGCGGCAAACACGCAACGGCCAAGTAAAACAGCTTCGTTAACCACAGCTCTTGACCCCGGGCCCCGGCTCTCTCATGGATGTCTTCGCTGGCTGCGCCAAGCGGCCGGCGGGGGAAACAGCCACAACATTCACCGCTCAGAGAGTGTAAACGGAAATGACAGTGACCACGGCGCCATCGCGCGTTGAGGCGGACGACGTTGTGGCGCTCAGGGCCCCCACACTCGGCTGGGCTCTGCGCCGCGCGCTCCTCGGCATTTTCATTCTCGCCGTCTCCGTCGCCGGTGCGGCGTGCCTGTTTTACGCCTCCATCGATCCGGAGGACGACGTGCAACCGGCCGCGCTCTCCCATTCCCAGCTGGAGGGGTATTCGCCCCCGAGCCCGGTCCTATCCCAGAACGCCTAAAGCCACTGCGGCGCTTGCGCTCCAGCGCGGGATAATGCGGCGGGCTGCGCCCGATAGCCTCACTTTGTGCTCAATTGCCGGGGATGCACATTATGTGCGGGTTCACCGCCGGTTAGGGCCTGCGCCGCTCTAATGTTGCGGAGCGAGCTTTCGGGCTCACGATCGACGGCCCTGCCCTGCGGACTCGCTCCAGGGATGCCCATGCGCTTTGTCATGCTCGCCCGCCATCCCGGCCTTTACTCGCACGTGCGGCTGTGCGAGGCGGCGCGCGCGCGCGGCCATTCCATCGACGTGGTCAACACGCTGCACGTGCACATGAACATCACGTCGAACCAGCCGCTCTTGCGCTACAACGGCCGCCGGCTGCCGGTCTACGATGCCGTCATCCCCCGCATCGGCGCCTCCATCACCCATTACGGCCTCGCCGTCTTGCGCCAGTTCGAGATGCAGGGCGTCTACCCTCTGAACGAAAGCGTCGCCATCGGCCGCTCGCGCGACAAGCTGCGCGCGTTGCAGATCCTCGCCCGCGAGGGGATCGGGCTACCGGTCACGGCCTTCGCGCACGGGCCGCGCAAGGCCGAGGACGTCATCAAGGAGGTCGGCGGCGTGCCGGTGGTGATCAAGCTGCTGGAAGGCACGCAGGGCATGGGCGTGATCCTGGCGGAGACGGAAGGCTCCGCCAAGTCGATCATCGAGGCCTTCAGCGCCGCCAACGTCAACATCATGGTGCAGGAGTTCGTGCGCGAGGCGAGCGGAACCGACGTCCGCGCCTTCGTCGTCGGCGGCGAGGTGGTGGCGGCCATCAAGCGTATCGGGCGCGCGGGCGAGTTTCGCGCCAACATCCACCGCGGCGCCACGGCGGTGAGGATCGAGCTCAGCGCCGAGGAGCGTCAAATCGCGCAGCGGGCAGCCGCTGCCGTCGGTCTTAACGTTAGCGGCGTCGACATGGTGCGCTCCACCCGTGGGCCGCTGGTCATGGAGGTCAACTCCTCGCCGGGCCTGGAAGGCATCGAATCGGCCACCGGCATGGACATCGCCGGCCGCATTATCGACTTCCTGGAGCAAAACGCTTCTTACGGCCAGACCGCCACCAAGGGCGTTGGATGACAGCGATGAGAGGCGCGGCTGCAATGCCACATGTCGGGACTTCGGCGCTGCGAAAAGGGGGTGCCTTGCATGCACTCCATCTTGATCGGAACCTTTCGCCTCACTTATCATCCTTGCCCGGGTGCCCCGACGCAGCGCCCAACCCAGCGAGGGACGTAAGCGAATGACGGAGCAGCAGAAGCATTTTCCGGAGTTCTACGTCACCGCCCCCCAGCCCTGCCCCTATCTGTCTGGACGCCTGGAGCGAAAGCTCTTTACCCACCTCACCCACGAGAAGCCGACGAGCCTCATCGACAATCTGCTGCGCGGCGGTTTCCGGCGCAGCCAGAACATCGCCTACATGCCCTATTGCGAGGGCTGCCACGCATGCATCTCGGTGCGCGTCATCGTCGACGAGTTCGAGATGGGGCGCTCGATGCGCCGGGTCATGGACAAGAACCAGGCCGTCGTGGGGCTGCGGCGCCCGCCCGAGCCCACCTCGGAGCAATTTGCTCTCTTCCGCCGCTACATCGACGCCCGCCACGCCGACGGCGGCATGGCCGACATGACGGTGCTCGACTACGCGATGATGGTGGAGGACAGTGTCATCAACACGTTCGTCACCGAGTACCGGCTGAAGCCCGAAAACGCGCTCGACAGCTCGCCTAAGTCTTGGCCGCTGGTCGGCGCCGCGCTGTGCGACCTGCTCTCCGATGGCATATCCATGGTCTACAGCTTCTATGACCCGCAGGCCGATCACCTGAGCCTCGGCACCCACATGATCCTCGAGCACATCGAGTACGCGCGCCGGCTCGGGCTGCCTTATCTCTATCTCGGCTATTGGATCTCCGGCTCGCGCAAGATGAGCTACAAGATGCGCTTCAAGCCGCAGGAGCTTCTGGGCCCCAACGGCTGGCTGCGCCGCGATTGACCCTCAGCTCATGTCAGAACTCTGCGGAGCTCTGAATCCTTGCGTGCCGCCGAACGCTATTCCTCCCTTTCACCGTCGTCCTCGGGGCGATTTGCGTGGGTCCCGGCCTGCGCCGGGATAACGTTGAGAATGGGCGATCGCCATCCTCCCCAGGTACGTCATCCCGCTGTAGAGCGGGACCCACACCAAATTCAGCCTTCGCTTCTGCTGATAACAGGCACGGCGCAGCCTCGATGGGTCAGACACCGTTGCACGAGCGGCCCGGTGAGGGGATGTGCGCCTTACTGCGCCAGCGCCGCGTCGAGCTTCTTGAACATGTAGCTCCACTTGGCGGACTGCGTCTTGACCAGCACATCCATGCGCGCTCTCAGCTCCAGCAACAGCGCGCAATCGGGCGTCTTGGCCTCCGCCCCCTCCTGGCCGAGCGAGGAGATGTCGCTCAAGAGGCGCTCTGAATCCTGGTCGAACACGGCGATCTTGTCGTCGCGCACGAAGGGTGCGGCCTCTTTGAGGAACTGGTCGTGGCTCCAGCCGCGCTTGTCCTTCAACTCGCGCAGCTTTTCCTGGAAGGCTGGTTTGTTCTTGGAGTTGAGGCCGCGCAGGGCAGCTGCGGCGTCGTCGACGACGTCCTCGAACTCGGCCTTGGCGCATTGCGGTGCCGCCGGCGGCGCGGCCGGCGCGCCCGCTTGTGCCTGCGCCGCTGCCGCATGCGACAGCATTAGCAGCGCCGCGGCGCTGATTTTCGTGCCCGTCCGTCCCATGAGCAAGTCCTAGCTGCCGCCGGTATCCCGGGCAAGCGCGGCAGAAGCGCGCCAAGGCTCTCGAGAACCTCGAAAACCACCGATGATCATCAGGGTACGTTAGGAGGCCGCCCCTAACAGTTTTCCTTCAAAGTGAACAGAAAAGAAGACGCGGCCCGGTGACCAATCCCTACGAGCCGAGCAATCTTCACCAGCATGCCGTGGCCGGCCGCCGTGCCGCCAGGCATGCGGCGGCCTTGATCAGGCTCGGCCACTGGTGCGGGCTGATTACGGTCGCGGGCGGGTGCTTCGTGTTGGCTGCCTATGCGCTGGACGCCGAGGCCATTTGGCGGCCCTTAGCGGGCGGCCCCGCCACGCACCCCATCACTGCAATCTTGTTCATTGTCGGCGGCGCGGCAGTGGCCTCGATCAGAGCGTTGCGAGTGCCGCCCATCGCGGTCGCCGCCCTGCTGGCGGTTGCCATCGTAGCGGCAGGACGACTTCTCGAGGTCGCCTCAGGCGTCAATGTCCTGCAGCTCGCCTCACCCTTCCCATCGGTTCTCGCGCGCGAGGCTGCAGAAGGTACGCCGGTCGCGACGGGCTGGAACAGCGCCATGGTGTTCGTGCTGGTCCCCCTCTCGTTTCTGCTGCGCTACCGTGGGTATCTTGCAGCGAGCCAGGTCACCGCGGCGATCGGCATGGCCCCCTGCTTGGTGGCGCTCACGGGCTATATCTATGGGGTGGCGGAGTTCCACGGACAGATGTCACTGACGACGGCAATCACCGGCCTGTTCTTCTCCGCCTCTCCGCTGCTGCTCGGCGCCCGCACCGGCATCATGCGGGCGATCGCCAGTCCCTGGAACGGCGGTCGTTTTGGCCGGGTCGAGATCGCAGTCATCGCCACCGTGATCTTCCTCGGGGGCTTTGTGGTGCATCACGTCAATCCTGCCGTTGACCGGGCCATCCCCATCTTCATCGTCCTTACGATCCTGGCAGCCTCCATCACGATCGCGTTCTGCACCATCGTGATCGAGAGAAACGACTGGCTGCGACGCCAGGGTGAGCGCACCATATCGCAACTGGTGCTGCGCGATGCACTGAGCGGGCTCTATAACCGCCGTTTCCTCAAGGAGCAGGAGGAGCCCCTCATCGCCTTCGCCAGCCGTCAGCGCTATCCGCTATGCGTCTTGATGATCGACATCGACCGCTTCAAATCCATAAACGACGCCTACGGGCATCCCGTCGGAGACCGGGTGATCCGGCGCGTCGCCGATACGATCAGGAACCGTCTGCGCAGCACCGACATAGCCATTCGCTACGGCGGCGAGGAGATGCTCGCAATTCTGCTCAATACCGATTTGGAGAGGGCCACGCGCGTCGCAGAGGACCTGCGCACGATCATCGCTGATGTCGATTTCTCCGATGTCGGTTTCCGGGGGCTGACGGCTTCGATTGGCGTCGCCCAGGTGCTGCACACCCTCGGCGAAGCAATCGGACGTGCCGACATTGCGCTCTACCTCGCCAAGGAATCTGGCCGCAACCGCGTCGTCACGGACGAGACGCATCTGGGACCAACCTTGGTCGCACCCGGCACCGACGCCAAAGGGCAACCGCCGCAGCGCCTGCGCGCTTAGCCGGAGTCGCAAAGGCCGGGCCGCCGGACCAAGTGTGACGCATCGGCCACTCGGAGCGCCCCAACCTAACTGCAACCTTACCAGCACCCCGATCCGCCTTGTCAGTGCGGCCCATTGCCGTCAATTTCGGCAAAAGGGGGACGCCGATCGTGCGTCGCATATTTGCCTAGTATAGTTTGGGGTTTTCCGGGTGAGATCTTCGCACGCGTATCGGCCAGACATCGACGGTCTGCGTGCGATCGCTATTTTCGCGGTCTTGATCTATCACCTCGACAATCATCTATCGAAGGGCGGCTTCATCGGCGTTGACGTCTTCTTCGTCATTTCCGGCTTTCTGATCACGACCATCATTCTCGCCGACATGGCGGCCGGCCGGTTTTCGCTCGCTGGCTTCTACGAGCGAAGGGTCAGACGGATCCTTCCCGCTCTATTTGCATGTCTCGCCGCCACCACGATCGCCGGATATTTCTTGCTGTTTCCGGCTGAGTTCGTCCTCCTCGCAAAAAGCGTCATCGCCGCCACGTTCTTCGTGGCAAACTTCTTCTACGCTGGGACCAGCGGCTATTTCATGCCGGCGGCGCGGACGCTGCCTCTCATTCACACTTGGTCGCTCGCGGTGGAAGAGCAGTTCTACATGCTCTTTCCGCTGGCCCTGCTGCTGTTTGTGCGAGCCAGGCGCGAGGTACTCGTCATGGCTGTCGTCCTGGCGGCATTCACCTCGCTTGTCTGCAGCGAGATCCTCGTCCAAAATCAATCCAAGATCGCCTACTATCAGCTTGCCCCACGCGGCTGGGAGCTTCTGATCGGAAGCCTGCTCGCGATCGGCGCCGTACCCGAGGTCAAGACCCAGCGCACCCGGGAGATTCTGTCGATCCTCGGGCTGCTGGCCATTGTCATTCCCACATTCGCCTTCTCCAAGAACACGCCCTTTCCCGGGCTCTGGGCGCTCGTGCCCTGCCTGGGCGCGGCGGCGCTCATCCATACCGGCCGTGAGCGCGACACGTTCGCCGCCCGCCTGCTGTCGACCCGCCCCTTCGTTGGGCTCGGACTGATCTCCTACTCGCTCTACCTTTGGCACCTGCCCATCATCACCTACTATCACCTGCAATTCGAGTTGTACCCCACCTGGACAGTGAAGATCCTGCTGGGGGCGGTGAGCGTGGCCATCGCCTGCCTCTCCTGGAGGTTCATCGAGCAGCCCTTCCGCACAAAGAGAGTGGCGCCGCAGCGCCGGCAGGTCTTTGCATTCGGCCTCGCAGCCGCGGGCAGCGTGGCGGCGATTGCAGTTGTCGTCATTCAGGGCCAAGGTTGGAAAGAGCGCTACCCGCCCGAGATCCGCCAACTGGCTGCCTTCAGGTACGATCCATCGGGCCCCATGCGCGAAGGCACTTGCTTCATCTCCCGTGCGGCCGCCAGGGTTACCGAGTTCGAGCAGGATCGCTGTCTCGCCCTCAGCCGTAACAAGAAGAATGTGCTGGTCGTCGGCGACAGCTACGCGGCGCACCTCTGGTCAGGGTTGAGCAAGACCTTTCCCGACGTCAACTTCCTGCAGGCGACCGCATCCGGCTGCCCCCAGGATCTCACGAACAAAGGCTCGGATCGTTGCCGCGACGTCATGAAGATCCTCTTTGAGCAGTTTCTACCCGGCAAGCGGCTCGACGCCATCATCGTTGCCATGAACTGGTCCGGCAGAGAGACGCCCACGGTCATGAAAGGCATCGAGAGGCTCCGGCCGCATGCCCGCGCTCTCTATGTGTTTGGGCCCTTGGTCAAGTACACCTCCCCATTGCCGAGGCTATTGACGCGGAGCAAGCTTTATCACGATCCCGGATTGATCAACGAGGCGCGCGTGGCGAGGAACTTCAAGACTGATATTGCGTTCCGTAAGTTCTTCAAGGGAAAGGGCGTGCACTATATCTCGCTCATTGATGCCCTGTGCCATAACAACGCGTGCACCACGATTGACGAGAACGGCTTTCCACTCCAGTTCGATAACGGTCACCTGACGGCGCCCGGCTCGGCCTTGCTAGCGCGCAGGCTCACGGATCGGCTGGCGTTCAGCAACTGAGGCCGAGCGCATCGGACTGCAGCAACGCGTTGGGTGCAAGGCGCCCGGCTTGCTTCACCGCTGATCGAAAAAACGAGACCTGGCGCGTCGCGACACCCTCTCGTGCTCCATAACAAGCAGCGGTCACGTCATCGTGACAGCGCGACGCGCGCAACCTATGCGCAGCCAACGCGTTAACCGACAGGGTTCGATCGAGAGCTTCGCACCAAAGCGAGCCGAGGACCTTGAAACAAAGGAAAGTCTCATCATGAGCAAATCGCTTGCAACGCTCGTGCTGGCCGCCGCCCTGTCCACCGCGACAGTTGTTCCCGCGGCTCAGGCTGGCCATCGCGGCCACCACTACAGAGGTTACGCCTATCACCATGGGCATCACCACGGCCGCGGCTATTGGCACAACGGCAAATGGATCGCGCTCGGCATTCTCGGTGCCGCCGTCGGGGCAGCGATCGCGGATTCGGAATATCGCGACTGCTACTACCGGCACGGCCGGCGCTACTGCGAGTACTAAGTCATAACGCGTAGAAGTGGGGCTCCGGCAACGCCGGAGCCCTATTCATGTCAACCGCTCAAAACGCGCGACGCCCTAGCGGGCCGGTCGATATCGGCTGGTACCACGCATACCCACTCCTTCAAGAAGTCACCGCCGAGTTGAACGCTCATGTGAATGGGGCTAGCGTGCAGAGCATTCGAGGACGCATCTGCGCAGCACACTTGAGCATAGCGAACATAAGCATGTTTTAGTCAGAAGTCGGCCCCGCGGATGCTCCCGGTCATATCCTCATTGCAGGAGTGCCGGAATTGTCTAACGATGATTTGTTTGACGCGTTTATCTCTTACCGCCGCTCAGACGGAACCAGAATGGCGCGCGCATTGCGCCGGCGCCTGCAGTCCTATGACATTTCGCGGCGCCTTCGCGGCCGACAACCTCGCAAACTTCGGGTCTTCCTCGATACAATTTATGAGCGCGGCGCCGCAGATTTCTACGAGAAGAACATCTTTCCCGCGCTGGTGCGCTCCCGATTTCTGATCGTTCTAGCAACTCCCGACGCCGTGCTGCGCCCCGAGGGCGATGACTGGATCCTCAGGGAAATCACGGACTTTCGCACCCATTGCGATCCCGACAACGTTCTGGTCATACGTGCCGCCGGTGAGTTCAAGGACGAGCTTCCGGGCGATCTTTCGCAAACGCTGCCCAACGTGCAGATCATCGATTTGCGCGGAGAGAACTCTTGGTGGGCACTGTCGCCGTTGCGGGCAACGCGCATCGCCGATGAATGGTTGAAGCTCATAGCGCCGCTGTTTGACGTCGAAGCGCGTGAGATGCCGGTTCTGCGCCGCGAGCAAGAGCGCGCCCAGCAGACGCGGATAGGGGTGGCATTCGGGCTCGTGATAGGAGCACTGGCCTTTTCCGTCGGTGTCGCCGCCTTTGCGGTGAGCGCCAACTTCAAGGCAACGGCCGCCATCTCCGACAGTCTTTTCGCAATCGGCCAGCTCCTGCGCACGACCAGCGACTTGCCCAATGATAAGAGGAGCGCCGTTGCCAAGAGCGGAATGATGGTCAGCGCCTGCGATCTGTTCGATTCCCTGTCCGGCGGCAAGGTCCCCAACGGCTACGTTTACGAGCGGACCCTGTGCGACCTGGACCGCGCCAGGGCCTTCTACAGGGCGGGAGAGAAGACGCGCGCGCAGGCCATGGTCGATGCACTGCGCCGGGCGGTCAACGCGGAGTACGAGGTCACCAAGTCGACGGATTCGGTTCACGCCGTCAGAAAGGTTCTCAACTACGATTGGGCGCAGGCGGTCGCAGAGAAGAAGGAGTTCACGGCGGCGAATGCTGCGCTCGAACGAAACCTCGAGCGCGCCATTGAGCTGCGGCAGGCGTTCCCAACCGATGTCTCCGCCTTGAACTTCGCAACGGCCCGTGCCTGGACGCTGATCGAGCGAGCGGAGGAGGCGAAGCGCTACGCCGAAGCTCGCCGCCTGCTACAATTGGCACTAAAGGAGGTCTCCGCGACGGAAGCAGCCGTTGAGAACGATATCGCTCCCAGGCCCGACGTGCTGCAACCGCTTGGCATACGACGCGCGCTCCTCCTCCGCAGACTGTGTTGGCTGGAGGTCGCATACCTCGAGCAGCCGCGGCGCGCAGCCCAATCCTGCGAAACCGCCCTGCGCGTGTTGGAGGCGCAGGCAAAACGCTACCCTTTGAAGACGGGCAGCGCGCAGGAGCTTGAGCACCACCGGGAGAGGATGTATGCGGCGGAGGTTCTTGGCGTCGCCCACATGAAACTGAACGATGGGGCTGCAGCGAAGATTGCTTTCGGTAAAGCCATGCAATCCATCGCGTTGCTCAGCGGGCGAAAATTGCGCGATGACATGGCGAAAGATCTGCAGAACCAGCGCACATATATTGAAGCTCGGCTCGCAGACTTAAGAGCCGTGGCGCAAGACGCAACCCCGTCACCCAATACCGACGGCCAGATTTCCGATACGGGAAAATAGGAGCCGCCAGCCGTGCTTCGCGTGGTGTCAATCGGGCTCTTGACCGCGTTTGCTGCCGCTGCGTCCCTGGCGCTCGTCGGCTTTGCGGCAGCCCCGCAGCTGTTCGATCCCGCGCCCAACCTTTACCGCGGCGCCGACATGCGCTTCGAGCTGCCGCGCGGATGGAAGTGCGTTCTTGAGCAGACGGAATGGGTCTGTAAGCTCGAGGCAAAGAGCGAGGCCAGCAGAGCCGCCGTCATTATTTTCACGCGCCAGCTCCGAAATGATTCCGATACCCTCGACGCCTACGAGGCGCACTTGCGCCAGCCGCGAGAGCTCAAGAGCACCGACGGCAAGACGCACATGTCCAAGGTCATCTATGTGCACCGCGTG
The DNA here is from genome assembly GCA_963782555.1 of uncultured Alphaproteobacteria bacterium. Lineage (GTDB taxonomy): Bacteria > Pseudomonadota > Alphaproteobacteria > Rhizobiales > Hyphomicrobiaceae > Hyphomicrobium_A. The sequence continues at coordinate 298,807 of CAWAKB010000005.1, read as the reverse complement.
AAGCATGGTCCCCATACCTGGGTCGACGGCAAGCATCTCAATTCCGAGATCTTCAACTACTACACCCGGTATCTGGCGACGACGACGTCACACACTGCAATCCTCGTCAGCTACAGCGTGCACCGAAAACACGCCGCCGAGCTAGAGCCCCAGCTCGAGCGCGCCTTCGAAAGCCTGAAAATCAATCAAAGAGATTAGCGGGCGCCAGGCGATGCCGGATGCGGCAGCGCTCGACTGCTACTACCCGGCACGGTCGGCGATATTGCGAGTACTGAGCCCTAGCGCGAAACAAGGCAGGGCTCCGGCAACGCCGGAGCCCTTATTCGTTCAAAGAGCTCAGAACGGCTTGCAACGCCGCCCCACATGTTCACTTCACGTAGGCTTGCTCCAGGTTCCGCGCCTTATCGAGGTTGACGGCGGCCGCGCGCCCCGACAGCTCCTCAAGGTGCGCGGAGCTGAGATCGGCGTTGTTGAAATCCGTTCCCGTCACGGTGGCGCCGCGCAAGTCCGCACCGGCGAGCGCCGAGCCGGCGAGGACGGCGCCCGACAGATCGGCCCCGCGCAGAGACGCGAACTCGAGGTTGGTGCCGATGAGCCCTGCGTTCTTCAAGCTGGCACCGTCGAGCTTGGCCGAGCGCAGGACCAGACGGTGGTGGCGGCTGTAGGGCATGGGCTTGCCGTTGGCGAGATTGATGCCGTCGAGACGGGCTTGCGTCAGGCTGGCGCGCGAGAGGTCGGAGGCGACGCGGGCGCCGGCGAGATTCGCCTTATCGAGCTTGGCGTCCATGAGCTGCGCCGAGAGCAGGCTTGCGCCTTCGAGATCGGCGCCCGAGAGATCCGCTTTGAGCCCCCAAGCTGAATTGAGCTTGGCCGCCTTGAGGTTGGCGCCGGCGAGATTGGCACCGTTGAGGCGGGCTGCCTGCAGGTTGGCGCCGTGCAGGTCGAGACCCGACAGGTCGAGCTTGTTGAGCCGCTTGCCGTTGAAGTCGGCGCCCCCGCCGGGCCCGGCGGCCGCGATCGCTTGCTCGACGTCGGCGCGCGACATGTCCGCCTTGGTGAAGGCGTCGGACTTGAGGTCGAGGTACTGCAGCATGTCCTGCGCATCCGCTTGCCAAGCGCTGGCAAGGAGGAGGCACATGCTGGCCGCTGAAGCAGCGGCGCGGCGCAACGTCTTGGAGCTCATGGGTCTTCCTCCCTGGTCTTGTCTTTTTGGGCGCAGCAGGTGCACCACGTGGCGGGGTCGGCAAATAAGCCTAAGGCCGCGGCGCCACCGAAATGCAATCAGAATCTCTAATAAGGCGCATCAGCCCGGCTGAAGCACTCAGAGTGAGACGCTTGCTGTCATGGTCTGCTCCCGAGGCGCGAGCAACGCGGGCCTCAGGCTACGACGTCGCAAGATCCTCCCACCTACGGGATCATCGGACATGCTTTCGCGATGCTTGACGCGGAGGCCGCGATTTTCGGTCGCCCGACCGCTTTGCTCGGACCACGCGCAATTGCCGCGATTAGAACGACGGGCCGAACTTGTTCGACCGCGGGAAGCCCTTGCGCGCCATCCGCCCGGCCGGCGCGCGCACCGCAAGGCCACGCCGGCGGCCCCGCAAGCTAGTGGAGATAGGGCGGAAGCGCTTCGGCCACCATCTCATTGCGGAGATCACCGGCCGGGAATGTGACGCACACCAAGGTGCCGCGCGCGCCCGACTTGATCTCGATCTTTCCTTCCAGCGAGCGCGCGAGGTTGTTGAGGAGCGGCAAGCCGACGCCGGTGCCGCGCACCTCGCCGTTCATCCCCACGCCGTTGTCCTCAACCGCAAGCCGCAATACGGCTCCCCGCCGCGAGAATGCCACGGCCACCCGGCCGGTGCTTCCTTCGGAGAAGGCGTACTTCAAGGCGTTCGTCACCAGCTCGTTGATGATAAGGCCGAGGGGGACGGCGAGGTTCAAGGGCAGCTCGAGGCTCTCAGCGTCGTACTCTATCACCGTCGTGCTCGGCGCACAGGCCTTGAGGTCCTCGCACACGTCGCGCACGAAGACACGACTGTTCACCGTGCTGGACGCGTCGGTGTTGGAGAGACGGTTGGTGAGGCGCGCGACCACGTGAACCAACTCGCTCGCCTGCTCGAAAGCCAATTTGATTTTGGGATCGCTCGAGACTTTGGCCCGCTGGCGGATGAGGGCGTCGAGCGAGGAGAAGTTGTTCGCGACCCGATGCGCCACCTCGCGCAAGCGCAGGCTCTTGCGGGCGTCTTCGGCCGAAAGCTCCTGGTTGGAGTCGGACTGCGCGATCAGCGTGCGCCGAATCTGATCGCCGAGCACGACGGCACCCGTGGCGAGACCGGCGTAGACCTGAATCTGCAGTAGGTCGAACGCGTGCAGCAGCTGGAAGCTGTTGTGCGGCTCGAAGAAGAGAGCCGACAGCAATGAGGACAACACGACCGCGGCGCCTCCGGACACGCGCCCAAACAGCAAGGCGATCATGAAGACGCAGGCAAGGAACACGGCAAACGGATCGCCGAAGCTGCGCGACTCGATGGGGAGCTGAATGAGGAAGCAGGCGGCCGTGCCGATAAGCGTGCAGAAGAGCTGGAGGATGCGGGGCCAGTGTGACGTCATTCTTATGGCGGATACCATGACGCACCTCGTCGGACGACATTGGGCCATACGAGGCCGCTCCCACTTTGTGGTCCTTTGACGGCATCTCCTGCGGCGCGGCGGCGCAGCGGCGTGCACCTCCCGCCTTGGTTGCAACGCTGAGGAGCGTGGCGAAAGCCGCTAGAACCCCGGCCCGAACTTGTTGGAGCGCGGGAAGCCCTTGGGCGCCATCCGGCCCGCTTTCGCGCGCTCGCCCACCCAGTCCTTCAGCTCGCTCCAGCTGAGCGTAAAGCGCCCGGCCGTATCGAGCCAGGTGAGCCCCTCGGCCTTCTTGAACACGCGCGCATCCCCTCGTGACGAGCTACATTCATCGCTCTTCCGGCGGCGCCATCACCTCCGGCGCGAACTCGGTCGGCCAGCCATCGATGCTCTGCTTGTTCTTCAAGCCCCAGTACTTGCGCAGCTTGTCGATCCCCTGCGTCGTCCAATAGCGCGTGAGGTCCTGCCGGTCCTCCCTGTAATCGAACAACGGAACGCCCATTCCGCACGATGTCTGCACCAGATCGACGGCAAGGCGCACGATCTGGCGGGCGCCCGGAATCTCTTCGAACTGCGGCAAGAGCGCGGTGTATCCCGATGTTCCTCGCATCAGGGACTGGGCCTGGCCATAAAGCCGCAGAATGAGCGGTTCGCCCTCGAAGGCGCAAAACATGATCGTCAGACGCTTGTCGTCTGAAGCCAGAAGATGCGCCCGCGTCTCGCTGCCGCTGCCCGTGACATCAAGGTAGGCCACGTCGTTCACGCCTAGCACGCGCAGCGTCGACATGCCTTTCGGTGATACGTTTACACGACCCTTCGGCGCCGCACTTGCGACGAAGAATATCTTTTGTCGTTCGATAAAAGCGCGGTGCTCCGGCGCGATGCTCGTGAACTTGCTACTCATCATTCTCCCATACGCTATGCCGCCTCACTGCTAGAGATCGGCGACCACTCTTGATCAGGCGGGTTTCACGCCGCGGACGTCGCCGAAGCCTCAGAACGCGGGGCCGAACTTGTTCGACCGCGGGAAGCCCTTGGGCGCCATCCGTCCGGCTTGCGCGCGCACACCGACCCAGTCCTTCAGCTCGCTCCAGCTGAGCGTGAACGTGCGCCCGGCGGAATCGAGCCAGGTGAGCCCGTCGGCCTTCTTGAACACGCGCGCATCCGACAGGCCCCCGTCCTTGAAGCGCTGCAGGATCACGCCCTTGCCGCGCGTCATCTCGTTGACCTCGTCGAGCTTGAACACGAGGAGCTTGCGGTTCTCGCCGATCGCTGCCACGCAGTCGCCGGCGATGGGCACGCACACCTTGGCCTCGTCGGGCTCTGAGACGTTCAACACCTGCTTGCCCTTGCGCGTGCCGGCGATGACCTCGTCCTCGGGCACGATGAAGCCGTAGCCGCCCGAGGAGGCAACCAGCAGCTTGCGCCCGCGCTCGTAGGCGAAGGCCTCGGCGATGTCATGGTTCTCTTCGAGGTCGATCATCAGACGCACGGGCTCGCCGTGCCCGCGCCCGCCGGGCAGCAGATGCGTCTCCAGCGTGAACACCTTACCGTTGGTGGCAAACAGCAGCATCTTGTCGGTGGTGTAGGCCTTGACCGCGCGTTTCAGCTTGTCGCCCTGCTTGAACTCGAGCTTCGACAGATCGTCCACGTGGCCTTTGAGCGCGCGGATCCAGCCCTTCTCCGACAGGACCACCGTGACGGCTTCCTTCTCGATCAGCGCCTGGTCGAGGTCGACCGTGATCTCGGGCGCCTCGGCAAACGAGGTGCGGCGGCGCCCGAGCGGCGTCGACTTGGCGTAGCGCTCGCGGATCTCTTTGACCTCGCCCGCGATCTTGTCCCACTGCAGCTCGTCCGACTTCAAGAGCTGCTTTAATTCGCGCCGCTCCTTCGACAGCTTGTCGTGCTCGGCCTTGATCTCGATCTCTTCCAGCTTCGACAACGACCGCAAGCGCAAATTCAAGATCGCCTCGGCCTGCACCTCGGTCAGCTTGAAGCGGGCGATCAGCTTGGCCTTGGGCTCGTCCTCGAAGCGGACGATGCGGATCACCTCGTCAATGTTGAGATAGGCGACGAGGTAGCCGTCCAAGACCTCGAGCCGATGCTCGATCTTCTTCAGGCGGAACTCAGACCGCCGCACCAGCACGTCGATGCGGTGCTCCAGCCACTGGCGCAGCACGTCGCGCAACGACAACACGTTGGGGATCTGCCCGGCCGAGAGCACGTTCATGTTGAGCCCGAAGCGCAGCTCCAGCTCGGTCAGGCGGAACAGGCTCTCCATCAGCAACACCGGATCGACGGTGCGGCTCTTGGGCTCCAAAATCAGCCGGATCTCCTCGGCCGACTCGTCGCGCACGTCGCCCAGGAGCGACAGCTTCTTTTCCTGCAACAGCTCGGCGATGCGCTCGATCAGCTTCGCCTTCTGCACCTGGTAGGGAATCTCGGTGACGACGATCTGGTAGGTGCCGCGCCCGGTGTCCTCCTTCTCCCACTTGGCGCGCAGGCGGAAGCCGCCGCGACCGGTCTTGTAGGCCTCGAGGATCTGCTCCTTGGGCTCCACCAGCACGCCACCCGTGGGGAAATCCGGCCCCGGGATCATCTCCACCAGCTTCTCGATGGTGGCGTTGGGGTGCTTGATGAGATGCAGCAGCGCGTTCGACAACTCCTCCACGTTGTGCGGCGGAATGTTGGTCGCCATGCCGACCGCAATGCCGGACGAGCCGTTTGCGAGCAAATTCGGGAACGCCGCCGGCAGCACCACAGGCTCCGACATGGTGCCGTCGTAGGTCGGGCGGAAGTCGACGGTGTCGTCGTCGATGCCTTCGAGCAGCGCCTGCGCCACCTCGGTCAGACGGCTCTCGGTGTAGCGCATGGCGGCGGCGTTATCGCCGTCGATGTTGCCGAAGTTGCCCTGGCCGTCGACCAGCGGGTAGCGCACGGCGAAGGATTGCGCCATACGCACCAGCGCGTCGTAGATCGCCTGGTCGCCGTGCGGGTGGTAGCTGCCCATCACCTCGCCGACGACCTTGGCGCACTTTTTATATCCGGCGGCGGGGTCGAGCTTTAACTCGCGCATGGCGTAGAGGATGCGCCGGTGCACGGGCTTGAGGCCGTCGCGCACGTCGGGCAGCGCACGGTGCATGATGGTGGAGAGCGCGTAGGCGAGGTAGCGCTCCTCCAGGGCGTCTTTCAGCAGGATGGGCTCGTAGCCGTCGGGGCCCGGCAGAATCGGTTTGTCGCTCATGGGGATGGCCTACTCCGCCGCCCCCGCGCGGGCAAGACCCGGGTTGTGGATGCACGGGCGCACCGAGCCGGCCGGCCCGTGTCAGCGCTTGACCTCGTCGAGGTCATGCTGAAGCCGCGCGAGGTCCTTCTTTAGCGCCTGATCCTCCTTGACGAGGGCGAGGTGGCGCGCGCCCAGCACCCTGAGGCGCTCCGGGTCGTTGGGCGCCGTCGCGGATTCGGCGTTGAGCGCGTCGAAGCGCGCCTTCAGGTCCGCCGCCCGGGTCCGCACAAAATCGATGCCGGTTTGGATCTCAGCGATCTTGTGGCGCCGCTCCTCGCCCTTGTAGACGTTGAAAAGCGCTAGGCCGAGCGCCGCCGCAACAAACGCGAGGATGCCTGCTCTCCACCAGCCCTTGCGCATGACGCAAACTCCGTTCCGCCAGCGCGGGACGCGGCGCGTAGACGCGAAGGCGGCAGTCTAGCCGATCGGGCGTGCGCGGGCGAGGGTGCGCTCTTCGAGCGCGTCTTTCAGGATCGGCTCAATGCCGTCGGGGCCGGGCAGAATCGGTTTATCGCTCATAGGCGTGGGCGTCGCGCCCTAGAGGCCGCCCCGCAAAGGTCCGGGTTGCGGATGCATGGGGTGACAATCCCAAAGCTCCCAACAACCGCAGATTGCGCGCCACGACCAACTTATGTACCAAGTCACCCCATTCTTTGAGCATGAACAAGAAGTGCCAATGCAGCGCAACTTCATCAAAGAGCTTGTTGAGAAGCCACAACGCGAGACGGCCGGCCCGGACACCTCTGCGCGCTTTGACTACCAAAAAGATTGGGCCTTCTGCGAAATGATCCGCAGACACATGGCTGGCGCAGACTACCTTGTCGCCTTCGAATTTCACGATGATGTCGTGTTCTTGTCTCCAGCGAGCGCGCCCCACGACGTCGATTTTGTCCAGGTCAAGACCTCAGCCTCCCCTTCCCCTCGCCCGCCTTCCTATCTTTGGTCTCGAAAGAAAGGTCGTAATTCTATCCTTGGAAAGTTGTTTAGCAATCTGGACGGGATTTGCTCGGGAAAGCATATCCGGGTCATATTGGTCTCAAATGTTCCCTTCAGCTTTTCTTCCGTCGACGTCGCAGCAAAGGACCTTGACCCAAAACACCGCCAGAAAATTATCGATAAGCTGAAGGAAGAACTCCCAACCTTTGATGAGGCCAATATTGACAAGCTCCATTTCCTCGTCTCGAATGTTGGCCTACACTCCATGCAATCGTATTTAGCCGGGGAGGCAATGGAGCTATTCAAGCACCGCTTCGGCGAAGAACATGGCCTGAATATTCACAGTTGGATTTGTCTAGTTCAAAGTGAAATTTCCCGCAAAAACAACTATCCATCCCACAAGATTCCAAATGTTGACGAATTAATCGCCAGGAAATGCATTAGCCGCACGTCGATTGCCAATAGCCTCACTTTAATGGTCTCAAAGAAGAGCACCGCCCCCGACGTCGCCACGATCAACAACGCCCTAATCACCGCCGGGTGGTCGGAGCTAGATATTATGAAGACAACAAAGGCACTTTCCGAAGCCATGCTGGACTTCACCGATGCGTCCAACTCTGATGCCGCAAAACTTATCGGGTCGCTCGGAGAACTGTACGATTCTGGACACCCGACGACGATGGCTACGTTTTTGGATCTCGCTGCGACTAAGCTTTTATCTTCACTTAAACCGCCCTACGACAATCGCTACTATTTAAACGCGCTCGCCATATTGGTCTACTATGAAAAACTCTAACTTTCGAGCTAATTCGAAATATTCGCAAGGGTCGCGTCAATGACGAGCTTGATATTCGAAGAGGTCTTGATCCTCTCAAAAGTCGAGAAGGCGGCGCGCAAACTATCGTTCGACAAATCAATAAACGTCGTAATCGGCGAAGATGACGTAGGGAAGTCAACATTAATCAAAATCTTATATCACACACTTGGCGCCGACGTTCGAGTATCGGGAGACTCAACCAGTGCATAGTCGGCGTCGAGTTCCCTTATAGCTTTCTTGAGAATCACCACCTCGTTTTCCAAGCTGTGTTGGTCATTACGCGCATCTTTCAATTTCTGAGCGACGGCTTGTTGTCTGCCATATTGGAGGTAGCTGATTACAAGACCATCGAGCGGCAGATCAAGGCGAACGTTTTGGGAAGCGATCTGCCGCGGTCACTCTTAGCTCAATATTTTGCATTTCTGCATACGATGTCGCGATTCAATAAGTTTGTTGCGTGTCCATTTGTTCTCGATTTCCCCCTTCAACAGGAACAGGACAATTCAAACGTAAACGCCATATTTGATTTTATATTTTGCCACATCGACAGCGGGCAACAATTGATACTGGGGACGGTATCATTATCGGACGTGTCCCAGACGATTATCCCGAAAAATGCCAATATAATATCGCTTGAGGGGAAATACAAATTACTACGCAGGGATGAGTATGAGGAAGCGATATCAGCAATAGGGGCGCTTCATGAAGTAATGCTAGCCGCTGATTGAGCGTAAACGGTGCTGACGTTCTGACAGCGCCGCACTCGCCCCCCTATGCCCCGACCCCGCCGTCGATCGTGTACTGCGCGCCGGTCACAATCCCCGCCTCCGGCCTCTTCGCCCCTCACGCCCGCCCTTGCGCCGCCGACGGCCTCGCATCGCCGATGGCGCCCTCGACGGCCCTGAGGAAGGCCAGGGGATGCGCGATCGCGGGGACCTTCACGTTGTCATCGCCGGTCCCCTGCACATCGATGCGGCCATAGCCGAGCAGGCGCCCAAGCACGCCCTGATCGAGCTCGATCTCCTCGATCGCGCGCAGCTCCATCTCCTGCGTATGCCGCGAGGGAAAACCGCGCTTCACGATCAGCCGCCGGTCGGTCAGGCCGATCTCCGTCGTCCACACCCAATACATGATCCTGAGGAAAACGCCGGCGCCCGCCGCCGCGACAGCCAACGCAAGCCATTGCGATCGATGGCTGTTGAGGAGAGCGGCGGCGCCCGCTAGCGCAACGATGAGCGCGCCCCACGCCGCCACGTAATAAAGCCAGTTGAAGCGCGCCCGCGCGATGAGCACCTCGTTGGGAGACAGGATCTGGCGCAGGTACGTCATGGCGTTTGCGCTCTCGGGAGCGGATTTGTGCCGATAAGGCTCGCGCCCCATGCCGACCGCGCGCCTTGATCCCCATCAAGCGCTCGCGCGCGCGGTTGTCAACGCAAGCGCCCGTCTTCTCCCCGCGTGGCTCAGGCGAAGGAGGATGCTCGAAAAAAACTAATCCCCGCCTCTACCCGCGCCCCTACACTCCTCGCATCCCTGCCGCCACAAGGGACGCGGCAAGCTTGAGCGTCTGACGCGGGGCAGGGAGCGGAGCCTGAGTGAGCCGTCGTGCCGTGCCGTTGCGGACGCCGGTGTGAGGACGCTCTCCTCAGATCTCAGGTCGTGCGATCGAGGCTGTGCGGGAAAGCAATGACCCGCACGGACGCCCTTCGGCAGCGGCCGCTCTGGTTAGCGAGCGGCAGCAGCCTAGGTCCCGAAACGATGGCCTGCCGAGCAGGTTGGGGCCGAAGCGCGCTGACGTCGTGACCGCACCCTCGGCCACGAGAGACCCCGCGCGCGGGCGCCGCAAGGCTGCCCTGAGTTCGAACAGGATCGCAGTGCTTCGGCGCCCGCGCTCCCTTGTTTTTCTCCAAACCCTCGGGCTCGGGCGAGCCGCGAGGCCGTCGCGGCTTGCTCAAGGTGTGGCGGCAGGCAGAGAGGCGTTCCCATGAAATCGAAGCCGAAAAGGACCTCCGTCCCCGCCAAACCCGAGCCCCTGCGCGGGTCGGAGCGGAACCGCGCGCGCGAGGAGGCGGACGTCATCATGCGCCTGCTCGCCTCGGCGATGGGGCTGCCGCGCCTCTGCGTCTACAAGGCCTGCCGGCGGCGCAAGCGCTGCATCGGCCCCGACATGGTCTGCGCCGAGCACCATCACGGGCTGGCGCGCAAGCGCATGAAGGCCGCAATCAAGCTGATCTGCGTCCCCGCCAAGTGAGAGGCGCACACCGGCCCAGCGCGCGCCCCCGTGCCACTTCAGCACGAAAGGCAACGCACTGTTCCCCAGGGAACACCTCTGAGCTTGGGAGGCTGCTAGGATGATCGTTTGATAGCTGACGGTTGTTATGCGCTTTGGACTTTCAGCCCTGGTCGGCGCCGCGCTCTTAGCGAGCGTGCTGCCGGCGCTTGCCGCGCCCGGCGACGACATCGGCGCCACCGTCCGCATCGTCAACCTCGTCACCGGCGAATACGAGAAGGACCGGCGCGATCTCGCCAAAGGCGATCCCGTGCGCCAGGACGAGCTGATCGAGGTCTCAGACGACGGCATCGGCGAGATCCGCCTGCATGACGACACCGAGCTGGCGCTCGGGCCCGGCGCCCGCCTCAAGCTCGACGAGTTCGTCTACGATCCCGACATCTCCGGCGGCGCCATCGTGGTCAACCTGGTGCGCGGCGCCTTCCGCTTCATCACCGGCATCGCGGCCAAGCCCGCCTACGTCATCCGCACGCCGACCGCCTCGATCACGGTGCGCGGCACCATCTTCGACGTCTATGTCGAGGAGAGCGGCGTCTCCTGGCTCTTGCTCATCGAGGGCGCGATCGAGGTCTGCAGCGAGCCGACCCGCTGCAACGAGCTCGACGAGCCCGGCAAGCTCATCCGCATCACGCCCGACGGCGTCGTCGGCGAAGCGCGCACGTGGGGCGATCTTCCGACCGGCGATTTGCCGTTCGAGACGGCGTTCCCCTTCATCGTGACCCCGCCTACGATCGATCCCGAGCCGGAGTTCACGCGCGCCGACATCGTCGAGGGCAACGTCCCCAACAGCCCCATCGACGACGGCGGCGCCGACGACAGCTCCGACGACGGCGGCGGCGTCATCGACGACGGACCGGAGCCGCGCGATCACGGCCCGCCGCTCACCTGCTGGCACGGCTGGAAAGAGGTGCCGCGCGGCTGGAGCCGCGACGGCTGGCGCGTGCGGCACCGCCGCCGCGGGCATCGCGTCATCTTCTGCGCCGACCGCGTGGAGCCGCCGCCCGGCGGCGGCGTCGGATCCCGCTCCCGCCCCAATGCAGCGGCGGCAAGACCGTGCTGCTAAAGATCGTGCCGCCGCGCTGGCGCTGCGTCTGCCCCGGCGGCAAGAAGCGTGAGCGCGTCGGCCCGCACGCCTTCGTGTGCAAGGGCGGCGGCGGCGGCGGTGGCTTCGACCCGAAGAAGAAATGCCTGCAGAAGGGCTGGCACTGGACCGGCGCGCTCTGCATCCCCAAGATCGGCAAATGCAAGAACGGCTATGTCGGCAAGTGGCCCAACTGCAAGAAGATCGTCGAGCCGCCGAAAAAGTGCCCGCAGGGAAGCTTCGGCAAGTGGCCCCACTGCAAGAAGGTCGGGCAGCCGCCCAAGCACTGCCCCAACGGCACCTTCGGCACGCCGCCCAACTGCAAGAAGATCGTCCACAAGCCCAACGACAAGCTGGAGGAGCTCAAGAAGGCGCTGAAGAAGTTCCAGCTTCAGAAGAAGAAGGATTGAGCCCGGCCGGGCGCGTCGGGCCGGCTTCCACCTTTAGAACACCGCCTTATCGCGGTTGCGCGTCGTATCCCAGCCGCGCACGCTGTCGCGGCCGGTGGCGCCGCGCAGGTTCGCGTCATAGAGATCGACATTCGCGAAGTTGGCGCCGGCAAGATTGGCGCCGGCAAGCGTCGCGCGCGACAGATCGGCGCCGGCGAGATCGGCCCCCTCCAGGTTGGCGCCGGTCAGATCCGCAAACGCCAGGTTCACCCGCGTCAGGTCGGCGTGGCTCAGGTCGGCGCCGGCAAGATTGGCGCCCGACAGGTCGGTCTCCTGCGGCGTCTTGAGCTCGTTGCCGGTCTGCGGGGGCCCGAGCTTGGCGCGCGCCAGCTTTGCCCCGCGCAAGTTCGCCCGGCTCAAGCGCGCCATGATACGCGCACCCGACAGGTCGGCGCCGGCAAAGCTCGGCGCATTGTGGCCGGGGCTGCGAGACTGAGGATGCCGACGGCGTGATAGAGCGTGGCACCGGAGAGGTTGGCGTGGTCGAGGTTGGTGCGTTTGAGCTGGGTGCGGTCGAGCTGCGCGCCGGCGAGGTCGGCATAGGACAGGTTGGCGTCGGAGAGATTGGCGCCCAACAGGTTCGCACCCTTAAGGTTGGCGCACTTGAAGTCGAGCGTGCTCAAGTCGAGATAGCGCAGATCCTTGCCGGAAAGATCGGGGCGGCTGCCGGGCGGCGCCTTGAACAGCATCTCGACGATCTCGCGCAGCGACAGATCGGCAGCGCTTGCGCTCGCCGCCGCGAGGATGACAGCTACTGCGCTGGTGGCGCAGAGCCGGAGCGGCGTTTTCGCTCTCAAGGCCATGTCACTCCTTTGGCGCTTTTTCTCCATCATGCGCCGGCCCGGCCGCGAAGTCCAAGCTGGGTGCCGGCACAGAGCGGGCCGAGAAACAATCCCCGTGCTCTAAGCGCCGGCTATCATCGCCTCGTCTGCCAAGGGAACCCTGATGGATCCGACACCGGTTGCGTAGGCGCGAGGCCCCTACTTTGGCGCGGACATTGCACCGCATCGTCACCCCCACACACGCAACCGGAGATAGAGAGAGACGCCAATGGCCCGCGCCCTCGCCGCCTATCTGAAGCGCGAGATCGTGCCTGCGCGGCCGGCCCTGTAGCAGGCCATCGCCGCGCTCAAATTTCCGCTCAGCCTCGATGACGCCTACGTCCCCTTCGAGACCGCGGGCTACCTGCCCTGCACGCTCGAAGGCGAGGACGCGGGCTTCGATCTCCGATTCAAGGACGCCGCAGCCGAGCTGCCGACGGACTTACAGCCGCACCTCGACGGCCGCGATACCGCGATCGCGCTCAAGTGGGGCGGCGACCCGCGCGAGGAGGTGGCGGCGCTCGTCGTCTGCGCAGCCCTCGCCAAGGACTTCGACGCGCTGGTGCAGGAGGGCGGCACGGAGACGCTTATTGCGTCCGACGCACTGGTGGCCAAAGCCAAGGCCAAGGCTGCCGAAGCGTGAGCTCCCGTGCTGCCCCTGTGCTGCTATTTTTTGTATTTGCGCAGCATCATGTCGATTGCTGTCAGCGACTCCGAGACGTCGAGCCAATTCTCGGCCTGCTCCTCGTTCTTGAACTCGCGGCCCGTAACGTGGAGGAAGCAAGCCCACTTGCCGCTCGGCAGCTGCTCGACCGTGACCTTATGATCCGACATACCCCTCCTCCCTTGGCTATGAGGCATCGCCCAGAAAACCGCCGGCGCGCAAAGGGGCGGGCCGGCGGGACAGGCTTACGGGGAAGTACGGATGCAAGAATGATGCAAAGAGGCTGGCCGAATGCGCGGACCGCTTGAGAGTTGAGGATGCCCTGTCATCAGGAAGCCACGGCGATTTACGCGGCCCCGGCAGAACGGATCGCGTGCGGCTTTCGCCTGCTGGTCATGCGGGAATTTCGCGCTGGCGACACGCCGCCGGCCTTTGCCGTGATCGCGCAGCAAATTTTGCGAAGCCCCGAGCGTCGCAACCGGCACGGAGTGTCGTTTGCCGCAGCCTTTCGGCCCGAGATCATGGACTGGCTGATCACGGAGCTGGGACGGCCCGCGCAGCGCCAAGCGGGCGCCGAAGCGCGGCGCAATCCGCGCTGGCCGGCCCTGAGCTGGCACTCGGAGGACTGCGTCTGGCCGGACGGCATCGCCACCATCGAGTGGCACGTCGACATCGTCTTTGCCGACGAGGCGTCTTGTGCCGCATTCGAGACGCGCTGGCAGGGCCGCTTGTCAGCCGAGAGCGAGCAGGCGGCGACGTGACGCTACGCAAAGCGCCTGCCGCCTCAGGGAGGCGCAAACAGGGGGCTGATGCCCTCGGTGTCGATGTAGATGATGCCGTCCTCGACCTTGAGCGGATATTCGGCGAGCGCGCTCTCTTGTGGATGCAGCGGCGCGCCGCTCGTCATGTCCCAGGTCCACAGATGGGTCGGGCAGGTGAGCACGCGGCCGTCGAACTCGGCTTCGGCAAGCGGCGTGTTGGCGTGCGGGCACACGCCCTGGAAAGCTTTGAGCGAGCCGTTATCGGGCCACGCCAGCACGATGAGATGCGCTTCGGCGATCACCAGCCGCATCCCGCCTTCGGCGATCGTGTCGGCCTTGCACACGCGGGTGAACATCCAAGCACCTCATGCAACGTGAAGTCTTTTCAGGCTTCCGTCGTCTCGATGCCGAGAACGCGCTCCAGCACGCCGGCCGGATCTGGATCTTTCATCAGCGCGGTCCCCATGAGGAGGGCCTTGGCTCCGGCTTTTCCCATTTGCTCCAGATCATCCACGGTGCCAAAGCCGCCCTCAGCGACCGCCAAGGCCTTGTCTGCGGGGATCTTCGGCAATAGGGCCGCGCAAGTGGCGCGATCCACGGCAAAGCTATGAATATCGCGGTTGGTGACACAGATAAGCGCGGCCCCCGCAACGAGGGCTTGATCGAGCTCGGCCTCGGTATGGACTTGCACGAGGGGATCGAGGGCAACGGCCGTAGCGCGCCCGATGAACTCGGAGAGACGGTCGCCCAGCAGACCTGCCGACAAGAGCACGGCATCCGCCCCAACGCTGCGGGCCTCGAGAACCTGGTAGACGTCGACCACGATGTCCTGCGCCAGGACTGGAATCTTCACCGCCTGCTGGACGGTGGCAAGATCGGCGCTGGAGCCACCAAAAAAGCGGCGCTCGATGGGCACGGACAGGCATGTCGCCCCCACGGCTTCGAAATCCTCGCCGAAATTCCGGTAGTTGACGGGTCGGCGAAACTTCTCGAAGGGCGAGGCGCCTTTGATCTTGGCGATCACGCCGGGCTTGCCCGTTGCTGCGTACTGGGCCGCCAAGGCGCCATGGAAACCGCGCGTCATCGGCATTTCGCCGATCATTCCCTGGAGCTGGCCGATCGAGCGCTTCGCCCTCGACCTGTTCACATCATTGATGCGTTGGGTGATGAGGGGCCTAAGCAGGCTCCCTTCGGGGAGATTCATGACCGAGGGCTCCGGACTGCGCGGGAATGCGCTTCAATCTCCACCTTACGCACCATGCTCGATGAGATCGGGGAGCCGCTTGGCGAGGCTCCGCAAGACGCTCTCGGAGCCCTTGGCCATGATGTTGAACACCGCCTCCGACTCGGGATCGGTGCCAAACCCCTCGTGCACGAAGCGAAAATGTGTGCCGCCGCTGGCGATCGGCGTCAGCGTCCAGGTCACCTTGGTGTCCATGTAGCGGCCAAAGCCCTTGAGCTCCTCATGGCCGCCATACCAGCGAAAGCTCAGCATCTTGGGCGCCTCGACGGCCAGCACCTCGCATTTGAACTCGCCGTCCCAGCGCTCGATCGGGCGCCCCCAGATCGTGAACTTGTGCCCCGCGACCGGCTGGATGTCGTTGGGGAAGAACCACACGGCGAGCCACTCCGAGTCGGTCAGCGCCCGCCACACGGTTTCAATGGGATGCTCAAACTCCGCTTCCGACACAACGGAGCGCGTCTCAGTGACTTCGGTCATCGGCTCGACCCCTCCAATCGCGCGGATAAACCTGCAGGAATGAGGCCAGTTCGCCGTTTGCCATCCCAGACGCGATGGATGCGACCGAAACGCGGCGACGCTCGGAACGACCGGCGCCGAAGCCGTTCGCTCTACGTCGCATATGCGACAGGACAGACATCGCGCTGCCGCGGGAGTGGATGCGCAAGCCGCTCCAATAGCGTGCACGGTCCACGCATGCACCCTGGCACCGCTTTTGCTCCCTCACCTCGGAAGTGCCTTGCGCGTGCACGCTTCCCGACATTTTTGCTGTCGGGAAGAGGTGAGCATGTCGCAATGACGACAGCACTGACGCAGCGGCGGGGTGACCCATGACGGATATGGCGGAGCTGAAGAAGCGCAAGGAGCCGCTCAATCTTGCGACCGTGTACGTGGACCCGGACGCCTTCATCGCGAACTTGATGGGCTGGCTGGAGATCACGGCCTTCATTTCTGCGCAGCGGCTCGGTGAGGCACAGGTCCCGGCCGATGGAGCCACTCCGGTGCTGTCGACGGATCAGCTGAGAAAGGCCGGCGTGCACGAGGTCGGCAACGACGCACTCTTTGCCTTTTGCATGACGGCGGCGATGAAGGGCGACGGAGCCGCCGTCGACAAGGTGGAAGCCGCACTGGTCGAGAGCATGGGCAAGGAATTCCCCGGCTCAGTCGGCTTGTGGCATTTCCGCGCTCAGATCGACGCGCCGGTAAAGCTTGAGGATTTCGTCGGTCAGGCGGGTAAGAAGATGCTCGCGGGTGACATCCCGCCGCCGCCGCTGCGCGCCAAGGAGAATTGGAGCACGGGGCTGCGTTTCTTCGAGAAGGCGCGCAAATCCAACTTCGTGCACGAGATCATGTTTCCGCTGGCCAAGTGGACGCGCGAGCGCTGGACGGAGACGCTCGATAAGGGCATCGCCTTTCTCGCCCACATCGAGGACAACGTTCCAGTGCTGCGCGAGGTTTTGGAAGAGCCGCGCAACGATCAGCCTTTCATCGCCAACGTGCTTTTGAAGATGGCACCCGGTGTCGACATGGAGCTGACCGAGGAGTACGAGGGCTTCCTGCGATCCCTGGCGCGCCGCAATTAGCTGGAATCTGCCGGCGCGCCATTGGCGAAAGCCTCGATCGTGGTCGTGGGTTCGCCGAGATCGCGCCAAGTCTCCTCAGCTTTGAACACCTCCGGGTAGCGCAGCACCGTGCGCAGGATACGCGCGTTGAAGCGCATCGACTGCGAGAAGAGCCCAAGGAACCGCAAGAGCCCCAGCGGCAGCATGACAACGCGCATGCCATTGCCCTTGGCGCGCACGTAGCGCTCGGCCGCCTCCTCGTAGGAGACGAGCTCCGGCCCTTGCATCGCGTAGCTGCGGTTTTCGGCATCGGGCAGCGCGAAAGCGCGCGCCACCTGCCGGCCGAGATCGCGCCCCGCAATCCAGTAGTTGGGATAGTGCGAGGCGCCAGCGAGCACCAGCGCGTTGCCCATCTTGTGCCGTTGCGGCAGCGTCTCCATGACGTTCGAGGCATAGAAAATCGTACAGGGAATGCCGCAGCTCTTGAGGCGCTCTATCGCCGCGCGCCAGACGTCGAGTACCCACCACGCGCCGTCGTCGCTGTCGATGACCAGCGCCGACAGGTACCCGATGCGCTTGATGCCCGCGGCGCGGGCGGCATTGAGGATGTACACGAGCCCCTGCGCCTCGGTGTGAAAATCCTGCGGGCGCTCGCCTGGCTGAACCGAGAGATTGAGATAGAGCGCGTCGTGTCCGGCGAGGCCGCGCTGCAGACTGCCCTCGTCGCGCACGTCAGCTTCGACCAGTGCAACCTCCGGCGGCAGCACGCGGCGCGCGGCTTGCGGGTTGCGCACCAGCGCCGTGACGGTGAAGCCGGCCTCAACGAGCGCCGCCGTGACGGGGATGCCGAGCATGCCGGTGGCACCAACGACGGCGATTTTCGTGATTGCGCTCATGCGCGGCCACCCCGGTCGCACCACCAGTCCTCGACCGCCATGGCCGTGGTCACCGCCGTGGTGCCGATCCAGCGGAAGGGCTCGGGCGGCAGCCCCATGGCACGCCGGTTGACGAACCACAGCTGCGTGAGCTCGGTGCGGCGGCCGAGCACGAGATCGGCGAGAATGCGCCCGTTTTGATGGGTCATCGCCACGCCGTGCCCAATGCAGCCGACGGCATAGGCCGCCCCGCCGCCGTACATGGTGCCGATCCGTGGGGTCGAATCGGAGGTCACCGAGAAGGCGCCGCCCCAGCGGTGGGTGATGCGAATGCCGCGCACCCCGGGGAATGTCGTGCCGATAAATCGCTCCAGATGCGCCCAGGCTCTGGGCGAGGCGTCGTAATTCATGCTCGCTCCGAACGGTACGCGCCCGGGGCCTCCCCCGGCGAGGATGCGGTTGTCAGGCGTGAGCCGGTAGAAATGCATGAAATTGCGGCCATCTTCGATGCCTTCGCGGCGCGCCCAACCGATTGACGCGCGCTGCTCCTCGCTCAGAGGCTCGGTGACGACGATGTAAGCGAACGCCGGCAGCTGCTTTGAGCGCATGCCGGGCATCAGATGCGTGTAGCCGTTGGTTGCGAAAACGACCTTGTCGGCCGTAACCGTGCCGCGCGCCGTGGCGAGGCGAAAGCGTCCAGCCTCGCGCTTGACGGTCTCAACGCGCGTGCCCTCGTAGAGCTGCGCCCCCTTTTGGGTCGCAAGGCGACGCAAACCCTCGACCCACTTGACGGGATTGATGAGTCCGGAGCCCGGCTCCCACAGCGCCCCGAGGAACGTCGACGATCTAACCCGCTCGGCGACAGCGTCGGCATCGAGCCATTCCATGCCGCTGCCGATGCCGAGCGAGCGAAACAGGTCGAGCTCCTTTTGAATGCGGGCAACATACGCAGGCGTCGTCGCCACCTTGAGAAAGCCCGAGCGGTCGAAATCGCAATCGAGGCCGTGCTCGGCAATCGTCGCTTCGAGCGCGTCGATCGCGCCTTCCATGTAGTGGTGGGCCTCGCGCACGCGCTCGTCGCCGTGGCTTGCCCGCATCGCGGCAAGGGACGATCCGAACAGCGTCATGACGAAGCCGGCGTTGCGCCCGCTGGCACCGAAGCCGGCGGTCTCCAATTCGAGGATCGCCACGTTGAGCGATGGCTCGGCACACTTGAGATGGTAGGAGGTGGCAAGCCCGGTGTAGCCCGCTCCGATGACGGCGACGTCGACGGCGCGGTCACCTTTCAGCGGCGGGGCGGCGACAGCGCGCGCCGCACTCTCCTGCCAGAAGTTGCCGGTACCCGCGCGCGCGTCCGTGCTCATCCCGTCACCCGAGCGGACCTGATTGATTTAGGGAAAAGTCGCAGACACGTTCTAGCACAGCGCCAAAGCCCCTCGCGACAGCCGAGTTGCCATGGCTAACGGCGCTACTAGAGGGATGCGCCGTTCTTTGTTGTGGGGCTTTAGCCGGTTAGGCGGCGAGGGCAACCGGGGCCGCGGCAGCAGCGGCGGCGGCGGCGGCGGCGGCGGCGGCGGCGAGCTCGCCCACGATCGAGTCGAGGAAGGCGCGGGCCCGCTCGACCACCACGTGGCGCTCCTTGTCGAGCGTCACCATGTGGTAGCTGTCCTCGAGCACCACCATGTCGACCTTGCCGGAAAGCTCGCCCTGCAGATAGAAGGCATTGTCGAGCGCGGCGTAGTCGTCCTGGCGCGAGTGCACGATGAGAGTGCGCTGGCGCACGCGGGGGAGAATGTTGATGGCAGCCTTGACCATGCGGCGGTGCTCCAGAACCATGGTGGCCGGCACACCCGACTTGCCGTACTCGGGCGAGCTCTCGAGCGCCTGCTTCACGAACTGACGTACGCGCGGGCACTTGATGCCGAGCGACTCGGCGTCCGGGAAGGTCATCATCTTGGCGACCCGGCGGCTATGGCACAGGTTGAACAGCTTCATGGTCCACGGCATCGCCCAGCCGTTGATCCACAGGGTCGGCGAGAAGAGTGCCACGCCCTGCACCTTATCGGGCTGACGGGCGGCCAGATGCAGGCCGAGGATGGCGCCCATGCACAGGCCGCCGACGATCACCGTGTCGCACTCCTTGCGCAGCTCGACCAGAGCGGCGCGGGCGCTGCGGTACCAGTCCTGCCACTTGGTGTCGCCGTCGGTGGCGCCGCCGTGGCCGGCGAGGTGGGGGGTGTGAACCGTGTAGCCGGCCTTGTTCAGGCCCATGGCGACGAAGCGGACCTCGGCGGGGGTGCCGCCAAGACCATGAAGCAGCAGGACGCCGACCTTGCCGCCCTGGAAGCGAACCGTCTGGTTCTTGGCCGGGGCGTTCAGCGTCTTCACGTTCGAGGTCTGTGCGGCGGCGGTCATCGGTATGTCCTCCTGCGATCCTTGAAGAGGACGATAGGGGCCCTGACCCGGGGGCGCTGTTCCGCGAGATACAGGCTGAAAGAAAGATGCAAGATACTGAATTACAATAGATATTTTTGATGCCGCGACGCCTGCTTCCGGGGCGCTCAGCCGGCCTGCGGCTGCCCCGGAGGGGAGATGGGAGCCTGAGCTGCGATCGACCGGCACAAACGCCTTTGGGCCAGCACCCTTCGGGGTGCCGGCCAAGGCTTGGCATTGGAGCGCGGGCTTGCCGCGCCAGAAGGTGCGCAATGCGGCTAGGCTAGCTGGCGAGATCCGGCGTCTTGATGGCGATCTTGGCGTGCGCGCCCCAGATCAAGCGCTTGATGACCTCGCTGCGCGAGGGGACATTGGGGTTGGCGCGGCGCAGGTCGTCGAGCTGCTTGAGAGTGTCGGTGTCGAGGCCAACGGAGACGATATGGTCCATGGGTGTGATCCTTTGGGTCCGTCTTTGAGCAAGAACGCCCCCTCAATGACGGCTTCCCAGAGGCTTCGCTGTTCCGCAGGTGACGACGATCAAGCAGGCCCCAACAGCTGCAGGAAGAGCCTGCCGATTTGGGAGGCAAGCGGTGGGTCGAGCGCCGCCACGACGGCAAGGGCAACCAGGACCCCGACAGCCAGCGTTTGCAGAACCCGGCGCATCGGGCTTTCCGGTTTGGCGGCCACGATCACGGCACCGCTTCCCAATGCACCGATCTGTCCGGCGTAGGCCTCCTGTGCCCGCGCGATGCCATCGACGATGCGCGCCTGAAGTATGCCGGCGGCAAACCCCGTCAGCGTTCCGATGACCATGAGGCTTGCGGCGTCGTAGACCGCACCTTCCTGGATCTCGTCACCCGCGTAGCCGCAGATCACGCTGATGAGCAAGAGGGCGAAGGCGCCCATCACCAGAAGCGCGGCGCCGAGCGCGGAGGCTTGCTGCGGCCACGCGAAGGCTCGGCTTCTTCGGTAGGCGAAATACTGCACATACGGGATGACGACGAGATTGAGGATCGGCACCACCATGAAGAGCGCCGAATAGGGTGCGCGCACGCGGCGTCCGCTGAAAAAGTTGATGTTGCGAATGGCGCGATAGAAGAAGAAGAGCACGCCACCGATCATCGCGTAGAGGCTCACCACGAGGATGGCGACGACGATGAGCAGCGGCGTGGGGCCGAGGAGATTGGACTGCCAGTCGTTCTTCTGCAGATGCTCAAGGAACGGTTTGCCGATCACCGAGATCGCAATCAGGGTCTCAAGCACCGGGGACGCGGAGGCAAGCGACCTGAAGGTGCTCTGCTTGGCGGACAGAGTGCCGTCCGTAAAGAGCGGCCGGCCGGTCAGCAGCACGAGCAGGACGCCGGCCGCGAGCAGCAAGAACGGCAAGTACCGTACAATGATGATCCCCACGCGCAAACCCCATCGGATCAAGCACCCCGCAGTGACGCGAGCGTAGGCTCGGGGAAACGCGCCGTCCATGGCGATGATGGCGAGGATCAGTGCTTGCCGGCCAGCACGTGGCTCTGCACGCCGCGGGCGGCGAGCTTTGGGCGCAGGCTTGAGATGGTCCCGGAGTTGACGCCGGCCCAGCCGATCTCGCCCGACAGCCGCCCGTACTCGATCTTGGGGCAGCGGTTCATGACGACCTTGAGGCCGGCGGCCTCCGCTTCCTTTGCCGCCACCTCGTTGCGCACACCGAGTTGCAGCCACAGCACCTTGAGTGCGAGCTTGTCCTTCAAGGCGATGGCCTCACGGGCAACTGCCAGCGCCGCCTCGGAGTTGCGGAAGATGTCGACGACGTCGACGGGGCCCGGCACATCGGCGAGCGCAGCGTAGACCGTCTGGCCGAGAATCTGCTGGCCGGCGAGGCCAGGATTGACGGGGATGACAACGTAGCCCTTGCCTAGCAGGTATTTCATCGCGAAGTAGCTCGGCCGCACGGTGTTGGCGCTGGCGCCGACGAAGGCGAAGGTGCGCGCCGAGCTCAAGATGTCGGCGATGTAGTCGTCGCTGTAGGTCTCGTGGCTCATGCCTATCCCATATCGAGCTCGACGCGGCCGTCGGCGCCGAGCCTGAAATATGGGTTATAGGCGACCTCCCACAAGTGGCCGTCAGGATCGGCGAAATAGCCCGAGTAGCCACCCCAGAACGCCTTGCCCGCGGGCTTGATTAGCTTACCACCCGCGGCAACCGCCTCGTTGAGCGCCGCATCGACGTCGGCCTCGCTGCGCGCGTTGTGTGCCAGAGCGACGCCGGAGAACCCCGGTGCGCTGTCGGCCAAGGTTGCATCCTCGGCAAGCGCGGCGCGTCCGTAAAGCGCCAGCACCACCCCGCCCGCGTTCAAGAAGGTGACGCTCTCCTGCGACGCCGTCCCGGCCACGAAGCCCAACGCCTCGTAGAACGCGCGGGATCGCGCGACATCGTGCACGCCGAGCGTGACGAGCGTCAGCCGCGGCTCCATAAGAATCTCCCCCTGCGCCGGACGCTAACAGCCCTTCCAATCGGGCTTGCGCTTCTCCAGGAACGCGCCGATTCCCTCGGCTGCGTCCCGCGCCATCATGTTCTCGGTCATGACCTTAGAGGCATAGTCATAGGCCTCATTGAGCGGCATTTCGGCTTGTGCATAGAAGGCGGCCTTGCCAAGCGCCACAATCGCCGGTGACTTCTCGGCAATCTTGGCCGCAAGCGCCAGGGCCTCCGGCATGACCTGTTCCGGCGACACGACGCGGTTGACGAGACCATATTCGGCAGCTTGCGCCGCAGGCAGCATCTCGCCCAACAGCAGCATCTCCATCGCCCGCTTGCGGCCGACGTTGCGCGAAAGCGCCACCATGGGCGTGGAGCAGAAAAGACCGATGTTGACGCCGGGCGTGCAGAACTGTGCCGTGTCGGCGGCAACTGCGAGATCGCAGGTTGCCACAAGCTGGCAGCCGGCCGCAGTCGCCGTCCCCTGCACAGCCGCAATGACCGGCTTGGGGCAAGCAACGATGGCCTGCATCATGGCCGAGCAGCGCGTCATCGTATCGGCGAAGAAGGCAAGGCCGCGGTCAGCGTCAGCGCGATGCGCCGTCAATTCCTTGAGATCATGGCCGGCGCAGAACACCGGTCCGGCGGCGGCGAGCACGATCGCAGCCACGCTCGCATCCTTGCCGAGCTCGACAATGGCCATGTGCAGCTCGCCGATGGCGGCAAGCGACAGGCTGTTGCGGGCCGCCGCTCGGTTCATGGTGATCACGGCGGCACCAGGCTGCGGACGCGTCACAAGCAGCGCCTCGCCGCCTTTGGTGTCGGCTTGTGCTTTGGGCGCGCGTTCCTGCATCACCTGGTCCTTTCGGGCAGAGCCCTATTCCAGCGCCTTCTCGATCTCGTCGCGATGCGCCTTGATGAGCTCCACATTCTCGCGGTGCTCCACCGCCGGTGTGGTCTTGATGGCCTCGATCAGCTCGTCGACAAGCTGCTTCTTGTCATCGTCCGAAATGGACGTGTCGGCCTTGACCTCCGCCAATTCCTTCTTGAGCGCATCCACCGGATCGGTGAACTCGCCCGTTTGCGTATCCAATCCCGCCATCACGATGGAAATATTGATGGCCACGTCGTCAAGCTCGGAAAAGCTGGCAAAGCCGTGCTTCCTGGCAATCTCATCGAGCTCGGCCCGCAGCGCAGCATCCGGCTGGTCGCCGGCTTGCTGCAACTTCGAGGCAATGCCGGAGAGATCGGGCTGAGCGGAGATGAAGCTATTTACCTGAGCCTCCGTGAGCTTGATCTGCTTAACGCCGTCCTCCGGCAATCCTTGCGTGCTCTCTGGCGGCACTTGCTGGGCGACGGCACCCAAGTCAACGAGCGCGAGGCCCACGATCAGCGCCAAGCCAGTTGCCCGAAATCCCTGCAAAGCGTGCGCCATGGTATAGCACCTCCCGTTTTGTAATTGGTCCGCTGCTACGGACTGTGCCCCCTCGTCCCGAATGAGCTCCGCGTAGTGAGCCCAAGTCTGCGACCAATTTCCGGACGAGCCACACACGTCTGCGTGTGCGTTTTGTCGAAGGTCACAAGGTAGATTTTGGGGCGTCATCTTCACCAACTTCATCGGGGCTGCAAGGGCTGGCGGAGCGCACGTTTGTGGAGCGAATATCCTATGGGGATTATCCGGTTGACAAACCCACTGTCAAGCCTATATATTGGTTGGCATAAATCAGGTGGGATTTGTCATGTCGATACTCTCCGCGCCCTACTTTCACGACGAAACGGCGGCTTTCGCCAAATTGGAGTCCGTTTTGTGGCCCCATGGGCCCGTCTGCCCCCACTGCGGCGGCAAGGAGCGCATCTATGCGCTCAAGGACGTTCGGACCAAGCCGAGCAAGAAGCACCCGGAAGGCCTCGTGCGCCCCGGCCTCAAGAAGTGCGGCCACTGCCGCAAGCAGTTCACGGTGCGCGTCGGGACCGTCTTCGAGTTCGAGCCACATTCCGCTGCACAAGTGGCTCCAGGCCG
This sequence comes from uncultured Alphaproteobacteria bacterium, assembly GCA_963782555.1. Classification (GTDB taxonomy): domain Bacteria; phylum Pseudomonadota; class Alphaproteobacteria; order Rhizobiales; family Hyphomicrobiaceae; genus Hyphomicrobium_A. The sequence continues at coordinate 274,478 of CAWAKB010000005.1, read as the reverse complement.
TGTTCCTGATGTGCTCGTCCAAGAAGGGTATCAGCTCGCACCAACTCCATCGCGTCTTGGAGATCACTTACGAGGCGGCATGGTTCATGAGCCACCGCCTCCGCGAGGCGATGCGCTCAGGGTCGCTCGCCCCAATGGGCGGTGGCGGCGGCATTGTAGAGATCGACGAGACGTTCATCGGCCAGCGCGCCGAAGGCGTTCCGGCCGCGGGCTACAAGCACAAGAACGCCATCCTAACTCTCGTTGACCGCACGGGCGAGGCGCGCAGCTTCCATATCAACGAAGCGAACGTCGCGAACATCATGCCGATCATTCGCGAGAACCTTGCGACTGAGGCTCGCGTCGTGACGGACGATGCTGGTTACTATCGCAACCTGGATCGCGAATACCTGCACGCTTTTGTCATACATTCTCAAGGGCAGTACGGTTGCGGCGAAATCCACACGAACACGATTGAGGGGTTCTTCTCGATCTTCAAGCGCGGCATGAAAGGCGTGTACCAGCACTGCTCGGAGAAGCATTTGCATCGATATCTTGCCGAGTTCGACTTTCGCTACAGCAACCGCTCGGCTCTTGGCATTGAGGATACTGAGCGCGCGTTGAAGGCGCTTTCTGGGGCCACGGGCAAGCGGCTGACATATCGTCAACCTGACAGCTCACAGAGCCCCTAGGAGGGGGGAAGCAGTAGGGGTATCGCGTGCCGAAGCCGCAAGGGCGCTGTATATTCTGTGACGGCACTGGGCTAACGCATCAGCACATCTGGCCGCGCTGGCTCAAGAAGGTCAATCAGCCCCATGTTACGTCGCATGAGCAAATCATGGTTGGCGTAAGCTATCGCACGCCCGACCGACCGGAAATCGTCAGGAAACGGCGCCAAGGACACTCGGGAACTAGAACCGCCCGCAAAGTCTGCAAAAAGTGCAACAACGGTTGGATTGAGCGGCTGGAAGAACGTAATCGCGATGTGATTGAGCGCGCTCTGTCCGGCACGCTCAAAACGCTTTCAACGCAATCGCAACGCGATTTAGCCGCATGGGCAACGCTCGTCACCATGATGGCTGAGTTCGCGCACCTGCCGACACTGTCAACCGAGCCGCAGGCGTATCCACTCTTGCGAGTAAATCTAGAGCCGCCCCCGGGATGGGGCGTCTGGATCGCAAGATACAACGGCACAAATCTGGGACAGCACGTATTAAGGCACTACGGCTTGCAGTTATCGCCGCTTCCAGATGTAGGCGTCGAGACCCACAAATGCGACACGCAATGCACGACGTTTGTGATCGGGGAGCTTTGCGTCCACACGTTCTGTTCCACTATCTTCAGTGGCGCCGAAGGGGATCGTTACGAACTCATCGATATCCCACAGATCTGGCCCCCCACTGGGGAACCCCTTGACTGGAGTACCGCTCGCAGCATTGCCGACGCTGGCGTTGTCTCTCTTTCGACAGCCCTGTTGAGACTTATTCCACCTGCCCCACCTCCATAGCTTTTTGGATGGTCCGCTCTCCTCGTCGGGATCACCCATGGTGCACCTCGCGGCACGCCAGCAAATCGCCTATACTTGAGTGATGGCAACCAAGACCGCCGCCAAGACCCAACGCCAACGCTTCATCGACGCCGCGCGCGAGCTTGGCGCTGATGGAAGCGAAGCCGCCTTCGACAAGGCACTCGGCAAGGTCGCCAAGGCTCCAGCGCAGACGCCCAAGAAGGCGACGCGCAAACCCAAGAAATAATCCCGCGCGGGACGGCACGCTGGGGTTGTGGGGGCCCAGATCATTTCGCGCATTCGGATGGGTTTGTCAACCATACAATCCCCTATCCTATTGCGGTAACATATTACCGTTTAACGGTATCAGTATACCGCATAACACAAGTTACTGTTATTGCTTCATCTATCGGTGCGGTTCACGGACTTTATTGACACGGTGCGCGCGATTTGGTTTTAACGCGCACGAGTCGCCGCTGGGGCTCGCGGAGACGCGGCCCCTCCAAACTGCGGCGCAGCCAGCAACGGAGCAACCGAACATGTCGACCTACGTCGCCAAACCCGGCGAGGTGGAGAAGAAGTGGATCCTGATCGACGCCAACGGCTTGGTCGTCGGGAGGCTTGCCGCGTTGATCGCGACCCGCCTCAAGGGAAAGCACAAACCCATCTACACGCCCCATGTCGATTGCGGTGACAACATCATCGTCATCAACGCCGAGAAGGTGATCTTCACCGGCGATAAGCACACCGACAAAGTCTACTACCGGCACACTGGCTATCCAGGCGGTATCAAACAGCGCACGCCGCGCCAGATCCTCGAAGGCAAGTTCCCCGAGCGCGTCGTCGAGAAAGCGGTGGAGCGCATGCTGAAGCGGGGCCCCCTGCAGCGCAAGCTGATGCGCAACCTCAAGGTCTACAAGGGCGGAGAGCATCCCCATGCCGCCCAGAACCCCGAGCCGCTCGACGTGGCCAAGCTCAACCGCAAGAACGTGAGGGTCTAACGAGATGGCGCAGGAAACCAAGTCTCTGGAAGACCTCGGCGAGATCAAGACCGCACCGCCCACCGAGGCGGCCCCCGAGCACGTGCAGAAGCTCGACAAGCTCGGCCGCGCCTACGCCACCGGCAAGCGCAAGAACGCGGTCGCCCGCGTTTGGCTGAAGCCCGGCAAAGGCATGATCACGGTCAATGCCAAGGACTACACGCAGTACTTCGCGCGCCCCGTTCTGCAAATGCTCCTGCAGCAGCCGCTCACAGCCGCCGGTCGCAACACGCAGTACGACATCATGGCGACCGTCATGGGCGGCGGGCTGTCAGGCCAGGCCGGTGCCGTGCGCCACGGCATCTCCAAGGCCCTGACCTACTACGAGCCGGAGCTGCGCTCCGTGCTCAAGAAGGGCGGGTTCCTGACGCGCGATAGCCGCGTCGTGGAGCGCAAGAAGTACGGCCGCATGAAGGCGCGCCGCAGCTTCCAGTTCTCCAAGCGCTAGAACCGCGCCGCATCGTTTTGCTCATCGGCAGCAGCCCGTCGCACCGCGGCGGGCTGCTGTCTTCTTGGCATGCTGAAGCTTGCCGTCCGCGCCCTACGATGTCACATAGCGGCTCACGCCCGGCAACGGGCGAACCGCATCTATGGGGAAACGCCTTCCCCGGTCAGACGTTGTAACGTCTGCAAGGGGACCTTCACACAAGGGCTTGGACGATGGAGTGGCTGACGCAGGACCTGACGGCGGCGCTCGGTGCGCTCGTGAACGAGGCCGAAAACCTCTTAAGCCTCGACTGGTACCGCCAAAACATCGTCGCGCTCCTCAACATCACCATGATCGACCTGGTGCTGGCGGGCGATAACGCCATCGTCGTGGGCCTGGCGGCCTCGCGTGTCTCGCCCGAAATTCGTGCCAAGGTCATCTTCTGGGGCATCGCCGCGGCGGTCATCCTGCGTATCCTCTTTGCGGCGATCACGGTCCAGCTCCTCGCCATCATTGGGCTCACGCTCGCCGGCGGCATCCTGCTCCTTTGGGTGTGCTGGAAGATGTACCGGCAGGTCACGTCGGGCGACAATCACACCCAGGTCGCCGCCGCCACGCCTGATACTGAGCTCGGCTTCTGGTCGGCCGTCGGCCTCATCACGCTTGCCGACGTCTCCATGTCGCTCGACAACGTGCTGGCTGTTGCCGGTGCCGCACAAGGCTCCACGCTGGTGCTCGTCATCGGCCTCTCTGTCGCCATCGTGCTGATGGCGGTCGCCTCCCACTTCATCGCCGGCCTGCTCGTCACCTATCCCTGGATCACCTGGATCGGCCTTCTAATCATCCTCTGGGTGGCGCTCAGCATGATCTATCAGGGCTCGCACGAGGTGATCTGCGAGGCCTTTGGGTTCGGGTGCTCGGTGGACCTTTGGCGCGGAATCCTGCACCGATTGGGCTGACAGACACCGCGATATTGACAGCCCCCGCCGCAACGCCCTAGAGCCGGCGCGGTACGGCAATAGAAATTGAGCCCTGTGAGGGCCACGATGAGCGCCAAGAACGACAAGGCAGCAGCAGCCAAGCCGACGCCCAAAGTCTTCATCGACGGCGAGGCCGGGACGACGGGTCTTCAGATCCGCGAACGGCTGGCGCAGGCTGAGGACATCACAGTCAAGAGCATCGACGCCGCGCAGCGCAAGGATGCCGCCGCACGCAAGGTGCTCATGGCCGAGGTGGACCTCGTCGTGCTGTGCCTGCCCGATGACGCGGCCCGCGAGGCCGTCGCGCTAGCCGACGAATTCGGCGCCTCAGCTCCGCGCATCCTCGACGCCTCGACGGCGCACCGCACAGCACCCGGCTGGGCCTACGGATTTGCCGAGCTCACAAAGGATCAGGCCGGCGCTATCGCTGCGAGCAAGCGTGTTGCCAACCCGGGCTGCTATCCAACCGGCGCTATCGCGCTCATCAGGCCCCTCGTCGACGCCGGCCTCGTGCCGCCCGACTTGGCACTGACTGTCAATGCCGTGAGTGGCTACTCGGGCGGCGGACGCAAGATGATCGAGGATTACGAGGCGGGCCGCGCAACGTCATTCGAGCTCTATGGGCTCGGGCTCGAGCACAAGCACATTCCGGAGCTCTTCCAACAGTCCGGGCTCACACGGCAGCCGATATTCGTGCCGTCGGTCGGCAACTTCCGCCAGGGCATGCTGGTCTCAATTCCGCTGCATCTCGACGCGCTGCCGGGCAAGCCTTGTTTGCGCGATCTGGAGCTGGCTCTCGACAAGCACTATCAGGGTAGCGCGCTGATCAGCATTGTGCCCGAGCCCGCCGCCGCCTCGACACGGCTCGACGCGGAGGCCCTCAACGGCACGGACCGCATGGAGCTCTACGTGTTCGGTAAATCAGCGCTGCGCCAAGCTGTGCTGGTGGCAAGGCTCGACAACCTCGGCAAAGGCGCAGCCGGTGCGGCGGTGCAGAACATCCGCCTGATGCTGGGACTCGATGCGCCAGCGCAGCCTCAGCCGCGGGTGGCAGCCCGCGTCACCACGTGAAGGTTGAGCGTGGCCGCCGCGAGGACGATCGCCGCACCGGCCTGATGCGCAAGCCCCAGCGCCAGCGGCACTCCGGATAGAAGCGTCCAGATGCCGAGCCCCATCTGCATGAAGACCGCCGCGCAGAGCAGACCGGCGGAGCCGACGGCCCGCTCGTCGGTCCCTCTGCGAGCAAGTGCCACCGCGTAGCAAAGCGCGACCGCAGCGATCGTATAGGCGACCATGCGATGGTCGAACTGCACCATTGTCACGTTCTCGAACAGGTTGACGTACCAGGGTGAGAGCGTGCCGAGCCCTTGCGGCACAAAGCGGCCGTCCATCAACGGCCAAGTGTTGTAGGTGAATCCCGCCCTGAGCCCGGCGACGAGCGCGCCGAGACCGGCCTGCACGAAGACGAGCACAAAGAGAAGGCGGGCGCCCCGCAGTGCGCCGCGCGTGAGCGTTGGTGCACGGGCGCGCCCGGATGCGGGTCCAACGTCAAGGGCGAGCCAGATAAGCAACGCAAAGATGGCGAACGCCGTCAGCAGGTGCAGCGCCAGCCGGTATTGACTGACCTCCACGCGGTCGACGAGTTCCGACATCACCATGTACCAGCCGATGGCGCCTTGCAGGGCGCCGAGCGCCAGCACGCCGACGAGCTTCAGCGCGAAGCCCGGGCGCAGCATGCGCGCGAGCCAGAAGCCGAGGAAGGGGACCGCAAACGCGAACCCGATGAAGCGCCCGAGGAAGCGATGGGTCCACTCCCACCAGTAGATGAACTTGAACTCGGAAAGCGACATGCCGGCATTGACGATGGCGTACTGGGGCGTCGCCTGGTACTTCGCGAACGCCGTCTGCCAGTCGGCGTCCCCGAGCGGCGGGACGGCGCCGAGGATCGGCTGCCACTCGGTGATCGACAAACCGGAATCGGTGAGCCGCGTCGCGCCGCCCACCACCACCATGCAGAACACGAGCGCGGCCACCAGCAGGAGCCAGACGCGCACAGCCGCATCGGCCGCCAGCGCGGCCTCCATCGAGGCTTGTCGTTGTGTTGCCGAAAACGCCAAGAACGCGCATCCCGAAGCTGAAGTCTCGGGCGTGATAAGAGGCATCGCAGCTCTGATCAATGCGCCCAAGAAGCGCGGGGGTCGCCGTCCTTATGCCGGATCCTGATAGCCCGACAAGCGCTGCAGCGTGTTCATGACGGCGAAAGGTACGCCCGAAAGCAGGGCTTTGACGTAACGGATGTCCTGGAAGTCGCCATTGAGCGACAGCCGCGGCAGAGCGGTGAGCGCCTCCGCGTGGTCGGGATAGAGCAATCCCTTCTGCGTGGTGACGGCGGTGAGGACGCCCAGCTCCTTGGCGATGCCGAACTCCCTCGGCCCGGCGCTATTTGCACACCCATAGGGGTAGCTGAAGTGGCAGCACGCGGTCCCCAGCTCGCATTCGATGCGCGCGATGCTTTCCGCCATCTCCGCGCGCGCCTCGGCCTCCGAGAGCTTGCCGAGCGCCAGATGCGACTTGGTGTGGGCGCCAATCGTCACCAACGGATCCTTTGCCAGCTCCCGCAGCTCGTTCCAGGACATGATGAGACCGGCCTGGGTGGCGTGGGGGTCAATGTGGTGCGCCGCGGCAAGCTCGGCCACGGCGGCGCGCGTGTACTCCTCAGGAATCGAGCGCAGCCACCAGTAGATCTCGCGATAAGCCGTTTCCTTCTCGGCAACGGTCGCAAGGGGGAAATGCCGCCCCTCGCCGTCCATGGCGAGGGTGATGTGCGGGGCGACGCGCAGCACGCGCTCGAGCGTGAGCCACCAGAAGTCGCCCTGCCCGTCGGCGAACTCGGTCGGCACGTAGATCGTGAAAGGAAGCCGATGGCGCTTGAAGATCGGATAGGCGTAGTCGCGGTTGTCGCGATAGCCGTCATCGAAGGTGAAGCACGCAAACGGGCGATCGCGTCCACCCCGTAAGCGGTCGGGAACCTCGTCGAGAGAGATGATGTCGAACCCGAACTCCTGCATGGCCTCCACCACGGCCTCCAGAAAGTCAGGTGTCACTTTGAGGATGCGGTTCGGCTCGAACGCGAGCGGCGGCTCGGGCCGGACCTGGTGGAGCATAAAGATGACGCCGACGCCCTTGGTAAGCGGTCCAAGGAGGCCCTCGGCGCCCGAATAGTGAACGGCCGCAAGGGCGGCCTTGAGAAGTCTGGTCGAACGCCGGCTCATTTTGAAACTTCGGATACGCGAAACAAAGCCAAAGGTCGGGTGCACTCACGGAGCTGCTACTAGCCCCGCAAGTTTCGTGCACGCAGACCCTCAGCTCCATGAACAGAGCGCGGCGTCTCGATCCTTGGTTAACGTTTGCTAAAGGAAAATGGCGCGGCGTATCAGGCGGACCTTGCCTCTGCGCCGCCTTTCGCCGTCAGGCGCGCAAGCCGCTCCGCCGCGAGCCGGGCCGAAGCCGGACGCTCGAGCCTAAAGAGCTCGATGTCGGTCACCTCGAAGCCGAGGAATGTTCCCGGCACATCCGGCATCTTGGAAGCGCGCCGTTTGCCGTCGGCAACGATGACGCCGGCGTCGAAGCGGCCTTGGATCGCCTCGAACAGCGCCCGAGCCGCGCGCGTCTTACCCACGACGATGATGTGATCGTAGGCGGTGTCGAGCGCATCGAGCGCAAGGTTGAGCTGGTCAGGGTCGAGAAGCTCGTCGGGATCGGCTACCCCGCCGCCAGCCGCGATCACTTGCGCGTTGCTCCGAGGCACGCGTGACACCACGTCCTCGAACTTCGCCTCGCCCAGCAAAAGCTCGGCGAACCCGGGGCTGGAGCGCACGCCGATCGCCTCGGCGACGCCATGGCCGTCGAGGCTCCAGTCGACGAGTATCACGTCGGCGCCGGCATCGGCCAACGCGCGCGCAAGCTCGACCCCCTCGGTGCCGGCTTCGATCCCGTCGGACTCGCCGGTGATCAAGGTGCGGAATCCGCCGATATCAGGCGGGCGCGTCAAAAGCCCATCCGCCAATTCGGCCACCGAGTCGACCGTGCTGACGCTGCCAACCGACTTTGCCGCGGACGGGGCAGTAGGGCTCGGCGCTTGCGGTCCAGTGCGGACGAGCCCGGCCGCCGCCGGCGACCACGAGGTCTTGGACGCACGGGCCGCCGTGAACAGGGCCTTCGTCGCAACTATCGCGATGCCAAATAAGAGAACCGCCACAGCAACGAGAGCCGCATAGGGAAGCCGCTTGGGGAAGGTCGGCACGCTCGAGGGGCGCGCATTGGTGACGATATCCGCATCGAGGGGGATGACGCGGCTGTCGGCGCGCGCGCGGTTTGCCTCGTAGCGTGCTTGCAGCCGCGCCAGCTCGGCCCGCTTCGACTTGGCCACCGCCTCCAGCTGGCGCAGCTTGACCTGGTTGTCGCTGGATCCGACCACACTCGCCTTCAGATCCTCGATGTTCTTCTTGACCGCAGCCTCGCGCAAGGCGGCAACCGAAGCGTTCTTCTCGATGCCCTCGACGATCTTGCCAACTTCGGTTTTGATCTGGCGCTGGAGACCGGCGAGATCGGCACGGATCTGGCGCATACGCGGATGGCCAGGCAGCAGCGTTGCCGACAGCTCCGAAAGCTGGCGCTCCAAGCGGACACGCTGCTGCACCAGGTTCTGGATGAGCGGCGATTTCTGCACGTCTGGCAGCGCCTCGGTGTTGCCGGCACTCACCATGTCGCGCACGGACTGAGCGCGGGCGTCCGCCTCGTTGCGCGCGGCCTGGGCTCTGGAGAGCTCCGCGGTCAGCTCGGCGAGCTGCTGCTGATTGAGCCCGGTATCGTTGGGGCCGCCCTTGAAGATGTTGGCCTTCCCGCGGAAGCGGTCGACCGCGGCCTCGGCCTCGCCGACCTCCTTCTCGAGCTTGTCGATCTTCGGCTGCAGCGCCTTTTGCACCTCATCGGTACCGGCGACTGTGCGCGTCGCCAGCGAGGTGCGGTATGTCTCCGCGATGCGATTTGCCACCTTGGCTGCGAGCTTGGGGTCCTCGGAGCTGAATTGAATGCCGATGAAGCGGCTCTCCTTGGGGGAGTAGACGTTCAAGCGGTCAAAGTATGCTTGCAGCACCCGATCCTGCTCGCTCTCGTTGCCCTGGCTGAAATTGAGGGCATTGCGGATGCGGCTCAGGAGCGTCGGCCGCTGAAGGGCGCTGTTGAACTCCGGTTTATTGGCAAGCCCTTCCTCGGCAATGATCTTGCTGGCGAGATCAGGCGACATGAGCGCGCGCAGGTGCGTGTTGATCGCTTCCTTGTCGAGCCGCGCCGCCACGGCGTCGGAGGATGTGCTCCCCCGGTCCCCGGGGGCTCCGTCGCGCTCGGGCGGCACGACCTGGAGCTGCGCCTCGGAGGTGTAGCGCGGCACAATCATCGACAGGGTGGCGAAGGCGATGCCCCCAATCACCAGGCTGGCGATGAGAAGCTTGGGCAGGCTTGCGCGAAGGGCGCGCCAGATTGCGGTGATGTCGATGTCGTCAGGAGACGCAGCATTCATGAAAGTGGATCCGGCTCGAAGGAACAACTAAACGTTGCGCCAAATTAGAGCGCCGGCAGGTAAGAAATTCATTAAACGTCCAAAGAAAGCACAGCCGGTCAGCATTTCTTAACCACTGGAACGCCAAATTGTGGGTGAAACCACTCCTGGCCCGCATTCCATGTTCCGATGGCTGGCACCATTCACGGCGGCTTTCCTTTTCGTCCTGGGCGGCTGCGCCCAGGACGACCTCGGGCTTGCCAACCTCATTCCCGCCGACATCATCTTCGATGCGCCTCAACAATCCGGTGCTCCCCCCGGGGCGCCGATCCCCGTGGCGCTCAGAGGTGGCGGATGGGGCGAGACGACGGTCGCGCCGGCCGGCGCCATGGTGTCGCCGACACCGGTCCCGTGGGGACCTGCGCTCGTTGTGCCTGCAGCCCCCTACATGGCCCCGAGCCCGCACGACCCGTACGTGCTCGACACCGGCGACAAGCTGCGCATTTTCGTCTACGGGCAGCCCAACCTCTCGCGCATCTACGCCGTGGACCAGGTCGGCAACATCGCCTTCCCGCTCATTGGCTCGGTGCGCGCACGCGGACGCACGAGCACCCAGCTCGGGCGCGCAATCACGTCGCGGCTTTCCAGCGACTTCGTGCGCGATCCCTTCGTGACGGTGGACGTCGCTCAGAACCGGCCGTTCTTCATCCTGGGCGAGGTGAGGCTTCCGGGCCAGTACCCCTACGTTTCGGGCATGACGGTGGAGACTGCGGTGGCGATCGCGGGAGGCTACACCGAGCGCGCCAGCGAGCGCCGCTTCCGCATCACGCGGCGATTCAATGGCCTCGTCGACCAGATCGAGGCGCCCTCCGACTACGCATTGCAACCCGGCGATACGGTCTACGTATTTGAGCGTTTCTTCTAGGATCGAGACAGTGAGGCCAGCGAGTGCGCACGAACGCTTCCGCATCCTGCATTGTCTGCGTGCACCCGTGGGCGGTCTCTTCCGCCACGTTCTCGATCTGAGCGCCGAGCAGTCCGCGCGCGGTCACGATGTCGGCCTCATCATCGACGCAACGACCTCCGACCGCCTCACCGAGCAGCGGCTTGTGCGCGTTGCGCCGCGCCTGTCTTTGGGTGTCGCCCGCATTCCCATGAGCCGGCTGCCCGGTCTCGGCGACATGAGCGTGGTCCGTGCCGTGCGCGACATCGCGCGGCGGCGTGACGCACAAGTGTTGCATGGCCACGGTGCCAAAGGCGGTGCCTATGCGCGCCTCGCCGCGCGCGCCCTCAAGCGCGAAGGGTACCCCACGATCGCGATCTACACGCCTCACGGCGGCAGCCTGCATTATCCGCCGAACTCACTGCCGGGCCTGTTCTACATCGGCATCGAGAAATATCTGTCGCGCTTCACGGACGGCCTGATTTTCGAGAGCGACTACATGCGTCGCATCTACGAGAAACGCGTCGGGCGCGATGTCGCCCCTACTCAGGTAATTACCAACGCCCTGCAGGCTGCCGATTTCGTGCCCCATACGCCGGCTCCCGACGCCGCCGATTTCCTCTTTGTCGGGGAGCTGCGCCACCTCAAAGGCGTCGACGTGCTACTGCGCGCGCTGGCCGAGGTTGCGCGCAGGCGCCGGGTTCACGCCGTCATCGTCGGCTCCGGCCCCGACCGCGATGCCTTCCTGAAGCTTGCCGACGATTTGGGCCTCGGGCCCGTCGTCCGGTTCGCTGGCGCCATGCCGTCGGTCCAGGCCTTCCGGCTCGGGCGCGCCATCGTCGTGCCCTCGCGCGCGGAGAGCCTGCCCTACATCGTGCTGGAAGCGGCCGCCGCGGCCCTGCCGCTCATCGCCACCGAGGTTGGCGGCATCCCCGAGATCACGGAAGGCTCTGACACCAAGCTCCTTCCCCCTGGCGACGTTCACGCCTTGGCCCGCGCCATGCACGCGCTTCTCGACCACCCGCAGGTCGCCAAAGAGCGCGCGCACCGGCTAATGGAGACGGTGCGGGCACGCTTTGCCATCGACGCCACCACGAAGGCGGTGTTCGACTTCTACGCCCAGCGGCTCGCCAGCTAACCTTAACGGAGAACCTTACTGACGCAGGCTGCCGGGCGCGCCCCGGTGGCACGGTCTCTGCTTTGTTATTCAGCAAACCTCGGGTCGCGAACGAGACGAGCCCCTTAAGAATGCTGAACACAGGCAGAGTAATGGTCAACGACAGCGCGCATATCGGCTTCCAATCGCTACCGGTGGTGCGCCAGATCCCGCGTCTTGCCGATTTCCACTTCAACGACAAGTCGAGCCTCGTCTCCCTCGTTGTGATACGCGGCGCGGTTCGCGTGCTCGATTTTGGGACAGTTGTGCTTTTGGGGCTCGTGATCGCGCTGCTTTACGTGGCCGAGCCTGTCGTCGCCGGCCGCGCGGCGTTCCTGATCGCCGTTTGTGGGATGGGTCTTGCGACTGTCGCCGTTTTCGAGCTTCTTCGCCTCTACACGCTTCCAGCCTTCACCTCCGCCTTGCGACAGATGCCGCGCCTTCTCCTGGGTTGGAGCGCTGCCTTCGCTTTGCTGATTGCCTGCGTCTTCTTCCTGAAGATGGGGCATGAGTTCTCCCGCGGGTGGTTTGCCCTGTGGTACGCCGCCGGCGCCGCCGCGATCTTCACCGAGCGTCTCGCCGTCTCCGCACTGGTGCGCCACTGGACGCGCGAGGGGCGCCTCTATCGTCGCGCGGCCATCTATGGCGGCGGCAGGCTCACCGAGAAGCTGATCGGCGAGCTCGAGATCGATGTCGACAGCGACGTCCGCATCATGGGCGTGTTCGACGACCGTGGCGATGACCGCGTCGACAGGATCATCGCGGGCTATCCCCGGCTCGGCAATCTCGGCGCGCTCGTCGACTTTGCGCGTTCGACCCGCCTCGACATCGTCATCGTGGCGCTGCCGATCACGGCCGAGCAGCGCCTTATCGACGTGACGCGCGCGCTTTCGGTGCTGCCGGCCGAGGTCAAGCTGCCGGCGCGCTCCAGTGCGCTGCGCTTCACCTCCGACACATACTCGCGCGTCGGCAACGTTGCGATGATCGATCTCGTCGAGAAGCCGATCGCCGACTGGGGCATGGTCTCAAAGTGGGCCTTCGACGAGATCGTGGGGCTGTTGGCGCTTATCCTGCTCGCGCCCGTGATGCTGGCGGTTGCCGTAGCCATCAAGCTCGACAGCCGGGGGCCCGTGCTCTTTCGCCAGAAGCGGCATGGTTTCAACAACGAGCTGATTGAGATCTTCAAGTTCCGCTCAATGTACGTCGACCGTTGCGATGCCAACGCGGCAAAGCTCGTCACCAAGGACGACCCCCGCGTCACCCGTGTCGGCCGTTTCATCCGCAAAACAAGCCTCGACGAGCTGCCGCAGCTTTTCAACGTGATCGCCGGCTCGCTCTCGCTCGTCGGCCCGCGCCCCCACGCGCTCGAGGCCAAGGCGGCCGGCCGCCTCTACGTCAGCGTGGTCGACGGCTACTTCGGCCGCCACAAGGTCAAGCCGGGCATCACCGGCTGGGCGCAAATCCACGGCTGGCGCGGGGAAACTGATACACCCGAGAAGATCCAGAAGCGGGTGGAGCACGACATTTACTATATCGAGAACTGGTCGCTGCTCCTCGATCTCTACATCCTCATAAAGACCCCGTTCGCGCTTCTCAAATCCGAGAACGCCTACTGAGCGACACGTAGACCGAGTACCGCGTATCATGTCTGTCGTCGGCATCGCGCAGCAGAGCGCCGATTTCATCGGTGCCGCGCCCACGCAAAGAAAGAGCTGGGTCCACTGGCTGGCGCTGGCGCTCGTCGCCGTGACGATCGCCTCGAGCGGCTTCGTCTTTTCCGAGCCCGCGCCCGTCGATGCGCTGAGCATCGGTCTCATCGTGCTGCTGCCGACGATCGGCCTCGTTGCCTTCAACCGGGCGCTGCTCATCTATTTCTCGCTATGGGCGGTGGCCGGCGCCGCCGCCGTCCTCGCCGCGACGCTCTCGCTCGATCTCGGCCTCACGCTCAAGCATGTCAGCGTCACGCTATATCTCTACCTCGCCTCCGTTGTGTTCGCGGGCTTCGTGGCGAAGAATCCGAGCCGACACACCGAGTTCATTTACAAGGCGTGGACGTGGGCGGCCGTGGCGGCAGCACTCGCAGCTCTCGTTGGCTATTTCGCGCTTGTGCCCGGCGCCTACGACCTCTTCACCAAGTTCGACCGCGCCAGCGGCACTTTCAAGGACCCCAACGTCTTGGGGCCGTTCCTCATCGCACCGATCCTCTACCTGCTGCACGTGTCGCTTCAGCGGCGTCCCCTACGCATGATCTTGCCGCTGGCCGTCATCGGCGTCCTATCGCTGACGGTACTGGTGACGTTCTCGCGCGGTGCCTGGATGAATCTCGGAGTGGCGCTCGCGGTCTACGGCTACCTGACGCTTCTGACCAGCAACCGCGCCTCAACGCGCCTCAAGCTCGCAGCGCTCCTGGCAGCGTGCGCCTTGTTCGCCGCCGGCCTGATCGCCGTCGCGTTGACCTCCGACGCCATCTCCAACATGTTCCTCCACCGCGCAAGCCTGGAGATGTCCTACGACGTCGGCCCCGAGGGGCGCTTCGGCGGGCAGGAGAAGGCGGTGGGGCTCATCGTTGACCACCCGCTCGGCATCGGGGCTGAGGAGTTTGCCACTCGCCACCACCCGGAGGAGGTGCACAACGTCTACCTGAGCATCCTGCTCGACGCTGGATGGCTTGGAGGCGGCATCTACTGGATCCTCGTGGCGCTTACGCTGGTGCTGGGCTTCCGCCATGCGATGAAGGCCTCAGTGACGCGACCACTCTTCCTCATCGCTTATGCCGCCTTCGTCGGCGTCGCCCTCGAAGGGTTCATCGTCGACACCGACCACTGGCGCCATTTCTATCTGCTGATGGCCATTATCTGGGGCCTGATGAGCGCCAGCACGTTCGCCCAACCGATGCCGCACGCCGCCGTCCCGGCGCGGCGACGTCCTCGTGCCGCCGCCTTGCCCGGAAGGGCACCGCGGCCAGCGATGCGACGCCGCCCGCCGGGCCTCGTCGCGCCGGCGCGCCGCGCTCGAGCGCTTTAGCGGATGAGGCGCAGATGGTTGTCGAAGGCGCGCCCCGGAAACGACGCCATGGTGAGGTGCGTGTGGTCGGGCTCCTCGCTCTCCAGCACGCCCATGCCCGAGCTAAGCGCGAACGCCGAATTTGAGATGCCGGTGATGCCGCAGGTGTCCATGAGCTGCGTCTCGCCCACCACCGCACCATTCTCGGTATCGACGTAGATGATGCGGCCGGCGCGCGGCGCCGAAGCCGCGAGCATGCGGCCTGCCCCGTCGACGGCCACGGCGCCAATGTAGCCGGCGAGCGCAGCGCCCCGCGGGGTGTCCGGCTTGATGATACGCAAGGGCTTGTCCATTGCAGCACAGCCGACGAGCTCGGGCGACTCGGCCGTTTCGCCCTCCCATTGGCAGCCGAACCAGACGGTACCGCGCGCATCGGCGGCGACGTGCCTGATCGAGAGCTTGTGCAGATCTGAGCTTTGCTTGTGCTGCGCCAGCAGCGCGCCAGTCGCGCTATCGACGAAGGCGAGCGAGGGCATCATCGAGTCGAGGTTGAGCTTCTCGCGGCCCGTCTCGATGTGCGTCTCGATGCCCCCGTTGGCGACGGCGAAGGTCTTTCCATCCGATAGCAGGATCACCTCGTGCGGACCAATGCCGTAGGTCGGCAGCTCGCCGATGCGCTTGTAGCCGGCGGTCGCGTTGTAGACGCCGATCAGGCCCTGGCGCGTGTCGGCATCGTGCTCGGTGGCATAGAGCAGCCGACCGTCGCCCGAGAAGACCCCATGACCGTAGAAGTGGCGGTTGGCGAGTGTCGTGAACAGCACCGGCTCGCACCGGCCATGGATATCGAAGGCGAGCGCGAAGGATCCCGGACGGCGTGCGAAAACCACCGCCTGTCCGCTTGCGCGGTCGTAGGCGATGTCGTGGCCGCGCTCTTTCAGCGGATATTCGCGCAAGATCATGCCGTCGAGCGTGAGGATGACGACGGAGTATCTGCCATCGGGACGCCGACAAGCAGCGATGAGATCGCCGGGCTCGACGGCGTCGTCCCCGTCCACCTCAAGCACGCCGGCAAAGGCGTGCGAGGCCCAAGCGAGCACGAGCGCCGATCCGATCAGAAAATGTCGTCGATCAATCGCCATCGAGCTCGTTGAACCCAATTGTCAGGCCGGCAAGCGGAGCAAGCTCGCGCCCGACCAGCTTGCGGATCCCTTCCACGTGAAAGCGCAGGAAGCGCAAGTTGCGCGCACGCTCGGGATCCTTGCCCTTGCTCGGTTTCCCTCTTACCGCAGCTGGCGCGTCCTCAGCCAGCCTGTTGAATGCCGTCGTGATCCAGCGCGGCATCCACTCCTTGGCCTTCGGCACCGAGTTGCCGAGCCGCATCGTCTCGTAAAGCGCCTTGTTGGAGGCGATCGAGGCGGCAACGTAATCCGCACTCAAGCCTGATAGCACGAACGGCAGCCGCGGCGGTTTGTCCGGGGTCGCCTCGGCCGCCATGAGCGGCGCCACTTGGCGGTCCTGGATCATCTGCAGCCCTGTGATCAGCGCGCGTGCGAACTCCGCCGGCGGCTCGGCCGACGTCTTGTAGCTCGGGTTCTGCGGCCCCGGCTCCAGCATTCTGCGGCGCCACTCGCCATCGCGGCTCCAGCCAGAGGAAAGATCGCGGCCGATGTTGGCCAAGTTGCGTGCAACCGCCACGGCAAGAGCGCAGCGGTAGCGCCCTTCCTCGTCGCTCGCAGTCAATGGATGCTTGGCGTTCCACAGCAGCGATTCCAGCGCGGGAAGCCCCTGGATCGCAGCGCTCTTGGCCGCTAGCGACCTCGCATCGAGGGCCCCAGGGTCGCGGTGCGCGATCAGTGCGCGCAATTGACGCTGCATGACGCCACGGGGGTCCGGCCAGAAGGAAAATCGCTCCGGGCGCCCGGTCACAGACATCGGGCCGAACCGCAGGAACTCGACCCCGGCCCAGTCGAGCACGGTGCGTTTGAAGTCCGCCCGTGCCGCGCCGAGCTGTTTCGGCGTGCCGTTGCAGGTCGCGTCGAGATCGGCCGCGAGCTTCACGGCCGACGCTTCGAGCGCGGCAAAACGCGGCGCAATGTAGCGGTTGATGACTCTGGCGGTCATCTCCGGCAGCGCCGGAGCACCCGACGTTGGAGCCCACACAGCGCACAGAAAGACCAACGCGAGACAAAGACCGACGGTTGGCGCTTTTCTCAACACAGCCGATCCTCCCCCCGAGCCTGCACTTGCGTTCATCTCACTTATTGGAAGCATTCAAAATAGCACCATTGCAACCGCGCTCCAGCGTCACGATTTGGCGCAGACCAAAATCAGAAAAATATTCTTGACTTATGAAGTAATAAAATCTTCACATCACGATGGCCCGTTGCAGAGCGCCGGGCTCGCCGGACGCCATATAACTTGGCATCAATTCGTTACGACAGAGGACGTTGACCATGCGCATTCAGTTCGCGACCGCGATGGCTGCAGCAGTCTGCGCCGCGAGCGTGCCGGCGATCGCCGAGCAGGCGTCCGATGTGGCCGCAGTCGTGAAGACCTACGCCGACATAGCCGAAGCAGCCTACGCCGACTCGGCCGCCGGAGCACGCAAGCTCAAAGCAGCCGTCGACACGCTCATCAAGGATCCGACCGACGCCAATCTCAAGGCCGCACGCCAAGCCTGGGTCGCCGCGCGCGTCCCGTACATGCAGACGGAAGCCTTCCGCTTTGGTCACGCGATCGTCGACGACTGGGAGGGCAGGGTCAACTCGTGGCCGCTCGATGAGGGCCTCATCGACTATGTCTCGCCCGCGTACGGCGACGAGTCGCCCGAAAACGATCTCTACGTCGCCAACGTGATCGCCAACACCTCGATCAAGATTTCCGGCGAGGAGGTCGACACCTCCAAGATCACCAAAAAGCTTTTGGCCGACAAGCTGCAGGAGGCGGGCGGGGTCGAATCCAACGTCGCCACCGGCTATCACGCCATCGAGTTTCTATTGTGGGGCCAGGACCTCAACGGAACGGGCCCCGGCGCCGGCAATCGGCCTGCCACCGACTACGATACCAAAAACTGCACGGGCGGCCACTGCGATCGCCGCGCGCAATACCTAGAGACCGCGACCGACCTTCTCGTCGACGACCTCACGTGGATGGCCGCCCAGTGGGCTCCCGACGGCGCGGCCAGAAAGCCTGATCTCCAGGATGGCGGAAAGGCTGGGCTCGTCGCAATCTTCAAGGGCCTCGGCAGCCTCTCCTACGGCGAGATGGCGGGTGAGCGCATGAAGCTCGGCCTCCTGATCCACGATCCGGAGGAGGAGCACGACTGCTTCTCCGACAACACGCACAACTCGCTCTACTATGACGCCAAGGGCATGCAGAACGTCTACCTCGGCACCTACAAGCGCACCGACGGCTCCATCATCAAGGGCCCGAGCCCCTCCGACCTGGTGCGAGCCAAATCCCCCGAAGCGGACAAGCGCACGGTCGCCGCGATCGACCAGACGATGCAGCGCATGGGCGCAATCGTTCAGCGCGCCGCTGCCGGGGAGGCCTACGATCAGATGATCGGCGAAGGCAACACCGAGGGAAATGCCATCGTCGAAGCGGCGATCAAGGCGCTCATCGCCCAGTCCAAGGAGTTCGAGCGCGACATCGCTGCACTCGATCTCAAGTCCATCGAGTTCGAAGGCTCCGACAGCCTCGACCATGCCGACAAGGTCAAGTCGGAGAACTAAGTTAAGGCTATGGAACGCTCTTGCGGCGTTCTCAGCCCAGACGTTGCACCGCATGGGCAAGTCCCCTGCCCATGCGCCACATTGCGCCGCCGGGGATCGAGCCCCGCCGCGATCGCCATGGTTGCCGATGCCCCGGAGATTGAGACCGACGCCGCGCCTGCCCCTGCTCTTGATGCCGGGGCTCATGGCCATCGGCACCTTTGCGCTAGCGGGCGCCATCGGTTTGGGCCCACAACACACTCAGGCTGCGCAAACTGCGTCGATACCCGACGAGGCAAGCGAGGAGAGCCCCGGCGGGGCGGCAACGACCGACCAAAGCATCAATACGCGCGATGCGTTCTCCCACTTCTCGCACGGCATAGGCTTCGAGGGCGAAGCGAGATTCAAGGTCGGCAACGCCATCTTCCGCAAGCTGTGGGTTACGGCGCCCTCCTCCACCAAGGCGTCGGACGGCCTCGGGCCGCTCTATAACTC
Source organism: uncultured Alphaproteobacteria bacterium (assembly GCA_963782555.1). Lineage (GTDB taxonomy): Bacteria > Pseudomonadota > Alphaproteobacteria > Rhizobiales > Hyphomicrobiaceae > Hyphomicrobium_A. The sequence goes on along the minus strand of CAWAKB010000005.1, from coordinate 255,678 downwards.
GCGCGCATGTCAGAGCTGCCACTTCAAGGACGGACGCGGTCACCCGCCCAAGGCCAATTACCCCGACGACACCGCGGAATTGATGTTCCTGCGTCTCTCCATCCCGCCTGAGACCGCGGAGCAGAAGCGCCTGCTGGCCGAGCACAAGGTCAATTCCATCGACGAGCCGACCTACGGCGGCCAACTGCAGAACCTCGCCATCAAAGGCCTCGACGGCGAAGGCCACATGCACATCACCTACGCGGAAGTGCCGGTGAAGCTCGGCGACGGCACCACGGTGAGCCTGCGCAAGCCGACCTATTCGATTACCGACCTGAAGTACGGCCCGCTCCACCCCAAGACCATGATGTCGCCGCGCGTTGCACCGCAGATGATCGGCCTCGGCCTGCTCGAAGCCGTACCGGAAGCGCAGATTCGTGCGCACGCCGATCCCGACGACAAGGACGGCGACGGCATTTCGGGGCGCACCAACGAGGTCTGGTCACTCGATCAGAACAAGGTCGTGCTCGGGCGCTTCGGCTGGAAAGCAGGCGTGCCCTCGATCCGCCAGCAGTCGGGCTCGGCCTTTGCCGGCGACATGGGCATTTCAAACCCCGTGGTGCGCAGGGCGTCGGGCGACTGCACGGCGGCGCAAAGCGTCTGTCTCAACGCACCCAACGGCAACAGCGAGCGCGACGGCAACCTCGAGATCGGGGAAAAGCTCTTCGACCACGTCGTCTTCTATGCCCAAAACCTCGCCGTGCCACCCCGGCGCAACGCCAAGGACGCGACAGTCGTGCAGGGGAAAACCCAGTTCTACCAGCTCGGTTGCCAGTCCTGCCACATGCCCTCCTTCACTACGGGCACGGTCGAGGGCCAGCCCCATCTCAGCAACCAGAAGATCTGGCCCTATACCGACCTGCTGCTGCACGACATGGGCGAAGGCCTCGCCGATAACCGCCCGGAAGGCATGGCGGACGGGCGCGAGTGGCGCACGGCGCCCTTGTGGGGTATCGGTCTCACCGAAACGGTGAGCGGTCATACCTTCTTCCTGCACGATGGCCGCGCGCGCAACGTCGAGGAAGCGATCCTGTGGCATGGCGGAGAGGCGCAAGCGTCGCGCGATGGCTACGCGGCCCTGTCGAAGGCGGAACGCGACGCGCTCGATGCTTTCGTGAATTCGCTGTGAGGCTTGCCGCACCGCGGCGCTCTGCTGCTCCCTTTTTCCGCCTTGTCATCTTGGGCACCCTTCTCGTCGCCGGGACCCCACCTGCGGTGGCCTTCGATCATGCCGCGGTCGCCAGACGCGCGCTCGAGCAGCACATTCTTCCCGTCTATGCCCGCTTCGACCAGGCGGCAAAGACATTCGCAACCAAGGCTGCCGCCCTCTGCGCCGCCCCATCGGTTGACGGCCTCGCACAGACGCGCGACGCGGCGCGCGCGGCTCTGCTCGCCTGGGGTCGGATAGAGCATATCCGTTTCGGCCCGATCACCGAGAGCCAGCGCTTCGACCGGCTCCTCTTCTATCCCGACCCACGCGGCTTTGCGCGCAAGCAGATTGCTCGCCTTTTGCGGCTCCACCGCGAGGCCGACATCGCGCCCGAGAAGCTCGCTGAAGCCAGCGTCGCGGTGCAGGGCTTCACTGCCGTCGATCGCGTACTCTTCGACAAAGGATCGGACGCGCTTGCCACGCCGTCCGCTGAGCCTTCCTTCCGCTGCCACTACATCAAAGCCCTGGCCGACGGTATCGCCCAGACCGCCGCCGACACGCTGGCTGCGTGGTCGGGCCCGTTCAAGACCGTGTGGCTGACGCCCGGCCCCGGCAACCACGCGTTCCTGAGTGCCGGCGAGACCACGCAGGCGCTTATTCGCTCCTACGTCACCGAGCTCGGGGCCACGCGCCTGCAGCGCCTCGCTCCGGTGCTGAGCCTGGAGGCCAAGGCCGGCCAAGTCGAGCCGCTGTTACCCAAGAGCGCCCTCGGCGTGCCTTTCCTGCTCGCCAACATCGAAGGCATTCGCGATCTGCTCACGGCAAGCGGATTCACCGACCCCCTGCTTGCCACGGATGAGAAGGCGCAGTCCGCGATCGCCATTTTGGGAAGCGTCGTAACCGACCTGGGCTTCGCCCTGCGCTCGGGCCAAAGTGCCCTGGCGGTGGCACCCAATGTTTTCGCTAGCCCGGAGGCGAGCTCGAAGCTCGCCCCCATGGTTTTCTCGCTCAAGAACGCGGAGGAGACCGGCAGAGCCGCGCTCGCCACCTTGACCGGGCTTTCGCTCGGGTTCAACTCGCTCGACGGCGATTGAGGCGACGAGCGCGCCTCTTCTACTCGGCGTTATCCGCCGTCTTGCGCGCCTGGAACATGCCCGACATGTCGATCACCGTTTGCTTGCCCTTGGTGGAGAGTTTCTTGACCTCCTTGGCGTTGAGATCGAACTTGTTGAGGTCGACCATGCGCACGGTCTGGTCATCGTACGTCTTATAGTAGTAGCGCAGGTCCTCCGGATCGCGCATCACCGTCAGCAGCGTCTGATCCGTCTCCGCGGTATTGCCGGATTTTGCACGCACCGCACCGACGGGGATATCGAAATTGTTGAGCACGTGGAAGCCGTTGAAGATGCCGCCGGTTGCGTCCTTCGCAGGAGTGGCGGTTGAGGCGAAGACCGCGGCGCGCACGAAGCGCGACGGCGGAGTAAAGTCGCCCGGCAGGCCGAGCATGCCGTCGCCCATGCCGAAGCTCTGGAACGTGGTTCCGTCGATCTTCACGGGGCGCGCGCCGAGCGGATCGAGCGAGATGTAATTGCGCAAGTTCGTCATGTGCCAGTCAAACGTGGGGGAGTTGGTCAGAATGCCCAGCGGGTTGTCGCTCAACACGAGCTTGCCGCCGATCGGCTCGATGACGAGGCTCTTGCCGCTCTTATCGTAGACGACCCAATGGAACGGTTGCACCTGTTGCGGCCAGCCAGGCAGCAGCGTCGGCGCCACGACCGCCTCGCCGCCCTCGACCGCCTTGCGTAACTCATCGACGCTCCCAAAGCTCGTCAGGACCCAGTTTGAAAAGTCTACCGCCGACATCGACTGCGCCTGGTTGGCGGCCGTCGTCGGCGTGTATTCGGCTTCCGTCGGAAAATAGAAGGCGCCGATCGCAAGACCCTTCTCGTTGATGCCGTCCATGATGCCGAGGTTGCCAAAGACGATCACGCCCGCCGCGCCGTATTTCGACGTCCACTTCTTGCCGTCGCCGAGCGGCGTCTGGCCGGTGAAGGCATAGCCGCGCGGCACCACCGCCATGTCAAACTCCAACGGGATGCCGAACTCGACGGTGCGGCCGTGCACGACCGAGCCGTCGGCGTTTTTCAAGAGAATGCCGGTGCAAGCATCGGCAGTGGTCGCGGTGACGAAGGCCGCCATCGCCGTGGCCGCGATGCCGCGAAACAACTTGGATTTTGATGTCATGACGCGTGCTCCGGTGGGTGTCCCTCTCCGGAACCTTGCATAGGCCTTGTTGATTTAGGCCGTGTAAGGAGGACCGATAGAATTGCGCAGAACCGCCGGTCTTCTTGGGGCTGCCGAAATCCGCCTTAGATCAAACAACCAGGAAAATGCGAGCTGCAAGCCATCACGTGAGTAATTGCGGCCTCGTCATACTCGTCGCCCGCACGGTAGCTCTCGAAAAAGGCATTGAGCCGGTCTACCCGCTCTGGTGTCGCGCCGACGGACTGCAGGCCGACCGAAACGCCATAGTTGGTAAACGCGAACTTGGTTCGCGGCAGTGTGGGCTCACGGCAGAAGTAGCTATCCTCCTTCCACATCCGATCGAGCATGGCGAGGCAACGCGCCCGCTGCAGTTGCGCCCAATCCTCGTCGGGAAAGAAGTGGGTCATCCAAAGCATCATGCCGATGCCTAAGTCCTGCGTGATCACGAGATCGGGCGCTGTGCGCGCGATCAGCACGCGCATATCGGCGATCTCCCTCGCCAGTGCCTGCTCGTCGAGAAGGCGATAGGACACATACCCGTCGAAGGCGTCGAGCGCACCGAGCCCGTAGCCGGGATAGGGCCCGCTCAAGTCCTCCTTCATCTTCCAGATGACGCCGCGTCCGGGTATCAGGAAAGCGTCGTGGATCTGGTGCACGAGATCGACGCCGGTCTGGCGATAGCGCGGGACGTGGCGGCCCAGCGCCGCGAGCGCAAAGAGCCACATGGCGAGGTAGTGGAAATACTGGCCGTCGCGATCGGGCTCCTCGCCGATGCGGATACCGCGCGGCCGTCCCAGCACGCGCTCAACCTCGGCCACCACCCACTCTGCCTCCTCCAGGTGGGCCCTTTCGCCAAGCTCATCGTGGAGCGAGACGAGAAGCACGACACCGAAAGCATCGGTCCATAGGTAGCGCAGGCCGTCGGGCCAGATGCGCCGCTCCCGCATCCAGGCGAGCTTTGCGAGCACGTAGTCGATGTTGCGTAGCAACATTTCAGCAATTGCCCCAATTTCGAGCAGAGAACGACTGCGAGTGGCAAATCTGCCACGTCAATCGGGTTTAATATCCTCCCTGCCGGAGCAAGCCAATCAGAGCAGTCGATCGATCCGGCCTAAAATCTAGGGGAGAAAACACCATGGATCTTGTTACCGCGCTTGCGGTCAGCATCGGCCTTCTCGGCGGCGTTGCGACCTATCTCTATCTTTCCGACTTCTGGGGCTTGGGACTGCTTATTTGGGCAGCCTTCATCGCGTGGGCGAGCTTTTATCACTGCGGCGGAAAGATCCAGGGCTTCATATCGAGCGTCCTCGGCAACTTGTGGGGCGTGGTGTGGGGCGTGCTGACGCTTCTGGCCATCGCGCGGCTCGGCTTCGGCGACACGCTGCCGCCGAATGTTTGGCCCGGCATCTGCGTCGCGGTCGGCGTCGGCCTCATGGTTCTCGGAGGAAAGATCCCGATCTTTTCGGCAATCCCCGCCTCGGTTTACGGCTTCGCCGCCACGGTCGCCTTCGTGCTGCTCAAGGCCGGAACCGACAATCTGACCGAGCCGACGCTCACCAACCCCGCCGTCGTCGTCGCCATTTCCATGATCGGCGGCGCGATCTTCGGCATCATCTCGGAGGCCTTCGCCGGCCTCATGACCAAGAAGGCGTAAGCACTACAGCACCATCGAGCCTCGTCTTTCGGACGGCTCGATGGTGCCTCGTTGTACGTGCGTTACCCGCGCCGATGCGCGCGATAGCGGCGGATGAGCGCATTCGTTGAGCTGTCGTGCTTGAGCGGCGGCTCCTTCGCATCCTGCAGCTCGGGGATGATGCGCTTTGCCAGCACCTTGCCGAGCTCGACGCCCCACTGGTCGAAGGAATCGATCTCCCAGATCGCGCCCTGCGTGAAGACGCTGTGCTCGTAGAGCGCCACCAGCGTGCCGAGCGTCTTGGGATCGAGGCGTTCCGCCAGGATCATGTTGGTCGGCCGGTTGCCTTCCGTGACACGGAACGGCGTCTGGAATGCAGGCGATCCTTCGGCGGTGAGCTCGGCTGCCGTCTTGCCGAAGGCCAGGGCCTCGGCCTGGGCAAAGAGGTTTGCCATCAACAGGTCGTGGTGCTCGGCAAGCGGGGAAAGCGGCTCTAAGAACCCGATGAAGTCGCAGGGGATCAGCTTCGTGCCCTGGTGGATCAACTGGTAGAACGAGTGCTGCCCGTCGGTTCCGGGCTCGCCCCAGATGATGGGGCCGGTCTGATAGTTGACGCGGGTCGCGCTCAAATCGACGTGCTTGCCGTTGCTCTCCATCTGCAGCTGCTGCAGGTACGCGGGAAAGCGCGCAAGGTGCTCCGCGTAGGGCATGATGCCCAGCGTCTCGGCGCCAAAGAAGTTATTGTACCAGACGGTCAACAGCCCCATCAGAATCGGCAGGTTCTTCTCCAACGGCATCGAGCGGAAGTGCTCGTCCATGGCGTGGAAGCCTGCAAGCATGGCGTAGAAATTCTTCGGTCCGATGGCGATCATGGTGGAGAGGCCGATGGCCGAATCCATCGAGTAGCGCCCACCGACCCAATCCCAGAACTCGAACATGTGCGCGGTATCGATGCCGAACTTCTCGACCCCGGCGGTGTTGGTGGAATTGGCGACGAAGTGCTTGGCGACAGCCTTCTCGTCGCCGAGCTTGTCGACCACCCAGGCGCGCGCGGTTGCCGCGTTGGTCATGGTCTCGAGCGTGGTGAAGGTCTTCGACGAGATGATGAACAGCGTCTCGGCGGCATCGAGATCCTGCGTCGCCTCGGTGAAGGCCGCGCCATCCACATTGGAGATGAAGCGGAAAGTCATGGAGCGGTCGGAGAAGGGACGCAGCGCCAGATAGGCCATCTCGGGGCCCAGATATGAGCCGCCGATGCCGACGTTGATCACGTTCTTTATGCGTTTGCCCGTGTGCCCGGTCCAAGCGCCAGAGCGCACCTTGTCGGCGAAGTCGGCCATGCGGTCGAGGACGGCGTGCACGTCGGGAACGACATTGTGCCCATCCACCTCGATCACCGTGCCGCGCGGCGCGCGCAGTGCCACGTGCAGCACCGCGCGCCTCTCCGTCGTGTTGATCTTCTCGCCGCGGAACATGGCGTCGCGCCGGGCGACAACCTTGCGCTCCTCGGCGAGATGCAGCAGCAGCTGCACCGTCTCATCCGTGATGCGGTTTTTAGAATAGTCGAGCACGAGGCCGGGCCCTTCCGCCGTGAAGCGCTCGGCGCGGCCGGGATCGTCGGCGAACAGCTTGCGAAGGTGAACGTCCTTGATCTTCGCCTGGTGCTCGGCGAGTGCCTGCCACGTGGCGGTCCCGATAAGCGGGGTGAGGCCCATGATCCGGTCTCCTACTTCAGGGCTTTGGACTTGGTTTCGATGGACTTCAACAGATCCTGCCACGATTGGACGAAGGACTTGGCGCCCTCCGTCTGCAGCTGGCGCGCGAGCGCGTGCGGATCGATGCCGGCGCTCGCGTACTCGGCCAACACCTTCTCGCAGTCGCCACCGTCCGGAGCCAGAATGGTACCGACCGCGCCGTGATCGCCGAAGGCGAGCAGCGTCTCGTCCGGCATGGTGTTGACGGTATTGGGGGCCGCCAGCGCCGTGATGTACATGGTGTCAGGCGCCTTCGGATCCTTGGTGCTGGTGCTGGCAAAGAGCAGGCGCTGCGGACGCGCGCCGAGCAACTCTAGACGCTGCCACCGATCCGAAGCAATCAGCTCGCGATAGGCGCAGTAGGCCTGCTTGGCGACGGCAATGCCAAGCTTGTCGCGCAAGCGATCGGGCACCTTGTCCATTACCGCCTTGTCCCAGCGGCTGATGAACACGGAAGCGACCGAGCGCACGTCCGGGCTGAGACCGGCGGCCACGCGGCGCTCCAGGCCCTTCATGTAGGCGTCGGCCGCAGCCAGATAGTCAGTGGCCGAGAACAGCAGCGTCACGTTGACGGTCACGCCGGAAAAGATCGACTCCTCGATCGCCGGCAGGCCTTCCTTGGTGCCTGGGATCTTGATGAAGAGGTTGGGCTTGCCGGCCCTCTGATAAAGGCGCTTGGCCTCGGCGATGGTGGCCTTGGTATCGTAGGCGAGCAGCGGCGACACCTCCAGCGACACCCAGCCGTCGACGGTCGCCGTGCGCTGGTGCACGGGAAGAAAAAGGTCCGCCGCGCGCGACAGATCTTCGACCGCCAGCTCAAAGAATAAGGGCTCCCCGCTCATGCCGCTTTTGACGAGCTTGCGGATGGCATCATCGTAGAAGGTGCTCTTGGAGATGGCCTTATCGAAAATCGTCGGGTTCGAGGTCAGCCCCGTGACCGAGAACTCGTCGATGTACTTCTTGAGCGTCCCGCTATCGAGCATGTCGCGCGTGATGTCATCGATCCACAGGCTCTGCCCGACGTCATGCAGTTTTTTCGTCGCTTTCACGGCTTAACTCCTCCTCACACCGGCAGCAGCGCCGAGAACTCCTGCTTCTTGAGCGCCCCGATATTCTCCAACGTCATATCGGGGTGCGGCAGGATCGCGGCAGCTTTAGGATCAAGCGCGTAGTGACCCTGCCTGACGAAAATGGTCGTGACGCGCTGCCCCCAGGCCTTTTTGATAGCACTAAGAATACTCGGCTTGTCATCGATCACGACGTAATGCCGGGCCGGGTAGGCGCGCATAACGGCGTCCAGCTCCTGCTCCTTATGGACATAGTCGAGGACGTGGCCCTCGAAGGCGTCCCACAGCCCCGCTCGCACCAGCTTGTAGGCCTGAAAGACACCGTCGCCGTCGGTAAGAATGACGGGTAGGCCCCATTGGGCAACGTGCCGCACCGCTGGGAGCGCCTCGGGATAGAGCCGCTCTGCGAACGGATAGGCCATGAGCCAGTTGGCCAAGAGCATGGCGCGCGGCTGGCCCAGATGCTCGAGCCGAAACCGTTCGAGCGTGCCGAGGAAATCAGCATAGCCGTGCTTGACGCGCTGCTCTTCGTAGATGGTCCAGAAGCGCTTAGCCCCTGCTTGGCCGAAAATGTCCAGTACGTGTTGCCCGAGGTCGGCCTTCATCGCGTCGTTGTCGAGGAGCGTGTCGTCGACATCGAACAGGAAGACGATCTCGTGCTCGCCGGCCATCAGGCGCCTCCCGGCGCCGGGTTCAGCCAGGGACCGTCGTCGCCGATGAGCTCCTGCGCCTCGCTCGGACCCCACGTCCCGGGCTTATAGGAGTAAAGCGGCGTCACGTTGCCGAGGATATCGTTGACGATGCGCCATTCCGCATCGACGATGTCCTCGCGCGTGAACAGCTCGCTGTTGCCCTCCATCGCATCTCCGAGCAGCCGCTGGTAGGGCGGCACATCAGCGGCGGGCTGGCGCGTCAGGATCAGCTCCACGTCCTCACCGACCATGCGATCGCCAGGCGTCTTGACGCGGACGCCGAGACCCACTGTGACGTCGGGCTGGATGCGGAAGCGCATGTGGGCGGAAGCCGGAGCCACGATCTCGCCGAAGGTTTCACGCGGCGGCCGCTTGAAGTCGACGATGGCTTCGGCGATCGTGACCGGAAGCACTTTGCCGGTGCGGATGAAGATCGGCACGCCCGCCCAGCGCCAGTTATCGATCTCGAAACGCACCGCTGCGAATGTCTCGACGGTAGAATCGGGCTTAACGCCTGGAACCTTCTCGTAGCCCTTGTATTGGCCGCGTACCACGTCCTTGGGCGTGAGAGCCCGCACCGCCTTCAACAAGGCCGCCTTGGCATCGCGCATGGCCTCGTGCTTCTGGCCCGTGGGCGGATCCATGGTCAGCGTGGCCAACACCTGCAGCATGTGGTTCTGGATGACGTCGCGGATAGCGCCGGTCTCGTCGTAGAACTTGCCGCGGTCTTGCACGCCGAAGTTCTCCGCCATCGTGATTTGGATTGAGCGCACGTAGTCACGATTGAACAGCGGCTCGAACATCGGGTTGGCAAAGCGCGTGTAGAGAATGTTCTGCACGGGCTCCTTGCCGAGGTAGTGATCGATGCGGAAGACGTTCGCCTCGTTGAAGTAAGTATCGATGCAGCGGCTCAGCGCCTCCGCCGATGCCCGGTCGCGGCCGAACGGCTTCTCCACCACGAGACGTGCGTTATTCGCGCATCCCGATTTGGCGAGCTGCTCCGTCACCGTCCCGAACAGGACCGGCGGAATCGCGAGATAGTGCAGCGGCTGCTTGGCCTTGCCGAGCTCTTTGCGCAGCGCCTGGAACGTTGCGGGATCGCTGTAGTCGCCATCGACATAGCGCAGCTGGCTCAATAGCTGCACGAAGACCTCTGACTTCGTGTTGCCGCCGTGCGCCTCGACGCTGTCCTTGGCGCGCGCTTTCAGCTGATCGAGCGTCCAGCCCGACTTGGCGACGCCGATGATCGGCGCTGTCAGGCCCTCGTCGCGCACGAGGCCGAAGAGCGCGGGAAAGATCTGCTTGTATGCAAGATCGCCGGTAGCGCCGAAGAAGACGAGCGCATCCGAGTTGCCGTTCACTTTTGGGCTCGTCATGATGCCTTCTTCTCCAAGTGACCGCCGAACTCATAGCGCATGGCCGACATCAGCTTGTCGGCGAACTCCGCATCCCCACGTGAAGCGAAGCGGCTGAACAGCGCCGATGAGATGACGGGGGCCGGCACGCCCTCGTCGATGGCGGCCTGCAGCGTCCAGCGGCCTTCGCCCGAATCCGAGACGCGGCCTTCGAAGTTGGACAGGTCGTGGTTTTGACGCAGCGCAGCCGCTGTCAGATCGAGGAGCCAAGAGCCGATGACGCTACCGCGCCGCCAGACCTCCGCAACGTCCGGCAAGTTCAGCTCGTATTGATAAAGCTGCGGATCGCGCAGCGGCGTGGTCTCGGCATCCGTCGTTTGGTGCTCGGTGCCGACGTTGGCATTCTTGAGGATGTTCAGGCCTTCCGCATAGGCGGCCATGACGCCGTACTCGATGCCGTTGTGCACCATCTTGACGAAATGCCCGGCACCATTGGGACCGCAATGCAAGTAGCCGTTCTCGGCCGGGCTCGGCTCGCCGGTGGCACCAAGCGTGCGCGGAGCCGAGGCGACGCCAGGTGCGAGGACCTTGAAGATCGGATCGAGATGCTGGACCACGTCGTCCTCGCCGCCGATCATCATGCAGTAGCCGCGCTCCAAACCCCACACGCCGCCGCTGACGCCGACGTCGACGTAATGCAGCTTCTTGGCCGCGAGTTGCTTCGCGCGGCGCAAATCGTCGTGGTAGTAAGAGTTGCCACCGTCGATGACGATATCGCCGGGGGAGAGCAGCGGCACAAGCTCGGTGAGCACCGCGTCGACAACGCCTGCCGGCACCATCATCCAGATCGCGCGCGGCTTCGACATTGAGTTCACGAACGTCTTGAGATCGGTGGAGCCCTTCGCGCCCCTGGCGACGAGGTCCTGCACGGCAGCCGCGTGCGTGTCGAAAGCGTGGAGATCATGACCGGCGCGCATCAGTCGCACGACCATGTTGGCGCCCATCCGGCCGAGGCCAATCATCCCGAGTTGCATCACTCTACTCCGTGCTCATGCAATCGTTGCGTGGCGCAACCCTGCACCTCCTACGACAAACGCCCCGATCGGGACGTCACGAACCACGCGCCAATGCTTGTTTGGCCGCGGCAACCACACGCTCAGGCGTGAATCCGAAATGCTTCGCCACAACGTCGATCGGCGCCGACATGCCGAACGTATGCATGCCGAGCACCACGCCATCAGGGCCCGCGTAGCGGTCCCAGCCGATGGGCGAGGCTTCCTCGACGGTGACGCGCGCGCGAATGTCCGGCGGCAGCACTTTGTTGCGGTAGGCGTCGCTCTGCTCCTCGAACAGCTCCCATGAGGGCATGCTGACGACGCGGGCAGAAATCTTCTGCTTGGCCAGGAGATCGCGGGCGGCAAGGCACAGGGACACTTCGCTTCCGGTGCCGACCAGGATGACGTCCGGCATGCCGCGCGGCGCGTCGGCGAGAATGTAGGCGCCCTTGGCCACGCCGCTCGCCGGCGCCAGCTGCCTGCGGTCGACGATCGGAAGCGGCTGGCGCGTGCAGATGAGCGCCACGGGCCGGTGCTGGAACGGAAGGATCAGCCGGTAGGCCTCCGCCATCTCGTTGGCGTCCGCCGGACGGATGACGGTCATGCCGGGAATTGCGCGCAGTGAGACCATCTGCTCGATCGGCTGATGTGTGGGGCCATCCTGGCCGAGGCTGATAGAGTCGTGCGTCCACACGTGCAGCACCGGCAGGTCCATCAGCGAGGACAGGCGGATGGCGCCGCGCGCATAATCGGTAAAGATGAGGAAGCCCGAGCCGTAGGCCTTGACGCCCGTCAGCGTCATGCCGTTGACGATGGCGACCATGGCATGCTCGCGGATGCCGAAGTGCATATTGCGCCCCGAGTAGGCGCCAAGGCGCCCATAGGGCTGGAAGTCGCCGGCGTCCTCAAACAGCAGCCGCGTCTTGGTCGAGGGCGAGAGATCGGCGGCGCCGCCCATCAGCCAAGGCACCTGCTCCGCAATCGCGTTGAGGACCTTGCCGGAAGCATCGCGCGTCGACATGCCCTTGGCATCGGGAGCAAAGGCCGGGATCTTGCGATCCCAGCCCTTGGGTAGCGTGCGGCCATCGATGTGCTTGATCTCGCCGGCGAGCTTGGGAAATTTCGCGGCATAGCGCTTGAAGAGCGCCTCCCAAATGCGGCGGTCTTTCGCACCGCGCTTGCCCATGACGGCGCTCAATTGCTCGCGCACGCCCTTGGGGACCACGAACGTCTTGTCGGGGTCGAAACCGAAGAACTGTTTGGTAAGACGCGCCTCCTCGTCTCCCAGAGGTTCGCCGTGCGCGGCGGACGTGTCGTGCTTGTCAGGCGCCCCGTAGCCGATGTGGCTGTGCACGATGATCAGCGTCGGCCGGTCCTCGGTATCGAGGAACTCCTGGTAGGCGCGTGCCAACTGGGCCGTGTCGTTGGCGTCGGTCACGCGCGTAACGTTCCAGCCGTAACCGAGGAAGCGGGCCGCGACGTCCTCGGTGAACGTGATGTCGGTGTGACCTTCGATCGTCACGTGGTTCTGATCGTAGATCCAGCACAGGTTGGAAAGTTGCAGATGGCCGGCGAGAGAGGCTGCCTCGCTGGAGATCCCCTCCATCATGCAGCCGTCGCCGGCGAGCGCATAGACATTGAAGTCGAAGAGATCGAAGCCCGGCTTGTTGTAGGTGGCGGCGAGCCACCTTTCGGCGATCGCCATACCGACGCTGGTTGCCACGCCCTGACCAAGGGGACCCGTGGTCGACTCCACGCCCGTCGTCCAGCCGTACTCGGGATGCCCGGGACAGCGGCTGCCTTCCTCGCGGAACGATTTGATGTCGTCGAGCGTGATCGCTTCGCGGCCGCCTTTCTGGTAGGAGGTATCGGCCGCCTTGATGCCCGCCAGATAGATCAGGCTGTAGAGCAGCATTGAGGCGTGCCCGCTCGAGAGCACGAAGCGATCCCGGTTGATCCAGTGCGGGTCCTTAGGGTCGTAGCGCAGGAACTGCTGCCACAGCGTGTAGGCCGCCGGGGCTGCGTCCATCGGAGTGCCGGGGTGACCCGATTGCGCCTTCTGAATGGCATCGATCGACAGCGTACGTATCGTGTTGATCGCAAGCTGATCAATATTCTCGTGCGCTTTCATGCCGTCGCTTCCAGCCTTTGCAAACGGTTCACATCGCGTTGCGCGGCCTGCCTGCGGCGGACCTCGAATAATGCTTGTGCGTCCCGACCACGATGATCGGGACTAGGTCGTGTGCTCGGCGGCGACCGCGAAGGCGGCGAGTGGCGCCTCGAAGAGGTGGTCCATCCGCTCGTCCCAGGCCCGCACTCCACCAGTGATGCCCGCCTCGTTGGAGACGGTCTTCACGTTGGGTGGCAACGGTGGCTCGATCAACCGCGAGTTCCCACCGCCAATGTACAACGTGTCGTACATAACGACGGTTTCAAGAACCTCGATAATTTTACGTACCCGCTTGTTCCAGCGCTTGCGTCCGACCTTCTCGAGTGCCTTCTCGCCGACGTACTGGTCGTAGGTCTTGCCCCGTTTGAAGGGCTGCTGGCTGAACTCGAGGTGAGGAGCGAGCCGCCCGTCGAGGAACAATGCGAAGCCCATGCCCGTGCCCATCGTGATGACGCACTCGGTGCCGCGCCCGTCGATGACGCCCAGCCCCTGCACGCTGGCATCGTTGAGCAAGCGCACGGGCTTGCCGAGCTCCTTTGAGATGACGTCAGCAAGCTTGAAGCCATGCCACAGCTTCGTCCCGAGATTGGGGGCCGTGAACACCGTGTCGCGGCGCACGACACCCGGAAAGCCGATGGTGATGCGATCGAAATGCTTGAGCTGGTCAGCGAGACTGACGAGGCCCTTAACCACCGCCTTGGGCTTGGCCGGCTTCGGCGTCACGATGCGCACCCGCTCAGAGATCATGTCGCCCACGGGAGAGAGAATTCCAGCCTTGAGGTGACTTCCGCCAATATCGAAGGCGAGGGTCAGCGGCCCCTTGGCGTGCGCGCGATGCTCGGTGCTGCCCATTGTCAGCCTCTCCAGTTTCGCTTTGATACGGCCGTTTGCGGCAGCCTAATCAGTTTAAGGCGCAGAGCGGCCCACGCAGCCGCCAGATCGCGCTGGCAGCGACGCTAACGGAAATATGTAAACTCCAGGCTGAAATAACCAGCCGCTTGTCTATTTAATTGATCAGCGCAACGCTTTCTTATTGCGAGGAGACGCACAACCGTCTCCACGACAAACGAGCAAATGCGAACGGGAGCGTCTCATGGGTGACCCTGCCGAATCCACGTTCATGAAACCCGCCGTCGGCACGCTGCGGATCTACGAGGATCTCCCCGCTCTCTCGCGTGGCGCGGCCGACTTCCTGTGTGAGACGGCCGTGCGCAAGCCGGGCCAAGTGCGTATCGCGCTGTCGGGCGGCGAGACACCCAAGCCCATGTATGAGCTGCTTGCCCAAGACCCGGTGCGCCACCGCCTCCCGTGGGATCGCGTGCAGTGGATCCTTGGCGACGAACGCTTCGTGCCGCCAGCGAGCCCCGACAGCAACTACGGGATGGTGCGCGCCGCCTTCCTGGCCCACGTTCCTGTGCCTGAGCACAACGTCCACCCCGTCCCAACCGACGGCGTCGACCTCAAGGGAGCCGCGGCCCAATACGAAGCGATGCTCAAGTCGCTTTATGGATCGGATACGCTGCGCATCGACCGGCCCCTGCTCGATTTGACCCTGCTCGGGCTCGGCCCCGACGGCCACACGGCCTCGCTGCTTCCCGGCCAGCCCGTCCTGAAGGAGATGAAACGCTGGGTCGCGCCGGTACCGCACGGCCGTCCGCAGCCGCGCGTCAGCCTGACCTATCCGGCCCTCGACTCGAGCCGCGTCGTCGCCTTTCTCGTCGCAGGCGAGGAGAAGCGCGAGATCCTCGACCGTGTGCTGTCGGGAGACGCGAGCGTGCCGGCTGGACGCATCCGCCCGCTCGGCGAGGTGATCTGGTTCGTCGACAAGGCGGCGGCCGGACGCTGGTCCTGATTGCCGCTAGGCGCTGCGCAGCGAGCTTTCGATGCTCGCCAAATGGCGCGAGTGATAGCCCGTTTCCATGTCGAAGAGCTTGCGCACGGTGATCGCAATGGCGCTCTCGATCGGCAGCCATGCCAAGGCATAAGCCCACACCGCCAGCGCGTACGTCCACCCGATAGGCGTGACCAGCAGCCCATAGACGGTGAACAGGGTGCCGATGACTTGCGTCGTCTCCAGAACGACGAGCAGCTTCCAGTTCGGCCAGGGCTTGGAGAAGAACCAGTGCTTGCTACGCGTGACGTAGAGCGTGAGGTGTCCGGCGACGAGGAGCTTCAAGAAGATCATGGTCTGGATCAGCTCCCGGTCGATATGCAGGACGCGGTCGACGTACCAGAAGAGCAGGAAGGTCTCGACGAGCCCCATGACGCCGAGCGAGGACGCCACCGTCAGCACACGCGCCATGTTCCACCGCACCGGCTTCTCCGCCGTCGGGGCATTGTCGAAAGCGATCATCATGATCGGCAGATCGTTGAGGATCGCCAGCAGCACAATCATGATTGCGGTCACGGGATAGAAGTTGAAGACGATGATCGACAGCGTCATGAACAAGAGGACGCGGATCGTCTCGGCGATGCGATAGGTCGCATAGCTCGACATGCGCTCAAAGATGCGCCGGGCCTCGGCGATCGCGTGCGTGATCACACCGATGCCGGGGGCCGTCAGCACAAGATCGGCGGCGGCACGGGCGGCATCGGTCGCGCCGCTTACCGCGATGCCGACGTCAGCCTGCTTCAGCGCGGGCGCATCGTTGACGCCGTCGCCGGTCATGCCGACGATGTGATCTGTACCCTGTTGCAGCGCCTTGACGATCTTGAACTTGTGCTCGGGGAAGACGCGCGCCACGCCCGCCGCGTGCTCGATCTGCTGGCGAATGCTCGCTTCCGAGGCGTCGGCGCCGAACACCTTGTCGGCGGCGAGAATAGGTCCGACAAACCCCAGCTTGGCGGCAATCTGCCTGGCGATCGCCTCGTGATCCCCGGTAACCATCTTGACGTCGACACCCATCTTGCGCGTCGTCGCCAGCGTCTCTGCCGCGTCGTCACGGGGCGGATCGAAGAGCGGCAATAGGCCGAGGATGCGCCAGGTGCCGCCATCCTCCTTGGCGGCGACTGCGAGCGCCCGATAGCCCTGTGACCCCAGCGCGTCCACCTTCTGATTGTAGGCCGCGCGCTTTGCAGCAGGGAGCTTGCACAGATCGAAGATGACCTGGGGCGCCCCTTTGCTGTAGAGCGCCTTCTTTCCGCTGCGCGCGACCTGGGCTTCGGTGCGTTTGCTCACGGGGTCAAAGGGCGTGAACTTGGCGAGCTGGGGTAGCGCCTTGCCACCGCTCTTCTGCCAGCCGACGATCACGGCGTTGTCGATCGCATCGGGATCATCGCGATCGGACGCCAATGCGGCGGCCTCGAGCAACAGCGTCACGTCCTCGCCGCTTGCGGGAATGGGATCACCGAGCTTCAGCTGGTTCTTGGTCAGGGTGCCGGTCTTGTCGGCGCAAAGTACGTCGATGCCAGCCAGCTCCTCGATGGCCACAAGGCGGGAAACCACGGCTTTCATGCGAGCGATGCGCTCAGCCCCGATCGCCATGGTTACCGACAAGACGGCGGGAAGCGCCACCGGAATGGCCGCCACCGTCAGAATGAGACAGAACTGCAGCGTCCTGAGGAAGGGATCCTCGCGGTAAATCGACACAATCAGGATGAGGACCACCAACGCGATGGTGCTCATGATCAGAAAGTTGCCGATACGCAGAACTGCGCGCTGGAAGTGGGAGCGCGTCTCGGCCGATTTCGACGAGCTGGGCGGTCCGCCCGAAATAGGTCTTGGTGCCCGTTGCCGTGACGATTTCATCCATGGTGCCGAGCTTCACGATCGAGCCTGAATAGGCCGGGTCGCCGATCTTCTTATCGACAGGCAGGGACTTGCCCGTCAGCGCCGATTTATCGGTGCTGAGGTAGTCGCCGCTCACAAGCTTCATATCCGCCGGCGTCACGTCGCCGATCTTGAGGGCGACGACATCGCCCGGCACGAGCTCGCGCGCGGCGATCGTGCGCCAGGTGCCGTCACGCAAGACGCGGGCAAGCGGCCCCAGCTGCTTTTTCAAAACCTTTATGGCGTCCTCGGCCTTCGCCTCCTGCCAAAAGGAGACACCGGCGTTGATCAGCAGCATCAGGGTGATGATGGCGAAATCGTTCCAATCCTTGAGGACCAGGGAGAGGATGGCCGCCGCCTCAATCATCCAGGGAATCGGACCCCAGAAGTAGCGGATCAAGCGATCGAGGAGGGTGACCTTTTTTTCCTCAAGCGCATTGGGGCCGAACTCTGCGAGCCGCCGGGCGGCGTCGTCCGAGGTCAGGCCGCGGGCAAGATCGGTGTCGAGACTTGCACCGACGTCATCGCCGCGTAGCATTGGCGCGGCAGGGGCCTTCGTCTTTGTCTGCGCAACTGGCTGCGGTTCGCCCATGACTCGCGTGCGCCTCCGGGTTGGCTTGCGACGTCAGATCCCGCGATATGCCCCTTCTTGTCTTACCTTGAGGTTGATTTTTGTGTGACAGTACGTTGCGTCAAGGCCGCCGCGACGCCACGTCTCGGTGCACGAGAGCCTAGCGGATCCCATTGTCAGGATAGAGGCTCCGCCAGAGCAGGATGCCGACGAGCGCGGGTATCACCCAGATTGCCGCGTAGAGCCAATAGATCGTCACGCCTTCTATCAGCTTGAGACGCGCTAATTGGTGCTTAGCCCCGTCCTTGTCGACGGTCTCCTCGAGCTGCTGCTGCGCCAGGGCGATATCGTAATCGATGTCATCGTGGTTCTCTCCGCACTCTTCCAGAGCGCGTTCGTAGTGCTCGATCAGGGGATAGAGGTCCTGATCATGGCGCACGGATAGAGCTAAGCGCCGCGCCAGGAGGTTCACCCGCCGCCCGCACAGGTCGAAGCGACGCGACTTGGCCGGATAGTCTTTTGCCTGCTCGATGAGCCCCACCAGCAAGGACAGCGCACCCGTCACGTAGGCGGTGAAGTCGAGCACGGCCTTGGTGTGCGTCGCCAGCGCGTCCTTGAACAAGAGGACATAGAACGGCAGCAGAAACCCGATGACGCCGGCAAAGGCGAAGGCGAGCGTGCTGGCGCTCTGTTTGCGCTCGAAGCGCTTGGCCGCGTTGAAGCGGGCACGCTTCACGATCTTCCAGTCCCGCAGATATTTGTCGCGCGCGCTCGCGGGGCGGTGCGCCGCGGCGGCGACGGCAAAGTCAATGGGCGGACGCAGCTCGAGTGGGCCGAATCGCTCTTGCAGCATTCAAGGACGCTAGCGAGCGCGCGGGAGGCGGCAAAGCGCCAATGCCCGCGTGCCCACACCTGGGTGCCGCCGTCTTTCCTCAGTCGTCTCCTCAACCGCCTATTTCAGGCCTTGAATGCCCGGCCCGGTGAGCACCTCAGTGGTCACAACGCGCGAAATCGTACGTGCCGCGGCGGCGGGCAGCATCCTGACGCCATCGGAAATCCGTTGAATCCCGGCAAGCCACCGAGTGCCCAAACTTGCCATCAAGACTTTGAAAAGGTTGGTCGGAGCGGGGAGATTTGAACTCCCGACCCCCAGTCCCCCAGACTGTTCTCATGTGGATCATACTGGACGCTCTCGGACCCCGCCAGGCTGAAAAACCCTCATATTTTCCAACATCTTGCCACCTGCTCTGGTATACTTAAATCCAGTTGCCTATGACCTAATCCAGGTCTGATTGGAACCCCAGTGGAACCCCACAGAGGAGAGTATGCGGCGTCGTTTGACCGCGCGTTTTGTCGAGACCGCAGGAACCGCCGGCTCGCGCGCCGAGATACGCGATGAGGTAGCTAGAGGGCTGGTGCTGCGCGTCACGCCATCCGGCAAGAAGAGCTGGAGCGTCATTTATCGGCGCAAAGCAGATGGGGAGCGGCGGCGTTACACCATCGGCCGCTACCCTGAGTTCGCTCTCGAGGACGCGCGTGCAGAAGCGAAACAGATCGGCGCCGCGGTGGCACGGGGCGAAGATCCCGCGAGCCGTGTTCGTCTGCGCCGTCAGGCCCTTTGCTTCCGCGACCTCGTCGACCTGTACGTGGAGCAATTTGCCAAGCACAACAAGTCGCCTATGGTACTGTACGACGACCGGCTGAAGCTGGCCAAAGACGCCTGGCCCGGATTGGACGCATAAAAGTCGGGGATATTACTAAGGCCGACGTTCTGTGTGTAGTGAACCCCATCATGAATTGGGGGTCCGGAGTTGTGGCTAACCGAACGCTGGCCCTGGTGAAGGCGATATTCAATTGGGCGGTGGCGGAAGACTTGATGAAGTCAAACCCGGCTGCGGGTATTCGTGATCGGGTTCAGGAGCGACCACGCGATCGGGTCCTGACGGACGATGAGCTGACACGCGTCTGGCATGCACTGAATTCTGCTCCCATGAGCAAGCCGCTCGTGCTCGCAATGCGGCTCTCGATCGTGACTGGTCAGCGTATCGGGTCGATCTTGGGGATGGAGCACACTGATCTGGACTTGAGCGGTCAGAACCCGGTGTGGAGCATTCCCGGGAGCCGGACGAAGAACGGCGACCTCAACAGAGTGCCATTGACAAACCTGGCGCTCGACCTCATCCATCAAGCTCTCGCCCTATCGACTGGTCAGTTGTGGGTCTTCCCCTCCCCACAGGGCGAAGACCTATCCGCACTAAAGCAGCAACGCGCGCCATGACGCGATCGAGGCCAATCTTCAGCCTTCCGCACTTTACCACTCATGATTTCCGACGCACTTGCGCCTCAGGCCTCGCGCGCCTCGGTGTGCTACCGCACGTTATCAGCTTGGTTCTCGACCACATAAGCGCGAGCAAGAGCACCGTCACAGGTGCAGTTTACGTGAAGTACAGCTACGACCACGAAAAGCGCGAGGCGCTGCAGACTTGGGCGAACCACCTGAAACGGATCTTCTCAAAACCCGACCGCAGTTTGGCTTCACAGAAGCCGGTGCATTCGGTTCCCGCCAGAGCGGGTATTGCTGCAGCACGCAAACCCAGATTGGGCGCCATCTGCTGACGCCAAGTATGTTCGCGGACGACCGCTCATGAGAGGCGAGCTGACATCCCTCCGTCGCCACTGCACGGATGCTTATGACCCAAAGCGGACCTCCGGCAAAAAAAATCAATCGGAAGAACAGCCGGACCGACTGGTCGCGCAGCTATCTCTAAGATTCCAATAGCGCCGTAGGCCTCGGCGCAGCGGCTGATGGCGATAAAGTAGGCGGCCGTCCGCAAGTCGGAAATCCCCGAATTGCCGTTCCAGATGGCGCTGATCTGCCCATAAGCCTGGCGCATGATGTCGTCGAGCCCGGAGCGAACGAGATCGATCTCGCGAGCACCCATGAGGAACGAGTTCGCCGTCTCCAAAGGGAACTTGGCCCCCGTCATGGCTTCGAGCGAGCGCGCCAGGATTTGGTGGCTCGCCTCGTGATGGCGCCGCTCCATTAGGCCGAAGGGAATGTGGGTCAGGTTCTTGACCCACTCGAAGTAGCTGACCACCACGCCGCCGGCGTTGACGTAGAGGTCGGGCAGAACAACGATCCCGCGCTCGCGCAAAATTGCGTCGGCCTCGAACGTCGTCGGACCGTTGGCGGCCTCGACGACCAGCTTGGCGCTGACCTGCGCCGCGTTGCCAGCATGGATGACCCGCTCCATCGCGGCGGGGATGAGGATGTCGCAGTCGCGCACGATTGCCGCGGCGCCGTCGGCCATGAACTCAGCGTCCGCAAACCCTTTGACGCTGCCCGTTGCCAAGAGGTGCTGCTTGAGCTGCTCGATCGGCAGGCCGTCGCCGTGCCACACGGCCCCATCTCGCTCGATCACGCCGACGACGCGGCAGCCGTCCTCCTCGCTCAAGAACTTTGCTGCGTGATAGCCGACGTTGCCCAGTCCTTGAACGATGATGCGTTTACCCGCCAAGTGGGGATCAAGCCCCGAGCGTTTCAGATCGCTCTCGTGGCGAAAGAACTCGCGCAGCGCGTACTGGACGCCGCGGCCCGTCGCCTCGATACGCCCCTCGATGCCCCCGGCGGCGAGCGGCTTGCCGGTCACGCAGGCAAGCGCGTTGATGTCGTTGGGAGACCAGCGCCGGTACTCGTCGGCCATCCACACCATCACCGTCTCGTTGGTGCCCATATCCGGCGCGGGGACGTTCTGGCCCGGACCGAGGAAATTGTGCCGCGCGAGTTCCTGCGTGAAGCGCCGTGTGATCCGCTCCAGCTCGGGCCGCTCCCATTGCAGCGGATCGATGCGCAGTCCGCCCTTGGAGCCGCCGAACGGCAGGCCCATCAGCGCGCACTTGTAGGTCATCAGGGCGGCAAGCGCCTCCACCTCCTCCTGATCCGCGTGTAGCGAATAGCGGATGCCGCCTTTTGCCGGCGTGAAGTGCGAGCTGTGCAACGCCCGCCAGCCGATGAAGGTCTCCATGCGCCCGCGCAGGCGCACGCCGAAACGCGTCACGTAGGTGGCGTTGCAGACCCTGATTTTCTCCGCCAGCCCGTCCTGCATGGCCACGAAGCGGGCGGCAGCATCGAACTGGTGGTTGACATCGTCGAGGAACGACTTTCCAGCCATCGTACTCTCCGTGCGTGAGCCCTATTAGGCAAGCAAAGACGAGGGACCATGGTCCAGTGCAATGTGATCACGGTCGACCGCTCCAAAGCGCAAGCCTCAGACTGCGCTTCGCTCAACCGTTCCCGTTGCCAAATTCCCGATGTTGCACTACGACGCATCGTCGCTACTTGCCGCCTTCGGCTTGCGATGAAGTATGACCTCTCGATGAGGATAGGGGATCCTGACGCTGGCCTTTTTGAGTGCATCCCAGAGGGCCAGGTAAGCCGCGCCGCGAATATTAGTGAGGCCTGCTTGAGGATCGGAGATCCAAAAGCGGAGAACGAAATCAATAGATGACTTGCCGAACCCAATGATATGGCAAATCGGCGGCTGATAGCTGATCACACGCGGAAGCTGTTCTACCGCTGCGGCAGCAATCTTTTGCACCTCGTGCGGATCGCTGTCGTAAGAAGCCCCGAACTTGATTTCCAATCGTATTGCCTTGTTTGAATACGACCAATTGACGACGCGGTCTGTAACGAAAGTCTCATTCGGAATTAGGTATTCGACGCCATCGCGCGTAACAACCGAAACGTATCTTGCCCTGAGGGACGTGATCCAACCGAAGGTCTCCCCAACCGAAATAACGTCGCCCGGCTTGATCGACCTATCTATGAGTATGATCATTCCACTAATCAGATTCGACGCAACTTTTTGCAATCCGAAGCCGATGCCGATGCCGACGGCCCCGGAGAAGAGGGCGAAGTTTGTAAGATCAACGTCCGTCGCCAGCAGAACAACTAGGATCGCACCAGCGAACAGAGCCGCTTTGAGTGTCTTACTGAGCAGCACTTGCGCGGTCGGCGAAATCTCCAATCCGCGACTGATACGATGCTCGAGGAAATCGCCGATGATTGCAGCCAGCCAAAGAAGAACGGCAAGAAGGACCACTGCCTTGGCAATGACGAAGAGCGAAATCCGAAAATGACCTACTGTAAATGCTGCCTGGTCCAGAAGCGTTAGAGCTTCCGGCAACAACCCGACGATATTCAGAGCAGCGAGCGTCCAGGCGCAAACCTCGACAATTCTGCCAATCGAACGATTGCGAATGAGGCGCGAGGCAATTGAAATGACAACCCAGGCGGTCGCGAGATTGGCTGCGACCGTGATCAAATAGCTACGGCTGAGCCGGGTCATATCCGTTAGAACGGCCGAAATGCACCAAAGCAGGATCGCGAAAATGATCCACTTAAGGCGCCTCAGGGGCAGGACAAGCGCGCGCAACAGCCGCGGTTGACGCTGGATGCGCCGCAACCGTTCCTCGAGCGGAGGCGTCAGCCAGCGAGCGGCAAGGGTTGCGAGCAAGTAGACGAGCACGATGGCAGCGAGCTGAACCGGCGTCCACGTATTGACGAGCCACTCGAAGTAAGAGTCTAAGATTGTCGAGCAGCGCGGCCAGGTGAACCTTCCAATCGTAATTCGCCAGGGAAAGCGGATCGTCGCTCATTCTTTCAATGCTCCATCCGCGGCGCGTGACGAATCTTGACCGGTGGCTGGCATAGCTTAGCAGATCGCCATCGTCAGCTTAGCGCCGCCCCCGTTCCGTGATGGCCTCTAACGGTCGTTGCAGTCATGGCACGTAGTCGGGGGTCATCATCAAATCAGCTGGTGACGAATGCATTGAAGCATGCTTTCGTCGATGGCGAGCCACTTGAAGGTGGCGTCTTCGCTTCCGTGGTCGGCATGCCGGGCGGGAAGCCCGTGTAGGTCTTGAGCGTGCCGTTGGCGAGGCCGAGCACCCGCGTCACGATCTCCAACGCTTTTAGCGGCCGGCCTATGAAAGCGCCGGCTCCCGGGGGTGAGAGCCGGCGCCCATCTGCGCCACCAGCCCGCCGGGGCAGCGGGCACCTTCTCGAGGGACGGGGAGGTTGCGGCGCGGAGCTAGATTATCATCAGCACACGCACGGTCCAGTTAACGACATGTCATGCGCAGGGCCGATAGCTGAAATCGGTTACCGTCTTGCAGCCGTCGGCTTCTGGTCCGACTCTGACATCGGCCGGTCACAATAGGACTTGGGTTGCGATGATTTGCGAAAAGTGTGAGGTCACTCATGAAGAGGAGCCTCTGGCGGCCGCAAGCTGAAATAGAGCGGCTGTGGCGGGTTCTCGACGTCTGTGGCGCGGCCAGCTGGGAAAAATCTTCTAACGCAGTTCTCGGTATCAACGTTTTCACACGACCAAGACCCGACCCAGACATCACGTTCGGCGGAGTTCGATGCGGCTGAAGCCGAGGACCAATCCTGCGAGATGGGATTGGTCCTCACTCGATAACGAAAAAGGGGCGGCGGCCGGGGGTAGACCAACGCCCGCCATGCGCCAGTTGGGGGGAGGCGCGCTTCCGCGAGGGAGAGCGGAAGGTGGCTCGCCGCAACGTATTGGGCCCGTCTGCCACAAGTCTAGTTAACTGCATCCTAGACTTTCGGCCCATACGCGGCTGCATGGTCGACCGATTTGCCGGTGCAGGTTCAGTTTGCGTTGCCCCTCGACGCTCAGAGAGCGACTTTGGCTGAGCCGGGTCGTGCTGGAGGAATTTTTAACACGCGCAGCAATGCCGCGATCTCGGTAGCGGGCAGTGGCTTGGAAAAGTAAAAGCCCTGTACTTTGTGACAATGCCAGGATCTAAGCAGCTCCACCTGCTCTGAGTTTTCCACGCCTTCTACTATGACGTCAAGACCAAGCTCATGTGCCAGGCCGATGGCAGCTTTCACGATTTTTGCGTTGGGCGACGTCGACGTCAGATCGAGCATGAACCCCTGCTCGATTTTGATACGGTTGACCGGGAAGCGGCTAAGATAGCTGAGCGACGAGTACCCGGTCCCGAAATCGTCGATCGCCAGACGGATTCCGGATCTATGGAGTTGCAAGAGAACGTCGCTATGCTCCTGGGACGCTTCCATGAAGACGCCTTCCGTGATCTCGAGCTCGAGAAGCTTCGGGGGCAGAGCGGTCTCCGCTAAAATTACCGCGACGTCATTCTCGAGCTCGAGCGGCGTCTTGAACTGCTGCCCCGATATATTCACCGCTATAAGCGGCGGGGCGATGCAAGCATCCAGCCATACCTTCATTTGTCGGCAGGCCTCATGTAGCACCCAACGCCCGAGCGCCACGATCAGCCCGCTCTTCTCCGCCGCCGGAATGAATTCGCCGGGCGCGATCAGACCGCGTTTTGGATGTTGCCAGCGAACCAGCGCTTCGAGCCCGATGATGCGGTTCGTGTCGATATTGACCTGCGGCTGGTAGAAAAGAATGAGTTGACCAGAGTTCGATGGCTTCGCGAAGTTCAGCCTTGATCATTACCCGAGACCGCACTTCTTTGTCCATTGTATCGGTGAAGAACCTATACGTCCCCCGGTCTGCCGATTTGGCCCGGTATAGGGCCTCATCGGCATGAGACAGGAGGGCCTCCGGCTCGGGTGAGTTTGGCCCGTAAACCGCAATGCCAACGCTGGTGCCGCTCCGTATCTCATTGCCCTCAATTGAGAGCGGATCGCTGATGACCTTCAGGATCTTATCCGCCAGTACAGCGGCCTCCGCCGGGTCGCTCATATCGGTCTCGAGCACCGCGAATTCATCGCCGCCGAACCGGGCCACAGTGTCCGTCTCACGAATGCTCGCCCGCAACCGTTCGGCCACCGCTTGTAACAGCAGATCACCGATGGGATGCCCAAGGGTGTCGTTAACGTCCTTGAAATGATCGAGGTCGAGATAGAGAACTGCGAAACCTTTGCCGCTCCGGCGCGCCGAGACCATCTCCTGCTGCAGCGCTTCGACGAATACGGCGCGATTGGCGAGGCCGGTCAAAATATCGTGGCGCGCCATGTGCGCCATCTGTTCCCTCGCCCGCTTGCGTTCGGTAATATCGCGCATAATTGCGACAGCGTGCCAATCCGTGCCGAGTTGCATCGCCGCAATCGAAAGTTCGATTGGGATCTCCAAGCCATCCTTATTGAGCGCCGCCAGCTCCAGCGTCTTCCCAAGGACAGCGCCGCGGCCTGTTGCGACGAATTCCCGCATTCCGGTGACTGCCTTCTCCCGATAGCGCGCCGGGGTCAGCCATTCATGGACCGGTTTGCCGATCGCTTCCTCAGCACTATAGCCGAGTATGCGCTCCGCGGCCCGGTTCCAGTACGTAACTTTCGCGGCGGAATTGATAGTGATGATTGCGTCCTGCGCGGCATCGCTGACGGTGCGGAAGCGCTCTTCGCTCATGTGCAGGCGCATCTGAGCCTCTCGCTCCTCGGTTACGTCCATCCCGACGGCAAGAAGGGCCGGATGGCCCTCGCTCGTGATCCGCCGGCCGTTCCAACGAATAGAACGTACGTCGCCGGCGTAGGTGCGCATCCCGAATTCAACACTGGCAGCGCCCATGCTGAACGTCTCTTGTATTTTTGTTCGCACCAGGTCGTGATCGCTCTCGACTATGAGCGTAAGCGCGTCGACCCCTCGCAGTTGTTCATCGGAAAGGCCCGTCAACGCCGGTAAATTTTCGTTCCAGCGGATGAGGCGGCCGCCCTCATCGAGCAAAGCAAAGAAGCTCGGCAGACTGTCGATCAAGGCCGTGGAGAAATCTCGCTCCTGCGTCAGCGCTCTTGTGCCTGTGCCCAGTCTCTCGTTGGCACTCCACAGATCTGCGGTGCGCTCTTTAACTCTCAATTCCAGCTGGTCGCGGGAATTATTAAGGTCCGCTTCGGATCGCAATCGCTCTTCACTCCAGCGTCGCCCGGCACGAACCGCAAAATACCAAGCCCACAACAGGACGAGAACAATCACACCACTCGCTATCTCCAATCCGGCTGTCAGCAAATTAAGGTGCCGGACTTGGGATTCGATTGCGCCCTTCAGCCAGGATGCAGTCTTGTCCACTCCGTCGGCATAGATGGCCTTCAACCGCGAGTATTCTTCACTGGCCAACAAAGAGGATGCCTCCGTCAGCCGGCCCTCACCGACCAAGCTTAAGGCGCGTCGTTCAATCTCTACGAGCTTGCGATTCGCCCGATCGGTTTGCTCGATGAATTGCCGTACCTCGGGTGCACGCAACGCGTTTTGCGTTTGCTTGATCAGGGCGCCGAGCGCGGCATCGAATGTGTCGTATCGTTGCTTGTAGGCGAGGTCGCCCGTCGCGGCCGCCATGCGCGCTGACATAGTCAGCGCCTCGTCGTACAGCATGGTCCGGCTGTGATATTCGCTGAGCTGGACCTGTTTCTCCCGCAGATCAGCGAAGCGATGTTGCAATTGCCAGGACAGCAAGACGATGGCGACGGCTGCCAGCACGCTGATAGCAACCGCTGCCGCCGTGGGCCATAGCGGAAACCTGTGCTGGTCAGATCTGGCTTTTTCAACCGGCATAAAACTGCTCAAAACGAAATTTGGCAATGCGGCAATTGGATAGCCGAAGAGTTTGCTTTGCAGCTTTAATGGCCTGGATAAACGTGAAGGTTTTGGCGTTAAGAACGAAGAACCCGTCTCAAATTAAATCGAAAATGCACTTAGCGACCGCCTTTAGAGCCACGCCCCCAGAAACCGGGGTGTTGCTGAGGTCGTGCGAAGAGACCCCCAAACGACCGTGGCTGTCGAGTCCGGCGCCTGGTCGGGTTCCCCGATCATCGCCAAATAGTAGGCCGGAGTCCGATAGTGGCCCAACGCTGACGATCCGAACCATCCCCTTTACGTCCGCACTCCGGGGAGAAGCGGTCGAACCCTGGCAACCGGGTCAACGGCAGAGGATGAACCGTAGCGGTCGTCTCTCAATCTGAATGAAAGTTCAACGACCGTTACCACCGTCGGGACGCGATACAGGATTTCTGTTTTGAGGTCCGCCGGCCAACCGGTTGAGTTAGAGCAACCGAGTGGCCGGCGTGGATTGTGGTTGGAGCAGGTCAGTCAGCCCGCTTACGCCCGGTGACCATCGACTTCACGAGGTTTTCGCGATGCTCGAAGCTGGCAACGAGCACGCCAAGCACGTGCAGTACGACGAGTGCGACCGTCGCATTGGCCAGTGCGCCGTGGACGTCTTCCATGGTCTGCGAGCCCCAATAGGCGTCGGTGGTCATCAGGTAGCCGGTCATGCAAGTGCCGACGAGCATGACAATGAGTGCAACGACCATCAGGCTGCCAGCGGGATTGTGTCCGACGTAACGGCGCGCCCGCAGACGCAGCGCGTCGCGCAGATAGCCGAACGCCTCGCGCGGTGAGCGCACGAAGTCGGCAAAGCGTGCGTGGCGGGGGCCGACGAAACCCCACGCGATGCGCAATGCCAGTAGGCCAGCGATGGCGTAGCCGGCGGCGACATGCACACGCTCGATCTCATCACCGGTCACGTAGGCTGTCGCGAACAGCGCCACCAGCGACCAGTGGAACACCCGAACGAATGGGTCCCAGACTTTGACCGTTGCCGGCGGCGTCGCGCCGCCGGCTCCAGTCATGACGGTGTCATGCGCGGTGGTCATAGGGGGCACCCCATTACAGCGTGCCGACGATGTTGCCGTTGGTCGGATCGACGAACAGCTCGACGCGGTTGCCGGCCTTGTCGATGGCATAAAACTCGCCGCAAGCCTGCTTCAGCTTGCCCTTCCGCACCGAGTAACCAAGCTCCTCGAGCTTGCCCTGCAGGGCCTCGATGGTCAGCCACTTGTCCTGGCCGGCGTCGGTGCAGGGGCGCCCGAGGCTGCCGGCGTAAGCTAGCGATCCGATTCCCAAAACGGCCGCCGCGGCGGCAATGGCAATGAGCCTTTTCATGATCAGTCTCCCTTTAGGGTCGCACCCGCCGCCTGTTGCGTCGGGCGATGGCGCAAAAACTGCCCGAATTCCGCTGACCGGGAGCTGTTGATCCATGTCAGCGATTTGTCAGGTCGGTTGCGGCATGCTGCTCGCGCGTGAAAAACCATCGAAATACCATGACCTTGCGCGCTGGCGCGGCCGTGCTCGCGCTGACCGCCGTGCTGACCATGCTGGCGCCGCCGCAGCTCCAAGCGGACGAGCATGAGCGCCATGAGCGCGATGAAGTGCGTCACGCGGTCGAGCGGGGCGAAATCCGCTCGCTGGCAGATATTCTCGCCGCCCTGCGCGGCAAGCTGCCGGGCGAAGTCGCCGGCGTCGAGATCGAACGCGAGGACGGTCGCTGGCTCTACGAGTTTCGCGTGGTCGACAGCAAGGGGCGCCTGTTCGAGGTCTACGTCGATGCTCGGACGGCGACCATCGAGCGCACACAGGAGAAGTGATGCGGGTCCTCTTGGTCGAAGACGATCGCCGCATTGCCTCGGATGTCGCGCGCGCACTGGAAGCGGCCGGCTATGTGGTCGAGACCGTGAGCGATGGTGAGGAGGCATGGTTCCGCGGCGACACTGAGGACTATGGCGCCGTTATCCTTGATCTTGGGCTGCCGGGGATGGACGGGCTCTCCGTGCTCAAGCGCTGGCGAGCGAACGGCCGTCACGTGCCCGTTTTGATTCTGACCGCGCGCGGCAGCTGGGCCGAGCGCGTCGACGGCATCGACGCCGGCGCCGACGACTATCTGCCGAAGCCGTTCCGCATGGAGGAGCTGCTGTCGCGGCTGCGCGCCATCGTGCGGCGCTCGTCGGGTCAAGCCTCGTCCGTGATGTCGGTCGGTGATGTGACGCTGGACGAGCGGCAGATGAAGGTGAGCGTGCGCGGCGTCCCTGTTGCGCTGTCGCCGCTCGAGTATCGCGTCGTCGCCTATCTGCTGATGCGGCGCGGACGGGTGGTGTCGCAAACCGAGCTCGATGAGAACATCTACGGCCACGGCGAAGACCATGGCTCCAATGCGCTCGAGGTGCTGATCGGACGGGTGCGGCGCAAGCTCGGCGTCGACCTGATCGAGACGCGCCGCGGCTTCGGCTATATCGTGCCGGGCGAGCCATCATGAAAGCACCGTCGTTGCGGCTGCGGCTCATCATCGGCGGCGTCGTCGCCATCCTGATTGCCCTGGCCGTGGCCGGCGGCGGCCTCGTCTTCCTGTTCGAGCGCCACGTCACCCGCAGTCTCGGTGACGATCTCAATATCTATGTCAAGCAGTTGATCACCGGCATCGATGTCGATGCGCAAGGGCAGCTTATGGTCACACGGCCGCCCGCCGACCCGCGCTTTTCCGAGCCGCTTTCGGGGCTCTACTGGCAGATTACCGACGACCGCGGGCAAATCCTGCGTTCCCGGTCGCTGTGGGATACCGCCCTGGCGCTCGAGCCCGACCAGCCGGCGCCGGGGCAGGCGCATCTTCACGCGATGGATGGCCCCGCACATTCACGTGTCCTGGTGGCGGAACGCGTGGTCATGCTGACGGTGGCGGGTCGAAGCGTTCCCGTTCGCGTCGCGGTGGCGGCCGATCTCGCGCGCGTAGCTGGCGCGACAGCTGGCTTTGCCAGAGATCTCAGTCTTGCGCTCGGCCTGCTGGGCCTGGTCCTCGCGCTCGCCACCGCCGTGCAGGTGACTCTGGGCCTGCAGCCGCTCAAGGCACTGCAGCAAGGCATCGCAGATGTGCGCGCCGGCCGCATTCACCATCTGCCGCCAGCGGCGCCAGCCGAGGTGCGGCCCCTGGTCGAGGAAGTGAACGCGCTGCTGGACGCGCAGGAGTGCGAGATTGAGCGTTCGCGCGGCCGCGCCGCCGATCTCGCGCACGGCCTGAAGACACCGCTTGCGGCACTCACGGGGGACGCCAGGCGTTTGCGCGAGGCCGGCCAGGACGAGATTGCACGCGACATCGAAAGCGTCGCCGATTCGATGAGCCGTCATGTCGACCGTGAGCTGGCGCGCGCACGCAGCCGCAGCGCCATACGCCGCAAGGTCGGCCTAGCGACCGAGCTTGCCCCGCTTGTGCGCAGCTTGATTCTGACGCTCGCGCGCACGCCGGCGGGCGAACGGGTAGCGTTCGAGCAGCGCGTTCCCGACGCGTTGTCCGTCCCGATGGATCGCACCGATCTGGCGGAAGTGCTCGGCAATGTTCTCGACAACGCTGCACGGCATGCAAGTGCGCGCGTACGCATTAGCGCGCGCAGCGTTCCTGAGGGCGCGGTCATAGTCATCGAGGACGATGGCGAGGGCATTGCGCCGCCAGCGCGGGCCAGCGTGGTAGAGCGCGGTATGAGGCTTGACGAACGCGCCGAGGGCGCGGGCCTCGGGCTTGCCATCGTGCAGGACGTTCTGGAGGCCTACGGCTGGCGGCTCACGCTCGGCAAGTCGGAGACGCTCGGTGGGCTCGAAGTGACGCTCGCGCCGATGGAACCGGCAGTACCGGTAAGCTGACAGCTTGCTGACGCCCCGTGTCAGGCACCGGACGCCGGCGTGGCGCTAGACAGTCTCCTCGACGGCAGCACGCCGTTGGCAGAACACGGGAGACATTAGATGCGAACTCTTCTCACATTGGCGACGATTGCCATCACTGGTGTGGCCGGCGCGGCCTACGCCAGCGACCAAGCGCAGGACAACACGAAGGCCGGTCGCACCATTTCGGCCGAGCAGATGAAAGCCGGGATGGAGCAGCTCGGTTACGACGTCCAGCGCATGGAGAGGGACGATGGCGCCTACGAGCTGTATCTCGTCGACCGCGACAGCGGCGGCAAGGTCAAGGCCCACTTCGACATCAAGACCGGCGAGCTAACGCGCGCAAAGCTTGCGCGCGTCGACCGCAAAACGGACGGGCACGAGGACGGGGACGCCAATAAGGAGCGTCACGAAGATCGCGACTGAGTGCGACCTCGTTCGGTTGCGGCGTCGGTCCGGGCCGGCGCCGCGGCCAGCCGGGCGCACAAGTCCGTTCCTGGCCCATCTCGCCCGTTCGTTGCGGCGCACTAAGTCGTCAGCAGCTGGGGGTAGACCGGCCGTGCCACGGACATGAGACGCACGGCGAATTTTGACCCATTGGAGACCTGGCTGCGGGGATCAGGCATGCCGGCTCTTGCGGACGGAGTGGCGTCCGCAGTAGTGGCACGCGCCATCACATCGTCCGCAATGTGTGCGCCGTGATCTCCGGCGCGCAGTTGAAACGCGCCAGCACCATCTACACGGCGCTCGTCCACGGACGAGCGGACCAGGGTGCCGGTCGGCTCATATTTTTGCACCTCCTATGGGTTTTCACTTGTGTTGCACGCCTCGCTCCACGCAGCGGCAACAAATCCGGCTCAAGAGGCTGTCGTTCAACCCTCTATGGGGTTCAATTTTCCGCGAGAAACTTTTTATTGGCCTCGCTCCTCCATCCGCCTACCTCCATCTCCTCCATCTCCTCCATCTGTAAGATGGTTGTATGTGTAATAGGTCAGGCAATGTGTAAGATCGTTCAGCGCAGGGTCACGGAGGCGCTCAACATTTTCAACGTGCACCGCAGCTCGTGGTCCATGATCTCCTGGGCGCGGTCAGCATCGCGGCCGGCCTTGACGATGAGGCTGTCGTGCACCGAGAGCGCAATGATCCCATCATCCAGACAGCGCATCAGCACCCTCATGAGGAGTTGCGAGTCCACATACTGCAAGTGCAAACCGACACGGGCGTAAAGCCAGCGTGACACTGCAGCGTGACGGAGCGCCAGCGCAGCCAGAAGACGACGCGCTTCTCGGCCGTCCTGCACCCCCTCTGTGTTCGCAAGCGCGTGGATGGCTTGGCTCCGAGAGGCACTATTCATCAAGATCTGCCACGCAACTTTGGCGACGCCGCGATCAACCCCTTCGATGGTATATGCGTCATCTGCTAACTCCACACCCGCACGCGCGTACAGGAGGCGGGGATGTAGCTGGGCGTAGTCGTGTTCAACGACCGGGCAGCCGTCGAGCAACAGAGCGCCTCGCAGCTCTTTGGGCAGATTCTGCCAAAAACCCCCATACGCGCGCCCTCCCTGGGTCCACGAGTTGTTGAAGCAGCGAAAGAGCATCTTTTTCGCCGGCACGACTACCTCTTCGCCAAGGACAAAGATCGAGCGCGACAAGTCTAGCTGGCCCTCCCGCATTTCAATTGTCAGTTCGGAAGTAGCCTCGTTGAGGCGCTCGAGCTCGCGCCGCACGCGGAGAGTTTCGTCTGTGTCGTTGTAGGTGATCCTGCGCTTCGACTCATCCTTGAGATGGATGAGCTCCCGAAGTGTTGGATAAAACGGTCCCCAATCGGAGGCGCATTCCAGCAGCCTCGCAGAGGCACGCATACGGCTCTGCCTGCCGAAGCCGCCCTTCGTTGCCCGCTCCTCCTCGATCAAGCCAGAATTGTTGAGGAACTCGACGGCACCTAAGATCTTATCGTAGGTGAAGTCGCGCCCTTCATAGCGGCGCAGCCCTGCTCCATAAAAGTTGCGATTGCGCGAATAGCTCACCCATTTGCCGGCCTGCCCTGCCATCAGGAGGTTGGCTAACATGAACCCAACCACAGACCGGTTTCGAGGGGCGAGATCTCCGAACCCAAGCTCTCGGAGGTTCTCCTCCGTCACTCCCATCCAGAGGGCTGTAAGAGGAAGATCGCGGTGCTCCTCGCCGTCTGGAGAGTCATTGTCCATTTTGGACCTCCTCAGACGAAGAGGCGCCACGCGCGCGGCTGTGGATCCAGTCCTGGATTTCCGAGGCGAGCCATACAGAGCGACGGCGACCAATCCGGAGGGGTCGAGGAAACAGGCCTTGCTTTATCCACGCGTAGATGGACGCGCGCGACGCCCCGACGATCTTCAGCACTTCCTCGAGTTTCAGAAGGCGCTCGCGAGTAAGACCGATCTCAGGTGTTCCGACTGTCGCGATAGTGCCGACAGTCGGAACGGAAGCGGTTTCCCGGACAATTGGCGCGACTGTCGCGGCACTCGCGGGGGCCGTCGCGCAACCTTCGTCTAAGGGCGATGGCAGTTCCGGGAAGGAGTTGAGAGGCTGCGCGACAGTCGGGGCGACCGTCGCGAGGGGACGCTTGGCTGGCTTGCGCATGTTGGGACCTCGTCCAGGGGGCCCCAAGCAAAAGCGGGGCCTACGTTGTCACGTAGCCCCTGACGGTCAGCGTCCGATGAGCGTGCGGCTGCTCGCGATCGTCTATCGGTACTCAAAACTGTCGCGTGGCACCCGGCCGTTCCACGATCACCTTCGACGTCGCTGAGACTTGTCTAAAGTGATTTAACCATGGTCGGCAAGAGCCTCGAACAGCTGTTGCAGACTGGGACAGAGTTCCTGTGAAGGGACGCCGCCGGACGGCAAAAATGCGACAAGCAACAGCGGGACAACACGATCGGCCTTGCTCCTCCCTACCGACATCGCGGTCTTGTCTGCTCTTTATACAATTTCGGACATCGACCGCCCATGATCGGCGAGGCGGAGGCCATCGCCGACTACGTCCGCTAATCCGACGATTGCGTCAGATGTCGATCTTCTCCGCAATCTCGATGGCATCATCGACCTCGATGCCGAGGTAACGAACGGTGCTCTCGATCCTCGCGTGCCCCAGCAAGAGCTGGACTGCGCGCAGATTGCCGGTGCGCCGATAGATCAGCACCGCCTTCGTACGTCGTAACGAGTGGGTTCCGAACTTCGCAGGATCGAGTCCGATGCTGGCGACCCACTCGTGTACGAGCCGAGCATATTGCTTTGTTGTCAGTCCGTGTGGACCATCGCCGCGGCCGGCGAACAGGAATTGCCCGGGCTTCCGTCCGGTCGTTCGCAGGTACTCATCGATGGCCAAACGAGTTTGGTCGGTCAGCTCGAACCGCACCGGCCTGCCGGTCTTGCTCTGGCGGATGGTCGCGCGATCCATAGCATATCCGCTCGGCGCCACGTCATCGACGCGCACGGCGACGACGTCACAGCCGCGCAGCTTGCTGTCGATGGCGAAGTTGAATAGAGCGAGGTCGCGCTTTCGGCCCGCCATCTGCAGCTTCGTCCGAATTGACCAAACGTGGCTCGGTCGCAGTGGGGGCTTGGCCCCGATGAGCTTGCCTTTGTTCCACGGTGGACGCCGGGAAAGCTTCAATTCGTCAGGTACATGCTTGTCTTCCATGGTCTGTCTCCTTTGTAGAGAGACAGAGCAGCATGCGCCCGCCACGGGCTAAGCGGCCGATCGGACGGCAGGTTTCGGGCCATTTCTGCCGTCGCCTGGTTACCAAGCGTCGATACTGACCCCAAGCTGACACCGGAACACACTGCGAGCTTCGCCACGGGCCGTATATCAATGTCGCGGTTTCTTGACCCAAGGGCCATCAGCGCGCGGTGGCGCGGGCACCTTCCACGGCCCATAGCCGTGCTCACGTGGCTCGGTGCCGAGTGCCATGGGCGACTGATCGTCTACGACGCCTGAGACCTGTTCCGGCGTCGCAGGGGCTGCGGGGAGGTCGAGCCCGGTGGCGGCGCGCACGGCGGCAAGCACGGCCGGCGGCGCCTGCACATGCGGCAGCTCGGCGATTCCCTTCCAGCCGAAGGGGTAGCCCGGCTCCGGATGGCAGACGAACTGCGAGTTGATCTGCGGCGCGTCGACGATGGTTGGGATGTGGTAGCCGCGCCAATCCGCATTGAGCAGATGGCCGTCCTCGGCCTTGAGGTGCTCCATCAGCGCGAGCCCTAGGCCTTGGACCGAGCCGCCTTCGATCTGGCCGTGCGCCTGCACCGGGTTCACGACGGCGCCGATATCCTGCACCACATCCATCTGCACCACCTTGACGAGGCCGAGTTCGACATCGACGTCGACCACGCAGCGGTTGGCGGAGAATCCGAAGGTCACATGCACGGGGTCGTCCGACTCGGTGTCGTCCACGGGCCGCGTGGCGCGCTGATCGAAGCGCTCCGTCGCACGGAAGATCAAGCCCATGCCCGCATCCGCCATCGACGCGATCGGGCTGCCGTCCTTGTCGATGACGAAGTCGTCGCGCGTATCGAGCCGATTGACGTCGAGATCGTGCTCGCGCGCAAAGAAGCTCAAGAATTGCTGTTTGACGGCTTGGGCCGCATGCTGCACCGCGGTTCCCGAGGTCACCGTCTGCTGGCTTCCGTCGGTGGTCGCGGCCGGCGCCATGCTCGTATCCGCATCGTTGAGGCAGACCTCGCTGACGCCCAGCGTCGACTGCACGATCTGGCGCGCGATCGTCACGAAGCCCTGGCCGACCTCGGCCGCCGCGCAGTCCACCGTCGCCACGCCGTCGCGCAAGGTCACCATCGCCGTCGAGTTGACGGGCGCGCCCTCCGATAGGCAGACATTCTTGCTTGCGGCGACAACGGCAACGCCGCGACGAATGTGCTGCGGTCGCGTCGGGGTCGCGACCCCGCCCGGGAGACGCACGGGGTGGACCTCGGGCCCGTCCGCCGTCAGTGCTGGAGGCAGCGGCAGCGCCGCGCAGGTCTCGATCAGCTCGCGCACCGGCGTCGGGCGATCCTGCATCTGGTCGAAGATCCAGCGGTCGCCGCGGCGCAGGGCATTCCTCGCGCGCAGCTCGGCGGGATCCATGCCCAACGCGCGCGCGAGCTTGTCCATGTTCGACTCGGCTGCGAAGATCGCTTGCACGACGCCGAAGCCGCGCAGCGGCCCGCACATGCCGTTGTTGGTGCCGACGGCCCAGCCCTCGATGCGCGCATTGGGGATGTGGTAGGGCCCCTGGATCATGGTGGCGCCGTTGCCGATGCCGGCAGCCGAGGTATGGCTATAGGGGCCGCCTTCGTAGAGCAATCGCGCCTCGAGCTTAACGAGCTTGCCCTCGCGTGTCGCGTGATGGCGGATCCAGATGCGCGAGGGGTGGCGATGGTAGCGTGCGTGGAAGGTTTCCTGCCGCGAGTATTGGAGCTTCACCGCCCGGTTCGTGTGCATCGCCAGCAAGGCGCCGTGAATTTGCCAGGTCATCGACACGCGGCCGCCGAACGAGCCGCCGATGCCTGCGTTCCGCACCAGCACCTTTTCTTGCGGTAGGCCCAGGGCGGCGGCGACCTGCGCCCGGTCGGCATGGACCCATTGGGTGGCGCCGATCAGCTCGACCCCGCCGCGGCCGTCCGGCTTGGCAAGCCCTGCGTCGGGCGCCATGAAGGAATGATCCTGACGCGCCGTGAAGTATTCGCCCTCGGCCTGGACCTCGCCGACCACCGAAGGGTTGCCGCAGGTGTATTTGACGTGCCGGTAGACCTTATCGAGCCTGAGCGCGACCAGGGGATCTGTGATCGGCGGCAGCGGCTCGAATTCGATGCGGATGGCTGCCGCGGCGCGGCGCGCGGTCTCCAGGTCAACGGCGGCGACGATCGCGATCGGCTCGCCGACATAGCGCACGGTGTCGTCGGCCAGAACCGGCTGATCGGGATTGATGGCGCCGAAGCGGTTGTCGGGCACGTCCCAGGCGCCGAGCACGGCCGCCACGCCGGGCATAACCCGTGCCGGTTTGAGATCCATGTGCAGGATGCGTGCGAATGGATGGGGAGAGCGTCGCGTCGCGCCCCACAGCATGCCAGCGTGGGAAACGTCGGTCGCATACTCGAACTCGCCGCGCACCTTGGCGGCCGCGTCGGGGCGCTCCCGGCTCGCTCCGACCCCGATTGCCGCTGGATCGGTGTAGCGGTCACTTGGCATCGGTCACCGCCGCGGCGTCCTTGATCGCCGCAATGATCCGCCCGTAGCCGGTGCAGCGGCAAAGATTTCCGACCATGCCCTCGCGGATGTCGTCCTCGGTTGCGTTCGGGTGGTCGGCTATGAAGGCTGCCGCCGACATGACGAACCCTGGCGTGCAGTAGCCGCATTGCAGCGCGCCGTGCTTGACGAAGGCCTGCTGCAGCCGCGTGAGACTTCCGTCGGGCTCGTTGTAGCCTTCTATGGTGGTGATCTCCGCCCCCACTGCCGTGGCCGCGAGTTCGAGGCACGCGCACACCGGCTCGCCGTCGATGTGCACCGTGCAGGCGCCGCATTGTCCGTGCGCGCAGCCGAATTTGGTGCCCGTCAGGCCGAGCCGTTCGCGCAGCACGGACAGCAAGCTGTCGAAATACCACGCCTCCTTTACCTCATAGGGGCGGCCGTTGATCTTGAGCGTGTAGCTGATCCTGTCGCCGTTCATGGCAGGGATCCTTGCTCGAAGGCGCGCTCCAGCAAGCGCCTGGCCATGACGCCGACGGCATGGCGCCGGTAGCGTGCTCCGCAGGTGGGGTCGCTGGGCGGATCGCAATCGGCGGCGGCGAGCGCACCGAATTCGACGGCAGCCGACGCCGGGAGGCGCCGTCCGGCCCAATCGATCTCTTGGGTGGCGAAGGCCTCGGCCCGTGGGCTGCGCATCGCGGTCGGCCCCGCGTTCCCCAGGCCGAGGCGCACGGTCTTGTTGGTCTCGTCCACCACGAGGGCTGCGCTGGCGGTGGCGAAGAACTGCGCATTGCGCGGCCCGACCATGCAGTAGTCCTGAAATCCGTCGATCCGGTCCACGCTCACGCTGACCACGATCTCATCGGCGGCAACGGCAGTGCGGCCCGGGCCGATGAGCACATCCTGCAACGCGACCTCGCGGGCTGCGCTGGCGGATCGCAGCTCCACCGTGGCGTTCAAGGCCAAGAGGCAAGGCAGAAGCGTTCGGTCGGGAAGGCCGCTCGCCACGTTGCCGCCGACCGTGGCGCGGTTGCGGACCTGACGGGTCGCGAACGCGCGCGCGACGCGGCGCAACAGCGGGATATGGCTCGTGATCGGCGCATCGAGCAAGCGTGCGATGACGACGCCGGCGCCGATGCGCAGCCGCCCGCGAACGGGCTCCATGCGGCGCAGGTCCTCGATGCGGCGCAGGCTCACGTAGCCGTCAGGGTGCACGATCTCGAGATTCTGATCGGCGATGACCTCGGTTCCGCCGGCAATGAAGCGTGCCGACGGACGCCGCCGCTTGGCTTCGAGCGCCTCCTCGATCGTGTCGACGATGGCGAGCGATGAAAATTGCGGCGGCAATCGAGGTCCTCCGCTCATTTGCGCACCCGAGCCTACAGCCCGGTCCACGAATTCACGACGAGGAAGATTGCGATCTCCACTGCGTAGATGCCAAGCAGCAGCGCGCTTCCCCGCAGGGTCTCGTTCGGCGTCGCCCTGGGTGACAGCCACCACGCCATCGCCCGCGTAAAGACCGGCATCAGCGCCCAGGTCAGCGCGATCGTGCTCAGCGTGTTGCCGATGAAAATATTGACCGCAAGCGGCGCTTGCAGCCGACCGACTGTCAAGGTGAGGATCATCACGGTCGGAAACAGGGCGGCAAGCACCGTCATGGCCTGCTTCCACGCCGGGGCCTCGATGCTGTCCTCGGCATTGACGGCAAACCAGCTGCCAAAGCCGGTGGGAACGACGTTGGCCTCGTGGCTTTCGGTGTACTTGTACATCTCCTTGCGCCCGGCGGCGCGCTCGGGCGAGCCGAGCCAGCGATCCATGTCCGGTTTGCTGTTGAAGCGCACGATTGTCGACCACGTGCGGCTTCCAGGCCGCGGCTTCAGCACCTTGGCGCTCGCAAAGCCGGGAAAGCGCGCCGCCACCTCGTTCAATGCCTTGTCGGCGGCTTCGTAGGCGCACTCTTTCCCTGCAATCACCTTGTTGGAGGTGACGATGGTCTCACCCGCGTCGGGCGCCTCCGCGCCGCTCAGCGTGTACTGCGTCTCGGTCCCCACGAAGATGTCGGGCGCGCTCGCGCGCACGTCTTCATGCTCATTCGACCTCAGCCACGCCGAAAGTTCGGCTTCGCTTCGAAACCTGTAGATGACGATCCATTCGTGACCGGCAGCCGTCATGTTTGCCGGAAGGACGTCAACCCTGAGGGCTCCAGGGAACTGCAAGAGTTTCTCGTTGAGCGTCTTTTGCCAGGCTTGGAAGTGCGCATCTTCGCCGGCGCGGACGATGTAGGCGA
Source organism: uncultured Alphaproteobacteria bacterium (assembly GCA_963782555.1). Lineage (GTDB taxonomy): Bacteria > Pseudomonadota > Alphaproteobacteria > Rhizobiales > Hyphomicrobiaceae > Hyphomicrobium_A. The sequence goes on along the minus strand of CAWAKB010000005.1, from coordinate 216,168 downwards.
TCACTCTGGTGACGATTGCGCCATCGCTGCCCGAATTGTTTGGCATCTCGAGTACCGCTTGCGGAAGAAGGCATGACCACCCCGCGGAACTGGAGGGAATCCAGCTCGGAAGGGTCTCGATCTTCGGCGCCCGGAATTAGGAATTCGTGAAGCGAGGCCGCACCAATCAGTCCCAATTTCCGGACGGGTTTCCAGCTGAGGGCCATCATCCGGCAAACGCCCGCAATTGGCTCTTAGCGTCGGGGGCCCGACGGTAGGTTTCGGCGCACCTCTGCCATAGCAGCCACCGCGAAGCCGTCCGGCACTCGTATACACGAACGGACTTCGACACCGACGACCCGTCTACGCCTGTCGGCCAGAAGGTGACGAGCGGTTTATCCCATAACCAGTCATTGATTGCCCAACGACCGACCCTTCTCCTGGACTGGCGGGCAGGGCACGTTGCCGTAAGAACAGAAAACGCAGCAGTCGCCCTTCTTGGGCGTCATTTGGAGACCGCAACGCTTGCAATCGTAGATGTACTGGCAGGCATCCGTCGGCATGGTCTCGGTTGCTTTGTGCCCGCACGCGGGGCACGTGATTGTGTACTGTAGCTCAATCATGTTTTCGTACCGTATGCGCCACCTGGATTTCGCGAACGCTCAGGCCTTCTTTGCGGGCGCACTGAAGATCTTGATTTGTCCGTTGTTATAGACTTCGTTGAACAGCCAGAGCGCCATGGATGCATAGAAATTGACGTTCCCGCTTTGCAGCCGGCGCATCGAGCCATCGGGGTTTTGGAAGTTGCTGAAACCGCCCCGTTCGTCCTGCAAGGTGAGTATCCAGTCCGCGATCTCTCGAGCCTTCGCCGCATAAGCGCGATCATTCAAAGCGCAATAGGCGATGAGCAAGCAGGTCGTGGGCCAAAGGGCCGCCATGCGCGTATCGTTGATGATGGCGATCGGATAAACGGGTGCGCAATGATCTAACTGCCTCGATTCAACGAGGCTGCCGGGAAACGGGCCTCGACAGCGGGCTTCCACCCAGGCGATGGCGGCGCGCGTCTGTTCCTTGAGACGCGGAAAGCTGCATGAGCCGTCCAGCGTATCAAGCAGGGCTTCAGCGTCCATCAGGCTCATGGCGGGCTTTCCCAGCATCTGAACTTTCGGGTCGAGTATCGGTTCGCTGATTACGGCACCGAACAATTGACCAAAACGACCATCGTTGGGAGCACAGCGACGACGGTCACCAACAAGCTTGATGGGCAAATACAGTCGGTGCGCGCGGCGCTCGTCTTGAAGCTAGGCGCGCTCTAACCTCATGCTCGATGTGTGCTGCACGGCCTGAACTTGAGGTCGACGACCCGCGCCATAACACTCGGGCTGTCGTGCACGACGCCGACTTGGCGAGCAAGTCGTCAGGCCTCGCAGGACGGCTTTGGGTCATGAGCATCCGTCACGGTAGGGGTTGGACCTAGTCCTCTTTCCCCGTAGGAGCAGTCATGCGGTGGCGTCACTTCGACGTCGGCAAAGGGGCCACAAGCGGCCGTCGGCCATACCGAGCGGATACGTTACGGTTCGCTCCGCTTGGCTTCCCGAGCGATCGCCTCGACGAGGATCAATAACGCTGCCGGCATAGGCTTTCTGTTCGCGTCTCATGGCGACCGGCTTGCCGTCCACCGTGTTCGCGAAGGTGAGCGGGTTGTAGTCAGCTTTCCCCTCAAGACCCACGGCGTCGCCGCGGCTCAGCGGCGGCGCAACCCATCTCGGCCGGCGAGGAAAGCGCTAGCCGCGGCGAGGGGAGAAGAATACGGCCTGCGCGAAGCAGTTTGGTGATCTCCTGGGGCGGCCTCGGCTCGGCGAAATAGAAGCCCTGCGCCTCACGGCACCCCCAAGATCGCAGCAGATCAAGCTGGGCCTTCGTCTCGATGCCTTCGGCGATGACGCCGAGTCCGAGCTCGCGCGCAAGCCCCAGTGCTGCTTTGACGATCGGTCCGCTGCTCGGCTCGGCATCGAGATCGGCGACGAACCCCTGCGCGATTTTGATTTGGTCGACCGAAAGTCTCCGCAGGTATTCAAGCGACGAGTAGCCGGTACCGAAGTCGTCGATGGCAATGCGCACGCCCCTGGCGCGCAGCCTCTCTAGGACATCGCTGCTGTGGTGCGTGGCGTCCATCAGCACTGTTTCCGTCAACTCGAGCTCGAGCATGCGCGGTGGCAAGCCAAACTCGGCCTGCGCGGCGGCAATGTCCTTCTCGAGGTCCTGCGTCGACTTGAACTGCAGTATGGACAGGTTGACGGCGACGAAACTCGGGGCAATTCCGAGATCGATCCACTCCCGGGTCTGCCGACAGGCGGCCCGCAAGATCCAGCGTCCAAGCGGCACAATGAGACCGCTCTTCTCCGCGGCCGGAATGAACTCACAGGGGCCGAGCAGGCCGCGCTGCGGGTGGTTCCAGCGAACGAGCGCCTCGAGCCCGATGATCTGCCCCTTATCGATGTCGACCTCGGGCTGGTAGTGGAGCGTGAACTGCTCGGTGTCGATCGCCTGGCGCAGCTCGCCAGCAAGCGCTACGCGCGTCTTGACTTCGCGGTCCATCGCGTCGGTGAAGAAGCGGAAGGTACCACGCCCCTCATTCTTGGCGCGATAAAGGGCGACGTCGGCGTGGGTAAGCATGGCCTCGGCGTCGGGCGAGTCGGCACCGTAGGTGGCGATGCCGATGCTGGTGGCGCTGCGAATCTCGTTGTCGCCGAGGTGGAATGGCTCGGCTAGGCATTTGAGGAGCTTCTCGGCGAGCATGGCAGCATCGGCAGGTTCCGCCATGTCCGACATCACCACCGCAAACTCGTCTCCACCGAAACGCGCCACCGTATCAATATCACGCATATTCGCGCGCAGCCGCTCGGCCACGGCTTTGAGGAGCTCATCGCCGACCGGGTGGCCGAGTGTGTCATTCACGTCCTTGAAGTGGTCGAGGTCAAGATAGAGGACGGCGAGGCCTTTTTCGCGCCGGCGGGAGCGCGCAATTGCGCGCTTGAGCTCCTCGACGAAGACACGGCGGTTGGCAAGGCCTGTCAGTGCGTCGTAGCGCGCCATCTGCATGATGACGGCCTCGGACTGCTTGCGGTCGGTAATATCGCGCAACGCCGCCAGTACGAGCTGCCTTCCGCCGAGCGTCGCGCAGCGGACGGAGACTTCAAGCCACAAGAGATGTCCGTCACGCGCCTTCGCGTGCCACTCGAACGTCTGCGGTCCCTCTTCGACTAGCCTTGCGTTGACTTCAAGGGCGTGCTCGAGCGTATAGGGCGAAACGCCGCTCGACAGCGTACCAATGTCGCAGCCCAGGATCTCCTCGCGCGAATAACCGACAATGGCGCAGCCAGCGGGGTTTGCATCCAGGATCCGCGCCGTTGCCAGGTCGACCAAGAAGATGCCCTCGGTCACCGAGGTGAAGATCGTGCGGAAGTTCGTCTCGCTCTCACGCAGCGCCTCCTCCGCGCGCTTGCGGTCGGTTATGTCCAGATACATGCCGAGCACACCCGCGATCTCGCCGCTGGAATTGCGCAAGGGTATTTTGCTCGTGAGGAGAGTAATGGTATCGCCGCTTAGGGTCGTCTGGGGCTCCTCGATGAGAAGTTTTGGGCAACCGCTTTCGATGACGTGCACGTCGTCAGCCCGGTACGCATCCGCTTGCACACGCCAACCCAGCTCGTAATCATTCTTGCCGACGATCTCCGCCGGATCGGCAAGTCCCGCGTCGATGGCGAAAGATGAGTTGCAGCCTAAGTAGTTGAGGTTGCGATCCTTCCAGAACACCCGTGCGGGTATGGTGTTGAGAATGGCTTCGATGAACCGCTGGGAATCGCGCAAGTCCGCTTCTGCGCGCTTGCGGTCGGTGATGTCGCGAAAGAACCAGACGCGCCCGAGATACTTTCCTTTGTCGTAGAGGCACGCCGTGTCGCGATCGAAGATCCGCCCATCCTTGATCTCGATCTCGTCGTGACTGACTTCGCCGCGATGCTCATAGTAGTACTTGACCTTAGCGAGAAACCTTTCCGTGTCCTTCACTTCTGTGGCCACGTACGCGAGCAGGGGCCCGTCTTTTCCTGAGTTGACAAGGTTTTGGGGAACCCCGAACATGCGAATGAAATTGCGGTTGTAAGTGATGATATTCGCATGGTCGTCGACCACCAGGATCCCATCGAGCGATGACTCCATGGTGGTTGCGCGCAGAATGTTCGATAGAGCGAGCTCCTGCTCCATTTTCTTGCGCACGCTGATGTCCTGATTGACGCCGTAGCTCTTGGTCGTGTGGCCTTCTGCGTCCTTGATGATGAAGAAGCGCACCGCCATGCAGCCCGTCTCTCCGTTGGCGTAGAGAAAGCGGTGCTCGATCTCGCGGCTGTAGTTCGGGTCCGTTGCGGCGAGTGCAGCTGCGACCGCCTTGCCTATGACCTCGAGATCGTCGGGATGCACAAAGCGCCGGGCGTACTCCTCGGGGCTCATCGTGTAGCCGCCGACCTCTTCAGCGGTCGTGCCGAAGATGCGGTAGAAGTTGTCGTTGAATGTGAAAAGGTTCGTTGCCGGGTCGAATTCCCAGCCGCCGGCTCGGGCGATGGCAAGCGCGTTCGAGAGCTGGCGCTCGCTCGAGCGCAAGGCCTGTTCCGCAGAGAGACGCCTCTTGTTGGTTATGGCGAGTACGAACTTGTCCGCGAGCTGGCTGGCGAAGGCGATCTCGTCCTTTTCCCAGATGTGAGGCTTTCCGACGTGCTCGAAGCAGATGAGGCCGAACGTCCGCGTTGAAGTCTGGACCGCCACGTCGAGCATGGACGTTATCCCGATCGGCTTGACGTAGGTCTCAATGTAGCCGGCCGTCCTGGGGTCGGTCAGCGGATCGTTGGCATCGACATATTTCGCGGCCTTCAAAGTTCTGAACTCGAGACCGTACTCGCTCTCGTGCAGCACCGCGCCAGACGAGTGCCGCTTCGCCGTAGCCTCGAAAAGGTCAATGCAGGTGAGATCGGCTTCCGATTCGTCGAACCACCACACGTTGACGCGCTCGCAGCCCATTGCGCCGGCGCCGAGCTCGGTGATCTCGTGCGCCAGGCTCTCGACGTCCCCAGAGAGAAGCGCGTTGGATTGGCTGATCAAGGAGGTTATCGCCAACTGCTCGCGGGCGCGCCGCAGCGTGTCGCGCAAGACCTGCTCGGTCTGCATGCGTTGCGTGATATCGCGTTCGATACTCCGGTACCCTTGGAACGAGCCGTCCGGGCCGAAGATCGGGGTGGCGCTCGTCTCGACAATGGCCTTGCGGCCATCTCTCGTGCGAACCGTGGTTTCGACGTGGGAGATCGGTAATCTCTTTAAAACAAGCTGGGTGAGCTCTCGCACATTCGCTTGGTCGCACATAAAATCGAAAGGCGACTTGCAGGCGAGCTCCTCGGCTGTGTAGCCCAGTAGGTTCTGGGTCGCGGGGTTGGCGTAGGTGAAGCGCATTCCGGCATCGACCTCGAAAATATAGTCGGGCGACGTCTCGACGAGGCTGCGGTACTTCTCCTCGCTCGCCTGCAGCGCGGCCTCGGCCTCCCTCTGCTCTGTTACGTCCTGTGCCGTGCCGACCGAATGCAGTGGGATTCCGCAATCGTTGTAGAAAGTCTGGCCGCGTTCACGCACCGTCCTTACGCTGCCGTCGTTCATCAGCACGCGGTGCTCGACGTCGAAAGACGTGCGATTGGCGACCGACTTTTGGTAGACCTCTTTGACCCGCCCGCGATCGTCAGGGTGGAGGCGCTCGAAGAATGCCTCGTAGGATGGGACGAATGTTTCGGGATCGAGGCCGAAAATGCGGTAGGTCTCATCTGACCAGGTGAGGCGTCGGCTTTTCAGGTCGAAGTTCCAGCTCCCAATGTGAGTGAGCGCCTCTACCTCGGCGAGCGCCGATTTGGCTTTCTGAACGCGCTCTCCCACGCGTTCGGCTTCAATAGCGTTAGCTGCGCAGTGGGGCTGTCGGGACAAAGGATCAATCACGGTGCGCTCGTGTGCCGCGCTCTTTCTTGCTTTTGGTGGAATTGTGATGGTCTTTTTCATTTGGTGGAGCGGTTCACGTCCCGTCCTTTCAGAGACGACATAGGGTTCGAATTCGGGGGGTGGGTATCTCAGCCCATACTCGGCTGCGTAGCCTGAGCCCCCGCGTTTATAGCAATCGGACGCCCACTGAGCGGTTTTGGAAATGATTGCGATTAGGTGCAAATTTGAAGCAGCTAAAATCGAGCCCTGGTTTGATCGCCTTCTTGGGCAGCATGTGCGTTGGACACATAGCTTCGTGCACGTCGATATTGCGGTGCTGTTTATGATGCCTAGGTCGACACAGGGCCTGCGGCAAACCGTGAAGTCGGCCATCGAGGGCTCACATTGGTCACAGACGCCCCGATAGCGGTACCGTCCACGTAGGCCTGAAATGCCGAATGCCAGGTCCCAAAAAAAGAAGGTGTCCGCTTTGGGTCAACCTCTTCCGCGCGACGGATGTCCGCGGCTGGTCCGCTTGCCCCCTAGTAGCAGGCGACTTCGTGCGGTGCGGCGAACGGGCGAGAAGGGTCAAACTCAGCCATCGATGTCCTGCGTTCGCCAGGTCAGCTCTTCCCTGAAGAGCGGTCGCGGATTACGGCAAAGGTCAACGTCTGTGAAGGGCCATGAGCAGAACTGAGCTGCGATAGAGTTAGCCAAGATCCGGTCCCGATAAGAAATGCCCGCTTATCGCTGGTGCTTGGCCATCCTTACGTCGTGCGATAGCGTGTCTCTGCTTTAGCCTAATGTCGGCAGAACGGCTGTTTGAGCGGGGGGGGGGCACCGATGCCTGGTTCCTTTTGGTCTTTCTTTTTCACGATTGTCGGCACAATTTTGCTCGTCGGCATCCTGATGATGCCGTTCACAATGTTCGTCGCCGCCACGATCGTGCGGCAACGACGGTCGCCGGCGAGCAGCGTCACTTGGTTGCTTACCATCCTGTTCTTGCCGCTCATCGGGATACCGCTCTTTTGGCTGTTCGGCAGCCGCAAGATCGACAAGATCGCCCGCAACAAACCGCGCGTCGAACTTGCCCCGCAGGACGCTGTCGGGCCCGGGGCGGCTCAACCAGAAATGTCGCGAGCGGCCGCTGACCTAGGCTCGCAGGGCATCACGCGCAGCAATACTTTGAAGCTTCATGCGAATGGTGAGGAGGCGTTCGCCGATCTCATGGCGCTCATCGACGGCGCCCAAAAGTCCATCTCGATTGAAACCTATGTGTTGAAAGGGGACGAAACCGGCAGGGCGATCGTTGATCGCCTCATTGCGCGCGCGGGACAGGGCATCGAGGTAAGGCTTCTGGTCGATGGTTTCGGGTCTTTTTATGTGCCGCGACGCCAGTTGCGGAAGCTGAGACGCGCCGGAGCAAAGACAGCGTTCTTCCTCCCCGTCTGGCGCATAACGCTGCTAAATAGAAGCAACCTGCGCGATCATCGCAAGGTCGCCGTCTTCGACAAGGCGCGGGTCTTCGCGGGAGGGCGCAATCTGGCCGATGAGTATCTCGGCTCAAAGCCCAATCCTAAACGCTGGGCCGATCTTTCCTTTGTCCTCGAGGGGCCGGCGGCGGCACACTATGACGAAATCTTTCGGTACGACTGGGCCTTCGCGACCGGCGAGAAGCTCGCGCCTATGACTGAACTCGCGGCAGGACCCGGCAATGCCGTCATTCAGGTCGTACCATCCGGGCCGGATGTGGCTGGTGACGGTATCTTTGCTGGCATGCTCTCGTTCATATTTGCCGCCAAGCAACGGGTGTGGGTCGTCACACCCTATTTCGTCCCGAACGAGATGCTGGCGGAGGCCTTGGATATCGCGGTGCGGCGCGGCGTGGACGTGCGCGTGATCGTTCCCGAAAAGTCAGATCAGATACTCGTCGACTTGGCGCGCGGGTCATACCTGCGTGATCTTGAGGCGCTGGGCAGCGCACCGCTCCTCTACACACCGAGTATGGTTCACGGCAAAGCCGTGCTTGTCGATGACAGTGCAGCGGCGATTGGTTCTGCCAACTTCGATTCCCGCAGCATGTTTCTGAATTTTGAAGTCACCAGCGTTGTTCACAGTCTTCCCGAGGTGAAAGCGGTGGAAGCGTGGATAAAGACGCTCATGGCCCAGACACGAGCAATGGATGGGAAGGCGAGCCGCGGCCGCGATACCATCGAAGGCGTCGCACGCTTGGTTACGCCGATGCTTTAGATTTCCAATTGACCCGCGCTGAACCGATGCTTACGCCCACTGCAGCACTTGCAGACGCGCATCTTCGGCTGCGCCCGGCGCGCCGGCACGCACGCATCATGACGACGATGCGGCTTGGCCGCGAGGCCAGAGCAGCACTCTGCCGATGCTGTCAGCTTTCCCCTCATATGCAGTCTTCCGCCAGCCTCTCGTTGAGGATGGCAATGGACCACAAGCAGTCTTCAATGCTGCAGGATCGAGTGTTCGTCTTCATACCTGCACGAGGTGCGCTTGAGTTGGTCCTCTTAGCGTCAGATAGCCAGACCAATTCGTTCGTTGCACCGTCTGTGCAGCATCGTGCCACGCCAATGAAGCTCAATATCTTCCCTTGTTGGGACGGAGTACCTATTGTCCTCTTATGGCACGTGAAATCTTCTCTACCTATTGCGCTTTATGCATCTCCCGCTGTGGTTGCCTGGCTACTGTGGACGATGGAAAATTGGTTCGCGTGGCTGCCGATCACAGTCATCCAACCGGCCGGGCCATTTGTATCAAAGCCAAAGTGGCGCCGGAGTTGGTGGCCCATCCGGAACGACTGACCACCCCGCTTCTTCGCACAAGGCCGAAAGGCGGCCGTGACCCTGGATGGCGATCCGTTGGCTGGGACGAAGCCTTAAACTTGGCCGGCGAGCGACTGGCGGCCTTTGGTCCTGAAGGTACGGCCTTTGCTGTCACGACTCCAAGCGGTACTGCCATCGCCGACAGTTTCGACTGGATACTTCGACTCGCGCACACTTGGGGTAGCCCCAATCTCGTTTTCGCCACCGAAAACTGCAACTGGCACCGAGATTTTAGCCCCACTCTCACTTGGGGCAACAGCCTTGGCATGCCGGACTACGCCCAGACACGTACTATCCTGCTATGGGGATGCAATCCGGTCGCCACCTGGCTAGCACATGCCGAGCGGATCCGCGCCGCGCAACGGCGTGGGGCGAACCTCATCGTCATTGACCCGCGCAAGAGCGGGCTCGCCAATGGCGCCGACCTGTGGTTAGCGGTTAAACCCGGTACGGATGCTGCCTTGGCCCTCGGTCTCATCCACCTGCTGCTGAGTGCGGGTGGTGCCGACCTTGAATTTCTACGAAAGCACTCCGATGCGTTTTCTCCTTGTCCCGATGGGCAGGGCACCGTGCTTGAGCGTTTAGCCGAGCACGCTTCCCTCTGGCCTCCGGAACGCGTCGCTACCGTGAGCGGCTATTCCGGAGGATTCGCTTCGCCGGGCCGCCAACCTGCTTGCAGCGGCAAAGCCAATTTCTCTCTACACTTGGGCCGGAACCTGTCAGCAGGAACAGGCCACTGCTGCAACCCGAGCCATCAACCTGCTGTATGCGCTTACTGGCAGTCTGGGGCAGCCGGGAGGAAATCGCTGGTTTGCCAAACCCCGATTGAACAACATCGCGGCTTTCGACCATGTGACGCCAGCCATCCGTGAACGAACTCTTGGTGTTGAAGAGCGCCCTCTGGGGCCGCCTTCCAGGGGGTGGATCACCACTCGCGACCTGTTCCGCACGATCGTCTCGGGCCAGCCCTACCCCATCCGCGCGCTGGTAGCATTTGGCGGCAATTTTCTCGTTTCGAAACCCACCACCCGTTATTCGGAAGAGGCCCTGGCCAAACTGGATTTCATCGTTCAGAGCGAGTTGTTCGAAACCCCCTCCGCCCGTTGGGCCGACCTCCTGCTCCCCGCCGCTTCATGTTGGGAACGCGAGGGCCTGCAAGCCGGCTTTCTCGTGGATGAGGCCGCTGAGAACTCACGTGCAATTGCGTCCGGCCGTCGTGCGGCCACCAGGGGAGGCGCGCTCCGACACCGCTATCGTTTTTGACCTGGCTCGGGTCCTTGGACTCTCCGATGCTTTCTTCAATGGCGACGAGGAAGCTGGCCTTGCCCACATTCTCGGCCCTAGCGGGCTAGACGTGGAGAGCTTGCGCGGCCAGCGTCGAGGCCTTGCTGCGCCTAACCTTGGCGGTGAGCGACAGCTCCACACTATCACGCTATGGTCCGAGGCGCTTGCCCGGTTGGGTGAGGACGCGTTGCCAACCTGGCAGCCACCTGCTTTCGATTCTGCGCTGCCATTTACACTCACGTGCGGCAAGACCGTTGCCTACTGCCATAGTCAGTTCCGGCAGCTCGACGGTCTGCGCAGGCGTCAGCCAGAGCCTGTGGCGGAACTTGCTCCAGACATTGCGATGACCCGCGGAATTGAGTCTGGCGATTTGATCATTGTACGCACCGCCACTGGCGAGGTGCATTTCCGCGCACTCATAAACCCCAAACTCTCCGTCGCTACCGTTTGGGCTCAATATGGCTGGTGGAGCGCAAACGAGGCCATCAGCTACAACGCTGCCATGGATGGAGAATGCTTTGATGCAGTCTCCGGCAGCAATGCCATGCGGGGGATCCCCTGTGATGTCCTATGTGATGCCAAATTCAATTCCAGGGAGCCGCCTGCGGCACCGTGATTTGCCGCGGGTCGCCGAGCAGGCGACCTTGCCTGTCGTAGAGGACGCGACGAGAGGAAGAGGCGCCTATCTTGAGATGGAGCCGCACCAAGCGCTCCGCTCATACTTGCTTTTTGCGCCGGTGCCGCAATCGTCAAGATTGGAGGAGAAGTGCAACCGGTCGCCACAAAGGGAGCAATGCTCATGACTGCCATCCGTCAGAAGCCACGTGCAGCCGAGGATCGTCGAAACTTCCTCAAGGCAACGGGGCTCGCGACTGCAGCAGCGGTTGCTGGCGCCGTGTTGCCTCGAGCCGCAAGCGCGGCGCCGCCTTCAGCCGAAGGCCCCTTGTCGCATGCCACGCCCGCGCTTGCCGATGCGGTCGACATCTCCAAGCTGCAACGGATCAAGCAGACGATGGTTGCCCCGCCCTTCCTGCCCGAGCACGAGCAAACCGCCCCCGATCAGCCTCGCATCGTGGAAGTGACCCTCGTCATCAAGGAGAAGAAACTGGTGATCGACGATGACGGCACCGAGATTTGGGCCTTTACCTATAATGGGACGGTTCCCGGTCCGATGATCGTGGTGCATGAGGGCGACTACGTCGAGCTCACGCTGCAGAACCCGCAGTCAAACACCTTAGAGCACAACATCGATTTCCATGCCTCCACGGGAGCCCTCGGCGGCGGCGCCCTGACCAAGGTGCAGCCTGGCGAGCAGGTCGTGTTGCGCTGGAAGGCGATTAAGCCCGGCGTCTTCGTCTACCACTGCGCCCCCGGCGATATCATGATCCCCTACCACGTAGTGCACGGCATGAACGGAGCCCTCATGGTGCTGCCGCGCGACGGGCTGAAGGACGCTGCCGGGCAGCAATTGAAGTACGACCGCGCCTATTTCATCGGTGAGCAGGACTTCTACATCCCCCGCGACAAAAACGGTGACTTCAAGAAGTATGGTGCGGCCGGGGAAGATTTCGCTGACGCGCTTGAGGTCATGCGGACGCTGATCCCCACTCACGTCGTGTTTAACGGCAAGAAGGCGGCCTTATCGGGCGACGCTGCCCTCAAGGCGAAGGTCGGCGAGACTGTGCTTTTCATTCACGCCCAGGCCAATCGCGATAGCCGTCCGCATCTCATTGGCGGTCATGGCGACTTCGTCTGGCAGACCGGCTCCTTCAACGACCGGCCGGAAACCAACCTCGAGACGTGGTTCATCCGCGGCGGTTCGGCAGGCGCCATGGTCTACAGGTTCCGCCAACCGGGCCTTTACACATATCTGAACCACAATCTGATCGAGGCGATTATGCTCGGGGCCAATGCCCAGATTGAAGTCGAGGGCCAATGGAATGATGACCTGATGCTGCAAGTCGTCAAGCCGGCCCCAATGCAGCTGTGAGCGCTACCGAGGGAGATGACAAGCGTCCCCAGTTGGTTGATATCGGCGAAAGAGCCTCAATGTCCGCATCGGGTCATGAGCAGCCGTCATGATAGCGGCAGGTCCTGGTCAGTTTTTTCCCCTCAGGAGCCGTCATGCGGCGGCATCACTTCGACGTCGGCGAAGGGCCAAAACCGGACTTCGTGCTAGGAAACCTGTTTCGACGGCAGCTGAAAGCCTTTCGTTCTGCAAACGGACGTCCCGTGTTGAGCGCTCTCCGAGATTCGCGCGCCACGAGAGGTGCGATTCCTGCCGTTATGCCGTCATTTTGGCGCCCCGTAGGGGACTCTGGCGACCCGATTGTCGGCGATCTGTGGCGGCGCAGCTCTATGACGATCTTTCGTGGCCCAATAGAGAAGCAGGATGTCACGCTTACTTCGCTTTGCCGGTTGGCAGCTATTCATCGGCCTTTTAGGGAGCTTTCCAGCCGCAGCTCATCATGCGGGCGGCGTGGGCAACGCGCTTGGTGCCGGACCGATTGTCACCATTTCGGCCTCGACGCTCGATGAAGGCCACAGCATCGCCGCCGTGACGCTCGACTACCAGTCGCTCGGCGGCCTGAGCAGCAAGACCCTTATAAATGCGACGGCAGCCATGCCGCCTGGTTCTCCCGAGAGCAACAACGTACATGACCTCCGCACCATTCAAGCGTACGCGATTTCATACGCGTATGGAGTGACGAACGACTTCACGGTTGCAGTTCGGCTGCCGTACGTGCGTCGCACTGGGATTCGCGAGGCTGTCGAGCAGAACAACGGCAACCTTAAAGTTGAGGATTTCGGTCCCGCCGACGGCGTTGGGGATCTGACGCTGTTCGGCCAGTACCGCTTCTTCCATCAGGACAAAACCGAGTTGGCCGTTTTGTTTGGTCTCAATACGCCGACAGGCCGGACCAATGATCTCACCGCGCAAGGCGAGCTTTTCGACGCCGAGTTTCAGCCGGGTTCGGGCTCCTGGGATCCCCTTCTGGGGCTGGCGTGGACGCATCACGAAGGCAAGTGGTCGTTCGATGGCAATGTGCTCTACACCCTATCGACCGAAGGCACTCAGAACACCGATCTCGGCGACCGCTTCCAATATAACTTTGCGGTCTCCTATCGCCTCACCTCCCTGGGGGCTGGCGAATACCCGATGTTCCATGGGGCGATTTCGCATGAGGAAGGTGACGATGGACACCATAGCCACGAGCATGGTCACGAGACTGCCGGTCCTGCGCTCGATCTTGTGCTTGAGTTCAACGGCGAGTGGCACGCGGAACAGGTAACCAACGGCATCAGCGACCCGAACTCCGGCGGCAACACGATCTTGCTTTCGCCTGGACTGCGCCTTTCTCAGGACAAGTGGTCGGGATTCGTGTCCGTTGGTCTGCCGATCATTGATGATCTCAACGGAATACAGTCCGAGCCAGATTGGCGCATTTTGGCCGGAGCCACGTGGCTTTTTGAGCCGGGATCATAAACCAGACCGCGCACGACCGCATCCCATCTAATGTCGGCTTCGGGTCACGAGCGCGAGTCTGGGACCCGGCAACTTTGGCTGCTCTGCCCCGAATAGCGGACGTCATAGGCGATAGCTACCGCCGCGCCGATCATTGGGCAGTCGATGTCCGAAATTGTATGAGCCTGTGTGAAAACGGCTCCGATCCAGCGAAGCAGTGTACGATTCCCGCAAGGCTTTGCGGGAGGATCGGATGGGGCGCTTCATCGAGGGTGCGGATCGGCGGCAAGCGACGCTGCTGCCTGACACTATCGAGGATTATGTCGGCGAGGATAACCCGGTTCGGGTGATCGATGCGTTTGTCGAGATGGTGGATCTCGCGGCGCTCGGCTTTGACGGCGTTTTTCCCGAGGAGACCGGTCGGCCGAGCTATCACCCGGCGACGATGCTGAAGATCTACGTCTACGGCTACCTCAACCAGGTGCAGTCGTCGCGCGGGCTGGAGCGCGAGTGCCACCGGAACCTGGAGCTGATCTGGCTCACGGGACGCCTGGCGCCGGACTTCAAGACGATCGCCGACTTCCGCCGCGACAATGGTCCCGCAATCCGGAGGGTCTGTGCCCAGTTCGTTGCGCTCTGTCGGAACCTAGATCTCCTCGACCTTGCCTCGGTCGCTATCGACGGCAGCAAGTTCAAGGCGGTGAACCACCGCGAGAAGAACTTCACGCACGACCGGCTCACGCGGCGGATGGCAGCCATCGAGGGCACCATCGACCGTTACCTCTCTGAACTCGATCGTGCGGATCGCCAGCACGAGGTGACTGGCGTTCCGGTACCGGCAGCCAAGACGGAACGGCTTCAGCGGTGCATCGAGACGCTGAATCAGAAGCTCAAGAGCTTGGCCGCGCTGGAAAGACAGATGCAGATCTCGGGCGAGAGGCAAATCTCGCTGACCGATCCCGATGCCCGGGCGATGACCTCGCAGAGCCACAGCGCCTATGTCGTCGGCTACAACGTGCAGAGCGCCGTCGACACGCAGAACCACATTATCGTCGCCCATGAGGTCAGCAACGTCGGCATCGACAAAGGGCAGTTGGCGTCAATGGCCATTCAGGCGAGAGATGCGCTCGAAGCCGAGAGGATCGAGGTGCTGGCGGACCGCGGCTACTTCAAGAGCGAGGAGATCGCCGCCTGTGAGGAAGCTGGTATTGAGGCCTATGTCCCGAAGCCGCTGACCTCGAATGCGCTGGCCGAAGGCCGCTTCGATCGGCGCGACTTCGTCTACGAGCGCGAGACGGACAGCTATGTCTGTCCTGCTAGCGAGAAACTCACCTATCGCATGACGACCACGGAGGCCGGCAAGGTGATGCACCGCTACTGGTCCCGCGTCTGTGGGACCTGCGTACTGAAACAGCGTTGCACGACAAGCCTGCAAAGACGCGTCGCCCGGTGGGAGCACGAGGACGTGCTCGAGCGGGCGCAGGAGCGGCTAGATCGCAGACCCAATGCGATGATCGTGCGCCGATCGACGGTCGAGCACCCGTTCGCCAGCATCAAGGCCTGGATGGGAGCGACACACTTCAAGATGAAGACGCTGAAGCACGTCGCCACCGAGATGGCGCTGCATGTGTTGGCCTACAATCTGAAGCGGGTGGTGGCGATCCTCGGGGTTCGGGATCTGCTTCGCGCGATGTGAGGAGGCACCGGCATCGCCTGTCGGCACCTCAGCGAAGTTTGTCGCTGGTTCTCACACAGGCTCGTATAAGAGCGGACCTGCGCAATGTCGTCGACGGCCGTCGTTGGCCGAGTTCTGCAAGTGACCCCATCAGCATGAATGCCTGGCTACCGCCTTGGGGATTCGGATGCTGCCAACCACAGCCCTCGCCCAATACTGAAATGCCACCAGAGATTGAAGCACCCCAGCTCTGGGAAAACCGCCTGCTTGGTCAGAGCGGAACCCGCCTTAAGGGGCAAATTGGAACCCCAATGGAACCCCACGAAAAATCTTGAAATCTAGCTTCGTCCATAACCCATTGAAATAAATGGTCGGAGCGGGGAGATTTGAACTCCCGACCCCCAGTCCCCCAGACTGGTGCGCTAACCAGGCTGCGCTACGCTCCGCCACGCCCCCTTTAGCCCCGCGCCGACGCCGCGGTCAACGTCAAAGCCCGAGCCCCATCATTTGGCGAGCTTGGCGAGCCCGCTAAGGCGCGTCGGCAGCCAGCAAACCTCAGGTACGGCCTGCAGGGGCCCCAGGGCGACCGCCGCAAAAAGGCCCGGCCCGAGGTCGATGTCGTGCACGGCGCTGGCGTGCGCCTCAGACCGTGCCGCGGCGACCCGGTCCATAAGACCTGAGCCTGCACCATCGCGGCCGCCGACGATGCCGAGCTGCGTCAACAATCGGCCGATCCCACACCCCTCACCCTTGGCGAAGGCTTCGAGCCGCACCCAGGCTTGCAGAAAGCGTGCGTCCCCATCATCGGGCAGAAGCTTGTCCCGATTGAGCGCGGCACCCGCCGCCTCGATCACCGCGTGCCGCGGCTGGCGCACATGCACGGTCCGCATGCGCTCTAGATCGACGCCGATGTCGCCCTCCGGCGCCAAGCCGATCAGCGCCAAGCCGGCAACGTGCGACAGGCTGAATGCGACCGGTGCTCCCTCAAGGCGCGGCCGTGCGTTGGGCCTGCGTACAAAAGGGACGCCGCGCCAGCGCGAACCGACGCCACGTTCCAGCAACAGCCGCAGGGCGGCGTGCGCCGCCAGCCATTGCGCCGCCGCCTCCGGGTCGGCGATCGTGGTGGCATGCCGAAGGTCCCAGTCAGACAGGCGGTGGCTGCGTTCCTCCATCTCGCGCAGGGCGGAGCCCGCAGCGGCGAGATCGACACACCAAAGCTCCGGTGCGCGCAATCCGTCATGCGAGACGCGGTCGTCTCGCGCGGGGGCCGACGCGTTCAAGGACGGGCGGCGCGGCGCATCTTTGCGGCGCGACGGCGCGCCGTCGACTCGATGGCCTTGCCCAGGAGGAGGCTGCGGCAGATCTCCAGCTCCGCGATCGCCGCCTTGACCTGCGCGCGTGTGTCAGACGCGGCGGATGCGGGCGCCCGCGCCGATTGCAAGGGGGACTTCGATTTGTGGGGCAGTGCCTCCGACAGCGCCTTCGCCGCGCGCGCGTGTTTTGCCGTTGCCGCAGCGGCCGCTGCGCCCGGAAGGGCTGGCGCGCTACCCACGCGCTTCACCTGGTCAACGCCCTGCTCGCGCAGGATCTTTTGCACACCCTTGATCGTGTAACCCTCGGCGTGCAGGAGGTGGCATATGCCGCGCAGGAGCTGAAGATCCTCGGGCCGGTAATAGCGGCGCCCGCCCCCGCGCTTCATCGGCTTGATTTGCGGAAATCTGCCCTCCCAGAAGCGCAGGACATGCTTGGGCACGTCGAGCTCGCCAGCAACCTCGCTGATCGTTCGAAAAGCATCCGCCGTCTTCATCATGGCCGCTCCCGCCGCTCTGGGCCCCTCTAGAACGCCGCCGCGCTCACTCGGCCGCCTTACGTCGCACGCGGCCCTGATTAATCCGCTCTTTCATAATGTTGCTCGGACGAAACACCAGGACCCGCCGAGGCGTGATCGGCACCTCCTCGCCGGTCTTGGGATTGCGCCCCATGCGCTCGCCCTTCTGGCGGATCCCGAAGGAGCCAAACGAGGAGAGCTTGACCAACTTACCGCGAGCAAGACTGGCCGAGATTTCCCCAAGCACCAGCTCCACCAGCTCCTGGCTCTCATTGCGCGGCAGTCCCACCTTGCGCACGACGGCCTCCGCTAGGTCGGCCCGTGTCAATGTCTTGCCTCCCATGGCCTTTGCCTCCCGGTTTTTTCATCGTTTCGCCGATGCTACCGGGACTATTGGTTTCCGTCAATGATACGTGCTTTTCAACTACCTGAAATTGCACATAAAAAATTGAGGTGGAGGAGCCGAGCCCATACCGGCTACCAGCGCGCGAGCACCGCTCCCCATGTAAAACCCCCGCCCATCGCCTCCATGAGCACGAGGCTGCCCTCCTTCACGCGGTGCTCCTCAAAAGCCTGGTTGAGCGCCAGCGGGATCGACGCCGCGGAGGTATTTCCGTGCCGATCGAGGGTCACGACGATCTTGTCAGGCTCGACGCCTAGCTTTTTGACGACGCCATCGAGAATGCGCTTATTCGCCTGATGGGGCACGTAGAGGTCAATCTCATCGGGAGCAAAACCCGTCATGACGAGCGTCTCCTCGATGACGCCCGTGATCTTCTGCACGGCATGCCGGAATACCTCGCGACCGTTCATGCGCAGGTGCCCAACAGTCTTGGTCGAGCCCGGTCCGCCGTCGACGTAGAGCAGATCCTCGAAGCGTCCGTCGGAACGGATGCGGGTAGCGAGGATACCGCGGTCGTCGCGCGTGCCGTGCTGCGGCTGCGCCTCGAGCACGACGGCCCCGGCCCCGTCCCCGAACAGCACGCAGGTCGAGCGATCGTTCCAATCGAGAATGCGCGAGAACGTTTCCGCGCCCACAACGACAGCGCGCTTGAACTGCCCCGTCTTGAGGAAATTGTCGGCGACGGTTAGCGCGTAGACGAAGCCCGAACACACCGCCTGCACGTCGAACGCCGCGCCCTTGGTGACGCCCAGCGCATGCTGGATCGTAACCGCGGTCGCGGGGAAGGTGCGGTCGGGCGTCGCCGTGGCGCAGATGACGAGATCGACGTCGATCGGGTCCGTGCCCGCGCGCACCAGCGCCTGCTTCGCGGCCGCGATGCCGAGGTCGGAGGTGAGCTCGCCCTCTTCGGCAATGTGGCGCTCGCGGATGCCCGTACGCTCGCTGATCCACGCGTCGCTGGTGTCGACGAGCTTGGCCAGGTCGGCATTGGTCATCACGCGCTTGGGCAGATGCGCGCCCACGCCGCGGATCACGGAACGAATGACTGCCACAGACCTACTCTTGCCTCTTCTCGCTTAAAATCTGGTTGAACGGAGGCGTTTTGGCCGGTGCGGGCCGGCTGTTGGCGGGCGCCCGTGGCCCTTGATGTCTCAGCCCGCGGCCGCCGACTCGAGCTTGTGATGGAACGTTGCAAGCTCATCGGCCAGCCGTGCAATGAGCTGACTCTGTGCCATCTCGTACGCGAGATCGACAGCACTGGCAAAGCCCAGGGCGTCGGTGCCCCCGTGACTCTTGATCGCGATTCCGTTGAGCCCCAGGAACGTGCCGCCGTTGGATCGGCGCGGGTCCATCTTCTGCCTTAGCACACGAAAGCCGCCGGCTGCGAGCACCGCGCCGAGCCGCGACACCCAGGTCCGCCGCATGGCGGCCTTGAGGTACTCGCTGATCTGACGCGCGGTGCCTTCTGCGGTCTTCAAGGCGATGTTTCCGGCAAAGCCTTCGACGACCACGACGTCAACGACGCCCTGCCCGATCTGATCGCCTTCGATGAAACCGCGATAGTCGAGAGGCAGATCCGCGCTCTTTAGCCACGCGTGCGCCTGGCGCACCTCCTCAACGCCCTTGATCTCCTCCACGCCAACGTTGAGCAGCGCCACCGTGGGGCGCTCCACATGGAACAGCGCGCGCGCCATGGCGGCCCCCATGAGGGCATAGTCGCCGAGCTGGCGCGCGGTGGCTCCGATGTTGGCGCCGACGTCGAGCACGATGCATTCGGCCTTGACCGTGGGCCACAGCGCGGCAATCGCCGGCCGCTCAATCCCCGCCATGGGCCGCAGGATCAGCTTCGACATCGCCATGAAGGCGCCCGTATTGCCAGCTGAGACCGCCACCTCGGCTTCGCCCTTCTGTACGGCCTCAATCGTCAGCCACAGGCTCGAGCCCTTGCCGCGGCGCATGGCCTGACTCGGCTTGTCGCTCATAGCGATGGTGCTGTCGGTGTGGATCACGCGGGCACGTGCGGCGAGCACTGGCGCCTTCTCGATCTCGGGCGCGATGCGCGCCTCGTCGCCGAAGATCAAGAAGCTCAAGTTCGGGTGTCGCTCAAGCGAGAGCGCCGCGCCTGCGACCACGACCTCGGGGCCGTAATCCCCACCCATGGCGTCAAGCGCTATCATCCGCGGCTGGGACATGTCGCGGGTCGCCTCGCTGTTATCGTCTCGGACAAGTCGTGTGCAATGCCTGCTGCCACCCCCTGCAGCCTTCGTCCGGACCATACTCTTTTGCAACTGCGAAACAACCGGATTCTCTGTATCTTGCGCCGCTACGGGCCGTCCCCGCGACACGTCAAGACTCGTTCTTGAGCTTCTTGAGGGCCGCAAACGGCCCGGTCGCACCAGGGCCCGGCGTGCTCGTCGCGTCCCCCCATTGGAATTGGGCTCCAAGCTTGCGCGGATAAGGGTCGATTGAGGCCGACAGGATCTCCAAGAGCACCCGTCCCGTCTCGATCTGGCCATGCTCGATCGGCTCGATTTCCGGAGCGGTCAAAACCTCGACCTCCTCCTCACCAGTGGCCGGCAGGCGGTCCGCAGGCCAGAAAGTAACGTCGAGATCTTCCGCGATCTTCTCCACTACCGGCTCGAGCGTCACGACGCACTCCTGTGTGACGAGCGCGCTGAGCTTTCCCGTCATCCTATACCGTCCCTTGCCGAGCGCGCGCACGAGATAGTCGGCCGTCAGCGCGTCGCAGGAGACGATGCCAAGCGCGCGCCCGACGGCCGCGCGCTCCTCCGGCGTGGCCGACCGTGTCACCTCTAGGCCAGCTTCGGGTATTTCCGTGACGCGGTGCGACCATGAAAGCGGCTCGGTCATCGACCGTCCTCCGCGAAACCCATCAGGGGCGGAAATGCCAACCGGCCCGTCAACACCTCACGGCTGCCCTGCGCTTTGAGAGCCGCCGCCGCAGCCTGGACATATCCAGCAAGCGCGCGGCTTCCTTGCGGCTCATCCTCTCGGGTAAGCCCGTGCCGGGCAAGGGCCCGAGCGAGCACGGCGGCGTCGTCGGTCGCCAGGGCCTCGCGGTAGTCGCGGCTCCTCTCATAAAAGCCCGCCGCGGCCCGCCGAACCTTTTTTCCCACCACAACGTCGCCGGTGCCGAACTCTCGCAAGGCGTCATCCATGTCCGCAACGAACGCTTCGATGAGGATCCGCTGGAGCGTGCCTGCCTCGGAGCCCTCCAGGCGAAGCCGCTCGAGAACCAGAAAAAGGTGAAGAACAACCATATCGTAGCGGCCGGCCGGTGTATCCGGAATGCCGAGTTTGGCGTAAAATCCGGGCTGACGTGCCTGCGTCACGATCACGCCATAAATCTCGCCTGCTTTACGCCGCAGCGCGGCGCGTGCCCTGAGCGCCCCGAGCATCAGGTCCCTGCTCGCAGTGATGTCCGGGGCCTGGCTGGGAGAGGATGGCTTGGGGCACGTTGCATTCGGTTTGACCTCGGGTTAAGCGCGCAGCAAACCGTCCCCTCAGTCGATTCTCGGAAAGACAGTATCATTATGCGCCGAGAGATGAAGGCACACCAGACCAACCACCGATCGCAGTTGGCCCTGGAAGTACCTGCTGCGCCAAAGAAGAGAGTACACCTCGGGCTCGCGCTGCTGATGGCGGCCGTCGTACCGCTTGCCGCCTGCGATTCCACCATCATGAAGCACGGCACTCAGTTTCACGATAGCGACCTTCAACAGATCACGCCCGGCATGAGCGAGCAGCAGGTGCGCCTGAACCTCGGAACGCCTGCGACCACCGCCGTCATAGGCAACGGGCAGGCTTACTATTACATCTCGAGCACCCAGAGCCAGACTGCGTTCTTCCTGCCGACGGAGGAAGACCGCAAGGTCGTGGCGGTCTACTTTACGCCGGGCGGCACCGTCGAACGGGTTGCCAACTATGGCCTGCAGGACGGCAAAGTCATCGACACCGTCTCGCGCACCACACCGGCACCCGGTGGAAAAGACGAGAGCATCCTGAAGCAGCTCTTCCGCAATCTGGGCACCCGCCAGATCTTCGGCGAGTAGCGCTCCTCAGTACGAGCGAGGCCGCGGAACCACTCCCGCGCCCTTTAGCTTCTCGATCGCTACCCTTACTGCGCCAGCACGGCCAGCAGCAGCAGCGCCACGATGTTGGTGATCTTGATTGCGGGGTTCACCGCCGGTCCCGCCGTGTCCTTGTAGGGATCGCCGACGGTGTCGCCGGTCACGGCCGCCTTGTGCGCCTCCGTGCCCTTGACGTGCTTCACCCCGTCCTTGTCGATAAAGCCGTCCTCGATCGCCTTCTTGGCATTGTCCCAGGCGCCGCCACCCGAGGTCATCGAGATGGCGACGAAGAGACCGGTGACGATCACGCCGAGTAGCATCGCCCCCACGGCCGAGAAGGCAGCGCTCTTGCCTGCCGTGCCGCCGCCGGCAACGATGTAGATGATGAAGTAGAGCACGATCGGCGAAAGCACCGGCAAGAGCGAGGGAACGACCATCTCCTTGATGGCTGCGCGCGTCAGCAGGTCGACGGCAGCAGCGTAGTCGGGCCGATCCTTACCTTGCATGATCCCCGGCTTGGCCTTGAACTGCCGGCGCACCTCCTCGACGATGGCGCCACCTGCGCGCCCCACGGCCGTCATCGCCATGCCGCTGAACAGGTAAGGTATGAGGCCGCCCAACAGCAGACCAACCACCACGTAGGGGTTCGACAGCGCGAAGTCTGGCTGCACGCCCTTGAAGTAGGAAAAGCCTGCCGCGCCAACCTTATTGGCCTCGCCGATGAAGTGCTGCAGATCGTAGTTGTAGGCGGCAAACAGCACCAGGGCACCGAGGCCGGCCGAGCCGATGGCATAGCCTTTGGTGACGGCCTTGGTGGTGTTTCCGACCGCATCGAGCGCATCGGTCGAGCGGCGCACCTCCTTGGGCAGCCCCGCCATCTCCGCGATGCCGCCTGCGTTGTCGGTCACCGGCCCGAAGGCATCGAGCGCGATGACGACGCCGGCAAGGCCAAGCATGGTGGTGGTGGCAATTGCCGTTCCGAACAGCCCAGCCAGCGAGTAGGTCGACAAGATGCCGGCGACGATGACGAGAGTTCGGCAGCGCGGTTGCTTCGAGCGAGATGGCGAGACCCTGGATCACGTTAGTGCCGTGGCCGGTGACGGAGGCCTGGCTGATGGAGCGCACAGGACGGAAGCCGATGCCGGTGTAGTACTCGGTGATCCACACGATGAACCCGGTGACGAGGAGCCCAACGATGCCGCACAGGAAAAGGCTGAGCCCCGTGACCGACGTTCCCACTGCGGTGCCGACCTCGCCGAAACCGCCCAGCACGAAGTGGGTCGCAGCCCACAAGCCGCCGACCGAGAGCACGGCGGTGGCGATGAAGCCGCGGTACAGCGCTCCCATGATCGAGTTATTGGAGCCGAGGCGCACAAAGAAGGTGCCGATGATCGAGGTGATGATGCAAGCGCCGCAGATCGCCAGCGGATAGACCATGAGCGACTCGAGCCCGGTTTGGCCGGCAAAGAACACGGCGGCCAGCACCATCGTAGCGACGACGGTCACGGCGTAGGTTTCGAACAGGTCAGCCGCCATGCCGGCGCAGTCACCGACGTTGTCGCCCACGTTGTCGGCGATCGTCGCCGGGTTGCGCGGGTCGTCCTCGGGGATGCCAGCCTCGACTTTGCCGACGAGATCGCCGCCGACGTCCGCGCCCTTGGTGAAGATGCCGCCGCCGAGACGGGCGAAGATCGAGATCAGCGAGGCGCCGAAGCCGAGCGCGACCATCGCGTTAGTCACCGTGCGGTCATCGGGAGCAAACCCCAGCGGCCCGGTGAGCACCAAAAAGTAAAGTGAGACGCCCAAGAGGGCCAAGCCCGCCACCAGCATGCCGGTGACCGCGCCGGATTTGAAGGCGATGTCCAAGCCTCGCGCCAATGAGTGCGTCGCGGCCTGCGCGGTGCGCACATTGGCGCGCACGGAGACGTTCATGCCGATGTAGCCGGCGAGCCCGGAGAGCACCGACCCGATCACGTAGCCGACAGCCACCAGCGGCCCGAGCAGAATCCAAGCGGCGATGAAGATCACGAAACCGACGACGGCGACGGTGCGGTATTGCCGGTTGAGATAAGCCTGGGCCCCCTCGCGTATGGCGCTGGCGATCTCTTGCATCCGTGCCGTGCCGGCATCGGCGGCCATCACCGTCCGGATCGTATACGCGGCATAGATGATCGCGAGCAGGCCGCAAGCGACGATGCCCCACAAAATTTCCGTCATCGGTAGGTCCCCTTTGGCGCCCAGGTCTTTTGATTGGCAGGAACGGCGAAACGAGCAGCCGGCGGTTTCCCGCAATTTCGACGGGATTCGCGCGCGGAACATGCCAAAAGTGTTGACAGGTTGCAACACACCCGCAGCAGGCGCGCCTGATCGACGCAAGACGCGGCAAATTCCGCGGAAGATGGCCATTGGTCGACGTTTTGGCGCCGGGTGCCAGGTAAGTCCGCGGTCGAGCCCGTGACGAAGGGGGCCACGCCCGGTTCAGGCCCTGGCTAGGGGCGCCTGGGAGGCAACCAGGGGCCTGTTGCGAATTGCCATTGCATCTGCCGGCTTTGCAGGCCGGACAATAGTCAATATAGGAACACGGCAGTTGCGCATGCCGTCCGGATGCTCGTTTCGCATGTCGTTGCTATTTGGCCCGCGCGGCTGCCGCGTACCCGGTAAGAGGGCGTTGGGCGCGCAGGGGACAGGGGAAAAGAGCTTTGCCCATTAAGACCGTGCTCAGCGAGGCCCAGAACGGCCAAGCTTACGCCAACCTGGCGCGCGCCTTCCATTTGCCTCCGGCGAAAGTCGAACATGCCGTGGATGCCATGCTCGACGCGCTGATCACCGACATCGGCGAGCGGATGGCATCGCGGCGCTCGCTCGCGGCAATCGTCGAGCTGCTCGGGAGGAGCGAATTCGAGCGAGTGCTCGAGACTCCCGCGCAGCTAGGTGCCACTCACACCCAAGTTCTCGGCAACGAGGCCCTCAACGTCATTGCGGGACGCAATGAGAGCAAGAGGCTGGTGCGCCGCGCCGCCACAGCGGCCGACGTCAGCGAGATGATCACTGAGTATCTGCTCCCGGTCATCGCCGCCATGCTCGTGGGCGCGCTGACCAAAATGTGCCACCCCGAGCTCGAAGACATCATGGGCCACGTTAGAGCGGATGGCACGGCGGCTAGCGAGACTGATCCCAACGTCGGCTCGCTCGAGCTTCCCCGCGTCGCGGGCGGCGCCGGCTTCTCAGGCTCGACCGGCGGCACTGTCGGCTTGGCAGGGTCGGCCGCATCGGCCAGCCACTATATCAAGCTTGCAGAGGAGATCCGCCGGGCTGGCGCCGGCGCCCCCGACCCGGCAGAGGCGGTGCGCCTCGCGCTGGCTCCGAATCTGGGCTTGTCGCGCGGAGCGCGCGGCTGGATCAGGCGCCTGGGCTCATGGAGCACGGGGGCTCTCAACGCAGCACTCGCCGGCCTCCGACGCTGAGCTGCGTGCAAGGTAGACGCTTGAGAAAATCAGAGACGGTAAGAGTGCCGAGGCGGCCTACCTGCAGGGCCGCCCTTCCGCATTACAGCTCCAACCGGCCCCGGACTTCGAGCAGCCCACTTTACGACTGGCGGCGCGCGAGAACCGGGCCCAGTCGCTGCCGTACTCCAGGTCGGTGAAGTCCTGCCACGAGTGGATCGCGTCGCGCTGCGCAGCTCTCCGCGAGCTATGGGCGCTGCTGCTCCCGTAGTGCCAATGGTCGGCCATGCAGAGGCGCCCGCGCTCGCGGCGCAAGGTGTGGATGCTGGCCAGCCCCGTCTGGTCAGCCGTAGCCGACGAAATCTCGACTGACGTCATCGCAATCACGACTGCAACCAATCCCAAAGCGACTTTGCGGCGCATCTCCCAGTCCCCCGATTCTTGTCACACGGCGGGCGGGAGACTGCCAGATTCCGCGCAGTGTCTCGATAGCGCCATCGGGCGCACCACGCGAATTATTGGTCTTGAGCGGCAAACGGGTCACACGGAGCTGACTTCGATCACCCGACCTGGGTTCAGATTGGCCCAGCGCCCCTCCCTCACAGGAGCGGCTCCTCATAGACGCGTTTGCCATCGACGATCAGGCCCTTGATGCCGGCATTTCCCTCGGGATCGACCGCGATCAGGGCGGAAAGCTTTTTCTCGCGCACCAGCGCTTCCAGCTCGCGGCCGGTGCCTTCGGGCACGAAGAAGCTCTCGATGCCGTAGCGCACGCTCGTTTGCGCGGGGGCCTCGTCTGACCCACGTGTCGTGTACACGACGCTGCCCTTGAGGACGACCTGATCAGGGGTGGTGCCGGCCGGAGGCTGGGCGCCGGAGCCTACCACCGTCCACTTGTCATCCGCGCCCTTCTGCAACGTCACGTAGATGTCCTCGCCGCGATCGGGTTGGGGCGCTCCGCTCGGTGCGGTAATGCGGGAGATATCGTAGCCGAGGTTCACGTAGTCGCCCCGAAACAGGCTGCGTGGATCAACGGGCACAACCTCCAGCACAACCTCGCGCCCGCTCGCCAGGAGATGCGCGCGCTCCCCGATCATCCAGGCCAGAACGGCCACCTGCGTCGCCACCACGGCTCCGATGGCCAGCCACAGATTGCGCCGGTCCCTCATCATCGGGTCCCCTCCTGACGGGAGTGCGCGCGGCCGTGCAACCGGTAAGCGATGGCCGCCAATAGGATCACGATCACACCAGCGGAAAGGAAGAACAGCGAAGAGCCGAGCAGCGTGCCGACCGTCTTGAAGTAGAGGGCGAGCACCTCGATGGAGAAACCTGTATAGCCGAGCCACAGCATGGCGGCGATGCCCATGCGTAGACCATAGCCGATGCCCGCCAGCACCAGAGCCAGAGTAACGATCGCCAGCAGGATCAAGTAATCGAGCGCTATCGTCTCCACGAACTGCAGGGCGAACAACCCGGCGAAGGCGATGGTCATGCCGTAAGCGACGGCAGCTGTCGCCCAGCCACCAAAGCGCTCGGAAATCGCAGGCGCCGCCAAACCGGCGGCCACGATGAGAAGGCCAATGCCCACCACCACGGCATGTCCGTGGCCGTCGAAAAGAAAGTAGCCGAGGTTGATGATCCAGAGGCCCAAGACGACGGCGGCCAGATGCAGCCCCGGCACCCATCCTCGCCACAACATCGCCAGTGCCACTGCGGCCCAACCAATGAGAAAGGCCCAATGCACGCTGCCGCTATCGTTCATCTCCCAGCCGCTCCACAGCCCCATGAGCAGCATGGCCAGCGCCAGCGCCGGATCGGACTTGAGGATGACGCCAGCGAGCAGCGCGCCGAGCGCCCAGGTCAACACCGCATCGGGCGCATGCCCGTCGATGTGGTACATCTGCGCGACGAGCATGATGCCCGCACCAAATACCGCCACGCCGACGAGGATTGCAGCGTGCGCGAATGCAGGATGGCGCCGCTCGAAGAGCACGCCGGCCACGCCATATGCAGCGAAGAGCCCACTGAAAATGAGGGCGAGCCGGAAGAGCCGCGCCATCTCGTTCCAGTGCGCGGCGACGAAGCTCATGGCCCCGAAGCCGATGAGGACGGCGCCGAGAATGCCCAGCACGGGCGCAAGATCGACCGTGCGCGCTTGCGCGGCAACATCGGCTCGGATCGCCGCCTCGCCGTCGACGGAGAGCCAGCCGGACTCGCGCCAGCGCGCAAGATCGCGATCGAGACGCCGGGCATAGCGCGACATGGAATAACACCTGGTGACGGCCGCGGTTGACGAGCGGCACACTATCTGAACCAGCGCCCCAGACAATGCCACGGCAACGGGCCCACATTGTCCCCATATTGGCGCAAGACCCGCCAGCGATTAAGGCCGCGTGGGCGCAACATTGTGGTCGCCTGGCTTTTCCTCTAGCGTGCCGCGTCATGACCCAGACGAAGCCCATCCACGTGATCGGGGGCGGGCTCGCGGGCTCGGAGGCCGCCTGGCAGATCGCGAGCGCCGGCGTCCCTGTCGTGATCCACGAGATGCGGCCCAAGCGCATGACCGACGCGCATAAGACCGATGGTCTTGCCGAACTCGTGTGCTCCAACTCCTTCCGCTCCGATGACTGGGAGACGAGCGCCATCGGCCTCCTGCACGAGGAGATGCGGCGCGCGGGCTCCCTCATCTTGGACGCGGCCGACCGGCACAAGCTGCCGGCCGGCGGTGCACTGGCCGTCGATCGCGATGCCTTTTCCGCCGAGGTCGGCCGCCGTCTCGGTGAGCACCCACTGGTGGCCGTCGAGCGCGACGAGGTCGCCGGCCTGCCGCCCGAGCCCTGGGACAGCGTAATCGTCGCGACGGGCCCGCTGACCTCGCCAGGCCTCAGCCAAGCAGTGCAAGCGCTGACCGGCGAGCACGACCTTGCCTTCTTCGACGCCATCGCCCCCGTCGTCCACCGCGACACGATCAACCTGTCGATCGCCTGGTTCCAGTCACGCTACGGCAAGACGGGACCGGCAGGTACCGGCGCCGACTACATCAATTGCCCGCTGACGAAAGCCGAGTACGAGGCCTTTATCGCGGCGCTGCTCTCAGGCGAAAAGACGAGCTTCAAGGAGTGGGAGGCGACGACCCCGTACTTCGACGGGTGCCTTCCGATCGAGGTAATGGCGGAGCGCGGGCCCGACACGCTGCGCTACGGGCCGATGAAGCCCGTGGGCCTCGCCAACCCGCACAAGGGCGAAACGCGCCCCTATGCCGTCGTACAGCTCAGGCAGGACAACGCGCTCGGCTCGCTGTGGAACATGGTCGGCTTCCAGACCAAGCTCAAACACGGCGAGCAAGCGCGCATCTTCCGCATGATTCCGGGGCTGCACGAGGCGGAGTTCGCGCGCCTCGGCGGTCTGCATCGCAACACCTTCCTCAACAGCCCCAAGCTGCTCGATGCGCAACTGCGATTGAAGGCAATGCCGCGGCTTCGCTTTGCCGGACAGATCACTGGCGTCGAGGGCTATGTGGAAAGTGCGGCCATCGGGCTGCTTGCCGGACGCCTCGCGGCTGCGGAACGGTGGGGACGGGCTTTGCCACCTCCGCCATCGACGACAGCGCTCGGTGCGCTGCTGGCGCATATCACGGGCGGCCACCTGCTTACTGCAGAGGTGTCAGACGTTGAGGGTCTGGCACCGGCCAGGGCACGCTCGTTTCAACCAATGAACATCAACCATGGACTGTTGCCGCCGCTCGAAGCGCCCGAGCGCGACCCGGCTGGCAAGCGTCTCAAGGGCAAGGACAAGGGTCGCGCCAAGAAACGCGCGGTCGCTGTGCGCGCGCTCGCCGACATCGAGGGCTGGCTCTCGGTCTCCAAGACCGTCGCCGCGGCAGAATGAACCGCTTCCGCCGCGCCCCTCCTCACGCCGCCGGCACCTTCACCTTGTGCATGTCGATCAAGCGCATGAACGCTTTCTCGTAGTAGGGCTCACTGACGCCAGAGCGCACTTTGCCGAGGAAGTACTTCTCGAAGGCGATCTTGCCCAAATGCACCCACTTGCCCTCTCCAGCCCAGTTGACGTTGCGCGGCGGGATCTGGGGCTTAGCAACGAAGGCAACGCCGCGGTCGCCGAAGTCGGCGAGACACAGCGCATTCCAGGTCGGCTCGCTTGCGGGCTCCTTGCCGGCCAGAAGAGCTGCGATGTTGCGTACTGCCGCCGTCACCATGCTCTCGATCATGTAGCCGGTCTTCGGCACTCCGGTCGGAACCGGCGTCTGCTCCACTGGCGGAATAGCGATCGCCACACCGACGGAGAAGATATTGGGAAACTTGGGATTGCGCTGGTGCTTGTCGACGATCACAAAGCCGCGCGGATTGACCAGGCCCTCAAGCCCACGCAGCGCCGCGATCCCGCGAAACGCGGGCAGCATCATCGCGTACTTGAACGGCAGCTCTTGCGTCCTCTTCTGCGCGCCATCCTCGCCGACCTCGCTCACGGTGAGCTTCTCCGCCTCGACGCGATCGACCTTGGCATTGGTGATCCAGCGAATGCTGCGCTGGCGCAGCTCGTGCTCGAGCAGCCCCTTGGTGTCGCCGACACCGCCCAGGCCCAAGTGTCCGATATAAGGCTCGGCCGTGACAAAGGTCATCGGTACGCGATCGCGGATGCGGCGCGCACGCAGCTCCTTGTCCATGATCATGGCGTACTCGTAGGCCGGGCCGTAGCAGGAGGCGCCCTGCACTGCACCAACGACGATCGGGCCCGGATCCTTGCAAAACGCCTCCCAGGCGACATGCGCCTTGGCCGCATGATCCGCGGTGCAGACCGATTGCGTATGCCCGTTCGGGCCTAGCCCCGGCACCTCGTCGAAAGCGAGCTCAGGGCCGGTCGCGATCACGAGATAGTCGTAGTCGACGGAGCGGCCGTCCCGCAGCTCCAGGCGGTTCTCCGCTGGGTGCAGGTGCTCGACCGCCTGCTCGATGAAATCGACGCGGAACTTCGCCATCAAAGGCGCGAGTTCAACGACGATATCCTTCTTGGTGCGCCAGCCGACGCCAACCCAAGGGTTCGAAGGGGTGAATTGAAAGTGCGGCGTGTCGTTGATGAGCGTAATGCGGTGCGCCTTTCCAAGGGCTGCGCGCAGCTCATAGGTCATCGAAATGCCGCCAATGCCGGCGCCGAGTACGACGACGTGTGCCATGGCCAATGTCCCCTATTTAAATCGGGCGGCCCCACTTGTCACCGAATGCATGGCGCGCGGCCCAACATCAAATTTGTAGCATCGCCCTGGCACTGCGACCTTGACTTGTGTCAACGGTTGCAAGCGAACTGGTCTTACGATGTCACGACGGCCTACGCTACTCAAGCGCGCGCACGGCTGCGCGCGAGGGTATGTCAACGCGCACGCGCTCCGGCGCCGCGTCAGGGCCCTGCCCATATTCCTTCAGCACGTCGCGTGCCTTGAACACGACGGCATCGGCCATCGCGGCCTGTCCCTCTGCGGTCGGGTGAAAGGCACCAGAGTAAGTCGCGGCCAGAACCAGCTGGAACCACGACAGCGCATTGAGCTTCAAAACCTTCTGCAGGACTGAAGCGGCGACGTGGAAGTTCGCCGTCATGAACGCGTCGTTCGGCGTACGAAACCAGCGCTGGCGCGACGCGTACGCCTTGTAGTCGGCGGGGTTGTAAGGGCGCCATCCGGCCTTGGTCTTGCGCGGCAGGCGCAGGTCGTCTGCGATATCGGCGCCGTCGTAGGTGGTGCCGGCACAGATGCCGCGCCCGATGAACTCGCGCAGGTGGCTCTCGACGAACGTCCACCGGTACTGCTTGGCGGCGTCCTCCATGGCACGATTGAGCTTGTCGGCGATCCAGGTGCCGACCCTCGCCTTCGCCTCGCTCATCTTGAAGTCGGAGAGAACCTCCATCCCGGCGCGCCCGTCGGGGCACACCTCGCTGCCGTCGCCCAACAGCGCAAGCCCGGGATAGGCCGTTAGGACCACGCGGTCGGCCTCCTCCCACGGAATGTGCAGGATGTAATGGAAGGCTCTGTTCAACGACTTGTAGCGGAGAATGAGCGCATCGAGCTGCGAGTTCGCCTCGTTGAGACCGTGCACCTGCCCGATCCAACCACCGAGCTTGCGCAACAGCGACTGATCGGCCAGCACCGCATTCGCCACGAGCCGCGAGAAGCCTACGTCGTTGCCGCCCACCGACAGAAACACCAGGTCGATCTTGCGCGCATTGAGTGGATCGCACTTGCGCAAGACGAGGCCGCCCTTGAGCTCGGGAATGGCGCCGTCCATGTGGTAGGCCTCGGGCAAATCCTGCAGCGGGGCCTCGTGGTCGCCGCACTGCGCCGATGCGATGGCGGAGATCTGCGACAAGTCAGGCGGATTTGGCACCCATTCGTTGCCCGTGTAGCGCAGGAACAGGCCGAAGGTGACCTCCGCCCCCGAGCAGGCGACCCCGACGTAGGTCACCGCACGGTGCGGATCCTCGATGCCGAGCTCTAGTGCGGCACGCAATTGGTAGGAATAAAGCGATCGGTGGCAGGCCTGGTCGCTCCAGCGCGGGTTCTCCTCGATGAACGCCTTGTCGCCGATCTGCTTCCAAGCGCCGATGCGCGCGGGATAGCCGCTCAAGTTGTACTTGCCAGAGCGCTTGCCGTAGCTTGCCGAACGCTCGCGCGAGAAGCGCACGGGAACGTCGGGATTGCCTTCACCCGAAGCGAAGCTGTCACCCATGCCGACGATCAGCAGGTCGCGCACGCGGATGTCCTCGCGCGCAATCTCGCGCCCACCTACCTCCACCTCGACGGTGGCACCGTCCGGGTAGGGAACGTCGAACCGCACGGGCTCGCTGCAAGGCTGCGTGACCACCTTTCCCCTGGGGACGCTGCCCCCACGCGGGGCCGTGAGCCAAGTGCAGTCGAGCCGCTCAGCCTCGTCGACATTGTCGATGCGCGCAATCACGCGATGCGACCGCGGATTGATGTAGTCGCCGCCGTCGGGACACGTGAACCGGTTCGTATGCACGTCCCAGCAGGTGTTGCGAAACATCGTTGCCGCCCAGCCCTCGTCGTGCCGGCGGCTCAGCGCCTGCTCGGCGGCGAGCACCGGCCGCTGCAGCCTTGCCTCGGGCGGCAGCGCGAGATAGGTGGCGCGGTGCACCTCCGTATCGGCCGCATCGGTGAAGAAGCGGAACGAGTTCTCGACGTGCCACGAGATGTGCGGCACAGGCAGCGGCGTCCCCTGGCTCAAAGCGGACGACGATAGCGCGCAGCAGAGCGCACCCAGCGCCAGAAGCCGCCCGCTCGATCGGACCATGCCTCACCCTCTGCTTGGCGCGGTACGAGGCTTCAGACACGCCCACGCGCGCTTGCCCCCCAGAGACGCCACACGCGCGTCAACGGATTGATGTCCGCCTTCTCTCTGGCGACGTCGGAACCGAGCCCCTCCAAAGCGGTCAAATAGGGCTCCACGAGGGCGACCGGCAGGATTGCTGGCAGAACGGCAGCCGGCGCGGCGGGAGCGAGGCGGCGGACCTCGTCAAGCCCTGCTCTGGCCGCCCGGAGGGCGGGCTGCACAGCGGCGGCCCAATCGGCCACGTCCTGTGCAGGCAGCAGGCTGCGGCCTTTTGCCAGGGACGCAGGCAGGTCCCGCAAGACGCGGACGCGGCCATAGGCCTGGCCTGCGGCCCTTAGAAGCTCATTGGCGGCACTCCCCGCCTCCACCCCAAGAATGCGCGCGGCCAGACGGAATGTGGCGCCGTCCGTCTCATCGAGGTGGACCTTGAGCTCGTCTTCGGTTGCAGAGACCTGCGTAAGAGCGCGTGCGTTCGCCTCCAGGAAGGTAAAGAACGTCTCGCGCGGCAGGGCGCGGCGCGCGATCGTCACCTGGATCGCATCGGCAACGGGGCTTCCCGTCCTCGCGTCGGCACCCTCGAGTGCGTCCCGCCACCATTGCAGGCGGATCTCTCCCATCATCGGCTCGTTGACCGCGTCGGGAATGCGCGCCACCTCGCCCAGGAAGGCCGCGAGCGCAATCAGGTCCGCACGCGCGTGGCGCGGCGCCAGCAGCGCCGCAAGGTAGCGGTCGCGGTCGCTTGCGCGGGCGGTTTCCCACACGACGGCCTCGCTCGAAGGATCGCCACCGTTTCGCCCGCTCATCGGCCTCCCGCACTCAGTCGACCGCCAACAGCGCCGCGCCGACGTCGCGGCCCTCGGCCAACAGCACGTTGTAAGTGCGGCAGGCGGCCCCCGTCGTCATGATCTCGAGCCCCAGGTTGGCTTCGGCAAAGAGCCGGCGCACGAGCTCAGACGGCATCAGGTGCGTTGGGCCGGTGCCGAGCAGCACCACGCCGGGCGGGGCCATCTCGTGCAGGAATACTGCACACTCCTCGGGCGTCACGTCTTCCAAGCTTGAAGCATCCCAGCCGTAGATGCCGCTCGGCACTATGAGGAGCGAGCCCCGGTGGCTCATGTCGGCGAAGCGGAAGCCACCGTTGCCATAGGCATCGATGGGCGCGCGGACCGGGTAATGGGCGGACGCCGGGCGCATGGAGCACCCTTTCCGAGATTTGGCCGAGACCGGCCTCAGGCCTTGCCGGCCGCCGGATTGGCCTTCACGGCACTGGTCCAGTCGCGCTTGACCCCGATCCACAACAGGAAGGGCGAGGCGACGAAGATCGACGACCAGGTGCCGATGAGGATACCAAACAGCATGGCGAAGGAGAACCCGCGGATGACCTCGGTGCCGAAGACGTAGAGCGCAAGCACGGCAAGGAAGGTCGTCGAGGCCGTCAGCACGGTGCGCGACAGCGTCTCGTTGATCGACAGGTTGAGAAGCTCGATCAGCGGCATCTTCTTGTAGCGGCGCAGGTTCTCGCGGATACGGTCGAACACCACGACGGTATCGTTGATGGAGTAGCCGGCGAGCGTCAGCAGGGCCGCCACCTCGGTCAGTCCGAACTCGAAGCCCAATAGGCTGAACACGCCGATGGTTATGAGGATGTCGTGGACGAGCGCGAGGATTGCCGCCACGCCGAACTGCCATTCGAAGCGGAACCAGATGTAAAGCAGGATGCCGACGATCGCCAACGACACGGCGATGATGCCTGCCTGCTTCAACTCGCCCGACACGGCCGGCCCCACCACCTCGGCACGGCGGATCTTGATATCGCTGCCGAGCGCCTTTTGAACCTTGTCGGCGGCTTCCTGCTGAACCTTCTCGCCGCCCTCCTGCTGCTCGACGCGGATGAGCGCCTCTGTCGGCTTGTCGAGGCCCTGAATCTGCACGTCGCCGAGGTTGAGAGCGCCGAGCTTGGAGCGAAGGCTCGCTATGTCAACCGGCCCCGTCTGGCTCTGGATCTCGAACAGCGCACCACCCTTGAAGTCGATGCCGAAGTTGAGCCCCTTGGTGAAGATGAGCGCAACTGCGATGATCGCGGCCACCCACGAGATGGTGACGCAGTAGCGGCGCAACTGCATCACCGGAATCTTGGTGTCGTGCGGGAAGAAATCGACGCCTTTGAACATGGTGCGCTTCCTGTCTCCTTAGAGCGGCGCCGGGATTTTTCTCGTCTTCTGCGCGGCGACCCAAAGTGCCACCAGAAGGCGTGTGACCGTGAAGGCGGTGAAAACGGTGGCGATGATGCCGAGCGACAGCGTGACGGCGAAGCCGCGCACCGGCCCCGATCCGAGCCAGAACATCACCAGGCCGGCGATCAACGTGGTGAGGTTGGAGTCGATGATCGTGCCGAAGGCCTTGGAGAAGCCGCTGTCGATGGCGGAGATGGGCGTCTTGCCGGTCCTCAGCTCCTCGCGGATGCGCTCGTAGATCAGCACGTTGGCGTCGACCGCCATGCCGACCGTGAGCACGAGGCCCGCAATGCCGGGGAGCGTCAGCGTCGAGCCGATGATCGACATCACCGCTACGATCAGCGTGAGGTTGATCATCACTGCGATGACCGCAAAGAGGCCAAACAGCCCATAGGCGAAGATCATGAAGCCGGCAACCGCCACCGTGCCGATCAGGCACGCCGTCTCGCCCGCATCAATGGAGTTGGCGCCGAGCGAAGGGCCTACGGTGCGCTCCTCGACGATCGTCAGCTTGGTCGGCAGTGCGCCCGAGCGTAGCTGAACTGCCAGGTTGTTGGCCGACTCGACCGTGAAGTTTCCGGAGATTTGCCCCGAGCCGCCCAGAATGGGCTCGCGAATGACCGGCGCCGACAGCACCTTGTTGTCGAGCACGATGGCGAATGGCAAGCCGACGTGGTCCTTGGTGAAGCGGCCGAATTTGCGCGCGCCCGATTGGTTGAAGCGGAAGGAGATGATCGGCTCGTTGGTGCGAGAATCAAAGCCCGGCTGCGCGTCGACCAAGTCCTCGCCGGAGACCACCGGGGCCTCCTGCAGCAGATACGATCCCGTCCCGCGGTCGCTCTCATCGGCCGGGTAGATCTTATAGCCTAGCGGCACGCGCGTATTCTTTGCCTCTTCCGCCGTCATCGTGGGATTCACGGCGTGGAACGTGAGCTTGGCGGTCTGGCCGATCAGGGCCTTGAGCTTGCGCGTGTCGTCGAAGCCCGGCACCTGCACCAGGATGCGGTCCTGACCCTGGCGCACGATGCTGGGCTCGATGTTGCCCAAGCTGTCGACGCGCCGGCGAACGGTCTCGACGGAGGCGCTCGCGGCATTGGTCACGCGTTGCTGCATCCCCTGCTCCGTCGGGCGCAACGTAATCGTGTCGGAGCCGACCTTCTCCACCTGGATGTTGTAGCCGCTGGAACCGAGGATCGCGTTGCCGAGCGGCTCAATGAGCTTCTTCAGCGCATCGTAGGCCTTGTCCACGTCCTGGGGCTTGGCGATGTGCACCTGCACCGCATCGCCCACGATGCCGAGCCCGCTGAACCCGACCTTCGCATCGCGCAGCTGCTTGCGGGTATCGTCGCGCAGCGTGACAAGCCAGTCCTTGTCCAGCTCCTTGGTGTCCATGGCGAGCAGGAGATGGGCGCCGCCGCGCAGGTCAAGGCCGAGCGAGAGCTGGCTATGCGGCATCCACGACGGCCACCCCGCGACCGTCTGCTTGGAGAACAGGTTGGGCATGGCGAAGATGATGCCGGCCAGGCACACCAGCACGATCGCAATGATTTTCCAGCGTTCGAAGTGCAGCATCGCGGCAAGCTTCTCTCTGTCCCTAGCGCACCAGGCGCAGTGTGGCTTTATTCCTTGACGGGCTCGCCTCTGGCCCGCACGTCCATCAGCGTCGATTTCAGCACGCGCACGCGCATGGCGTCGGAAAGCTCAACCTCGATCTCGTCGGAGTTGTCGGCAGCCTTCGTCACCTTGCCGATGAAACCGCCCGAAGTGATGACGGTATCGCCGCGGCGCACCTTGTCGACGAGCTCCCGATGCGACTTGGCACGTTGCTGCTGCGGCCGGATGACGAGAAAATAGAAAATCAGGACCATCACCAGCAAGGGGATCGCCAGCCCGGTGAATGGGTCGCTGGCACCACCCATCTGGGCGTAGGCTGGCGAGATGAACATGTCTTCCGTCCCTTTGCGGATGATGAGCAACAGGGGGTCGAAGTCTGCGCGCACGCAGCTGTCTGGCGCCTGCCCTGCCTGAAAAACGCCGTGACTATAGTGCTGCCCGGCTGCTTTGCAACAGGTCCCCCGGGGAGGCGTCGCCATGCGCGCGGCGTTGCTCCGCCACCGCCCGCGCTATAGAAGCACGAGGCCGGGCTCACAAGCAAAATCGCGGCTCCCGCAGCGCCAAAGAGAGACAGGATGAACGAAGAAACCGCCTTAATCGAGCGCCTCGAGCGTCTTGCCGCAGCGCTCGAGCGGCTGGCGAGCCCACCGCCTCAGGAGCCCGATTTCGAGCCTGCGGAGGCCTTCGTGTGGCATGCCGACGGGGCGGCATTCGAGGCGGTCAGCAAGATCAATCGCGTGCCCCTGGCGCTGCTCAAGGGGCTCGATCACGTCGCCCCCCAGCTCGCCCAGAACACAGAGCGCTTCGCCCGTCGGCTCCCCGCCAACAATGCGCTGCTGTGGGGTGCGCGCGGCATGGGCAAGTCCTCTCTCGTCAAGGCCATTCATTGGGATGTGCGTAGCAGGCTGGCGCGCGAGCTCGATGCTCAAGCAACCGACCTGAAGCTCGTCGAGATCCATCGCGAGGACATCGCCTCGCTGCCGCGCTGCCTTGCTGCGCTGCGCAAGAGCCCGCACCGGTTCATCGTCGTCTGCGACGATCTTTCCTTCGACAAGGAGGACACGAGCTACAAGTCCTTGAAGGCCGTGCTCGAGGGTGGCATCGAGGGGCGGCCCGAGAACGTGCTGTTCTACGCCACCTCCAACCGCCGGCACTTGATGCCGCGGGAGATGGTCGAGAACGAGCGCTCGACCGCCATCAATCCATCGGAGGCGGTCGAGGAGAAGGTCTCGCTGTCGGACCGCTTCGGCCTCTGGCTCGGCTTTCACAATTGCAGCCAAGACGACTTTCTCGAGATGGTGCGCGGCTATGCGGCCCACTTTCGGCTGAAGTTCAAGGACGAGGAGCTGGTGCGCGAGGCGCTCGAGTGGAGCGTGACGCGGGGATCGCGCTCGGGGCGCGTCGCCTGGCAATTCACCCAGGATCTGGCCGGCAGGCTCGGCAAGCGCCTGGAGCGCTAGGGCGCCGGGAACCATTGTCGAGGCCCGCTCATTCCCGCCCGAGAGGTCGCCAAATGAGCACATCGCAGACCAAATCCAAGAGCGGCAAGACCGCCCCCAAGCGCTGGTCACAAGAGGTGACCGAGCACAGCGACGCCCTCGATCTCGAAGCCGACGTCTTCACGCTCGACGACCCCAAGATGATTGCGGCTTCTCTCAAGCGCTCTGCCGAGCGCAGCAAACGCCGCAAATCCGCGCCGTATCGCTCGGCCATGTCCATGCTGACGTTCTACATCAACCGCGCGGGCAAGAACCTGCCCAAGCAGCGCCTGCGCGTGCTGGAGCAGGCCAAGGACGAGCTGCGCAAGGCCTTCGGGAGGGACTGAGCGTTGGGTGGAAACGTATCAGGTGTCAGACCCTAGGGATCTGACACCTGATGATCTTCTGAACCTGCGCTTGGCGCTCAGTCGCCCTTGCGGCGCGGGACCGAAGGTACCGCTCCGCCCGACTTGGGCCCGCGGTCCTTCTTGTCCTTGGGGCTCGGCAGCGCCTTGCGAGGCGCGGCGGCATCGACGAGCACCGCCTGCGGCGCCTCCTCGTCCTCCTCGTCCTCGCTCTTGGCCTTGCCGCGCTTTGCGGGATCGGTCGCGAGATACTCGAAACCGAGCGTACGCTGCTCGCCTTCGCCGACGACGAGCACCTTCACGGTGCCGCCGTGCTCCAGCTTGCCGAACAGAAGCTCGTCGGCGAGCGGCCTCTTGATGTGCTCCTGGATAACGCGTGCAAGCGGACGGGCGCCGAACTTCTCGTCGTAGCCCTTCTCGGCAATCCACTTGGCGGCGGCTTCCGTGAGCTCGATCGTCACGCCGCGGTCGGCGAGTTGAGCCTCCAGCTGGAAGATGAACTTCTCCACCACCTTGGCGATCACATCGGACGGCAGACCCGAGAAGGCAATCACCGCGTCGAGGCGATTGCGGAACTCGGGCGTGAACATCTTATTGATGGCCTCGGTGTCGTCACCTTCCCGCTTCGAGCTCGAGAAGCCCATGGGGGGCTTGGCGAGATCGGCGGCGCCCGCGTTCGTCGTCATGATGAGCACGACGTTGCGGAAGTCTACCTGCTTGCCGTTGTGGTCGGTCAGCTTGCCGTGATCCATCACCTGCAGAAGAATGTTGAACAGATCGGGATGCGCTTTCTCGATCTCGTCCAACAGCAGCACGCAATGGGGGTGCTGGTCGATGCCGTCGGTAAGGAGGCCGCCCTGGTCGAAGCCGACATAGCCTGGCGGCGCGCCGATCAAACGGCTCACCGTGTGCTTCTCCATGTACTCCGACATGTCGAAGCGCAGAAGCTCCACACCCATCAGGTCGGCGAGCTGGCGGGCGACCTCGGTCTTGCCGACGCCCGTCGGCCCTGAGAACAGGTAGCAGCCGATCGGCTTCTCCGGCTCGCGCAGGCCCGCACGCGACAGCTTGATCGCCGAGGCGAGTGCCTCGATCGCCTTGTTCTGCCCGAAGACGACCCGCTTCAGGTCCTTCTCCAGGTTGATGAGCACCTCGGCATCGTTCTTGGAAACCGTCTTCGGCGGGATGCGCGCCATGGTCGCGACGGTGGCCTCGATCTCCTTCACCGTGATCTTCTTCTTGCGCTTGCTCTCCGCGACCAGCATCTGCGAGGCGCCCGTCTCGTCGATCACGTCGATCGCCTTGTCGGGCAGCTTGCGGTCGTGGATGTACTTCGCCGACAGCTCCACCGCCGTCTTGATGGCGTCATTGGTGTACTTGAGCTTGTGGAAGTTCTCGAAGTAGGGCTTGAGACCTTTCAGGATCGCGATCGAATCGTCGATCGAAGGCTCCTTCACGTCGATCTTCTGGAAGCGACGCACCAGCGCGCGGTCCTTCTCGAAGTGCTGCCGGTACTCCTTGTAGGTGGTGGAGCCGATGCAGCGCACCGTGCCCGACTGCAGCGCGGGCTTGAGAAGGTTGGAGGCGTCCATGGCGCCGCCCGAGGTGGCGCCCGCACCGATGACGGTGTGGATCTCGTCAATGAACAGGATCGAGCCCGGATAGTTCTCGATCTCCTTCATCACCGCCTTCAAGCGCTCCTCGAAGTCGCCGCGGTAGCGCGTTCCGGCCAGCAGCGCGCCCATGTCGAGCGCGAAGATGGTGGCGTCCTGCAGCACTTCGGGGACCTCGCCCCTGATGATCTTGCGGGCGAGCCCTTCAGCGATCGCCGTCTTGCCGACGCCGGGGTCGCCGACAAACAGCGGGTTGTTCTTCTGGCGACGGCAGAGCACCTGGATGGTG
The DNA here is from genome assembly GCA_963782555.1 of uncultured Alphaproteobacteria bacterium. Lineage (GTDB taxonomy): Bacteria > Pseudomonadota > Alphaproteobacteria > Rhizobiales > Hyphomicrobiaceae > Hyphomicrobium_A. Next base: position 176,196 of record CAWAKB010000005.1, on the reverse strand, counting down.
CGCAGAACCTCAGGCTCGCGCCCGATCAGCGGATCGATCTTGCCCTCGCGCGCCTTCCTGTTGAGGTTGACGCAATAGGTGTTGAGCGCGTCCTGGCCGGGCTTTCTCTCCTCGCCCTCGACCGTCTGGTCCTCGTCGACACCGCGCACATGGCGTGGCTCCGACATGCCCGGACGCTTGGCGATGCCGTGGCTGATGTATTGGACCGCATCAAACCGCGTCATCTCCTGCTCCTGCAGGAAATAGGCGGCGTGGCTCTCGCGCTCGGCAAAGATGGCCACCAGCACATTGGCTCCGGTCACCTCCTCGCGGCCGGAGGATTGCACGTGCACCACGGCGCGATGGATGACCCTCTGGAAGCCGGTTGTGGGCTGGGCCTCGGTCGCATCCTTGGAGATGAGCGCGCCCAAATCGTTGTCGAGGTAACCGGTGACGCGTGTCCTCAGCGTCTCCAGATCGACGGTACAGGCCCGCATGACCGCGGCGGCGTCTCGATCATCGAGAAGCGCAAGCAGCAGGTGCTCGAGCGTGGCGTACTCGTGACTACGCTCGTTGGCGGCTTCGAGGGCGCGATGCAGCGCGCTTTCCAGGCTCTTCGAGAAGGACGGCAAGGGTGACCTACTCTTTCTCCATCGTGCACTGTAGAGGATGACCGTTCTGTCGTGAAAAATCCATGACCTGCGTTACTTTTGTCTCGGCAACCTCGTAAGGGTAAACGCCGCAGATACCGACGCCCTTGTGGTGGACATGCAGCATAATGCGCGTTGCCTCCTCCCGCCCCTTGGCGAAGTATTTTTCGAGCACGTGAACAACGAACTCCATGGGCGTGTAGTCATCATTCAACAATAGTACCTTGTAGAGGCTAGGTTTCTTGGTCTTGGGGCGTGTCTTGGTGGCCAGGCCCGTACGCCCGTCCTCGCCACCCCGCCCGGGCCCCGGAGGCTCATTCTTTGCCGCCTGCCACCGTGCACCCCAACGGTGGATGTCGCTTTTCTTTGCCATCGGTGTCAGTTTCCGCCCAAGGATCCGATGCTGGCCGCACGCGGGCTCGTCTGCCTCGCCCCTATATTGATACGCAACGGCGCCTACCCTCGCAATTGCAGCCTTCAATGCAACCACATGTTGCCCCCGGTCGGCACGATGCCTCCAGCAGGAACTAGCAAGAAGAAGACCACATCGGCCTATGTGGCGTTCCAAGGTGATATGATGGGGTTTCAAGGCGACACAAAAAAGGCCCGGCTGAAGCCGGGCCTCGCTTGGGGCCGCCGCAGAAACAGGGGCGCGGCGCGTCTCAGCCGCCGTTCTGCAGGATCTTCTCGACCGGCTTGTAGGCTTCCTTAGCCATGTTCGCATACATGCCGCCGATCTTGGTCATCTGCTGCATGTAGTCGTCGTAGGCGCGCTTGGCATAGCTGGTCTGAATCTCAACTGCCTGCTCGACGGACTTCGAAGCCATGAGCTTCTCAAGCGTCGCCGTGGTTTCCTCGAAGGATCGCTTGGTGTAGTCGCTCATTTCCGCGGCGATCGCCTGCCAGTTCTTATTCCACTCGCCGAACATGCGCATGGCGCTATCAACGTTGGACTGTCCCAGCTTCTGCATGTCCTCAAAATTTCTGATCATGGTGTCATCCGTGCCTTTGAGATGAACTCTGCGAGCCCGACACTCGAGCCCATCGATGCGCTGCAGTACCCCGGCCCCAATCTGGGACGTCTCCCTAGCGTCTTTTTTATAGGCAATGCACAATTTTTCAAGCACTTTTTTGCAATGCACCATAACCCGGTCGGTGCGTCGTCGTTAACTTGGCCGAAGCAGCAATCGGGTTAGCTTGCGCCTCGCACGTCTTGAGCCCATCAGCGGAGAAGCGCCCAAAAGAGGCCCCAAAACGATGGTCCGTTGGACGGCGGGGATGCGCAGGGGGTGGCTTCGTTCGGGACACGAGCCAAGCCTTTATCATAGAAGCCTTTTTTGATTGGGCGACGGCGTCATCGAAGGTCGTCGAGTTCGTTGAGTGATGCACGGAGCGCGTGAGGCCAGCCCACCGTTGAGACGCTTTGCGGCCTTTGCTGCAGGGCTCTCTAGCCTGGTCGCGGTGTTGGGCTCGGGCACCCTAGCTCCGGCCTATGCTGGGACGCCGCCCTATGCGGCCATGGCCATCGATGCCAACACCGGCACCGTGCTGCACAATCGGGCAGGCGATGCACCGCGCTACCCGGCCTCTCTCACCAAAATGATGACGCTCTACATGACGTTCGAGATGATGGAGCTCGGGCGCCTGAGCTATATGACCAAGATCAAAATGACGCAGGAGGGGGCCGATGCCTCCCCGACCAAGCTCGGCCTGAAGCCGGGCGAAGAGATCACCCTCATCGACGCCATCAAGGCGCTCGTCACCAAGTCCGCCAACGATGTCGCCATCGCGCTCGGCCAGCACATCGGCGGCACCGAATCCAATTTCGCCCGCCTGATGACGCAAAAGGCGCACGAGATCGGCATGACCCAGACGACCTTCAAGAACGCCTCCGGCCTTCCCGACGACGAGCAGGTGACAACGGCGCGCGACATGCTGACGCTGGCCCTCCACCTGCAGGAGGAATTCCCCGACTACTACAAGCTCTTTTCAACACGCACCTTCACCTATCGCGGACACACCTACCGCAACCACAACGCGCTGCTCACACGCTACCAGGGGATGGACGGCATCAAGACCGGCTATACGCGCGCGTCGGGCTTTAATCTGGTGTCGTCGGTGCGCCGCGGCCGAAAGCATGTCATTGCCGTCATCTTCGGCGGCCGCACAAGCCGGATTCGCAACGCCCGCATGCGCGCGCTTCTCGACAAGGCGCTCGCCAAGGCTTCGACCAAGGTGACACGCAAGCCCTTCGTCGCGGTGCGCGCGCCGCCGCCCGTCGCCGCCAGACCGCCGGCCCCACGCGACAAGCCGCCCGCTGAGACAGCCGCGGTTTCAGCGCCCGAAACCAGACCAGCGCCGATGGCACAAGCCGCCGCAGACGCAGGTCCGTCTATCGCGCTTGCAAAAGTGCGCCGCGTCTTGATCGGCCCGGAGCTGCGCCGACAGCCCTCTCCCGCGGTGAACACACCAAGCTTTGCCACCGCGGGCGCTGGCGATACGGTGCTGCCGCGGTTTGCGCCGGCGCTGCCGCCCTCGACCTTGCAAGCCCAAGCCGCTGCGCTCGAAAGCGGCGCGGAACAGACAGCCGCCGCTCCTCTTCCGCAGGACACGCCACCGCAGCGCGAGCCTTCGCCCAACCCATTGGGGCCGTTCGCGATCCAGATCGGCGCTTATAGCGATTCGGCTGACGCGGAGCAGCACATGGACACGGCGCGCCAGCGCGCCGGCGGCCTGCTCGACCCCTACCACGCTGTTGCCGTTCCATACCGCAAGGGCTCCAACCAGCTCTACCGCGCGCGCTTCCGCGGCTTCAAGGCGACAGCAGCAACATCGGCATGCCTGCAGCTGCGGCGTCTACAGATCGACTGCTTCGTGGTCCGGACAGACTAGCCTCAAGACCCCTGAAGTCCGAGCGCCACGTCCTTGGCCTCGTTGATCTTAGCGGCAAGGTAGGTCGAGCCGCCGCGGTCGGGATGCAGCTTCAGCATCAGGTCGCGATGGGCGCGGCGGATCTCCTCCTCGCTGGCGCCCCGTTTCAGCCCCAGGATCTCGAAGGCCTCCTCCACCGTCATGCGCCCGTCGGGCCCGCGGTGCATATCGGACTCGCCCCGCGCCATGTCCTCGCGCCAGCTCGGGTAGGTGCGGTCGAGATAAGCCTCGATGATCTGCGCCGAGGGAGGATCGGTGTGCCGGCAGTCCTGCCACAACAGCGCCATGTCGGCGGTGCTCAGGCTTTCGATGTTGCGGCCCTTGAAGAGCCCCTTCAACACGCGCCCATGCATCTCCCCGGTATCATGGTCGAGCTCCATCTCCAGATGCTCGGTGGCGACACGCGAGGTCTGCCCCGGCGACTTGCGGGCGCGGCCCGCACCCCAAGGGCCCGAGGTCGAGCCCCACAACAGGTAGGACGCGAGCATGGCGAGCGGGACGGCGACGGCCTCCAATCCGCGCAGGGCCAGCGCGCCGGCGGCCAGCAGCAGGACAACGCCGGCGCCGACGGAGAGCCGCCGCGCCATCCAGGTCGGGTTGGCCCGCGCAAACCCGCGCATGGCGAGAACCACGATCGCCAGCGCCACAAATCCGGAAATGAGATACGCCATCGCCTCTCAACGGCCCGGGGAGCCAAGTTGCTCAAGGAGGCGGCGCGCCCCTGCGCCGTGGCGCTCTGCGCTCAACGCGAGCAGCGCCTTGCGCCCACCCGCGGCATAGACGGCGACGGCTGTCAGCAACTCGCGCAGCTGCCGCGCCGAGCCGCGATCGAAGCGACAGAAAGCGCCCTTGGTGAGGCGTGCGATCTCGCGGAAGGCGCGCTCCGCATTCGTGTCGTCGCCCTCCTGAAACAAGAAGACCGGCACGCCGAGAAGCGCCAGCTCGCCGGAGCGCGCGCACAATTGGTCAACGCTCTCCTCCATGCAGTCGCCGACATAGACCAGCGCGTTCACCTTGCGCGTGCCGCTCTCGTTCAAGGCATGGGTGAGCACCTTGCCGATCTGCGTGAGCCCGCCGTGGCAGGACACGCTGGTCATTAAGCGCGCGAGCGCATCGGGATCGGAGACCCACTTGGAGGCGCGGCACTCGCCCAGGCCGCGGAAGTAGACGAGCTGCACGTCGAGGCCGCCCACCTCCTTGACCGCGCGGAACATGTCGCCCTGAAGCTGCAAGGCCATGTCCCACGTGGGCGCCCGACTCATGGTGGCGTCCATGGCAAAGATGAGCCGGCCGCGTCCGGCACCCGCAGCCGGCGCAAGCGTTTTCATCTTGGCGACGAAGTCGGCCACCTCGGCGTCGGACGACGGCTTGGCCTGCGGCAGCCCTGCATCCGTGCGCGCAACCGGCGCATCGGCGCCCGGCGAGGGTTGCCCGGCAGGGGTAGTCGGCGGCGCGGTGGTTGGTTTACGCGTGATCATCGACGGGGTCCCGAAACAGCTCCTCAAAGATGGCGAGAAGCGCCCTTCCCCGCAATATCATTAGCATTCCTCAACTATCGGTGACGCTGGCGGTCAAAAGCTGCAGGTTGCCGCCCGTTGCCGTGATGTCGGTGGTGTGGACGCGCTCGGTGGCATAGGCGAGAAGCATGTGGGGACCGCCGGCCTTCGGCCCGGTGCCGGACAGCCCCTCGCCGCCGAACGGCTGCACGCCAACCACGGCGCCGATCTGATTGCGGTTGACGTAGAGGTTGCCCACGCGCGCGTGCTCGGCCACATAATCGGCCACGCCCTCCATGCGGCTGTGCAGCCCCAGCGTCAGGCCGTAGCCGGTGGCATTGATGGCGGCGATCACCTTGTCGAGGTGGCCGCGCTCATAGCGCACCACGTGGAGGATGGGACCGAAGACCTCGCGCGCCAGCACCTCGAGGCTGTCAATCTCGTAGGCCGCAGGCGTCACATAGGTGCCTTCGCGGCAATCGTCGGGCAGCACCAAGTCGGCGAGCTCGCGCCCTTCCCGCTGCATGCGCATCTTGTGACCTTCGAGCCGGTCCTGCGATTCCTCGTCGATCACCGGGCCGACGTCGGTGGCGTAGTCCATCGGATCGCCGACGTCGAGCGCCTGGATGGCGCCGACGAGCATGTCGATCGTCGCCTCGACGCAGTCGTCCTGCAGAAAGAGCACGCGCGCCGCCGAGCAGCGCTGGCCGGCGCTGTCGTAGGCGGAACGAACGCAATCGCGCACCACCTGCTCGCTGAGCGCGCTCGAATCCGCAATCATGGCGTTGAGGCCGCCCGTCTCGGCGATGAACGGCACCATCGCCGCGCGGCGCTCGGCAAGCACGCGCTGGATGGTCCAGGCCGTCTCGTTGGAACCCGTGAACGACACGCCGTTGACGCGCACGTCCTTGACCAGCGCCTCGCCGAGGCGGCCGCTACCTGTCAGGAGGTGCAATACGTTGCCCGGCACGCCCGCCTCTTGCAGCAGCTGCGTCGCCAGGAAGGCAGTGATCGGCGTCTGCTCGGCGGGCTTGGCGAGGACCGTGTTGCCGGCGGCAAGGGCGGCGGCAACCTGCCCAACGAAGATCGCCAGCGGAAAATTCCACGGCGAGATGCAGGCGAAGACGCCGCGTCCGTTGAGCATTAGCGTGTTGCGCTCACCCGTCGGTCCGGGCAGCCGCACGGGCTCGCCGAACAGGCGGCGCGCCTCGATCGCGTAATAGCGCAGGTAATCGACCGCCTCGCGCACGTCGCCCTGCGCACCCTCGAGCGTCTTGCCGGCCTCGCGCACGATCACCGCCATCAGGCGCGCGCGGTCGCGCTCGAAGAGTTCAGCCGCCGCCTCCAGGATCTCGGCGCGATGCGCGCCACCGAGCCGGTTCCAGGCGTGGTGGGCGCCCATTGCGCTTTCGATGGCGGTGTCGGCTTGTGCCGGCGTGGTGATGCGCACGGTTCCGATGCGCTCCCGCCGGTCGTGCGGGCAGGTGACAAGGCTCGCCGTGTCGCCCACAAGCAGCGGCTTGCCAGCGATGACGGGGCCGGCCTCGAAGGTGTCGTCCAGGGCCGCTGTCATTTGGGCATAAAGCTCGGCGCGAGCCGTCGGGTCGCTGAGCGCAAGGCCGCTCGCCACTTGGCGCTGCGGCAGGTAGATCTCGCGCGGGCGCGCCATCAGCGGGGCGGCCGCAGTGGCGCCGCTGCGCACGCGCTCGGCCGCCTCGACCGGATCGCGGATGATGTCGGCGACGGGCAGCTCGTCATCGGCCAGCCGATTGACGAACGATGTGTTGGCGCCGTTCTCCAACAGCCGGCGCACGAGATAGCCGAGCAGGTCCTCGTGATCGCCGACGGGCGCGTAGATCCGGCACGGGCGCCCGAGCTTGCCTTCTCCGACAACCTCCTCGTAAAGCGCTTCGCCCATGCCGTGCAGACGCTGGAACTCGAACACAGCGGGTCCACCGGCGACATGGGCGGCGGCAAGCGCATGCGCGTTGTGGGTGGCGAACTGCGGGTAGAAGGCCTTGGGGTCGCTCAACAGCAGGCGCACGCAGGCAAGGTAGGACACATCCGTGTTGAGCTTGCGGGTGAACACGGGATAGTCGGCGAGGCCGCGCTCCTGCGCCCACTTGATCTCGCTGTCCCAGTAGGCGCCCTTGACGAGGCGCACGGGAATGCGCTTGCCGGTGCGCTCCGACAGGCGCCGCAACCAACGCAAAACGGGGATCGAGCGCTTGCCGTAAGCCTGCACGGCGAGCCCCAACCCATTCCAGCTGTCGAGCACCGGATTGGTGAAAGCCGCGGCGAAGAGCTCCAGCGTGGGCTCGAGCCGGTCCTGCTCCTCGGCGTCGATGGTGATGGAGAGCCCGCGCGCGCGCGCCGCGCGTGCCAGGCTCACGAGACGCGGCGCCAGCTCCTGGGCAAGACGCTCCTCCTTGCCGGGCTCGAAGCGGGGATGCAGCGCCGATAGCTTCACCGAAAGGCCTGGGCGCTTGTAGAGCGCATCGAGGTGCATGGTGGCGAACGGACCCGAGGATTGGCCTACGACATCGATCGCCGCCATGTAGCGCTCGTAGTAGAGATCGGCATCCTTCTGTGACTTCGCGGCCTCGCCCAGCATGTCGTAAGAGAAGAGATAGCCTTTGGCCTGGTAGCCTTCGGCACGCGCCAGGGCCTCGCGGATCGAGCGGCCCAGCACGAACTGATCGCCCAGGACCTTGACGGCCTGGCGCACGGCCTGGCGGATAACGGGCTCGCCCGAGCGCGCAACAAGGCGCTTGACCGCGTCGATCGGATTGGCGCCGTGCGCATCCTTGAGCTTGACCACGCGGCCGGTGAGCAGAAGCGCCCAGGTCGAGGCGTTGACAAAGAGGCTGTCGGAGTGGCCCAGATGGCGCTCCCAGCGCCCGCCCGAGATCTTCTCGGCAATGAGCTCGTCGGCGGTATCGCTGTCGGGAATCCTGAGCAGCGCCTCGGCGATGCACATCAGGATGACGCCTTCCTCGCTGGAAAGGCCATATTCGCGCATAAAGGCGTCGACGCCGGCGTGCTTGCCCTTGTTGGCGCGCGCAGCGTGGACGAGACGGCGAGCGATGTCGGCGGCGCGCCGGCGCTCCTCCTCGGAGAACACCGCGCGCTCGATCAGGCGGTCGAGAAGCCGCGTCTCATCGATCAGATGGTGAGCGGCAATCTCATCGCGCGGCGGAAGCACCGGCGACCTCACCTTAACCTCTTCGCTGAGCTCTGCCATCTTCACTGCGACCATGCTGCCCCCGCCCCGCGATTCGATATGGGGACACTCTAGCAAATCGGGAAACCGCGCGCCTCAAAGCGCACGGCGCCATCCACGCCCGAGCGCCGGGGCCTAAGGCACGGGCGCACTTGACGCAGAGGCACCGCTTGGCCGAGCTTCGCGCCGGATCAAATGAGGCGAGGTTTTCGTGACGCGCAAGGAGCCGAAGGTCGTCCGCACGCTGCCCGATTTGCGCCAGGCGATCGCCGCATGGCGCCGGGACGGCCTGACCGTTGCGCTTGTTCCCACCATGGGAGCGTTGCACTTGGGCCACTTGGCCCTGATACGCCGCGCCGGCAAGGAAGCCGACCGCACGCTGGTCTCGATCTTCATCAACCCGAGCCAGTTCGCCCCCAACGAGGACTTCGCCCGCTATCCGCGCGACGAGGCGGGCGACCTCACCAAGCTCGCCGCCGAGCCATGTCATCTCGTGTGGGCGCCCATGGCTGCCGACATGTACCCGGAAGGGTTCGCCACGCAAATCCTTCCAGGCGGGCCGGCGCTCGGGCTGGAGGCCGATTCGCGCCCGCACTTCTTCTCCGCGGTAGCGACCGTGTGTGCCAAGCTGTTCAACGCGGCAACGCCCGACGCCGCCCTCTTCGGCGAGAAGGACTATCAGCAGCTCTGCGTCGTCCGTCAGATGGTGCGCGACCTCAATATGCCGCTGCGCATCCTGGCGGAGCCGACGGTGCGCGAGACGGACGGGCTGGCGCTCTCCTCACGCAACGCCTACCTGACCAAAGAGCAGCGTGCCGTCGCTCCGGCGCTCCATCGTGTTCTCACCGACGTGGCGGCCAAGGCCGCCGAGATCGTACGCGCAAGCGGCAACGCACCGGCAAAGCGACCCAAGCCGGCGCCGCTCATTCCCGATCCGCGCCTTGCCAACGTCAAGCCGCAGCTTCCGGCGCTCGACACGATCTGCGAGGAGGCGACGGGCGCGCTGCAAGCTGCGGGCCTCGCCAAGGTCGACTATGTCGCCGTGCGCGAGGCCGACACATTGCAAGTCGTGAGCGCGCGGACCGACCGTCCGCTGCGGGTGCTCGCCGCCGCATGGCTCGGGCAAACGCGCCTCATCGACAACGTGCCGGCCTAGTGCAGCTCGTAGCAGTTGGAGAAAACGCGGGGGGTGCGGGTCACATCGTAGCCCGCGCGGCATTGCACGAGGTAGGTCTCGCTCGGATGCTTGAAAAGGATGAAGGCGGAGCGCTCATCAAGCGTGCTCGTATAGCCGGCGATTTGCCATCCGGCCTTGAGCAGGCCTTCGATTGTGACCTTCTCGTTCTCCTCTGCCGCCGCCGGGAGCGCCAAGAGACAGGCGAGCACGGCCGCGGCTGCCGCCACAGCGTGGCGCAAGCGCCGTCTCGAGCAAGGAGGTCGACGATCTTTAGCCATGGAAACCCGACCGTGCACGTAGACCGCGGCAGCAACTCGCCGGCACATCAATGCCGGGAAGGCTAGTCTCCTTGCCGCCCTAAGGCAAAGCCAGGCGCCCTAGGTCAGGGCCACGGCATCGACCACGGCTGCGAAGTGGCAGCCCGAGGCTACCAGCACGAAGCCGTGCCAGATGGCGTTGTGATAGGGCAGCGAGCGCCACAGATGAAAGACGACCCCGGTCGTGTAGAGCACGCCTCCCACGATGAGCAAAACCAGCGCCCGGCCGGGAAGAGCGTGCGCCAGCGGCTCCAAGGCGGCAACACAGGCCCAGCCCTGCGCCAGGTAGAGAACATAGGATGTGCGCACCAGCTGCGCCGGCCAGAACAGCTTGGCGGCGACGCCGAACAAGCCGACGGCCCACACAGCGCCCAGCAGGCCGAATCCTAGCACGCCTCCCAACTTCACCAAGGCAAAGGGCGTATAGGTTGCAGCAATCTTCACGTAAATCGCGGCGTGATCAAAGCGCCGCAGGACCGACTTCAATCCGGGCCGCCCTACGAGGTGATAGCCGGCCGAGAAGCAGAACACGGCGACCATGCCGAGGCTGTAAACCGCGATGCTCAGCGTCGACAGCGGCGGCAGATAGAGGATGGCGAGCGTCACCAGCGTTGCGGCCGCGGCCAGGCTGACCGTGACGCCAACAGCGTGAATGCAGCCGTCGGCGACGCGCTCGCCCAGCGTGTACTCGGGAAAGTTGTGGTCCATGATCACGGCATTCTCTACAGCACGGGTGGCCAAGTTGCGACAGGACCTCTGATGCTTAATGACGCTACCGCTTCCAGCGCGGCGGCGGGCTTGCCAAAGCCGGGCCGGCCGTGCCACCTCACGGGCTCAAACCTTTTGAAGATTTGCCGGCGGCGGCTTTTCGTCCCCCGCGTCCCGTGCCGGGCAGCATGACCTGCTAATCGGGAAAGCGCGACGCATGGCCGGAGCCGTACGCGACCTCTTCTCAACACTCGAAAGCTTCATGACCGACAAGACGGGCCGCTCCCGCCGCTCTGGAGACGCTTCCGACCAATACACGGCCGCCGACATCGAGGTGCTCGAAGGCCTCGAGCCCGTGCGCCGCCGCCCCGGCATGTACATCGGCGGCACCGACGAGAAGGCGCTGCACCACCTCTTTGCCGAGGTGATCGACAACTCCATGGACGAGGCCGTTGCGGGCCATGCCAGCTCCATCGAGGTCGCGTTCGACAAGGATGGCTTTTTGTCGGTCACCGACAACGGCCGCGGCATCCCCGTCGACCCGCACCCAAAATACAAGCCGAAGTCCGCGCTCGAGATCATCATGACCACACTGCACTCGGGCGGCAAGTTCGAGAGCAAGGTCTACAATACGTCCGGCGGCCTGCACGGCGTCGGCGTGTCCGTCGTCAACGCGCTGTCGGAGACGCTGGAGGTCGAGGTCGCGCGCGGCCAGCAGCTCTACGCCATGGAGTTCAAGCGCGGCGAGCCGATAGGAAAGCTGAAAAAGCTCGGCCCCGTCATGAACCGGCGCGGCACGACCATCCGCTTCAAGCCGGACGAGAAGATCTTCGGCAAAGGCTGCGCCTTCAAGCCGGCGCGTCTGTTCAAGATGGCGCGCTCCAAAGCCTACCTCTTCGGCGGCGTCAAGATCAGCTGGACCTGCGATCCATCGCTGATCACCGATGAGACGCCGGCCAAGGCCGAGTTCCATTTTCCCGGCGGCCTCAAGGACTATCTGACAAGCGAGATCGAGGGGCAGACGCTCGTCACCAAGGAGATCTTTGCCGGCCGCACCCAAGGCACCAACGGCCACGGCTCGGTCGAATGGGCGGTTGCCTGGATCGCGGACGACGGCTTCTTGCGCTCCTACTGCAACACCATCCCGACGCCCGACGGCGGCACGCACGAGACCGGCCTGCGCCAGGCGCTGTCGAAGGGCCTGCGCGCCTATGGCGAGCTCACGAGCAACCGCCGCGCCGCTCAGATCACCGCCGACGACGTACTCGGCACCGCCGCCGCCATGCTCGCCGTCTTCATCCGCGAGCCCGAGTTCCAGGGCCAGACCAAGGACCGGCTCGCCACCCAGGAGGCCGCGCGCATCGTCGAGAGCACCGTGCGCGATGCCTTCGACCACTGGCTCGCCGACAGCCCGGCGAACGCGACGAAGCTGCTCGAGTGGGCCATCGACCAGGCAGAGGAGCGCCTCAAGAGGAAGCGCGAGAAGGAGATCGGCCGCCAGTCGGCGACGCGCAAGCTGCGCCTGCCGGGCAAGCTCGCCGACTGCACCATCCAGGCCGCGGCCGGCACCGAGATCTTCATCGTCGAGGGCGATAGCGCCGGCGGCTCGGCCAAGAGCGCACGCGCCCGCGAGACGCAGGCGATCCTGCCCTTGCGCGGCAAGATCCTCAACGTGGCCAACGCCTCCTCGCAGAAGCTGGCGGCGAACCAGCTGCTCGCCGATCTCATCCAGGCGCTCGGCGCCGGCACCGGCTCGAAGTACCGCGACGACGATCTGCGCTATGAGCGCGTGATCGTGATGACGGATGCCGACGTCGACGGTGCCCACATCGCCTCGCTGCTGATCACGTTCTTTTATTCGGAAATGCCGGCACTGATCGAGAACGGGCACCTCTTTCTCGCCGTGCCCCCGCTCTACAAGCTGACGCAAGGGGCAAAGTCGCTTTATGCGCGCGACGAGAAGCACAAGGACGAGCTGATTGCGCGCGAGTTCAAGGCCAATCAGAAAGTCGAAGTCTCCCGCTTCAAAGGCCTGGGCGAGATGAACGCCAGCCAGCTCAAAGAGACGACCATGGACCCCAAGCGGCGCACGCTGTTGCGCGTGGAGATCGGCGACGGGGACCGCAGCGCCATCTCCGAGGCGATCAACGCGCTGATGGGTTCCAAGCCCGAGGCGCGCTTCCGCTTCATCCAGGAGCGCGCCGCCTTCGCGCACGATCTCGACATCTAACGTCATCTCATTGTCAATGAGCATGCACCTCTAGCCTCGCGGCATCCCTGCCCGAGGGTTTGAGGACGAAACCAGGGAGCGGGGCGGGTCAGGTCCTTCACTTTGGTTCGAGATTGGATGCGGCCTTCGCCGCCCCGCACAGGCTTACCGCCCGCCTACTGCCATCCCCAAGGGCGCATCCAGGTGCCCGAGGGCGTTACTGAGATTTTCGCCTCAGCAGCAGGAAGACTTGAGGGCTAGCTATATGGCCCCCGGCCGCATAAGCCGGCCCGCTCCGCGCAAGTCCGCCAGCGCACGTCTGCGCCCCCGGCCGTTGAAGCGGGCGGACGCAGTGTAAGGGCGTGGTGTGGGGCGGGAATAACAATTCACTGTTCGGCCGATAAGCCGACATCGCTGCCGTCGCGGCACAACCACGGGCCTGCGCCGGAGCTGGTCCTGATCGGCGCATTGCGCCAAATGCCGCAAGAAAAAAGCCCTGCCAGCGCAAGGCGGGCAGGGCCAAGTTTTCGGGAATAGTCACGACCGTCCCCCGTCCGGACTAGGACGGGGGAGGAGCCGCGGAACGATTAATGGTCCCAATTCCAGTGGCCCCAACGCTGGGACCGCTGATAGCTGTCGAGATGGTTCCTCTTCAGGAACTTGAAGAGCAGATCCTTGACCTTCTCGTTGTCCATGTCGGCGAAGGCGATATGCGAGCTTCCGGTGAGCCCCCCACCACCTTGCGATACTGGGTCCGCCAGCTTGAGGACCTCTGCGTGCCCACCAAGATGGTACCTCGCGGCGTACTCGTTGAGGAGCTTGGCTTCCAGGCGGGAATAGATAACCTGGGAGTAGTCTTCAGGCCGGTTGTCGCCCCACGCGAACGTGATCTTGAGCCTGGCGATCTTCTTGAAGTCCTCAGGATCGACGCCGAGCGGTCCGAAGGCGCAGATAAACGTGTCGCTTGTGCACAGCGTAATGCCCGCATCCGCGACCTCGGGGTCACCGATGGGGAACACGTATCCGATGCTTTCGTAAGTATAGATGCCCGCAACGTTGTGACCCGTGGTCTTGGCCACCGTCTTCATGGCGCGCAGTCCACCCGCGGAGTTGGTGAGGTAGACGATCTGATTACCGAGCCTACCGGAGTTGGCCGCTACGGCTGCCGCATCCGTCTCGATCTCGATATTCTTCTCGATATCGAACTCGTTATAGCGAGCGCCAGTCGCGTTCCACCAGTACTCCTCAAGCTTCGGACTTTGGTAAGGGAACTGCGAGCCCGGGTAGAACTCCGCCGGCGTCGGCACCTGTCCGGCGGGAGCCGCGGGGCCGAATTTCCAGGCGGTGAAATTGCCCTGGTCGCGGGCCGACGGCGTGTACGTGATCGGCTCGCAGCTCCAGTTGGCGCGGCCCACGCGCGGGCCGTCCCAAATGTAGGTGGGATAGTCGGCGCGCAGCATCTTGTCCTTATAGCCTTCGCCGCCGTCCCAGCGGTTCTGCCAAACCTGGGCGCTGGAGCTGTGCCACAGGACGATGCTCGTCTTGCGCGGGTTCTCAGGCAGGAAGTACTCGACGTACCCGTGATCGCACGACAGCGTCCGGGTAGGATCGCTCGAATTGAGCCCTTCCAAGTGCTTTCCGCCGATGATGAAGCCACCCGAATTCGAGAGCACGATCGGCTCCTGTCGGGGCGGCGGCGACCAATGATGTGAGCCATGTGCCAGCGCGCAGCTGCCCGTCGCAGCGAGCAAAGCGAGAGCGGCGATTGGCCTCGCTATTCGTTTGTTCTTGTTGGACATTGTTTCCTCTCCAATATTGTTATGTCGACGCGCGGCACCTAAATACGGAGGAACGCGCATCTAAGTGCGTTCATAGGCGAACGGGAAAACCCGACTACAACGATCCTGCGCATACGAGCACGATCCTGCTCGTGCACAGGGAAACTGCGCGCGCGTTGCTGCAGAGAGACGGAATTGGTGCGCGCGCGTCGCAGTAAGTGCGCAGCGCACAATGCAAAATGCTGGAGATGAGTGTTAGGGCGCGGCGGTTCGCACCGGCAGCTGGAGCCGGGCTTTGCACTGCGTAGAGGAACGCTGCGAATTGGTTTTGGGCTTTGGCTCCAAACTTAGAGCTACGCGGCCATCAGCCCGGACAACGACTGGGAGACCTTGGGCATAATTCGCGCCGCATGCCACTGACCTCGGCCGCTCGCTCCGCTTGTCAAGCCAACCCAAACACTGCAAGATCAGAGTGACTTAGCGCGCTGCGCACCACACAAAGACGCGCAAGTCGGAGGAGCTCAAGGTCATGCTGCGGGTGGGATTCACAGCCTTTGTGATCGGTTGTCTGATGTCGCCGGGAGCGCTCATGGCCGCGACCGTGAAAGTCGCCGGCGATGCGCCACGCAAGAGCATCACCGTCACCATCGAGGATGCGAAGGTCGATGCCGTGCTCGAGGATCTGCGAAAGCGCTATGGCTTCGAGGTATCGGGGCTCGCCAACACCAAGAGCGGCGACGCGCTGACGATGACGATGTCGGGCAGTCTGCAGAGCGTGCTCGAACGGCTCTTGCGCAACTGGAACCACATGATTGTTCGCTCGTCCGACAACCAGAGCGGCATCGCCAAGGTCATGATCCTCAACGCCACCTACGGCGCGGCGCCACACCGGCCTGCCCTGCAACATGCCATCGTCGACAACGGCGCTCCCGGCGCCTAGCTGAAGCCCAACCCGAATCTCTGCCGCGCCATCGCACAGGCCTCGTCGCCCGGCTCGCAGGCGCGACACACGTCGGGGCGCACGGCGTAGATCGCGCACGCGGTGGAGACCCCGACCTCGCCCACCAAGGCAGAGCAGCGGTCGCCATGACAGCGGATGCGAGCGAGGTCGTCATCGACGAGCTCGGCTGGGACGCGCGCGATTTCGGCCTCCGTCTCGGTCGTGAAACGCGGCCAGTCGCGCGAGTACGCGCAGCAGGCTCCGCAAGCCTGGCAAATCGAGACGTCGGTCGGTTGAGCGGATGCCGGCAACATCGGCTCGTAATCAGGCCCGGCGCTGCTTGCGCGCGGCATAGCGAGCATCGCGCGCCGCCTTGCGTTGCGCCTGAAGCTCGGCCTGCTCGTCGGCTTCGCGCACCTGACGGGCCTCGCGCTCGGTGCGTTCGGCCGTCTCGCGTGCCGCCTGCTCAGCGAGGAGGCGCAGCTCATCGGCGCGCTTGGCCGCCGCCCGCTCAGCGGTACGCAGCTCGCGCTCAGCAGCGGCCGCCTTGCGGGCAGCCCTCTGCTCCAACACAATGGGATCGTCGGCTGCCGGTCTGGCGCGAAGGCGCGCCACGTGCGCTTCCTTGGCAGTCGCTGCTGTCTTCAACCGATCGCTAAACGTGGGGGTCTTGAAGCCTTTCATCTCGCTCCGTCACTGGTTCTGGCGTTGTGCAGATATTGAATTGCCGCGCCGCTGGCTCGCGGCGGCAGACAAAAAGCTAGCGGCGTCCGTCCCCTGCAGGGGCAGACGCCGCCGATCAAGTGCGCCGCGGCGCCGGTAGAGCCGTTCCGCGGCGTTCCAGCTTAGGCCGCCTGGATGGTGCCGACGGCAATCTTGCCGGTACGGCGATCTTCCTGCGTGTCGAAGGAGACCTTCTGGCCTTCGACGAGGCTGCGCATGCCGGCGCGCTCCAGAGCGGTGGCGTGAACGAAAACGTCCTTGCCGCCGTTGTCCGGCGCGATGAAGCCGAAGCCTTTTTGGTCGTTGTAGAATTTAACAGTGCCCGTTTCCATGCGATATCCTTTCGTAGAGTGGGTGCGGACGAGCGTAGAGAGCCGCGCGCAAGGCGCGGGCCTCCGGCCCGGATTGTCGATGTTTGGATAGGCACGGTACGTGCGCCCGGCAGTGCCTGGGCGTAGTGGCCCTATTGTCCGGCCAAAATCGATGGGCCTCCATAGAGGGTTTCGGGGCGCGCCACAAGCGAGAGCTATTGGCCAGGGTTGGCGCCAGCCATAGGAACGGCCGCCCATGGGGCCCCGACGGATCACTGCAGCCCACGCCGTTGCCTCGCTGGCTTGCCTTCCCGACCCAGCGAGCCCTATCTTGCAGCGGAAGACCGCACCCCATGCAACGCCCGATTTCCGACACCCGCAAAGGCGGTGAGACAAGCCAGCGGGAGCGCTCGGCCGTCTTTGCCGCGCTGGTGCTGGTTCTGCTGCTTGCCTCCCTCGATCAGACGATCGTCTCGACCGCCTTGCCGATCATCGTCGGCGAGATTGGCGGACTGACGCACCTCTCCTGGATCGTGACCGCCTATCTGCTGGCGACCACCGTCGTCATCCCGCTCTACGGAAAGCTCGGCGATATCTTCGGCCGGCGCATCGTGCTGCAGGCGGCCATTGTCATCTTCCTCGCCGGCTCGGCGCTATGCGGCATTGCCCAGAACCTGCCGGAGCTCATCGCCTTTCGCATCGTGCAAGGCCTTGGCGGCGGCGGCCTCATGGTCACGGCAATGGCCGTCGTCGGCGACATCGTGCCTCCGCGCGAGCGTGGGCGCTATCAGGGCTTCTTCGGCGGCGTCTTCGGCGTCTCGACCGTCATCGGGCCGCTCGTGGGTGGGTTCATCGTCGACCACCTGTCCTGGCGCTGGATCTTCTACATCAACCTGCCCATCGGGCTTCTCGCCCTGGCCGTGATCAGCGCGGCCTTCCGCCCCCACCAGCGAGCGGCAAAAGCGACGATCGATTACGCCGGGGCGACGCTGCTCGCCATCGCACTGACGTGCACCATACTGATCAGCAGCCTCGGCGGCATGCTCATGTCGCAAGCGCCCGTCAGCCTTTTTGCGATCGCGCTGGCGGCCGTTCTTTCGCTTGCGGCCTTTCTCTACGTCGAGGCGACGGTCGCCGAGCCGCTGCTGCCGCTGTCGCTCTTTTCCAACCGCGCCTTCGTCATCGCCACGGGAATCGGCTTCATCGTCGGCATGGCGCTCTTTGGCTCGATCACGCTGATGCCCGTCTACCTGCAGGTGGTCAAAGGCCTCGATCCCACCAGCGCCGGCTTGCATCTGACCCCGATGATGCTGGGCGTGTTCGTGTCATCCATCACCAGCGGCCAGATCATCAGCCGCATCGGCCGCTATCGCATGTTCCCCATCTGCGGCACGGCACTGATGACGATTGCCCTCTTCCTGCTGTCGCGCCTCGACGTAGCGACATCGGCCTTTACCGCCTCCGCCTACATGCTGGTGCTGGGGCTGGGGCTCGGCATGGTCATGCAAATCCTGGTCATGGCGGTGCAGAACGCGGTCGCCTACGAGCAGCTCGGCGTGGCGACGTCGGGAACGACGCTGTTTCGGTCGATCGGCGGCTCGGTGGGTGCGGCGCTCTTCGGCGGCATCTTTGCCTATGCGCTCGAGGCCAACATCCACCGCGCCATCCCCGATGCCTCGAGCGTGTTGCGCGATCCCGCGGCGATCGCTGCTTTGGCAGAGCCGCTGCGCGCCACCTATCTGGCCCTCTTCGTCAATTCCCTGCACCCCGTCTTCGTGACGGCCTCCCTCCTCGCGCTCCTCTCCTTTCTGCTCTCGCTGGCCATCAAGGAGGTGCCGCTGCGCACCAGCATCAGGCCGGAGCCTATGGGCGATGCCTTCGAGATGCCGCGCGATGCCACTTCGATCGAGGAGCTGCAGCGCATCGTCGCCCGCATGACGGCGCGCGAGAACCGGTGGCTGGTCTACAAGCAGCGCGCCGCGCGTATGGAGCTCGACATCGAGCCCGACGAGTTGTGGCTCTTAGCGCGGATCGGAGAGAACCAAGGCCGCATATCCAAATCCGAGCTCGAGCGGCGATCCAGCATAGGGGACGCGCAATGTGCGGCGCTGCTTGCGCGGCTGGTGGCGACGGGAATGGCGATAGAAGGTCCCGGCGAGATTTTCGAGCTCAGCGCCAAGGGAGGCGCAGACTATCAGCGGCTCCTGCAACAGCGCGAAGCCGAGCTCAAACGCATGCTCGCCGATTGGCATCCCGACAAGCATCCCGATGTCCTGGCGATGATGCGTGAGCTTGCCAATTCCTTCGCGCGCACGCCGCCGGAGCGGCCACGACCCTGAGGCCTCACATGATCGACCATGATGCGGCCGCGGCTCTGCGCTACGCCTTTCGCTGGGCACTGTGAACGACGGCCAGCGTTAGCAGCCAGAAGCGTCAGCTGCGATTGTGAAGAGCAGCCTGCGAACGCCGCTTGACAGTCGGCGTCGCCGGGCAGACCTTAATAGCTGGCGGCCGTCGCTGCCGGACTGAGTGGAACCCCGCTCCTGGTCACCCCGGATTGGAAGAGTTCGCGCTCCGGCAGCACCATTGGTCATGAGACCCCTGGTTGTGAGGACGACCGCCGCCGGATCAACAGCGAAGGATGGGAGCATGACGCCACCGGGAAGTCATTGCGGACCTCGCGCTGAAGCGGGGTCACGGCTCGGATAGCGAGCTTAAGCGCTACGATCGCGCTACGCCGGGTCGATATCACTCAAAATTTGGCAGACTTCATACGAGGGCGGGATCCGGGGCCCGGATCACAGAGCCTCGCATCATAAGCCCGGCTCAGCTGGGCAGGTTATCGATGACAAGAGCCCCGCCAGAGCGAAACGCCAGGCGGGGCTTCACCTTTGGCGCTCTCCCTCAATAACCTTCTCGCGCGCATGGCACCTTGACCTTTGGCTGCGGATCGGTCAGTCGGAGAGGCAGCCATGAGCACACCAAAGCAGAAGAAGTCCTCAAAAGTCTCGGCGCCGCCCGAGCCGGCACCGTTTTGGGAGAGCAAGACCCTCGAGGAGATGTCGCGCGCCGAGTGGGAGTCGCTGTGCGACGGCTGCGGGCAGTGCTGCCTCGTCAAGATCGAGGACGAGGATACCGCCGACGTGTATCTGACGCGGCTCGCCTGCGGCCTTCTCGACATCGGCTCCTGCCGCTGCTGCGACTATGCGAACCGGCATGCGAGCGAGCCGGACTGCATCGTGTTCACGCCAGAGAACGTGCGCGAGATCACCTGGCTGCCGGCAAGCTGCGCCTATAAGCGCATTGCCAAGGGACGCGGGCTTTCGTGGTGGCATCCGCTCGTGTCGGGCGATCCCGAGACCGTGCATCAGGCGGGCGTTTCCGTGCGCAGCTGGGCGCGCAGCGAGAAGGGCGTGCGCCCGAGCGCGGTTGCGCGCTACATCATCGGCGAGGCGCGCTGAGACGCAGCGCTCGCGCTGCATAACTGATCATGCGCGCCTGGCGTGCCCTCAGAAACTTACAGCAGCGTTTGGGGGGTTTCTTCGCCACGCCCCGAGGCGAACGAGCAATAAATGCTAAGCACCATATTAATGGTTGTTGCACATCATTCTGGCGATTCTGATCCTGCTCGACCGGCCAGCTAGGCAACTTTGACCGTACGAATTCACAAACTGCTGAACGATCTCAGCGAGGCGTTCTGGCTCGTACCCGGCTTGATGGTGCTCGCCGGCGCGCTGAGCGCCTTGGCTCTCGTGCGTCTCGATCGCAGCGGTCTGATCCCGTTGCCGACACACGGCCTCTTCTTGATCTATATGGGCGATGTTGCGGGTGCCCGCACGCTCCTGGGAGCGATCATGTCTTCCACGATCGGCGTGGCCGGCACGGTCTTCTCCATCACCATTGCTGCGCTGACGCTTGCCGCCGGACAGATGGGGCCGCGGCTGCTGCACAACTTCACGCGAGATCGAGGCAATCAGTTCACACTCGGCGCATTCCTGGCAACGTTCGCCTTCGCGCTCTTGGTGTTGCGCAGCATACGCAACGAGGAGTTTACCCCGCATCTGTCGCTGAGCGTGGCAATCATACTGGCTTTCGTGTGTGTCGGCACGCTCGTCTGGTTTGTCGGCCACATGGCGACCCGCATCAACGTCGATACCGTCATCAGCTTGGTGAGCGCCGACCTTGCCCGGGTCGTGCACCGGCTGACCACCGATGATGCACTCGCTGCCCCGCCGCCCAAAAGCTACTGGCGCGAGGCACAGCCGGTACACGACACTCGCTGTGGCTACCTGCATCAGCTCGACGAGGACGGCCTGGCCGACTGGGCCGCCGCCCACGGTACGGCGGTATGGCTCCTGGTCAAGACGGGCGACTACATCTTTCCCGGTGCCCCCATCGCCCTCGTCAAGCCACCGGCCGAGGGTGCTGGCAAGGCAATCCGTGCCGCTAGCGTACTCGCTCTGAGCCGGAGCAGTCCCGCTGACGTCCAGTTCGCGGCGCGTCAGATCGTGGAGATGGCGGTTCGCGCCCTGTCCCCCGGTGTGAACGATCCCAACACCGCGTGCAGCGCGCTCGATCACCTCGGCTCAGCGCTTTGCCGGATGGCGTCGCTGCAGCTGCCCACCGGCGTCTACAGTCGCCACGAGCGCGTGGTTCTTATGGTGCCGAGCGTCGGCTACGCAGAGATCGTCGCAACCATGTTCCACAAGATCAGGCAGAATGCGGCGGGCAACGCCGCCGTGCTGACCCATATCCTGGCGGTGCTGACCGCGGTGGCGAGCTGCGAGCGCGAGCCGACGCGGGTGGCCACCTTGCAGGAACATGCCGATCTCGTGCTAGCCGACGCCGCGCGCACCGGCTTGGGACCCTCCGATGTGGAGTACCTGCGCGCCCGTCATGCCGACTTTGAAGCCATGTGCGGTTCAGGGCAGCGGAGGCTGTTGAGCGCGCAACGACGATCAGCCGTTGCGCCGTGAGGCCTCGACCTCGCGGGCGATGCCTTCGGCTTCAGCCACGTCGGCGTTCTCCAGTGTCGCGTTGTTGACGTAAGCCGCCTCACGACCCTTAGGCGCCCACTTCTCACCCAGCACGCCCAGCGCAGTGGGGTGCCCCGCGGCGTTGTCGTGATCGCCGAAATAGCCCTCCGCGACCACGCCCTTCTCGCGACAGGCCGGATCGCGCAGCAGCACCTCGTGCAGCCGCTTCAAGTTGTAGTGCGGCACCGACGCCACAGGTGGTGCGCCAAGTGATAATCCATGCCCCACGGGCAAGCGAGAACGGCGTGCGCGCGAGCGCGGTTGCGCGCTACATCATCGGCGAGGCGCGCTGAGACGCGCCAATCGTCGTTGCCACTCGAAGCCGCGGTCGATGCTTCTATGGGGGATTCGATGGACCGGAGGGCATTTTCTGCAGCGCTGGTATCGGTGCTCCTTACTTGCGGTTGCGGCGTTTCCTCGGCGCTGGCGAAAGCGGGGAAAGACGGCTGCCGGATGGCCGCCGCCGCCGATCCGGAAATCGACACCCGCGAGCGCCTGTCCTCAGGCAACCTGTTCTGGGATTCCGACTGCAAGATCATGCATAGTGAGATTGCCAAGGAGGCCGGGGTGAAGCCGGGCTTCTGCTTCTATGATGACAGCGACGGCGCGAACGCACTCGCTCTGCCGGACGCCTTGTTCCCGCAGGAGCCCGACGGCACCATCATGTTCGGCGTCACCCCCTCCTGGACCGCGAGATGCCACCGGCAGCCACCGATCCTTTTCAGCCGGTCATTGCCGTCCTCATGGCGCACGAGTTCGGCCATATCCTTCAATACAGGAGCGGGATGTCGCCCGACGGGCCTTGGCAAATGGAGCCGCATGCCGATTTTCTGGCAGGCTTTCTCTTGGGCAAGATCATGAAAAAGCGAAACACCAGCATCCTGCCGGGATTCGGCTTCTCCAACATGAGCGTGTTGCAGGCCGTGCAGGTGCTGTTCCGCTACGGGGACACGCTATTCAATTCGCCCCTCCACCACGGCGAGCCCGAGTTCCGGGCCGCCATGGTTCGAGCGGGACTCGATGCCGCCGACATCGACGTCGGCAGCGCTTTCAAAAAAGGCAAGACGATCGTCGGCTTGTAGTAGGCGAGAAACCCTAGCGGGGCCCAATCGCGGCCGCGCACAGCAAGGTCTCGTCTCGCGATCACCCGATATCAGCGGACGCCACCGCGCGAGCCAGCGCCCTCACGCGGGCCGTCCGCGGGAACTTTCGGCGCACTTGAAGTGTTTCTCTTTGCCGCGACTGCAAGGCGAAGGAACCAACAATGCTAAGCACCATATTAATTGTCATTCTCATCCTGGCGCTGATCGGCGCCCTGCCAAACTGGGGCTATAGCCGCGGCTGGGGCTATGGGCCATCGGGCCTGGTCGGAACCATATTGATCATCCTCTTGATCCTGGCCTTGCTCGGACGCGTCTAGGTTTTCTTGACCGCCCGTCTCCGCAAGTTTGCCAATGATCTCAGCGACGCGTTCTGGGTCATTCCGGCGCTCATGGTCCTCGGCGGTGTGGTCGGAGCCGTTGCGCTGGTGCGGCTCGACCGCAGCACAGAGTTTCCCGATTGGCTGCTGCACACCTGGCTCTACGACGGCGGGGCGGCGGGTGCCCGCACCCTACTGGGCGCCATCGCCTCCTCGACCATCGCGGTGGCGGGCACCGTCTTCTCCATCACCATCGCCGCGCTTTCGCTCGCGGCAGGGCAGATGGGACCGCGGCTATTGCGCAA
This sequence comes from uncultured Alphaproteobacteria bacterium, assembly GCA_963782555.1. Lineage (GTDB taxonomy): Bacteria > Pseudomonadota > Alphaproteobacteria > Rhizobiales > Hyphomicrobiaceae > Hyphomicrobium_A. The sequence continues at coordinate 152,993 of CAWAKB010000005.1, read as the reverse complement.
CTTCACGCGCGACCGCGGCAACCAATTCACGCTTGGAGCCTTCCTCGGGACGTTTGCCTACGCACTGATGGCGCTGCGCAGCGTGCGCATCGAAAGCGAAGGCGGGTTCGTTCCCCACTTTGCCTTAAGCGTCGCCATCCTGCTTGCCTTCGTGTGCGTGGGCACGCTGGTATGGTTCGTCGGACACATGGCCGGGCGCATCAACGTCGACACGGTGGTCGATCTCGTCAGCGCCGACGTCACGAAGATGATCGATCGGCTGACGACCGAGGATGAGCTGCCCGCACCGCCGCCGCCCGAGTTCTGGCGCGAGGCGCAACCCGTCTGCAACGACCGCTACGGCTACCTGCAGCAGCTCGACGAGGACGGGCTTGCCGACTGGGCGGCTGCGCATAAGACGGCGGTGCGCCTGCTCGTGCGTCCGGGACACTACGTCTTCCCCGGCGCACCGATCGCGCTGGTCAATCCGCCGAGCGACGGCGCCAAGGACGCCATCAACACCGCCACCGCGCTCGGCCCAGAGCGCATGAGCCCGGCCGACGTCGAGTTTGCGGTTCGTCATTTGGTCGAGGTCGCGGTGCGCGCGTTGTCGCCGGGCGTCAATGATCCGCAGACCGCAATTAGCGTCCTCGACCGCCTGGGCACCGCGCTTTGCCACCTGGTGCCGCTGCGTCTGCCGACAGGCGTCTACATGCGTGGCAACAAGCCGGCGCTGGTGGTGCCTAACGTCGACTACGACGGACTTACAAATTCCATGTTCCACATGATCCGCCAGAATGCGGCAGGCAAGCCCGCCGTGCTGATCCGTATGCTCGAGGTTCTGACGGCGGTGGCGAGCTGCGAGGGCAAATGCGAGCGTCAGGTGGTTTTGCAGCACCACGCCGACCTCGTGCTTGCGGAGGGGGAGCGCAGCAGCTTGGCCCCCAGCGATCTCGAAGACGTGCGCGCGCGGCAGCGCGTTTTCGTGGCCGTGCGCGAGCGCGGACCGCTGGCGCTGTTGGGCGCGTAGGAACCTTCAGTCGTTCCGCAACGACGCCTCGACCTCCCGCGCGATGCCGGCCGCATCCGCCACATCGGCATGCTCGAGCGTCGCGTTGTCGACGTAGGCCGCTTCCCGCGTCTTGGGCGCGTACTTCTCGCCGAGCACGCCGAGCGCCGTCGGGTGCCCGCTCGGGCCTTCGCCGTCGCCGAAGTAACCCTCCACGATCACGCCCTTCTCGCGATAAGCCGGATCGCGCAGCAGCACCTCGTGCAAGCGCTTCAAGTTGTAGTGCGGCACCGACGCCATCAAGTGGTGGGGCAAGTGATAGTCCATGCCCCACGGGAACACCGCATAGCGCACCATCGGACCGGCCAGGAACACGCGCGTGTTGGTGTAGCGGCCGCGGTCGGCGTTGCCGTGCTGCACCCACTGGCGCAGGATCATGAACAGCGGGAAGGTTGTGAACAGCGGCACGATCCATAGAAGGCCGAAGTAGGCCCATGCCGGGCCCCAGCCGGCGAGCTCGACCGCCGACAGAGCGCCATAGAGCAGGGCCAGATAGGTTATGCGCGAGATGCCGAGCAGGCGGATCGGGACGACGGGCGAGAGCCGCGTTCCGGGATAGGCCTCGTCGGGAAGCATCCAGAGGATCCCCACCACCACCGCCCACATCACGGGCAGGACGATCGCTACGGCCAGCCAGTTGCCCATGGCGACCAGCGGGATCACGACGGCGGGGGCCCCCACCGCGAACAGGATACCGGCCCGCAAGGGACGGACCGTGCCGGGGCGATCGGGGTCCGCATAAGGATTATGGCCGCCGCCGAGCGAGCTGTAGCGGGCACGCGTCACGGTGTAGCGGAAGAGGTTGGGGAGCCACAGCTGCTTCAAGAGCGCCCACAGAATCTCGACGTGCGTGATGGGGAAATCCAGCCAGTGGTCGCTCTCGTGCAGCTGGCTGATGTCGGGGTCGCGCTCGGGATCGTTGACGAACTGGTGATGCGCGAGGTGGTGCAGCCGATAGTGATAGGTCGTGGTCATGATCGGGAAGGCGCCGAGCCAATCGGAAGCCAGCTCGTTGAGCGTACAGTTGGCGAACAGGATGAAGTGGGTGCCCTCGTGAATGGCGCCGCCGAATTGATGCTGGGACGCCCCGATGACGACGATGGCAGCGAGCGTGGCAGGAATGCTCCACCACCAGGCAATTGCGCCCGCCATCGCTGACTGGTCGACCCAAACGGCGCCGGCGACCGCCAGCGCAATGACGACGTAGATCCGCGCCAGGTAGATCCAGTTGGTGTGGTTGTCGCGGGCCTTGAGCGCCTGCACCTCGTGGGGGGTCTGGCGCGCCTGACGCTCCCGCGTCTCGCCGGCCTCACTCGTACGCGCCGAAACATCGGCTGCCACAGCTGCCATGCAAACTCTCTCCTCGGACCGGTACTGCCGCCACCGCCGAATCTGACAAGCCATTTTGCCAGAACACGAATTGTCGATCCAACGCAAACGGCAGGTGCGGCGATGTCGCAGGATATATCGGCAACATTGCTCCGCGGTGTACGGGCTTGGTTTCTAATCTTCCCCAGAAGCCCGAAGAATTGCAGACAGCCGGGGCACAAGGGGCGCCCTCGGCGGCGCTCCGCCATCACGCTTCTTCGAGCCTCCGGCTCAGGTGAAAGTGGTCTCGGTCAGGTCTCATTGTCGGGGCCTCCCGGCCGACTCAGGCTCTCGTTGTTAACACGACAGAACGATGACACGAGACGAGGGGGAAAAACCGCGACGGCACGCCACATCTAGCGGTTTTTCTTGCGTTTTTCCCACACATGTGCGAGCACACCCGTGGCTCGAGCGCAGGGGATGCGATTCCATTAGTCCCTTTTCGAGACCTGACAGCTTTCTTTGCCGCATTCGGCGAACTCCCATACCCCTGCGCTCCGTCACCCGCTGCCGCTTCAGAAGCGTTGGCGCGGGACCCTGTGAACGCAGACGGAGACGAGGACTTTTGGAACCCAAGACCTTCGCTGAGCTCGGTCTCAGCCCTAAGGTGCAGGCGGCAATCGATGCCGCCGGCTACACTTCGCCTACGCCCATTCAGGCCGAAGCCATCCCCATCGCCATAACCGGCCGTGATGTGCTCGGCATCGCTCAAACTGGCACCGGAAAGACCGCCTCTTTCGTGCTGCCGATGATCACCCGGCTGGAGTCGGGACGAGCGCGGGCGCGCATGCCGCGGTCGCTCATCCTGGCGCCGACGCGCGAGCTCGCCGCCCAGGTGGCACAAAGCTTCGAGAAATACGGGCAGAACCACAAGCTGAGCTTGGCGCTGCTGATCGGCGGCGTGTCGATGGACGATCAGGTGAAGAAGCTCGACCGCGGGGTCGACGTGCTGATCGCCACGCCAGGGCGCCTGCTCGACCACTTCCAACGCGGCCGTATCATGCTCATGGGCGTGGAGATCCTCGTCATCGACGAGGCCGACCGCATGCTCGATATGGGCTTCATCCCCGACATCGAGAAGATCTGCAAGCTGCTGCCCAGCCGTCGCCAGACGCTGTTCTTCTCCGCCACCATGCCGCCGGAGATCACCCGCCTCGTCAGCCAGTTCCTCAAAGATCCCGTGCGCGTCGAGGTGGCCCCACCGGCCACCACCGCCAAGACCATCACCCAGCGTTTCGTCTTCTGCCCCAACGGCGAGGACTGGGCCAAGCGCGAGGCTTTGCGCGAGCTCATTCGCAACGAGACCGTCAAGAACGCCATCATCTTCTGCAACCGCAAGGTCGAGGTGGCGATCCTGCACCGCTCTCTGGTGAAGCACGGCTTCCAGGCCGGGGCGCTGCACGGCGACATGGACCAGAAGAACCGCACGGAGACGCTCGACAAGTTCCGTTCCGGCGAGCTGATGCTGCTCGCAGCCAGCGACGTCGCCGCCCGCGGTCTCGACATCCCCGACGTGAGCCACATCTTCAATTTCGATCTGCCCTGGCAGTCGGACGACTACGTGCACCGCATCGGCCGCACCGGCCGTGCCGGCAAGGAAGGCCACTCCCTCTCCCTCGTCACCACCGAGGAATTGAAGTCGCTCAAGGACATCGAGAAGATGCTGGGCGAACCGGTCGTGTGGCTCGGCGAAGGTCCAAGCGAGGCGGACTACGCGGAGGGCGGCAAGAAGCGACGCCGCGGGCGCAGGGGTCCCCAGCGCGGACGTGGGCGCCCACCCGCTACGGCTGGCCGTGGACCCGACAAAGGCCGACATGGAGAGCACCGCTCAGCCCAACGGCCCGAGCGCAAGGAAGTAAGGCCTGAAAGCGCCGAGCAGCCCCGGCAGGAGCCGCGGCGGCAAGAGCAACCGCGGCAAGAGCCGGGCCGGCAGGAGCAGCCGAGGGCCGAGCAGCCGCGGCGTCAGGCAGGGCCTGTGCGCAATGGCCAGCCGGCGCCAGCCGCCCCGCGTCCCGAACGCCAATCCTCTCAGCAAAGGACGGGATTTGCCGACAACGTCCCGGCGTTCCTGCGCAATCCCGTCAAGCGCCCGGTGAAGGTCGCGGGCGAGTAACGCTGCGGCCTCCGCACGTGCCGAGCTGTTGCGCTGTTTCGGGCTTCGGCTTGCGGCCGAGCATGCGTAGCAGCACGGCGTCGCGCAGCACGAAATGGTGATAGAGGGCCGCGGCCGCATGCACGGCCGCCAGCGCGATCAGCAAATAGGCCGCGAGCTCGTGCCCTTCCTCGAATAGCTCGTGAAGGCCCGAGCCAGGGCCGACCAGCTGGGGCACGTCAATGAAGCCAAACAGCTGGATGGCCGCGGGATCGCGCATGGTGCCGGTGAGCACCCAACCCGCAATCGTCGCCGCAAAAATCAGCGCATAAAGCCCCCAGTGGGCGAGCCGGGCGGCGCGCTGCTGCCAAGCCGGCATTCCTCTGGGCTCGGCGGGAACCACACTAGCCAGCCACCACACAAAGCCGGCCGCCGCGATCGCGAGCAGGCTGATGCCGACGGCGCAGTGCAACCAGATGTTGAACGCCCGCGCATCCTGCCCCAGGTCCTCCATCCACAGCCCTTGGACGAAAAGCCCGATCACCATCGCCGCAACGATCCAATGAATGGCCCGCGCCGGCCAGCCCCAGCTCTCGCGCGTATTGCGGATCATAACTCTCTCCCTTGGCTCGAATTGAGCAAACCTGCGTCCCCGAGTGAAACCCAGCTGAAACGTCGAACGCCAAGATGCACTCCCTACCTGTCATTTCGCTGACAACAGTCAGCGTGTGCGACTGTTTTGGCGAGTTTTTTTTCCGCGCCCCTTTTTTCCGCGCGCCTTGGCCGCAGCCCCCCGCCGGGCGACGCCGAGGGCGGTGCGCGCCCACGCCACAATCTCCTCGGGATCATCGAGGAGGCGCTCAGGGATGCGCCAATAGGGCAAATCGATCCTCTTGCCCGGGGCCCGCCGTACCCGTAAGGCCCAAGCCCCTCCGCCTCGAAGGTGCCTTTCGTCTCGTCGTCGGCCTTGAGGTAGAGCGTGTCGTCGGCGATGAGCCCGAACATGACCCCGTCCGCATAGACGCCCGCGCCTCCGAACATGCGGCGCACGCTCACAGGTCCGAGCCCGCTAAGCACGTCCTTCAGAAGCTCGATGAAACCTTCGCTCGCAGCCATGTGCTGATTATAGGCGGCGAGTGCATCATCATCTCAACACTAAAAGGCGCCGCCGGGTTCCTCCAGGAACGCCTCTTCCTCTGGCGTCGAGGTGCGCCCCAGCACGGCGTTGCGGTGGGGAAAGCGGCCGAAGCGGTCGATGACCGCTTGGTGCGCCAGCGCGTAGCGCGTGAACTCCTCATCGCCCAAGCCTGAGATCAGCGCCACCCCCCGCGCCTGATCGTCCCTATCCTCGCTATGCTCGAACGGCAGGTAAAGGAAGAGCCGCCGCTCGGGAGCGAGCGGCTTGTCGAGCCCCTTGGCGACGGCGCCGTGCGCCACCGCACGTGCCAGGTTGTCCGTGGCGAAGGCCTGCGGCGTATTGCGGAAGATGTTGCGCGGAAACTGGTCGAGGACGAGCACAGTCGCGAGCGCCCGCTGCGCGCTTGCCCACGCATCGCCCGCAGGCCACGTGGTCAGGACTTCATAGAGAAGCAGGAAGCGGCCGCGGATCACCGCATCGACGTCATCGTCCTTGCTGAACCACCTGGAGCGCCCGAGCTCCTCGAACCAGAAGCTATCGACATCGCCGATCCATTCCTCGCTGGCGGCGGTCATGAGGCCGGCTCAGTCCCCCTGCGCAAGCGCCTGCGCGTCGGCGGCCGGTGTGAGGCTCACACTCTCCCCGCAGCCGCAAGAGCCCGTCTGGTTGGGATTGTTGAATACGAACTGGTTCCCGAGCTTGTCGGTCTGGAAGTCCATCTCGGTGCCCAAGAGGTACATGATGGCGGTGGGCTCGATCAGCAGCACCGCCCCCTCGTGCTCGACGACCTCGTCGTGGGGCGCCTTTGCTTCGGCGACGACCATGGTGTACTCCATGCCGGCGCAGCCACCCTTCTTGACGCCGATACGCAGGCCGATGGCGCCGGGATGGTCGGCCAGGATCGCGCGCACGCGCGCTGCGGCAGCGTCCGTCAGGGTTACGACCTTGGGCATCATGCGTAGCGTCGGCATCTCATCTCACCCGGCAAAATTGCATCCTTCATATAGGTCAGCGCGCGCTAAAGCGCAAAGCCGCGCACCTTGGAACTAGAACATGTTGAGCGCCAGCCGCGCCTCGTCCGACATGCGGCTCATGTCCCATGGCGGATCGAAGGTCATGGTGACTTTCGTGGAATTGACGCCCGGCACCGCATTGACCGCGTTCTCCACCCACTGGGGCATCTCGCCCGCCACCGGGCATGCCGGCGCCGTCAGCGTCATGGCGATGGCGATGTTGCGCTCGCCGTCGATGGCGATGTCGTAGATGAGCCCGAGTTCGTAGATGTCGGCCGGGATCTCCGGGTCGTACACGGTCTTCAAGGCGGCGATAACATCGGCGCGCAAGCGCTCGTCGTCCTCGGGCGGCAACGCGGTCGCAGCCGCCGGCACGCCCTCGACCTTGGCGGGCACGGTCTCGTCGCGCGTTTCCGCCAACGCCTGCGGCGCTTCCCGCTCCAATGGTTTGCCTTCCATCTCTCACTCCCGGAAAGACCGCAGTCTTTCACTTACGTGAACAGCTCGCGTGCGCGTTTGAGCGCTTCGACCAGGGCATCCACCTCCGCCTTGGTGTTGTACATGGCGAACGAGGCGCGGCAGACCGCGGTGACGCCCAACCGCTCCATCAAGGGCTGCGCGCAGTGGTGGCCGGCGCGCACGGCGACACCCGAGCGGTCGATGATCGTCGCCACGTCATGGGGGTGCAGGCCGTCGAAGGTGAACGACACGATCGCGCCCTTACCAGGGGATGTGCCGTAGATCTTGATGAACGGCAGCTCGGAGAGCCGCGCATGCGCATAGGTGCGCAGCTCCGCCTCGTGACGGGCGATCTTCTCGCGCCCGACCTGCATCATGTAGTTGAGACCTGCGCCCAGCCCGATCGCCTCCACGATGGGCGGCGTGCCGGCCTCGAACTTTTGCGGCGTCTTGCCGTAGGTGATGGCGTCGACGTGCACCGCCTCGATCATGTTGCCGCCGCCCTGATAGGGGCGCATGGCATCGAGATGCGCCTTCTTGGCGTAGAGCACGCCGATGCCCGAAGGCCCATAAGTCTTGTGGCCGGTGAACACGTAGAAGTCGCAGTCGAGATCGCGCACGTCGACCGGCATGTGCACGGCGGCCTGGCTGCCGTCGATGAGCACGGGGATGCCGCGCTCGTGCGCCACGCGGATCACGTCCTTCACCGGGACCAGCGTGCCGGTCACGTTCGACATGTGCGTGAGCGCCACGAGCTTGGTGCGCGGCGTCAGCAGGCGCTCGAACTCCTCGAACAGAAACTCACCGGTGTCGGAGATCGGCACCCACTTGAGCACGGCGCCGGCACGCTCGCGGCGGAAATGCCAGGGAACGATGTTGGAATGGTGCTCCAGGATCGAGAGCACGATCTCGTCGCCATCGCCGAGGTGATCGGCGCCGTAGGAGTCCGCCACGAGGTTGATGGCCGCCGTCGCATTGCGCGTGAACACGATCTCGTCGACGCTGCCGGCATTGAGGAAGCGGCGCGTGATCTCGCGCGCGTCCTCGTACTTCGAGGTGGCCGTGTTGGAGAGATAGTGCAGCCCGCGGTGCACGTTGGCGTACTCGAAGCGATAGATGTGGTCCATCGTCTCGATGACCGAGCGCGGTTTCTGGGCCGAGGCCGCGTTGTCGAGATAGACGAGCGGCTTGCCGTAGACCTCCCGATAGAGAATTGGGAAGTCGACGCGAATGCGACCTACGTCATAAGTGTCGGCCGCGGCGCGTGCCCCGGTGCGCTCGATCTCCGTGGTGTCGGGAGTGTTGGCCGTCATGCTGCCCTCTCTGCCGCGCGCGCGAGCCACCCGCGCGCCAAAAGCGTCAGTGCCTCGCGCACGTCCTCGAGCTCGACCTTGGCCAGCGCCTCACCGACGAAGGATTCGATCAAGAGCCCGCGCGCCTCCGCCTCGGGGATGCCGCGCGAGCGGCAATAAAACAGGAGATCCTCGTCGAGGTCGGCGCTGGTCGAGCCGTGCCCGCAGACGACGTCGTCGGCATAGATTTCCAGCTCCGGCTTGGAGTTCGAACTCCGCATTCGGCGACAGCATCAAGACCTGCGCCATCTGCTTGCCGTCGGTCTTCTGCGCGTTAGGCCGCACGATGACCTTGCCCTGGAAGATGCCATGCGCCTCGTCCTCGAGCACGCCCTTGAACAGCTCGCGGCTTTCGCACGCCGGAACCGCGTGATCGACGACGAGCGTCGTGTCGATGTGCTCCGTCTCACGCGCCAGGAACGCACCCGAAAGATCGATCTTCGCGCCCTCACCCTTGAAGGTGAGGCTGAGCTGGTTGCGCGCCAAGGCGACGCCGGAGGTGTATTGGAAACCGCGGTAGTCGGCGCCAGCGCCGATGTCGACGAGCCAGTTGGCGAGATGCACCGCCCGGCCGGCATCGACCGTGCACTTCAGATGCGTGACGTGCGCGCCTTCGCCGACGGCGATCTCCGTTGCCGCGTTGTGCTGCCCGCTCTCGACGGCACCCGGGACCGAGACATAGGCCTCGATGATGGTGGCCTCGGCGCCGTCGCCGACACTCACAACGTTGCGGGTGGCGACGAGATGCGGCTCGGAGCCTGCGCGCACGAACGCCAGGAGCAGCGGCTTTGCCAGCTTGGCCTTCTTGGCAATCGCCACCACGGCACCGTCGGTGACGTAGGCGCTGTTCAAGGCCAGCACCGCGTCGTCGTCGCGGCCGTCGAGACGCAGCAGCTCCGCCGCGGCCCCGTCGCTCTTGTCGTTGAGCGCGGCAGCAAGCGGGCTCCCCAAGATGTCCTTGAGGTCGACGAGCTGGGACAGCTCGGGCCGGTAGGCGCCGTTGACGAACACCGCCCGGTCCGCCGCGATGCCGGCGAGCGGCCCGAGTGCTGCCGCAACATCGGCCTCCGTGACCGGCGTCTCATCACCGACCTTCGGCGCCAGCGCCTCTTTCAAGGCATTGCGCAAATCAGTGTACTTCCACGCCTCGATGCGCCGGTGCGGCAGCCCCAGCGCCTCGAAACGGCCGATCGCCCGCTCGCGCACATCGCGCACGTCATCCCCCCCGGGCAGCTCGTCCGCGATGGCCGCATAGCCCTCGCTCAAGCCCTGCTCCGCCTTGGTCTTCAAAACCGCTACGTTCATCTTGCGCCTCCCCAGCGCTTGGTCATTCGGCGCTGGCGCGCGGATCCCGGCCGGCCGCTCCGCCTCGGCCAACTCATCCGAGCCCACGCCGATGGGCAGTTTTCCTTCCATGCTCACGCTGCCTTGCCCTGGTATTCAGCGTAGCCGGACTTCTCGAGCTCTTGCGCGAGCTCAGGCCCGCCGGACTTCTCGATCCGGCCGTCGACCATCACGTGCACCTTGTCGGGCACGATGTAGTTCAACAGCCGCTGGTAGTGGGTGATGACCAGCATCGCCCGGTCCTTGGCGCGCATGCCGTTGACGCCGTCAGCGACGATGCGCAGCGCGTCGATGTCGAGGCCCGAGTCGGTCTCGTCGAGCACGCACAGCGTCGGCTCGAGGATTTCCATCTGCAAGATCTCGGAGCGCTTCTTCTCGCCGCCCGAGAAGCCGACGTTCACCGGCCGCTTCAGCATCTCCATGTCGATATTGAGCTTGGCGGCCTTGTCCTTGACGCGCTTGAGGAAGTCGGGCGTAGTCAGCTCGGCCTCACCGCGCGCCTTGCGCACGGCGTTGAGCGCGGTACGCAGGAAGGTGAGGCTCGCAACGCCGGGGATCTCGATCGGGTACTGGAAGGCGAGGAACACGCCGGCGGCGGCGCGCGCCTCGGGCTCCATGTCGAGCAGGCTCTCGCCGTTCCACAGGACGTCGCCCGACGTGACCTCGTAGTCGTCGCGGCCGGCGAGCACGTAGGCGAGCGTCGACTTGCCCGAGCCGTTGGGGCCCATGATCGCGTGCACCTCGCCCTGGGGGATGGTGAGCGTGAGCCCTTTGAGGATCTCGCGGTCCTCGTCGGCGATCTTCACGTGCAGGTCTTTGATCTCTAGCATTGCTTACTCCGCCTCCTCGGCGGCCCTCAGGCCGCCGTCATCTGTTGAACTCAATCGCGCGCGCCCCAGCGCCAGCGCCATTCCCCCTGCGTCATGCGCTTGGCAAAGAGCGCGTACGCCAAGAGGACAACGGCGACGTAGCCGATCCACACAGCGATCCGCCACGGATCGGGCTGGACGTGCCCTGGGGGAAAGAGCCCAAGGCGCACTGGCAACAGGAGGATGAGCACAACTGCGGCAATCGATGCCCAGCCCTTCCAGCTCGACGGCGTAGCGCCGTACCCGTAGCGCTTCGGACGGAACCAGTAATCCTTGGGAATCTGCATCACCCAACACTGCCTTCGAGCGAGATGCCGATCAGCTTCTGCGTCTCGGCCATGAACTCCATCGGCAACTTCTGCAGCACGTCGCGCACGAAGCCGTTGACCACGAGGGCGATGGCCTCCTCCTGGGAAAGGCCGCGCTGGCGGCAGTAGAACAGCGTGTCGTCGGAGATCTTCGACGTCGTCGCCTCGTGCTCGAAGTGGGCGGTGGCGTTCTTGGCCTCGATGTAGGGCACGGTGTGCGCGCCGCACTTGTCGCCGATGAGCAACAAGTCACAGTTGGTGAAGTTGCGCGCGCCCGTCGCCTTGCGGTGGGCCGACACCAGCCCGCGGTAGGTATTGTTCGAATGTCCCGCGGCGATGCCCTTGGAGATGATGCGGCTGGAGGTGTTCTTGCCCAAGTGGATCATCTTGGTCCCAGAGTCGACCTGCTGATACCCGTTCGACACCGCGATCGAGTAGAACTCGCCGCGAGAGTTGTCGCCGCGCAGGATGCAGCTCGGGTACTTCCAGGTGATGGCGGAGCCGGTCTCCACCTGCGTCCAGGAGATCTTGGCGTTGCGGCCGCGGCAGTCGCCGCGCTTCGTCACGAAGTTATAGATGCCGCCCTTGCCGTCCTTGTCGCCGGGGTACCAGTTCTGCACGGTCGAGTACTTGATCTCGGCGTCGTCCAGAGCGATCAGCTCCACCACGGCCGCGTGCAGCTGGTGCTCGTCGCGCATGGGCGCGGTGCAACCCTCCAGGTACGAGACGTAGGCGCCCTTGTCGGCGATGATCAGCGTGCGCTCGAACTGGCCGGTCTCCTTCTCGTTCATACGGAAGTAGGTCGACAGCTCCATGGGGCAGCGCACGCCTTCGGGCACGTAGACGAACGAGCCGTCGGAGAACACCGCCGAGTTGAGCGCGGCATAGAAATTGTCGCCCTGCGGCACGACCGAGCCCAGGTACTTCTTGACGAGATCGGGGTGCTCGCGCAGCGCCTCCGAGATCGAGCAGAAGATCACGCCGGCCTTGGCCAGCTCCTCCTTGAAGGTGGTGACGACGGAGACGCTATCGAACACGGCGTCGACGGCGACGCGCGCATCCTTAACGCCCGCCAGCACCGCCTGCTCGTTGAGCGAGATGCCGAGCTTCTCGTACATCGCCAATAGCTCGGGATCGACCTCGGCCAGGCTCTTGGGCCCCTCGGTCGATTTCGGCGCCGCGTAGTAATAGAGGTTCTCGAAGTCGATCTTCGGGTACGTGACGTTGGCCCAGGTCGGCTCGGTCATGTTGCGCCAACGCCGGTACGCCTCGAGCCGCCACTCGAGCATCCACGCGGGCTCGCCCTTCTTGCCCGAGATGAAGCGCACAATGTCCTCATTGAGGCCCTTGGGCGCCTTCACCGTCTCGATCTTGGTCTCGAAGCCGTACTTGTACTGGTCGACGTCGATCTTCTTGACCTGCTCGATCGTCTCTTGAACTGCTGGCATCAACTACCCTTTCACGTCATTCGTCGGCTCATGCGGCGATGGCCGCAGAGCCCGCAATCTTTTCCCAGGCCGCCAGGAAGGTGGCGATGTCCTGCTCGCTGGTCTTAGCCCCGAGGCTCACGCGGATCGCCGAGCGCGTGATCTCCGGCGCCAGCCCCATGGCTTCGAGCACATGGCTGGCGCCGACCTTGCCCGACGAGCACGCAGCGCCGGCGCTGACCGCGACGCCCGCGAGGTCGAGCTTGATGACGATCGTTTCTGCGGGCTTGCCCGGCAGCGCAATGCAGGAGGTGTTGGCAACGCGAGCAGCATCCTTGCCGACGATCAGCGCCGCCGGTGTCGACTGCATAACGCCACCCTCCAGCTTGGCCCGCAACCGGTCCATCTGCATGGCGTCCTGTTCGCTGGCAGTCGCCGCCGCGGCAGCGCCGAACCCGGCGATCGCCGCAACGTTCTCGGTCCCGCCACGCCGGCGGCGCTCCTGCCCACCGCCAACGACGAAGGCCGGTAGATCTGTGCCGTCGCGCACGACGAGCGCGCCCACACCGCGCGGGCCTCCGAGCTTGTGGGCGGAGAGCACCAGCGCATCGGCGCCCAGCGCCGCGAAGTCTACCGCAATGCGGCCCGGCGCCTGCACGGCGTCGATATGCGCCGACGCTCCGTGCTCGTGCGCAAGCGCCACAGCCTCATTGACCGGCTGGATCACGCCGGTCTCGTTGTTGACCGCCATCAGGCTCACGAGCGCGCGCTTCGAAGCCTCGCCAGTGCGCGTCAGCGCTTCGGCAACCGCGCTTACGTCGGCAACGCCGCTGGAGGAGACCGGAATGTTTACGATCTCGGCTCCGCTCCGCCGCACCGGCGCCAGCACGGAATCGTGCTCCATGCCGGACACGCAGATCACGTCCCAACCCGCGGCCATCACCCAGCTGTTGGCCTCGGTCGCACCGCTCGTAAACACCACCTCGCTCGGGCGCGCGTTGACGAGGCGGGCGACCTTCTCGCGCGCGGCCTCGATGATCGCGCGTGCAGCCCGGCCTTCGGCGTGCACCGACGACGGGTTCCCGATCGTATCGAGTGCTGCCAGCATCGCCGCGCGCGCCTCCGGCCGCAGCGGCGCCGATGCGTTGTGGTCGAGATAGGTGCGTGTCTGCGTCATCGGACGACAAGCTCCCGCTCGGGTTGCGTCTTCTCCGCGAGCTTGGCCGCCGGAATGCCGTCGAGCACCTCCTGCAGCGTCACGCTCGCCAGAAACGTGACGATGTGATTGCCAAGCGCGTGCCACAGCGCATGCGTCAGGCAACGGTGGTCTCCGAGACACCCGACGTCGCCGTCGAGGCAGCGCGTCATGCGCGTCTCCTCCTCCACGGCGTTCATGATCTCCGCGATCTGGATCGAGTCCGCGGGGCGCGCGAGCAGATAGCCGCCGGCGCGACCACGCGCGCTCGCTACCAGGCCGGCCCGGCGCAGGCGCAGAAAAATCTGCTCCAGATACGCCATCGACAGGCTCTGGCGCTCCGCGATCGCCGACAAAGGCACGGCGCCGTCCTCGCCGTGCTTGGCAAGGTCGGCCATGGCCATCACCGCGTACCTGGCCTTGGTGTTCAGCTCCACCTTCTATCCTCCGCCAGACGGCCGCTTCGCGCCCTAAGGGCGCTTTCTCTTGCAATCGGCACGGGGGCCTGTGCTAAGAAGCGCGACCGTCGAGAGCCGGCGTATTTGCGTGACAGACGCCCACTCTTTCGAACCATTCTAAATTCCTAGTTGGAATATGAAAATTCCGAGCCCTGAAGTCAAGGTTTCGGAGTGGTCGAATTAACGGTTCTGCCCGCCGCCCTGCCCCGGGGGGCGAGCCCGCAACCTCCAACGAGCTGGAAAAACGATGCCCGAGCTGATCATCAATGGGCCTGCGGGCCGCATCGAAGCCCGCTACCATCACAATTCGGCGAGCGACAGCCCCGTCGCCCTCATCCTGCACCCGCATCCGCAGTTCGGGGGCACGATGAACAATCAGGTCGTCTACACGCTCTATCACACGTTTGCCGAGCGCGGCTTCTCGGTGCTGCGCTTCAACTTCCGCGGCGTCGGCCGCAGCCAGGGCATCTGGGACGGCGGTCCGGGGGAGCTGTCGGACGCGGCCTCCGCGCTCGACTGGCTGCAGCTCGTCAAGCCGGACGCCAAGAGCTGCTGGATTGCCGGCGTCTCCTTCGGCACCTGGATCGCCATGCAGCTGTTGATGCGCCGGCCCGAGGTGGAAGGCTTTATCTGCGTCGCCCCGCCCTCCAATCTCTACGACTTCTCCTTCCTCGCGCCCTGCCCCTCCTCCGGGCTGATGATCAACGGCGACAAGGACCGCGTGGTGCCGACCAACTCCGTCGGCGAGCTCTCCCAGCGCCTCAAGACGCAGCGCGGCATCAAGATCACGCATCAGGTGGTGCCCGGCGCCAACCACTTCTTCGAGAACAAGCTCGAAGAGCTGAAAGAGGCGGTCGGCAGCTACGTGGACGAGCGCATGGAGCAGGCCGAGAAGGACCGCGTCAAAGAGAAGGAGCGCGAGCGGGAACGCGAGCGTGAGCGTCAGCGCCAGCGCGAGATCGAGCGGCAGGAAGAGCAGGGCGGCGGCTAAAGTCGCAGCGGCGGCAAGAGGCGGATGCGAAGTTGAGGAAGACCGTGATCCTTTGGGGAGCAGGCCTTCTGCTCGTGTTGGGCGCCCTCTCGGCGGCGACGGCCTGGTACATGCTGGGCCTGCCCGGCAAGAGCTTCAGCGGACCCATTCCGCCGCCGACGCCGGCGGAGGAGGAGCTGGCAGCGCGGCTCAAGCGCCACGTCACGGCGATTGCGAGCGTGCCCCATAACGTCAGCCACTACGCGGAGCTCGAAAAGTCGGCGGCCTACATCGAAGGCGAGCTTAAAGCGCTCGGTTACACGCCGCGCGACCAGGTCTACGACACCGACGGCCGCTCCGTGCGCAACATCGAGGCCGTGATCGAGCCGCAAGCCGCTGGCCCGGAGACGGAGAGCATTGTCGTCGGTGCCCACTACAACTCGGCGGGCATCGCGCCCGGCGCCAACGATAACGGCACCGGCGTCGCCGCCATCCTCGAGCTTGCGCGCCTGCTGAAGGACTTGAGGCCCAAGGACAAGCGCCTGCGCCTGGTCCTCTTCGTCAACGAGGAGCCGCCCTACGACCGCACGCCCAAGATGGGGAGCTGGCGCTACGCCGAAATGCTGAAAGAGCACGGCGAGCGCGTTGCCGGCATGATGTCGCTCGAAACGCTCGGCTGCTTCTCCGACAAGCCCGGCAGCCAGAAGTACCCGGTGCCGTTCAGGCTCTTCTTCCCCTCGACCGCCAATTTCCTCGCCTTCGTCGCCCTGCCGGGAGGCCGTGACTTCCTGCAAGAGGTCGTCTGCCCCTTCCGCCGCCATACGAAGCTGCCGACCATTGGCGGCACCGCGCCCGACCAGTTCGACGGCGTCGGCTGGTCGGACCATTGGTCGTTCGCCCAGCACGGCTACCCGGCGATCATGATCACCGACACCGCGCTGTTCCGGTATGCGCACTATCACAAGGCGACCGACACGCCCGAAAAGGTCGACTACGAGAAGCTTGCGCGCATCACGCTCGGCCTCGAGCAGACGCTGCGCGAATTGGTGCAGTAATGGTGCAGCTGACGTCAGCTCTGGGCCACTAGCTATCATCAAAGGATCGGGGGTGACAAAGTCGATGTCCTACAAATTTGCGGCCACCTCCGCATCCGAAGTTCCAGTTCGTCCTAGCCATACCGGTTCGGCATCGGAGAATAACTCCCGACGATGCTCATCACATCAGGCAAAGGGCCACGCTAGTCGAGCTTGAAATTTATGCCAGCTCTCACAATGTTTTGTTGCAAATCGGAGGCGCGTATCGTCATCGCCGCCCCGTTTATGGCGTTATTGGTAAATCCTGTGAAATTCGCCACCGAATTGATTGACCCAAGATCGACGTACAAATATTCCACTTTGAGGCTGGTGCGATCTGAGAGCGCCAATTCTGCGCCGCCGCCAAGGGTCCAACCGGTAAGAAATCTCAATTCAGAGCCGTCGAAGACGCCAAGTCCTGAAACGTTATTGCTTTGGGGCAACTGATTGAGGACCATCGTCTCAGATAATCTAACATGACCGGCCGCGAAACCACCGGTAGCGTAAATCAGCAAGTTATCGATTGCTACGCCAATGCGTGGACGCAGCGTAAACAGCGAGCGTATGCTTAGCTTGCCATCCACAGCATTATCGACACCACCAGCAACAAGGACTGGCCCATGACCATACGATCCGGTCAAGTCGGAATAATTTGCATCCGCTTCAATACCCAGAACGAATTGGGAGAGCTTGACGTTGTAACCAAGTTGAAATCCCGCATTTACGCCGCTCGTGCTAAGTCCGTCAGGAAAATTAGCTAGGAGTCCTGCCTGGCTGAAACTATAGCCTGCATTAAGAAAATTACTATTCGTCGGACTGATATCAAGCCTGGGATTGGTCCAACCATATCCCAAATTGCCCCCCGCGTAGAAACCTTCCCATTTGAAGATGGTCGTCGCTGGAACCGGACTCTGTGCCCTGGAGGGCGTGCACATCAGGTTCAGAGCGCTAAACAACGCCGCACAAACAGCCAGCAAACGCGACATCACACAACTCCTAGCGGGGTTGGAAACTCATCACGCAGTTTCCCCTCTTAATCTCGACCTTAGCGAATGGGTAACGACCGAGTAAGCAATCAAACAATGACGTTCGACGATTGCCATCGGCAGGGTACTGGATTGTCACAGTGAAGCAGGTGCCTGCTAGTCCGCTCCGGGTCAAAAGCGGACAAGGCAGAAGATGCCGTTTGCGACGACCTCTTCTAGCCCGCAATGGGCCCTAGAGCGGCGATCGAGCTGCGTGCAATTTTTCGACCGGGCCCGCAATGAAACGGAACCTCACGCCTTGGCGAGGACGCCGCCGGTCATCGGCGCGGCGACGCCCGTCGTCTCCGGGAACGTAATCGGCAAACCAAGCGCCGAACGCACGGCCATGTAGGCCCACGCCTCCGCCTCGATCACGTCGCCGTTGAGGCCGATCGCCTCGACCGGCACCACGGCGTTGGCGACGTGCCCGGCGAGCATGCTCATCAGGGTCTTGTTCTTGCGCCCGCCCCCGCACACGATCCAGGTGCGCGGCTCGCGCGGCATGTGCTCGCGCGCCTTGCCGATGGACGCCGCCGTGAAGGCGGTGAGCGTTGCCGCCCCGTCCTCGGTCGACAGCGCCTCCACCGCCGCAGACGAGAATGCGTCACGGTCGAGCGACTTGGGCGGCGGTGCGCCGAAATAGCCGTTGGTCAGCAGCTCGGTTAGCGCGTCGGCGTCGACGCGGCCGCGCGCGGCCATCGCGCCGTCCGCGTCGTGGGCGGCGCCAGTGCGCTTCAGCATCCAGTCGTCCAGCAGCGCGTTGCCCGGACCTGTGTCGAATGCGAGCATGCGCCCCCCTTCGCCGATCCAGGTGACGTTGGCGACGCCGCCGATGTTGAGAAAGGCAACCGGCAGCTCGGTGAATTGCGCCGCGAGCGCCCGGTGGTAGACCGGTACCAGCGGCGCGCCCTGGCCCCCGGCGGCGACGTCGGCGGCACGCAGATCAAAGACGACATCGATGCCGGTGCGCGCGGCCAGCAACGCCCCCTCCCCGAGTTGCACCGTCATGGCGTGGGCCGGGTCGTGCAGCACCGTCTGACCGTGATAGCCGATGAGATCGACGCTTGCCCTGTCGATGCCGTTGGCCTGCAGGAAGTGCGTGACCGCCTCGGCATTCAGCTCAGTCAGCGCTCGCTCCAGCTCGAGCACGCTTGCCGGCCGGTCCGCCCGGTTCGTCAGGGTCAGGGCCTCCTTGAGGGCAGCGCGCAGCCTGGCCTTGATCTCGGGCGGATAGGGCGTGCTCGCCGCCGGCCCGTGACGAAGCGCGCAGTCGCCGTCGGTCTCCAGCAGCGCCACGTCGATGCCGTCCATGGACGTGCCACTCATCAGACCGAGCGCGCGCTTGAGCTTGCTCATGGAGCCCTTCCTGTGCATGTTCCCCGCCACCGCCCTCTCCCCGGCATTGACCGCCAGGGCGGAAAGCGGCGCAACGTCAATACCCGGGTCATGGCCAATCTCAAATCAGACTTCTTAAAGATTCTCGCCGAGCGCGGTTTCGTGCACCAATGCTCCGATGAGGCGGGCCTCGACGCGCTCAGCTCCAAGGGCGCGGTCGCGGCCTACGTCGGCTATGACTGCACGGCGCCGTCGCTGCACGTGGGCAGTCTCATCTCCATCATGATGCTCTATTGGCTGCAAAAGTGCGGCGGCAAGCCGATTGTGCTGATGGGCGGCGGCACCACGCGGGTGGGTGATCCCTCGGGCAAGGACGAGACGCGCAAAATTCTGACCCTCGAGAATATCGAGAGCAACAAAGCCGGCATGCAGCAGGCCTTCGCCAAGTTCCTTTCCTTCGGCGCGGGCAAGACCGACGCTACCATGGTCGACAACGCCGAGTGGCTCGCCCCCCTCAACTACATCGACTTTTTACGCGATGTCGGCCGGCATTTCTCGGTCAACCGCATGCTGACCATGGACAGTGCCAAGCTCCGCTTGGACCGCGAGCAGGAGCTGTCCTTCATCGAGTTCAACTACATGCTGCTGCAGGCCTACGACTACGTGGAGCTCGCCAACCGCTATGGCTGCAACTTGCAGATGGGCGGCTCCGACCAATGGGGCAACATCGTCACCGGCATCGACCTCGGCCGGCGCATGGGCGTCAAGCAACAGCTTTACGCGCTGACCTGCCCGCTGCTTACCACGGCGTCGGGCGCCAAGATGGGCAAGACCGCCTCAGGCGCGGTGTGGCTCAACGAGGCGCAGCTCTCGGCTTATGACTACTGGCAATACTGGCGCAACACCGAGGATGCCGACGTCGCGCGCTTCCTGAAGCTGTTCACGACGCTGCCGCTCTCAGAGGTCGCCAAGCTCGCCGCGCTCAAAGACGCCGAGATCAACGAGGCCAAGAAGGTGCTGGCGACCGAGGCGACCGCGCTGGTGCACGGCCGCGCCAAGGCCGAGGCCGCGGCCGAGACCGCGCGCACGACGTTCGAGCAGGGCGCGCTTGCCCAGGATCTGCCGACCGTCGAGATCTCCAAAGGTGATTTGGAGAAGGGTCTCGGTCTGCTGACAGCCTTCGTTCTGGCCGGGCTCGTCAAATCGAACGGCGAGGCGCGACGCCAGATCCAGGGCGGCGGCCTCAAGGTCAACGACGCGTCCGTTACCGACGAGAGGGCGGCGTTGACGCCGGCCGACATTGTCGCCAGCGGCGTCATCAAGCTCTCGCTCGGCAAGAAGAAGCATGTGCTCCTGAAGCCCGTGTGAGCCCACCCCACGCCTAGTTCTTTTTCACAGGGTTCTCGATCGTCTGCGAGTTCCAGCCGTCGATCGTGTCGGAGCCCACCTGCGTACCGGACTTTTCTCCAGACGGGCGCGCGGGGGCCCCAGACGTCGTGCTCGAGGAGCGTACGCCCTCCTCTTGGGGCGGCGCCGGCGCGTCGTCGCGGCGCTGGACCTTCGGGTTCGGGTTGGTCATCTGGAAGATCTCGCGGAAGATGCCGGGCGCCAGCATCGACAGCGGATTGACGACGACCTGCGGGCTGCCCATCGCGCCTTGGATGGCGAACGTCATGCCCGATACGCCTTCGCACTTCGGCCCGGTGATGATCGGCCCGAACAGCGGAATCTCGCACAAGGCGGCGTTGAGCCCCTGCAGCGGAATGTAGGTTCCGCCCAGATTGACGCGGCGCGTCTTGAAATCAATCTTTCCGCGGATGGAGGCGCCGAGCAGCGGCCCGCGCAAATACAATTCCTCCATGACGAACTGGCCGTAGCCGACCGAGAAGGGCACACGCATGCGGTCGAAATCGAACACTTGCCGCACGACATGGCGCGTGCGCTGCCGCGATCCCGAGGTGCCTGGCTGGCCGACGTCGGCGCCGCTGAACACCTCCGATACCACCGGATCCCCGAGGATGCGGAAATCCTCCACCCACAGGGTTCCCGTCTTCTCCGCCGGGCCCTTCCCGTCGAGGTTTACTTCCAGGCGCACGCGGCCGCCTTGGATGTTGGGATAAAAGTCGATGAGCTTGAAGGCCTGCCCCGCATCGGTCGAAATCCGCCAGAAGCTTGCGCGGCTGGTCCTTATCGTCGCGCAGCACGACGGCCAGCGGCTTGCCGCCATCAAGGGTGCCGCGCACGTCGAGCGCCGTCAGCTTCTCGCCGCGCTTTGACAGGTGCAGTTTCACACTGCGCAGCGACACCTCCGAGAAGCCGATCACGGTGCCGATCTCGGCATCGAGATCAATGCCGTCGCGCGGCTTCTGCGGCTTGGGGCGGTGGCCGGCGATCTGGCCGAGCGAGAACAGCGAGCGGAAGAAATCGCGGCCATCGAAGGTGGTCCCGCGCGCCTTCACCTTCCACACGTTGTCGGGCCCGAGCGTTCCTTGCACCTCCATCCGCGTCACGACGTTGAGGGAGAAGTCGGGGAAATAGAACTCGCGCAGCCGGTTGTCGGCGCCGATCGCCGCCCAGCCCTCGATGGCGACGTCGTCGCCCGCAACCTTGAAGTTCTGCAGCTCCAGCCGGTGGGTGCGGCCCTGGGCAATATCGCACTGAAGCGTCGCGGAGCGGCCCCGAGGCTTGCGCCAGGCAACGTTCTCCAGGACGAGGTCGGCGTTGCTGAGATCGGCGCGCAGCCGGATTGCCGGCTGATCGCCCTGCCCAGGCGTAATGGTGAGCTCCACCGGCACCTCGCCCTGCACGATGTGGTTGACGTCGAGGCCGAGCTGGGTGCGGTCGTTGTTGTCGAGCGTGGCGGTGATGCGCAAAGGCGGCTGCTTGTCGAGCGGGGCATCGAAAATCCGCTGCCAGCTGAGCTTGGCCAGCACGCCGTTGACCAGCATCTCTCCGCTGGCGTCGGCCGCCTTCTCCGTGATGTCGAGGTCGATGCTCGCGCCCTGAACGCTGTAGGGGCCGAGCAGGTCCTTGGCGCGTCCGTCGGTGATCTTCGCCTTGCCCTCGACTTTGACCGCGCTCGCTGGCAGGTCGGCAAGCAGCGGCAGCGTCACCTTGAAGTGACCATTGAATTTGCCCTCGATCCCGTCGCGTTTGAGACCGGCCTCCTCCAAAACCGTCAGCGGCGAGCGGTCGAGAACCTCCATCACCTCGGAGAGCGACGCCTCGGAGCTAAAGGCAATGTCGCCGATCGGCGTCTCGCCCATGATCTCTCCGGCGGTGAACACGCCATCCTTCAGCGGCAGCAGGCGATCGGGCGCCAAGACGATTGCGGCCTCCGGAATGGTAACCTCCAGGCCGTCGTTCTCGATCCGCGTCAGCGCACGTGGCGCCACCACCGGCGGCATGTTGTCGATGACCTGCATTTGAAGGTTTGCCGCCTCCAAAGATAACGACAACTGGTGCTGAGCGTCGTTGTCGCCACCGCCGCTCACGAAGTGGAACGTGCCGCCGAGGATGTCCCCACGCGTGACCCGCTCACCGATCCACGTGCGCGCGCCCGGCGCCACCGCCTTCGGCCACAGCGCCTTGAGCGTTGCCAGCGGCATGGGGCTCACGGTTCCCTCGAGCCGCGTGCTGGCCGGATCGACGCCCGCCAGCAGGTCGCCTTTTAGCGCGATCTCGCCGCCTCCGGCCTTCAGGTCGAAGTCGGCAAGCTCGATTTCGCCACGCTGCGGGATGATGCGCCCGTTGGCGTGCCAGGATTCGAGTGACACCGGCGCCACGCCGAACTCGCTTGCCGCGAATGCGCCTTCGCTGGCGCTGAGCTTATAGGCCCAGGCTGAGTGATCGCCGCCTGCGCGCTCGTTCTCCATTGTCCCCGACAGCGTGATGCGGCTGCCGCGCCAGCGCAGCGTCGAGGGGGAGAGGACAACCCGCTGGGCTGCCCCGTCGTAGCCGAGCTCCAAGGAGCCGCCGTCGACCTCCAGCGGGGCCTCTGGCAGCGCCGGCAAGCGCAGGCTTCCGTGTCCGATGTCGAGTGCCAGCGTCGCGGAGCGGATGTCGCCATCGCTCGAAAGCTTGAGCGTGGCGTGACCGGCAATCGGCATGTCGAAGGCCTGCAACAGGCTCAGCTGCGGCACGGCCGGCGCAAGACTGCGGGGGACGAGATCCTTGATCGAGGTCTTGAGAGTAAGCGTGCGCTGACGCTCCAACTCGTCGGTCTCGAAGGTGAGCTCCCAGGGACGCGCGCCTGACGTGATGGTGGCCTTGCCGGAAATGACGCTGCGGGCCCTTCCATGCATGAGCTCGACGGCGAGCCTAGGCACGCGCCATTCCGTCGACCGCCCCGCATATTCGAGGACGACGGTCGCGTTGCGGAGCCCGAATTCCTTGAGGTAGGAGCTCGCGTCGAGCCGCTTGCGCGCGCGCGCCGACATCTCGGTCACCGCGCGCGCCAGATCGATCCGCTTCAACGGACTGGCGGGCGGCGCGCTTTGCGTCTGCTCCGGCGATTTGGCCGCGCTTGGCGGATAGACGCGCGTCGGGGCGGGAACCTGGAGCGGCGGCTCCTCGCCTTCCACCGGCTTGGAGAAGCTCATCGATAGGCCGCCGTCGTCCGAATAGAATAGGAAAAGACGCGGTTCGATCAGCTCAACGCGCGCCGGCACGATGCGCCACGACCATAGCGCCGAGGTCGAGAGCTCGACTGCGGCTTGCGGCGCCGACGCCACCACGTCGCCGTCCGGCTCGTGCATGCGCAGGTTGCGCAGCCGGAACTCGAGTCCTCCGGTATCCGAAAGGCTCACCATCACGTCGTCGATGCGCACGGTGTTGCCGTCGAGCTCGGCGTCGATGCCGCGCTCGATCGGCGCCACCAGAAACTTGAGAGAGAAAGGTCCGTGCCGCAGCCGCACGTACCCCATGCCCACAATGAGCACGAGCAGAATGGCAACCGGGGCCAGTATGAAGACGGACCGTCCCAGGCCGTGCAGGATGCGATCGGCGATGGCGGTGATCACAGCCAAGCGTTCCCCCGAGAAAGAGGGCATATCCCGCTCAGCGCCGTCCCCGTGCGCCGATCCAGGCTCGCCATTCGGTCTTCCAGTCGTCTGCAAACCTGCCCCTCGACAGCTCCGAGACCTAGTCTTGACGCAGAACGACCCGGCAGCAGACGTATCCCACTTGCCCCCGCCGTAGTGCCACGAGCTTCAAAAACCTCGCTTGGACGTCGTCACTTGGCGCACAATTCCGCCCAGCGCTCGACCCACGCGGATCCCGCCAGTGCCGCGCGGAATGCTCCCTTGCGCGGCCTTTTGCGCGTCGCTAAGCCTCCCGACACATTAACCGGCATAGACCCGTGCGAACCACGTGCACGGGGAAAAGCGACAAAAGAAAGGCATTTGACCCATGCTTGAGGACGGCAAGAAGGCCCCTGATTTTGCGCTTCCCGACGCGGACGGCAAAACGGTGCGACTGGCAGCTCTCAAGGGGCGTCCGGTGGTCGTCTATTTCTATCCCAAGGACGACACCTCCGGATGCACGGCGGAGGCCAAGGGCTTTACCTGCTTGGCTGGTGACTTCAAGAAGGCCGGCGCCGAGGTGATCGGCATCTCGCCCGACAGCCCCGCCAGCCACCGCAAGTTCAAGGAGAAGTATGATCTTGGCGTTCGTCTGCTGGCAGACGAGGAGCGCAAGGCCGCCGAGGCCTACGGCGTCTGGGTGGAGAAATCCATGTACGGGCGAAAATACATGGGCATCGAACGCTCCACCTTTCTGGTGGATGGCGCCGGCAAGATTGCCAAAAGCTGGCGCAAGGTAAAGGTGCCCGGACATGCCGAGGAGGTGCTCGCGGCCGTCCGCGCGCTGAAGAGCTAAAGCTGCCTGCTGACAGGGCAATTTGCCCCCTCCCTGCCCGTGACCGTGGCCTCGAAACGTGCTAGGGGAGCTAAAAAGGGGGGAGCATCTGTCCATGAAAGTGGACCGGATGCCCCTATCACCCAAAAAAAGCCGGGATCATTGCGTCTGTCGCGTTGGAGCGGAGGTGGAAGCTTATGCTGCCGAACTTGAAGAGATCGGAAACGGAGCCGCCGAAGGTGAGCCCCAGCCTGTCGCCGTCGGCTCCCGGAGCAAGCCACGGCAGCCGTCCCCTGGGTCTCGGCCGCGGTGCTGAACGCAACACGCCGTCAGTCATCGGTCCCGACCTCATCATCCACGGGAACTTGACGTCGAAAGGCGAGGTGCAGGTCGACGGCGAGGTACAGGGCGACATTCACGGCACCTATGTCGTAATCGGCGAAAGGGCGCGCATCACCGGCGGCATCGTCGCCGAGGAGATTGTCGTGCGCGGCCATGTGATGGGATCGGTGCGCGGCAAGCGCGTCATGCTGCAGTCCTCGAGCCACGTCGAGGGTGACATCTACCACCAGGCGCTGGCCATCGAGCAGGGGGCCTTCTTCGAGGGCAAATCGCGCCGCTCCGATGACCCCACGGCCGGCGTGCCGAAGCCCGACATCCCCGCGCTCAACGGCACCAGCGCCTAGCTCAAGCCGGTCGGCAGTCCTGCTGCCTTCATCCTGGGCGCCAGGCGCTGATGGCGACGCGGTTGCCCGCAAGCCCTGCGAAGGTGCGCTCGCGGCACGTCAACACCAGCACCTGGTGGCTCTCCGCCCCAACCTTCAACGCCGCAAACATCCTCTCGATGCGCTGATCGTCGGCATAGACGAGCGCATCGTCGAGGATGAGCGGCGCCGGCTTGCCGGTCTCCGCCAACAAGCGCCCGAAGCCCAGCCGTACCAGCACGGCGAGCTGCTCCTGGGTGCCCTCGCTCAAGCGGGCAAGCTCCTCCACGCCGGCTGCCCGCTCGAGCGCGTTGAGCGCAAAGCCGTCGCCAAGGTGGGCGCGAGCATCGGGAAAAACGAGATCGAGGAAGGGCCCCAGCCGATCCATAACGGGCTTGGCATAGCGATCGCGGGTCGTCTGCGCGGCCGTCTCCAGCTCGCGCACAAGAAGCTGCAGGGCGGCGATCTCCTGCTCGAGGCCGGCAACGCATGAGTCGGCTACTCCACACGCGTCCGCAATCTCGGCCACGCGCGATTCCACGTCGTCGGCGCGGTCCGCCTTGAGCTCGCCCTCGATGCCGGCCTCCGTGCGGCGCAAATCGACGAGCTTGCGCTCGGCCTCGGCGCGGGCGGCCTCCGCCGTCTCGGCTGCACTCTTGAGCGCGCTAAGGCGCGCATCGTCCGGCGCGGCCTCACGCCAGGCCGCCAGATCACGAACGGCCTTGTTGAGTGCCGTCTCGGCTTCCGCCACGGCGGCAGTGATCTTCTCTCGCCGCTGCGCGCGTGCGGCTGCATCACCCAGGCTCGTTGCCAACCCCTCGATCTGTCCGCGCCGCGCCTCGCTGCGCGCGTGCAGCTGCACCAGGGCCTCGCGGGCCTCGTTGTGCGCGCTGACGGCATCGGCGAGCCGGGCCTCGGCTGCGTCCAGCTCATCCACTAGGTCGCGCGCTGCCGTCTCCACCTCATCTTGTGATCGTGTCGGCGCGGGTGCGGATCCCAACCGCGCGCTCAGCTCGGCGTGCGCCTGCTGCAACCGCTCCAGACCGTCCGGCGCCAGCGTCTTGAGGCGCGTACTGGTTTCGGCAAGGCGGCTTTCGATCTCGCGGCGGGCATTCAGGCGCTGCTCGGCTTCGTCCACGGATGCAGCACCGATGCGAACCAAGAGATCGCCGAGCTGCGTCTTGTGCGCGGCAAGGTCGGCCTCGTCCTCCGCCATGCTCTCGGACCGGCCCGGGGCTACGGTCACGACACCGATGCCTTCGATCTCGAGCGCCAGCGGCTTGGTCGGGTTGAGCGTCTCGCCATCGGCAAGCGCCTGGCCAGCGACCTTGATCTTGCCCTTCCCCCCGCGCGCGTAGGCGATGGAAACGGAGGGCGCCGCCGCAGATAGGCGCGCCTCGAGCGTGGCGACGCTGCCGGCTTCGCGCCGCGCAGCAACGACGAGGGCCTCCTCCGCGCCATTGCTGCTAAGCGTCTCCATGAGCTGCTTGCGCTCGGCGCCAGTGGCGCGCACACCCTGTAAACGTTCCGTCAGCTCCTGCAGGCGGCCTGCGACCTCGATCGCCTTGCGCTCCTGCTCGGCCGCCGTGAGCGCCGCTTTGATCCCGTCGCGCCGCTGCCGGCTCTCGCGCTCCTTCGTCTCGCCCTCGCGCGCGCGGCGCGTCAGGTCCTCGATCACCGGCGCATCACGGGCCTCCGCAGCCTCCAGCTTGCCGAGATCGGCGAGCTTGCCGTCGAGATCGGCGAGCGCCGCCTTTCGCGCGTCAAACGTCTCCTGGTGCGCGCGCATCGCCTCCTCGGCACGCTGGCACTGGGCGCGGGCCGCGCCTGCCTCCTCCAAGGCGCGCTTCGCCGCAGCCGCCGCCTCGAGGCGCGCGGCGGCAGCAGACGGATCGGACAAGCGCGCCGCATCCTCACGAATGGCCTGAAGCCGATCGAGCCGCTGTTGCGCGCGATCGAGGCGGCCTTGCGCGTCATCACGCTGTCGGCACAGCGTGTCGCGTTCCTCCAGCGCCAGCTTGTAGCGGCCCGTCGGGCGCGGCGACGCATGGCTGGTAACGAGCTGAGCCAGCTCCTCCTTGAGGCTCGCCTGCACCAGGCGCACGGCGCCGCCGTCCACGACGGTCTCAACCTCGTCCTCGATTGCGCCCATGAAGGTGCCCGCCGTCGCCGCGGGATCGAGGGGACTGAGCGACTTGCCCTGGTCCACCCAGAGTAACGCGATGCGCTCAGGCCCGCCTGTGCCGGCGAGGAGCTTTGCCAGCTCGGTCTCCGCGTCGCCGCCGCGCGCCACGGTGCCGCTGCGCAAATCCTTGAGCTCGGCCGAGCGCCCCGAGAGATACTGCTTGCGGATGCGCCAAGGCGCACCGTCGATCTCGAAATCCACCTCGATCAGCGGAGCGCCACCCGCGTACGGGCGCATGGCATCGATGTCGCGCTTGTTGGAGGTGTGCTTCTCCAAAAGCGCCAGCTTCACCGCCTTGAGGATCGTGGACTTGCCAAGCTCATTGGGCCCCGCGAGCACGTCGAGGCCGCCGCTCAAGCCTTCGAGCGCGACCGGATCACGGAAGCGGCCCACCTCCTTCAAGCGGATCGCTTTGAGCTTCACGCCGTACCTCCGGCTTGCGTACGGCGCGCAAGCGCAAAGAGCTTACGCAACGCGCGCTCGGCGACGTGCGCGTCCTCGCCCCCGCCTTCGGCCGTCGCCTTGAGACGCTGAGCGACCGTGCCCAGCACGCCCGACCCCAGCGCTTCGAGATCTGAGGCCGCCGCCGCGGTGTGAAGCGCGGCAAGGTCCGCCTCGAGAAAAAACACCTGCGTTGCAAGCTGTGAAAGCCGCGCCTCGATGGCAGCGCGCTCGGCGAGCGTCACCTGACCGTCAAGCCTCAGGTTGATCAGCCAGCGCGAAGCGGCACTGCCGAGCCGGGCGAATTCCGCCTCGATGCCGTCCAGCGCCTTGGCACTCTCGACCGTCTGCCGCCGCCGCGCCCAGGTAAAATGCGCGGTTGCCACCCGCTCCACCTTCGGTGCGCGCGTTCCCTCGATGGCGACGATGAGCGCGTGCCCAGGCTCGTTGTCGGGAAAGCTGTCGGGCTCGGGCGTGCCTGCGTACCACACGCGCTCGGAGATCTCGGTCGTGCCGTGCCAGTCGCCGAGCGCGAGGTAGGAAAGCTGCGCCGACTTTGCGCGCGCGGGATCGAGCGGCACATTGGCCTCGCCCTCGCTGCCGAAGCCCTGCACCGAGCCGTGTGCCAAGCCGATGCGCAGGGAGCCGACAGGCGTCTCGCCGGCGTCCATCCATTCGGTCGGGTCGCGGCTTGTGCTCTTGGCGGTGAGCGGAGCCGGCAGCAGCATGACACCGGGGGCGAGCTCCGCGGGGCGCGGCTCGGTGTGCACGATCACGTTCGCCGGCAGGCCGGCCGCAACGATCGCCTCCCACACACCGCCGGCCCGGGCCGGGTCATGGTTGCCGGGCAAGAGGTGCCAGGCGAGCTTTGGGTGAGCCTTGAGGCGCGCCAGCAGCGTCCCAATCAGTGCTTCCGACACCGTCTCTGAATCGAACACGTCGCCGGCGACGAGAACGGCGGTAGCCCCCGCGGCGCGGCCGGCCTCCGCCACCCGGTCGATCGCGCGCAGGCGCTCCTCGCGCAGCACCGCGGCCTTCTCCGCCGGGAACGCGCCGAACCGCTTGCCGATCTGCCAATCGGCCGTATGCACGAACGTGAATCGCATGGATCGACGAGAATGTTCCTCTTTTGTTCGAAATGCAAGGGGCGGGGGCGCCTCTCGCCTCCCGCCCGTGTGCAAGGGGCCTCAAAGCCCCGCTCAGCCCGCTAAAAAGCCGTGCAGGCGAGCTGCGGCCTCAAGCGGCGTCCTCCTCTTCTTCCTCGTCGTCGTCCACAAGGCCTTTCAGTGTTTCGACAATCTGCGCCTGACCATCCTCCTGTGACTCCACCAGCCACTCGGCAAGCACGGTGTCGCCCTGCATGAACACAACTTTGAAAGGAAGCTCCTCGCCGCAAACCGAAACGACATCGCCAGTGACGAATGCCATAAGACCCTCCATGCGTTGCACTCGGACCGCGTCGCGCTGTACCGAGCCGGGGCACACTAGCGGTGATTCGGGGCATTTCGAGCCTGCCCGCATGGCAATTTGCCCTGTGGAAAAGAGGGCCGGCGCGAAGCATCGGTGCACAAGCAAGAGGCGGAAGGTCCGTGACAGCAGACGTTGAGACGGTGGTGATCGGCGCAGGCGTGGTGGGCCTCGCCATTGCGCGCACGCTCGCCCTCAAAGGCCAGGACGTGCTCGTGCTCGAGCGCCATGACCGCATCGGCTCGGAGACGAGCTCGCGCAATTCCGAAGTGATCCACGCCGGCCTCTACTATCCGCCGGGATCCTTGCGCGCCAAGCTGTGCGTTTCAGGCAAGCAGCAGCTTTATGCGTTCTGCGCCGAGAACGGTGTCGCGCACACCCGCTGCGGCAAGCTCCTCGTCGCCACGCAAGAGGTCGAGATTGCCAAGCTCGAGGGGATTGCCGCCACCGCGCACGCTAACGGCGTCGATGATCTGCGCCGCCTGTCGGCGGAGGAGGTGCGTGCGCTCGAGCCGGAGGTCGCCTGCATCGCCGCCTACCTGTCGCCCTCGACCGGCGTCATCGACAGCCACGGCCTGATGATCGCACTCGAAGGACATTTGACGGCTCAGGGCGGCCAGGTTGTGCTCAATTCGACCGTCACCGGCCTCACCGCGCGCGACACCGGATTTGAGATCGCCATCGACAGCGGCGGCGAGACCAGCCGCTTGACGGCAAAGTCACTCGTGCTCGCCGCCGGCTTCGGCGGCACCGAACTCGGGCGGCAGCTATCCTATGAGCCGGGCTACAGGGTGCCTCGGACCTACCCCGCCAAGGGCCACTACTTCTCGCTCACCGGCCGGGCGCCATTCCGCCACCTCGTCTATCCGATGCCGCAGGGTGCTTGGCTCGGGGTGCACCTGACCCTCGACGTCGCAGGGCGCGCCAAGTTCGGGCCCGACATTGAGTGGAAGGACGAGGTCAGCCACGACTTCGAGGATCCGGAAGGGGAGCGCCGTATTACATTCGAGCACGAGATCCGCCGCTACTGGCCGGGGCTGCCGGATGGCGCCCTGCACCCCGACTATGTCGGCGTGCGCCCCAAGATCTACCGGCAGGGCGAGCCCGTCGCCGACTTTGCCATCCACGGCCCGGCGGAGCACGGCGTACCCGGCCTCGTTGCCCTTTACGGCATCGAGAGCCCGGGGCTCACCTCCTCGCTTGCCATCGGCGATTACGTCGCCACACTTCTCGGCTGAGTGATGCCGCAGCGCCGCGCCTTGGCGGCGGGACCCCTGCTATGCTTGACGAATTCAACGCCTGACAAACTCGCGCCCATATGGCGTGGCACAGGCGGCAGACGCGCCCGATCCTGAGGGGGATTTGAGGGGAATGAACAGGCACATGCGGGGTCTTGCCTTTTGTCTTGCGACGGCCGTGCTCGCGGTTTCCACGGTAGGCGCAGGCGCTGGCGAACGTCTCGACGGCTACTGGATGGATTCCGACGGCGAGGTGCTTCTCGACATCGGCCGCTGCGGCAACGCGCGCTGCGGAAAGGTCGCCTGGCTCAGGAAGCCGCGCGGTCCCGACGGCGGCCCCTTGCGCGACTTCCGCAATTCCGACCCCAAGCTGCAGTCGCGCCTCGTCTGCGGCCTTGCAGTCGTCACTGGCTTCAAGAAGCAAGCGGACGGCACATGGGGCGACGGCACCGTCTACGTTCCCGACCAGGGCATGAGCTTCAGCGGAGAGGCGCAGGTGCTCGACCGCAACCATGTGAAGGTGAGCGGCTATATGTTCCTGCCGATCTTCGGCTCATCCGAGGTTTGGACCCGCGTCAACCGCAAGCCGCCGACGTGCGAGGAGCAGGCCAAGATGATCGCATCGGGCAACTGGTCGGAGGACATCTCCAAGTGGCCTGTGCTGTCCTCGGAAACCGGCGCGCAGCCGACGCCGCCCATGGCCGCTCGTTAAGTGGCAGCTCGTCAAATGGCCGCGCGCTGACGCGTCAAAGACAAGCACGCCGGAGAGTCTCTATGGGCACGCACCTGACGCGCGTCTCCTTTGCGCTCGCCGCCATGCTGGTGCTGGCCGGCTCACTCCACGCCCAAGGGCTGCCCAAAGACAAGAGCGCCCTGCGCATCGCGATGATGTTCAACGTCCTCTGCTTGAGCCAGCTCCCCGATCTTGCCGGCGTCGCCAAGGCCGCCGGCTTCGGCGAGTTTGCCCCGATCAACGGCAGTGAGCTCGAGCAGTACCAGCCGGCCGTGCCGGCCGAGGAGCTCTATGCCTGGAGCTTCCACAACTCCGGCGGCAAGTACGTCCTCACGGCGGCGCGCTCCAAACCCGACGCCGACTTCCAGAAGACCGAGCCTGGCTTCGCCAAGTCGACCAGCGTCGCCTGCTCGCTGTTGTTTCCCGCCAAAGAGCCCGAGGAAGCGATGATGAAGCAGCTCACGCTGCTCTTGGGACATTGGCCGGATAAATCGTGGGACGAGGGCCCCATGCGCGTCCATTCCTGGAACGGCCGCACGGACAAGATTCTGAGCCGTGTTCATTATTATGCCCCCGCCAAGAACGGCCCGACCGGCGTGCTCAGCGCCACAATCTTCGTGAAGGACTAGGAAAAGCGTCGCCTTGGCGCTACATCCCGCCTCGAAATGCGGGAACGGCAGGGCAGCGCCACACGTTGTTCCGGCCGGAACAGCGTCACGCCATATTTCGGAGGAGATTGCCGGCATGCGAGGCAACAACAAACTGCGCCCCGCACTCATATGAATTCCATATCGAGGCCCGACCAACTTTTGAAAGGTGACCTATGCGCAGCAACGCAACAGCCCTGACGGTGGCCGCGATAGCCGCCGCCCTCTTCTCGGCCGGCACAGCACGCGCCGACGAGAGCCCGCTCGGCGTGTGGATCGATCACACCGGCCGCGGTGCCGTCGAGATCACGGACTGCAACGGCAAGCTCTGCGGCTATGTCGCCTGGGTGAAAGATGCCAAGGACGCCCAGGGCTGCGGTGAGCAGATCATCGGCGACGTCAAGTCCGTCGGCGGCGGCAAGTGGGACAACGGCTGGATCTACGACCCTGACCGCGACGAAAAGTTCGATGTTGAGCTGGCACCTGTCGGCAGCGACACGCTCCGCGTCACGGGCTACGCCGGAATCAAGTGGCTGAGCGAGACCATGACCTGGAAGCGCGCGCCGGCCGATCTTCAGAAGTGCTCCAAGTCCGGCACCGAAACCAAGGCTTCCGCGGGGAAGCCCGACACGACCGCGGCCGCGAAGCCTGAAAGCACTACCAAGACCGAGGCCAAAGCCGACGCCAAGACAGAGACCAAGTCGGAGCCCAAGTCACAGCCCGAAGCGCAGGCCAAGGCCGAGACGCAGGCCGACACCGACAAGCAAGCCGCCGCTCCTTCAACGGATGAGCCGAAGGCGAAGACGGCCAAGAAGGCTGACAAGAAGGGTGAGGTCGCAGCCAAGATCGCAGAGGCTTTGAACCTCAGGAAGACCAACGGCGGGCACACCTGCAAGATCGACGTGCCCTTTGTCGACGCCACCGTGGCGTTCCCCTGCGACGAGTAAGGCCGCCTCCCGGCTTTTCGCCCACGAACGTGCGCGCTCAGGCGCCACCCCAAAGGCTCGTGGTCCACGCCACGGGCCTTTGCTCTTCGTCATCGGTGTAGGCAAGGATGCTCGCCGGCAAGTCACGGCCGCGCGCGATGCCGATCACCTCGACCGGCTCCGCGACGCCGCGAACGGGGACCTGCATCATGACCTCGGAGGCGGGCTCCCAGCCGGCTTGCCGCGCCACCTCGCGCGAGATGACGATCTGGAAGCCTTTCTCTTTCGAAAGGGATTCGAGCCGGCTCGCGACATTGACGGCGTTGCCGATGACGGTGAAGTCGACGGCCTCGCCGTAACCGATGCGTCCGAGCAGAAGCGGGCCGGCGTCGACGCCGATGCCGACCTCGAGCGGGCGCCCGATCTCAGCCTCGAGCTTGGCATTCACGTGGTCGAGCGCGAGATCGATGGCCCGCACGGTGCGCAGGGCCTGACGGCACGCCACCTCGACGCCAGCGCGCTGCCCGAACACGGCGAGCAGCCCGTCGCCCAGGAACTTGTCGATCCAGCCCCCGTTCTCGGTGATCGCCGCGCCGATGACGCCGAAGAACTCGTTGAGGACGAAGACGATGTCGAAGGGCAGACGCTTTTGCGAAAAGTGCGTGAAGTCGCGCAGGTCGACGAACATGACGGCGAGCGGCTTTTCAACGCCGCCCGAATCCGCCTCCTCGAGTTCGGCCGCCTCGGGTCCGGTGGTCGCCGCCTTCAAGAGGCGCGTCACCACCATGCTCTCGGTCGGGCGGATCTGGCAGGCGAGCCGCACGTTGGGCGGCGCCCCGATCGAGCCGAGCGTCACGCTCTCAGGAAACGTCGGCGCCGGCAGCGAGGAGGCCCCCCGGTCAATGCGCACCCGGCAGGTGGAGCAGCGCGCGCGCCCGCCGCAGACGGAGGCGTGCGGAATCTTGGCCGTGCGGCTCATCTCCAAAAGCGTCGGCCCTTGCGGCACCTTGATGGTGGGGCCGCCCGAATAGGCAATCGTCACCTTTGGCCCAAAAAGGCGCGCCATGTACGCCCATGCGATGCACGCGACCACCACGACCAGGAGGCCGGCGAACTCGATGCGCACCAGCGTCCTCAGCCAGGCCAGCCGCTCTGCGTCCGCGGCGCTCGGCCAGTGCGTCATGCTCTTCAAGGTGTCGAACACGCGCGGCACCTCGATCGCCGAGGCGACCCCGCTGCCGGCGACGATGAAGCCGCCCAGCGCGGCCAGCGGCACCACGATGGCCGCCGCCAGCAAAAGCGGGATGGCGCGCCGGTAGGGCGCATAAAGCCTCAGCCAGAAGTGCAGGCCGATGCAGGCGTGCACCCAAACGATGACGAGGAGCAGGCTTTGCGTCAGCGCACTCGCCGGCCATAGGCGCGCGAGCTCGTAGACGTATTGGTCGTTCACGCCGAAGAACACGTGTGAGATGCGCGTGTTGACGATATGGGGCAGCAACAGGAACGGGATGGCGAGGCCGAGCCCGAGTTGAAGCGCCTCCCAGCGCGGCAGCTTCAGCGTGGCGCGACCCGCAAGCTTGTAGAGCGCGAGCCCGATGTGGGTGATGAGCGCACTCAACAGGATGATCGTCCCCGGCCATGAGCGGGTGATCGCCCAGCGCCACTGCTGCACGCTCTGCATCCAATCCAAGCTGAAGAGGCCGAGCGCGTGATTGATGAAATGCGTCAGCACGAACGCAAACAGGATCAGCCCGGAGGCGAGCCGCAGCCTTTGGAGGACATCGCCGCGCCACAAGATGTGCATGGAAGCCGGGTCCAATCCCTGTTGTCGCGGAGCTGAGAATATACGAGGCGCGGCGCGTCCCTCGCAGCCGAAAAGCGCGCCGTGCCGTATTCATTAGGAGCGCCCAGCACGTTATTCCTCAGCGGTGGATAGCAGGCGCAATTTAGTGAACAACTCTCAGTGCTCTCCGCCTGGGCCCGGCGAAACACACGACAAATCAGCCTTCGCTCTTAGTCAGACAAGGCCGGAAAACACCTCCCATGCCCCTTCTTCGCAACGCCCTTCTGGCGGCCCTCGTGCTATTGGCACCCGCGCTCGCGTCCGCCGAAGGCGCGGCGGTCTCCAATCCCAATGCCAAGATCAGCGTCGAGGGCGGGCAATACGGCGGCGACCAATCGGCCCTTGCGCTTGGCAGCTACACGCTGCCTCTGGGGCAGTCGTTCGGCCTGCAGGCGGACGGGGCGCTCGGGCGGATCGACGAGGATACGATGGGCGGCGGCGGCGTCCACCTGTTCACGCGCGACCCCTCGAGCTACCTCCTCGGCGTCTACGGCAGCTATCACACCTGGAACGAGGTCAACATCTGGCGGGCGGCCGCGGAGTTTCAATTCTACATCCGCCGCTTCTCTCTCGACGGGCTGGCCGGCTACGAGAGCGTCGACTTTCCCATCACCTCGAGCGGGCTCACCGTGCTCAACTCGGATAGTGATCATTTCTTCACCCACGTCGATCTCGCCTACTACCTCGTCGACGACCTCAGGCTCTACGGCGGCTATCGCTACGTCGACGACACGAGCCTCGGGGCTGCCGGCATCGAGTACCTCATGCGCGCTTTCAACTCGCCGGTCTCGCTGTTCGCCAAGGCGGACTTCGGCAACGAGGATTTCAATCGCATCACCGGCGGCTTGAAGTTCTACTTCGGCTCCAGTTCCGACAAGTCGCTCATCCAGCGACACCGCACCGAGGATCCGGAGAACTACACGCCGATGTTCCCGGCGCTGAAGACAAGCTCTGGTTCTGCGCTGCCGCAGTGCTCACTTGATCCCGACTATTTCGTGTCAAGCCCCACCAACGGCCAATGCATCTGTCCGGCCGGAACCATTGAGGCCGGAGGCCTCCCCGCTCGCGTCGGCAATCAATATCAATGCACGAAGATCTAGCTAACGGCGATCACCCCTCGCCAGGCGCCGCTCCGCTGTAAAGACCACGGCGGCCGAGCGAATCGTGGCAGTGAACAACGATATCATCGTGCGTACGAGATCGGTCGGATTGCACATACCTTCAGGTATCGCCATCCCACCGCGCCCGGAGGGCGCCGCCTGGCATGGACCGCATTCGCATCGCCTGCCTGATCGCATTTCTTGTGGCGCCTGCGGCAGCCATGGCGCAAGGCCCGGCGGTTTCCGACCCGAACGCCAAGCTCAGCCTCGAGGGCGGACAGTACGACGGGGAGCAATCCGCGCTCGCGCTCGGCAGCTACGCCATTCCTCTAGGACATGAGTTCGGCTTGCAGGCAGACGGCGCGCTCGGACGCATCGATGAGGACACGATGGGCGGCGGTGGGCTGCACCTTTTCACACGCGACCCCTCGCGCTATCTGCTCGGTCTCTACGGCAGCTATCACACCTGGGAGGCGATCGACATCTGGCGTGCGGCCGCCGAGGTCCAGCTCTATGTGGGCCGGTTCTCGCTCGACGGACTAGGAGGGTATGAAAGCGTCGCTGTTCCCGGCACGATCGGCGGCCTCACGGTACTTGATCCGCATGACGATCATGTCTTCGGGCAAGTCGATCTGGCCTACTACCCGAGCGACGACCTCAAGCTCTATGGCGGCTACCGCTACGTCAACGAGGCAAGCCTCGGCGCTGCCGGCATCGAATATCTGCTGCGCACCTCCGGCTCGCCGGTCTCGCTCTTCGCCAAGGCGGATTTCGGCGAAGCGCAGTACAACCGCATCACCGGCGGGCTGAAGTTCTACCTCGGACCCAACCCGCAAAAATCGCTCATTGCACGCCACCGCACCGAGGATCCGGAGAACTACACGCCGATGTTCCCTAGGCTGTCCGAAGCCGGCGGCGAGCGACTGTGCACGGTCAACAGCGTGCTCGCCGTCACCAACCCCGCTAACGGCCAGTGCGTCTGTCCGCCCGGCACGTTCCAGGCCGGCTCCCCGCCGTCCCCGTTCAACGGAGCCTTTGTCTGCTATACGCCAAACTAACGCCGCTCGCCGGTTGCCAGGCGCTTCTCCAGGAAGGCGGAGTAGCGCGACATGCTGAAACAGAAGATCCAGAAGATGAAGGCTGCGAAGACGTAGCCGGTCGCCGCCGTCTGGGCTGAGAACCACTTGGCGTCGGATGAGACCGACTGCTGCACGATGCCCAAGAGATCGAAGAGGCCGATGATCAAGACAAGGCTCGTGTCCTTGAAGAGGGAAATGAACGAGTTGACGATACCGGGGATCACGAGCTTCAAGGCCTGCGGCAGCACGATGAGCCCCATCTTCTGCGCATAACTGAGGCCGAGCGCGTCGGCCGCCTCGTATTGCCCGCGCGGGATCGCCTGCAGCCCGCCGCGGATCACCTCGGCGAGATAGGCGGCGGAGAAGAGCGCCACGCCGATCAGCGCCCTCAGCAGCTTGTCGAACGTCACCTCGGGCGGCAGGAACAAGGGCAGCATCACCGAGGCCATGAACAGCACGGTGACCAGCGGCACGCCGCGCACGAACTCAATGAATCCGATCGACACCCAGCGCACGATCGGCAATTGCGACCGCCGCCCCAGCGCCAACAGGATGCCGATGGGGAACGAGGCGGCGATGCCGACCGACGCCACTACCAGCGTCAGAAAGAGGCCGCCCCACAATTCGGTCGGCACATGCGGCAGCCAGAAGATGCCGCCCGTCACCAGCACGGACCCGACGACGGGAAAGACCGCGAGCAGGTAGATCGACAGCCACAGCTTGCCCGGCACCCGCGGGGCCATCAGCGGAACCAGACCGGCCAGCGCCAGCAGGTACGTCAGGTTGATGCGCCAGCGCTCCGCGTCCGGGTAGCGGCCGTACATGAAGAGCCCGAACTTGTGAGCGATGAATGGCCAGCACGCCCCCGCCTCCGGCTTGTTGCAGGCCGCGCCATCGTCGCCCGAGAAGACAGCGCTGAAGAGCGCCCAACCGAGAAGGCGCGTGACGACGACCCAGATGATCGCCGCCGCGATCAGGGTCAGCACCGTATTGCCCCACGAGGAGAATAGGTTGGCCTTGAGCCAATCGATGCGCGTCGCCTGCCCTCGGTGCGTCATCGCCTAGTGTCCCGATTGCGAAGTTCGCCCGCCTTCGATGCTAGGCCCGCAAGCGAACTTCGCAATCAAAAGGGACACTAAACTCATGGAGTTGGTAGTGTGATTCAGAT
This sequence comes from uncultured Alphaproteobacteria bacterium, assembly GCA_963782555.1. Classification (GTDB taxonomy): domain Bacteria; phylum Pseudomonadota; class Alphaproteobacteria; order Rhizobiales; family Hyphomicrobiaceae; genus Hyphomicrobium_A. Next base: position 115,132 of record CAWAKB010000005.1, on the reverse strand, counting down.
CGAGAAATTCGCTCAGACGTGTGCCGCGAGCGACGGCGAATTTCTCGATCATCACACTACCGCTCCACCAGCGCCACACGCGCGTTGAACCAGTTCATGCCGAGCGCCGTCAGCAAACTGATCCCGAGATAGACGCCCATGCTGATGAGGATCACCTCGACCGCCTGGTTGGTCTGATTGAGCACGGTGCCGGCGAACACCGAGACGAGATCGGGATACCCGATCGCCACCGCGAGCGAGGAGTTCTTGGTGAGATTGAGATACTGGTTGGTGAGCGGCGGGATGATGACGCGCATCGCCTGCGGGATGACGACGAGGCGCTGCACCTGCCAGGGGCGCAAGCCCAAGGCGCGTGCGGCTTCCTTCTGCCCGCGCGGGACCGCCTCGATGCCTGAGCGCACGATCTCGGCGATGAACGCCGCGGTATAGAGCGTGAGCCCCAGCAGCAGCGCGATCAACTCGGGCAGGAGCACGATGCCGCCCTCGAAGTTGTAGCGCCCGAGATGAGGGACCTCGAAACCTAAGGGAGCCCCGAGCGCCAGGAAGACGAGTAGCGGCGGCACCACTACGGCGCCGAGCCCGTACCAGAAGGCCGGCACCGGCTCGCCCGTCGCGAGCCGTTTGCGCTTGGCCCAGACGCCGATCGCCACCGCGCCTGCGATGCCAACAACCAATGCGGCGAGCACCACGCCCATCCCCGCATGCCAGATGGGCGCCGGCAGATAGATGCCGCGGTTGGACACGCCGATGCCGAGCGGCAGCCGGAAGTTTGCTTGCGGCGCGGGTAGCGAGATCAGCAGCGTGAAGTACCAGGCCAAGAGCTGCAAGAGCAGCGGCACGTTGCGCACGATCTCCACGTAGACGGTGGCGAGCCTTGCCACGAGCCAGTTCGCCGACAGCCGCGACAAGCCGATGACGAAGCCCAAGATCGTCGCCAGCACGATGCCGATCGCGGCGACAAGCAACGTGTTGGTGAGCCCCACCCAGAACACGGCGCCGTAGGTCGAGGTGCTGGAGTAGGGGATCAGCGTCTGCGAGATGTCGAAGCCTGAAGGCTTATGGAGAAAGCCGAAACCGGTGGCGATGTTCTGCGCCTTGAGGTTTGCGGCGGTATTGAGCGCGATCTCGATGAAGAGCGCGGCGACGCCGACGAGCAGCGCGACCTGAAAGATCAGCCCGCGCGTCTTGGCGTCGTAGAGCCAGTCGAGGCTCATCAGCGAACGCTTAAGCTTTTCTACGGTGCTGGCCATCCCCCGTACGCTCCCCTAGCGGATTGGGGGCGCGTAGTGCAGCCCACCGTCGGTCCACAGCCGGTTCAAGCCGCGCGCGATGTTGAGGCGCGAGCCCTTGCCGACATTGCGCTCAAACGACTCGCCGTAGTTGCCGACGTTCTTGATGATCTCGTAGGCCCAGTCGTTCGAGAGCCCGATGCCCTTGCCGAAGTCGCCCTCCACGCCCAGCAAGCGCCGGATCTCCGGGTTGGGCGAGGAGAGCATCGCATCGACGTTGGCCTGCTTGATGCCAAGCTCCTCCGCATTGAGCCAGGCAAAGAGCGTCCACTGCACCAGGTTGGCCCACTCGTCGTCGCCCTGGCGCACGACCGGGCCCAACGGCTCCTTGGAGATGATCTCGGGCAGCACGACGTTGGCATCCGGGTCGGCGAGCTTGATGCGCTGCGCGTAGAGCCCTGAGGAGTTGGTCGTGTAGGCATCACAACGGCCGAGGTTGTAGGCGGAGATCGCCTCCTCGTTCTTCTCGAACACCACCGGGTTGAAGGTGAGCTTGTGCGTGCGGAAGTAGTCGGCGACGTTGAGCTCGTTGGTGGTGCCGGTCTGCATGCAGATGCTGGCGCCGGCAAGCTGCGCGACCGAGGTGATGCCGAGGCTCTTTCGCACCAGGAACCCCTGGCCGTCGTAATAAGTGATGCCGACGAAGTCGAGCCCCTGCTCGGTGTCGCGGCTCATGGTCCATGTCGTGTTGCGCGAGAGCAGGTCGATCTCGCCCGACTGCAGCGCCGTGAAGCGCTCCTTCGCCGACAAGGGCACGAACTTGATCTTGGTCGGATCCTTGAAAATCGCCGAGGCGACTGCCCGGCAGAAATCGACATCGAGGCCCTGCCACTCGCCCTTGTCATTGGGGGCGCTGAAGCCGGCCAGCCCGATGTTGACCCCGCAGCGCAGATCCCCGCGGTCTTTGACCTCGCCCAGCGTCGCCGCCCGCGCACCGCATGAAAGCATCGCAGCAGCGGCGAGAACGAGCATCGCGGTTGCGTGCCGCATGGTTGGGCTCCTCGGGCTCAGTGGGCGAGAATCTGCGACAGGAACTTGCGCGTGCGCTCAGAGCGGGGGTGATCGAAGAACGCCTCCGGCGCGGCATCCTCCACGATCTGCCCTTCGTCCATGAAGATCACGCGGTCGGCGGCGGCGCGGGCAAAGCCCATCTCGTGCGTGACCACCAGCATGGTCATGCCTTGGCTGGCGAGCTCGGTCATCACGTCGAGGACCTCCTTCACCATCTCCGGATCGAGCGCCGAGGTCGGCTCGTCGAACAGCATGATACGCGGGCTCATGGCGAGCGAGCGCGCGATCGCAACCCGCTGCTGCTGGCCGCCCGACAGCTGGCCCGGATACTTCAGCGCCTGCGCCCCGATCTGCACCCGCTCCAAGAGCTGCATGGCGAGCGCCACCGCCTCTGCGCGCGCCATCTTGCGCACCCACACGGGCGCCAGGCAGACGTTGTCGAGCACGGTCAGATGCGGAAACAGGTTGAACTGCTGGAAGACCATGCCGACCTCGGAGCGCACGGTCTCGATCTGGCGCAGGTCGCCCGTCAGCTCATGGCCGTCGACCACGATACGGCCCTCGTCGTGGGGCTCCAGACGGTTGATGCAACGGATGAGCGTTGACTTGCCCGACCCCGACGGCCCGCAGATTACGATCCGCTCGCCCTGCTTAACCTCAAGCGAGACGTCGTTCAGCGCATGAAAATCGCCGAACCACTTGTGCACGCCCGACATCTCGATGGCCGGCGCCTTCCTCGGCGCCTTGCGCATTTCGGCCTTCGGCATGCACCCTCTCTGCAAGCGTCCTTGCGCGTGTCTTGAGCATCATCGCCGCCCCGGCGTGGAGATCAAGCCGTTTCTGGAGGCGCCAGACGCCGGCCGAGGAAGACGATGTTGTGCGCATTGAAGGTCGCGCGCGCCAATTCGCGAAAGCCGTTGCGCTCATAGAAGCGCACATTGCGCGAGCTGGCTCCGGTCACGACGTGCAGCCCCGCGGCCCCCGCCTGCGCAGCGTCGGCTGCGAACGCCGCGATCAGATCGGCACCGATCCCGCGATTGCGGTAGCGGGGTGCCAGATTGACGTGCAGGTGTGCGGGATAGCTCTCGGTCAGATCGGCGAAGTCGAGGAAGTAGCCGACGTCTGCGTGTCTGCTGTGCCGCGGGTCGTCGATGCTGCCGACGAGGTAGCCGGCAACCGAGCCGTCGGCGGCGCGCGCAACATAGGCCCATTGCGGCTCGTGCGCCAGATAGCGGCCGAGCCAGCGCTCGTGGAACGCGGACCGCTCCGCTGCGCTCGCAAACGACTTGGTGGCGCTCGCCTCGAAGAAGATAGCATCGAGCGCCGGCATCAAGCTGTCCTTGTCGGCGATCTCGGACCAACGGCGGATCGCGATCCCCGAGCCGTGTCGCGTCTCGATGGCAGGCATTCCAAGACTCTGCCCGTATCCGGCGCACCGCGCCAGCCGCAAATATGTAAGGCGCTAAGGGCCGGATTGCTCCGGCCCCTGCTTTCAGTAGTAGGCTGCGACGCAGCGGCGGTAGCGGTTCCACCAATACCGGCTGCCCGTACGCTCGGCCTTGTACCTCAGCCCAGAGCAGGCGTCGTCGTCGTAGTAGTCACCGTAATAATCGGAATAGTAGTAGGGGGCATACCCGTAATAGCCGGGGTAGATGCGAATGCCGCGATGATGATGGTGGCCATGGTGGTGGCCTCCGTTAATGTATGGGCCTCCCGAGCGGCGGCCGAAAGGCGCGACCACGGGGCCGCGAAAGCTACGAACGACAGGGCCGCGGAAACTGTGAATGCCTCCGCCGCCCCTAAAGCTGTGAATGCCTCCGCCGCCCCTGAAGCTGTGAAACCCTCCGCCGCCTCTGAAGCCGTGAGATCCTCCGCCGCCAAAGCCACCGTGGCGTACCAGCGTCACGCCGCCGCCTGTGTTGGCTTGAAGACCAGGGACGGGAAGCGCTTCGGCCGATCGATGTGCGGCACCCGCTGTGAGCAAGACAGCCGCCAAGGCGCCCGCCACCAATACGTGCTTAATCATCTCGATACCTCCGTTGCAGCGCTGTCGTGTGACAGCGAGGCGTACGCTCGACCCCCGCTTCCCCGGGCCAAAGGCCTCGCGCGATCGCCAACGAGGTTATTTAGGTAGTGATCCATTAACTATGTAGGGGCGGAGGTGGTTCCCATTCGCCGCGCCTCCGGCGGCCCACTCAGTCGCCGCCCGTCTCCGTGCATGCCTTGTAGCGCGTCCACCAGTTGATGTTGTCGGTGTCGATCGCGCGCTTGCCGTACCGGTGGCAGCCATAGTTGCCGCGGCTGGTATCGTAGTAATAGCGAGAGGGATAGGGCTGCTTTTGCGCTTCGCCTTTCGGCGCCACCGATTTGAAAGAAGGCCCTTTTCCAAGCGCCCGCGGCGGGACATAGCGGCCGCCAACGCTCGGGACGGTCGCTGCAAGGGGCGCCGCTCCCCGCGACAGCACCTTCGCCGACGCCGCACCCGACATCGCGACCATGAACGCCACCGAAACGGCGGCGGCGAGGTTTGCCGCTCTTCTTACGATCACGTCGTGCACCATTTTCGCGCCGGAGAAGCCGGCGGCCGACAGCTGTCTATATAGGTGCAGACTGGCGCAATTGCTCTAGGCCGTCATGCCGGCGCAGGCTCCGTGGCGGCCGCAGGCGTGGAGCCGTAGTTGGGGCTGAAAGGCTCCGTCGGATCGTCCGGCGCCTTGTTGGCACCCCGTCGCGGCGGCAGCTGACCCTCGAGGCCATCGCCTTCGATCTCGACTTGCGGCCGCGCCCCGGCTGGCGGGGGCATGCCGCCCATCGGGCCTGCAACCAGCGATGGATACCAGCTCGCCGATTGCATCGAGGGCGGTGCCGAGCTGCATGCGCCCAGCATCAGGGAAAGTAGGAGCGCTGCCGGCCGCCACAGCGCTCCAGCACCACGCAAACTTGCCAAGCAACGGCCGGCACGCGACAACGACATGGGACAAACGCCTCTCAACCACGCGACTGTCCCAATCCTGGACGCTTCCGGTTAACACCCGGCTAACGGCTGTGCGGATTTGATCCCTTCTCAGACGCCAGGCCGGATGAGCCCGCTGGCGCTCAAGCCGTTGAAGACCGCCTGAACGGCGATGGCCGCCAGCAGGATCCCGAACACGCGCATGAGCACGCGCTGCGCCGTGATGCCGATCACGCTGTTGACCTCGCGGGAGATGAGCAGCAGGACCAGCGTGATCCCCATCACGGCAGCGAGGCCGGCAAGCGTCACCGCAAGCGCCAGCGGGTTCCCGTCGGCGTTGGCGGCGAGCAGAATGCCGGCGCTCATCGCACCCGGCCCCGCAAGCAGTGGCGTCGCCAGCGGAAAAACGGCTATGTCGTCTTTTGTTTGCGCCTCCACGTCCTCGGGCTCGGTGAGCTTGAAGGCGCTGGTCGGCTTGGCGAAGATCATGTCGAGAGCGATCATCAAAAGAACGATTCCGCCTGCCGTCTGCAGCGCCGGGATGGTGACGCCCAGCCGATCGAGCAGCGGCTGACCCAGCAGCGTGAAAACGAGCAGGATGAGACTGGCGATCACGGTCGCGCGCACAGCAATCGCGGCCCGCGCGGCGCGGTCCATCTGGGGCGTCAGCGTCGCAAACAGCACCGCCGTCTCCACCGGCCCGATGGTGGCGAAGAAGGTCGTGAAGCTCGTCAGCGCGGTCTCGATCATAGCGTCTGCCGCCTCAGCCGGCGCCTCGCCTTGTCAGCAGCTCTCCTCGGAGGCTGCTAACACGCTGGTCACATGGAACTAATTCGTTGTGCGCGGGGTTGCCTGAACTATCATTGCCTATCAAATTTCGAGTCTGGGGGTTTCGAAATTCGAATGGGGGACACGACGATGGCCACAGCTGAGCTTTCCGTTCTACTCAAAGGATACAGCCTGACGACGGCGGAGATCCTCTACCGCCTGCCCGATCATCCTGCATTGCTGCAGAGCTACATCTGGCAAGATTACGATCTCCACCCGCGCTTTCCCAAGCTCAAGAACTTCCTCGACTTCTGGACGACGAAGCTCGACGGCGAGCTGTTCAAGGTGACGGTAGCCCACCGCAAACTTTTGACGCCTGCCGAGGTGCGCCTGGTCGGAAGCGAGTTCAAGATGCACTGACGATCGGAAAGAAGGCTCCGCCGCTCCAAACGCCTGGCAGCTCGGAGCCGTCGTGCGCCTCCTCCACCACCAGCGCCGCGAGCTCGTAGACGAGCGCGCGCGTAAGCAGCGCCTCCAGCCGGCCGCGCACCAACACGTAGGGCTTCACCCCACCGCTCGGCACCTGCCGCCCGAACCGCAACGGGTTCTTTGGTCCGCAGCGCACGACGTCGTCCACGTTGGTGCGAAAGATCAGCTCCTGTGCGCGGCCAGCTCCCTGCGCCTCCATCTCCACCGCAAGAAACGGCGCATCCTCGACCGCAACGTCCACCTTCTCCGCCGGCGTGACCAGATAGGTTTGCCCGTCCGCATCCTTGCGCAGCACACTGGCAAAAAGTCTCACCATGGCCTCTCGCCCAATCGGGCTACCGCGGTAGATCCAGCTGCCGTCAGCCCGAATCTGCAAGGCCGATATCGCCGCAATAGGGCGGCTGCCAGCGCTCCACGGGCGGGAGCGAGCGTGCTTGCACGCGCTTTGACAGCCTCTCAGGCATGCCGCTCCGAGGCTCCTCCTCTGCGTCCATACGATCCATCAGGCTCTGGCCTCCGGCGCCAAATCGCCTCAATATTCAAGGCTGGTAGCCCATTACACTGTCCCCAATCTAACGTAACATTCACTTGACCGGGGGAACCGCGCCCGTGATCGTTCTTGTTCATATTTTTGCTAAGTTGCCAATCGCAGGCCACCAACAGCCCAAAAGCGAGCCCTCATGAGCACCCTAACCGAGACTCACGCGGACATCGTTCCCCGCCTCGAGGCGGCAGCCGAGCGTGTGCAGCGGGCCCACAAGGCCGCCGCCTCCGTCATCTTCGGCCAGGACGTCGTGATCGAGCGCTCGCTCATCACCATCCTCTCTGGCGGCCATGCCTTGCTGATCGGCGTCCCGGGTCTCGCCAAAACCCTTCTGGTGGAGACGCTCGGCAAAGTGTTGGGACTAGACGCCAAGCGCGTCCAGTTCACCCCCGACCTCATGCCCTCCGACATCATCGGCTCGGAGGTGCTCGAGGACACGCCGGGCAAGCAGCGCTCGTTCCGTCTCGTCAAAGGCCCGATCTTCACCCAGCTGTTGATGGCCGACGAGATCAACCGCGCCTCGCCGCGGACCCAGTCGGCGCTTCTGCAGGCCATGCAGGAGCATCACGTGACGGTCGCCGGCGCGCGCTATGACATTCCGCAGCCCTTCCACGTGCTGGCCACCCAGAACCCGCTGGAGCATGAGGGCACCTATCCGCTTCCCGAGGCACAGCTCGACCGCTTCCTCCTGCAGATCGACGTGACCTACCCCGACATCCTCGCCGAGCGGCGCATGCTGTTTGCCACCACCGGCACCGACGAGCGCCACCTCGACACCATCCTCACCGCAACCGAGCTGATGACCATCCAGCGCCTGGTGCGCCAGATCCCGGTGCCCGACAAGGTCGTCGATGCGATCTTGAAGCTCGTGCGCGCCGCGCGCCCGGGAACCGGCGCCAGTGAGGATACCGACCGCTTCGTTGCCTGGGGACCGGGTCCCCGCGCCAGCCAGGCGCTCATGCTCGCCGTACGCGCCAAGGCGCTGATCGACGGCCGGCTGGCGCCCTCGGTCGACGACGTGCTGGCGCTCGCCGAGCCGGTGCTCAAGCACCGCATGGCCTTGACGTTCGCCGCACGCGCCGAAGGCCAGGATTTAAGCGCCATCATCACTCGGTTCGTCGCGGCAGTGGAGTAGGGAATGGCGGACGCCGCCCTGCAGTCTCGCCGGGATCCCAGATCTGGTTCCGGGGTCCTGGCCCTGGAACGCGAAGCGCAAGGTCTCGCCGACCGTCTGCCCAATATTCTCATCGAGGCCCAGCGCATCGCCCAGACCGTCGCCCATGGCATCCATGGCCGGCGGCGCGCCGGTCCTGGCGAGACGTTCTGGCAGTTCCGCCAGTACGGCTCGAGCGACAATTTTCGGCAGATCGACTGGCGCCGCTCGGCCAGCTCCGATCACCTCTATGTGCGCGAGCGCGAATGGGAAGCCGCACACACCGTGTGGCTGTGGCCGGACCTGTCGCCGTCCATGAATTTCCGCAGCCACCTTTCACACACGACGAAGCGGGACCGTGCCACCGTGCTGATGCTGGCGGCGGCCGAGCTTCTCGTGCGCGGCGGCGAGCGCGTCGCGGTGCTCGGCCTCACGCACCCCACCGCGAGCCGCAAGGCCTCCTCACGTATCGCCGAGGCGATCCTCGCGCATGAAGGGACGCCGTCGCTTAACGCATCCCAGCCACCCAAGACGCATCTGGCGCGCTTCGCCGGCGCCATGCTCTTCAGTGACTTTCTCGATCCCATCGCTGTGACCCGCGAGCACATCGAGACGTTGGCCGCCGATGGCGCCGTGGGGCATCTGGTGCAGATCCTCGATCCGGCCGAGGAGACGCTTCCCTACGAGGGCCGCACCGAGTTCCTGAGCCCTTCGGGAGCGGACCGCTGGGTCGCCGACCGCGCGCAAAGCCTGCGGCCGCGCTACAAGGAGCGGCTCGAGGCGCACCGGGCCGAGCTCGAGGCTCTCGCCAAGCGTCTCGGCTGGTCGTTCCTGGTGCACCACACCGACCGTCCCGCGGCCGAGCCGCTGCTGACACTCATCATGCGGCTCCAAGGCGGTGACGGCGACCACCGCTGGCAAAGCAAGCCCCCGGCTCCCGCCGACCCTGAGCCGCGTGCGAGCGAGCCGCGGCTGCGCGAGGCACGGACATGAGCTTCGGAGCGCTCGCCTTCCTCAATCCTTGGCTCTTGGGCGCGCTCGCCGCGCTGCCCATCATCTATTTGCTCCTACGCACCGTTCCTCCGCGCCCGCGCCAAGTCACATTTCCGCCGACCCGCATTCTCCTCGGCATCGAGAACCAGGAGAAGACGCCCGCCAAGTCGCCCTGGTGGCTCACGCTCATTCGCCTGCTTGCCGCCACGCTCATCATCCTGGCGTTGGCCGAGCCCGTGCTCAATCCTTCGCGCAAGGCCGCGTTGGCAGGCAAGGGTCCCGTTGCCATCGTCGTCGACAATGGCTGGGCCGGCGCCGCGCATTGGAACGAGCGCACGCGTATGATCGAGCGTGTCATCGCACAAGCCGAAGGACAAAGCCGTGCGGTGGTCATCGTGCCAACGGCGCGGTCTGCCAAGACACTCGATGCGCGCATCGAGGCCCCGGGCGAAGCGCGCTCCACCGCCGCAGCGCTGATGCCACAACCTTTCGCACCCGACCGGCTCGCCGCCGTGAGCACGCTTGAGAAAGTGCTCGCCGAGCCAACGTCGGGCGCGCCGAGCGTGGCGTGGCTCAGCGATGGCATCGATCACGGCAACGCAGCAGAGTTCGCCCAACGGCTCAAGGCACTCGCCAAGGACGGGACCTTCGCGGTCATCGAAGGTGGCCGTGGGGGCGAGGCCATCGGCGTCTCCGCCGGCATCGGCCAGAGCGGAAAGCTCGAGGCGCGCCTTTTGCGCGCGCAAGGCGGAGCGCGTGACGGCTTCGTCCACGCCTACTCGGCGCGCGGCCAGCGGCTCGGCGAGGTCCCCTTCAAGCTTAAGCCGGGCGAGCAAGCGGCGACCGTGCCGGTCGAGCTGCCGCTCGAGCTGCGCAACCAGGTCGCTAGAGTCGAGATCGCGGGCGAGCACTCGGCCGGCGCCGTCAGCCTGCTCGACGCGCGCTCCCAGTGGCACCGCGTAGCCATCATCTCCGGCGAGAGCCGGGAGGAGTCGCAGCCCTTGCTGGCGCCGCACTACTACATCGAGAAAGCCTTGAAGCCTTACGCCGAGCTCGTCAAACCCAAGGGCTCCAATCTCCTCGCCGGCATCCACGACGCGCTCGCGCAGAACGCCACCGTGCTCATGCTGGCCGACATCGGCACCTTGTCGGGCGAAGCCGAGAAGCGGGTCGAGGACTGGGTGAAGCGCGGCGGCGTTCTGGTGCGCTTTGCCGGCCCGCGTCTGGAAAACGGCGGCGACGATCTGCTGCCGGTGCCCTTGCGCACCGGCGGACGCGCGCTCGGCGGCGCGCTGTCCTGGTCGACGCCGCAACCGCTGGCGCCCTTCGAGGACAAGAGCTTGTTCGCCGGCCTCTCCGTGCCCAAGGAGGTCACCGTCAATCGCCAGGTGCTTGCCGATCCGGCCATGCTCGGTCCCGGCGTCGCCGTCTGGGCGCGGCTCGCGGACGGCACGCCGCTCGTCACCGCGCGCAAGCTCGGCGAGGGTCAGATCATTCTCTTCCACGTGACCGCCAACTCCGACTGGTCGAACCTGCCGCTGTCTGGTCTGTTCGTGGAGATGCTGCGCCGCATTTCCGCGCTCGGCACCGGTGTGGCGGAGGACGCGGGCGGCTCGCCCGCCGCGGCTGGAGGCAAAGAGGCCGCCTCCGATGATACCCCGGCCGTGCTGCCGCCGCTGGAGACACTCGACGGATTCGGCATCCTCAAAACCCCGCCGCCGACGGCGCAGCCGGTGTCGGCAGCAAAGGTCCACGACCTCGTCCCCAACCTCGATCACCCGCCGGGCTACTACGGCACCGGCGGTGCACCGCGCGCCGTCAATGTGCTGGGCCCGAAGAGCACGCTGGCGCCGCTGCCGGCGCTTCCAGCAGGGACTGAGCGCCTGAGCTACGAGAGCGAGGGTGCGAAGCCCTTGAAGTCGTGGCTGCTGCTCGCCGCGCTGGCGCTGCTGTTCGCCGATATCATCGCCGTGATCCTGCTCCAGCGGGGTGGCTTGACCATCGGGCGCCGGGCGCCCGCCGCCGCGGCGATCGCTGGTCTTATCGTCGGCTTCTCCGCGCTGACGGTGGCAGCGCCTGCCCTTCACGCCCAGCCTGCACCGGAAATGGCGTCGGAGAGTGCGCGCAGCACCGCAGCCGCCGACGAGCGCGCCATCGAGGCGACGAGCAAGGTCACGCTCGGCTACGTACTCACCGGCGATCAGACCGTCGACGAGATCAGCCGCCTCGGCCTCGACGGCCTCGGCCGGCTGTTGGCGGTGCGCACTGCAGTCGAGCCCGGGCGCCCGATGGCCGTCAACATCCTCACCGACGAGATCGCCTTCTTCCCCGTGCTCTACTGGCCCGTGCTTCCCGACGCCAAGGCGCTGCCCGAGGCGGCGCTGGCGAAGATCGACGCCTACATGAAGCAGGGCGGCCTCATCGTTTTCGACACGCAAGACTACGGCCGCGGCACCTCGGCCGGCGGCTCCATCTCCGGCCCGGGGGAGGCGGCCCTGCAGCGCATTCTCGGCAAGCTCGACGTGCCGCGCTTAGTGCCGGTGCCCGAGAACCACGTGCTCACCAAGGCCTTCTATCTGTTGCGCAACTTCCCCGGCCGCTGGGACGGCGGCCAGCTCTGGGTCGAGGCGCAGGACGACACCGGGCAGGCCCACGTGCGCAAGGCCCGCGTCTCCGACGGCGTCACCTCGATCATCGTCACGCCCAACGACTTCGCGGCCGCCTGGGCGCTCGACGAAAGCGGGCGTCCGCTCTATCCGACCGTCGGCGGCGGCGAGGACCAGCGCGAGATGGCCTTCCGCACCGGCATCAACATCGTGATGCACGCGCTCACCGGCAACTACAAGGCCGACCAGGTGCACGTTCCAGCGCTGCTGGAGCGTCTCGGCCAATGAGGACTTGGGCATGAGCTGGTCGATCGATTTCGCGCCCGTGCTGCCCGCCCCGCTGTTCTGGGGCGCGGCCGCAATCGCGATTCTGCTCGCCTCCTATCTGCTCCTGCGCCGCTCGCGCGGGGCGGTGCTGCGCACCTGCGCGCTTGCCGCCATCATCGCCGCGCTCGCCAACCCGACGCTGCGCCAGGAGCAGCGCGAGAGCCTCGCCAATGAGGCCATCGTCGTGGTCGACGAGAGCGCCAGCCAGACGCTGGGCAATCGCAAGGCCCAGACCGCCGCGGTCAAGGCCGAGCTGGAATCCAAGCTCGGCAAGATTCCCAACCTCAACGTCAAGTGGGTACCGGCGTCCCGCCCTGGCGAGACCACTACGCCCGGCACGCAGCTCTTCACCGACCTCAACAAGGCGCTCGCCGATACGCCGCCCGACCGGCTCGCCGGCGTCATCCTGCTGACGGACGGCGAGGTGCACGACGTGCCCAAGCAGGCCTCGGCACTCGGCTTCGATGCGCCCGTGCACGCCTTGCTCACCGGCGCGCCCGACGAGTTCGACCGCCGCATCCAGATCCTCAAGGCGCCGCGCTACGGCATCGTGGGCCAGTCGCGCGACATCGAGGTCGCCGTCCGCGAGACGGGCAAAAAGGTCGATCCAGCCGAGGTGGTGACGCTGAAGGTGCGCCGCGAGGGCCGCGATGACGAGCACATCACGACCACGATCGGGCGTCCCGTGAAGATCGAGATGCCGTTCCCGCACGCCGGCCAGAACATCGTCGAGGTCGAGCTCGATACCGCGCCCGGCGAGCTCACCCCTGCCAACAACCGCGCCGTGATCGCCGCTGAGGGCGTGCGTGAGAACCTGCGCGTGCTGCTGGTCTCCGGCGAGCCTCACGCCGGCGAGCGCACCTGGCGCAATCTGTTGAAGTCGGATGCGGCCGTGGATCTGGTGCATTTCACCATTCTGCGTCCCCCTGAGAAGCACGACGGCACACCGATCAATCAGCTCTCCCTCATCGCCTTCCCGACGCGCGAGCTGTTCTCGGAGAAGATCAACGACTTCGATCTCATCATCTTCGACCGCTACCAGCATCGCGGCCTGTTGCAGCTGCCCTACTACGACAACATCGCGCGTTACGTAGAGGACCACGGCGGCGCGCTGCTCGTGGCGGCCGGCGACGACTACGCCGGACCCATGAGCCTTTTCCGCACGCCCTTGTCGCCGGTGCTGCCTGCCACGCCGACGACGCGCGTGCTGTCGGAGCCGTTCAAAGCCAAGCTCTCCGAGGACGGGCGCAAGCATCCGGTCACCGAGCACCTCGCCGGCGCCGGCACCAAGGGGCATGGCCCCACCTGGGGCCGCTGGTTCCGCCAGGTCGAGGTCGTCCCCGACCGCGGCCGCGTCCTCATGAAGGGCGCCGAGAACAAGCCGCTCCTCATTCTGGACCGCAGGGGCAAGGGACGCATCGCGCTTCTCACCTCCGACCAGGCCTGGCTGTGGGCACGCGGCTACGAGGGCGGCGGGCCCTACAGCGACTTGCTGCGCCGGCTGTCGCACTGGCTGATGAAGGAGCCGGACCTGGAGGAGGAGCGCCTCATCGCCAAGGCCAAGGGGCTGCACCTGACGCTCGAGCGCCGCTCCATGGACGACACGGTCGGGCCGGTGACGTTATCGGCGCCGGGCGGCGAGACCTCGCAGGTGACGCTGGAGAAAGCCGGGCCCGGCGTGTGGCGCTCCACCGTCGATGTGAAAATTCCGGGTCTCTACAAGGCGCAAACGAAGTCGGACTCGGGCGAGCTGACGGCGGTTGCGCACGCCGGCATTGACGACCCCATCGAGATGAGCGAGGTGACGGCGACGGAGAAGAAGCTCCAGCCGCTCGTCGATGCCACCGGCGGTGGCATCTTCTGGACCAGCGCCTCGGCGGCGGCCGCGCGCAAGGACCCCACCGCCGTCGACGTGCCCCGCATCTCCATGCTGTCGAATGCCAAGGTGCTAGCGGGCTCGGGCTGGCTCGGCTTGAAGGACCGCGAGGCCTACGTCACGCGCGGGGTCAAGCTCACGCCGATGTTCACCGGCTTCACCGCGCTGTCGGCGCTCCTGCTGCTCATCGCGCTCGCCTGGTGGCGCGAAGGCCGCTAATTCGCCTTAATCCCCTTCGACTTGCCGTTTGCCGCCCCTCGCACGGTTTGCGCTCGCTGGCGACTCGCCTAGCGTTTCGCCAGCAACCGAAGAGCCGCAGGGAACCTCGGCATGAGCCTCCTCTACCGTATCGTCTACGCCGCCCACGCCAACGGCACGCATCACAAGCTGGCGCTCGATGCGCTGCAGCGCCTGGACAGCCCGCAGGCCGAGCGCTGGCAGAACCTTTTCTTGAAGCACGCCGAGGTCTATCTCGAAGGCTCCAAGGCGCCGGACAAGCAGTTCAAGGACTTCAAGAACCACGTTCTGCATGTGCGCGACGGCTATTGGGGCGGTGCCCCGGAAAAGGCCGAGGCGTGGTACGGCCGGCTGCTGGAAGCGCTGCGCGGCCAGGCGTGGAGCGATGCCGCCTACGCGGCCGGCGTCTTGAGCCATTACTACACGGACCCGATCCAGCCGTTTCATACCGGGCAGACGGAAGCAGAGAACGCCATCCACCGCGCTTGCGAGTGGAGCATCAGCCGCTCCTACGACGAGCTCGCAAAACTCGGCCGCGAGAAGTTCGCCCACATCGAGGTCGCCGTTCCGGACGGCGCCTCGTGGCTGAAAGAGATGGTCTGCCGCGGTGCGGAGACGTCGAACCGCTATTACGAGAAGCTCATCGCCCACTACGACATCCATCGCGGCGTGGTCGATCCGCCCGCCGGGCTCGATGATACCGCGCGCGTGCTCATCGCCGAGCTTCTGATCTACGCGTCGACCGGACTGGCGCACATTCTGGAGCGCGCCTTCTCCGAAAGCGGCACAACGCCTCCGCCGGTGTCGCTGACGCTCGAAGCTTTCATCGCGACATTGCAGATGCCGTCGAAGTGGATCGAGAAGCGCCTCACCAACGCGCAAGACCGCGCAATCGTCCACAGTATGTACGAGGAGCTGCGGACGACCGGGCGCGTCGAGGCGACGTTGCCTGAGGACGACCGCGTGGTCCGGGACCTCTACGACTTGGAGGTGGAGGGACCGCGCGCCGACAAGCAGGCCGCAGAGCGCGCCAAGCGCCTTGCAAAGGCGGACACCGCAGCGGTGCCGCCGGCCGCTCCCGCGGCCGCTCTCAAGGCCTCCACGCCCAAAGCCGAGGCCCCGAAGGCCCCCGCCCTCAAAGCGCCCGCTCCCAAGCCGGTGGCGTCCAGACCACCGCCGTCGAGGGCGCCGGCGCGGCGTGTCTATCTTACGGCCTCCGACGACATCGAGGCGGCGCCGTCCATTGGGCCTCGCTCGGCCGAATGGTTCGCCGAGATTGGCATCTTCACCGTCGGCGAGTTCCTCGCCGCCGAACCTGCAGAGACGGCCGAGGCGCTCGCCGGCCACGGCATCGGCTCGGAAACCCTGCGCCAGTGGCAGGATCAGGCGCGCCTCGTCATGTGCGTGCCGGGCTTGCGCGGCACGCACGCGCAGCTGCTCGTCGGCGCCGGTTACCCCGATGCGGCGGCCGTCGCCGCGGCCGACGAGGCCAGCCTTTGCGCCGCCGTTCTGCGCTTCGCCGCTTCGCCGGAAGGACAACGCATCCTGCGCAAAGGCGAGCCACCGAACATCGACAAGATCAAGAATTGGATCGACAGCGCTGCGTCCCGCATGGCGGCGTAGAGTAACCGGCGCTGCGGCCTCGATAGGTGGGCTTGAGCCGGCGCCGCTTGCCTATGCACTGCATGCTCTGATCTGCGCCGCGCCGACAACGCACAACGACACCCACACGGGCGCCGCCAGACGGCGTCGTGTTGGACTTGCCGGCAAGCGCCATCCGGCTCACACTCCGGCGCATTCAATATGAATTATTGGGAGGGGACCACAGTTATGGACACGTCGCTTTTTCTGGCCAAGCTCATCGGGCCGGTTCTGCTCACCGTCAGCGCCGCCATGCTGATCAACCAAGTCAACATGCGCGAGATGGCAACCGACTTCCTCGAGCACCGGGGCCTCATCTTTCTTGCAGGCATCCTGACGTTGCTGGGGGGCCTCGCCATCGTGCTGACCCACAACGTCTGGGTGCTCGGATGGCCGGTCGTGATCACCATCTTCGGCTGGCTGTTGGTGATCGGCGGCGTATTCCGGATCGTCTTCCCCGACAGCGTCAAGTCCATCGGGCAAACGATGCTGGACAAGCCCGGGCTGATGACCGGCGGCGGCATCGTGCAGGGCGTCATCGGCGCCTGGCTCTGCTACGTCAGCTATATGGGCGTGTGAAGCCATTCACGTCGACCTTTGTCGACCTTTGCGCACTTGCGCCGCGATGCGGGACGGCGCACACTGCCATCGTTCCGAGGGGCGCCGGAGGCATCCGGCTGAGATCGCGCTGAAGCTGATGCGCGAGCACCCTTAGGACCTGATCCGGGTCATGCCGGCGAAGGGACGGGACTGCGAGACAGCAGCGTCTTTCTTGCCCTCATGCCCCCACTCGCCTAAGGCGCATGCCGCAACCTGCGTGCGACATGAGGAGAGGCATAATGGAAACATCCGTTCTACTCGCAAAAATAATTGGCCCGCTGCTTCTCATCGTCGGCGCCGGCATTTTCATCAATCTCGAGCACTACCGGCGCCTGGTGGTCGACTTCGGCGCAAGCCCGCTCTCGATCTACATGGCCGGAACCACGGCGCTGCTCTTGGGTTTGCTGATCGTCATCTTCCACAACGTGTGGGAGTGGCGCTGGCCCGTCATAATCACCATCCTCGGCTGGCTCGGGCTGATCAAAGGCGCGGTGCGCATCCTCGCGCCCAAGCTCGTGGCAGAGCGGTCCGGACGCTACGGCCGCAACACCAACGTGGTGATGACGAGCGCCATCGTCACCTTGGTGCTTGGCGCCGTCCTCACGTATTTCGGCTACGTGCCGGCGAGCTGAGCCTACCGACCGTTCGAGCCCACTTTGAACAAGATGACATGATCGCCCGCACACCAAAGCAGATATCTCGCCTTTGCATGGCTGCTGCCGCGCTGCTGGCGGGCGTCGGCGCGTGTCACGCCGCATGCCGGAACGAGACGATCGAAGGTAACCGCTATGTCATTTGTACATTTGACGCACGCGATGGCATCGAGCTGTTCCTACGTGATGGCTCAGGCGCGACGCTGGGGCAGTTCGAGCGCGTGGGCAGCGCGTTGCATAAGCGCGGGAGGCGGCTCGTATTCGCGATGAATGCCGGCATGTATCACGAAGACCGCTCGCCGGTCGGGCTCTACATCGAGAACGGCCGCAAGCTGAAGCCGCTCTCGACGGCTGACGGCCCTGGCAATTTCAGCATGAAACCGAACGGCGTTTTCTACATCACCGGCAAATCCGCCGGAGTCCTCGAGACGAAGGCCTTTCAGAGGCGCAAGCCAAAGCCGAGGTTCGCCACCCAGTCCGGTCCCATGCTGGTCGTCGACGGACGCCTGCATCCGCGCTTTCTCAAGCACAGCAACTCGCGATATCGCCGCAACGGCGTTGGTGTCAAAGGAACGCACGTCGTATTCGCGCTCGCCGACGACCCCGTGACTTTCTATCAGTTTGGGCGCGTTTTTCGCGACGTCTTGAAGACGCCGAATGCGCTCTATCTCGACGGCTCCATCTGCCGCCTCTACGCCACCGACATCAACCGCAACGACATCGGCTTGCCTCTGGGGCCGATCGTTGCCGTCTCCGTACCCGAACAAAAGCAAGGGTCGACGCCATGAACAAGATCGAGCGCAAGCCTGAGTTCGCGACACCGAAGGTGACGACGGGGCCGTTGCCCGCCTCCACCAAGGTGTACGACGCACCCGACGGTCATGGCGACCTGCGCGTCCCCTTCCGCGAGATCGCGCTCAGCGAAGGAGAGCCGGCCTTCCGCGTCTATGATCCGTCTGGCCCCTACACGGATGAGCGCACCGAGATCGACGTGGCGCGCGGGCTGCCGCGGTCACGCGCGGCGTGGGTCGAGGAGCGCGGCGCCGAAGCGTACGAGGGCCGAGCCGTGCAGCCCGAGGACAACGGCAGCGTCTCGGGCGCGCATCTGGCGCGCGACTTCCCCAACAAGCCCAAACCCTATCGCGGTCTCCCTGGCAAGCCCGTGACCCAGCTCGAGTACGCACGCGCAGGCCACATCACCATGGAGATGATCTACGTCGCCCACCGCGAGAACCTCGGCCGCAAGGTTGCGCTCGAGCGCGCCAAGGCGGCCTTAAAAGACGGCGAGAGCTTCGGCGCGGACATCCCTGCGCACATCACGCCGGAGTTCGTGCGCGATGAGATCGCGCGCGGGCGCGCCATCATCCCCGCCAACATCAACCACGGCGAGTTGGAGCCGATGATCATCGGCCGCAACTTCCTGGTGAAGATCAACGCCAACATCGGCAACTCCGCCGTCACCTCGTCCGTGGAGGAGGAGGTGGAGAAGATGGTGTGGGCGATCCGCTGGGGCGCCGACACGGTCATGGACCTCTCGACGGGCCGCAACATTCATACGACGCGCGAATGGATCCTGCGCAATAGCCCAGTACCCATCGGCACCGTGCCGATCTACCAGGCGCTGGAGAAGTGCGGCGGCGACCCCGTGGCGCTCACCTGGGAGCTCTACCGCGATACGTTGATCGAGCAGTGCGAGCAGGGCGTCGACTATTTCACCATCCACGCCGGCGTGCGCCTGCCCTACGTGCCGCTCACCGCCAACCGCGTCACCGGCATCGTCTCGCGCGGCGGCTCGATCATGGCCAAGTGGTGCCTGGCGCACCACAAGGAGAGCTTCCTCTACGAGCGCTTCGAGGAGATCTGCGACATCATGCGGGCCTACGACGTGTCGTTCTCATTGGGCGACGGCCTGCGCCCCGGCTCCATCGCCGACGCCAACGACCGGCCGCAGTTCGCGGAATTGGAGACGCTCGGCGAATTGACCAAGATTGCGTGGGAGCGCGGCTGCCAGGTGATGATCGAAGGCCCTGGCCACGTGCCCATGCACAAGATCAAGGTCAACGTGGAAAAGCAGCTCGCCGAGTGCGGCGAGGCCCCGTTCTATACGCTGGGCCCGCTCGTCACCGACATCGCGCCGGGCTACGACCACATCACGTCCGGCATCGGTGCTGCCATGATCGGCTGGTTCGGCACCGCCATGCTCTGCTACGTGACGCCGAAGGAGCACTTGGGCCTGCCCGACCGCGACGACGTGAAGACCGGCGTCATCACCTACAAGATCGCGGCCCACGCCGCCGACCTCGCCAAGGGCCACCCTGCAGCCCAGCTGCGCGATGACGCGCTGAGCCGCGCGCGCTTCGAGTTCCGCTGGGCCGACCAGTTCAACCTGTCGCTCGATCCCGACACGGCTCAGCGCTTCCACGACGAGACGCTGCCCAAGGAGGCGCACAAGGTGGCGCACTTCTGCTCCATGTGCGGGCCGAAGTTCTGCTCCATGGAAATCACGCAGCAGGTGCGCGACTACGCGGCGCGTTTGAACGAGGCGGCCGTCGAGCTTGCCGAGGAGACGACGCAGATCGATCCAGAAGCCGGCATGGCCGAGATGAGCGCCAAGTTCCGTGAGCTGGGCGGGCAGGTCTATGTGGATGCGGATAAAGTGAAGAAGTAGCACTCGCAAGCTACGGGGAAAGCCAGCACCTCATGTGCCGTGACAGCCGACGCAACGAATAGACGTGAGAGGAAGACGCGCGTGACCGCGCTCGTCCTGTCGCTGATGTTCTACGCCATCTTCATCGCGGTCAATCTCGACCCGGCGGTGACGAAGGCGCAGGTCGGCGTCGCGGGCGAGCGCCCGTTCGGCATCCCGGTGCGCGCCTTCTTCATGGGGCTCAACGCCATCCTGTTCTTTCCGATCTTTTGGTGGACGCCGAGCCTGATGAAGCTCATGGCCTACGCCCGGCAGAAAAAGGAAGACTTGGCTACGACGCTGCTGGCCTCGGTATTCACCATGTATGAGCTGGCGTTGCTGTTCACGAGCGTGAATGCCACCACGCCGGCCGAGATCCGGCGAGCCCGAAACATCGCGTTTGCGGGCTTTTTCTACTTCGCCGCCTTGGTGGCGCTATGGATCATCCTGGCGGCCAGGGCCGGTGTTTAGGCCCGCGCCACTTTCGCCATGATCACAGGCGACCAACGGTCAACGAGAAACCCCCGGGGGAACAACAAGATGACACGCCTCGCCGCACTCGCCGTCCTATGCCTCGCGACCCTGCTGACCGCGCCACCACCCGCGCAGGCCGGCTCCGCCTATGAGATCGACCAGAGCGTCAACGCCACGCTCGACCGCTTCTTCTACAAGATCCGCGGCGCGCGCGAGCTCGCGCACAAGGCCGTCGGCGTCCTCGTGTTCCCGTCAGTCGTCAAGGCGGGTTTCGGCTTCGGCGGCGAGTATGGCGAGGGCGCGCTGCGCATCCATGGACGCACCGTCGACTATTACAACATGGTTTCAGCCTCGATCGGCTTCCAGATCGGCGTGCAGGAGCGCTCGGTCATCATTTTGTTCATGACGCCGGAAGCGCTCGATCAATTTCGCAAGACCGCCGGATGGAAGATCGGCGCCGACGCGTCCGTCGCCATCATCGCGGTCGGCATCGGCGGCTCGATCGACACCAACAAGATCACGAGCCCCGTGGTCGGCTTCATCCTCGATCCCAAGGGCCTCATGTATAATCTGACGCTGGAAGGCTCGAAGATCAGCCGCATTCATCCGTGAGTAGGTGGCCTGCCCGAGACAAGTAAGAGGTTCCGCGAGCTGGGCGGTGAGATCTATTTTGAAACGCCCAACGCCAGATGCAGCTACTAAATAGCAACGCTTCCGGAATCGGACCAATTCTTGTCGAATGAAGTCAAGCCTACCGGGCGCCAATACGTAATTCACCTTTTTTGCAACCGCACATGCCTGCAAACAAACATTGCGACCAGTCAGCGAACAGCGCCTAAGTCTTCTTCTTTCTTTTCATTGTTTTTGCACTTCGCCCTCTACCCGGCTCCCTGTGATTACCACCTGGCCCTGCCGAAATCTTGCCGCTTCCCCCCGATACCGGGGCCTCCTTTGTTACTTTGAAAACCATATCTCCTACGTCCTTCGGCACACCCCGCACTTCGCTCGCACTGCTAAACAGTTCCCTATAAGCCTCTATGAACAACTTGCTTTTTCTAAACTCCCTGAATAAAGGCCACGCTTCGTAATCCTCCTTACTAATCTCGCCGTCGCTTCCAATTTTTCTCATCAACGTAGCTGCCTCTTCGAACTCATCCTTGAGTACAGCCACGGCAAGCCTAAATGCAAAACTTGATGCCGACCAATCTTCCGCGTCTAAAATCCTGTTCGCCTTCTTTTGGTCTCCCCGCCACTTGTATGATTGCGCCAAATTCACTACGCATCTACACCTATCACTGGCATCACTTATTTTCATCGGCGGCTTCAACGCGAAGGAGAAAATCTTTATTGCCGGATTGTATTGCTCTCCCTCAATCATGTCGAACGTTCTGCGAAGCAAGTGGCCGTCAGCGCGCTCACACGATGAGCTATCCAACTTACGCCAGAGCACCTGAGACAGCTTCACCCCCAGCTCTGAAAGGCAATCGCAAGCTTGGGATAAATACTTGTCGTCTGCCTCAAGCGTTGTCCCCACGCGAACCTTCGAATCAAGGCTTACTTTTTCTGCATGGCACACCTGCATATATTGCGTCGTGACTTTCCCATTGGTGTGGGCGATTAGGTGTCGACGCTGAGTCAGCTCGACAAAGTCGGGCCAAATATCGAGGTCCGATCTAACCGGAATATTTAGCTTCTTTTCGAAGATACTTAAACTGCTCGATGTGGCTCTCCCTCATGACAGCCGCCACCTCGTCATCAACAATTTTGTCTCGCGCCGCTGAAATGCTTTTCATGTCCTTTAGATCGGTGAATAATATACTCCGCGTAGATCCATCTATGATCTCCGGGCGCACACGATAGACCCACCTGAGCAGTTCACCTACATAGGCGTCCCATTTGCTGACGAGCACCAAAATAAACCCCCTCTTGGAAAGGGGAAATGCACTTACGGCAACGGCAAGCTCTCGTGCTAGCTTTGTTAATTCCGGCATTTTTTCAATGGGGATGCTCAGTTTCTTTTCTTTTGTCTGCCCATCGTCGACCCCGACAGGATATCGGTCAAGGAAATCGGTCATTGCGGCCGAGTGCCTTTTGGCGCTTTTTGTGATCGCAGCGTTTATTTCCCTGCTAGCTCGCTGAAGGCTTGTTATCTCGGTTAGCAGTACTGTTGTTAGGGCGCCTATTCGTTGCGCATTGTCGATCGGGATTTTTTCTTTAAACGGTTCGATATCTTTTGTTTTTTCATGTTACCGATCCTAATTAATTGGAGCAAAAATATTTGTTTCTTAGGGCTGGGGCGCTTCCGTTTGTCTGACTGTGCTGCTTTACGTCCCCAGCATTAGCTCTGCAACAACAGTGAGGCGTTGTTTAGTTTTGCATTTGCTCCCGCCGCACCGGCAGCTCAGGCTTCGGCGGCGGGCATTCGCGGTAGCCGAACTGGTCGATCAGCGTGGCGCCCTTCATCGTGAAATACTTCGCTGAGTCCACGTGGTGGCCGCCGAACAAATATTTCCGCAGCTTCGGCTTGTAAGCGGCGAGCATCGCCCGCGTCGATGAGGAGTTGCGCACCCACCGTCCCGTCTTGCGGTCGGGCCCCGCATGAAACGACAGGAAGGCGCCGCGCTCGATGCACACGTTCTTGATCGACAGAAACAGCGTGCAGGCCGAGCGGCAGAAGCCCTCGATGCGGAAGCGCTCACCGCTCTTGTTGTATTTCTTGATGATCGGGTAGTAGACGGCGAAGCGGCCGCCTTCGCCGTGCGGCTTCGACGAGCCATCGCCGAGCGCCGGCAAAGCCGCCGCCAGCGCGGCTGCGCACAGCACCCCGAAGCTCAAAGCCGATCGCCTGCGACGCACGTTGCCCCCACCTATGCGCTTAAGCCTACCCCAGCTCGAAGGTGGTGACACCAAACACGCGCTCCAGCGCAATTGGCCGGACCGGACCACTATACATGCGCGCGGTCTCGAACACTGGGGTGAGGCCGTGCTCGGTCGCCAGCGCGACTGCGGCACTATTGGGCTGCGGCACATCGAGAAACACCTCGCCGCCCTCATCGCCTACCAGCGCCGCGAACACGGCGTCTGCCGCCTCGCGATCGTCGGCCACGAGCGGCCCAATCTTGCGCCCCTTGCGGCAGGGACGGATGATGCCCCACGCGGCGAGGTCGCCGTCTCGGATGACTGCGCTGCCGCGATGGCCCGGCGCGCCGAGCCAAGCCTTCCAGAATCCGGGGCGCGTCGCCGGAAAGACGCGCGCGTCATCGGCGACGACTGCGCCAAAGGGCACCTCCGACAGCGGCACGGTCGCGCTGACGGCACGCAGGCCCATGGGCACGCCGCCATAGCGGATGTTGTTGTAGGCGCGCTTAAAGCCCGACTTGGCGTAGTTGTCCTGCTGCTCAACGACGCCGTCGAGGCCCATGCTGCGCGCGCCCGCGTGCGCCAGCGCCGCCCGCGACACCTGCAGCCCGTAGCTGTGACCGCGCAGCTCGGACCGCACGATAAAAAAGCCGAGAAAGGCGAAGTGGTCGTCGTAGTTGACGGCCGAGACAACGGCGACGGGCTCACCGTCCAGCTCGCCAATGAGGAACCCGCCCGGATCGACGCTGGCAAAGCACCGGGCATCGGCGAGGCCGGGGTTCCAACCCTCGGCAGCCGCCCAGTCGACGGCCATCGCGATCTCGTCCGCACGCATCGGGCGGACGTGCAGCTCTTCGGCAAAACTGTGGCTCATTGGGCGCCTCCATCCACGCCGAGCCGTATCAGCCAGGGGCAAGGATTCGCTTAACGCGCGCCCCGCGCAGAACGCGATTGTTGACAACGGCCGCTGAGGGGGGAAGGCTGCCAGTTCCTAGCCGTCGCGCGGCCCGGGGCGGGCAGCGCAGGGCGGCGATGAGCGGGGGACCTCGTGTCCGCGTATCGGCCATGGCCCACTCGAGATCGGCAGGCTCGGCGTTCCTTGCGGTGACGTGCATCGCGGCCGCGCTATTGGGCTGCTCCCAGAACCAGACCACCGGCGCCATCGTCACCAATTTCGATCCCTCGAGCACGGCTGCGCGCTATCGCAGCAGCGGCGTGCCGGAGACCACGCTTTCAGCTTTCTGCAAGAGCCCGCCGCACGCGGCAACGCCCGAGGGCGCCGAGGCCATCAAGCTCAGCTGCAGCGGCCGCGTGCTGGCGCACGCGGGCAATGCACGGCTCTTCGACAAGGGCAACGGTCTCTACGTCGTCATCTTCCCGCAGCCGATCCGCAACGGCGACATCTGCGATCCAGGCACGCCGCCGCAATCGATCTGCGGGAACTTCGCCGCGGGCGACAAGATGCACACCTCGCGCATCGACGCGAGCTGATCCCCGCGCTCATGCGAGTGCAAAATTGACCTGGGGCCGACAGGCCCTCAGCATTGGAGCGGCGACGTGGTCAAGCGTTGTAGCCATCTCGATACGATCCGGCCGGTGACGCCCAGCGCTCAGGGGTGCGAGGAGTGTCTGAAGACGGGCTCGGAGTGGGTGCATCTGCGCATCTGCCTCACCTGCGGACATGTCGGCTGCTGCGATTCCTCGCCGGGCAAGCACGCAACCAAGCATTTCCATCGCACCAAGCACCCGATCATGCAGTCCTTCGAGCCAGGCGAGACGTGGAAGTGGTGCTACGTGGACGAGCTGATGATCCCTTAGCGCGGCCAATGTCCGCCTTGTGGCCGGAACGGATTCCCAACCACAAACGTTCGAACATCGGCCACTCGTAGCTTGGAAGCCAAGGCTCTCCACTGCGAAATCCCAAGGAGAACGACCATGCTCAGACCGTTGCTGTTTGCCGGCATCATCACCGCCGCGATGCTCACCCCGGTCTACGCCGACGAGCAGAAGGAGTGGTGCAACGATGCGCACATGCAGAAGATGAACGCGATGATTGCCAAGATGACCGACCCGGCGAAGCAGAAATCCGCGCAAATGCATATCGACGAGTCGGACGCGGCCATGAAGAAGGGCGACATGGCCGGGTGCGTCGAGCACATGAAGGAAGCGCATAAGGATATGGGGCTGTAGCTCGCCCCGCCCCCGCCACACCGATACGCGACGAGCAGATCGTGCGGGCTTCGTCCGTCCTCGGCCAATGCGATCGAGGTCGTGGCGCGAGCGCTGCAGCGATCGCTTCGCGCCTCACGTTGTACCGGCGCATTCTCCCGGCGGGGCTCGCGGTCATCGTGGCTTAAGCTTGCGACAAGAGTATCAAAACTGTAACTTCGCAACTTGCGCAAATCATGCCAAGCTGCCGAAATCGTTCAACAATCGAAAGGAGGTGATCCGATGTCTAGTGGGATCTTGAGGACGGCGACGTCGCGGTCGCTGGAATTCAAGCCGGATCTGCCTCTGATGGTGGCGGCCTGAAGCCAGCAAAGCGGCCGAGCGCAACAACCGCTCAATTCGCCGCCGAAGTCTCACGGGGGCTGCCCTCAGGGCGGCCCCTTTGTTATTCCTAGTGGGTCGCTCTCGCGATTGCTCCCAGCGCCAAACCGCCGCGCGCGCCTTGCGATGGTCGCGCCCCGCTCCTAGATGGCCGGAAGCTTTCCGAGCCGCTCCACAGGAGCCTCGCATGACCGCGCAGACCTCTGCCGCCGCGCCCCTGCCTCGCCACACCGACCTCTTCGATCCCGTCCAGCTCGGCCCCTACACGCTGAGAAACCGCATCGTCATGGCGCCGCTGACGCGCTCGCGCGCCGACGACGCCGGCGTGCCGGGCGAGCTGCAGGCGACCTACTATTCCCAGCGCGCCTCAGCCGGCCTCATCGTCACCGAGGCGACCAACATCTCCGCACAGGGCAAGGGCTACATCCGCACGCCCGGCATCTGGACGAAGGAGCAGGTCGCCGGCTGGAAGCTCACCACCAAGGCCGTGCACGACAAGGGCGGGCGCATCTTCCTGCAGCTGTGGCACGTGGGCCGCGTCTCGCACCCAGACCTGCAGCCGGGCGGCGCGCTGCCCGTGGCGCCCAGCGCCGTGCGCGCCGAGAACCAGAAGGCCTATACCTACGAGGGCTTCAAGGATCTGGTCACGCCCCGCGCGCTCGAGACCGACGAGATCCCCGGCATCGTCAAAGACTACGCGCACGCAGCCCAGTGCGCCAAGGATGCCGGCTTCGACGGCGTCGAGATCCACTCCGCCAACGGCTACCTGTTGCAGCAGTTCCTCTCCGACAAGACCAACAAGCGCACCGACCGCTACGGCGGATCGATCGAGAACCGCACGCGCATCGTGGTCGAGGTCGCCGAGGCGGTGACCAAGCGTCTGGGGCGGCGACGAGCGCGTCGGCATCCGCCTGTCGCCGCTGACCAAGTTCGCCGACATCGGCGACAGCAATCCCGAGCCGGTCTATCTCTCGCTCATCGAGCAGCTGAACCCGTTCGGCCTCTCCTACATCCACGTCATCGAGGGCGACACCGGCGGCGAGCGCCACCCGGCAGGCGCGTTTGATCTGCAGAAGCTGCGCCACGCCTTCAAGGGCCTCTACATGGCCAACAACAACTACGATCTCGAGCTCGCCCTGGAGGCCCGCGCCAAGAACCTCGCCGACCTCATCTGCTTCGGGCGCCCCTTCATCTCCAACCCGGATCTCGTCGCCCGCCTGCGCTCCGGCGCTCCCCTCGCCAAGCCCGACCCCGACACGTTCTACGCGGGCGACGCCAAGGGCTATATCGACTATCCGCCCATGGACACCGCCGCCGGCTAGCGTCTAATCGGAAGCGACGCAACAATCCGCCGCCAGCCGAGGGCTCATGCCGCTTCTCCGCTTCGACCTGATCGAGGGGCGCACGCCCGACGAGCTGCAAACGCTGCTCGACGCCGCCCACCGCGCCATGCTTGCAGCCTTCAAGGTGCCGGCACGCGACCGCTACCAGATCGTCACCGAGCACAAGCGCGGGCACATGATCGTGGAGGACACCGGCCTCGGCATCCCGCGCACCGACAAGGTCGTGTTCCTGCAGGTGACGAGCCGCCCGCGCGGACGCGAGGCCAAGGAGGCGTTCTACCGGCTGCTGGCCGAGGAGCTGGAGAAGAGCTGTGGGATCGCGCCGTCCGACCTCGTCGTCTCCATCGTCGAGAACACGGATGAGGACTGGTCGTTCGGGCTCGGCCGCGCCCAGTTCCTCACCGGCGAGCTCTAAAGCGCGCCGTCCTAGTCCCTCGCATGTTGGATGCCCCCGCTTGTGTTGTATAAGCGCGCTTTGGCACCCGTTATGGTGAAGAGCGCCGAAACGCTGTTGCGCACGCGCGGTTGATCGCCTCATGGCGATCCCGGAGACTTCGCCCGACGAGCAAGCGAGGAGGACGAAGTCATGGGTAGCGCCGGTAGCGCCAATTTGCGTCTGCTGGTCGCGGGAGGCATCGTCCTCGCTGCGGCCGCGAGTGCGGCAGTGGCCGCACCAGCAGCGCGCCTCAATGCAGTCGAGCCCTCCGCCATCGTCCTTGTCGGCGACGATGCGGCCTACGAGGACCGCCACGGCGACCGGGAGGTGCCCCGTCGCGGCGCGGTGGTCGATGCTCCGCTTGCGCACGTCGAATCCGGGGATCCCGTCATCGTCGATGCTCCAGGTACGCACGTCGGCATCCACCGCGGCCACGTGCACGTGGTCGCCCCCTTCGTCAATCTGTGGATCCCGCGCTGAGAGCGCCCCGTTTCGATTTTATAGTGAAGACCGGCACAAGGGCTGATGCCAACGTTTTTGGGGCTTTTGCTTGCTATTTAATCAGGCAATCTCCGGAGCGCAGGGTTCGGGTTGCGCCCCAGCCGTCAGGGACATAATTATCCCACTTGCGCATGGTCAGGTCCCGGCCATCACAGGGTCGCACGACATCCGAGGGAGATATTTTGTGTTTGGCCGTACCTTGAATCCCGATCCCAAGTTTCCTGAATCCCGTCCCACGGAGCCGCCCGCACGCGCGCCGTCCGGCATCCCGTCCGGTCCGCTGCCCGGCAACAAGCAGGCCTCCGTCATCGGGCCTGACCTGTCGATCATCGGCCAGAAGATCACGCTGGTGTGCAAGAGCACGCTGATTGTCACAGGCGAGATCGTGGGCGACATCAATGGTAGCGAGGTGACCGTCGGCGATACCGGCAAGGTTACCGGCACCATCACCGCGCGCAACATCTCGGTGCACGGTGAGGTCAAGGGCGCGCTGCGCGCTGAAACCGTCAACCTGCACGCCTCGGCCCGCATTGACGGCGACATCGTCCAGAAGAACCTCGTCATCGCCGAAGGCGCGCAGTTCGACGGACGCGTGCGCGCCGCCAAGGACCCAAGCGAGTTCGAGCCGCAGTTCGACGTCGCCGCTCTTACGGCTTCCGCCATGACGTCGGCGTGAGCGGAAACCTGCTTCGGATCGTTTGAGGGTCCGCCCTCAGGCAGACGTCTTGTCGAGACCGGTGATGCGCTCGAGCAGGCGCGCCTTGCGCGACGGCTTGGCCTCGGCGGCACCCTCTGCTTGTGTCGGCTTCTTTTTTTCCGGCTTCGCCGGCTCGGCTGCGGCAGCAGGCGCTGCGCCGTCGTCTGCTGGCTCGGGGTTGTCCCCATCGAGCGCCTTCAGAAAGCCGCTGACGCGCCGAGGATTGCCCTTCTGCGCCTCTTCGCCAGAGTTCCCGGCCGCTCCGTCGGCGCGCACCAGGCGCGCCACGCGGGGATCGTTGATGCGCTCGACGAGCGGACGCTTGGTCGGCTCACCCGCCGCCTTGCGCCCTGGCCCCGAGGCCGGCACGGTGCCGGAACCCAGCCTGCGCATCTCCTCCATGAAGTAGGCAGCCTGGCGCGCAAGCCGCTCGTTGCTGGCCGCCACCTCCGCCCGCAACGACTGGATGGTGCCGCCCTGCTCGTCCGAGAGCGCCTGCAGCGCGCTCAGCCGTGCCTTCAGCGCGATCTTGCTGTCCTTGATCCCGCGGTCGTCGCTGTCGGCGGACTCATACGTCTTGAGCGCCGCCTTGAGGCGTGAGACCTCGGCGGCCTGATCTTGGTTCGCAGCCTTGAGCCGGCGCAGCTCGGCCTCGACCGCCGCATCGACTGCTTTGGGCGGCTCCGGAAGCGACGCAGGTGCAGAGTTGCTCTCGACGGCTTTCAAGCCAGGCTGATCCTTGCGCTTGCCGACCACTTTCGCGGGACGGCTGGGCTCGTGCGCGCCGTTCTCGCCCGCGAACTCCTCCAGACCGGACACGGCCTCGGCTGCCGGGCCGGCGCGCGCCGTCAGCGCCTGCAGGCGCGCGATCATCGCCGCCTGGTTGCGCGTCTTGGAGCGCAGGACCTCGATCTCGGTGCGCAGCGCCACCTCGCCCTCGAAGCGCGGATCGTTGAGCCCTTCGCGATTGCGCGCCGCCCGCGTGTTGAGCGCCGCCTTCAAGCGATGGATCTCGTCGGTCTGCTGCGTGTTGATCTGGGTCGCCTCCTCCATAGCCCGGGCCTGCTTCTCGCTCCCCTGGCTCAAGGCGACGATCTCGCGGTCGCGCTGGAACAGCAGCTTGCGCGCCTCGGCGAGCCGCTGCTCCACCTTGGGCAGGCGGTCCATGATGGTCTGCTCGAGCACACGGCGCGCGTTCTCGTGCTCCTCGAGCGCCCCGCGCTGATGCGAGACCTCGCCCTCCAGCTCGCTGATCGCCGCATCACGGCGGTTGAGCTCGACCATCTGGCGGGCAGCGGCCTCCGCCGACTCCTCCACCGTCATCTCCAGCTTATGGATGCGAATGGCGTACTCGGCCCTCAGCCGATCCTTGTCCGCGCGGATCTCCGCCTCGGTCAGCGGCATGGAGCGCTTGAGCGCATCGGTCGTAAGACGCGCGACGCGGCGGCGGTAGAGCGGCGACAAAAAGACGGTCAGCAAGGCTGCCATGAGGAAGCCAAGCCCGACCAGCATGACCATCTCGATGCTGATCACGCGTGCTTCCTCAAGTGTGTGTAGCGACGCAATCCGATGACCTCGCCGGCCGGCCCGCCACCTCCTGCGGGTCGGATCATCCGACTAGCGAGCGTATTGCGCAATGCAGCCACCACGCGTGTCTCCACCCCCGCCCTCTTTCCTCGGCGCCAGCCGACTCAAAACGGATTCCATGTTGGCGTGCGGGTATACTTCAAATAGCCGACATTGGCACCTAGGCGAAGCCCGACCCCGGCGCGGATCGGCGCCAGCGTGACATTTCCATACGTCTGGTACTGGATGCCCAAGCCGCCGACGAAATAGGCCGAGCCCTGCACGCCGGCGTAGCGGTGATAGATCTCGAAGGGGTCGCGCAGGTTGTAGACGAGCACCATCGTCCTCGAGCCCTCGCCGCCGAAGTCATAGCCAATCGAGGGCCCCTGCCAGTAGACTTTGTGGCTGCCGGCGTCCTTGGTGTAGAGCGTCCCCTCGCCGTAGCGCAGGCCCGCGATGAAGGCGCCGCCGGCATCCTCGCCGAGAATGTAGCCGTTGGGGCGCCCGGACTTGCGGAAGGCGTATTCCACCACGCTCGCCAGCCCCTTGCTGATCGAGCCAAAGAAGCGGCCACCCGCCTCCAGGATCTCGTTTTGCGAATAGCCGCCCTCCGGCGGCGGCTTGTCATCATAGGCCTCGCCGGGCGGATGGTAGGGCTCTCCATAGCCGCCAGAGTCCTCCGGCTCGCGCGGAGCCGGTGACACTTCCGCGCGCCCGTTGTCATAGCGCCGATAGCTGTCGTCCTCGCGATAAACGCCGCTGGGCCGGTAGGGCGGCTTGGCCGCGTCGTCGTCGCCGGGAGCGCTGTAGCCGCCGTTGGTCTGATAGCCGTCCTCGGCGCTTACTTGCGTCGCGAGCGTCACGGCACCAAGCGCGCACATTGCGACCGAGGCGAGAAGAAATCGGAGTCCGCCGAGCATGGTACGATCCATGGTTGCATGGGGGGTCCGCGGCCGATCCGCAGATGCCCGCAATTTAAGAATCCTTCGACTTAAAGTGTTACGAAAGTGTGGCCGATCCGCGATGTCGCGTGACCCTATTGCGGCAGTTTGGCCGCACCGCACAACCGCGCGCCGGTTCGCTCAAAGCAGGGGTTTGCGCCCCCACGCCACAAAGTGCGGATTGGCAAAACCGGCGGTGCTCTTGGCGTAGAGCAGCGGGGCGCCTTCCAGCGTCGTCACGCAACCGCCGGCGGCCGCAAGGATGGCGTGGCCGGCAGCCGTGTCCCACTCGCTCGTCTGACCGAGACGCGCATAAAGATCGGCCTCGCCTCTGGCAATCAGGCAGAACTTGAGCGAGGAGCTCGCTTTGCGCGTCTCCGTGATCGGCAGCCGTGTCAGAAACGCTTCCGTGCTCTGGCCGGCGTGCGAGCGGCTCGTGAAGGCGACGAGCGCCTTGGGGTCGGGCGCGCGCGTATGCAGCCGATTGAAGCGGCAATCGTCGAGCCGCACGCCTTCGGCATCGGGCGCAATGTGCGTTTCCACCGCCTCGTCGGGTCCGAGCGTCGCAAACAGGAGACCGAGCGCGGGCGCATAGATGATGCCGAACACAGGCCGCGTCGCTTCGATAAGCCCGATGTTGACCGTGAACTCGGGACTGCGCTTTATGAACGCTCGCGTTCCGTCCAAGGGATCGACGAGAAAGAACGCGTTCGTGATCTGGGGAATGCGCCCGGCGGCGGCGGACTCCTCGGCGATGACCGGCACGCCCGGCGCCACCTGCTGCAGTCCCTCGACCAACACCTCCTCAGCCTCGTGATCGGCAATGGTCACGGGCGTGGCGTCGGCTTTGGTCTCCACGGCGACGCCGGCTTCAAAATGGCGCATCTCGATGCGGCCCGCCGCCAGCACCGCAGGCAACAGCCCCTCGACCAGACGCCGGCAATCTGCAGCTTTCATACCCCTCATCGTCTCCTGATTCGCGTAAGCAGCACCCGGCACGGGCATCGTGCGCCCCTTGCAAGACGTCCTTGGGAGCAACTTGCCCAAGAAAAATAAGGGGGTGAGACAAGCGCTGCGGCAGGGCTTTGCAACGCCAGTCCGGCGCGTGTATCAAATGAACCGAACGTTTCGCAAGCAACCCATGTTCGCTCGGGCCCGAGAACGCAAGTCCCCCGAGCTGTCGTCGTTCGGACATGCGACATCAGAGAGGACATCGATGGGCGACCGCGCCGTTCCGACAGACCTTGAGCTCGCCGCACTCATTTCCAGCAAAATCTGCCACGACGTGATCGGCCCCGTTGGCGCCATTTACAACGGCCTGGAGATTCTCGACGAGGACGACGACGAGGAGGCCAAATCCTACGCCCTCGACGTTATCCGCAACGTCACGGAGCAGGCCTCCGCGCGGCTGCAGTTCGCCCGCTTCGCATTCGGGGCGGCGGGATCGGCCGGCGCCATGATCGATCTGGGCACGGCCGAGCAGATCTCGCGCGGCTTCATCGGCAAAGGCAAGCACAACCTCATCTGGCGCACCGTTCCCGGCCACATGGGCAAGGACAAGGTCAAGCTCTTGCTGAACCTCGTCGCCAGCGCTGTCACCGCGCTGCCGCGCGGCGGCGACATCGAGGTGCAGATGGTCGGCTCGCTGGAGAACCCGAGCTTCCTCATCCGCTGCCGCGGCACCAACGCGCGGCCTCCCCAGCACCTCAATGAGTTCATCGCCGGAGAGCATCCGCCGGCGCTCGACGCTATGACCATCCAGGCCTACTACACGTGGCGGCTAGCCGCCACCGCGGGCATGCGCCTCGAGGTCTTGCGCGACGGCGCCGATATCCTCTTGTCCGCCAAGCCGCCGATGTGAGACGGCGGCAAAACCGCGCGCGAGCCCGCAATGCATTTGGACGACGCCCGGCTGGCGCTCGCCCCGCTTTGCTTGCTAAGGCTCGACATCGACATGCCGTGAGCCTCAAAGAGCCGCTCTTTTGCTTCGCGTCGAACATCTGCAGGCAGGCGACCTGCCGCCGCTGACCTTCGAGGTCGCCGACGGCGAGTGCCTTGCCGTCGAGGGCCCGTCTGGTGCGGGCAAGACGCGTCTGTTGCGCGCCATTGCCGATCTCGAGCCCGCCCGCGGCCAGGTATTCCTCGACGGGGCGGAACGCAACGAGATGACCGCGCCCCAATGGCGCAGCCACGTGCGCTACTGCGGGGCCGAGCCGGCCTGGTGGACCGAGACGGCGCGCGCCGTGTTCCCGCCTGCGCTGCGTCTCGACCGGCTGCTCAGCTCCTTGTCGCTCGACCCGGACGTGCTCGACCGCGCGGTCGCTCTCCTTTCCACCGGCGAGCGCCAGCGCCTCGCACTCGCCCGCGCGCTGATCGACGAGCCCAAGGTCCTGCTGCTCGACGAGCCGACCACCGCGCTCGATGCGCAGTCCGCAGCGCTGGTCGAGGAGCTCATCAAGTTTCAACTGCTGTCCGGGCGCAGCGTCGTGCTGGTCAGCCACGACCGCAGTCAGATCGAGCGGCTGGCGCATGCGCGCCTGCTGTTGCCCAAGACGCCGGGCGCCGCGGCGACAGGAGAGCAAGCGGCATGACATATGTGCCATTGACACCGTTCGATCTCGCACTCGCGGCCGCTCTGATTATCATCAACGGAGCCATCTCGTGGTTCTTCCGTTTGAAGCTCGAGCGCAGCCTCGCCATCGCCGCCGTGCGTATGGTCATTCAGCTCGCACTCGTCGGTCTGGTCCTCAAGCTCATCTTTGCCCAGACCTCGCCCGTCTGGACCGTTCTCATGGGCCTCGTCATGGTGGTCGCGGCCGGCGTCGAGGTAACCTCGCGCCAGCACCGCCGCATCTCCGGCTGGCACACGTTCGGCTTCAGCACGGCGACGCTGCTCTTCATCGGCATCGCCATCACCGGGCTCGGCGTCGGCGTCATCATCGGCCCCAACCCCTGGTATGCGCCCCGCTACATGCTGCCGATACTCGGCATGGTGCTCGGCAACACCATGACTGCCATCAGCCTGGTGCTCGACACGCTCACCGAGACCGCGCACCGCGAGCGCGGCGCCATCGAGGCGCGGCTCGCGCTCGGCGCGCATCGCTTCGAGGCCATGAGCAGCGTGCTTCACGTCGCGCTGCGCACCGGCATGATGCCGATCCTCAACTCCATGGCGACCACCGGCATCGTGGCACTGCCGGGGATGATGACCGGACAGATCCTCGCCGGCGCCGATCCGGTCGAGGCGGCGAAATATCAGGTGCTGATCATGTTTCTCATCGCCAGCGCCACGGCGCTCGGCTCGTTCTTCGGCGGGCTCGGCGGCGTGTTGCTGCTGACGGACGCGCGCCACCGTCTGCGGCTCGACCGCATTGCGGCGCGTGCCTGACAATCGAAACGTCTAAGAGACTGGCTGTGGCGCCTTTGCCGCCAGGCTCAGTGCGTGCGCGAGGCGGACTTGTCCGGCATCGGCTCGAGCGGCGGCACGACGGCGCCCCGGCCGACTGCGCCCGCGGCGATCGCCGCAGCCGCGGCCTCTTTGGCGGCAGCGGCAGCGGTCTCTGCTGCAGCGGCGGCCTTTTCCGCTGCGGCCGCAGCGGCTGCCGCGGCGGCAGCTGCTGCTGTCTGCTGCTTCTCGGGCGGCGGTGTGGTCGCGGCGTGCTCCGGCTTGGTCGTGTCGGGATTTGCAGGCGTGGTGGGCAGCGTGCCGGTCTCGACAACACCGCGCGCGCTCGGTGGCGGGGCTGGGAGATCCGATTGCGCATTGTGCGCCGTATCGGTGGTCGCCGCCGGCGTGAGCATCTTCAAGGGCTCCGCCGCGCGAGCCGCAGCGATGGAATTCTCCGCAGGCGTCGCATCTGAAGCTGTATCGGCAGGCGACGCCGGCTTGCTCGCATCCGTGGCCTGCTCTGTCGGAGCGGCATTGCTGGCGGGCTCCTGGCTCGGCGCCGGCGCTGCTGCGGTCGATGCGTCCGGTATGTCTCTTCCGTCGAGCGTGATCTCGTGCGATGCGGGCTTCTTCGGCTGAGCCGCGCCCGCGGCGGCCTGCTTGGCGGCGGGCTTCTTCGGCTTAGCCTCGTCCGCGGCGGCATGCTTGGTGACGTCCGACTTCTTCGGTGGGGTCTCGGCGACGGCCTTGCGCACCGGCGCTGGCGGCGATCCTCCCGCGGCTTGCTCGCCCTTGCCGACATGATCGCCGCCCCAGCACACGTTGGCGCTGGCGGTGCAGGTATGCTCGTCGAAGACGATGAAGTTCAAGAAGAGCTCGCAGCTCACGTCCTTCTTGCCGACCTGATAGTCCTTGATGTGCTGCTGGCTGGTCCACTCGGCGATGTGCTTGTCGAGCAGGGCCTTGGCGTCCCGGATGGGACCTTCCTTGCCATAGTCATTGACGGTGAAGCCGAAACGTTTACACGCGGCGTGCGCCGGCGGCGCCGCCCCCATGGCTAAGCCTATGAGCACAAAGGCTGACGCAATCTTGAGCGTGGCGCGCATTGGAGCCCCCAGTCGGCACGGTGCAAAGACCCGATCCAGACAAGCTATAGCGAGGACGCCAGACCCTGCCTAGGGCCCGGAGCTGCAATATTGTGCAGTAAAATGATAGCGGAAACGGGGCACCCGGCCTGTCGGACGACCGGTCAGTTCATGTAAGGCGAATTGCCGCCGTTGCGCCCTAAACCGGAATCAAAGAAGAAGCCGCTGTCGAACGGGCCGCCTTGCGACTGCTTGTTGATCTGGGGATCGATATACCCCCCGTAGAGCTGGAAATAGCGGGCGATCTCCTCGGGGCCCGAGCCCTGGGGCGGGCGACGGCGGGCGTGGCGGCGGCGCGGCTTGGCCTCGAGCGTATAGTCGCCGGCCCAAGCACCGGAGCCCCAGCCGGCGGGTGCGGCATGTTGGGCCACGCCGTCCGCAGCGGCGACGGCAAAGAAGGCCGCAGCAGTGAAAAGCCCCATGCGAACGAGAGAACGGCTCATGATCCGATAGCCTCTATTTTTTTCTTCCACCCCGCAGGCGTGGGGCGGAGATTAGCCGAAAATGCTGGCCTGGCTTGCAAAACAATGGTCATGAACGCGCTTTGCCGGCCTCTGTCACCCTTCGAACACGCCCTCGCCGGCCCTTGCGACAGACCAAGATCAGCCGAATCGGCGACGGCAAAGACTCAGCCATCATCGGCGCCAGGTCCGAGGGAATCGTTAATCGGTGACCCGCAACGGGCTCCGCACAATCGAAACCGGTCTCACGCCTGCCGGGTCACGACGTCTTGCAGATCGTCGCCACGCCCTTGCAGTCGTAGCCCAGGCCGCCCTTGGCGCAGCGGTAGCTGGGCTTGCTGATCCGGTAGCCGGGCGTCGACCCTGTCGCCATCCAGCTTGCCCACGCGCCCCAGTCGAACGACTGCAGCAGGGCTTCGTACACCTGCGACTTGGCGCCAGACATCGTCGTGTTCGTCCCCGACGCGGCCTTCTTGAAGCAACGTCCTGCCTCGGCTGGGGTTCCGCAGCCGAGTGAAAAGACGGCGAGCGCCGCGAATGCAGCTGCCGTGCGAAGGATCTTGGTCATGTCGCATTCCCCTGAGGCAAAGGCAAAGCCAATGCCGGCAGCTTGCCGCATGCCGCCGCGATTGCCCACCGGGGAAGCGGACAGCCACGAAATGTCCTGGGGATCGTGGCCGCCGAGTGACGCCGCAATGCCCGAGGAGCAGACGTTCAGTTTGGACTTAAGCCGAGGCCTGAAGATTGACGGCCTTGGGTCCCTTGCCGCGCTTGTCGGGCTCGGTCTCAAACGAGATGCGCATGCCCTCGTCGAGATTGCCGATCC
Source organism: uncultured Alphaproteobacteria bacterium (assembly GCA_963782555.1). Taxonomy (GTDB): domain Bacteria; phylum Pseudomonadota; class Alphaproteobacteria; order Rhizobiales; family Hyphomicrobiaceae; genus Hyphomicrobium_A. The sequence goes on along the minus strand of CAWAKB010000005.1, from coordinate 78,119 downwards.
CGGCCTGCTCGACGGCCGTCACGTGCACGAACACGTCCTTGCCGCCGTCGTCGGGCTTGATGAAACCGAAACCCTTCTGGGCGTTGTAGAACTTTACTGTGCCGCTCTGGCGCATCGCGAATTCTCCTCAAGTCCGCATTTCACGACAATGGCGCGGCTCGAGCGTGGCCGGCACCGCTGGCTCGGGAGTCTCTTCGCTGTTCGGGAGGGGGCTAAGGCGCGTGAGAGGGGCATGCGCGCGTAAGTCTCGTGTCTACGCAAAGTCTCCGCCGGGTCGATTGTCTGCCCGAGCAGCTTGAACTATCGGGGAAAAGGACCCCTCACGCAAGGGGTTCAGGCGCGCCTCGGGGCAGGCGCCGTGCCCATGCCGCTTTCCCGGCCAAGCTCCTCCAGGCGATACGTGGCACCCGGCCCCTGCGCCAACAATCGTGCCAGCTCCGGCAGCAAGACCTCGAGCTTTGCGGAGAGTGTAAACGGGGGATTGACGACGATCAGGCCGGCGCCATTGAGCAACGTTGCATCATCGGGCTTACGGATCAGCAGCTCGACGGCCAGGACCTTGGGAAGCCCGAGTGCGGCGACCTGCCGGCGGAAGGCGGCGATCGGTTGCGCGTCCTTGATCGGGTACCAGAGCAGCATGGTGCCCGTCGCGAAACGGCGCTCGACCTCCGTCAAGCCCTGCACCAGCCGGTCGAACTCGCCCGGCACCTCGTAGGCGGGATCGACCAACACGACGCCGCGGCGCTCCTTCGGCGGCAACAGCGACTTGAGGGCGGTGAAGCCGTCGAGCTCCAGCACCTTCGTCTGCGCATCGCGGGCAAAGAGCTTTGCCAGTGCGGCGCGGTCCTCAGGATGCAGCTCGTTGGCGACGAGGCGGTCGTCCTCGCGCATCAAACGCCGGGCCAGGAGCGGGCTCCCCGGATAGCGTGCGAGCGGCCCCTCGCCGCCCACCGCGCGCACCACGCCGAGATAAGACGCGAGCACGGCAGCCGCCTCCGGCGCCAGCTGCGCATCGGCATCGAGGATGCTGCCGATGCCTGCGCGCCATTCGCCCGTCTTCTCAGCCGCCTCCGAGCCCAGATCGTAGACACCGACGCCGGCATGGGTGTCGATCATGCGAAATGGCGCCGGCTTCAATTTGAGGTGCTCGATCACGAGCGCCAGTACGGCGTGCTTGAGCACGTCGGCGAAGTTTCCGGCATGATAGGCGTGGCGGTAATTCATGCGCGACGCTTGAGCGCAATTGCCGCTCGGCTGTCAAGACCGGCGCTTGCTCGTCTGCTGACCCGGCCCAGCGCCAGGCAGCCCATGTTGCTTGTTGGGACCCAAGTGCTCCAGGTCGATCGCGCCTGAGAGCGCACCCAGCGCCAGCATGATCCGCCGCAACAGCGGGTCGTCATCGCCCGGCATGCCTTCCTCGACCGCGACGTCGAGCTCCACCGCATCGTATTGCCAGCGCCGCAGGATCTCGATCTTCTGCGCCGGCGTCAGCCCGGGATGCTCGAGCACCTCCTCGGGCGTGGCGAACACGGAAGCCGGTGCCTCCATCGCCTTCTCGATCTCGGACGGCGAGAAGCGCTTGGGCGCGCCTTCTGGGATCAAGCTGGCCATGGCTGCACACTCCTGCTCGGGCGCACACTTTGATGCGGGATCATATGGGGTTGCGCACGTGCATGCACACCCGGACCCAAGCGGAAACCTTTGCCGGCAGCTTACGGTGTAGGCGTCACAGGCGGCGGCGACCACGTCCCATCCGTGGCCTCGCGCTTGGGCCAGTAGAGCCGCATGGTCACGCTGAAGGGGCCGTCCTCCGGCGTCGGCAGCCAATTGGCCTCGCGCTCTTTGCCGGGCGATTGGCGCTGCAGATAAAGCTCGAGCGAGCCGTCCGCGTTGAAGGCCAGCGGATCGCGGTCACCCAGCGCGTAGCGCTCGATCGCGTTGGCGGGAAAGAGCTGGCGCTTGTCGTAGACGCTCACCGACCAGAACGCGCGCGCGGGCGGCAGCTGGTCCTTCTCGAAGCGGATCACATAGCGGTTGGTGCTGTCGAGCGGCACCTTGGACACCGTGCCGCCGATCGAGGGATAGAACGCGTCCTCGAGCGTGTTGGCGCCGAGACCGAAGCGGGCGATGCCGGCGCGCTTGGCGTAATCGGTTCCATAGGTGCCGATGGGGTTCACGGGCAGCACCCAGCCATTGACGGTGCGGCTGCCGCGTGATGGCCTCGTCGATGCGCGCCTTCGCCGCCTCGGGCGCGGCCTTGAGAGCTGCCTGCACCTCCGGCGGCGCGCTCGCGAAATCAAAGGCACTGCCCGGCTCGATGCCGATGCGATGCATGCGCGCGAGGATGGGATAGTCGTTGGCATGCGGCGGGTTCTTCCTCATCGCTTGCGCGAAGATCTCAAAGAACGTTTGCGGGTCCATCTTGGCGACTTGCTCGGCGGGCGCGCTCATGTCGAGGCCGACGTCGACATTGCCCTCGGGAGGCATATAGGGCTCGCCATAGGCGCTGAGCGGCACCGCGGTGATCCGGTCCTGGAAGTTGTGTGCAGCCGGATAGTCGAGCTTGCCGTTGACCTGCATGCGCCCGATGAGCCAGCCTTGCGCGGTCGGTGCGCGGATCTCCCGCACGCCCTGAGGCAGCTCCCCTTTCCAATCGGGGCCGACGATGGCGAAGCTCTGTGCCCGCGTTCCCGTGGTGCGCTTGCCGGGCGATGCAAACACATCCGTCCACATGTCGAGCATCGGCAGCAGATAGTAGCGCGCCTCTGAATCCGGCACGCTGACGATCAGCGGCTCCTTCTCTACGTCGAACCACATGGACGAGTAGAGCGTGTCGGCGTTGGGCCGCACGACGTCGGTGAAGCTCGCGTCGGGCACGGAGCGCATGTGATAGAATTGATTGATCGGCGCGCCGCGCTCGGTGGGGCGGGCGACGTTAGTCATCACGCGCCGCGTCACTTCCATGAGCACGAGCGGGTAGGCGTAGACGTAGGCGTCGGCCGCGATGTCGTTCGTCTCGCTGTCGGAGAGGCTTGGCGTTTGTGGCACGGCGCCAGCGATCGTAGCGCCGCATGCGACGGCGCCCCCCAGAAGCGCTCCGCGCATCGTCGTCCTCAGCGCGATCTTCATGGCGGCGTCCCTCCCTGTCGATTTGAGCTCAGGGACGATCCTCGGCGGCCTTAAACCACGCGTTGACGGGGAGCGGATAATTTGAGGCGAACGCAATGCATCGGGTCTGAAGCCGACGCCATCACGCGGGGCTCAGCCCTTCTTTTCCCACTTGCCGGCCGCGCTCTGCTGCCAATAGGTCACGGGGCAGCCGGCGCTCTTTGCTGCAGTCCACTGCGCGCGCGCTCTTGCTACAGCGTCGGCATCGTTGCCGTCGAACAGGTAGACGATGCGCACGAAGCCCTCGAACGCCTCGGCCTCGGCGCCATCGACGAGGAATCGCACGCCGGCCCCGTTCGGCGTGTCATTGTCGGTCGTCAGGTAGACGGGCTGCCAGGCTCCGTGCCCATCCTTGGCACTGCCGTGCGCGAGAAAGCTGTCGTCCTTGTACGTCCACAATGCCTGATCGATGGCTGCGAGCCGCTCTTGCGAGCCCGCCTGCACGACGGCGCGCCAGCCGCGCTCCAGCGTTTTCTCGACGAGGCTCGGGAGAACCTTTTCGAGTCCTTGGCGCTCGAGATGATAAAAGAGCACCTCGGTTGTCTCGCCCGATTTTTGCTCAGACATCTGCGCAACCCTTTCGCGCCTTGACACGCACGCGTGTTGCACCGCGCAACTTAGATCGCACGCGATTTAGTTTCAAAAAACCCCTTGCGTCGTTCGCAGCGTCCACCTAACTGTAGCGGTCCGGAACGGCGCCAGACGTGCGGCTGTCGTCCGTGCGGGCGGTGAGCTGGGTGGCATCTTCGGGTTCGCCACCGCTCCCGTCCGCTGCATTTCCAGCATCGCCATCTCTTCACGCCCACAGTGCGCTATCGCTTGTGCTTGGCGTATGGATTTTCGCCCTTGCGCAGATTGAGGCGCAGCGGCACGCCCGGCAGATCGAAGGCCTCGCGCAGATTGTTGCTCAGATAGCGCAGGTAGGACTTGGGCAACGCCTCGGGGCGCGAGCAGAAGGCGACGAACGTCGGCGGCCGTGCGGAGGCTTGCGTGATGTAGCGGATCTTGACGCGCCGTCCGCCCACGGCGGGCGGCGAGTGGCGCGCGAGCGCCTCCTCGAGCCAGCGGTTGAGGTCGGCCGTCGTGATGCGGCGGTTCCACGTGTCGTAGGCAGCGAGAATGGCGGGGCCAAGCCGCTCCAATCCGCGCCCGCTCAGCGCCGAGACGGGAACGAGCACCACACCCGACACCTGCGACAGGCGCTCGGCAAGCGTCTCGCGCAGCTCCTTGAGCCGCCTCTGCTTGTCCTCGACGAGATCCCACTTATTGACGGCGACGACGAGCGCACGCCCCTCCTGGGTGACGAGGTCGCCGATGGTGAGATCCTGATGCTCGAAGGGATGCTCGGCATCGACGAGGAGCACCACCACCTCGGCGAAACGGATCGCGCGGATGGCGTCAGAGGTGCTGAGCTTCTCCGCCATCTCCGTCACCCTGGCTTTGCGCCGCAAGCCGGCGGTATCATAGAGGCGCACCTTGCGGCCCGACCATTCCAGATCGCTCGCCACCGCGTCGCGCGTGAGCCCGGGCTCGGGCCCGGTGATCATTCTGTCCTCGCCGAGAAGTGCATTGACGAGCGTCGACTTGCCGGCGTTGGGGCGTCCGACGACAGCGACGCGGATGGGGCGATCGAGCCTAGGAGCCTCCTCGTCGTCCTCCGCCTCCTTGCTCCCATATGCCTCGGTGAGGCCCAGTGCCGCCAGCATGTCGGCGACGAGCTCGCCAAGACCTTCGCCGTGCTCGGCCGAGATGGCGACCGGCTCGCCGAAGCCCAGCTCGAAGGCGGCATAGAAGCCTGGCTCGCCGGCGCGGCCCTCGCATTTGTTAGCGACCACGATCACCGGGCGCCCTGCGGCGCGCACCAATCTTGCGAAGACCTTGTCGTCCGGCGTGACGCCCGCGCGCGCGTCGATGAGGAACAGCACCAGGTCGGCCTCGCTCAGTGCCGTCTCCGTCTGCTGGCGCATGCGCGCTGCGATCGAGCCGCGCTTGCCCTCCTCCAGTCCCGCGGTGTCGACCAGCATGACCGCATTGCCGGCAAGCTCCGTCTCCTCCTCGCGGCGGTCGCGCGTCAGCCCCGGCATGTCGGAGACCAGCGCCGTGCGCTTGCCCGCGAGCCGGTTGAACAGCGTCGACTTGCCGACGTTGGGCCGGCCGATGATGGCGATGACGGGCTTGGAGGACATGGGGCTACGGGGCCGGAAGGGGTTCAAGAGGCGCACTTATCGCGCATTCGGCCTCTCGATGATAGACGTCCTCGGGAGCGGCAAAAGCGCGATCCGCCGGGAATAAGGATTGCAGCCGACGGCATGCTCGCCGGCCTGCGGCACGCGACATCCTTAGCGCGAAGACCTGCTAGTTCAGCGCAATCAGCTTGGCGGAGTCCGTCAGGATGTACATGCGGCCCTGCGCCACCACGGGCGCAATATAAATCGGGCTGCCGAGATCCTTCTGCGTGGTGATGCGCCCCGTGGCGGCATCGACGCCAACGAGCGTGCCTTTCGCCGAGGCGAGCCACAGCGTGCCGTTGGCAAGCGTCGGGCCGGACCAAGCCGGTTCCGGCAGCTTCACCGTCCACTCTATCTTGCCGTCAGTACGGGAGATGGCCAACAGCTGCCCGGTCGTGTCGACCACGAAGACGTTGCCACCGGCCACCGACGGCGGCTGCATGCCGGGCACGTTGAGCGTCCATAGCCGCTCGCCGGTCGTCGCTTGCGTGGCGATCATGCGACCGGCATGGCCGACGGCGAATACCGTGTCGTTATCGATCACTGGGCGCGCGGCGTCGCTCATGGCCGTAATTTCCGACGTCGTACGCGTACGCGTCAGGCTCTCCGACCATGCGGCCGAGCCGTCGACCACATGCAGAGCCACAAGGTCTCCCGACGGATAGGGCACCACTACGATGTCGCCAGAGACCGCCGGGCTCGCATTGTTGATGAGGCTCGCCTGCTGCGGCAGTCCCCGCGACGACCACAGCTCGCCGCCGTCCGCACCCGCCAGACAATAGAACCGCCCGTCGAGCGTCACGACGAATACCTTGTCTCCGACTGCAGTCGGGGAGGCGCGCACCGGCGCCTCCAACAGCTTCTCCCACAGCTTCTTGCCCGTCTGCAGGTCGAGGGCGACGACATTGCCGTAGCCGGTCGCCGCGTAGAGGCGCCCATGATCGACCGCCAGGCCGCCACCGTAACCCTCGCCAGAATTGCTGCTTCCCAGGCCTCCCAGCGAGAACCAGCCGCCGCTCGCATTCTCCCGGTCCGGCTTTAATGCTATGCGCCACAGTGCCGATCCGCCCGAGGTCGAGAAGGCGCTCACGTTGCTCGCGGCGTCGAGGACGTAGATGTGATCGGCAAAGACGACGGGGCTCGCGGTAACCCGGCCTGCGCTCCCTGAGCCCGTTCCGGCGTCAAGGCTCCACGCCTCCTGCGCGGCACCGCCGTAAGCCAGATTGCCGGGCGAGTTGTTGGGCTCCCCGCCGGGCTGGGCCCAATCCTGATTGACACGCGGCGGCGGCATCAGGATCGGCTTGCTCGCGTCCGCCAGTTCGCCCGTGACCACGCTTTGCGTCTGCATGACGGGGATGCGTTTGCCGGGCAGCGGCACGGCCTTCTCAGCGAAGGGGTTCAAGTCCGCCATCTTCGGCAGCGTGGGACCATCGGCACAACCCGACAGCAGGACAAGAGCCAATAGGCTCGAGCCGGTCAGGCCTCTCCGCCATGTCCCACCCCTCATGCCGTTTTTCCCCCTACTCCTTCTTGGTGTCGGCTGGCGCGCTCGTCGAAGGCGCGCTCTCGGCTGCGGTCGCGGCAGGCTTCTTTGCCCCGTTGTCCGCCTTCTTGGCGATCTCGGCGGTGGCAATCTCGGCCAAAACGATCTGCGCCCGCTGGTTGACCGACTGCGGCGTCTTGGGATCGACGAGAAGTGGCGTCAGCAGGTCGCGCGCCTCATTGGTCTTGCCCGCCTTGAAGGCTGCGAGGCCCAAGAGCTCGCGCGCGCTGTAGCGCCAAGGGCTGTCATCTCCCATCAGAGGGTTGAGCCGATTCTTTATTTCCGTAAAGTCGGCGTCCCCGAGCCGCAGCGCCGCAGCCTGAAGTTGTGCGTAGGAGCGCAGCATCTCGTCGGCGTCGGAGTCCTTGGCGAGGGCCTCGAAGGCAGCGAGCGCCTCGCTCCTCTTGCCGTCCTTGAGCAGCGCGCCGGCAAGTTGCAGCCGCGCCAACGACGGATACCCGCCCGTGCCCTCTTTGGCGAGCGTCTCGAACTCTTTGGTGGCGCTGCCTTCTTTGCCGTCGGAGGCGAGCTCCAACGCCTCCTCGTAGCGCTGGCCTGTCGACTGGGCGGCATTGATGCGGCTGGTCTCGACGTACTTGTAGCCGAGCACACCGAAGACGATCACCGCCGCGGCGATGAGGATGTAGGTCCCGTACTGGCGCCAGATTTTCTCGAGGCGCTCGCGCCGCAGCTCTTCCTCGACCTCGCGGAGAAACCCGTCGTCCTGGTGTGCCATCCGGTATCAGCCCCTGAATTTTGGCGCCTTTCTTATCAGAGGCCCGTCTTGGGGCATCTGGACGCCTGCATAAATAGCCGACGGCATCCCGCGTGCAAGCGATTGATCGATCAAGACCTTAGCAGTCCCGCCCACAACCGCGCCGTTAAGCCTTGCTGATCAAGTTTTTCGGCTTTTTCGTGGCCTGGCGGCAGACGAAGGGGCGGCGGAGCCGGCGCCGACGCGCTCGGGTGCCCGGGCCTTGGCCCCCTTCACGGGGACGCTCTTCATGGCATAGGTGTGCTCCGGCGTCGGAAAGGCGCGGGTCCGCACGTCCTCGGCATAGGCGCGGATGGCCCCTTCGATCGCCTCGCCAACCTTGCCGAACTTCTTGACGAAGCGTGGCACACGCGGGCTCAAGCCCAGCATGTCCTCCATCACCAGGATCTGGCCGTCGCACGACTGCGAGGCCCCGATGCCGATGGTGGGGATGGGGATCGCTTTGGTAATACGCCGCGCGAGCGGCTCGGTCAGCGCCTCGAGCACCACTGCAAAGGCGCCCGCGTCCGCCACTTGCCTGGCGTCCTTCTCGATCGCCGCCCACTCTTGCTGGCTGCGCCCTTGCGCCTTGAAGCCGCCGATGACGTTGACGGACTGCGGCGTCAGTCCGATGTGCGACATCACGGGGATGCCGCGCTCGACCAGGTAGCGGATGGTTTCGGCCATGCGCCGGCCACCCTCAATCTTCACCGCCCCGCAATCGGTTTCCTTCATCATGCGCGCCGCGTTGCGGAATGCTACCGGCGGGCTCTCCTCATAGGAGCCGAACGGCATGTCAACGACGACCAGTGCCCGCTTGGCGCCGCGCACAACCGCGCGCCCGTGCATGATCATGAGCTCCAAAGGCACCGGCACGGTGGTCTCGTAGCCGTGCATCACCATGCCGAGGCTGTCACCCACCAGCAGGAAGTCGCAGTAGCGGTCGGCGATCGCCGCCGTGTGCGCGTGATAGGCCGTCAGGGCGACGATAGGGCCGTGCCCTTTCATGGCGGCGATGTCGGGCGCCATCAGGCGCTTTTGCACGGAGTGAAGGGACATTGTGCAAGCATACTCGCTCTTGAGGGCGCGCGTCTGTGCGACCCTTGTACGGGCGCCCAAAAATGGCCAGTCTCAGGTGCTTATGCACCGTCTTGTGCCGAGGACCACATTGGGCCCGCTAAAGGCCCTCCCTGCTAACGAAGATTTAGGGTTAAAACCAGCATATAATGTGGTTCCTTCAGAGACAGTCTCAAAGCGGACGGGTGCTTCGTTGCAGTTCATGAGGAAAACGCGGCCGGATTCTGCCGGCAGAAACCTGGTTGCTCCGGCCCTCGCGGCCATGGCGCTGCTGCTTGCCGGCGCCGTCGACGGAGCCGAGGCGCAGATGTTCCCCTGGGGCGGGTGGCAAGGACCGGCGCCATGGCAAGCGCAGCCCCGACGTCAGCGACGCGCCGCGCCTCAGTATGTCGAGCCCGCGGAGAAGGATCCTACCTCCACGCTCCCTAAGCCCAATGGGCCGCTGCTGCTCGTGGTTTCGCTCGGCAAGCAGACCGTCACCGTCTACGACGGCGTCAACAAGATCGCGACCGCACCCATCTCCAGCGGCATGCGCGGACGTGAGACGCCGACCGGCATCTTCAGCCTGCTCGAGAAGAACCGCTACCACTACTCCAACCTCTATGGCGGCGCGCCCATGCCCTACATGGAGCGCATCACGAACTCGGGCGTCGCCCTGCACGCCGGAGCCCTGCCGGGCTATGCGGCCTCGCATGGTTGCATCCGCCTGCCCTACAGCTTCGCCCGCAAGCTGTTCGGCATCACCGACATCGGAGCCCGCGTCATTGTCACCAACGATGATCTGACGCCCTCCGAGTTCCAGAGCGCACACCTCATCGCGCCGCTGCCGCCCGGCAACGAGGATGAGACCAAGACGGGCTTTTCCAAGGTGATCGGCGTCATGCCGGCAGCGGCCGAGATCGCCCCCAAGCAGCGCACGCGTGCCATGGCTGCCGCCCAGCGCGCCGCCCAGAGGCAAGAGCTCGCCGCCGCGGTCGCGGTGGCAGAAAACGGCAAAGCCTCTGCAATTGACTACATCAAGGTCACGACCGACCTCGCGCGCCAGGCCCAGGACAACATCCGCAAGGCCCGCAAAGAGGCCGACCGTTACGAGCGCGCCGCGCACAAGGCGGCGCGGGACGCCGACAGGGCGGCAAGCGGGTTTGAGGATCTCACCCGCAAGATGTCGAAGATCGACGTCAAAAAGCTCGACCCGACCGAGCTGGAGAAACAGTCGGTCGAGGAGCTCGCCGAGGAGGGCAAAGTCCTCGACGCGGCCGACGCCGCCCACGCGGCAAAGGCGCTCGCCGCCAAGCAGAAACGCAAGATCGGCAAGGCTATTGCCGCCGCCAAAGCGGCCGAGAAGGTGCGCCGCACCGCGCGCGAGGATGCAAAGACGGCCGAGAAGACGCTTGCCGACGCCAAGGCGGCGCTGGCTGCTGCCGAGCTGATCGAGGCGCGCAAGGACAATCCCGTCTCCATCTTCATCAGCCGCACCACCGGGCGGCTCATCGCCAAGCTCGGCTTCGCGCAGGTCATCGATGTGCCCGTGACCATTGCCGAGCCCGACAAGCCGCTCGGCACGCACGTGCTCACCGCGACCGCATTCAAGGACGGCGGGACGGCGATGCGGTGGACCGCGGTTACACTCGGCGCACCAGCGGTCCGCTCAAATCCGCTGCGCCGCCGGCGGCACCGGCACGAGGATGAAGTCTATGTGGAACCGGCCGGCGGGGATGCCGACCCGGAGAGCGCGCTTCAGCGGATCGAGATCCCCAAGGACACGAAGGAGCAGCTCGCCGAGCTGATGAAGCCCGGCTCGTCCTTGATCATCTCCGACTACGGTCTGAGCCGCGAGACGAGCAACCGCACCGAGTTCGTCGTCGAGCCGTGGCGCGCGCGCCGGCATGAGGAAAACCGCGAGTATCAATACGAATAGAGGGCCTCGCCGCTTCCGCCTCAGCCCGGCAATCTGATCTTTCGCTCGGGCGGTGCGAAGAGAACCTCCACCTCATCGCCGAGCGCGACCGCGCCGCCCTCGACGACGCGGCACGTAATGCCGCCGCGCCAGTCCGGATAAAGCGCAAGCAGGAGGCCGACGCGCGCCTCGTCCATGCGCTTGCATGGCGTCGTCGGGTACGTCACCTCGATCACGACCGGGCCGACGCGCACGATCCCGCCGAGCGCTTTCGGCAGCGCCACGCCCTCCACCAGCAGGTTTGCCCGGCGCGCCGTCCAGGAGAGCCCGGCAGCGCTCGCGTCGGCGCCGAGATCGGCGAGCGCCGCCTCCCACGCTTCGCGTGCGAGCACGGTGACGCCGCGGCGGGGATGCTTGGCTCCCTTGTAGTCGCCCTCGACACCGCCGTCGACGACGATGCGAGCGCGATCGAGCGTCTGCATGGGCGCGCGGTATGCCGCCCGGACGGCAATGCCGATCAACCGTCCGGCTGGCCCAGCGCTCATCCCAGCGGCGACACCCCGATCAGGAGCTTGTGCGCCCACAACAGAATGACGAGGTAGAGCGCCGTCCCCAGCACCAATACGATGACGTCGTTGATCGGCCCCCCTGTCTTGTCGCCGAGCGGCCCCAGCACTGCCCGCCGCTTCACCGAGATGCGGTCGTAGACGGCGAATGCGAGAAAGCTGCCGAAGAGGATAAGGGCTGCGAGATCGCCGTTGGCGAGCAGGTGCGCCAGCGCCCAGATCTTGATGGCGACCAGCATCGGGTGCTTCAGCATGGTGTGGATGCGCGAGGGCACATAGGCCGCCACCAGCGCGATCATAGAAGGCAGCATCAGCGCGATGGCCAGATGCCGGCTCCACAGCGGCGGCACCCATAGCTGCGGGTTTTTACCCGGATGCATCTGGAGCTTGGCGAAGCCCAGCACGATCAGCACCAAGCCGATCAGCGACACGATGGAGAAGATCGCCTTGTATCCGGTCTCGCCGAAGCGCGCGACGAGACCGTTGCGCAGCTCCCCGCCCGCCGGCACCAGATGGATCGCGAAGAACACCACAAGCCCGATCACCAATACCAGCATGGCGCCATCTCCCCCTACTTAGTCTCCAAACATCTACATCCATTGCCACGCTGTGGCCATCACCGTGGGCTTTTGTAAGGGTCAGGTGCTTCGGTCGCCAGACCGTTGGCGCCTTTTCGACGAGACTGAGCGCGTCCCTGCACATTTCGCCGGCGGTTGGCCGGTCCTGCCCAGAAGTGCCCCAAGAGGTGCGTCGTGCGTATGTTTCCCCCCATTTCTGGTGATGCTTTTATGAGTGCGACATCTGCGTCCTTCGCGCCCGCCAGCGGGCTCGAGGCTTTGGATCTGGATTCCATCAGTCGCGATTTGCTTCAGCGTGCATCCGTGCCCGCGCCAGACAAAGTGGTCACGCCCGCAACCGAACCTGTGTGGAACTTCATCCCCATGGACGCGAACCCGGCCACGCAGAGCGAGGACAACGACCCCGAGCTCGAGCGCTACCTCGTCGAGGAGATCACCCGCGCCAAGCGGAGCCGCCCTCTGATGAGGCGTCTCGCCCGTATCGAGGACGCCTACGCCGAGCTGCCGGGCGGACTGCACGGCCCGGCGCCATCGTCGCCGCCGCCGCCCCTTCCGCGGCTCGGCCCGCTGGACCCGATGGGTCCTCGCGTGGCCCCCTTAGGCCATGACTCTTTGGCACACGCACCCGTCGGGCACGAACCGTTGGGACAGGCGCCCGCGGCAAAGGCCAACGGGACGCATATCGATCAGCTCATGGAGGAGTTCGGCGACGACTGCGTACCAGCGCCCCCCTCCGCCGCATGGCTGCAGAAGGCGCGCCGCGAGCGCCGGCGCGCGCGGCTACGCACCGTCGTCGCCTGGTTCGCGACGCTCGTCATCGGCGCCACGATCATCTCTGCGACATTGCAGGCGCTGCAGCACTAGCGGATACGATCGTCAGCGCTTGCGCTGGACACACTCGGTGGCCGGGCGCTGTGGATGCAGCTCACGGCAAGAATCCCTTGTCGAGGTTGAGCGCCTGACGCGCCAGCTGGCGCCCTTTGGCATCGGACTGCGTCGCCGTCCAGGCCACGTGCGTGCCCGCATCCATTGACGTGCGCGAGCGTAGCTCCACCGTCACCGTCTCGCCGGCCTTGGCTTGAAGCGGCTCGAGCAGCGGAAAGTAGAGCTGCTCCCAATGCGTGCGCGGCGACCCCGGCGCGGTCGACAACGTGATGCCCGGCACCAGCTCCGCGCGCCACCACGTGGCAAAACCGTAGATGCCGGCCGGCGCCGTCATCCGCCAGTGCGCCTCGCCCTTGCGGCTCGAGCGGTTCGTTACACCAAAGTCGATCGTGTCCCAGGCGACGGCACTCTCGCCGCCGTTCAAGAGGTCTTTCGGCGCCAGCGAGCGCACGTAGATGTTGTTGAGGCTCATCGTCTTGGCGACAGAGAGGTCGAAGCCGCAATCATCCCAGGCGCTCATCTCGCGATGGATGCGGTCGCTGACGACGGGAGCCACGAATTGCGTGAGCCCGCGCGGGATCACGATACCGCCGGGCTTCAGGAAGCGGCGGCGCGCGTCGGCCAGCGTCTCGATGACGTGCTCCTCGAAGGGATAGTTGCCAAGCGTCTCGGAGACGACGACGTCGACCTGGGGCGGGTCCTGCATCTCGGTCGAGTGGCAGGGGATAAGATGACAGTTGCGCGCGCGGTTGGCCTTGAGGACCTTGGCCGCCACGCCCGCCACCTCGGCTGCCTCGTAGAGGAACACCTCGCGCGCGCCGAGCTTTGCCGCCATCAGCGCGAGCAGCCCGGTCCCGGCGCCGATGTCGGCGACCGTGGTCTCGCCCTTTTTGATGACGGCTTGGAGCGCGCGCTTGAAGGCGTCGTTGCGCTTGGCGTCGGCGATCAGGGTGCGGTGATATTCAATGCGCATGGATCACAGCGTCAGATGGGGGCCGCGGATCTGGTAGAGCACCAGCGCCGTCGCCACCGCCAGATTGAGCGAGTCGAGCCCGCCCGCCATGGGGATCTTCACGGCCTTCGTGCATGCGGCAGCCACCGCCTCCGACAGCCCCGGCCCTTCGCTGCCCATCACCAGCAGCACCGGCGCCTTGTAGGCGGCCTTGCGAAAATCCTCGCGCGCGTCGAGATGCGTGCCCACCACGTCGCCGCTCCAGCCCTTGCGCCAGTCGAGGAATGCCTCGCGCGATACCTTGACGAGCGGCACCGCGAACACCGAGCCCATGGTCGCACGCACGCACTCGCGCGAATAGGGATCGCAGGCGGCGCCGATGAGGATGACGCCCGCCGCCCCGACCGCATCGGCCGTACGGATGATGGTGCCGAGGTTGCCGGGATCGCGCACCTCCTCCAGCGCAACCCAGACGTCGGCGCGCGGCGCCCTCTTGGCGTCAGGCAGCGCCACCCAGCGCTGGCGGAACACGGCGAGCATGCTCTGCGGATTGTCCTTCGAGGCGAGCTTGCCGAGCACGGCCTCGGAGACCTCCAGGCACTCCGCGCCCGCGCTCAAGGCCCAGTCGACGAGCCCGCGCGCCACGCTGCCCGTGTCCGAGCCCGCCTTGTAGACAAGCGTCTCCGGTTTGAAGCCGCGATCGCGCGCGGTGATCAGGATCGAGGCGCCCTCGGCGACGAACAGCCCCGTCTGTTTGCGTGCTTTGCGCATCTCGAGCGCGCGGATCGCCTTGACGCGCTCGTTCTGCAAGCTGGTGATCGCCTTCGACGCCAGCGTCATGCGCATCCCCCGCCGCCTGCGTGCCGCCGCTCGCCTCCTCCAAACGTCATCCCGGCGCAGGCCGGGACCCACGCAAGTCTCCACCCTCGCGACGCAGACGTGATTTGGACCAGCGAAACACAGTTCTTGTAGCGTACTGTGGCGCGGTTGCTCGCAGTCGCTGCCAAGAGAGATTGTTGAAGCTGGCGTGGGTCCCGCTCTTCAGCGGGAAGACGGTTGGCAGAAGCGGTGCCTGCTGAGAGTCCCGATCTATCCATTGCACCACCCTCAACCGTCATGACACCCACCGGGTGAAAAGCGAGGCCGGCATGAGGCGCCCCCCGTCCGCCTCGCGGATGGCAAGCTCGCCGGAGGCAAAGCTGCCGCCGCGCTTCTCCAGCACCTCGCGGGCGAGCTGGTCGAAGGCGAGCGCGGAGGCGCGGATGGCGTAGATCGTCAGCACCAGCGCGGCGCGCGACGGATCGAGCAGCGCCGCGCACGAGCGCAAGAGCCCGGGCAGGTGCTCAAAGAGATCCCACACCTCGCCGTCGGGCCCGCGACCGTACTTGGGCGGGTCGACCAGGATCAGGTGATAGGTCTTGCCGCGCCTCACCTCGCGCGCGGCGAACTTCTGCGCGTCATCGAGGATCCAGCGGATCGGCGCGGTGCCGAGCGTGGAGGCGGCTTGGTTCTCCTTGCCCCACGCGATCGCCTTCTTGGAGGCATCGACGTGGGTCACCTGCGCGCCGGCCGCCGCCGCCAGCAGCGACGCCGCGCCGGTATAGGCGAAGAGATTGAGCACGCGCGGAGGCTCGTCGCGGATCTCGGCCAAGCGCGCGAGCATCCACTCCCAGTGCGGCAGCTGCTCGGGAAACAGCCCCATGTGCCGGAAGCTCGACAGGCGGCACAGCATCGTCACGTCGCGCACCTTGACCGGCCAGCTCTCGGGCACCGGCCTGTCGACGCGCCAGCGCCCCTTATCCTCCTCTTCCGAGCCGGAGAACACCGCATGCGCCTTGTCCCAGCCGCGCTTGTCGAGCCGCGGGCGCCACAAGGCCTGCGGCTCGGGACGGTCGACGACGATCTTGCCGAAGCGCTCGAGCTTGCGCCCATCACCTGAGTCTATCAGCGCGTAGTCGGGAAAGCCGGCGCTCTCGAGCAGCTCAAGACGGACGTCGGACCCTCGATGCCCGATGCCTTGCATATGCTCTCTGGAGGGTTTGCCGTGCGCCATTGCCGGACGATTGCCACCTGATACGGTGCCGGAGGTCTGACACCGTTGCCGGGGCTTGGCAATATCGCCCGCTTTGCTTGCGAAACCTTAGCCGCGGTCGCGCGCCCCGCGCTCGTGGGGATGCTCACGGCGGTGCTCACGCGTGTACTCCAGGAGCTCCGACACCCCGAACAGCAGCAGCAGCACCCCGCAGATCACCTCGATCGAGGTCAGCACGCGGGCGGCGTTGCTCGACGGCACGATGTCGCCGTAGCCGACCGTGCTGATGGTGGCGATCGAGAGGTGGATCGCCTCCGAGTAGGTGATGGTGCGCCCGACGTTGCCGACGCGGAAGTGGAGCTCTGGCGAGTATTGCGAGAGGATGCAGTAGATCGAGGCGAAGACCACGACGAGGAGCGAATAGAACGTCAGGAACGCGAACGCCGGCACCGCCAGCCGCGACATGCGCTGGAAGAACTCCTCAAACAGCAGGCCGGCATCGACGAGGAAGATCGCGACGTTGCGGCTCACCGCCAGCACGATCAGTCCGATCAAGAGCATGGCGGTCAGATACGCCGCGTTGCTATTGATGAGCGGCGCGTCGAACAACGACAGAACGAACACGGCGAAACCCACCAGAAACACCGGCAGCAGCCACAAGAGCGCCCGGTAGAGCCGGCGCCCCCCGCGCAGATCGGGATTGTCGACCACGGCCTGCACGTCGGCGCGCCGCAGCCAGCAGCCCGCAAGAAACAGCAGAACGGGCAGGCTGAAGCCGATGCCGGACTCTATCGGCTCGATGCGCCCAAACAGCTCCTCCATGAAGAAGGCGAAGATCGAGGCATAAAGCGCGATCAGGTTGGCGAAAGTCAGCGCGAAGAAGGGCGCTTCGGGAAACTGCCAGCGGATGAATGCGGTCGCCACGGCGGCCGACGCGACGATGGCGAGCAACAGTGCATGCGCGCTGCCGGCAACCGAGACCGCAACCAGCGCGACCAGCAGAAGCGCGAGCGCAAACAGCACTATCTCGTGCAACAGCGAGGCGTATCTGCTCGAGACTTTGGCCATATGCCTATCCCGCGGCTCGCCGACGAACGCGCACGGCCCGGCGGCGGCACTTGGCCAGATCGGCTACGGCTCTATGAGGATCTGCGCGCCGCTCACTGAGTCATGACGATGGCAGAGAGGGCGTTTCCGGCAACGTAGCATATCGCGGCAAAGCCAACGCTCATGGCGGCCACCGACAATACGGCGCTGCCGGCAACGGCGGTTGCATTGGGCCCGATGAGGCGCGATTGCACGTCGGCGTATTCGAACAGAGTGGAGCCGAACAAGAGGACGGCAGCGATCAGGGCCATCCACCAGGGCGCCCCCACAACTCCCAATCCTGTCACTGCCAGCATCACCGCATACTGGTAGGCGCCAATTCTAGCACCGGTCGGCAGCATTGGTTTGGCCCCCGCTTGTCCGCAACGCCACTTCATTCGGTACTTTGATTCGGCCCCTGCCGTCCATGCGGGGGCCAAACTTTGCTGTGGACTTCGCACGCTTGCCGTGTTCCCGCCGCAAGCGGCACTGATTCGCGCCGCCCTGGCAATCGCGCTTGCGCCGCTCGGGCCGCGGCGATACCCAACATAGAAAGCAGAGGGTGGCACGTCGCGGCTGCATCCTCGCGCGGATGGGGGAGACCGCCATGGCTGACGAGGAGGTGCCGCTCAGGCCGCTGGAGCCCGCGCTTGTCTTGACGATGGCCATGTCCTTCATCGCCGGCATGGTTGACGTGGTGGGGTTCGTGGCGCTGTTCGGTCTCTTCACCTCGCACTTCACCGGCAACTTCGTGGTGATCGGCCAGGAGATCGTCACCCACTCCCTGCGCCTCATCGCCGAGCTGATCGCGCTGCCGATGTTTGTCATCTTCGCCGCCGCGACGCGCCTCCTCGTCCTTTATTGCGAGCGCAGGGGGCGTTCGGGGTTCCGGGCCTGCCTCGCGTTGGAGATCGCGATGCTCGTCGGCTGCCTGAGCGTGGGAGTCGCGTCCTCGCCGATCACCGATCCCGCCGCCGTCGGTTCCATCGTCGCGGGGCAGTTCGGCGTCGCCGCGATGGCCATTCAGAACGCCATCTGCCGCGTTATCTTCCCAGCGCATCCGCCGACCACGGTGATGACCATCAACCTGACGCAGGTCTCCGTCGATCTCGTGGATATGAACCGCGGCGTGCCGGGCCTGAGCAATGAGGCGCGCGACCGCTTCAACCGCACAGCCCCCGTCATCGGCACCTTCGCCGCCGGCGTCATCGCGGGTGCCTACGGCTATCTCTTCGTCTCGTTCTGGTGCCTCGCTATTCCAATCGTGGGGCTTATCATGATTATGACACTTGCCTCGGGCTCGGCGCACCCGGCTCGCGCTTGAGGTCGCGTTCGATTTTCACGCAAAAGGTATGGCAGAAGCCTGCGCCCATCCCCACTTCGTGGGTGGACGCTCCGAGGCATCCGGGAGGTTCGTCATGACCAGAATGGCAGACTTCACCAGCCAGGACTTTCTCCGCGACCCCATCGGCGCGATTGCGCGGCTGCGCCAGTTCGGCCCGCTCGTCCAAGTCAAGTTTCCCATCATCGGCACCGTGTGGATGACGACGACGCAGGACATGGCGGGCCGCATCCTCAAGGACAGCGCCACTTTCACCCTGCGCAAGGAGGGCGGCGGCGTCGCCGGCGTTCCGTGGTGGATGCCGGGCTTCGTGCTGACGCTTGCCAACAACATGCTGACGTCGGACGAGCCCGACCACACGCGGCTGCGCTCCATCGTGGATGAGGCCTTCCGCCGCCGCGCCATCCTCGACATGGAGCCGCGCATCGCCGAGATCGCCGAAGAGATTGCAGGCGAGCTCTTCGCCGAGGGGAGCCCTGCCGACCTGGTGCAGCGCTATGCGCGCAAGGTGCCGCTGGCGGTCATCTGCGAGCTCTTAGGCCTTCCGCTCACCGACCGGGGCAAGTTCATCGCCTGGGCGGACCGCGCCACCAACGTCAGTGGCGCGGCGAGCTTCTTCCTGATGATCCCCGGCATGTACGCGATGAAGCACTATCTCGAACGGCAGATCGAAGCGGTGCGCAGCCATGGCGGCGAGGGCCTGATCGCGGAGCTTGTGCGCGCCGAGAAAGACGGGGCCGAGATCAGCCGCGACGAGATCGTCGCCATGGTGTTCCTGCTGCTTTTCGCCGGCACCGAGACGACGACACACCTCATCAGCGGATCCGCGTTCGAGCTTCTGAAGAACCCGGAGCTGCGCCGCTGGCTGCAAGAGGAGCCGGGCCGCTACGATCTGGCAGTCGAGGAGTTCTTGCGCTTCCTCACGCCGGTGCAGTTTTCCAAGCCGCGCTACGTGCAGCGCGACATCACTCTAGATGGCGTGGCGCTCAAGAAAGGCGAGAAGGTCATGGCCATGCTGGCGGCGGCCAACATGGACCCGGCTGCCAACCCCTGCCCGGAGAAGCTCGATGTTCAGCGCAAGCCCAACCGGCACATCGCCTTCGGCACCGGCATTCACTTCTGCCTCGGCCACCAGTTGGCGCGCATCGAGGGCAAGCGGGCGATACGGGCGCTGTTCGACCGCTGGCCCAACATCGAGCTGGCGGTGCCCGCCTCCGAGGTCCGCTGGCGCAAGCGCCCCGGCCTCAGGGCGCTGGTAGAACTGCCGGTCAGGGTAGCCGCCAGCTAAGGATTTTCGGCACATCTGCCGGCGTGGACCAACGCCGCGGTTGCGTCCGCGCCGGCAGCGTTCCAGCATGCGGTGTCTAATGGATCTTGAGGAGCCGTCCCTTGAGCATGACCCCGCTGCCGTTTGCCGTCGCCCTCGCCGCTCTCGCCCTCGGGGCGCTGCCGGCCCACGCCAACGTACGCGTCTGCCAGGAGCAGGCGCAGGCCTATGAGCAGATCAAACGCAGCGCCGGCCCGCTGGAGATCAACAACGCGCTCTCGGCCGCCGCCGACAAGGGGTGCCTGGAATTGGCGCGGCGTCTCCTCGACGACGGCGCCTCCCTGCAGGCCCGCGATCGCCTCGGCCGCATGGCGCTGGCGCGTGCGGCCCGCGCCGGGCATGGCGACATCGTCGATCTGTTCCTGGCGCACGGCGCGCCCGTCAACGCGCGCGACCTCAACGGCTCGACGGCCCTCTTCCTCGCCGCCGAGGAGGACAACCGCAAGATCGTGGCAAAGCTCATCGCCCACGGCGCCGACCTCACCCTGCCGGGACGCAGCGGGCTCACGCCGCTTGCAGCGGCTGCCTACATGGGCAACGAGCCGCTGGTGCAGGTTTTGTTAGAGCACGGTGCCGATCCCAAGGCCGTCGACGCCACCGGCAAGGGCCCGATCTGCTACGCGGGCGGGCGCGGCTTCACCGGCGTTGTCCGTCTCCTGCTCGCGCACGGCGTCGATGTGAACACGCGCTATGGGAATGATCTGACCGCGCTCATGTGGGCCGCGGGCCACGCCGACGCGGCGGGCACCAGCGACGTAAGGGACCTCATGACCTTGCTGATCGATCACGGCGCGAAGCTCGACGAGCAGGACAACCGCGGACGCAGCGCGCTGATGATCGCCGCCGGCCTCGGCCACAAAACAGCCGTCGATCTCCTGCTTGCGCGCGGCGCCGACAAAACCTTGCGCGATCAGGATGGGAAGACGGCGAGCGATCTCGTCTCCGACGAAGCCCTGCGCAAGGAGCTCGCCGTCAACTGAGCTCAGCGTCCGTAGGTGCCGCCTAGGATTTGCAGGCCCGCAAGGTATTGCGCCACCGCCTTGAGGCTGTCGGGAGAGGCGGCGTTCATCAGATCCGACATGCCCGGGTTGTTGCCGCGTGTGTGGTCGCGGAATGCGATCATCTGATTTTGCAGATACTCGCGCTGCTGCCCCGCGAGCCG
This sequence comes from uncultured Alphaproteobacteria bacterium, assembly GCA_963782555.1. Taxonomy (GTDB): domain Bacteria; phylum Pseudomonadota; class Alphaproteobacteria; order Rhizobiales; family Hyphomicrobiaceae; genus Hyphomicrobium_A. The sequence continues at coordinate 57,522 of CAWAKB010000005.1, read as the reverse complement.
CGCCGTCGTGCCGTCGCCCTGGAACTGGTCGAGGTGGCAGCCCTTGCATCCGATCGACTGGATCGTCTGCTGGGCGGCGGCAGCGACCTTGTTGGGCGCGGAGGGCTGCTGCAGGTCGGGCCATGTCTTCTTGTTGAAGTAGGCGGCCAGCGCCTTCATGTCGTCCTTCGACAGGCTCGCGGCGATCGGACCCATCTGATCGTTCTTGCGCGCGCCCTTCTTGAAGTCGCGCAGCTGCAGATAGAGATAGCCCTCGTTCTGGCCCCAGATGATGGGGATGGTCTTGTCGATCGGGACCCCCTTCTCGCCGTGGCAGCCGGCACAGATCTGCGCCGTCTCCTCGACCTTGGCCGCGGCGCGCGCACCCTGGCTTGACAGCATGGGGCTCGCGAGGATCACGAGAACAAGTGCCGCCAACAGAAAAGACCGCCTCATTGCGTCACGCTCCGGAATACCCAACTGCTCGCTTCCGTCATGAAAAGGACGGGGCTCTTGTAAAGCCCCGTCCTTGCCATTTCGTTCCCGTTCACCTGGCCAGACCACCTGGCCGGTGACGTGGAGATCAATCGACCGTAAAGGCGATGATGTTGTTGCCGCGCTTGAAGTCGATCTGTGTGTTCCCGCCCGCACCGACGACAATATACTGCTTGCCGTCGACCGAGTAGGACGCCGGTGGCGCGTTGACGCCGGCTCCGGCGAAGAACGACCACAGCACCTTGCCGTTCTCCGCGTCATAGGCGCGGAACCAGCCGTCACCCTCGCCGGTGAACATCAGGCCACCGGCGGTGGTGAGCGCGCCGCCCATCATCGGCAGCGGCGTCTTCACCTGCCACTTGATCTTGCCGGTGTTGTAGTCGACCGCGGTGACGTTGCCGAAGCTCTCCAAGTCCGGGATCACCTTGAAGGCGCCGCCGAGCCACAGCTTGCCATCGGGATAGGGCGAGCTCTCGACCTGATAGGTCATGGGCTGGTGCAGGTTGACGGCATAGGTCAAGCCCAGGTCCGGGTTGGCCGCCATCACCGACCACTCCACGCCGCCATTGGCGCCCGGCAGCATCTTGGCGCCTTCGGCCGTAGGAAGCGTCCACATGCCGGTCTGATCCACCATCGGTTCGGAGAAGCGGATGAGGCTGCAGTCCTTGCGATTGTGGACGTAGACGTTGCCGGTCTTGCCGGCGTGGATGACGCCAGGAATTGTGTTGCCGTCCTTGTCCTTGACGTCGACCAGGATCGTCGGGCTCACCGAGTCGAGATCCCACAGGTCATGAGAGATGTACTGGAAGTGGCAGACGTACTTGCCAGTCTCCAGATCGACGGAGACGAGCGAGTCCGTGTAGAGGTTGTCACCCGGACGGACAGAGCCGTCGAGGTCGGGCGACGGGTTGCCGACGACGAAGTAGATGCGCTTGGTCTTGAGATCGACTGAAGGGTTCTGCCACACGCCGCCGCCGAGCGTCTTGTAGGGATCGCCCATCTTTTTCAGCGCCGCCTTCTCGGCCGCGATGTCGCGGTGCATGTCCTTGCCGGTGGCGTCGTGCGTCGCCCACACGCCGGTGGAGTCTTCGGGGATCGTGTCGAAGTTCCACACGAGCTTGCCGGTCTCCGCATCGTAGGCGCGCACAAAGCCGCGGATGCCGTACTCGCCGCCGTTGGTGCCGATCAGGATCTTACCGTCGACCGCGGTCGGAGCCATGGTCTCGCTGTAGCCGAGCTCGGGATCGGCGATCTGCGTCTCCCACACAAGGCTGCCGGTCTTGGCATCGAGCGCAACCAGCTTGGAATCGAGCGTCGCCAAGTAGACCTTGTCACCGTAGACGGCGACGCCGCGGTTGTTGGGGCCGCAGCAATAGGTCGTGATCGGACCCATCTTGTGCTTGTAGTGCCAGTACTGCTCGCCGGTCTTGGCATTGAGCGCGTAGACGTGATCGAACGCCGTCGTCACGTACATCACGCCATCGACCACGATCGGCGTCGTCTCCATCAACTCCTTCACCTCCGTCTGGAAGATCCAGGCGGGGTGCAACTTGCCGACGTTGGAGGTGTCGATCTGCTTGCCCGGGAAGTAGCGGGTCTGGTCGTAGTTGCCGTTGGTGTGCAGGAAATTATTGGTGTCACTGGCCGCCGCATTGAGCTCATCCTGAGACACGGCCTTTGCCGGTGCGCTGGTGCCGACGGTCGCCATTCCCTGGTCGACTTCCTGTGCCTGCGCAGGCGCGAGCGCGGCGAGCCCGCCAGCGACGGCGAGCACGGCTCCCCAGCCTCCGCCCCTATACGTTCCAACCATGATTTCCTCCTTGCCCGAGGCCCTGCACGGCCGCTGGCAGCGGCTTCTCATGTCGGGCGCTGTCGGGAACTTTTGACACTGCTCTTGCCACTTTATCCTGTCAAATCAGCCGCGCTTATACCTTTGATCAAGAAACATTCGCCCGGATTTAGTTCGTCAACTGACCTTATCTGAGCAACAGCGCAATCAAGCCGCTGACTCCGCTAGCGCTTATGCTGGAGATTGCGCGCTAATGTTCGGCGCTCGACCCATTGCAGTGAGACGCGCCGTGATTGAGAATTCAGCGAGACAACGCCCCGCGCGCAAGAAAAGTGCGGGCCTCCTCCTCTACCGCAGCGGCCCGACGGGGTTTGAGGTGCTGCTCGTGCACCCAGGCGGGCCGTTCTGGCGCCACAAGGATGCGGGCGCCTGGTCGATACCCAAGGGCGAGATCGAGCCGGGGGAGGACGAGCTGGACGCCGCCCGGCGAGAGTTCGCCGAGGAGACCGGCTACCCCCCGAAAGGAGCCGGGCTCGATCTCGGCTCGGCCCGCCAAGCGGGCGGCAAGCTCCGTGCACGCCTGGGCCATCCAGGACGACTGGGATCCCACGCGGCTGGCGAGCAACAGCTTCAGCATGGAGTGGCCCCCGCACAGTGGACGCATGCAGTCGTTCCCTGAGGTCGATCAGGCGGCGTGGTTTGGGCTCGATGCGGCACGCACGAAGATCTTGTCAGGCCAAGTCGCGTTTCTCGATCGGCTGGATGCGATGCTGGCGAAAAAAGAGAGGTGAATGGCGAACTTGCGCGCGATCAGGACGTCTGCGCCTTGGCAGCTGCACCCACAGCTTCATGCGCATTGACGTGAATTTTACCTGTCGTCGGAACGACAAATCCTTGAATATTTTTCTGTCTGAGAAGATGATAATGGAGTTCAATTGTCGAGACACAAGCTTTGGAAGAATGAACCAATTGCCGTCGCTGCGCCCCAATATCGCTCCTGGGCGATGGCGCGTGCAGCTCTGGTTCTGCATCGAAGCCAGACGAGGAGGAGGACAGTCATGCCCATCAGGAGGCCCAATCCCATTACGCGCCGCCAATTCGGCGCGCTCACAGGCGCTGCCAGCTTGTCGCTCTCGCTTCTGCCGCCGGGCGCGCGCTTTGCCTGGGCGGAGGATGCGCCCAACGCCGCTGAGATCATCGCGGGAAAGAATGCCGACCTGATCATCCACAACGCCAAGCTCGGCGTCATGGAGACGCCGATCTCGCTACTGCGCCAGTATGAGCACACGCCCAAGGAGATCCTGTTCAACCGCTTCCACTACCCCCACGAAGGCGAAGCGGCCTGGTATGCCACGACGGCCGCGCCGCCAGCCGAGCTGGTCAACAACTGGAACCTGCGCGTCGACGGCCTGGTGGAGCGGCCGCGCGACGTAAAGATCGCCGAACTGCAGAAGATGCCGCAGGTCAAGCGCGTGTCGGTGCTGCAATGCGCCGGCAACGGCCGCTCGTTCTATGCCGCCAAGCAGAAGGTCGCCGGCGGCCAGTGGAAGAACGGCGGCATGGGCAACGTGGAATGGGAAGGCGTCGAGCTGCGCCCGTTCCTCGACAGCCTCAAGATGAGCCCGGCCAAATCGGCAACTTGGCTCACCGCGGAAGGCTGGGACCAGCCGGCGACGCCGGAAGGCTCCGACTTCGCCAAGAGCTATCATCTAGACGATCCGGCGCTCGATAACGCCATCCTGGCACTCAAGATGAATGGTGAGCCGATCCCGGCCACCAACGGCGGACCCGTTCGCCTGATCATCCCCGGCTATTACGGCAACATGAACGTCAAGATGGTGACCTATCTGTTGTTCGCGGCCGCGCAAAACCCCAGTGCGTTCCAGTCGGTCGGCTACCGCATGCCCAAGAACCTGCCGGTGGAGCCCGGCCAATTCGGCGCCAACGACTACACCCTCGACAACTCCGTTCCGACCTACGGCCACAAGATCAAGAGCGTGATTTTCTCGCCGCTGCCGGAGGACAAGCCGAAGGCCGGCGAGTTAGAGATCACCGGCGTCGCCTTCAACGACGGAGCATCGCCGATCAGCAAGGTCGAGGTGTCGACCGACGGCGGCAAGAGCTGGCAGGAGGCGACCATCAAGCCGCCCGAGAGCCCCTGGGCCTGGCATCACTGGTCGCTCAAGACCAAGCTCGCCAGCGGCAACAACGTGCTCATGTCGCGCGCCGCCGATGGCAAGGGCGAGTCGCAGCCGCTCGACGGCCTGACCCGCTGGAATCCGCGAGGCTATGAGTGGAACGGCGTTGATCGTGTCGAGGTGGCCGTCTGACGGGAGCGCGCGTGCCGCCGCGGCGGCACGCACCCAGCCTCGTGTTGGAGCATCAATCGAATGCGCGGACGCCGTCTGATCGCAGTGTCGTTGTGCTTGGGCATCGCTGCGATCAGCGCGGGCGCGGCGCTAGCCGAGATCGAGCTTCCGCAAGGTCCCGGGCGCGACCTCGTCTACGCGAAATGTCGGACCTGCCACGACCTGCAGTACTTGAAGGAGTCCGCCGGCATCACGCGCGGGGATTGGGAGGACCTGCTCGCGAGCATGCGCCAGTACGGCTTGAGCGTTCTCCCCGATCAGCAGGCGAAGATCCTCGATTATCTTGGAACCTATCTGGGGCCCAATCCGCCACCTGCCGGCGCGGCCCCGGCGCAGGAGGCGAGCCCCAGCATCGACGGCGCCGCCCTGTTCCACGACAACTGCACCGCCTGCCACCAGGAGAAGGGTGAGGGCGTGGCGGGGCAGTTCCCGCCACTTGCCGCCAATCCGGACCTATTCCTTGCCCGCGATCTCCCCGTCAAGGTCGCGCTCTATGGGCTGGAAGGGAAAATTGAGGTCGCAGGGAAGACCTATCAGGGCGCCATGCCACCCTTCGCACATCTCGACGATGCGAAGCTTGCTGCCATCATCGGCTACATCCGCGGCGCTTGGGGCAACGGCTCGCTTGCCCCGGCGAACATGCCGGCAGTCGACGCAGCCACAGTAAAGGCCGCGCGCGCCACAGTGATGACGCCGGCGGACGTGCTCGCCTACCGCAAGGGGCTGAAGGCGAAGCAGTGAGGCGTCACTTCATGATCCCGCTGCGCCGAGAAACATTGTGGCCAGCACCACGCCCCGGCGGCGGCTTTTTTTGGCGGGCCGGCGGGCCACAAGCCCTCTAGACGTGATGGTCGCGCTGCCACTTGAGCCGCAGGGTCGGCGCCAGCGCCCATGAGACGAACGGCGAGATGAGGAAGCTCGTTACGATCACCACGGGCAGCCAGAATGCGGCGTGTGCATTGAGCGACGGGATCGACAGCACGGCGACGGCACCGGCGCCGAACACGACGGCGTTGATCATCAAGAACAGCATCGCTGCGATGTAGGTGCGGGTCGACATGACGGTCTTCTCCGGCCAAAAATTGGAGATGTCGCAGAACGTGCCTGGGTGCCTGCCGGTTCCTAGTCCTGATCCAGGTCAGATCGCAGGTCCCGACGGCAGTGCGGGCATACCGCGCCAACCGCTCCTGAATGCCCAATCCGTCGTGATCAATTTGGCGACAATTGAAGCTTGGAACTCCGGCAATGCGTTCGATATGGCGTGGCCGCGCAGAGCGGGCGCATAAAAACATGCGGCTAGCGCAAAAGAAGCGATTGCATCGCGTGGACGCTTCGCCGGTCGGTTATTTGGCGATGGCGTTGTAAACCCAGGTGATCACGACACCGGCAATAAAGCCGTCGGCGAAGGCCCATGCCGCACCGATGAGCGCCCCGATGACCGAGGCCTCATAGCCGATATAGAGAGACGCCAGAGACTCCAGCAGAGCCGTGCCCCAGCCGAACATGGCGGTGATGGCCAGACCAAATACGTAGATGGCCCAAAGGACGCCGATGGCGACACCGAGAGCGAGAGGTTGACACTTGTTCATGGGCCAAGCTCCTTCCGCAATGAGTTTTGTGTCCGAAATCGCGGCTTAGCGAAGCGGCGCGCAACAGATGCCAAGCGCCTCGCGCATCATGTCCGAAAGCGCGGTCGCGGCCTTGATGCATCTCAATCGACAAAGCACGACCATATTACCCGGCGGTCGCGCCGGCCGGGCTTGTACTTCGCCGCCCGAAGGGCTAGCTCCTAGCCTCGATTGGGCTTCCGGCGGACCCCCTCGACATCGCCCGTCGTATATCCCCTTGCGTCCCATGGGCCGCAAGCGGGTGGCCCGCGGCACCGATGACCTTCTGACTGAGTAGAAACTAGAAGATGATGCAAGACGAGACCGGGACAGAGATTGCGCACGAGCGCGCGGCGCCAGCGGCACCGAGCGGCGCCGCCGCCGCGCTCGCGCGCCAGATCGAGCGCCGGCGCACTTTCGCCATCATCTCCCACCCCGACGCCGGCAAGACGACGCTGACCGAGAAGCTGTTGCTGTTCGGCGGCGCCATCCAGCTCGCCGGGCAGGTCAAGGCCAAGAAGGACAAGCGCGGGGCGCGATCCGACTGGATGGCGATCGAGCGCGAGCGCGGCATCTCGGTGGCCTCCTCGGTGATGACGTTCGAGTACGGCGGCGCCGTCCTCAATCTGCTCGACACGCCGGGCCACGAGGACTTCTCCGACCACACCTACCGCACGCTTACGGCCGTCGATTCCGCCATCATGGTCATCGACGCCGCCAAGGGCATCGAGGCGCGCACGCGCAAGCTGTTCGAGATCTGCCGGCTGCGCGACATCCCCATCATCACCTTCATCAACAAGCTCGACCGCGAGGCGCGCGAGCCCTTGGAGCTCTTGGACGAGATCGAGAAGGTGCTGGCGCTCGATACCGCGCCCATGGTGTGGCCGATCGGCAAGGGCCGCGACTTCCGCGGCACCTATGATCTCCTGCAGCCGCGCATCCGCCGCCTCGACGAGACGCCCGACGGCGAGCCCGTCTCCGGTCCCGACGATCCCATCTTCGACACGTTGCTCGAGCCCGAGCAGGCGGCGGCTTGGCGCGAGGAGATCGCGCTCGTCAACGACGCCTGCGGCCGCTTCGACCTCGAAGCCTTCCGCCACGGCACGCTGTCACCGGTGTTCTTCGGAAGCGCGCTCAAGAACTTCGGCGTGCGCGACATCCTCGATGCGCTCGTCGCCTACGCGCCGCCGCCGCTCGACCGCAAGGCTGCAACGCGCACCGTCAAAGCGAGCGAGCCGGCGATGACCGGGATCATCTTCAAGATCCAGGCGAACATGGACCCCAACCACCGCGACCGCATCGCCTTCATGCGTGTCTGCTCCGGCCGGCTCACGCGCGGCATGAAGGCCAAGCATGTGCGCACGGGCAAGACCATGGCCTTGCAGACGCCGCAGTTCTTCTTCGCCCAGGACCGCCAGCTCGTCGAGGAGGCCTACGCCGGCGACGTCGTCGGCATTCCCAATCGCGGCACGCTCAGGATCGGCGACGCGCTGACCGAGGGCGAGGACGTGCGCTTTCTCGGCATCCCGAGCTTTGCGCCGGAAATCCTGCGTCGCGTCCGCCTCGAGGACGCGATCAAGGCGAGGAAGCTCAGGGAGGCGCTCAGCCAGATGGCCGAGGAAGGCGTGGTGCAGCTCTTCTCACCCGTAGACGGCACGCCGCCGATCGTGGGCGTCATCGGCGCGCTGCAGCTCGACGTGCTGGCCGACCGGCTGGGCGAGGAGTACGGGCTTCCCGTCGCCTTCGACGCAGCACCCTGCGACACCGCGCGCTGGATCAGCTCAGAGAATGCCGCCGCGTTGGCAAAGTTCATCGCCGCTCACAGGCCCGAGATCGCCACCGATCTCGACGGCGATCACGTGTTCCTCGCCCCCTCGGCGTTCTCGCTGTCGTGGACGCAGGAGAAGAACCCCGAGATCGTCTTCACCGACATCAAGACAATCGATCGGGCGTGACGGCAACAGAGTGCAGCGTCGGAGCATGGCGTGCGCGCCAGGCATTTTTCCTGCTTCGCGGTCAGCACTCGCTCTGCCTTAGTCATCTCGAAAGACGACGAAGTGCAACCGCCTAGCACAGGCTATTTATTTATTTTTTGACCTGCTGATGAAAATGGCGACGGCGCTCGCCAGAAGTGCAATCACCGAAATGGCGCCTGGGCCATCGAACTCGGGCACCGACGGAGGCGCGGGCGGAGGTGTTGGGTTAGGGGTGATTTGAAAAAACCCGGCAAAGGCCTGGTTTATTGTCATGACGGTCATCAAGACCGCGTACGCAACAACTCTCGACTTCATGTCCTTCTCCTGTCGCAACAAACTTCAATCCCGAAAGTGGCGCGCGACCACTTGGGGGCTGAATGTCAATGTTGCGGGGTCCCGGACGACAGATCGTCATAAGGCGTATTTTGGGTGTTTTTGGATTCTAGGTTTATTGGTTAATCGCGGAGCTATGGCTTTCGGCCCAAAGCCGAAATGCGCGGGCCGCAAACGGCGCCGCGGAGGGATCAAAGCCCAGGGATCAAAAGAATTGGGACCGTTTTTTCAGCGCCGTTCGCGCTGACATTTGCGCCCTGAGGCCGTTGTTAACCACGGGCGCTTGGTTAATGGGATTTGCCAATGAAAAAGGCGACGAAAGAGACCCGCTCTTTCGTTCGCCCTAAGGAGCCAGGAAAGCTGCTCGCGAGCTACGGCGCGCCGAACGGCCCAAACGCATAGCTAAGACCCAGGCGCGCGACCCAGAACTGATCGTCCCACTGTGCAACCGACCTCCCAGTGGCGATCGGAGTTGTAACCACATACGTATGGGTTGCGCTGCCGAGGTCGATATACAGCGCCTCCGCGCGGAGCAGCCAATGGGAGCCATAGAGGTATTCCGTGCCGCCGCCGGCCGTCCATCCCGCCTTGGTGTCCGTATTGGCCTGCTGGAATGCACCGAGATTGAAAGTCGTGTTGCCGCAGCCTACGCAGTTGTCGGTAAGCTTGTGACGGAGCTGCCCGTAGGCAAGACCGCCGGTGGCATAGAGCAGCCAATTATCAAAGACCAGGCCGCCGGCCCGGCCGCGAAGGGTCCCGAACCAATCCAATCTGCTCTTCAGAGCCGTCGTCTCATTGAGCGCGGTTGGACCGGTCTCGATGTCGAACGCGGTGGGGGAGGTGTTGAGCCAGTTGAAGTCCGTCTCCATGCCGAACAGAAAACCGTGGCAGATCCAATTGTAGCCCGTGTATCCACCGATCGTGAAACCGGTCGCTCTGTCGTCAAACGAGGTTCCCAGCGTCTGATTGTCGACATTGACGTGGTGGCCGCCAACGCCGATGGCGCCACCGAGGTAGGCCCCCGCGAAATTCGGGAGCACGAGGTCATCGGCCCATGCGTTCGTTCTGAGCAAGCTCAGAACGAAGACAAAGAGCACGAAAAATAATTGCCGCCTCATCTGATGCCCCCCAATCGCCCGACACGAATTGTGCAGGCAACATCGCGGATGACTTGCATGGAGCAAACAAAAGGACGATTCGCGGACGGGCGTCGATCATCGACGGCGGGCGCACGCCACTATTCAGAGGCTTGATGCTCTGATCACACACTTTGGCGAGACGCCGATGTTGGAGGGGTGCGATTTGCTTTGACACGATCCATCGTGCCGATTCGACTGGGTGCCTTATAAGCGCATGACGCCTACTCCAGGTCCTCCACCACCGCAGGCCCGCCACCCTTGATGCGCTGTGCCAAGGCGCTCTCGATGAAGGGATCGATGTCGCCGTCGAGCACGGCGGACGGATTTGTGCTCTGGGCGCCGGTGCGCAGGTCCTTCACCAGCTGATAGGGCTGCAACACGTAGGAGCGGATCTGGTGGCCCCAGCCGATCTCGGTCTTGCTGGCCGCCTCGGCGTTGGCCTTCTCCTCGCGCTTTTTCAGCTCCAGGTCGTAAAGGCGCGCTTTCAGCATTCCCCAGGCGATCGCCCGGTTCTTGATCTGCGAGCGCTCCTGCTGGCTCGCCACTGCGATGCCGGTGGGGATGTGCGTGATGCGCACCGCCGAGTCGGTGGTGTTGACGTGCTGGCCGCCGGCGCCCGACGAGCGGTAGGTATCGATGCGGCAGTCGCTCTCCTTGACGTCGATGTCGATGTCCTCGTCGACAACGGGGTAAACCCAGACGCTGGCAAAGCTCGTGTGCCGGCGCGCGTTCGCATCGTACGGCGAGATGCGCACCAGCCGGTGGACACCCGATTCCGTCTTCAGCCAGCCGTAGGCGTTCTCGCCCTTGATCTCGATCGTCACCGACTTGATGCCGGCTTCCTCGCCCGGGCTCTCCTCGATCACCGCGACCTTGTAGCCGCGCTCCTCGGCCCAGCGCATGTACATGCGTGCCAGCATCGAGGCCCAGTCCTGGCTCTCGGTGCCGCCCGCCCCGGCGTGGACCTCCAGATAGGTGTCGTTGGCGTCGGCCTCGCCCGAAAGCAACGCCTCGACGCTTTTGCGTTGGGCCTCCTCGTCGAGCTTCTTGAGCTGCGCCTCACCCTCGGCAATCGTCCCCTTGTCGTCCTCGGCCTCGCCGAGCTCGATCAGCGTGACGCTGTCGTCGAGCTCGCGCTCCAGCCGCTTGTAGATATCGATCGAGCGCTCGAGCTGCTGACGCTGGCGCATGACCTTCTGCGCCGCCCTGGGATCGTTCCACAGCTTGGGATCCTCGGCCCGCTTGTTGAGGTCGGCGAGCCGCATTTCAGCGGTATCCCAGTCAAAGATGCCTCCGCAGCAAAACGAGAGCATCCTTGATGGAATCGACGAGTTTCTGCGGTTCGGCACGCATGGCTGCCTCCGGGGCGTTGAGTGATTTATGGAAGCTGAGCGCCTGATATAGGGGGCCGGCGCCGGCATGTAAACGCGACCGCGTGTCGAAAGCTGCGCCGTCGTCCTACCACAGACCGCCGCGGCCCGACCCCAGCGCAGGCGCGTGCGAGGGTGGCGGCTGATAGTAGCTGTCATCGGAGGACGGCGTGCCCTCCCCGGTCGAGCCCGTGAGGCCGATCACCGAATAGGCATCGTCGGGCTCCTCGCCGGGCTTGAAGGCCTCCATGATGCTGTTGGGATCGTCGGCGGAGGCGCGCAGGCCCGTGTGCAGATCGACGCGGATGAGCTTGATGCCGGGCGGAATGCGGAACGGCGAGGGCGGCGTGTCGGCGAGCGCCTCCTTCATGAAGGAGCCGAAGATGGGAGCGGCGACGCGACCGCCCGTCATGCCTTTGCCCATGGGCCGGGGCGTGTCGTAGCCGACGAACACGCCGACCACCATGTCGGGCGAGTAGCCGACGAACCAGGCGTCCTTCTCCTCGTTCGTCGTGCCCGTCTTGCCCGCGAGAGGGCGGTCCAACGATTTCAGCGACTTCCCCGTGCCGCGCTGAATGACGCCCTCGAGAATCGACGTCATCTGGTAGGCGGTGTGCGGGTCGATGATCTGCTTCCTGTCGTCGAGGATCACCGGCTCGTCTTGCCCGTGCCAGGAGTCCGCCTTGCAGCCCTCGCAGGTGCGCTGATCGTGGCGCCACACCGTGTGCCCCCAGCGGTCCTGAATGCGGTCGATCAGCGTGGCGTGCACCTGATGGCCGCCGTTGGCGAACACGCAGTAGGCGGTAGCAAGCCGCAAAAGTGTCGTCTCGCCGGCGCCGAGCGACATCGACAGAACGGGGAGCAGGTCGTCATAGACGCCGAAGCGGCGCGCGTACTCGGTGATGAGCGGCATGCCCAGATCCTGGGCGAGTCGCACCGTCATCTGGTTGCGCGAGTGCTCGATGCCGAAGCGCAGCGTCGAAGGGCCGGCGGAGTCTTCCTTCTCGTAGTTCTCCGGCTTCCAGATGTCCTGACCCGGGCCCTGCTCGATCTCGATCGGGGCATCGAGGATGATCGAGGTCGGCTTGTAGCCGTTGTCGATGGCCGCCGCGTAGACGACCGGCTTGAACGAGGAGCCCGGCTGGCGATGCGCCTGGATGGCGCGGTCGAACTGGCTGAGATCGTAGGAGAAGCCGCCGACATCGGCGAGCACGCGGCCCGTGTTGGGATCGAGCGCGACGATGCCGCCGCCCACCTCAGGGATCTGCATCAGCGACCACACGCCGCCCAGATTCTTCGGGATCCTTCGGCGCCACGTAGATCACATCGCCGGGCGAAAGCACGTCGGTGACGGATTTGGGCGCGACCTTGGTCTTGGCCGACTTCGCCCACTTGACCTCCTCGAAGCCGATCTCGACCGCCTCGCGGTTGTCGACCAGCGTGCCGTCCTGCTGTTTTTCCGGATTGAGACCGACGATCGCCTTGGCGGCATCTACCTTGAGAACCACGCCGAGACGCCATGGCTGAATGTCATTTGGGCTGTCGATCGCCCTCAGCGCCGCGCCCCAATCGCCCGAGATGTCGATCTTCTTCACCGGGCCGCGCCAGCCCTTACGCCGGTCGAAAGCGACGAGCCCTCCGACCAGGGCGTCGCGCGCGATCTCCTGCAAATGCGGGTCGAGCGTCGTACGCACGGAAAGGCCGCCACTATAAAGCTTGTCCTCGCCGTAGGTATTGAGCAGCGAGCGGCGCACCTCCTCGGCGAAGTACTCGGCCGCGAAAATGTGCGCACCGGTCGGACGAAGGTTGACGCCGAGCGGCTTGGCCTTGGCGATCTTGGCCTCCTCGGCCGTGATGTAGCCGTTCTCCTGCATCTGCCCGATGATCCAGTTGCGTCGCGCCAGCGCCGCCTTGGTCTTGCGGAAGGGATGGTAGTTGTTGGGCGCCTTGGGCAACGCTGCGAGATAGGCGGCCTCCTCGATGGTGAGGTCCTGCAGCTCCTTGTTGAAGTAGCTCAAGCTCGCCGCCGCCACGCCGTAGGCGCCGATGCCGAGGTAGATCTCGTTGAGGTAGAGCTCGAGGATCTTGTCCTTGGAGTAGGTGCGCTCGATGCGGATGGCGAGGATCGCCTCCTTGATCTTGCGCTCCAGCGAGCGCTCGTTGGTCAACAGGAAGTTCTTTGCGACCTGCTGAGTGATGGTCGAGGCGCCCTCCACGCGGCGCGACTTGCCTTCGATCTTTGATTCGACGAGCTTGAAGACGGCGCGGGCGATGCCCTGGAAGTCGACGCCGCCATGCTCGTAAAAGCGGCTGTCCTCGGCCGACAGGAACGCGGCGATCACGCGCTTCGGAATCGTATTGATGGGCACGAAAATGCGCCGCTCACGCGCGTACTCGGCGATGAGCGCGCCGCTATGCGCATGAATGCGCGTCATCACCGGCGGCTCGTACTTGGAAAGGCTCTCGTAGTCGGGAAGGTCCCTGGAGAACTTCCACAACAGGAAGCCGGCGCCGGCCGAGCCCACGAGGAACAACACGACCGCCGCCGCGAACCCGAAGCCGAGGAAGCTCAAGAGCAAGCTCTTGCGCCGCCTGCGCCTTGGCGGCGGCGGTTGGGGCGGGAAGTTGGAGGCGCGCATGAACCTCTAGTCCGTGGATCGGGCGTATCGAGGCAGGGCTTCGCGATCCAAAAAGCCGCCGCTACGACCGGGGCACCATAGCATGGATTGTGGCATCAAGTCGTCGCTCACTCAGGTTTAGATAACGTTGAGACCACAAGACGCGTCGGGTCAGCGGGCCCGCGCCGTCCGTTTGGCAAAATAACTGTCGACAGCTGCGCCGATGGCCTCCGCCACCTGCTTCTGCCAAGGCGGGGAATTCAGCAGCTTCTCGTCCACCTTATGGCTCATGTAGCCGAGTTCGATCAGCACCGAGGGCGTGTCGGCCTGTCGCAGCACCTTGAAGGCCGCCGACCGCTGGGGATCGCGCGACAGCGTGATCGTCTTGTGCAGCCGCTTGACCAGTGTGTTGGAGAAGTCGGCGGAGAAGTTGGCGGTCTCCCGCTTCAGCAGGTCGATAAGAATGTTGCGTACCTCGCCTTTGTCCTCGAGCTCTGCCGTCTCCAGACCTGCAATGGCATCGGACGCGTTCTCCTTCTCGGCCATGAGACGGGCCGCCTCGTCGGAGGCGCGTTCCGAAAGCGTGTAGACGGTGGCCCCGCGCACGGTGTCGGCGAAGTTCTTCTGCGCGATGGCGTCAGCGTGCAGCGAGATGAACAGGTCGGCGGCGAGCTTGCGCGACTGCTTGACGCGCTCGTCGAGCGACACGAACACATCGCGCGTCCGCGTCATGTGCACCTGGTAGCGTCCACCCTGCAAAAGCCGCGCCCTGAGTTGCTTGGCTACCGCCAGCACCACCTTCTTCTCCGGCAGGCCGTGGGGGCTGATGGCGCCGGGATCGACGCCCCCGTGCCCTGCGTCGATGATAATGACGGGTTTGACGCGGTTTTTCGGCTTGCGCACCGCCCCCTCCTCGATCTCCGGCTTGGCTTGCGCGCGCGCCATGCGCTGCCCGCCCGTGCCCACGCCGAACGCACTCGCCGTGGTCGGCTCCAGCTCGACGGAAAGCCGCACTGCGCGGCCGCCGCGCGACGTCATCTCCGCCTTGCGGATAACTACGGGCTTCTTGGTGTCGAGAACGATGCGGGCCTTGCCAACGGCGAGCAGCCCGTAGCGGAAGGCCGTCACCAACCCCTCGCCCTTCTGGCCGGTGCCGTCTGGGAGCCGGAAGGTGACGTCCGGCAGATCGACGACGACGCGATAGGGGTTGGCGAGGGTGAAGACTTCGGCGGCCACGCCCGCGCTCAGATCCAGCGTGAAGGTCGTCTTCGATGCGGTGCCGGTGAGATCGGCGCGCCGTGCTTCGACCGTCGCGCTTTTGCGGTGCACACTGCTGGAGCGCTGCGGCGCCGAGGAGTGTGCAACCTCGGCGGGAGACGCTGGCCCATCGCGGAAGGGTTCTTCAGCGGCGGCGTGGGGAGGGCCCTGGGCCAGGAGCAGGGCTGCCAGCCCCCCGAGCACTGAAGCCCAGCTCATTCGTCCGCCCCGCCGCATGAGTTGCACCAACCCCCTAATCTTGCGCCCCGCCCCCGGCGCGTCCCCTATGTTCCTGTGAAATTTAACGAAATCTTGGTCGAATCCCCTTCAAAATGCAGAGGGTTGGCGGGGAGTTCTGAGAGCGGGGCTCTTATAACACGCTTGCAAGGCCCCCGGTGAACCCGTACTTATCTGATTTGTTGCTGCTGGCCCCCCTCGGTGGGACATGTGTGCGCCGCAAGAACGCATTTCCTGGTCTAACCCAGGCTGTTCGCGCCGGATCGCCGCTCCCGAAGAAGGGACCAGAGCCTTGGCAGACGACGATCGACTGATCGTCGGGCGCTCGGTTTCACCCGCCCCGATCTCCCTTATGGGCAGGTCTTTCGCCCAGCGCTCGGCGGCCTCTGGAGACTTGGCAATCAACTCGACACCTCTTCGCAATCAGAAGGCTTAGCAATCAGAAGTAGCAGCGCTCCCCTCGCGCACCCACGAAAGGACAGCAAATGGAGCCGACGGGACCTAGGTCCCCGGCGCTCTGCAATGGGAGCACATCGGACGGGTCTGTCTTTCTGGAGAATGGAAGACGGGCACGCCGACAAACCGGAAGTCGTTGAAATGCACATCGTGAGCACGTGTCATCTGGAAGCCCCTGCGCGTATGGATCAGCGCCGCGGGGCAGGGTCGGCTTTGTCCGGCCCCAAGGGACCGCGTGCTTCCACCACCCCTTCCCTTCTTTTCTCACATCAAACAAACGCGCGCGCCCGAGAGCGGCATCGCGTCGGCACCGGTCTCATTCCGTTCGGCTTTGTGGCCGGGAGCGGCAGTCCGCCCCGCAGGCGTGCCAAGGATCGGCACACATGTCCAACAACAAGATGCTCGTTGACGCCACGCATCCGGAGGAAACCCGGGTCGTGGTACTGCGCGGAGGCCGGGTAGAGGAATTCGATTTCGAATCCGCCGCACGCAAGCTCCTACGCGGCAACATCTATCTCGCTAAAGTGACGCGCGTGGAGCCGTCGCTGCAGGCGGCCTTCGTCGAGTACGGCGGCAACCGGCACGGCTTCCTCGCCTTCAACGAAATTCATCCCGACTACTACCAGATCCCGATGGCGGACCGTCAGGCCCTCATCGACGAGGAGGCTGCGGCGGAAGCCGCCGAGGAAGCCGCCGTCGATGCCCGCGCCGAGGCGATGGCGCGCCGCCGCGGGCGCGGTCGCCCAGCCGCGAACGGCGAAGATAATAATGGCGAAGACAACGGCGAGGATCACGGCGAGGATCACGATCACGGCGAGGATTTCTTCGAGCACGCCGGCGAGGAGGCCAGCGAGGCCGAGGCGCGTCACCGGGGGGAGACCGAGGACGCCGACGAGACCGATGAGGCCGAGGCACACCACCACACCATGGCCGAATCCTCGCTGCCCGCGGACGACCGTCTCGTCGCGCCTGAGAACGCGGCCAACGAGGACGAGAACCTCGCCGCCAACGAGAACATGCTCGACGAATCCGCCTCCGAGGAGCCGGCCGGCGCCGAGGACGCAAAGAATGCAGCCGGCGAAGGCCGGGTGCAGGAAGTAGAGGGCAACGGCACCCCGGTCGAGGTCGAGCGGGTAGAGCAGGTCGGCACGGGCGAGGATGCCCTCGAGGAGCTGCCCTCGCGCCCGCGCCGGCGCCCGCGCAGCTACAAGATCCAAGAGGTCATCAAGCGCCGCCAGGTGATCCTGGTGCAGGTCGTCAAGGAGGAGCGCGGCAACAAGGGTGCAGCGCTCACGACCTATCTGTCGCTCGCCGGCCGCTACACCGTCTTGATGCCCAACACCGCGCGCGGCGGCGGCATCTCCCGCAAGATCACCAACCCGCAGGACCGCAAGCGCCTGAAGGCGATCGCCACTGACCTCGAGGTTCCCGAGGGCATGGGTCTCATCATTCGCACCGCGGGCGCGGCGCGCACCAAGCAGGAGATCAAGCGCGACTTCGAGTACCTCTTGCGCCTGTGGGAGAGCGTGCGCGATCTCACGCTGCAGAGCCAGGCACCGAGCCTCGTCTACGAGGAAGGCAACCTGATCAAGCGCTCGATCCGCGACCTCTATAACAAGGACGTCGAGGAGGTCATCGTCGCCGGGCAGGAGGCCTACAAGGAGGCCAAGGACTTCATGCGCATGCTCATGCCGAGCCATGCCAAGAACGTGAACCTCTACCAGGAGCCCGAGCCGCTCTTCACGCGCAACAAGATCGAGAGCCAGCTCAACGCCATGTTCAGCCCGTACGTGACGCTGCGTTCGGGCGGCTATCTGGTGATCAACCAGACCGAGGCGCTGGTCGCCGTCGACGTCAACTCCGGCAAGTCGACGCGCGAGTTCTCCATCGAGGAGACCGCGCTCAACACCAACCTCGAGGCGGCCGACGAGATCGCGCGCCAGTTGAAGCTGCGCGACCTTGCGGGCCTCATCGTCGTCGACTTCATCGACATGGAGGAGAAGCGCAACAACCGGGCGGTCGAGCGCCGCCTCAAGGAGGCGCTGCGCCACGACCGCGCGCGCATCCAGGTCGGGCGCGTCAGCCACTTCGGCTTGCTCGAAATGTCACGTCAGCGCCTGCGCACCGGCGTGCTCGAAGGGTCAACCTCCCAGTGCCCGCATTGCCAGGGCACCGGCATCATCCGCTCCACAGAGTCGGTGGCGCTCGCGGTGCTGCGCGGACTGGAGGACACCATCATGACGGGCGGGCGCGCCCCGCTGATCGCCACCACGACGCCGTCGGTGGCACTCTATATCCTCAACAACAAGCGGCCCTTCATCAATGACATGGAGGCACGTCACGGCCTTCCCATTACGGTGACCGGCTCAGACAAGCTTGCCGGCGCCAACTTCACCATCGAGAAGGGCGCCGCCCCGGTGCAGCCGCAGCGCCGCACGGAGCGGACGGCCGTCAACATGGACTGGGGCTTTGATGAAGCCGATGAGGGCGAGGGCGAGGCTCAGGCGGCAGCGCCGCGCCAGCCCGCGCGCGATGCCGAGCCGAGAGAGGAAGGAGGCGATGGCGCGCAACGCCGCCGCCGTCGCCGCCGCCGCGGTGGCCGTCGCGGCGATCGCCCCGAGGCTGGCCAGGGTCACGCTGAGGATTGGAACGCAGCCTCCGAGCGCGGCAACGTGATGAGCGAGGACGGCGTCGAGATGGACGCCGCCGGCGAGGACGACGCGCACATCGAGGTCATCGACGAGATGCACGAGCGGTCACGCGACGGCGGCGAGGAGCAGGAGCGCTCAGGCCAGCGTAGCCGGCGTCGTGGCCGGCGCGGTGGACGCCGCGGACGCGAGCGCAAGGCCGCTGACACTATTCACGGAACCGGCGAGCAACCCGATCTCGGCGCTTTCGCCTCCGATGCCGCGGGCGACGCTGATCAGCCTTTTGCCGGCGAGCCTGCGCCCAATGGTGACTCGCCACCCGAGGTCAGGCCGACTGCACGGCGCGAGCGTGGGCCCAAGCCCGAGCGGACCGGCGGTGACGACTACATCAGTTTCGGCACCAAGGTGCTGGCCGAGCCCGTCGCGCAGACGGAGACGGTGAGCGCCGCTGCCGATGCTCCGATGCAGACGGCGAGTTCCGAGCCCGCAGCGCCGAAGCGTGCCCGCCATCGGGCAGGTTCCAGCGAGCCGCGCATCGAACGCATCGTTGTCAGCGAGAGCGGCGAAGGTGCCAGCGCCGCCGACGTCGCAACCGAGGAGACGAGTGCGCCGGCCCGCAAGGGCTGGTGGCAGCGCCGCCTCGGAGGCGAGTGAGCTAGACTTCGCGTAACAATGCGAATGGGGCCGCAGACTTAAGAGTCTGCGGCCCTTTTTCATGGTGAGCGCGTCGGCTGGTCTTAGAGCCCACTCACTGCTCGTCGGGCGGACCATCGCCATCGGGAGCCGGACCGCCGGGACCCATGCCGTGGCCCATCATGCCGTGACCGCCATGCGGCCCCATGCCGTGGTGACCCATCATGCCATGGCCCATACCCGGACCGCCCATCGCCCAGCGGCGGTGGCCAAACCCGTGGTGGCCGTGCCCGCCATGTGAGAAGCGGCGCAGCAATTGGTCGGCGATCTGCTTCTGCTCGTCCGACAGCGAGGCATAGAGCGGCTTCACCACGTCGGCGAACTCTTTGAGCTTAGTTGCGCGCTCGTTCATCTTGGTGGCATGCGCGGCCATTCTCTCACTGCGTTTCTCGATGCGCTCGGGCAGCGCCAGCTTCTTGTAGTCATCGCGCTTTGACCACCGCTCCTCGCGCTTGGCCCGCCATTGCTCGCGCGCCTTCTGCCGCTCGGCGTAGCCGGCGCGGATTTTTTCCTCCACCGGCGCCCACAGCTTCTCCTGCTCCGGCGTCAGCTTCAGCGCGGTCTTGGCCATGGCGATGCGCCCGTCCTCGAGCCGCGCCTCGATCTCAGGCGACGGCCCGCGCGGCCCGTCGCTATCCTCTGCGGCGGGACCTTTGGCCTCTGGGGTCTGTTGCGCCAATGCGATTCCGGCTGGAACGCTGGCCGCCAAAAGCGTTACGGCGAGCGCTCGTGACAACTTGCTCATGTTTATCTCCTGGTTACATTCACAGCGACAGCCTCGCGCCGCCGTTGGACCAGAAAACGCAGCGGCGGCTGCCGATCCGTCGTCGTTCAGGTTGCGTTTTGTTAAGGAAGCCCCGCTTCAGACCTGGCGCCGCGAGGCCGACCACGCCTTGAGCCGGCGGGCGGCCTCGGCCATGTCGGCGGTGGTGCCGGCGTAGCAGAAGCGCAGGAAGCGGCGCCCGCGCTCAGCATCGAAGTCGAGACCGGGGGTTGCGGCGACGCCCGTCTCCTCCAGCATCGCCTTTGCGAAGGGCAAAGCATCGTTCGTCATCCCGCTCACGTCGCAATAAAGGTAGAAGGCGCCGTCGGGCGGCGCGAACGCCCCGAACCCGGCCTTGGGCAACTCCTCCATGAGAAGTGCGCGGTTCTCCGCATAGACGCGGCGGTTGGCCTCGAGCTCGTCCATGGCGTCGAAAGCGGCCAGCGCTGCCACCTGCGCGATGGCCGGAGCCGAGATGTAGAGGTTCTGGGCCAGCCGCTCGATCACGCGCACGAGCGCATCGGGCACCACCATCCAGCCGATACGCCAGCCCGTCATCGAGAAGTATTTGGAGAAGCTGTTGACGACGATCGCCTCGTCGCTGTGCTGCAGTGCCGTCTCTCCCGGCCGCGCATAGGTGAGCCCGTGGTAGATCTCGTCGGAGATGAGCCGCACGCCGCGCTCAGCGCACGCTGCGGCGAGCTCGGCAAGCCGCTCGCGCGTCAGCATGGTCCCGGTCGGATTGGCCGGGCTCGCAACCAGAAGCCCCTTGGGGCCATCGCGCTCGGCCGCGCGCGCCACGTCGTCCGCTGTCGGCATCCAGTCGCCCGCCGGCCCGGTCTCGATGACGACCGAGCGCTGGCCGAGCGCGCCGAGGATGTGGCGGTAGCACGGGTAGCCGGGCGCGGGCAGGGCGACCGTGTCACCGATATCGAACAGGGCGAGGAAGGCCAGGACGAACGCGGCCGAGGACCCCGTGGTCACCACCACGCGCTCTGCGGGCACCGCGACGCCGTACCAATCGCGATAGAGCTGCGCGATGCGCTCGCGCAGCGCCGGCGAGCCGAGCGCCATGGTGTAGCCCAGCGTGTCGCGCTCGAGCGCGCGCATGGCGGCAAGCCGCGCAGCCCGCGGCGCTGGCGTCGCCGGTTGCCCCACCTCCATATGAATGACGCTGCGCCCGGCCGCCTCTTGCGCCGCCGCCGCGCGCATCACGTCCATCACCATGAAGCTGTCGATGCCGCTGCGCAGCGAGCCGGCGCCCAGAATTGATTGAGCGCCGCTGATGCGACCGGCTGCCTCGTCTTCCGCCATCTCGCGTTCCGAATTGCTCAGAGTCCGGCGCGGTCGCGGGGCGCCGTTGCCCCAATCCTGCCCGGTCGCGGTGCTACCCAGGTATGGGAACCAAGGGGTTGGCGGCCGTGTCCGCCGTGCAGCAGACGCTTATAGGCCGCGCAAATTTCCGCGGCTAGGCTTGCGTTGACGGGGTAAGCATCCCCAACTAGGGTCCAAAGTCCAGCGTCACAGCCCGTGTCCTGAGCAAGGTCCGTTGCAGATGACGATTGTTTTCAAATCGATGGCCAGGAGCATCAAACCGATCTCTCGTTCTGCGCTCTGCGGGATCTGCGCCATGGCTGCGCTCGCCAGCGCCACGCCCGTCGCCGCGCAAGGGTTGCCGCTCATCCGCGACACCGAGATCGAGAACCTGCTCGCCGACTACTCGAGGCCGATCTTCCACGCGGCCGGTCTGGGTACGGGGCGCATCAAGATCCGCATCGTGCAGAACGATGCGTTCAACGCCTTCGTGCTCGACGGACGCAACGTCTTCATACACACCGGCACGCTGATGCAGGCGCAGACGCCCAACGAAGTGATCGGCGTGATCGCCCACGAAACCGGCCACATCGTCGGCGGCCACATGGCCGCCTTGCGCGCACGCATCGCCAAGGATCAGACGCGCGCGCTGCTCGCGCAGGTGCTCGGCATCGGCCTCATGGTCGCGGGCGGCGTCGCCGGCGGTGGCAACGCGACCGAGCTCGGCAACGCCGGACAGGGCATCATGTATGGCGGCAACGAGCTCGTGATGCGCGGCTTGCTGGCGGAAAGGCGCAACCAGGAATCGGCC
This sequence comes from uncultured Alphaproteobacteria bacterium, assembly GCA_963782555.1. GTDB lineage: Bacteria > Pseudomonadota > Alphaproteobacteria > Rhizobiales > Hyphomicrobiaceae > Hyphomicrobium_A. Next base: position 35,668 of record CAWAKB010000005.1, on the reverse strand, counting down.
GCCGACCAGGCTGGCATCAAGTTCCTCACTATGACGAAGCAGTCTGGCCTCGGCATGCTGGAGACGTTCGAGCGCTTCGCGCAGCAAGAATACGTCTCCGACGCCCAGAAGGACGCGTTCGCCCGCAGCCATCCTCTGTCCACCGAGCGTCTCGCGCGCCTGCGAACGCTCGCCGAGTCGAGCCCCTATTTCCACGTGTTGGACCCACCCAAGCTGCAGCTGCGCCACGACCTGATGCGCGCCAAGCTGTCGGGCTACCTTGAGTCCCCGCAGGTCGTCTTCAACCGCTACCCGATGAGCGATAACAGCGTGCCCGCGCGCTACGCCCGGGCCATCGCCCGCTTCTTCCAGGGCGGACCTGGTGCTCTCGAAGGGGCGCTTGCGGATATGGACTCGCTCCTGCGCGATCGTCCCAACTATCCCTACTTCTGGGAAGTGAAGGGCGACCTCTTGATGCGCGCGGGCAAGATGCGCGAGGCGATCCCGCCCCTACGCCAAGCCTTGAAGCTCAAGCCCGACGCCAGTCTCATCCGCGTGCAGCTCGCCTCCGCCCTGCAAACCGAAGAAAATAAAGCCGCGGTCGACGAGTCGGTTTCGCTCTTGCGCAAGTCGCTCATCGACGACGAGAACGCCCACGCCTATCGCCTGCTCGCCACCGGCTACTACAAACAGGGTAAACGGCCCGAGGCTGACGCCATGACCGCGCAGGCCTATTTTCTGGAAGGCGATTTGAAGAAGGCGCAGGTCTTCGCCAAGCGCGCCCAGACAAAGTTGCGGTCCGGCTCGCCCGAGTGGTTGAAGAACGACGACATCATCAACTACAAGCCGCAGACCTAGTTTGCATTTGGCAACGCATTTTTGCTATTGCCACCGCCAACCCCCACAACAAAAGGCCCCGTCAATGTCCTCTGACTCCCGCCCCTTCGCACGCAAGACGGTCTGGCTCGCCATACCGGCGATCGCCGTTCTCGCCCTGCTGGTGTTTATCGGCAGGTCCGCCGTCACGACACCGGTCGCCGAGGCGGAGACGACCGCCGCCGCCAGCACGGTGCCGGCCGAGACGGTGGCAGCCACGGCCGCCCAGTCCGTGGCCTTCACGCCCGATCAGAAGAAGCAGATCGAGAGCATCATCAAGAGCTACCTCGTCGCCAATCCTGAGATCTTCCTCGACGTGCAGAATGCACTCGAGGAGAAGATGGAGAAGGACCAGGCTGAGAAGCTGAAGGTCGCCATCGCCGACAACGCCAGCGAGATCTATCGTCAGCCTCACGCCTCCGTCGCCGGCAACCCGGACGGCGACATCACCGTGGTGGAGTTCTTCGACTACAACTGCGGCTACTGCAAGCGCGGCCTGCCCGACGTCAAGAAGCTCGTTGAGACCGATCCCAAGGTGCGCGTCGTCTTCAAGGAGCTGCCGATCCTCTCCAAGGGATCGGAGGAAGCCGCGCACGTGGCGCTCGCCGCCAAGAAGCAGGGCAAGTACTGGGAGATCCACCAAGCCATGCTCGGCGCCAAGGGCCACATGGACGAGGCCAGCGCCCTGCGCGTTGCAGAAAAGCTGGGCCTCGACATGGACAAGCTCAAAGCGGACATGGCCTCGCCTGAGGTGAAGGAGGAGATCACCAGCGACGAGGCCCTGGCCAAGAAGATGGGCGTCAACGGCACGCCGCACTTCCTGATCGGCGACCGCGCCATTGCCGGGGCCCCCGACGACCTCTACCAGCAGCTGTCCAAAGACGTGCAGGAGCTGCGCAAGAAGGGCTGCTCCTACTGCTGAGGTTTGCGTCTTTCTGGCTTCTGCCAACGGGTTGCCGGTAGCACGTATCGCGCCGGCCGACGCCGCATTCGTGGGCGCCGGCCGGTCTTTCGCAGGTGCGGAAAAGCTGGTAGATGGGTGGGCGCTGACCGTCCTGGGCCATCCTCGTGCCCGCTTTCTACCGGGCGGCATCAAGGAAATCATGGCCAAGCCGATCTACGTCCTCAACGGACCCAACCTCAACATGCTGGGACTGCGCGAGCCCGCCGTCTATGGACGCGAACTCGCTGGAGGACGTGGCGAAGCTGGCGCAAGCGCGCGCCAAGGCCGTAGGGCTCTCGATCGACTTTCGCCAATCGAACGACGAAGGCGAGCTCGTCACCTGGATTTAAGAGGCGCGCGAGAAGGCACAAGGCATCATCGTCAACGCCGGCGCCTACTCGCACACCTCGATCGCCATTCTCGATGCCCTGCAAGCCGCCGAGCTGCCGGTGATCGAGGTGCATCTGTCCAACATCTTCAGCCGCGAGGACTACCGGCGGCATTCCTATGTCTCGCTCATGGCCAAGGGCGTCATCTGCGGGCTCGGGCCCAAGGGCTACGAGCTTGCGCTCGAGGCCATGGCCGAGATGCTGGCATCAAAGAGCCGTGGCTAAGGGCGCCAAGCGGCCGGCGGGAAGGCCGCACAAAAAGGAACAACGAAGCATGACGGCCCAGGATCACGATAAGGATCGTGGCAAGGATCAAGACGAGGCGTCGGGCTCTGAGCAGCAGCTGATCCGCGAGCTCGCCGATCTCTTGAACGAGACCGGCTTGACCGAGATCGAGATCGAGAAGAGCGGGCTCAAGATCCGCGTGGCGCGCAACGTCACCATTCAGTCGGCGGTCGCTGCTGCGCCTGCATCCGCCGCGCCGAGCGGCGGCGGCGCGCCGGCAAAGGCCGTTGCCAGCGACCCCGCCAAGCATCCCGGCGTCGTCAAGTCTCCCATGGTCGGCACGGCCTATCGCTCGCCCGAGCCCGGCGCGCCCGCCTTCATCGAGGTCGGCGCCCGCGTCAATCAGGGCGACACCCTGTTCATCATCGAGGCCATGAAGACCATGAACCAGATCCCCGCCCCCCATGCGGGCAAAGTCACGATGATCCTGATCGAGAACGGCCAGCCGGTGGAGTTCGGCGAGCCGCTCGTCATCATCGAATAAAGGAGTAGGGCAGTCGGCAGTAGGCAGCAGGCAGTCGAGATCGTCGACCGATCCATTCACGACTGCCTACTGCCTACTGCCCACTGCCTAACCAAATAATGTTCGACAAGGTCCTGATTGCCAACCGGGGTGAGATTGCACTGCGCGTCCAGCGCGCGTGCAAGGAGCTCGGCATCGCTACCGTGGCCGTGCACTCCACCGCCGACGCCGACGCCATGCACGTGCGCCTCGCCGACGAGAGCGTGTGCATCGGACCGCCGCCCGCCGCCGAAAGCTATCTCAACATCCCGCGCCTGCTCGCCGCCTGCGAGATCACCGGCGCCGACGCCGTGCATCCCGGCTACGGCTTCCTGTCGGAGAACGCCCGCTTCGCCGAGATCTTGGAGGAGCACCAGATCACCTTCATCGGGCCGACCTCCGAGCACATCCGCATCATGGGCGACAAGATTGCCGCCAAGGAGACGGCCAAGCGCCTCGGCATTCCCGTGGTGCCCGGATCGGACGGCGCTGTGACGAGCGAGCCGGAAGCCATGAAGGTCGCCAAGGCGATGGGCTTTCCCGTGCTCATCAAGGCGACCGCGGGGGGCGGCGGCCGCGGCATGAAGGTGGCGCATACGGCCGCCGATCTTGGCCTCGCGCTGTCGACGGCCCGGTCGGAGGCAAAGGCCGCCTTCGGCAACGATTCCGTCTACATCGAGAAGTACCTGACCACCCCGCGCCACATCGAGGTGCAGGTGTTCGGCGACGGCCAGGGCAACGCCATCCACCTGGGCGAGCGCGACTGCTCGCTGCAGCGCCGCCATCAGAAGCTCTGGGAAGAGGCGCCCTCGCCGGCGCTCAACGCGGCAGCCCGCGCCAAGATTGGCGAGACCTGCGCTGCCGCTATGCGCGAGATCAAGTACCGCGGCGCCGGCACGGTCGAGTTTCTGTTCGAGGACGGCGAGTTCTTCTTCATCGAGATGAACACTCGGCTGCAGGTGGAGCACCCCGTCACCGAGGCGATCACCGGCATCGATCTGGTGCTCGAGCAGATCCACGTCGCCTCGGGCGCCCAGCTGGTGCACCGCCAGAAGGACATCACCTTCTCCGGCCATGCGATCGAGTGCCGCATCAACGCCGAGAACCCGCGCAATTTCCGCCCCTCGCCCGGCCAGATCAGCTACTGGCACCCGCCGGGGGGCTTGGGCGTGCGCGTGGATTCAGGCGTCTACCAGGGCTACCGCATCCCGCCCTACTACGACAGCCTCATCGGCAAGCTGATCGTGCACGGAAAAACCCGCAACGAGTGCTTAATGCGGCTGCGCCGGGCGCTGTCGGAGTTCGTCATCGACGGGATCGAGACCACGATACCGCTCTTTAACGAATTGATCCGTCAACCCGATATTGCCAACGGGCTCTATGACATCCATTGGCTCGAAAAATACCTGGCCAAGCCATAGTTTGGCCCTGGCTACGGGTGATTGACGATTCTTTCGTAAATTCACACTCTAGACGTCGAGGAGAACGGCCCCTTGGGGCAGGGGCGAAAGGCTGGAGCCGCTGGACCACATGGCCTCGCGCGACGACATCGTCATAGAGATCACGCCGCAGGTGCTGCTCAAGGCCTACACCTGCGGCATCTTCCCCATGGCCGAGAGTGCCGACGACCCGGCGCTCTACTGGATCGAGCCGCAGCATCGCGGCATCCTTCCGCTCGAAGGCGTGCACGTGCCGCGTCGCCTCGCCCGCACACTGCGCGCCACCGAGCTGGCCGTGCGCATCGACACCGACATCGAGGGCGTGATCGAAGGCTGCGCCGCCTCGCGCCCCGGACGACGCTCCACCTGGATCAACGAGCGCATCCGCAGCCTCTACTGCGACCTGTTTGATCTCGGCCATTGCCATACCGTGGAGGTGTGGGATGCCGACCGGCTCGTCGGCGGACTCTACGGCGTGGCGCTCAACGGCGCCTTCTTCGGCGAGAGCATGTTCAGTTACGCGCGCGATGCTTCCAAGATCGCGCTCGTGCATCTGGCCGCCCGCCTCGCCTACGGCGGCTTCAAGCTGCTCGACACGCAGTTCGTCACCGATCATTTGCGCCAGTTCGGCACCATCGAGCTCAACCGCGAGGAGTTCCATCGTCTCTTGGAGCGGGCGCTCGAGGTCGAGGCCGACTTCGCGCGGCTGCCGATCAACGCCAGCGCCGACATGATCCTCTCGATCCTCGCAACGGCCGATCCCCCGCCTGGCTGACCGCTCGAGAACCGGGCCGATGTTGTCGGCATCACCGGGAGAAGGTCGCACCCAGAGCTAGGCCGCTGCGGTTTCTTGCTGCTGGCGGCCGCGGATCACGGTCGGAGGCCGCAACACCGCGAGGATGGCAACCAAGCTCACCACGACCAACGCGGCAAGCGTGTAGAAGTCGGCGCCGGAGCCGAGCACGCGCACGAACACGGCCGTGACGATGCTGTACTTGAGAACGGCAATTGCGCCCGCGACCGCGCTGCCCATTTTGCCGAAGGCTTCAAGCTCCTTGTCGCGCCGACGATAGAAGAACAAGACCATCAACAGCGCCCACGCCCCGAACGCCAGGCTCACAATCGGCATGATCAGGCTGAACGTCCCGCGTCCAGCGAGCCCGTACAAGATTTCCGACGACTGCACAAAGGCCTGCGACATCAGGGGGAAGAAGAGGACCGCCGCGGTCCCGATGATCACCGAGTACTCGATGCGCGGCATCATCTGATGATAGTGCTCCTGCATGGCCTTGTGGCGGGAGACGAGCAGAATGCTGATGGCGAGCAGCACGAGGAGGAAGAAGATCTTCAGCGGCAAAAGTGCTGCGTGCACCTTGCCCGTCAGCGAGCGTTGCTCGGGATGGGCAAATTGCGTGCTGACCATGTCACTCATTCGCGCCTGAGCCCGGCAGCACTCTGCATCCGATTGCAGTGGCGGCGGCGACGACGACAAGGGAGTTGAGGCAAAGCAGAAGCGCTTGCTCTCAGACCCCGGCGTCAGCTCCAGCAAGGTATCGTGCTCGCAGTCGCGGACGAATTTGTCCAACCCGAGGTGCGTCCGGCTCACCTGACGGATGTTGCGCAAAGCGACGAGGCCCGGGAGCCGATCGCAGACGCCGCTGGCCGCGCAGCCGGCAGGCTCTCCTTTATCGGCTTGCAGCGTTGCCGGCGCCAGCTCCCACATGGATCGTTTGGGGCTCTGCAGCAGACTGAAAGCGATCAGATAGGACAGGCCGGCGATTACCAATGCGCCGGCGGCGAACCGCAGCTTGCCGTATGGGACATGGCGCCAGTAGAGATCGGCAAGCGCGCAGGACGGCAAGTAGAAGGCGACGAGCGCAACGATGCCCAGTGTCGGAAAGAAGAGGAACAGGTGGCTATCTGCCGTGGCAAAGTCCAGCCAACCTGCCTCGCGGAATTCATAGGCAAGGACTGCTGTCGTCGCGATGAATGACAGACCCAGGCAGGCGTAAACGAAAAAGACAAATACGCGTGCCGCAATAGGGATTTCGCGAGACGATGACATTGGCAGACTTCGGTGACTGGATACTGTGCGAAGTGTCGTTCCCTTACTAGTTGCTTCCCAGAAAGGAGGGAAGCGGTCACATCCAAAGACTCGGGCGTAGGCACTCTGGGGCCACAGCTCGCCGCCATAAAACCATCTGAAAGGATGTCGGGAATCCAAGGATTGCGTGGACTTGGGGGGAGCCAATGCGGCTTTGCCCCCCTGGCCGGCCCCCTGTCCCCGCGGGAACAGCGGCGGCGCCTCCGTAACTTTACTTAGTCTCCTCGAGCGCGGCCGAACCTGAAACGGGACCGCCTCACCCAAGACGCGCCGCAGCTAAGCGGCGCGTCTTTCTCTGGACAGGAGACGGAACCATGACATCCACACTCAAGCTCACGCTTCTCGCCGGCACCACGGCCCTCCTCGCCACGCTCGGCGCCGCGCAGGCGGCCCAAGCCGGCGGCTTCGGGCACGGCCACTTTGGCTCCTACCTCATCGGCGGCCTCCACGACGATTCCGACATCTACGGCTACGGCGACGACGAGGACACGGATGCGGCGTCGGCCGCCGCTGCGGCCGCCAGCGCGCTTCTGGGCGACGACGAGGAGACCAACGCGGTCTCTGCCGCCGCTGCAGCCGCGAGCGCGCTTCTCGACGACGACGAGTGAGACCTGTTCCCTGGGGAACAGCGCGCTTGTCTGCAAAGCCTTAGACAAGGATCAACCACGTTAACGATCGCAACACAGGAGACACGCACCACCCCTGGATTTCAGCTTCCGGCCGGACGCCTCCTCGTCCCCCCATCCCGTCCCCCCGGGACCCCGGCCGGCGACTTGCCCTCCAGCCTTTGGGCTGGGGGGCATTTTTCATTTGGCCGCTATGGGCGGCGCGAGAGGGGACAAAAGTCCTTCTCGATTTTTTGCCTCCCTGTGCCGCATGGAACAGCGGGGCAGCCCGCGCTGCCCCATAGTCGCCCCATCGAATTCAACTGCCTCCTGCACTTGCCGCTTGCACCCACTCCACTGCCTCCACTCCCGCACCTCAAGCCCCGCTCCCCCGCGGGGCTTTTTTTTTCGGGCGTCAGGCTTGGCGTGCACGCCAGTGCTGCAACAGCCGATCGAGCGAGACGGGGCCCGGGCCGGCCACGGCCAGCCAACCGAACAGCGCCATATAGGCAAGCTCCTCGAAGCCGAGCAGCGTCTCGAGCGAGTTGACGTCGCCCCATTTGGCGCTGATCACGGCGACGATCATGACGATCACGAGCGGCACCGCGGCGATGCGCGTGAAGAGGCCGAGGAGGAGCAGCAGCCCGCCGATGAACTCCACGCCAGAGACGAGCGGGGTGAGGATGTGCGGGAACGGAATGCCCCACGAGACGAAGGCGCCGGTGATGCGGTCGAGCGCATTGAGCTTCTCCCAGCCCGACCACATGAAGACCCAGCCGACGACGAGGCGGGCAAACAGCGGCGGCAGCCAGGCGAAATAGGCCGAAAGGCGCTCAGGCCCGTTGATGAGAAAATCGATGAGGAATTTCATGAGGGCTCTCCCGTGAGCATGCGCGGTGTTCCCCGCCAGATACGCACCGGCGACCCGTACCGTTACGCCCAGCGAACCAACCTCCTTGACAGGCAATCAAATGGTTGCCTATTAGGGGAATGAGCGACGACGCAGTTTTCCGGGCACTGGCGGACGCAAGCCGCCGAAAGTTGCTGGACCGGCTGCATCGCAAGAACGGACAGACGCTCGGCGAGCTATGTCGGGGCTTGGAGATGACGCGGCAGGCGGTGACCAAGCATCTTTCAATTCTCGAGGACGCGAACCTCGTATCGATCAAGCGCCACGGCCGCGAGAAGCTGCATTTCATCAATCCGGTGCCGATCAACGATGTCGCCGAGCGCTGGATTAACAAGTTCGAGCACCATCGCCTTCAGGCCCTGAGCGAAATGAAGAAGGCATTGGAGTCGGAGTGAGCGGTGAGGAGAGAGAACCGATGAGGAAGCCCGTTTTCGTCTACGTCACCTACATCGCGTCGACGCCGGACAAGATCTTCGAGGCGCTGACCTCGGCCGAAACCACTGGCAAATTCTGGTTCGGCAATGCCGCAACTTCGGACTGGAAGGTCGGCTCGCCGATCGAGTTTCACCGCGAGGGCAAGCTGATCGTAGAGGGCAAGATCCTGGAAAACGATCCGCCGCGGCGGCTCTCCTACACGTTCCGGTCGATGCACGAGCCGTTCAACGGCAGCGGAAAAGCCTCGCGCGTGGTGTTCGATCTCGAGCCGCAGAAGGACCAGGTCAAGCTCACCGTAACCCACGACGACTTCGCCGAGGATAGCAAGGTGTTCCCCTCAATCAGCAACGGCTGGCCGCTCGTGCTCTCCAGCCTCAAGAGCTACCTCGAGGTGAACCGCGTGCTCTGGGCGCCGTGGTACGACAAGGACCACAAAAAGGAAGCCGTTGCGTCGTGATCGCGGCGCTTCGATCCCTACTGCCGCGCCGATCCACGCGATCGCCGAGCGCCGGATCGACAAGTTCTCCAAGCTCGAGAAGTTCCTCGAAGGAGACAGCGATGAGTAGCACCCCCGCCAGCACCTACGTCTACGTCACCTACATCCGCACGACGCCCGAGAGACTGTGGTCGGCGCTGACGGACAGCAACTTCATGCAGCAATACTGGTTCGGCATGCACTGCGAATCCGATTGGAAGCCCGGCTCGCCGTGGAAGCTGGTGTTCGCTGACGGCCGCATCGCCAACTCTGGCGAGATCCTCGAGGCCGAGCCGCCCAAACGCCTCATCATCAGATGGCGCAACGAGTACAAGCCGGAAATAAAGGCCGAGGGTCCCGCGATCTGCACGATGGAGCTGGAGCCCACGGGCGGCGCCGTCAAGCTCACGATCACGCACGCGATCGACAAGCCGGGCTCGAAATTCATCGAGGCGGTGTCGGGCGGATGGCCGAAGATCCTCTCCAACCTCAAGTCGCTGTTGGAAACGGGCGAGCTGGCGCTGGCGAGCTAGCCCCAGCGCGAGGACGCGACCCAGCGGTCTCTCACGGGCCAACCAGCCCGTGCGAGGCCATCCATTCGAGCACCAGGCCTGCGATCTCGTCGCTGTTGGTGTCGGCCATCAGCCCATGGCTGTTGCCGATGATCCCCCGTTGCGGCAGGTCGATCCACGTCACATCGCAACCGGCGGCAACGAGCGCATCGCGCCAGCGCTCCACCTCAGGACGCGAGCCGCGCCAAAATGCGTTGTCGTGCCAATTGTCTCCCCACACGAAGAGATGAGGCACACCCCTGAGCCGCGCCGCATCACCTTGCGCAGGATCATGGAGCGCGGCCGCGCGTCGTGGGCGCCGTTCCCGCAGGTCTATCCCGAGGCGCCCTATTTCCGCACGGCGAAGGAGGGGTGGGAGGATACCTTCCGCTTCGGACCTGCCGGCTCCTGGCACGCGGAGCCGGCCCGCCGGCGCACCTATGCGGAGCTCAAGTTTCCGGTGGAGGCCTTCGAAGCCTTCCTTGCTGCGAGCGTGCCGCGCTGGGGCTGCAACGACGCGCCGACCCAACTCGCCTATGACGCGCTGATCGCGCGGCTCGACCCGGGCGTCATTCTGCTCACGCACAGCCAGGGCGGCAATTTCGGGCTGAGGTCAGCGCTCAATGCGCCGCATCGCGTACGCGCGGTGATCGCGCTCGAGCCGTCCGGCGCGCCTGAGGCGTCCGACACATAGGTGTCGAAGCCGGCGCGCAGGAAGAACATCTGCCAGCCAAGACGGCCATCCGGCGTTCCTTCCCAGCTGGCGCCGGTCATGCCGCCGCCGTGCCACATGAGAAGCGGGGCCGGCCCGCGCGGCTGCGCCAGCCGGACGAACTGAACGTACATCTGCCCGGCGACGACATCGCCGTTGGGATCATCGCGGTAGACGGGGCCGCCGACGGCGCTGACCCGCTCGCGCACCGGCAGCCCTTCGAGGCGTGCGATCCGGCCGCCGACGAAGAAGCTGCCGATCTCCTGCACCTTGATCGCGGTGGCCCTGTCGTTCATGCGCGCGTTCTCCGAGGCCGAGACGATGCCACCCAACCCGAAGTGCTCTGATTCGCGAAACCAGGGGAACTCAGTTTCCGGTTGGTCTCACGCCACCGGGGGCGGCGCTAAAGCCTGCAGCAGCGTGGCCGCATCATGCGGTGGCGCCCTGAAAGAATCCGTTCAGGAACTCTGCCGCCTCTTCGGAGATGCCGATGATCTTGTTCGTGGCCTGACGATAGAATTTGAAATTGAGCTCGGTCTCGGGCCGCCCATCGTTCCAATCGGCAAACCGCTTGAGCTCTCTGCGCCCCAGGGTCCGCTTCGCGAGCGTGGTGCGAGCGACGGTGATGCTGACGCGCGGCGTCTGCCGGGCGAGCCCACGCGTCTTGGCGACTGCTTCGGCGGAGGTGACGATGCCGCGTGCAACGAGACCGTGCCCGCCCTCGTTCTCACTTGCAAACACGAAGATCGTATCGCCCTTGGCGATGCACTTGCCGCTATACATCGTCTTCTGTGCCATGAATGCGAACGTCTTCGCCCGTGGATCGTCAACCTCGGCTTTGATCGCGAACGCCATGATGTCGCTATTGCTCATTCGTATTCGGCCGCGCGTAAGTCAGCCGCCTGGCGAGGTGTCCACGCCGGCGCCTCACTCACTCCCACGCAATCGTGCCAGGGGGCTTGAGGTGATGTCGTAGACCATGCGGTTGATGCCGCATGCGCGCTCGCTTCAAGAATTCATTCTTCAGCCGGCAGGAAGGCTGGATTGTGCAGGACTTCCCAGCTCCGCGTCCGACGGCGTTTCCGGCCGACCTTACCCCTTCGGAAGAGGACCGGCTGGACGGTAGGTGTTGAAGAGGACGCCCGTGGGCGTGCTTCGCGTCTCGACCAGAGTCAGGCCGCGCGGTGGAACGCCACTCTCGAACAGCCGATTTCCTTCGCCGAGCACCACCGGAAAGACGGCGATGCGATATTCGTCGACGAGATCGGCGGCGATCAGGGTCTGCAGCAATTCGCTGCTGCCCCAGATGTGCAATTCAGGCCCATCCGATTCCTTCAGACGGCGGACCTCCTCGACAACGTCGCCGCCGATGCGCACCGAGGTTTCCCAGCCGAGCTGGCCGGGCCTGTGCGTAACGACATATTTCGTCGCTCTGTTGAAGGCCTTCGCAATCGCGTTGTCCTGGTGCGGCCAGTAAGCGGCGAAGATGTCGTAGGTCCGGCGTCCTAAAAGCATGTCGTACGCGCGCTCAGTCTCGACGATGTCCAGGGAACCATCCACGAAGGGCATGGCCCAGCCTCCGTGGGTGAATCCGCTCCTCCGATCCTCCTCGGAGTCGCCAGGCGCCTGCATGACGCCGTCCACCGTGACCTGGGTAATGGCGATGATCTTTCTCATTGTTTCTCCCACCTTTCCTCTCCTCGTACCCCAACGACGAACGACCAGCGGCGCTCACGACACGTGCTCACATTTTTTTCGTGCATCTGATCCGGCCTGGTCGAATTCCGACCGCTTTGCATCGGCACAGCACTGGACGGCTTCCGCCGTGTCTGTGGGTGTGGTGTTGACGGCGATGCGCGGCGCGACCGGCAACATGCGCGCTGGCTTCAAGAGTTCATTCTTCATCCGGCAGGAAGGCTGGATTGTGCAGGACTTCCCAAAGATGACCGTCGGGATCCTGGAAATACCCGGCATAGCCGCCCCAGAAAGTCTTCCGCGCCGGCATCGTGATGTGCGCTCCCGCCGTCTCGGCCCGCGCCATCACCTGATCAACTTCGGCTCCGCTGGACACGTTGTGACCGATGCTGAACTCGGTGGGACTGCGCGGAGTTCGGGGCGATTCCCGCATCCAGTCCGAGGTCATTGCGCGGGTAGAGGCAAAGCATGCTGCCACCTTCGAGGTGGAACATAGCAACCGAACCGTGCTCGAACTCCTGTCCGACGATACCTTCCGTCCGCAACCCGAGCCCATCGCGGTAGAATTTCAGCGACGTCTCAAGGTCGTCGACGCCGAGCGTTAAGATGCCAAATCGCGCTCTCATTGCCCTTCTCCTTCGACATTGCTCATCGGGCCCTTCGCCAAACCGTGACCATCGTGGCGGACCATACGCGACGAAAGTATCGCGTGTAGCTCTGCGGGAATTGAACGAATTGGCCAAGACACGACTGCGGACGCCGCCGGTCGGCAGCAAGGCGAAGTCGAAATCCGGACGTGGAAAGGTGCTAGTATCGTGTTGTGAGTGTACGGACAGAGGAGGGCGGCGGATGCCCCCGGTTCCCGCACGCCTGGCCGGAACATTTCGCCATTGGCCGGTAACCACCGCAGGTCTTGGCGCGTTCTCGTCGATTTGGGCCCACAGACTCCCCGAGAAAGATGCGTCACCGATTGTGGTTGCGTCCGACGCAACCATCGACCTGCAATGGATCGACCATGCGTTCCGAGTTGCAGGTCCCGACAGTGAAGCGGTGACCGAGGATCTCCCCGCCGGAACGCTGGTGATCGGATTCCGCTTCCACCCCGCCGCCGCGGCGGCCTGGCTCGGAATTGCCGCCAGCGAGATCACCAATCAGCGGCCGGACCTTGAGGCCTTATGGGGCGCTCGCGTGCGGCGAGCAGCGGTTGACGCGGCGAACGAAGGGGACATTGACGGACTGGTGCGGTCGCTTCAGTCCGTCGTGGGCCGGATGGCCCCTGAATTCGAGTCCGCCGATCGGCAGATGCTGGCGGCCTATCGGCTCATCGCCGCCGGCGCACCAGCGGGCGCACCGCTTGTTCCGTGGCTCGGCCGCGCTCTTGGTATGAGCGAAAGGACATTGCGTCGGCGTTTCGACGAAGCTTTTGGCTATGGACCGAAAACTCTGGACCGCATCCTCAGACATCAGCGTTATCTTCGTCTGGCGGAGACCTCGTCTGAAAGCACCGCCATTCTCGCGCTCGAATCCGGCTATTCGGATCAAGCCCATCTTGTCCGCGAAAGCCGGCGTCTGACGGGCAGCCCTCCGGGCGCCCTGAATTGGCTGGCCGCCAATCGGGCCAACGGCTCTTCGGGGGGCGAGGATTGAAGCAATAAAGACCGCCGCTAGCCGCCGTTTCTACTCCCCTGCACTCCCACTCGATGGTGCCGGGCGGCTTCGACGTAATGTCGTAGACGACGCGGTTGATGCCCTTCACCTCGTTGATGATGCGCGAAATAGGCTGGCAAAGCGCTCGCTGCGACTTGCGTGGGTCCCGCTCTTCAGCGGGATGACGTGGAGAGGAGGCACAGCCTAAGCCCACCCACACCCGTCATCCCGGCGCAGGCCGGGACCCGCGCCAGCTTGCGGGAGCACTCGGCTACGAGTTCTTCGTGACGGCAGCCCCATCAACGATCTTCAGCAAACCGTCGATAAAGGCGCAAACCTTTAGCGCCTCTTCTCGCGTGATGTGGTCGAGGAGATGGTGGTGCGTGGGATTGCGATACGCACCGACGACCCCTCGCAGAATGCTCGCGTATCCATCCCGCTCATTCTTGTCGTCGCTGAACTTCAGAACGCTCTTGTGCGGGTCACCTTTCACTACCTCGTTCACCAGGGCGACGCCGACTGCTCCAGTGGAGGAACCAGACTTCGCTCTGATGCGATCTTCCAGAACCAACGTTGATTGATTTATTACTCGATCGAAGTTCCCGGGTGCGGACAGTAGATCGGCACAACGAGCCTTGAGCTGCTCATCTTGTATCGAATTGTAGATCGAGCCAAGCTGAACGATCTCGCTTCCAACGTGCTGCGTATATTCCAAGTATGACACGAGCTGGTTCAGCTTACTTGTGACCTCCTCTGCCGAACAGCGGCCATTGCGAAACGCACCGCGGGGTAGCTCAAAATCCTTCGTCGGTTCCCCCAAGATCTCACCTGCTTGAGCAGCCAATTTGTTGAAATCCTCACCGATGGTGCCTGAGCAAAGACCCCTAAGATCTGCCCTCTGTATACCCTTGAGGCGAGCGTAAACACCCCGCAATCTGTGACGATCAATAGTCATGACCACTCCCACTCGGTCGTGCCGAAGGCGCGTTATTCCCACTCAATGGTGCCGGGCGGCTTCGACGTTATGTCGTAGACCACGCGGTTGATGCCCTTCACCTCGTTGATGATGCGCGTCGCCACAGCGCCTAGGAACGCGTGGGAGAAATCGTAGTAGTCGGCGGTCATGCCGTCGGTCGAGGTCACCGCGCGCAGCGCGCACACGTAGTCGTAGGTGCGCGCGTCCCCCATGACGCCCACCGTGCGCACCGGGAGCAGCACTGCAAACGCCTGCCAGATCGCGTCGTAGAGCCCCGCCTTGCGGATCTCGTCGAGATAGATGGCGTCGGCGGCGCGCAGTATGGCGAGCTTCTCCTCGCTCACCTCGCCCGGCACGCGGATGGCGAGCCCCGGCCCCGGGAACGGGTGGCGGCCAACGAAGCTCTCAGGCAGTCCCAGCTCGCGCCCCAGCGCGCGCACCTCATCCTTGAACAATTCGCGCAAGGGCTCCACCAGCTTCAGGTTCATGCGCTCGGGCAGCCCGCCCACGTTGTGGTGCGATTTGATCGTCACCGACGGCCCGCCGGTGAACGACACGCTCTCGATGACGTCCGGGTAGAGCGTGCCCTGCGCCAGGAACTCCGCGCCGCCGAGCTTGCTCGCCTCCTCATCGAACACGTCGATGAAGAGCCCGCCGATGATCTTGCGCTTTTCCTCCGGGTCGCTCTTGCCGGCGAGCGCGTCGAGAAACAGCTTCCTTGCGTCGACGTGCACCAACGGGATGTTGTAGTGCCCGCGAAACAAGCTCACGACCTCTTTGGCCTCGTTCTGGCGCATCAGACCGTGGTCGACGAAGATGCAGGTGAGCTGGTCGCCGACCGCCTCATGGATCAGCACCGAGGCGACGGCCGAGTTGACGCCGCCCGACAGCCCGGCGATGACGCGCGCCTTGCCCACCTGCGCCCTGATCTTGGCGACCTCAGCGGAGCGGAAATGCGCCATGGTCCAGTCGCCCTTGAGACCGGCGATGCGGTGCACGAAGTTGGAAAGGAGCGCGGCGCCGCGCGGGGTGTGCACCACCTCCGGGTGGAACTGCACGGCATAGAGGTTGCGCGCCTCGTCGGCGATCGCCGCGAACGGCGCCCCTTTCGACACGCCGATGACCTTGAAGCCCGCGGGCAGCCGCGTGACGCGATCGCCGTGGCTCATCCACACCTGATCGCGCGTGCCCTTCGGCCATACGCCGTCGAACAGCCGGCAGTCCTCGACCACCTCCAATTCGGCGCGGCCGAACTCGCGGGCGTGCCCGCCCTCGACGCCGCCACCGAGCTGCTGCACCATCGCCTGCTCGCCGTAGCAGATGCCGAGCACCGGCAGCCCGCTCGTCCATACCCACTCGGGCGTGCGCGGCGTGCCTATCTCGGTGACGCTCGCTGGCCCACCCGACAGGATCACGGCCTTGGGGCTTAGACGTTCGCCCGCATCCTCCGCACGGTTGAACGGCACGATCTCCGAGTAGACGCCGGCCTCGCGCACGCGCCGGGCGATCAGCTGCGTCACCTGGCTGCCGAAATCGATAATGAGGACGGTGTCGGTCATAGCGTTAACGGCCCTGAAGATGAGGCGCGCCGCCGCACGGCGGTGGTATATGCGGGCAAATTTGCAGTTTCGTAAGGGCCGGCCGGGCAGTCTGCGCGTGCCCAAATCCGCTCAGCGGCCCGCATCGTGGCCCGCTTTATAGCGACCGCAACTTGGGAGTCATAGGAGTCCGGGGCGTGGCCAACGTGGAGATACCGATTAGGGGCCAAATGGCGGCCCAGCGGACCGCTCACAGCACGCGGTCTCGGCTCTTTCGCGAGACGCCGTCTGAGACGGCGCTGCGCTGGATCATGGGAACGGCCTACGCCGGCCATCCCAAGCGCGTTGCCAATCTGCCGGCCCTCCTCTGGTTGACCCTCGCCGACCTCGCCCGCGGCGGCACCATCGTCCCCGACCCCGATGCCACCCACGCCCACCCCGACACCTTTGCTGGCGTCGCCCGCGACATCTCGCCCGAGACGATTCTGGCGGCAGCACGGCTCGGCTTCTTTCCCTGGTGCCACTTCGGACCGCTCAAGTGGTGGACGCGCTCCGAGCGCATGGTGCTGTTCCTCAACGAGCAGCACACGTCCAAACGCCTGCGCCGCGACATGCGCAAGAACCCCTACCGGGTGACATTCGACCAAGCCTTCGACGAGGTGATAAAGGCCTGCGCCGGCCCCCGAAAAGGCCGCCCGCAGCTCACCTGGATCACGCCCCAGATCATGGAGCTCTACGCCGCCCTGCACGACCAGGGCCATGCCCATTCCTTCGAGGTTTGGAGCGCAGACGGCCGCCTCGTCGGCGGCGGCTACGGGCTCAGCGTCGGGCGCGTCTTCTTCACCGAGTCCCAGTTCAGCCGCGAGAGCAACACCTCCAAGATGGGCTTCGCTACCCTCAACCATCACTTGTCCAAGTGGGGCTATGTCCTGAACGACGGCAAGGACTATACGCAAAGCATCGATTCGATGGGCTTCCGTCACATCCCGCGGGCTGAGTTCGAGGCGCTGCTGGCAGAGCACGCGCAGGCGGGCGGCAAGTCGGGCCCGTGGACGGTCGAAGCCGATCTGGCGACCATCGCCGCCTGAGGCTAGCGCCTCCCGCACCTGCGCCAACGCGTTCAGACCGTCACGATGCCGGCGGCGACGAGCACCTCGCGGCCCAAGGCGCCCACGAAGAACATGAGCCAGAAAGCGATTTGAGACGATGAGAGCGCCGCCACCACGTAGAGGGCGCCGGCGCGCCACAGCGACATGTGCCAGAAGCGGCGGTGGATGGCGACGAAATAGGCCCACAGCAGCAGCGCCAGCGCGGTCGAGAGCAGTGTCAGCGGATTGAGCAATTGCTCCGGCCGCGTGACTTGCTCCAGCGACGACATGCCTATTCCCGCCAGCAAGCTGCGCGCGAGGAACTCGTAGGCGGCGTAAAGCGGCATCACGAAGCCGAAGGCCACGCAGTAGAGCTTGAAATAGGCTTTGAGGGTGCGCGGCTGCTTGGAGAAGTAGCGGAAGAGTGCATAGGCCAGCAAGAAGCTGATCGCCGCCCCGACGTAAACGCCAACCTGCGATATGATTTTCAAATACGTCTGCAGGCTGTCGCTCATCGGCGCCGCTCCGGCCGGGACCACCGTGCGCAGGAGGATCGGTATCATGAGCAGACAGAAGACGGCGATGCCGCTCAGCAGGAAGGAGAGGTGCGAGCGATAGGCGCGGTCCTCGGCCAACGCCACCGTCTCGCGCACCGGCGCGCGCAGGATCTTCAGGTAGACCCAAGGAAAGCTTTGGCGCACCGGCGCCGTGACATCGCCCAAAACGCCGAGTGCGCCCGTGCGCTGGTCGGCGCCGCAGGCGCTGCAGAAGTTGCCGCTCACTTGCGCGCCGCATTCGGCGCAGACGGCCGGAGCCTGCGACCCTGCCGCGGCACCCGCGCCTCGCATCTGAAGAATCATCGCCGCCCCCGAATTGCTGGCGCAATACTAGCAGCGGGGGGTCAGCTGTTCAGGCGCCAGAGCTCGAAATTCAGCGCCGCCGCGTAGCTCACCCACAGGAAATATGGAATGAACAGCAGTGAAGCAGAGCGGCGCACCGGCCAGGCGACGACGATGAAGGCGAGGATCGCCAGCCACAGCACCCCGATCTCGAAGAGCGCCCAGTCGATCTGCTTGCGCCCGAACATGATCCACGGCCAGGTGCCGTTGAGCACGAGCTGAGCCAGCCACACCCACAGCGCAAGCCCCAGCCCCTGCGCCCGCCACACGATCCAGCCGGAAAGCGCGATCATCAGATAGAGCACCGCCCACACCGGCGGGAACACCTGATCGGGCGGCGTCCAGGTGGGCTTGTGCAGGGCCGCATAGAACGGGCCCGGCAGGAACGTCGCGCCGGACCACGCCGTAAGGGCGACGAGCGCGAGGAATACAAGAAACCCCGCGTAGCGGTTCACTGCGCCGCCTCGACCTGCGGCGCCTGCGCCGCCGGTTGCTTGGCCACGATCGACAAACGCTCCACTGCGGCTGCCAGGATCTGCCCCAACAGCTCCGAGTAGCGCATGCCGCCGAAGCCCGCCATCAGATTCACCTTGCCGTCCCAGCACCAGCCCGGGTTGGGATTGACCTCCAAGAGCTTGATCTCGCCCCTGGCGTCGGCGCGGAAATCGAAGCGCGCATAGTCGCGGCAGCCGAGCCGCTCGAACAGCCGGGTGGAGTGCTCGACCAGCTGCTGCTGCTGGATCTCCGACAGCTCCGCCTCCTGGTAGCGCACTTGCGTCCAGTAGGGGCTCTCGGGCTCCCACTTCGATTCATAGCCGAGGATCTTGGGCAGCTTGGCATCGAGCTTGGAAAAGTCGACCTCGAGGATGGGCAGCGCCCGCAGGCCCTGATCGGGATTGCCGATCAGCGACACCGAGTACTCGCCGCCGGTCAGGTACTCCTGCACCAGGATCGGCCGCTTGGGGAACGCCACCCGCAGCTTTTCCAGGTAGTCGAGCAGCGCCTTCTCGTTGGCGACGACGGCGTCCTTGGTGATGCCTTCGGAGCTGTCGCCGTAGCAGGGTTTCAGAAGTGCGGGGAACACCCCCGGCAGCGTCGCGCCCTGATCGCCGGGACGCACGTGCGTCTCGAGCGGCACCGGCACGTCGAGCGTCATGGCAACGGCGCGCACCAGCCCCTTGTCATAGCAGGCAGCGAGTGCCGATGGGCCGCCGCCCGTATAGGGAATGCCGAGCGCCTCCAGCATGGCCGGGACGTGCAGCTCCTTGAAGGGATCGTTGTTGAAGCCCTCGTCGCACAGATTAAAGACGAGGTCGGTGCGCAGATCGGAAAGATCGCGCTCGAGCGTTGCGTGGTTGTCGAGGTAGCGGAACTTGTAGCCCGGCAGCTCCGACAGTGCGTCCTTCAAGCGGCGAATGGTCTCCAGGTCCTCCGGGTTGAACGTGCCCCCGCGCTTCACCGTGTCGGGCAGGCGCGGATCGCCCATCACCACCGTGACGTCGATCTGCTGCACCTTGCCCTTCTTGCGGGCCGGAAGCTGCGGAGCGTCCGCCGAGAGCAGCAGCCGGCGGGCCATCATGCCCAGGTCCTGGTCGCGGTCGGACAGGGCCTCGGCGTTGCCGTGATGACGGATGTTGCGGAATCCGGTCTTCTCCAGGAGCTTGCCGATGCTCTCGCGCGTGTAGAGCCGCTCAGCATAGAACTGGTCGGCGATGACGCCCATCTCGTCGTGCACGATGACCTCGCGCGAGATCAGGCGCTCGCGGTCGCTCGACAGCGAGCGCTCGCGGCACACGAAGTGGTGCTCGTCGATCCACTCCCAGGAGCGGCGCTCGAAGTGGTCGGCCATGTAGGCGCCGTCCGTGATGTCGAGCACGAGCTGGCCTGACGGCCGCAGGATTTTGCCAATGGCCGTCAGCACCTTCTCGTCGTCCTGCTTGTTGGAGAAGTAGCCGAACGAGTTGCCCATGATGGCGACGCAGTCGAAGCTCGTCTCCGGCAGACGCGGGTTGCGCGCGTCGCCTTCCTTGAAGACGACCTGCAGCCGCTCGGCCTGCGCCCGCTTTTTGGCGAGGCGCACAAGGTAGCGCGAGCGGTCGACGCCGGTGACGTTCTTGAAACCGCGGCGCGCCAGTTCCAGGCAGTGGCGGCCCTGGCCGCAGCACAGATCGAGGATCTGGCTGTGCGGCTGCACGGCGGCGGCGGCCACGATGAAGTCGACGTCGCGGCGCGTGTTCTCCACGTTCTCGACCACGTCGCCGTCGGTCTTGACGTAGAGAGCGTTGAAAAGCTTGCGCCACCACTCTGCGGGAAGATGCGTCTCGAGATCCGATACGGGGCCCAGACACGAACGAGGGCTCGGGCGCCTTGGGCGCTTCGCCTTGGCAACAGCTGCCATGATGGACGTTTGTCCTTAAAATGCCGCGCTCTGGCAGCCGGGCTTTGAAACGCCCCGTCAGCCGGCGATCGGCCGATCATATCCACAAGGCCCCTCTGGCCTCGGTGCTCGCGAACTTATTGGCCAATTGCGACTTTGCAAGAGGCAACTTGGTATTTTCCGCCGCCGTCGCGGCGGAAGGCATCAACTTTGCTTACGCGGGAGACCTACGCCTGACGCCGCCCGAGCAACGCAATGAAGAAGCCGTCGGTTCCATGCGAGGCAGGCGTCAGCTGCAGCGTCTCGGTGCTGGCGTCGGCTGAGACGGGCGGCTCGCTGCCGAGACGCTCGCGCCAAGCCTCTCCATAGGGCAGCACCGCGAAGTCCGCATGCCGGGACAGGAAGGCCGCGACCTGGTCGGTATTCTCCTCCGGCAGCACCGAGCAGGTGACGTAGACGAGGCGCCCGCCGGGCTTCACCATACCCGCCCCCAGATCGAGGACGCGGGCCTGCTCGGCCTGGCGCTCGGGGATGTTGGCGGGCTTCAGGCGCCACTTGGAGTTGGGTTTGCGCCGCCAGGTGCCCGAGCCCGTGCACGGGGCATCGACGAGCACGAGATCGAAGCGCGGCCCCAGCGCTTCCAAAGCGGCAACCTCGCCCGCCTCCAGCACCTGCACATTGCGCACGCCGGCCCGCTTCAGCCGCTCGAAGATCGGCCGGAGCTGCCGCTTGTCGGCGTCGTAGGCGTAGATCTGCCCGGTGTTCTGCATGCCCGCCGCCAGCGCCAGCGTCTTGCCGCCGGCGCCCGCGCACAGATCCAGCACCTGCAGGCGCGGGGTGGCACCGGCGAGCAGCGCCGCCACCTGCGAGCCCTCGTCCTGCACCTCGAACCAGCCCTTGCCGTGCGCCGCCTCCGCCTCGACCGGCGGACTGCGGCCGGCCCCCTCCGGCGCCGGGATGCGCACCCCGACTGGCGACAGCGGCGTCGGCTCGGCTCCGAAGCGGGCCAGCGCCTTCTCCACCTTCTCGCGCGTGGCTTTGAGCGTGTTGACCCTGAGGTCGACCGGCGCGCGCTGGCTGAGCCCTGCGCCTTCCTCGGCCGCCCGCGCTCCGAAGGCACGTTCAAACGACGCCACCAGCCAATCGGGAATGTCGCCTTTGACGTGCGCGGGCGCGTCCTCTAGCAGCGGGGCGGCCAGGGCCGCCTTCTCGTCCGCCGACAAGGGCGCGATCGCGTGCTCCGAGCCGTCGGCGGCGGCTGCCACCTCCTCGGCGGTCATGGCGAAGGCGCGCTCCGCCGCACCCAAAGCGAGCGCGCGCGGGGTGTCGGCGCCCATGCGTGCCGCGATCGAGCTCTTGCGCCGCAGCGCGTCGTAGACGAGCGTGCCGATCGCGGCGCGGTCGCCCGAGCCCGCGAAGCGGTGGCCCTTGCCCCAGTCGGCCAGCGCCGTCGCCGCCGGCCGGTGGCGCGCGAGGATGTCGTCGAGGATTTCGGAAGCGGCCTGAAGCCTGGCACCGGGCCGCATGGGCGCTAGTGTCCCGATTCCGAAGTTCGCCCGTGTTTGATGCTAGGTCCCCGAGCGAACTTCGGAATCATAAGGGACACTAGAAACATGGAGTTGGTAGTGTGATTCAGATCGAGAAATTCGCTCTCATGTGTGCCGCGCGCAACGGCGAATTTCTCGATCATCACACTATACGCCCTCGGCCAATAGGATGCGCCCGGCAAAGACGACCCACATGACGACGAGGATCGCCATGCCCAGCGCCATGGCATAGAAGCGCCGGTCGATGCGGTTGGAGCCCGTATGGATATACGCATGCACCAGCCGCGTCGCGACGAAGAGCCAGGCCAGCAGCACGAAGATGGTGCTGTTGGTGTTGGTGACCAGGATCAGCGCCACCAGCACGTAGAACAGAACCGGGAGCTCGAGCTGGTTGTGAAAGCTGTTGGCGATCTGGGTGGTGCGCTCAGGCCAGTTGGGCTGGCGCAGGGCGACGTCCTTGGGGCGCACGGTGCCGGACTTGACCGCCGCCACGCGGTGCGTGGCCATCCACATCATCAACGCGAACGTCAGCGCCACCTGCACGAATACCGGGAGCAGCAAGCTCGCAACGGACATGGAGATCCCCAATCGAAATCTGGCCGCGATCCCCGTCTTCCCCTATGCGGGGAGAGGGAATTGAGCCTCACATGTTGCTCGGGTAGTTCGGGCTCTCACGCGTGATCAGCACCCCGTGCGCGTGGCTCTCGTGCACCGCCGCCGGCGAGACGCGGATGAAGCGGGCGTTGGCGTGCAGATCGGCGAGCGTCTTCGCCCCCACATAGCCCATGCCGGCGCGCAAGCCGCCCACCAGCTGGTGCAGCACGTTCTCGGTCGGGCCCTTGTAGGGCACCTGCCCCTCGATCCCCTCCGGAACCAGCTTGAGCGTGTCCTTCACCTCTTGCTGGAAGTAGCGGTCGGCCGAGCCCCGCGCCATGGCGCCGATCGAGCCCATGCCGCGGTACGCCTTGTAGGTGCGGCCCTGATAGAAATAGGTCTCGCCCGGTGCCTCGTCGGTGCCGGCCAGAAGCGAGCCGATCATCACGCAGGAGGCGCCCGCCGCTAAGGCCTTGACCACGTCGCCCGAGTACTTGATGCCGCCGTCGGCGATCACCGGCACGCCGTGCTTGGCGGCCTCCTTGGCGCAGTCCATCACGGCGGTCAGCTGCGGCACGCCCACGCCCGCCACGATGCGCGTCGTGCAGATGGAGCCCGGCCCGATGCCGACCTTGACGGCGTCGGCACCCGCGTCGATCAGCGCCTTGGTGCCTTCCGCGGTCGCCACGTTGCCGGCGATCACCTGCACGCGGTTGGACAAGGTCTTGATGCGACGCACGGCTTCCAAGACGCGCGCAGAATGCCCGTGCGCGGTGTCGACCACGATCAAATCGCAGCCGGCCGCCATCAGAAGCTCGGTGCGGCTCATGCCGTCCTCGCCCACCGTCGTCGCCGCGGCGACGCGCAGGCGCCCTTCGGCGTCCTTGGAGGCGTGCGGGTGCTTCTGCGCCTTCTCGATGTCCTTCACCGTGATGAGGCCGATGCACTGGTACGCCTCGTCGACCACCATGAGCTTCTCGATGCGGTGCGTGTGCAGGAGCCGCTTGGCGTCCTCTTGCGCCACGGAGCGATTGACGGTGATGAGCTTGTCCTTGGTCATCAGCTCGGAGACCGGCTGGTCAAAGTTGGTGGCAAAGCGCACGTCGCGGTTGGTGAGGATGCCGACGAGCCGCCCCTTGGTGGAGCCATTGCTCGGCATCTCGACCACCGGCACGCCGGAAATGCCGTGCTCGGCCATCAGCGCCAGCGCCTCGCGCAAGGTAGCGTTGGGGTGGATGGTCACCGGATTGAGCACGATCCCTGATTCGTACTTCTTCACCTGCGCCACCTGGCGGGCCTGCTCCTCGGGCGCGAGGTTGCGGTGGATGACGCCGACGCCGCCCTCCTGCGCCATGGCGATGGCGAGGCGGGCCTCGGTCACGGTGTCCATGGCGGACGATAGAATGGGGATGTTGAGCCCGATCGAGCTCGTCACCTGGGTGCGCACGTCGGCGGCACTGGGGAGGATCTCGCTAGCCCCGGCACCAGGAGAACGTCGTCGAAGGTCAGCGCGACGCCGGAATCCAGTGTGGGCGGGCCATGAGCCATGCTCAGCGGTCTCCTTCACGGTCATATAGGGACTGGGGCGACACGGTTCACTAGGGTTGTTGCGGCCCAGCGGGGAACGATGTCGGCAGGCCTATACCACCGGAGTCGAGGGGAGGGAAGTGAGGCGGGCCCTAAGCGAGCGGCTTTCCCCTGCGCCAGCGCCTCCAAACCTGCCAGCGCTGTACCACCCGGAACAGCGCCGAAGGGCATCAGTAAGGATAGTCGCTGCTCGCAACCCCACCTGGAGGGCACGATGACCACCTTGCCGATTGCTTTCGCCGCCGCCGCGCTCGCGCTTGGCCTCGCCTCGACGGCCCAAGCCGCAACGAGCGTCCGCCTCGCCGGTGCGGGCCAGGCCCTGCACCAGTCTCTGGTGCACAAGGTCGGCTGCTATGACGACTGCGAGGAGTACCTGGAGGCGGTGGAGGAGGCGCGCGAGGAAGCCGCCGCGTACGCCGAGGAGGCAGCCGAGGAAGCCGACGAATATGGCTACCGCCCCCGCCGCGCGCACCACCGGGTCCGCTCGTCGGCCCACTCCGAGAAACCCGCAAGCCCCGCCAAGGCCAAGAGCGCCGAGGACAGCCCCAAAGCCACCCCGAAGAGCTCGGATGGCAAGAGCAAGGTCGCAGCCAATGCGAAGGCCGCCTGCAAGCAATACTTCCCCTCGATCGGCCAGGCCCTGTCGGTGCCCTGCGAGTAGTAGGAGCGAGCCCTCACACGCTGTCATCCTCGGGCTTGTCCCGAGGACGACACCCCGGAGATTCCGTTGCCCCGCAACGCAATTCCCGTCGTCCAAGCGCATGTCCCATGCTAGCTAGGCGTCGGCCGTCGCGCGCGACGCGGCGTGCCCACACAATGGGGAAAAAACATGCGCGGGATTGGAAAAGCCTTCTTTGCGACCGCGGTCGTCTACGGGATTCTGGGTATGCTGCTGGGCCTCGACATGGCCATGCGCCATGACCACACCGAGCTGCCGACGCACGCCCACATCATGGTCGCCGGCTGGTTGAGCTTCGCCATCTTCGGCTTCTTCTATGCGCTGCTCGGCGATGCCGTGCCGCGCTGGCTGGCGCGCGCGCACCTGTGGCTGGCGCAGGTCTCGCTCGCGGTGATGGTCGCGGGGCTGTTGCTCTATTATTCGGGAAGCACGCAGTTCGAGCCGCTCGCGGCGATCGGCGCGATGGGCTATGCGGTGTCGTTCCTCCTCTTCGCCGCCGCAGCCTTCATGGCGATGCGGGAAGGGGCTGCTTAGGCAGAAATGGAATCGCCTGTAGGCACTCCGCTTACTCCCGGCAGGTCGCCCTTGGGTGCCTTCCAGCGCGCGAATTCCTAGGGGATAACTCCCCCCGTCGAGGCCGCTCGAAGCGCAGCCGGGGGACACCGCCGCTGCCGCCGAGCCGGCGCGTGACACGCCGCGCGCGCCAATCGCTTTAACACCCTGTTTTCACGCTGTGCCGGGCCGAATTGCGCGCGCACGCCACGCAATAGCGGCCCGCCCCGCCCAGCATGGTTACCGCGCCTCCCCCCGCAGCCATGCGCTGCGCGGGCAGCAGCGCCTTCAAACCTTGGTGAGAAAGGGTAGCGTCCCGGGGCCGATCAACCCTAATAAGCGGCTCAGAGCCCTACGCGGCGAATTCAGGCTTAGGACTGCGCCAAGGAGGACACGCCATGGATCAGTTCCGCAAATCAGCCGGCGATGACGGATTTCGCAGCATGGCCTTTGTCGTGGCCGTGCTCGGCACGCTGGCCTTCCTGTCGTTCGTGATGGCGGGCGTCGTCGGCGCGCGCGAGAAGCTGGAGACCCCGGCAGCCCGCGCCTCGATCGCGGCGCCCGTGCATTCGTTGAGCTGACACGCTCTTTGTTTCATCCGTCATTTCGCGCGTCAGGCCGGAAGCATGCTTCCGGCCTGACGCGTAGTGGTGTGGCGTCGATCGCCCCGAACGCGAGCGCCCCTCACGTCTCCGCCCGCATCTTCTTGTACTTGTCCTCCCAGCGCGCCAGCTCCTCCTTCAAGTGCTTGACGAACCGCTTGGTGGAACGGCGCAGCTTGTCGCTGCCCTTGCCGTCAGCCTCGCCCAGCGCCGCCAGCAGCTTCTCGCCGTTGTCGATGGCGCCGAGAGTGTCGTGACGCACGGCCTTCACGAGCTCCTTCATCGGGTCCTCCTCGTTCCATTCCGGGGGGCGCATCTTGGCTGCGCCGCCCTGCCTTGTCATCCGCGCAGCTCGGCAAAGACGCTCGATCCCGACATTTTGCCGGCTGAATGTGAGGAAATCTCAATCTGGGCAAGGTCTCCTCTGGCGGTTCGGACCATGAGCCACGTTGAGGAGACCGCCATGCCAAAGTGCTGCCCTGACCGCCAATTCGATCGCCGCGGCGTGCTCGCCATGGCAGGTATCGGCTTGCCGGCAGCGCTCGCCGTAATGAGCGTCGCGGCCCCCAGGGCCGAAGCGGCATCAATCGCGGCTCCGAGGAGCCCGGACCAAGCGCTCGCCGCCCTCAAAGAGGGCAACGCCCATTATGCTGCCGCACCGGAGCTGTGCGTCGCCAAGCTCTCCAACCAGCGTGCGCGCGTGGCCTCCGGACAAGCGCCATGGTCCACCATCGTCGCGTGCGCCGACAGCCGCGTGCCGCCGGAGCTGATATTCGGCGGGCTCGGCCTCGGCGAGCTTTTCGTTGCGCGCAACGCCGGCAATCTGGTCGACACCGGCGCGATCGGCACCGTCGAGTACGGCACGGCGGTTCTCGGCTCACCGCTCATCGTCATCCTCGGTCACAGCCGCTGCGGCGCCGTGGATGCGGCGTGCAAGGTCGTCACCAAGAATGCCACCTATCCCGGCTCCATCGGTCCGATGATCGATCCCATCGTGCCGGCGGCGTTGTCCGTTCGCGATGCACCCGGCGACTTCCTGGCCAACACCATCCGCGAGAGCGCATTGCGCACCGCGCGCCGGCTCACCACAGCGAGCACCATCCTCTCGGAGGCGGTGGGCGCGGGTAAGCTCAAGATCGTCGCGGCCGAATACGATCTCGACACCGGCAAGGTCGATTTCTTCGAGACGGACGCCGGCTGAGTCTGAGCAAGGCCCGAGGCCGAACGGCCTTCGAGAAGCGTGTCGCCGCCTCACAACACGCCGCTGGGAGTGGCCCACGCAGACGTTTCCGTGCGTCTAAGTGCCCCTGCGCAGCTTGACCCAGGTCAAGACGCCCCCACCGAGACTCGCCGATCCTCGAGTTGCGGCAATGGGAGGGTCGTCTCATGCTCCATTCAACGGATCCTCGCTACCAGTATTGCGCGCGTGTCGGAAAGAGCGTGCGCGTGTGCCGGGCGGAAGCGGACTGTCGCCGAGAGTTCGGCTGCACCAAGCCGAATTGTCCTTTGGAGACAGCCTTTGGCCTAGAGGCGTTCGATGCACGCATGCGTGCCTTCGCGACAACCTTCGACCTCTGGCCTCTGGGCGAGGGAAAGCAGCCGGATTTTCCGTAGTTGCGAAGGGCTGCTGAAAGTCACGGAAAGGTCGGCTTCGACAGTGAAGCGGTGTTCGGTGGCGGCATCGCCTCGCCCACGACCACGACTACCTGCCTAGCGTTTACTGAATCTGGCGTGGCCCCCGCTCTGCAGCGGGAGCGAGCGCGTAAAAACTAATCCCCGCCGCTGCCGCCTCCCCTATCCTCCTCGCATCCCTGCCGCCACAAGGGACGCGGCAAGCTTGAGCGTCTGACGCGGGGCAGGGAGCGGAGCCTGAGTGAGCCGTCGTGCCGTGCCGTTGCGGGCGGCGGTGTGAGGACGCTCTCCTCAGATCTCAGGTCGTGCGATCGAGGCTGTGCGCAACGGCAACAGAGCGCACGGACGCCCTTCGGCAGCGGCCGCGCTCGGTGTTCGAGCACGGCAGCAGCCTAGGTCCCGAAACGATGGCCTGCTGGGCGGGTTGGGGCCGAAGCGCGCTGACGTCGTGACCGCACCCTCGGCCATGAGAGACTTCGCGCGCGGGCGCCGCAAGGCTGCCCTGAGTTCGAACAGGATCGCAGCGCTTCGGCGCCCGCGCTCCCTTCGCTTCTCAAACCTTCGGGCTCGAGCGAGCCGCGAGGCCAAATGATCGTGGACAACAGACGCACTGCACGCGGGTGGACTTCACACCGGGAAATGCCCACGTGGAGACGGATCGCTACCAAGCCCCGGAGGCCCATGATCCGCCATCTTCCCCTCGTCGCCGCCCTCCTCATCGCAGCCGCAAGCGGCGCCCGCGCCGACCCCTACCTCGCCGACTTCCCCTATCCCTATCCGGTCGCCCGCTACGACTTCCGTTCGCAGAACGAGAACGTGTGGATGGCCTACATGGACATCGCGCCGAAAACGCCCAACGGGCGCACGGCGGTGCTGCTCCACGGCAAGAACTTCTGCGGCGCGACGTGGGAGAGCGTCATCAAGCCGCTCTCGGCTGCCGGCTACCGCGTCATCGTGCCCGATCAGATCGGCTTCTGCCGCTCGGCAAAGCCCGCCGCCTACCAGATGAGCTTTCACCAGCTCGCCGCCAACACGCACGCGCTGCTCGCTTCGCTCGGGATCAAGAAGCCGATCATCATCGGGCGCTCTATGGGCGGCATGCTTGGCATGCGCTACGCGCTCCAGTACCCCGACGACACGCACGCGCTGGTGCTGGTCGATCCCATCGGGCTGGAGGACTCGACCGCGAAGGGTGTGCCGCCGGCGACGATCGACGCGCTTTACGCCAAGGCGCTGAAAACCGACGCGGCAAGCATCAAGACCTATCAGCTCGCCTCCTACTACCACGGCACGTGGCGCCCGGCCTACGACCGCTGGGTCGACATGCTCGCCAGCATGTACCGCGGCAAGGACGGGAAGCGCGTCGCCTGGGCGCAGGCGCGCGCCACCGACATGATCCAGTCGCAGCCGGTGATCCATGAGATCGGGAACATCAAAGTGCCGACGCTCCTGCTCATCGGCGAGCGCGACCGCACGGCCGTCGGCCGCGACCGCGCCAAGCCGGAGGACGCAGCCAAGCTCGGCAACTATCCGGTGCTGGCGCGCGAGGCGGCAGCGCGCATTCCCCACGCGCGGCTCGTCACCTTCGCCGATCTGGGGCACGCGCCGCAGGTCGAGGCGCCCGAGCGGTTCAACGCCGCGCTGCTCGAAGGGCTCGCGCAGCTCACGGGCGGCGGCGGCAAGGATCAGGAGGTGCGGTAGCCTGTCGCCAGCACATAGAGCTCGGCCGAATCGGCGCGAGACGCCGGCGGCTTGACGTGGCGCGCGCTGGCAAAGGACCGCTTCAGGAGGTCCAGCAGTTCGCGCTCGGTGCCACCCTGCAGCACCTTGGCGAGAAAGGTGCCGCCGGGCGAGAGCACGTCGACGGCGAAGTGCGCGGCGGCCTCGGCGAGGCCCATGATGCGCAAATGATCGGTGCGCGTGTGCCCGGTGGTGGGCGCGGCCATGTCGGAGAGGACGACGTCGGCGCCGCCATCGCGCAGGCGCTCTTTGAGCCGCTCCTCGGCGTGCTCGTCCATGAAGTCGAGGTGCAGGATCTCGACCCCGGCCAAGGGCTCCATGGCGGAGATGTCGATGGCGACGACCTGCCCCTTGCCCGCGACCGATTGCACGCGCGCGGCCGCCACCTGCGCCCAGCCGCCGGGCGCGGCGCCCAGGTCGATGACGCGCTTTCCCGGCTTGAGGAAGTGATGCTTGTCGTCGATCTCGGTGAGCTTGAAGGCCGCACGCGAGCGCCAGCCCTCGCGCTTGGCGGCCGCAACGTAGGGATCGTTGAGCTGGCGCTCGAGCCAGCGCTGCGAGGACGGGCGGTGCTTGCGCGCCGCTTGCAGACGCACGTGAAGCTGGCGGTTGCCACCGCCCGGGCCGCTGCGCGCTTTCTTCATAATCGGCCTCTAGCGCCGCCCGCCGCGCCGGCGCCGGCCGGTGCGCAAGACGCCGTCCTCGCTCATCAGCGTTGTGAGGATGCCCTCGCGCAATCCGCGGTCGGCGACACGCAGGCGCTCGCACGGCCACAGGCGCAACACCGCCTCGAGGATGGCGCAACCGGCGAGCACGAGGTCGGCGCGGTCGCGGCCGATGCACGGTTCGGCGATGCGCTCCTCGTAGGTGCGGGCGATGAGGTCATCGGTGACGGCGCGCACGTCACGGACGTCGAGCCAGCAGCCATCGACGCGGTTGCGGTCGTAGCGCGGCAGGCCGAGATGGATGCCGGCAACGGTGGTGACGGTGCCGGAGGTGCCGAGCATGTGCAGACGCCGGCCCTGCAGGCGCGCGCTGAGCTTGTGCTGCGCCTCGAAGGGCTGCAGCCGCGCGCTCGTCTCGGCCACCATCGCCTCGAAGTCCTCAGGGCTCACATGCCTGCCCCCGAAGCGCTCAGCCAGCGTCACGACGCCGACCGGCAGCGAGGTCCACGCGACCATGCAGTTTTGCGCATCGGCGCGGTCGCCGAAGTGGCGGTCGCGGCGGCGGTTGCGACGCGCCAAATCCAGCAGGATCAGCTCGGACGAGCCGCCGCCGATGTCGAACACGAGCACGTAGTCGCAGGTGGGGTCGATCAGCGCGGCCGAGCCGGAGACCGCAAGCCGCGCCTCGCTCTCAGGCGTCAGCACCTCGATGTCGAGCCCCAGCTTGGCGCGCACCTCGGCGAGAAACGCCGGGCCGTTCTCGGCGATGCGGCAAGCTTCCGTCGCAACGAGGCGCGAACGGCGCACACGCGCGCGCTCGAGCTTGCCCGCGCACACCTTGAGCGCGTCGAAGGTGCGCGCCATGGCGGCATCCGACAGGCGCCCGGTCTTGCCCACGCCCTCGCCCAAGCGGATGATGCGCGAAAAGGCGTCGGTGACGCGGAAGCCACGCCGCGACGGTCTGGCAAGCAGGAGGCGGCAGTTGTTGGTGCCGAGATCGAGCGCGCCGTAGACGGCTTCGCGCTCGCCCGTCGCCGGGCGGCGATCGGGCGGAGGGCGGGGTCCGCGCTGCGGCCCGGCACGCACGGCGACTTGCGGAAGCGGATCGATTGTGTCGGCGACCTGCAGGACCGGAGCAATCTCCTCGGCCGCGGCGCTGGCGTCAGGCGCGTCCATCGCGCCGCCGTCATCGGGGTAGCCCTGCACGGTTCAAACTCCAGCGCCTGGCTTGGGGCTTCCCGACGAATCGGATCGCCGCTGTCATCAGGCGTCTTCTGGATGACACTTGTGTTACACTTTACCAGCAAACACGCCCGCGTAAAGCGCGCTTATCGCGCCGGAATCTGCTCTCCCTTTCACGCTCTCAAGGACGGTTAACGAATGCTGTCGTGCTTGCGAACTCGCCGCCGCTCTGATCCTCGCCATGGTTTGCAGCACGGCGCGCGCCGGCGATCTTTCAGACGACGCCCGCCAGCGCCTCCTCGCCGCCTACCCCGACCAGCTGGAGCGCATCGACGGCAATACGCTCATATGGCGGGACGGCACGCGTATGCCGCTCGACGACGGCAAGGGCGAGAAGACATTCAAGGATTGGCTCGCACATCCCGACATCGAGGACATGCTCGCCGTGCCGTATCCGATGGGCGATGTCGCACCGCCCCCCAAGGACGTCGATCCGGGGCGGGCGCGCAATGCTGCGTTCTTCGACAAGGTCTACGGCAACTGCCGCAAGGGCGAGGTGGAGAAGAACTTCACGACCGTCGTCTGGCTGCCCAAGAAGAAGGGCCAGCGCCTGCCCTTCAGCAAGATCAACGGAGCGGCGCGCGCGCTGCAAGCCGTCAGCCGCGAGCTTGATGCCCTTCCCGCCCGCTACGACGTCTATCTCTTTCCCTCCGCCGGCACCTACAATTGCCGCCCGATCGCCGGGACCAAGCGCATGTCCGCGCACGGGTACGCCATCGCCATCGACATCGCGCTGAAGCACTCGGATTACTGGCGCAATACCAAGCCCGGCAAGGACGGCGCTTATGCCTACAGGAACGAGATCCCCATGGAGATCGTGCGCGTCTTCGAGCGCCACGGCTTCATCTGGGGTGGCAAATGGCACCACTACGACACGATGCACTTTGAGTACCGGCCCGAGCTGGTGGGGCGCGGGGGCTGAGCCAGCCTGCCCCGTTGCGAGGCTGCACGTGAACTGTTATATGCCCGCATCCGGCGGCGAAGACGCCCCAGATCCCGGCATTGGGGGATCGTCTAATGGTAGGACTGCAAACTCTGACTCTGCCTGTCTAGGTTCGAATCCTAGTCCCCCAGCCACAGACTAACTTATTGATATAGCTGCATATTTGTCAATTTCCGTAGCCGAAAATTCGTCGCAAATTCTGCGCCTTGTCGACAGACATTTTGGGATCCCGTGCGGCTGGCCGCGTCTCTGCGGGACGTTGGTATGCTCCGAGGCCGATTTATCTCTGTCGGCCTTTTTTCGGCCGGTCAAACTCGCATCGTTTTGAAGCGCGGCCGGCGCGCTACCGTGTCCCGAAGCCGAGGGCTGCGCGCTGGAGCTGCCAGTTGTGCGGGAGGTCTTTGCTGACAGAGAGAAGGCGCGCCGGTGTCAGTTCGGGTGGATATCGTCCTGATACGAGTGCGCGGACAATATCCGGCGCGAGATACGTCACGCGCATGTGCGCCGACAAATAGCCTCGTTTGACGCCTAGCCGCTGCGCCATCGCGTCGATGGTCTCGTCGCGGCCCGCCATAAGCGCATCGCGCGTCGCATGCGCATCTCGCAGCAAAACAATCATCTGCCTATCGGGCTTTTCGGCAATGCCCCCGCCGACAACCAATCTTATTCCTTTACCCGCCCGGCGCAGCTTGGCTTCGATGCACAGCTCGATGAGATCGGCTTGTCCATCCGATGGCAATCGGCAGTTGTTGCCCAACAAGATAGATGCAAGTTCCTTAGGCTTGAGCGACACGTTGACTTTTTCATCCTGGACCCTAACGCGCTCGATAACAGATCGGACAAGCTCTCGAAATCTTTATCGATGGCAGAGTCGTCCAGCTTTCGGAGAGGTGGATTGCCTTCGACAGCGCTGACCGAAGAGTCGAGGCGTCAAGATCGAAGCATGACAACGCTTCTCCAACATCATGCTGCGAGGCAAAGAATGCGCGGAGCCGATTGAGGACCAAAGCCTCGACATCGCCCGCGGGAATGCGCCAGCCCTTGGCGTGGTTCGTCCGGGTGCAGGTTATGAGTTGCGTCGAGACATAGTACCGATAGCGGCGGCCCTTCTTGACCGCGTGCGTCGGCGTCATGCGCTGTCCGGCACCGTCCGCAATCAATCGGGCAAATAGGCTGGGCTCCTCCGCAGATGCGCCGAGCGCTCGTGCCTGTCGATTGCCGGCCAGCTTCTCCTGGACGACTTGCCAGAGCTCGGCGTCGATGATCGCCTCGTGCTGGCCTGGATAAATCTTGCCCTGGTGCGCGATTTCGCCCCGATAGAGCCTGTTCTGCAGCAACGTATAGAGGGCACCGCGAGAGAACCGGTTTCCGCCCGCCAGGGCACCACCGGCGCCCTCGCGACGCTTGCTGACGACGCCAAGCCGATCCAGCTCGTGCCCCAGAATACGCACCGTTCCGAGTTCCAAATAGCGCCGGAAGATCAAGCGAACTGTCTCAGCCTCGGTCTCGTTCACGATCAGCTTGCGCTCTTTGACGTCGTAGCCGAGCGGGACATTGCCGCCCATCCACATGCCCTTGGCCTTGGATGCCGCAATCTTGTCGCGAATGCGCTCGCCTGCAATCTCACGCTCGAACTGCGCGAATGACAGAAGCATATTGAGCGTGAGGCGGCCCATGGACGTCGTGGTGTTGAACTGCTGCGTCACCGAGACGAACGAGGCACCGTGCGCGTCGAACACGTCGACGATCTTGGCGAAATCGGCGAGCGAACGCGTCAGCCTGTCAATGCGCGCGATCCCATCGAATCCTGAAGTCGGCCTGATCTTCGTACGATGAGCATTCCCGCACCAGAAGGGAGCGGCAATGGATAAAATTGCTATCCGGCCGTCGCATTCTCATCGTCGAGGATGAAACGCTGCTGCTGATGACAATAGAAGATGTGCTGGCCGACCTCGGATGCGAGACGGTGGTCTCGGCCTCCACGGTCGACAAGGCCATCGGCTTGATTGACGGACAAGTTTTCGATGCCGCCGTGTTGGATATGAACCTCAATGGCACTAGTAGCCAGGCGGTGGCCGAAGCGCTGGCTGCACGTGGCGTACCGTTCCTCGTCGCCACTGGTAACCGGGATGAAATGTGGGACGGCTTCCGCGACCGTGCCGTCGTTCGGAAACCTTTCAAGTACGACGAACTGGTCGAGATTCTTATGCGTCTCCTGCCTGGCCGATCGAGTGACGGTTGATGGTCGGCATTTGTGCTCTCCCGCTGCTGAGCGAGCGAGTAAAGAGAACACCGACCCGAGCTCGCTCGACGCCACAATCGAATCGACCGAAGCGCTCGTTCGTATCCACAACGCTCAAGAAGAAGATATCTATGAGCATCCGGTCACAGCCTACCGCTTGGGCGAGTGGCCGGATGACTGGTATTGGCCCAAAGCGTAAGTGCCGCCAACAACCGAACTCTTCCGCTCATAAGGCGAAGGCTGACAGGTCGCGACGAGCACTGCGACGGCGTAGATAGGCCAGCCCCGCAGTCCGCGCCGCGCGTCAAAAGACATCGGCGGGCCAAGAATGGCCCGCCGTCGTCATTGTGCGTTATTGCGGCTGGGCGGGTGGCGCGGGCGGCGGGGCATCCGGCCCCGGACGGTCTCCGCGATCACGCCACCCATGGCCGCGATGTTCTACGAGGGCGGCCTTCTGCTCGTCACTCAAGCTCGCGTAGAACTTCTCCGCGGCAGGACGCACCGTCTTGATCGCATCGAGCGAGGCTTCGAGCCGGGCCTGCGTGCGGTCGAGACGCTCGATCGGCGACAAAGGTGACTTGCGGCCATCCTTCGGTGCCTCGGCACCAGCAACCTGCGGGCAACCGGCCTTCATCTTCTCTGCGGCCGCCCTCGTCGCGGTCTTGAGTTCCTCGAAGGCCGCCTTCTGGGCGTCCGTCGGCTTCACCTTGTGCTCGATGTGAACGAGGACGTGATCGGCCATCTCCGCTCCGTCGCCGCGGCAGAACTTGCCCATCCGGCCGCCGAAGGCCATCAGGTCCCCGCCGTGATGGTGCCAGCCGTGATGTCCCCACGCACCACCGCGCTCCGCGAAAGCGCCGGCGGCAGCGAGGCCGATGGCCGCGAGCGCCAAGCCCGCTACGATGAACTTGCGATTACGTGTCATGCTGTCGTTGCTCCCGATTGAGGCGAGCGGCCGGCGTCCCGATGAGAGTTGGCAGTCACCGGGGCATGCACGAGGCCTTGTCCGGCCGCTTCAAATCCGAGAACGTGCGCAAGGCCGCCCTTCCGTCGGGGCGCGCACGTCTTTTGTTGCCAGGAAAATTCCAAAAGCTGGGCGTGCGATGCCGTATCAGCCCCGCCGAAACCGAACACATCCTTGCAGTTGATGCGGAAAACTCGAGCGTGACAGCGCGATACGCACCGTCTCCAACAGGCTGGCAGCAAGTCTGGCGGCCC
>CAWAKB010000004.1:0-826235 GCA_963782555.1 uncultured Alphaproteobacteria bacterium | reverse complement strand
TCATGATCCGAAGCCGACCTTTCGTCGTGTCGGTGAGTGAGTGCAACGGCTCGGTTGGCAATGACTTGCCGCCGGATGCACGTCGATATTCGGCCATGAACAGGCGGTGTGGCTCTCGTCCCGGGGACTCGAAATGCTTCTTGCGATGCGGGCACACGTTCGCGCCGGCGTCCTGCCAGCTGGTCTCTCAACGCCGTTCGTTCAACGTCGACCAAACCAACCATCAGCCGTATGGTTGACGCTGCGCCTTCGTGCAGATGCGAGGGAGGAAACGGGATGCTCCTTACCAGCTACATTGCCAATCAGATATGGCTTTGCATCTATCCCGTTCGACTGGCGGGTACGAGGTTCGAGGCACGTATGACGACGATCCGCCTCGCCTCTGGCCAGATCATGCTGCATTCGCCCTGCCACATCACCGCGGCCATAGCCGAAGAAATCTCGGCGCTCGGTCCGGTGGCCCACATTGTCGTCCCTGGAAATTTCCACCATTTGCACGCAACCTCGGCGCAGACCGCATTTCCAGACGCGAAGACGTGGATCTGCCCGGGCATCGAAAGGAAACGGCCCGATCTGAAGTATGATGGCATTCTCGGCGATCTAGCGCCCGCGGACTGGATGGGGGAAATCGACCAGGTGCTCGTGCAAGGGACGCGCATCATGCGGGAGGTTGCGATGTATCACCGCGCCAGCCGCACTCTGATCCTTGTTGACCTCATCGAGAACTTCACCGACGCGACGCCCAACATTGGGGGTGCGTTGAAGTTCTGGTTCAAATATGTGTTGCGCATGTGGGGGAATCCCAGGCCCGCGCCCGAATACCGGATGGGGTGGAACGACCGGATCTCGGCGGCGAAGTCGCTTCGGCGCATATTGGCGTGGGACTTTCGACAGATCGTATTGTCCCATGGCGACCTAATCGATCACGACGCACATGAAGTTGCTGCTGAAGCCTGGTCTGGAGTTCTCAGACGGTAAGAGCGCTATGTATGGACTATCTCATCGACCGGTAGAGGCACTGAGGGCGTGTGTCTCAGTTGGTCAGTCGGGCAATTTTCGTGCTAAAGCTCGACGTCCGGCATCATTACAGCCCCGAGTGAACCCATGGCCAAAGACCAATCTTTCGATATCCCACCGCAATTACGCGAGCTAGCCGAGAAAAATGTCGAGCAGGCCAGCGCGGCCTACGGCCAGTTCATGGACGCCATGACGCAGGCGATGAGCATGTGGTGGGGTGCGTTGCCGCCCAACGAGATGACCTCCGGATTCAAGGCGGTTCAAGACAAAGCCGTTCGATTCGCCAAGCAGAACGCCGAGGCTGGATTTACTCTGGCGAGCTCGCTCGCCAACGCCAAGGACATTCAGGATGTGCTGGCGCTTCAGACCCACTATGCCCAGAGCCAGATGCAGACGTACGCGCTCCAGGCGCAGGAGTTGGGTCGCCTCATGGTGGATGCCGCCAAGCCCAAAGCTTGAACTCTGTGTGATGCGCCACCATCAGCCACCGCATCGCGGGCATCTCACCGTTCTTGCCGAACGCCCGTTCGAGTTCGGCAACGCCTTCGCGGTCAACGTGGTCGCCCCGCGCGGCAACAGCACGATCAGCCCGTCGTCGATTTGGCTCTCATCGAGTTCGGCGGTCTCGCCAACGAATTCGGAAGCAAACTGCTACCGCAATGTGCTACTGTGCGTAGCAGTAGCAGTCATATAAAATATCGTGATATCAATGCTTTATGGCGCTGAATTAACCCGTCCCCTACGGGGCGCCATATAACTAATTGATATTGCTAATAATAATGCGAAATAATTCCAGCGATGGGGTCGAACCCCCGAGAACTGGAACGAGCCCGCACACTCTTCTCCTGGTTTCTCCTCGCTGCTCAGTCTTGTTCTGCTGTTGAGATCTAAGCGGACGCGCTGACCTGCGCCTACTGAGGCCGCTAATGACCCGTTGCGGTCATTGAAGCTCAGCTACGCCCTGCTGTGGCGAAGACCGCTATGCCGAGATTGCGGAAGTCGAGCTGGCGTTCGAGCCGCCAAAATCTCCGCTTGCGGTTCACGTCCGCTCGGCTACCAGAAGCGCCGATGACCATCTTAACAGTTAGGGCCATGGCGACCGTAGCAGACTGATGGCGCAGCTTGAAGGCGACTGCTTTGACAATGGGGAGCGAAGGATCGCGTTCGACCGTGGCGCTAACCCCTTTCCGCGGTGACGACCTCGCCGTCCTCCTTCGTGAACGGTCCGATATCTGGATTGGGCAGGATATCGAGCACCGCCTCGGAGGGGCGGCACAGTCGCACGCCCTTGGGTGTCACGACGATTGGCCTGTTGATGAGGATGGGGTGGGTCATCATGAAGTCGATGAGCTGGTCGTCAGTCCATTTGGCGTCGTCGAGCTCGAGTTCGTCGTATGGCGTGCCTTTGCGGCGCAGAAGATCGCGCGGCGTGATGCTCATGGCTGCAATCAGCTCGACCAGCCGCTCACGTGTCGGCGGGGTCTTGAGGTATTCGATCACCTCGGGCTCCTCGCCCGATTGCCTGATCATGGCTAGCGTGTTGCGCGAGGTTCCGCAGTCGGGATTGTGATAGATGACGATTGCCATGCCTTAGACCTCAACCCGCGCAGGAGTTCTGCGGCCTTTCACGGCGCTGCCCGCCTCGTACCAGCCGCGGCTCGAGTTCACGATCTTCACCACGGACAGCATCACCGGCACCTCGATCAAGACGCCGACGACCGTCGCCAGCGCCGCACCGGAATCGAAGCCGAACAGGCTGATCGCCGCCGCGACGGCGAGCTCGAAGAAGTTGCTCGCCCCGATAAGGGCAGACGGCGCCGCCACGCGGTGCTCCTCACCGGCAGCCCGGTTGAGCAGGTAGGCGAGCCCCGAGTTGAAGTAGACCTGGATCAGGATCGGCAGGGCCAGCATGGCGATGATGAGCGGCTGGGCCAGGATCTGCTCGCCCTGGAAGCCGAACAACAGCACGAGCGTGGCGAGCAGCGCGACCAGCGACAGCGGCTGCAGTTTGGCGAGTAGCCGCTTGAGCGCCGGCTCTCCGCCT
Organism: uncultured Alphaproteobacteria bacterium; assembly: GCA_963782555.1. Lineage (GTDB taxonomy): Bacteria > Pseudomonadota > Alphaproteobacteria > Rhizobiales > Hyphomicrobiaceae > Hyphomicrobium_A. Next base: position 823,174 of record CAWAKB010000004.1, on the reverse strand, counting down.
CCGCCGAGCACCGCGCGCCGAACGAGCTGCGCCAGGATCACCGGAACGACGATGTAGAGCACAACGGAGAGAAGCAGCGTCTCCCAAGGCACCGTGATCGCCGACAGACCGAGCAAAAGCCCCACGATCGGTGCAAACGCGAACACCATGATCACGTCGTTGAGGGCGACCTGGCTCAAGGTGAAATGCGGCTCGCCGTCGGAGAGGTTGCTCCAGACGAAGACCATGGCCGTGCAGGGCGCGGCGGCGAGCAGGATCAGGCCGGCGATGTAGCTGTTGATCTGGTCGGCGGGAAGATACGGCCTGAATATCCAGCCAATGAATAGCCATCCGAGCAGCGCCATCGAGAACGGCTTCACCGCCCAATTGATGAACAGCGTCACGCCAATCCCGCGCCAGTGCTCCTTCACCCGCGCAAGCGCGGCGAAGTCGATCTTGACCAGCATGGGGATTATCATCAGCCAGATCAGAGCCGCAACCGGCAGGTTGACCTTGGCGATCTCGGCAGTGCCGATGGCATGGAATACCGTAGGGAAGAAATGCCCAAGGGCGATACCGAGCACGATGCAGAGCCCGACCCAGACCGTGAGATAGCGTTCGAATGTGGACATGATCACCTCAAGTGGAGCAGGCTCGATCGCCGCGTCGTGTGTTGGGAGACGGCCGGCTCTGCGCACCCATTCATGCTCGCTCTGGTTCGGTATCGGATTTCACGCGGCCGATATCCTCGAGCCGCCGTTGCAGCGAAAGCTTGTCGAGGGAGGCAAGCGGCAAATTGGTGAAGATGCCGATGCGCTGAAAGAGCATGCGGAGCGTGTCGGCAAAGGCGAACCGGCGCTCGGGCTCGCTGCCCTCGACGGCGGAGGGGTCCGGCAGCCCCCAATGCGCACTCATCGGCTGACCCGGCCAGACAGGACAAACCTCGTTGGCGGCGTTGTCGCAGACCGTGAACACGAAATCCAGTTTCGGTGCCCCCGGAGCTGCAAATTCCTCCCACGACTTCGAGCGCAGGCCGCTGACGTCGTAGTTGAGATTGCGCAAGAGCTCGATCGCGTATGGATGCACTCTGCCGCTCGGCTGGCTGCCGGCGCTGTAGCCTTTGAAGCGACTGCCACCGAGACGGTTCATCACACACTCGGCGATGATGGAGCGTGCCGAGTTATGGGTGCAAAGGAAGAGAACGTTGAGCGGCGACGCGTCTGTCATTTTGATCCTCCCTTACTCGTACATGCGATCCGGGCGCGTGCGACCGTGGTCCCGCACAGTTCCGGCTGCCCCTGGCAGCAGTCCTCCGTCAGATAGGCCAGCAGCCGGCGCATGCCGTCGACGTGCACCGCATAGCGAATGAAGCGTCCCTGTCGGGTGGCGACGAGCAGGCCGGCGTGATCGAGCTCTTTCAAATGAAACGAGGCGCTGGCCGGGCTGATGCCCACTGTCTCCGCAATCGCAGTGGCAGGCACACCCGACGGCCCCGCCTTCACGAGCAGGCGGAAGATGCGGAGGCGGTGCGCTTGGGCCAGAGCCGCCAGCATGTCGATGGCAGTTTGATCCTTCATTGATTTAATGATACAAGAATCATTGAAATAATCAAGTGGCCGATGGCGACGCCACTTGATCGCAACTCTCAAGCAAGATTGGCGGCCGAGTTGCCTCTGATTGCTCGCGACTTCGTGGCCGCTGCGGCCCTTTCCGGTTCCACGTTCGCGGTGGCGCTAGGCGTTGCCACCGCGATGACCGGCAGCGGGGCTGTCCCGCCGATCGCTGCGGGCCTGTTTGCCAGTCTCGTCCTAGCCGCGGCCATCTGGACACTGGATCTTCCGTATCCCGGCTCCGACTTTCAGCTCGTGCCGGCCAAGCTGGCGTCTTGGACGGTTGGTTTCGTCATTCCTTTGGCGCTTTTGGGCGTGCTGGCGTGGTTGCTGCCGCCCGGCTCGCAATTCGTGTGCGAGCCGCTCGTTCCGTGGCGCATCTCGATTGCAGTGTTCGGCGCCTTCTTCACTACGTGCCTTGCGACCGGATTGAAGCTGCGCAAGTTGCGGCACCCTTATCAAGCGCTGATCCCGATCGCACTATGTTGGATTGCGCCCTTCTACGGCTTCTTTCATCCGCCCTGGTTCTTGGCGCAAAGCCTCATGCTTCCTTGCGCAGACCGCACCCATCTCCAAGCCGTGATTGTGGCCGCGGCGATGACGGTGGCAGCGCTGCTGGGGCAGCAGGTCATGGCTTGGCTGGTCGATAGACAGCGATAGGGTGCCAATGGAGGTGAGCGGATCAGGGGCTCCGTGGTGTTCTGGAAGGAGCGTTTGGCAAGCCAGCCAGCAAACCCTCGCCAAGCCGAGCCGGCTGCCTAGTCTCGTCTTGTTGGTTGCGCGTGCCGAGCCGGTGTCTGTGAGCTGGTTGGCGTCCTTGATCTGACGCAATCCAAAGTCTTTCGGCTTCTGGCAGTAATGCGGCATGCAGGGCAGCTTGACGTCCGACGCAGTCCGGTGAGCGCTCTATTCGCGTGCTCCGGAGGCCGTGCCCTCGCTCACCAGGACAGTGCAAGTAGCTCGAAGGGATAGATGATCGATGGCCACAGAGTTCCCTCCCGAATCTGTCTGCTCAGGCCCGCGCGGCATTGGCCAAGTGGACAGGCGGCGTTGCGGCTGCGCTGGCGCTGTGGGTTGTTCTCTACTCGCAACTTGTGCCGTTCTCCGAATGGGTCGTGTCGCGGCTTCCCGTCGAACGCCAGAGCCATCTCGGCGAAGCTATCGCGTTTTTCGTCTACGACACGCCGAAGGTCTTGCTGCTGCTGACGCTGGTCGTGTTCGCGATGGCGTGGTGCGCAGCTTCTTCTCGCCGGAAAAAACGAGGGCCGTGCTTGCCGGGCGCGCCGAAGGCGTGGGCAATGTTGCCGCCGCTGGGCTCGGCATCGTGACGCCCTTCTGCTCGTGCTCGGCGGTGCCGCTGTTCATAGGCTTCGTGAGCGCCGGCGTGCCGCTCGGTGTGACATTCTCATTCCTGATCGCCGCGCCGATGGTCAACGAGGTCGCGCTTGGCCTTCTATTCGCGCTCGTCGGCTGGAAGGTGGCGCTGACCTATCTCGCCTTCGGGCTTTCTCTGGCGATTGTCAGCGGGTTCGTCATCGGGCGGCTGCAGCTCGAAGGATGGCTCGAGCCCTGGGTGCGCGAGATCCGCGCCGGCGCGATCGAGTTGCCCGACGAGCAAATCACGGCCGTCGACCGCATCAAGGCCGGCATCGAAGCGGTGAAGGACATCGTCGGCCGGGTTTGGATGTGGGTCATCGCGGGCATCGCGGCGGGCGCGCTCATCCACGGCTACGTGCCGGCCGATCTGATGGCCGGCATCATGGGGGCCGATGCCTTGTGGTCGGTGCCGGCGGCGGTCGTGCTCGGCATCCCGATGTATTCGAATGCCGCCGGCATCATTCCCGTCGTCGAGGCCCTGCTTGGCAAGGGTGCGGCGCTCGGGACGACGCTCGCCTTCATGATGAGTGTGATCGCGCTCTCGCTGCCCGAGATGATCATCCTGCGCAAGGTGCTCTCGGTGAAGCTGATCGCCGTGTTCGTCGCGGTCGTGGGAACGGGCATTCTCGCCGTCGGCTTCCTGTTCAACGCGCTGTTTCAATAGCGGAGCACGATGAGAGACGTGAAGATTCTGGGTCCAGGCTGCAACCGCTGCCAGACGACCGCGAACATGGTGCAGACCGAAGCGGACAAGCTCGGCATCGACATCCGCGTCGAGAAAGTCACCGACTACGCCGAGATCGCGAAGTTCGGCATTGTCTCGACGCCCGGCATCGTCGTTGACGGCAAGGTCGTACACGCGGGGGGGCTGCCGAAACAGGAAGCCATCGGCGCCTGGCTCAAGGGGTGACGGCGATGCTCGAGTATCGTGTCACCGCGCACCGGATCGACAGCCACGGCAGCGAGGCCAGAACCAAGGACGCAATAGTCGTTCTTGATACCGATGTGAACGGGGGGCCCGATGCCTTCAATCCCGCCGAATTGTTGTTGGCCGCCGTCGCCGCCTGCATGATCAAGGGTATCGAGCGCGTTGCGCCGATGCTGCACTTCGCGTTCCGCAGTGTCGAGGCGAGGCTGCACGGCGTGCGTCAGGACAAGCCACCCAAAATGGTGGCGATTACCAATGACCTCATCGTCGATACCGACGAGCCGGATCGCCGGCTTGATCTGCTGCACGAGAATGTCCGCAAGTTCGGCACTATCTTCAATACGGTCGCCGGAGCGACGAGGCTTGAAGGCACGATCCGCAGAAAGTCATAACGGCCCCAGACTTGGCTTGGAAAGGAAAAGCTCACATGCCCGTACGCGACATCGTCATCTGCTCACCGGTGCGCACGGCGATCGGGACCTACAATGGGGCGCTCAAGGATACGCCTGCGGTGGAGCTGGGCGCCGTCACGATCAAGGCGTGCCTGGAGCGCGCAGGGGTCGAGGGCAAGGACGTGGACAGCGTCGTCATCGGCAATGTCATCCAGGCCGGAAACAAGATGAACCCGGCGCGGCAGGCCGCCATCGGCGGCGGCGTTCCGGTCGAGGTTCCGGCGATGACCGTCAACCGCGTCTGCGGCTCGGGCGCGCAGGCCATCGCAACGGCTGCAGCCGAGATCCAGCTTGGCCTCATCGAAACGGCTATTGCAGGCGGCATGGAGAACATGGATGTAGCGCCCTACCTCATGTATGGCGGCCGCTGGGGCTACCGCATGGGGACCGCCGCGATCTATGACGCGATGCTGCAGGACGGACTCAACGATGCGTTTTCCGGCGAGCACTCGGGCTGGCACACGGAGGATCTGGTCACCAAATATCAGATCTCGCGCGAGGCCCAGGACGCGTGGGCCCTGCGTTCTCAACTGCGCTTCTCCAAGGCTCAGGCCGAAGGCAAGTTCGACGCCGAGATTGCGCCGGTGATGGTCAAGTCACGCAAAGGGCCCCAAGCCTTCGCGAAGGACGAGCACAACCGCGCCGACACCACGGCGGAGAGCCTTGCCAAGTTGAAGCCCGCGTTCCGCAAGGACGGAACGATCACGGCGGGCAATGCGCCGGGTCTCAACACCGGGGCGGCGGCGATGCTCCTGACCTCGCGCGAGTGGGCTGACAAGAAGGGCGTGAAGCCGCTCGGCCGCCTCGTCAGCTGGGGTGTAGGCGCCGTTGATCCCGGCATGTTCGGTCTTGGCCCCGTGCCTGCGGTGAAGCAGGCGCTCGAGCGCGCCGGCTGGAAAATGTCCGACGTCGAACGTTTCGAGATCAACGAAGCATTCGCGGCCATCGCCCTTGCGGTCATGCGGGATTTGGGATTGCCGGAGGACATCGTGAATGTCGAAGGCAACTCTATCGCGCATGGTCATCCGATTGGCGCCACAGGCGCGCTACAGACGACACGCCTTTTGCACTCCATGCAGCGCGACGGCATCAAGCGCGGCGTCGTGACCATGTGCATCGGCGGCGGCCAGGGCATCGCCCTTGTGCTCGAGCGGGTACAATGACGATCCTCTCCAGGAGGGACAATGGCAAGATTAGCAGGATGCACGACTGAACCGTCGTCCCCTTACTCGCCCCGGCGGGATACGTTGCGGCGCACCAAGGCATTCGCATGACTTCGAAATTGCAATGGATTCTCATCGCGGCCGGCATGCTGTCTGTTGCGGCGGTACTGAGCGCGTATACATGGGGGCGTCCAGTCGCCGTGCATGTGGCGGTCATGGAGAAGGACGTGCCGATCCAAGTCTTCGGCCTCGGGACAGTGGAGGCGCAGACCGTCTCAAAAATCGGATTTGAAACTCCGGGAACTCTCGTCGAGCTGCACGCCGATCAGGGCGATCTCGTGAAGGCCGGGAGCCTGCTCGCCCGACTCCAGAGCCGCGATCAGGAAGCGCGCGTGGCTAAAGCACGGGCTGCAGTGAGCCAGGCGGAGGCCGCCGTCGGACAGGCGACGGCGAATGTCGAGCGGGCGGAGGCGTTGCTCAAGGAAAAGTCCCTAACCAACGAGCGCCGGCAACAGCTGGTAGGGCGCGGCACGGTCTCGCAACAGGTTGCCGACGAAGCCCAGGCGGAGGCGGACGTAGCGAAGGCCGACCGCGCGCAGGCCCGGAGCGCGGTCAGCGTGGCCAAGGCCAACCTCGAGCAGGCCAAGGCCGCGCTCGCCTTGGAGGAAGCCCGCCTCGCCAAATACAGCCTCTTCGCCCCCTACGATGCCATCGTCATGACGCGGCATAAGGAACTAGGCTCGGCGCTCAATGCGAACGAGCCGGTGTTCACCCTCGTCGATCCCCAGACGATATGGGGTTTGGCTTACATCGACGAGGCGAGGGCCGGGCACATCGAACTCGGCCAGCCCGCGGAGGTCATCCGCCGCTCCCGACCGGACCGCCGGATGTCAGCCAAAGTCGTTCGCGTCGATATCGAAAGCGACCGCGTCAACGAGGAATACCGCGTTTACGTCCGGTGTGACGGCCCGCACATTCTCCACATCGGCGAGCAAGTCGAGGTGATTATCACCGTGGGACACCTGGCCAGCGCTCGTCTCGTCAAACTGAATGCGCTGAGCAAAGTCGGAACGCGCGAGGCAACGGCCTGGACGGTCGAGGACGGCAAGCTCCAGCAGCGCCGGGTGACGCTCGGCCAGCGCACGCTCGACGGACGCGTCGAAATCACGGGGGGCGTGCCCGACGGGGCCGACATCGTTGCCGAGGCGACCGCAGGACTTAAGGTTGGCCGGTCAGCGGTCATTGCATCCGGCGAGACGGTGAAATGAACCTTGCGCTGCGCGACATTCGCCACAAGCTCGGACGCTTCATCCTGACCTGCATCGGGCTCAGTCTTTTGCTTGCCGTCGTGGTCACGATGGCCGGCATCTACCGTGGGCAAACTGCGGATTCCTTGGCCCTGGTGCAGGCCATTAAGGCTGATCTCTGGATCGTCGAGGCAGGCACGCACGGGCCCTTCGCCGAGTTGTCGCGCATCCCGGGTGATACACGCGAGAATGTGGCGCGCATCAATGGGGTTGCCGAAGCCGGGGCCATTACGCTCCAGAACATGCAGATCGAGCGCGGGGGGCGCAAGCTGCGACTTGAGATCGTCGGCTATGAGCCTGGTCGGCCGGGAGGACCCGTCCGCCTTATTGCGGGGCGCCAGATCGTGCGCAGCCACTACGAGCTGGTCGCGGACCGCCTGACGGGTCTTTCGCTGGGCGAGACAGTGCGTCTCGGCCGGCGCAACGACTACACCGTGGTGGGGCTGACATCCGGGGTCATCACCCTCTCGGGCGATGCCATCGTTTATGTATCGCTGAAGGATGCCCAGGAGCTGCAGTTCGATGTGTCACCGTCCGCGGCGCGCAGGCAAACGGCGCGCGGTGAGGAGCGCAGCCCCATCGACCTTGTCAATGCCGTGGTGGCGCGGCTCGCACCTAATTTCCCGCCGGACGAGGTGGCCGAGGTCATCCGCCGCTGGAAGCACCTCGCGGTGCTCACCGAAGAGGAACAGGAACAGCTGCTGACGCAAACGGTTATTGAACGGGCACGCCGCCAGCTTGGCCTCTTCATGAGCGTGCTCACGATCGTATCCGCGGTGATCATCGCCCTCATTGTCTACACGCTGACGATGGAAAAGATCAGGGAGATCGCGACCCTCAAGCTGATCGGCGCCCCCGATCGCACGATTATCGGCCTGATCCTGCAACAGGCCCTGCTCATGGGCGTGATCGGCTTCGCCATCGGAGCAGCGCTGGTCTACGCCTTCAACGGCTGGTTTCCTCGTCGCATCGTCATGGCCCCCGGGGACATCGTTGCCCTGTTCGGTATCGTTGTGCTCGTCTGCCTGCTGGCGAGCCTCCTCGGGGTGCGGGCGGCGCTGCGGGTTGATCCGGCCCGCGCGTTGACGGGCTGACGCCATGCAGGAGGTCCGCAAACGTCAACCACTGGTCGAGCTCAAAGGGATAGCCAAGCATTTCGGCGAGGGCGACACCCGTGTCGATGCGCTGCGCGACATCACCTTGAGCATCTCGTCGGGCGAGGTGGTCGGCCTCTTGGGGCCCTCGGGCTCAGGCAAGACGACACTGCTCAACGTCATCGGTGCCATTCTTGAACCAAACAAAGGTTGGATGCGCCTTGACGGCGAGCTCGTCTACGACAACCGATGGCTCAGGCGCGATCTGCGCCGTCTGCGCCTCGACAAAATCGGCTTCATCTTCCAAACCCACAATCTCCTGCCATTCCTCGACGCGACGGACAACGTCGCCGTGGTGTTTTACCTCGCCGGCCTCCCGCGCAAGGAAGGGCTAAAGCGCGCCGCGGAATTGCTCGACTACCTGCAGGTGGGCCATCGCAGGCATGCGATGCCGTCCGAGCTCTCCGGCGGCGAGGCGCAGCGGGTGGCCATTGCGCGCGCTCTTGCCAACAAACCAGCGATTATCTTGGCCGATGAGCCGACCGCCGCCCTCGACTCCGTCCGCGCCGGCATCGTCATGGACCTTTTGCGCAAGGTCGCTGCGGAGCAGGAGGCGGCGATCATCACCGTCACGCATGACGAGAAGATCTTCGACCGCTTCGACCACATCTTTCGCCTACGCGATGGCCGCCTCGATGGTGCCGCTGTTGGATCGTGACCGGTGAGTCGCCGCAGACCCTCGGGCGCCTCGTCAGCTGGGGTATGGGCGCCGTTGATCCCGGCATGTTCGGTCTTGGCCCTGTGCCGGCGGTGAAGCAGGCGCTCGAGCGCGCCGGCTGGAAGATGTCCGACGTCGAGCGTTTCGAGATCAACGAGGCGTTTGCAGCCATTGCCCTTGCGGTCATGCGGGAACTCTCGATCCCCGATGATGTCGTTAACGTCGAGGGCAACTCGATCGCGCATGGTCACCCGATTGGCGCCACCGGCACGCTGCAGACGACGCGTCTTCTGCACTCCATGCAGCGGGAGGGGATCAATCGCGGCGGCGTGACCATGTGCATCGGCGGCGGCCAGGGCATCGCCCTTTGTCTGGAAAATGATTCTTGAGTAGGCACACCTGCTGCTAATGCCAGACTTCTCTGGTGTGCCTAAGTCCATCTTTTGCTCTGGGTCAAAATCGACGATTGGTAACCAGACGGGGGAAAAAATAGCTCGAAACCAGCCCTCCGATCCACCGCTTAGCTGGCAGGGGCGCATGCTGCTCTGTCTCTCAACAAAGGAGACAGAGCATGGAAGACGATCATATATCTGACGAACTGAAGCTGTCCCGGCGCCCGCCCTGGAACGGCTTATTGGCGCCAAGCCTCCCCTCAGACCAAGCCACGTCTGGTCGATACGGACCAAGCTTCAGATGGCGGGGCGAACGCGCGATCTCGCCCTGTTCAACCTCGCCATCGACAGCAAGCTGCGTGGCTGTGACGTCGTGGCCTTGCGCGTCGATGACGTTGCGCCGAGCGGCTAAGCAATGGACCGCGCGACCATCAAGCAAAAGAAGACGGGCAGGCCGGTGCGGTTCGAGCTGACCGACCAGACTCGTCTGGCCGTCGATGAGTACCTCCGACTGTCGGGACGGAAGCCGGGTCAGTTTCTGTTTGCTGGCCGTGCGATGGCGCGAGTAGCTTGACCACTCGACAATACGCCAGGCTCGTGCACGAGTGGGTCGCCAGCATCGGACTCGATCCGGCCAAGTTCGGCACCCATTCGTTGCGACGCACGAAGGCGGTGTTGATCTATCGGCGCACCGGAAATTTGCGAGCAGTCCAGCTCTTGCTCGGGCATGCGAAGATCGAGAGCACCGTTCGTTACCTCGGGATCGAGGTCGATGATGCAATCGAAATTGCAGAGAAGATCGACATCTGACGCAATACCCCCCATGTGTGGACGTGATCGGCGACGGCCACCGCCTCGCCGATCATGGAGCAGGCGACTTCCGCAATTGGGACATTGCGCTCGTCGTCCGACATGCGGCCAGTCCGCCGCGCATGTCAGCATGTGGCCCATCTCGGTCGTCTACCTGCCCAATCGAGGTTGTCTGGAATTGGAGGACGAGCGGACTTCGGTGCTGGACCAGCATATGATGATTAAAGCCGAACGGTGGGACACGCCTCCCCACACTACAGAACGTTATGCAAAGATTTCGGTGTCCCACTTTTCGCTAAGTCATTGAAAACGTGGAAAAGTGGCAGGCCCCTACGGGGCGCCAAATCGCGAAGTTTCCCCGCAATATCAATCGGTGGGAAAGTTCCCTCCGTTCGAAGTGGGAAAGATTCGTTCGTCGTTCGTCTCGCCTTCCTTCCGCAGAAGGAAGCCCATGCCGTCCTCGGCCAATCGCTTCCGCCGCGCCGCTTGCGTGTATCGCTCCGCCTCCTTCAATGTCAGCCAGCCGAAGATCGCCATCAACTGGTGAGGAGAGGCTCCGTTCTCCGCTGCGATGCTCGCGCCGGCTTTCCGCAATCCGTGAGCTGAACAGTGGTTCAGTCCCACCTCGTCGCAGCGTTCGCGAAACCATCCTCCGAAACCAGCCACCGTAAACGGCCTCCCATAATCGGTCACCAGAAACGTCAGCTCGCCGGTCAGCGTTGCGTCAATGATGGACTGCAGCACTGACAACATGGGCACTTCGACAGTCACGGGATTGCGGTTACGGTTCTTATGCGCGGTAAACTTCAACCATCCATTCCGCACATGCTGCCGCCCCAATCGCACGACATCCGAGCGGCGTGCGCCGGTGTAGAGCAGAAGCGCCAACGCCAGTCGGGCTTTTGTCCCAATCGGATGACGCTTCTCATATTGCTCGACCTCTTCGACACTCCACGTGTGATAGCCCTGGCTTCCTTGCCTGAGATACGACACCTCGCGCGTCGGGTTAGTCGTCAGATTCCCGATGTCGTTTTCAACGGCCCACTTGAACACGCGACGGACCGCCTTGATGCGCATGTTCGCGGCCGCGGGGAATGCAGCTTTGCGGTCGCGCAAGATCCGCACGGCCTTCGGCGTCATGCGGCCTATGGGAAAGTTGGCAAACGTCTCGCAGCTGTCCGGCGCAATCGGCTCGTTCCACGTATGCTCCAGTGTTTGCCTGCGCGTGTGTTGCGTCTGCGGATCGAGCTGCACGAAATCCGTCGAACGAAAAAACTCCTCGCATAGCCAGCGATACGTCAGCGGCTTAACTACGTCCCGTTGATTTTCCGACGTTCCCGCGCTCGCACCCAGTGCAGCTTGGTACGCTGCGTGAAATTCTGGCGTGTTCGGCCGCTCACGAATGCGTATCTTGCGCTGTCCCTTGCCGCGCCAGAAATACACGCGCACGTTTCCGTGCCGATCCACGTCTTCGTAGATATATCGATACCTGACGATCATCACGCGCCCTCCGACTAGAGAGCAACCTTATCCCAAGGGTCGTCGCCCTTCCTGTCGCCATCCGACAGCGCCGCAAAGGCTTCGTCCTCCGCGCCTCAAAATCCCCATCCGTCCCGAACGCCCGCGCCAGCGCTGCCTCGGTTTCCCTATCCAAGGTCCACGCGGTAGAAGCGCAACCACCTCTTCCCCAACCGCACTCTCAGGCAACCACTCGATGGGCCCCACCGTCAGCGGCTTGCGCACGATCGGCCGTGCCGCAACAAGCACTCCGTCGCGCGTGACAGCGCCCGCAATCACACAGTCCGGCACCTTCAATTCCGACGACATCACGAACGCAACCGCCGACCTCCACGCCATGAAGCCGTACACAACCTGCATGCGCCGCTGCCGCTCGCCGATGTCGTCCGGCAGCGGCACGGAGATCGTCCAATCACCGTCAGGGCACATGATGCGGAAGCGCGGCACAACTTCCTCGCGCGAAAGCACGATCGCGACGGAGACCTGCAACTCCTCAAGGATCTTGTCCTTCATGCACTCGCAGCCGGCTGCCTCACGGTTGCCCTTTGACAAATGCAAAAAGCTTCACCTGCTGATGCCGTTGCCGGAGGGGATTTTAAACTGGGCGCCCTTCGTATTGTCGTAGAACGTGAGTTGTGCAAAAACGTCATTGCCCTTAGTCGGAATACTGAAGGCCATCTTGTCGAGTGCTTCAATTTGATCTTGGTAATTGCGCAAGTTTTTGTCTGGAACGGCCGGTAGTGGAAGGCTCTCTGAGTAGCCCACGCTTGGAACGGAAAATGTGATCTCCTTTAACGCAGGCAGGTAAGGAAACAGATCGTGCAACTGGCACCACTTGCCATCGCAGACGATAGCACGGTTAGCTCTGGTGGCAGCTTCCTTCATGGCTTTGCGGATGCTGTCGGCGCCGTCTAGTCGAACGGTCCGAGGAGTTGCCCGCTAAAAAAGCGATATCGCAAGCGTACGTTCTTGATATCCGTGGCAGCGATGCCTTTGGTTACGAGTTCGATGCGGTCTGGCAAAGGCGCATATTCGAATTCGCCGTCATTGATGGCAAATTCGAGTTGGGACATGCGCAACATGTTCTTGATTTCGGGAGATTCTCGGATCAGCAGGGTTGCGTTGCCCATGTCGTCCGCGGCGAGTTCGACCCTGATGTCCTTCTTGCTGATCGCCTTGATCCTTGCCTCGGCTTCTTTCGATTGTGTCGGATCGATGACGGCAGCGTCCCCTGGGATATCGCGGGTGGGGTTTTGGCGTGATGTCACGCCGAGGAACAGATAGGAGCCGAAGGCGACGGCGCATAGCGTGGCCACGCTGACGGCGGCCCATCCGCGCACTCTGGGCCAGCGGATGATGTGCTTCGCCAGGATGAACTCGATGTTGCGGATGTCGCGCGCATAGCTCTCGTGCGCAAGCGTGGTGAGTTGGCGCGAGGTAAGCGGTGCGAGCGATGGCGGCAGTTCTTCCGGTCTGGGGATCTTGGCCCCATCGATGAGGACCGGAAGGATGACGATGCCCTGCTTGAGCGCGCGCTCGATTTCAATGCGGACGAAGTCGGTCGGATCGTCAAGCCGGCGCTTGCCGTCGAGGGCTGGAGCGTTCAGCCAACCTGGCCCAATCAGCACGAGCAGGACTTTGGCGCGGCGGAGATAGCGATCGAGCACTGCCGGGAACTCGGTCGCGGCTTCGATCTTGTCGACGTCGATGAACACGGAGCGAGAGCCGAAGGCTTTGCATAAGCTGTCGTAGACGGTGCGGGCATCGGCTCGCGAGTTGGCGCGGCGATAGTTGATGAATACGGTTGAGCGGATCAGTTCTTCGACCTGGCAATGGCGAATAGAGGAGCGAACAACGTTGCAAATTGGGTCAAGTTTAGCTAAAAGACTAGGGCGCGGCCAGACGCGACTGTCTCTCGTAATGCGGAGTGTCGGAGGTGGAGGAGGATCGAACGCCGCCGGTGCGCGCGGCGTAGTTCGCGTCTGGGCTCGTGCCGTGAGACACCGCGGACCGCGTGCCGGAACGAGCGCGCGGTTTCAGCTAACGACATAACGAACGCAACCGCCGACCTCCACGCCATGAAGCCGTACACAAGCTGCATGCGCCGCTGCCGCTCGCCGATGTCGTCCGGCAGCGGCACGAAGATCGTCCACTCAACGTCCGGACAGATAACGCAAAAGCGCGGCACGACTTCCTCGCCGCCGAGCACGATGCCGACCGAGAACTGCAACTCCTCAAGCACCTTGTCCTTCATCGGGTCAACACCGCTTGAGGAGATACTCGCGCGCCTTCAGTAGCGCCTCGAAATCATAATCGGTGGCCACTGCTGATTGAATTGCCTCTTGAATGATCCGTGTGGCGCGAGCACCTCCAACGCGTTTCTCTTTCAGGAGCTGGGCTGCTAGCGCGCTCGCCGCTGGCCACAGGAAAGGATCGCAAAGCGTCTGTATGGTTCCGATGCGCAGCAGTTTATACCAGGCTTGCACTTCTTCGTCCGATCCACACACGTTTTGCAACATCGACAGTGCAACGGCAGTATCGTGTTCGGTGCCTGCTTCGCCGTTTGCGTGAAGCTTGGCATGCGCCCGGCGGTTCCAGATCGCCACTGCGACGTCTCCCGCGTGCAGGACCATGACGCGGCGTTCTACGTTTCGTATGGTTTGCCCGCTCGACGAAAAGTCCGGCGTGAGCCGGCCGAAGACGCCTCGGCTCAGCGAGTGCCCCAAGCTTTGCTGCGCGTCGTCAGGAATAATGGATACTTCCAACAAGCGCATGCGCTGCTGGACCGTCATGACGGCATGCCCTGCTTCGTGATACGCAACCGCTTTCTGTTGCAATGTCGTTTCCCGTCCTGGCACTCCATTGACGCCGATGCACTCCCGCAACATCCATACAACAAACGGCGTGCACAGACGCACATGCTCGTCATCGCGCCGCATTCTCGCACGATGGAACACATCGGGCAGCGGTGGTGTGTGGAGCCCCTCCGGTGCTAGGGGTGAAGCGGGGCCAACTGCACGCCTAATGGGAACCGGCCCGCCTCTGCCTGGCGCGCGTCAATGACGCCCGTCAAGAGGGCCGAGGTGCCGCATCGGAATGTCATTTCCACCCGCGGTGCCTCGGCTCGCAGGATATCGGTCAGCACTGGATGCGCCACGTGCACTGGACCCCCGATTGGACAGCTGCGTTCGGCACAGTCGCCGCAGCAGTCGCGACGCTTCTCGCCGTGGTTGTCTCGCTCTGGCTCGCTACCCGTGCTGACCGTAGAGATCGCAAACGAGAAGAACGCAATCAAGCCGAGCAGCTGACAGCGTGGTTCATGCCGTATGAAGAAGAGCAAGACAACGAGCACAAGCTCTACGTCGGCTTATGCGTGAAGAATGCGTCCAATCAGCTCTTCTACGATGTCATTGCGGAGGTCGTTTCCGTGCAGGGCGCCTTCCGCGGCACCGCGGTGGATGACACCGACGAACGCAACCGCGAATTTGGAGCGATGGTCGGAAATGTTCCGCCGGGAGAAATCACGACGCGCATCAACACTGGCGGCCACGGGATGCACATGCGGCACTGGGTCGAGCTCGCATTTCAAGACGCTGCGGGACGCTATTGGATCCGCCGCGGCAATGGCAGGCTGGAACAGGTCAAACAACACCTCGTCGAGCTTTATAACATCTCACGTCCGCTCTCTTGGGAGAATTAGAGTGGTCTACGCGCCGCTTCCCTCTGCCGCTTCAACGTGTCCGTTGAGCGCCGGTCCTTTTGACGGAGCAGCAACTTTGGTCCGAATACTCTCCTTGCTGGCGCGTCCCTCCCGCGGCTCGTCCTTGTACTGAAGCGTACCCGTGATGCGCGCGCCTTCCTCGGCCGCGAACGAGCGATGATAGATCTCGCTGTCGACGTTGGCCGTCTTCTCAAGTCGCACCCGGTCCGCCTGTAGCGTACCCTTGCTATTGCCGCGAACGACAACCTCCTCGGCGTCGACGCCGCCTTCGACCAGCGCATCAACTTCGATGATGAGCAGCTTGCAGCGGATGTTGCCGATCACCTTGCCTTTAACGAGGATATCGCCCTCGCTTTCAAGATCCCCTTTCATGGTGAGGCCGGCATCAACCACCGAGTGAGCGAAACTGACGCCTCTGCAGGTGTCAGAACCTGCCGAGGTCGTGGATGGGCGCAAGGCGTCAGCCCCCGCACTTCCCGCTGGAGCGTGGGCTCCGTCTGCCTTCTTTGGATTGAACATTAGCGCCACCCTTCTTCTCAGTTAGCTGGAATGCGCTCTCTGCAGCGAAGCGCAATGCTTCCCATGCTTTCTGATTCGCAGGCGCAAATTGTGAAGCGGCGTGTACAGACCACTCGTGCGGGCCTTTCTGCCCACGCAACACATCCCCCATTTATCAAGCAGACCACTTTCCTCCCCAGGCGCCAACAGGCAGCCTGGTAGCGACGAGCAAGGCTCGCAAGCGCGACCGCGACTTCGGTCGCGGTCTCAAGAGCATCAGTCCTCTAGGGACTCAATCGCTCCACCGGTAAAAGAAGGTGAGATAGAAAAGCGTCAGGTAGGCGGCCAAACCTATGGCATGGTCGGCACCGCACACACCGTCACCATGCAATCGGACGACCCCGAACGAGACAACCTCCGCTACGGTATCGACTGGGACAACAACGACAGTGTGGACCAGAGGGTCCCTCCCTCCGACTATGTTCCTTCAAGCACGTCGCAGTCAGCCTCGCGCACGTACTCGATAGCCGGCACCAAGACCGTGAAGGTCCTCGCCCAAGACGAGGGCGGACTAACCTCCAGCTGGGCCACGCTCTCCTTCGACTGCGCCGCCTCCGCAACCGCCGGTCTCGATGACAACGGCAACACCACCCTCACCGGTGACACCGGCAGCGGCAACTACCTTCCGCCCGCAGTCACCCTCGACATCCGCGCGGTCCCGTCGCTTCTGCGCCAAGGCGCGACAACCAAGGTGAGCTGGAGCGCACAGAACGTGCGGTCGTGCACGGTGCTAGGCGACAATGGCGACAGCTGGAGCGGCCTCCAATCCCCCATTGGCGGCGAAACCAGCACCCCCATTCAAGGACAAACCACCTACACCCTCTCCTGCCTCGACCTCGAAGGCGCCTCCCAAACCAAACAAGCCACGGTAAACATCATCCCCACCTTCCAAGAACTCTAGCTCCCCACTCCCGCCACGATACCCGAACACCATTCTCCGGCAGCGGCCGCGCGCGGTGCCCCTCCCGGCGCTAGGGGCGGTCGAACTGTCTGCGCACATAAAGGGAACCGGCCCGCCGCTGTGCCAACACCGCCCCCTCTCGCGCCACGGCAGTGCTCACCACCAACCACGCACTCACGGCCCAGCGGCGCGCTCGCTCCCCCGCAACTCCTCTTCGAGCTCCGCGGCCCATGCCGAGACGAAGACGACCGGCACATCCGACCGCTCTCGCACACGATGCACGAACGCAACCCCATCCATGGGAAAATTCGTCCGGTCGCTAATCACAAGCTCGACCGCGGACCACGCAACGTCCTGCAGTGCATCCGCTCCCCTCTCAAACGCCCGCACCGCATACCCCGCGCGCTCAAGCGCACGCTGCAACCCTTCCCGCACCCCCCGCTCGTTGTTCACCACCACAATCATCGCCACCCCCTCCCTTCGTGCGCGATATCCCGCCACCAGCCCCGCAACCTTGGCCTTCACGACCAACACCTTCACCATCGCCCAGTAGCGCGCTCCGCGCGCCTTCCAGCATCCAAAATCCGTGCCGTGGACATCGTCCAAAACTCGTGCGGTCCCGACTCCAAAATCCGTGAGCCCGGCAACCTCCCGACCTCGACAATTCGTGAGCTGGCGCGGCTCTGGCCACCCATATTTGCGCAACCGCAATCGCCGCGTACAATATCTGCATGGCCAAAAAGATCACGTTGGACGCGCTCGCCGCGCTCATGGCGAAAGGCTTCGCGAGCCTCAGCGCGCGCTCCGGCGCGACCGATGCCCGCGTCGAAAAAGGCTTCGCCTCCGCCGACAAGAAATTCATGGCGCTCGCCGACGACGTTGCCGACATCAAACAGGTGATGGCGACGAAGGAGCACATCATCGCGCTGCGCACGCAGGTGAATTCGATAGAAGCGCAGCTCAAGCGCTCGAACATCGAGATCCGCCTCGCCGACCTTGAAGATAAAGTCTTTGGCGCGCCCCGCGCCTAAATGGGCGCAACCGCCCTTAATCCCTCGTTAACCATTCTTTGTTTTTGTTAACCATTCCTGTACCGGAGTATTGCGTCATGGAATGGGCCCTCGATTTCGAACCCTACGACGACATTCAGCACCTCCTCGCGGAGGGAATACTCCAGCCCGACACCCCAGCATACGCTGTCGCCCGGCAGGCGATCGCTCTCGGCCTCGACTGCCTCTCAAACAGACAGCGCTTCATCTACGATACGATCATCGCACCCGCATTGGAGGGACTTGCCCTCGAGGAGCATCAAGGCACGTTGCCCCAGGCCGCCTGAATCGTCCGTCGGCGAGCTATTTACTCTTTCGGTAGAGAAATCAGTACGCAGATTTATGTGCAACAGCCAAAGAAGCAGACCTCCGCTAGAGTGGTCCTGCCTCCATTGAGAGATGGAGCGCTTCACTCCGAACTGGCGCCGGCAAGCCACTCACCGGCGCTCTCTTTTTGCCGAAGGCCCGGGCGACTAGCGGGGTGCAGCCACCCGAGCCCCGGGGGTTTTCTCCGCCCATTACGGACGGAAGACCCCACGTGGCATCATTGCTCCAACGGCCAACGTTCTGCAACGCGCACGACGGTCGGCTCTCCGATCGCCCGCCATTCCGGCGAGATATCAAGAAGACTGATCGGTACCATCGCGCGAACAGAGTGGAACGCTCGGCCAGTGCGATCTATTCATAGGGTACGGCATGCATCCCCTGACGTAATTTGCCACCGCGGTGGGTGGTGCACGTACGCATATCTCGGCCCGGCCGACCGCAACGGCGACCGGGCCTTTTTCTGGCCCCTCGCTAACATCCCCACCTTCCAAGAACTCTAGCGCATCGGCACCAGCCACCGCCCATCAGCCGGCCGCGTCTTCGGCCGCCGCCTACTCTGGCACACCAACCACCAAGGAACCGCCCAACGGCGCGCTCCGCGCGACCTCCCTCACCCAAAATCCGTGATGCACACAATGCCCGATATCCGTGCGCTCCCGCCTCCAATATCATCCGTGAGGGAAGACCGAAGCATTCGCGATCTAGGCCCGTCTGAGCGCTTATGCGCGTGCGATCCGCCAAATCCGCCGTGGGCGCTTGTCCCCAGGCTCAAAGAATGCGAGCGATGAGCACTCCGCCTTCTTCGCGCGATACATGGCGAGATCGGCGTTGCGCACAATCTCCGGCGGCGTAACCCCATCATCGGGGATCAGGTTCGCCCCCACCGAAACGCCAACGCTGTGCGCGTGGCCCTCGGCGTGAATGGGGCTGGCAAGGGCGTCAATGAAGCGCTGACCGATCGCGCAAGCGCCCTCCCTGTCGACATCGTACGAGAGGACGGCAAACTCATCGCCGCCGAGCCGCGCCAGCATATCGCTCGGTCGGCCCGCCGCCCGGAACCGCTCCACCACGATTTGCAGAACGCGGTCGCCGACTGCATGACCGTGGCGATCATTGACGCGCTTGAAATCGTTCAGGTCGAGCAGGAAGAAGGCATGCCGGTGTCCGTCGCAGCGCGGACCCGACGTTGCCTCGGCGAGTGCGGCAAGCATCGCGCGGCGGTTCGGCAAAGCGGTGAGCGGGTCTTGCATTGCTTGCTCCCGCAGGTCGCGGATCTCCAGCTCCAGCGCGAAGGCACGCGCGTGCTCGCGCCGCTCCTCGCGCAGCCGGCGCAGGACAAACGCGACAACGCCGAGCACCAGAAGGACCGTCAGGAAGATAATCTCTTCCAGCGTCAGCTTGCGCTCAGGGGTGGAGAGCCGATGCGCGAAGGAGAAGAGGTCGTACTCGAGCGCCAGCAGCACGGCGCCGAGCATGACGCCGGAGAGAAGCAGCATATCCTGCGCGCTCGACCACGGGTTACGGGCAACCGTCCCCAGGAGCGCATTAACCCTGTTTGTATTCACGTCATTCCGGGCTCAGCCAAAGCCGCACCCTAGCCCGCCTGTGCCCAAAGAATTGTAAATTTCTATGTTTCAGATGTTCTGTCTGGGCTCGAAGAGCCGAGCCGAAGGAAGACCAACACCGTCACAATCATAGCCCACTTCGTACTCTCGCTACGATACCGAAAGAGGCTGCTTGTGCAGCGGCCGTGCGCGGAGCCCCTCCGGTGCTAGGGGCGGTCCGACTGTCTGCGCACTTAAAGGGAACCGGCCCGCCGCCTGCCATCGAGGACAAGGTCTTCGGTGCTCCCTGCCGCTAGTCGCTTGCGGCCGACACTGTGCTAACACGCAGAACACATTCCGAGCGGAGGTGGTCCATGACGAAATACATTTACGATGCTCGAGTGAACGCCGTCGGCTTCATTCACGACAAGTACATCCATTCAATGCGTGGCAACGCAATCGGGCAATTGAATGGAACACACGTGCACAAGCTCAGCGGCAGTTACGTCGGGGAACTCTACAAAGACATGGTCGTCAACCAGCACCTCGGAAATTTCGGCAACATCGGTAACCCAGGCAATCCTGGAAACCTCGGTAGTCCCGGAAATCCCGGGAACCGCGGCGCCGTGAGCTACGGCTACCCCGACGCATTTCACAAACTGCTGGCGTAACGGCCACCACTTCATTCCGGCCGACACCTACACTCTCACCTGCCTCGATCTCCAAGGCACGACGCAGACCAAGTCCGCCACCGTCACCATCATCCCCACCTTCCAAGAACTCTAGCTCTTGGCGGCGGCAAGTCTCGTCGCGTCCAGCGGCTCAGTCGAAACCGGCACACCCCGGATCAGCCCCTCCATCGCGGTCACCAACGCCTGTTGAGTGGCTGGCTTCTGGATATGCAGAGCGCCCTCGCACGCGCCTCCGACGGTTGGGAAGCCGCTATAGATCATGAACGGGATGCCACGTTGCCTGAGGCGCGAGCAAAGAAGTGAGCTGTCACCGTCGCCGAGCGCATGATCGAGGATGGCGCCGGCCAGGCCATCGTGCTCAACGAGGATCAATGCGTGCTTTAGGGTGTTGGTCGTCGTTACGTCGGCACCGGTCGCTTCGAACGCTTGACTAATGTCCATGGCAATCAAGGGCTGATCCTCGACGACGAGGATTGAACGCCCTTCGAGAGTCGGGCGGGGCATATGCTTTCCAGTAGCGCGGCAAAGCGCAAGCTGCCAGAGGCAGGGCGGTCTACCGAGGGGCCGCTTATGTCCCAAGCTGTCGATCAATCCTCACACGCGCAACAAAAAGCGATGATCGACTGGGGAGGCAAAGCCCGCAGAGCTGGCGCGGGCTGGGTGCTGCGTGGGTAACGATACGTTAACCGTGGAAACGTTGCGGCGCACTGATGCAGGTTAGTGCTAGACGATGCATACACGAAATGACGGTCGGAACTTCAAACCGACGCCAAGACAAATGTCTCACGCTCGCGACCACCACCATCGGAACTTTCCATCCCGCAGCTCGTTACCTTGGGTTGCATGTTAGTGCGCCCAAGGAGGATAAAATGAAAAAGGTTGTAGCCCTTACGGCACTTGCGCTTTCTATTGCCATGCTCTCGCCGGTAAACGCTGTGGAGCCAGACACCGGTAAGGCCACGACCACGGAGGGCACCGAGACTTCCGATCGCACTCCTCAAAAGACAACGACTACGCCTGAGTCGCAGGTCGATACGACGAAGAGCGGTGAGACGTCGGATCGCTCAGGTAAGAGCGACGCGACAACCGATCAAATGGAAACCCCCAATTCCACGAACAAGTGAGCCCCTGCGTCACAGTGGCGGCGAGAGCCAGTGGCCCTTGCCGCCGCTTGGTGCGCCCGTCGCAAGACGCGCTATTCTTCAAATAGTTGATCCTGACTGCGGCTTCGGACCGACGCCCGCGCGAGAGCTGAAGCGCTCTCCGCGCCTTGACCGTCGACGGCGCACCAAAGCCAAGCAAGCCACCGACCACACCCATCCCCACCTTCCAAGAACTCTAATCCGTTCCCCACTCTCGCCACGATACGAGAACACCACTCTGCAGCAGCGGTAGTGCGTGGAGCCCTTCCCGGTATAAGGGGCCGTTCGCCGAAGTCTGCGCACATAAAGGGAACCGGCCCGCCGCTGTGCCAACACCACCCCCTCTCGCGCCACGGCAGTGCTCACCACCAACCACGCACTCACGGCCCAGCGGCGCGCTCCGCACGACGGCGGCCACACAAAATCCGTGCTCTCTTCCCCATCCAATATCCGTGAGCCGGCGCCTGCAGAATTCGTCAGGCGCGTGCTACCCTGACGTTACTCGCGTATGTCCGCCGTTCCCCGCGTGGCTCGCGCCCCGCTCACCTCAAAACAACCCGACGCCTGTCCGCACTGCGGCAGCCACAACGTCCGCCGCCGCGGCACGCGCAAGAAAAAGCTCGAGATCGTCCAGCTCTGGCGCTGCGCCTTCTGCAAGCGCACGTTCACGCCCGGACCGGCCGCGCTCCACAATAAGACCTACCCGCTGCGCATGATCCTCGGTGCGCTCACCGACTACAACCTCCGGTACTCGCTCGAGCAGACGGGCCACGCGCCTCAAGAAGAAAGCGCATCGCACCGTCTCGCCGTCGACCATCTCCGCATGGCTCGACGCGTATAAGCAACATACGAGCTACCGGCGCCTGCGCGGCATCGGCCGCACGCGCTTCCGGCCGGAGGAGACCGTTCGCTCCATCAAGCCCTACCACCGGCAAATCTACGGCTTCGCCTACCACAGGCCGAAACTTGAGCTCCCTCGCCAGGGCGAACTCGACGACAAGCGCGCGGGCAGTGTGGGCTCGACTGCGCGCTTCGCACCGCTCGCCGATTTTCTCGAAAGCATTCCGACGACTTGCCCGCACGACCTGTTGTGAGCGCTCACCTCATTGAGCGCGCGCTTCCGGTGCAGCTCCAGGTCATCGCGTGATATGTCACGGCGCACGTACTTTCTGAGCGTCTCCGAATAATATTTCTCGACCTGAAACCAGCGAGCGTTCGCGGCCAATAGTTGGCGCGATATGCCGCTTACCCCATCCGTTTCGATCACCTCATCCTCGATGATGCCGCCGTCGACGCTAATGTGTCGCCGGCGGATGTGATCAGATTCTGGCGCGTGCATATACCCAAGCGGGCGGGGCATGCCCGCTGATTAGAAACGTGCGAAGTCTATGAGCCTTGCCGTGGAATTTTGCCGACGAAGCTTCGCCCGCCGGCGTTTACGCCATTCGCCCCCATCGATAACCTGCGGTCGGAGCTTTTGGTGAGAGAGCACAAAGACGTCAGCATGGGTTAAGGCCACCACCAGCGTCTTGAGGTCTACGTGAACGTCGCAACCGCGACGGGTAGCGCTTTCGCATGAGGAAGGACGCACGCATGTCCCGCTTTGCCCAATACACCGCGGCCTACGGACCGGATGACCTCGCAATTTTCCAAGAAGCGTTCGAACACGCGTGCCGCAAGCTCGGCCTCGATCCGTCCGCACCCGATGACACCCACTACAGACGCCTGCGCGAAGATCTCGTGATCGCTATAATGAACGCCGCCAACTTGGGCGAGCGTGACCCGCTCGCCTTGAGCGCCTTCGCCATGACCTTCGGGATGCGCAACTGGCACCTGCCGAAGAAATGAAGAGCCTCACGAGGTCATCGACCACCTCCAAGGCACCACCCAAACCAAATCCGCCACTGTGAACATCATCCCCGGATTCCAAGAACTCTAACCGCCCCCGGCCCCGCTACCAGTGACTCGGCGTACGCGGGGACGATAAGCCGAGTCACTGGTCATTTGAGGAGCCAACATTGGGCCTACGCGCTCCTCGAGATCCAATGGAGCCGACCGCAGCGATGGCAGCTAGATTCGGAAAGTACCTATTGCGGATAACCCGACCTCACGATGACGGAGCCGGCGGGACTAGCGTGGAAAATTCGTCAAGGGCATTTCGCCGTCATCGTGCCAGCACAGACGGGTACGGACGCCCGCTCCGCCGCCCAATCGCGCGGTCCGCGTGCCGCTCTCCCACCAAAATCCGTGAGCCGCACATCGTCTAAAACTCGTGCGCTCTTCCCTCCAAAATCCGTGATCTGCGAGCTGTTCCCCGCACCGCATTTGCGCAACTGCACTCGCCGCGTACAATTCCCCTATGGCCAAGAAGATTAAGCTGAACGACATTGCTGCAATGCTCGCGAAGCAGGCGGAGACGTTGACGAAACACGGCAAGGAAATTGCGGACCTGACAGGCAGCGTCGCGCATGGTGGCGTTCCTTGCCAGCGAAACTCTCCTCTACGCAATCAGCTCAATCTGTCCGGTAGGTCCTGACGGCGAACAGGGGGCAGACCACTACGTGCCTCCATCCGGTTGCACTTCGGCCTTTAGGCCTAGTCGCGTAAATGCGGTTTCACAAAGGTCCTTGTCTCGGTTCGTGTACGCGAGGAAATAGACCTCATCGATCATAGTCTCCGGCCAGGTCTCAAGATACGAGATAGCCGATTGTACGAAGGCGTCCGTCACCGATTGCGCATCAAGCTCTCGGCTGCGTGTGCCGAACAACGGAAAGATTATGGACCGCATCGGTTTCATCACTCGCAACGCGATGGGTATGCGCCAAGTTGTGTTGATCTTATCGACTTCTTCCAGCGCGCTCTTTATGCAATCCTCGAGGCTGCGGACGGTGAGGTACCCTTTGCCGGGTTCACCATGCTGAGCGGCCAAGTGGAAGATGCGGCGCACACCGTTTGGTTTCTTGAGCTGGCCGGAGCCTGTGATTATCACCGTCGCCGCCTCGACGATGTGCCCCCCTAGTTGCCCTCCGAGTGATCATATCTCCGATCAGGTCGCGAGTGAGGTTCCCTCGCGCGTTCCTCTTTCCCCCATGGTAGCGGATCGATGCTGAAACCGAATCTTCGTGAACACGCGCCATCTCCATCCGCGTGTTTTCGGGATTGACCCAGACATCGACATGTTCAACGTAAACAATGTCGCCCGTGATCATACCGATCCGCTTGTTGTCGAGACGTGGACTGGACTGTGTGAGGCGCCGTGGCAGACGGTAGCGGAGCACCTCACGATGCTGCAGTACCCGTGAGCGCCGGGAGATGTTGAGGCCGGGTGCCATTTGGTGCACGAGGCTGTCAAGGCCACGGTGAGTCATTGCCGCAATGATTGCATCACGTAGTGCCGACCTCAATTCGGCAAGCGAGATTTCGTCGTCGATCCTGTATGAAAGCGCACGCATCCCACCGATGTTGAAGGGTGGCATCGTCGCCTCGTGACGTACGATGACGGTGCCGCTGGGCTTGGCGGTGTGCCGCACCCCCAACTCGTAGAACACGTTCGCATTCCCCGTCGTGATATCAACGATAGCCAGTTCCCAATCTATTATCTGGTCGATCATCTCTTTGTGGATCAGGCCGGGCGAAGTGGCATCGATCGAGCGCTTGCATTTCAGACCGAGTGACTCGACGGTTGGCCTTATGAGCTTGTCGAACACCTCATTGAAATCTCGCACGGTGCCGTCGTAATCGGGCTTCTCGCCATAGGGAATAACCACGAAACATCTCTTCCCGACGAGCTCTCTGCGAAGATCTTCGTCGGCGGTCTCCTGCGCCGGTGCAGCCTGTTCGCCGGTCTTGTTAGCGGAGGTTTGTGCCGCCATCTCGATCTCAGGTCCGTCGGGGGATTGCGCTTTCATGGATGAAATCTGACCCAAACACTGGAAAAATGGTCGTCAGTACCCTGGAATACATAGCGTACGAGGGCCCGGCGCGGGCAGCATAGCCGATCGAACGTCGGTCCCGCCAATAGGCCCCGCTACCGCCGGCCCCTCAGTGGCAATTGCGGTGCCGGGCGCGAGAAGGAGGAAAATCGCAACAAACAAGCTTCGCAGGCCAGACACTCTCAACCCCAGAACGCACCGCACATTCGAGAATTGTAGCCCGCCCGTAGGTGTTCCGCGGTCGCATTGATGCATCAGCTTGTCGCGAAAGGGTGCGTCAAGCGGGTCTACCGGATCTGGCGACATGGCCTGAAGTTCCGACCAAGCAGCATCAGTGGCGCGAATGGCCAGACCGCATAGTTCGAAATCAGCCGATGGAATCGAAATAGCCAATTGCAGCCCGCCCAAAAAAATATGAGCCGGTTGTAACTCGCCATCGCGGCCACTGCAGAGGGGCTAAGTCGAAGCACACTCGCAAAGTGCTTCGACACATGCCTCGTGGCCGGAGCCTCCAAAGCTCGCAACGAAAAGCCTCGGGCTCCTCCATCAGGAGCGCAAAATAGCTATACTGGAAACTGCTACTCCGATCTGCTACTGTGCGTAGCAGTAGCAGTCACAAAATGATGCGTAATATCAATAACTTATGGATCTGAATTATCCCGTCCCCTACGGGGCGCCAGCCTACCTAGAAGTCTCCATAAAAACAGGCACTTAGCAAAGGTTGGACACTCGCTGGGACGCGAGGTTGGACACTTATGTTCCATCTTTGGCCCTCCCGAACAAGGGGACGACGCTCGCGGCGAGCTTCTTCTGATTGGCGGCGCGCGTATAGCGCTCGGCCTCCTTCAGCGACCGCCAACCGAACCACGCCATGAGCTGGTGAGCGCTGGCGCCAGCCTCGGCGAGCGAGGTAGCGGCGGCCTTGCGCAGGCCATGTGCTGAGCAGTTTGGCAGACCGGCTGCGTCGCAGCGCTCGCGGAACCAGGCGCCGAACCCGGCTGCAGTGAAGGGCTTGCTGTACTCGGTCATCAAGAAGTTCAGATCGCCGGTCGGGCTTGCGTCGATCACGCGCCGCAGCTCGGGCGGGATCGGCAACTCCAGAGGCGTGCCGCCCTTCTTCGTAGTGAAGATGATCCAGCCATTCCTTAGGTGCTGCTTGCCGAGTCGTACGACGTCGGAGCGGCGTACGCCAAGATAGCGGAGCAGCGCGAAGGCAAGGCGCTCCTTAGTGCCAACGGGCCAACGCTCCTCGAACCGTTGGATTTCGCTTTCGTTGAGCGTTTGGTAGTCGCCACTGCGGACGCGCAGGTAAGGTACGTCGCGGGCAGGATTGCGGTCCATTAGCTCGTTCTCCGCCGCCCACATCTGAAGCGCCTCGTCCATCACGTCGGCAATGGAGTTGCCGGCATAGCCGCGTCCACAAAGAAAAATGCTCAGATTCGGCGATGGAGCAAACTTGGATCAGTCTCAAGGGCTCTTTGACAGGGTATGGTTGCAGTCCAATGGACAATAAAATGATACAGCATGCCGACTCCTCCTGCGAGGGCTTGGCCGCGCTCGGCATTTGCGAGTCGCTGCTCTATGCGTTGACCGACCGCAATATTATCAGCGAGCATGACGTGCGCGACCTCCTAACCGATGTCGTCACCACGCACAATGAAGCCGCCATCGTTTCGCAAACGCCGGGGCGGCACCATGCGGTCGCTGCAATGATTCAGCGCATGCTTGCTGGTAAGGACGCCTCGCCGCACTAGTTTTTGCCCATCCTTTTCGGGACGCGCTTATTAGCAACGCCTAGCCGATCTTTTTGTACTTTCCCTCACTCGATGTGAGATGCCAAAAAAGTCAATTCATTTGTCGATTTTATCGTCGAACGGCGCGGTGCTGGCCAGCAGGCGCTTGCGCAAGGTTGCCACGAGAGTACCAATCGGAGTACGCGAATTGATGAGTGCGGCTCGGATCTGCTCAGCAAACACCGGGTTTGCGTCCTGCGGCGAAAACACAACGAGCGGTATCGTATCACCCGCGGTGTCTCGCAGCTCCTGCAGCAGCTCAAAGCCCGAACCTAGGGCCAGCGCGACCTCCAGCACGGCGACGTCGAAGCGGCCGGTGGCTAGGGCGCGGCGTGCCTTGTCAATCGAATCGACCGACATGACCTCGGCGTTGGCGTCCAGCAGCTTGGATACCGCACGAAGCGCATTCTGGTCGGAATCGACATGCAGGACACGCGGGCGCGGGTTCCGATTGCGGACAATCGGGCGATCGAGAACACGTATCAGGTGGCTGGCGTCGATTGGCGCGTCGAGCCAATCCAATATGTTGAGGAGCGTGGGGTGCCGGTCCTCAGCTTCGGACCGCACAAGGTCCGCGGACAAGACCACAAGCAGCGTGTTGTAAATCTGCGGTTGCGCTCGCAATTGCTTGATTAGATCAATGCCATCGCCTTGCGGGAGCTGCATATCAACGAGAATAGCCGAATAGGGCGTTGCTGCCACGCGCGCGGTCGCCTCGTCTGGCGTGAGCGCGACATCCACGAGAAAACCCTCTTGCAGCAGGCGTTCGCTGAGAACGGTCGCCGCCTTAGGATCGTCCTCACATAGCAATATACGAAGGTGCGCTTTCCCGGCGTGATGAGAGATGGTCCTCGCCGCTTTCGCCCAATTGGGGAGATCGACGTTAAAAATTGTCCCGCCGCCGGGTGCGTCCTCGAAGCCAACCGCGCCATGGAGCCGCGTGACGATTTGCTTGACGATGCTCAGCCCGAGGCCGGTGCCGCCCCTTTGGCGTGCGTCCGCAGTGTCGGCCTGCGCGAACTTCTCGAAAATGCGAGGTCTGAATTCGGCGGCAATACCAGGTCCATGGTCCCGCACGGAAATGTGGACGGTCTCATCTCGCTCCTTCACCACGACGAGCACTTCTCCGCCGGGCGGCGAGAACTTGATGGCATTTGAGAGCAGATTGGTGAGGACCTGGATGAGCCGGTCGGGGTCCGCCCGCACGTGAACAGGTGTGGCTCTCGGATCGAACCGAAGCCCCACGTCGTAACGTTCGGCAAACTTGTGATTTTCTTCGATGGCTTGCTCGACGACTGATTGGACCTCAACGCACTTGAAATCAAAGACGACTTTGCCCGCCTCCATTTTTTCGATGTCGAGAATGTCATTGAGCAGGCGAACAAGCCGCTGGCTGTTCGTGTGGGCGATCGTAATTAGCCGCGTTGCCGATTCCGGCAGCGTCCCGGCCGCATTGCCGGTGAGGAGGCCGAGCGCACCCGTAATCGAGGTGAGCGGGGTACGCAGCTCGTGGCTGACTGTGGCTACGAACTCGTCTTTCATACGCTCCTTTTTCTGTTCGGCGGCAATCGCCGCGGCCTCCGCCGTATAATCGCTGGCAATCAACAGATAGCCGACGATTTCTGTTCCAGAGTTCCGCAGGGCGGTGATCGACACCGCGGCGGGAAAGCGGCTGCCGTCTTCGCGGATTAAGGTCGGGTAGTATTTGTCCGTGATTCCGCGCGAGGCCTTGTAAGCCAGTGCGTCGAACCCGGGCGCGATCGCGGTCGCGAACTCGGCGCTCAATTCCTCGGCGCGAGCCACCATTTCCTGCGAGTCATGGAATTCATCTGGCGTTTTCTTTTTGACTAGATCGCTGCCATCGTACCCCAGCAGCCGCTCGGCGCCGGGGTTGAAAACCTGTATGAGGCCGTTGGCGTCGGTCGCAATGATCGCGAAGTCGGCGCTCTTGAGAATGGCGTCCTGTAGGTATTTGAGCCCGGCCGGCGCCATTTTGCGTGGCGTCTCGGTGGCAACATCCGCCGGGCGGGATGCGTCGTCGGCAACTGCGGATGGAGACGACTGTTGGGACAAGACTAAGCTCTCGCCTCCCATGCCGATAAAGGTCCAATAACGGTCTGTCTCCAACGTGACGTCATTGGGCATCAACCTTACTTCGGGTCTGTTGCCATATTTCCTGAATGCGGTGAGGCAGCGTCATTGGATCGAATGGCTTGGTGATCACCTCTGCGATTCCCAGTGACCGAAGGACGTCGGTTTCGCGCGGCATGGCCCTCACAGTCAAGAAGATGACGGGCGTGTTCGCCAATTGCGGGAACTCGCGCAGCCGTTTCAAAGTCTCAATGCCGTCCATGCCTGGCATCATGACGTCCAAAATGATGAGCTGAGGTTTGAATGGAGGCGTTCGGCCAATAGCTTCCGGTCCGCTGCTGCATAGGTCGAGCATAAGACCGTCGATCTTTGAGAGCGCAATCTCTACAATAGAGCGGATGTCCGGCTCATCTTCGACGTAAGTGATGCGCTCGAGTTTTGGCATGGCCGTGGATTTGCATCCGCCGGCTTGGACGTCCTGCACACTGGGACAGGTCGTTGCATCTGCCACGCAATATCCGGCCATTCTAAAAAGTAGTCTGAAGGGACTCGCCGAGAGCTAATCCAGGTTAGCGGTAGGCAGAATATCTGTTGTCCCACTTAGTCGTTCACTTGAATTTTAATTGCTTTCGAGAGTTTAGCGAGCCGACAAAACCCCAGGTGTCCCCAGTCCAATTAGGTCCTAAATCGTCACCCATCCCCGCCAGGCGGTGAGCACGTCGCGCGGCCGATCAGCTTATCTCGGCCAAGTAGTGGTGCGCGGTGAGATTGCATTGCCCAAGGCGCCATTCTATGGGTCGCCCGTCGAGCGCCAGCATGACACGATCCAGTTCCAGGATCGGCGTGGACGGAGCGACACGCAAGGCTTCGGCGACCGCCGGAGTGGCTGCGCGAACCGAAATGCGTTCTTCCGCCTTGCCCACCAGGATGCCATTCTTCTGCGCAAGGGCCGCGATTTGGTGGGGAAACCCATTAATCTCCCTAAGCCGGGGAAACAGCGCGGCGGGCATTGAGGCTTGCTCGACCATGAACGGACGATCCTCGTGCAACCGAGTGCAATGAACGCGGTAGACGTAATCATGCGCTTGCAAACGCAACCGAGCGCACTCCAATTCGTTCGCTGCGCCTTCGGTGACCTCGCCCAACTCCACTTGGCCGGCGATGCGTCCGCCGCTGGCGTCTCGAATAGCGCTGAACCGCAAAGCCAGCTCTTCGGACCCTTGATCGTTCACGAAGGTGCCGCGTCCCTGCTTGCGCTTAATGAGTCGTTCGCCTTCCATGATATCGAGCGCTTTGCGCATGGTGCCCGAGCTCACTCCGTACTCGCGCGCGAGATCGAGCTCATTGGGGATCGGCTTTCCGGGCTTCCATCCCCCGTTCGCTATGCGCGCGGCCAGGGCGTCTCGTAACTGGAGGTAGAGGGGGCGGGTTTGAAGGCCGGTTGATGCCATGGCTCGTGTGCTCAATTTCCCGGCGCAAACTGGCAGCCGCACACACTTCGCGCATCGTGCGCGACCTGATCCGATCCCGTGCGGAGATCGACGATCGCAATGACGCTCTCCGAGAGCCGATAGGAGGGATGAACCGGCTCCCGGAGAGGTTGGCGGATTCCCCACGGACGGTCCAAAGCCGTCTCGCCATGCATTCGTCACCCCGCCGCTTACGTGTAGGATATAGCGCCTGGGCAGGTGCTAACCTGCGTTAGTTGGAAAAAGAAATGCGGCCGACCGTGTCGCTTGAATGTGCATCAGTCTCGCGAGTTCAAGTAGCCGCCTTGGAATCCCGAAAGCTTCCTGAGCCCGTTCAAGTCGTGAATTGTCACGGTGCCCCGCTGGACTGTGAGCAAGTCCCGCTCGCGTAGTTGGCGCAAAACGCGGTTGACGTGTATGGCGCTCAGGCCGAGCGCGTCGGCAAGAACATACTGGTTGAGCGGACAGTCGAACTCGGTCCCCTTCGCCAAGCCAATTAGGTTCAGCCGCTCCGCCAACTCCATGAAGAAGTGCGCCGTGCGTTCGATCGCGCTGCGCCGCCCAATGCTGACGAGATGCTCGACGACCATGGCTTCGTCGCGCGATGTGGCCCACAGGATCGCTGCTCCAAGGCGCGGGAAGTCGCTGAAGGTCTGCAACATTTGTGAGCCATCCACCGGACTGACGACGGCGTCGGTCAGGGCTTCGAATGAATGGTCGGCGGTTCGCAGCAAAACGCTGCGCAGGCCAACGCAGTCTCCCGCTATCGGAAAAGAGATGATCTGACGGCTGCCATTGGGGAGGTCCTTGTAACTGCAGGCCCACCCATCCTGCAGAATGAATGCCCGATGGCCGGCCTGGCCCTCTTTGACGAGTTGCTTGCCCCGCTTCACCTTGACCGTTTTTGATTGCAGCTCGGTGAGGCGTTTCCGCTCCTCCGTAGTCAGAGGAACAAAAGTAACCAGCTTTTTCGCC
The DNA here is from genome assembly GCA_963782555.1 of uncultured Alphaproteobacteria bacterium. Classification (GTDB taxonomy): domain Bacteria; phylum Pseudomonadota; class Alphaproteobacteria; order Rhizobiales; family Hyphomicrobiaceae; genus Hyphomicrobium_A. The sequence goes on along the minus strand of CAWAKB010000004.1, from coordinate 791,632 downwards.
AATAAGCTCTCAAATTGTCCATTCGCCATCACACCTCCCCATGATCAGCCGCAGCAATGAGGCACGCCGCAAAAATGAGATCTCCAATGGGTATTGCGCAAGCGTCTGTGCACGTCCTAGTGAAAATTAGCTTCGCCGACCGGCCTCCGCTATAGAACTCCCGTCACATACTAGAAGATACACCATATAATTCAAAGGAACCCGATGGCGCCCCCCCTTCCGACGCCGAACGATGCTGCAGGATACGCTGCGCTGGCCATCTGCGAATTGCTTCTTGTTGCTTTGGCTGACCTCAAACTTATAAGCGAGCAGGACGCGTGCGACATTCTCGAGGATGTCGCAACCACGCACCGCGAAGCAGCGGCCAGTTCGCAAAGCCCCCACCTGAACAACGCCGTTGTTGTGATTATCGAGCGCATTCTTGCGGGCAAAAACTCCCAACCACACTAGTAACCGTGGCACTCGTTAGGGCTCCTGCGCGGTTGAGGCAGCGGTTCCCGATAGGGGGCTGCCGCGCGGACATTTGTTGGAACGAAATGAGCAGCTTGCGATTACGCGGCGGCGATTCCGATATTCCCTAACATATATCGGATAGTTGTTCTTTATACAGACGTTCCTGTCAAAGACTAACACATGTTAGCGGCGCCGGAGTCCACATGGTCTAGGCATGATTGCGGCGGGTAGATCGCAACAGCTTGTTCCGCATTGGCGCTGCTCTTTCGGCATTTGCGCCGCCCGCTGTGATGAGCGGGTCAATGACAGGAAGCCGATGGATGATTCTGCGGCGGCGCGCGCCGTTGCTCGGCGCCGTCGGTGCTGCTTTGCCTCCTATCCATCGCGATCTGCGGGCGCCAGCTGCCCGACGTCTGCCGATTTTGACGGCTGCTATTGCATTGAGCTTCGCGTTGGTCAGCGGCGCGACCGCGGGCTCGTTGGAGTGGTCTGCCGACGGCGTCACTCCGGGCGGCGGTGGCACCGGCACCTGGAATACATCTACCGCTCGTTGGTTCAATGGAACTACCTTTCAAAACTGGAACAACGCCGCACTCGATGATGCCGTCTTCGGCGGGGCTGCCGGCACGGTAACCCTTGGCCAATCGATCACGGCGCATGATCTCATTTTCAATGTCACTGGCTATAGCGTGAACAACCGTACCCTGACCTTGGGCGGGGTCACCCCCACAATCAGCGTCGTATCGGGCGGCAGCGCGACCATCGACTCGACCCTCGCGGGCACGGCAGGCCTGACCGCGACCGGTGGCGGCACGCTGATCCTCACCAGAAACGACAACTACACCGGGGGGACGACGATCAGCTCAGGCACGCTGCAGCTCGGCGACGGCGGCACGCGTGGCTCGATCCAGGGTGACGTGCTCAACGACGGCGTGCTGGCGATCGACCGCAGCAATACTCTTACCTATGACGGGGTCGTCAGCGGCAGCGGCGCGCTCACCAAGACCGGAGCCGGCAGGCTGACGCTGTCGGGCGACAGCACGTATACCGGCGGCACGACGATCAACGCAGGCACGCTGCGGCTCGGCAACAACGGCACCACCGGATCGATCGTGGGCAACGTCGTCGACAACGCTACGCTCGAGTTCAACCGTACCGACGACTTGACCTTTGGCGGCATTGTCAGCGGCACCGGTGCGCTCACCAAGAACCGCTCCAACGCGCTGACGCTGACGGGCGACAATACCTACACAGGCGGCACCACGATCAGCGCCGGGACACTGCAGATCGGCAACGGCGGCACCACCGGATCGATCCAGGGCGATGTCGTCGACAAGGGTACGCTCGACTTCAACCGCAGTGATGACCTGACCTTTGGCGGCGTTGTCAGCAGCACCGGCGCGCTCACCAAGAGCGGCGCCAACACGCTGACGCTGACGGGCGACAACACCTACACAGGCAACACGACGATCAGCTCCGGCACGCTGCAGATCGGCAACGGGGGTACCACGGGCAGCGTGGCCCGCAATATCGTCGACAACGCCGCACTCATCTTCAACCGCAGCGACGACCTGACCTATTCCCGCGTCATCAGCGGCACCGGCACGCTCACCCAGTTGGGTAGCGGTACTCTGATCCTCACCGGGAATAACACTTTCACTGGGGACACGACGATCAGCGCCGGCACGCTGCAGCTCGGCGACGCCACCGCCGCCGGAAGCGTCGCCGGGGACATCGTCGACAACGCCGCGCTCGTGTTCAGCCGTGGCAACGCGCAGACCTATGCCGGCTCCGTGAGCGGCGGCGGCACGCTCACCAAAATCGGTGCCAACACCCTGAGGCTGACGGGCGACAACACCTACACAGGCATCACCACGATCAGCTCCGGCACACTGCAGCTCGGCAACAACAGCACCAGTGGCTCGATAGTGGGTAATGTTCTCAACGACGGCGTGCTCGCAATCGACCGCAGCAACGACTGGATCTTTGCTGGCGACATCAGCGGCACCGGCGCGCTCACCAAGACTCGCTCCAGCACGCTGACGCTAACGGGGAGCAACACCTACTCGGGCAGCACGACACTCAGCAACAACGGCAGCACGCTGCAGGGGGGAGCTGAGAACACCTTCTCATCCGCGAGCGCACATACGCTCGCTAACAACACAGTCCTGGATCTCTTCGGCTTCGATCAGGCCATCGGCTCGCTCGCCGGCACCGGTACGGTAACCAACGCGGGCGCCGCCGCCGCAATCCTGACCACCGGCGGCGATGACACAGATACCCTGTTTTCAGGCCTTATCCAGGATAGCGCGGGAGCGACCGGCCTGACCAAGGCCGGCACCGGTACGTTCACGCTGTCGGAAAACAACACCTACACGGGCGGCACGACCATCGACGCCGGCACGCTGCAGCTCGGCAACGGTGGCAACTCGGGAAGCGTGCTCGGGGACATCATCGATAACGGCGTGCTCGCATTCAACCGCAACAACAATCTTACCCTTGGCGACATCATCAGCGGCACCGGCGCGCTCAGCAAGATTGGCACCAACACGCTGACGCTGACGGGCGACAACACCTACACGGGCGCAACGACGATCAGCGCCGGCACACTGCAGCTCGGCAACGGCGGCACAAGTGGCTCAATCGTGGGGGACGTGATCGACAATGGCGTATTTGCGATCAACCGCAGCGATACGGTCACATTGGGCGGCGTCATCAGCGGGACAGGTACGCTGACCAAGAGCGGCGCCGGCACACTCATCCTCACCGGTGAAAACACATTCGGCGGGGGCACGACGATCAACGCCGGCACGCTGCAGATTGGCAACGGCGGCACCACCGGCAGCATTTCCGGCAACATGATCGACAATGGCGTGTTCGTCTTCGACCGCAGCGATGCGCTGACCTATGCCGGCAACATCTCCGGCACCGGCTCGCTCGTCAAGAATGGCACCGGAACGCTGACGCTGACCGGCGTAAACCCCTACTCGGGCGGGACGACGATCAACGCGGGAAAGCTGCTGCTCGCCGATGCCGTGATTCCCGCGCCGGTGGTGGCGTTGCCCGCGGCCTTTCTTGGAGGAAACGGCACGATCGGCCCGGCCACGATCGCCGGCACGTTGGCGCCTGGCTTTTCCATCGGCACGGTCACGGTCGCCGGCGACCTGACCTTCGCTGCACCCGGCGTCTATCTCGTCGAGATCTCGCCGACGACGGCCGACCGTACCAACGTCACCGGTGCGGCGATGCTCGGTGGCGCCGTGCAAGTGTTTGCCCAAACGGGCATCTACACGCCGGGCACCACCTTCACGATCCTCCATGCGGACGGCGGCGTGACCGGCACGTTCGCCGAACTGACGTCTGATTTCGAGTCCGTCTTCCTCGCTCCTGAGCTCAGCTACAATGCAAACAACGTGCTCCTGACGATTGCGCGCAATGGTGTCAGCTTCGCCAGCGTCGGGGAGACACCCAACGAGATTGCGACCGGCGGAGCCGTGGAAGCGCTCGGCTCCGGCAACGTCATTTACGATACTGTTTTGTCGTTGACCGCTGATCAGGCGCGCCATGCATTCGACGCGCTCTCCGGCGAGGTGCATGCGAGCCTCTCGGGCGTGCTCGTCAATCAAGGGCTGTACGTGCGCGAGGCGATGCTGGGGCGGTTGATCCAGGCCTCCTACGCTCCCGACGGCCCGGGTCAAGCGGTGGCGCTGGCAGCCGCCGGCCCGACCTCCGTTGCCGCATTCGACACTGGCACACGCATGGCTCTCGGTGCGGGTCACGATCCCGGCGCCGTCCCGGACTATGGCCACGGCCTCACCTTCTGGACCCGCGGCTTCGGCTCCTGGGGCCAATTCGACGGCAACGGCAACGCCGCCACCGCGAAGCGCACCCTCGGCGGTTTGGTCTCCGGCATGGATGCCGACGTCGGCGATGGCTGGCGCGCCGGCCTCGCCACCGGCTACATCCGATCGGATGTCAACGTGAAGGCCCGCGCCAGCTCCGCGGACGTCGACAGCTATCTGCTGGCGGGCTATGCCGGCGGCAGGATAGGACCCCTCGCGCTGCGCTCGGGTGCCGCCTGGACCTGGCACAGCATAGATACTTTGCGCGCGGTCAGCTTCCCCGGTTTTTACGAAAACGAGAGCGCGAGCTACGGCGGCGACACGGGCCAGCTCTTTGCTGAGCTGGCCTATCCGATTGTTACTGACCGATCCTCCGCCATGGAGCCGTTCGCAGGTCTCGCCTACGTGCATGTGGGGACGGATGACTTCACCGAGAGCGGCGCCACCGCGGCGCTGACCACGCCAGGCAGCGATCAGAACGTCGGCTATTCGACGCTGGGCGTGCGCGCGGCGACGACGATGCCGGTCTTCGGCATGCTGGTGACGCCGCGGGCCTCTTTCGCCTGGCAGTACGCGTTCGGCGAGCTCACGCCCGAGCTTGCGCTTGCTTTTGCCTCTTCGGGCATCGCCTTCGGCATTTTGGGCGTACCGCTCGCGCGCAATAGTGCGCTCCTCGAGGCCGGCCTCGACTTCGCTTTGGGTGCGGACGCCGTCCTGGGCGTCTCTTATTCCGGCCAACTCGCCGACGACCTGCAGGACAACGGCGTCCAAGGACGGCTCACCTGGCGGTTCTGAAGGGCCGTTGCGGGAGCCTCTCCAGCTCGTCTGTGCGCGAGGTTGAGATGTCCGAAATTGGCCCGTCGCGGACGTTGCCGTGATGGCAGTCCGTGCCTGCTCTTAAGGGGGGAGCTGACTCGGTCCTGCGGCTCGCGTGGCAGCCGCTTGTGATGCATAGCGGACACTCGGCCGCCCGTGTACTCAAGTCCGGACGAGGATGCCGCCCACTTCTGCGCGCGCATGTTGGACAGATTGATCTGCCGGTGCCGTGTTGACGCCGGTTACTTGCAGCTTCGGCTGAACAAAAGAGCTCCCAGCTTTCGCTGGAAGCTCTCCGATCCGGCGCTTTCCGGGGGGAGGAAAGCGGGTCCGGGGGAAGACCCTGCCGGAACGTCTGCAATCATCAGCCGTCGAGGCAATCGTAGTAGCGCGAACGCCAGTATCGGCTGCCGGTAGCCTGCCACTTCCGATAGGAATGGCCGCAACCATTGATCTCGCCTGAGTAGATGTAAATGCCGCCATAGCCACTGTGGCCGAAGCGGTGGTGGCCCCGATTGTTGCCGGCGTGGCGGGCATTCCCCGTCGCCCCATGCCGGACCACGCTGTGATGCTGCATGGTCGCACCGGCATGATGCCGTGCGCCGGCACCGTGCGACCCATGCTTGTCCGCCGCGGCTGCGCCATAAGCTCCCGTCAAGGCAAACAGAGCTGTGGCGCTGGTAATGAGTAGCTTCCTGGTGATTGTGCTCATGGTCGTATTTCCTTTTGGACAATCGTGGCGGGTTCGAAGGGCTAAGCAGCCACTCCGATCCGCGTTCGCGCCAGTTAGCGCCCGCTTGGTCGGCACTCTCGATGGGCCTCGTTCAGCGCAGTTGGCTGCTCGATGAGGGAGAGTTGTCGGGGGCTTTTGGCTATCGTTTGATTATAGTCCTAACCACCGGCAGCGGCAAACTCGGAAACTACTCAGTTCGATTTCCAGAGCATCACACGCGTACGATCTAGGCCGCGTTGGCGGGAACCTGATCCGGCTTTACGACGATCAACTTCTCGATTGCCTTCATCCTCCGATCCACCAACAGCACGTTGGGGATCTGTATCGACTGCTTGTGCGCGCCCCCGGTCGTAACCGTCAGGTCCCCCGCCCCCATTCCTAGAATGATGTCATGGAAGAGGTCCTGACCGCGCTTTTCGAAAACGAGACCATTGGTGTCATAGCTGCGTGCTTGGCCGCCAATCCGGCGTTCCTCGATCATTTGGCCGGCGCGCACCCGCCAGATTGTCAATCGATCAAACACGAAAAATGAAAGCAGCCACACAGCCAGCAGAGCCGCCGAGAACAGGAGATAAAAGCCCATGTTCGCGCGCGCCGAGAGATGGGGGATGAAGCGCAGGATATTGTCCCACCACCCGAGCCACGCAAACAGAACCCCGAAGAAGGCAACGCTGACGACTGTGAGGACAGAGTAGATGCCGCGAAGCTTGGTGGTGGTGAAGACGACGAGAAGAACGAGAACGGTAATGAAGAATATCCCCGGATTGTTGCTCGGGTGAACGCGGTCGATGAATTCGGGCACAACTGCAACGTCGCGGCCCTGCACGTACGTGATCAGCGCCACGGCAAAGCCGGCAACCCAGGCCGGCCACCAGTAGAAAATGTTGGAATGGCTGATGATCTTGATGTCGGCGGGTGCCTTTGCGATGGGTTCGGCAAAGGTCTCTCTGATGTCAGCGTTCTGCATTGCTAGCTGCGTTGCCATGTTCACTTCTCCTCTCGAATTAGGGGACGGCTCGGTTGCCGTCCTGGGTACCCGCGGCCGGCCATCCGCCGCCGCTTAGATCGTCAAGAATTCAGCGATCGGGTGCAGCGGCTCGACGCGCTCGCAGACGATCTTGAAGCTCGCCAAGAGCGGCACCGCCAGCAGCACTCCGACGATGCCCCACAGCCAACCCCACAAGAGAATGGCGATGAAGATGGCAACCGGATTGAGCAGGAGTCCCCGCCCCAGAACGAAAGGCGTGATGACCTCCGCGGAGATGCCGACGAGTACAAGAAGAATGGCCGGCGCAGCCAGCGCCTGCGCCAGGCTGTCGAAGGTCTGAACGCCAACCATCGCAAGGATAGCCATGCTGGTGAGGGCTCCGACGTAGGGAACGAAATTGAGCACCGCAACGAGAGCGCCCCAAAGAAGCGGGTTTGGTATGCCTAAGAGTGCGGTCACGACCGCCATAGCAACGCCGAGCCCGACGTTCACCGACGTGAAGCTGAGCAGATAGAAGGAAATGTCCGTCTCGATCTGGCGAGTGATCTCAACCGCACGCTTCTTGTCGTGAAAGGTGGGGATCACGGTGACAAGCTTGCGCAGAAAAACGTCACCGGAAGCAAGCAGGAAGTACACCAATATGGTCACGGAAAAGATCGAGGCCACCGCCTGAGGCGTCCCCGACAACAGGAGGTCCGTCAACGCCGGCTGCACCACACGGACCTCTTGAGGTCCTGCTCGGCTCGTCGCCTGCGTGGCTTCCTGCAGTTGGTCCGTTGCCTTCTGAATGCTTTCGAGTGGCCTCCTGCCTGAAAAGAACCTGTGCTCCATTTTCTGGAGGCTGTCCGGTCCCTTCTCGATCCAGCTCTGCGCGGGGCCCGCCAACGCGGTGATTCCCGCTCCGATCAGACTTACAGTGGCGAGGACGATTAAGGCCGCCGCAACCAGGCGCGGCACATGCAGCCTCTCAAGGAACTGCACGGCGGGCGCGAGCAGCATGCTGAGGAGCACGGCAGCGGCGATCGGGACAAGCAGGGAGGCCGCAAAGTAGAGCGTATAGAACACTACGATGACGGCGATAACGATTAGCGCAACCGACCGCGCGCCGACGAACAGGGGCGCGACTTGCTCATTCTCACGCTGAGGAGCAAGCGCCTGATCGGCTGTCGGCGAAGCTGCGGTTTGGCCGTGCATGAGAATCTGCTTCCCTTTCGCCGCGGCCGAGCGCTCGCCCTATGCGAGTACAACGGCGAGCGCTCGGCCGTAAGAATAAGGTGCAGCCCTTCGCAGGACTGCACCCGTCTTTGGAGGGACCAAGACTAGGCGCGATCACCAACCCCAGCGGCAATGCCGATGACCATGACGCCACCAGCAATGATGACGGTGATGACGGTGATGGCGGCGCCAATAAACCTGATCGACGATCGTCGACGACAGGGCCGTTGGAGCAGCCTTAGCTACCGCGCTCGAGAGGGGGGCAGCTTGCGAGGAACCAACCGCGGCACAGCAGGCAAGAGCGCCCACAGCTACCGATAGTGCGAGACGTTTCATATTGCTGTCCTTTCAGGACTGGACCACTCATCGTGAGGGGCCGCTCGATGACTATTTCTGAACCTTAGGAAGATCGTTCGCCTCTGCGGTCGTCAGGCTGAGGACAACGCGGTCAGACTGCAGCTTGAACTGCGTGGGCGTTATGTTGACGCGAGACTCGCCAAAGCCCAAGAAGCCGCCGATGTCCGCGTGCATCCCGGTAACCTTGTTGTCGGGGTCACGCTCAAAAGCTGCGACCTTGCCAATCTGCTTGCCGTCGCTGCTGAAGACCGGCTTATCGATCCAGGTCAGGGCTTCCTGCTCCGTTAGCGAGATGCCAGTGCTTTGTTGTTCCGCGCTCGCGGGCATCTGTGCAGCCTGCTTGGTATCGTTGGTCGAGGCGTTTGGCAGGCTCTCACCAGCGGCTTCAGCGTCGCTCTTCTTCTGTGGCACCTGCTCGGACATGGTGCTCGTCGGTGTGCTCGTCGCTCCCGCGATGGGCTCGACATTCGTTTTCGCGTCCTCGGCCAGCGCCGGCAGCGCCAGGGCCGCGGCGAGAACGGCCGTAAGGGATAAGGTGCGGATCATGTTTCAGACTCCAAAAAATGAACGTTGAGACGGGTTACGCGGGAAAATCCCTCAGGTCTTCAGCAGGCCAGGCGCTACCACCGGCTTTGGCTCGGAAGGCAGCGCGTCGGCAGGCGCCTTGGGCTCGCCGATAGGCTTCGTGTCGCTGTCGGCTGGAATCTTCGGCGGGGACACCACGGCATCGGCGGGCTTGCTCGCGATAGTGTCGGAAACGGTCTTGGGGGAGTTCGGTCATGTATGCCTCACAGTGGTTGACGTATGAAGTCTTATTGCGACCCGGGTGCCGTTGAGCTGGGCACCGCTGCGGTCGAGGCGAAGGGCGCTGCATTTGATCGTGGTGCCCGTCGGACTTGGGCTCGAACCTATCTCTTGGGGTCGGGGAGGGGTTAGACTCGGAATGTACTCACTGGCTTCGTGCAACTTGCGCCTCAATCGCGGGCCGGACCAGACAATGCGGCCCATCGCTCATGGCGCAGCTACTCAATGGACTCTGCTAGGCGCGCTCACGATCCGGATGCGAAGACTGGCGACTCCGGCGCGCGCGAAGCCAAGCTGTTTTGCAGCGGCGCGTGAAACGTCGAGCTCGCGGCCGCCTTGGTACGGACCCGAGTCATTGACCCGCACGACGGTTTTGCCGCCGGTTTTCGGGTTCGTGACGAGCAACACGGTCCCATTCGGATAGACGGGACTCGCCGCGTTGTCCGTGTGATCGGGGCGAAATGCTTCACCCGAGGAGGATGCGCTGCACGGATTGCCCGCATCCAGCCTGCAATCGTCATAGTATGACGCCCGCACCATCTCCTCGCTTCCGACCAATGCTTCGACTTCCTCGATTGTCTTCACGCGGTGACAGACACCGCCAATGCAGTAGGTCGACCCGGGAATCTTCGCGTTAGCCGCAGCGTTGGCGCTACAGGCGCAGAGCAATGTCGAGCTGATGAGAACGCACATTCTTCGAAGGTCAGTCCGCCGTGCGGCAGTGGCAGTTGAGGTCATGGTCATCCTTTGCCCAAATGCGCCCTTCGGTTCTTCACCGGAACCTAGGGCTTGCGCTTGCGACGGGTTAGAGCCGGAATGTACTCAGTTGGGCCGTGCACTCGCGCGCAAGCGCGCTCTTGAGTTGCGGCGTTCAACCGGCAAAAGCTATTGTGTTCGGTGGATGTGGCTTATTGCAGAGCACCTTCGCGAGCTCGCTCCGGTGGTCCCGGCATGACTGTGCGCGCCCCGGGGACCTCAAGTGTCCAGCTTACGCCGTCGGCTGCGAATTCGTGGTTCACCTTGCCTTGCAGCGCTTGTCCCGTCGTGCGTTGCAGGACAACATGACCGAAGCCGTGGAGCGCGGGCGGCGTCACCTTGGGGCCATTGATCTCGCGCCACATCAAGCGAAAGCACGTCCGTCCGATGCCGACGCGCCCGAGCTCCCAGTGCACGGTGATGGCGCCTTCCGGCACTGAAAGTGCGCCGTACTTGGTCGCGTTGGTGCCCAACTCGTGAAGCGCGAGTCCAATGTTCTGGGCAGCCTCCGGGCGTAGAAAGACCGCGGGTCCTGTCGCCACGATCCGCACCCCGTCAACCTCACCAAAGGCCGCGAGCTGGCTGCTAACCACGTCGGCGATCCATGCGCCGCGCCCGTCTTCCTCGAGAACGAGATTCAAGCAGTCGGAGAGACCTTGCAGCCGCTGGGAAAAGTCCATCTGAAAATCCTGAAGGCTCGCGCTTCGCGAACCGATCTGCCTGGCGATCGCCTGGACCATCGCGAGCAAGTTCTTGTTTCGGTGGCCGAGCTCACGGGCTGCAAACCTCAGTCGTTCCTCCCTCTGCATGAGCTCGGGCAGTGTATGGATTCGGTCAGAACCGGGCTGCCGTCTGCTGCTGATGTTGAACATTGAATAACTCCTCATGTGCCGCGGGCGTGGAGCGATGGACTCAACACGCCGCTGTGCACCGCCTTATTCTCGCTGAGAGCGCGGGTCGCCGACCAGCATCAGTTCGCCGGATTAGGTTCGTTCGCGTCGACGTGGGTGCCACCTGGCGTATCGGCTGCTCGGGAGACCCTCGCCGAAGCGTGTGCGATGCGTCTGGATGTCGCCGCAGCCTTGTGCTCCAGCGCTTTGCATCGAAGTACTGGCGCAAACCTTAACCAATAGATGCAGCGACGAGGTAGACTTGGAATTTACTTATGCCTAGCCGCAACCGGCCCTGCTCCAACGCGAGCAGAGCGCTAACCTGCAGCAGCCAGGTCGGCCGCCGCAGTGCAATAGAACGTGCTATAGTAAATATGCCCAGCATTTCCCCTCGTGGAACGCGGGCTTGCAAAGAAAGCATAAATGATGACTGGACCTCGTGCAGGCTCGACCGGAGCGGCGCCACCGCCGCCGAACGGACAGCTCACGCCAAAGCGCGTCGGCCTGCGCCAGGCGCGTGCATTTCCCGTTGTCGGATTGGGGGCATCGGCCGGCGGGCTCGACGCTTTCCAGAAGTTCTTTGATGCCACGCCGCCCAAAAGCGGCATGGCCTTCGTGCTCATCCAACACCTCGATCCGACGCATGCCAGCATGATGCGAGAGCTGCTTGCGAGCCATACGCAGATGCGGGTGGTGGAAGCGGCGGACGGCATGCCGCTCGAGCCCGACCACGTCTATCTCATTCCGCCGGGTGCTTATCTCTCACTTCAAGATGGAGCCCTGCGGCTTTCAAAGCCGCGCGAACGCCACGGCGCGCGCTTGCCCTTCGATTTCTTCCTGCGTTCGCTCGCAAGCGAATGCGGTGAGCAGGCCATCTGCGCGATCCTGTCGGGAACGGGAGCCGACGGCAGCCTCGGATTGAAAACAGTGAATGAGCGGGGCGGGCTCGTCATCGTGCAGGATCCCAACGAGGCCGCGCACAACGGCATGCCGTGCAGCGCACTCGCCACCGGCTGTGCCGATCTTGTCTTGCCGGTGGGTAAGATTCCCGAGGCGATCGTCGGTTTCTGCCGTCAGGCGTACGTCAAAGACGATGGCCAGGATCCATCTCGTCGCCCCACCGCCGGGCACGACCTGGCCCATATCATCGTTCTGCTCAGCGCGACAACCTCGCAAGATTTTTCGCTCTACAAGAGTGGCACGCTCCAACGCCGCGTCGAGCGCCGCATGGCGATGGCTGGGATCGAGCACAGCGCCTGCTATCTGGAAGTCTTGCGCGCGGACGCCAAAGAGCGCGAGGCCCTCGCCAAGGACCTTCTTATCAACGTCACCCACTTCTTCCGCGATGTGCCAGCCTTCGATCTTCTAGCAGAAAAGATTGTGCCAGATCTCGTGCGCGAGCACGTGCTGGGTGGTCCACTGCGGATCTGGGTGCCCGGGTGCAGCACCGGCGAAGAAGCCTATTCCATCGCCATGCTGTTCCTTGAGGAGATCGCGGCCGCCAAGCGCAACATCAAGTTGCAGGTATTTGCCTCCGACATCGATCCAGGCTGCGTGGCTTTCGCCCGCAACGGCGCCTATCCTGAGCAGATCGAGGCCGACGTGACACCGGAGCGGTTCGCCCGTTTCTTCCTCAAGGAAGACGGCGCCTATCGCGTAATCCGCGAGCTGCGAGAGGCGGTGGTGTTCACGACCCAGAACCTATTGGCCGACGCGCCCTTGTCGCGTCTCGACCTTATTTCATGCCGAAACGTTTTGATCTATCTCAGCCCCGAGGCACAGGAAGGTATTCTCTCGCTTTTTCACTTTGCCCTTCGCGAGAACGGCGTGCTTTTTTTGGGATCATCTGAAACGGTCGGCAATCACGGCGACCGCTTTGCTCCAATCTCGAAGAAGCACCGTATTTTTCGGCATATCAGCCGCAGCCGGCCGGGCGAGGTCGATTTCCCCGTCACCGCCGGTGATTATGGCCGCACATCAGTGCCTGAAGCGGCGCGAAAGAAGGCGCCGCACTTTGCGCCGCTCGGCACTCTCGTGGAGAGGACGCTGCTGGCCGCCTACGCACCGGCCTCGGTCCTTATCAACGCCAAACGTGAGGGGCTGCAATTCTTCGGGCCGACAGACCGCTATCTCAAGATCGCCTCAGGCGAACCAAGCCAGGATATTCTGGTCATGGCGCGCGAGGGATTGCGCGGCAAGCTCAGAACGGCGATCGCGCATGCCAGCGATGAGCAGGCACGCACGCTTATTACGGGTGCTCGGCTGGACCGCGACGGTGAATCGGTCATGGTCAACATCGCTGTGTTGCCAGTCCACGGCGAAGGCGAAGGGCTGCTGCTCGTCAGCTTCACCGACGAAGCCAAGCGCGAGCCAAGACCGATTGGGGAGCGGGAATCACCAGCCGACGCATCGCGCGCCATTGAGTTGGAGCAAGAGCTAGATTCAACCCGCGAGGAGCTCAACAGCGCTGTCCGCGACCTCGAGATCGCCAATGAGGAGCACAAAGCGATCAATGAGGAAGCCATGTCCGTCAACGAGGAGTTCCAGTCGACAAACGAGGAGCTGGAGACCTCCAAAGAGGAGCTGCAGTCGCTCAATGAGGAGCTCAACGCTCTCAACAGCCAGCTTCAGGAGACCGTTGAGCGGCAGCGCGCAACGTCGGACGACCTCAATAACATCTTGAACAGCTCGGACGTTGCCACCCTCTTTCTCGATTGCGCTTTGAAAATCCGCTTCTTCACGCCCGCCACGAAGGCACTCTTTAATGTTATTGCCACCGACATCGGGCGGCCGCTCGGCGACCTCACGCACAGATTCGGCGACGACGATCTGTTGGCGGATGCACGTAGGGTGCTTGAAACCTTCAGGCCCATACGGCGCGAGGTCAAAACCGACAACGGTACCTGGTACATTCGCAGCGTCCTGCCGTATCGCAGCGACGAGACGCGGGTCGAGGGCGTGGTCATTACGTTTAACGGCATCTCCGAGATAAAGGCAGCCCAGCAGGAAATTCAGGCGGCGCGCGCATATTCGGACAGCATCATCGCCACAATTACAGAGCCGCTGGTCGTGCTGGACGAAGAGCTGCGCGTCGTCTCGGCGTCGAGCTCGTTCTACCGCGTCTTCGCGGTGACGCCCGAGGCGACCGTCGGGCGCCACCTCAACGAAGCCGGAGATCATCTCGATGTGCCGGCACTGCGTGAGTTTCTCGCCTCACTTCCCGCCGAAGGCGCAGTCGCAAAGGACGCGGAGATTGCAATCACGTTGCCCGCATTGGGCCGACGCGTGTTCGCCATGAGTGCGCGCATCATTCAGGACGAGCCATCAGCGAGGCGCAAAATGCTGGTGGCAATCGTCGATGTTACCGAGGCGAAGCGCGATGAAAAGGTATTGGAGACTGCCAAGGCTGAGGCCGAGCGAGCCAATATTGGCAAATCTCGGTTCCTCGCTGCGGCCAGTCATGATCTGCGCCAGCCCTTGCAGACGATTAGCCTGCTGCAGGGCATTCTGGCAAAGCGAGTGACCGACGAAGGCACCCTGAAGCTGGTCGAGAGGCTTGATGAAACGGTGGGTGCCATGTCGGGCATGCTCGACAAGCTGCTCGACATCAACCAGCTCGAAGCCGGGGTCGTGCGCCCCGAGGTCATCGACTTCCCCGTCAACGGCATGCTCGATCGGTTGAGAACCGATTTCACTTTTCATGCGGCAGAGAAGGGGTTGGAATGGCGTGCGGTCCCGAGTTCGGCTCACGGTCAGGAGCGATCCGCGGCTCCTCGAGCAAATGCTTCGCAACCTGCTTTCGAACGCGGTGAAGTATACCAATGAGGGAAAGATACTGCTCGGCTGCCGCCGTCGGGGCGAAAATCTGCGCATCGAGGTCTTGGATACGGGAATTGGAATTCCGAGGGAGGAAGTTCGGAAGATTTTCGAGGAGTTTCATCAGCTCAATAATCCTGCCCGCGAGAGCAGCCGGGGTCTGGGGCTCGGTCTTTCGATCGTGAAGCGGTTGGGGGAGCTGTTAGACCATCCGATCCATGTCAGCTCCCTGCCAGGTTCCGGATCGCTGTTCTCTGTCGATGTGCCACTGGGAGATCAAATTGCGGTCAGCCCACAGTTCGCCCGAGAACAGGAGAAGGACGACGACGCAACACTTTGCGGCGCCGTTCTCGTTATCGAAGACGATCCTGCCGTGTGCGAGATGATCAAACTGCTTCTCGACGGCGAGGGACACCGTACTTCGGTCGCAATTGATGGAGCGGAAGCTCTTGAGCTGGCGGCGCAAGAGGCAACCCGGCCAGATCTGGTGATCGCCGATTACAACCTGCCGTGCGACGTCAACGGCCTCGAAGTCATTGCGGGCCTACAAAAGCAACTCCAACACGAGATCCCGGCCATCGTCCTCACGGGTGACATCTCCACCCAGACCTTGCGCGAGATTGCCGGGCACGGATGTATCCATCTGAACAAGCCGGTGAAGGCCCTGCAGCTGACTGACCTCATCCAGCGCCTCCTCGTTAAAGCACGGCCTTCCTCCCGCGAAAGCGCACCGCAATCGGCGTCACCTTTGGACCATCAGAAAACGTCAACAGTGTTCGTCGTCGACGATGACGCCGCTGTTCGCGAAGCAACGCGCGATTTGCTGCGGGAGAATGGCTACGCGGTTGAGGTCTTTGCCAACGGGGAAGCTTTCTTGCGAGCAGATCGGTCGGAAGGCTGCCTGCTGGTTGACGCCCGGATGCCGGGCATGAGCGGCCTGGAGCTGATCGATCGCCTTAAGGCGAATGGCCGTGCACTGCCGACCATCATGATTACCGGCAGTGGCGACATACCTATGGCGGTCGAGGCCATGAAGGCCGGTGCAGTGGACTTCATCGAGAAGCCGATAGGCCACGTTGATCTGCTCGCCAGCATAGCACGCGCGCTCGACCGGAGTGCGGATGTGACGGAGCTTTCTCAGTCGCGGGACACCGCTGTAACCTGCGTCGCAAGCCTAACGGCGCGTCAGCGCCAAATCATGGATCTCGTACTGGCAGGTCATCCGAGCAAGAACATCGCCGCCGATCTCGGCATCAGTCAGCGCACCGTCGACAATCACCGCGCGGCCATTATGAGGAAGACCGGGTCGAAGTCGTTGCCGGCGTTGATCCGATTGGCAATTGCGACAGCCTAAAACCGGCGCCCTGCATCCTGGGCAGACGGCAAAAGCAGCGACCCGGCTTAGCGGGGAGCAAGCCGGGCCGCTTGGCGGAAAATGAGGGCCCACCCGATCGAGTACGCGGAACGTCCCTCTCTCTCGCGCAGTTCCTCACGACCGAATCAATGCACACATTGGAAGCGGATGCCCAGGTACGGAAAATACCTATTAGTGGCCCATCGACGCGCGTCAGGCGTCTCGGATCCTATCGTGCTCTAGCTAGTGTGGCGCGGTAGCCGATCATCAGGAGCTCCATGGACAGGCTGCCGATAACGCCCGACAAGCAACCTATCAAGGTCGAGGGGGTCGCACCGAGCACACTCAAGGTGAGACCGTACCCAGCCAGGCCACCCGCAATCGAAGCGATTACAGCATTGGCCAAGACGATCCCGGGGATGAGCAAAGTGCCAGGGCCGGGGCCGGCCCCGCGGATTGATGCAAAAATGGTGAAGTGACGGACGGCCGTGGCCGCAAGCACCGCCAGAAATGCGGCGGTCGCTGCCAGCAGAGCCCTGTTCGTGACAATGCCATCGAGAGCGTGGCCCGTCACCGCTCCCACCAACCCTCCCGTGACCACGGTAAGGACGATGCCCGTTGATATGAGCTCTTGGTATCGTGACATTATTATCTCCTGATCATTGCGTCGAAATTCCGCGAAGCACGGCAAACAAGCGCCCATGCATGCTCAAATCCGCACGCGCGTGTCGGTGAAACAATAGCGAGGTAGCTGCGGCGGCACGCAGAGTTGGAATGTACTCAGGCCCTTCGCAGCAGTGGTGGCTCGCCGCCGAAGTCCACGCCGGACGCTTTGTTCCGTCTGCCAACGATGCCCAATGAAAACAGCGCCCGTCTCGCAACGGGCGCTGACTAAAGCGTACAAGCCGGTGATCTACTTAGTTGGCGACGGTACCCTTCACGTCGACGGCGACAATGACGGTCTTGCCGTCCTTGTCCGCACTACCGACCCATTTGCCGTCGGCGTCCTTCACCAGCTCTGAAACATTTGTGTAGCCAAGCTGCAGCAAGTGCTTGCGCGCGTTTTCCATCGTGAAGGGGTTGCCGGCGGGGGCGCGCGCCGTCGCGGCGGCCGCCTCTGGCGTCGCCTGCGTGGCCATATCGCCGGCGATTGCGGGAAGGGCTAGGGCGGCGACAAGAACCGCCACCAGTGAAAGTATGCGAGTCATTTGCAAAAATCCTTTGGTAAATGTGCGGCGCGCTCGTAGAGCGACGTCGTTAGATGATGTCGATCTCGGCCGGCAGGTAGGACGTGACCTCTAGGCCAACTTGCTGCTCACGCACGGCGGGCTTTGTCCAGGTCTTCATTGGGGTTTCCTCCATCTGTTGGAAAGGTGCGTTTGCACCAATCTCTATCTAGGATGTGGGGATGCCCGGCATTAAGCGCCAATCACGTTCGCGTTCTTTGGCGATTTAAATTCCCTAGTGCAGACGACTGACACAAGCAAAGCGCCGACGTTGCTGCTGTAGGCCGGCACCAGGACGGTGCTTGGTCCGATCTGCTCAGTCTTGGTCGAGGGGCAGCAGGTGAGCGATCTCTCCCGCCCGTCACAGCTAAAGATAAAATGTTCTTGCCAGGAGCACTGCAATTATGACGGCAGGAATGACGATCCGCGGTACGAACCGTTCGCGCCAGTCGAACCCATGAGAGTTGGCATGCGGGCTCGTACGGTACGCTTCCTTATTGCAGATCGCCAGCTCGACCCCGATGAGCGCCAGCGAGTCGCCAAGTCCCATGACGAGGAGACCGATCGAGTGGGGCAGTCCGATGAAGCGATGATTTATCCATGCGAACGTTGCCGTCAGCACCAGCAGGATGGCGATCAGGTCGAATGCGGTCAGCATGGCGATGCTCAACAGTAGCCCCAATTGGCCGCAAGCGCGGCCGCGTCATCCACAGTAGGCACTTTCCGAATCTGGTTGGCACTGCTGCGGGGGCTCATATTCGACTTCAAGGAGCGCGTACCCGCCATTGTTGGCTCCTCAGTTGCCGGTGACTCGGCTTATCGTCCCCGCGTTTGCCGAGTCACTGCCCCCCGCCGGTTCCGCGTACGTAACCTCTGAGAGAGTACCATGCGCCTTATATTGATCTCCGTTGCCGCGATGACGGTTTCCACAATCTGCATCAGCGCCATTTTCCTGAGCGCGGCCAACACACCGACGCGCCGTGCTATTGGGGTTTGGACCACAAGCGTCACCTACGCCGACGATCGGGTGACGCGCTCAGCCCAAGGCAACCAAGCGAAGCTGCTCGCCGTCAATTCCGATACACGATGACGCACGTCGGAGAACAGGAAGTTTATGGCGTCGAGCGAGATCGGGTCGGTGCTCTCTTTACTCGCTCGCTCAGCAGCGGGAGAGCACAAATGCCGACCATCAACCGTCACTCGATCGGCCAGGCAGGAGACGCATAAGAATCTCGACCAGTTCGTCGTACTTGAAAGGTTTCCGAACGACGGCACGGTCGCGGAAGCCGTCCCACATTTCATCCCGGTTACCAGTGGCGACGAGGAACGGTACGCCACGTGCAGCCAGCGCTTCGGCCACCGCCTGGCTACTAGTGCCATTGAGGTTCATATCCAACACGGCGGCATCGAAAACTTGTCCGTCAATCAAGCCGATGGCCTTGTCGACCGTGGAGGCCGAAATCACGGTCTCGCATCCGAGGTCGGCCAGCACATCTTCAATCGTCATCAGGAGCAGCATTTCATCCTCAACGATGAGAATGCGACGGCCGGAAAGCAATTTATCCATTCCCGCTCCCTTCTGGTGCGGGAATGCTCATCGTGCAGATTAAGCCCGACGGCCGGTAGTCGAGATGTACGGTACCTCCGGGTTGGTCGGTCAGACCGTGCTCGATCACACGTGATCCAAACCCCTTTCGTGAGGGCGGAGTTACGAGCGGGCCGTCCTTCTCCCGCCAGTGCAAGTTTAGCCGGCGACCCTCCGCTGTCGGGTCGATCTTCCACTCGATCAGGATTGATCCGGAATCATTCGAAAGCGCACCATATTTCACGGCATTGGTCGCAAGTTCGTTGAAGGCGATGCTAAGGGCCAATGCGGCTTGCGGTGGGAAGCCGATATTTTCACCCGTGATCACGATACGCCCGGCCCGGCCGCCAATGAACGGCTCTAAAGCATCATTGAGCAGATCGACCAGCCCTGCGCTTTTCCAGTTTTTGCTGTTCAACAGGTCGTGCGACCGGGAGAGTGCCAACAGCCGGGCCTCTATGACTCCCTGGAGGACCTTGGCATCGGGAGAAGTCCGCAAGGCCTGCCGGACAATAGACTGAACCGTTGCCAGGGTGTTTTTGACGCGGTGGTTCAATTCGTCGATGAGCTCCTTCGAATGAGCTTGCTCTTCCTTGAGTGCGGTAAGGTCAATGAACGAGGCAAAATATTGAACGATATAGCCGTCCTCTGACCGAACCGGGCTGATGAAAAGTGCGGCCCAGAACTCACTGCCATCCTTGCGCCGGTAACGAATCTCCGAACCTCCGTCCGACTTGCCCTGAAATTCAGCTTCAATCTTCGCGAGCGCCTCAGCATCGGCAGCGTGCGCCATCAGGAAATTGAAGCTCTCGCCGAGAACCTCTTCCCGCGTGTACCCGGTCAAGGAAAGAAAGCTGTCGTTGGCAAAAATTATTGGGTTGCCGGGCTGTCTTGCGTCGGTGAACACCATCGCCATTCGTGTTGTGTCAGCGGCGACAACGAACGGTCCGAGCTCGTTCTTGAAGCTCTGGACCTTAGCCTCGGCGTATTTTTGCTCGTCAGACTTGTCTTGTCTCTTCGGCATGCACTGCTTGGTTTGGTTCCCTGTCAGCCCAAGCCCTCAACAACGATTAATGCCGTAGATGGGCTCTTCGTCAACCGACGCCTAGCAGGCCCATCGCCCCGAAGGCTGTCATTGTTGCTTTTGGGGTCGCAATATTCCGGCACGCCCGACATCTTTACCCCGCAGGGGGAACGCCGGGCGTGAGCGCGATCCGTCGCGGCGCTGAGCGGGGCAGTGGCTATGACGAGGCCCCGATCTCGCGCGCGGAATTTTCGGGCCAATTCCAAGCATTGGAGGCGCGGTGTCAGCCTCTGAGTAGATTCCGAGTTTGCCGATAATGACGGCAGGTGGCTTAACTTTCGATCATCATCTTGTCCGACACCAGGTCAGTCGACCTGATCAACGGCGGGAGCTACGTCGACAGTCTGGAGGGTAGTATGATGAGCTTTCACGCGAATAGACCACAAGTGCCGCATGTGACCGCGTTGTTCTGGGATGGCGCGCATTCGTTCTTGCTATCTGAGGGGGCCACGCTCGCCGAGCTTGCAACCCATGTGGACGATCTCGGCGCGTCGCACGAAGGCCGGCCAATCGCGATACACGTGGAATTCGACGCCCCACGCCAAACGCCTTTACCCAGCGTTGAGTAGAAAAGAAGTGCTTCACAGTCGGAGTGCGAAGAGGCACACTGTGTAGCTAGGTGCTGTAAGGGGATCGGTCATGTCGCTTGGACTCATACTCGTCATCATCCTCATCATCTTTTTGCTCGGTGGCTTCAGCGGTCGCTTCGGCGGCTACGGCTACGGCTTCGGTCACGGCGGCGTCGGTGTCATCGGCATTATCCTGATCATTCTCGTCGTATTGCTTCTCATGGGTCGCATTTGATCTGACGGGCGGAGGAGTCGGATGAGCCGTCTTCGCCTGCACCGGGAGAACCACTTCATCGGCCGCATCGGGTGGTTGCGAGCAGCGGTGCTCGGAGCCAACGACGGTATTATCTCGACCGCAAGCTTGATCGTTGGCGTTGCGGCGGCGACCGCGACGCAGACCGATGTGCTGATCGCTGGTGTCGCGGGACTGGTGGCTGGCGCCATGTCGATGGCCGCCGGCGAGTATGTTTCGGTCAGCTCGCAATCCGATACCGAGCAGGCGGATCTCGGGCGCGAACGTCAAGAGTTGAGCGAGAACCCCGCATTTGAGCTCGACGAGCTTGCCAATATCTATGTCAAGCGCGGTGTCAGTCAGGCTATCGCCCGCCAGGTTGCCCAGCAGCTCATGGCGAAGGATGCCTTGACCGCCCATGCCCGTGATGAGCTTGGGATCTCAGAAATCACCACCGCGCGTCCCGTACAGGCTGCGCTGGCTTCCGCGGCAACGTTCTCGGTCGGTGCGGCCATGCCCTTGCTTATGGTCGTCGTATCGCCCGTTGGTGCGCTGGTCCCCATCGTGTCCGCGGCATCTCTTGGCTTTCTCGCGCTTCTGGGCGCGATTGGGGCCAGGGCAGGCGGCGCGAACATTCTGCGCGCCACAGCCCGCGTAACGTTCTGGGGCGCGTTGGCGATGGCTCTAACCGCGGGTATCGGGAAGCTGTTTGGCGCCGTTGTCTGAAGATCGGGAGTGGGTGTAGCTAGCCCGAATGATCACCGGCCGGTCGGTCCGGCATCGGTTGGCGGCTCGTGGTTTTGAAGCTAGCATGAGACGGGCTCACTCCACGGGGACCGATCACAAACCACCATTCCTTTAGAGTTCGGCTCATGCGGCTTCGCACGAGGCTTACGCCCCTGCATCGACTTGCCTACACCCTGCTCATGGTGCTGCTCGCAACGACATCTGCCGGCGCACAAAGCCAAACGCCTGTCGGTATCTGGCTGCACGCAAACAAGCGCATCCGGGTCCAGATTTTCCCCTGCGGCGAGCGATTGTGCGGGAAGATCGTTTGGTTCAGGTGGCCCAACGACGCGCAGGGGCTGCCTCTGGTCGACTTGAAGAATACCAATCCCAAGCTCCGCAAACGGCCACTCTTGGGATTGACGGTTCTGCGAGGTCTTCGCCGCAGAAGCCAGAATTTATGGACTGATGGAAAAATATATAACCCGGACGATGGCGTGGACTACCAGGCACAGATGTCGATCCACAACGGCACTTTGCGCGTGCACGCATATGTGGTCATGCCCGCATTGGGCCGGACACTAATCTGGACTCGGCTTCGCTAACGGCAAGGAACGAGAGTTACGATGCTTTCTGATGTCTGATCCTGTTCTTGACGGCATGCATACCGGGATAGCGCGTCTTGACTTGATGGCGTCGTCGATCCAGCAATTGAGCAGGTCGGCATGTCCGGAGTTGGCCCTTCTGCGACATGCGCTCCTACGGATGAGTCGTCCACTTCTAGGTGCGAACCTCCCCATTCTGAGGTTGGACACTCTCCGTGGAACTTCCTGGAATTCTGTGGGACACTTTGGTGTCCAACTTTTCGCTAACTGATTGAAATCAAACAGATGGGCGATTTCCCTACGGGGCGCCAAAATTCACGAAAAAACCCGTTATATCAATGGTTAGCAGGGGGTTGGAAATAGTCGGGAGTCGAACCCCTTAATCTTCGCTGCGCAGCGCAATCCATCCGCGCACGTCGCGTAGACCCGACGGTGCCTCTTCCCCGATCGTCCGGTATCGATCTCAAAGCTGAATAGTGAGGTGCGCTGTCGATGGGCCGCTAATGACCCGAAGCGGCCATCAGAGGTCGAACGCAGATCGCCTCAAGCAACAGGTCAGAGGTACTGTGAGAAGCCACTTCTGTCTAAGGTGGCACGCCATGGACAGGGCTGATCCCGTCAGCTTCGCGAGACTAGCCCGTGGCGCGTAGAGCGTGAGGTGTGTCGGAGAACCGACCTCGCGACGCGCCAACCGAAAATTACACGGCTCTATAGGTTTCTTAGAAGAGCGCGCGATCGAATTGAAACAGAGTTTGACTGGCATTGCGCGGACGCGACAGCCATCTACCTCCCACAACCGGCCCAACACCTGGACCGTCCCGAGCGACTGGCCTTGCGCCATCAGTTCGCGCGCGTCTACTGTTCTGAAAGTGGCCCAGAAGTCACGCAAAAAAAAGCGCCAATGTGACCAGTTGGGTTCCGCCTGGGAGGGAAAAATGGCGGACGTCTTCATAAGCTACTCCAAGAACGACGCCGACAAGGTACGGCTGCTCTCGGCATATCTCGAGGCCAACGGCTACACGGTCTGGTGGGATACGAACCTCGAAACCGCCGACGATTTCTCCGACGCGATCCTGAAGCAGATTGAGCTGGCGCGTGCCGTCCTCGTGCTGTGGACCGAGAACTCGGTCAAATCCACGTTCGTTTACGCCGAGGCCCAGACCGCGCACCACCACGAGAAGCTCGTTCCCGTCCGCGCCGACAGCGTCGGTTACGAGCAGATCCGCCCGCCCTTCAACGCGCTGCACACGCAGGAATTCGACGACTTCCCTGCAATTCTTGCGGCAGTAGAGAAGCGCATCGCCGCGCCGAAGTCGTCCAGATATCTGCTCAAGAACGCACGCTATCAGGCCCTGCTTTGGTTCGGCGTTTTCGGCAGCGCGATCACGTTTTTCACCGGCCTGGAATCCGTTCTGAAACTTGCGAACTGGGCCAGTTGGTTGTCGTTGTTCTGGGCGGATCTGTGCGGGTCGGCCTTTGTTCAGGCTTTCAAAGTGTTTGCCATCGATTTTCCCAAAGAGCTGGTGGTTCCGGCCACTACCATGCTCTTCGTGTTCTCAACGATTATCGGGTCCCGGCTCGTTGCATCACGATATCGCGCATCAAACAAGCACCCGGGAGCGGCGACTATTTCGCACCTCACAATTTTAGAGTTTGTTGTCCTAGCAGGGGCAGGCATCGTGGGCTTCACGTTGGCAAAGGACGTCTATGGACTGCAGATATTGCGCATGGTCGGAATTTCTGAGTTGCATTTTGACCTCTATGTCTATTTCCTCATCTTCGCTTTTTCGATCGTTCTGAGCGCGATCTGGAACCGCGCGTGGAAACCGACAGATCTGCTCATTCTAACGACGTCATACTTTCTGCTGGTGGTTTTGATTGCTGTTGTGTGGACCAAGTTGAGCATGAAGTTCGGCAATTTCCGAATAGAAGGAGGCGCCCAGAACGTCCTGTGGTTTACTTTGGTCTTTAGCTACGCGCTGATTCCGTTTATTGCTCCGGTGCGCGGCTTGTTTAAGCGCGTGGGGATGATTTATCTTTTCATCTTTGCACTGATATCGCTGAACGGGTTGGCTCACTTGGGTCTCGATGTGAGCACTCCGCCCGTCCGGAGCGCCTACGCTGGGGACCGGGATGTCCCCGAAAGCGATCCCGGCGCGCGAAGCTGGTATGCCCGGGCTGCCTCGTGGGGAGACCCCGTCGCCATGCGGCTCCTCGGGCAGCTCTATGCCAAGGGCCAGGACGTCCCCCAGGACTATCGCAAGGCTCGCGAATGGTTCGAGAAGGCGGCTGCAAAAGGCAATTCACCCGCTATGCGCAGGCTTGGTGATCTTTATGCCAATGGGCAGGGTGTGGCCAAGGACGAAGCGAAGGCCCGCGAATGGTACGGGCAGGCGGACGCGAACGTCGACTTAGACATATTCGATTGGATCGCGCTGCAAGTCGCCGTTACTGCGCCCGAATACGGCGAGAGACTTGGCCTGCACGTTGCCACGCCAATCAAATATTGGCTCGGCGTCGCATACGCCAACGGTGAAATGGTTGCCCGGGATTATTCCAAGGCGCGCACATGGTACGAGCAAGCGGCTGTAGAGGGCAATTCTATGGCCATGAACAATCTGGGTGTGCTCTACGAGTTTGGGCAAGGTGTAGCTCCGGATTATGTCAGGGCTCGCGAGTTGTATGAGAGAGCAGCGGCGAAAGGCAACAATGTGGCCATGCGGAACATCGCCAGTCTTTACGAGAGAGGCAAAGGGGTCGCTCAGAATTATGCGAAGGCCCGCGAATGGTACGGGAAAGCGGCGATAGAGGGAAACAAGTATGCAATGCGTGACCTCGGCGATCTTTATTCCGACGGCCGTGGCGGCCCTCGCGATTACGTCCAAGCTCGGGAGTGGTACGAAAAGTCGGCAGCAAAAGGAAATGGAGACGGGATGTATGCCTTGGGCTGGCTCTACCAATATGCTCATGGCGTTGCGCAGGATTATGTCAAAGCCCGCGAATGGTACGAGAGAGCGGCAGCTTCGGGCCATAGGGGTGCCACGTACACGGTCGGCGATTTCTACGCAGATGGCCTCGGGGTAACGAAGGACTATACCAAGGCTCTCAAGTGGTACGAGAAGGCGGCTGCCGGGGGCAACGCCTCTGCGATGGAGAGGATCGGCAAACTCTACCAAAATGGGCATGGCGTTACTCAGGATTATGCAAAAGCCCGCGAATGGTACGAGCGGGCCGCCAAATCTGCATTGGCTTCAGGAAAATATGCCAAGGCACTCAGCCTGCAAGCTGCCGCAGCCGTCAATGCAGAACGGTTTGAGAAGGAGCAACGAGGAAAGCCAGGTGTCGAAACCGCGATAAGCCTAGGCGACATGGCGTGGTATGCGGCCATGGCGGGTGAGCCTGCGCGCGCCCTTGCCGCTGCCAGTCGGGCGCACGAACTCAATCCATCTGACTTGTGGGTCGAGGCGACCCGCGCCCACGCGCTACTGTTCCTGGACCGCTTCGATGAGGCAAGAGCCCTGTACCTCGCCAACAAAGGCAAGTCGATGCCCAATGTTGACGATCAACTTTGGGAACAGGTCGTCGGCGAAGACTTTGCTAAATTCCGCAAGGCGGGGCTGGATCATCCAAGGATGACCGAGATCGAAGCCACACTTGGGATCAAACGCTAAGGCATTTTGCAGGCTTAGCTCGGTCTCGACAAGAATGACCTTGGTGATCTTGTTGCCCTCCATCTTTATGGTGGGCCAAGTTCTCTTCACGTTGGGATGCTTGAGCATCAGCATTTCCGCTTATGCCTTGCGCTAAGCAGCAGGAGGTGAGCCGGGCCGCTATAGTTCGTCAAGGCTCATATGGCCGCGGACTTTAGGTGCGCAGGGCCATTGATGATGACGCGGGCGCACTCCGGGGAGGTGTCAATGTTTACGTCGGGCTCCACGCGAGACCAGGCGCTTACGATGTCGGCTCTCGGCTTCGAGCGCTTTCACCTCGCCGGGCACGACCGTTACACAAAAAGCACCAATGTTTAGTTCGACGAAACGGGACGGGGCGCCCCGATGACCGGTTGTGGCCCTTAGCCGACATTCCCCGAGGAGCTGAACGGATCAGCCGAGCCGGCTAAGCCCGATCACGCTCGTACGTCTCCGCGCGCTTATCAATCTCCGGGAAGCAACGCGCCCAACGTCCTCTGCAAAAACGACGGCTGCTCATCCTTATCAACTTGCGGCGCGGCTCCCAGAGCGTATCGCTTCCACTGTTTCTGACGATAAGTTAGCGCCGCGCGCTCGAGGAATGCGGAGCGGACAGTCTTTGCGGTTATTTGCTCTTTGGGGGAGCCTTCCAGAAGAATTACTGAAGGCGACTTAGGTCTCAGCACCTCCGCGCGGGCAGGGAGCATGCTTCCGGATGTCCATAAGGCTATCCGCACTTTGGGTGATACGTGGATAGGCAGTCTGTCTGCACCGTCGGATGCGCCAGGCTGCGCGAAGTGCTTCTTAATGACGCCATGGAACGTAGGCGCGTCTGCAAAGTTCAGCCGCAAGACATCGCCGGCGCGGACTTCACTCGCCGCGAAGGCAGGTCCGGCAAAAAGCCACAAGATCA
The DNA here is from genome assembly GCA_963782555.1 of uncultured Alphaproteobacteria bacterium. GTDB lineage: Bacteria > Pseudomonadota > Alphaproteobacteria > Rhizobiales > Hyphomicrobiaceae > Hyphomicrobium_A. Next base: position 764,979 of record CAWAKB010000004.1, on the reverse strand, counting down.
GGGACGCAATCCGCATGTAGAACCTTCCGGTCAAGGTCTTTGCGGGTTCAGTCAGCCTCTTGATTTAGGCTGGAAAAAGGACGGTGGGCTCCAAACGTAGCTTAGTGGCGATAGGGTAGCGCGCGAAATCGCCCGCGATTGCGTTTTGGTGGCAGTAATGCCTGTCGCAAGTCCAAGCCTTGATCCTCCCCCATTAGATTGCTTAAACGTGGCGCCGAAGAAAGCAAGTGGCGCCCCGCAAAGGAAGAGCCGACGGCCGGCTGCGACCACGCAGTCGCCAGGCTTTCGCCTGACCTGTCGGTATCTCCATTGCGAATTGGATCCCCGCAAACGAGGTGACCTGCCTCTAAGTTCCAGAGGTTCGAACAAGGAAGCTGGCGGGGCCGCGTGACGCGCCGCCCAGAGTTATTTGAGCGCCCCCGATTGTGGTCCAGCGGTTTTGGAACGCTCCCGTCAGCGAAACTGGCGCTCGTGTGGTCGGCGACGCGGGCGATCCATTCACACGATCTCGTTGAGCAACTCCAAGAATACATGGCTACCCATATCGCAGATAACATAGTGCCCCTTATGAGGTAGATCGACGATTTCTCCGCCTAGTGCTGCATGATATATTGCAAGACTCTTCTTCCCGTCCTCGTGCTCCGTGTCCGACGTGAACATGACGATGTGGCGGACGCGGCGCTTGACCGTCTCGTCGATAGGAAACTCGTAGAAGGCCTTGCGCACAAGGTCTCCGGCTCTCGGTATTTTCCACGGTGCGACGAGCGCGAGAATGTCGATCTTCTGCTTGGATTCACCAAGCCAGCGGACGAGGAATGCGCATCCGCAGCTATGACCGATGAGGGTGGTACGGTCGGACACCGGATGTTTCTCGAATTCCTCCTTGTACCTGGCGTAATCGGGAGCCCACGGATCCGGCATGACAGGCGTGAGCGTCGGGATATTCCGCGCAATCAAGCTCTCCCGCGCCCATGGGATCCAATGCTTGTCGAAGGATCGCGTCGCGGGGTCCCGCTCTCCCTCAGGTCCGGGGGGGCAGCCATGGACAATGATGCAATTGCGATCTGACACGAGCGGCCCTGCTTTGGTCGAGGTATGCTTCCTCAACCCGCGCCGTCGGCGCTCTGCTTGATCAGGATCTCGGCAGGGAGACCCTTGATATGCAACGCGCCATTCTGCCAGGCCAGTCTACGCCCATCCCTATCGCGCGCATCCGGATGATGGGGCCACGGCGATGGAAGCACGAAGCCGCCGGGTGGCCGCGCATCGCCGTCCAGGCTTACGACAATGTCTGTACCGTGGTTCCTGACGACTATGTCGAGCGAGCCGTACGGCGTGCGCTGGTTCTTTACTGCAAAGCCGGGGCCCGTGAACCAATCGGTCGGGATTCCTGCGGTCACCACCAACGCCTTCTCGTTCTGACGCTCATAGGCAAACATATCGAGCACCGAGCGGATGTAGTCCGAAGCAACCCAAGCGTGTGGCATGTCGCCGACGAAGCGCGGGCGGCGGGGCTCACGACCGACGACCTCCGCCCACTGGTTCCAGCCCGCGGGACGCTGATCGCGGAAGAAGTAGTCAAGCAACGCGCGCGCGCGGTCGCGCTGCCCGAGCCGCACGAAACTGCCGGCGACGCGGAGTTCGTAGGGTGTGTAGGCGTCCCAGCTCGCTTTACCGTCACGACGGTTCGTGAAGTTGCGCCAATAGCGCTCGAACGTCGCTCGCAGAAGATCGTCTGGGATGCTGTGCTCCTCGCCGGCGGGCGCCAAGGCGATGGTGGTCGAGGTGGCATCAAAGTCGCCGAGGTCGGCGGCGCCAGGCACGTAGGAGATGCCGTGCACTTCGGTGGTGTTGCGCACCGAGTTAAAGACGTCACGTCTGAACTCCGCCAGCCCTTGCGCGAATTCTTTCGCCGCGCGGCGCTTGCCGAGCGTCTCCGCGATGTCGACCGCATCCTTGTAGCCGAGCAGGCCCCAGAACACGTCCCAGTAGGAATAGGCAGGCTTGCTCGCATAGCCCTCATGGCTGATGGAAGGCGGAAGCAACCCAAAAAGCATGCGGCGCTTCTCTGTGAGATTGGCCAGTGTGCGCTCCGACGTCCTCTGGCCGTCCATGTAACGCACGGCCGCTTCGACGTGCGGCCAAACCGCCTCCAATAGCGCCCGGTCGCTGGTGTATCGGTAGACTTCGGCGGCGAGAAAGATCAGCTCTCCGTTGCTGTCGTTCTCTGGTACCGGGTCGGCGCCCCGAGCATCGACGCAGCAGGGAACCTTACCGTTTTTGAACTGGTGAGGGGCAAACCAGCGCAGATAATCAGCCGCGATGTTCGCGTGGCCGAGCCGCACGAGTGCCTCGGATATCATGGCACCATCGCGGATCCACGAGCGCCCATAGGAGCGCGTACCAGGCCGCAGCACAGGACCGTCGCGCGTCATCAGGATCTGTGCCAGCGATGATCGCAGTGTGTCGATGAGGTGTTGGTCAGCGGCGGGAACGTCGAATTCGACCAGATTGAGCTTGGTGCGCCACTCGGACTCAATTTGATTCTGCTGCGCCTCGAGCCAGTGTTCCGCGGATTGACCTTTGAGATCGGGCTTCTTCGCAGCGCCCGAAAGCGGTGCGAGGAGACCGATCGTGCGGCTGGCCCGCGGGGGAAGCTCGACTTGATAGATGAGCGCAGCGGACGCAAATCCGCTGTCGTCCGTGATGCGCCGTGCTGAAACGTCAGCCTGCGTAAGCAGCTTATCTGGATAGCTGCCGGACTCGAAGGCGGACGCCGCGAATCGGTCAGGCGCGGCAATCGGAACGACCGTCGCCTGCCCGTTGACCGAGAGCCTTGCTCCATCCCAGTCGAGCGACCGGATGGGACTGACGCCACCGGCGAGATTGAGGAACTGGGTCGGCGGATTGACCTGGAACGGCCGCGCGGCAAGCACGAGCTGCAAGGATTGCGGGTGGTCGGTGAGGTTGCGCACGGTGTAGCGCGCCAAGAGTTCGGAGGATTCGCGCGTGCCGCGCGCAAAGGCCGTGACGTCGAGGCTCCACTCGGGGCGTTTCCAGGTCACGCTCGGGACCGGCAGATAGCCAGCGGACAGAGCCTGAGTTGTCTCGACTTCAGCCCAGGTGACAAGACGCGAGCCCCTGATGACGAACGGTTCGATCGAAAAGCCGCCTCTTCCAATTTCGAGCGCGCCATCTTCGGAGAGGAGCCCGCTGTTGGCGCCGCCATCGACGCCGACGAGCGTCCAATAGGGCTGCTCACCGGAGAAACCGCGTGGGAAGCGCCCGCGCGGCGCCTCCTTCGCCAGGGCCTGGAAGAATGCGTTGGGCGAGGCACCGAAGGCCACGTTCTTGACGGCAACCTCGGCGAGGTCGTAACCGGCTTTCGCCGCCTCGCGAAGATTGATCCTGATGAAACGCGCCTCCTGATCGGGAAGAAGCAACGCGTCCTTGGCGCCGTTGCCGTTTGCCACGCGCCGCAGCACGTCCCACGCAACGCCGTCGCTGGAGGCTTCCACATCGTAACGGCGCGCCCGCGCGCCCCCGCTCCACATGAGCTCCAGTCCACCGAACTCGCGCACCATGCCGAGATCGACGGTCAAACTTTGCATCGGACCCGCATGCGGATCGCTGCGCCAGCTCGTCTGCGCATCTCCGTCCACCGCGCGTCCGGGCTCCGCGCCGGGCAGAGACGAGCTCGCCGTCGCCGTCGGAGCCGGGAGGTGGCTCGGTGGAGGCGGCAGCTCGCGGAACGTCAAATCGTCGATCTCGATTGCGCCCTTGCCGCCGCCGCGGCCGGCAGCGATCACGAACTCCAGGCTATCGACGCGCCTCAGGGCGCGGTTCTTTGTGGGCCCCCAGGCAAATGCGATCTGCCGCTTCTTGATTTTGATACGGCGCCACGCGCTGGGGAACGCGAAGTCGCGTCGCTCGAACCACCAGACGTTTTCGCCGCTGGCGTCGACGAGCTTGACCTCGAAGTTGTTTGCCAGTGCGTCCGCGCGCAGATTGAAGGAAATCTCGAAATTGTCCGGCAACTCAAGCGGCAGCTTGCGACGCACAAAGGCATAGCCAGCGGATCGGCCGAAATCGAAGTCGAGACGCAGGGCGCCCCCGTGCACGCCGGCACTCGGCCGAGCTGAGGCCGTCACCCCGTCTGAGGCATCCGCCGTCCATGCTTCGATCTTTTCAAATCCGTCAAGCAATCGAACGTGATCGCTCATTCCTGCGCCGTTCGAGCTAGTGGCGAGGACGGCAACCCCGAAGGCTGCCGTCAGAGCGCGCCCAATCCATGCGCAAAAGCGGCCGGCGCGCGCCTTCCTCATCCCTTTATACTCCCGGCCAGGAGTCCCGTAAGGTATTGGCGCTGCAGCGCGAGAAAGAGCAGCAGAACGGGCAGTATGGTGACGACCGAGCCGGCCATCATGAGCTCGTTGTCCTGCACGTGCTCGCGCGACAGCGAGGCCAATGCCACGGGAAGCGTATAGAGGTGCTCATCGGAGAGGACGATGAGCGGCCACATGAAATCATTCCAGGTGCCGAGAAACGTGAAGGTCGCAAGCGTCGCCAGGATCGGCCTCAGCGCCGGAACGACGATCGATAAAAAGATCCTGGATTCGCGGGCGCCGTCTACTCGCGCAGCTTCGAGTATCTCGTCTGGTATGGAGAGCGCATACTGGCGCACCAGGGCGATGCCGAAGATGGTGGCTAGCGTGGGTACGAGTACGCCGGCATAGGTGTTGACAAGCCCCATGCTCTTTAGGAGCAGAAAGAGCGGCAGCATCGCCACTTGCGCGGGGATGACGATCGCCCCCAACAGGGACCGGAATATCCGCTCGCGTCCACTGAATCGCAGCTTGGCGAAGGCATAGCCCGCCATGACGTTGAAGGTGAGCGCCAACAGGGTGGCGCACGTTGCGAGCAGCAGGCTGTTGAAGAAGTAGCGGCCGATACCTTCGCGTGCGAACAGCTCGCGGTAGTTGGCGAGCGTCGGCTCGTGCGGCAGCAACGGCGGCGGGAAGGCGCTCGCCTCTCCGGGGGTCATGAACGAGACGGAGAGCATCCAGACGAGCGGAAAGAGCGCGAACGCCGCCGCTGCGATGAGCGTAGCATTGATGCCGACGGCCGCAACGCTCAGCTTCATGGCGCTTCCCTCAAACGCGCCACGTATAGCTGCAGCATCGTGACGGCGAACATCAACACGAAGAGAACAAAGGCAATCGCGGAGGCGAAGCCGAGGTTCCACCACTTGAAGCCTTCCTCGTACATGAAATAGAGGACGCTCACGGTGCTCTGCAGCGGCCCGCCCTGGGTCATCACGTAAGGCTCAGCGAAAAGCTGGAAGTAGCCGGCCATCGTCAACACGCTTACGAGCAGGACGACAGGCGCGAGGGAGGGGAGAGTCACGTAGCGGAGCTGCTGCCAGCGCGACGCACCATTGATGCGGGCGGCCTCGTAGAGCTCCTCCGGAATGCTCTGCAGCCCCGCCAGGAATATGATCATGTTGTAGCCGAAGTTCTTCCACACGGCGAAAAGGATGATCGCCGGCATGGCCCAGTGGGGATCGCCGAGCCAGTCGATGGGGCCCATCCCCAAGGCGTCCAAACCGTAGTTGATGAGGCCGCTGCGCGTATGCAGCAGGTAGCGCCAGACAATGGCGACGGCGACCAGCGTCGTGACGACGGGCGCAAAGAGGGCAACGCGGAAGAACGGCTTGAAACGAGCAAGCTTCGAGTTCAACAGCAGAGCCGTGGCGAACGAGGCGGCGATCGACAGCGGCACGCCGACGCCCACAAAGTAGAGGGTGTTGCCGAGCGCCTTCCAGAAGAGGGGCGTTTGCAGGAGCTGCACGTAATTGGCAAGCCCGACGAAACGGAGATTGCGGATGTCGGCCAGCGCGTAGATGTCGAAGTCGGTGAAGCTCAAAGCAAAGCCCGCCAGCACGGGCAGGAAGAAGAAGACTCCAATCACAATGAGTGCTGGCGCCACGAACGCCCATGCGGCCCAGTTGCGCTTCATGGCTGCTCCTTGCGCGCAAGCAGCCAGCTTCGCTTCTCGAGGATGTGGTCGGCGCGCCGATCGATCTCGGCGGCAGCCTCGTCAATCGTCATTTTGCGATCGTGCACCATTTGCTCGGCGACAATCTGCATCTCGCTGGCGATGCGCTCCCATTCGGGCACCATGGGAGCGGGCTCGACGCGTTCGAGCTGATCGCGAAAAGCGCGGGCATAGGTGTCGGCCTGAAGGCGCTCGTCGTTCCATGCGCTGCGCCGCGGCGGCAGGTTTCCCGTCATCGCGTGGAAGCGCAACTGAACGTCGGGCCTGGACAGATATTGCACGAGCTGCCAGGCGGCGGTCTTTCTCGGTGAGGTGCTGAACACGACGAGGCTTGAGCCCCCGGCAATGGACTTGCCGGGGCCCTCAGGGCCTGGCATCGGCGCCGTCATCCAGCTCGCCTGCAGGCTCGCGGGGAGCCGCCGCTTGAACTCGCCGATGTTCCAGGGCCCAGTTATGTAGAACGCGAAATTTCCCTGCGCGAACTCATCCCACACGTTGGCGATCTGATTTGCGCCCGTGGCCGGCGCGAGCCCGTCATCAAACATCTGCCGATAGAATGCGAGCGCGCGCTTGAAGTCGCCGCTGCGGAAGTTGCCCCGTGTGTTCCTATCACGCAGCAGCGGCGCCTTCTGCTGCGCGGCAAGCACCTGCAGTGGCTCGTACTCGTTGAGCGGCAAGAGCACGCCATAACGTTGGGACCCGGCGTGCTTCTTGATGGCGCGCAACATTTCGATCCATTCCGCCCATGTTTTCGGCGGGGCGGTATAGCCCGCCTCGGCCAGAAGATCGCGGCGATAGAACAGAAGACGCGTGTCGATGTACCATGGCACCCCATAGGGCGTTTGACCGATTAAGTTGGTCTGCCAAATCCCGGGAAAGTAATCGGCCACATCGACCAAAGACGCATCCACGGCATCGAGCGCGTGAAGCGTGGCAAACTCGGGCAGCCAAGTGTTTCCAAGCTGCGCCACGTCCGGCAGGGCACCCCCGGCAAACGCGGTGAGCAGCTTTTGATGGGCGGCCGTCCAGGGAAGCTGCTGCACTTCGACATGGATGCGCGGATGCGCGCGCTCGAAGTCGACTAGGAGCTCACGGACAACCTCGCCCTCGCGGCCCATAGCCCAAAACTTGACCACGATCGTCGTATCCGCGGCTTCCTGGCAACCGGCAACCAGCCAGCCGATGACGAGAATCGGGATGAGACGCAGTGCGGTCCGGTTCAACAAGAACTGATACCCCTTAATCCCACCGATACTGCGTGGTCGCCGAGAATCCCGCTAGGCTTCCGTCGTCGAGAGCCATCCGCCATTGAACCCCGCACGCTTGAGGCCGCGGCGCACGTGTGGATTCTTGCGCATCACGCGCCAGACGAGTTCTGACGTCCCATTTTCAATCATGGCGACGATGGGGCCCTGATCGATGCCGAGATAGTCGCTCGCGACCCATCCGAAGTCCGGAATGCGGCGACCTTGTGCCAGTGGGACATCGAAGTCGAAGCTCGGGTTGAATGCGTCGAGGAATCCGTACTCAGAGTAAATGTGCTCGCCATAGCGCAGATACAGCTCGCGGATCGCGGGAATGACGATCTCGGGCGTGAAGGCGATGGAGCCGATGACCGCGGTGGGGGCCAAGGTCCCGTCATCGTAACTGTCCGGGCCCACTGCTCCGCGCCCTGCATAGCTCCGGAACAGTCGCAGTTTGCCGGCATATTCGTGCTCGACATCGGCCGGGCCATCGGAAGCAGTCAGTCCCCAAACGTCGCGGCCATAGTCCTTCCAGCCTTGCGGATTGGCGATGGCATAGGCGCGCTGTGCATAAATCGCGCGCCTGTTGTTTTCGAAATAGTCGATGCCACGCTGGCTCAAGTAGCTGCCTTGCAGACCACGCAGGTCGATCCAAACCTGGCAGTACTGGTGGCCGAACAGCGGCGCGAAGGCGAGGTGGGGTTCGCCAAATTCGCTCTCCCAAGATTGGTCGTAGGTGCTTGTCCACGCGTCCCATGCCGAGCGCTCGACCGGATGCGTCGGGGAGCCGAGGGCCAGCAGGTAGACGATCATCGCCTCGTTGTAGCCACGCCAATCGTACGGAAGAAAACCGCACTCCGGCAGCCAGCCGTGACCGATCGCCGGTGGGCGTGACTGGACCCAACGCCAGTCGACTCGCCGGTATATCTTTTCGGTCAGGCTGCGGATCTGCGCCTCCTTGGCGTCAGCCGCGTCGAAGTAGGACTGACAGAACAGCGCGCCGGCAAGGAAGAGCGCCGTATCGACCGTCGACAGTTCGGATTGTCCCGAGCGCAGACCGGTCTCCATGTCCAAGAAGTGATAGAAGAAGCCCTTATGACCGGTCGTGCCGCGCCGCTGTGGTCCCTGGGGTGCCTGGTGAAAGAACCGCAAGGTCGCAAGCACGCGATCTCTTGCCGCTTCGCGTGTGATGTAGCCACGCTCGACGCCGATGGGATAGGCGGTAAGTGCAAATCCTACGGCCGCGATGCTGGACGGCGAGGGCGACGGAAAGCGGTCGCGCGCCAACCCGTTTCTTGGATTCGTCGTATCCCAGAAAAAACGAAACGTACGCTTCTGAACGTCGGCAATGAATGGATCGAGCCCGTCTTCCTTTGATCTTGCAGGGCCTGATAACGCATCGGAGGTCGGTAAAAATGGCAGTGTCCCAGTCGCCAACAGGCCCGCGCCACCAAGGAGCAAGGCACGTCGAGTGGTGCCCAAACGGCCCGCAGGGAACCGAAGGCCGCGCTCGGCCATTGTTCGTTTTGGCATGTGCCTCCCTTATTCTTCTTAGATTGGGCCTGATCAGTCGCATCCCGAGAAACATCGGGCTGCTCAGTCGGCCGGCGTCGCGCCTCCCGATTTGTGGTTGTTGACGCGGGAAACAGCTCGCTGCAGCGGCCGCGTCCGCTCACAGGGCACACGGCGGCTAGGCGTCTGGGATCGCGACGAGACCCGCACGATGCAGCGTCGATCGTGCACTACGCATTTGAAAAGAGGTGTGAGAAACAAATAGGGGATTTGCGCAGACACCAAGTGTGTGCCGCGATCTCTTCGTGAACGGTTGTTCCGTTCTTTCGATCGAGAGCTGGAGATCATTCCTCCCCCCACATAAATGACGCATATCGTCATATGCGGAGCGCGACAACTCTCGAACTCGGGCTTTTCGACTCAAGAGTTAACCCCAGAGCGAATGTTGCATTGCGGCGTGTCTTACGTGTTACTGAGGGCAAACGGCCAATCCAAAGCGGTGCGCAAACTCGAACCGCAGTGCAACAGACTCGAGAGGTAAGCGATGCGCGGTGCACAATTTCCAAGTGGATTTTTGTGGGGCAGCGCAACCGCAGCTTATCAAATCGAAGGATCGCCTCTCGCGGACGGCGCCGGGCCGAGCATCTGGCACCGCTTCACGCACACGCCTGGCTTGGTGCGCGACGGCGACACGGGCGACATCGCCTGCGATCACTACCGTCGCTGGGCAGACGACGTTGCTCTAATGCGGCAGTTAGGTTTGCAAGCCTACCGCTTCAGCATTTCGTGGAGCCGGATCTTGCCGGCCGGAACAGGTCCGGTGAATGCTGCCGGTCTCGACTTCTATGAGCGGCTTGTCGATGCCTTGCTCGAGAATGGAATTGAGCCGCTGGTCACGCTCTATCATTGGGACCTCCCAGCGGCGCTCGATGACCGCGGGGGCTGGCTCAATCCAGATATCTCGAAGTGGTTTTCCGACTACGCGGCGGTGATGTTCCGCCGGCTCGACAGGCGCGTGAAGAAATGGACGACCCTGAACGAGCCTTGGGTCATCGTAGATGGCGGCTACCTTCATGGCGCCCTGGCTCCGGGGCATCGCAACCGCTTTGAGGCTCCCATTGCCTCGCACAACCTGTTGCGTGCGCACGGCGCCGCGGTTCAGGCCTACCGGGCCACGGGCCATCATGAGATCGGGCTCGTGGTCAACATCGAGCCAAAGTATCAAGCCTCAGATGCTCCGGCCGACGTCGCCGCCACGGGCCGTGCCGAAGCCTATATGAACCGCCAGTACCTCGATCCCGTGTTTTTCCGCCGCTATCCGGAGGAGATGGCCGAGATCTTCGGGGAGGCATGGCCGCAGTGGCCTGCTGACGACTTTGCGCTGATCGGTCAGCCGATCGATTTCTTGGGGATCAACTATTATACCCGTAGCGTCACGCGTTTCGATGCCAACGCTTGGCCCCTCAGAGCCTGTGCTGTTCGGCAGCAGCGGGCCACCTATACAGAGACCGGCTGGGAGGTTTTCCCGCCGGGGCTTACAGAGACGCTCCTGTGGATCAAACGCCGCTACGGCGACATTCCCCTCTATGTCACCGAGAACGGCGCGGCCTTCTTCGATCCGCCGACGGCGAGCAAAGGCAGGGTCGAGGATTCGCTGCGAGTTGATTACTTGCGCGAGCATATTGGTGCCGTGCATGAAGCCATACAAAAGGGCGTCGACGTGCGCGGTTACATGGCTTGGTCGCTGCTCGACAATTTCGAATGGTCGCTCGGCTACTCGAAGCGCTTCGGCATCGTGCATGTTGACTTCGCAAGTCAGCAGCGGACACTAAAAGACAGCGCGCACTTCTATGCGAAGGTTATCGCCATGAACGGAGCCCTCCTTGGAGAGGGCCGCGCGACTGCGAGTTAGGGCGCGGGCAACGCCGCGGCTAAGGCGGATCTAACGAGCGGCAAAGGTTCCGGCCGTGGGCTCCGCTTCCAGTTCAGGCAGGCGGCGGAAAGCGTGCCCGTCGGCATCGAAGAGATAGCAGGTATGCGGCGCGTGCCCCGGGTGTATCGTCTCCCCGGAGCCCACCTCGACATCGCCCGGAAGCTGGACGGTCAACTCTGTCTCGGTTCCGGCCAGCACGCCATAGGCGATGGTGACGCTTCCGAGCGATTCGACGAAGCGAACCTTGATCGGAAGCGCGTTTGTCCTCGCGCCCAAAGCGAAATGCTCCGGTCTAACGCCGAGCGTCACGCGTTGCCTTGGCCGCGCCCTGTGCGCGTCAACGGCAACGCTGACGCTTTCACCGGAGGGAAGACGAACCACGACGGGTCCCGGCCCTGTCGATTGAATCTCGGCGTCGATGAAATTCATGCGCGGAGAGCCAATGAACCCGGCAACGAATAAGTTGTCGGGGTCCCTATAGAGCTCCATTGGCGTGCCCACCTGCTCGATGCGCCCCGCCGATAGCACGACGATGCGTTTTGCAAGCGTCATCGCCTCGATCTGATCGTGCGTCACGTAGATCATCGTCGTCTTGAGCTCGTCATGGAGCTTTGCCAACTCGTAGCGCATGCTGGCCCGCAGCGCTGCATCGAGGTTAGACAGGGGTTCGTCGAACAAGAACACGTTCGGTTTGCGCACGATCGCGCGACCGATCGCGACGCGCTGCCTCTGTCCGCCGGATAGCACCTTCGGTCTTTTCTCGAGAAGATGCTCAATGTGCAGCTTGCGAGCAGCCGATCGAACTGCTGCCTCGATCTCCTGCGGCTGCAGCTTGGCAAGCCGCAGGCCGAACGACATGTTCTCAAAGACCGTCATGTGGGGGTAAAGCGCATAGGACTGGAAGACCATGGCGACCCCCCTGCGCGCGGGAGCGACGTCGTTGACAAGCTTTCCGCCTATGGAGATTTCGCCGCCTGATACCTCATCCAATCCGGCAATTAGCCGAAGGAGCGTCGACTTTCCGCACCCCGAAGGCCCTACAAAGACGATCAGCTCCCCATCCGCAATCTCGAGGTTGATGTCTTCGAGAATCACAGAGGTACCGAAGATTTTGCATACGTTCGATAGCGTCAAGCCACTCATTTGAGCTCGTGAACTGGCCATTCATCCGATTGTCGGCGAAATCTTAGCAAGTTTATATGGAGCAATCAGGCCCCTAAGACTGAGCCCGTTAATGAAAATTTTGGCGTAGATCATCTGCCCGCTTGCACACGCACGCATCCGGAGGAGATAGCTGTCATCGGGAGGCAGCCGAGACGCTTACTTCCTGCCCCTGGGAACGATCAGTGGGTGGCGGAGTTGCTTCCTTCAAAGTAAGGCGCCAAAGGCGCTCAGGTCACTGCCTCGTAATCCGCGATATGAACTTTCTCCTGCGGAGCACTTGTTGCTCAAATGCCATGTAATCGTCATGCATTAGTCCCGATGTCGGCCCAAGAGTTGGCTTGGCTCGGCCGCGTGGGGGCAAATTATGCTGCTTGAGGCCATCGCCACAGTCATTCTTGCGGGGATGATGCTAATACCACTCGCCAACCTCTTTGTGGGGGTCATCGTCGGTGCTTCGCTGGGCGGAGCGGCTGGTGCCCTAGCGGGGTTTGCGCTCGCCGCCGCCGTAACCGTAGCCGAGAAATTGATTGGCGATCGCCGCGGTTGGTTCGACCTGAAATGCGACATCAAAGAGGGTGCCATCATCGTCCCACATATGTCCTTGCAACTAAAGTTCCATAAGGAGATTTCGACTAGACGCTTGCGAACCCCAAGCGACGACCAGTAGCCGCGCAAAAGGGGCGTCGCCGTCACCCGACCATGCCGTTTGCAGAGAACCGCGCGCATAACTGACGGCTCAAACTGATTAGAGAAGATGCCCACGACGGCTCCTGAGAACCCATTGAAAGGCGCGCCGGAGCTCGCGAGCTCCGTCCCGCTCAAACCATTTGCCGTGTGCCAGCAGCACGCACTCGGGGTTCCAGCCGATCATGGTCTCGATAGCTGAACGGAGCTCGGACCTGCGCGAGAAGAACGACAGCCGCATATCCACCGGCATGCTACCGTGTGGGCTCGCCGCGCCGGCCGCCTGAACAAGCCACCGCATCCAGCGCGACGGAAGCTTATCGAGCTCGAAGTTCTCTATCAGGTCCGTCAGGATCAGCGTTCGACTGGCGCGATGAAAGAATTCGATTTCCGTCATGTAGCTGCTCACAACAGGCAGCGTGTCGATCTCATCGTCCCAAGGATAGCGGTCTCGGCGATCGAGCAAATTGAACGGGAAATTGATCCGGCCGCGCGACTGTTCCTTGTTCCGCGGCGCGAGGTAGACTGCGGCGGCAGGATAGGCCACGCGCCATTCCGGTAGCCACCAATAATGAATGCGGTTGGGCCCGATGATCCAGCGCGGCGTCCCCAAGCGCGCGATCTCTGCTCGAAGGGAGGCAAGTGGCGGGGTTGGGGAATGAACAAAAAGGCCTCCCGCTTTGAGCCGCAGCAGCGTCATGCGTGTCGGAAAAGGAAGTTTCAAGAGTGGCGGCCCGAAGCGGATCATCGGCCCATCGACGATCCACACGTCTTTCGCTACGCACTTGAGCGTGTTGATCGGCGGGTATGTGACCTGATGCCGCTCGTCCAAATGTCTTCTCGCCGGCGTTGTTGTCGAACAACGCAATAACTTCCCAAGGGGACAGACTATGCTGCAAATTCTATCGGGCTTTCCCGACAATGTGGTGGCGGTCCTGGCCTCGGGCGAGGTGACAGCTGAGGATTTCCGCGCTGTCCTGGTGCCCGCCGCCGAGTGCAAATTCGAAACGCACGAAAGACTCAATCTCTTTTACCGGTTCGGACTGGATTTCACGGGCATGAGCCCGGGCGCGATGTGGGAAGACACCAAGCTCGATATCGGCCATTGGAAGGGCTGGGGTCGCATCGCGATCGTCACCGATGTCGGCTGGATCAGGGATGGTGCAAGGCTTGCCGTTCTGCTCCTCCACCGCCCGGTGCGCGTCTTCTCAAGTTCTGAGGCAGATGCGGCGCGCGACTGGGTCACGCGGAGAGACTGCCGACCGGTGATCTGGGCCGGCAATCGTTCCTAGATTTCAAGGGCGGTAGCGTGATATCCGACAGATGTCGGGCGTTGTTGGAGATGGGAGTTGCACGCTTGTGTTTGTCACTCGTTTGGGTATGCGGGGCACGAGCCGCTCGGGCCTGTGACCGCCAACGGCATTTACCGAGCACAATTTGTATTCACGGGAATGATCGTGGTGGCCGGAACGCACACGTGGGTTGTCGATTTTCCGCGGCTTTCGACCTCAAGGCCGCACCGCCCGGCTGGGTCGACTCATGTGAGGTGAAAGCGTCAGCTTGGCCGCCAAGAGCGGTCATGCACGCCCGCGGCGATGACGTCGGCGTGGGGCGATAGCGGACGCCCATGCGGCCCCTCCCCTTGCAATAGCGCCCGACTCAGCCCATTTACCATCCACACGGATGGCGATTGGATGGTAGTAGGATGGCGACAAACGTTCGCGAGCTGCGGCCCAAGGCCGGTGACTCCGAGAAGGTCACGATCAATCTCGGGTATGTCGACCTCGGCCAAATCGACCTGCTGGTGCATGAGGGGTTCTATTCGAACCGCACAGATTTCATTCGCACCGCCATCCGCAATCAGCTCGACCGCCATGCCGACGTGGTCAAGCAAAGCGTGGCGCGCAACACCCTGGATCTCGGCTTGCGGCACTACACGCGCGAGGACCTCGAGACCGTGCGCGCCAACCGCCAAACGCTGCATCTTCACATCCTCGGTCTCCTGAGCATCGCGGCCGACGTTTCGCCCGAACTGGCGCGCGCGACCATTGCCTCACTTTCGGTGCTGGGAGCACTGCACGCGAGCCCGGAGGTCAAGACCGCGCTGGCGGACCGCATGCGGTAGCCCGTGAATTGACGCTGCGATTGCCCGAACATTCCCGATAACCGCTTCGGCAGGAAAGATCCGAGATGAAACCACTGCTTCCCGGCGACATGATCGAGGCGACCCGTTTGACGCGTGCCGGCCGGCTGAACGAAGCGGTAGCGCTGCTGCAGAACCTGCTGCGCGGTACGCGTGCCGGCAACAGCCGGAAGTCCAACGCTTCAGCCACGGAGATCGCGCTTCCGAGCTCCGGCCTCGCCATCGATCTTCTCGCGAAGAACGCTCCCGCCGACGACGTCAAAGGTGCGGCAGGCTCGCTGCCCCAGCCGGCGTTGCACGCTGGCTTCGATCGTATTGGCTCAACCGTGCCCAGCCTGCGCGGTATGCGTCGCCGCGGACCGCCGATCGCCTCGGACTTGGCTCCGGCGGTAGGAAAGTTTATCGCCGGGTCGTTCAGCAACGAGGCCGGCGCGCGGACCTACAAGCTCTATATCCCCAGCCGGCACAGTAAGCCGCGCCCGCTGATCGTCATGCTGCACGGGTGCCTGCAGTCGGCCGATGACTTTGCTGCCGGCACGCGGATGAACTTTGCCGCCGAAGAGAGCTCGTGTTTCGTCGTCTATCCAGAGCAGCCTGCAGCCGCCAATGCCTCAAAGTGCTGGAACTGGTTCAAGCAAAGCGACCAGCGGCGTGGTTGGGGTGAGCCTGCGCTCATCGCGGGCATCACGCGCCAGGTCATGAACGACTACAGGATTGATGCCCGCCGCATCTATATTGCGGGGTTGTCTGCCGGCGGAGCGGCCGCGGCCACAATGGGAGAGACTTATCCCGATCTCTACGCGGCTGTCGGAGTGCATTCGGGTCTGGCGTGTGGAGCGGCTCGCGACCTGCCCTCTGCGTTTGCCGCAATGAGCGGACACGGTCCAGTTCGCAGAAACCCGAACGGCGTCCACACGAGACGACGGCAGGTGTTGCCCACGATCGTCTTCCATGGCGACCAGGATACAACCGTGCATCCCCGCAACGGAACGGAAGTCATTGCGCGCGCCAATACCGGCGAACATTCGGATGCTTCGGTAGAACGTGAGATGGTTTCCTCGGGCCGCAGATACACGCGTTCCATCCAACGCGACGCAGGTGGACGCAGCGTGCTCGAGCAATGGGAGCTTCACGGCGCCGGTCATGCGTGGTCGGGCGGCAATCTTGCAGGGTCTTTCACCGACCCGAAGGGGCCCGACGCCACGAAAGAGATGCTCCGCTTCTTCCTCGAGCATGTACAATCGCCACCTCACGGGAGATAGGCAGTGATCCATTGGAAGCAGATTGACGAGTTCATCGAGCCAAACTGGGAGAAGGTGGCGACGCCGGGACCGCCAACGCTTTTCTGGCGCGGCAAGAAGGACGCCGCCGTGTTCGGCTACATCCGAGACGGAGAGCTGTTCGACTACAAATGGCTCTACGTTTGCGACTTCAACAAGGTGACCCATTTTTCGGAGGTCAACGGACCCGAGAGCAACGTGGTCGAGATGGAGGGCTTTCAGCCCGATGGCGCGGAATGAACCGCAGGGTGCTCTCGTGGGCGCCGATGACGCAGGCTAATTGGCGAAGGCCACTTTGATTTCGGAGCTAGCCGTACGCGAATTGGCGGTCCGGGGCCGCGAAGCCCGCCAGCTACAAGAAGCCGATCCCTTGCGCCGACGCTTGTCAACCTTGCGAGCGGCCTGCAGAATAGCGGTCAGGCGGCGTCGCGCGGCCGGTAAGTCGTGAGGCGCGGCCGACTGGGCGTGCTGGCGCGGCGCACGTGAAATTCGCAGTATGGATGGCCGTCCTGCTTGCGCTTGCCGCAGAAATGGAAGCCAGCGACCTGGGGGTCGCCAATGGGCCAGCGGCAGTCGTCGGGGAGCAGCGTGGTCATCGTCTTGCGCTGAGCGATCGGAATGACCGGCTCATCCTGCGAGGTGGGTCTCGGCGGGCTCTTGATTGGGTCCATAATGCTCATGATCTCCGGAGCGCTGCCTTGATCAGCAGACCAGGCACCCGCGGGACGCAGGAGTGATCCAGGCCATTCGTCATCTTGCCGTCTTGGGCGATCTTGTCTTCTTGAGCGCCGAGTTGCCCACCTCGGCCTCTTTCGCTAACCGCATCGCCCGGAGGCGTGCGGTCTTCGCGAGAATGGCAACCCTTTTGGCTTCGTGGTCGCGCATCGCCTGCGCGGCATCCTGTGCGCGCCGCTCTTTCAATACAGCAGCCGAGCTGGGCTGCCCAGTGCGACTTGAGGCTATTGTCATCGGTTCCATCTCCACGGTCATGGAAGAATCAGGAGACTCCCGTCTCTCTGGTCCTCTTGGGAGGCATTCGCGTTCGACGAAAAAGCCCCGGACTGAGTCCAGTCGCGGGGCTCCGGGCCATAAGCTTTGCCAGTACATCCGTGGTCAAAGCGATATGACTATTCCTGGGCCTGGCGGTTAGACCGCGCGCAGATTTTCTGCAGCAGACTTCCCGGTTTGGCTATCGGCGACGATGTCGAAAGAGACCTTTTGGCCCTCTGTCAGAGTTTCCATGCCGGCGCGTTCCACCGCGCTGATATGAACAAAGACATCCTTGTCAGCATTTTCTGGCTGAATAAAGCCGAAGCCCTTTTGGCTGTTGAACCACTTCACGGTTCCAGTGCTCATGCGAATCATTCCTTTGAAGAGACACGTCTCAACCGCGCCGACGGCGCGGCGAGCTAACTCGAGATTTGTTGGAAGATCTTCAGTCGGGCGCGCTTGCAGCGGCCAGGCCAAATCATTTCGGCCGAAAACTCGGTAATCTGCATGTGGTGATGATCGGCTGATAGCGCAAGGGCAATATCCTGCAATTTTCAAGGGCACGGCCAGAAATGTTACGATTATTTGTGCCCTCCGATCATGCCCGGCGGGTTGAATTGTCGGTAATTTCATCCGTCCATACCCGAAAGCTCTCGAGCTTGTTGGGGCCGAACGTCGTTGTGATCGCCACGTCCGCTGCATCACGCCCACGCGCGATCAAGACTCTGCCGATGCGCGGAACAAGGTTCCTGGGATCGAATGTGTGCCACTGGCCGCCGAGGAAGGCCTCGAACCAGGCCGCGAAATCGCCGGGCGGATATGGCGGTGACATGCCTACGTCGCCAAGGTAGCCGGTGCAATATCGCGCGGGGATGTTCAGCGCCCGGCAGAATGCCACGGCCAAGTGCGCATAGTCGCGGCAGACGCCGCGCGCTTCCTGATAGGCTTCCGAGGCCGTCCTCGTCACCCGCGCATGCTCGTAGCCGAACGCGATGTGCCCATGCACGAAATCGCAGATGGCCTGCACGCGCCCCCAACCCGGCGTTGCGTGGCCGAACAACTTCCAGGACAGATCCAACAGCCGGTCGCTGTCGCAAAAACGGCTAGGCAGAAGGAAGACGAGTGTCTCCTCGGGAAGTTGTTCGACCGGAACCTGGTGCGCACCCGGAGTTGACGGATCCGGCAGTCCGGTATCGTTCACGACGGCATCAGTCGAGATCCGCACCCATCCCGCCGGGGCGACGATCCTGGTGCACCAATTGCCAAACCCGTCGCGGTAGCCGGAGATCGGCACCGATGGGTTGACAATGATGTGATCTGGCGTCGCGAGGTCGGAAACGCGGGTGTAGTGGATATTGAGCATCAAGATGACCGGGGTCGGCTGGGGAAATTCGTACTGCAACTCATAACCGACCCGAAGCTTCATCTTGCTGTCTCTGCTCTGGACAAGGACATGCGTGGCACGTCCGTCTGAAGTTGGAACTTCCTCACCGTAATCGAACTAAGGAAAAGCCCTGGCGTGAACCAGGGCCTTTCTAATTTTGACGCGTGGGATACCGGCTCTAGAAGCCCATGTCTCCCATGCCGCCGCCACTCATCTGCGGGTGGCCATGACCAGCGTCCTTCGCCGGCAGCTCGGCCACCATCGCCTCTGTGGTGATCAGCAAACCCGCGACGGAAGCCGCATCCTGCAGTGCACAGCGCACGACCTTGGCGGGGTCGATGACGCCCTCGCTGACGAGATCGCCGTAGGTGTGCGACTGCGCATTGTAGCCGTAGTTGTACTGGGCGTTCTCGAGGATCTTGCCCACGATGACCGAGCCGTCCTCGCCGGCATTGGTGAAGATCTGCCGGGAAGGGGTCTGCAGCGCCTTGCGCACGATGGAGATCCCGGTTTTTTGGTCCTCGTTATTGGACTTAAGCTGCTCGAGCGCCTTGATGGCCCGCAGTAGAGCGACACCACCGCCAGGGACGATGCCTTCCTCGACAGCCGCACGGGTCGCGTGCAGGGCGTCGTCTACGCGGTCCTTGCGCTCTTTCACCTCGACCTCGGTAGCACCGCCCACCTTGATGACGGCAACGCCGCCAGCAAGCTTGGCCAGGCGCTCCTGCAGCTTTTCTTTGTCGTAGTCGGAGGTTGTATCCTCGATCTGCGCCTTGATCTGCTTGATGCGTGCCTCGATATCGGCCTTCTTGCCGGCACCGTCGACGATCGTGGTGTCGTCCTTGTCGATCGTGACTTTCTTGGCCCGGCCGAGCATCTGCAGCGTGACGTTCTCCAGCTTGATGCCGAGATCCTCGGAGACGACACTGCCGCCGGTTATGGTGGCGATGTCCTCCAGCATGGCTTTGCGGCGATCACCGAAACCAGGAGCCTTGACGGCCGCAACTTTGAGGCCGCCCCGCAGCTTGTTGACGACGAGGGTGGCAAGCGCCTCGCCCTCGACGTCCTCGGCGATAATGAGGAGTGGCTTGCCGGCCTGCACGACCGCTTCGAGCAGCGGCAGCAGGGCCTGCAGACCTGCGAGCTTCTTCTCGTGGATCAGGATGAAGGGGTCTTCGAGCTCGACCATCATCTTTTCGGCGTTGGTAATGAAATAGGGCGAGAGATAACCGCGATCGAACTGCATGCCCTCGACCACGTCGAGCTCGGTCTCAAGGCTCTTTGATTCCTCGATCGTGATCACGCCCTCGTTGCCGACCTTCTTCATGGCCTCGGCGATCTTGGCGCCGATCTCGGCATCGCCATTCGAGGAGATCGTGCCGACCTGGGCGATCTCATCGTTGGATGTGACCTTCTTGGCCTTGGCCTTCAACTCGCCCACTACGACGGCAACCGCCTGGTCGATGCCGCGCCGCAGGTCCATGGGATTGGCGCCCGCCGCAACCGACTTAGCGCCCTCTCTGATGATCGCCTGGGCAAGGACGGTTGCGGTCGTCGTACCGTCGCCCGCGACGTCGGAGGTCTTGGAGGCGACCTCCTTGAGCATCTGCGCGCCCATGTTCTCGAACTTGTCTTCGAGCTCGATCTCCTTGGCGACGGTGACGCCATCCTTTGTGATCCGCGGCGCGCCATAGGATTTGTCGAGCACGACGTTGCGGCCCTTGGGGCCGAGTGTGACCTTTACCGCGTTGGCGAGGATATCGACGCCGCGCAGCATGCGATCGCGCGCGTCTTGACCGAATTTAACGTCTTTCGATGACATGTGGGCTAGCTCCTGAGGAATTGGGGGTGCTTGGGAGGCTGTCTCGGTTCAGGCGGCGACCCTGACTTTGGCCTGGCTGTCGATCACGCCGAGGATGTCGCTTTCCTTCAGGATCAGCAGATCCTCGCCGTCGATCTTGACCTCGGTGCCTGACCACTTGCCAAACAGCACGCGGTCGCCGGCCTTCAAATCGAGCGGAACGACCTTTCCGGCGTCGTCGCGGGCACCGGGGCCGACAGCGACGATTTCGCCCTGCATGGGCTTTTCCTTGACGGTGTCGGGGATGATGATGCCGCCGGCAGTCTTGGCATCCTCTTCGATCCGCTTAAGGACGACGCGGTCGTGCAAAGGACGGAATTTCATAGAAATCCTCAAATCTCTGATTTTTCGGGTGATGTGCGGATTTCGGGGCGTTGAGAAACAGCCCTAGCCGCAACCAACGTATCTATTAGCACTCTCGTCCGTTGAGTGCTAGCGGTATCTGAGTCCACCCGTGCGCCGTTGACAGTGGGTTCGGATAGAAAGCGGGAACATGACACTCGAGGCATTGGGTTGGAGCGGGCGACGGCAAGCGGAATTCGCGGCCCACGCCGCCGATGGCCTGGTGCCAGGCCGCGTGGTCGGTGAGCATCGCAGCCATTACCGCGTCGCCACCGATTTAACCGAGTTGACCGCGGGGACGACAGGTCGCATCCGCAATATTGTCGTGCAGCGCTCCGATCTCCCGGGCGTCGGCGATTTCGTGGCGTTACGCTTGGCGACGGGCGACGGTCCAGCCACGATCGAGGCCGTTCTGCCGCGGACCAGCGCCCTGGTGCGCCAGGCATCGAGCGAGACCAGGCCGCAGCTTCTGGCGGCAAACATCGAAATCGTGTTCATCGTGACGGCGGCGGATGGCGACTTCAACCTCGCCCGCATCGAACGGTACCTTGAGTTGGTGCGCGAAAGCGGCGCCGCGCCAGTCGTGCTCCTCAACAAGGCCGATCTAGCAAGCGATCTTGCCGGAGTGCTCGGTCAGATTGCTGGTCTTGCTGCCGGTGCGCCGATCCACGCGATCAGCGCACGGGAACGCGGTGGTGTTCGGGATCTTGAGGCATATTTCGACGGAAACCAAACCGTCGTCTTCATTGGATCGTCGGGCGTGGGCAAGTCGACATTGACAAACCTGCTTCTAGGGCGTGAGGCGCAGGCGACGCAGGAAGTCCGCGTGCATGACAGTCGCGGTCGGCATACGACAACGCATCGCCAACTGTTCACCCGACTGCAAGGCGGCGCGATTATCGACACGCCCGGCATTCGCGGGGTGGCCCTGTGGAATAACACCGCGAAAGGACTCGAAGGCAATTTTGATGATATCGAAGCCCTCGCAATTCAGTGTCGGTTCCGCAATTGTCGGCATGAAAGTGAGCCGAAATGCGCCGTGCGCGCCGCCGTCATGCAGGGAGACCTCGAGGCGGGGCGTCTTGCCGCCTTCGTTAGGCTCGCACGCGCATCGCAACTCAGCGCCCGGTAAGACTCGAATGCGACCGCTTGGGGCATCGGGACAACTGATGCGGAACCGACCACCTCCCAGCGGGGCGCCAACTCTCCCATAAGCCACTGATGTGCTGGAAGCCCTTGTTCTGAATGGGCGCTAGCGCGCCGCCGTACTTGAGTGAATCTTTGCCCCATGTTTCCGAGCCGGGGCCGCCAGGATCAGGAAGCGTTGACGCTTTCCAGACCTCATTGCCCGTCTTGGTGTCCAAGGCGAGAATTTGCCCCTTGATGCCGAACTCGCCGCCGGCGAAACCAACCATCACTTTATCTGGCGACACCATACAACTCCAAGTTTGTCGTCATCGCTCGACCTCGGGCGCAGAAAGAGCCGGCAGATCACGCGCCGGCATCACTTCAATCCTGTTTGCAGCAAACGCGAACTTCTGCTCTGCTGGGGTGAGAACGTGCAATGCGCATGCCTGCCGCAAGGCTGATGCCCAATAAATGGAGATCATCGGGCCGCGGCAATTGCCATCGAGACAGATGTCGCATCCGTGCGACAAAGGATGCATGTCTAGGTCGGGCAATTTTAACGAAGGCAAAACACAGCTATTAAGCTGATTGCCCGCAGCTCAGCGGTGATCACGTCGGTTGTGCAAATGGAATGAAAGCGATGCAAGTCCCTCTCTGGTCGCCCGGCGAGCAACGAAAAGAACAAGCGCTCATGTCGCGTTTTATGGCCGGGGTCGGACGAAGGCTCGGAAGCTCGCTGAGCTACGAGGAGCTCTATCGTTGGTCACTCGAAGAGTCCGGGGCGTTTTGGGCGGAGCTTTGGAATTTTGCCGGCGTGAGGGGCGACATCGGTAGCGAGCCCTATCTTGTTGACGGCGATCGCATGCCGGGCGCGCAGTTTTTTCCAAATGCGCAGCTCAATTATGCCGAGAATTGCCTCGGCAGGGGTGCAGACCAAGACGATGCCCTCGTCTTCTGGGGCGAGGAGAAGGTGAAGCGGCGCGTCACTTGGCACGAGCTGAGTGTAGCTGTGGCAAGGGCGCAGGCATTGTTTCGAGAGCTGGGTGTTCAGCCCGGTGACCGCGTCGCGGCAATCCTGCCCAACATGCCCGAAAGCGTGATGGCGATGCTGGCGGCAGCTTCTCTCGGCGCAGTGTGGTCTTCTTGCTCGCCGGACTTTGGCGTGCAGGGTCTCTTGGATCGATTGGGGCAAGTTGCACCCAAGGTGCTCATCATCAGCGATGGCTACTATTATAATGGCAAGACCTACGATCTCTCTGAGAAGGTCGCTGCAATATGCGGGAAATTGCCCACGATCGAGTGCATCGTTGTGGTGGGCTATCTCGGTCGCGACGGCGAGACCGTTGAAGCGCTGAATTCCCAGTTCGGGGGCATCCGCGTGTGGGATGCTGGGCAGACCTCGTCGATGCGCGATCGGAAGACCGACCGTCGTTCGTGCGCGTGGCCTTCAATCATCCTCTTTTCATCCTCTTTTCCTCCGGCACGACCGGCGTCCCCAAGTGCATCGTGCACACCTCCGGAGGGGTCTTCCTGAAGCTCGTGTCCGAGCACCAGCTTCATAGCGACATCCAGCCGGGCGATCGGGTGTTCTATTTCACGACGCTGGGGTGGATGATGTGGAACTGGTTGGCCTCGGCACTCGGTTCGGGAGCGACGCTTCTTCTCTATGATGGCTCGCCCTTCTATCCGTCGCATCAGGTGCTGTGGGACTATGCCGCGCTGGAACGGTGCACGCACTTTGGCACCTCGGCGAAATACATAGCTTCGCTGCATAAGACAGGGTTTGCGCCCGGCCGCTCCTACGATCTTTCGGCATTGAAGTCGATGATCTCGACCGGATCGCCGCTGGCGCCGGAGAGCTTTGATTTCGTCTATCAGTCAATCAAGCAAGACCTGCATCTGGCCTCGATCTCGGGCGGAACCGACATTTGCGGCTGCTTCGTCCTTGGAAATCCTGTGAAGCCGGTGTGGCGCGGCGAGATTCAGGGACCAGCGCTCGGCCTCGACGTCGATGTGGCCGATGAGCGAGGCGTGAGCATCCGCGGCGAGAAGGGTGAGCTCGTGTGTCGCAACAGCTTCCCTTCGATGCCAATCGGATTTTGGAACGACCCAGATGGGCAAAGGTATCAAAGCGCTTACTTCATGCGGTTTCCCGGTCTTTGGCACCACGGCGATTTTGCCGAATGGACAGAGCACGGCGGCATCATCATTCACGGCCGTTCTGATGCGACGCTCAATCCACAGGGTGTGCGCATCGGCACGGCCGAGATCTACCGCCTCGTCGAGCAGTTTCCCGAAATAGTCGAGAGCGTCGTCGTCGGTCAGGATTTCGACGGAGATGTGCGCATCGTATTGTTCGTGGTCATGGCGCCGGAGGTTCCGCTGACGGACGCCTTGAAGGAGCAGGTCAAGAAGCGGCTCCGCGAAGGTGCGTCCCCTCGCCATGTTCCCGCGAAGATCATCGCCGTTGCCGACGTTCCGCGCACCAAGTCAGGCAAGCTCGCGGAGCTTGCGGTGCGTGACGCCATCATGGGGCGCGAAATCAAGAACAGCGAGGCATTGGCCAATCCGGACGCGCTCGAGCTGTTTCGTGGTTTGGACGAGCTGGGCATGTAGCGGGTGCTGTGTTCCTTCCAAAGGCCTCCCTCCTCGTTGCGCGGATGGCCCAGTGCAGCAGGTGCAAATCTGCGCGACAGGTGTCGCTCGGAGTGCGGGGTTGCGCAACGTCGATGAGCGACGGCAAGATCTAGAAAAACCATTATTAGACAATGAGTTGTGCGCGACGGCGTAGTGGACCCAAGCGCAAGATCGAGATGGCATGGGCTTTGCGTTCCTATTGGCTTGCAGACTTTCCCGAGTCTCCCTTGCGGTGCCAGGCAACCTTGGCTTCTTCATTGGTGATTTGGGAAGGGGGGCCGGTCAGCCGGTGCGGGGAATGCGGCGCCAGTCGCTCGGCGCTTGCGGTTGCACGGGGCGTTTGTGTTCCTCCAACGCCCGGTTCGCGCTACCGCTCCCGTTGACCAGCGGCCGGCCTCCCGTCGCCGACCGCTGGTCAAGTCTGCCCGTCCATCTCCAGCGACGTACAGCAAACGATTGCACATCACGACAGGCAGTGGCTGCTTTTGGCCCATGGCTAATTGCAGTGGCGAAGACACGCGCCACGTGTGAACGCCGACGAGCATGCCGCACCGAGCGAGACTCGACCTTTGGGTATGCATTGAAACCCCGCGTCGAACTTTAGCCACCGTTAAGCAAGGCAACCCAGTGTTCGCAATTATGCTGCGTTACAGCTGGGCCAGATCATGGAAGAACGAGCTGCACAGATCCAATGTGCCGGCAATGGCCCCGCCGGCATTTCTGAGATCATTCGCCGTTCGGACGAGATGGAGGTGCTGCGCAATGCTATCGATAGCATCGAGAAAGGCATCGTTCTCATTAACGCGGAGCTGTGCGTCGAGTTCGTCAATAAAACAGCGCAGCGCTTTTGGAGCCTCAGTCCTGATCAGTGCCGAGGTCCACTCTCCGTAGCCGAGTTTATCGGTCACGTCAGAAGGTCCGGACTATACGCGGTTCCCGATGATGAGATGGAGGCCCACGTGAAAAGGCGCGTGGCAATGATCCAGGCGGGCGATCCGATGCCAGTCGACATTCCTGTCAAAGACGGCAGAACGATCCGGGCCCAGTGTACGGCTCTCGTTGGGGGCGGTCGCATGCTGACGTATACGGACGTCACCGATCTGGTGCAGCAGGTCAAACAACAAGAGGTCTTGGCGACGACCGACGTGCTGACGGGACTTCACAACAGGAGGCATTTTCTGAAGCTCGCCGACGCCGAGTGGGGTCGCTCCCGGCGGTATGATCGCGAACTATCGCTAATGTTCTTTGACATCGATAACCTCAAGGCGATCAACGATGCGCTTGGGCATGATGCCGGTGACCAGGCGATAATGCGCGTCGCGGAGGTGTGCAACGCCGTCAAGCGCGCACCGGACATTGCGGGTCGGATCGGCGGCGACGAGTTCGTGATTCTGATGCCGGAAGCGAACAAATACGCCGCCCTGTTGCTCGCGGAGAGGTTGCACGAAGCCATCGGGCGTGAGCGCCTCAAGTTCGATGGCATCTGCACGAGATTGGCGGTTAGCATCGGCATCGCGCAGGCGGGGCTCGAACTGAGCGGCTTGCCGGAGCTGTTGAAGTTGGCGGACACCCGGCTTTACCGGGCAAAGCGAGCTGGCAGAAATTGCACGGCCTGGTGTGATGACTCAACAACGCTGTTGCGAGTGTGACGTCGGGTGACGATAGCTCCGATCGTCTACGGGGGCGCGGTTAATGCCGCGGGCTCAAGCCTCCCGCGTACGAAGCCTAGCTGGCTTCGACAAATCGGAACCTGCGGCGCGCGCAACTTTGGGCGCTACGGCGGATGCATCGCCATTCACCAGGTCCTCATAGGCCGCGATGGGGCTGGGACGCCCGATCAGATAGCCTTGCATCTCTTGGCAGCCTTCGCGCAGCAAGAATGCACGCTCGGCTTCGGTCTCAACCCCTTCGGCAATCACCGGCATGTTGAGGGCATTGCCAAGTCCGATGATGCTGCGCACGATAGCCGCGGCCTGCGGGTTGAATTCGACGCCGGTGACGAACATCTGATCGATCTTGATCTTGTCAAAGGGGAACGATTGAAGTGACGAAAGCGAAGCGTATCCGGCCCCGAAGTCATCCATGGCGATCTTCACGCCCAAAGATTTCAATCGACGCAATATTGACAGCGCGCGTTGTTGGTTGTTGATGAGAACGCCTTCGGTTATCTCCAATTCCAATCGGGCAGCGGGCAAACCGGTCTCCAGAAGAATGAGGTGAACGAGGCTTGCCAGGTCTCCATAACGGAACTGGACTGGAGAAAGATTGACCGCCACCTGTAGGGGCTTTTGCCACGACACGGCCTGCCTGCAGGCCTCGCGCAGCGCCCATGCGCCAATCTCGACGATCATGCCATTCTGCTCCGCCAGCGAAATGAATCCGGCCGGGAGCACGAACCCGCGGTCGGGATGCTGCCAGCGGGCCAGGGCTTCAAAGCCGAAGACCTCTCCATCCATTTGCGCCTGCGGCTGGTAATGCAGGACGAGCTCGCCATTTTTGATGGCGGTGCGGAGATCATGCTGCAGTGCATAACGCTCGCGCAGCCGCCGGTCCGTGTCGTGATCGAAGAACCGTACTGTGCGGCGCCCGTCCGCTTTGGCTCGGTAAAGGGCTGCGTCCGCGTTGGCCATAAGGGCACCGCTGTCGCTTGCATCGCGAGGGTAGACCGCTGCTCCAATGCTGAGGCCGATTGGAATTTTCTGGCCTCGAACCTCGAAGTCTGAGGCTACCGACGACAAGAGCCGATTGGCCAGCGCCTGGGCGGAGGCCGGCTGGTCTCCGGTTGCTTGGATGAGGGTGAATTCGTCGCCGCCAACGCGCGCGAGGAAGGCACCCTCGGCCGCGGCCTCGATCCGCCGCGAGACCGCGCAAAGAAGCTCATCCCCGACCATATGCCCGAAGACATCATTGGCCTCCTTGAAGTGGTCGAGGTCGATGGTGAGAAGGGCGAAGCTCGTTTTATCTGCGCTCGCTCGTTCGAATGTGTCTGCAAGGCACATCGACAATGACGTACGGTTCGGCAGATCGGTCAAAGCATCATGATGGGCGAGGTATGCGATGCGTTCGTGCCTCTCAATCAGCTCCGCGCGGGACGCCCGCATATTTTCGCGCGCTTCGCCAAGACCGATGGCTGCGACCCTCACCTCCTCTTGAAGCACGTTGAAGTCTTCTGCCATCTCGCCGAGCTCGTCGCGGGAGTTGGGCTTGACTGGCACGATGTTGACGGAAGCATGCGCGGCTTCAAGGTCTCCGCGCCCCAGTGCCCCCATCGCCTGCGAAAATTCGCGAAGGGTTCCCGACGTCAAGCGCTTGGCCGCCTTGCTGACCTCCTTGGCGGAGTAAGTGATCATCCCCGGCAATATGAGCCCCACGGCGATGGTCAGCATGGCAACCGCGACAAAGATGTCTGCCAGCACCGCCACGAGCTCGTGGTGCTCGGCGGAAATGGTGTTAACCGCCAGCAGGTAGGCGATCCCATCCAGAAGCAGAACGAGCACCATGGCGCCGGTGAGTTTGACGTGAAGCGTTTGGGCGAACGCCGGAAGGCCGTTGCGGCGCCGATCTTCGATGATCCGCCAAGCGTAAAGCGCGGCCCCCGAATATGCCAATGCGAGGCCGAACACCACAGTCGGCAGTCCAAACTGCTGGAACCCGAGGATGGCTGCTAGCAGCCATATGCCAGCTGCCATCACGCCAAGCACGATTGTGCCCCGCGGTGCCCGATAGGGGCGATCGGCCTTCGGCATATCGCGCCGCAACAGCCAGGCCGCGATGTTGGGCATGCAAATGCCAATCAGATAGGTGAAGTTGGCGGCGGCGATCATCCAGATCGGGTCACCTGCCAGAAGGAAGGCGGTGGCAAAGCCGGCGGTGAGCAGCGTCGCAGCCCAGGGGCAGTCGGTTCGCGCAAGGCGCAGCGCGAGAAATCTTGGCAACAGCCCGTCGTCGCTCAACTGCGACATGGTGCGAGCCGCTCCCGCTAGTGGCTGCATGGTGCCATGGAACATGTTGAGCATGATGAACCAGACGGCTGCCGCTTTTGCGAGACTGCCGAGCAGTGGGGCAAATGTGGGACCGAGCACGGTGGCAAGGTCTCTGCCGAGAGGCTCAGGCCCAAGTACGCCCAGCCAGACAACTGGGAGGACGATGAAGTAGAGGCCGGCCATCGCGGCGGCCGCCAACATGGCGCGCGGCACGTTGACGTTGGGATTGATCGTTTCGCCAACGTGGCAGGCAGCAGCCTCGAAGGCCGGTGCCGTGAAGCCGATCAGATAAAGTCCGGCCATCACCGCCGTCACGTCACCAAACCAACCTTCGAAGGGCGTGATCAGATGAAAGGTGAATGCCTGCTGCCAGTCGACGGCGCCCGAAACGATCGGAACGAGCGATGAGATAAAGGCCAGCGAAGCCGACATGGCTGCAATGGGTATCGCGCAGCGGGCCACCCACTTTATGCCGCACAGGTTGATAAACGTGAAGAGCGCCAGAATGGCGATGGCGACCGCTTGGACGGGGAGCCCCGGAAGAAACCACTGCTTGATGGCCGACGCCGACAACAGTGCCGTCAATCCGCAGGTCGGTATCCAGCCCCACCAGTAGCAGGTGCCAGTCAGCACCGAAAGCACGGGGTTGTACGGCCGGAAGGCCTCCGCACAGGCGGCCGAGATGCCGCCCACACGATTTGGCCACATGAGAATCAATTCGGTCCACGCTGGCGCCGCGGCATAGCCAAGAAGAACACCAACGATCAGCAGCGGCACGGCTGCGCTGCCTTGCCCAAGAATAGCTCCCTGGCCGACGAAGAGCGCCGTGATGATGAAGATCATCTGGTTGCTGCCGCCCATCGCGAGGGCGGTGGTGCTCACCCATCCCAATGTGCGTGGATGCGGCCGCGTCGTAAGACTGCCAGACGCGTTCAATTCAATAGGCTTTTTCGCATCGCCCTTCATTCTGATAAAATGCACAGAAAACCGTTACTCGCGCATGGCTCAGATTTTTGAATTATTCTTTGAATTTTAGAGATTATGGTTTCATTCCGATTTAATTAGGTGCTCCTGGAATACGAACAGCAAATGTCCAAATTGCGCAAGCAATTGCTTTATGGGCATGGCGCCGGGCACTGCTGGGAAAAAACTTTAATTTCGATGCAAATTGATTCTACTCACGTCGACTCCTGTTAAGTCTTATCTGTGACCCTCAGCGTACGGAATGCGGGTCCCGCCCGTGCGCTGTCGGGGCGGCATTTCGTAATCCGCGATTGGGTCTTGGTCTTTGCCGGGTAGGTGACATGCGGCGTGCGCTTTTACGCGATCTGCAAAATGCTCTGCTAAACGAGGAGTTCTGTCTCGACTACCAGCCAATCGTCAATCTCGAGAGCGAAAGGATTTGCGCGAGCGAGGCCTTGCTTCGTTGGCAGCATCCGCAGCGCGGCAGAGTCATGCCCGCCGAGTTCATCCCTGTCCTCGAATCGAGCGAGCTCATTGTTCCGGTGGGAGAGTGGGTCTTGCGCCAGGCCTGCGCGGAAGCTGCGAGGTGGCCGGCGCACGTGCGCGTCGCTGTAAATGTCTCGGGTGTCCAGTTCAACTGTCCCGGGTTTGTCAAGCAGATCGCCAGGGTGTTGCGCAACACGGGACTGGCTGCGGGCCGCCTCGAGCTCGAGCTGACGGAAACGGTCCTTCTCGAGGACAGCAAGGGTGCCATCACTGAGCTACGCGAACTGCATTCGCTCGGTGTGAGGATCGCGCTTGACGATTTCGGCACCGGCTACTCGTCGCTTAGCTATTTGAGCAATTTTCCCTTCGACAAGATAAAGATCGATCGCTGCTTCATCCGAACCCTCTCCAAGCACAACCATAACTCTAGAGCGATTGTCAGAGCGGTGACCCGGCTGGGATCCACGCTCGGGATCGAGACGACCGCAGAGGGCATCGAAA
Organism: uncultured Alphaproteobacteria bacterium; assembly: GCA_963782555.1. Lineage (GTDB taxonomy): Bacteria > Pseudomonadota > Alphaproteobacteria > Rhizobiales > Hyphomicrobiaceae > Hyphomicrobium_A. The sequence continues at coordinate 734,687 of CAWAKB010000004.1, read as the reverse complement.
CGCGGGAGCAGCTCGAAATTGTGCGCGCGACCGGCTGCGCCTCTGCCCAAGGCTTCCTTTTGTATCGCCCGGTACCGGCAAAAGACATTAGGCTTCTGTTGTCTGCCTCACCCCGGGGGACCGAGTCTCTCTTCGAACGCCAAGTGTCGCGCCCATCCATCGATGTCGAGGAGGAGCGCCTCGAAGCGCTGCACCAATATGACATCATGGACACCCCGCCGGAGGAAATCCTTCGACCGCATCACGCGGATAGCGCAAGCAATCACGCAGGCACCGGTGGCCATGATCTCGTTTGTGGATCGGGACCGGCAGTGGTTTAAGTCGCGCCTGGGCACGGACAGGTGCGAAAGCTCTCGCGAGGTTTCGTTTTGCACGCACACCATCCAAGATGACGATCCGCTCGTCGTTCCGGATGCGCTTAAAGACCCCAGATTCTGCAATAGTCCTCTCGTCACCGGGCCGTCCGGAGTTCCGCTCTTACATCGGTGTGCCGTTGCGGACATCTAGCGGCCACAGGATTGGCGCTCTCTGCGTCAACGACGTCAATCCGCGCGACTTTACGCAGGATCAACTCGATCGACTCCAGGATCTGGCGAGGCTCGTCGTCGACGAGCTGGAGCTGCGCAAGCTTGCTGCCGTGGACAACCTGACGGGAGTTGCAACGTCAAGAGTCTTCATTGCCCAGGGCAAGACGGCGTTCAATCAGGCGCGGCGGCACGGGCATGATTTGAGCTGCATCGTCCTCGATCTTGACCACTTCAAAAGCATCAATGACACCTATGGCCACGAGCTGCGGCGTAGCATCGCTGACGATGCAAGACGGGTCATTTGCCTCAATGCTCGCCCGCGCTGACGCGGCTCTGTACGAGGCAAAGGCGGGCGGACGAAACAAGGTCGTTGGTGAGGGCGCGGCGAGCTCGTCGAATGTAATAAAGTTCGGAAAAACCGGCTGACTCTAAGAACAAATGATCTTTGCTGCACGCGTAACGATGCTTGGGACGCAGACTAAGCTAACGCTTTGACGTAGCGACCCGGAGCATCCTCGATGACCCCCAGGTTTTCGCCAGGCGTGCGCGGCGCGATCCAGTCGCCGGAATGTTTGGCGAGCCACTCTGCCCAAGTCGGCCACCACGAACCCGGGTGCTCTTGGGCTGAGCTGAGCCACCGCTCGAGCGACTTAGATTTCTTTGTATTGGTCCAGAACTGATACTTGACCTTTTCGGGCGGGTTGACGACGCCGGCGATGTGGCCAGACCCCGACAGCACGAACTCGACGGGTCCGCCGAACAGCTGCGCGCCAGCGAAGACCGACTTGGCGGGCGCGATATGGTCCTCCTTCGTTGCGAGCTCGAACACCGGCAGCGTGACCTGGCCCATGTCGAGCCGCGTTCCCGAAAGGGTCAGCTCGCCTTTGGCGAGACGGTTCTCCCCGTAGAACTCCCGCAAATAGAAGTTGTGATTGGCGGCTGCCATGCGCGTCGAATCTTGGTTCCAGTAGAGGAGGTCGAACGGGAACGGCTTCTTGCCGAGCAAGTAGTTGTTGACGATGTAGGGCCAGATCAGATCGCGGGGGCGCATCATGTTGAACACGTTCGCCATGCGTGAGCCGTCAAGGTAGCCCCGCTCCGCCATCATCTCCTCGAGCGAGGCAAGCTTGGCCTCATCGGTGAAGAGGAGGAGGTCTCCGGCATTTGTGAAATCGATCTGCGTCGTCAGGAACGTCGCGGAGCTGAACGGCGCCTTCCCGCGCGCGGCGAGGTAGGCGAGCGTCGTTGCCAATAGCGTGCCGCCGACGCAGTAGCCGGCAACATTGCACGTCTCCACCCCGGTTTCCCGCCTCACCGCGGCGGCCGCCGTGAGGATGCCCTCCTGCATGTAGTCCTCGAACGACTTGTGCGAGAGCTGCTCGTCCGGGTTGACCCAGGAAATCATGAAGACGGTGAAACCCTCACCGACGAGGAATTTGATGAGGCTTTTCGCGGGCGTCAGATCGAGCACGTAGTACTTGTTGATCCAGGGTGGCACGATCAGGAGCGGGCGCTCGCGCACCTTGTCGGTCGCGGGCGCATACTGGATCAGCTGGAAGACGTCGTTCTGATAGACGACTTTGCCGGGCGTCGTGGCGAGGTTGCGCCCGACCTCGAAGGCCGCGGTGTCGGTCTGGCTGACCTTCAGGAGATCGCCGGATCGCTCCATGTCCTCGAGAAGGTGTGTCATGCCTTGCACGAGGTTCTGAGCATTCGTGGCAAGCGTCTCGCGCACCACCTCGGGATTGGTCAGTGGGAAGTTGGACGGCGACATCGCGCTTGCGATCTGCCGGAAGTGCCAGTTCGCCTTCTGGCGCGTCGCCTCGTCCAGCCCTTGCGTATGTTGAAGCATGTCGTCGGCCCACTGCGTCGTCAGCAGGTAGGCCTGCTTCCAGAAGTCGAAGTACGGATTCTGCGACCACTCCGGATCCTTGAAGCGGTTGTCGGAAGCCTCCGGCGTGATCAGCGGCGCCACATCCTCACCCAGAAGGCGCCGGCCCCAGTTGCTCCAAAGCTCGGCGTAGGAGCGGGCGAGCGCGAGCTGGACCTGCCCGAGCTTGAAAGAATCGGCCGTCCAAAGCGCGCCGATCTCCGCCGCCGTTGCTGCGGCATCGACAATCTCGCTCGCCGCGGAATAAGGGCTGAGCCTGCCGTCGGAGCGCGCGACCAGCTTAGCCATCACGCGGGCCCCGACCTCAAGGAGCTTCAGCATATTGCGCGTGAACTCCTCGAGGTCCTCCACGCGGCTCGGAGGCACGTTCTTCATTGTGGTTTTGTCGAGCATAGGTGGCGAAAGCGCTCCCTCGCGCTATTCGGCGTGGTTCTGCCTGTTGTCGATGAGATCGCGGACGACGGCGGGCTCGGCCATGGTCGAGGTGTCGCCAAGATTGGAAAAGTCGTCCTCGGCAATCTTGCGCAGAATTCGGCGCATGATCTTTCCCGATCGCGTTTTGGGCAGGCCGGGGGCGAACTGTATGAGGTCGGGTGATGCGATCGGCCCGATCTCCTTGCGCACGTGCGCCACCAGCTCCCGTTTCAGCTCATCGCTCGGGACCTCTCCGGCATTGAGCGTGATGTAGCAGTAAATGCCCTGCCCTTTGAGGTCGTGGGGATAGCCGACGACAGCGGCCTCGGTCACCTTGGGATGAGCGACGAGCGCGTTCTCGATCTCGGCCGTTCCCAGACGGTGGCCCGAAACGTTGATGACGTCGTCGATGCGGCCCGTGATCCAGTAGTAGCCGTCCTCGTCCCGGCGGCAGCCATCACCGGTGAAGTACATGCCCGGATAGGTGGAGAAATAGGTCAGCTCGAAACGCGCGTGGTCGCCGTAGACCGTGCGCGCCTGTCCGGGCCAGCTGTCGAGCATGACGAGGGAGCCGTGGTCCGCTCCTTTCAGCAGCCCCCCTTTCTCGTCGAGCAGCCCAGGCTGGACGCCGAAAAACGGTAGCGTCGCGGAGCCGGGCTTGAGCGGCGTGGCTCCCGGCAGCGGAGCGATCAGGATGCCGCCGGTCTCCGTTTGCCACCACGTATCGACGATGGGGCAGCACCGATCCCCGACCACCTCATGGTACCAGCTCCAGGCCTCGGGATTGATCGGCTCGCCCACGCTGCCAAGAAGGCGCAACGAGGCGCGGCTCGTCTGCTTCACGAAGTCGTCGCCTGCACCCATGAGGGCGCGGATCGCCGTCGGCGCCGTGTAGAGGATGTTGACGTTCCATTTGTCGACGATGTTCCAGAAGCGCGACGGGTTGGGATAGCTCGGAACACCCTCGAACATCAGCGTGGTCGCGCCGTTGGCGAGCGGACCGTAGACGATATAGCTGTGGCCGGTGACCCAGCCCACGTCCGCCGTGCACCAGTAGACATCGCCGTCGTGGTAGTCGAACACGTACTGGTGCGTGATCGAGGCATAGACGAGATAGCCGCCCGTCGTATGCACGACACCCTTGGGGCTTCCCGTCGAGCCGGAGGTGTAGAGGATGAACAGGGGATCCTCAGCGCTCATCTCGACCGGAGGGCAATCGGCGTCGACCTTGGCGGTCTCCTCGTGTAGCCACAGATCGCGGCCCGGCGTCCACGGAACCGAGTTGCCCGAGCGGCGCACGACCAGCACTTTCTCGTCACCCTTGGCGCAGCGCTCCAATGCCTCGTCGGTGTTCTTCTTGAGCGGAACCGACTTGCCGCCGCGCGCGCCCTCATCCGCCGTGACGATGAAGCTGCTGGCGGCGCCCTCGATGCGGCTGGCGAGGCTTTCAGGCGAAAAGCCGCCGAAGACAATCGAGTGAATTGCGCCGATGCGCGCGCAGGCGAGCATGGCGTAGGCCGCCTCCGGGATCATCGGCAGGTAGATGGTGACCCGGTCGCCTTTGCTGACGCCGTGCGCCTTCAGCACGTTGGCAAATTTGCACACGCGCTCGTGCAGCTGGCGGTACGTGATTAGCTCGTCCTTGCTCGGGTCGTCGCCTTCCCAAATGATGGCGACCCGGTCGCCATGCGATTTGAGGTGCCGGTCGATGCAGTTCACCGAGGCGTTGAGCGTGCCATCCTCGAACCACTTGATCGAGACGTTTCCGGGTTTGAAGGACGTGTTCTTGACCTTCGTGTACGGCTTGATCCAATCGAGCCGCTGGCCAATCTCACCCCAGAACCCGTCGGGGTCCTCGACTGAGCGCTTGTACATGGCCTGGTATTTCGCGTCATCGAGCCATGCCTCAAGCTTCCAGCTGGCGGGCACTTCGTAGACGTCGGCGGCTTTGGTGTCTGTGCTCATCTGCAGTCTCTCTTTGCAAAATTCCTCTCGCTGCCTTGCGAGGCAGTTGCAAATCGAAGGGCGCCATGCGCCGGCCGAGCGCCGGTGCATGGCTTCGTGCTCCGGGTCAGAAGAAGCCGAGCGCCTTCGGGCTGTAGCTCACCAGCAGGTTCTTGGTCTGCTGGTAGTGATCGAGCATCATCTTGTGCGTCTCGCGCCCGATGCCAGACTGCTTGTAGCCACCGAACGCGGCATGCGCCGGGTACAGGTGGTAGCAGTTGGTCCACACGCGGCCCGCCTGAATTTCGCGCCCGAAGCGGTAGGCGCGGTTGCCATTGCGGGTCCACACGCCGGCGCCCAGCCCATAAAGCGTGTCGTTGGCGATGGAGAGCGCCTCCTCGTCGTTCTTGAACTTCGTGACCGATAGAACTGGTCCGAAGATCTCCTCCTGAAAGACGCGCATCTTGTTGTGGCCTTCGAGGATCGTCGGCTGAACGTAATAGCCGCCGGCAAGCTCCCCATCGAGGATCGAGCGCTGCCCGCCCGCGAGTAGGCGAGCCCCCTCGTCCGTCCCAATCTTTATGTAAGAGAGGATTTTCTCCATCTGGTCGTTGGAGGCCTGCGCGCCGATCATGGTGGTCGGGTCGAGCGGGTGGCCCTGCTTCACCTTCTTCGTGCGCGCCACGGCGCGCTCCATGAACCTGTCGTAGATCTTCTCGTGCACCAGCGCGCGAGAGGGGGCCGTGCACACCTCGCCCTGGTTCAAGGCGAACATCGTGAAGCCCTCGAGCGCCTTGTCGAAAAATTCGTCATCGGCATCGGCAACGTCGGCGAAGAAGATGTTGGGGGACTTGCCGCCGAGCTCGAGCGTGCACGGGATGATGTTCTCGGACGCGTACTGCATGATGAGGCGCCCCGTGGTCGTCTCGCCCGTGAACGCGATCTTGTTGATGCGCTTGTTCTGGGCCAGCGGCTTGCCCGCCTCGACGCCGAAGCCGTTGACGACGTTGAGCACGCCCGGAGGCAGGATGTCGCCGATCAGATCCATCAGCACGACGGCGCTCATCGGGGTCTGCTCGGCCGGTTTGAGGACGACGCAATTGCCGGCCGCCAGCGCCGGCGCGAGCTTCCACGCGGCCATGAGCAGCGGGAAGTTCCACGGAATGATCTGCCCGACGACGCCCAAGGGCTCGTGGAAATGGTAGGCGACGGTCGTCTCATCGATCTCGCCGATCGAGCCTTCCTGAGCGCGGATGCAGCTTGCAAAGTAGCGGAAATGGTCGGCTGCGAGCGGTATGTCGGCCGCCATCGTCTCGCGGATCGGCTTGCCGTTGTCGAGCGTCTCCACCATGGCGAGCAATTTGACGTTGCTCTCCATGCGTTCGGCGATCTTGGTGAGTAGAAGAGCACGCTCGGCCGCCGACGTGCGGGCCCACTTCTCTCGGGCGACGTGGGCGGTATCGAGCGCGAGCTCGATATCCTCGGCGGTCGAGCGGGCAATCTCACACAGCGGCTTGCCCGTGATCGGGGTCAGGTTGGTGAAGTACTGGCCCTTCGCCGGCGGCACCCATTGTCCGCCGATGAAGTTGTCGTAACGCGGCCGGATACGGATTTTCTGGGAAAGCTCGTTTAGCGCTTGTTGGATCATGGCTTCCTCCTGGGAACTGCGGGGAGGCCCTTAAGGGCCCGCCGTCTCCGCTGTTGATTGTTGGCCTTGGAATACTGCTCAAGTTCAGCCAGGCTGGCTTGCGTGGTAATTTGCTCGCGCTAGCGGCGCGCGTCACTACGTCGGGATCGGCAGCTCGATGCGATCTGTCTCAATTGTGAGACAACAGGAGCCCGTCTGGGTGCGCAGGCGCGCGAGCAATGGGAGGGGCGGGCAATTCCGGAGCGTCGGACAACCCCACCCGCCGCATACGCCGATAAAGCGTCGCCCGCCCGATCCCGAGCTCGCGGGCGGCGGCCGATACATTTCCGTCGGTTCGCGCGAGCGCGCGCTGCAGCTCCGCCCGCTCGGCTGCGCGCAAGTCCGAAGCCTGCCGACCATTGGCCAGCACGTCGGCGACGGGCCTCGCCAGGAAATTGTCCGTCAGCCCCAAGGTCTGGCGCGCCACGCGCGTTGCCCCGACGACGAGGTCGTAGCGGTCGACTGCGAGCAGCGCTGAGCCGCTGTGGCCGTTCTCCGGGGTCATGATGATGCGGCAATCGGGAAATGCGGCGCGAAAGGCTTCGCTCTCGATGCGGCGTGCCGCGTCGGCAATGACGGCGGCAATCAGAGGGGCTAGGTCCGCCATCAGCTCGGCACGGCAAGAGGAGACGTCGAGCACGCCCGCCAGACGCGCATGCGCGTCGAAGATCGGGGCGCCCATGCAGCTCATCGCCGTATTGCGGGTGCGGAAGTGCTGATCGCGGAGGATGGCGATGGGACGCTGCTCGGCGAGGCAGGTGCCGATGCCGTTCGTTCCCTCCTTCGCCTCGCTCCAGATCGCACCGGTCCAAAGGCCCCACTTGGAGAAGATTTCGTCATCGGCGGGCATGCCGCGCCGGTCGACAATTACCCCGTTGGAATCGGTGAGCAGCACGCTGCATCCCGCCCGCCCTACGGCGTTCAGAACGCGGTCGATGATCGGTCCGGCGATTGTCGCCAAGGCGCCGAGGCGCTCACGCGCCTCGCGCAGCGTCGCCTCCGCTACCCTGTCGGGCGGTGCTTGCATCTCGGGATCGAGATGGTGGTAGAGCAGCGATCGCCGCCAGGATGCGGCGAGCGCCGATTGCGCGGCGGACGTAACCGACTCCGCGGCCGCGCGGACATGATCCGCGTGACCGGGCTGCAGGTCGTTCCTCCCGGGCTCGTCCATTGTTCTCGCTCTGCGTGCTGCAGATGGCCCTAGCGGCATTAAATCGCAGTCGCTCGCATGTCGGCAAGCCCGACGAACGGACGGCGTGCTCAGATGCCTAAGGCAGGCTCTAAATGAACGTTGTTAAGTCTAATGCTGAGCCGCCCGGGTCATCCTGCACCTATGGCCCAGTTGGTGAGGCGTGCAGCGGCACGTATCATTGCGCTCAGTCCCGCGGCAGGCTGGCTGCGGCGGACGTCGAACTTCTGGAGCGAGGTCGATGCGCCTGGATGCCATCGCGGTGGGGATCGACCCGCCGCAGGACGTCAACGTGATTATCGAGGTTCCTGTCGGGGGTGAGCCGATCAAATATGAGATGGACAAGGCCTCGGGAACGCTCATGGTCGACCGCTTCCTCTATACGCCGATGCGCTACCCCGGCAACTACGGCTTCGTGCCCCACACCCTGTCCGCGGACGGGGATCCGATCGACGTTCTCGTCAGCAACACCCGCGCCATCGTGCCGGGCGCGGTGATCAACTGCCGGCCCGTCGGCGTACTGGTCATGAAAGACGAGCACGGCGGGGACGAGAAGATCATCGCCGTGCCGAGCAGCAAGCTGACGCGGCGCTACGACAAGGTCGCCAACTACTCCGACCTGCCGGCCATTTCACTGGAGCAGATCGAGCACTTCTTTGCGCACTACAAGGATCTCGAGCCCAAGAAGTGGGTGAAGATCGATCATTGGGGGGATGCCACGGAGGCCCGACGCCTGATCAACGAGTCGATCGCCCGCGCCGGCTCCAAAGCGAAATAATGAGCCCCGATCCGGCACCCGGGATTGCCCGGGCGCCGAGCCGGGTTGGCGGCTACGCTAGGCGGGCGCCTTCTCGGAGCTGGCGGCCGCGCTCGCCGCGATCGCCATTATGCCGTTCGTCACGCCGGTCGCGACTCTCAACGAAAGCTCGAGCAGCGACTTGCCCTGCTCGCTGAAGACGGCCAATTGCTTTTCCACGAACTTGGTCTGCAGCTGCAGCGCATCCTGCACCGTCTTGGCGCGCGCAAGCGCGTCGGCAGCATCGAGTGCTGCCTCGGCGTTGGCGAGGACATTTCCGAGCGCCTCGTCCCCGACCGTCTTGGCTCCTGTGCGCGCCAATTGGATCGCCTCCTCGAGAGCCTTTGCACCCTTCTCGGCGCCGATGGCCCATTTGGCATAGGCTTCGCGCGTCTTGCTCACACTCTCCTGCGCCAGCGCCAGCACCTCGGGGGGCAGCTCGGTCCTGCCGGTTGCAGCCACCGCGTCCCGGGCTTGCCGGGCCAATTGCTCAAGCATCATAACCTCCTGTTTTGACCAGCAATCGTGTCCGGGGCCCGGACCCGATGCGAAGCTTGACACGCTCCTTCATGCCAAGCCCGTTTGTGCACTGCAACATAAATTATGTCGCACTGCACCAAAGTTCATATTGCGCTGCAACATTAGCTGGTCCAGGTATGGCGGGCGCCGCTCGATGAGAGGCGGTGCACCAGGCTCGGGAGCCAAAGATGCTAAAGCGATTTCTGATTGTGGAGGATCATCCGCTATATGCGGACGCGCTGCAGCTCGTCATCTGCAACGGCATGGCGAGCGTTCGCACCATGCGTGTGGGCACGCTGCGCAAGGCGGCGGACGCCATTCGGCGAGTGAAGAGGTTCGACCTCGTTCTTCTCGACCTTTGTCTGCCCGACACCCATGGTTTCGAGGGGCTGATTGAGCTACGCGGGTTGGCTCCGAGCCTTCCCGTCGTGGTCGTTTCGGCGTTTGCCGATCAGAGCATTGTCCACAAATCGCTGGTATGCGGAGCGTCGGGCTTCATACCGAAGACAGCGGACAAGGACACGCTGCTCCAGGCCATAACCGACATTCTCGCTGGACACATCGCGCCTCCCTGCGGATCGCTGCAGCGGGACGCGATCGCCTTGACCGAGCCGCCCGCATTGCCATCGAGGCTCAGGTCGTTGACGCACCAGCAGTTGCGCGTGCTTCAGATGTTGTGCCAGGGCATGCTCAACAAGCAGATCGCCTACGAGCTCGAGGTCGGCGAGACCACCGTCAAGGCGCATATCACCGAGATCTTTCGCAAGCTAAGTGTCTCCTCCCGCACCCAGGCGGTGGCTGAAGTCTCCAAGCTCAACCTGGTTTCTATGTTGGCCCTCTATGCGCGCGACGACGGCAAAAGCCCATTGCACTGCTCCCGGCCACCCAATTGACCCCTCATGAGCGGAGATGCGTCATGAATGATTTCTCGGACAACGAGGACGGCGCGATAAGCGATCGAGTGACGATTGCGCTGGCGATCGTGTGCGCCGTGCTCATTTCGGCGGCTGCCGTTATTGCCAATTTTTAAGGCTGGTCGGGTTGCCAGTCCTGAGCCATCAGCGCGGCGGTTGCGCCGCCGCGATCAGGCGTCCAAGCTCCTGAGCCTGCTGGACATAGGACTCCGATTGGCGCACCGCGTGCTCCTGGTATATTGCAACCCACTCGTTGAAATCGCGAGCCTTCGCGAGCTCGCCAGCCATGGCGAGGCCGGCCTCCGAGTTCTTTTCCGCGAACTGCACCAGTCGGCGTTGAATCTCATTGGCGGCCGAAGCTAAGGAGTTGCCCGATGTCGCGGCGACACTTTGCGCCTGACGCGCCGCAGTCATGAACTGCTCGTAGGCACTGCGCGCCTGGCGCACGTTCTGCTGCGCGAGATCGCGGAAGGTGGCCGGGATCTCCCAGTTCTTGTCGAAGTTGTCCATTCTAGATGCACCTCGCTTTAAGATGGGATTTGGCTCGGGCGCCCGGATCTTGATCGGCTCCGGTTTTCCCGTGCCCCTGATGCTGCTCAAGCCGCAGGGCTTGGCAATAGCGCTCAATCTCCAGTTGGACTTCGTCGATCGGCGCCATTCCGTCGAGCGAGCGCAGCTTGCCTTGCGCGAAGTAGTAGCCGACGAGCGGAGCGGTTTCCCGGTAGTAGGCCATGAGCCGGCTCTTCAGCGTCTCGGGATTGTCATCGGCTCTCCGCGTAAACTCTTGCGAGCCGCACACGTCGCAAATCCCTGCGGTCCTGGGCGAACGGTGGCGGTCGTGGTAGCCGGTGCCGCATTTGGCGCAACTGAAGCGGCCCGAAAGACGATCGATGAGGGCGCCGTCGTCGACCTTGATCTCGATCACGGCGTCGAGGGATTTATGGAGCCTCTCCAAGAGCGTATCCAAGACGGCCGCCTGAGCCAGAGTGCGTGGAAAGCCGTCGAGAATGAAGCCTTCAGCGCAATCTGGCTCGAGCAACCGCGTGGCAATGATGTCGATGACAATGGCGTCGGGAACGAGGGCGCCTTGCTCCATGATCGCCTTGGCCTTGAGGCCGATTTCAGTCTTGGCGTGGGCGGCCTGGCGCAGCATCTCGCCGGTGGAAAGCTGAATCATGCCATGGCGTTGCGCCAAGACCTGGGCTTGCGTGCCCTTGCCGGCGCCGGGCGGCCCCAAGAAGACGAGATTCATGAGTATCCCCCCAACTGGTCTTCTTTTTCATTCTGCGTCATCGTCGCGGCGCTTTGCGCATACCGCACAGGCCGAGGCCGAGTCGGTCGCGTTGTTGCTTGGAGATGCTACGTGCAAGGGAATAGACGAACAATTCGACCATCAGCCGGTGTGCTGTCAGCGGGGCTCTCGTTGATCGGTGTCTTGACGCGGGTGGGGAGTGTTAGTGGGAATTGGGCGGTAGAATCCTCGGTGTGATACCCTTGCGCAGCGGTAGCCTCGGAGGCTGTAAGCTTGAGCCGGTTGATTATCGTTTCAAACAGAGTTGCCGAGCCCAGTCAGGTGGCGCAGGCCGGTGGGCTTGCCGTAGGCATTCTCGACGTTTTGCGTGAGAACGGAGGCCTCTGGTTCGGTTGGGATGGCGCCACCGTTGCAGACGGGGAGCCCACGCCGCTCAACGTCAGCGAGCACGACGGCCTCACCGTCGCGACGATGCCGCTCAGCGAGAGAGATTACCAGGACTACTACCACGGCTTCTCTAACAGCATCCTCTGGCCTGTGTTTCATAACCGCCTCGACCTTGCGGCGATCAATTCGGAATCCGCAGGCGGATATAAACGCGTCAACGAAAGCTTTGCCGACGCGCTTACGCGCCTGATCGAGCCCGGCGATCTCGTGTGGGTCCACGACTACCACCTCATCCCTCTTGGGGCGGAGCTGCGGCGGCGTGGATGCCGGAATCGCATCGGCTTCTTCCTCCACATTCCGTTTCCCACGCCCGACGTATTCGTCGCCATCCCGGAGCACGAGTGGCTCATGCAATGCCTCCTCTCCTATGATCTCGTCGGTCTGCAGACGAGATGGGACGTCGGAAACTTCGAACGCAGCCTGCAGGAGCTCAAGTCCAAGATCGACGATTTGGGCAAGCCGGAGGGATGGTGGGCATTGCCGTGCTCCGTTGGGGCCTTTCCCATCGGCATTGATGTCGATGCGTTCGCTGCAATGGCGAGGACCGAGGAGGCGCAGGAGAGGATCGAGCGCCTCAATCGGCGCGCGAGCGCCCGCATTCACATCATCGGCGTCGACCGCCTCGACTATACTAAGGGCTTGCCGGAACGGCTGCGCTCGTTCCGCCGGCTGCTGGAGCTCTATCCGGAGAACCAGAAAGTGGCGACGCTGATGCAGATCGCGCCGCCCACGCGCGAGGATGTCGACGCTTATGCCGACATTCGCCACGAGCTGGAGGCATTGTCGGGCGCCATCAACGGCGAGTTCGGGGACTTCGATTGGACGCCGGTGCGCTACATTCATCGCGTGGTCTCGCGCGATACGCTGGCGGCCCTGTTCCGAGGCAGCCACGTCGGTCTCGTCACACCGCTGCGCGACGGCATGAACATTGTCGCGAAGGAGTACGTGGCGGCCCAGGATGAGCAGGATCCGGGCGTGCTCGTCCTGTCGAGATTTGCCGGAGCGGCTGAGGAACTCGTAGAGGCGCTGATCGTCAATCCCTACGATCACGATGAGGTCGCCCATGCGCTGCAGCAGGCGATCAAGATGCCGCTTGCAGAACGTCGGGAACGGCATGGCGCGCTGCTGCGACGTGTCCGCGATCACGACGTCAAGTTTTGGCGGGAAAGCTTTCTCGCGGCCTTGTCGGGAGAAACCGCAGATCTCGTTCGGGCGCAGGCTGAGTAGTGACGCACCACCGTCTCGACGTCTCTCCGAAATCTTGCGACCGCGGCACCATTTCAGATTTCGTTAGCTTTGGCGCTTTGAAGCGGTCGCGGCTTCGTTCCATCCAACAAGACGAGATGCAAGGCTTTTCTGGGCCCGAGGGTTGTCGTCAATGGTAATGGCGCTTACCATCATCGGATGCCTGAAAAACTGCCGATGGGCTGCTGCAACTTTGCATGCCTGCAACCGAAGCGGCCCGATCCCCGTTGCATACGTATCGGCAATCGGAACTGAACACCGATATTGAGGCACAATGTCGGGACCTGCAAGCGAACAGCTCGAGGCACCACTGGCGAAATCCGACCAAGTTTTTCCGTCTGCCCGGACCGATGATGCCCTGCTGAAAGCTGCCAGAAGCAGGGTCGCGATTGAAGGCGTCTGGCCGGAAATCGACGGCGGGCGGTTCCCTGCAAAACGCGCCGTCGGCGACGTCATGATCGTCGAGGCCGACATCTTCTGCGATGGCCACAACAAGATCGATGCGGCGCTGATGTATCGCCGCGCGGACGAGGAGACTTGGCACGAGACGCCGATGGCCTTTCTCGAGAACGATCGCTGGCGCGGCGAGTTCCTGCTTGAGCGCAATGGCCGCTATCTGTTCACGATTGTCGCATGGCGCGACCTCTACGCCTCCTGGTGCGACGAGGTTACGAAGAAGCACACTGCCGGCCAGGTGATCACGCTGGAGCTGATCGAGGGGCGCCATCTCATAGAGACTACGCTCGCGGAAAGTGATCGCATCGCCGACGTCGACCGGCGGGACCTACAGGAGCTTCTCGATGCCTTGCAGCGCGCGGGGCCCGACGCAGCCCAGTTCAAGCTTCTGACGAGCACGCAAACGGGGGAGCTTCTTGAGCGCTCTGGCCTGCGCACCAATCTGACCCGTTATGACAAGGAGCTGGCCGTTTGGGTTGACCGCAGGCGAGCCGTATTCGGTGCCTGGTATGAGCTGTTTCCGCGCTCACAGACGGGCAACGCGGCCCGGCACGGCACCTTCGACGACGTGATCGCCCGGCTGCCCTACGTGCGTGACCTAGGGTTCGACGTCCTCTACTTGCCGCCCATCCATCCGATCGGGCAAACCAATCGCAAGGGACGCAACAACTCCCTCACGCCGACCGCCGACGACCCGGGCAGCCCTTATGCCATTGGTTCGTCAGAAGGGGGGCACGACGCGATCCACTCCGAGCTTGGCACGTTTGCCGCATTCGAACGCCTCCTGAGGGCCGCCAAAACCCACGGGCTTGAAGTTGCTCTCGACTTCGCCATCCAGTGCTCGCCCGATCATCCCTGGATCAAAGAGCATCCCGAATGGTTCGACTGGAGGCCCGACGGCACCATAAAATTCGCGGAGAACCCGCCGAAGAAATACGAGGACATCGTCAACGTCCACTTCTATCGCGACGCCTTGCCCTCGATCTGGTACGCGCTGCGCGACGTTGTGCTCTTTTGGGCGGAGAAGGGCGTGCGCATCTTCCGGGTCGATAACCCCCACACCAAGCCGTTCCCGTTCTGGGAATGGATGATCCGCGAGGTGCAGGAACGCTTTCCCGACGTCATCTTTCTCTCCGAAGCCTTCACCAGGCCCAAGCCGATGAAGCGGCTCGCCAAGCTCGGCTTCACCCAGTCCTACACGTACTTCACGTGGCGCAATACGAAGTCCGAGCTGACTGATTACCTGAGCGAGCTCACGCAAACCGAGATGAGCGAGTGTTTCCGTCCGAATTTTTTCGTCAACACACCCGACATCAACCCGGTCTTTCTGCAGACGAGCGGCAGGCCCGGCTTCCAGGCACGACTGATCCTGGTGGCGACGCTCGGCGGCAACTACGGGGTCTACAACGGCTTCGAGCTGTGCGAAGCGCGCGCGATCCCCGGCAAGGAGGAATATCTCGACTCAGAGAAGTATGAGATCCGCGCGTGGGACTGGGGCCGCGCCGGAAACATCCGCGAGGACATCGCTCTGATCAACCGCCTGCGCCGCGAGCGCCCGGCGCTGCAGCAGTTCACCAACCTCAAATTCTACAACGCGTGGAATGATCAGGTTCTCTATTACGGCAAGGCCACGCCGGACAAAGACGATTTCTTGCTGTTTGCGGTCAATCTCGACCCCCACAACGCGCAAGCGGCCCACTTCGAGGTGCCTCTATGGGAGTTCGGGCTGCCGGACGATGCCTCCATTGCGGTCGAGGACCTTCTCACCGGTAAGCGCTTCACATGGTCGGGCAAGGTGCAGCACATGCTGCTCGATCCGGGCGAGCGCCCCTATGCCATTTGGCGGCTCTTCAAACCCGAAGGAGCCGCTGCATGACAATCGATACGACTGAGGCCCCCATCGAGGTGCCGGCGGCAGCCGACATCGATCTAGCGGGCCAGCCCGAGATCGATCGTATGCTTGCTGATTGGTACAAGGACGCCATCGTCTACCAGCTGCACGTCAAGGCGTTCCAAGACGCCAACGGCGACGGCATCGGCGATTTCGAGGGGCTGATGCAGCGGCTCGACTATATCGAGGCGCTGGGAGTTACGGCGGTTTGGCTCTTGCCCTTCTATCCCTCTCCGCTGAGGGACGACGGCTACGACATTTCCGACTACCGGCAAATCAATGCGTCCTATGGCGACATGGACGGTTTCAAGGGCTTCGTGAAAGAGGCCCACCGCCGCGGCATCCGCGTCATCACCGAGCTGGTCGTCAATCACACCTCCGACCAGCACCCCTGGTTCCAGGAGGCACGCAAGGCGCCGCCGGGCTCGCCGGAGCGCGCGTTCTACGTGTGGAGCGACAACGACGACCGCTATTCCGGCACGCGCATCATCTTTATCGATACGGAATCTTCGAACTGGGCCTGGGACACGGCGGCGAACGCCTACTACTGGCACCGCTTCTACTCGCACCAGCCCGACCTCAACTTCGACAATCCGCGCGTGCTCGAGGAGATCATCGACGTCATGCGCTATTGGCTCGACCTGGGCGTCGACGGGCTGCGCCTCGATGCCGTGCCTTATCTGTGCGAACGAGAAGGGACCAACAACGAGAATTTGCCGGAGACGCATGCCGTGTTGAGGCGCATCCGGCGCGAGGTCGATGCCGCCTATCCCGATCGCATGCTGCTCGCCGAGGCCAATCAGTGGCCCGAGGACACGCGCCACTACTTCGGTGAGGGCGACGAATGCCACATGGCCTTCCACTTTCCCCTAATGCCGCGCATGTACATGGCGCTCGCTCAGGAGGACCGCCACCCGATCACCGACATCCTGCGGCAGACGCCCGAGATCCCAGACCCCTGCCAGTGGGCACTGTTCTTGCGCAACCACGACGAGCTGACGCTCGAGATGGTGACCGACGACGAGCGTGACTACCTGTGGCGGACCTACGCGACCGACAGCCGCGCGCGCCTCAATCTCGGCATTCGCCGCCGGCTGGCGCCGTTGCTCGACAACGACCGGCGCAAGATCGAGCTGATGAACGCACTTCTCCTGTCGATGCCGGGCACGCCGGTGCTTTACTACGGCGACGAGCTCGGCATGGGGGACAACTACTACCTCGGCGACCGCGACGGCGTGCGCACGCCCATGCAGTGGTCGGCAGACCGCAACGGCGGGTTCTCACGCGCCGATCCGCAAAGGCTTTACCTTCCCCCGATCATGGATGCGAACTACGGCTACCAGGCCATCAACGTGGAGGCGCAGCAACGGGCCCCCTCCTCGTTGCTGAACTGGATGCGGCGCATGATCCAAGTCCGCAAGACGCACTCTGCCTTCGGCCGCGGCGAGCTAATCTTTCTCTACCCGCGCAACCGCAAGATCCTCGCCTTCGTGCGCAAGCATGAGGGCGAGAGCCTCCTATGCGTCTTCAATCTGGCGCGGTCCGCGCAGGCCGTGGAGCTGGACTTGCGCTCCTACGCGGGCGCGGTGCCCGTCGAGCTGACCGGGAGCTCCGCCTTCCCGCCGGTCGGCGAGCTGCCCTACATGCTGACGCTGCCGGCCTATGGCTTCTATTGGTTCATATTGGCGAGCGAGGCGGAGGAGCCGCGCTGGCACGTGGCGCAACCGGAGGCGGCGCCGGACTTCGTGACCCTCATTGCATCGGAAGGGTGGCAGGTCGTCTTTGCCGACCGGCAGAAGCGAACCATCGACCGCGACGTGCTTCCCGACTTCATGTTCCGTCAGCGATGGTTCGGGGCCAAGGATGCGCCATTCGTTTTGTTCGAGTTGCGCCACCTCACGACCTTGCAGGGTGCGCACGGAAGCCATCCGCTGACCATTTGCGAAGCATCGATGCCCGGCGGAGAGTCGCAACGCTACTTCCTGCCGCTTTGCGCCAAGTGGGGCAGCGAGCACTTGCGCCCCGGCGCTCCGAAGTTGTCCTCCACTCTCGCCAAGCTCAGAGCCGGGCCACGTGTCGGCGCTCTTATCGACGCCGCAAACGATGAAGGCTTCATCAGAGATTTCGTCACCGCGCTGAACGAAAGCCGCGTCATCGAGACCAGCGAAGGGCAGCTTGTGTGCTCCGCGAGCCCGAGCTGGGAAGCGGTCGGCAGCGAGGCGGAGGTGCGCTTCATCGGCGCCGAGCAGACCAACGTGTCGATGATCGTCGATGATCGCATCATGCTGAAGATCTATCGACGGGTCCGCTCGGGCGTTCAGCCGGAGCTGGAGCTGGCGCGATTCCTCACTGACGTCGCCCACTACCAGAACACGCCGCAGTTCCTCGGCGCCGTTGAGCATGTCGCCAAGTCCGGCGAGCATACGGCACTGGCGATTGCCTTTGCTTTCGTTCCCAACCAGGGCGACGCCTGGAACGCCATCGTCGATGCCTTGGACCGCGCCTTCGAGGATCTGGTGCTGGTCCCAGAGGAGGACGAGACACCCGAGAGCGTTCTGGAACGGCTAAGCCTCTTTCCGCTCGATAGCGCCAAGCGCTTGGGTGAGCGGACGGGCGAGCTTCATAAGGCCCTTGCAACTCCGACCAGCGACGCCGCGTTCGCTGCTGAAGGGATCTCCGGAGAGGACATTGCGCGCTGGTGCGGCGGCGTCCGTTCCGAGGCTGATCGCGTCTTGAGCCAACTTGAGCGGATGAAACCGACGCTGCCGGAGACGACCGCGGACCAGGTGGAAAGATTGCTCGGCGAAAAGACTGCGCTCGAGCAACGCATCGATGAGATCGCGAAGACGACGGCACTGGGCGTCAAGACGCGCATTCACGGAGACTTTCATCTGGGTCAGGTGCTGATCTCCAAGGACGACGTGGTCATCATCGACTTCGAGGGAGAGCCGGGGCGCACCCTCGAGGAGCGCCGGGAGAAGAGCCCGCCGTTGCGTGACGTTGCGGGAATGCTGCGCTCGCTCGACTACGCTGCCTCGGCAGCTGCCGACCGTTTCGCCACGCGCAGAGGCGAGTTGCCTGATAGAATCTGGAGTGCGGCCACGGCCTGGCGCAACCGCGCCAGCCGCGATTTTTTGGAAGCGTATGTCGCGGTGGCCGAGGGCACGCCCGGCTATCCGTCAAACGAGCGTGTAGCGGCGGGCCTTCTTGATCTATTCCTAATTCAGAAGGCTTTCTATGAGATAGCTTATGAGGCGGCAAACCGCCCAGCGTGGCTGCCGATACCATTGCGCAGCGTCCTTGATCTTCTTACCGGCAGCAACACATACCGGCCATGACGAGAGCATCGAAAAAGATCGTTGGCGCCGAGCCTGATTGGCGCCCCGAGGCCGACGCCATCGAGGCGCTTCTCGGTGGCCGGCACGGCGATCCATTTGCCATCCTTGGTCCGCATCAATTGGCGGAGGGCGTAATGATTTGCGTTTTCGCGCCTGCCGCCGAATCCGTCGCGGTCGTCGATGCCCACAGCGGAGACCCGCTCGCAACGCTCGAGAAGCTGCATGAGGGGGGCTTCTTTGGCGGACTGATCAGCGCCATGCAGCAGCCGTTCGACTATCGGCTTCGTTTTAGACACCAAGACGCGATGTGGGAGGCGGACGATCCTTATCGCTTTCCCGCCGTGCTCGGCGAGCTCGATGTGCATCTGATGGCGGAGGGCACGCACCGGCGCCTCTACGAGAAGCTTGGCGCACATCCGTTGAGCTTGATGGGCACGGATGGAGTGGCCTTTGCCGTATGGGCCCCCAATGCACGCCGTGTCAGTGTGGTGGGCGATTTCAACAGCTGGGATGGGCGGCGTCATCCCATGCGCAAGCGGCATGAGGCCGGTATTTGGGAGCTGTTTGTGCCGGGCGTCCCCTTTAACGCCCCCTACAAGTTCGAAATCGTCGGCGCCGATGGTGAGCTGCTGCCGCTCAAGACCGACCCGATCGGATTCAGTCAGGAAGCGCCGCCCGCGACCGCATCACGTGTGCACGGGCTCGTGGAGCATGACTGGAGCGACGGCAGTTGGATGGCCGCCAGAGGCGCGGCCCAGGATCGCTCGGCCCCGATCTCTATCTATGAGGTGCACCTCGGCTCCTGGCGGCGCGGGGATCATAACAGCTACTTCGACTATGACCGTCTTGCCGACGAGCTGATCCCTTACGTGCGCGACTTGGGCTTTACGCACATCGAGCTGCTGCCCATCAGCGAGCATCCGTTTTCCGGGTCCTGGGGATACCAGCCGATCGGCTTGTTTGCTCCGACCGCGCGCTTCGGATCGCCGGAGGCCTTCGCGCGGTTCGTCGACCGCTGCCATGCCAGTGGCATCGGCGTGCTTGCCGACTGGGTGCCCGCGCACTTCCCCAGCGATGCTCATGGCCTCGTCCGCTTCGATGGAACCGCGCTCTATGAGCACGCCGACCCGCGGCTTGGTTTTCATAAAGACTGGAACACGCTGATTTACAATTTCGGGCGTCGCGAGGTCGCCAACTTCTTACAATCGAACGCACTTTTCTGGCTCGATCGCTACCATATCGACGGATTGCGGGTCGATGCGGTCGCCTCCATGCTTTATCTCGACTACAGCCGCGAGCCTGGCGAGTGGGTCCCCAACGTTCATGGCGGCCGGGAGAACCTCGAGGCGGTGGCCTTCCTACGCGAAATGAATACGTCCACCTATGGCATCTTTCCGGGCTCGATTACGGTGGCGGAGGAGTCGACGGCTTGGCCCCAGGTCTCGCGTCCGGTGAGTGGCGGCGGCTTGGGATTCGGCTACAAGTGGAACATGGGCTGGATGCACGACACGCTCTCCTACATTTCGCGGGAGCCGGTGTACCGCGGCTACCATCACAACGAGCTGACCTTCGGTCTCATCTACGCGTTCTCGGAAAACTTCATCCTGCCGCTCAGCCACGACGAGGTGGTGCATGGCAAAGGCTCGCTCCTGGGCAAGATGCCGGGTGATCGCTGGCAGAAATTCGCAAACCTGCGCGCCTACTTCGCGTTCATGTGGACGCATCCGGGCAAGAAGCTCTTGTTCATGGGCGGAGAGTTCGGCCAGGAGCGCGAATGGAACCATGATCAATCCTTGGACTGGCATCTACTCGCCGACGCCTCGCACCGCGGCGTCCAGTCGCTCGTGCGCGATCTCAATAAGCTCTATCGGTCGACGCCGTCCCTTCACAGGCTCGACTGCGAGCCGGCCGGCTTCGAGTGGATCGACGGCGGCAACGCCGGCCAAAGCGCACTCTCCTATATTCGCCATGGCGACCCGGACGATGCCCCCGTGGTGGTCGTGTGCAATTTCACCCCCGTCGTTCACCAAGGCTTTCGCATCGGCGTGCCCAGAGGCGGCCGATGGATCGAGCGGCTCAACACCGACAGCGCAGCTTATGGGGGATCGAACGTCGGCAACTTGGGCGCCCTTGATGCACAGGAGAAGTCCGAGCACGGGCGCCCCTTCTCGCTCGAGCTCACACTGCCTCCCCTTGCGACACTCGTGCTCGAGCACGCTGGCGGCTAGAGGTAGCGCATGAGCCGGGGCGTCTTCGACGTGGAGCCGGGGCTGCCCTACCCCAGAGGCGCCACATATGACGGGCAAGGCGTAAATTTCGCGGTCTTCTCGGAGAACGCCGAGCAGATAGAGGTTTGCCTCTTCGACAGCGACGGCATTCGCGAGACCGTGCGCATCAAGCTGCCGGAGTACACCGACGAGGTCTACCACGGCTACGTGTGCGGCATCGGCCCCGGCCAGCTTTATGGCATTCGGGTCTACGGACCTTATGCGCCCGAGGAAGGGCACCGCTTCAATCCGAACAAGCTGCTGCTCGACCCCTATGCCAAGGAGCTGCACGGCAGGATAACCTGGCACGATGCGCTGTTTGGCTATCGCATCGGCTCCAAGAAGGCCGACCTTTCTTTCGATACCCGCGACTCGGCGCGCTACATGCCGAAATGTGTGGTGGTGGAGGCCGAAAGCCGCTGGATTCCTTCGTTTCCGTGGCGAAACGAGCAGCGGCCAAGACTGCACTGGGCGGAGACGATCCTCTACGAGGCGCACGTCAAAGGCCTCACGGTCAAGAACGCGAAGGTTCCAGCCAAGTTACGCGGTACGTTTGCGGGCCTGGCGCATGCGCGCGTGATCGAGCATCTGGTCAAGCTGGGTGTGACCGCAATCGAGCTACAGCCGGTGCAGGCATTCTTCGACGACCGCTATCTCGTCGACAGGGGCCTCAAGAACTACTGGGGCTACAACACCATCTGCTTCTTTGCCCCGGCCCCGCGCTACACCTCGAATGGAGGCGACGTCAGCGAGATCCGACACATGGTGCATCGCCTGCACGAGGCCGGCATCGAGGTGATCCTCGACGTCGTCTACAACCACACCGCCGAGGGCAGTCATCTGGGGCCGACGCTCTCCTTCCGCGGCATCGACAACGCCAGCTACTACATGCTGGCCGACGACAAACGCTATTATTTCGACACCACCGGCTGTGGCAACACCATCAATCAGTTCCATCCGCGCGTCTTGCAGATGATCATGGATTCTCTGCGCTATTGGGCCGAGGAATGTCACGTCGACGGATTTCGCTTCGACCTCGCCAGCTCGCTCGGGCGGGAGCGCAGGGAATTCGAGGGCAACGCCAGATTTTTCGATGCGGTTCTGCAAGATCCCACGCTTTCCCAGCTCAAGTTGATCGCTGAGCCCTGGGACGTGGGGGCCGGTGGCTATCGCCTCGGCGGCTTTCCGCCCGGCTGGGCCGAGTGGAACGGCCGCTACCGCGACGACGTTCGCAGCTATTGGAAGGGTGATGACGGGCTCCTGCCGAAAATGGCTGGAGGATTCCTCGGCTCGGCCGACATCTTCGACAGGCGTGGCCGGCGGCCATGGTCGACCATCAACTTTATCACGGCGCATGACGGGTTCACGCTCGCCGATCTCGTTGCCTACGATAACAAGCACAACGAGGCCAACGGCGAGAACAACAAGGACGGTCACGACGACAACCGCAGCTGGAATTGCGGCCACGAAGGACCGACCGAGAACGTCGAGATCCTCGATCTTCGCGACCGCATGCGGCGAAACCTGATGGCGACGCTGCTGCTGTCCCAGGGCACGCCGATGATCCTCATGGGCGACGAGGTCGGGCGGACGCAAAACGGCAACAACAACGCTTATTGCCAAGACGAAGAGACCTCGTGGCTCAATTGGAGCGGCATCGGCGCGCGCGATGAGGCCTTCCTCGACTTTACCTCGAAGCTCATCGCCTTGCGCAAGCGCTTGCCGCTGCTGCGTCAGACGCGGTTCCTGCACGGCGATCCCGTAGGGAGCGACGCAACGAAGGACACCACGTGGTTCCGGCCCGACGGCAATGAGATGGCGGGGGGGGACTGGGACAACGGACTGTCGAAATGCATCGGGATCATGCTCGCCGGTACTGACGACCCGCTGCTTATCCTCATGAACGCGCACTACGAGAGCGTCGCTTTTAAGACGCCGGCGTTGAGTGGCGCTGTCGGCTGGCGGCTCATCGTCGATACCGCGCGCGGTCTGATCGATCCCGGCGAGGCTCCCATCAAGCCCGGCACCTCGATTGAGCTTCCCGCGCGCGCGCTCCTCCTCTTTGAAGCGGAGCGCTGATGGGCGTTCGCTACGGCTTCGAATTGACGTGGGGCGCCGAGGTCGTTGACGAGGGGGCTGCGCGCTTTCGCCTTTGGGCGCCGGCGCTTCAATCCCTGTCGCTGCTCGCCGTCCCCAGCGGTAAGTCGCAGCCGATGCAGCGCGCAAGCGAGGGCTGGTTCGAGCTTGTGACCGATCTCGTCGCTGCCGGCGACAGCTATCTCTTCCAGCTCCCCAACGGCATGCGCGTCCCCGACCCGGCCGCGCGCGCGCAACGCCGCGACGTGCATGGGCCATCGAAGCTGATCGACCCGCGCGCCTACGAATGGAGCTGCCCGGATTGGCGAGGGCGGCCCTGGGAGGAGGCCGTCATCTACGAGCTGCATCCGGGAACGTTCAGCGCGGACGGCACCTTCGCCGGCGTCGAGGCCAAGCTCGACGATCTCGTCGCGCTGGGGGTGACGGTGGTCGAGCTGATGCCCGTCAACCAGTTCTCGGGCACGCGCGGTTGGGGCTACGACGGCGTTCTGATCTACGCGCCGCACACGGCGTATGGCGGGCCCGAGCCCCTGAAGCAGCTCATCGATGCAGCGCACGTGCGCGGGCTGATGGTGCTTCTCGACGTGGTCTACAACCACTTCGGCCCGGACGGGAACTACCTGCACACCTATGCTTCCGGCTTCTTCAACCCCGAGCGGCACACGCCGTGGGGCGTCGCCATCGCCTACGATCGCGCGCCTGTGCGCGCCTTCTTCATCGAGAACGCGCTCTACTGGCTGGAGGAATACCGCTTCGACGGGTTGCGTCTCGACGCCATCGACCAGATCCGCGACGACGGCGACCCCTCGCTCGTGGCGGAGATCGCCATGCGGGTACGCGAGCGGATCACCGACCGGCACGTCCACCTCACGACCGAGGATGATCGCAACATCGTAGCGCTGCATAAACGCAGCGATGGCGTGGCGAAACTGTGCACCGGCGAGTGGAATGACGATTTTCATCATGCGGCCCACGTCATCGCGACGCACGAGTCGGATGGGTATTATCGCGACTTCATCGAGGAGCCGGTCGCCAAGCTCGCCCGATCGCTTGCCGAAGGCTATGTCTATCAGGGCGAGCCGTCGCCCTATCGCGACGGGGCTCAGCGCGGCGAGCCGAGCGGCGGGCTCCTGCCCACAGCCTTTGTCGTTTGTCTGCAGAACCACGATCAAGTCGGCAACCGCGCCTTCGGCGAGCGTCTCGCCTGTTTGGCCTCACCGGAGGCGATCGAAGCCCTCACGGCCCTGCTCTTGCTCAGCCCGTCGATCCCGATGATCTTCATGGGCGAGGAATGGGGTGAGACGAACCCGTTCTGCTTTTTCACCGACTTTCACGGAGATCTGGCGCGCCAGGTCCGCGAAGGGCGACGCAACGAATTTCGCAGATGGCGCGGTTTTAGCGATCCGAAGAACCGCGAGCACATCCCCGACCCCAATGCCCTGAGCACATTCGAAGCCTCGAAACTCGACTGGAGCGAAGCATCCCGCTCCCCGCACAGCGAGCGGCTCGCCTTGGTCACCCAGTTGATCGCGCTCAGAGCCCGCGAGATTGTGCCCCGACTTGCCGGCGTAAAGGGACACGCCGGAAAGATTCGTGCAGCCGAGGCCGGTGGTCTCGCCGTCGCCTGGCAGCTTGGCGATGGCACCACATTGGCGATGTATGCCGCCCTTGGCGAAAGCGGATGGCCGGTGCCAACGGCGCTTGCCAAGAGCGTCAGCGCCCCGGCCCGACAGATCTACCAGAGCGCGGCGAACGCAGACGCGAGCCTGAGCGCGGGTGCGCTTCCCGCCTGGTCGGTGGTTGTTCGGCTCGAGGCGGCATGATGAACGAGGCCCTGGACCGTCTTGCTCGCGCTTACGGTATCGAGCCCGACTACATCAGCGAGCGGGGCGAGCACTGCATCATCAGCGATGCAACCAAACGTTCCCTGCTGGCGGCGATGGACGTCGCGGCGGCACGCGACGCCGATGTGGAGGCCAGCCTCGCAAACCCACAGCTGCCCCATGGTGACGGCGGCTCTGGCGACATCGGCGCCCGCTGTTTCCTGCCCGATTGGCTGGCACAGGGCCGCGTCTGGGGGATCACGTGCCAGCTCTACGGCGTGCGGTCGGCGCGCAACGCAGGCGTCGGCGACTTTGCGGATCTGGCGCGGCTCGGCGAGCTCGCGGCGCAGGCCGGCGCCGATTTCATCGGCGTCAACCCGCTGCACGCGCTGTTCTTTGCCGATGCCGGACGCTATAGCCCCTATGCCCCGTCCAGCCGGTTGTTCCTCAATCCGTTCTACATTGCCGTCGATCGATTGCCGCACCGCAAAGGCGCCACGCAAGAAGCGATGGCTGCGGCAGCCCGCGCGACCAGGCTCGTCGATTACCAGCGGGTGGCGCACCTCAAGCGCGAGGCGTTCGAAAGCGGATATGAAGGCTTTTGCGCCTCCAGCCGTCGCTCGCTCACTGCGGCAGCGCGTGCGTTCAAGGCCTACTGCACCGATCGCGGCCAGCCCCTGCAGCGGTTCGCGCTCTACGAAGCACTATCGGAGGCGCTCGTCGCCCGCGGGCACTACAGTGGCTGGCACACGTGGCCGGCGCCCTATCGCAGCGTCGACAGCCACGCCGTTCGCCGCTTCGAGCGTGAGAACGCAGACCGGATTACCTTCCACAAGTGGCTGCAGTGGGTCGCCGAGAGCCAGTTGCGTGCGGCGCAAGAGCAATGCAAGGCGGCTGGCATGCGCATCGGCCTCTATCTCGATCTGGCCGTCGGCGTCGCACCCGACGGGGCAGACACGTGGGCGCAGCCGGGAATTGTGGTCGACGGAGCCCGCATCGGCTGTCCGCCTGACATGTTCAACGACAACGGCCAGGATTGGGGGCTTGCCCCATACTCGCCTGCCGCCCTGAAGGCGCGCGACTTTGCGCCATTCGAGGCCATGCTGCGGGCTCTCATGCGCTGCGCCGGCGCGGTGCGCATCGACCATGCCATGGGACTGACGCGCCTCTTTTGGATCCCCGCCGATTCCCGTGCCGCCAACGGAGCCTACGTGCGCTTTCCGTCCCGCGAGATGCTCAAACGTCTGTCGCAGGTTTCCCAGGACCGTCGCGCTGTCGTAATCGGCGAGGACCTCGGCACCGTACCGGTCGGGTTTCGCGAGGCGATGAGCGAAGTGGAAATCCAGGGATATCGCGTCTTCTATTTCGAAAGAGATGAGAGCGGTGCCTTCCGGGCGCCGCACTCCTATTCGGTGAAGGCGCTCGCCTGCCTCACCACCCATGATTTGCCGACCATCAAAGGGTGGTGGAGTGGCGATGACATCGACGAAAGGGAGCGGGTCGGTGCATTGACCCCGGCGAATGCCGCCACGGCGCGCGAGAACCGTCGTCGCGACCGCATCCTGCTGCTCGCGGCTCTCAATTCCGTCGGCTTGCTGCCTGAGAGCCTCACGCCCGCCCTCAACGATGGTGCGCCGTGTCCAGCTGACTTGCCTGACGAGGGTTGCGTAGCGGTCCATGCCCTGCTTGCCAAAACGGCTTCCCGTCTCGTTGCCGTGCAGGTGGAGGACCTGGTGGGGATGCGGGAGCAGGCCAATGTGCCCGGAACTGTGGATGAGCACCCGAATTGGCGCCGCAAGCTGCCGATCGAGCTCGATGCCATTCCCAAGACCGATCTATTCCGGGATATTACGCAGGCTCTCGCTCAGGAGCGCCCGCGCGCACCATGATCATCCCATCCGCCACATACCGATTGCAGTTTCGCAATGGCATGACCTTCGAGCGCGCCGCCAAGCTCGCACCCTATCTGGCGCGGCTTGGGATCAGCCACCTCTATGCCTCCCCGATATTTCAGGCGGAGCCGGGCTCGACGCACGGCTACGACGTCGTCGACAACAGGCTGATCGATACGAGCCTTGGCGGGGACGAGGGCTTCGAGCGCATGGTCGCCGCGTTTCGCGCCGTGGGGATCGGCATCGTTCTCGACTTCGTGCCCAACCACATGAGCGCCTCGCCACGCAATCCTTACTGGCGCGACGTGCTGGAATGGGGCAATGCCAGCGACTGCGCGCAGATATTCGACATCGATTGGTCGGCGCCCAAGTTATTGGTTCCGGCCTTGGCGACGAGCTATGGCCAGGCGCTCGAGTCTGGAGCCTTCGGGCTCAACTTCGACGCGCGCGATGGCGGTCTCACCTTTACCTACGGGGGGTTGAGGCTGCCCCTCACGCCGCCCTCCTACGCCAACGTGCTGACGCGCGCACAAGGAGAGGTGTTCTCTGAATGGGCGCGCCGTTTCGCCGTCACGACGGCGCAGACGTCGTCCGAGCTTAAAGCCGAGCTGGCGGCTGCCGCCCAGGATGTAGGCGTGTCCCGCGCCATCGGTCAGGCGCTCGGCGATGTTGTGCAGGACGTCGGCGCGTTGCACGACCTGCACGAGATGCAGATCTGGCGCCTCACCCACTGGCGCGCTGCACGCGAGACACTCACCTACCGCCGGTTCTTCGAGATCGCCGACCTGGTGGGCCTCAAAGTGGAGCGGCCGCGCACCTTCGAGGAGCTGCATGCGCGGCTTGGCGAGCTGCTCAATGCCGGTTCCATCGAAGGGCTGCGGCTTGATCATATCGACGGTCTTGCCGATCCCAAGGGCTACCTGGAGCGCCTGCAGAAGACCTTCGGCGAGGTCGAGCCGCTCTATGTCGTGGTCGAGAAGATCTTAGGTGCCAGCGAGGAGTTGCGCTCAGATTGGCCGGTTGCCGGCACCACCGGATACGAGTTCATTCGATCGCTCGCGGGGCTGCTGGTCGACCAGCGCGGCGAAGCCGAGATGACCGGCGCCTATGCGGCCTTCCTCAAGGAGGACGTGGACTACGAGGCGCTGGTGCTCGATGCCAAGCGCAGCATCCTCATTCGCAACCTTGCAGGTGAGCTCGATCACCTGAAGGACATGGCGAGGGCGCTCGCCGCAAGCCAACTGGCGATGCGCGATCTTGGCACCGATACTTTGCGCCGCGCCATTATCGAGCTGGCCGCCGCGCTGCCCGTCTACAGGACCTACGTGGATGTCGCGGGCGCCAAAGAGGAGGATCGCGCCATCGTCGAGGCCGCGGCGGGCAGGGCGAAGGCCGCGCGCCAGGTCGAGGATGAGGAGGCGATCGATTTCCTGACACGCGTGCTCGAGCTTGATTTCGAGTCGCCGGAGGATCAGGGATCGGCGCTGGACTTCGCCGTCCGCTTTCAGCAGACGACCGGACCGGTCATGGCGAAGGCGCTCGAGGATACGACCTTCTATCGCTACAACCGCCTCATCGCGCTGAACGAGGTCGGCGGCGAGCCGCAGTGTTTCGGTGGACCCTTGAGCGCGTTCCACGCGGCGATGGCGCGGCGTCTGCGCCGACAGTCGGCCGGCCTCAGCGCCACCTCTACGCATGACACCAAACGGGGAGAGGACGCCCGCGCCCGTCTTTATGTGCTGAGCGAGATGCTTGCAGCGTGGGGAGGCGCGGTCGACCGTTGGGCCAATCTCAATTCTACCCTGCGCCAAAACGTCGACGGCGTCACGACGCCAAACGCGGAAGTGGAGTGGATGTTCTATCAGGCGCTCGCTGGCGTCTGGGCGCCAGGTCTCACCCTCGATGATGCCGACGGCCTCGGCAAGCTGGCCGAGCGGCTGGTTCAGTTCATGCTGAAGGCGGTGCGCGAGGCCAAAGTCTACACGAGCTGGACGGCACAGAACGCAGACTACGAGGCCGCGATCGAAAGCTTCACGCGCCACGCCCTCGATCCTAAAGGCGCGAAACCCTTCCTGGAGGATTTTGTTGCAACGTGCGCGCCGCTGTTTCTCGCCGGTGCCCTCAACTCGCTGTCGCAGACGGCGATCAAGCTGACCGCGCCCGGGATCCCCGATATCTACCAGGGCGCCGAGCTCTGGGATCTAAGCCTCGTCGATCCCGACAATCGGCGTCCGATAGACTTTGAGGCGCGCCAGGTCCTGCAGGCGAAGGCGTCCGAGACGCCGCCGAGCGATCTCCTCGCCGACTGGCGCTCGGGCGCCGCCAAGCTGCGCCTGATAGAAGCCGGCCTGGGGCTGCGTCAAAGTCGAAAGGCTCTTTTCGCCGAGGGGGAGTATGTGCCGCTCGCTCTGGAGGGCAGCGCTGCCGAGCATGCGATCGCGTTTGCGCGGGTCGAAGGCAGTGATGCCGTCGTGACCATCGCGCCGAGGGTTTGCCTCGAACTCCTTCGGGGCGCGGCGGCACCGTTGGTGTCGGCCCAAAACTGGGGCGACACGGTCATCAAGCTGCCCGAGCGGCTGGCGGGCCGGCGGTGGCGCAACGTCGTTACAGGTGGGATGCTGGCGGTAGGCAGCAGCCTTGCGGTCGGAGAGGCCCTGCAGCACTTCCCAGTGGCCGTGTTGGCGAACGAGAATCTGCAGTAAGTGGACTCGCTGGCGAAAGGGCCGATGATGCTGAATACGAGCTGGTCAAAACCCAAATAGTCGCCGAGGATCGAAGTCCAAACCAAGGGATAGAATTATGCCCGCGCCACAAGAGCCAGCGGCCGCGAACGGTGACCGCAACCTGGCACTGTTTTGCGATTTTGAGAACATTGCCCTGGGCGTCCGCGACAGCAAGTATGCGGATTTCGACATGCGGCTCGTGGTTCAGAAGCTGCTGGTGAAGGGCTCAATCGTCGTCAAAAAAGCGTATTGCGATTGGGAGCGCTACAAGAGCTACAAGAAAGCCATGCACGAGGCGGCGTTCGAGCTCATCGAGATACCGCACGTCCGGCAATCGGGTAAGAACTCGGCAGACATACGCATGGTCGTCGATGCGCTCGACCTCTGCTACACCAAGGAGCACATCGATACGTTCGTCATCATCTCCGGTGATTCCGATTTCTCACCGCTGGTCAGCAAGCTTCGCGAGAATGCAAAGACCGTCATCGGCGTCGGCGTCAAGAACTCGACGTCTGACCTCCTGATAAGCAATTGCGACGAGTTCATCTACTATGATGACCTGGTGCGAGACGTGCCCGCCTCACGCAAGAGCAAGCCGCCGCGGCCTGTCGCTCAACCGCCAAAAGCGCCGAAGGACCGCAAGCAGGAGGCGATTGACCTGGTCCTGGAGACGACGACGGCACTGGCCTCCGAGCGAGGAGACACGGCCAAGCTCTGGGGCTCGATGATCAAGCAGACGCTCAAGCGCCGTCACCCTGGGTTCAACGAGTCGTTCTACGGGTTCCCGTCTTTCAACGAGCTGCTCGAGGAAGCGCAGACGCGCGGCTATCTCAAGCTCGAGCTGGACGAGAAATCAGGGGGCTACATCATCCAGAGTGTCTCGCCCTGAGCACGCTCCTCTGAGCCGTTTGGCGACAAATATTCGCCGTCGGCATTCCCACCCGGGCAAGGCTGCGCTCGCGGGTCGGATCAAGCCAGCAGCGACGCCAGCGCGCCGTCCGCAACCATCTTGTCCTTCACCTTTTGCGGAATGGGATAGAGGACGCCTTCGCCTTCCAGCATGTGCTTGCCTTCCTTGTCCTCAACCCAGCAGGTAAAGACGACGTTCTTCTCCCCCTTCTCCTTCACTTGCGCGACGGCCGTGTAGGGCTCGTTCAATTGCACCGGAGCAAGGAACTTCAGGGTCTGCCCGCCCCAGATCGCGCCCAGCCCCGGCATGTCCATGCCGAAGATGCCGGAGAACTTGGCGACCGAGATCATTCCATGCGCGATGCGGTTCTTGAAGACCGTGCCCTTGGCATACTCCTCATTGAAGTGCGCAGGATTGAAGTCGCCGGAGAGCTCCGCGAACTTCTGCACGTCGCTATCGCTGATGGAGTATGTCTGACGGAACGTGTCGCCCACGTTCAAGTCATTGATGCTCTTGCAGGCGCGCGGCAGCGGGTTGGTCATCGGGAGAATTCCTTTTCAAGCCTTTCGACTTCCACTCTTCCATATAATGATTCAATATTTCGAACGCCAAAAGTAATTGGCCAGTGGTCGCGGCAGAGGGACCTGGCGATGCGGGAGGGTAAACCTGCCAGGAAGACGTGCTGAGCCCTATGCGCAATCGCGCAGTGCCAAGGCCCGCCCGTGATGTTAAGGGAGCGCGTCAGGGTTGGCTCCGGCACCTGCTTGAGCCCCTTCCACTTGCCCGTAAACAGCAGAAGACATGGCTCCGCCCCTCATTCAGCTCAGCAATATCGCGCTCACCTTCGGCGGGGCGCCGCTCCTCGACGGCGTCGACCTCTCGGTTGCGGGGGGAGAACGGGTATGCCTCGTGGGGCGCAACGGGTCGGGCAAATCGACGCTGCTCAAGATCACTGCCGGGCTGATCGAGCCTGATCGCGGCGAGCGCTTCATCCAGCCCGGCGCGACGATCCGCTATCTGCCGCAAGAGCCCGATCTCTCCGGCTTTGCCACGACGCTCGCCTACGTGGAGGCCGGCCTCGGCCCGAGTGATGATGTGCATCAGGCCCGCTATCTTCTGCAGCAGGTCGGGCTTACCGGCGAGGAGGATCCGGCGCGGCTGTCGGGCGGCGAGACGCGGCGCGCCGCCCTTGCGCACGTCCTGGCGCCGGCGCCGGATATCCTGCTTCTCGACGAGCCGACCAACCACCTCGATCTGCCCACCATCGAATGGCTCGAGCGCACGCTCGCAGTGCAGCGGGCGGCCCTCGTGCTGATCAGCCACGACCGCCGCTTCCTCGAGAACCTGTCGCGCACGACCGTGTGGCTCGACCGCGGAAGAGCGCGCCGCATCGAGCTCGGATTTGGTGACTTCGAAGCTTGGCGCGACCAGCATCTGGCCGAGGAGGAGGTGGCGCAACACAAGCTCGACCGCAAGATCGTCGCCGAGGAGCATTGGGTGCGCTATGGCGTGACCGGCCGGCGCAAGCGCAACGTGCGCCGCATGGCGGAGCTGCAGAAGCTGCGCCAATCGCGGCGCGACTACCGAAAAACCGCGGGCAAGGCCGTGATCGACGCCGCGCAGGCGGACAAGTCGGGCGCGCTCGTCGTCGAGGCGAAAGGCATCAGCAAGTCATTTGGAGCCCGCAAGATCATCGAAGACTTTTCCTGCCGCATCATGCGGGGGGACCGCATCGGCATCGTCGGCCCCAACGGCAGCGGCAAGACGACTTTGGTCAGCCTGCTCACCGGTGCGCTTCAACCTGACAGCGGTGAGGTCCGTCTCGGAGCCAATCTGGAGATGGCGACGCTGGAGCAGGGCCGCGACAGCCTCGATCCCAATTGGACGCTTAGCGAGGCCTTAACCGGCGGGCGCGGCGACACCGTCTCGATTGGAGGCCGATCGAAGCACGTGGTCGGCTACATGAAGGACTTCCTGTTTGGGCCCGAGCAGGCGCGCACGCCGCTGCGCGTGCTGTCGGGCGGCGAGCGCGGACGCCTGATGTTGGCGCGATCGCTGGCCAAGCCGTCGAACCTGCTGGTGCTCGACGAGCCGACCAACGACCTCGACCTGGAGGCGCTCGACGTTCTGGAGGAGATGCTCGCAGACTATGCCGGCACCATCATCCTGATCAGCCATGACCGCGATTTCCTAGACCGCATCGTGCATGCGGTGGTCGTTCCGCAAGGCGACGGTCGCTGGATCGAATATGCCGGCGGCTACTCGGACATGCTGGCCCAACGCGACAGCGAGCCTGCAAGCAAACAGCCCTCAAAGCCTAAGCAAGCTGCTACGGGCGCCGCGTCCGCGCGACCGGCGCGGTCCGGCAAGCCGCGCCTCAGCTTCCATGACCAGCATGCTCTGAAGACGCTGCCCGAGCGTATCGCGGCGCTGCAGGAGAGTGTGCGCAAGCTGGAGGCGCGCTTGCAGGACCCCGACTTCTACGCCCGCGATCCGCAGGCGTTCGCGCAAGCGTCGGGATCGCTTGCGCATGCGCAAGCCGAACTCAGCCTCGCCGAGGAAAAGTGGCTGGAGCTGGAAATTCTGCGCGAAGAGATCGAGGGCGCCTAGCTCACTTCTTCTGCGCCTTGAGCCACTCGAGCGCCCCGCGCCCGGCGGCCGCGCCCGTCGCGAACGAGGCCTGGAGCAGGTAGCCCCCGGTGGGCGCGTCCCAGTCCAGCATCTCGCCGGCAACAAACGTCCCGGGGCGCCGACGCAGCATCATGTGCTCGTCGATCTCGTCCCAGACGATGCCGCCGGCGGTCGAGATGGCTTTGTCGATGGGCGCCATGCCCGTCAGGCGCACGGGCACCGCCTTGATGCGTTCGGCCAGCGCGGCGGGTGTCATGGTGTTGAGGGGTTGAGAGAGGGTCACGGCCGCCTCCTGCAACAGTCCGATCGCCACGGGCGCGAGATGCGTGGATTTGCGCAGGAACGTCGACAGCGATTGCTTGTCACGCGGGCGGCTCAGACGCTTTTCCAACTCGGCCTGCGTGAAGTCGGGACGCAGGTCGACGTGCAGGATCGCCTTGCCCTTGTCAGCGATCGCCTGGCGCAGAGGTGCGGAGAGGGCATAGATGGCCCCGCCTTCCAAACCGCTCAGCGTGATCACGGCCTCGCCGCGTACCTGGGCGCCGCCGACGGAGAGCGCGATCCGCTTCAAAGGCTCGCCTGCGAAACGGTTGCGGAAGATATCGGTCCAAGACACGAGAAATCGGCAGTTGGCAGGCTGCAGCGGCGCGACCGCGATGCCGGCGCGGGTCAACAGGCTCACCCAGCCGCCGTCGGATCCGAGCCGCGGCCAGCTGGCGCCACCCAAGGCCAGCACCGTCGCGTCGGCGGCGACCGTCACCGGTCCTTTATCGCTGTCGAACAGCAGCCGTCCTTCGTCGTCCCAGCCGGTCCATTGATGGCGCAGCTCGACGTGCACGCCGGTCGCGCCAAGCCGCTTGAGCCACGCCCGCAGCAGCGGCGACGCCTTCATGGGCTTGGGAAACACGCGTCCGCTCGAACCCACGAACGTTTCCTGGCCGAGCGCCTCGCACCAGGCGGTGAGCGCAGCAGGAGAAAATTCTTCGATCACCGGACGCAGCCGCGGCTCGGCGGCGCCATAGCGGGCAAGCAGCTGCTCGAGATCTTCGCTGTGGGTGAGGTTCAGGCCGCCGCGGCCCGCCAGCAGGAACTTGCGGGCGAGCGAGGGCATACGGTCATAGACGGTGACGGTTGCACCGCCGGAGGCCAGCACCTCCGCAGCCATCAATCCCGCAGGGCCGCCTCCAATAACGGCGACATCGAAGGGATCGCGAACGGCGGGGTCTGGATGGGTCAAGGAAGACGGCTCCTGATCGGGTGGCGGGCCCCCGAGTATGGGAACTCTCGGCTATGCCTCGGGATTTAGCTCGAGACCGTGGACTTTCCTCTACCAGGCGTACGGTGTCGGCCGAAGCTCCTTGCCAGCTGGCGAGATCACCGCAAATTCACGATGTGCCCTTTGACCATTGGTTGCGGGCCCGCGCCTGCGGAGGCAATGGGCATCGCCAGCGAGGAGCCTTGCGCTCCCGCAATGGCCGCGCCCAGCTGCGGAAAGCAATCCGGAACGGGCTTCAGGACGCCGTCTTCGTACCACACCGCCCTTGAGCCACTCGCCGGCGTCGTGTCCGCATTGCAACCGCTGACGAACGAGAGTCCCGGGGCGTAGCGATCGATGATCCATTGCCCGTTGCTCGAAATCGTCCAAGTTGGAAAGTCGCTGGCTCCCTTCAGGAGGATGATGAACGCATCGCCGTACTGATAGCGGTTGTCGGGGATGTAATACGCGGTCCCGCCCTTGGGAGCCTGAGCAGTCGCTTTTGCAAAAAAGCGCCAGTGATTGTTCTGCAGCTGGCCGTCGTATCGCGCCCACCGCAGTACCGGGGCGAGGGGCTGTTCCCACAGGACGAGAGCGGCAAAGGCCGCCGCCAGCGCTCCGACCGCCGGTACGGTGACCCGGCGTAAAGGTACGATGGTGATCAGCACGGCGCCGAACATCAACAATTGTTGAGAGCTTTCTCCGAGTGTCGTCCCCGCAGGTCGTTTGAAGATGAAGAAGAGAACGGCCGCACTGCCTGCCAGGGCGGCAGCAGCAACGCCGGCCTTTTGCAGGGTGAGGTCGCGCACTGGGCGCAAGGTCAGCGCGGCAATGACGACCGCCAGCAGCCACGACGCGACCATCAGTCCATAGGCCGACTTCAGGTAAGTGAGTATCTGGCTTACGAAGCCGACATCGCCTCCCGGTGACATGATGAAGTCGAACCAGTGGCGTGTGGTAGACATAAGCCACTCGCCCCTGAAGAGACCGGCTGCTGCAAAGATGAAGGCGAAGGTGATCAAGGCCGCGAGCCCCGCCAACACCGCACGCCGCAAGGCCAACGGCAGCGTCATTCCGGGAGTGAATATGATGGCGGCCAGCAGCGGGGCGCCGACGAGAACCATGTTGACCTTGTTGGCCGCCAGCATGCCGATGAAGGCTCCGGCCGCAAGCGTGCGCAGGGTCGGTTGCGTCGTAGCCTGGGAGCGCCATTGCCATTGAAATAGGAATAGTGCCGCTGCGGTCAGGTAGACGTTGAGAAGGAGATAGTCGGGCCAGAGGGCCCATGTCATCGTTGCGGCTTGGCCGTAAAGCGGGGCGAATGCAACGATGGTCAGCAGTGTCCGGTCCTGCCACGTGATCGATCGCGCTAGAGCCGCCATGACGAAGATCGCCACCATGAACAGGTTGACGAGGCCGATAGACCAGTAGGCGAAGATGTTGAGGGCGGCGCGGAGACTCGCGATTGAAGCGTCCATCGAGGGGAGAAGGAACAGATTGATTCCATGCTGCAGGATCGTAAGTAGCTGGCCTTGTGGAAGCCAGGCCCCCTGATCGGGGCCGGAGAGCAAGCGCATGCTGTAAAAGAAACGATAGCCGAGACTTTCGCTGGCCACACGCGTGAAGTCCGAGTCAAACATGTAAAACAATAGGATCGGCAGAAACGCAGCTGTCGATACAGCGAGCAGCCAGAGCGTCGAAAGCACCCGATCTCTTTCAAAACCAGTCAATTTGCAAAACCTTGTCTGTCTATGGCGCGTGCGCGCGTTCTTGGCGAGAGCGTGAGGATTGGCGACCGAACGACAGCATCCCAGCGGCTCTAGTCTGAAGTGCGGATTTTGCTGAGTTTCCAACGGCCGCCGGCGAAGACCGCAGATGGGCCGCCGGCGCCTTCGCAAGCCGACGTTGGGCCGAGCTTGACCGTGCTTCCCTCATCGCCCGTGAGCGGCCGGAACTGTCCCTGCGCGTCGACTTCAGCGATCCCGGTCTCTTTGCGATAAACAAGCGTTCCGGGGCCAATCACGACATGTGCGCCAGCAAGCGTAACCGTTGGCAAGTAGGCTGCATTCGTCGCCTTTAAGAAAGGCTGACTGGTGTTGGTGGAGTCGGTCTTGTGCCGCTCCACGGAGACGCCCCGCAAATCTAAGGCGCACGTCTCGACCAGCGTACCCAATCTCCCCGTAGGCTTCTCCTGCACCCGAAAGAAATGCGGCATAGCGGCAATCACCCCTGTGCACGCCAAACCGAGCGCAAGAGCGAGCGCTGCCAAATGCCGAGATTCGCGCGACGCGATGACCAGGAGTCCTAGGAATGCCGCGAGTGCCGTAGCCGCCACGATGCTTCCGTCCGTGAAACTGGCGGGCAAATACGTGAGCTCGATCGTGTGGTCGTCGCCCGCGGGCACTTGGACGCCCTGCACCATGCCATTGACGCGCAGCAAAGGCGTTTCCCGACCGTCGACGGTCGCTCTCCAACCGGGAAAGAAACTGTCTTTGACAACGAGCAGGCGGGAGCTCGTGGTCGTGGTGGTGAGCCGCAAATGGCCTGGACTTTCCTCTACCAGGCGCACGGTGCCGGCCGAAGACGGCCTCTCCAGTGCGGCGACCTGCTGGGCGGAAACGCCATCCGCTTCCACGCGCGCGACGGAACTCGATGGAAGCTGGATCATTCTGGAGTTGACGCACGATCGCCGCCTGGGAGCGCACGCTTGCAAGGGGACTGGCAAACTCGAAACGCGGTCGCGCGTGCAGCGACTCTATGACCCGAGTATTCTCATCATCGAAAGCAATGGCGAATTCGCCCGGCCTCTCCTTTGCAAGGTTGAGCATTCCACGATTGGCGTTGTCCAGCAGGGACTTCTCCAGCACTAGAAATCGGACGCTCAACCAATCGAATATCGCCCGATGACGCAGATACTGCTCGGTTGACACGTTGCCCCAGCCGGCCAGCACGAACACGGTCGATCCCGCGTAGTTCAATCGCCCTTCAGGATCGATCACATGAACGAATGCGGCGAACCCGCTCGGAGCCAGCGGCCCGACTACTCCCACGTCTTGAACCGGAACCTGCGATGAGTGCTCCGGAAAAATTCCGAAGCTCCGGTACGTGTGGCCGGCATGCTGGCGCACATATTGCGCAAAGGCAGGGACCTCGCGTGTGTGCTGCAAGGAGGGCAGGCCCTCCGGCGGGAGAACGATCAACAGAGCGTATAAGCACACCGCGACCGTTGCGGCGCCAATTGCCAGAGCATTTCGTGCGTAGACGTAGAAGCATCCCGCGGCGACGATGCCAGCGGCCACCAGTAAGCGCAGGTATGCCATGCCCCAGAACATCTCTCCGAGGGGAATGTAGACGCTGAGCTCAGCGGTGGCGACGATGCCGACGATGGCTGCGAACCGTTGTGATCCAAAAGCGGGAGCCTTGCGCGCGAAACAGGTCCAGACTGCGAGGAACACCAGCGCGATCAAGGTGGCTGCAGGGTAGCCGCCCCATTCGCCAATCGCGCGAACGAAACCTCTTTTCCACCCGCTGATCTCCGCGCCAGCAACGACCACGACAACCGCAAACAGGGCTGCTCCCAACACGATCAATTTTAGGCGGGCCCGATCCCAATGCTGCGCTTGATCGAGAGCCAGAGCCGCAGCGAGGAGCAAGAAAAACGCTGTGATCGCCTGGGTGTGCTTCGTCGTCATTTGACCGAGGCCAGGCAACTTTGCGAGCCACGACAGCGGTGGAAGATTCATAAAGCGCAAGGTCAAAACGAGCGCCACGATCAGGAGTGCCCAGAACATTGCCCGCCGACTGGAGTTGTGCCACTTCGACGCCGCAATGCCGATCAGGCAAAGGAGGAATACGGTTATGCTCGATGTTGCAAAGAGATTGTCCCAATCAACTCTGATGAGGGAGCTGTTCGTAAGCGGCTCCCCGAGCAAGGCAGGAAAGTTAAAGGCGATGAGGTTCGCAATGGGCGGCGTGTAGTTGACAACCGATATGATGTTCTTGTGGAAGCCGATCGAGGCGAGCTCCGCAATGGGGAAGAGAAAAGGGGCGACCAACGCGGCTCCAACGCTTGTCGAGGCAATCAGCAAGGCAACCGCACGAAGCCGCGCTTGGAAGGTCTCGACGGTCACTACAATGAGGATGCAACCAAGCACGCCCGACAGGGCAACAGTTGCGATTGCGGTTTGGACGAAGCCTGCGATGAGCGTAAGCGCGGTCGTTAACGCGAGCAATGCATAGGCCCCGCGCGATTGACGCGTGGCGGCCCAAATCACTGCGGCAAGCTGCACAGGAATGAACGCATTCTGGTCAGCGATGTTGTAGCGAGCGATGTGGAATGTAAGCGAGGTCGACAAGAACATCGCGCTCGCCGCGAAGCCTTGTGCGCCCAACGACAATCCAAGCAGGCGCGCGACCACCAAGGTCGCCAGCGACGCAAGGAGGAACATGGCGAAAGTGATCAGGTTGGCGGCCCACGGAGGAGCAAGCGCTCTCAATATTGCTGACGGCGCATAGGGGCTGCCCTCGCCCTGAGCTGCGTATGGCTGGCCTAGGCCCTGGTATGGGTTCCAAAGCGGTAGATCACCGTTGAGGATGTACTGTCTCAATCTGCTTTCAGCGGGTGTGACGACCACCGCCGCACCCCAAGGCTCGGCCGTTATCTTATGGGCGGGATAACGGTATTGGTGGACCCTGATGTTCTGGAGCGATGGACCCGAAAGGCTTGTCCAGCCGAAGCCAAGCAAGATCGGCAAAATGTAAAGAGCGAGGGCGAGCAGCATCGCGATCGCAACCGCTCTCCGGCTCGTCGAATCCATCGTTCCAGGCTCGCCTCGGGTTGCCGCGATCGGTGCCAGCAACAAATCGAACGTGGAACGTCTCAACGTCATTTGGGGTCAACCACCGGCGCCCAAGTTCCAGAAGCGCTTGATCCAAGCGAACGCGCTGGCGACAAGGCGGCCTTTTGGTGTGAGCGCGTAGCGCTCGCCGCTAAGATGGAGAAAGCCGTTGGCGGCCATGGTCGCAAGACGCTGGCGTACCAAAGCCGGGGAGGCGAATTCCTCCTGCAGTAGCTTCAACGGAAGCGCTTGGTCGGGCGCACGCAGCAGCATGACCATGGTGCGCACTGAGAGGGATGCCACCACGACATAGTAGAAGGGCGTGTAGAGGCAATAGAGCCCGAGATACGTCAGCTCTCCCCACAACACCCCCATCAACCAGCCGCCGTGGCGCAAGTCGCTCGGCCCGGCAAGAGTGCCCGGCGGTATCAGGCTTAGAGCGATCCCAACGGCACCGGTGATCAGCAGCCGCTTGCTCCAGAGCGGCTTGGTCTGCGAGTTGCCCCAGTGCGCGATGGCGATATGACCGACGAGAAAAACGGCAAACCAACAGATGCTGGATACGAGCCCAAAGATCATCGATCATGGGCCTTCTGCGGCTGCACCCGGGCAAAATCCTGCAGCCAAGCGAAGATCTGCGCAATCCTCCTGCCCTTGGGCGTGAGCACGAGGTCACCATTGGCGACGTGCGCAAGGCCTGTTGCGGTCATGCCGTCGACGCGCTTTTGGTACATCCAGGGGATACCGTGGCCGGCGCTGTAGTCCGTCATGACCTCGCCGGGGGTCAGGCCGGCGCAGGGGGATTGAAGGATGTCGATCAGAATGCGTAAGGAGAAGCCGCGATCGGCAAGGTTATAGAGCTGCAGGACGCCGCCAAAGAAACCGGCAGAAAACAGGAACACCGCAAAGCCCAGATCGACCCACTCTATCGGCGTCACCAAGGCCGGCGGCAAGAAGCCCAAATCGGCCGGCGTCGACAGATGCACGACGATCAGAGCCACGAGGACCACCAGATAGGTCTTGAGCAGCCGCCGCGCGCGGCTCTTGGTCTCCGTGCGATTGAACGCAATGGAGGCAGCCACGACCAGGAGGAGGCCGCAAAGGAGCGCGAGAAGAACCGCCTTCATCCCGCTCGAGCCTCCGCTATCGGTTGATTCCGTGCTTGGCCCAGAGCCGCATCAGGCTGGTGCGCAGCAGGCCTTCCGGCAGATTGACGACATTCGTCCGGCGCATCGTGTAGAGTTCCGAGCGGGTGATGCCGGCAATGTGCTTGCGGAACGTATCCGACGACCAGGGATCGAAATTGGCGCTGATCGTCTTGCCGGTGAGGTTGCGGTACGGCCGCGACAGCAAGGCGCGCACGCAGTCCTGCACCGTCTTGAGGCGTGCAGCGTTGGAGACCTCGTAGGCATTTCGCATCAGCTGGCAGGTGCGGTTGTACTGCAGCGCGCCTGCGCGCTCGGGTCCGGCCGCCATGGTTGCCTTGTGCACTTGCGTCGGGATGAGCCCGGGGGCCAAAGCATTCACCGAGATTCCGCGCGGGGCCAGCTCGACCGCAAGCGTTTCGGTGAGACGCACGATGGCGGCCTTCGAGCAGGCATAGGCACTAAAGTTTGGAAACGGGCTGAAGGCTCCACCTCCCGACATATTGATGATCCGCGGTGCGGAGGATCGTTCAAGCAACGGCAGGAAATGCTTGATCGATAGAAACGTTGCGAACAGATTGTCCTCGATCGTGCGCAACCACTCGCGGCTGTCGACGCGATCGATCGGTCCGATTGCGCCGAAGCTGCCCGCGCAATTGATGAGCGCATCCACCCGTCCGGTACGACTGCTGACGAAGTCGACAAACTGCCTGACGGAGTCTTCATCTGCCATGTCGCAGGGCGCGTATTGTACAGTTGAATCCTCGCCGAACGCTGCCCGAAGTCGCTCCGGGCTGCGCGAGCAGGCCATCACTTTGTGGCCGGACGCGGCCAAATCCTTCGCAACTGCCGCGCCGATGCCGGAGCTCGCCCCCGCAACCAAGACCACCAGGCTCGAGCTCGGCGAGCTCTTGCCCGGCACGGCGGTGGTCGTGCCTCCCGGCTCGAAGCCCAGCTCGTCGATGGCGGTCGACGCCCCAAACGGCAGCCCCTGGTGGGCAGACCAGGAATCCGACCGCCAGCGGCGTGCAATGTTGAGCTCGTAGAACACCCGCAGGAGCGTGAGAATGACGCTCACGATATTGCGCGGGCTGACGGCCTTCGACTTGCCCGCCATCCGTTCGTCGATTGGCAGCCCCACCTCGATATAGGACAGACCAAGCGTAAGGGCCTTGAGCAGCACCTCGGCCTGGAACCCGAACCCGAACGTGGTCGCCGGCTCCAGTCGCAGGAAGCTCACCGGATAGATCGTGAGTCCGTTGAAATACTTGAGATGCCGATTGAACAGGAGGTTGAGGATCTTCGTATAGAGCCGCGATACGAAACGACGCGATCGCGGCCGCACTTCCGGATTTATGGCGAACGACGTGACGATATCGGCACGTCCCATATTGCCGAACAGCTCGACAAACGACCGGTAGGGCCAAGAATTGTCGCCGGGAATGTAGACAAAGGATTCCTTCGCCGCCTGGCGATAGCCTTGCGCATAGCAGTAGCCGAGGCCCATGTTGCGGTCGTGGTGAAAGACGCGCACGTCCGGGTTGGCAGCGGCCAGCCGGTCGGCAAGGGAGGCCGTGCCGTCGGTGCTCCCGTCATCGACAATGAGAATCTCGTAGTCCTCGACCGTCGCGGTCAGAGCTTCGATGAGGCGGTTGACGGTGGGCTCGAGGTTGTCGACTTCGTTCAGGGCCGGGATGAGGACTGAAATCGAGCGCTGCCCGCCCGATATCGGCTGTGGCGGTCTGTCAATCTTATTCATGTCCCCCTG
The DNA here is from genome assembly GCA_963782555.1 of uncultured Alphaproteobacteria bacterium. GTDB lineage: Bacteria > Pseudomonadota > Alphaproteobacteria > Rhizobiales > Hyphomicrobiaceae > Hyphomicrobium_A. Next base: position 692,828 of record CAWAKB010000004.1, on the reverse strand, counting down.
CCACAGCTAGCTTTGCATCGGCCGGCGCACGACGATACCGATATTTCCAACCGGCACGCTGATCGGTACATGCGCCAGATGAACGGCTCGAAGCGAGCGGTAGAACATCTGCCGTGCCGTGTCGGGCACGCCCGGAAGCCGCTTTGCGAAAAAACCTGACGAGTAGCAATTCTTGGTCGACACCACGTCAACCACTTCGAAGCCCTGGCGGCGAAAGAGCTCGGCAAGCGTGTCCTTGTCGAAGAAGTAGTGATGATAGAGATTGAAGATTGGGAAACGCTCGCCGAGCACGCGATGCAAGAGCGAGCTCACGTTGTGCACGACGGCGAGGATCAGGCCGCCCGGCCGCAAGTTGTTGCGCGCGCGCTGAAGGACGACGCGCGGGTCGTCGAGATGATCGACCACATGAATAAGCGTGATCAGATCAAAGTGGTTGGCTGGATAGCTGGTGTTCTCGAAGAATGCCGAGGTGATGTGCGCGCCGGGAATGGCTTGCGCCACCGCGCGCGCCACCGGCACGGGCTCGATGCCGTGAAGCTCGGCAAAGCCGTCGGCGCGGGCGGCCTCGAGCATGAATCCCATGTCGCATCCGACATCGAGCATCCGCTCGCGCTTGATGAGATGCGGCGCAGCCAGGCGATAGTATCCCGCCATCGTGCGCCGGACGTTGTCTTCCTCGCCGGGCTCGACGTTGGTCTCGCGTGAGTTCTCGTAGAGAGCCGCAACCCCGCCCGGCTCCATAATCGGGCTCGAGTAGATCAAATTGCAGCCATCGCAGCGATTGATCCGGTAGTGAGCTGCATAAGGAGAAGGGGGGGCGGTCTCGTCGAAATCCGCCGGCAGCTTCGCATTATATACAATCGCGTTGCTGTCAGACTTGCAGATCGGGCAAGAGATTTCACGCATGCGTTTCAGCCTTGGGCTTTGCGGCGGTCGTCGGCGGCTGAGACCGCCGCCTCTGTGGACTGACGTCCGGCGGCACGGCTCATGCGCCTATCCAGCCTCGAGAGACCAAGTGTGCCGGCCAGCAGCAGGAAGAGCGCACCATAGGTCGGCAGGGCGGCGACGCCACGGGCGGAGAACGGCTCGAAGGTCATCCGCACACGGCCGACCTTTGGAGGTATCTCAATTCCCATCATCACGGCGTTGGTTGGGAGCACAGGAACCTCCACGTCTCCAATTCGTGCATGCCAGTCTGGATGGTAGCGCTCATTGAGCACGACGAACCGCTCGCGGCTCGATGGCGTCACATCCACGTCGATAACGTCTCCCCTGTAGGCAACGTGCAGGATCCCCGAGGAATCAAACGTCTTTGTGCCGACGAATTTCTCGGCCAGGGAATGACGTCTCAGCTGACTGACATCCTCGATCACCGGACGAGTTGGCGAATTAACCTCACTCTTATCGCCTATTAGACGCGGTGGTTGAGTGACCCCGGTGACGCTTTCCACAAGGAAATGCCGGGGCAGCGGCTCTACTGAATTGGGCACAAGCCCAAATCTGATGCCATCGATCGTCACGATCTCGCCGGCGTACTTGTCTCCGTCCAAGGTGAGGATGTCGCGCGGCTCGCGGCAGCGGCGCTCCTCACAGTCGACATTGAAGTAGAGATCCGGCGTCACGACCACGATGTACTTGACGTTGAGCAACGCCAAGAGTTGTGGGCTTATGTCTCGGAGCGACCTGAGTTCAATCGTGCGCAGCGTCTTGACCTCCTTGGGCCAGGGAAGATCGGCAAGGCGGCTTGGCACCCCTGTCCCATACCCGCCGATCATGCGTGCGTGCCAGAACTCGGCGATGTGGGAAGTGTTCACACCAGCATGAGGTGAATACGGTCCAATCACGATCGAGCGATAGTCTTCCACCTCGAGCTTGGAGGCGAACTTGGCGAGTGCCGCCTTGCTGGGCGGGCGCAGCGCCCACGCGGGAACATTCAGATAGTTGAACGAGCGGAACGCAGTAGGAAACGTCCACGTGTGCGCGCCCGCGACCTTGAAATGGGCGTAGGTGGCCGACTCGGCTATCACAAAGGCAGCGATGGCAAATGTCACCAACTGGCGACCATCGACAAGGTTGAGGGCCCTCGGCTTGACGAGCGGCAAAAGCAGGAGCGTGAGGACTAACGCCGTCAGCAGAAGCTTGAGGACGGTCTGGGTTGATAAAGGATCGCCGAAGTGGAGCTTGAAGAGGTTGAGGGGCACCAGCTGATCGATCAGCGTGCCGTGCACGATCCAAGCCGAGAGGCCTGCGAGAGCGGCGATGCCGGCCAGCCACGGCAGGGCCGGCCGGCTGTCTGGCCATGCGCGGCCTTCCCGTAAGGGCAAACTCCTGAGCTCCGCCAGGTACACCGAGAAGAGGGCACACATCGGCAAGATGAGGAGAACCGACAGGCGGCTGTGCGTGAAATCTATCCCGCCAAACAGCCGATAGACAGCCTTGTACCCCTCGGGCGTCAGTATGAGGGCGAGGAGGATAACGACACCATACAGGTGGAATGTCGTATCCGTCGGCCGGCGCCGGCCGGGGAGGAACATGCGCAACTTGGCACCGAGCTTCAGCAACGGTTCGCATAGGATCAGTAGGGCCATCAGACCGCCGAGCCCGACGAACGAGACGAGAATGCTCAGTGTTGGCGCGAAGTCCGCAGACGGCTTGTAGGAAAGCAAGACGAGAAGCATGGCTGCGAATGCCAAGGCCGGGATGGCCTCGATGCGCCGCGAAAATCTAAGTATGCCAAAGAGGACGAACAACCCGAGCATGCTGGAGGAAACGAGCTGCAGGCCCTCGTGCAGATTTTTGCCGCCGCTCATGAGGCGCGCTTCCTCGATGGTGCGGCCGAAGAGGCCTTCGTGGAAGAAGCGCAGCAGCTCATCGTATTTGAGAGTGTGCACGGTGGTCGTGCGGCTCAGCTGCGCGAACTCCGAGGCGACGGTTATGAGCCGGGGGGCCGCAAGCAGAAGTGCGAACGCCGCCGCCAGTCCGAAGGCGATCAACGGCAGCAAGCTTGCGCGCCAACCCTGGCGCCATGCGATCGCCCCTCGGTAAACGGAGTAAAGCCCCAGGAAGTAGTAGGTATAGGCGACCTCTTGGAGAAAGCCCCAATAGGCGAGGGCTGCAAGCATTGCAGCAAGAGCCAGAAAAGGGCCGACCGTGCGGCCAAGCTCGATCTTGCGGATGGCCAGCATGGCCAGGGGCAAGAGAACGATCGTGAGATGGGCGTTATCGACCTGTGCCATCCTGTGAATGGAGAACACAGACAGACCATAGGATATTGCGCCGGCGGCAGCCGCGAGGCCTGGTCGGACGAGCTCGCGGATGTAGAGATAAGCAGTCGAGCATGCCGCGAGGACTGAGACGATTGAAATGTATTGCAGGGCTACATAGACATTCGACCTAGCAAACAATTGCAAGAACCAGGCTACGGGATCGGTACCGGGGTTCATCCAGTGCAGCGCCGCGAGCGAAAACCCGCCGAACATCGACGGGTCCCAGTTCGACACGTGGCCGTACGCCCGCAGGGAATCGAACTCCGCAAGACGGATGTTCAAGTAAGAGTTGAGCCGGTCGGATTCGCCGATGAATACGCCGATGCCGGCAAGCTGCTGCCAGAAAACGACGACAACGCATCCAGTGATCAGGGCAGCGACTGCGGCGCGCCTCCACATCCGACTGTCGCCGCCAACTCCGTCCAATCGTCGGTCTCTGGAACCCAAGCATTGGACCTGGTCCCCTAACGGCTTCACGTCAGTGCTCGCCCCCCGTAGCCGGCTGGCTCAAATCAAACACCTTGACGAGCCTGTTCTCCATGATCAGTCGATAGCGCTTGGAGAGGCGCTCCAGCAGATCGTCCATGCAGCGCTTACCACGGCGTTGCTGGCCCACCAGCGTCGTTAGCGGCATGCAATCCGCGAACCCGGGAAAGAGGCCAGGCGTATCAAAGTAGTAGAAGTACTTGGGCCTTTGGGTCGTCCAGTAGTCGTACCGCTTCATAAAAGCGGTCTTGCAAAGACGAAGTTTGAATCCGCCGTCGGCCTCCACCGATTCTGGAGGACACACGCCAAAACCGGGCGCTTTTGTAATGACTCCGACCGTCGGCACATTGATGTTCGTCATGAACAGAAACCCACGAAAGCGTTCCAGGGCATGCAGCGGCGTCCACCGGTCTTTGCTCCGGCGGAAGGAATTGATTTGGTGCAGTTGAGCCAATGTTTGTCCTGCAATCTCGCGCGCCGATGCATCCAACCTGGTCCACATGACCCAGATCGAAGCCGTCAGGGCAAAGACCAGCACTAGTCGCACGACTGCGGATCGGAAGTCCGAAATGTCCGACACACTCTCCGCAGCTGTCTTGGGCCACAGAGCCACAGAAACGGTGCGGCGAGCGATGTAGAGCAGCACCGACCACACCACTCCCGCCATCGCGACAAATCCGATCCCGATATAGAAGCTGCTTGCTCCCAGCCCGCGCAGGTTGACTTCCTGCGCGAAGGCGGGAAACAGCACGATCGGGGTCAGGATGGTGCCGACCGCAAACACCGCGAGCTTGGCAAACAGCAGGCTGAGGTCCGCAAGCGGGCGAAAGGGTGGGGCGGTCACTTTCATCCCGACGGTGCGGCTCAAGACGGGAACGAGACCAACCCAAGCCAAGCAAGCTGCCCAGCCAACCAACATCGGCTGGAGGCCGACAAAGGAAAAATTGCGTTTAATCTGCTCCCAGAGTACGGCGACGCTTACAGGGTGTGATCCGTGATGGACAAGGCCCAAGCTGTGATAGAAGCTTGCAAGCTGGGCCTGGACCGGGAAACCGGTTATCCGATTGGAGAGTGTGTACAGCAGCTCCGGGAAGAAGGCCGGCAAGCCCAGATAGAGCATGTTCTGAATAAGATGGATGGCGATACCAGCGGCGAAGGCGCCAGCGACGCTGGTGATCTCCCAAACCCGGATGGGGAGCAGGCGTGTAAGGAACAACATGCCCCAACACGCCGCCATACCGGAAAGAAGCGAATACTCGCAGTAGATCGAGGAGACGAATATGACGGCCAACGCCAAGTAGAATTCGCCCCGCCGTCCCTTCTCAATAGAACGCACGTACAGCAGCAACGGGAGGAAGGCGAGTAAGGCAAACGGTGCATATATTTGCCGATCGATAAGTTGAATGAGCGTCCACGGGCCAACGAACAGAAGTGCCAGCCCAGCACCAACGAGACCAAGGCGCGATAGAAACTTTTCGGCAAAGAGATAATAGACGCCGAAACCGCCGACCGCGATCACCGAGTATATGGCCCGCATCCCCACGTAGTTTGAGCCCGTTGCCCGCACGAGCATCGCCAAGAAGATATCCGGCCCTGCAGGCATGTGATTGTAGACGAATGGGTGATCCGCCGGGTCGGGCCCCGTCGCAAAATCCTGCAAGAAAAGCGAGTTAAAGAACCCGTGCTCGATGTAATTGTGGGCGCTGAGGAATGTGTATGCGGCCTCCTCGGGGAGGGCAAATGGAGGAAAGATAGCCGCGTTGGATGAGGCGGTTGCGTGCCAAACGGCAAGGGTCATCACGAGTGCAATCGAGGCTAGTAGAAATGCCTTATCGATGAGGTTTGACGCCGTACGTGCGACCGCCGCCGGGTCCCTTGCGAACACGGCCTCATAGGATAAGAAGCTTGGCTCTGACGACTTGCATCCGGTGACGGAAAATAAATTGCGCACATGCTTTGAACGAAGCAATGAGTTCCCCCCCTGACGCCTCTCTAGCCGCTTCGCATTATCCCGCAATTTGTGACGAACGAGCGTGATGGCGCCTCGACATGCCGGATCGAGCCGCGGCTCGAGTTCCGACATTCAGCCATGTCTTCTGGATGAGCCAAGTCGAACGCCCCCTAGCGCGCTCGACGCTAGACCGCTGTAGCAACAGGTTCAAGAAGATCGGACGCGGCGTTGCCGGCGCGTATCGCGTAGTGACCGTAAACTGCTCGGCTGGCTGGTGTTTCGACACGCAGCAAAAACCTGTGGACACGCCGCAGGCTCAGGTCACGGGGGCAGGCCGTGGGCGCAGCCGCTCAATGCAATGGAGGTGACGCCAAGGATATCAAGACCGGGGCGACCGTGGCCGTTGGAACCAGGCCCCCGCCTTCTGAAGCAACTCGTTGAGGGATTCCTTGAGTTCATCTTCGAGAAGGCATCGACGAGGCGTTCCAGCGAGGAGGCCACTGGGGCGGTGGTGGCACTCGTTGCGCGCGCCAGCGAGCGCTGGATGTTGTCGGCGACGTCATAGAGATCGGCACGGGTCACGTGCGGTGCCCACGCCTCCCACCGCGAACGGTTGCGACCTCGCGCTATGCGCGGCACGACCGCAAGCGCCAAGAGCGCGCCCGCGACCGTGGCAATGCCGATCGCGACCACTGGCTGCCGGCGGATGGTGCGCCGGAGTGAATTGGCCCCGGCCTGCGTGCCTTCTTTGAGCGCGCGGGCACGTTCCTCGGCCACGGCTGACAGCTCCTCTGCAATGGCGTTCACGCTTTTGCGCAGCTCGGCGAGCGTCGAGGAATTCAGGTCCCTGCACGGCGTTGCTCGTGCCCTCCTTAACCATGGTGTCCATCTCCCTGCTCTCCTCTGCGTCGGGGCAATCCTTGCAAAAGGAACGCCGGCAGGGAGCGGCCGGTTCCCGCACGGAAAGGTCAAAGGTCAATGCCCGCGAAATGGAACTTCCGCGTTGGCAATGGCGTTGATCGTTCGTTGTGCTGAAGCGTCCCGGGGCCCCTTCCCGAGGTGAGAGGAGGATCGTCATGACATTCACGTCGAGGAGCCAGGCGCCCGAACCTGGCGCGTCCAACCGCTCGGCCGCGAGCGATGTGGGCGACAACGTCACGGCGTTGCGCGAGGACATCGCCAAGCTTGCGGACTCGGTGAAGCGTCTCGCTGCCGATCAGATCGGCACCAGCGTGGAGGACGTTCAAGACAAGGCCATGGAAAAGGTGGGCGACCTCGAGGCCGCCATTCGCCGCAATCCGAGCCAGTCGGCGCTCATCGCCGCCGGCATCGGCTTCGTCGTCGGTCTGATACTGGCACGTTAGGGAGAGCTTTAAATGAATACGCAATACACGCGGCCCGGCGCCGCGTCGGCATCCGGCACCGTGAGCGACTTGGCAAACACCGCACAAGACAAGATCTCCGAAACCGTCGATCAGGCCCAGGCGCTGGCGCAAGATCAATACGACAAGCTTGTCTCCACCATTCGGCGCAACCCGCTGCAGGCCGCGGGGATCGCTGCCGGTGTCGGCTTCGTCCTCGCGCTGCTGGCGAGGAGATAAGCCGTCATGCTCGGTGATGCCGTTCTCTATGCGGCAAGCCGCGCCACCTCGACCGCAATCGAGAACGTGTCGCGGCGGGCGACGTGGACGGCAATAGCTGCAGCCTTCCTGATCGGCGGCCTGGTGTTCGCGCTCATTTTTGCCTTCTGGCTCGCCGAGCCGATGGTCGGAGCCCTGCATGCCGCCGGCGCCATTGCAATTGCCTGTCTCGTGGTGGGGGTGTGCTGTCTGATGGTGCCCTCCCTGATCGAGCGCATCGAGCGCATGCGCCGGCGGCAGATATCACCTGTCGCAGCCACGGCGGCGGTGGCTGAGGAAGAGGCCAAGGAGGCCGTCGACTATTTCGGTGCCATGCAGGTCGTGGGGGCGGCGTTCCTGTTTGGTCTCGGGGCAGCACGGCGTCTGAAGCGCTGAACCAAGACAAAGGCGTCCGCAAAGGGCGCGGGAACGAGGGAGGCGACATGGCCGTCACGAGAGTCTCTCCCGCCAAGGGCGTCGGGGCCAGCGTCGCTGGCGCTGATATGCCGGTGTCCGTGGTCGAGATGGCCGTGCTCGGCTTCATCATCGTGGTCGCGCTTTATTTCGGCCAGGCCGTCCTTGTTCCGCTGGCGCTCGCCGTCATCTTGTCCTTCATCCTTGCGCCCCCCGTCCGCGTTCTGCGGCGCTTAGGCTTGCCGAATTCGTCCTCCGTATTCGTCGTGGTCGTCCTCGCCTTTGCGGTCATCTTCGGCGTAGGCACTCTCATTGCCCAGCAGGTGACAAGCCTCGCCCAGGAAATTCCGCGCTATCAGCTGACGCTCAAGGACAAGGTCAATACGTTGAAGCTCGCCGCGGCAGGCAACGGCGGCGCGATCGAGCGCGCCAGCGAGACACTTAAAGACCTTCAGAAGGAGCTGGAGAAACCCGCAGCGGATACCTCGCAGCCGGCATCCATTACGGTGACGCCGCCGGACGACGGCCGACCCCTTCCCGTCGAGGTGCACGAACCCAAGCCGACCCCGCTCGATCAGCTGCAAGGGATCATCGGGGTCGTACTTGCGCCGCTCGCCACGGCCGGCATCACCGTCCTCTTTGTAATCTTTCTTCTGATGCATCGGCTCGACGTGCGCGACCGGGCGATCCGCCTGCTCGGCTCGCATGATCTGGAAAAGTCGACCACGGCCATGGACGACGCCGGCCAGCGGCTCAGCCAATATTTTTTGGCGATGACCGCGATCAATTCGGCCTACGGCGTCGTCATCGGCTGTGCCCTTTGGCTGATCGGCGTTCCCAGTCCGATGCTGTGGGGCGTTCTTGCGATGCTCATGCGGTTCGTGCCGTTCATCGGCTCGTTTATCGCTGCAGCCTTACCACTGCTGCTGGCCGCCGCCGTCGCTTCCGGTTGGACGATGTTTCTTTGGACGCTCGCGCTTTACGTCGTGGGTGAGATCATCATGGGAAACCTGATCGAGCCGGTCGTGCAGGGCCACAGGACCGGCCTGTCGCCGTTGGCGATCATCCTCTCGGCGGCATTCTGGACGCTTCTGTGGGGACCGATCGGGCTGCTGCTGGCGATCCCGCTCACGGTCGTTCTCGTGGTGCTGGGTCGCCACGTCGACCGGCTCCAGTTCCTGCACGTGCTGCTCGGCGACAGTCCACCGCTTTCACCGCCGGAACAATTCTACCAGCGCATGCTCGCCGGCGATCCGGCGGAGCCGGTGGAGCAGGCCGAGAGGATCATCAAGGAGCACCCGCTCGTTGAATACTACGACGACGTGGTCGTGGAGGGGCTGCGTTTGGCTCAAATGGATGCCGATCGTGGCACGCTGGAGCCCGAGCGCTTGCCCGAGATCCGCGAGACGGCCGAGGTCGTGATCGATGCCCTGTGTGAGCACGGCCTGGAGCCGACAAAGCCGGCCGCGGCGGCCGACGCTGCAATGCAGGTGAATGGAGCGGAGCCTGCAGAAAGTGACAACGCAACAGGCGATCTTATCTCTACCCCCGATCCGGAGGCGATTGCGCCCGAGTGGCGCGGCGAGACGGCAATCTTGTGCGTTTCGAGCCGTACGGCGCTCGACGAGACGGCGGCGCTGATCCTGGCGCAGCTGCTGGAAAAATGCGGTCTCGGTGCCAAGGTGCTCGGCCCCGATCAGATCAAGGGCGGCGCCCTGCGCAACGCGGGCCCCAACGATGTGCGCCTCGTCTGCATCTCCGCGCTCGACGTGAGGGAGCGCAGCGCGCATGCCCGCTTTCTCGTGCGTCGCCTGAAACGGTTCGCTCCCGACGCCATTCTGCTCGGCGGCTTCTGGAAGCTCGACCCCAGCGAGGAACGCGACAGCGCCATCATCGACAGCATAGCCGTCGATGGCGTCGTGCATTCCTTGAAGGATGCCCTCGGCTTCTGCGTGCGGGCGGCAAGGGCGGCGAGTGCGCGCGAGACCGATGGCGGCAACGCCGACGAGGGCAGCGCGACCCCCGGAAGGGCTAGTTCCGCTCCGGCGGAGGAGCAGCGCGCCTCTTGAGGTAGCGGGTCAAGGATCCGGGCGTCACGGCGCGCGCCGCCGACACCACCGCATTCGATGCCTGCTTTCCGAGCCTGGTGACGCTCCATCGCGGCGCCGCGTCCTCCATCAGGCGAAGCAGCTGGGCCCGTTGCGCTTCCGGGATATGCGCGGCGATCCGCTCGCTGAGCTGCTCGACGTTGTAGGGCGGGCTGCCGGCAGCGACGCTCACGGGGATGACGTCGGCAGGTGCGAGCTCGAGGCTATCGGCAGCGGCGTCCATGGCTTCGCGAATGGACTGTCCCTTCTCGTTCAAAGGAGCGCTGGTATCGTAAGGTGGGGCCCAATATTGCGAGGGTGCCAGCTCATCGATGTGCGTCAGCGCGACGAGGATAGGGGGCTGGCGCCTGTGGGGATGGTCGGAGAAGTACTTGCGGATGCCGTTAATGACCTCGCGGTCAACCGCGTCACGCGCGTGGTTGGCGTCTATGGCCCACACGATCAGATCAAATTCGCCGGCACGCGCGCAGAAGCGGCGCTGCTCCTTTGCCGTCGCGCCGACGCCCGGGCTGTCGATCACGAGTGCGCTTTTGAGGCCGGCGAGCTCCATCTCATAGGCCTGGAACGTCTGCGTTGCCGGCAAGGCCTCGACCAGCGCCCCGACCTCCTTTGACAACGCATTGACGAGGCTCGACTTGCCGGAGCCCGTCTTGCCGCCGACAAGAACGCGCAAGGGCTCGGCCATGGGCCGCCCGGCCCGGCGATCACGCTCGGTCGAGGCGCTGATGTGGCCGGCCAGCGCGGAATCGGAGACTTTGAGGCGGCCGCCATAGAGATCGATGGCCGCCCGTCCCACTTCGCGGACGTAGCCGCGCGCCAGCTGCTGTGCGAGCTGGTCGCGAACGGTGGCGTAGAGGTGCTTGGTGATCTGCTCGCGCGCTTCCTGGGCGGCAGCCGTCACCGGGTTGACGAGGCGCACCAGGCGCCAGATGTCGTAGGCCTTTTCCGCAAACCCGATTGCCGAGCGCCAGCGGTAGACCTTGAGCACCTGCCCCACGGTGAGTTGATCGCCGAGCGGCACGTTTTCGATGACGAACGGACGCATATCGGCGCTGACGCGCTCAACCAGAGCCAGCGCCTCAGGTATCGTGAACTTCCACAGCGGATTGCGGTCCTGGGGATGGATCTGGCGGGCGACCGCCTCGATCGTGCGCAGTCCCAGGTTGAGGACCTTGTCACGATCCGTCAACGCATCGGGACGCACGCCTGCGGCGATGGCCTCGACGGCGGCCCAAGCTGCCTCCTCGCGCGCAGTCCAGCCTGGGTCAGGCGGTCCGGCCACTGCGCCTTCGGTTAGCGTCACCGACGTCTGGGCAACGCTCCGGCGCAGGACGAAAACTTGCAGGAGATAAGCGCACGCGCTCATGGCGAGCGCGGCTGCCAGCCAATAGAGCGCGTAGCCGTGCTGCCAGAGCCAAAGCCAGCCGAGCGGCACCAGCGAAAGCAGCGGCAACAGCAGCGCCAGGAAGATCATGGCACCGCGCAGGTAGAGCAGCGCTGTTCCCTTTTGCCTCACGTCGGTGCGCCACCTTCGAGTTGTGTTGCCGCCAGCGAAACAGGACAGGCGCCTCTCGGCGCCTGTCCCATTCTAACCGCTCGCGCATACGAGCGCTGCTGCCAACTTGATCACTTATTTGGACGGGCTGGCGTTGTCCTTGGACTGGCTCGAGTCGTCACCATAGTAGTAAGTCTTCGATTTCGTCTGGTCGTCCTTATTCTCCGCCGACCTCATCGTGGGAACCGCTTTGCCCACGCGGTTCGTCGGGGCGTGCATGGTCTCGGCCTTGTTCACGCCGGCCGAAGCGTTCGAGGTGGCCTTCTTGTCCGTCGCTGGGGCCGTCATGGTCGGAACCATCTCACCCACTCTGTTTGTCGGCGCGTGAAGGGTTTCCGGTTGAGGGGTTGCCTGCGAATTGGCGCCGCTCTGGTCTTGTGCCTGAGCAGGCTGCAAGGAGAGTCCGAGCGCGACGCAGGGCACGATCAACAAAAACTTCATTGGGTCCTCCATTTTTTTGCGCCTTTCATTGATTGCTTGAAGGCGGCTGCCCGTGTAACGGCGCGACTGCGTGATCGTTGCGCCGACTCACGCATGTGTGAAGCTGCGCCGAAGCGCTTACGGGTTAGCGGGTTCCGTGGTCGCTGCCGGCTGCTCGGGAACGCCGATTGCGCTTCTGGGATAGCTATAGACAGCGTAGTAGAGCATCGCGGCGACAACCACCGCCAGCACCATGGAGACCACAAGCACTCTGAAGTTGAGGCGCCGCGAAGATGCCTGCCGTGCCTCGGTCGGGGTTAAGACTTGAGCTCGTTGTTCCATTGTTGGACCTCCCAAAAGGTGACAACGTTCGGTGGCGTTGGAGGTTCCTTTCCGGCCGGACCGGGAACGACTGCGGCAAGGAGAAGTTGCAGAAGATTGCGGCCCGGATGCTGTCCGGACCGCAAGGGAACTCACGCTAACGCCGCCTTACGAGCGGTCTTCTGGCTTCTTCCATTCGGGAGCCGCCTGCAGGCTCTCCTTGGTAACCTTGGCGGTGATGACGAGCCCGCCATCGGCATCGCGCGTGAAGGCCAGCTGATTGAAGGGCAACGCCACGTTCTTCTCGCCCATCCCCAGGAAGCCACCGACGCCCACGATCACCGCGGCGACCTTGCCATTGCTGTCGATGCGGATGTCGTTGATGTCACCCACGGCTTCGTTCGATGCGTTCTTCACACTCTTGTCGAGTAGGTCGTCGGCGGAAAGTTCGCCGGCAGAGGTCGCCGCCTCGGCTGGCGCCATCTGCTGTTGCGCGGCCGGCGCGGTCGTCGTCTTTTGCATGGTGCTGTCCGCGAAGGCCGGAACGGCCATCAGAGCGACGAGCGCTGCGGTTGTGAGAACGGTCTTCATGATGAGAACTTCCTTTGCGTTTTCTGACTGACCCTCGGTTGGAGTCGTTGGCTGCCCGCTTGGGCAACTGCGTCGATAACGATTTCAATTCGGGCCAGTTCCACCTTTCGATGGCGAATGCAAAAGCCGGCCGCGGATGATCCGCAGCCGGCTTCTTGTCGACACCAGCGCGATTAGTGGTGATGCCTGTGGTGCCGATGGTGATGATGGTGATGGCGGTGGTGATGGTGGTGATGGCGGTGGCCGCCGAAATAGATACCGACGCCCGGCCAGTAGTGGCGCCGGTGGCAGTGGCGGCGTCCATGACGCCAGTAACAATGGCGGCGCCAGCGAACCTTCGTCGCGGATGAACCGGTTGCCGTCGCAGCTTTCATCATGCCGAGGCCGCTGGGTGCCGCTGCGCTCGCGGGGCTCGTCATGGGGCTCGTCATCAAAGCGGCAAAACTCATTGCCGCGACAATCGTGCAAATTCTCCACCAAGACATGGAACCTTCTCCTTTGGTTCTTTGAGTATCGAGTGACCCGTCGGTCAAACTCGCGATCACCGGATGGGTTCCCCATGGTGCAGGGCAGCATTAGACGTGATGCGAAACCGCAGCGCTTGGCTGCGGTCGCGCACCATGACGTACCCGAGGAAGAGTCGCTGTTGTTTGAACGACTTGACTACGAGCGCCGCACTGGCCGGCCGGTCGTATCGAGAATGGCATCTGCTTTCGACCATTCGTGCTCCTGACCGCACAACGGGCAGCGCACGGGCGTGGCGACGACGTTCGGAAGGCTGTTGAAGCTGTCCTTGTCCGTGTCGATGCCGACTGGCACGAGCTGCTTCGTCGTCGGGCAGCGAATCATGATCGCACCCATAGCGTCCTCCACATCGGTTCGACACACAGTCAACTGAGCGGGCCAATTCTATATTGGCCTCCTACACTTACGGTAGCCGATTTCCTTCACTCGCTAACTCGTGAATCAACCGACGCGTTTCAAGAGAAGAGTGTGAAACGGTTCAGAGCTGCGGGCATGGATGCCGCCAATCCGGGCCAAATCATGTTCAGGGAGGACATTTTGCCCTCGGGAGGTGGGCTGGAACCAAGCTCGGCGGGCGGCGTTCTCGGTCGACGGAAAACGCAGCAGGAGCCGGTTCAATGACTGTTGAGAATCTCGAGGAACTCTTCGTTCACACGCTCAAGGACATCTATTTCGCCGAGCGCCATATCGTTAAGGCGCTGCCCAAGATGGTCAAGGCGGCCCAGTCCAAGGAGCTCGCCAAGGCGTTCGATGACCATCTGCAGGAGACGAAAGAGCAGATAACCAGGCTCGAGGAGGTCTTCAAGGCGATGGGGAGAAGGCCGAAGGCGAGGAATGTCCGGCAATCGAGGGCATCCTAAAGGAGGCCGAGGATCTGATGGGCACAATCAAGGACCCCGACACCCGCGATGCCGCCATGATCGCAGACGCGCAGGCGGTCGAGCACTATGAGATCACGCGCTACGGCACCCTCGTCTCGTGGGGTAAATTGCTGGGGCTGGAGGACGTGGTGAAGCCGCTCGCGGAGACCTTGAAGGAGGAGCACAACGCTGACGTCAAGCTTACCAAGATTGCCGAAGGCAAGTTGAACAAGGAAGCCGCCTAGCTCCTTCCTATCGTCGGAAATCGTGCCCGGAACCAGAAAGCCAGGGGAACTCCTCTGGCTTTCGCATGCTATCCCTTCACCATCACGAGAAAGTGTCGCAGGCGGCAATCCCCTCCGTTTGCCCTAAAACGCTGTTTCGCCGTGGCCGCCGCCGCTCTCCCTACATCAAATGACATCGCGAGGACTTCGCGCGCGCTCTAAAAGGCATCCGTGAATTTGAGCTCGTAGCGGCCCGGCAGACTTCCGGCGCACGGACAGACAAGAGCGCTCCTTGGCACAGCTTTCTCTCAGAGGAACCCCCTGTGGGCAGGCGCGTCCGGCGACGGACGGACGGCCCCCTCATAATGCCATCATGAAAAATGCCGCCCCCAATCTTCTGACCGGCATGCATGCTCTTTTGGTCGAGGATCAGACTCTGATCGCCCTCGATACCGAGATGCTCTTGCGCGAGCTTGGTGCCGAAGCCGTCGAGACTTTCACGACGGCCGAAGCCGCACTTTCTTGGCTGGCGTCGGCGTCGCCCGACATTGGCATCCTCGACATCAATCTTGGCTCGTCCTCCTCGTTCTCGGTTGCCTGCGAGATGCGCCGGCGCGAGAAGCCTTTCATCTTTACCACTGGTTACGGCGAGGGGGTTGTGATCCCAGAGGACTTCGCGAGCATTGAAATCGTGCGCAAGCCCTATACGCGAGATACGCTTGCTCGCGCATTCGAAGTGTGCCTCGGCCGCGACCAAGCCGGCGTCTAGAGCAATGGGCGCACGACGCTCTCCGATCCCTCGTCGCCGGCAATTCCGGCCAAGCGGCTGCGATTGAGGATCTCGAACTCCTGCTCCTTCCAGCGGATCACGCGATCCCTGATGAGACGTGCCAGCGTCCGGTTCGTATGCACGAGCGACAGGCCGAGCGTATCGGCAATGTGCTGCTGGGTGATGGGGATGCGAACCTTGTTGGGCGCGCCCATGAGGTTGAGCTCCTCTGCGCGACGGGCAAGATGCAGCAGCAGATACGCGCAGCGTTCAACCGCTGAGCGCCGCCCTACCGACAACAGTTGCTGGTCGAGGATCTGCTCGGAGCGGGCGGCGAGCCACGTCACGTCGAAGGAAAGCCCGGCGTATGACTCGAACAGCCGCCACAGCCCCTCGCGCTGGAAGACGCACAAAACCATGTCCGACAGCGCCTCGATCGAGTGCTGCATCTCCTGCATGACCGAGCCTTGCAGACCGATGAAGTCGCCGGGAAAGCAGTAATTGAGGATCTGGCGGCGGCCATCGGGCAATGACTTGTAGCGGAAGGCCCAACCTGACAGCACCGTATAGAGATGCGCGCTGCTGGTGCCCTCGAGGAAGAGCATCGACCCGGCCTCGGCCGTCAGCTCACCCGTTTTGAAAGTGCCTACGAATGCGAGCTCCTCCGCCGTGAAGGGACGGAAGATCTCCATCTTTCGCAGCGGACAGCGTTCGCAGGGTACCTGGCGTCGCGCGGCATCCTTGGGGTCCGCCATGGGCATGTTCTTGTTGTTGCGGGTGGGTGGCATCAGACGCGTGCGTCTAAGGCAGGTCAAGGGAGCTGACGAAATTCGCCTTTCAATCGGCCGCGTGGTCTTGGCAGGCACCGGGAGGCGCGGCGACCGCCCAGCCTCCTCTTGAGGCCACATGCCGCCTGCGGCAGCGCCGGATCGCGCTTCAGCGCGCCTCAGAATCCCCAAGTGCTGCTCTCATTTCGTGAGGCGTAGGCTGTGCAAGGCTCAGCTCCGGCACTTCCCGGAGCCGGCGTCCGACGTTCCTAACGAATTCTTTGTTCTTGTTGCTGGTCACGACCCAAAGATCCCGCTGCTGATGGTCTTTGGGCGCTTAACCCAAAAGGACTCGGGAAGTTCCAAGCTCATCTATAATGGGGACTTTCGAGGGACTTTGGGACACGGCATGCGAGCGCCGACTAGGGTGTCTTGGCCCCCTCCTTCCACAGGATGTGGCTGGCGGGGATGTCGAGGGTCCAGCAGACGCCTTCGGGTTTGAACTGCAAAGCAGCCTCCCCCTGCAGGGCGCGGGCGGCCAGCTGCTCCAACACCACCTGGCCGAAGCCTCTGTGGGCCGGGGGCTCGACGGCGGGGCCGTCGCGCTCGGCCCAGACCATATGGAACCGGACGTCCTCGGCGCCGTTCTGGGTGCAATCCCAGCGGACGCTAACCTCGCCTTGTGGGACCGACAGGGCCCCGTACTTGGCGGCGTTCGTCGACAATTCGTGGACCGCCAAGCCGATGTTTTGCGCTGCCTCCGGCGTCACGATCATCTTCTTGCCGGCGATCTCGATCTGGGTGGCATGATCATCGAGGTAGTGGCCAAGCTGCGACTTCACCAGCTCCGCAACCGAGACGCCGTGCCAATCCCGCTGTACCAGGAGGTCGTGGGCCGCGGCGAGCGCTTGCAGGCGCCCGGAGAAACGCGCTTCGAAGTCGGCAACGGTCTTGCTTCCGACCTTGCTTTGCCGGGCCATCGCCTGGATCACCGCGAGCAGGTTCTTGGAGCGATGCGTGATCTCGCGCATCAAGAGCTGCGTATGCTCCTCCCAGTGCTTGCGCTCGGTGATGTCGCGTGCCGTGCCGGTCATGCGCACCGCCACACCCTCGGAAAAGTGCGCTCTGCCTCTGGCGGCAACCCAACGCTCAATGCCATCGTGGATTCCCTTGACCCTGTGCTCGACGTCGTACTCGAGCGGGTCCTCGGGGTCCTGCGCCTTCTTGATCGCGTCCAGCGTCTGTTCCCGGTCCTGTGGGTGCAAGGCGGACACAAAGGCATCGACGGTGACGGGCTCGTCGTCGGGGCCGAGGCCCCATAGCTCGTGCATGCGGCGGTCCCAGGTGAGCGCTCCGGTCGTGAGATCCCAGTCCCAGGCTCCGGTGTCGGCGGAGTCGAGCGCGAGCCGCAGCCGGTCCTCACCCTCGCGCAGCGACTGCTCCATCTTGCGACGGGTCTTGGAGGCTTCCACCAGGGCCTCCCCGACAGAGCGCACCTCGCTGATGGACGAGTTCCACCGGTGTCACGATCTCGCCGCGCCCGAGCGCACCGGCACCTTCGACCAGCTGCTGGACCGGAACGGAGAACTTTCGCCCAAATAGATAGGCGAGGAGGGCTGAGAGGATACTGAAGCTCAAGGCGAGCGTGGCGACGAGCCACCACGACCGGATCATTGGTTGGTTGGCGATGGCAACGGGCACGCTTACGGAAACGAGCCAGCCCGACTGCTGCGAGTGGGTCGAGGCGCGCAGCACGGGGGCACCTTCGGCATCCGTCGTGCGCCAGAGCCCCGAGTGGTGCACGGAGCCTTCCCAAAGGTCCTTGCGCAGGCGGTGTCCTACGGAGCTCTTGAAATCCTGCAAGCGCGCGATGACGACGCCAGATTGGTCGGTCACCGATGCAACCCAACCCTCGTCCAGGTTTTCGTTCTTGAGGATATCAAAGATCCGATCGGGCGCTATAGAGGCGCTTAGAACGTAGCGCGTCCGCTTGCCTTTCTTGACTGGAACGCTGACGCTGAAGACCGGCCCTCCTGCCATGATCCCCTGGTAGAGGTTGGACACTTGCGGCTTGCCCGAGGCGACAACCTCCTTCCAATCGTTGGCCGAGATATCCGGCAACTTCGCTCCCCACGCAGCGCGCGTGTTGACGAGCTGCTGGCCTTTCGCATTCGTCAGGAAGAAGTGATTTCCGCCGACCTCCTGCGCGGCCATTGCCTGTCCGTAGAACGCTTTCAGGTCGCCTTCGGCCAAAGAAGGAGAAGAGGCAAGCGCCTTGAGCGTCGTCGCGATGCCCGCGAGCTCCCGGTCGATGGCGATCGACGCTGATCTCACGACGTCCGTAATCTCGCGCTCCATGCTCTCGCGCTCGAAAGCAGCGGACCTCAGAAACATGAGGGCGCTGAAAATGAGAGCAGGGAGCAGAAGCGCCAAGCTATAGAGCAGGAACTGAGACTGGATCGACCAGTTCTGCCGGCGTATCCGCTCGAGCATCGGCAGCGGCTCTTCTGGTTCAGGTGGAGATGTGGATCGGCATGCGCCATCCCTGCGCAGGTCCGGTCTCGAACAAAAGCTCAAACGCTGCCAGGGCGTTCAAGTTCCCAGGCGCCTTTGCGGCGTTCCGAGCAGGGTCGTTCATCGGGTTGGAACCATTGGCTGGAGCCCGCCGTTCTCACGCCGATCGCCAATACCAACCAGAGGAGATGGATCATGAACTGGGATCGTGTCAGCGGAAACTGGAAGCAGTTCAGAGGCAAGGTGAAGGAGCAATGGGGCAAGCTTACGGACGACGATCTCGACCGGATCGACGGCAACCGCCAGCAGCTTGAGGGCAAGATCCAGGAGCATTACGGGATCGCCAAGGATGCGGTGAAGCAGCAGGTCGACGAGGCCATGCGGCGTTGGTGACCTCTTCTTAACCCTTCGAGGGCCGGCCATCCCCTGACGCCTGGCCTGTCGCAATGGAGCCTGCAAAATGGGGCCCCACAAAATGGGCCCACGAGCATCGCAGGCTCCATTGCCCCCTCGCTCCCCCGAATTTTCCTCTACAACTTGGTCTGGCCCGCTCGAGCCCACCAAAAGAATGCTCCAAGTCTGCGGAACCTTTGGGCATTGGCGGCGTTTGACCTTCTAATGAGCCGAGCAATACGCCCATCGGCCCGTTATGCCGGAGGCGGAGGGAGATCGGCTCGAGCGCCCTAGCGGCCCAGAGGTAATGGTGGCAATCAAGCCCGACCTCGGGGATCTTGCGGCGGTACGAGCTGCAACGGGAGGCGGGAGAGCGGCTTGATGGCCGAAGACAAGAAGGCTGCAGGGCAAGAGCCTTGCCACGAGCCCCATCGAGGCACAGAGGCAGCAAAGGTGACCCGCAAGCGTGCTCCCGACCAGGACGTGCTACCGGGAATACTCGGCAAGCAGCTGAAAGCCGCCTACAGCGAGCTGCTAAACACACCAATTCCTGATGCGTTCAGCGAGCTCATCAAGCGGCTCGAGAGCCAAGAGCCCGCCGAGCCCCTCGCCGCGTCCGAGAAGCCTCGCCGCGAGGAGAGCGATCAGTGACAAGCAAGGCTCACGAGAGCCCGCTTCGTGACGATCTGGTCGCGGCGATCCCGAACATGCGCGCGTTCGCCATTTCTCTATGTGGCAATCGCGACCGTGCCGACGACCTCGTTCAGGAAGCGCTGGTCAAGGCCTGGAATCACTTGAATTCGTTCGAGGTCGGCACCAACCTGAAGGCTTGGCTCTTCACCATTCTGCGCAACGCCTACTTCTCCGAGCTGCGCAAGACCAAGCGCGAGGTGTCCGACAGCGACGGCGTAATGGCCGCGCGCGTGGCAATTCCGGCGGAGCAGCACGCGCATCTCGATCTCAAGGACCTGAGCTATGCTTTGGCCAAGCTGCCCGCCGACCAACGCGAGGCCTTGATCCTCGTGGGCGCTGAGGGCTTCTCCTATGAGGACGCCGCCAGCATCTCCGGCTGCGCTGTCGGAACCGTCAAGAGCCGGGTCAATCGCGCCCGCACCAAGCTCGCCGAGCTGATGGCGGAGGTGCCCGACGGCGATACTGTTCAGCCGGCGGCGGATGCAGAGCACGCCAAGAAGCCGGGACGTCGAACACGCCTCGCCAAATCCGCTTGAGAGAAGCCACGATTACCTGGCGCGCAGACAAAGGGCTATGCGCGCTTCAGGTCAGGCGGAGGCCACCTTCGCATCCGGCTTGTGCGCCTTGTAGTCGAAGAACAGGGCCTGGCTGATGATCGCTTGCACCGTCTCGGTCCGGAACGGCTTGTTGACCAGGAACGTCGGCTCGGGGCGGCTTCCGGTCAGGAGCCGCTCGGGATAGGCGGTGATGAAGATCACCGGCACGTCGAACGATTCCAGGATCTCGTTGACCGCGTCGAGACCGGAGCTGCCGTCGGCGAGCTGGATATCGGCCAGCACGAGCCCGGGCCTGTGCTTGCGGATGGCCTCCACGGCCTCCTTGTGCGTCCGCGCCGTATCGCAAACCTCGTGGCCCAATCCGGTAACCAGATCGGCGAGGTCAATGGCGATCATCGGCTCGTCCTCGATGATGAGGACGTTGGTTGCCACCTGCTCGGCAATCTCGGAGGCGGCCTGGTCGACGAGCGATTTGACCGTTCTCTCGTCGGTCTCCAGGACCTGGGCCGTTTCGGCCGTTGAGAACTCCTCCACCGCCATCAGCAGGAACGCCTGACGCGCCTTCGGCGTTATGGCTTCAAGCTTGCGGTCGGCGGCGGCAAGCCGCTCGGATGTGGAGGCCTCATCCGCCTTGTGGTTGAGGCGCACCGAGTTCCAGACCTTGAGGAAGGTCTGGTAGGTCGCGACGCGCGGTTCCAAGTCCATGGGGAACATGCCGGGCTCGGCGGCAAGCGCTTCAAGCGTCGCCACCACGTATGCGTCTCCGCTCGCCTGGTTGCCCGACAATGCGCGCGCGAACCGCCTCAAGTAAGGAAGCTGCGGCGCGATGACCTCAGATATGGACATGATCTCCCCTTGTGCATTTTTGAACGGCGCTAGGATATGCCGCAGCGCCTTAAACGCGCTGGCCGCAAGGAAGGTTCCGCAAATAGCAGAGATTTGCCGGCTCGGGAAGCGGGGACCATGTCTATCTAATTGAAAATATAGACCCTATTTTGAGTTCAGCCGGCCTGATGCAGGCTTCGCGTTCCGGGAGGACCCCAGTTCACCTTCTCCTCAGCATGCCGCCGATAAACGAGAGGACGACGAGGATGATGGCAACCCAGAACAGGAGCCGCGCTCCGTCCGTCGCCACGCCGGCCACCCCGCCAAACCCCAAGAAGGCGGCAATGAGCGCAACGACGAGGAATACGACGGCCCAGTAGAGAAGGTTGCCCATGGTTGTGCCTCATAATGCGGGCTGGTTGGTGTCGCAGAGGAACGCCGGCAGGGAGAGTTGGTTCCCCCTTCAATGAGCCGCTAACGCCAATATTCAAAATGACATATCGCGCGTTTCCGGGCTCCCATAAGATGCCGCAAGATCTTTATTGGCCTTGCACGCGATGCTGTCCCCATCAAATGACATGAAGCGGCGTATCCAGTCGTTCGACTGGTCGAAGACGGACCTCGGTCCGATGCAGTCGTGGCCCCAAAGCCTGACGACCGCCGTGGATATGGTCACAAGCTCGCCGGTCCCGATGCTGCTGCTGTGGGGTGCGGGCGGCATCATGATCTACAACGATGCGTACGCCGGGCTCGCCGGAGCGCGCCATCCCAAAATTCTCGGTTCGCCGGTACTAGAAGCGTGGCCTGAGGTGGCCGACTTCAACCGCCGGGTGTTGCAGGTCGGGCTTGCGGGCGAATCCCTCTCGTTCAAGGACAAGCACTTCACCCTCAATCGTCGCGGCGAGCCCGAGGACGTGTGGATGAACCTTGACTACAGCCCGGTGCGAGACGAGGCCGGGAAGTCCGCCGGGGTGCTCGCCGTTGTCGTGGAGACGACGCCGTGGGTCTACGCTGCGCGGGCGCAACGGGAAAGCGAATCCCGCTTTCGCACGCTTGCCGACAACATCGCCCAGTTCGCCTGGATGGCCGACGAGACCGGCTCCATATTCTGGTACAACAAGCGCTGGTTCGACTACACGGGGACCACGCTCGATGAGATGAAGGGATGGGGCTGGCGCAAGGTGCACCACCCCAATCATGTCGAGCGCGTCGTCGAAAAGATCTCCCGCCACTTCGAGACCGGCGAGGTGTGGGAGGATACGTTCCCACTTCGTGGACGCGACGGCAACTATCGCTGGTTTCTCTCCCGGGCAATGCCGATCCGCGACGAGAACGACAAGGTCGTGCGCTGGTTCGGCACCAACACGGACATTACCGAGCATCTCGCAGAGGCCGAGCGCAATGCTCAGCTCGCGACCATCGTCGCGACCTCACCCGATGCCATCATATCGCTGGCGGAAGACGGCACCGTGCTGTCGTGGAATCCCGGTGCCGAGCAGATGTTCGGCTATGCAGCCGACGAGATCATCGGCACATCGGAAAGGATTCTGTTCGCCGATGACGCCGACGAGGAATTCGAGGAAAAGTACCAGCACTTGCGCCACGGCGAGCATATCTCGCGCGATGCCGTGCGGCGGCGTAAGGATGGAACGCTGATCAATGTCGCCATCAACGCCGCGCCCATGCGCCGCGCCGATGGTCGCATCATCGGCTTCTCGGCGGTGATGCGCGACATTGGCGAGCGCAAGCGCGTCGAGAAGCATTTGCGCGTCGTTATGCGCGAGCTGTCGCATCGCACCAAGAATCTTCTCGCCGTGATCATGGCCATGGTCCGGCAGACCGCACGCGCGAGCACCGACGTCGGCGTCCTGCAGTCCGAATTGATCCAGCGCCTGCAGAGCCTGTCGGCTTCCCACGATCTGCTCGTCGCTGAGGATTGGGCGGGCGCCTCGGTGGAGGAGCTCGTCCGCGCGGTCCTGCAGCCCTTCGTCGGCCATGAATCAGAAGCGCTCGAATGTGAGGGACCGCGCGTGCTGGTCAACGCGACCGCGGCCCAAAACCTCGGTTTGGCTCTCCACGAGCTTGCAACCAATGCGGCCAAGTATGGAGCGCTGTCGACCACGGAGGGACGTGTGAGGGTGACGTGGTCCTTCGAGCCCAGTGAGGATGGCACGTCGCGGCTGGTCATCCTTTGGGCGGAACGCGCCGGTCCCGTGGTCAAGCCTCCGGAGGTCAGAGGCTTCGGACACATTGTCATCGAGCGCGTCGCGGCGCAGGCACTGAACGCCGCCGTCGTCTACGAGTTTCCCAAGGACGGCGTCCGCTGGTCGATCGCCCTGCCCCTCGAATTCATCGTGAGCTTGCGCGGTGAGCGCGCCAAACCAGAAGGCGCCCACGTATAAGCCTGGCGACCCCTGAAAAGCTCCAATTCCGCGAAAATGCCAACGGGTTATCTCGATGAGGGCAAAGTGTCTCGGGAGGAACCCAATGCGCACGCAACCGTTGCGACCTGCAGGGAGCCCGCGAGCGGGCTCACTTGGCCATCTTTGAAAATCGGGAGCAAACCAATGGGCATTTCCTCTGATCTGTCTGGCAAGCGCATTGCCATCCTCGCCACCAATGGGTTCGAGCAGGCCGAGCTTCTCGAGCCCTTGAACCGGTTGCGGGAAGCGGGCGCGATGGTCGACGTGGTCTCGCCGCAGGAGGGTGAGATACGCGGCTGGAAAAAGGACGACTGGGGCCAGGCCGTCGCCGTCGATCGCCGCCTCAGCGAGGTGCGCGCGGCCGAATACGACGCGCTCGTGCTGCCCGGCGGCCAAATCAACCCCGATCTTCTGCGCATCAACGAGAGGGCGCTGGCCCTCATCAAGGAGTTCAATCAAGCGAAGAAGCCCATCGCTGCCATCTGCCACGCGCCGTGGCTCTTGATCGAAACCGGGCTGGCGAAGGGCCTGAAGGCGACATCCTACAAATCCATCAAGACCGACATGATCAATGCCGGGGCCAACTGGGTCGACAAGGAGGTCGTCGTCGACCAGGGGATCATCACCAGCCGGAATCCCGGAGATCTCCCGGCCTTTTGCGCAAAGATCGTGGAGGAGACCCTGGAAGTACGCCATGCCAAGCGCCGCGTCGCCTAGGTCAAATTGTTGAGGGCAGCCAAACAACCGGTAAGGAGTTGGACACGTTCAATCGCTTCTGGTGGCGCGCCAACATCTATAAAAGAGATCGCCTCGCGCAGCGCTGCTGGTCGGCTCTGCCGCGCTGGCGAATTCCTTTTCCACGGGAGTGCCATCCATGACCGCTTTTCGCCCGCTGCTCGGGAACGGGACGTATTTGGCGATACTCGCCGCCGCCTGTCTGATGCATGGCTCATCCCTCGCGGCCAGCGATACCGACGACAAGCAGCCGTCCGCGTGCCCTGGCGGCAGCGGCGGCATCGCTCTACCCCCGGGCTTCTGCGCGACCGTTTTTGCAGATCACCTCGGGCACGCGCGGCACATGGTCGTCGGCCCCAACGGCGTCGTCTACGTGAACACATGGAGCGGGCGCTACTACGGCGATGACGAAGTGCCGTCCGGGGGCTTCCTCGTGGCCTTGCAGGATACCAACGGCGACGGGCATGCCGACGTGACGCAGCGTTTCGGCGTCACCGCTGCCCAGGGCTCACACGGTGGCACCGGCATCGCGCTCTATAAGGGAGCGCTCTATGCGGAAATGAACGACCGTATTGTCCGCTATGCGCTGCCCAAGAGCGGGATCGGACCGACGGGCGCGCCTGAGACCATAGTGTCCGGGCTCCCGTTGACCGGCGATCACCCCATGCATCCGTTCGCGAACGACAAGAACGGCATGCTCTATGTCGATGTCGCCTCCGCCACCAATTCGTGCCAGGTCGCCAACCGGAGGACGAGAATCGCCGGGAGAGAATCCCTGCACGGAGCTGAAGAGGCGCGGCGGCATCTGGCGCTACGACGCCAACAAGACGGGGCAGACATTTTCCCCGGCCGAGCGCTATGCAATCGGCATCCGCAACGCCGACGGGATCGCGATCGATGCAAGCGGACTGGGCGTCTATGCGACCCAGCACGGCCGGGACCAGCTCTATCAGAACTGGCCGAGCCTCTACACGGTCGAGCAGGGCGCCAATCTTCCCGCCGAGGAGCTGCTCCGCGTCGAGCAAGGCGCCGACTACGGTTGGCCCGAGTGCTACTTCGACGGCACCCAGAAGAAGCTCGTGCTTGCGCCCGAATACGGCGGCGACGGCGGCAAGAAAGTCGGAGTGTGCGCTGATAAGAAACCGCCCGTCGCCTATTTCCCCGCGCACTGGGCGCCCAACGACGTTCTGCTTTACAACGGGGATCAGTTCCCGGACGCCTACCGCGGCGGCGCCTTCATTGCGTTTCACGGATCGTGGAACCGGGCGCCGCTGCCGCAAGGCGGCTACAACGTCGTGTTCCAGCCGCTCCGCGACGGCAAGCCGTCGGGCAAGTATGTGGTCTTCGCCAACGGCTTTGCCGGGGGGACCGAGCAACCGGGCGAGGCTGCGCACCGCCCCTCCGGCCTCGCCGCCGCACCCGACGGGGCGCTCTACATCTCCGACGATCAGCACGGCCGCATCTGGCGCGTCACCTACCATGGCGCTCCCAAGACGGGGATCGAGGCGCCCCCTTCGCCGCAGGATCAGTCGTCGCTGACGCCGCCGGCTCGCAATGCGATGCCGCCGGAAGGCATCCATCCAAATGCCGGTCGCCAGTCGGCTGCTGACCCTCCCCTTCCTCCCGGTCAGACCGCCGAGCAAGTGGCGCTGGGCGCGCGCATCTACGAGGGCAAAGTGGCGAACGCCCCTTGTACCGGCTGCCACGGCACTGATGCGAAGGGCACGCCGCTGGGTCCGAACCTGACCGACAACAAGTGGCTCCACGGCGATGGCAGCGTCGCATCGATCGCGCACATCATCACCACAGGTGTCCCCAATCCGAAGAGCTACCGGAGCGGCATGCCGCCCATGGGCGGCGCCGAGCTGACGCGCTCGCAAGTGCTGGCGCTGGCCGACTATCTCTGGGCCCTCAACAAGCAGAACCGCAGCGGCGGCTGAGGTCGAAAGGCACTCCGGGCCTCCCGCCTATCGAACGGTTCGTTAACGTTGGAGACCGCGGCCGCGCGCCGCTGCGATGCGGTGCCTGTCCTTCTTCGAATGCGGGGACTTGCGGGAGGTGCGGAAACCGGCCGGGGTGCCCAAATAGCCTGTTCACTTGCGCTCAAAGATCGGCTTAAAGATCGCCGGAGCCCGCATGTGCCGGAGGGGGGCATCCGGCATGGGCAAATAATCTGTTCGGGGAGGTCGATGTTTGCCCCGCAGGCAGAATGCAAACCTCGTCTGAGGCGCTCGCAGCTGAGCCAAAAGGTCACATGGGCCGTTTGCGGTTGCGCGCGATCAGACCGCAAGCCACCAAGGAAGGTGATATGCAGGACGCGCCCTCCAAAATCCCCACAAAAAAAGTCCCACCACAGAATGTGAAAGGGCCAGCCCGAAAGGGTTGGAGCCCTAGCCTTATCCCATCGCGCTGGGGGCTGTCGGTTTCGCGCGAGTGGCTGCGCGCGATCATAGCCTGCGTGCTAGTCGCGGCGATCGGGACCGGGGGTTATCTCTACTGGCGATATACCGTCCTCTACCCCTCGACAGACGATGCTTACGTGCAAGCAAACGTCGTGGAGATTGCGCCGCTCGTCACCGGTGAGGTCACCGATGTCAACGTGCACGATTACATGCACGTCAAGCCGGATGAAGTTCTCTTGCAGATCGACAAGGCACCGTTCGAGGACGCCCTCAAGGCAGCGCAGGCGCGCCTGACGTTGGCTGAGCAGCAGACGAAGGCCGGCGGTCCGCAAGCCGCCGCCGCCAAGGCCAATGCCGACCAGGCGCAGGCCGCCGTCAACGGGGCCAAGTTGCAACTCGAGCACGCAACGCTCAAGGCGCCGGTCGATGGCCTTATCGGAAAGGTCCGGATTCGCCCCGGCGCCATTGCGCGAGCGGGTATTGGGCTGTTTCCCTTGGTCGAGACATCGCATTGGTGGGTCGATGCCAATTTCAAGGAGACCGATCTTAAGCGCATCGTCCCCGGTCAACCGGCCACGGTCACGCTCGATCTCTATCCGTCGCGTTCGTTCAAAGGTCGGGTGGAGTTGGTCAGCCCTGCAAGCGGCGCCGCGTTCTCACTGTTGCCGCCCGAGAACGCCAGCGGAAACTGGGTGAAGGTGACACAGCGCTTTCCCGTGCGCGTCTCGATCGACAACCCTTCCGATGGCCCGCCGCTGAGGGTGGGCGCCTCCGCATCTGTGACGGTCGATACCACCAGCGGAGCTTCCGACGGTGCCTCAGACTGAAGCGCAATTGCCTACGCTGACTGAGCGCATTCTGATTGCGGCGTCGGTGATGCTGGCCGTGCTGATGGTCATCCTCGACATGACCGTCGTCAACGTCGCATTGCCGCACATGATGGGCGCGCTCGGCGCAACGCCCGATCAGATCACGTGGGTGCTCACCTCCTACATCGTCGCCGAGGCCATCACCATTCCCCTGAGCGGGTTTCTGGCCGAGCGCTTCGGACGCCGACGCGTCATCCTCGTGGGCGTTACCGGATTCGTGGTCGCATCGATGCTGTGCGGCCAGTCGGAGACGCTCACGCAAATGGTGGTCTTTCGCCTGCTGCAGGGGGCGTTCGGCGCCAGCGTCATTCCGCTGTCGCAGGCGATCATGGTGGATACGTTCGAGGCCGAGAGCCGCGGCAAGGCAATGGCCATCTGGGGCATCGGCATCCTGCTGGGTCCGATCATGGGACCCACCGTCGGCGGGTTCATCACCGACCATCTCGGATGGCGCTGGGTATTCTACGTCAACGTTCCCATCGGGTTGCTGAACCTGGCGATGATCTTCGCCTTCATAAAGGCGACGCCGCGCCGCCTCGTCACGGCAGACTGGATCGGTGCAGCGCTGCTCGCCGTCGGCGTCGGCTGCCTGCAGATGTTTCTCGACCGCGGCAACCAGGACGGCTGGCTGGAGTCCAAATTCATAGTGACCTTGGCGCTCTTGTCAGTTGCCGGGCTGACGCTGTTCGTGATCCGAGGCCTCCAGCGCGAAGATGCCATCCTCAGGATCAAGCTGCTGAGGGACAAAAACCTCGCAGCTTCGACCTTCATGATCATGGCGTTCAGCCTTGGCATGTTCAGCACTATCGCGCTGCAGCCGATCTTCCTCGAGCACCTGCTCGGCTATCCGGCGGCCTCGGCCGGCCTCGTCATGGCGCCGCGCGGTGCAGCTGTCGCCGTCGGCATGGCGCTCGTAGCGGGGCTGATCACAAAGGTCGAAGCGCGATGGCTGGTGCTCGTTGGCCTGTCGTTGGCCGCGACTGGCAGCTACGCGATGACCTGGTACAACTTCGACGTGGACCGTTTCTGGATCATCGCCCCGGGTATCGTGCAGGGGCTCGGGATGGGGATGATATTCGTTCCGCTGTCGACGCTCGCCTATCAGACCTTGCCGCAGAACGTCACGGACCAGGCCGCCGGCATCTTCAATCTGGCGCGTACCATCGGTGGGTCGGTTGGCATTGCCATCGCCGCGACGGTGCTGACGCGGGAGAGCGAAACCAATTGGATTCGCTTGAGTGGACACATTAATCCCTACAATCCTGCGTTGCGGCACTGGCTTGATGCCGCCGGGAGGAGCACCTGGGACCCGCTGGCGGTGCAGGTTTTGGGTCGAGAGCTGACGCGCCAGTCGACCATGCTCGGCTTCATCGATGCCTTCTATTTCGTCACGCTGAGCTTCGTGGTGCTCATTCCTCTCGTGCTGGTCCTGAGAGCAGGGAAGGCCACGGGCATGCACCTGGGATAGAAGCTGGATGCCGACGCAGGCGTGACCTGATGCCGCCACCAGCGCTAGGGCTGCGACCTTGCGCAGGGCGGATCCATCCCCGACATGTCCGCCTGGGGCACGTGCGCGAGAAACCAACGCGGGAGTTCTTTCCATGGCCAATGTGACATCGATGAAGCCGACAGAGGCGGGCACGCCTGGCGCCAATGCGGCCAAGTCGGGAACCTTCAAAATCGGCGGCGAGATCGCGATCAACCGTTTGGGCTTCGGCGCCATGCGCATCACCGGGCCCGGTGTCTGGGGCGAGCCGGACAATCGTGCCGAGGCGATCCGCACGCTGAAGCGTCTGCCGGCGCTGGGCGTGGACTTTATCGATACCGCCGATTCCTATGGTCCGTCCGTCTCCGAGGAGCTCATTCACGAGGCGCTCCACCCTTACCCCGACATGCTTATCGCCACCAAGGCTGGATTGGCGCGCACAGGCCCGGGCACATGGATTCCCCTCGGCCGCCCCGAATATCTGATCCAACAGGCGCTTATGAGCCGCCGCCGGCTCGGTGTCCCGCAGATCGGCCTGTGGCAGTTGCATCGCATCGATCCGAAGGTTCCGCGCGACGAGCAGTTCGCTGCCGTCAAGTCGCTGATCGATGATGGCGTCATCCGTCATGCCGGCCTCAGTGAGGTCACGGTCGCCGATATTGAAGCCGCTATGAAGGTCTTCAAAGTGGCGACCGTGCAGAACCGCTACAACCTTGTCGACCGGGCCAGCGAGGACGTGCTCGACTATTGCGCCCGGCACGGCATCGGCTTCATTCCCTGGTTTCCGTTGGCGGCGGGCAGCCTCGCCAAGCCCGGATCGCTCCTCGATTCTATTGCCAAGCGTCACGGCGCGACACCAAGCCAGATCGCGCTCGCCTGGGTGCTGAAGCGCAGCCCCGTCATGCTGCCGATCCCCGGCACCTCGAAGGCCTCGCATCTGGAGGAGAATGTCGCGGCGGTGAACGTCGTGCTTTCGGACGAGGAGTTCGCGGCACTCGACCGCGAAGGCAAGGCCCAGTCGCGGACATAGCCGACCCCCTCCGGGAACGGCCTGCGACGGCGACACTGTGAGATCAGTGGTCACGCGCTAACCAGGCGCCGGCCGCGCTGAAAGCGCGGCGGCCAACCGGTGCGCTCACGCGTGCGCTAGCGAATACTCTAGCCGTTTGCATCTAGGGCGAATTTGCTCATTGGCCCAGCTCTTGCGTCGTGGCGTTGCTCGGCAAAATCGAACACGAACGAGGGTGAGGAACACATGCGCAAAAAGCCGCCCACCAAAGTCGCCGACGTGCTTAAGATCAAAGGTCCCGGCGCCACCACCATCAAGCCAGACGAGACCATCGGAGCGCTGGCGCGCCGGCTGCAGCAGGAGCGGTTGGGCGCGATGATCGTCAGTCGCGACGGATGCACCGTCGACGGCATCATTTCCGAGCGGGACGTCGCCTATGCTTTGGCCCTGCACAAAAGCGACCTGCATGCGCTTCCTGTGGGCGCCCTGATGACGAAGAACGCCGTGGTGTGCACGCCGCAGGACAGCCTGGCCGAGGTGTCGCGGGTGATGGCCGAGCGGCATATCCGCCATCTTCCGGTGGTCGACGGCGACCAGCTCGTCGGCGTCATCGGCATGCGCGACATCTTCATGCACCGTCTCGACGAGATGCAGCGGATGACCAAGCTGCTCGGCAGCTATGTCGGCGCCGGCGGCTAGCGCGCTGCCTATCTCCTGAGCGGACGTCGTGACGCCGTGAACTCGCGACGAGGCGGTGCTTAGGCCATCCGATTGACGCGCATGATGTCGTCGACGGCGTGCTGGGCAGAGGTCACATCCCTCAAGCTCGAGACCTCCACCTCGCCCAAATCGTGCTTGAGATGCGCGATCAGGGCGCCGATGCTCATGAAGCATTGCGTCGGCTCGCGTATGCCGCGGGTACGTCCGTAGAACTCGCGATGCCATTTGAAGAGGTCGTCCCGCTGTGCGTCCGTCAACAGGTCGTAGTAGAGCGTGCGGTAGCGGTGGGCCTGCATGAAGAAGTGATCGATGGCCTTGGAGACCTCCTGCCCGCTGACGAGGCTGAGCCGCATCGCCCATAGCCGCAAGGCCTGCTCCTCGTCCTCCTTTAGCGTGCCATCCCTGGCGATCTCGCTCAGCACGGCGCAGAAGCCTTCGTAGATTTTGAGCTTCTCCTGGAATACGGCAACGCTCTTGTCGCGATTGACCTCGCTCGCCGTTTGATATCGCAACAGCACGGCAGTGATCGTCACGGTGAAGACCGACCCCAGCAACGCTGCCAAGATCTCTTTGGCATACGGCGGAAAATCCTGGATGCTGAACGTCTTGAAGAAGAGAAAAACCGAGATCGAAAAAGCAATTACGATTGCAATAAGCGGGCCCGTTCGGCTTGTCATTTTTCGACCCCCCGAGTTGCGTTTGGGATTAGGCGCCCCGCGCGCGCCTGCCCCAATTTATGTTCCAGGCGGGATGCTAGTTCAGGAGCAGCCGTAGGGCTAGCGCCGGCTCCGGCGTCGAGCAGACGATCAAGCCGGATCTCTTGCAATCCGCGCAAGCAACGCCGCGCGGGTGAGCTGCGCCGCAGCATTGATTGCAGATCTGGGCAACGATCGCGGTCGAGGCGCGCTGACGCGAGTGCGCATGGCCACCGCCGCGGCGGTCAGTCGCTATCCACTTCGCATCGAGCCTGAAAGCGCGCCATGCAGCCTCTCGCGCCGAGGAAAATCTCAATCGGCTGATTTCAAATGAATATTTTGAGTGGTCCGAGTTCTTGCGCTCTTAGCCACAGAAGGCTTCGCCAACTGATCGAGAGCCAGGGGAGAGACGCCAGCAATGACCGAGACATTCTACGAAGTGCTCGGCGCCAGGGCATATCGCGCCGCAGCTTCCTCAAGTTCTGCAGCCTCACTGCAGCTTCGCTCGGGCTCGGACCGGAGTTCGTGCCGACGATGGCGAGCGCGCTTGAGACCAAGCCGCGCACGCCGGTTTTGTGGCTGCACGGACTCGAATGCACCTGCTGCTCGGAGGCGTTCATCCGCTCGGCACATCCCTTGGCATCCGACGTCATCTTGTCGATGATCTCGCTCGACTACGACGACACCATCATGGCGGCGGCCGGCCACCACGCCGAGTTCGATCATCGACGAGATCGTCGAGAAGTACGCCGGAAACTACATCCTCGCCTGCGAGGGAAACCCGCCGCTCAACGAAGACGGCATGTACTGCATCATCGGCGGCAAGCCCTATCTCGACCAGCTGAAAAAGGCTGCCTCCAACTGCAAGGCCATCATCTCGTGGGGCAGTTGCGCCTCGTGGGGCTGCGTGCAGGCGGCAAGGGCCAACCCAACGCATGCGGTGCCGATCCACAAGGTGATCCACGACAAGCCGATCATCAAGGTGCCCGGCTGCCCCGCCGATCCCCGAGGTCATGACGGCGGTCATCACCTACATTGCCACCTTCGAGAAGCTGCCCGAGCTCGACCGCCAGGGGCGGCCGAAGATGTTCTACTCGCAGCGCATCCACGACAAGTGCTACCGCCGCCCGCACTTCGACGCCGGCCAGTTCGTCGAGGCCTGGGACGACGACAGCGCGCGCAAGGGCTACTGCCTCTACAAGATGGGCTGCAAGGTGCCGACCACCTACAACGCCTGCTCCTCCACGCGCTGGTATGGCGGCGTGTCGTTCCCAATCCAGTCGGGGCACGGCTGCATCGGCTGCTCGGAGGACGGCTTCTGGGACAACGGCTCGTTCTATAGCCGCCTCACCAACATCAATCAGTTCGGCATTGAAGCCAACGCGGACGAGATCGGCCTCCGGCCATATTGCATTGCAAAATGGTATCCTTATAAAGTTTCGTTGTCGCGCCCAAGATTTCGATCAACGCCATTGTGTTTTCTAAGCAATCTGCCTTTTTGCAGGGCAGGCTGTGACGGGGTCGCTTTGTTTTCGGCAAGCCGATTGACGCTTCCGGGATGACGCGACACTTCGGCGCGTGTCCCTTCGCGAAAGTCTGCGCACCGCGCGGCAGGAACCACCTAATCGGCTCACACGATGCATCGCGAAGTGCCCACCCCGGGTGGGCGCCGGCCTACCCTTTATCGTTTGCAGACAATTAATGTTCTCCTGGAATGTTCCCTAGGGAACGCCGCCCTGCCTCCCCGCGTTCTAGTATGGCGTCTTGAGTTAGCGAAACGTCGTTCGGCCTTGGGAGTGCGGGGAAATTTGACTTGATTGTGGCAGCCCCAATTCCCACTTCGATCGCCTAGTCAACCTGTGGATAAGTAGAGTCAGCGTCATGTTTGCCGCCTCCCATGCCGAGACCCGCACTGCCCGCCGCTTCAATACGGCGGAGCGATCCGAGACATGCGCTCCTGGTGCTGCCGCGCCGGAGCGGACGCTCGCGAGCGGAGAGGTTCTGTTTCAAGCCGGCGACACGCGCGCGCGCCTCTACCGCGTGGAGCGCGGAGCGCTGTGCCACTACCGCCGCTGGGACGACGGACGCCGCGAGATCATCGAATTCGCCTTCCCCGGCGACTTCGTCGGGCTCGGCCATCTGGAAGCCCACATCAGCACGGCGCAGGCCATGGTGGAAACGGTCGTCAGCACGGTCACGACCGAGGAATTCGAGCGTGCGCTGGGCGGCGACGACTATCTCGCCGCGCGGCTGTCGGCGGCGACCGATCGCGAGTTCGATTTCCTGCGCGAGCGCGCGGTGGAAAGCGGCAAGGGCAAGCCGTTGGAGCGTCTTGCTTCGTTCCTCACTGTGCTGTCGCAATTGAGCGCCAATGAGGGCGGTGATCCCCTGATCGTTGCCGATGAGATCTCCTCCGGCCTCGTCGCCGAGCGCCTGGACATGACGATCGACGTTCTGGCGCGGGCGCTGCGCGAGCTGGAGCGGCGCGGCATGGTGCGCTCGACCGACAAGGGTCTGCGCATTGCCGACATCGGCGCCCTCGAGGAGCTGGCGCGCATCGCCTGACAGCGCGTTCATGAGCCGCGGCACGTCGTTGCGACTTAGGGCTTCAGCGATTTCAGATAAGCGATCACGTCGTCGCGGTCCTGCTGCGAGGGCAATCCCGGGAACGTCATGTACGTGCCGGGGGCGAACGTGCTTGGGCTCTTGAGCCACTCGTTGAGGTTTGATGTTTCCCAATCGCCCGTGTGCTTCTTCAGGGCGGCAGAGAAGCTGTAGCCCGGAACGCTCGCGATCTTCGTGCCGTAGACGCCATAGAGATCCGGTCCCACCAGCGTGCCGCCGCCCTTGTTGAAGTGGTGACAGGCGGTGCATTGCGTATCGGCGATCTGCTTGCCCTTTGCTGCGGCCTCCTCGGCGGGGCTCTTTGTTGGCGCGCTCTTCTTCTCCGTCTCCGCTTTGGCGACGTGATCTTCCTTTGTTTCGGCTTTGGCGGTTTTCTTTGGCTCCGACAGGGCCACGCCGAAATAAGCCGCGACCGAGCGGCGCCAATCGGCGCTCTGCAACAGGTCCTCGATCGCCGCGTCGTCGATGCGCGGCGCGTTCTCCAGCTTGAAGGCGCTCATCGCCAGCATCGGGTTGTCCCATTGTCCCGTAAACTGCACCAGCTGGAAGGGGACGACGACCTTGTACTCGCCGAGCCCGAGGAACCCGCCGCGATCGATGACCGCATAAAGCGTCTTCCCCGTCTCGCTATCGATGACGAGCGAGGTGAGCGTGCCGAGCGTCTCGCCGTAGTTGCTCTGGCTGTGCACGGCCAAGCCGATGATGTCACTCGTCACAATGTAGTAGGGCTTGCTCTTGGGCAGCGGGTTGGTCGCCGGCGCCGCAGGTGCGGCGGGCGCCGCAGCTTCCGCGGTCTTTGGCGCCGAGGCGTCTGCCGCGGGCTTTGAGGCATCGGAAGCAGACTTCGACGGGGACGCCTCGGCCGTGGCTTTGGCTGCCGGCTTCGCAGCCGTCTTGGCCGCAGCCGGCGGCGTCACCTTCGAACGCCAGGAAGCGACCATGTCGGGCGTCGTGTCCGGCTTGGCTTTGTTGCCCCAGGTGATGCGGACGTAGTTGGCGATGTCGGCGGTGTCCTGGTCGGAGAGCTGCTTGGCGAACGACGGCATCGTAAGGAAGCCGCCGCGGGAGGGGATACCTTCGAGCACCACTGAAATGATGTTGTAAGGATCGGTCGCCTCCACCGTCGGGTTGCCGGCGAGCGGCGGCACCTTGCCCTTCATGCCTTCGCCGGTCTTCTGGTGACAGGGGGCGCAATGGGTGTCGTAGAGCTTCTCGGCCTTGGTCTCCGTCTTGGGCGTGAGCTCTGCCACCTTGGCCGGCTCCACGGTCTCGCCCGCTCCGGTCTCGTCGTTGAGCATGTAGGTCGCGATCGCCGCGATGTCGCTCTCCTTCAATTTCGACAAGCTGTCGTGCACGACCACGTGCATGGGCCCGAGCGTGGTGGTGTTGGCGCTAGCCCCCTTCTTGAGGAAGGCGATCATGCGCGCCTTGTCCCACTTGTTCACCTCTTTCAAGGCCTTCTCGGTGATGTTGGGGGCATACCAATTGTCGATCTGCGCGCCTTCGAAGCGCTCGCTGGGGATGGTGGCACCGAGGAGATTACGCGGGGTGTGGCAGTCGTTGCAGTGGGCCAGCGCCTCGACCAGGTAAGCGCCGCGGTTCCAGGCCGCGCTCTTTGACTTGTCGGGCTTGAAGGTGCCCTCGTCGAAAAAGAGGACGCGCCAGAAGAACATCATGTCGCGGATGTTGAACGGGAAGCCAAGACCGTTCGCCTTCTGCGGCTTGTTGATGGGTTTCAGGCTGCGCAGGTAGGCCCACAACGCCTTGAGGTCGTCCCCCTCGATCTTGGTGAAGGCGCCATAGGGCATGGCGGGATAGAGATAAGCGCCGTCGGCGCGGATGCCGTCGTGCAGCGCGTTCTTGAAATCGTCGAAGGTCCACTTGCCGATGCCGGTCTCATCGTCGGGCGTGAGGTTGGGCGAATAGATCACCCCGAACGGCGTGTTGAGCGGTAGTCCGCCCGCGAACTCCTGCTTCGGCGCGCCGGTGTGGCAGGGCATGCAGTCGCCGGCGAGCGCCAGATAGTGACCGCGCGCGACGAGATCGGCGTCTTGCGGGCTCGCGTCCTCAGCCGAGGCGGTGAATGGGGCGATCGCAACGA
Organism: uncultured Alphaproteobacteria bacterium; assembly: GCA_963782555.1. Lineage (GTDB taxonomy): Bacteria > Pseudomonadota > Alphaproteobacteria > Rhizobiales > Hyphomicrobiaceae > Hyphomicrobium_A. The sequence goes on along the minus strand of CAWAKB010000004.1, from coordinate 656,905 downwards.
TGGCGAGGACGCTCAACAGGGCACTGCGAAGATATCGAAAAATCATCTCAAGTCTCGTTGTCGTTTTGCCCGACGCACCGAGACGCTGCCGCTTGCGCTTCGCTGGGAAGGCAACCGGAATCTGGCCCACTGCACGCATTAGCGACGGAATTGTCCCTTGGGGCAATTAGGGAAGCATTAAGTCCACCGCTAATGTTGTGGGCTCGTCGGTAGCGGGTTGCTCGCGCAGAGTGATTTGATAGCGTCCTGAAACGGAATCGTTTGCGTTTCTCCAATGGCTGCCACCAGCGCCCGCTCGGCGCGCGGCAGTGGCCGCTTCTATCTGCAAGACGAAATAGGAGCGAATGCGCGAGATGCGGGCCGGCTCCCAGTGGATCGCCGCTGCCGTCGCCGTGGCGGCGCTCATCGACGCGAGTGCCGCCGGCGCAGGCTTCGGTCAGCCCTCGGCCTGGCAAACGGGCCTGCAACAGGCCGACACCACCGAGATGAACGCGCTGACCGCGTTCAACGATAACCTTCTCATACTCATCACGGCGATCGCCGGCCTCGTATTCGTGCTGCTCGTCACCGTGATGGTGCGCTTCAACAGTCGCGTACATCCGACGCCCTCCAAGCGAATGGGCAACTTGCCCTTGGAGGTGGCATGGACGTTCCTGCCGTTCTGCGTCGTGCTGGTGATGACCTACTTCTCGTTCGGGCTGCTTTTTTTCGAGGAGGACATCCCGCCGGCGGACATCACGGTCAAGGCGACCGGCCACCAGTGGTACTGGCAATACACCTATCCCGAGCACGGTAACATCAACTACCTCTCCGAGATGATCCCCGACGCTGCGCGCAAGCCCGGCCAACCGCGTCTGCTTGCCGCCAACAACGATCTGGTGGTGCCGGTCAACAAGGTCGTGCGCGTGCAGGTGATCGGCGCCGACGTGATCCACTCCTTCGCCGTGCCGTCCTTCGGCATCAAGGTCGACGCCATTCCCGGACGCCTCAACGAGACCTGGTTCAAGGCGACGCACACGGGCATGTACTACGGCCAGTGCTCGGAGCTGTGCGGCATGAACCACTCCTTCATGCCGATCTCCATCCGCGTCGTAACCGATAAGGAGTTCACGGCCTGGCTCGCCTACGCGCAGAAGCACTACGCGTCCAACCCTCAGGCGCCGCCGGCGGAAACCGCCGCGATCAAGAAGGGCATCGCCGACTAGCGGGCGCCAAAGCCCATCCAACCGTTGCGATCGAAGGACCCGAGCATGGAACGAGCGACGACGATGGCTCCCGGCGCGACGCCAGCTCACACAATCCCCACGGGTTGGCGCCGCTTCCTCTACTCGACCAACCACAAGGACATCGGCACGCTTTATCTGTGCTTTGCGATGGGTGCCGCGGTCGTGGGCACGTGCCTGTCGATCGCCATGCGGCTGGAGCTGCACGAGCCGGGCCTGCAGTTCTTCTCCAATCCGCAGACCTACAACGTGTTCGTTACCGCGCACGGCCTGATCATGATTTTCTTCGTGCTCATGCCGGCGCTGATCGGCGGATTCGGCAACTGGTTCGTGCCGATGATGATCGGCGCGCCCGACATGGCCTTCCCGCGGCTGAACAACCTGTCGTTCTGGTTCTTGGCGGCCTCTTTCACGCTGTTCGTCAGCTCTTTGTTCTTCGGCGGCGCGCCCGGCTCTAACGGCGCCGGCACCGGCTGGACGCTCTATCCGCTCTTGTCGACCAAAGGACACCCGGGCCCGTCCGTCGACTTCGTCATTCTGTCGCTGCATCTGGCCGGTGCGTCGTCGATCCTCGGCGCGATCAATTTCATCGCGACGATCCTCAACATGCGCGCCCCCGGTATGACCATGCACAAGATGCCGCTCTACGTCTGGTCGATCCTGATCACGGCGTTCATGCTCGTGCTGGCGCTGCCGGTTCTCGCCGGCGCCATCACCATGCTGCTGGTGGACCGCAACTTCGGGGCGACCTTCTTCAATCCGCAAGGCGGCGGCGATCCGCTGCTGTTCCAGCATCTCTTCTGGTTCTTCGGCCACCCGGAGGTCTACATCATGATCCTGCCGGGCTTCGGGATCATCTCCACCGTCATCTCCACCTTCTCCGGCAAGACGATCTTCGGCTATCTCGGCATGGTCTACGCCATGGTGGCGATCGGCTTCATCGGCTTCGCGGTGTGGGCGCACCACATGTACACCGTCGGGCTCAATGCCTCGACGCAGGCCTACTTCGTCGCCGCCAGTCTCGCCATTGCGGTGCCGACGGGGATCAAGATCTTCTCCTGGATCGCGACCATGTGGGGCGGATCGATCGAGTTCCGCACGCCGATGCTGTGGGCGATCGGCTTCGTGTTCCTGTTCACCGTCGGCGGCGTCACCGGGGTCGTGCTCGCCAACGCCGGTGTCGACCGGGTGCTGCAAGACACCTACTTCGTCGTGGCGCACTTCCACTACGTGCTCTCGCTCGGCGCCGTGTTCGCGATCTTCTCGGGCTGGTACTACTGGTTCCCGAAGATGAGCGGCTACATGATGTCGGAGACGATCGGGCACGTGCACTTCTGGGTGACCTTCATCAGCGTCAACATTCTGTTTTTTCCCCAGCACTTCCTCGGCGCCGCCGGCATGCCGCGGCGCATCGCCGACTATCCCGATGCCTTCGCCGGCTGGAACTACGTCTCCTCGATAGGGGCCTACCTTTCGGCCTTCGGCGCGCTCATTTTCGTCTACGCCGTGGCCGAGGCCTTCTATCGCAAGCGTCCGGCGCCGGCGAACCCCTGGGGGCCGGGGGCGACGACGCTGGAATGGACGCTGCCCTCGCCGGCCCCCTTCCACCAGTTCGAGGTCCTGCCGCGCATCGCGTGAGGAATGGCATGCCGCCCATGACGACGGAGACACCTTGAGATGGCCGACGCTCAGGAGGAGATCCGCAACCCCTATCAGCTGGTCGAGCCGAGCCCGTGGCCGATCCGCGGCGCGTTCTCGGCGCTGCTGCTCGCCGCTGGCCTGATCCTGTGGGTCTACGACCTCATCTGGCCGCCGTGGATCTTGTTCTCGCTCGGCGTGCTCGGCGTGGCGGCGACCATGATCGGCTGGTGGCGCGACGTTATCGACGAGGGCGAGGCCCACGAGCACACGCCGCTGACGCAGCTGTCGCTGCACTACGGCATGCTGTTGTTCATCGGCTCGGAGATCATGTTCTTCGTGGCCTGGTTCTGGGCCTTCTTCAATTCGGCGCTGTTTCCCGCCGATCGCATTCAAGTCGTGCGCGATCACGTGATCGGTGGCGTGTGGCCGCCGCAAGGGATTGAGACGTCCGACCCGTGGGGCCTGCCGCTGCTGATGACGGTGATCCTGCTGAGCTCGGCCGGGGCCGTGACCTGGGGGCATAACCGCCTGATCAAGGGCGACCGCCACGGCCTCAAGATCGGCCTCATCGTCACGGTGGCGCTCGGCATTCTCTTCACCTGCGTGCAGGCCTACGAGTTCACGCACGCTGCCTTCAACTATTCGGGCAACATCTTCGGCGCCGTGTTCTTCATGGCGACCGGCTTCCATGGCGCCCACGTGATCATCGGCACCATCTTCCTGTGCGTGTGCCTGTTGCGCGCCTTCCTGGGGCAGTTCACGCCGACCGAGCACTTGGGGCTCATCTTTGCGGCCTGGTACTGGCATTTCGTCGACGTGGTGTGGCTGTTCCTGTTCGCCTTCGTCTACGTGTGGTGGGCTTGAAGGCGCACCTTTAGCCTCGCGGTGCGGGCACCCAAGGGTTTTCGAAAGCCAGGGAGCGGGGCGGGTGATGGATGCGGCCCTTGCCGCCCCACTCGACGCACGGCTCGTCCGCCGCCATTCCCCGAACTGCATCGTATCCGGGGCGTTACTGAGATTTTCGCCTCAGCGGCAGGATGGACCCGGGGATAGCTATATGTCCCCGACCAATGCGCCGGCCCGCTCCGCGCAAGTCCGCCAGCGCACGTCTGCGCCCCCGGCCGTTGGAACGGGCGCGGGGAGTGTAAGGGTGTGGCGAGAGGCGGGGATAAGATGTGCTCCTCGCCAACCAAAAAGTGCGCCGTTCAAGCGTCGCCCTTGCCACCGCTATAGCGCTCTGGCTCTAAACAAGTCGGGGCTCTAGTGGAGCGGATTTGACATTCGCAAAAGTGCCCCTGCGGATGGGATGCGAATGTTAGAATCGAACCACTAGGCAACCTCCTGGATGTCGAAGCGAGCCACCTTGCCGTCTCGAAGGCGAAAGACGTGTCCGACCGTCTTGTCCTTCAGCCCGTGCGTCTGGCCGTGGAGTGGTTTGCCTTCGAGGTCGCGAACGGACTGGCGGACCTGTGCGACGATCGCCCCGTCCGCAATCCGATGAAAGCCCACCAGCTCGACGTGCGGACTGACTATGGTCCACTGGCGCGTCCAGTACGCGCGCACGGCCTCGCGCCCATGGACGTGACCACCATCCATACCGCTGGCCCAGGCGACATCATCGGCGAGCACGGCCAGCACGCCGTCGATGTCCCGCGCGTTGAAGCAAACGTACATGCGTTGAATGAGCTCGATATCACCATCCATTGGCTTTCTCCTTGGCACGGCGCCAGTGTTGCGTTCGAAGCCAGATCGATTTACATATGTACGTATGCATAATGGCGGCGGTAGGTGCAAGGGTGAGGTGCGATGGACCTGGATGTGCTCTCGACGCCTGGGCACCTGATCAGTCTCGCGGCGCGCGGCTTCGCCCGCCTCAGCGAAGCCCGCCTCAAGCCGCTTGGCTTCGGCGTTGGACATCTGCCAGTGCTGGTCGCGCTTCAGGATGGACGGGCCAGCACGCAACGTGATCTCGCCCGCTTCGCCAAGATCGAGCAACCGCCGATGGCGCAGATGCTCGCCCGCATGGAGCGGGACGGGCTGATCCAGCGCACGCCTGACCCGGCCGATGGGCGCAGCAGCCGCATCACCCTGACGAAGCGCGCAAAAGCGCACCTGCCGGACGCGGTTGCTGTCTTGCTCCAGGGTAATCGCGAGGTGCTGCGCGGCTTCACGGACGAGGAGGCCGGGCTGCTCATTGCCCTGCTAACGCGCCTGATCGCGAACCTCGATCGGGTCGCGAGCGTCGAAGCCTCGACGCCAATTTCTGAGACGGGGGACTGACCGGACCGTCCGTAAGAGGCTGATTGAGTCCGGTCCCGCTCTACAGCGGGATGACGTTGAGAGGCGGAGAGGGCTTCGCCAAAGCGCGAGCGGGGCCGGGTTCCAGCTCCGCGCTTCGCGGTCGCGTGCACGCAAGTGCAATCCCGCGTCCATCCACAGGCGGTGTGCGAGTTGTTGATGGAAGACGGGCCCGCGTTGTCACCACACGGCTGATCCTTTAGTGGAGGCAGAAGGGCAACTGCGGGGTTTCTGATTCGGATGGGTGAGCGAGTTTGAGGGCTGCATCGCGCGAGCGCGTATCGCTCGCGCGAACGTGATGCGGACCGTGAGACTTGGGTCCTGAGTAACGGCCGCCCTGGCATGCGCAAGCGTGCGCCCCGCAGAGTAAGCGTAACGCCTTTTTCAAGTTCCGTGCGTTGAGCCATGCGCGCCTTCGGCGTGCACGGGACTTGAAGGAGTGCGCCTATGCGCGTGCGGTTCGCAACCAAACGAGCCCTTCTTGCCGCAGCACTGTGCCTCGGCGCCGTGGTCAGCGTCTCCCGCTCCAACGAGGTGCTGATCGTGCAGCCGTTGAGCATTTCCGGCACCTTCAAGGGCCGCAGCGTTATGGTGACGGCGACGGGGCGCTCGGCGGGTGCGATCGAGTCGCTGCAGTGGGGCGGCGTGGAGTTCCTCGATGCCAACGACCACGGCCGCGACCTTCAATCGGCAGTCAGCTTCGACGGGCTGGGCGAGTGCGATAATCCGACCGAGGCGGGCGCCAGCCGGGACGGCAACGGGCCGCAATCCTCATCCAGCTGGCTGCACAAGGGCGTCGTCGAAAGCAACGTTCTGCGCACGTCCTCGCACATGGCCTATTGGCTTCGCCGCGGTCAACGCTCGGCGGCGGCATGCAAGCCGGCGCTGAACCAAGGCGATCGCTCTCTGGTATCGTCGACGCGTCTGGCCAAGACGGTGCGCTTTCTTCCCGGCTTCGGCAACGTGCTCGAGCACAGGATCAGCTTCGATCTGGCGCGGCCGCGCGCACAAGCGCAGTTCGAGGTGCTGACCGCTTATATGCCGGACCGCTTCGACACCTTCTACCGCTACGATCCTGCGAGCGACCGCATGGAGCTGTTGTCGGACGGGCCGGGCGAGCAGGGGCTGCCGGTCGTGCTGGCCACACGCGACGGAACGCATGCGCTCGGGCTTTACACGCCGCAAGCCGGACACGGGCGCCTGGTTGGTCCCGGCTACGGCAGGTTCCGCCTGTCGTATGCCGGCGTCACCAAGTCGAATGTGGTGTTCCGCCAGAAGGATGCCGAGGCGGGCCCGCACCGCTTTCTCGTCTACTCGGTCTTCGGCAGCCTCGAGGACGTGAGGTCGTCCTTGAGCCGGCTGCAGAGGATCGCGCATCCCGACGTGGCCCAGGCCGGGCCTGAGCTCGACGATGCCAAAGCTTCGCTCAGCGCACTCGCCGAGAACTGATCCGCCGAAGCCGCAATCCGCTATTGGCGAATACAAGGGGCGCCCTGGAGGCGCCCCTTTCGTTTACGCCTTTGAAGATCGGTGCAAGCCCGGTCCCGCAATCCTGCTAAAGCTCGCTGAGGGACGAAGGCTTGGCATCTCAGAGTCGACGCAATGGCGACGCCGGAAACGGGACACGGCCCCTGGGTGCGGGTCATCATCGTCAACTACAACGCCGGCCCGTTGCTGCAAGCGTGCGTCGATGCGTTGAGCCGGCAGACGTTCGCCGCGTTCGAGGCCGTGGTCGTCGACAACGCCTCGACCGATGGATCGGCCGACGCGCTCAGGCTTCCCGATGCCCGCTTCGCGCTGATCCGCAACGCAGCGAATGTGGGCTTCGCCGCGGCAAGCAACTTAGGCGCGCGCGGCTGCCGGGCGCCGTGGCTGGCGACGCTCAACCCCGATACGGTCGCGCAGGAGAATTGGCTTTGCCAGATGCGCCGCGGCGCTGAGCGCCATCCCGACGCCCGCATGCTCGGCGCCACGCTCGTTGACGCGGCCGATCCCGCGATCGTTGACGGCTTTGGCGACGTGCTGACGATCGCCGGCATCCCCTGGCGCGGCGGCCAAGGTCGCTCGGTTGCGACGCTCCCTGACGACGACGCGGAGGTGTTTGCCCCGTGCGCGGCCGCGGCGCTCTATGCGCGCGACAGCTTCGCGCGCGCCGGCGGCTTCGACGAGAGCTTCTTCTGCTATCTGGAGGACGTCGATTTGGGGTTTCGTCTGCGTCTTGCGGGCGAGCACTGCGTGCAGCTGCGCCAGGCTATCGTGCGCCACCATGGCTCGGCCATAACCGGCCCGGTGAGCGACTTCACGCTCTATCACTCCTATCGCAACCGGCTGTGGCTCCTCTTCAAGGACATGCCGCTGGCGCTGCTTCTCATCGCGGTGCCGTTGAACGTCGCGTGCTCGCTGCTGCTGATCGCGATACTTGCCTTCAGGAAGCTTCCAGTCTTGGCGCCGCTCAAAGGTGTCCTTGCCGGTCTCGTGCCGCGCGCGGTCCTTTCCAGCCGCCGCGCGGTGCAACGGGGCCGCAAGATCTCGACGGCAGCGACCGCGGGCCTCCTGGTCTGGGATCTCTACAAGATCCGGCGTCGGCCGGTGGTGCGGTTGGAACGCGGATAGAGCGCCTTTGATGCGCTCATCGTCAAAGCCCCTTGATCGGCGGATCGCAAACCCATAATGGACGGCAGTCTTCGCCAGCATGCGGCAGGGGGTGCGCACCCCCGTGTGGCGCGCGCCACCCAGATCTGGGAAAAGAATGCTGCTCGAATCTCTCGCCATTCCCGACGTGAAGCGTCTCGTCCCGCGCGTGTTTGGCGACGAGCGCGGCGCGTTCGCCGAGACCTACAGCCAGCGTGCGCTCGAGGCGGCGGGCCTGCAGGTCGCGTTCGTTCAAGACAACCATTCGATCTCGCGGGCGAAGGGCGTCGTGCGCGGGCTCCACTTCCAGAAGCCTCCGCGCGCCCAGGGAAAGCTCGTCCGCGTGACACGTGGCGCGATCTTCGACGTGGCGGTCGATATTCGTGAAGGCTCGCCCACCTACGGGCGCCACGTCGGCACCATGCTTTCGGCCGAGAACTGGGCGCAGCTGTGGGTGCCCCCGGGCTTTGCGCACGGGTTCTGCACGCTCGAGCCCGACACGGAGGTGCTCTACAAGGTCACCGACTACTATGCGCCGGAGTCCGACAGCGGCATCGCTTGGGATGATCCCGCGCTCGGCATCGATTGGCCCGTAACAGCCGCCGAGGCGACCCTGTCGGACAAGGATCGGCGTCTTCCAAAGCTTGCCGACTTGGGGCCGGTGTTCCAGTTCGCAGCACAGTAGCCAGAACGGCCGCTCGCAACCGCTGCCGTTTACCTTGTCGCGCGCTGGGGTCCCCGGCATGCCGCCTCTTTGCACGCAAGTCCTTGGCCCGCCCCCAGCGTAGTGGCACAAGTCGCACGAGGCCGCCCGCGCCGTTCGGGACGTCGCATGGCTTGCTCAACAAGGGGGGGTCGTTGTTCTCGAGTGCTCCACTGACCACGCCTCTGCGCTCGCGGGCCTGGGGGATTGGGCTTGGCACCGTCATCATGGTGGGCGTTCCCACCATGATCATGAGCGCCAAGACGGTGCAGATAACGCTGCCGCTGCTGCTGGTCAGCGTCTGCGCGTGTGCTCTGGCGCGGCATCAGCGCGACCGCCTCAAGCTGCGCCTCGACGGCGCAGCGGCAGCCCTTGCCGCCTTCATCCTCTATGCGGGGCTGAGCGCACTGTGGGCGCCCGACCCTTGGCCGCCGGTCTCGGTTAGCTTGATGGCGATCGCCATTCTCGCCGGATCGCTGGTGCTGGTCGAGCTTGTGCGAACCGAGCGAGGCGAGGACGCTCTGCATATGGGCGAAGGGCTGTGGATCGGTCTCCTCGTGGGCGCGCTCTATATGGCTGCCGAAGCCGCGAGCGGGCAGGCCCTCAAGATCTGGGTCTATAACCTCCTGGCATTGGGTCCCGACCAGCTGAAGCCGGCGCGTTACTTCACCTGGGAGCATGGTCGGCTCATTGCGGTGCATTCCGACGATCTGACGCGCAACATCGTCCCGGCACCGCTGCTGCTGTGGCCGGCGCTGATGACGGCGAGCGTGCTGACCTCGCGTTGGTGGCGAAGGGTCATCATCTGCATGCTGGTGCTCCTGACCACCGCCGCCGTGTTCCTGGCGACCAGCGAGACCTCCAAGCTCGCGCTGCCCGCAAGCGCGCTTGTGTTCGCGGTGGCGTGGTATTCGGCGCCCCTGGCAAGGTACGCCTTGTCGGGCGCCTGGGTTGCGGCGTGCCTCGGCGTCGTCCCGGCCGCCTACCTCGCCCGCTACTTCGAGCTGCAAAATGCCAGCTGGCTGCAACTGTCGGCGCAGCTGCGCATCACGATCTGGAACGAGATCGCAAAGAAGGTTCCGAACGCTCCGTTCTTCGGGGTGGGGGCCAACATGACCTATGACACGACACCGGTCATGCACGAGGCGCCTGCGGCGGTCGCATCGTGGGCCGGACATTCCACCATCCCGCATCCCCACAACGTCTACCTGCAGACCTGGTACGAGCTGGGCTTAGTCGGCGCCGTGCTGCTGATGGTGTTCGGACTTTTGCTGCTGCGCAACATGGCCCGCCTCGATGCACGGTCGCGTCCTTTTGGCTTTGCGCTGTTTACGGCAGCCGCCGTCCAAATCGCCTTCAGTTACAACACGTGGCAGATCTGGTTCATGTGCCTGTTTGGCTTTGCCGCGGCCATGTTCGCGCTCGGCCAAAACGTGCTCGGTGCCGGCGCATCGCGGTCCTGAGCGGGCAATATTTCTGTCGATCATGGGAACTCGGGTTTGTCCTGTGTCCCGCTTGCGACACGGCGAAAGGCATCTTCATGTCCGTTGATGCTGTCCGTTGCGGCCGCTCATCCGCCTGACTTAGACTTTCGGGGACGATAACTGCCCGGGGGGCCTGGTAGATATCGTTGAGTTAGGGCGCTTATTTCGCCTGCACGGGGGTGTAATGAGTAGCGTAGAGCGGCGGTCGGTTGCCAAATCGATGCAGCCGGGGGGCGTAGGACGTCAAGATCCGGTTGTCCAATTCTCGCTGGCGCCGGAAACGCCGTGCATCACTATTTTTCTGTGCACGTACAATGGCGAGAGATTTCTCGCCGCTCAATTGGCTTCCATCGAGCAGCAGAGCTATCGGAATTGGCGATTGGTGGTCTCCGACGATCACTCGAGCGATGCCACGCTCGCCATTCTCCGCCACTTCGCCCAACGCACTTGCCAGCCGGTCGAGATAAGAAGAGGGCCGCGATTGGGGCCTGCCGCCAACTTTCTGTCCCTGGCCGCCGATCCGGACATCCCGGGCGATTACTTCGCATTTTGCGACCAGGACGACGTGTGGCATCGCGACAAGCTGCGCCGCGCGCTCACCTGGGCGGCAAGCCTGCCGCAGGATCTCCCCGTGATCTACGGCGGCCGGACCCACGTCATCTGTGCCGCCGGCAAGCCGCTCGGATACTCGTCCCGCTTCTTCAGGCCGCCGAGCTTCGCCAACGCGCTGGTGCAGAGCATCGCCGGCGCCAACACCATGCTGTTCAACTGCGCGACGAAGCGGCTGTTTGAGCAGACCGGAGCGCTCGATGTGACGGCGCACGATTGGTGGGCCTATCAGCTTGTCGCGGGCAGCGGGGGCGTCGTCGGCTACGATCCCTCGCCCCACGTCTATTACCGTCAGCATGCCAACAACCGCATCGGCTCCAACAAGGGGCTGTGCGCGCAGCTCAAGCGGCTCTGCATGGTGTATCAGGGACGCTTTGCGGCTTGGAACGAGGTGAACGTTGCGGCTCTGCAGAGCGCGCGGCATCTGCTGACGGAGGAGGCGCGTGCGCTGATCGATGTGTTCCAGGTGATGCGCACGGGCACTCTCACCGAACGCCTCGCGGCATTTGTCAGGTCGCCTTTGCGGCGCCAGACCGCGCTCGGCAACCTCGCCCTGCTGGTGGCGACGGCCCTCAAGAAAGTCTAGCTGACGTCGGGTCGTGGTTCTGAAGTCCCACAGCATGTGAGATGTGGGGCGCGGCACGGCGTTAACCATGAGCGCGGGATGCCTGCTGCTCGAGGGGGCCCGCCAGCGGCGCTTCAGCTCCTGCAAACGACTGGTCGAGGTGATTGAAAAAGAGTATGCCGGTCACGGGTGGGAATGCGACGGGGCAACGCTCTCGTTCTCAGACGTGACGCAAGGCATCGCGCGGAAGCGAAGGCGCAGCGTGATGTCTTTCTCGTCACCCCCCATCGCTCGAGCGGGCTCGGGGTGTGCGTAACATGAACTCGCCGTCCTTCCTTTCGCCGAAAGCCGCGGAGCAGACGGACCAGGGCACGGCAGGCAGAATGTGCCTGCTCGTGCTCGGCATGCACCGCTCGGGCACGAGCGCCCTGACGCGCGTCTTGAGCATTGCCGGCGCCGAGCTTCCTGTCTCGCTCATGGGGGCGAACGACAGCAACGAGGTCGGCCACTGGGAATCGACCGCTCTCGTCCAATACCATGACCAGCTCTTGAGCAAGCTCGGCAGCGATTGGAGCGATTGGCGGCCGATCGAGATCCGGCGCTTGCCGCTCGAGCGCCGCCGCGACATCAAGGCCGAAATCGCCGATCTTATCGCGTGCGAGTACGGCGAGGCGGGGTTGTTCGTCGTCAAGGATCCTCGCATCTGCCGATTTGCGCCTATGTTTCTGGAAGCGCTCGACGAGGCGGCCGTCGGCGCGAAGATCGTGCACATCGTCCGCAACCCGCTGGAGGTGGCAGAGTCGCTCGAGCGCCGCGATGGGATGGCGCGCGGCCAGGCGGGGCTGCTCTGGCTCTGCCACGCGCTCGAGTCGGAAGCCGCGTCACGGGGCAAAGCCCGCGTCGTCGTCAGCTACGATGGGCTGCTGTCCGACTGGCGCGGCGTGTTCGCCCGCCTCGATCAGCACCTCGGCGTCGCCTGGCCCTTTGCCATCGATGAGATTTCTCACGAGATAGAACGCTTCCTGAGCCTGGAGCGCCGCCATCACCAGCATGCGACCGAGGATCTTGTTCTCGATCCGATGATGCGAAAATGGATATCGGAAGCCTATTCGGCGCTGCTTGTGCTCGAGCGCAATCCGATGTCGGAGCCGGCGCTCGCGATCCTCGACCGCGTCCGCGCCGAGTTCCAGCATGCCGCGCCGGTGGTGCATCGCCTTCTGGAGGAGGTGCGCCAGAGTGCGGAGGCCGAGCGCGCGCGCTTGCGCGACGCATTGGCGGCATACGAGAGGCAGGCTGTGTCGCCCCCGCCCGGCTCTGCGTTCGGCGAGGCTGAGACGGCCCAACCGGAAACACGCGACGAGGAGGCCGGCACGCCGCCATCGGTGGCCGTTGACCCGGCTCCCGAAGAGCCCGGAACAGCGCAACACGAAACCTGCGAGGAGGACGTTTGCACCGCGCTGCCGACGGAGGTCGAAGCCGTGCCTGAGCAACGGGATGCTCAACAGGTAACCTCCGGCGAGAACGCTGGGCCGACGCCATCGATGGACGTCGAGCCTGCGACGGAGAACTCTGGTGCCGCTCAACTGGAAGCGCCCGGCGAGGACGTCGGTGCGCCGTCGCCGGTCTACGTTGACACGGCGACCGAGGATCAGGGTGCCGCGCAACCCGTTACTCCTGACGAGGACGCCGCCGCGCCGCCACCGATGGATGCCGCCTCCCTCACCGAGGATGTCGATGCCGCTCCGCTCGAAACGCGTGATGCGGACGTTTCCCCCGCGCCGCCGATGGACGCCGATACTGTGATCGATGACCCTGGCGCTGCCGGGCTGCAACCATCCGAAGACGAGGCTTGCGCCGCTCCGCCGATGCACTTCTTCACGATCTGCGCGCGCAACTATCTCGCCATGGCGGCGGTGCTGGGTGAGTCCCTGGCGCGGCATCATCCGGACTCGGCCTACACCGTATTCGTCCTCGACCCGGGCGCCATTCCCGACAGCGTCGCGCACCTTGCGATCCGCTCCATCGAGGACGCGATTCCCGCCAACGAGTACGCGCAGCGGCGCTGCCACTACGACATCCTCGAGCTGTCGACGTGCGTGAAGGCGCAATGCTTTCAGACGCTGTTTCGCGAGGGATCGGAGCGCGTCGTCTATCTCGACCCCGATATCTACGTATTGCGGCCCATGCGCGAGCTCGAGCAGGAGCTCGAGGCGGGGGCGACCGGGGTGCTGACGCCGCATCTTTTGTCGCCGCTGCCCGACGACGATGCCAATCCGGACGACCTCGCCGTGCTGCGTTCCGGCGTCTACAATCTTGGCTTCCTGGCACTGAAGAACGATCCCGAGTCGCAGACGCTTCTGGCCTGGTGGGATTCGAAGCTTCGGTGGAAGTGTTTCCGAGATCCCAGTGCCGGCGTCTTCACCGACCAGAAGTGGATGGACTTCGCGCCGCTCTTTGCGCCGGGGATGCATGTGCTGCGCGACCCGAGCTACAACGTGGCGTACTGGAACTTGGCCGAGCGCCCGTTGCGCAGGCTGCCGGACGGGAGGTGGGCGGCGGGGGACGGCCCGCTCACGTTTTTCCACTTCAGTGGCTTCGATCCGTCCAAAGCGAAGGTGCTGTCCAAGCACGAGACCCGCTTTGGCGACGCGACGGATGAGTTGGCCGACCTGCTCGCTTTCTACGCCGGCCGGCTGCAGGCCTACGCGCACGACGACGTTTCCTGCATCAGATTCACGGAGGTGGCGTTCCCATGTGGCGCATCGTGGGATCCGGTGTGCCGGGTGCTCTACCGCTGGCGCGTCACCTCGGGCGAAGAGGAGCTCGATCCGCTGCAAGATCCGCAGTTCGCCAGCTGGATTGCCGCACCGGGCCCGGGGCAGTTGGTTCCGAGATACATCCAAGCCCTGCTCATGATGAGGCCGGACGTCGCCGCGGCCTTCTCCGTCGGAGCGGGCCAAAGCCTAAAGCCACTGCTCGATTGGATGACGAGCTCGGGAAAGCGGGAGATGGGGATCGATCCGCGCCTGCTTGAGAAGCTTGGCATCCTTCCTGGCAAGAAAAGTGCTCTGCCGCGCGTGACGTACGTGGGCTATCTGCGCGCCCACCTGGGGCTCGGACAGGCAGCGAGGGGCTACGTGAAGGCGCTCACCTCGGTGGGGATGCCGGTGAAGCTCGTCGATGTTTCCGTCTCCTCGGAGAGCGAGGTTGGGGACTACGACATCGTCGACAACTATGGCGCCGGCGACTGGGACGACAGCTGCGATGTGCACGTGGTGCACGTGAATGCCGACCAGCTTCCTTGGGTGCTGAGCGAGCACGCTCCCAGACCTCTGAAGCGGCCGTGCGTTGGCGTGTGGGCCTGGGAGACGGAGGAGTTTCCCGACGAGTGGCTCGATCGGTTCGAGCTGGTGGACGAGATCTGGGTCGGCAGCCGCTTCATGGCCGAAACGATCGGCGCCAAGGCGCCCGTGCCGGTTCAGATCATGCCGCACGTGGTCACCGTCCCGCAGCCGAGACTTCGCCGCGACGATCTCGGCTTGGCGGACGACGAGTTCGTGTTCCTCGTCCAGTTCGATCTCCTGAGCAATATGCACCGGAAGAACCCGGAGGCGGCGATCGCGGCTTTCAAGCGCGCTTTTCCCGGGACGGAGAAGGCGCGTCTCATCATCAAGACCATGAACGCGGATCGCGAGCCGGCCAAAACGCAGCGGCTTAAGGACCTCGCCGACGATCCGCGCATCACGTTCTGGGACGAGGCGCTCGACGACAACCGCCGCCATGCGTTGCTAGCCGCGGCCGATTGCTTCGTCTCGTTGCATCGCGCCGAGGGGTTTGGCCTGTCGCTCGCCGAATCCATGGCCTATGGCAAGCCCGTCATCGCCACGGGATGGAGCGGCAACCTGGAGTTCATGACCGGTTTCAACAGTCTGCTCGTGCCCTACGATCTCAAGCCTTTGGAGTTCGACCAGGGACCTTATCGCGCCGGCACGATGTGGGCGGAGCCGGATATCGATGAGGCGGCCAAAGCGATGCGCCGCGTCTGGGAGGATCGCGACTTTGCCGCTGCCGTGGGAGCGCGCGCGGCGCGCTCGGTCTCCGAGCAGCTGTCGCCAGAGGCGATCGGGCGGAAAATGGCCGACCGGCTGCAGTGCGTGTGTGCGAACCGGGCGACCGAAGTGCCCAGCGTGATTGCGCGCAGAAGGAGATTGCGCTGGGCGCTGGTCCGCGATGCCGCGATGAATCCCCTGTCGTATTTGACGAAACTGCCCGCTGCTTGGCGCTGCTACCGCACCCGAGGCCTGGAAGAGGTCCGCTTCCGGTTGGCGCAGCGGCTCGCCGATCGGTGAGATTACGAGCGGTGCGACGGAAGAGGTATTGGTAAATGTATGCGTCGGTCGCCGAGCTTGCTGGTTCGTACGAGGCTGCGGTCGAGGCGTTCTATGCTTACCTGCCGGACGACATTCGCGGGATATTCGTCAACGATGCCATTTATCACAAGCGACGCTATTTAGACATGTTGCGTCAGGACCTGACGGGCGTAGTGGTCGAGCTGGGGTCGGACAAGCCGTTCATATCGCAAGCGCTGAGGTCAGCGTTTCCAAGCTGCCACTTCCACACCATCTCCATGGACATGCCGATCTCCCCGCTTCCCGTGACGCAGGTCGATATCGAATCGCAATCGCTACCCTTCGAGGACGCAAGTGTCGATCGCGTCATCTTCACCGAGGTCCTGGAGCACCTGTTTCGCGATCCCTCAAAGGCTGTCGGCGAGATCAATCGCGTTCTGAGAGCGGGCGGTTTGCTTTTCCTGACGACCCCCAACGCTTGCGGCTATGACGTCCTGCAGAACATCCTCGCGCAAAAGAACCCGAACGAGCGCAATCAGTTCTATGCCCGCATGGAATTGGGCCATCCCCATCTCTGGACCGCGAAGGAGTGCGCACTGATCCTGGAGGCGCACGGCTTTGCGGTTCGAAGCTTAACGACGATGGACTACTATGACATCCCGAAACGGCCTGCTGTCATAGAGTTCATCGCGAGACAGAGCTCAAAACCAGAGCTCCACGGGCAAACCCTCAAGATCGTTGCAGTGAAGACGAGGAACGATGCCGGGCCGCATTATCCGCCAGAGATCTACCCCGATGGTGTCCCCGTTCAGCTGCTGGGGGCGCTGCAGGTGCTGGTGGACCGAAAGGGCTGAAGGCCGGCCGCGGTTGCGGCGCGCCCGCTCGGTCGAGCGGGAGACGGTGGCGCACATGTGCTCGAACTCTCGCGATCGGCCGACTGCCCCGATAAAGGGCCTCAAGAGATGCTGACGGCTCTCCTCATCCGCCGTGAGATCGCCGGCCGCTACCGTGGCTCGGTGCTGGGCATCCTCTGGTCGATGCTGACGCCGCTGTTCCTGCTTGCCGTCTACACCTTCGTGTTCGGCGTGGTGTTCCGGACGCGGTGGGTCGCAGAAGGAACGCATGACTTGAATGGCGCGGGTGAGACCTCCACCGCCGCCTTCGCCGTCATCCTGTTTGCCGGTCTCATCGTGTACCAGCTCTTTGCCGAGGTGACCAACCGCGCGCCGACGCTCATCCTCTCCAACGCCAACTACGTCAAGAAGGTGGTCTTTCCGCTCGAGATCCTGCCCGTCGTGGCGCTGGGATCGGCGCTGTTTCACACGGGCGTCAGCCTCGTCGTCCTCCTCGTCTTCCGGCTCGCGATCTTCGGCGGCGTACCGGCGACGGCGCTGCTGTTGCCGCTCGTGCTTGCACCCTTCTGCCTGATGATCCTGGGCCTTTCCTGGTTCATCGCTGCGCTCGGCGTCTACTACCGCGACATCAACCAGTTCCTCGGCACGCTCGTCACCGCGCTATTGTTCCTCTCGCCGATCTTTTTCCCGCTGTCGGCGCTGCCGGAGTGGCTCAGGCCGTGGGTGGCGCTCAACCCAATCACCTTTCCCGTCGAGGCGACCCGGGCTGTGCTGATCTTCGGGGCACTGCCCGATCTTGCCGGTCTTGCCGCCTATTCGATCGTAGCGCTGGTGATCGCGAGCCTCGGCTATGCGTGGTTCCAGAAGACGCGCAAGGGCTTTGCCGATGTCCTCTAGTGTCCCGATTCCGAGGTTCGCTAGGATTTGCGGCTGGGTACGCAAGCGAACCTCGGAATCAAAGGGACACTAGAAGAATGATGGATGCGGCAATCCGGGTGCGGGCTGTATCGAAGCACTACCTGCTGTTCGAGCGCCCCGACCAGCGGCTGAAGCAGATGCTGGTGCCGCGGCTGCAGCGTTTGGTGGGGCTGCCGCCCAAGCAGTACTACCGCGACTTTGCCGCCTTGAGCGGCGTCTCCTTCGAGGTGCGGCACGGCGAGACGGTCGGCATCGCCGGCCGCAACGGCTCGGGCAAGTCGACGTTGTTGCAGATCATCTGCGGGACGTTGCGTCCCAACGAGGGCTCCGTCGAGGTGAACGGGCGCATCGCCGCGCTCTTGGAGCTCGGGGCCGGCTTCAATCCCGAGTTCACCGGGCGTGAGAATGTCTACATCAACGGCGCGATCCTGGGGCTGACGCGCTCCGAGGTGGATGAGCGGTTCGACGCGATTGCGCGCTTCGCCGACATCGGCGCCTTCATCGACCAGCCGGTCAAGACCTACTCGAGCGGCATGTACGTGCGGCTCGCCTTTTCGACCGCCATCAACGTGGACCCGGACATCCTGGTCGTGGACGAGGCGCTGTCCGTCGGCGACGAGGCCTTCCAGAGGAAGTGCTTTGCGCGCATCGAGGAGATCCAGGAGCGCGGCGGCACCATCCTGTTCGTCAGCCACAACCCGCAGAGCATCCTGCAGCTGTGCAGCCGGGCGCTGCTGATCGACGGCGGCGAGCTGCTGCTCGATGCCGACCCGAAGACGGTGGTGAGCCAGTATCAGCGGCTGATCAACCTGAGCGGAGCGGAAGGCGTGGCCGTGCGCGATGAGATCCGTCAGGGTGCGATGGCGGCCGCGGTCTCGGGGCCGCGCACTGAAGCGGCCCGCTCCCTCAACGGCGCAGCTCCAACGCCAAGCTCCGGGATGGCGCCGCCGGGCGCGACCGCGGCCTCGCTCGAGGGCTATGACCCCGAGCTCGTGCCGCAATCGCTGGTCGCCTATGAGCACCACGGCGCCGCGATCCGCGACCTGCGCCTCCTCAATGCTGAAGGAGAGCGGGTCAACATCCTGGAGATGGGGCGGCGCTACACCTACGAGTATTTCGTCGATTTCACCGCCGATGCGGCCGACGTCGGCTTCGGCATGCTCATCAACACGACCAGCGGATTTGGCATCGGCGGCGCCACCACCGCCTATTCGCTGGCGCTGCGCACGCCGCGCGTCGCGCCCGGCATGTCGGTCCGCGTGCGTTTCGCCTTCGACTGCAAGCTCCTGCCGGGAACCTATTTCCTCAACGCCGGGGTGCTGGGCACCGTCGAGGGCCAGCAGCGCTATCTGCACAGAGTGCTCGATGGCCTCGCGTTTCGCGTGGCCGCGGCCGAGGAGCTGGTGGCGACGACGCTGGTGGACCTGAACTTCTCGCCCGAGGTCGTGGTGATGTCCGAATTTGCCTCGGAGCGCCGCGGCCGTGGCTGAGCAGGTTTCCAGCCGATCTTACGAGACTGCGAGCGTCCGCTTTGCCGTTTGGGCGGCGCTCGCCGTCGCCGCGGCGATGGTGCTGCTGTTCGCCTTCGAAGGCGCCGTCGGCTTCGACCTGACGGACGAAGGCTCGCTCTGGTACGGGGCGCAGCGCGTGCTCGACGGCGAGGTGCCGATCCGCGACTTCATATCCTACGACCCCGGGCGCTACTACTGGTCCGCCGCGGTCATGCAGCTGCTCGGCGACAGCGGCATTCTCTCTTTGCGCATTGCCGCGCTCATCTTCCAGGGCCTGGGGCTGTCGCTGGGGATCTTTCTGGTGCGGCGCGTGGCTCCACGCGCCTCGCTGCTCTTCCTCGTCCTGGCGGGTGCCACCTTGCTCGTCTGGATGGTGCCGCGCCACAAGGTGTATGACGTCGCGATCTCGATCCTCCTGATCGCAGCGCTCGCGCAGCTCATCGCGCGGCCCACCGTCGCCCGCTATTTCCTCATGGGGCTGCTGGTGGGCGCGGTGGCCATCTTCGGGCGCAATCACGGTGTGTACGGTTGCGTGGCGAGCGTTGCAGCCATGGGTGTTCTCACCTGGCAGGGCAGCGGCGCCCGCTTGTTGCGCGCCTTTCCCGCCTTTACCGCCGGAGTGGTCCTCGGCTTTCTGCCGATGCTGATCGCCTTGCTGCTGGTGCCGGGTTTCTATGACGCGTTCCTGGAAGACGTGCTCAGCGTTTTTCAGTACGGCGGCACCAACCTCGCTCTGCCCGTGCCCTGGCCTTGGCAGCCATTCATGACTGAGCAGCCGTGGCCCGAGGCCATGCATGGCGCGCTCCTCGGCGGCTTCTTCGTGGCGGTGGGGCTGTTTGCGGTGCTGGGGCCGGCGTACGTGATTTTGACCAAGCTGACGCGCGCCAACGCCACGTTTGCAGCCGCGGCTTTTCTTGCCGTTCCCTACGCCCACCTTGCGTTCTCGCGCGCCGACCTCGCGCATCTGGCGCAAGGGATCTTTCCCTTGCTCATCGGTCTCATGGTCTTGCCGCCGATTCCCCACCGAGCGCATCCGCCTAGCGCTCGTTTCATGCCTGCTCGTTGCGAGCCTTCTCGTCGCGGCGCCGTTGCATTCGGGCTGGGTGGCCTGGAAGGATGGCAACTGGCAGACGGCGGAGGTGGGTGGTGACTCCCTGAAAGTCGCGCCCGGCGTTGCCAACGACCTCGAGCTGCTGGACAACCTCGTTGCAAAATATGCCCCCGGCGGGCGCACCTTCTTCGTGGCGCCCTTCTGGCCGGGCGCCTACGCGGTGTTCGATCGCAAGGCGCCGGTCCGCGACATCTATCCGCTCTTTCCCGAAACGCCCGCCTTCGAGAAGACCGAGATTGCGCGCATGCGCGCGGCGGACCCAGGCTTCGTCGCCGTGCTCGATATCCCCCTCGATGGGGTGGAGGAGCGGCGCTATCGCAATACGCATCCGCTGATCTCGCAGTTCATCGCCGAGACATTCAAACCCGTGCCCGACGGGCAAGGCGCGCTCCACGTTTATGTGCCGCGGCAGAGCGGTCCGTGATCGAGCGCTGCCTACTGCAGCGCCCTGTGCACCGGGCCGGAAATCGCGAGCGACAGGTCGACGGGGACATGTCGCAAGATGCGGTGTGCCAGCGCAAAGCTCTGTCCCTGCACGTTGAGCCCGCTCGGCGCTCCCTTGCGCACGATGACTTGGTAACTGCCATCCACCCTTCGTGCGCCCCACGTCTCCTTGAAATAGATGAGTCCCTCTTGCTCCGGGCCCGATTCACCGAAATCCAGCTCCGGCAGTCCCACGCGAATGGCAGCTTCGATCTGTTGGCCGACGCAGAATCGGTAGGCGTCGGTTCCTTCGCTGCTCGGGAGCCCCGATCCATGCAGCAGGTGGCCGCAGGTTGGGTCCGTGACCATGACCGAGAAGGCCAGCGCCGGGCCCGATTGCGGGCAGGCCAGCAGCAGCCGCGCAGCCCCGGGAAGATATTCAAACAGCGCTTCAAAGAAGCGCTTGGGCAGGCCAAGGTGTCCGTGCCGCCTGAGAAATACGTGATGCACCGCGCGCGCAAAGCCGGCCGCCTCGTCGGCGGTGACCACGCGGAGGCTCACGCCTTTGGCCTCCAGCCGACGGCCGACGCGCCGAAAGATGCGCTTTTGCCCTGACTGAATGTGCGGCAGGGTTGCAACGTCGCGTGCTTGCGTCAAATCGAGGACGTGACGAACGAGGGGATCCTCACGGCGCACTTCCCAACCTTCGGGGACGGTTGCCCTCTGGAGCCTTCTCGACGTTCGCAAAATTACGGCGCGGGCCCCCTGGTCGGCCGCAGCCGATGCGACCAGCCCGACGAGACGATCAGCATCGGCCTCGTCCGCCGCCAGAGGATCGGCGGCGCAGCCTTGCAGCAGGTTGAGCCAACGCTGGGGCCGCACCCATCCGCCGGCGCGAAAGAGCGGAATGAGGGCGCGGACCGTTCCCTTGTCGCCGGCAAGGTAGGCAAAGCGCGGCGCAAGCCCCAGACCCTTGTTGATCACGTCCATCCAAGCGGTCGTATGGAAAACCGTTGCGCCTGGAGCGTTGCTGACGGCCGCATCCCACGTCCGCCGGGCCGCAGCATCGGCAGGATCCAGAAACCGCAGGCTAGGCTCCGACATGCATCTCGATTCCGACTACGCGCTTCCCGCGCCCTGGCCTCAACTCTTAGCGCAGGTCACGTAGAAGACCGTGAAGGTGGTCAACGGCTCCTCGTGCACATTGAGCTCTCGATTCAGGTGCTCGCGACAGTATGTCGACAGCAGCGCCATTCGGCCTCGTGCGGCCAAAAACGGGATGTCGTGATCGCGCGCGATCCTGTCGGCGAGGTCCTTCCAGGGGGCCCCCTTGAAGGTGGCGAGGGCAAACGGCGTGAGCGATTCCCATCCAAGCCCGTATTGCGGAAAATCGAGCTCTTTTGTGTTGCTCTCGAAAACCGGAAGCACCAGCTCGGTGGGCAGGGCTGCGCCCCAGACCACATAGGTGCGGGTGCGGTCGAGCTTGGCGACGTCCTCGCGGGCAACAAGTGATCGCGCGATCAAAGCCTGGTTCTCGCCGATGTTCACCCGAAGCATCATGGCGAGCGCAGCGAGCAGCACCGTCCAGGGCACGACGCGCAGCATCGGTCTGTGCATCTTCTCGCGCAAGCCGCATGCGAGGCCGGCAAACAGGATCAGGATGGGGATGGGAAAATAGGTATGGAGAACGGCCGGTCTTCCGGCAAACCCGAAGGCAATGATGATCGCCAGGAATACGGCCCAAGCCACGATCGCCCGTCTCAAGCAGCGCGACAGCACGGTTACGGTTAGGGCTGCGATCATCAGCGGAGCGATGGTGGGGTCTGCAAGCGCGCTGACGGCGCGTTCGGCACCGAGTGCGTTCTCGAATAGTCTGTTCTCGACGGGCAGGCTCGCGATGAGAGCCTTCAGTCGTGCCGGGTCGGCGACGGCGGGATCGAAATAGAACCAGCTTGCGATCAGCTGGATGTCGTTCTTGGTGAAGCCGTGCGCCTGCATCAGCCCGGGGTGATTGAGGATGTGCTGGTCTATGTCGTAGTCGGTCAACAGGACGCGAAGGGGATCGATGGCGCGGAAAGCGGCCCACTCCGGTCCGGCGTATTGGCTATGGTCGAAGAGCGTGGCAAACGCTACGAACGCGACGGTGAGGGCTGCCGTGATGATCTCCGGGCGCGTTCGCGGAAGCTGTTTCCAGCGCACGAACGGCAGCGCCACCATCAGCACAAAGACTGCCTCCTCCGGCCGCACCAGATACCCGATGACGACCAGCACGGCGCCGGCGACGAGTGCGCCGAGACTGGGAGATCGCGCGTGCGAGAACCAGGCCAGCACGCCGGCTGCCGTTGCGAAGCCAGCCGTGATCGTGAACTGCGGCGCGGCCACGATCCGGGCGTAGACGATGGCGAGCGCAATGACGGCGAGCCAGAATGCGCCCCCCGAACGGACGACGAAGTAGACGAGTGCGCTGCCCGAAACGAGCATGAGCGCCATCGTCAGCCACGAGTAGGGGAGCACGCCGTCAATCTTCGGCAAGAGCTGCAGGACATAGCCGACCAGGACGTTTTGAAACAACAAAAGCGGCGACGGCGCTGTGGCCAAGCCGTAGCCGTGGGCAATCATCGACATGCCGGCGTCGTCATTCGATTCCCAGAACGGCTGGTAGAGCATGAGGCCGGCTGCAAATAGCGCCACCGCCGCGGCGGCCGAGACAAGCAGCCAGGACCCGCTCGCACCTGTCCTCCTCAAAGGATCGGGTAGACAGTGCGGGCTCATTCAAATTCCTTCAGTACACAACGCCTTGGCATCTCTGCTGCCGGCCGTTGAGTAGTGCATAGACCGGGGTCTGGCTTCGATCTGTGGCGCCGTGGCAACATGGCCTTGGTTAACAGGGCCCGGGGGGCCGTTGCGGTTGCTTCGGGTCGCAGCAATCGTGTTTGCTCAGCCGATAGGGAGCAAATCTCGCCGCCGGCGCGCCAGGGGCGCAGGACGCTCGCCTGGGCTCTTTCTGTTTTGCGTGAGTCCCATGAAGATTTCGGTCGTTGCGCCGCTCTACAAATCGGCTCCGTATGTCGAGGAGCTCTACAGGCGTTGCGTCGAGACCATCCATTCGATCGACGAGGATTTCGAGCACGAGATCATCTTCGTGGACGACGGCAGTCCCGACGAAGGGATCGGGATCGCCAAGCGCATCGCCATGCGCGATGCGAGCGTCGTCGTCATCGATCTTGCCCGCAATTACGGCCAGCACCGCGCCATTATGGTCGGCCTGGAAGCGGCGAGCGGCGACCTCGTGTTCGTGATGGACAGCGATCTCGAGGACGAGCCGGAGTGGATCGCGCGCTTCTATACCGAGATGCTCGCCTCGGGCTGCGACGTGGTCTACGGCGTGCAAGCGCACAAGAAGAAGGGCGGGCCCGCCTATCGGCTGGGGCGCGGGCTCTTTTTCCGCACCATGCGGCTCTTGTCCGGCGCGAAATTCCGCGAGAACGCCTTGAACGCGCGCCTCATGAGCCGGCGCTACGTCGATGCCGTTCTGCAGTTCAAGGAGCGGGAGATCTTTATCGACGGCATCTTCGAGATGTGCGGGTTCGCGCAGATGCCGGTGAGCGTCGTCAAATACGATAGCAGTCCGACGAGCTATACGCTGCCGCGGCTGGTGTCGATGGCCATCAACGGCATCACCTCGTTCTCGACACGGCCGCTCATCGGCATCGCCGTCATCGGAACGATGATCTGCGCGCTGGCCTTCGCCTACACGGCGGTCATCGTGTTTCAGAAGTTGGCGCTCGGGGTTCCCGTCGAGGGCTGGCCGTCGATCATGGCCGCAATCCTCATCATCGGCGGCGTGAACATCTTCTCCAACGGCATCATCGCCGTCTATTTGGCCAAGGTCTTCTTCGAGGTGAAGCAGCGTCCGCTCGCGGTGGTGCGCGAGGTCTATCGCGCGCCGCAGCCCGGTGCAGCCTTGCGCGCCAAAATCGGTTCGGACAAGCACGTGCCGATCGCCGCCGGGGAGCGTCAGTCCGCGGATTGGCTTCAGGGCGAACCCCACGCGCATCTCGATGCTTGATGGGCGCCGGCCAGCAGCGGCACGCCGCTCTCATGGTTGCGAGACTGGGGAGCGCGTGAGCTGATCATGGCAAAAACGGTCGCCATCCTTCAGTCCAACTACATCCCCTGGCGCGGATACTTCGACATCATGCGCCGGTGCGATCTCTTCATTGTCAGCGATACCGTCCAATACACAAAACGGGATTGGCGCAACCGCAACAGCATCAAGACGCCGAAGGGCAAGCTGTGGCTCACCATCCCGGTGCACAACACGCCGCGGTCAACAACGAGGATCGACGAGGTGCAGGTGGCAGATCCACACTGGCCCGCTCGACACATCGAGACCTTGCAATACAATTATCGCAAGGCGGCGGCCTATGCGGAGGTCTCGCCCTGGTTGTTCGCACTCATGCAAAGCCTGGCCGGTGAGCAGCTGCTGTCGCGCATCAACACGCGGCTTCTCGTCGGCATTGCCGAGCATCTGGGGATTGTCACGCCCATCGTGCAGTCCTCCGACGTCTTTCCGCGCGACACGTTGAACGCGCTCGACAAGAACGCGCGCCCGCTGGCGCTTTGCCGCGCTGTCGGTGCGAGCTGCTATCTGTCGGGGCCCGCCGCCAAAGCCTATCTGGACGAGCAGCTGCTGGGCGCGCACGGCATCGACGTGGCGTGGATGAGCTATAAGGGCTATCCGGCCTATCCGCAGCTGTGGGGCGACTTCGAGCCCAACGTCTCGATTGTCGATCTCCTGCTCAACACCGGCGCCCGTGCGCGCGATTATTTTCCTTCGTTGCGTGGGCGCCAGGGCCAAGTCCCGCATGCGCAAACAGCGGTCGCGCGCCCATGACAACGATCGCACCTCGGTCCCGTCCTGCTTGGCCCGCGCCGCAAAGGGCGGCATCGGCGCGCGACACGGAGACGGCCAAGACGTGCGATGTCGACCAATGGTCGGTGCCTTTCAACCGTCCCTACATGACGGGAAAGGAGCTCTCCTACATCGCACAAGCCCACGCCGACGGGGCGCTCGCCGGCGACGGTCCGTTCACCAAGCGCTGCCACGCTTATCTCGAGCTGCAGACGGGCTGCGCCGAGGCGTTGCTCACGCATTCCTGCACCGCGGCGCTGGAGATTGCCGCTCTTCTCCTGGATTGCGCTCCCGGAGACGAGGTGATCATGCCGTCCTACACGTTCGTCTCGACGGCGAATGCGTTCGTGCTGCGCGGCGCCACCCCGGTGTTCGTCGACATCCGCGAGGATACGCTCAACCTCGATGAACGCCTGGTCGAGGCGGCGATCACGCCGCGCACCAAGGCGATCGTCGCCGTGCATTATGCCGGCGTCGCCTGCGAGATGGATGCGCTTTGCGACATCGCAGGCCGTCACGGCCTGAAGCTCATCGAGGACGCGGCCCAGGGCGTCATGTCGACGTACAAGGGCCGGCCGCTGGGCTCCATCGGGCAGCTCGGCGCCTACAGCTTTCACGAAACGAAGAACATCACCTCGGGCGAGGGCGGGGCACTGCTGGTCAACGATCCCGAGCTCGTGGCGCGGGCCGAGATCATTCGCGAGAAAGGCACCGACCGCAGCCGCTTCTTCCGCGGCGAGGTGGACAAGTACACCTGGCAGGAGATGGGGTCGTCGTTTCTGGCGGGCGAGCTGGCGGCGGCCTTCCTGTGGGCGCAGCTGGAGGAGGCGGACCGGATCACGGCTGAGCGCCTTGCGATTTGGAGCCGTTATCACTGCCTGATGGCGCCGCTCGAGGCGCAGGGGCATTTGCGCCGCCCCATCGTTCCGGCCGACTGCCGCCACAACGCGCACATGTATTATGTGCTGCTCGATTCCAGCATCGACCGGGCCCGCGTGCTCGCCGCCCTCAACCGGTCCGGCGTCGACGCGATATTCCATTACGTCCCGCTGCATTCCTCTCCCGGCGGGCTGCGCTTTGGGCGCGCGCACGGCGAGCTTGCGGTGACGGATTCGGTGGCGAGGCGTTTGATCCGCCTGCCGTTGTGGATCGGGCTCGGCGCGAGGGACCAAGAGAGGATTGTCGAGCGGCTCGGCGCCGCGATTGCCGGGAGCTGACCCGAGCTTTACGTGGGCTGCTCTGTGTCGCGCCCGCGGTCGTGCTCTTTCATCGTTCTGAAATAGTGCTCGGCGTGCTGGTAGAGGTTCTCGCCTTCTATGGCATCGCCGGCCGACATGGCGGCGCGGGCCAGCTCAATGTAGCGCTCGTAGTTGCGCTTGGCGTGAGCGCGGGCATCGGCAGGGCGTTGCCCTTGGTTTGCTTGTCCGGGGCGGGACGGCCGCCCGTTGGCCTGGCGCCGGTCCCGCGGATCCGGCGCTCGCGTCTTTCTCGTGTTGTTCGACATCAAACCCCCTTTTTGGGCTTATGAACGTTAGCCGATAGTCCGCAATCGCTCAGCTGCGGTAAGGCAGCGTGCCTCAGGCCTTAGCCCAACGCGCCGCTGCGCCACGCGCTCGTGGACTTGCAGCGCCGGCAGACGCGCTCGCCGGCCCACGCGCTGGGAAACGGGGTCTTGCAGATCAGGCACTTGCGGACCTTCTCCTCGGCCTGCCGCGCCTCACCCTCGTCCCGCTCCTCGCGTGCGTCCGCAATATCGCCTCCGGCCGCGCCGTGGCAATCCGCGAAAGTGCCGACATGTTCCTTCAAGCTGCTCACTTCTTTACCAGTCGATTGCAGGTCCTCTGCTCCCGGGATCTCCAGCACCTCCCGCACTCCTTTGACGGGTGGGCCGATTACGATGCCACCGCTTAAGGCGTTCGCTGCAAAACTCTCTTAATGTTCGAAAGGCAGCTGGCTCGACCATGCGGGCTTTTGTGCCCCGCACAAGATCCGCAGAACGGCTCAGCCGGATATGGGGCTCAATGGACGCAAAATCAAGGGCTAATGCGCCCATAGATTGGGCAAAACAGAGCAAAATTCAATGACTTCGGGCACAAGCATGTGCTCTCGGGGCTTTGCTTTGATTGCAATTGAACAAAAATTGACGTTTCGCTGCGTGGAAACGAAGTCCTCAAACCTCGCATTTGTTGCGCGGGCGACGCACTAAACGTGGCGCCGCCGGGACGATCCGTCCGGCCAAAGGGGGCTGCGCCGATGCCAATTCCGCCGCAGATCACCTCGAGCACATCGGGAAATCCGATCCGACCGAGGGGGGACAGAAGAGGTGGCAAAGCTCGCGCTTCGAGCACGGCGCGCCTCGTCGTCGGGCGCCGCCGCTATCACCATCACCATGGCAATCCCATTAGCGTCGGCATTTTTCTCAGCTTGCTGGGGACGCCGACAACGGCAAAAAAGGAGAGGCGGGGAAGCTCAATGTGGCGATTGGATATCCGTTTGCGCGCTCCTATGTAGAGGCTCTCATGGCAGGCGCGGCTCCCGTCAAAAGCAGGGTCAATTGAATGAAAGACGATCTTCCCGACCGGTGGATGTGGTCGGAGGCATGCGAGGTGCTGGCCCGGGCTGACCGCCTGCACCGCCAGCTCTTTCAGCCGCTGCGCTCGGTCCGGCATCTTCCTGCCTGGGAGCCGCCCGCCGACGTCTTGGAGACCGAGCACGAGGTGCTGGTGATCGTGGCGCTCCCTGGCGTCAATGCCGATCGCGTCGAGGCCGTCATCGATGGCGGCGACCTCGTTCTTGCCGGCACACGCACGCTTCCGCGCGAGCTTGCGACCGCCGTCATCCACCGGCTCGAGCTGCCGCAGGGCCATTTCGAGCGCCGGCTTCGCCTTCCCGCGGGGCGCTACAAAGACATCCGCCGCAAAGCCATCGACGGGTGCCTCGTCATCCTTCTGAAAAAAGCGGAGCCTGCGCGTGGCTGAGATGGAAAGAGGAGAGCCCGAAGGGCAGGCGATCGCGAGCGGGCCCACTGCGGTGACGCCGTTGCCGTCCGATGCGATCGCCATCGTTCCGGTGCGTGAGACGACGCTGTTTCCGGGCGTGGTCATGCCGATCACGGTTGGGCGCGCGCGCTCGATCGCAGCCGCGCAGCTCGCCGTGCGCGAGCAGCGCCAAGTCGGCATCTTGATGCAGCGCGATCGCGCGGTCGAGGAGCCGGCCGCGGTCGATATGCATCGCATCGGGACGGTTGCCAACGTCATGCGCTACGTCACGGCGCCCGACGGCACCCACCATCTCGTGGCCCAGGGCGACGAGCGCTTTCAGGCGGTCGAGTTCCTGAGCGGCTGGCCGTTCCTCGTCGCGCGCATCAAACGAATCCCTGAGCCCGAGAACCGAACGCCGGAGATCGAGGCGCGCTTCTTGAACCTGCAGCGCCAGACCATCGAGGCGCTCGAGCTCCTCCCGCAGGCTCCCGCCGAGATGATCGTGGCCGTGCAGAGCGTGAAGGCGCCGGGCGCGCTTGCCGATCTGGCAACCGCCTACATGGACCTGAAGCCGGAGGAGAAGCAGGAGATCCTCGAGACCATCGATGTCTCCGCGCGCATGGACAAGGTCTCCAAGCTGCTCGCCCACCGCATCGAGGTGCTGCGGCTGTCGCAGGAGATCGGTCGCCAGACCAAGACCGCACTCGACGAGCGCCAGCGCGAGGTGCTGTTGCGCGAGCAGATGGCCGCCATTCAGCGCCAGCTGGGCGAGGGCGAGCAAGGCAAGGCCCAGGACATCGCCGAGCTCGGCGAGGCGATCACCAAGGCTGAAATGCCCAAGGAGGTCGACGAGCAGGCCCGCAAGGAGTTGCGGCGCCTGGAGCGTATGCCGGAAGCCTCGCCTGAGTTCGGCATGGTGCGCTCATATCTCGACTGGCTGATCGAGCTGCCGTGGAAGCTGCCCGAGGAGCAGGGCATCGACATCGCGGCTGCCCGCAAGATCCTCGATGAGGACCACTACGGGCTCGACAAGATCAAGCGGCGTATCGTCGAGTACCTGGCGGTGCGCAAGCTGGCGCCGCACGGCAAGGCGCCCATCCTGTGCTTCGTCGGCCCGCCGGGCGTGGGCAAGACGTCGCTCGGGCAATCGATCGCGCGCGCCATGAACCGCAAGTTCGTGCGCGTGAGCCTCGGCGGTGTGCACGACGAGGCGGAGATCCGCGGCCACCGGCGCACCTATATCGGGGCGTTGCCGGGCAATATCATCCAGGCAATCCGCAAGGCGGGTGCGCGCGACTGCGTGATGATGCTGGACGAGATCGACAAGCTCGGCTCCGGCATCCAAGGCGATCCGCGCGCAGCGCTGTTGGAGGTGCTCGACCCGGAGCAGAACAACACCTTCCGCGACAACTACCTGGGCGTGCCGTTCGACCTGAGCCGGGTGGTGTTCATCACCACGGCCAATGTCCTCGATCAAATCCCGGGCCCGCTGCGCGACCGCATGGAGGTCATACAACTGTCCGGCTACACGGCCGAGGAGAAGCTGAAGATCGCGCGGCGCTATCTCGTCGCGCGCCAGCTCGAGGCCAACGGCCTCAAGCCCGAGCAGGTCGAAATTGGCGATGACGCTCTGCGTGAGATCATCGGCCGCTATACGCGCGAGGCTGGTGTCCGCAACCTCGAGCGCGAGATCGGCAAGGCCTTGCGCCACGCTGCGGTCCGCATCGCCGAGGGAGAAAGCGGTCCCATCCGCATCACGCAAGAGGATCTGGCAGCCGTGCTCGGACCAGCGCAGTTCGAGAGCGAGGTCGCCATGCGCACGAGCGTGCCCGGCGTTGCGATTGGGCTTGCCTGGACGCCGGTCGGCGGCGACATCCTCTTCATCGAGGCGACGCGCGTTTCCGGCAGCGGCCGGCTCATCCTGACGGGCCAGCTCGGCGACGTCATGAAGGAGAGCGCGCAGGCGGCACTCTCAATCGTCAAGAACCGCGCGACCTCGCTCGGCATCGACGAGGCGCTGTTTGCAAAGAGCGACATCCACATCCACGTACCGGCGGGCGCCATCCCCAAAGATGGCCCGAGCGCGGGCGTCGCCATGTTCACGGCGCTTGCCTCGCTGCTGACCGAGCGGCCGGTGCGCAGCGATACGGCGATGACGGGAGAGATCAGCCTGCGCGGGCTGGTGCTGCCGGTCGGCGGCATCAAGGAGAAGCTCGCCGCCGCGGCCCGCGCCGGCCTGAAGCGGGTGCTGCTGCCCGCGCGCAACAAGAAGGACATCGAGGAGATCGGCGAGGAGACCCGCAAGCTCCTCGAGCTGGTATGGCTCGAGCATGTGGAGGATGCGACCGCAGCAGCGCTCGAGCCGGCGGTTGCCACGCCCAGAAGTCTCTCGGGCTGAGACCTCCGTCTTGTCACGATCGGCGGTTATGTTAGCTTTGAATTGCTGCCGATCGAAGGCGGATTGAGGTCATTTGCGCTTTGACTTTTCAAGGGTTTCGCCCTCCAGTGGGTTCACCAATTTGAGGCGTCGTCGTGGACAGGCCGGACCGGCGACGGTATTGGCTCTAAGGTTTCTCGCGGCCCGATGAGCAGGCTGCCAACGCGTTGTCCGAGGCCATGATCGTTCCAGTCATTCTGTCGGGCGGCTCCGGGACGCGGCTGTGGCCGCTGTCGCGCGCAATGTATCCCAAGCAGTTTTTGCACTTCTTCAACGGGGAAGGCAGCAGCCTGTTGGGGGCGACGCTGGCCCGGCTCGGAACGGAGGAGAGCTTCGAGGCGCCGATCGTCGTCTGCAACAACGACCATCGCTTCCTCGTGCAAGAGGAGGTCGCAAAGGCCGGCAGCGCGCCGCAGGCGATCATCCTGGAGCCGGTGGCCCGCAACACGGCGGCCGCCGTTGCCGTGGCCGCACTTTTCGCGCTGAAGCGCGATCCCGACGCGGTGCTGGCGGTGATGCCCTCCGATCATGTCGTGGGCGATGCAGCCGGATTTGTCGAAGGCATCAAGCAGGCGGCGCAGATCGCCGCCACGGGGCGACTGGTTCTGTTCGGGATCAAGCCGGCCGAGCCGCACACGGGCTATGGCTACATCCGCCAGGGCACCGCGCTCGACGGCGAAGCCGGCGGCTATGTGGTGGAGGCCTTTTGCGAGAAGCCGGAACGCAAGCTCGCCGAGCAATACGTGGCGGCCGGCGACTACTTCTGGAACAGCGGCATCTTTGTCTTGAGCGCACGCACCTTCCTTGAGGAGCTGCAGCGCCTCGATCCGCGCATCTACGAGGCCGCGCAAGGCGCGCTCGAGAAGGCCACCCAGGACCTCGGCTTCCTGCGGCTCGATGCGACGGCGTTTGCCGGCTCGCCCAACATCTCCATCGACTACGCCGTGATGGAGAAGACCAAGGCTGCCGCCATGGTCCCGCTCGACGTGGGCTGGAGCGACGTCGGCTCCTGGACCTCGCTGTGGCAGATCGCGCCCCACGACGAGGCCGGCAACGCGGTCGAGGGCGATGCGCTGCTCGCCGATACGAAGGACTGCCTGGTGCACTCGGAGCGGTCGCTTGTGGCGACCATCGGACTGCAAGACCTCATCATTGTCGATACGCCCGACGCGCTGCTTGTCGCCGACAAGTCGCGCGCGCAGGACGTCTCCAGCGTCGTCGCCAAGCTCAAGCAGACGAACCGCAGGGAGCACGAGCAGCACCTGCGCAACTACCGTCCGTGGGGTTTCTTCGAGACGCTCTCGGTCGGCGGGCGCTTTCAGGTGAAGCTCTTGCACGTGAAGCCGGGCGGCAAGCTGTCGATGCAAATGCACCATCACCGCTCCGAGCACTGGGTGGTGGTGCGCGGCACCGCGCGCGTGACCATCGGCGAGAGCGATAAGCTCGTTCAGGAGAACGAGAGCGTCTACATCACCGCGACGCACTGGCACCGTCTGGAGAACCCGGGCAAGGTGCCGCTGGAGCTGATCGAGGTGCAGATCGGCAGCTATCTCGGCGAGGACGACATTATCCGCACCGAGGACGTTTACCACCGCGCCCCGGACGAGACGAAGTAGCCGCTATTTGCGCTCCGGCCAGTTGAACTTCACGATCGCATAGTCGTCGCCGTCGACCACGATCTCGTGGCCGCGCGCGGCCAGCGCCGCGGCAACGTCGCGGCAGGTGCAGGCCCGACAGCTCATCTTCTGCAGCGGCGCATTCTCGACGCTGGTGCCCGGCCGCACGTAGGCGAAGCGCGTGTTGTCGCACAGATAGAAATCGGGATGGGCGTACTTTGCCTCGTTCTGCCAATCGGCGAAATGGCGGAAGCGGGTGCTGATGCGTCCGGGCGGCGGCGGGTTGGCCGGCGTCATGTAGGCCCAGCCGCCGGTCGCGGACCACGCAATCGCCTCGTAGCTCGTGGTGAGAAAGCTTTTTCCCCGGAACTGCGGCGCCTCCAGCGCTCGGGCATAGGGAATGGGCTGCGGCGGATGGCTCAGGGCCGACAAGGCGAACCATGCGACTTGGCCGATCGCCAGAACGGCGATGACGGTGGCGACCGCCCGCCATTGGGGGCTCTGGCGCGCGGCTGGGCCTTTCCAAAGCCCGCTTATGAGGTCCGACAGCATCGCGGATAGGCGTGCGGAGAGCGCGGGCGTGAGTGCTGCGGCAATCGAGAAGAGCGTGAGGGCCGCAATCGCTGCCAGCAGCAGCGCGTAGGACGACGAGTAGCGTGCGAGGATCGTCGGCGTTGCCGATGTGTGCGCAGCGAGCGCAGCCGTTGCCATCAAGAGAAAGATCGGAATGCGCCACTGCGCCAGGCGGTCCCAGCCTGTTGCGGGCCCGCTTGTCGAAGGCGCGCGCAGCTCGCCGATCGCAATCACGAAGCCGCCCGCGAGCACGAGCGCCAGTGCGATCGCCAGGTGCTTGGGTATGCCGAAGAAGGGGCCTTTGGAAAGTGCGACCACGTAAAGCGTCGCCGTGAGCACGGCGACGATCACCCAGGCTGTTGCCAGACGCCCGCTCACGAACGGCCAGGGGGCGGCCCCGCGTGCGGGCAGCGGCAGGGCGCGGACGAGGAGGCCTGAGGCTACAAGCTCGACCAGCAGCGCAGCAGCCGACATTTCCAGAAGTGGCAGCGGCGGCCGCCCGCCGGCGATCGTGAACCCCATCGTGAACGCCGGGAACACGACGCCCACCGATAGCAGGCCGAGCACGACCGCCGTCACCAGCCCGCACAGGCGGCGCACGGGCGTGTGCATCGGCGCGCGCACGAGCCGCACGGAAATGAAGGCAAGCACCAGGGCCAGCACCGGCAGCGGCAGCAGGCCGACGATATTGAGCGCGATCAGCGCCGCCATGAGGCTCCAGGCGCGTGCTCCGAGCCGCAGGTGAGCAAGCGTCGAGACCGTCGCCGCGATCGTGACCGGCAGCAACAGGATCCACGCCGGACCGGTGTTCAAGAGCGGCATGGCCGCCATGCTGGCGATGAGCTCCAGGATCGTATCGGTGCCGCGCCCTTGCGCCGGCCAGATGATGACGTGGTGGTCGTGGAAGTGGGAGATGAGGCGCTCGTAATCGAGGAAGTCTCCCACGCCCAGCCGGCCGAGATAGGTGACCTTCACGTCGGTTAGAAAGAAGTCGAGACCCACCGCCCGGATAACGGCGAGCTCGTAGACGAGAAAGGCCGCGGCCGCGGGAAGCAGCACCGTGAGCAAGAACCAGCGCCACGGAACCCGGTCGCGGCCGAGTGCGCCATAGCAGAAGGCGAACGCCACGACGAAGACGCCGAGGCCCCAGTCGGACAGGATCGAGAGCGCGCTGCTGGCGGCGAGGATGAGGTTGAGACGGCGGTCGGTGAGCGTGGGGTTGGCGACGAGCGCGTAGAGGATCGGCCACAGCAGCAGGTAGAGCGGCGCGCGGCACAGGTCGCCGGCGCTGAAATGAAAGGTGCCGTAGGACGTCGCCGCCACCACGATGGCGCCGAGCGCCGCCGCCGAGGAGAAGCGCCGGAATGCGGCGGCGGCGACCACGAGCCCCGCCAGATTGAGCGCGAGGAGGGCCGCCACCTGTCCGCTCAGTCCAAGGCCGATGCCGCCGAGCGCGAGCGAGAGGATCTTGGCAAAGAGATTGGGGTGGTGGATGTACCAGTAGGGATGCGCTCCTGGGTCGGGAGCGGCTGCGACGTCCTGCACCAGAAGGGTAAGCGGGTCGTGCACGTTGGCGGCGGCCAGGATGATGTTGTGGCTCTCGGTGATGGCCTTGGTGAAGTAGGTGCCGTCGCCGGCGAGCCAAAGCACGGCGAAGACGCCGGCCAGCACGGCAAGTGTGCGGTTGGTCCACACCTGGTAGGGATCGGGGGAGGCAACAGGGGAGACGAGCGTGCCGGTCGGCAGGTCGCGGGTCCGATCGACCTCACGGGCGGTCATGACTGCGGGCCTCCGGTCCCATAACGGCGCAGCGGGCGCAACGAAGACGTCAACTGTGCTGTGCGCGGCGGCGCGGGCCGCCCCCTTCGAAGGCGACCGCTGACTTGAGCACGTCGGTCGCCGCCGCCGGCTCGGGCGGCTTCTCCTTGGCTCCGAAGCTCGCGGAGCGGACCATGGAGCGGAAGGCGGCATTGCGCGCATGCAGCTCATCAAAGCTGCCATTATCGACGATGCGGCCCTCGTCCAGGAGCAGAATCGAGTCGCAGTTGCGCACCGTGCTCAAGCGATGCGCGATGACGATGATGGTGATGGAGCCGCGCAAGGCGGCGATGGCGTCGGTGATGCGCTCCTCGGTGTGCACGTCCATGGCCGAGGTCGCCTCGTCGAGCACGAGCAGCTCCGGGCCATGGCAAAGCGCGCGCGCGATGCCGAACTCTCTGGCGCTGCCCGCCCGACAAGAGGCGCCCGCGCTCTCCAAGCTTGCTGTCCAATCCGGCGGGAAGCCCCTGCAGCAGGCCGTCGAGGCGCACGAGGCCGAGCACGCGGCGGATCTCGTCGTCGCCGACCTCCTCGCGCGGCGCGCCGAAGGCGACATTGGCCCGCAGCGTATCGTCGAAGAGAAAGATCTCCTGCGGCACGTAGCCGGCGTTGAGGTGGCTGTCGGCGCTGATGGGCGCGCCGTCGACGAGGACGCTGCCTTCGCCCGGCACCAACAGACCGAGAATAATGTCGATGAGGGTGGTCTTGCCGGCGCCCGACGCCCCCACGATGCCGATGACCTCGCCGCGCCGGATGGTGAGATCGATGCCCTGCAGCGCCGGGCGGTCCCTGCCCGGATAGGTATAGCCGACCCCTTTGAGCTCGAGCTTATCAGCCAGCGAGAGCGGCCGGCGCTCCGAGTTGCGCGTGGCGGCGGCGGTGCATCTCTGCGCGCCGACCTCGCCGGCGAGAAGGGCAAGGCCTGCGCGGGCGTTTTGGATCGTGCCCGTGGCCCCGACGACACGGTTGGCGAGCGGGCTCAACCGGAACGCCACGGCGGCCAGCAGCCCGAGGGCGACGGTGACCTGGCCCGGCTTGGCGACGGCCGACATCATGACGAGAACGGCAACCGTCACGCACAAAACGATGGTCAGCTCGCCGAGCACCGGCGGCAGCCGGCGGGTAAATTCGAACTGGAACGTTGTTTTGCGAAACGCGTCCTGGAGCGCGCGAAACTGGCTGAGGAAGTGCTCCGCGCGTCCGGCGACGCGCACCTCGCGGAATGCACCCAGAGATTGTTGCAGGGCGAGCTGCTCGTCTTCAAGAAGCTCCACACTTTGTTGGCCGAGAAGCGTGTGAATTCGTTGGAATACCATGTGCTGAACAGTATAAATCGAGACCATCAGCAATCCTCCAGCGAGCGCAGGCAGAGGTGCAGCGATCAGCGAGAGCCCGACGAGCGCGATGGCGGAGGAGCAGTCTGCGATAAGACTAAAGAGCGAGTTCAAGAATCGCCCATAGGTTTCATGGACGAGCACGGTGATGTTGCGAATGACTGTGGCCGAATGACCTTGCAGGAAATCGTCAAAGGGCGCATCGAGCTGCCCGCGCAACAACTTCACCGCGAGATCGCGTTGCCATCGGGCCACCAGCGCCGTCTGGCAGTAATAGTAGAATATCTGCACCGCCGCTTTCACCATGTAGCCCGCAAAAAGCAGACCGATGATGATGAGCAGTGATTGCCGCCAGGTGACGCCCACGGCCATTTGCCGGGCCCATCCAGGCAGGGGCATGTCGCTCAGCGCCGCGGAATTGCTGATGAGGGCGATGGCGGGAATGACGAGCGCCATGCATGCAAGCTCGAGCAGTCCGACGCACACGCCGAGCGCCATGAGCCGGAGCATCGGACCCTTGGGCCGGTCGGCCTCTATCGCGAGAAAAGCCTGCAGTTCCTGCACGGAGTGGGCCGTATGAATGGGCAAGCGTCGTCGGCGGGGACCTTATTGGGTTCGGTCGTGCCCCGCAATCGCTTTGGGACGACGTGGCTGTCGAAGACTGGCGTGCGGTGGCAGAGTGTCGTGGACAAAAGTCCACTGCTCACATTTGCCGCGCGGCATGTCGGGGAGCTCATCGTTGTCGCGGCGTTCATCGCGGTATCGACGGCGCTCTTCGTGATGGGGGACGGTATCCCCTACGTGACGGACAACAACGAGACGTTCTCCTCGCTCAATCATGCCTATAACCTTTGGCACTTCGATTTCTTCCGGTCCTACGGGCTCGCGGATGAGGCGGCGTCGCCTTATGCGGCGGCACATCCCGTCGTGCACACCCACCAGGGCAACTTCCCGCGCCTGTTCGCTTTTCTGATCTACGTGCTGGGTGCGCGCAGCGCCGAGAGCCAGATCCTGGTGACGACGCTAACCATCGGCGTGGCGTCCGTGCTGATGGCCTACACGTTCTTTCGGCATCTGGCGGGCGCGCTTTTCGCCACGGTGGTGATGCTCGTTTTCGTCACTGACTACCTGATGTTTGCCCAGTGGCAGGTGAACACCTATCGGGTTTGGCACACGTTCTTTTTCTTCGGCGCGCTCTTGTGTGTGCACGGCTATGCCGCGTGGCGGCCGAAAAACTGGGCACTCGCGACTTTCTTCCTCTACGTCGGGCTCTTCTATTGGGAGCTGGTGTTTGCCGTCTTCACGGCGCTGACAGCGGCGTTCTATACGCTCTGGGTCTATCGGCGCCGTTGGCTTGCCATTATCGCGAGCGGGTTCGTGCAAAGCGCCGGTGCGGTCTGCGGGCTGGCTATCGTTGTCACACAGCTCGTACTCTATCTCGGCTGGGGAGGCTTCCTGCAGGACCTGACGTTAACGCTCACCGCTCGAAACTATGCGCCCGACGATCAGCAATTTCTGCAGACACTGCGCGCCTTCTACGAGAACCGCAATATTGCATTCTTCTATAATCTGCAATCCGACGCCGGCTATAAGGGCGCGGTAGCATTCCTGCACTCGGTGTTCACATATGTGATGCAGGTCCCCACGCCCATCTTGAGCCTACTCACCATCATCTTGGCGTCGGCAGCCCTGCTGTCCAATCCGGGCCTGATCGGTCCGAGGGACGCCAGGGACATGACATTGAGCGCGCGGCTTGGATCAAGGTCGGCCCTCACGCTGGGAACTTTCGTGCTGTTTCTCGGAATTTCCGATGGCGGCAGTGCGCTCATCGGTGCCCCCTGGCAGGGAATGTCCGGAGGGCTCAAACTATTGCTCATCCAAGGCGTGTTCTGTGCCATGGCGGCCATCGCTGCTGCGTGGGGGCTCTCAGTCGTGGCGCAGAGGATGTCCTTGTCGGGTGCGCCACCGTCGCTGGGGCGCAGCCTTCGCGCCGGCGTCTATTTGTTTGTGCTGGGAATCTTCGTCGTCGACCAGAGCTGGCTCTACGGTAGGGGAATGTCGGTTCTCTGGCAGAACATACTGACGCCGGTTTCCGGCCCGGTGGCGCAGCTGGCGGTGATCGCCTCTGCGGCATTGGGAGCTCTGATCATATTGACGGGAAGAGCTGCAATGCTCGGGCGCTGGTACGTCGTCCCCGCTAGAATCCTTCCGTTCCTGATCTGCGGCGCCCTCGCCTTCTTGGTGGTCTACAAGTTGAGCGCGGGCTACCTCCACACTGGCTATCTCTACCGGCTCTGTCCTTTGCCGGTGTTCTTTTCTGAACCCGCGATCGGGCTCGGTCTCTTCACAACTCTTGTGTCGTTCATGACGCTTTTCCGCCGAGCGCAGGCGCCGCTGAACAGGCCCGTTTTCATAGCCGGAGCCGCCGCCGCGGCAGCTTCGGCCTTGGTCTTTATTTGGGGCTGGAGCTTCGTGCAGATCAAATATGCGATGTTGCTGCCCCCGAACCAATTTGCCTGGGTGAAGGCGCTTGAGCCGCCCCACCTCGATGGTGAAGGGATTCTGTCGCACACATATGCAACCCCGTTCGGCATCGTTGCACGAACGTGGGCTTACATGCGCCCGCCCGGCGGGCCAATGGTGCCCGCAGATGAGAAAACCGCGTCGGAAAATCTCTACGTTTGGCTCGCCGACCGGCACTCGAACAAGAAGTACTGGCGCCCCGATTTCTATGTTTGTTTTCTGCAGGTTCCCACGTTGAACTCTTTGAGCGCCAACCTTACAGAGGATTATGGGTGTTCAGACCTGGACATCGTGGAACGTGCAACCTATGAGTTCGACGACGGTTCCGATCCGAAGCCTGAAATCATTGCTCGGGATCCCGTGGGCGACCGCTGGGCAATTCTTCGGCTCAAGTGGCGATCCGCCAGCACGCCAGATCACTGATGTTTCCAGGCATCGGTTCCCAGTGTCCATTGTCCGAAATGGTCCGCATGAGTGAAGACTTCGACTTGGAGATCCTGCACAGAGACGGCTCCTATTTGATCATGGCCCGCGCCTTCGGTGTCCTCGTTCACCACAAGGACCTGCAGGCGGGGATCTCGGAGGCACTAACTCGGATTAGAGAGGTCAGTGCTCTTTATCGACAAGCGAAGATCAAGCCGGGGCTTTCAAAAGAATGGAGCCCACAGAGCATATGGGGAGACGCCAACAGCCCCGATACCTCCGGCCGCCCGGGGCAGCGGAGGTTTGACCGCTTAGTGGAGCATGTCGCGCCCGCCCTGGTTAGCGCTGTGGTTCTGTCCGGGTTTATGCTGCTGGCCTCTCTTCCTCTCCTCAGTGCCATGTCGCGCCTCGACAACATGCTTGAGGAGTTCACTTCAGCCGCAGGGATCGGGAATTTCGCTAAGACCGCCTTTACGGTCGTCATTCGATTTGGCGACGCGATGGACAAGGTTACACCCGAGCACAAGCAGGAGTTGCGGCTGGCGGTGCGCAAAATCATGAAGGGATTAGCCCCTATAATCGAAGAAGTTGGGGATTCAGGTGAGCATGAGCCCCCCACGACGCCTCCGGCGCGATAGTTTATCCGCTGGCTCGAGGTGATGTGCGGGCGGGGGCGCGCACGAATTGAAGGGGGCAGTCAGTTTCCATGGAAGTCTTCCTCAAGGACAAGCAAACGGCGTCGCGCGCCGGCGACACGGCGCCTGAGGGCGCGCGTGCCGATACGGATCTACTGCTGGCGCTGCATCAAGGGCTTTTGAAGGTCCGCTTGACCGAGGAGCGCCTCGCGGAGCGCTACCGCGAGCAGGAGATGCGCACGCCGGCGCATTTCGGCTCCGGCCAGGAGGCGGTGGCCGTGGGCGTGTGCCATGCCTTGCGCCGCGATGACGTCGTTTTCAGCCATCACCGCTGTCACAACCACTACCTCGCCAAAGGCGGCGGCATCTACGAGCTCGCAGCCGAGCTCTATGGCCGCGCCGACGGCTGCTCGGGAGGCCGCGGCGGCTCGGTGCATCTGACGGCGCCCGAGTGCGGCATGATTGCCACCAGCGCTATTCTCGGCGAAATGACCGCCGTCGCCGTGGGGGCGGCGCTGGCCTTCAAGATGGACAAGGTGGACCGCGTGGCGGTCACCTTCTTCGGGGAGGGGTCGCTCGACGAGGGCGCCTTCTACGAGGCGTTGAACTACGCCGCGATCAAGCGGCTTCCGGTCCTCTTCGCCTGCGAGAACAACCTCTATGCGACGGAGAGCCCGTTGGAGGTGCGCCAGGCCCCGGACACCGACCTGTGCGAGCGGGTGCGCGCCTTCAAAGTCGAAGCCAACCGCATCGACGGCAACGACGTGCTCGAGGTCTACCGCGCGGCGCAAAAGGCGGTCGCAACCTTGCGGCGCGGAGAGGGGCCGGTGTTTCTCGAATGCATGACCTACCGCTGGCGCGAGCACGTCGGCCCGCACTTCGATCATGAGCTCAACCGCACCTACCGCACGCGCGAGGAGGTGGAGGCGTGGATGAAGCGCTGCCCCGTTACGCGCAGCGAGGAGCGTCTGCTGCGCGTCGGCGCCGCCGACAGACAGCGCCTCGATGCGTGGCGCGCGACGATGCAGCAGGAGGTCGACGAGGCCATCGAGCGCGCCCGCGCGGCGCCATGGCCGGAGGTCTCCACCTTGTTCGATCTCGTTTGAGAAGGGGTGCGCGATGCGCGAGATGACGTATGCGCAAGCCCTATCGGAGGGGCTTTGCCAGGCGATGGAGCGTGATCCCGCCATTTTCGTGACCGGTATCGCCGTCGACTATCCTTCCGGCATATTCGGCTCGACCGTGGAGGCGGCGAAGCGCTTCGGGCCCGACCGCGTGTTCGACGCCCCCGCCATGGAAAACGCGCTGACGGGGATTGCCGTCGGAGCCGCGGCCATGGGCAAGCGGCCCATCATCGTGCACCCGCGCAACGACTTCGTGTTCCTGAGCTTCGACAATCTCATCAACCTGGCGGCCAAGTGGCGCTACATGTTCATGGGTCGCGCAGGCAATGTTCCGATCGTGGTGCGCGCCGTCATCGGCAAGGGCTGGGGCCAGGGTGCCACTCATTCCCAGAGCCTGCAGGCGCCGCTTGCGCACTTCCCCGGCCTGAGCGTGGTGATGCCGACATTCCCGAGCGATGCCAAGGGCCTGACGCTCGCCGCGCTACGCCACAACGGGCCCGTCATAATCCTGGAGCACCGCACGCTCTATGGCACCTCGGGAGATGTGCCCGAGGAGGACACGCCGACGCCGATCGGCAAAGCCAACGTCGTGCGCAAAGGCCGCGACATCACCATCGTCGGCACCTCGCTCATGGCTAATGAGGCCATGCATGCGGCCGAGGAGCTCGCCCGCCACGGGGTCGAGGCGGAGGTGATCGACCTGCGCAGCATCCGCCCGCTCGACGAGGAGACGATCCTCGAGTTGGTCAAGAAGACCGGACGCCTCATCGTCACCGACACCTCATGGGAGCTGTGCGGCGTGGTGAGCGAGATTGCAGCGCTGGCGGCGGAGAAGGCCTGGTCGCACTTGAAGGCTCCGATAAGGCGCATTGCGCTTCCGAATTGCCCGGCACCGGTCTCGTTCAAGCTCGAGGAGGCCTTCTATCCCAAAGCCTCCACCATCGCCAAGGCGGCGCTGGCAACGCTCGGCGCCGATCCCGAGCGTGTCGGTGATCTGAGCCGAGAGGACAATTTCAAAGGACCCTATTGAGGCATGCAGGCGTATGCTCAGATCCACGCGAAAGTAGAGCAGGCCTCGCATGCGAAGTCCGGGCCGTTCAGGCGGGTGATGGGCAAGGCCGCAAGCACTGCGATAAAGCTGGGGCTGGGCGTTGCCATCCTATTGGCCATCGCCTTCAGTCTCGACTTCAACGCGGTCGTGCACACGCTGCTGTCGGTCGCCCCTTACGCCATCGCCGTCGGCTTTGCTATTGTTCTCCTGCAGACGTTGGTAGGGGCCGGCAGGCTTTCCGCCGTCGTCGGCCTCTATGGGCGCCACCTTCCCGTGGGTGCGGCCTTGCGCGTCTCTCTCGAGGGCATGTTTTTCGGCCAGACGTTCGTCTCGTTCCTCGGCGGCGACGCGCTGCGCATCTGGCGCATCCGCGGGTGCGGGCTGCCGCTGCACGATGCAACCGCGGCCGTCGCCTTGGACCGGGTCCTCGGCATCATCATGAACCACACGCTCGTGCTTGCGAGCCTGCCATTTCTGCTCGACGCCATCGTCGCACCGACGGTGCGGCTGGGGCTGATCGTTCTGGCGATTGCCGGTGTGGGCGGAATGGTGGTCGTGGCGCTGCTCGCCTTTGTGCCGGGCCGCTTGGGGATCTTCCGCAGGCTGCCGCAACACATTCGCGAGAACGGGATCGTCCAGCTGCTGCTGCACACGGCCATGATCGGGCAGCATCTCTTCCGCCCCCGACCGAGGCTGATGGTGGCGGCTCTTCTCGCATTGCTGCTTTCCGTCTTGAACTGCGCGCTGTTTTTCGTGCTCCTCTTGGGCTGGGGCGTGACGCCCGCCATTGCGCTCGGATGCGCGCTGCTTGTACCCGCGGTGATGGAGATTGCCATGCTGCCGATCTCGGTGGCGGGCTGGGGCGTGCGCGAGGGCACGGCCATCGTGGCGTTCGGCGCGGTCGGGTTGCCAGCTGAGATCGCGTTCGGCTCGAGCGTGCTGTTCGCGCTTATCGTGTTGGCCGTGAGCCTGATCGGCGGCGCCTTGTGGATGATCGACCGGCGCGAGATCGGCAGCCTGGAGACGATCGAGCGGGAGACGGCACGCATGGACGCAGAAGCGCTGGGCGACGCTGAAAAAGAGGGAACCCCGGCCGGGTGAGCCGAAGCGAAGGGCCAAAGGCGGGAGAGGCGATGCGCGTGCTCGTCGTCGGCGTCGACGGAGGCATAGGGGGGGCGCTGGCGGCTGCCCTTCGACGACGGGGGGATACGGTCTTTGGCACCACGCGACGGCCGGGAGCACCCGCGCAAGAGATCGTGGTTCTTGATCTCGCCGGCTCGGATGTCGACACCGTTGCGCTTCCTCGAACGGACATTGCCGTCTTTTGTGCTGCAATGACGGGCCTTGCCGAATGCCGCAAGGATTCCGAGCTTGCGCGTCGCGTCAACACGACGGGTCCGGCGCGCCTTGCCCGGCGCCTCATCGCGCAAGGGGCACGCGTGCTGCTGCTCTCGACCAATGCCGTCTACGACTGGCAGACGCCCTGCGTTCCGGCGTCGCGCCCGCCGTGCCCGCTGACCGTCTACGGTCAGCTCAAGGCCGAGGCCGAAGCGGAGTTCTCAGCCTTCGGCACGGCTGCGATTGTCTTGCGCCTGTCCAAGGTGCTGACGCCCGAGCTCAAGCTCTTCTGCGGCTGGATCGACGCGCTTGCCGCGGGTCGGGAGGTGACTGCGTTCTCGGATCTGCACATGGCGCCGATCGCGCTCGATGATGCGGTGTCGGCGCTGCTGGCGCTGGCAGACCGGTCCGACAGCGGCCTCTTCCAGGTCTCGGGCGCCACCGACATCAGCTATGTCGAGGCCGCACGCCACCTTGCCCGAAGTATCGGGGTGGGCCCGGCGCGCGTGCGCGAGGCCCGCGCCGCCGACGCCGGCTTTCCGCGCGCGGAGATCACGACCTTCTCCTCGCTCGACAGCACCCGCTTCTCGAAACTGACGGGATGGGTCCCGCCCGATCCCTACGCCGTGCTCGATCGTGTGTTCGGGTCCGCCATCGAAACGGCGCGCACCAGAAAAGAGATCGTCGCGTGACCGACTACTTCGGCGAGGAGGGGCACTTGCAGCCGGGCGATGCGGTCGCCGCGCTGATCGTGCTGGACGACGGCCGCTATCTCATGCAGTTGCGCGACCAGAAGCCCGGCATCTTCTACCCCGGTCATTGGGGTCTGTTCGGCGGCGGTATGGACCCCGGCGAGAGCCCCGAGGACGCTCTGGCGCGCGAGCTCGAGGAGGAGCTCTGCCTCAAGGCAGCGCAGGGCCGCTACGTCACCGACCTCTCGTTCAGCTTCGGCCGCTTCGGCCGGGTCGTGCGCTATTACTACGAGGTCAGGATCGACGACGGGGTATTGAGCCGCCTGGAGATTCGCGAGGGACGCGAGATGCGCGCCTTCCCTGCGGCCCAAATATTGACGCAGCCGCGCGTCGTCGCCTATGACTTGTTCGCCATTTGGATGCACGCCCGAGGCCTCGCGGCTTGAACCCGGTGGCAGTCCCCTGAACATGACCGGGAGCCCTCGCGCATGCTGTCGTTGGTGCTGACCAACTACAATCACGCACACTATCTGCCCGAAGCACTCGAGGCGCTGGCGTCGCAGACGCGGCCCGCCGACGAGGCGATCTTCATCGACGACGCCTCCGCCGACGACAGCGTCGCCATCCTCGAGCGGTTCCTGCCGCGCTTCAAGAATGCGCAGCTCGTGCGCAACCCCAAGAACCGCGGCGTCGTGCCCAACATGAACGTGGGCCTGCAGATGGCGCGCGGAACGTTCATCCATTTCGCCGCCTCCGACGACCGCACCTACCCGGATTTCTTTCAAAAGGGCATGGCGCTGCTCGACTCCCATCCCGAGGCGGGGCTGTTCTCGGCGCGCAGCGACATCCTGGACGAGGCGGGCCGCTGCCACGGCCCGCTGCCGACGCCGATCCCTATCGCCGAGCCGGGCTACATTACGCCGGCGGAAACCGCGCGCCATCT
This sequence comes from uncultured Alphaproteobacteria bacterium, assembly GCA_963782555.1. GTDB lineage: Bacteria > Pseudomonadota > Alphaproteobacteria > Rhizobiales > Hyphomicrobiaceae > Hyphomicrobium_A. Next base: position 612,182 of record CAWAKB010000004.1, on the reverse strand, counting down.
ACTCGAGGACGACGGCTGGTTCATGGGGAATGCGAGCTTGTTCAACCGTGCCGGGCTTCAGGAGGTCGGCGGTTTCCCCGAGGCGTTGCACGCCTTCACCGACGGCTACGTGTCGCGCCTGCTGGCGTTGACGCGCGGGGCCTGCTTCTCGCCGGAGGTGCTTTGCGCGTGGCGCCGCGTCGAGGGCGGCGTTGCCTGGTCGCAGGCCGTCAATCTCGAAAAGACGCTCAGCATGATCGCGCTGGTCGAGGCGAAGATGGCAGCGGCCGGAAATACGTTTCCTGCAGGCTATGCGCAGCGCTGGAAAGGACGCCACCTGTTCTCGACGCGGCGTTTCGGTCTTATCCAGGAGCGCCGGCGCGCGTGTGCTGCCGGGCCCCTGCCGTGTCTTGCCGCACGCGCGCGCGAGGTGGCCATGACCGCCTGGCTATTCCTGACCTTGCGGCCGCAGGATCTCGCCACGGTGGCGCGCCGGCGTCTGTCGCACTGGCTGCGCCCGGCGCGGGCGCAGAGGCATGCCCTCTGAGCTCAGAAGGATCCGATCCTCCTCTTCGAGGCGAGCGATCGCCGGTAGCGCCGCAACAGCAAGCAGCCGAGATCGGTTCCGCCGGGGACGCGCTCCAGCACGCGACGCGCGGCCGGCTCCGAGGCTGGCGCTGTTCGATTGCGCGTCAGTGAGAGACGTTGTTGCTCGGGCAGACAGGCGCGGCGCGGACGATCCCGTGCGCTTCCTGTGCATAACTTTCACAATACATGCGGCATGTGTCTGCCGCGCACGCACGACTCTCGTAGGCTCGTGATAATTGCCCCGCGCCACCGCATTTTTTGCAGGTGACGTGTCGCGCGCGTGCGTGCGTCTTCGTCGTGGAAAATCTCGAAGCGCGTCTCGACTTTCATGGCGGACGCTTGCTTCACCAACTAAGATCGTTTGAGAAGCTTTCGACCTTAAGTGCATATCAGGGCTCGCATGAACACCCACGCAGCATCGTTTTTTTCCGAGGTGCAACAGATCTGCGGACAGATCGATCGCACGGTCGTCGAGGGGCTGGCGCAGCAGCTGGCCGCCTTGCGCGAGCGCGGCGGGCGCCTGTTTCTGCTCGGCGTCGGTGGCAGCGCCGGCAACTGCAGCCACGCCGTCAACGACTTCCGCAAGCTCTGCAACATCGAGGCCTATACGCCGGCCGACAATGTCTCCGAGCTGACGGCGCGCGCCAACGACGAGGGGTTCGACACGATCTTCTCGGGCTGGCTGCAAGTGAGCCGCCTCTCCGACAAGGACGCACTCCTCATCTACTCGGTCGGCGGCGGCGACGCGGAGCGCAATATCAGCGTCAATCTGGTGCGCGCCATCGATCTGGCGAGGGAGCGCGGCGCCAAGGTCTTCGGCATCGTCGGCCGCGACACCGGCTATACGGCCAAGCAGGGCGACGTCGTCGTCGTCATTCCGGTCGTCAACCCGGACCGCATCACGCCGCTCTCGGAAGGCATGCAGGGGATCGTGTGGCATTGCCTCGTCTCGCATCCCGAGCTGCAAGTCAGAAGCACGAAGTGGTGAGGGGGAGCGTGCGATGGGGGACCGCGCCGTTTTCCTCGACAGGGATGGCGTGCTGGTCGTTCCGGAGTTTCGGGATGGCCGGTCGTTCGCGCCACGCACCCTGGAGGACTTCGGCTTCTATGACGCGGCGAAGGCCTGCGTGGAGCGTCTCAGGGCGGCGGACTACCGGCTCGTCGTCGTCACGAATCAGCCCGATGTCGGCGCCGGGCTCATAGCGCGATCGGTGGTCGAAGAGATGCACCGCCGCTTGTTGAGCGAGCTTCCTGTGGATGAAATCGAAGTCTGCTACCACACCAGAGACGATGCGTGCGCGTGCCGCAAGCCGCGGCCGGGAATGCTGCTCAGCGCTGCCGCCAAACTCGGTCTTGACCTGTCGCGCAGCGTGATGATTGGTGACCGCGCGAGCGACGTCGACGCCGGCAAAGCGGCAGGATGCCGGACCGTCTTCATCGATTTGGGATACCGCGAGCCGAGGCCGGAGGGCGCGGACTTTGTCGTAACTTCATTGAGTGAGGCGACCGAAATCGTACTGAACGAAATCTAGCAAGGCGGGGCAATAATGCGCAAAACCAGCGAGCTCGGGATCAAGATATTCGCCGACGGGGCGGACTTCGATCAAATCGTCAAGCTTTCCAAGAATCCTCTGATCAAGGGGTTCACCACCAATCCGACATTGATGCGCAAGGCCGGCATCTCCGACTACGAGAGCTTCGCCCACAAGGTCTTGAAGGCCGTTCCCGATCGCCCAGTATCGTTCGAGGTCTTCGCCGACGACTTTCCCGGCATGATTGCGCAAGGACGCAGGATCGCATCCTGGGGTCCCAACACGCGCGTCAACGTCAAGATTCCCGTTTCGAATACGGAAGGCCGCTTCTGCGGCGAGGTGATCGAGACGCTGAGCCGTTCCGGTGCCGCCGTCAACGTCACCGCGCTGATGACGCCGGAGCAGGTCGAACGCGTCGCCCGCTGCATCGCGCCGGGCGCACCGGCGATCATCTCCGTCTTCGCCGGCCGCGTCGCCGACACCGGGCGCGACCCCGTGCCGATGATGCAGCGCTGCCTGGAGATCCTGCAGCCTTATCCGCACATCGAGCTTTTGTGGGCCTCGCCGCGCGAGCTCCTGAATATCTTCCAGGCCGACGCCATCGGCTGCCACATCATCACCGCGACCAGTGACGTGCTGGCCAAGCTCGCGCTCGTTGGCAAGGACCTCGACGAGTACTCGCTCGACACGGTGAAGATGTTCTACCGGGATGCGACGGCGGCGGGCTATTCGATCTCCGAGCAGCCGGTCGCAGCGTAACGTACGAGGGGGTAAGACCACGCACATGTTGAAAAACGTGCTTGTAACGGGCGGAGCGGGCTACGTCGGTAGCCTGCTGACGCCGCAGCTGCTCGAGGACGGCTACAACGTAACCGTCTATGACATCATGTACTTCGGCGATTTCTTCCTGCCGAAGGACCATCCCAACCTGAAGGTGATCGAGGGCGACATCCGCGACACCAAGCGATTGAGCGGGGCGCTCAAAGGTCAAGATGCGGTGATCAACCTCGCCTGCATCTCCAACGATGCGAGCTTCGAGCTCGACGAGCGGCTCTCGACCTCGGTCAACCTCGAGGCCTTCGAGCCCATGGTGATCGCCGCCAAGGCGGCGGGTGTACGCCGCTTCATCTATGTGTCGTCGAGCTCGGTCTACGGCGTGTCGGATGCGCCCGACGTCACCGAGGACCACCCGCTGGTGCCGCTCACGCTCTACAACAAGTACAAGGGCATGTGCGAGCCGCTGCTGTTGAAGCACACGGACGACAATTTCGTCGGCGTCGTGTTCCGCCCGGCGACGGTGTGCGGCTATGCCCCGCGCCTGCGGCTCGATCTGTCGGTGAACATTCTCACCAACCACGCCGTCACCAACAACCGCATCACGGTGTTCGGCGGGGCGCAGCTCAGGCCGAACCTGCACATCCAGGACTACACCGACGCCTGCAAGCTGTTGCTCACGGCGCCGAACGAGACGATCGCCAACGAGATCTTCAACTGCGGCTACCAGAACATGAGCATCATGGATCTCTCTCGTCTGGTGAAGCGCGTGGTGGAGGAGGAGTTCCCGGAGAAGGCGCCGATCGACATCGTCACGACGCCGAGCAATGACAACCGCTCCTATCACATCAACTCCGACAAGATCGCGCGCGTCTTGGGCTTCACGCCTAAGCACGGCATCGACGAGGCCGTGCGCGATCTCTGCCGCGCCTTCCACGCGGGCAAGGTGCCAGCCAGCATGAGCAATGACTGGTACTACAACGTTCGCACGCTCAAGAAGCTCAAGGCTGCATGAGCGCGCCAATCGCAGTTGTGACGGGCGGAGCCGGCTTCATCGGCAGCCACATGGTTGGGCTGCTGTTGGAGGGCGGTTTCGAGGTGCGGGTCGTCGACAATCTCGTCGGCGGCCACCGCGCGAACCTCAACGACTATGCCGACAACCCGCGCCTCGCTTGCGTGTGGGGCGACATCCGCGACTTGGAGCCGACGAGCCCCGTCTTTCAAGGCGCCCGTTACGTGTTCCACTTCGCCGGCATCGGCGACATCGTCCCCTCGATCGAGCAGCCGACCGAGTACATGGACACCAACGTGCAAGGCACCGTGCGCGTGCTCGAATGCGCGCGGATGGCGGGTGTGCAAAAGCTGGTCTATGCCGCCTCCTCCTCGTGCTACGGGCTCGCCGCCACGCCCACGCGCGAGGATCATCCGATCGATCCCCAGTACCCCTATGCTTTGTCGAAGTATCAAGGCGAGCAGGCGGTGTTTCACTGGCACCGGGTTTACGGGCTGCCCGTCAACTCAATCTGCATCTTCAATGCCTACGGCACGCGCGTGCGCACGACCGGCGCCTACGGCGCCGTGTTCGGCGTCTTCCTCAAGCAGAAGCTTGCGGCTAAGCCGTTCACCGTGGTTGGCGACGGGACGCAGACGCGCGACTTCATCTATGTGACCGATGTCGCGACGGCCTTCCTTGCCGCGGCGCAGACGGAGATTTCCGGCGAGCGCTTCAATGTCGGTGCCGGCCAGCCGCAATCGGTCAACCGTCTGGTCGAGCTCCTGGGCGGCGAGGTGGTCTACGTGCCCAAACGCCCCGGCGAGCCCGACTGCACCTTTGCCGATATCGGCAAGATCCAATCGATGCTCGGCTGGCAGCCGACGGTGCCCTTCGAGGAAGGCGTCCATCGCATGTTCTCCGAGATAGACCGCTGGCAAGACGCGCCGCTTTGGGATCCGGCCTCGATCCACGAGGCGACGCGCACTTGGTTCCAGTACCTCGGCTAGAAGCGACAGCTTCCGGGAGTTGATCCGCAATGACGTTCGCGCTCTCTGCCCAATACCGCCACAAGATCAAGACGCCGGAGGAGCTCTACGCGCTGCTGGGCCCCATGCCGCGCGACAAGAAGGTCATCATGTGCCACGGCGTCTTCGACATCGTGCACCCGGGGCACGTGCGCCATCTGCTCTACGCCAAGAGCAAGGCGGACGTATTGATCGCAAGCCTCACTGCCGACCGCCACATCGACAAGGGCAAGTACCGCCCGCACGTTCCCCAGGAGCTGCGCGCAGTCAATCTCGCCGCCTTCGAGCTGGTCGACTACGTGGTGATCGACGAGCACGCCACGCCGATCGAGAACCTCAAGGTCATCCAGCCCGACTACTTCGTGAAGGGCTACGAGTATAACGCCACGGGCGAGATCCACGCGCGCACGCAGGAGGAGATCGACGCCGTCCAGAGCTATGGCGGCGAATTGCTGTTCAGCCCCGGCGACATCGTCTACTCCTCCAGCAACCTCATCAACCTCGCCCCGCCTGTCCTGAAGCTCGAGAAGCTTCTGACCTTGATGGACAACGAGAAGATTACCTTCGACATGCTGCGCGGGTGTCTCGATGCCATGAAGGGCAAGCGGGTGCATCTCGTCGGCGACACCATCGTCGACTCCTACACCTACTGCGCCATGATCGGCGGCCAGACCAAGACGCCGACCATGAGCGTCATGTTCGAGCGCAAGGTCGATTTCATCGGCGGGGCCGCGATCGTCGCCAAGCACATGAAGTCGGCCGGCGCCGAGGTCATCTTCTCCACCGTGCTCGGCGAGGATGAGCACAAGGACTTCGTGATCGAGAACTTGCGCGAGGCCGGCGTCGACTGCCGCCCGGTCATCGACGCCACGCGCCCGACCGTCAACAAGAACGCGGTGGTGACGGGCGGCTACCGCCTGTTGAAGATCGACACCCTCGACAACAGCTCGATCTCCGACCAGGTGCTGCAGCAGCTGACGCGCACCGTGCGCGACATGCGCACCGAGGCGGTGGTGTTCAGTGATTTCCGCCACGGCATCTTCAACCGGCGCACCATCCCCAAGCTGATCGAGGCCATCCCCGAGGGCACCTACCGAGTCGCTGACAGCCAGGTGGCGAGCCGCTGGGGCAACATCACCGACTTCCGCGGCTTCGATCTCATCACGCCGAACGAGCGCGAGGCGCGCTTTGCGCTTGCCGACCAGGACTTGGGCATCCGCCCGCTGGCGTCGGGCGTCTACGATGCAGCCCAGTGCAAGCTTCTCATCCTCAAGCTCGGCGACCGTGGCGTCTTGACCTGCCGCGGCGAGAAGCACGAGAAGCTCGACAGCTTCTTCGTGGTCGACAGCTTCGTAGAGAAGCTGGTCGACGCGGTGGGTGCCGGCGATGCGCTGCTCGCGTATGCGACCCTCGCCATGCTCACCGGCAAGAACCCGGTCATGGCGACGATCCTCGGCAGCATCGCCGCGGGCTGCGAGTGCGAGGAGGATGGCAACATCCCGGTGACGCCCGACAGCGTGAAGAAGAAGATCGACAAGGCGGAACGGCAAGCCGCCGAAGGATTGTGAGTCAGTAGATGCGTGTGATCGTTGCGGGACTGGGCGTGCAGGGGCGCAAGCGGCAGCGCTTTGCCGGGAGCGATTTCGTCGCTTCCATCGACCCGGTGAACGAGGAGGCGGCCTACCGCGACCTCAAGGACGTGCCGCTCGGCGACTATGACGCCTGCCTGATGTGCACGCCCGACAAGCCCAAGGCCGAGCTGTTGGCCTATCTGGTCGCCAATGGCAAGCACGCGCTGGTCGAGAAGCCGTTGTGGACGCCCGAGGACGCGCAGATCGCCGCGCTCGGGCGGGATGCCAAGGCGAAGGGCGTCGTGCTTTGCACCGCCTACAACCATCGCTTCGAGCCGCACTTCGTGCGCATGCGCGACCTGATCAAGTCGGGCGAGCTGGGCAAGGTCTACAGCTGCCGCATGTTCTACGGCAACGGCACGGCGCGTTTGGTGCGCGATTCAGCCTGGCGCGATGAGGGCGCGGGCGTCCTGCCCGACCTCGGCTCGCACCTGCTCGACACCTGCAAGTTCTGGTTCGGCGACGTCGCCGACACCTTCCGCGTCGTCTCCGCCAACGCCTTTGAGAACCGCGCGCCCGACCACGTCGTCATCTCCAGCGAGGCAACCGTGCCCCGCATCGAGCTCGAGATGACGCTGCTGATGTGGCGCAATCACTTCACCTGCGACGTGCTCGCCGAGAACGGCACCGCACACGTCACCTCGCTGTGCAAATGGGGGCCGTCGAGCTTCATCCGGCGCACGCGCGTGCTGCCCAGCGGGCGTCCGCCCGAAAGCACGGTGACGCTGGTCGAGGATGATCCGACGTGGGCGGCGGAGTACGCCCACTTCAAAGAGCTTTGTGAGGCGCGCACGCAGACCGACCTTGCGGGCGATCTTTGGTTGCAGAAGACGCTGTCGCGGCTCGGCGGCGAGGCGATGGAAATGGCGGGGAAGAAATGACTCTACCGGTCGTCGGTTTTGCAGGCATGACCCATCTCGGCTTGGTGTCCGCGTCTGCGGTTGCAAGCAAGGGCTTTCAGACCGTCTGCTATGACGCAGACGCTGCGCTGATTGAGCGGCTGCAGCGCGGCGAGCTTCCCGTGGTGGAGCCGAAGCTCGACGACCTGGTTCGCACCAACGGCGCGCGGCAGACGTTCACCTCCGATCTCGCCGGCCTGAAAAAGTGCGACGTCGTCTACATAGCGCCCGACGTGTCGACCGATGATGCCGGCGTCAGCGATCTGACCGCTATCCGCACGCTCATCGATCAGGTGGCCGGCGCGCTCGGTCCCGATGCGGTCCTCGTCGTGCTGTGCCAGGTGCCGCCCGGCTTCACGCGCGCGCTTCAAAGCGTGCCGCACGACCGCCTCTACTATCAGGTGGAGACGCTGGTCTTTGGTCGCGCGGTCGAGCGCGCCACCGAGCCGGAGCGCTACATCGTCGGCTGCGCCGATCCGAGCCGAGCGATCGAGCCGCGCTTTCGCGCCGTGCTCGAGGCCTTCGGCTGCCCGATCCTGCCCATGCGCTACGAGAGCGCCGAGCTCGCCAAGATCTCGATCAACATGTGCCTCGTCGCCTCGATCAGCGTCGCCAATACGCTGGCCGAGCTGTGCGAGGCGATCAATGCCGACTGGTCGGAGATCGTGCCATCGCTCAGGCTCGACCGGCGCATCGGTGCATACAGCTATCTCGTTCCGGGGCTCGGCATTGCCGGCGGCAATCTGGAGCGCGACCTCGCCACCGTCATCAGGCTCGCCGACGAGCACGGCACCGACGCCGGCGTGGTCCGCGCGTGGCAGGTCAACAGCCGCCGTCGCCGCGACTGGGCCGCGCGCGCCATCCGCCGCATGCTGGTCGATCAGAAGCCCGACGCGACCATTGCGGTGTGGGGGCTCGCCTACAAGGAGAACACCCACTCGGTGAAGAACTCGCCCTCGATCGCGACGCTGCAGCAGCTGCCCGAGGCGCACCTGCGCGTGCACGACCCCGTGGTCTCGGCCGATCTCGCCCACCATAGCGACGCGCACGGCTTCGACGACCCGCTCGGCGCGCTCGATGGCGCCGACGCGCTCATGATCCTCACCCCGTGGCCGCAGTACCGCAGTATTGCCGCCACCGACATCGCCGCACGGCTGACCGGCCGCCTCGTCCTCGATCCATTTGCCGTGCTCGACGGCGAGGCGGCACGCGGCGCGGGCCTCGTTTGGACCACGCTCGGGCGCCCGGTCGAAGCCCTTCCGGCCTAGGAGACGACCATGCTGGAACACAAGAACGCCAAGCCGACGGCCGCTGAGCGCACGGTGGTCCTCGGCTCCCATGGCTTTGTCGGCGCCGCCCTGATGCGCCGCCTGGAGAAAGAGGGCGTGCCGGCGTTGGGCCTCACCCGCAGCGATATCGACCTGTTGCAGCCAGACGCTGCCGGCAAGCTCGGCGCGGTGCTGCGCCCCACCGATGCACTGGTCGCGGTTGCGGCCATTGCGCCGTGCAAGAATCTCGACATGCTGATCGACAACATGCGCCTCGCCAAGGCGATCGCCGAGGCGCTGGGCAGCGCGCCGGTCGCGCATATGGTCAACATCAGCTCGGATGCGGTCTACGCCGACGGGCCGCTGCCGCTGTCGGAGGCGTCTCCGGTGGCGCCGACGACGCTGCACGGCGTCATGCATCTGGCGCGCGAGATTGCGCTCGCCGAGGCGGCGTCGGCGGCGCCCTTCGCGACGCTGAGGCCGACGCTGATCTACGGCGCCAGCGATCCCCACAACGGCTACGGGCCCAACCGCTTCCGCCGTCTGGCGGCCGAGGGCAAGGACATCGTGCTCTTCGGCGAGGGCGAGGAGCGCCGCGACCACGTCCTCGTCGACGACGTCGCCGAGGTGATCCTGCGCGTGCTGCTCTACCGCAGCTCGGGCGCGCTCAACATCGCGACAGGGACCACGCATTCCTTCCGTTCGATCGCCGAGCAGGTCGCGGGCCTCGCCGGCAACGGCATCGCCATCAAGGGCAGCCCGCGCTCAGGGCCGATGCCGCACAACGGCTACCGGCCCTTCGACGTCAGCTCGCTCAAGCGCGCCTTTCCCGATTTCGACTACACGCCGTTGCCCGACGGGCTCGCCAAGGCGCAGCGCGACGCGGCGGGGATGCGGCATGGCTGAGGTCGATCTCTTGCGCGCGCTGCCGAAGTCGAAGCGCGACGTGAAGAAGCGGGAGGAAGGAAAGAACCCAGAGGTCGTCGCCATCTCGAAAGAGTTCGGCGAGATGTATTTCGACGGCCCGCGCGAGTATGGCTACGGCGGGTATCGCTACGACGGGCGCTGGGTGCCGGTGGCGCGCGATATCGTCACCCACTTCGGGCTCAGGCCCGGCATGCGCGTCCTCGACATCGGCTGCGCCAAGGGCTTTCTGGTCAAAGATCTGATGCTGGCATGCCCGGGTCTCGAAGCCTTCGGCATCGACGTCTCCCGCTATGCGCTCACCCATTGCGAGCCTGAGGCCGTCGGCCGTCTGCATCTCGGCTCGGCCGTCGATCTTCCCTTTCCCGACAACAGCTTCGATGCGGTCTTGAGCATCAACACCATCCACAATCTCGATCGCGAGGGCTGCCGGCAGGCCCTGCGCGAGATGACCCGTGTCAGCCGCAACCCTGAGAAGTGCTTCGTTCAGGTGGACGCCTACCGCGGCGCCGAGGAGAAAGACATCTTCGAAAGCTGGTGTCTGACGGCCGAGACCTATCTGCCGCCGCCGGATTGGATTGCGCTATTCGATCAAGCCTCCTATGCGGGAGACTTCTATTGGACGATTTTAAAGGCGGACTGATCGAATGGCGCAAGGGTCGGGCATGAAGAGCTTCGTCATTTTGGGTGGCAACGGCGTCTTCGGCGTGCACACCGCCTTCCATCTGCTGGCGCAGCCAGGGGTGGAGAAAGTCATTTGTGTGGGCCGCAACATGGAGAAGCCGGAGCCCTTCACCCTCAATTTGGGCAAAGGTGATCCGCGCTACCAGTACCACCAGATCCACGTCGTCTTCGAGCATGACCGGCTGTTTGAGATGCTCGACAAGGAGCGGCCCGAGGTCATCATCAACTATGCGGCGCAGGGCGAAGGGGCGGCATCCTGGAAGTATTCCTGGCGCTACTTCGACACCAACGTGACGGCGCTGGCGCGAATCACCGAAGATCTGATGAAGCGCGACTACCTCAGGCGCTGGGTCCAGATCGGGACCTCTGAGCTCTATGGATCGGTCGCCAAGCCCGCCTGCGAATCCGACCCGCTGCTTCCGACGAGCCCCTACGCCGCCTCGAAGGCCGCGGGCGACATGCACCTCATTTCCATCTTCAATACGCTGAAGTTTCCCATGAACATCGTTCGCCCCTCCAACGCCTACGCGCCGGGCCAACAGCTGCACCGCATTCTTCCGCGCGCGGTTATTTGTGGATTAAGCGGCAAAAAGCTGCCGCTGCATGGTGGGGGTAAGGCCAAGAAGTCGTACCTTCATGCCCGGGATCTGGCAAAGGCGACTTATCTCGTGGCGCAAAAGGCGGAGCTGGGACGCGTTTACAACGTCGGGCCGAAAGAGCCCATCTCCATCCGCGAGCTGGTCGAGCTCACCGCCGAGGAGCTGGGCATCAGCTTCGATCAACTGTGTGAGACCACGCCGCCCCGCTTCGGAGAGGACTGGATCTACTGGCTCGACAGCTCCGCGATCGAGACCGATCTGGGCTGGAAGCCGGAGACGGATCTTCGCACGGGCATTCGCGACATGGTCGCCTGGGGCCGCACCTACATCGACCAGCTCGCGACCCTGCCGCAGACCTACACCTTTCACGCGTAGCGAGGCGCCACTCATGTTGGAGACGAAGGAACGGCAGTACCAGAGCATGGTGGAGCAGGCGGACGAGGGCGGTCTTAAATCGCTCGGCCTGATGACGAGCTACGCCTACAACGACGATCCCAAGCGGCTGACCTTCACCCTGTCGCGCTACAAGTTCGTCGCCAAGATGCTGGCGGGCCGCGGGCGCGTGCTTGAGATCGGGTGCGCGGACGCGTTCGGTACGCGCATCGTGCGCCAGGAGGTCGAGACGCTTGCCGCCACCGACTTCGATCCCGTCTTCATCGAGGACGTGAAGCGCCGCATGAACCCGCGCTGGGCGTTCGACGCCTTCGTGCACGACATGCTTGCCGCCCCGGTTCCCGGCGGCCCCTACGACGGTATCTACGCGCTCGACGTGTTGGAGCATATCCAGCCCGCGGACGAGCGCACCTTTCTGGCGAACACCATGGGCTCGCTGGCGCCGCACGGCGCGGTGATTCTCGGCATGCCCTCGCTCGAGTTGCAGGCCTACGCCTCGCCCAACTCCAAGGCCGGCCATGTCAACTGCAAGTCCATGCCGGACTTCAAACGTCTCATGCACGAGTATTTCCACTCCGTCTTCTGCTTTGGGATGAACGACGAGGTGGTGCACACCGGTTATCACAAGATGGCGCATTATCTTTTTGTCGTGTGCTGCGACAGCAAATTGCCCGGGGGATGAGAACGATGCCTGCAAAGATCGCCCAATCGGTGAGTTTCATCGTACCGGCCCTCAATGAGGAAGTGGTCGTTGAGGGGGTGGTCCGCGACATCTGGGAGACGGTTGACGAGCGCATCGCCAGCTACGAGATCATTCTGATCGACGACGGGAGCACCGACCGCACCGGCGCGATCATGCAGCGTCTGGCAGACGAGCTGCCCAATGTCCGCCTCGTCAGCAATCAGCGCAACATCGGGCTCGGCGGCTCCTATCAGAAGGGCGTGAAGGAAGCCCGCCTCGAGTACGTGATGATGATGTGCGGCGACGGCGGGGTGCCGGCCTCCAGCCTACCTCCGATCATCGATAAGATCGGCACGGCCGACATCGTCGTTCCCTACATGGTCAATCTGCGCGTCATCAAGACGCCGATGCGCTATACCATCTCGCGCTGCTACACGGGCCTCTTGAACCTGATCTCGGGCGAGCGCCTGCACTATTACAACGGCCTGCCGGTGCACCGGCGGGCGCTTCTGCGCCAGATCGATATCACCAGCTCGGGCTTCGGGTTCCAGGGCGAGATTCTGGTCAAGCTCATCAAGTCGGGGTGCAGCGTGGTCGAGGTGGGCGTGCGCGGGGCGGAAGCCACGAACAAGTCCTCGGTGTTCCGCATCAAGAATTTGGTGAGCGTCACCAAGACGCTGGTGAAGCTTATCTACGAGCTCGTGGGATTCCGCTCGCCCAAGCTCGACACGGCTTCGGCGGCGGCCGAGGTGGCGCAGAAGCGGTGAGGCGCGGCTGAGCCGCCGATTTCGGAACCGACAATGGCAAAGCGTTTGCTGGAGACGGCCGCGCAACTGGCCGAATCCCACCCCTACATCTGGAAGCTCGCCTGGGAGGCGGTGCACCGCGTGCCGTTCCTGTTGCCGCACGACAAGAGCTACAACGCGCTGAAGCACTTCATTGCCGCGGCGCCGTCCGGCCTCTTCCTCGACGTCGGCGCCAACGACGGCATCTCGGCGCTTTCGTTTCGCAAATTCGACAAGGGCTATCGCATCCTGTCGATCGAGCCCAATCTCAAGCTCGAGCCGGCGTTGGCCAAGATCAAGAGCCAGGATGAGCGCTTCGACTACAAGATGGTCGGGGCCGGGGCGGCGCCGGCGCGCGTGCGCTTCTTCGTGCCGAGTTATGGCCACGTGGTGCTGCACACGTTTACCTCCGGCTCGCGCGAGCAGGTCGAGGCGGCGATAGAGACAAGCTTCGGGGCGGCGGTTGCCGCAGGCACGACGATCGACAGCATCGACAACGAGGTCATCCGCCTCGACGACCTCAATCTCGACCCGACCATCGTGAAGATCGATGCGGAGGGCTTCGACTACGAGGTGCTTCAGGGACTCGCCGAGACGATCTCCCGCGCCCGCCCCTTCATAATCCTCGAGATCGCCTGGAGCGAGGACGACAAGATCGTGCGCTTCTTTGCCGAGCGCGACTATGCGGTGCTCGGGTATGACGTGGCGCGCGATCGCTTCTACACGGACGCCAAGGCGCTCTATGCGACGACGTCGGGCCACCGCAACTCGTTCGCCGTGCCGCGCGAAAAGATGTCGGCGCTTCCGGTGGTTGTGGCCGAGCCGTCAATGGCCGAATAGGACCCTCAGACGCTCAAATATGCGCAGCATGCGCCGGCCCTTCGGCGTCAGCCTCAAGGTGCCCGCATCCTCAACCACGAGATCGGCGGCGAGCAGGCGCTCCATGCGCAGCCGCACCATGCGCTCGCTCGCATAGCGGCGCGCCAGCCCATCGTGAGTCAGAGAGTGCTGGCGCAACTCGGCGAGGATGTTGGAGGAGATGCTCGCCAGGCTGAAGGTCGAGAGGAAGAGATAAAGCTCGCACCCGAAGCCGTAGGTCAGCAACGAGGCGATAATCTCGGCGGTCGGCACGGCCTCGCCCGTCATGATCGCGCCAAGACCGATGGCGCCGGCAAACGCCACCACGATGAAGGTCGCGACGCTGCCGAGCGGCAGCGATAGCCGCATCACGGCTGCGTGGAAGAGCACGGCGGACAGAAGCGCGATGACGGCGATCCCGAGAACCATCAGCCTGGGTTCCGGAAGTTGGCGAGCCCGCGCAACAGCGCGATTCCGGTCGCGATCAGCCGCCCTCTGGCGGTTAGTGTCAACGTGCCAGCGTCGGCGCTCACGAGATCGAGATCCTGCAGGGCTGCGATGCGGTTGTCCCGCTTGCGGTCGCCAATGGCGACCGCCTCCGCGGCGACGAGCGTGCGCGCGCGGGGACCTTCTCTCAGCGATTTCAGAATGCTTATCGAGTAACCGCCCTCGGCCAGCGACCACAGCTCCAGGAAGGAGAGGCAGTAGATCGCATTCAAGGACAAGGCTCCGACCGCGACCGTGGCGGAGAGCCCGGGATAGCGAACATAGGCGGCTGCGCAGACGATGGCGAAGCTCACGAACGCGGCCACATGCAAGAGGAAGATCGCGCGCTCGTTCCTGATGGGATGGAGCAGGCGCAGAAGTGCAAAAAGGGCGAGCTGGCCTGCGCACCAAAGAAGGGCAAGGAGCAGTAGATCACCTTCGCTCACGATGGCGCCGCCCCCTTTTTGCCGACGCACATTGCAACTGTGCCCGTCTGCATGCCGATCAGCTCGCGACAATTGAGTTGGAAGAGATCGATGTGATAGCGCTGGTCCAGCACCCGCTTCCTCGTCTCCAGATCTGTTTTGGTCACGAAGAAGACGGCGGTGTAGTCGTCCAAGTTCACGGGTCTCTGGTCGCTGCGTTCAAACCGGAAATCCAGATCGGGAACGATGCGCCGCATCAGGGCGCTGTCGGGCTGCAGCCAGATGCCGGTGAGCCCGCTGCCTCCTTTCATGATGGCCGACTCGATCGAGAGGGGGCGCCCATCATTTCCGGGGACGAGCCATAGCCGCCGTCCAACGATCTGCTGCGTCAGGCGCTCGAATTGCTGCTCGGTCCTCGAGGCCGCGGCGAGCGGCGCGATATTGGAGATGGCAAAGGCCTGCGCGAAGTCGACCATCAAAAAGGTGAGCACCACGGCAATGGCGCCCCCTGAGAGCAAGCGCAAGGGCGGACTGACCCGGTCCCACCAGGCCTCGAGCGCGGGTTGCCCGCTGACACACCAGACGCACCAGAGCAGCAGGAAGGTATAAAAGCCGCTCTCGAGCAGGGTCACGGGA
Source organism: uncultured Alphaproteobacteria bacterium (assembly GCA_963782555.1). Lineage (GTDB taxonomy): Bacteria > Pseudomonadota > Alphaproteobacteria > Rhizobiales > Hyphomicrobiaceae > Hyphomicrobium_A. Next base: position 597,020 of record CAWAKB010000004.1, on the reverse strand, counting down.
TAGTCGCGGTGGTAGAGCGCGTAGGAGTAGGCCAGCGCTCCCGCCAGCAGGCTGGCCAGGAAGAAGAGCTGCTTGCGACTGCGCGCGAGCACAAGGGTGGCGAGTGCGATGAAGGGGGTCAGATAGATAAGGGCGGAAATCAGAAGCGTTTGTCCGGCCCTCGTCCGCATCCACGCAAGCCATGGCTGATCGGTGCGTCCGAGGCTGCTCCCTGAGCGAACGAAGCCCTCCAGGTCCCTAAGCTGGTGCACCAGCCGTTCGATGCCGAAGGACTGATCGACGAGCATAATCAGCATCCACAGCACGAACCCCGTGAGAGCCGCTGCCGCGGCGTGTACGGCGCTGCGTTTGAGCGGACGCGTGGAGAGTGCCAGATACAAAAGTGTGACGCCGGGAAAGACGGCGAGCGTGATCTTGGTGGCCAGCACGACGCCGAGAAGGATCCCGAGCCGCAGCGAATGCGCGAGCGTCTGGTCGGGAAAGCGGTATGCCCTGATCATCAGCGCGGCACAGAGCATGGCGATGGCCGGCTCGACGGCCAAGTAGTCGGGGATGAGCAGAATATTGCTGGCGGCGGCTTGCGGGGCGTAGAACGGAAGCAGCCAGAAGACGGCTACGAGGAACGGGTTCAATCGGCGCGGGGCTTGCCGCAGCATCCAAGCGAAGGCGACGATGTTGATCAGCTGGAAGATCGCGACCGAGCCGACATAAAAATAATTGATGCGCGGGTGGAGTTGCGTCGGCGGAATGCCGATCGCATCGAGCGCGATCTGCACCAGCTTGAAGATGAGGTCCGTGGATTGGCCTTGCGGCAGGAATAGGTAGGTCGAGGATTCGTGGAGCTGCCTCAGCGTGTAGAAGTAGCGATAGCCGAGGCTCTCCTCATATTGGCCGAACGGAGTGACACCGTTGAGGATAAGCCAAGCGAGCGGCCACAAGAGTCCGGCGGCGAAGAGAGAGATCGCCAGAGGCTTGGCTGCAAGCTGGAGCCATCCGGGCGCGCGCGCCAGCGACAATCGATCAAGTTGCGTGAGACTGCCAAAGTGCACGATCCCCCGACCCCCTTTAGTCTCTTGATCGGCCGCCGCAGTGAGCGCCTCGCGTCGGCGGCCAGTCAGCGACGAGGAAGGGACAGTGCGACGCGTGCAGAGATTATTGCAAGGGGCCGGGAAAGTTACTCAGAGGATTGCTCCAAACATTTGATAGAAAAATCGATTTTCGCGCTCATGTGGCCGAATCAATGCTGCGTCGTGACCGTCTTGTTGACGCCGTGCGCGCGTTGGAGGCCACCGCAAAGAGTGCGGCATAGCGCTCCAAGCACCCTTCGATGGAGAACTCTGTCTTAATGCGCCTACGCGCTCGTAATCCAAGCGCGTGCAAATCGGCCGGCGGCAGGTCGAGCAACTCGGCGACCGCGGCGGCTAGGGCGGCGGTGTCGCTGGGCGGCACGATGCGGCCGGTATCGCCGATGATGAGGTCTGAGTCGCCCACATCCGTGGCGACGCACGCGACGCCGGACGCCATGGCCTCGCCGATGACATTGGGAAAGCCCTCGCCGTAGGCGGACGAGGAGACGAGAAGGTCGAGGGTGCGCGTCAGGCGCGGCACATCCTGGCGCTCGCCGACGGCGACCACGACCGAGCGCAGCGCCGCAGGCAGGGAAAGCTCGCGCGTGCCAAGACCGACGAGAAGCACGCGCAGGTCGGGCCGCTTGGCTTGCAGCTCGGCTGCTGCAGCAAGGAAGCTCGCGTGATCCTTCTGCGGGTCGACGCGCGCCACCATGCCGATAACACGATCGGTCTCGGAGAACCCAAGCTCATGCCGCAGGCTGGCGCGGTCCGCCGCGTCCGGCTTCCACAAGTCGGTATCGTATCCGTTCGGCAGATAGACCCATCGCTTGGGGTGATAGCCCAAGCCTTCGTGGGCGCTGCGGCCGGCCTCGCTGTTGGTGGCAACCGCCCACGGCACGCGGGAGAGGCGCGCCAGCACCTTGACGATACGGCGCGTCGTCGGCGCGTAGCGTTTAAAGTCCATGTCGGAGCAGCGCACGTTCCAGATGATTTGTCGCACGCCGGCAAGGCGCCCGGCGAGCGTGCCCGTGAGGTCTGCGTGATAAAGCCAGGTCATGAGCACATTTGGGCGCCGTGCGCGGAGAAGGCGCACGAGTGCCAGGAACGCCGCCAGCGGGGAGCGGTCGCGCTGCATGCCGAGGCATGCCAGCTCCACGCCGGCCCCGCGCAGCTTCGGGCCATAGATGCCCTCATCCGTCAGGGAGACCACCACGTGCCGAATCTCGCGCCCTTCGGCGCGTCCGGTTGCGACAAGATAGAGCACACGCTCGGCGCCTCCTGAGCCGAGCGCCGTGATGATGTGTACAACCGTGATCATACCAGTGACTCCGGTGCAGACAGATTCGACAATATGCTGGATTTTCGGGGCGACAGAGAATCGAAGGCCGTAGAGTCGATCACATGCAGGATACGTTCGTAGCGCCGGGCAGCTATCGCGGGGCGCCGATCCCCTGGTGGGCGAAGATCGGCGCCAAGCTGGTCTTGAGCCGGCTGCCGGTGTCGCACGCGCTCTGGTCCCGGCTCAACGTTTTCCGCCACAGCTACAGCTCAGGCGAGACCGAGCAGCTGGTGCGCACCGCCGAGGCCCGCGTTGCCTGGTTTCGCTCGCGTACGGGCCGCGTGCCGCACACGGTGCTGGAGCTGGGCCCCGGGGAGATAACGACCTGCGCGCCGGTCTACAAGGCGCTCGGCGTCGAGCGCACCATTTTCGTCGACGTGGGTGACTTCGGGACAACCGACGTGGCGGCGTATGTGCGGGTCGCGCAAGCCGCCGCGGAGCGCGGGCTTCTTGCGCCCGATCTCTCCGATGCCGCCGACCGCGCGCACGTCTTCGCCCGCTGCGGCGTGACCTACTACGTGAACGGACTTCAGGATTTGCGCCGCCTGCCGGATGCCTCGGTTGATCTCGTCACCTCGGTCGCGGTCATCGAGCACATCCGCCGCCACGAGCTTGAGCTGACGTTTGGCGAGTTGCGCCGTATTATGAAAGAGGACGGTCTCGCCTGGCACGCCATCGATTTCCAGGACCACCTCGGCGGCAAGCTTGCCAATTTGCGCTTTGCGCCTGCCGTCTGGGAGAGCCATTGGATGTCGCGCTCCGGCTTTTACACCAACCGGGCGAGCGCCTCGCAGGTGATTGCGCTGCTGCAGCAGTCGGGCCTCGAGGTGAGGATCGAGACGCGGAGCCTGTGGCCGGAGCCGCCGATTGCGCGGCGGCAGATGGCGCGGGGCTTGCGCGGGGAATGGTCGGATGAGGATTTGCATACGTGCTCGATGAGCGTCAGCGCCCAAGCGCCCCCGTTCGCGTCCGGTGCGAGCGCCTAATCATTCTTGCCGTCTTATTGTGAGAAGTCAGTGATCAGTCCATGACGGACAGAGAGCCAAGTCATTACAGCGAGCAGTTCTCCGCCTTCGCGGCCGGGGAGGGCCCGATCTGCGCCATCGGCGATGTGCACGGGCAGGTCCGCAAGCTCGAGCTCCTGCTCGAGTTGTGCGAAGCCCACGTGGGCCCCGATGCCCGCTTGATCTTCATCGGAGATTATGTCGATCGCGGCCCCGACAGCCAGGCGGTCGTCACGCTGTTGATCGACCTGCAGCGGCGCAAGCCGAGCCAGGTCCTCTGCCTGCCGGGAAACCACGAGGCGGTGGTATTGGCAGCGGCGCAGAACCGTATGCATCGGCTTCCGGGCGGAATCGACACGGCCGCCTGGCTCAGCCCGCAGGGGGGCGGGTTGCAAACGCTGGAGAGCTATGGGGTCCGCCACGCTTCCCAGCTGCCGCGCGAGCACCTCGATTGGATGGGATCGTTGCCGCTGTTCTATGACGATGGGAAGCGGTTCTTCGCGCACGCCGGCATCCTCCCCGGCCGCGCGTTCCCCGAGCAGGAGGAGGACGACTTGTTGTGGATTCGCGAGCCGTTCCTGTCCTACAGCGGCAGCTTCTATGGGCGCCTCGTCGTCCACGGTCACACGCCGATCGCCGCACGGGTTCCCGATTTGCGCGCCAACAGGCTAAACCTCGATACCGGGGCCGGCTATGACGGCCCGCTGACGGCCGCCGTGTTCGACGATCGCACGCGCGATCCCTTGGCGTTTCTGTCCGCCGGCGGGGATGTCCCGCCCCAAGTCTTGCGATCCGTGGGAGCGGCTTGACATGACTGGAAGCGCTGACGCCTGGCGCGTCGTCGGGCTGCTTGCACCTGGCATCTGGATCGGCGCGTTCGCCGCCACGACCGGGCTGATCGCTTTGCTCATGCCGCTCTTTGGGCGCTTTGCTGTTGCCGTGCCGACCGCGCGTTCCTCCCACAACGCGCTCACCCCCCAGTGGGGAGGCATTGCCGTCATCACAGCGGCAGTCGGCGTATCGGTGCTGGCGCTGCTTCTGTCGCCGCGGTTGGAGGCGGAGGCGGTCCAGCAATCGATGGTGGTGCTGCTCGCGGCGGTGCTGATGGCCGCGCTCGGCGTCGTCGATGATCTGCGCAATCTGCCACCGGCCTATAAGCTCGTCGTGCAGGCCGTCGCCGTGGTCATGGTGATGACGGCGTTGCCCGACGACATGCGCGTCGTCCCGTTCGTGCCGGTATGGCTCGAGCACGCGCTTCTGTTCTTGAGCGGGCTATGGCTCGTCAATCTCGTCAACTTCATGGACGGCATCGACTGGATGATGGTGGCCGAGGTGGTGCCGGTGACGGCGGGCATCGCGCTCGTCGGGGCGCTCGGCGCCCTACCCGCCGAAGGGCTCGTCGTCGCGCTCGCACTCAACGGCGCCATGCTGGGCTTTGCGCCCTTCAACCGGCCCGTCGCGCGGCTTTTTCTCGGCGACATGGGCAGCTTGCCGACGGCGCTTCTGCTGGCCTGGCTGTTGTTCCTCGTCGCCGGCTCCGGGCACCTTGCCGCTGCGCTGCTGCTGCCGCTCTACTTTGTCGGTGACGCGACCGTCACGCTGTGCCGGCGCTTGTTGGCGGGCGAGCGGGTGTGGGAGGCGCACCGGAGCCACTTCTACCAGCGCGCGGGCGATGGCGGCTTCGCCAACATGGAGATCATCGGCCGCGTGCTCGCCGTCAATCTCGCCCTCGTGGCGCTGTCGGCCTTGAGCGTCATCTTCCCGTCGCCCGCTGTCGGCATCGCCGCCGTTGCCCTCGGCGCGGCTCTCGTTGCCTGGCTCTTGGTGAGCTTTGCGCGGGGACGGCTGTGAGCGAGCGCGTGCTCGTAACAGGCGCGTCGGGTTTTGTCGGGGCCGCACTCACAGCGGCGCTTCTGCGGGACGGGCGCCAGGTCAGGGCCGCAACGCGGGCCCCGGCGCAGGCGTCGTTGCCCAGAGGCGCAGACATCGCCGCGCTCCCGGACCTCAGGGGGACGGTCGACTGGGCGCCGCTTCTGGCCGGCGTCGATGCGGTTGTGCACCTCGCCGGCATCGCCCACGTCGGCCCGGGCGTCGACGCGGCAGTCTATGACCGCGTCAATCATGTCGCCACGGCTGAGCTGGCCGCGGCTTGCGCGCGGGCCGGCCTGCGCCGGCTGGTGCTCGTGTCGTCGGTGCGCGCCCAGTGCGGTGCGGCGGCGGCCCATATCCTGAAGGAGACCGATGCGCCGCGCCCGAGCGAAGCCTACGGCCGGTCAAAGCTGCAGGCGGAGCTTGCTGTGCGCGCCTGCGCGGTGCCGTGGACGATCCTGCGGCCTGCGATGGTCTACGGATGCGGCGTGAAGGGCAATCTTGCGCGCCTCACTCGGCTCGCCGCGACGCCCTGGCCGCTGCCTTTTGCACGCTTTGCCAACCGGCGCTCGCTGGTCGGGCTCGACAATCTCATCGCGGCGATCTCCCACGTGTTGGGCAGCGATGCCGCGGCGGGCGAGCTGTATCTCGTCGCCGACCCCGAGCCGCTCAGCGTTGCCCAAATCCTGACGGCGCTGCGGCGTGGCGCCGGGCGGCGTCCGCGGCTGTTTCCCGTGCCTCCGACACTGTTCGAGACGGGCCTGAAGCGCTGCGGCCACCCCGAGCTCTGGGAGCGGCTCGGCGGCGCGCTGGTGGTCAATCCGGGAAAGCTGATGGCTGCCGGCTGGCGCCCCGATTCCGACACCAGAGCGGGGCTCGGGCGCCTAGCTCGCGCGCCGTAGCGGCACGACATTCGTCGCGTCGTCGAAATCGCGCTCTGCCGGCAGGGCGACGAGCTCGCTGTAGACGGCAAGCGTCTCGCGGATGACGGCCTCGAGCGAGAACTCGCGTTCGACCATGCGCCGGCCGCGAGCGCCGAACTCGGCGCACAGGCCCGGCTGCGCGATGGCTTGGCGCATTGCAGTCGCCAGCGCCTCCACGTTGCGCGGCGGCACGAGCCAGCCGTTCTCGCCCGGCCGCACGATCTCGCGGCAGCCGGGGACGTCGGTGGCAACGATCGCGCGCGCGGCGGCCGCCGCCTCGATGAGCGCCTTCGGCACGCCTTCGCCGTAGAACGTCGGCAGGCAGACGAGGCTCGCCTCGGCGAAGACCTCCGGCATGTCGGTGCGCCATCCCCAGTGCTCGACGTCGCCGGCCACCACGGCGTTTAGGATCTCCTCGTGCGAAATGGCGGCGGGGTTGTCGGTATCGGGCTCGCCCACGAGCGCAAAGCGGGCTTTTACGCCTTCGGCTTTGAGCAGGGCCGCGGCCGCAATGAATTCGCGCACGCCTTTGGCGATGAGAAGCCGTGCCGGCAGCACGACCAAGGGAACGTCGACGGCGGCGTCCTCGGCTGCGTACTCGGCCGGATTGACGCCGGAGCCGCGAATGAGGCGAATGCTGTCGCGCCGGGCCAGCTGCTGATTGGCGATGAGCGCCGCGTCGTCGGCGTTCTGCACGATGGTGCGCGTGCCCGGCGCCGACAGCGCCTGGCGCAGCGCGCGCCGCACGAGAGGCCGCAAGGCGCGCGCCTTGAGGCTATCGGAGCTGAACACCCAGCCGAGGCCCATCAGCGCGTTGACGATGCCTTTGGCGCCGGCCTTGCGCGCGGCCCACGCGCCGTAGATGACAGGCTTGAGCGCCACGTTGTGCACGAGGTCGGGCTTCTCGCGTGCAAACACGGCATTGAGCTCGGAGAGCGTGCTTACCTCGTGCACGGGATTGAGCCCCGAGCGCGCAAGCTTGATGGGGATAAGGTTGAGGCCCGCGTCCCGGATCTCATCGCCGTGATCGGTAACGCGTGTGGCGACCGCGACATCGAAGCCCGCCTCCTTGGCCGCGAAGGCGAGAGAGAGTCGGTGCGAGACGAAGTACCAGTCCTCGGATACCAGGTAGAGCAGCTTTGGTCGGGGTGTCATGTCAGACCCTCGCGGATTCAGCGGCCATCAGGCGCCGGGGTGTGGTCGCGCGGGCGGCGCGGCTCTCTTCGTTCCAGGCCTGGAACATGAGCACGCTCCACAGCTGGTATTGCATGTTGCGATGACCTTCGAGGTGCGCTTGCCACGCGGCGCGGATCGGCTCGGGGTGAAAAAGGCCCTCCTCGGCCAGACGGCGAGGATCGAGCAGGCTCTCCGCCCAATCGCGCAAGCCGCCCCGCAGCCAGCTGTCGATCGGCACACCGAAGCCCATTTTTGGCCGCTCGGTGAGGCTCTTGGGCACATGGCGGTCGAGGATCGAGCGCAGCGGCCACTTGGCGCGGCCCTGCCGGCGCAAAAAGCCGAGCGGCAGGGACCATGTGAATTCGACGAGGCGGTGGTCAAGCAGCGGCACGCGCGCTTCGAGCCCCACCGCCATGGAGGCGCGATCGACCTTCACCAGGATGTCGTCGGGCAGGTAGCCGACGAGGTCTTGGTGCATCATGCGCCGCACCGGGTCGTCGAGATCCGCGCTCGCGCCCGGCGTCTCGGTCTCGGTCGCGCCGACGACGACACCGGCTGGGTCCCGCCATAACGAGGTCAGCGCCCCGTAGATTTCGTCAGCGCTCTCCAAGCCGATGATGCCCGCCGCCTTGTTGAGCTTGTCGCCGACAAGGCGGGGCCGCGTCCGCTGCGGCAGGAGGCGCATGGGGCCTCTAAGGATCTCGTCCCAGCGTTTGGCCGGGACGTTTCTGAGCAGCGCGGCGGCGCTACGCCTGGCGCCCAGCGGAACCTTGGAGAGGATGCGCCACAGCCGGTCGCCGATCGCGTAGCGCGTGTAGCCGGAGAACAGCTCGTCGCCGCCGTCGCCGGAGAGCGCCACCGTCACCGAGCGCCGCGCCAGCTCGGAGACGAAAAAGGTAGGGATCTGCGACACGTCGGCGAAGGGCTCGCTGTAGAGCGACGGCAGTTGCGGCACCACCGCCATCGCCTCCTTCATGGTGACGTAGAGCTCGGTGTGGTCGGTACCGAGGTGGCGCGCGACGGCCTTTGCGTGGGGGGCCTCGTCGTAGCCCGGCTCGTTGAAGCCGATGGAGAACGTGCGCACCGCGCGCGGGCTCATCGCCTGCATCAGCGCGACGACGGTGGAGGAATCGATGCCGCCCGAAAGGAAGGCTCCGAGCGGCACATCCGCCATCATCTGGCCTTGCAGCGATTGGCGGATGAGCGCGTCGGTGTGCTCTACGGCTTCATCGGGGCTGCCGGTAAAGGGATTGCGCGCGCCATCCGCAGCAACCTCGGCGGCATCCCAGTAGGTCTCGCTCGATCCTTCGCGGGCGCCGGCCTTGAGGACGAAATATGTGCCGGGGCGGAGCTTGCGGATGCCTTTGTAGATCGCATGTGGCGCCGGCACGTAGTTGAGCCGCACCAGCAGGCCGAGCGCGTTGCGGTCGATCTCTCCGGTCCAGTCGGGATGGGCTGCGAGCGCGGACAGCTCCGAGCCGAACAAAAAGCTCGGGCCCGCCCAACCGTAGTAGAGCGGCTTCTCGCCGAGGCGGTCGCGCGCCAGCACGAGCGTGCGCTCGCGCTTATCCCAAAGCGCAAAGGCGAACATGCCGACCGACCGTTCCAGCGCCGGGCGCACGCCCCACGCGCCGATTGCCTCCAACAGCACCTCGGTGTCGCAGTGGCTACGCCACTGCGGTGCGGCGCCCTGCCGCTCCAACTCGGCGCGCAAATCTGCGTGATTGTAAATCTCGCCGTTGAAGGTGAGGACGAAGCGACCCGAGCGGTCGAGCATGGGCTGGTGCCCCGCGGGCGTCAGGTCGAGGATTGAGAGCCTGCGGTGTGCGAGCGCCACGCCGGCGCCCGGGTCCGCCCAGACGCCGTGGTCATCGGGGCCGCGCCGGGCGATGGCGTCGGCCATGTGCCGCGCAACGAGCTCCGCTCGCCCCTCGTGGCGCCCGCTGCCGATGAACCCCGCAATTCCGCACATCAAATGGTCGCTAAAGAGGTTGAGGGGTATTGGCAATCTGGCGGGGCCCCTCGAGGCACCTTGCCCACAGCAATTTGGGGTTGCGGGCGGTGTCGCGGGCCGTAGCGGCGCTCGTGGCCGCGATCTCGGTTAAAGAGCGGCTCAAAGTGTCCGATTAATGAAGCTGCCTTGTCGCAGGCCCCGATTTAACTGGCCATCCGCGCGCATTCTTGAAACGGTCATCGTTGTCTGCCATTCGGCCCTGATCCGCGTAGCCTCGAGCGTGAGGAATCATGACAGTCAAAAGACCGGCCTCCGTTTATGTTTGCGCCCTGGCGCACGTCGCGGACGTGGCCGAGGACATCGGCGCCAGTCATCTCGTGAGCGCCATCAACGTCGATTTGCTGCCGCCGACGCCGGAGGCGATCGCTCGCGATCGCCACCTCAAGCTCGACATGCACGACATCACCGAGACGCAGCCGGCCGCCAGGCCGCCCAGCCGGGAGCATGTCGTGCAGTTGCTCGACTTCGTGCACGGCTGGAACAGAAAGGCGCCGTTGTTGGTCCATTGCTTTGCGGGGATCAGCCGCTCGACGGCTGCCGCATTCATCACCTTGTGCGCGCTCAACCCGCACGCGTCCGAGGAGACGATCGCGCGGGCCTTGCGGCGGTCGTCCGATACGGCGATGCCGAACCGCTTGTTCGTCGCGCATGCCGACGACCTCATGCGCCGCGAGGGTCGCATGCTGGCGGCGCTGAACTGCATGGGCCGCAACAAACCCGCGCTGGAGTGCGTCCCCTTCGCTTTGGCTTCGGAGCATCGCCCGGCGCAGACGGGCGGCAGGGATCGCGCCGCTTAAGCGGAGCACCGACCACCTCTGCGCGAGGGTAATCCGCGAGTTGTCCACCGCGCTTCCGAGATCGATTGAGTTTGGACGGCGGCCAACCTAGGCTCGGCGAGGCACGTTCGCGCGCCCCGAGCGATCCCAGGGGGAAAAATGTTCTCGCACGATCTCGACAGGGGCCGATATCCGCTGTCCGCCCGCAGCCGCGGCGTCCTCCTCGGCTCGATCCTGGCGGCGGCCGTCGTGGCCGCAATGGTCTCAGCGCGCACGCTGCCGTTTCTTTTCGCCGTGGCCGTTGCCGGTTTCCTTGCGGCGGCAGCGGGGCGCGGCGAGCTCGACCGCGCCGTGCCACAGCGCGGACCGGTGTCAGCGCACGTCGCCATTTTCCTCCTGTATGCGTTCGCCAGCGCGAGCTGGGCGATCGCGCCCGCAACCTCGTTTCTGGAAACGTCGCTGGCGATCCTGGTCGCGGCCGGCACGCTTGCGCTGACGCAGCTCCTCGCCGATGAGGGGCGCCCCAATCTCCTGCACATGGGCGAGGGGCTGTGGATCGGCCTTCTCGTGGGTATCACCTACCTTTTCATCGAGCTTGTGGGCGGGCAGAGCATCAAGCTCTGGGTCTACAACGCGCTTGGCCTCCATCCCACCGACCTGCCGCACGTCGAGTACTACGGATGGTCCGGCAAGAAGCTGACGTTCATCTCGCCTGAGGATCTCACGCGCAACATGGTCCCCGTCGCACTGTTCCTCTGGCCTGCCGTCATGGCCGTGAGAGGCACCTTGAGGCGGCGCCCAGGATTGATCGTGGCTTGCCTCACCGTTCTTCTCGCCGGTGTGGTGATCATGCTCTCCAAGCACGAATCCTCGAAGCTTGCCTACCTTGTAGCGCTGGCCGCGTTCGGCGGTGCGTTCGTGAGCGTGCGCTTCACCGGTCGGATCGTGGCAACCGGATGGGTGATCGCTTGCCTCGCCGTGCTGCCCTCGGCTCTGATCATGCATAGGCTCGATTTGCACAACGCGTCCTGGCTGCCGAATTCGGCGCGCCATCGTGTCATCATCTGGAACTATACCGCAGAGCAGGTTTTGAAGGCGCCGCTGCTGGGCGTGGGCGCGAGAACGACCTACGTGCTTGGTCCCCAGCTCGAGCAGCACTGGGCGGCGTATCCCGACGAGAGCTTCCGGCGAACGCTCTCGGTCCATTCGCACAGCGTCTATCTGCAAACGTGGTTCGAACTCGGCCTCATCGGCGCATCGCTTCTAACCCTCGCTGGTCTTGCGCTGTTACAGGCGATCCGGTCGTTGGCGCGGCCGCTGCAGCCTTACGCCTACGCCACGTTCGTATCCGCTGCCGCCATGGCGGCCTGCAGCTACGGCATGTGGCAGATCTGGTTCGTCTGCATGTTCGGATTTACCGCCGCCCTCTTCGCGCTGGGCGCCGGACTGCTGGTGGGACGCAACGGACCCGACAGGCCGATTACGTCACCCGCGCCAGAGCACGAAGCAGCCGCGCGGGCCTGAAAGCCTGATCTTGGGAACGTGGAAGGAGCGTCAGCGCTTTATCGAGGCTGTATCGGTCTCGCTGCAGCCCTTGCGCGCAAGCGTCCGATTCAACGCAGTCGACTCCGCGCGCGCCTCGTTGTACTCCGCGACGGCCGGCACGCCCTGGTCTGGAGAGCCGACGAGGCGACCCCACGCCGTCGCGATCGTGCCGGGGACCTGCTGCATCTCTTGCACCGCGCGCTCCGACAGTGTCTGCATCTGCTCCTGGAGGCCCCGCGAGCGCTCCTCCAGCGCACGGCAGCCCATCCCCTGATCTTGTGAGGTGAGCACGTAGCTCCCGTTCTTCTGGTATCCGGGGTGCTCGATGCCGGCGAGGTCCTGCATCGTGGAGCACGCAGACAAGGCGAACGCGAGCGCACAAATAGGGGCGACCGCCCTCACCCGATTGCCAGCCAGCCGAACTGCCGCCATCGATAGCAAACCCCTTGCCCTGCCGAATTTTACCCAAACATCGCCAGTTATGGGATCGGGGTCTCCACATATTTCTGGAATGTGCTCAATCCGCCACGCGTGCTCTAGCGGTAGGCACGGGACGCGATACAGCATGTTCGTTGGGCGGCAATTAGCGCGGCTTAGGTGGTGTTGGAGCGACAATTCCGCGCGCTTCGAGAAGGGATGTGACGCGGTCGGCAAGCGCGTCGGCGGCAGTCGAATCGGTGTCGAGCACGAGATCGGGTTCGTCGGGTGGCTCATAGGGCGAATCAATGCCTGTGAAGTTAGGCAGCCGTCCGGCGCGGCTCTTGGCGTAGAGCCCCTTTGGATCGCGGGTTTCGCATACCTCAAGTGGCGCCCTGACGTAGACCTCGATGAACTCCGCCCCATCGACAAGCTCCCTCACGGCCGCGCGCTCGGCGCGGAAGGGCGAGATGAACGAGCACAACACAATCAGGCCGGCGTCGACGAAGAGCTTCGCCACCTCCCCCACGCGGCGCACGTTCTCGACGCGGTCGGCTGCCGTGAAGCCCAGATCCTTGTTGAGGCCGTGACGCACGTTGTCGCCGTCGAGCAGATAGGTATGAAAGCCGCGCGCGGCAAGCTCCCCCTCGACGAGGTTGGCAATGGTGGACTTGCCGGCACCCGACAGTCCGGTGAACCACACGATGCAGGGAGCTTGCGCCTTGAGGGAGGCGCGCACGCCCTTGCTCACCGCCAGCGGCTGCGGATGGACATTGACCCCGCGCCGCAGCGCGAAGTCGATGGTGCCTGCGGCGAGGATGGCGTCGCTGTAGCGCTCGCACAGCAGGAAGCGTCCCGATTGGGGGAAGTCGGCGAAGTCGTCGACGGCAATCGGCGCCGCAGCCGCGATCGTGCACGCGCCGATCTCGTTGCGCGCCAGCGTGCGGGCCGCGTCGTGCCGCAGCGTATCGACGTCGAGGCGGTACTTCACGGCGGTGACGCTGGCCGTGACGGTCCGCGTTCTGAGCTTCAACGAATAGTCGCGCCCCGGCAGCAGCGGCTCGTCGGAAAGCCACGCGAGGTGGGCGGCGAGCTGCTCGGCGACCTGTGGGCGGTGCTCCGGGTGGACCAGGACGTCTCCACTGGCGACGTCGATGTGGGAGGAAAGTGCAACGGCGACGTCGTCTCCCGCGCGGGCCTCCTCGCGCGCCCGCCCGTCAACCAGCATGTGGTCGACGGTGCTGGCGACGCCGGAGACCGCCACTTGCACGGTGTCGCCGCGGCGCAGCGTTCCGCTCGCAATCGTACCCTGATAGTGCCGGGTGTCGGGATCGGGGCGCGAAACGGCGTGGATGGGAACACGCAAGGGGCGCTCGGCGGCGCCGGGATCGACCTCGAGCCCCTGCAGATATGCAAGCAGTGTCGGGCCTTCGTACCAGGGCGTGTTGGCGGAGCGGTCGGCGACATTGTCGCCGCCAAGTGCCGAGAGCGGGATCGCGCGCACCGACGCGAGATCGAAATGGGCGGCATAGGTCTGGAATGGCGCGGTTGCCGCGGCAAAGGCGTTGGCGTCCCATCGGGCAAGATCGAGCTTGTTCACGGCGAGCACGAGATGGCGCACGCCGATCGTGCAGGCGATCGCCGCCTCACGCCGCGCTTCTGTCGTCAGCCCCTTGCGGGCATCGACGACGACGACGCACAGATCGAAAGGAGAGCTAGCGAGTGCCGCGCGGTCCTGATCGTCTGTGGGTGCCTCGGTGACGGTGAATGCGCTGCAATCGCTCAAGCGGGCGGCGAGCGTCGAGACTCCGTCACCGCGGGCGCCGCACACCCACACACGAAGAGCCGCAATGGAGGTATCCGGTTGTTGCGAAAACCCGTGCATCACGAATGACGTTCCAGGCTCTTGCATGGGGTGGCGAGGTGATCGCCACGATCGATCACTCCGCGGCGCGCCGAGGGATCACGTTGAGGTCGAGGATGGCCTGGATGAGCGCGTGATGCGCGATCTCGACGAAGCCGTACTGATCGGAGGCGACATAAAAATTCACATCGCCCTTGCCACGCAACAGGTTGTCGGGCTTGAAGCCGCTGAAGGTCACGACCGAGATGCCGGTCTCGCGCGCAACCTCGACGCCTTTCAGAATATTGGTCGATTGGCCCGAGCTGCTGATGGCGATGAGCAGGTCGCCGCTCTGGCCGATCATCTTGATTTGCTCGGCAAAGACGTTGGCGTAGCCGAAGTCGTTGGCGAGCGCCGTGAGCGAGGCGCCGTCGTTCAGGGCGAGCGCGCGAATGCCGCCGTTTTTCAGAAATTCGATGGCTTGGTGACTGGCGATGGCGGCGCTGCCGCCGTTGCCGATCAGGATCATCTTGTTGCCGCTCGCCTGGGCGCTTGAGCGCATGCTCGGACGACCCATTCGAACCCGGCCTGCGAGGTCATCGGGTGCCCCTCATCGTCGCTGATCCGGGCCGCGGCGCAAACGCGGCCGATCTCCTCGAAGTAGGCCGTGATCTCGTCTATTGGGGCCGTCTCGGCCAAACCTTTCAGCACGCTCACTGCCCTCCCCGACCAAATACGACGCCCAATTGATTCATCCCTATTTGTCTCTTCGGTCCTGCGCGGAATGCCGCCATCTAGGGCTTATTGGCTTAGCATGCCAGGAGCATGTAGGTGCTCTCAAACCAAATCTGCACCTCAGCCTGAAGAGGGCCTTTCGATAGCGCCGGCAATCTATCTGCTGGCCGTTACCCTCGCAACCTGACCAAAGCGCTGCCAGGATTGCCCGCCTTGACAGGCGCCCCGTTTCACTTAGCGGCGGCCTGCGGCAGTCCCGCGCGGGTACGAGAGGCGCGGGCCATCCGCAAGGTTAAAGAATCATGCGATTTCTCGTTACCGGTGCCGCGGGGTTCATCGGCTACCATACGGCCCAGGCGCTCCTCGACCGCGGCGACGAGGTCATCGGGCTCGACAATCTCAATACCTACTACGACGTGAAGCTGAAGGAGGCGCGGCTTTCCAGGCTGCAGGGCGCGCAACGGCTTTGCTTTCCACAAGCTGGATCTCACCGACCGTGCCGGCATGGAGCGCCTGTTCGCCGAGACGCGAGCCGCAACGCGTCATTCATCTCGCGGCCCAAGCCGGGCGTCCGCTACTCGCTGGAAAATCCCCACGCCTACGTGGATTCCAATATCGTCGGCACACTGCACGTCCTGGAGGGCTGCCGCCACAACGGCGTCGAGCACCTGGTGCTTCGCGTCCTCGAGCTCCGTCTACGGCGCCAACACGGCAGATGCCGTTACAGCGTGCACCAGAACGTCGATCATCCCGCTGAGCCTCTATGCCGCCACCAAGAAGGCGAACGAGCTGATGGCGCACACCTACGCGCATCTCTACCGCCTGCCGGTGACCGGCCTTGCGCTTCTTCACCGTCTACGGGCCCTGGGGCCGGCCCGACATGGCGCTGTTCCTCTTCACGCGCAAGATCCTCGCGGGCGAGCCGATCGACGTGTTCAACAACGGCCATCACGCGCGCGACTTCACCTACATCGACGACATCGTCGGAGGGTGTGGTGCGCACCGCCGATCGCGTCGCCGCCCCCGACCCCGACTGGAGCGGCGAAGAGCCCGATCCCGCCACCTCGTCGGCCCCCTACCGGCTCTACAACATCGGCAACAACAATCCCGTAGAGCTGATGCACTTCATCGACCTGCCTGGAGAAGGCGCTGGGCCGGAAGGCGAAGAAGAACTTTCTGCCGCTGCAGCCGGGCGACGTGCCCAACACCTTTGCCGACGTCGACGACCTCGTTGCCGACGTCGGCTTCAAGCCGGCGACGCCGATCGAGGACGGGCATCGCGCGCTTTGTCGAATGGTACCGCGGCTACTATCATTGACGGCGCGCGCTCGAGCGCGGCGCGCACGGAGGCCCTGATGGCAACGATCCTGGTGACGGGCGCTCTTGGGCAGATCGGCTCCGAGCTGGTGCCCGCGCTGCGCGAGCGCTACGGCGCCGAGCGGGTGATCGCGACCGACCTCAAGGTGCTGCCGCCGGTCGGCGCGGCGGCGCTGCGCGCCCTACGGGCACCTCGATTGCACCGAGGCGCATCAGCTGCACGAGGTGGTGCGCCGCTACGACGTCGGCACCATCTACCACCTGGCCGCCCTGCTCTCGGCCGTCGGCCGAGGCCGCGCCCCAGCTCGCCTGGAGCGTCAACATGGGCGGCCTCTACAATGTGCTGGAGGTCGCGCGCGAGTACGGCTGCCAGGTCTTCTTCCCGAGCTCCATCGGCGCCTTCGGCCCGTCGACGCCGCGCGATGCCACGCCGCAGGTCACCATCCAGCGGCCGACGACGATCTACGGGGTCACCAAGGTCGCCGGCGAGCTGCTGTGCGACTACTACGCGCACGCGCTTCGGCATCGACACGCGCGGGCTTGCGCCTTCCCGGCCTCATCTCCTACGTCGCGGCGCCCGGCGGCGGCACCACGGACTACGCCGTGGAGATGTTCACGCACGCGGTGCGCTACGCGCAGCTACACCTGCTTTCTCGTCGGCAGATACCCGCCTCGACATGATGTACATGCCCGACGCGATCGCGCGCGATGATGCGAGCTGATGGAGGCCGACCCGGGCCGCCTGCGCCATCGCAACGCCTACAACGTCACCGGCCATGAGCGTCACGCCGGCCGAGATCGCCGACGGCCATCCGCCGGCACATCCCGGACTTCGCCGTCGACTACGAGATCGACCCGGTGCGCCAGGCGATCGCCGACTGCTGGCCGCGCTCGCTCGACGACAGCGCCGCGCGCGCAGCGACTGGGGCTTGGCGCCGCGCTTCGACCTCGACGCGATGACGACGGACATGCTCGCGCGGCTCAGGACAAGCTTGCCGCCGCGCGCGGGCTCGCTAGACGGACACGGATGGGAGGAGACCGCCGATGCCCACCGACACGGCTTGACGAGCCGCTGCTTGCAGCGACCAGGCTCGACGAGTTGTCGCGCGCTCGGGCCGGCTCAAGGGCGCCGAAACCGTCACCGCGGCGTCGTGCCGCCGGCGCGACGGCAAGCGGCCCGCGCTTCCTGATCGAGGGCGACGGCGACACGCCCTTCCTGCGCATGAACTCCAACAGCTATCTGGGGCTTTCGCTTCGATGCCCGCGTCATCGCCGCCGAGGAGGAGGCCGTGCGCCGCTACGGCACCGGGCCGGGCGCGGTGCGCTTCATCAGCGGCACCTGGGCGCCGCACGTCGCGCTCGAAGCAGCGGCTCGCCGCGCTTCCACGGGCGCGAGGCCGGCGATGCTCTTCAGCTCCGCCTACGCCACCGTCATGGGCATCCTGCCGCCGCTCATCACGCCGCGAGACCGCGGTGATCAGCGACGAGCTCAACCACAACTGCATCATCAACGCGATCGCGCTGGCGCGGCCGGCGGACAAGCGCATCTACCCCCACCTCGACCTGGAGCGCCTGGAGCGCAGCCTCGACCGCGGCCGCCGCAGACTGCACCGCGCGCCATCGTCGTCACCGACGGCGTCTTCAGCATGCGCGGCGATCATGCGCCGCTCGACAAGATCATGAAGCTCGCCGTCGGCCTACGACGCGCGCTTCGCCGAGAACGTCGATCGTGGTCGTCGACGACTCGCACGGCGTCGGCGCGCTTCGGCGCGACCGGCCGCGGCACCGAGGAGGTCACGCGGCTGCGCCGGCGTCGACCTGCTGGTCGGCACGCTCGGCAAGGCCTTCGGCGTCAACGGCGGCTATGTCGTCGGCCAGCGAGATCGATCATCGACTACCTGCGCGAGACCTCGCCCTTCTACATCTACTCCAACCCGATCACGCCCGGCGGAGGCCGAGGCCGCGCTCGTCGCCGTCGACCGCGTCGACAGCCGAGGACGGGCGCGCGCTGCTCGCGCATCTGCGCGCCATGACCGCGCGCTTCCGCGAGGGGCTCGACGCGCTCGGGCTCGAGACGGTCGCCGGCGAGCATCCCGTCGTGCCGCTGCTGGTGCGCGACACCGAGCGCACCGCGCGCGCTCGTCGCGCACCTGCGCGCAGCACGGCATTCTCGCCACCGGGCTCAACTACCCGGTCGTGCCCAAGGGCGAGGAGGAGATCCGCTTCCAGATCTCGCGCCGACCACACCACCGCCGACATCGACGAGGCGCTTGATGCGCTGTCGCGCTTCACGGCTTGAGGCGGCCCATGAAATTCCAGGACGTCGCGCGCTTTGAGTTTCGCATCTTCGGCAAGGACCTGGCGGCTGTTCGCGACTCCTTCGCGGCGCTCGGGACGCGGCGCCGAGCAGCCGGCAAGCCGCGAGACCTACATCGTGACGCGGCTCAACGTGGAATCGAACGTGAAGATCCGCGCGGACCGCTTGGAGGTTAAGGGGCTGGTCAGGGCGCTTGCAGCTGCTGGAGCAATGGCAGCCCATATTCAAGTCGCGAGTTTCCGCTACCGGCCGACGATGTCGAGAACGTCGTCGCGCCGGCGCTGGGGATCGACGTGGAGCTCGGGCGACGCGCCCCCGTTTACCGAGGCGGCGCTCGTTGCGCTCGCGGCGGAGCAGCCCTCGCTCGGCCGTTGCGGTCGTGGACAAGGAGCGCACGCTTTTTGATCTGGGCGACTGCGAGGCGGAGTTTACCCGGCTCGTCATCGGCGACGATCGGCTTGCAGACCGCTGCCGTCGAGGCTCAGAGGCGCAAGTGGCAGAGGCGTTTCTGCGACGCGTTGGCCTCGAAGCGATGCAGAACGAAAGCTACAGCCTTTTCCTGCAGCGGCGATTGTTCCAGGTGAAGCGCTAAACGCGGCCTGATGAATGCCGCCGCACCTCAGCGCAGCAGGAAGGTGATCGCGAGGCCGATCACCAGGAAGCCGGCCAATCCGGCGATGAACATCGCGCGCTGCCGAGGGGCTCTTCAGGATGATCTCGCCCTGACGCGCCTTCTTGCGGGGTAGGGGCGAGCCGGGGCTTGGTGCGTGTCGGGCATGGCGCATCTCCTGCTCGAAGGACAACCTCGCTTAGAAGGAAACGCCTGTCGCGCGGGTTGCCGTTGCCCGCAGCTAGCCGCGGTTGAATGCGTTCTATTTGGGCGCGTCCATCTGGCCGCGCAGCTCGCCGTTGGGGAAGGCGGCGGTGCGCACGAGAACGTACCAGCGCCCCGCGATCAGGTCGGGCGCCTGCTTTTCGGAGACGATGGCGATGCCCTCGAAGGGGCTGTCGAAGGAGCGCAGGCGCACGACCACGCGGTTGTCGGCCCCGTGTATGTTGGCGGCGGTCGCATAGGTGCCGAGGCCGCGGTAGCTGCCCCGCCACGTGAGCTTCTTGGAGTTGGTGTCATAGTCCGCCGTCAGCGTGCCGGAAGCCTTGCTGTTGGTCCCGGCCACCGGCGAGAGATCGGCCTTGAATGACAAGGTCTCTGCAGACACCGGGGAGGCCGCGGCAGCAAGCAGAGCCGCTGCCGCCAGGAGGCCGCTGCGAAAGGCTGTTGCCGTCATCGATCGTCCCTCCACTTCGAAGCCTTTAGCTTTGAGCTTTAACCGCTCTTTTGTCCTTACGATGGTGCCCTTACGATGGCGCGATGACATTTATGCACGTCTGCGCCAAGCGCGAAAGACCGGGGCCGGCGCAACGAAATCTCCGCGTGATGCGTTGATTGAGGGGGCAGAAGACGACAGGAGACCGAAATCATGCCTCGTGGAGACAAGTCGAGCTATACGCAAAAGCAGAAACGAATGGCCGAGCACATCGAGTCCGGCTACCGGCGCCGCGGCGTTCCGAAGAAAAAGGCCGAGCGCCGCGCCTGGGCCACCGTCAACGAGGAAACCGGCGGCGGCAAGAAGAGCGGCTCGGGCCGCGGCAAGCGCACGACCAAAACGGCGTCCCGCAAGGGCGGGCGTTTGGGCGGGAGGGCTTCGGCCCGGCGTCCCGCCGCCGCACGCAAGGCCTCGGCGCGCAAGGCGGCGGCCACGCGCAAGGCCCGGTCCCGCTAACCAATCGGTTTGGCATGTCGGCAGCGACGGCGCCCGACCTCGGGCGCATGAGGACTATATTTGTGTCTGGAATTTATGCGTCGCGCGATCGGCAGCGCGTTAGGTGCTGCCGAAGTGGTCTTTGTGTGAGTTCCGCCGCTGGCCCCTGGCCCCGATGGCGAATTGGCGCTAAGTCCTCGTCAGCGGACATTCCAAGACCACCCGACAAGAGGTCGCTCCCATGACAGAGACGCTTTCCGATATTGCCCACGCCATGGTCGCTCCGGGCAAGGGCCTCCTCGCCGCCGACGAAAGCTCAGGAACCATCAAGAAGCGCTTCGATGAGATCGGCGTCATCTCCACCGAGGAGACGCGGCGCGACTATCGCGAGATGCTGTTCCGTGCAACCGACGGCATGAAGAACCACGTCTCCGGCGTTATCCTCTATGACGAGACCATCCGCCAGAAGGCCAAGGACGGCACGCCGCTGGTCGACGTGATCAAGGCATCGGGCGCCATCCCCGGCATCAAGGTGGACGAGGGCGCCAAGCCGCTCGCCGGCCCCACCGTCGACATCGAGAAGGTGACGGAAGGCCTCGACGGATTACGCAATCGTTTCGCCGAGTACTACAAGCTCGGCGCGCGCTTCGCCAAGTGGCGCGCGGTGATCACCATCGCCCGCGGCACGCCCACCTGGAATTGCATCAAGGCCAACGCCCATGCGCTGGCGCGCTATGCCGCGCTCGCCCAGGAGGCCGGGATCGTCCCGATCGTGGAGCCGGAGGTGCTGATGGACGGCGCGCATGCCGACCACACGATCGAGCGCTGCTATGAGGTGACGGAGTGGACGCAGCGCACCGTGTTCCGCGAGCTCTACGACGCGCGCGTGGCGCTCGACGGCATGATCCTCAAGCCCAACATGATCATCGCCGGTCAGAAGTGCCCCAAGCAGGCAAGCCCGCAGCAGGTGGCCGAGCTCACCATCAAGTGCCTCAAGTCGACGGTTCCAGCCGCCGTTCCCGGCATTGCCTTCCTCTCCGGCGGCCAGTCGGATGAGCAGGCGACCGAGAACCTGTCGCTCATGAACCAGATCGGCGGGGTGCCGTGGAC
This sequence comes from uncultured Alphaproteobacteria bacterium, assembly GCA_963782555.1. Lineage (GTDB taxonomy): Bacteria > Pseudomonadota > Alphaproteobacteria > Rhizobiales > Hyphomicrobiaceae > Hyphomicrobium_A. Next base: position 575,805 of record CAWAKB010000004.1, on the reverse strand, counting down.
CCTGACATTCTCCTATGGCCGCGCCCTGCAGCATGCGGCGCTTCACGCCTGGGGCGGCAAGTCGGAGAACGTGGCGGCTGGCCAACGTGCCTTCACGCATCGCGCCAAGATGAACTCGCTCGCAGCATTGGGCAAATGGAGCGAGAAGCTGGAGAAAGCCGCCTAGAGAACGGTACGCTGCACGCAGTAGCAACGGAGAGATAGATGCACGTCACGATGGAGCAGGCGCAGAAGGCGATCGAGGCCGCGCGCAAGAAGGCCGTGAAGCTCGACACGCAGATGTGCATCGCAGTCGTCGACTTCGGGCGCGAACCTGAAGGGGTTCCTGCGTATGGACGACGCCTGGGTCGGCTCCATTGACATCGCCATCAAGAAGGCGAAGACGGCCGTGTTCTTCATGATGCCGACGGGCGAGATCGGCAAGCTGTCGCAGCCGGGCAAATCGCTCTATGGCATCGAGCATTCCAATGAGGGTCTGATCACCTTCCCGGGCGGGTTGCCGATCGTCGACGACGAGGGTGTGCTCATCGGCGCCATCGGCGTCAGCGGCAGCTCGGTGGAGAACGATCATGCGGTGGCGGAGGCTGGGTGCAAGGTCGTCGGCGTCAGCGAGATTCCGGCGCATCCCTGGCGCACCTGATCGCCCGCCGTTGAGCCTCTGGAAGCGTCAGTCGATCTGCTCGACCTTGGCGGCCATGTTCGGGACAAGCTGCACACGGTAGCTCGTGTTGCCGCAATTCAAGATCCAAACGGGCAGATCGGGGCGGTCGGCCTTGGCATCCTTCTGGGCGTTTTGCGCCTTTTCGCACGCAAAGCCCTGCTTACGGATTTGCGCGGCGATGATGCTGGCCGCCGGCTCGTCCTGGGCCAGTGCTTCCGGTGACAGCGTGGTGTCGGTGGCGTTGAGAGCGAGAGCACCGCCGAGTGCGGCGATGGCGGACAATGCTAACAGTCTCATGACGAACGCAATCCTTATCGGTCATGCTGGCTCGGCAGCATTTGCGCGCCGCCGAGCCGGACCTTGCATACTCCCAAGCTATTAAATTCCTCTCAAAAGAGCGGCTCCATTACGCCGCCGCTGTTACGCCCGCCTCGTGCGCGCGCCGACCGGCGAGCGCGAGGAACACGTAGCTCCAGCCCGTGAACAGCAGATTGATGCCGACGAGCAGGCCGAGCGCCCACGTGGCCGAGCCCGGCAGACCGAGTGCGATCAGAACGGCGACCGCGAGGGCCGCGATCCCGCTCAAGAGCAGGAATCCCCAGCCTTCGTGCGGGCGCACGCGGAACGCCATGATGACCTCGAAGACGCCTTCCGCGGCGAACAGGATGATGAGCAGGAAGGCGAGCGTCAGTAGGCCGGTGAGCGGGAAGAAGGCCAGATAGCCGCCGGCCACGAGGTAGAGGACGCCGACCAAGAGGCTCCACAGCACACCCGACCAGCCTTGGGCAGAGAACGCGTGGATGATCATCAAGATGCCGCCGATCAGGAACAGCCATCCAAGCAAGGTTTTGGCCGCGACCGTCGCGATGAACGGGAAGACGATGGCGGCGAAGCCGATGACGATGAGAGCGATGCCGAGCGCGAGGAACCAGCCCCACTTCTCAGCAATGAGCCGGCGCGAGGCCATGAGCTTGGCTTCGAGCTCGGTTGGTGACAACGGTTGAACCATTTTGGAATCTCCCTCTTCTCATTGGGTGTTTCGAGGGGCAAACATACCTGAATCTAGTGACGATTTGCTTCCAGCCAATACCTATGGTGGCACGAGTGCCAAACGCCCGTTTCAAGATTGGTCGGGAAAGGAGGCCGCCGGGTCGGGCGTTGATAAGTGCTTCGCGGGCTTGATGTAACTCGAGCTATCATTGGTGCGAAGAGGAGTAGAATACGTCGCTAATTTCGATGACAGCGTTCAGGAGCCGGTTCATGCAACTCGAGGTCGTTAAAGACTACTACGGGAAGACGCTGAAGAGGTCTGCCGATTTGAAAACGTCGGCCTGTTGCGATTGCGAGTCGCTTCCAGCGCACCTGCAACGGCTCGTCGAGAACGTGCATCCTGAGGTCACCGAAAGGTACTATGGCTGCGGGCTGGTGGCACCCGCCGCGCTCGAAGGTCGGCGCCTCCTCGATCTGGGATCGGGCTCGGGCCGCGATGCCTACATGCTGGCCCAGCTCGTCGGTCCTACGGGCGAGATCGTCGGCGTCGACATGACGGACGAGCAGCTTGCTACGGCGAACGAGCACGTCGGCTGGCACATGGCGCGCTTCGGCTATCCCAAAACCAACGTGCGCTTCCTGCAAGGCTATATCGAGAAGCTCGGTCAGCTGGGGCTCGAGCCGCGAAGCTTCGACGTCGTGGTCTCCAACTGCGTCATCAACCTGTCGGTCGACAAGGCGGCGGTGCTGCGCGGCGCCTTTGACCTGTTGAAACCCGGCGGCGAGCTCTACTTCGCCGACGTCTACTCCGACCGGCGGCTGCCCGACGCGATCCGCACCGATCCCGTCCTCTACGGCGAGTGCCTGGGCGGCGCCCTCTACTGGAACGACTTCCTGCCGCTCGCCAAGCAAGCGGGCTTTCTCGATCCGCGCCTCGTGGCGAGCCGCCCCATCGAGATCACGGACGAGGCCGTCAAGCGCAAGCTCGGCCAGGCCAAGTTCTTCTCGGCAACCTACCGGCTCTTCAAGCTCTCAGGCCTTGAGAGCGCGTGCGAGGACTACGGGCAGGCGGTGATCTACAAGGGCCGCCTCGCCGAGGAGCCCGATGCGTTCGTGCTCGACGGACATCATCTCATCGAGCGCGGCAAGGTGTTCCCGGTATGCGGCAACACCTGGCGCATGCTGGCCGACACGCGCTTTGCGCCTTACTTCGATTTTATCGGCGACTTTTCCACTCACTATGGCATCTTCCCCGGGTGCGGAACCTCGATTCCATTCGCAGAAAGTAATGCCGCTGCGGCAGGCGGCGCAGGCTGCTGCTAGACGCGATCAAGGGGGGGATCCATGCAGAGCTACGACCTCACTCGGCGCCTGACGGCCGAGGCGCTGGGGGCGGGCTTTCTTGTGGCCGCCATCATCGGCTCCGGCATCATGGCCGAGAAGCTCGCCGAGGGGAACGCCGCGATTGTGCTGCTGTGCAACACCATTTCGGTAGCCGCGATTCTCTTTGTCGTCATCACGGCCTTCACCCCGCTGTCTGGGGCTCATTTCAATCCGGCGGTGAGTTTCGTGATGATGCTGCGTGGCGAACTCGATGGTAAGACGACGGGCGCCTACATGGCCGCGCAAATTTTTGGCGCCTGTCTCGGCACCATAACCGTACATTTGATGTTCAACCTCCCGATGTTCCAGTTCGCGGTGCAGGCGCGCCACGGATTGCCGCAATGGTTCGCCGAGTTCGTGGCGACCTTCGGGCTCTTGATGACCATCCTCGCGTGCGCGCGCTTCAAGCCCGACGCTATGGCCCCTGCGGTCGCCCTCTACATCACCTCGGCCGTTTGGTTCACCGCGTCCACCTCGTTCGCCAATCCGGCCGTCACCATCGCCCGCTCGCTGAGCGACACGTACTCTGGCATCGCTCCCATAGACGTGCTGGCGTTCCTCGCCGTCGCAGTTCCTCGGCGCCGCGATGGCGGCTGCCTTCATGAGATGGTTGTTGAAAGCGGTCGGCGCAGGTGACGAGCGGCGCGGTCGTGCTGTTGTGCAACACCATTCCGACCGGCGCGGTTCTCTTCGTCATCATCACCGTCTTCATCCAGGTGTCGGGTGCGCACTTCAACCCGGCGGTGAGCTTCGTGATGATGCTGCGCGGCGATCTCGACCGCGGGACGGCGGCCGCCTACATCGTCGCGCAGATTGTCGGTGGTTGCCTCGGCACGATCGTCGCGCACTTGATGTTCGATCTCAGCACCTTCCAGCTCTCGCTGCACGCACGTAATGGCCTGCCGCAGTGGTTCGCCGAGTTCGTGGCGACCTTCGGGCTCTTGATGACCATCCTCGGATGCGCGCGCTTCCGCATGGACGCCATGGCGCCGGCCGTTGGCCTCTACATCACGGCGGCTTACTGGTTCACCGCCTCCACCTCGTTCGCCAACCCGGCGGTTACCATCGCGCGCTCGCTGAGCGACACGTACTCGGGCATCGCGCCCGGCGATGTACCGGCGTTCCTCGCTGCGCAGTTCCTCGGCGCAGCCACGGCCGCAGCCCTCATGCGCTGGCTGCTAAAGAGCCGCCCCGCCGCCGGCGGCGACCAGGTTCCCGCCGCCTAGTTGCCGCTTGGCCACCGCGTTTGGGCCGGCGTGTCGCTTTTCCGCCCCAAAAGGGTTTAATAGGCTCGCGTCTGCCCCTCGAGCTGGGGCAGGGAGCCGCGCCGATCATGGCCATGAGCGAAGCAAGGATCTATTTCGTCGTCGAGGCGGGCGTTGACCCGCTAGCGGTGGAGCGGCTCGTAGCCGCCGCCGACGTCGCCGCGCTGCTGGTCGCGCCGGCGGCCGATGCCCCACTCGATGCGCGTACGGCACGGCCGCTGGTCGAGCTGGCGCAGGCCAAAGGCATCGCCGCGCTCGTCGCCGCGGATGCAGCGCTGGCGCGGACGCTGCGCGCCGACGGCGTGCATCTGCCCTGGGATAAGGACATCGCGGCGCGCTACGGCGAGGCGCGCGAGGTCTTAGGCGGCCGCTTCATCGTCGGTGCCGACGCGGGCCGTTCCCGTCACGATGCCATGACGCTGGGCGAGGTCGGTGCCGACTACGTCGGTTTCGGCATTCCCGCTCATGTGGAGGACCGCGCCACCGCGCGCGAGCGCCGCCTCGATCTCATCGGCTGGTGGAGCGAGATCTTCGAGGTGCCCGGCGTCGCCTTCGACGTGGAGACGGCGCCAGAGGCAGCAGCGCTCGCCCGGGCCGGCGCCGACTTCGTGGCGCTTCGCGTGCCCGCAGCCTTGCCCGCCGACGAGCTGTCGCGCTGGGGCGAAGACATCGCGCGCGCCTTGGCCGTCCCGGAGGCTGCGGCATGAGGGCTTGGCCGCATATCGTTGCCCTTGCGCTCCTCGCCCTCTCGGGCCCCGCGCGCGCGGAGACAAGCTCCTGGGTCAAGGAGGTGGAGGTTCCCAAGTCTGCGCCCGGAAAATCGACAATACGCAGCCGCGTGAAGCTCTCGCCGGGGTTCAAGCCCGATAAGCCCAAGACGGCGGGGGAGCCCGGTTCGAAATTCAATATCAAGACGATGGTCAAGCCGACGGGCGACGATGCGGCTTATATCGCCTTCGACCAAGGACAATACCTGACGGCGCTCAAGCTTGCGCAGGAGGCGGTCAAGCGCGGTGAGCCGCAGGCGAACACGCTTATCGGACGGCTCTACTCGGACGGGCTCGGCGTCCGCAAGGACGAGGCCGAAGCGGCGAAATGGTACCAGCGCGGCGCCGACCTCGGCGATGTGCAGGCGGTCTTCGAGCTCGGCGTGCTCTATGCCGAGGGCCGCGGCGTCAAAAAGGATCGCAAAAAGGCGGCCGAGCTGTTCGAGAAGGCGGCGCTGACCGGCCATCCTCAGGCCAACTACAACCTCGGCCTGTTGTTCCTCACGGGCGACGGCAAGCCGAAAAATCCCTACCGGGCGGCGCAGCACATCCGCTACGCCGCCGAGAAGGGCATCGCTGCGGCCCAGTACGACCTCGGCGGCCTCTATCAGAAAGGTGTGGGCGTGCCGGCCGACGCGCTGCAGGCCTCGTATTGGCTGGGCAAGGCCGCCGCGCAGGGCATGGCCGAAGCGCAGCTTGATTACGCCGTGGTGCTGCTGCGCGGCTTCGGGCTGAAGCGCGATGTGCCCAAGGCCATCCCCTATCTCAGGTCGGCGGCAAAAAAGGGCCTGGCCAGCGCTCAGGACCGGCTGGCCCGCGTCTACGCCGCGGGGCTCGGCGTCAAGAAGAGCGAGACCGAGGCTGCCAAGTGGCACCTCATTGCCAAGGCGAGCGGTCTCAAGGATCCCGAGCTCGACAAGCTGGTCGAGAAGCTTCCCAAAGCCCAGCAGCTTGCCGCCGAGAAGGCCGCAACCGAGTGGCGCGAGAACGCGGGCCTCTTCTGACGGATTACGGCCTTGCCAGCGGCCGCCGAATGGCGTTAGTCGGGCGCTCGGCTCAAGCATGAGCTGCCAGCGGCACGTGCTCCGTTATGCCGCGCCATCACCCCCCAAGAGACGCTCAACCCGATGCCCGCCTCCGCCTTGATGAACGTCATGATCACGGCCGCCCGCAAGGCGGGCCGCAGCCTCACGCGTGATTTCGGCGAGGTGGAGAACCTTCAGGTATCAGTGAAAGGGCCCGGCAATTTCGTTTCCGCCGCCGACCACAAGGCCGAGGAGATCATCTACCGCGAATTGTCGAAGGCGCGACCCGGCTACAGCTTTCTCATGGAGGAGCGGGGCGAGGTCGCAGGCGACGATCGCACCCATCGCTGGATCGTCGACCCGCTCGACGGGACGACGAACTTCCTGCACGGCGTGCCGCTGTTCTCCATCTCGATCGGGCTCGAGCGCGAGGGCCAGCTCGTCGCCGGCGTGGTCTACAATCCGATCGCCGACGAGATGTACACCGCCGAGAAGGGCAAGGGGGCCTATATCAACGACCGCCGCCGCCTGCGGGTCGCCGCGCGCAAGTCGCTCACCGATGCCCTGGTGACGACTGGGATCCCCCACCTGGGGCGCCCCGGGCATACCCGCTTCCTCGACGAGATCAAGCACGTGATGAAGGATGTCGCGGGGGTGCGGCGCACGGGCTCGGCGGCGCTCGACCTCGCCTGGACCGCGGCCGGGCGCTTCGACGCCTACTGGGAGCACAACATCCAGCCGTGGGACACCGCGGCCGGAATCGTGATCGTGCGCGAGGCCGGGGGTGTCGTCAGCGATCTCGCCGGCGGGCCCGAGATGTTCGACAAACGCGAGGTCCTCGCCGCGAACGGCGCCATTCAGAAGGCGCTTTTGCGCCTCATATCGGAAGTTCCCGCCGGCGCCTAGTGTGATGATCGAGAAATTCGCCGGTTCTGGCGGTAAGGGTATGAGCGAATTTCTCGATCTGGATCCCACTAGGAACGCTATGATTCTAGTGTCCCTTTCGATTCCGAAGTTCGCTTCCAGGCCTAGCCGCGAAGGCAGGCGAACTTCGTAATCGGGACACCAGGCCGTGGCATTAGCCAGGCACGATCTTGCCGATTTGTGCTGGCAAAGGCTTCGGGTAATCTCGCCCGTCGCCAAAACACGGCCCGCAGCGGAGATCCGGAATGGCCAGAAGACGACAGACCGACCTCGCCTCGTCCCCGCTGGTGCACAGGACGCTAACGCCGCCCGGCGTGTTCCTGATACGCATGCTCATCTTTCTGACGCTGGTCGCCTTCCTGACGGCCATCCTGCACAAGCAGCTGATCGTCTCCTTCATGAACAACCCGGGCCTCAACGGGCTCATCGTCGGCGTGCTGGGGCTTGGCATTCTCTATGCCTTCCGCCAGGTCATCCGCCTTTATCCCGAGATCCGCTGGGTTAACGCCTTTCGCATCGCCGACCCGGGCCTCGCCATCTCGCACCAGCCGATCCTGCTGGCGCCCATGGCGGCGCTGTTGCGCGACCGCACCGGCGTGCTCTCGCTGTCGACCGTCTCCATGCGCTCGATCATGGACTCGATCGGCTCGCGGCTAGATGAGGCGCGCGACACCGGCCGCTATCTTGTCGGTCTCTTGGTGTTCCTCGGTCTGCTCGGCACCTTTTGGGGCCTGTTGCAGACGATCACCTCGGTCGGCGGTGCGATCGATGCGATCGATACCGGCAACACCAACAACGTCACCATGTTCTCCGATTTGAAGGCCGGTCTTGCCGCTCCCTTGAAAGGCATGGGCACCGCCTTCTCGTCGTCGCTTCTGGGTCTCTCAGGCTCGCTGGTGCTCGGGTTTCTCGAGCTGCAGGCGAGCCATGCGCACAACCGCTTCTACAACGAGCTGGAGGAATGGCTGTCGGGCATCACCGAGCTGACGCCGGGCGGCAACGTGTCGTCGGATCAGATGAACCGCCAGCTCTCGACCGCGATCCTGCACATGCAGCGCGCGGTGGAGGATCTATCGAGTCGCCTTTCCGATCAGGCGATCGCGGGGACGCTCGCGCCCTCTGCGGGTGGGGGTGGAGCTGGCGAGGAGCAGATCCGCGAGCTCGCCCGCGGCGTCAATCAGCTCGTCTCGCAGATGCGGGCCGAGCAGAAGGTCGTGCGCGAGTGGGTCGACGAGCAGGCCTCCCAGCAATCGGAGGTGGCGAGCGCGCTGCGCGAGCTTGCCAGCAACATGCACCGCCGGGGTTAGAATATGGCGCGCGGTCGCACGCGACGCAGTGCTGAGTACGCGGAATTCTGGCCGGGCTATGTCGACGTCCTGTCGACGCTCTTGCTGGTCGTCATCTTTCTCATGTCGATCTTCATGCTGGCCCAGTATTTCGCCAGTGAAGAGGCCAGCGGCAAGGACACCGCGCTGAAGCGGCTGACGCGGCAGATCACCGAGCTCACCAATCTGCTCTCGCTCGAGAAGGGCAAGAGCAAGTCGGCCGAGGACGAGCTCGCCTCTCTACAGGCGACGCTGTCGACGCTGCGTGCGGAGAACTCCAAGCTCTCGGGCTTCGCGCTCTCGGGCGACGAGCAGGCCAAGGCCGCGCAAGCGCGCATCGGCGGTCTCTCCGCCGACTTGGAGAAGCAGAAGGACATTTCCAACGAGGCGCTGGCCAAGGTCGATCTCCTGAACCAGCAGCTCTTGTCGCTGCGCCGGCAGATCGCGGCCTTGAACGAGGCGCTCGAGGCCTCCGAGAAGAAGGACGCCGCGAGCCAGTCGCGCATCAAGGACCTGGGCGCGCGGCTCAACGCGGCGCTGGCCCGCCAGGTGCAGGAGCTGCAGCGCTACCGCTCGGACTTCTTCGGTCGCTTGCGCGAGCTTCTCAAGGGCCGCAAGGACATCAAGATCGTCGGCGACCGCTTCGTCTTCCAGTCGGAGGTGCTGTTCCCCTCCGGCTCTGCCACGCTCACGCCTGAAGGCCTGGCGGCAATGGACCAGATCGCATCGGCCATTCTGGAGCTGGAGCGCGAGATCCCCAAGGAGATCAACTGGGCGCTGCAGGTCGACGGGCATACCGACATTCGCCCGATCAACAGCCCGACGTTCCCATCCAACTGGGAATTGTCGACGGCGCGCGCCATCTCGGTGGTGCGCTATCTGGTCAGCCGCGGCGTCGACCCCACGCGCCTGGTCGCTGCGGGCTACGGCCAGTTCCGGCCGCTGACGACGGGGACCGACGAGGCGAGCCTGCAGCAGAACCGCCGCATCGAGCTCAAGCTGACGAACAGATAGCGCGGCCTGCTTTGCCAGGCGCTGGGCCTCAGGGCTGCGGCTGCTCCGCCGGCGGCGGGGTCGCAGGCTGCGATTGGCTCTGCTTCTGGGCTTTCGTCAGATCCGACATGGCCTGATCGAGCTTCGTCTGAATCTCGTTGAGGCGGCTCTTCATGCCTTCGACCTCTTTCTCCAACCCCACCTTGGCGTCGGTGGCCTGCTGAGCTTTGGTCTCTGCGGCAGCGGCGGCGTCCTCCAGCGACTTTATCTTCGCCTGCGCGGCACCGAGCTGGCCCTGCAGATCGCTGATCTGGTCGGATGCGGTCTTGGTGTCGGCGCGCGATTGCTCAAGCGAGGTTTCCGCCTCGGTCTTGGCTTTGTTGGCTTGCTCGACCTGCTGCTTCAAGTCGGTAATGTTCGCCTCGAGCCGATCCTTGTCGGCGGCGAGCGCCTTGCGGTTGGTCTCGGTGTCGTAATAGCGCTGGTAGTTGGACATGGCCGCGTAGCCGCCGTAGACGGCGAGCGCCGCGAGCACCAGCACGAGCAGCCAAACCCACAACGGAGCGGGACCACGGCCCTCCGAGGACGGCCCAGTTGTCAACGCATTCTCAGGTGATGTCGCCATGGATCCTTTCTCCCTCCCCTGGGTCTCTTTGTCTTGGACCCGGCAGACGCGGTCCGGGCCGAGCTTGCCCGCCCAGTCTTAGCATCCAACTAAGATGCGCAAGCAACTTCTGAGGTCTGCCGGGGGCACGCGACCGGGGGACGGAAGGGGCGAGCGGCGCTTACTCCGCAGCCTCGGCGGTGAACTGCATCTCGGCGAGCCGTCCGTAGAGGCCGCCCTTGGCCACCAGCTCTTGATGCGTTCCTTCCTCCACGATCCGCCCCTTGTCCAACACGAGGATGCGGTTGGCCTTCTGCACCGTGGCGAGGCGATGGGCGATGACGAGCGTGGAGCGGCCCTTCATGACGCGCTCGAGCGCGCGCTGTACCAGCGCCTCGCTCTCTGCGTCGAGCGCGCTCGTTGCCTCGTCGAGGAGGAGGATGGGGGCGTCCTTCAGGATCGCGCGCGCAATGGCGATGCGCTGGCGCTGTCCGCCCGACAGCGATATGCCGCGCTCGCCGAGCCGCGTCTGATACCCGTTGGGGAGCGCGCGGATGAACTCGTCGGCCTGCGCGGCAACGGCGGCGCGCTCGACGGCCTCGAGGCTGGCATCGGGCACGCCGTAGCGGATGTTCTCGGCCAGCGTGTCGGCAAACAGCGCCACGTCCTGCGGCACAAGCGCCATGCGCGCCCGCAAAGCGGCTATGTCGGCGTCACTAGCCTTGACCCCGTCGACGCGCACCGCGCCCGACTGCGGATCGAAGAAGCGCAACAGCAGGTTGAAGATGGTGGTCTTGCCCGCCCCCGACGGCCCCACGAGCGCCACCGTCTCGCCCGGCTTCACATGGAATGAGACGTCGTTGAGCGCCGCCATATTCTGGCGGTCGGGGTAGGAGAAGCGCACGTTTGCGAACTCCACCTCGCCGCGCGGCGGCACCGGCAACGGCACCGGGTTGGCGGGCGAGCGGATCTCGGGCGTGACCCCCAGGAGCTCGGTCAGACGCTCGGCGGCGCCGGCCGCCTGGCTCACCTCGCCCCATATCTCGGAGACCTGAGCGAATGCGGCGCCGGCGAAAACCGCATAGAGGACGAACTGCCCCAGCCGCCCCGTCGTCATGGTACCGCTGATGACCGAGGAGGCGCCGAACCACAAGATGCCGATGACGCTCGCCACCACCAGGAACATGGCAAGCGCGGTCAGCGCCGCGCGCGCCTTCATGCGCTCGCGGGCGGCCTCGAATGAGCGCTCGACCGCGCTCCGGTAGCGCTGCGAGGCAACGTCCTCGTGCGCAAAGGCCTGCATGGTGCGCACCGCGCTCAAGTTCTCGGCCGCATAGGCGGAGGCCTCGGCGAGCGTATCCTGCGCCCGCCGCGACAGACGCCGCACCCACCGCCCGAAGGCGATGAGCGGCACCACGATCAACGGTATGGCGAGCAGCACGAGCAGCGACAGGCGCGGGCTCGTCACGAACATCATGACGAGCGCGCCGATAAGCATGATGAGGCTGCGCAGGGCCTGGCTCAAGGATGAGCCGGCGACGGCCTTGATCTGCGTGGTGTCGGCCGTCAAGCGGCTCATCACCTCGCCCGAATGCGTTTTCTCGAAGAAGGCCGGTCCCAGTCCCGCGATGTGGCGAAAGACGTCGGAGCGCAGATCGGCGACGACGCGCTCGCCCAGCCAGTTCACGTAGTAGAAGCGCGCAGCGCTCGCGACCGCCAGGACGAGGCCGATGACGATCAGCATGGCGAAGTAGCGGTCGACGAAAAGCCCGTCGCGCGACCCGAACCCCAGGTCGATCACCCGTCGCACCGCCAAGGGGATGGCGAGCGTCGCCGTGGCGGAGACGACGAGCGCCACGCCGGCCGCCGCCAAGGTGCCGGGATGGCGCATCACATAAGGTTTGAGCGCTAGCAGGGGGCGCAGCGAGACCGCACGTTTCTTGGGCTCCTCGTCGGCCTCGGGCGTTGCCCGGACTTCCGGATCGCTCTCTTGTGCTGTGCTCTTGTTGCGGCTCAAGATCTTGGAATGCTCTTTCTGGGCCGAAGCGGCCGCCCGGGGACCATGCCCGACGGGTCCCGCTCGCTCAAGTGGCATCGGGACGCGGGTGGAAAAAGGGGCGGCGGGCCGGCGACTTGAATGCCCCGCCCATCTCGACTATAGAGGCCGCTTCGAACGCCCGAGCCCTTGTGCTCCTTTGCTTTTTCGCGAGACGAGCCATGAAGACCGATCCCGATCTCCACCCCCACTACCATCAGATCAAAGTGAAGATGACCGACGGCACCGAGTTCATCACCTACTCGACCTATGGCAAAGAGGGCGATGAGCTGCATCTCGACATCGACCCGATGACGCATCCGGCCTGGACCGGCGGCGATCAGCGCCTGACCGACCGCGGCGGCCGTCTGTCGCGCTTCAAGAAGAAGTTCGAAGGGCTGTTCTGAGCCTCTCGGCCGACTTGTCGTTTTCGGAATGCTGAAAAGCCCGGCCGTAAGCGGCCGGGCTTCATGATTTCTAGGCAAGCGTGACGCGTGAGTTCAGCTGCCGAAGGCGACGCGCAAGCGGTCCATCTGCATGCCGACCGGATTGGCCAGCACCGGCTCATCGGCGCCGACGTCGTCGACCTTCACGCTCAGGGCGCGGTCGAGGCGAACGATGCGCTCGTTGAGCGCATAGCTTTCCGCGATCAGGTCCTGCAGGCCCGACGGCAAGGTGGCAAGGCCCTGGACGTGCGAGGCCTTGGCGGTGCCCTGCAAGGTAACGCTCTTGCGCTTCTTCTGCGCCTCGGCCTCGCTCATCTCGCCTTCCTTGATGGCGCGGCGGATCAGAAGCCAGGACGCCAGATCGAGCAGCCGCGTCGTCAGGCGCATGCTCTCGGTGGCGTAGAGGACGTTGGTGGGCGGCTTGAGGCGCTTGGCCTCGGCCCGCCCGGGACCCTCAAGGTAGGCGGCCGTGCGCTCAACAAGCGCCATGCCTTCCTTGAAGACGAGATCGAATTGCTCTGAGGCCTGGAACCGCTCCCCGAACGAGACGGTGACATTCTGCGGGGCCAGGGGGCTCTCGACGCGTGGACTGCTGGTCATGGCACGATCTGACACACTCACTCACCCGAAAATAATGCTTACCATGCTCTCACCCTGCCAAGCCATAGTTAACAAGATGGCCAAAAGCGGGGCGATCGGCGACAGTTCCTGTTGATGCAAAAAAAGAGCCGCTTTGTGAGCGGCTCTGAAGTCAACAGGGAGGCGTCAAACAGAGTGGCAGTGCCACTAAGGATCCAGATGACTGGATAACGGGAAGTTACCGCCCTAACCCTAACAAAGCGTTAAGACCGACGGCTCAGCGCATCACGGCGCGCTAACGTTTGGAAGCACCATTGTCGCGCATGTGCACACAATGCTCCAAGATGACGCGAACGCTTTCGGCACGCTCAGTGCAACCCTTCTTAACGCTTGAACAGCGCGCTCGCCGCGTCCTCGTGCTTGCGCTTTGCGTCGAGCTCTGCGCGCACGCGCACGATCTCCTCTTCGAGATCCTTGATGCGCGCCTCGAGCTCTCTAACCGACAGCGACGAAAGGTTGTCGCCGATCATGACGCCCGTGGCGGGCTTGGGCGTGATGTCGTCCCAGTCCATGGGCCAGCTCCTTGACCTCAGCGCCCGCCGCTCGTGCCGATCGTGCAACTCTGCGACAACTGCCGGGCGTTCACAAGCCACTGCCGGCAACGAGCATGCGGGCATCGAGCGCTTGTCTCGACGGCTCTGCTCGGGCATCAGTGCGGACGTGACCAGCAAGAGGTTAACGATGACGACACTGCCCGCCACCATGACCGCCATCGCAATTGCCGGCAAAGGCGGTCCGGAGGTGCTGCAACCCGTGACGTTGCCCGTGCCGAGCGTGGGCCCGGACCAGCTTCTCATCAAGGTGGCTGCAGCGGGCGTCAATCGACCCGATGTGATGCAGCGTCAGGGGCTCTACCCCGCGCCGAAGGGCCATTCGGAGATCCCGGGCCTGGAGGTCGCGGGCACCGTTGCCGCGGCCGGCGAGGGGGCAGGGCGCTTCCATGTGGGCGATCCTGTCATGGCGCTCGTCAACGGCGGCGGCTATGCCGAATACTGCCTCGCCGACGCGTCGGCCTGCCTGCCCGTTCCCGCCAATCTGAGCATGGCGGAAGCGGCCGCGACGCCTGAGGCTTTCTTCACGGTCTGGCACAACGTCTTTGAGCGGGGTGGGCTCAAAGCCGGCGAATGGTTCCTCATGCACGGCGGCGCCAGCGGCATCGGCGTCACGGCCATTCAGCTCGCGCACGTCTTAGGTGCCAAGGTGATGGCGACCGCGGGCTCGGCTGAGAACTGCGAGGCGTGCCGCAAGCTCGGTGCCGTGCGCACCGTCGACTACAAGACGGAGGACTTCGTCGAGGTGGTGAAGGCGGAGACGGGCGGCCGCGGCGTCGATCTCATCCTCGACATCGTCGGCGGCGACTACGTGGAGCGCAACATCCGCTCGCTCGCCGAGGACGGGCGGCTCGTCAACATCGCCTTTCAGAAGGGCTCGAAGGTCACGATCGACCTGATGCGGGTCATGCTGAAGCGGTTGACGCTGACCGGCTCCACGCTGCGGGTCCGCTCGGCCGAGGTAAAGGCCGGCATCGCCCGCGCCGTGGAGGAGAAGGTCCTGCCACTGCTGGCCGACGGCCGCGTGAAGATCGTGATGGATCACACCTTTCCCCTGGCCGAGGCCGCCAAGGCCCACGCCCGCTTGGAGGAAAGCCATATTGGCAAGATCGTTCTTACCCTTTAGGGCCGGATTTGGGAGGGCCTAAGGTGCCTGCCATCAAATTGACAATACGGGCTTTTCTTCTGGGACGGCCCGGGTTCGGATCGCCCGGAAAAGCTGGCCACATCCTTTGGGGAAGGAAGCGCACGTGATTGCGCGGTGGAGTAATTTCACACTACGGGCGGTGCTCATCCTGGCCGCGCTCGCGGCTGTGTTGCTGCCGATGGCGGCCGACGCCAAGCGTAAGACGCAGCATCCGCCAGCGTTCACCAAGGCCGAGGACATTCTGCGGTGGATCAACGACTACCGCCATCATCCTGAGCCCGAGCGTCTCCCCGCCGCCGTCACCGCCATGCGCGAGCTGCTGCTGTTGAAGGACGTCGAGCAGGCGGGCATCTACATCGGCTTCATCGCGGGCGTGATCGGTTCCAATCCTGAGAAGGCGGAGAAGCTCATCGCCGAGATGTTCCCGATGCCGCCGCCCGATCAGATCATCGTCGTGAAGGCGATCGCCTATTCCGGTCTTTCCAATTGGAAGGAGCTGATGGGCAAGTTCGTCGAGCGCATGCCGGCCCGCAAGATCGTCATCGAGCGCTATCTCTACGGCAAGATGGAGGTGTTGCGAAAGCTGCCGCTCGACAACCCGATCGCGGTGGACGCCAACTGGGGCTACTACTTCGCGACCGGCTCGTCCGAGCCCATTCAGCGTCTCGTGCGCACGCTTGCCTGGTCGCAGAACAAGAACGACGTGGAGAAGCTGACCATCGGCAGCATGGTCAAGTGGACCTTAGCGCAGAACGCCTCGCGCGATTGGGATCTGCTCGGCTATCTCAAGACGTCGTTGCCGCATCAGCCCGACAATGTCGCCGTGCCGCTGAAGGACGTGATCGAGTTGGCGGAGACGTTCGAGCTCGCACACATCCGCACGGACGCCATGACCGCAATCGATACCCTCAAAACCAGGGGCTCGGCGGCCAGCCGCAACTTCAGCTGGTGGGGACAGGCGGGGCAGACGGCCTTTGCGCTGGGTTGCGTGGCGGCAGGCGCGGCGGGCATGGTCGTCGCAGGCATTCCGTGCGTCGTAGGCGGCGCCTTGTCGAACGTGGCCCTGAAGTACCTCGCTCCCGCTCCTTAGAGGCTCGCTTAACCCTATCAGGCCCGATGCGGCTATTTCGCCGATGGCCCTGTCACAGGCGTGTCATAGAATCTGCAGAAAAATTTGGGCCTTCGCCGGCCCTAGCCAGGTCCGCCAGGTTCTAAGGTAGCCGATGACCTTGCTCGAGTGGGCGTGCGCGCTCTTCGTTGTAATCGCCACGCTTCTTCATTTCGCCAGCACGCTTCTCGCCGTCTACCGCTTCCGGTGGAAGCCTCCCGCGACGGCAGCGGGGGAAGCTGTGCCCGTCAGCGTGCTGCGGCCGGTTCGCGGTCTTGACCCTTATGACGAGGCGACACTGCGCTCGGGCTTCGTGCTCGACTACCCCGACTATGAGCTGATCCATTGCTGCGCCGAGGCGGACGACCCTGCGGTTTCCGCAAGCCGGCGCCTGATGGCGGAGTATCCCGACGTCGAGGCGCGGCTGCTCATCGGCGATGACAACGTCTCGTCGAATCCCAAGCTCAACAACCTGGTCAAGGGATGGCGCGCCGCGCGTCACGAGTGGGTCGTGATGGCCGACAGCAACGTGCTGATGCCGCACGACTACCTCCAGAGCCTCTTCTCCAGTTGGCGCGCCGATACCGGCCTGGTGTGCGCGCCGCCGATCGGTTGCCTGCCGCATGGTTTCTGGGCCGAGGTCGAATGCGCATTCCTCAATACCTATCAGGCGCGCTGGCAGTATGCGGCCGACACCGTGGGTCTAGGCTTCGCGCAGGGCAAGACGATGCTCTGGCGGCGCGCCGACCTGGAGCAGGCGGGTGGAATTCGTGCGCTCGGCGCGGAGATCGCCGAGGATGCCGTCGCCACCAAGGTCGTCAGACGGAACGGTCGGCGCGTCCGCCTCGCCGATCATCCTTTCGGTCAGCCGCTGGGTCGGCGCTCACGGGCTCAGGTATGGCTGCGCCAGGCGCGCTGGGCGAAGCTGCGCCGCGCGACGTTCCCCGCCTTTTTCCTGCCCGAGATCGCTTCGGGCAGCCTCATGCCGTTTGTTGCCGCCGGCTACGCAGCGCACGCGGCCGGTCTTTCCGTGGTGGGCGTGATCGCTGCGCTTGCGGCCTTCTGGTACGCCTGCGAGGCGGTGCTCGCGCGCGC
Organism: uncultured Alphaproteobacteria bacterium; assembly: GCA_963782555.1. Taxonomy (GTDB): domain Bacteria; phylum Pseudomonadota; class Alphaproteobacteria; order Rhizobiales; family Hyphomicrobiaceae; genus Hyphomicrobium_A. The sequence continues at coordinate 558,847 of CAWAKB010000004.1, read as the reverse complement.
GGCCGGCTGGCACGTCGGGCGCTGGTCGCCGCTCGCGTGGCTGGTGCGCGATTTGATGCTGCCGCTTTTGTGGTCGAACGCCTGGCTCAGCAACTCGTTCAGCTGGCGTGGCAAGGACATGAGCCTCGCCGACGCGGTCGCCGGCAACTGATCAGCCTGAGCTTTCGTCTTCGAGGCGCGATGCGTTCGCCGGTCCAGGACAGAGCTCGCTTGCCTTGGCCAGAGCCGCATCGCGGGTGTCGAATGCGCCGATACTCGCTCCGCCCGGCGCGTGCGCGTTGAGGTAGCCCGCAAGCATCGAGTCCTCGAACCCGTTGAGCACGGTGAGCGCCGTATAGTGCAGCTCCGAGCCGACCTCGGCGCGCACGAGCAGCGTCTTGGTGCCTCCGTAGCTCGCCGAGAACACGCGACAGTGCACGGCATCGGCAGCCGGCGCTGCCGATGCGGCCGCAACCATGGCGGCCGCGAAGGCAAAGGCGCGCGGCTCCCCGGTGGAGGCCGGCTGCAGCACCGGGTGCGGCGGCGCCGGCTTGGGCGCCGGCTTCACCTCAACCGGTGTCGGCACCACGATCGGCGCTTTGTCGGCGGCCTGCTCCGGCGGGCTTGCCGTTACCGCGGCTGCCGGTGCCTTTTCCGGCAGGATCGGCGCAGGGGTTGCGGTGCGTGACGCGGCTGCCGGCGAGGGTGTCTGATTGGAGCGCGACCAGATGGTGCGCACCGGAGGCGGCGATTTCGCGTCGCCCTCTTTCGCCCCCGGGCCGCCGAGCGCTGCGGGAGCCGGAAGCTTCGCGTGAGCCTCTACGATCTGGGTCTTCGTCCTTGCAGGGGCGGGCGGCGGCGCTGTGGCCTGTATGCAGTAGGCCGCACGATACTTGCCGGCCACCCATTCGATGGCCTCACCATAATGCCTGTCGGCGGCCCACCGGCGCGAGAGGTCGGCGAACGTGGTGGTGCCTTTGAGTTTCGCAATCGATTCGAGGATGTCGTCCTGCTTGAGCTTGGTGCGCGCGCCGACGGGATCGGCGACGTGCTCGCCCGAGTAGACGACGAGATGCTGGATCTGCGCCAGCACGCCGGTATCGACGTCGGGGTAGCTGTCGCCGGGGACGCCGCCGCCGGTGGTGCCGAGGCCGGCGAAGTTGTTCTGGCGCGGATCAACGTCGCCCGAGTTTCCATCCCCGCGCTGGAAGGAGAGGAAGTTGGTCTCGACCGCCATCTGGAAGAAGGCGTAGTCCCACCGCACGTGCCACTTTTCGCCGTAGCGCTTGTAGAGCGTGGCGATGTTGGCAAAGCGGGGCGCGATGTCGGGATTGCGGTGCTTCACGAAGGCCATCAGCCGTTGCGGCGTCACGCAAGCCGGCACCGTGTTTGTGGGCGAGGTGCGGATCCGAGGGGCCGCCCCCAGGGCTGCAACCGCCGACAAATTCAAAATGAGCACGGCGCCGACGCCGATCGCGCCCCAAGCTGCTACTTTGCCGGGAGCCCGTTGGCTGGCGATGGACATGAGTCCCCCAAGTCTGTGATGGATCGCGGCGCGCAACTCGGTCGCGCAGCCGCGATGATCGATCTGGGAAGCGCGGACTGGCAGCCCGCTCAGCCTTCGGGGCAGAGTTCGAAGGCTTTGTCGAGCGCTTGGGTCTGGTTGGGGAAGGCCGCGACGCGCTGGCCGCCTTTGGCATACGCCGCGATGTAGGCGTCGACCTCGCGCTTCTCGGAAGACTCGTTCACGTCGAGCACGGTGTAGTTGACCGTGTCCGTGCCTTTGGCCTTGATGAGGATGGCGCGCTGGCCGCCGTAGCTGGCGGTCCACACCTTGCACTTTGCCGCGCTCTTGTTTGCGGTCGGCACCTTGAGCTGGGTGGCAGCGCCGGCGACCGAGGCGGTTTGAATTTCCGCGCCCTTCTTGCTGTCGGCCATCTTGGTGTCCGCCTTGGCGGTGTCGGCCGTCTTTGTGTCGGCCTTCTTGATGTCGGCCTTGGCGGTGTCGGCGGCAAACTTGCTCGTGTCGGGCTTGGTCGATGGCGATGTGCTTGCAGCCTCAGCCGCGGTCTTCGCCGTCTCGGACTTCGACGGGTTGATCACCGTCACGGCCTGCTGGGTGTCGGGAGTGCTGGCCGGCGGCGTGGCCGCGGCCTTGGCCGACTGGGCCGTCTGGGCGACGCTGTTCAGCATGCCGGCGGCGCCAAGACCCGTGCGCGGCGGATCCTCCTTGCGTGCCTCCTCGATGGCGTGCTGGGCGATCTCAGCGCCGGACGGCGCGGATGCCGTGTCGGGCTGCGCCGCGGCATCGGCGGCCGGTGTTGTGTCCGGCGTCGCTGCGGCGACCTGCGTCTCGGGCTTGGGCTCGCGTCCCTTGCGGGCTTCCTGCACCAGCCCGGGCTGGGGATCAGGTGCATTGCACTCGCCGTCGTAGAAGCCGCTGCTGATGGTGGCGATGTCGCGCACGTAGCCGCGCGAGCCGGGCGCCCATTGCTTGGCCAGCATCGTGAACGTCATCGGGCCGTGGATCGATTTCTGCCAGTCGGTCAGCACGCCCCACTCCTGTACCTTGCGCGTGCGCTCTGCGACCGGATTGTCGATGTGCTCGCCGGCATACATCAGCAGATGCTGAAGGTGGGCTTTGACGCCGCTCGCGATGTCGGGGAAACGCTCGCCATGGTTCCCGCTTCCGGAGGCGCCAAGGCCCGCGAAGTTGTTCTGGTTGGCACGCACATCGCCCGTGTAGCTCAGCGCGCCGGTCTCGAGGATCATCTGGAAGAAGGCCACGTCCCAGCGAATGCCGAGTTGCTCCCCGTAGCGCATGTACTCGGTTGCAAGCCCATCGAAGCGCGGGTTGATGTGCGGATTGCGCGTGCGCAGGTACGCCATGAGACGTCCCGGCGTGGCGCAGGCCGGCACCGGGTTCGCGGCGGAAACCTTGACTTCTGGAAGATCAGCCGCGGCGGCGGGATAGACGATTACGGCAACAAGAGCGATCGCAAGCGATGCTCCAAACAATTTCTTCATTAGAACACCCGTTTTCAGACGCGGCGCTGCGCTCCTCGACGTCGCCCAACATGCCGACAAACGTTCTTAAGTCCTTAACGTTAACGGCCGGTTTACACCTTGTTGGACCCCCGCAGCCCAGCTTGCGCACCTTTGGGGCGCGAGTTGGGGCTTGGAAGGGAGGAATTGTGGCGCCGCGTGGGGCCATTGGTTAATCGCGTGCGAAACCAAGGCCTCAGGCCAGATGCTGTCCGCCGTCGAGCGCGATCATCTGGCCGGTCATGGAGGGCGTGTCGAGGATGAAGCGCACGGCTGCTACGATCTCGTCCAACGTGGGCCCGCGTTTCAAAATCGTCGCCGACTTCTCGGCTTCGAACTCCTCATCCGTCTGATGCACGCTTCTGAGAGTCGGTCCCGGCCCGATCGCGTTGACGCGCACGTGCGGCGCCATAGCTTGTGCCAGCGTTTGCGTGGCGGTCCAAAGGCCCGTCTTCGAGACCGTATAGGAGAAGAAGTCCGGCGTCGGCCGCCAGACCCGCTGGTCGAGGATGTTGATGACGTTGCCTTCCGTGTCCTCGGGCAGGTTGAGATAGAGCGCCTGCGCCAGGAACACCGGCGCTCTGAGATTGACATCGAGGTGCATGTCCCAGCCCGTCGCCGTGAGCGACGCGATGGTGTCGGGGAAGAACTCCGAGGCGTTGTTGACGAGGCAGATCGGTGCCCCGAGCGCATCGGTGCAGCGCGCGATCAGCGCCCGCACCTCGTCGGCATCGGCGAGATTGGCTGGCAGTGCTGCTGCCGTTCCGCCGGCCTTGCGGATTTCGTCGGCGAGCCGCTCGGCGTCCTCTTGCGAGCGGCGGTAGTGGAGCCCCACCTGCCAGCCGTGCGCGGCCAGATCCACGGCAATCGCCCGTCCGATGCGCCGCGCAGAGCCAGTGATGAGGGCCGTTCGAGTGGGCTGGGACATTCGCGCTGGGATGGCAGACAGATCACTATGACATCATGCTTGAGTTGACCGTGTCCTTCGAGCCTCAAAATTGCTCGCCCAATTTTTGTGCAGATATGCCCGTTTTTGCATGGGAATTGCCAACTCGGCGGGCGTCCGCTGAACGATTAATAGTCAAACAGGCTTGAGCGTTGCTCCGATGTGACAGGGTTGTCAAGGAGACGCTGCTCTAGGTCATTTTGGCTTGAGTGCACCGCCGTTTACGACTTTCTTAGGTTGCAGAAGCGTTCGAAGAAATGACGCCGCGAGTGCGGTCTTACGAGTTGGCGCTTTCGAGTTATGTAGCGTAACGGGGGTGTAAACCATCATGGCCGTATCTCGTAAAGTCGCAGCCGCGTGTGGGGCTGCAGGCGTGGCACTCTTCGCCCTGTCAGGCGCTGCCCAGGCCGAAGACAAGTTCGCATGGTCCGCGAGCGCAACCGGAACATCTGATTACGTGTTCCGCGGCATTTCGCAGACCGATAATGATCCCGCGATCCAGGGTTCCATCGGTGCCACCTACGGCATGTTCTATGCCGGGACGTGGGCTTCGAGCATCAATTTCGATGACAAAGCGAATATCGAGGTTGACTACTACGCCGGCGTCACGCCGACGTGGGGCCCGGTCTCGTTCGACTTTGGGTGGATCTACTACAACTATCCTGGCGAACAGACGGTGGACTATTGGGAGCTCAAAGCTCACGCGGGCTACGAGGTGCTGCCCAAGCTGACCGCCGGCGGCACGTTCTACTGGAGCCCGGACCTCGGTGGCGAACGAGAGTACGTGTACGAGGGGACGCTGGGCTATGAGCTCCCCAAGACTTGGGTCTTCACGCCGACCGTCAGCGGCCTCGTCGGCTATACGGACTTTGAGACCACTAAAGACTACACGTACTGGAATGCCGGCCTCGCATTGGCCGTCGACAATCTGACCTTTGATTTCCGCTACTGGGATACGGACTACAGCGCCGCGAATTGCTTCGGATCGATTGCGAGTAGCTGTGACTCACGCTTCGTGTTCAGCACCACGCTTGCCCTGCCTTAAGCCAGGGTTAGACAGACTTCACACATCGGGGCCGAGCCGCACGCTCGGCCCCATTTTGCATCACGATGCCCAATTTGTAAGCAAATAACATCCTGTAATCGCTACAGAAGTTGCGGGAATGCAACGGCGGCTGTCCGATGTCAGTCCGCCTGCCCACTTGGGACTTGTGATCTGAGAGATTCGGCCCCGTTTCTGGGGGCAAGCCGTGGATTCCTGTGAACGCGTCCCGCGGATACGAATGTCTGGCGGTTGGGCGCGTTCTTGCCCTCTTACAAGAGGGATTCCACTTCAATGATCAATTCTCGAAAGCTTGCGGCCGTGTGGGGTGCGGCAAGCGTCGCGCTGCTGGCCTTCTCGGGCGCGGCCCTCGCTGACGGGGAAGAGCAGTATGCCGCTCCGCCTCCACCGGCCCCTGAAGGGCGCAAGTTCACCTACTCCTTCAACCTCTCGGGAACCTCCGACTATATCTTCCGCGGGTACTCACAGACAGCGCGCAATCCCACCGCGCAGGGCGGCGCCGACGTCACGTACGGCATCCTTTACTTGGGCGGCTGGGCCTCGGGACTTGAGTTTGGCGACAATCCTGCGGTGTCGGGCTCGGAAGCTCAGACCGAGATCGACTGGTACGGCGGCATCACACCGACTTGGGGACCGGCAAACTTCGACTTCGGGGTGATCTACTACTCATATCCCGGCGCCAACGACTTCGCGGGCGAGCTTGACTACGTCGAGCTCAAGGCCGGCGTAAGCGGCACCATCCACCCCAACCTCACGACCGGCCTGACGGTCTACTGGTCGCCCGAATACACCGGTGAGGTCGGCAGCGTGTGGACGATTGAAGGCAAGGCCGGCTACGAGTTCCCCAAAGTGGCGATGTTCACGCCCACGATCGACGGCGTGCTCGGATATCAGACCGGCAACAACGTGAACTGGAAAGCTCTCTTCGCCAACGGCAGCGACAACTACCTCTATTGGAATGCGGGTCTGGCGCTGGCCGTCGACAACATCACCTTCGATTTCCGCTATTGGGACACCAACGTGAGCAACGCGGGCCAGTTCTGCACCGGTCCGGTGTTTCAATGCGACTCGACCTTCGTCTTCTCCGCAAAAGTGGCGGTCCCGTAGGTTCAGATCTCAGCTGGACGACGCGTAAGGATCGGGGCCGAGCCTTCTCGGCCCCGATCTGCATTTAGCGGCCTCACTTCGTGCCTCGGGGGCGCGCAACAAGCATCAGATGCGTTGCTCCAGGGTGACATCGGTGGCCCAAAGAGAGCCTGCCCAGCGTCATTTGCCTTGAGCGTTGGATCGCTTATGCGGTTCTCTACAACCCGGAAGCGTCGGAAGACGCCGTGTGTACGGTCCTGAGTGCCGGGCAAGTGGCTTTGGCGTCGGTAGCGTAAGCGTAACGGGGGTGAGTACCATCATGGCCGTATCTCGTAGCCTGGCAGCTCTGTGCGGGTCTGCAGGCGTAGCGCTTCTTGGCCTCTCGGGCGCGGCCCAGGCCGAGGACCTCTCCTGGTCCGCCAGCCTCACCGGCACCTCGGACTACGTGTTCCGCGGCATGTCGCAGACGGATAACGATCCGACAATTCAGGGATCTTTGGGCTTCGAGTACGGCCTGTTCTATGCCGGTGGCTGGGCCTCGGGCCTCGATTTCGGCGATGACCCCGCCACTCCCGGCTCGGAAGCCCAGCTCGAGGTCGATTGGTACGCTGGGATCAAGCCGACGTGGACCCACTCGCCCGTTGGCCCCGTGAGCTTCGACTTCGGCGTCATCTACTACAGCTATCCGGGCGCCAATGGCGGCAATCTCGACTATGTCGAGTTGAAGGCTGGCTACAGCCTGCCCTCGCCGTTCATCAAGAATCTGACCACGGGCAGCACCTTCTACTGGTCGCCGGACTACACCGGCAAGACCGGGAACGTGTGGACGTCGGAAAGCACGGCGAGCTACGCGCTGCCGAAAGTCTGGGTCTTCGATCCCGCGATCAGCGGCCTGCTGGGATATGAGAAGGGCCACTCATCAGACAACTTCTCCGTCGGTGGTAAGGACCACTACTACTACTGGAATGCTGGACTGTCGCTCGCGGTGGAGAAGCTCAGCTTCGACTTCCGCTATTGGGACACCGACATCTCCGGATGCACCGGGGGCGTGTTTTCCTGCGATGAGCGATTCGTGTTCAGCACGATGCTCGCGCTGCCGTAGGCAGAGCCATCACAGAGACGATTAGTGGTCGGGGCCGAGCAATCGGCCCCGATTCGCTTGGCGATGCATGCAACGATTTACGAATGTTTTACGCAATGCGTTGCGCTGCTGCCACATACGCACACCGACTGGCACAACGTCTGCACTTGCCTCTTGTCGAGTCGGCCGATCTCAGGCCTCCTGCTTCAAAGCCGCGTTTGCGGCGACGGGGCAGTTGGCGCGTTCTTGCCGAAACGAGAGGGATCGTTTCCTATGAACGCGCGCAAACTCGCTTGCCTTTATGGAGCGGCAAGTGTCGGTCTGTTGGCACTTGTGGGCCCGGCGGCCGCCGATGGCGAGGAGACCTACAGCGCTCCGCCCCCGCCCGCCGATGAGGGGCGCAAATTCACCTACTCATTCAACCTTGCAGGGACCTCGGACTACGTGTTCCGCGGCATCTCGCAGACCGACAACGACCCGACCATCCAGGGCGGGTTCGATTTGGGCTACGGCATTCTCTATGCCGGAGGATGGGCCTCCGGATTGGATTTCGGCGGACCGCCGTCTCAAGGCGTTGGCCTCGATGCTCAGACCGAGGTCGACTGGTACGGTGGAATCAAGCCGACATGGAACTCGCCTTTGGGCGCCATGAATCTCGACTTCGGCGCGATCTACTACACCTATCCCGGCGCCGACGATAATCTGGCCGAGCTCAACTACGTCGAGTTGAAAGCGGGCTACAGCTGGTCGGTGCTGCATCCGAGCTTGACCACGGGCACGACGGTCTACTGGTCCCCTGACTACTTTGCGGAGACCGGATCGGTTTGGACGATCGAGACCTTTGCGGCCTGGACGCTTCCCAAGTTCTACGTGTTCAGCCCTGTCCTCAATGGTCTCATCGGCTGGCAGAAGGGCAACGCCAAGGACGGCTATTTCGTCAACGTCAATGGGACGGACGACGAGTACTACTACTGGAACGCGGGCCTGGCGGCGTCCGTCGACAACATCACCTTCGACCTGCGGTACTGGGACACCAACATTGGCGGCGACGCGGCCAACATTTGCGCCTTCGCCAACCTGTGCGATCAGCGGTTCGTGTTCAGCGCCAAAGTCGCGGTGCCCTGAGCCCCCTTCAGAGCTTAATCTTCAGTCCTGATCCAACAAAAAGGCTGTGCGCAGAGCACAGCCTTTTTGTTGGAGTCTACCCGACATAGGGGTGTCATAGACCTCGGATATCGCTACGCGTGCGGAAAATTAGGATTGGCCGCTTGGCGATCCCGCTTCTCTTTCCGCAGCGGCACCTGAGCGACCAAGCCGCAGAGCGCGTCAGATGCCCTCAAATGGCGCGTTCCGCGAGGCCAGAGGCCAGCTTTGCGGCGTCCGACGGAATACCCCGCTACCGGCGGTGACGCGAGCTGGCCTCGTTTCCTCGGTCCAAAGTTTCCCTGCAGCGGCGGGCGTCCGGCGGTTTCACGCCTTTTCCCCAACGTCTCGTTCTCGTTCCCTTGTGGGGCGGCGCCAAAACACCCGATAACTGCTCACGCATATTGGGACAGGCCCTCCGTGATCCTCGTCATCGCCGGCATGATCGCTCTCACCGTTGCGGCGGCCTTCTGGCTTGCGCGCGAGACCGTGGATGAAGAGGTCGTGCTCGACGACGTCCCCGACCAGCCATGTGCGTTCGGCTGCTCCATGGCCTGGCTCGCCATTCGCAATGGCGATCCTCAAAAGGTCATCGATGCGCTTGGTCTCATCGAGCCCACGCCCTGCAATTGGAACTCTGGGATCGGCGCCGTCTATGACGATCGCCTCAGTGCGACGCACGTGTTCGTCTCGCCTCCGCTGCGCGGGTGGACGTTCGTCGTGGGGCTGCCGCTACCGCATCCCGTGGGCCGCGGCTTCGTCGACAAGTGCACGCCTCTGCTGGTCGATCTGGGCGGCCGCTTTTCCCAGGTGCAGTACTTCTTCAGCTATCCACTCTTGGACTTTTACGCCTGGGCGCGCGTGCGCGACGGCCGGCTGGTGCGCGCCTTCGCCGTGACCGATGAAGGCATCACCTGGAACAAGGGGCGCCCCAGCAAGGAGGAGCGCGGCCTCGGGTTGAAGCTGTTCGAGCTGCGCGGCGTCCAGGGGCGCAAGGGCGATGCCGGCGGCGAGATGATCCTGCACCCGACCGAGGACCACGTGCTGCGCCTGGCGCACCTCTGGAGCCTCGATCCGACGACGCTGCACACCGTGTCGGCCGCGGCCGGATTGGGCTCGATCGCGGTTGCGCCGGCCCGCTGGCACTCGGAGCGGGCGCGCAAGATCGCGTAGTTGGCGGCGGCAGGTTGACGGAAGATCGGCGGCGCCGGTCAGTCGGGGCGATAGCCGGCCGCCTGCAAGCGCGGCTGCGCCAGCACCGCGAGATCCTCGCGCGCGTCATTGTCAGGCTCGAGCCGCAGCGCCAAGCCGTCCTCCGGACAGGGAACTGCCAGAGTGAGCTTCGCGCGCCGGTCGAGCGCCAGGGCGGTGCAGCGGGCGGTGTCCACCAGGACGACTTTCGCAGGCAAGCCGATTGGGGGCGAGGACGCCTCGGCAGCCTGAGGCCCGGTCGTCCGATCCAGAACAACCTCGGAGAGAAACGACCAGAACCCCACCAGGTGCCAAAAAACGGCGCCGGCGACGAAACCCAGGCCGCCCCAGAGGAGTGCTGCCCAAAGCTGACTGGCAGGCCTGGAAGGCGTCGCCGCCGGCTCGGGCGGCAGACCCATAGCCGGCTCCGCGCCAGAGCCCGCGCGCGCAGAAACTATTCGTGCCGCCCGCATCTCGCCGGCCCCCACTTTCGGCTCGAATCACGCAAGGAAGTCTGCGGGCAGAGCACTTTCCGGGCAAGGCAACGGCGGATGCCGAGCGGGGCCGTGGGTACTTATCCACAGCTATCTGTTGTCATCCACAGTTGTTTGCGCACCTCATGCGGCCCTAAAAAGCGCTGGGACTTTCGATGACGCGCGGATGCGGCAGCGGCTGCTCGCCACCGAGAACGTGATTGCGGCCGGGGCGCCAGGTCGAGCGCACGGGGGGCACATGCATGGTGCCGGCGCGGCAGGTCACGTGCGGCTGTGCGCTGGCGCTGCACGCGCGCGGGCGGCCGTCCTTCGTCAGGCAAATGCGCACCTCGCGCAGCCAATCGCCGGACTTGCCGCAGTCGATGGCGATCATGTCAGGCCTGAGGCCCGGATTTGCCCGCAGAAAGTCGCGCAAGACATCCCTCGGCGCCACCGACAGCATATCGAACGGGTTCTGGTAGCGCTCCGGGATCCTGATGCGGTGAAAGAGCTGGCGGGCGAGCGCGAAGTAAGGGGCCGGCCGCAGGCCCGAGCAGGTGCCGTGCGCGCGGTACTCGTGGATCACGAGACCGCGGCTCGGCATGACGTCGCCCATCTGGCCGATCACCGGCTCGGGAACGAAGGGGCGCCAAGGCGTGCGGCAGCGCTCGGGATAGCCGCTCTCGTTTTGCGGCCACAGACCATGCAGCACGAAGCCGAAGCGGCGTCCGTCGCGGCGCGCGCACTGCATCGAGTCCTCGCCGGACGAGACCTCCATGCAATGGGTCGGGCTCCAGGAGAGCACGAGCATGTAGTAGTCGAACTTGCCGGGGGTGTTGGCGTGCTTCTTGGCGTTGAAGACCTCGCTCGGCCACGGCCAGGGTGTGCGCTGTTGCGCCTGGGCGGGAACGAGCGCAAAGGCGGCAATTCCCATGAGCGTCGCGACGATGCGCAAGAGCATCCTTGAAGACCCCTTTGCCGGTGGAAGGATCGACGCCCGAAGGTGGCGCCGCTGCGGGCAACATAGCGCCTAGCAAAGGGTCCGCAAGCGCAGCTATTTCGCCGCCACGCTCGCGGGGTGCCGGCACTTGATCCAATCGAAATCGGTGCGCGCCTGTGCCACTAGCCGGCGCTCTTCAGGGCGTCGAGCATATCCTCGGTCGCCATGCGTCGGCGGTAGTCGGGATCGACGAAGCGCGCTGCAACGCGCCCGTCGGTGCCAACCACGAAGGTCGCGGGGATCGGCAGCATCCACGTCTCGTTGCCCTGATAGGCGGGTAGGTCCCAGCCGGCGGCCGCGATCATGCGCTTCATCTCCTCGCCAACCCAGATCGCAAGGTTCAGGGACATGGCGTAGCCGTTGTCCATGTCGAGCAGGATAGGGAAGGGCACCTTGGCCTCGGATCGCAGCGCGCTGGCGAATTGCCGGCGCTCGGGAAGGATCGCCGCGATCTGGCCGCCTCCGGCGCGCGCCTTCTCCTGCACCTCCACCAGAGCGCTGGTGTTGAGCCGGCAATAGGGGCACCAGTGGCCGCGATGGAAGGCGAGCGCGACGGGCCCCTGCTTCAGGAGCTGCTCCAGGCTGACGAGATGACCCTGGTCGTCGGGAAGCACGAAACTCGGCATCGGTTCACCGGGCGCCGGCGCGCCGGTGCCGGCATCCTTCTCCTGGAGCCGGGCCACCAGCCGGTCGACGGCCTCGGCAAACGTCTTGTCGATCTTGTGCACGGCGTCGGCGAAGGCGCCGAGCCGCTCGTTCAGCGACGCGTCCATGCCGCGGCACTGCTCGAAGGCCTCGTTCAGCATGTCCGCCAAGGATCTCGTCGGCATCGCTCGGATTCCCACCTGTCGCGCTAGTATAATCACACTAGGCCTTCGAGAGCTCCGCGCGTGATAGCGGCTCGCTATGGAATTGGAAGGAATACGCTATTTTTGCCTCTTCCCGCCGGCGCCCATAAGGGCCAAGGCGGAGTAGAAGGCCGGCCCGAGAATGCCGGATCGCCCCGGGAACGAGGATAGGCCGCAGCGCCGAAAAGCAAGGTGTGGCGATTGAAAAGAGCAGCGACGCTCGCGGAGGCATTCGCTGAGATCTGCAAGATGGAGGCGCCGCTCAACGAGCGGCTCACCGCCTATGCGGATGCGCTTCGTGCCTTGAACTTCCCATTCGCGGAGGCCTACGACGACCTGGTCGCCCGGCTCAAGGCCGGCGAGGTCGGCGCCATGGCTCCCGACGTCGGCGATCCGATGCCGCCATTCAGCCTGCCGGCCCATACCGGACGCCTGGTGAGCCTGGACGAGATCCTAGCGCCGGGCCCAGCGGTCATCAGCTTCAACCGCGGTCATTGGTGCCCCTTTTGCAAGATAGAGCTTGCCACCATTGCCAGTCATGAGGACGAGATTGCCGCCCGCGGCGCCCAGCTCGTCTCGATCATTCCCGAGCGCCAGCAGTTCGTGCGTCGTCTCCCGCAGGAGATCTTGAACCGGTTCATCATCCTCAGCGACATCGACAACGCCTATGCGCTCTCTTTGGGCCTGGCGATGTGGGTGGGTCGGCGCGTCGCCGATCTCATGCAGGGGCACGGATACCGTCTCGCCGAGTACCAGGGCAACGACGGCTGGTTCGTTCCGCTGCCGGCGACCTTCGTCGTCGGGGCCGACGGCCGTGTGCTCGCCCGCCGCGTCGATCCCGAGTTCCGCCAGCGGATGGAGATTGCCGACATTATCGCGGCGCTGGACAAGGCGCGTTAAAAATTTGCAGATTTACACCTGCGGCGTGAAAGGGTGCTAGGCAGCGCGCCCGAAAGCGATAGTCTGGAATTGGGCGCAATGGTCCCGGATCGGCACGTGCACGGCGCATGCAAGCGCAAAGCCTAGAAGAAGCATTCCAAAAGATCTGTGCGATGGAGGCCCCGCTGCACGAGCGGATGGCGGCATTCTCGGCCGCCGTGCGCACGTTCGGCCTGCCCTTCGCCGAGGCCTATGACGATCTCGTTGCGCGCATCCGTTCCGGCGATGCCGGCAGCACGGCGCCGCAAGTGGGCGATCGCATGCCGTCCTTTCTCTTGCCCGACGACACCGGGCGTCTGCTCGACCTGCAGGACCTGATCGCCGACGGGCCCGCCGTCATCAGCTTCAACAGAGGGCATTGGTGCGAATATTGCGCCATCGAGCTCACGGCGTTCAGTCAGGCCCTCGGCGAGATTGCCCGCCATGGCGCCAGCGTCACCTCGATCATGCCAGAGACGGAGGAGTTCACCAAGAAGGCTGCGGCCAACGCCGGGAACGCGTTTCGCATCCTTTCGGATATCGACCACGGGTATGCCTTGGCCCTCGGTCTCGCGATCTGGCTCGGCGAGAAGGTGCGCAACCTCTACCTCTCGCATGGATTGAATCTCGCAAGGTACCAAGGCTCCACGTCCTGGTTCGTGCCGATTCCCGCCACCTTCGTTGTCGGCCGGGACGGCCGCATCCTCGCCCGCTACGTTGATCCCGACTTCCGCAACCGCATGGATGTGGAGGACATCATCGCGACGCTCAAAGCGACGGCGCAATGAGCCCGATTCTCAGGCTGCGCGCTGGGACCAGTCGCCAGCCCGCATGAGTTTGACCAGCGCGCTTGCCGCCGGAGAGCGCTGGCGTCCGGCGACCCCGTAAAGATAAATCGTGCGCCTGAGATCGAGGCCGTTGATGGAGATCAGCCGCACGCGACCGGACTTTGACGCGCTTTCCGGGAGCATGCCGACGCCGAGATTGGCCTCGACCATGGTGACGAGGTCGGGCTCGGAGACCATCTTGTGAGCGGTGACGGTGTCGAGCTGCCTGCTGTTGACGAAGTCCGCGAACTCGTCGGCGACCTCGCAATAGGTGCGCAACAGGAGGTGCTCTTCGGCGAGCGCTGCCGGCTCAACGCTGTCGCGCTCGGCCAGCGGATGCTCGACGCTCACGGCGAGGCCCAAGCGCTCCGTGAACAGCGGCCATGCGTCGAGCCGGTCCCAGCTCTCGCTCAAGGGGCCCGCGACGGCGAGCTCCGCCTCGCCCTTCTTGAGCCACTCGACCACTTTCTCGCGCGTGCCGCGCAGGAAGCGCAGCTCGAGACCCTTGAGCGCGCGCATCAGCTCCGTGAGGTCGGGCACGATCAGCGCCAGGTCGACGGCGTTCGAGAGTGCAATTGACAGCGGTGCAACCGCGCCGGTCTTGAGCGAGGTGGCGAGCTCCTTGGCGGAGGCCGCGCTGTCATAACACTGCTGCAGCAGCGGCAGCATGCGCTGACCGAACTCGGTCAGGTGCGTGAGGTTGCGCTCGCGGCGGAAGAGCTCGTTGCCGAGCTCCTCCTCGAGCTGCTTGATGGCGCGCGTCAGCGACGGCTGCGCGACGTGGCACTCTTCGGCGGCGCGCGTGAAATTGAGCGTGCGCGACACCGCTAGAAAGTAGCGCACTTGATGCATTTCCATGGATGGGCCTTGTGTCTGCCGCGGCCGGGGGCGATAGCCAGCGGCTATCAAATTCTAATCCACTCGATATTTCCGCTCCAGATCCTCAATCGTTACGATCTCGCACGTAGATGAGTTGAACAACGCCCGATGTTCGGGCCGGGAAAGCCGGAAAAAGGCAAACAAGGTGCTAACGGCTTGGCGTGCCGCGCCGAAGTTCAGCCTGGAACGTTGCAAGAGGATTATTCGGGCCTGCTGCAGAAATGTAACGCGGCCGGTCTCCGGGACGTACCGGTTGGGAGCGTTAGATCATGCCAAAGCCAATGAAAGTCGATATCGCCATCATCGGAGCCGGCTCCGGCGGCCTTTCGGTCGCGGCCGGCGCAGCGCAGCTCGGCGCCAGCGTTGTGCTCGCCGAGAAGGGCAAGATGGGCGGGGACTGCCTCAACTATGGCTGCGTTCCCTCCAAAGCCCTGATCGCCGCTGCAGAGGCTGCCGAGACCGTGCGCAGCGCGGCGCAGTTCGGCGTCAACGGCCACGAGCCCGAGATTGATTTTCTCAAGGTGAACGGTCACGTGCACGGCGTCATCGCTTCCATCGCCCCGCACGATTCCGTTGAGCGCTTTCGCGGGCTGGGCGTGGACGTGATCGAGGCGCCGGCGAAGTTCGTCGGCCCGCGCACCATCGTTGCCGGCGATCGCGAGATCACCGCCCGGCGCTTTGTGATCGCAACGGGATCGAGCGCCTTCGTGCCGCCGATACCCGGACTGCGCGACCTTCCCTATCTCACCAACGAGACGGTGTTCGACCTAACGGAGGCGCCGGGCCACCTTATCGTGATCGGTGGCGGGCCCATCGGCTTGGAGCTGGCGCAGGCGCACCGGCGGCTCGGCTCGAAGGTGACGGTCGTCGAGGCCATGTCGATCCTGCCCAAGGACGACCCCGAGGCCGCAGCCGTCGTGCGGGCGCGTCTTGCGCAGGAAGGCGTCACCATCATTGAGCGCGCCAAGGTCGATCGAGTCGCCCGCGAAGGCAATCTCATCGCGGTCATGCACTCGACCGGCTCACGCGCGCAGTGGGTCGAAGGCACGCACCTGCTCGTTGCAACGGGACGCCGAGCCAACGTCGGCAGCCTCGGGCTCGAGGTCGCGGGCATTGCCTACGGCCCGACCGGCATCAAGGTCGATCGGCGGCTGCGCACGACAAACAAGCGCGTCTTCGCCATCGGCGACGTGGCCGGCGGGTTCCAGTTCACGCACATGGCGGGCTATCACGCCGGCATCGTCATTCGCAACGCGCTGTTCAATCTGCCGGCGAAGGTCGATTACAGCGCCGTGCCCTGGGTCACCTACACCGATCCGGAGCTGGCGCACGTGGGCCAGACCGAGGCGCAGGCCAAGTCGGCGGATCCCGCCGCGAAATCGATCACGTGGCCGTTCGCCGAGAACGACCGCGCCCAGGCCGAGCGGGCGACCGAAGGCTTCATCAAGGCGGTCGTCGGCAAGAGCGGGCAGATCCTCGGCGCCGCCATCGTCGGGCGCCACGCCGGCGAGCTGATCCTGCCTTGGGTGCTGGCCGTGCAGAAGCGCCTCGGCATGCGCGACATGACCTCCATCATCGCGCCCTATCCAACGCTGAGCGAGGTATCGAAGCGCGTCGCCGGCGCCTGGTTTACCCCGCAGCTCTTCTCCAAGCGCACCCGCCAAGTCGTAAGCCTCATGCAGAGGCTGCCATGAGCGCTTTGACTGTTTCCACCCCCGCTGACGGCCGTTCCCCCCTCGGCCCTCAGCCCTCCGGGACCCGGACCGCGCTTTCCTCCCCCCGTCCCCAAGCGCCATCCGGGTCCCGACCTTTGTTCCGCGCCATAACGGAGACCGCCATGTCGGCTGCAGCGAGTGAGAGATCCCAAGTCGAGCCGAAGCCCGCGACGGGCTTTCCGTACAAGCGGCTCGTCCCCCTCGTTGTGCTGGGCGCCGGCATTGCCGCCTTCTTCGGCCTCGGGCTCAACAAGTACCTGACCTTCGACGAGCTGCGTCAGAACCGGGAGGCGCTGACATCGCTCGTCGCCGCCATGCCGGTGCTGTCGATTTTGGTGTTCGTGCTCATCTACACCGGGGCGGTGTCGCTGTCGGTCCCGGGCGCGGCCGTGCTCACGCTCGCGGGGGGCTTCCTGTTCGGCATCTGGGAAGGCACCGCTGCCGTCGTGGTCGGTGCCACCGCCGGCGCGACGCTGCTCTTTCTTGCGGCGCGCTTCGTCCTCGGCGACGCACTCCGCGCCAAGGCGGGCCCATGGCTTTCGAAGATGGAGGCGGGCTTCAACGAGGACGCGCTGAGCTACCTGCTCGTGCTGCGGCTGATCCCGGCCTTTCCTTTCTTCATCGTAAACTTGGTGCCCGCATTTCTAGGCGTCTCGCTGCGCACCTTCGTCATCGGGACGTTTCTCGGCATTATTCCCGGTACCTTCGTTTTTGCCTCGATCGGCGCCGGGCTCGGCAGCATATTCGATAGTGCGCAGGAGTTCTCGCTGAAGGGCGCGCTGACGCCGCAGGTCATCACCGCGCTTGTCGGTCTTGCGCTCCTGTCGCTGCTGCCGGTGGTCTACAAGAAGATCAAGGCGCGCCGCGCAGTATCGGAGTAGGATGTTGAGGCTCGAGCAAGGGTGACGCTCATGACCACGATGACCCAGCCCACCAACGCCGTGCTTTCCACCAGAGACCTCGCCGGCAAGTCGGCGATCGTGACCGGCTCGACCAGCGGCATCGGCCTCGGCATCGCGCGGGCCTTCGCAGGCGCCGGCATGCACGTCATGCTGAACGGCTTCGGCGACGCCGCCGAGATCGAGCAGACGCGTGCCGATCTGGAGAAGACCTTCGGCGTCAAGGCCGCCTACTCGCCGGCCGACATGACCAAGCCCGACGAGATTGCCGGCATGGTGGCCGAGGCCGGCAAGCGTTTGGGCAAGGTCGACGTGCTCGTCAACAACGCCGGCATCCAGCACGTGGAGGCGGTCGAGACGTTTCCCGTCGCCAAGTGGGACGCCATCATCGCCATCAATCTCTCCGCCGCCTTCCACGCCATCCGCGCCGTGGTGCCGGAGATGAAGGCGCGCAAGTGGGGCCGCATCATCAACGTCGCCTCCGCGCACGCCCTCGTCGCCTCGCCCTATAAGTCCGCCTACGTCGCCGCCAAACACGGCGTTCTGGGCCTCACCAAGACGGTGGCTCTGGAGACGGCCGAGCACGGCATCACCGTCAACGCCATCTGCCCGGGCTACGTGCTGACCCCGCTCGTGCAAAAACAGATACCGGAGACCGCGAAAGCGCGTAATCTCACCGAGGAGCAGGTCATCCGCGACGTGCTCCTGCATGCTCAGCCGACGCGCAAGTTCGTGACGACGGAGGAGATCGGCGCGTTGGCGGTGTTCCTGTGCACGGGCGGCGGCGCCTCAATCACCGGCGCAGCCCTGCCCATCGAAGGCGGGTGGACCGCACAATGACCATTCAAGAGCCAGGGCAGCCGAAGGCGGTGGCGCGCCCCAAAGCAAACCGCAAGCCGGTCAACATAGCGCTGCAGGGCGGGGGCGCGCACGGTGCCTTTGCCTGGGGCGTGCTCGACAAGCTGTTGGAGGACGGCCGCCTCGACATCGAGGCGCTGAGCGCGACCAGCGCCGGCGCCATGAACGCCGTCGTCATGGCCTACGGCGTGTCGCTCGGTGGACCCGCGGGCGCGCGCGACAAGCTCAACCAGTTCTGGGCCGAGATCAGCCACGCCGGCGAGCTCTACAGCCCGGTGCGCACGTTGCCCTGGGAGAAGTGGCTGCAGGCCTACGGCTTCCAGTCGGAGTTCTCGCCCACCTATCACGCCTTCCAGGCGCTGACGCACCTGTTCTCGCCCTACCAGCTCAATCCCTTCAACTTCAATCCGCTGAAGGACGTGCTGCTCAGGGTGGTCGACTTCGACAAGCTCTGCCGCTGCAACAAGGCGACGCGCATCTTCTTGAGTGCCACCAACGTGCGCACCGGCAAGATCCGGGTGTTCCACAACGAGGAGCTCTCAGTCGACGTGGTGATGGCGTCGGCCTGCCTGCCGTACGTGTTCCAAGCGGTCGAGATCGACGGCGAGGCCTATTGGGACGGCGGGTTCATGGGCAATCCGGCGATCTTCCCGCTGATCTACAACGGTGCCTCCAAGGACGTGATCATCGTCCATATCAATCCGATCGAGCGCAAGAAGCTGCCCAAGACCGCGCCCGAGATCTTCGATCGCATGAACGAGATCAGCTTCAATTCCTCGCTGATGCGCGAGATGCGCGCCGTGGAATTCGTCACGCGCCTCATCGACGAAGGCGCGCTCGACAGCAAGAAGTACCACCGCATGCGCATCCACTCGATCCGCGACGACGCCGAGATGGCTCAGCTCGGCGTTGCCACCAAGCTCAACCCCGATTGGGACTTCCTCTGCCGCCTGCGCGATTCCGGACGGCGCCGGGCGGAGGACTGGCTCGACCAGAATTTCGACCGGGTCGGACATGACTTTAGCGTCGATCTCGCCGAGATCTTCCTCTAAAGGCGGAAAGGCGCGCGTGATGCAGGCGCTCGCGACGAGGCTCGCCAGCATGCCGGGCGGCATCGTTGCCGCGTTTCGCGCACCCGAATTGACCATGCACCTGCCGGCTCGCGTCGTCGGTCTCCTTCACGCCCAGGATCGCGCGGCCGAGCGGCTCATCATCTACGTTCAGCTCGGGCTTGCGGCCGCGCTCGCCGTTCTCTACGTGCTGGCGCCGCGCCCGGCCGATGCGCCCATGACCATGCTGGCGCCGGTGCCGCTGGCGCTCGCCGCCTACACGCTGTTCGCCCTCGTTCGGCTGGCCTTGTCGCAACGCGGGCCGCTGCCCGGTTGGTTCGTCATCCCTTCGATCGTCGCCGACATGGCCCTGCTCTTGGGGCTCATCTGGTCGTTCCACATGCAGTACGGCGAGCCCCCTGCCTTCTCGCTCAAGGTTCCCTCGATCCTCTATCTATTCGTGTTCATTGCGTTGCGGGCGCTGCGCTTCGATCATCGCTACGTGCTCGCTGCCGGCCTGACGGCCGCCATCGGCTGGGCCGCTCTCACGATTGCCGCGGTGGCCGAGTCCGCCGAAGGCGCCGTCACCCACAATTTCGTCGCCTACGTCACGGGAAACCGCATCCTGATCGGAGCCGAGGTCGACAAGATCGTCGCCATCCTGCTCGTCACCGCCGTCCTGACGGTCGGCGCGCGGCGCGCGCAGCAGACGCTGCTCACGGCCGTGCGCGAGGAGGCGGCAGGCCGCGAGATCAGGCGCTTCCTGTCGCGCGGCGTCGCCGACCAGATCTCCATGTCGGAGGAGCTGATCGAGGCCGGCCACGCCGCCGAGCGCGATGCCGCGATCATGATGATCGACATCCGCGGCTTCACGCCGTTCTCGACCACGGTGCCGCCCGGCGAGGTCGTGCGCATGCTCACCTCGTTTCATGCGCGCATCGTGCCGATCGTGCAGGACCACAGCGGGGTCGTCGACAAGTTCCTGGGCGACGGCGTCATGGTGACGTTCGGCGCGGTGGCGCCGTGTGAGACGGCCGCCGCCGACGCCTTGCGCGCTCTCGACCGGATCCTCGATGAGGCGCTCGCTTGGCAGCACTCGCTCGCAGGGCTCGGCCTCAAGACGCCTTTGCAGGTCAACGCTGCCGTCGCTTCGGGCCCCGTCGTGTTCGCCACCTTGGGCGATGCCACCCGGCTCGAGTACACGGTGATCGGCGAGGCGGTGAACCTCGCCGCCAAGCTCGAGAAGCACAACAAGGTGGAGAGGACGCGGGCGCTGCTGCCCGCCGCCACCCTTAAGGTCGCGTGTGCGCAAGGATACACGCCGGCGCTTGCACCGCAGCTGCGCGCGGGCGCGCACGTGGCCGGCGTCACCGAGCCGATCGATCTTTACGGATATCCGCTATGAAGCCTTCACGCACAGGCGCGATCGGCCTTGCCAACTCCCAGGCTCGCGCTCCCCGATAGCTTGCGGCTATCGATACCCGATCCAATGGGTATTTCCGCAGGGACCAGCCTGTGAGCGATCGTACGCTCCGTACTGGCTCGCAGAGCCTCCCCCTCTTGCAACACGGAGATATGTCCCATGCTCAAACCCCGCTCTCATTCCAGCGCCTTTTGGCTGGCGCTGACTGTTGCCGGCGCGCTCACGAGCCTGTTCGTGATCGGCGCCACCGCTGCGAGCGCCGGCGGATGCCCGCCGGGCAAGGAGACGACCGACGGCCAGAAGGGTGGACCCTCCGCCGCCAAGGGCGTCAAAGAGGAGCTTCTGGGCTCGATCGACCTTTCCAAGGAGAAGGTCAACGTGCCGGGCCGCCTGTTCCGCATGCGCCGCCTCGTCATCGAGCCCGGCGGTGAGGTTGGCATGCACAGCCACGCGGATCGGCCGGCGCTGATTTACACCATCTCCGGCACGATCACCGAGTACTCCACCCATTGCGCGGTGCCGATCGTGCACAACGCCGGCGATCTCTCCGTCGAGTCCGCCGGTCTGTCGCACTGGTGGAAGAACACCTCCAAGGAGCCGGTGACGCTGATCTCGGCGGATATCGCGAAGGATCCAGACCAGCACGGGATGTGAGGCGCAAAAAAAGCGCGGCGCTCTGACGGCGTGTGAGCCGTCAGGCGCCCGCTTGCCCGTCTACGAGGAGGGAGTGGAGCGATGGATCATGCGGGCGTCACGGCCACAAAGATGATGCAGCGCTCTCTCGCCGGCGCTTTCGGGCGCTCCCTCGTCATCGCGCTGACGGCCTTCTTCACGCTCGTCGATCTTTTTGCGACGCAGGCGATCCTGCCTTCGCTCACCGAGCATTACGGTGTGTCGCCGGCGGCGATGGGCCTTGCGGTCAACGCCAGCACGCTCGGCATGGCGGTTGCCGGTCTCGCCATGGCGTTCGTGAGCCACCGCATAGAGCGGCGCTGGGGCATTCTCTTGAGCCTCTGTCTCTTGGCCATCCCCACCTGCCTGCTCGCGGTCGCGCCCAATCTCGGTGTCTTTGCCGCCCTGCGCATCATCCAGGGCGTGTTTATGGCGACGGCCTTCAGTCTCACGCTCGCTTACCTTGGCGAGCGGTGCACCGAGACGGAGGCCGCCGGGGCCTTTGCCGCCTACATCACCGGGAACGTGGCGAGCAATCTCGTCGGCCGCTTCATTGCCGCCGAGGTCGTCAATGCAGCGGGCCTGGTGGCGAACTTCCACGTCTTCGCGGTTCTCAATCTGCTGGGGGCGGTGCTTGTCTATTTCACCGTCGACAAGGTGCCGCGCATGAAGCCGGAGGGCGGGCCTGAGACGCCACCCATGGCGGCTTGGCGCGAGCACCTCAGGAATCCGCAGCTGCGGGCCAACTTCGGCATCGGCTTCTGCATCCTCTTCGCCTTCATCGGCACCTTCACCTACGTCAACTTTGTTCTGATCCAGCCGCCGCTGCTGGTGGGCATGATGGGGATCGGCTTCGTCTATCTCGTGTTCCTGCCGTCGATCGTCACCACCCCGCTTGCCGGCCACGCCGTGCAGCGCTTTGGCACGCAAGCGACCATCTGGGTCTCGCTTGCCGTCGCCGGCATCGGCCTGCCGCTTCTCGTGCTTGCGAGCCTTCCGGCTGTGCTTTTGGGAATGGTGTTGGTCGGCGTCGGCACCTTCTTTGCGCAAGCGGCGGCGACGGGTTTTGTCAGTCGTGCTGCTACAACCGACCGCGGATCGGCGAGCGGGATCTATCTTGCCTGCTATTTCATGGGCGGTCTCGTCGGCAGCGCTGTGCTTGGGCTGGTGTTCGACCGTTTCGGCTGGGGCGCGTGCGTGGCAGGCATCGGACTTTCGCTGCTCGTTGCCGCTGTGCTCGTCTTGCGGCTCGCACCGGCGGCCAGTCCTGTGAACCGCCATTAAATCAAATTGGCGGATCACTTTTCCGGGATTCCTAAAGTCCGTGGTGGCGATGATGGCGTCTGTACGGAGCGTCGTTTGCGTCGGCCGTCAGGGGCTTTGGTCGGGAGAAACTCGCGACCGGCAGCCCTTTTTCGTCCGATAGCTTGCGGCTATCGAAATCCGACCCAATCGATATTTCAACTCGGGCCGGCAGACCGATAGTTTTCCCCTCGCACGCAGACGACGTCGCCCCGTAACGCGACGGAAGATGCGCCAAACCTCATGAACGAAGGAGACTTCAAATGAAGACGATTGCCACTGCCGCGCTCGCCGCTGCCCTCGCATTCGGCGTGACGCCGGCTCTTGCCAAATCCGACTGCGATGCCGGCTACAAGAACTTCCTCGGCAAGATGTCGGTCTACGTCGACAAGATGAGCGGTTATGAGCTGGCCGACGCCGTGCGCAAGTCGCTCGACGCCTACAACTCCTGCACCGCCGGTGACGACTTTTCGCCGCATGGCGTCTGGGATCAGATCCTGGCCGACATGAAGTCGAAGTCCTCGAAGGGCTAACCTTCCCCCTTCCCCTACGAGAGGCCCTCCGAGCGTTACGCCCGGGGGGCCCCTGAATTTCGAGGCGCCCTCTCAACCTGACGATGGAGCCGCCCATGCACACAACCTCGCAACGCAAGGCAACACGGCTCGCGCTCTTCGCCCTGGCATGCGGACTAACGGCAGCGATCCTCAGTCACCCGACCGCGTGGGCCGATACCGGACCCAACGACACCGGTGTCATTCTTTCGAACCTGCCCGAGAAGGGCAGCCCCCAATACAAGGAGCTCAGCGATCTCGCCGGCGCCACGGACAGCCGGGACCTCGCCATGACGCATTCGGAGATGTGGTCGGTGCCGAAAGCGCACCTCGATGCGCTGCTCAAGGCCGCGCAGCAGCGTGGGGTCGAGGTGACGCGGCTCGATGAGCCCGCCAACCACACCGTCAAACCGATGCCGGCCGACACCAAGATGTCGGCCAAGCAAAAAGAGATGATGCACAAGTCCATGGATTCGAAGGCGGCCATGGGCATGACCATGATGCACCTCCCGAAGCCCGCCGTGATGGAGTACATGCTGACCAAGGGCATGAACGAGCCGGATCAAGGCGCGCCGCCAACGCTCGTCATTCCCCTCAACCAAAAAGAGACCGTCACGGCGCAACGCACCGGCATCACCAAGACCGCCGACGGCTACATCTGGCGCGGGAACATCGACGGCAGCGGCGAGCCGGTCACGCTGTTGTGGTGGCCTGATGGCCGGGTGGCCGGCACCGTCACCCACGCCGGACACATGTACGTCATCAAGACCTTCCCCGGGAATATGCACGGCATGCTCGAGCTTGCGCCCGACAAGCTGCCCCCCGATCACGCTCCGGCAAGCCCCGCGATGATGAAGAAGATGAACATGCACACCGATCCGCTGGTGCATCAGGGCGAGGCCGCCATGATGAAGCCCGGCGGCGAGCATCACGGCGAGCTTGTAACGCCGGAGCCGCGCGAGAAGCACGCGGCTGCGACCAAGGACGCCACCATCAACCTCATCGTCGCCTATACGAAGAAGGCCGCGAGCCACTACGACAACATCGAGAAGGATCTGATCGACGTCGCCATCGCCGAGACCAACCAGTCGTTCCGCGACAGCGGAATCGACAATGTGCACGTCAAGCTCGCGCACGCCTACGAGACCGACTACGTGGAGAAGGGCAGCCACTTCGACCACGTCTACCGTTTCCGCAACAAGGGCGACGGCTACATGGACGAGGTGCACGATCTGCGCGACAAGTACGGCGCCGATGCCGCCGTGCTCATCGTCGATGATCCCATGGGCTGTGGGCTTTCGATCCGCGTCGGTGCGGATGCTGCCGATGCGTTCTCGGTCGTCGATCACGAGTGCGCCGCCACCATGTACTCGCTGGCGCACGAGATCGGCCACCTGATCGGCGCGCGCCACGACCTCGCCACCGACGATACGCCGCGGCCGTTCCCCTACGGCCATGGCTTCATCGACGGCAAGAAGTGGCGCACGATGATGAGCTACAAGCAGGGCTGCGGCGGGTGCCCCCGTCGGCCGGTGTGGTCGGGGCCCGAGGTCAAGGTCGACGGCACACCCGCAGGCGATGCCGAGGCCGCCGACAACGCCAAGGTCATCCGCGAGGAGGCCGCGCGCGTTGCCGGCTTCCGGCCCGAGCGCACCAGCGCGTCGGCCCGCTGATCAGCCTGCGTTCGCGCTTGCCAGTCGCGCGAGGATGCGCGCCCAGCTGCGGGCGCCCTTCTTGAAGCTCGACAGATTGTACTTCTCGTTGGGGCTGTGAATGCGGTCGTCCTCCAGACCGAAGCCGACCAGCAGGCTGTCGACGCCCAGCACGTCCTTGAACGACGTGACGATGGGGATGGAGGCGCCGCAGCCCATCATCACCGTCGGGCGTCCCCATTCCTCCTGAAGCGCTGCTGCTGCGGCCTGCATCGGCGCCGTGGTGGTCGCAAACGAGATGGCCGTGCTGCCCTGGCCGCCCTTGAACTCGACTTTGCAATCGGAAGGCAGCCGCTCGCGCACGAACGCTTTCACATTCTCGATGACCTTCTCCGGGTTCTGACCCGCGACCAGCCGGCAGGTGATCTTGGCGGAGGCCTGCGCGGGGATGACGGTCTTGGTGCCGATGCCCTGATAGCCGCCGGCGATGCCGTTGAGCTCCAGCGTCGGCCGCGACCACAGCTGCTCCAGCACCGAGCGGCCGGACTCACCGGCTGGCTGCTTGAGACCGACGCCGGCAAGGAAATCCTCGGCCGAAAAGCCGAGCGTGCGCCACTGCGCCACCTGCTCGGCGGTGGGCTCCGCGACGCCGTCATAGAAGCCGGGAACCGCGATGCGCCCCGTCTCATCGTGCATGGCGGCGAGGATATGCACCAGCACGCGGATCGGGTTGACCGCGGGGCCGCCGTAGATGCCCGAGTGCAGATCGCGCGCCGGCCCCGAGATGGTGATCTCGATTGCGGCGAGCCCGCGCAGCATGGTGGTGATGGCGGGCGTCTCCTTGTCCCATTGGCCGGTATCGCACACGAGCACCATGTCGGCCTTGAGCTCGTTGCCGTGCTCGGCGAGAAACGCCGGCAGCGAGGGCGAGCCGCATTCCTCCTCGCCCTCGATCAGCACCGAGACAGCGAGCGGCAGCGCGCCGGCGCCGGCCTTCCAGGCGCGCAGGGCGGCCAGAATGGTCATGAGCTGGCCTTTGTTGTCCTCGGCGCCGCGCGCGACGATGATCTGGCCGTTGACGGGATCGTTCTCGATCTGCGGGTCGAAGGGGTCGGAGGTCCACAAGCTCAAAGGGTCGGGCGGCTGCACGTCGTAATGACCATAGAAGAGGACGTGGGGGGTGCCCGGCGCCATCTTGGCGCGGTCGTGGGCAACCACCATCGGATGCCCGCTGGAGGGGACGACACGGGCATCAAGGCCGATGTCGCGCAATTCGGCCGCGCACCAGTCGGCGGCGGCTTGGCAGCTATGCGCATACGCCGGGTCGGTGGAGATGCTCTTGATACGCAACAGCGCGAAAAGGCGGTCGAGTGCGGCGGCCCCCGTCTCGTCCAAGGTTGTCAGCACTTGGTTCAGGTGTTGGCTCATAGACTACGCCTCCCGGCCGTTTTATCGGCGCAACCTTGCGGGAATGCGAAGCCGGCGTCAAAGACGGTTCGAGCGGCGTCAACGACCATAAGGGCGGCGGACCCGCGGTTTCCCGCCGCACCTTTCGAGCAAGCGAAGGGACTGCTATGGCAGGTCAGACCAGCGCGCAACCGCCGAGCGGGCGCGCAAGCCCGAGTGGAGCAAGGAAGATGCCGGAGCCGTCTCCGCGCGAGCCGTCGAAGTGGGTCTACGTGTTTGCCGCCGGCTACGTTGACGGGCGCGCCAACATGACCGGGCTGCTCGGCGGCAAGGGCGCCAACCTTGCCGAGATGGCGAGCCTCGGTCTTCCGGTTCCGCCCGGCTTCACCATCACGACGGAAGTGTGCGACGCCTACTACGCGCACGGGCGCAAGCTGCCCGAGGGGCTGAAACCGCAGGTCGAGAAGGCGCTGCAACTGGTCGGCGACGAGGTCGGCGCCACCTTCGGCGACGTGAAGAAGCCGCTGCTCGTCTCCGTGCGCTCGGGCGCGCGCGCCTCGATGCCCGGTATGATGGACACGATCCTCAACCTCGGTCTCAACGACGAGACGGTGGAGGGGCTCGCCGAGCGCTCGAACGATCGCCGCTTCGCCTACGACAGCTACCGCCGCTTCATCCAGATGTATGCCGACGTGGTGTTGGGCGTCGACCACGGCGTGTTCGAGGATATCCTGGAGAACTTCAAGAACCTCAATGGTCTCATCAGCGATACCGAGCTCAAGGCCGACGATTGGGCCGAGATCATCGGGGAGTACAAGGCGGCCGTCGAGCGCGAGCTTGGCAAGCCCTTTCCGCAGGACACGGGCGAGCAGCTCTATGGGGCGATCGCGGCCGTGTTCGGCTCCTGGCAGAACGCGCGCGCCAAGACCTACCGCCACCTCCACAACATTCCCGATGCCTGGGGCACGGCCGTGAGCGTGCAGGCGATGGTGTTCGGCAATCTGGGCGAGACGAGCGCGACCGGCGTCGCTTTCACGCGCAATCCCTCCACCGGCGGCAAGGAGATCTACGGCGAGTTTCTCGTCAATGCGCAAGGAGAGGATGTGGTCGCCGGCATTCGCACGCCGCAACCGCTGACCGAAAGGGCGAAGAGCGAGTCAGCCGACGGCAGCCCCTCGCTCGAGGCCTTGATGCCGGACCTCTTTTCCAGCCTGAAGACGGTGTTCCAGCGGCTCGAGGCCCGCTATCGCGACATGCAGGACGTCGAGTTCACCATCGAGAACGGCAAGCTGTGGATCCTGCAGACTCGATCGGGCAAACGCACCGCGGAGGCATCGTTGCGCGTTGCCGTCGATCTCGCCGATGAGGGCGTGATTTCGCGGCGCGACGCCGTGCTGCGCATCGACCCCGGCGCCCTCGATCAGCTCTTGCACCCCACCCTCGATCCCGAGGGCAAGAAGGAGGTGATCGCGACGGGCCTGCCTGCCTCGCCCGGCGCGGCGGCGGGTGAGATCGTGTTCACGGCAGATGAGGCCGAGCAGGAGCGCACGCGCGGCCACGAGGTGATCCTGGTGCGTCTGGAGACGAGCCCGGAGGACATTCACGGCATGCATGCGGCGGTCGGCATCCTTACGGCGCGCGGGGGCATGACCAGCCACGCCGCCGTCGTCGCGCGCGGCATGGGGCGTCCTTGCGTCTCCGGCGCCGGCTCATTGCGCATCGATGCCAAAGCGGGGACGCTGCAGGTCGGGCAACGCGTCTTGCACAAGGGCGACATCATCACCATCGACGGCAGCACCGGCCAGGTTCTAAGCGGACGCGCCAAGATGCGCCAGCCGGAGTTTTCGGGTGCCTTTGCCACGCTGATGAGCTGGGCCGATGCGGAGCGCCAGCTCGGTGTGCGCGCCAACGCCGACACGCCGCGCGATGCCAAGCAGGCACGCCACTTCGGCGCCGAGGGCATCGGCCTGTGCCGCACCGAGCACATGTTCTTCGATGCCGAGCGCATCCTTGCCGTGCGCCAGATGATCCTGGCCGACGATGAGGCCGGCCGCCGCGCCGCGCTGGCCAAGATCGAGCCCATGCAGCGCGCCGACTTCGAGCAGCTGCTCGAGATCATGGCCGGTCTGCCCGTGACCATCCGGCTGCTCGACCCGCCGCTGCACGAGTTCCTGCCGCAGGAGGAAGACGACATCGCCGGCGTCGCGGCCGAGCTCGGGGTGAAGCCCGAGAAGATCAAGGCGCGTATCGGCGAGCTTTCCGAGTTCAATCCCATGCTGGGATTCCGCGGCTGCCGGCTCGCCGTCCGCTACCCCGAGATCCCCGAGATGCAGGCCCGCGCCGCTTTCGAGGCGGCCGTTGCCGTCGGCAAGAAGACGAAGATGCCCGTGCAGCTTGAGATCATGGTGCCGCTCGTCGCCTACCGCCACGAGTTCGAGATCATAAGAGAGGTGATCTTGAGAACGGCCAAGGCCGTCGAGATGGAGCTTGGCACCAAGCTCGACTTCTCGATCGGCGTCATGATCGAGCTGCCGCGCGCGGCTTTGCGGGCCGGGGAGATCGCCGAGGGAGAGAGCGGTGCGGAGTTCTTCTCGTTCGGCACCAACGATCTGACGCAAACGACGCTGGGTTTGAGCCGCGACGATGCCGGGCCGATTCTGGAACGCTATGCGGAGCGCCAGATCTTCAAGGTCGATCCCTTCGTGTCGATCGACGTCGACGGTGTCGGAGAGCTCGTCCGTCTCGGCGTGGAGCGGGGCCGCGCAGCAAAGCCCGGGCTCAAGATAGGTATCTGCGGCGAGCATGGCGGAGAGCCGAAGTCGGTCGCCTTTTTCGACGCGACCGGATTTGACTATGTGTCGTGCTCGCCCTTCCGCGTGCCCATTGCGCGGCTTGCTGCCGCGCAGGCCGCCATCCGCCGCAAGGACGGCAGCAGCGCCCCAGGTGGTTCAACCGACTAGACGGTGCGCGCCGCCCGGACGTTTCACATCTTGGAATGCGCAGCCTACCAGCCGCTGCGCTCCTGCTCGTCGAGCGAGGGCCGGCGCGGACGCGGGCCCTGGTTGCGCGGCAGCAGCAGCAGGAAGAACACCAGCGGCGGCAGCACGAAGCACCACGCAATCCAGAACGAGTAGTCGCGGTTCTTGACCCCCGCGAGCACGCCGGCGATCACGGCCGTGCCGAGGGCGACGAGGCCCCAGATGACGATGCCGCGCACGAGATCCATGGTGTTGTCCCCTTGCGAACGTCAGGCGGCCGGGCTCGGGCTCCCTAGCTGCAAGCTGCCGTCTGGCTCAATCAGATGCGCAGCAAGTGTGGCGAAATCAAGCGTTTTAGCTGCTGCCCTTTTTTTGGTCGGCCGGCTCAAAGTCGAAACCGACGTCGAGATTAGGCGCAGAATGCGTCAGTGCGCCGACAGAGATCAGATCGACCCCGGTTAGGGCGATATCGCGCACGGTCTCCAGGTTGACGCCGCCGGAGGCCTCGGTGACGGCGCGCCCGGCGACCTTGGCGACGGCCGCCTTGAGCCGGTCTAGAGGCATGTTGTCGAGCAGAACGGCGTCGGGAGCGTGCGCCAGCGCTTCCTCCAGCTCGGCAAGTGTCGTGACCTCGACCTCGATCTTTACCATATGCCCAGCTTGTGCGCGCGCTTGCTCCACGGCCGGCCCGATGCCGCCGGCGGCGACGATGTGGTTGTCCTTGATAAGGATGGCGTCGTAGAGCCCGAACCGATGATTGAGGCCGCCGCCGGCCCGCACGGCGAATTTTTCGAACGCGCGCAGGCCCGGTGTCGTTTTGCGCGTATCGATGATGCGCGCGCGTGTGCCCTTGACCTCGTCGACGTAGCGGCGCGTAAGCGTCGCGATCCCGCTCAGGTGCCCCAAAAAATTCATGGCCACGCGCTCGGCCGTCAGCAGCGCGCGGGTGTTTCCGGCAACGTGGGCAATGGCGGCGTTCGCAGCGACGTTGCCGCCGTCGGGAACGAGCACGTCGATACGAACGTCGGGGTCGAGCATGGCAAAGGCCGTCTCCACCAGCTGCAGACCGGCAACGACGCCGGCCTTGCGCGCGCCGATGACGCCGCGTGCGTAAGCGGCCGCCGGCACGGTAGCGCACGTGGTGATGTCGCCGGCGAGACCCAAATCCTCATGCAGTGCGTCGGCGATTGCCTCGTCCACCAGCGTCTGCGGGAGCTGCAACTCCCCGCTCATCGACAGCCTCCGGCCTGGCGGACCGGCTCTGCCGCCGTCTCGTCCGCCGTGCGGTCGAGGTCGTCGAGGCACAGGAAGGTGCGCGTCGCCAGCACCGGGCTCGTGTCGGGGAAGTCGTGGCGCGCATGCGCGCCGCGGCTTTCCTCGCGCCGCAAGGCGCTTGCCGCGATGAAGCGGGCCGCGAGTGCCATGTTGACGAGCACGCTGTCGCCGCCGGCATGATGCTCGATCTCCTCGAGGATGCCGATCGCGCGCGCGAGGCCGGATTTGGTGCGCTCCACGCCGACGTGGTCGCTCATCGTGCGCCGCAGCCTGGCGACGGCCGGGGCGCGGTCGGAGCCGGCGAGCCCCGCAGCCGTCGCAATGCGCGTCAGGTCCACCTTCGAGGCACGCCGCGCATCGCGGTCGAGGCCGCGGATATGGTCGGCCGCACGCGCGGCGAAGACGACCGCCTCGAGCAGCGAGTTGGAGGCGAGCCGGTTGGCGCCGTGCAGGCCCGTCGAGGCGACCTCTCCGATGGCCCACAGGCCGGCCGCGCTTGAACGCGCGAGCGCGTCGGTGGCAATCCCGCCCATGTGGTAGTGCGCGGCCGGTGCCACCGGGATGAGTTCGGTCGCCGGGTCGATCCCGGCCTTGCGGCACAGCGCGTAGACGGTGGGGAAGGCTTGCGCGAAGTGCGGCCCGATCGCCTTGCGGCAGTCGAGGAAGGCGCCGCGGCCGGCCGCGATCTCGGCGAAAACCCCGCGGGCGACGATGTCGCGCGGGCTGAGCTCGGCTCTGGCGTCGATCGCCAGCATGAAGCGCTCGCCGCGGCTGTTGACGAGGATCGCGCCTTCCCCGCGCAGCGCCTCGGTGGCGAGCGGTGCGGGATCGAGCCCCACATCGATCGCGGTGGGGTGGAACTGCACGAACTCCGCATCTGCGATCACGGCGCCGGCGCGCGCCGCCATGGCGATCGCTTCGCCGCGGGCATAGGGCGGGTTCGTGGTGATCGCGTAGAGGCCGCCGACGCCGCCGGTCGCCAGCACCACGGCGCACGCGGGAAAGAACTCGTAGGTGCCGTTGCCGAACGCGGCCGGGCGGACAAGACGCACGCCTTCCACGCGGCCGCGCACCGTTATGAGCTCGTCGGCCTCGTAGCCCTCGAGCACGCGGATCGACGGCGTGGCGCGTACCTTGGCGATCAGCGCCTGCATGATGGCGCCCCCGGTGCGGTCGCCGGACACGTGCACTACGCGCCGGCGGGAGTGGGCCGCCTCCTGACTGAGCAGGAAGTGGCCTTGCGCGTCGCGCTCGAACGGCACGCCGTAAGAGAGCAGGTCGGCGATGCGCGCCGGCCCCTCCTCGGTGACGAAGCGGGCGACCTCCTCGTCGACGAGACCGGCGCCCGCGGCGATGGTGTCGGCGGCATGCAGCTCCGGGCTGTCGTCGGGCCCGACGGCGGCGGCGATGCCGCCCTGCGCCCAGCCGCTCGAGGTGCCTTGGCCCAGAGGGGCGGCGGCGATTACGGTCACGTGCATGGGGGCGAGCTTCAGCGCCGTGAACAGGCCGGCGAGCCCGGCGCCGACGATGACGACGTCACCCTCGGCCCCGAGTTTGTCCTCGCGCGCAGACTTAAATCTCGTGACGCGGTGGTCGGCGATCGGTGCCATGGCTGCTGCTCGGGATACGCGGGCGATGACGCGGGTTGCGCGGCGGATGCCGGCGGCCTCAGTTCGTCAGATTGACCATGCGCTCGACGGCGCGCCGCGCCTTCTCGGCGACGGTGGCGTCGATGGTGACCTCGTAGCGCAGGTCGCGCAGGGCCTCGTAGATATTCTCCAGGCTGATGCGCTTCATGTGCGGGCAGAGGTTGCACGGGCGGATGAACTCGACGTCGGGTGTCTCGACCGCAACGTTTGAGGCCATCGAGCATTCCGTGATCAGCGCCACCTTCCTCGGATGGTTGGTCTTGACCCAATTGATCATGGCCGAGGTGGAGCCGGTAAAGTCCGCCACGTCGAGGACCTCAGGCGGGCACTCGGGGTGCGCAATGATCTTGGTGCCGGGATCGGCCGCGCGAATCTCGGCGATGTCTTTGGCCGTGAAGCGCTCGTGCACCTCGCAATGGCCCTTCCAGGCGATGATCTCGACCTTGGTCTTGGTCTGCACGTACTTGGCGAGGTACTCGTCGGGGATCAGCAGCACGCGCTTGACCCCGAGGCTTTCCACCACCTTCACTGCGTTCGATGAGGTGCAGCAGATATCGCACTCGGCTTTGACGGCCGCAGAGGTGTTGACGTAGGTGACGATCGGCACGCCCGGATAGGCCTCGCGCAGCATGCGCACGTCGTCGGCCGTGATGGAGGCGGCAAGCGAGCAGCCGGCCTCCAGGTCGGGGATCAGCACCGTCTTGTCGGGGCTCAGGAGCTTCGAGGTCTCGGCCATGAAGTGCACGCCGGCCTGGACGATGACGTCGGCGTCGGTGCGGGCGGCTTCCTTGGCGAGCTGCAAGCTGTCGCCACGGAAGTCGCCGACACAATGGAAGATCTCCGGCGTCATGTAGTTGTGCGCCAGGATCACCGCGTTACGGGTCTTCTTGAGGTCGTTGATGGCCTTGATGAGCGGGGCGTAGTACGGCCACTCCATGGGCGTCACCACGTGCTGGACGCGGGCATAAAGCGGCGCCATCTCGGCGGCGAGCTCCGGCGTGAATGCCGGCAGCGGCGGAGCCGGATTGCGCGCGTCGGCCTTGCCCGGGCGGGTCCGGGTCTCGGGGACGCGGGTTCCAACAGTGTCCATGTCCATTTTCGTCCTCCTCCTGTGGACTATTGCTCATTTTGAGCATTTCTAGCCCATCAGACGAGCCGGCCTGGCGCCGGTTTTTCTCATATAATGCTCAATCTGAGCATTCCAAGGTGCTGTGTACGATACTTGATACGGCGTTCGATGACCAGTGGGGAGTACGTCGGAAACGCGCGCACGGTTCCCAAAGGCTTTCGTAGATTTCTCGACTCAAGCCTTTGCGGGTTTGACGCGCACGCCCGGCGCAGGACGCTCGAGCAGCACCTCGCGGCGGAAGCGATAGAGCTTGGCCGGCCGTCCGCCGGTGCGCATCTTGACCTCCCCCGTCGGTTCCACCAGACCTGCGCCTTCGACCAACCGGCGGAAGTTCTGCTTGTGCAGATGCGGGCCGAGGATGGCCTCAACCGTCTTCTGCAGCTCAAACAGCGTGAACTCCTCCGGCATCAGCTCGAAGATGACGGGCCGGTATTTGATCTTGGCGCGCACGCGGCCGATGGCGGTGGCCAGAATGCGCCGGTGATCGAAGAGCATCGGCGCCCCGAGGCGAGGCCGTTCGCTCCAGAACAGGGCCGCCTCGCGGCCGTCGCGGTGGGCTTCGTCAACCAGACCGGCCTCGTAGAGCAGCTCGTAGCGGTCGAGCACTTTCTCCTCGTCCCAGGCCGCGCCATCGAACCCGAAGCAGATTCGCACGCGCTCCTGCCGGCTGACCGGCCGGGCCGGGTTCGGGCGTTGCGGCGGCCGCGCCGCCCAATCGCGCAGGCGCGGCTCGATGGTGCTCTCCAGGATCGCGGGGCAGCCTTTGCGCCAGTCCTCCCAGGGAAAGAAGTGGTACCAGCTGCGCCAGGCGCCGTGCTGGAGCTCGTGCCCCAGCCGCGCTTGCGTCAGCGCCAGGTAGCCGATGGAGACCACGTGCGGTCCGATATCCCTCGGCTCGGCGTGCCGACCGCGGTCCCCGAACGTATAGAGCTGCTCAGCGTAGCCGAGCTCAAGCCCCGTTTGCTGGCTCACCCAGGCTCTGAGCCCGCCCTCGAAAGTGCGGTGCTGCAGCGGCGAGAAGGGTCCGAACGGCAGACCGTCGGTGGCACCTGCCACGTCGGACTCCCCCCGGATAATCAGTACGACCGGCTCATTGTCTGCGACGGCAACGATCGCAGCATTGAGACCGATCTCGACACCCGCAGATTCGGCGCGGGACGCCTCCTCCGCTTGACGCTCGGCCTGCTCGGCCGAGCGCTTCAACTGCGCGGGCGAGGTCATGTATGTGCTCCAATGGTTCTTGGAGCCCCCCAATGAGGCTGGCATACGTCTTGATCGTGGCCCTTTTCGGATCACCGGCCATCGCTCGCTATTGTTTTTCTGAGAGCAAATCGAACGGCGCTCAGATCTGCTCGGCGAGCCAGGCAAAGCGCGCAAGAAACGCGCGCTGCGCCTTGTCGGCAGGCAGCGGTCGCAAGCTATCGAGCATTTCGATGCTCTCCTCGGAAAGCCCGCTCGGATTGCCGAAGAAGGTGATCGCCTCCTCGACGCCGAATCCGGCTAGGCGCGTCGCCTCGTAGAAGGCAGCGATTCGGTCGCAAGCCTTGATCTCGGTCTGCACCGGCTGGGGCAACTCGGCAGGGATCCCGAAGCGGGCATGGATCGCCGCGAGCAGCCGGCGCTCGAGCTGCTTGTAGTCGAGGCCGATGGCGTTCTTGAACGGGCTGATGAGGTCGCCCACGACGTACTCGGGCGCATCGTGCAACAGCGTGGAAAGACGCCAGCGCGCCGGCCATTCCGGATTGCGGCCGCCGGCGATCTCCTCGACCACCAGCGAATGCTGAGCCACCGAGAGGGCGTGCGGGCCGAGCGTCTGCCCGTTCCAGCGGGCGACGCGCGCAAGACCGTGAGCGATGTCCTCGATCTCGATGTCGGCGGGATCGGGGGCGAGCAAGTCGAGACGGCGGCCGGAGAGCATGCGCTGCCAGGCGCGCTTGGCTTGCGCGGTGGGGGACGTCTCAGGGACAGGCGCTGCGGTCTTCTTCATTGCGGCCGCTCACAGCTTCACGATGGCCCGCTGCAGCTTGGCGCAAGGGGCGTGGCGGTAGCAGCTGACGAGATGGTCGTTGACCATGCCGGCCGACTGCATGAAGGCGTAGACGGTGGTAGGGCCGACGAAGCGGAAGCCTTCGGCCTTGAGCGCTTTCGAGATGCGCCGGGATTGGTCGGTCTGGGCGGGTATGTCCGACATCTTCTTGTGACGGTTCTGGATCGGGCCATCCTCCAGAAAGCCCCAGAGGAAATCTCTAAGCGACGTGCGCTCGCTCAGCCGCAGATAGGCGCGGGCATTGTCGATCGTCGCCTCTATCTTGGCGCGGTTGCGTACGATGCCTTCGTCTTTCATCAGGCGCGCGACGTCCTTGGCTTTGTAGCGGGCAATGCGCGCCGTGTCGAAGCCGTCGAACGCGCGCCGGAAATTCTGCCGCTTTCGCAGGATCGTCAACCAGGAGAGGCCCGCTTGAAATCCTTCGAGCGCGAGCTTCTCAAACAATGCTTCATCACGCGTTAAGGGAACGCCCCACTCCTCGTCGTGGTAGCGCGTGTATTCGACATCGGCGATGCCCACCCAAGGGCAGCGGGACCGCGCGGCCTTCATGCCGATGAGGCAGCCGCCTTCGGCTCCAGCGAGAAGGTCGCCCAGCTCGGCAGCTCGATATGCACGGGAACCGTGCCGATCTGCAGCGAAACGCCTTTGTCCTTGAACTCGGCCGCACGGTCGAGACGCAGGAGTGCCAGCCCGCGCCCGTCCTCGACGGAGCCGAGGTTGCCGATCTCGACGGTGCCCGCCATCACCTGCGCTCCGGGCTCCGGCAGCGCCGTCTCTCCGACGACGGGCACCACGCGCTTGCGGGTGATGCTGCGATACTGCATGCGCGCGACGACCTCCTGGCCGACGAAGCAGCCCTTCTTGAAGGAGACGCCGTTGAGCTGATCGAGCAGCGCTTCATGTGGAAAGGTGTCGCCGAGTGCGTAGTCCTTGCCGGCCTCGGGCACGCCGAGCGCGATGCGATGGGCGTGATACTCGTCCGGCGTGGCGCTGTCGGCGGCGTCGCCGGCGAGCGCCCAGTCCGAGCCGATGGTGACGAGCTCGCGATACCCCATCTCGGGCAAGCGCGGATCGGCAAACCATATGGGCTGCTTTCCGCGCCCGCGCGGCTCGTAGGGCCCGCCCCAGATGGCGGCGACCGTGTAGTCGGAGGACACGTCCCGGATGTCGGCCTTGGCCCTGAGCTTGAAATGCTCCATGCGATCGACCAGCGCTTGCGCCTGGTCGCGCGCCGTTTCGAGGATAAAGCCGGTCGGGGTCTTAACCACGAAGAAGTCGAACAGGATCTTTCCTTGCGGCGTGCACAGGGCCGAATAGATGGCGGACTGGTCCGCCAACAGCTTCATGTCGTTGGTGAGAAATCCCTGCAACAGCTTCTCGGCGTCCTCGCCTTCAACACTGACGGCGCCGCGGTCGGGCAATAGGGCAATCTTGGTCTCGGTCATAGCTTCCCCGCTCCGGTTGCATCCGGTGAGCATTTTACGTATGCGGGCGGGCAGCCGGAAACAAGCCGTGGAGTCGCAATGGGCGAAATTTACGATCTCCTGCTGAAGGGCGCCACCGTGGTCAACCAGGACGGCACGGGGACCC
Source organism: uncultured Alphaproteobacteria bacterium (assembly GCA_963782555.1). Classification (GTDB taxonomy): domain Bacteria; phylum Pseudomonadota; class Alphaproteobacteria; order Rhizobiales; family Hyphomicrobiaceae; genus Hyphomicrobium_A. The sequence continues at coordinate 522,172 of CAWAKB010000004.1, read as the reverse complement.
GGGATGTGGGGATCCGCGACGGGCGCATTGCGGCGCTGGGCACCGTTGCGCCCGAGAAGGCCGCGCAGGTGATCGACGCCAAGGGGCTGCATATCCTACCCGGCGTGATCGACACGCAAGTGCATTTCCGCGAACCCGGGCTCGAGCACAAAGAGGATCTAGAGACGGGCAGTCGCGCAGCAGTGCAGGGCGGCGTGACGGCGGTGTTCGAGATGCCCAACACCAAGCCGCCCACGACCAGCGCCGCAGCGCTCGCCGACAAGGTCGCCCGCGCGCGTGACCGCATGCTGTGCGACTTTGCCTTCTATGTCGGCGCCACGCGCGACAACATCGGCGAGCTGCCTCGGCTCGAGCGTCTCGAGGGTGCAGCGGGCGTCAAGGTGTTTGCAGGCTCCTCGACCGGCGACCTCTTAGTCGACGATGAGGAATTGATTGCCCGCATCCTTTCGAGCATTCGCCGCCGCGCCGCCTTCCACTCCGAGGACGAGGCCCGTCTCAAGGAGCGCATGGGCCTCAGGCGCGAAGGCGATCCTTCCTCGCATCCCGAATGGCGTGACGCGCAGGCGGCCCTCATCTCCACCAAGCGGCTGGTGCGCCTCGCCGAGACACTAAATCGGCGGATACACATCCTGCACGTGTCGACGGCGGAGGAGATGGCGTTCCTCGCGGACCACAAGGACTGGGCCAGCGTGGAGGTGACACCGCATCATCTGACCCTCGTTGCGCCCGACTGCTATCGCGAGCTCGGCGCTTACGCGCAGATGAACCCGCCTGTGCGCGACGAGGCCCACCGCCAGGCACTCTGGTCGGCGCTCGCCTCCGGAATCGTCGACGTGCTGGGCTCCGACCACGCCCCGCACACGCGCGAGGAGAAGGAGCATGCCTATCCCGCCTCGCACTCGGGCATGACCGGCGTGCAGACGCTGGTTCCCATCATGCTCGATCACGTCAATGCCGGACGCCTGAGCCTGGAGCGCTTCGTCGATCTGACCAGCGCCGGGCCGCAGCGGCTCTTCGGCATCCGCAACAAGGGCCGCATCGCCGTCGGCTACGACGCCGATCTGACGATTGTCGACCTGAAGCGGAGCGAGACCATCACGAACGACTGGATCGCCAGCCGCTGCGGCTGGACCCCGTACCATGGCCGCAAGGTGACGGGCTGGCCCATCGGCACCTTCGTGCGCGGACGCAAAGTCATGTGGGAGGGCGAGATCCTCGGACCAGCGCACGGCGCGCCGGTTGCGTTCTTCGAAGGCGTCTAGACCTATCAGCGATCAGGTTGGTGTTGCGGGCCAAGCGACCGCCTCACTCTGCCTTGCGGAACGAGTGCCAGGTGCCATCGGCGCCGATCGTCAGCCGCCACCACGTCCACTTCTTTGCCGTCCGCATGGCCTTGGCCTTCTCGGGGCTGACGAGGCGCAACAGATCGACCTGCTCGGACGGCGACAGAGCGTCGAGCTTGGCTTCGGCGAGATAAGGCCACACGTAGATGGTGTTGTTCTCCAGGTCGTTTCCCAGCGGCAGCTCCGCCGGCCGCATCGCGAGGATGTTGGCCAGCACCGCGAGGATCTCGCGGCCCTCTCCGTCGGCCGACGTTTTCTTCCAGTAGGCGATCGGATCGTCGACGGTGGTCGCGGCGACGTCGGGCTTGAGCTCGTTCCAGTCGAGCGGCACCTTCAGGTCCTCGATCTCTCCTGAGCGCGTCGCGGCCAGGATGGCGTCCCGCATCTCCTCCACCGGTACGGGCAGCGGTTTGGCGGGGGTATGCGGCCGCGTCGGCGCGTTCGCGGCGTAGCGGTCGGGCTCCAGTGGGCCCGGGCCGCGCCTTTCCAGCGCAGGGCTCGGGCGTAGATAGACAAGCACGAGCACCGCAAGTACCAATATAACGGTGCGGCTGAAACGCGGCTGGTTGGGAAAAATCATCAACAAACTCCGGCGCTGCGAAAGGGGTTGAGCCGCAAGCCGCAGCGCGACGCCGCCGGTCACGGCCTTGCCGAGGGTGCCAAGAAAATAGCTCCTGCGCCGCGCGTGCTCGCGGCCCGCTACGGGGCCCATATCGGAGCGTGAATGCAGCTACTACCCAACCCCCTCATCATCCCCGTCGGCATCATCATTGGGATTCTTGTGGCCGCTCCCGTCGGCCCCGTCAACGTGCTGTGCATACAGCGTGCGATCGAGCGCGGCTTCTGGGGCGGCATCGCGGCGGGTCTGGGCGCGATGTTCGGGGACGGGCTCATCGCGCTTTGCGCCGCGCTCGGCGTCGGCGCCATCTCGGGCGCCGTCGCCTACCATCGCTTTACGATCCAGGTGCTGGGCGGGCTGGTGCTGTTGGCCTTTGGCATGAAGCTCTACTTCGCAACGCCCCGCTTCGTGCCGGTGGCGACGGGTGAGGACCACAAGGAGACGCTGCGCGATTTCGTCTGGGACATTCCGCAGACGTTTCTTCTCACCATCACCAACCCCGGAGCGGTGCTGGGGCTGTTTGCCATCTTCGGCGGCGTGTCCACGTTCGTGGAGGTTGAAAGCTACGTCGACGCGCTCACGATTGTCGCCGCCGTCATGGGCGGCAGCCTTGCGTGGTGGGTCGGGCTCTCGCACCTCATCGGGCGCTTCCGCCATCACTTGAGCGCGATGCGGCTGCAGCTCATCAATCAGATCACCGGCCTGTTGCTGTCCGGCTTCGGCGTGCTGCTCGTCGGCGAGGTGGTCGTGAAGCGGATCGCGCTTTTCTTCTGAGCCTGGCTGCCGCTACTGGCGGGTGCGATTGAGGCTGAACTCGCCCAGGAGGATGCGCCGCTCCAGCCCCCGCGCCAAGGTCAGCACGGCATCCTCGCCGAATTGCGCCACAAGATCGGTGAAGGCGGTGAACAGGGCCGCATAGGCCATCTGCTCGGTCGGCACGCCGGATTCTGTTCCCTCGTCCCACGCCTCGAGTATGAGGCTCAGCGCTTTGAATGACGGATCGTCTTGGTCCATTCCCTCGAACGACCGCATGCTTCCCCCTTTTCCGCGCTGGAAATCCGGCCCCATCGCCCCCCAAGGCGTGTCGGGTCCCCAAGCGCGTTGCATCTGCCCCCTTTGGCAGATAGCCCTCAATACCACGCTGGGCTGGGTCGAATAGGGGCGCACGCGGATCACAGTAAACCCCGCGCCGAGCATTGCGCCCGGGGCCCCGCGCTTGCCCTTATGGGATGGTCTTGACGAGCCCGTCGGCGAGTTGCGCGCCCTCGGTGAGGAAGCGGTTGATGGCGTTCTGCGCCGAAGGGCTGCACGTATTATAGGTGCGGCTGTAGCTGCGATAGCCCTTGTTGAAGCTGCGCGTGAGCCGCGCGCGGCGCAGGGCCGTGTAGCCCTCGGCTTTTACAAGCTCCGACATGCGCTGGCGCCACAGCTGGCCCTCGTCGGCTCCGCACAGCTCGCGCAGGTAGTGCACGGCCCCCAGAATCTCCGACAGGCGGAAGAGCTTATCATCGTAAGGCTTGCTGTCGTTGGCAGCCTGCGCCGCGGTCGCGAGCAGAAGCGCGCCGCTTAAGACCAGCAGGCTGCGCGCGCTTGGTCTCGGGCGGGGCCGCCGGTCGAGAAAAGTAGAGCCAAAGGTCATCATCGATAGCGACACTAGCACCGATTCTGGACCTGCGCGTGGCGGTCAATCCGCCCATCTGTCCGTCATATCAACGGCTGCACGGGGACCGCTTCTCTGGAGCCGCTCACAACGCTACGATGCGTCCATGTGCTCACGCTATAGCCTGACCTCGCCGCCGGAAGCGGTGCGCGCCTACTTTCGTTATGACAACGAGGCGGTGTTTCCGCCCCGCTACAACATTGCGCCCTCGCAGCCCGTTGCCATCGTGCGCAACACCGAGCAGGGCGGCCGTGAGCTGGCGCTGGTGCGCTGGGGGCTCATCCCATCGTGGGTCAAGGATCCGCGCGCCTTCAAGATGCTGATCAACGCGCGCGGCGAGACGGCGGCCGAGAAGCCCTCCTTCCGCGGTGCCATGCGTCACCACCGCTGTCTCGTGCCGACCGATGGGTTCTACGAGTGGACGGGGAAGCCCGGGGCCAAGCGGCCATTCCTGGTGCGCCCGCGCGGCGGTGGCCCCATGGCCTTGGCCGCCATCTTCGAGCACTGGCTCGGCGCCGACGGCAGCGAGATCGAGACCATGGCCATCCTCACGGTCGCGGCCAACCAGACCATGTCGGTGTTGCACGACCGCATGCCGGCGATCCTGACGCCGGAGCTGTTCGACGCCTGGCTCGACTGCCGCTCGGGCTCCTCGCTCGAGGCGGCGGAGCTGCTGCGGCCGGCGCCAGAGGATCTGCTCGAGCTGGTCGAGGTCAGCCGCAAGCTCAACAACCCGCGCAACGAGGGGCCCGAGGTGCAGGAGCCGGCGGGCGCGCACACGCTGTTATGATATTGCATCAGCGCAGCGCTGCAAAGCCTTGATCTACAATGCCAAGCTCCATTTTCACCCCGCCGATTTTTGGGTCTGGGCCCTCGCCGCGCGCCCCGATCGCGGCTATGCTGTCGCGGCAATCGTCGAAGTCTTGACCAAGTCATGCGAGGAGCCGAGCGTCATGGACCACAGGGGGGGCTACCGGGGGGCCGATCTGGACCTGAGGACGGCGCGAACGTGGAGCGCGACCTCGACCGATCTGATGAGCGGGTTCGAGGTTCCCTCGCCGCCGCCACCGCAGGCCGCGCCGGCGCCGAGCCACCGGACAAATCCCATCTGGGTGGATGAAACGGTGCTGGCTGCGGCCAACCACGCCTTCGAGGTCGCGCAAGCTCACGGCGCCCGCGAGGTGCGGCTCGAGCATCTGTTGCACGCGCTGACCCGCGTCGAGGCGGCCGCTTCGACGCTGGAGCTGCGTGGCGTGCGCGTCGTTCCGCTGCGGCGCGACACCGCGGTTCTTATTGCCAGCGACATTCCCGTCGGCCTGTCGGCAGGCGGCGGCTCTCCGCACCGCTCCCATGAGCTGGAGGAGACGCTGCGGCTTGCGGCTGCCCACGCCGCGCATGCAGGTCGCCCGGCCGGTGTCGACGACGTTCTGCATGTCCTTCTCGATTTGAGAAACGATCATCCCGCGGGCGAGCTGCTGCTCCGCCACCTGTCGCGCGCTTCGCGCGACTTCTGGAATCCTTTGGGGGTAGGGCGCGCGCCTTATGGGCTGCCTGTGCACCTCGTCGAGGTGTCCGACGCCGAGCGGATGCGCAACGCGTCGGGAACGGCGTATCTCGCCGGCGGGCAGCCCCGGCTGACGGAAGGCGGTGCGGGGTGGCCGGAGGTGCTCGATCGCCTCGGCGCGATCGAGCGCGTCGTATCCGATCGCTTGGTGGCGGTCGAGACCACACTTGCAAATGTACCCGCCGTGACCCCGCTCGATCTACAGGCGATCAAGGAGCGTCTCGAGTTGATCGAGGAGGCCGTCCTCGCGCGCGAGGGCGACGGGGCCGTGGTGGAGCGCCTATCGGCGCTGGGACGTCTCTTGCAGGAGGAGCGGATCGAAAGGGCGAACGCATTCGACGCGCTCGCTGCCGACGTGAAGGCGCTGGCCGGTGCGCTCGGCGGCTCCGGCAGCGACGGTCAAGGCTCCGTAGCCGAGCGCCTGCAGCAGCTCGTCGCCGATCTGGAGCAGCATCGCAACGAGTTGGGTTCCAGTCTCGACGACCGCATCGCGGCGATCGAGAAGTCGCTGGCGGCGCAGGGCGAGAAGGTCGCGGAAGCGCACACCGCCTACAGCGAGGAGCTCGCCGAGGTGCACGAGGCGCTGATGAAGCTCAACGTCAATCAGCATACGCTGGCTGGCTCGCTCGAGCAGTGGCGCTCGAACGAGGCGGGCGAGATCTACCTCATCAACGCGCGCATCGGCGCGGTGCAAGAGGACGGGACAAAACGCCTGCAGGTGCTCGAGCGGCTGTCGCAGGACATGACGGCGCTGGCGCGCGCTGGCGAGGAAAAGTTGCGGCGCGGCTTCGGCTACTGGCTGTTCGGCACCGACGACTGGGTCAAGGCCGGCTGGCAGAAGCGCGCGAAGCCCAAGGCGTGAGGCTCGCAGGGTTTCTGGACCCGCAATCTTGGGCTCGACGCAGCCTGCCGGAGCCCGCGCTGGCGCCTCAACCGTCGCCGGAATTGGTCTTCAACAGCTCGGCGGCGTCGTCCGGCGAGAGCCGCTGGTCGGCCTCCGAGGTCGGTTGGCGCGTGAAGCTGGCGGCGTCGCCGATCTCCTCCAGGTCGCTCTTGATGGCGACATGGCTCACGGCATAGGCGGTGACCAGCTCGGCCAGGGAACGCAACGCGTGCATATGAATGCGCTCGTAGCCGTGCGAAGCGTCGACGCCGAAGGTGATGAGGGCGGTGCGCACGTCGGCGCCGGCCTCGACGGCGCTGGCCGAATCCGAGCGGTAGTGCCGGAAGACATCCTTCTGGTAGCGGATCTCATTCGCGCGGCACAGCTCCACGAGCTTCTTCGTCAGGTGATAGTCGAAGGGCCCCGTCTGGTCGGCCATGCACATGGTGACGCCGAACTCGTCGGAGTTCTGTCCCGGTGCGGTGGTGCCGTTGTCCACGGCGACGATGGAGACGACGTCGGGGGTCAGGATCGAAGAGGCGCCGACGCCGACCTCCTCTGCGACCGTGAAGAGCCAGTGGATGTCGACGGGTGTGACGGACTTCTTCTCTTGCATGGCCTTCAGCGCCGACAGCATGACGGCCACGCCCGCCTTGTTGTCGAGATGGCGCGAGACGATGAAGCCGTTCTCCAGAAACTCGGGCTGCGGATCGATGGCGATGATGTCGCCCACCTCGATGCCGAGCCGGTCGAGATCGGGCTTGTCGCGGGCGAGCGCGTCGACGCGCATCTCCACGTGGCTCCAGCCAAACGGTGCCGTGTCGATCTCGTCATTGAATGTGTGGCCGGAGGCCTTGAGCGGCAGGATGGTGCCGCGGTATCCGCCCTTCTCGGTGAACACGGTCGCGCGGCAGCCTTCGGCAAAGCGCGCCGACCAGTGTCCGATGGGAACGAGTGCCAGGCGGCCGTTGTCCTTGAGGACCTTCACTTGCGCGCCGAGCGTATCGAGATGCGAGACGAACGCGCGGGCTCCGTGCTGCCTCTTGCCGGGACGGATGGCGCGGATGGCGCCGCGCCGTGTCAGCTGCACCCTGAGGCCGAGCCGCTCCAACTCGGCGGAGACGTAGCGGACAATGCTGTCGGTGTAGCCCGTGGGGCTCGGCAGTGCGAGCAGCTCCTTCAGCTTGTCGAGCAGGTAGTCAGAGTCGATCGTCAGCCGTGACATTGATCAGCCTTTTGGTTCTGCGGCTTCCACAAGGACCTGACGCATAGCAGCTGGAATCGACAACGGGAACAAGAGGTCGATGAAGCGTTCCGCCGTCGGTTGCGGCTCGTGGTTAGCAAGGCCGGGGCGCTCGTTGGCCTCGATGAACGCGTAGTCGGGCAAGCGGGGGGATTTGACCATGAGGTCGATGCCGACGACCGGGATGTCGATGGCCCGCGCCGACTTGATTCCGGCCTCCACAATGGCCGGGTGCACCATTCCAGTGACGTCGTGCAGCGTGCCGCCGGTGTGGAGATTGGCGGTCCGGCGGACCTGCAATTCCTCATCCACGGCCAGGACGGTCTCGTAACCATAGCCGGACTGGCGGATGGTGCGCTCCGTCTCGGCATCGAGCGGGATCTTGGATTCGCCGCCCGTTCCCGCCGACCGGCGGCGGCTCTGCTTCTCGATAAGCTCGCGGATCGTATGCTTGCCGTCGCCGACCACGAGTGCCGGGCGCCGGACGGCCGCCGCAACCAGGCGGAAATTGATGACGACGAGGCGCAAGTCCGTGCCCTCGACGAACTCCTCCAAGAGGACCACGTCGGAGATCTTGCGTGCCGTGGAGATCGCAGCCGTCAGCTCATCCATCTCGGACAAGCCAACGGCAATGCCGCGGCCCTGCTCCCCGCGGGCCGGCTTCACGACGACCTTGCCGTAGCGATTGAGGAAGGCCTCGATTTTGTCATCGGTCTCGGTGGTGGCGATCTGGTCGGGAACCCGCACGCCGGCGCCCTGCACCACGCGCCGCGTCACCGCCTTGTCGTCGCAGATCGACATGGCGACCGCCGTCGTCAGCTCCGACAAGCTCTCGCGGCATTGGATCGAGCGCCCGCCATGGGTCAGGCGGAAGAAGCCGCCCTCCGCGTCGGTGACCTCGCACCTGAATGCCGCGCCGGCGCGCCTCGCTTGACGATGATCTTGGCGTAGGGGTTCAGCGCAGAATCGATCTCGGGGCCGGTAAAGAGCGTCTCGTTGATCGGGTTCTTGCGCTTGACCGAGAAGAAGGGCACGCGCTCGAAGCCGAGCTTCTCGTAGAGCGCGATCGCCTGCTCGTTATCGTGCAGCACGGAGAGGTCGAGGTAAGAGGCGCCGCGCGCATTGAAATACTCGATCAAGCGGCGCACCAGCGCCTCGCCCACGCCCGGCTGGCGCGTCTGCGGATCGACCGCGAGGCACCACAGCGAGGAGCCGCGCTCGGGATCGTTGAAGGCGCGGTGATGATCGACGCCGGTGACCGTGCCGAGCACGTCGCCCGTCACCTCGTCCTCGGCCACGAAATAGCAGATCGAGCGGGCGTCACGCTTGCGCCCAGAAGAACTCCGCCGGCACCGGGACCATGCCGCGCGCGGCATAGATGCGGTTGATCACCTCGGCATCGGACTGTGAGGTCAAGCGCCGGATGAAGAAACCCTTGGGCGCGTCGGGAGAGGCGCGGTAGGTCGACAGGTCGAGGCGGAACGTGTGCGAAGGATCGAGGAACACGTCCTGAGGCGCATTGGCGAGCAGCACATGCGGGTTGCGGATGTAGACGGCGATGTCGCGACGCTCGGGCAGCTCGTGCTGGAGCGTGGCAACGAGCGCCTCCGGCGTGCTGAAGGTCTGCCCGAAGATCAGACGGCCCCATCCGCAGTCGAGCGAGAAATCGGCAAGCGGGCTCTCGGGATTGCTGCCGTGCGGACCGATCGGCGGCTTGAGGCCGTGATCGCGCATGCGCTTGAGCCGGCGCGCGTACGCGTTTTGCGTGCGCTGGGCGCGGGCGGGACGCTTCGATTTGGCGCCGGTCGGCTTATCGTCCGCCATGATGCACCCTTAAATATTATGCGACTGCAGCCACATTTCCAGCAGTGCCGCTTGCCACAGCTCTGAGCCGCGCAACGGCGTAATATGCGCGGTGGGGTCGTTGAACAGACGGTTAAGATAGTCGGCGCGGAATAGCCCGCGCTCGCGCGCGGCCTTGCTCCCCAAGGCATCGCGCACGAGGTCCAGATAGGGGCCCTCGATGTATTTCAGCTGGGGAACGGGGAAGTAGCCCTTCTTGCGGTCGATGACCTCGCTCGGCACCACGCAGCGGGCGGCATCCTTCAACACGCCCTTGCCGTTGTCGGCGAGCTTGAAGTCGGGCGGGATGGTGGCGGCGAGCTCGACGAGCTCGTGGTCGAGGAAGGGGACGCGCGCTTCAAGACCCCATGCCATCGTCATGTTGTCCACCCGCTTGACCGGATCGTCGACGAGCATGATCTCCGAATCGAGACGCAAGCGCCCGGTCGACCGGCGTTGCAGCCCCGGGCCGTAGCAAATGGTCGGCCACGAGATCGCGGCTGGCGTCGTTGGGCGCAATCCAAGCGTCTTCGAGCTGGCTTTTCAAGGTGTCGTGGCTGCGGTCGAAGAAGACCTTGGCATAGTCCGACGACCACGTCGTTGGTGCTGGCGAGCGGCGGATACCAGTGATAGCCGCCGAACACCTCGTCAGCGCCCTGGCCCGACTGCACCACCTTGATGTGCTTCGACACCTCGCGGCTCAACAGGAAGAAGCCGATGTTGTCGTAGGAGACCATCGGCTCCGACATGGCGTGGATGGTGTCGGGCAGCGCGCTGATGAGATCGGCCGACGGCACGAAGATCTTGTGGTGGTCGGTCTGGAACGTCTTGGCGAGGAGATCGGAATAGATGAACTCGTCGCCCTTCTCGCCGTTGGCCTCCTCGAAGCCGATGGAGAAGGTCATCAGCCCTTTCTGGCCCTCCTCGGCGAGAAGCCCGACGATGACGCTGGAGTCGACGCCGCCCGAGAGCAGCACGCCGACCGGCACGTCGGCGACCATGCGCCGGCGCACCGCCTCGCGCAGCGCCTGCAGAACGCGGTCGCGCCAGTCCTTGCGCGTCAAGCGGCTGTCGCCGGGCTGGCGCTGGTAGTTGGGCGACCAGTAGCGCCGATCGTGTGCGGTGCCGTCGGGTTCGAGACGCCGGGTGGTGGCGGGTGGCAGCTTGCGCACGCCTTTGAGGATCGTGCGCGGCGGCGGCACCACGGCGTGGAAGCTCATGTAGTTGTGCAGCGCCTCGCGGTCGATCGTGGTGTCGATGCCGCCGGCCTGCAGCAGCGCCGGCAGCGACGAGGCAAAGCGCAAGATGCTTGCGTTCTCGGCATAATAGAGCGGCTTGATGCCGAAGCGGTCGCGCGCCAGCACCACCGTGCCCGTCTCGCGCTCGGCGATCGCGAACGCGAACATGCCGTGGAAGCGCTCCACGCAGGCCTCGCCCCAGGCGTGGTAGGCCTTGACGATGACCTCGGTGTCGCCGTGCGAGAAGAAGCGGTAGCCCTTCGTCTCCAGCTCGGCGCGCAGCTCCGGGTAGTTATAGATGCAGCCGTTGAACACGATGGTGAGGCCCAGCTCCGGGTCAACCATCGGTTGGGCGGCCTTGTTGGTGAGGTCGATGATCTTCAGGCGCCGGTGGCCGAAGGCGATCGGCCCTTGCGCGACGATGCCGCTGCCATCGGGCCCGCGGGGCGCCATCGCCTTCGTCATTCGCGACACCGCCGCGGTGTCGGCAAAGCTTCCGTCAAAGCGGATCTCGCCGGCTATTCCACACATGCCAAGTGGTCGGGTCCTTGCTGTTTCGGAGCGGCTTGTGCCGGGAGGGGAGCCGCGGGCCAAGCGAGAACACTGAGGGGCTGTGTCTCTCGGCGTATCCATTAGAGCAAAAATCATTTGAGGTCAAATGATGTGGGGTGTAAGCATTGCCGCCGTCAATCATGGAGACAGGCCTTGAGCGACACCGCCAGCACGCGCAAGAACGACGCGGCGAAAGTGATGAAGTCGATCCGGCGCATCGTGCGCGCGATCGACATGCGCTCCAAGAAGGTGGCGCGCGAGACCGGGCTCACCATTCCGCAGATCGTGGTGCTGCATGCCGTGAAAGAGCGCGGCATGGTGACGACGGCGGCGCTCTCCAAGCACGCCGACCTGAGTGCCGCCACCACGGTGACGATCCTCGACAAGCTGGAAAGCCGCGGGCTGGTGACGCGGGCCCGCAGCGCTGCGGACCGGCGCATCGTGCACACGACGCTCACCGAGAAAGGCGCGCAGGTCCTGCTCAATGCGCCGCCCTTGTTCGATTGGGCGTTCAGCAAGGGCTTTGCGGATCTGTCGGCGGCCGATCAGTGCAAGATCATCGAAGCCTTCGGCACGGTGGCCGACCTGCTCGATCCGGGTGAAATGCACGCCGAACTCAGCGCCGATTACGCCGAGGCCGGCTAAGCTAAAGCACCTTCCCGGGATTGAGAATGCCTTTGGGGTCGAGCGCGGCCTTGAGCTTGCGCATCAAGGCGATCTCGACGGGGCTCTTGAAGCGCGCAAGCGCGGCGCGCTTCATCTGGCCGATGCCGTGCTCGGCCGAGATCGAGCCGCCCGTCCTGGCGACGAGGTCGTGCACGGCCTCCTGCATCGGCGTCCACAGCGCGAGGAAGGCGGCCTTCTTCATGCCTGCCGGCTGCGAGATGTTGTAGTGCACGTTGCCGTCGCCGAAGTGGCCGAACACGACAGGCCGCGCTCCGGGGCACACCGCCTCGACCACCGGCGCCGCTTTCTCGAGGAACTCCGGGATGCGCGCGACCGGCACCGATATGTCGTGCTTGATTGAGCCGCCTTCCGGCTTTTGCGCTTCCGAGGCCGCCTCGCGCAGCCGCCACAGGCTTTGCGCCTGCGCCAGCGACGTTGCCAGCACGGCATCGCCGATAAGGTGCTTCTCCGCGGCCGCCTGCAGCAGGCCTTCGAGAATGCGCGCTGCCGAGCCGTCGGCCTCGCCGCTCGAGATATCGAGCAGCACATACCAGAGTGCCGCCTCGGCAAACGGCAGGCGCGTGCCTGGCACGTGGCGCAGGACGAGATCGATGGCGAGCCCGCTCATGAACTCGAAGGCAGTGAGGCCCGTGTGCGCGCGCGCCTCGGCCAGACGGAAGAGCTCCGCCACGCCGTTGACGTCCGCCAGCGCCACGAACGCGGTGGCTTTCTCCGCCGGCTGCGGGAAGAGCTTGAGCGCCGCCGCCGTGATGACGCCGAGCGTGCCTTCCGATCCGACGAACAAGTCGCGCAAGTCGTAGCCGGTGTTGTCCTTCTTGAGCGTCCTGAGACCGTCCCAGACCTGCCCGTCGGCCAGCACCACCTCGAGCCCGAGCACGAGCGCGCGCGCGGTGCCATAGCTGAGCACGCCGACACCGCCGGCGTTGGTGGAGAGTACGCCGCCGATCTGGCAGCTGCCCTCCGAGGCCAGGCTCAAGGGGAACAAGCGCCCCGCGCTCTCGGCTGCGGCGTGCGCGTCGGCGAGTGTCAGGCCCGCCTCGACGATCATGGCGTTGCCCGCCGCATCGATGGCGCGGACGCGCGTGAGCCGCGACAGCGACAGCACAATCTGCGTGCCGCTCTCAGACGGGATCTGTCCGCCGACGAGGCCGGTGTTGCCCCCCTGGGGGACGACGCCGACGCTGGCATCGTTGGCTGTCCCCAGAATTTTTGCCACCTCCTCGGTGGAGGCGGGGCGCAGCACCAGGGCCGCGCGGCCGGCATAGAGGTCACGCCATTCGCGCAAGTAAGGAAGCTGCAGATCGGGATCGGCGATGGCGTGCTCCGGTCCCACGATCTCGCAAAACCGCCGCAAGACGCCGTCGGGCAGCGCCGTCTCGGCGCTGCGCGGCATCACGGTGCTGGGCGGTCGGCGGGCCAAATCGGGTCACCTTCTCCTTGGCAGGCTTGCGGGCACTGGTCCCCGACAGTGTTGCCGAAAAGCACGGGGATCGGTCAAATGCTTCCTGCGGGCATTCTCCGGCAGCGCAGACTCACTTTAATAGTCATCGGTTAATCTTGAACGCCTGCGGGGGCTTCCATGCAAAGGACCGTCGCGAGCTTTGCGCTTGCCACCCTGTCGCTGCTCACCTCATACGCCATTGTGGCCGCTTGGCCGGATCGCGGCGTGCCGAGCAAGACCGCCATCGCCGACGTCGGCCCGGTCGACGGGCTGCCCATCGCGGCACAGGCCTCTCCGACCATCGTCGGTCTCGCCGACTGACATTCAAACCTTGGACTACGGTCTACGCCCGCGGCGCCGCCGCGCGGCGCAATCGGTCGTTGATGGCCTCGCCCAGCCCTGCTTCGGGGATCGGCATGGCGGCGATGGTGTCGACGCCGGTCGTGTCGAGCGCCCGCAGCGCCGCAAAGAGGTTGGCGGCCGCCTCCATGAGATCGCCGGTCGGGCTCAAGTTGATGGCGGGGCCCGCTGTTTGCGGCACGTCCGGCCCGAAGGCCAGCAGCGCCTCGCCGGGCTCGACCTTGGTTGCATCGCGCCGCACGCGCGCACGCGGCGCGTAGTGGCTCTCGAGCTGACCCGGTGCGCTGGGACGGCCGCTGTCGTGGGGACGGCGCACAATTTTGATGCCGAGCACCGCCTCGATCGTCTCGGCGGGAACGGCGCCGGGCCGCAGCAGCAGCGGAGCCTCGCCGCGCGCATCGAGCACCGTCGATTTCAAGTCCATGCGCCGTGGGCCCACCGTCGAGAATGAGAGCGACCTCGGATCCGAGATCGGCCTCGACGTGCTGGGCCTGCGTCGGGCTTACGCGGCCTGAGCGGTTGGCAGACGGCGCCGCGAGCGGACGTCGGGTCTCTACGAGCAGCGCCTGCGCGATCGGGTGATCGGGGACGCGCAGCGCCACGGTGTCGAGCCCGCCCGTGACCAGATCGGACAGGTTGCAGCCCGGCTGCCGCGCCAGCACCAGCGTCAGTGCTCCGGGCCAGAAGGCGTCGGCGAGGCGCTTGGCGAGCGGCGTCAGCTGTCCATGCGCCGCGACTTGCCGCACGTCGGGCAGGTGCACGATCAGCGGGTTGAATTTGGGGCGGCCTTTGGCGGCGAAGATGGCGGCAACGGCGTGCCCGTTGGTGGCGTCGCCGCCGAGCCCGTAGACCGTCTCGGTGGGGAAAGCAACGAGGCGGCCGGCGCGCAACAGCTCTGCTGCGGCTTCAATCGCGCTTGGCGTTGCCTTGACGATGGCCATCTTGCGCCTTCGGATTGCCCCGGGGGTTGCCCGTGCGATTTTTCGTGACCTGTTTAGCGGCTCGGGCTGAATTCTGTCCAAACAGTGTGTAGGCTCTTTATCGATGCGATTGGTCCTTGAATTCAACCATGCGGTCTTGCGCGGCGTGTGCGCGGCGCTGCTCGTAGCGGCGGCGCCCCCGGTTGCGCAGGCTAACTGGCTTACACGGCTCGCGCGCGAGGCGGGCGAGGCTGGCGGGACCGCGGCCACGCGCGCGGCAAAGTACGGGATCGGCGGGCTCGATCGGGCCGCGGCCCACATCAAGGCGCTGCCGGCGACGGCCAAGAGTGTGGCGTTGGCCGCGCACGCCACGCCCGAGGGCCACTGGAAGTTCGTCAACCGCGACGGTGACGTGTTCACCGCCGGCACGCCCGACGAGCTCACCCGTGCCGTGCCGACGCTGCTGCCCGATGCGCCGAGCGACGCCAAGCTCGCGCTCTATCTGACCGAGGACACCGTCTTCGGCGAGCGCGCGCTCATCAAGGAGCTGCCGGAGGGGGCGGCCCTGCACGTCGTGGTCGGCAGCGACAGCTATCCGCTGGTGCGCACTGGCGAGAGCGGGGCGCTCTTTGCCGAGGTGCGCCCACATTTGCGGGTCGCGCTCAAGGAGGCGGGTCTCTTCGAGGAGGCGGTCGCTCAGCTCGAGCGGCCCCTGAGCCGCTCCAGCATCCGTACGATCGCGCTCGAGCCGGGAGGTCCGGCGGCGCTGTCGTCCTCGCCGCGACTGGAGCCCGGCACGAGAGCAGCCCTCGTCGACAAGATCGATCCTGCCGAGCTGGCGGGCGCGCTGCGCTCGGTGCGCGGGCAGACCGTGCTGGTCACCGGCCGCACCGAGGACAACCTCTTGCACTTTCGCCCCGACAGCGGACCCGAGCAGAGCCTCAAGATCCTCGATGTGATCCGCGCGGCCGAGGCGGCCGACGTCAACCTCGTGATCCTGCACGCCCCGGTGCCGCGCCAGCCGGGCGGGCGCAACTGGCTGTGGCAGCGCATCGCCGTCGACGGACTCGACGATGCCTTGAAGCGGGCCACGTTCGGCGACTTCCTCGACGCGTTGGGCGCCAGCCGCGGCGCCTTTCGCGTCACCGTTTCGCGCGAGGGCAACGGCCGTGTCATGATCCATGCCGCTCCCGACGACTTCAGTGTGGAACCCATCACCGGCGTGGTCGGCGATTGGGTGTCGACGGTCGCGTCGAACATCACCGGCAACGTCGTCACCGGCGCCGTCGACGTGCACGCGCGCGACGAGGCGCGCCAGGAGGAGCTCGACCGGCGGTTCATCCCCTTCATTCCGTCCGACTATCAGATCGCCTACATCGTCGGACTCGTTGCCGGCGTGATGGGCTGGCCGGTCGCGCGCACCTGGTGGCAGCGCCTGTGGCCGGAAGAGCAGCGCTCGGAATACCGGGGTCTGCTCGGCTACCGGGCCGCGCAGGGCGTGCGGCTCTTGGCCTTCCTTCTCGTGTTCCTGCCCGTCGCTGGTTTGCCGGCGCTCTTCGTCTCGCTCATCTTGCAGCTCTTCGGCATCGCCATGCTGCCGTTCCGGTTCCTGCGCTGGATCACGTCGGGCTCGGAAGCGAAGGCGGGATGAGCGTGGCAAGCCTCGAGGGCAAGACGCTGTTCGTGACGGGTGCGAGCCGCGGCATCGGGCTCGCCATCGCCAAGCGCGCGGCCCGCGACGGCGCCAACGTCGCCGTCGTGGCCAAGACGCAGGAGCCCAATCCCAAGCTCGAAGGCACGGTCGAGACGGCGGCAGCCGAGATCGAGGCGGCGGGCGGGCGCGCGTTGGCGCTCGCCTGCGACATCCGCTCCGAGGACGAGGTCGCGCGCGCGGTCGCGGCGACGGTCGAGGCTTTCGGCGGCATCGACATCTGCGTCAACAACGCCAGCGCCCTGTCCTTGAGCCCCATCGAAGCCACGACCATGAAGCGCTTCGACCTGATGCTCGACGTCAACACACGCGGCACCTTCCTCGTCACCAAGACCTGCCTGCCGCACCTGCGCAAGGCTCAGAACCCGCACGTCCTCGTGCTCTCGCCGCCGCTCGACCTGCAGCCGCATTGGTTTGCCGGCCACGTCGCCTACTCGATTGCCAAGTACGGGATGAGCCTGTGCGTGTTGGGGCTCGCCGGGGAGCTGAAAGGCGATGGCATCGCCGTCAACGCGCTGTGGCCGCGCTCGACCATTGCCACCGCAGCGATCCGCAACGTGCTGGGGGGCGAGGCCGTCGTGCGCATGAGCCGCACGCCCGAGATCGTCGCCGACGCGGCCCATCTCGTCTTCCAGCAGCCGGCAAAGAGCTTCAGCGGCAAGTTCCTGATCGACGACAGCTTCCTTTACGAGCTGGGCGGCGTGACGGACTTCGAAAGCTACAGCGTCGTGCCGGGAACGCCGCTGGCGCCGGATTTCTTCGTGCCGGCCGACCGGCCGCCGCCGCCGGGCGTCGAGGTGCTGTCGATGTCGGATCTCATGGCGCTCGTCGCCAAGATGCAGCGGTGAGGCCAGGTGCTGGCCCTGAGGGCTCGCTCAGTGCGTCATGCTCAGGTCTACGTCTTGCAGCTTCTGCCGCAGGATGCTGCCGAGCAGTTGAACCACGGCGATGCCGGCTTCGCCTTCAAGGCCGTCGACGGCGAACGTGGGCGTGCAATAGACCGCTTCGAGCGCGCCCGCCGCGATGCTGGCACGCACGATGCGCTCGTCCTCCTCCGGCGTGTGCATGAGGTCGGGATTGCGAAGCAGATAGGCAACACACGCCTCGATGCCGTAGCAGCCCCAATTCGAGGTTGCGGCGGGAACCACGACGTCTGCCTTCGTCGTCGTGGCCATCGTCTCGCCGTTGTCGACATGGCGGGCGACGGCCTCCCAAATGCTGCCAAAGCCCAGTTCGTTGCCCCAATCGCCGACGCCGATGGAAAATACGCCGCGTTTGTTCGCCTCGAAGAAGACAGGGCTCAGATCGATCGCGCCCGTGAACCGCGATTGAGGACCGTTCAAGGCAAGCCCCGTCGCGACGTGCAGATAGCCGTCCTTCGCCACGCCGACGCACTCCGTCGACAGAACAGCCTTGGGATTCAATTCGTCGAAGAGCCTGGCGGCCCAGGCCGCGACCTCGGCTTGGAGCGTCGGCGCGGATGCGAGGCCAGCACCGGTGTGCCAATCGCGGACGTTCTCGAAGGACGCTTTCACGTTGAGCCCCGCCGCCTTGGCGGCAGCGACAATGGGGATGGCCTCGTTCGACGCTGCGACGAAGACGGGGATCGCCCCGAGCCCCCTGTAGAGGGCGCGGGCCACCACGGCTGCGCCGGCAGGACCGTCGGTTTCGCCGAAGGGAAGCGTCTCGTTCGTTCCCGCGCCCGACAGCACCAGGACGGTGTCGCCGCGGTCAACGTTCTTGATCAGCCCTTCTGCGGCAGCGAGCGTCACCGGCTTGCCGCTGGCGAGGGCGCGCGCGGCATCGAGCAGCGGCTTCATGACGTCCTGGCGCATGGCGGGCACGCGGGCCTCGAGCGTCACGAGCTGATCGGCGATGTTTCCGAAAACTTCCGGTGTCGTGCGGTTCGTCATCCCCATAGCCTTAGACCGACAAACCATAAGAAAGCTTGGATCGATGAAGCAATTCAGCCTAAAGAATCCGTGAAATCGGCATCTGCAGTGAACGCCAAGTTCCTGTCGGAAGGGCGCAATACGCTGACCGTTTGTCTCGATCGCGCGAACGTGTCACCGTAGGCGTCCGCAAAATTTCACGGCTTCACGCTTCTACATGACGACCCTTCTCATCACGCATCCTTGCTTCGTCGAGCACGATACGGGGCCTGGGCATCCCGAACGGCCCGATCGCATGCGCGCCATCGACAAGGTGCTGGCGCACGATGTGTTCAACAGCCTGGAGCGCGAGGAAGCGCCGCTGCGCGAGGACGTGGAGACGCAGATCGAGCGCGCCCACACCATCGCCTACCTCGATCAGATCCGGGCCATCGCCACCGGGCCCATCCACGGCACGCGCCATATCGACGGCGACACGGTGGTCTCGCCCGGCTCGTGGGAGGCGGCGCTGCGCGGCGTCGGGGCCGGCCTGCACGCGGTCGACGCCGTGATGTCGGGCAGGGCGGCCAATGCCTTCTGCCAGGTGCGCCCGCCCGGGCATCATGCCGAGAAGGATCGTGCCATGGGCTTCTGCCTGTTCGCGAACGCGGCCATCGCCGGGCTCTACGCGCGCGCCGAGCATGGCGCCGAGCGCATCGCGGTCGCTGATTTCGACGTGCACCACGGCAACGGCACCCAGGATATCCTCTGGTCGGACAAGGATCTCTTTTACGGCTCCACCCACGAGATGCCGCTCTTTCCCGGCACGGGCGCACTCAGCGAGACCGGCGTCGGCAACATCTTCAACGCGCCCTTGCGCGCCGGCGATTCCGGCGAGCGGTTCCGCGAGGCCTTCGAATCGCGCATTCTCCCGGCGCTGCACAACTTCGGCCCGGATCTCATCGTGATCTCGGCCGGTTTCGATGCGCATCAGGCCGACCCGCTCGCCAACCTGCGCTTGGTCGAGGCCGATTACATGTGGGCCACGGAGAAGCTCGCCGACATGGCCCAGAGACACTGCCACGGGCGCATCGTCTCGATGCTGGAAGGCGGCTACGATCTCACGGCGCTGGCCCGCTCGGTGGCCGTTCACGTCAAGACGCTGATGGACGTCGGCGCGTGATAGCCTAGAGCGCAAACACGGGACGCAGCATGGACACGACCATGGTCAAGACCAGCCCAAAGCACACCGACATCAAGGATATGACTTTCGAGCGCGCCTTGAAGGAGCTTGAAGGCATCGTCAACCGCCTGGAGCGGGGCGACGTCGAGCTTGAGGAATCGATCGCCATCTACGAGCGCGGCGAGGTCTTGAAGGAGCATTGCGACCGGCTTCTGAAGCAGGCCGAGGCCAAGGTGGAGAAGCTCACCTTCGCCGCCGATGGGAGCCCCAAAGGCACCGAGCCGCTCGACCCCCAGGGCTGAGCTTGAGCTTCGTGTCGCCGCTAGCGCTCGACCTCGCGTCCCCACCAACGTCATCCCGCCGGAGGCGGGATGACGTTGAAAACGTGCGACCGTTGGCGCCCCAACTCCATTAGGCCGCCTCCTTCAAATCTTTCTGCTGTCGTAGGCCCAGTGCAGCAGCGCCTGGCGCTGGCGCCGCCGGCAGCGCATGTCGCCTGGCTCGCAGTTGTTCTTGATCTGGGCAATATGCCGGCGGATCGCCTTCCAGCGCTTGATCTGCCGCTTATCCTCCTCGGGGCTCCGCCGGCCCATGTAATAGCGGCAGTACCACTGGAACCAGCCGCGCGGGTCGTCCGGGTGGATCCAGCCCTTGCGGCGCCACTCCGACAGGGGCTGGCTCGCATCGACCCCGAAGAAGTTGAGGGAGGCATCGCGCCGTTTGGGCGAAAGCTTGGCGTTCTTGAACCAGCTTGCGGGAAATTCCTTTTTGGAATCCGTCATGTACTTGCCGCCGAAGACACCGAGACGGAGCATCTCGGCCGGCGTCAATTCGGGCGTGAAGGTGGGATCGAAGTGGCGCCCGACCGGCGCTGTCAGCGCGTAGCGGTAGCCCTTCTGCATCTTGTCGGTCACGACGACGGCGCGGTTTGGCATCGGCGGCGTCTCTGGGTCGGCGGCAAGCGATTGGAGCGAAGCCCTTCTTTTGCCCGCTCGAGGAGCCGCCGACAGCCCCGACCATTGTCGGAATCTCTGGCGACGACAACTGAAGGCGGTTAACCTCCCAGCATCCCCGGGGGGTAGCCGCCATTCACTGGGTCTGTCGGCTGACTGGGGGAGGTGTCGTGATAGTTAGGGGAGTTACCCATGAAATTCGCAGCGAAGACGTTGTCCGTGCTTGCGGCCGCAGGTCTGGTGATGGGAGCCATGGCGGCGACCCCGGCAAACGCCGGCAACGAATGCACTTCGAAGGGCGACCTCTTTAAGTGCATCGACTCGGACTTGAGGAGCCTCGATAAGGAGCTCAGCAAAATATTTAAGGGCTAAGAGCAAACGGCCTTGGAACCGAAACAAGGGGCGGGCGCGGCTCACACGCAGCCGCGCTTGTCCTTTTTGGGCCCCCGCGGCGATTTTTGCTCTCTTGCAGCAGGGCTCTAGTGTGACATAACCAAATGCCAGCATGGCCGGTGGGTGGTTCTGTGGATAGTACCTCGAAGACGCCTCTCCTCGATCGGGTGACGACGCCCGAGGATCTGCGCCAATTGCCCGAGTCGGATTTGGCGCAGCTCGCTGCCGAGCTCCGCCAGGAGACGATCGACGCCGTCTCGGTGACCGGCGGCCACCTCGGCGCCGGTCTCGGCGTGGTCGAGCTCACCGTCGCGCTGCACTATCTGTTCGACACCCCGCGCGACCGGTTGATTTGGGATGTGAGCCACCAGACTTATCCCCACAAGATCCTCACCGGGCGCCGCGACCGCATCCGCACCCTGCGCCAGCCGGGCGGCTTGTCCGGGTTCACCAAGCGCGCCGAGAGCGAGTACGACCCGTTCGGCGCAGCGCACTCCTCCACCTCCATCTCCGCCGGCCTCGGCATGGCGGTCGCACGCGATCTCGAGGGCCGCTCCAACAACGTCGTGTGCGTGATCGGCGACGGCGCCATGTCGGCCGGCATGGCCTACGAGGCCATGAACAACGCCGGTGCGCGCGATGAGCGCCTGATCGTCGTCCTCAACGACAACGACATGTCGATTGCGCCGCCGACCGGGGCGATGAGCGCCTACCTCGCCCGCATCACCTCCAGCGGCACCTATTTCTATCTGCGCGACATCGCCAAGCAGCTCGCTAGGCAACTCCCCAAGAGCTGGGAACGGCGCGCGGCGCGCATGGAGGAATTTACCCGCCATCTGTGGCAGGGCGGGGCGTGGTTCGAGGAGCTGGGCTTCTACTACGTCGGTCCCGTCGACGGGCACAGCTTCGAGCATCTGTTGCCGGTTCTGAAGAACGCACGCGACGCCAAGCAGGGGCCGATCCTCGTGCACGTCGTCACCAAGAAGGGCAAGGGCTACGCACCGGCCGAGGCTTCCGACGACAAGTACCACGGCGTCGCCAAGTTCAACGTCGTCACCGGCGCCCAGGTGAAGCCAAAGCCCAACGCGCCGAGCTACACGCGCGTGTTTGCCGAGAGCCTCATCGCCGAGGCGAAGAAGGACGACAAGATCGTCGCCATCACCGCTGCGATGCCGGACGGCACCGGGCTCGATCTCTTCGGCAAGGAATTTCCCGAGCGCACCTTCGACGTCGGCATCGCCGAGCAGCACGCGGTCACCTTCGCCGGCGGCCTCGCCTCGGAGGGTCTGAAGCCGTTCGCGGCGATCTACTCCACGTTCCTGCAGCGCGCCTACGACCAGGTCGTGCACGACATTGCCATCCAGCGCCTGCCGGTGCGCTTCGCGCTCGACCGGGCCGGCTTCGTCGGCGCCGACGGCCCGACCCATGCCGGCGCCTTCGATCTCGCCTACCTCGGTTGCCTGCCGGGCTTCGTCATCATGGCGCCGGCCGACGAGGCCGAATTGAAGCACATGGTGGCAACGGCGGCACTAATCGACGACCGCCCCTCGGCGGTGCGCTATCCGCGCGGCGAGGGCGTCGGCGTGGAGCTGCCAGAGGAAGGCATTGCGCTCGAGATCGGCAAGGGGCGCATCTTGCGCGAAGGCACGGCGGTGGCGCTTTTGTCGCTCGGCACGCGCCTGCAGGAATCTCTCAAAGCCGCCGAGCAGCTGGCCGGCTTCGGTCTTTCGGCGACGGTGGCGGACGCGCGCTTCGCCAAGCCCTTGGACGAGGACCTGATCCGCCGCCTGGCGCAAAACCACGAGGTTCTGGTGACGGTGGAGGAGGGCTCGGTGGGCGGCTTCGGCAGCCACGTCTTGCAGTTCCTGGCCCAGAGCGGCCTCTTGGACCGCGGCCTCAAGGTGCGCACCCTGGTGCTGCCCGATCGCTTCATCGATCAGGATAAGCCCGAGCACATGTACGAGATTGCGGGGCTCAATGCGCCGGGCATCGTTGCCACTGTGCTCGCCGCGCTCGGGCGCGAGATGCTTACAGGCGAGGCGAGCCGCGCCTGACACCCGGAATGCCCGCAAGATCGCGCCGGTGAGCGTCAGTCCCGGTGCTTGACGTCGCCGTAAGCGGCGATGATGTCCTCAGGCGACAGCACGAATTTCTTGTCGCAACGGATCCACGGTACGCGTCGGTCCGGTCGCTCCGTCTCCCGCGCATGAATGATGGCGGCGTCGAGGTCCGGCCACGGGTCGGCCTTTGCGAAATCGTCACCGGTCGCCTTGGCTCCCTTCGGCAGCCAGACGAGCACGATGTCTCTTTTGGGTGTTGTTTCCGTCATGACCTTCGCTCGGTTTGCGAGAGGGTTGGACCGTCCATGCGAGGCATGGCATCTGCGTGTCCATGCGAAGAATGGCATCTGCGTGGCGCACCACCGGAACGACGGTCCGGTGGCGCGTATATGGCCCGGTTTTCCCGGCCGCTCTGAAAATTTGCCGCAGGCGCACCCGCAGCAGACTACTCCACCGTGATCGTCACCATGTCCGAAACGACCGGCGGGTCGTGCGGAATGTGGTTCTTGTCGCCAAACACGTCTTGCAGCGTGTGTTTGCCGGGGGTGAGCTCGACCTGCGCCTCCGTCTGCCCCTTGCCGTAATGCTTGTGCGTGGCGTCGCTGGGGATCGGCGCGGACGGATCTTCGAGCTTGGAGTCGATGAAGAGATGATGATGCCCGCTGTTGGGCTTGTCGGTGCCCGCCGGCACCACCTCCATGCCCTCCACGCCGAACTTGACGGTGACCGGGCTCTTGACCGTCGCACCGTCCGCGGGCTCGAGGATCATGACCTTGGCGCCGGCCGGGGAGGGCGTGCGCTCGCTGGCCTCTGGGGCCGGCGCGGCCTTCTCGGCGACGGCAGCCGGCGCCTGGCTGCTTTCCGCGGCCGGCGTGGCTTCCTTCGTGGCCTCAGACATCTTTTTTGAGCTGTTGTCGCCGCATGCGGCGAGCGAGAGGACGAGCAGGGTAACGACAAGCGCGCGTCTCATAGGATGGGCCTCCATTTGGGGTACACTGGCTTTTGAGTGCTGGCGCGAGGATAGCGTACTATTGGAATCATGCGAAAACGTTTGGATGTCGCGCTCGTCGAGCGTGGTCTGGTTCCCACCCGCTCGCGTGCCCGCGACTTGATCAAATATGGAAAGGTGCTGGTGGATAGCCAAGTGTGCACGAAGGCCGGCGCCGAGGTGGGCGGGGAGCAGGTGCTGACGCTGGAGCCCGGCGGTGTTACGGGGGTTTCGCGCGGCGGCGCCAAGCTGGCGGCGGCGCTCGAGGCCTTCAGTTTCGATCCGGAGGGTCGGATCGCGCTCGACGTCGGCGCCTCGACCGGCGGTTTCACGCAAGTGCTGCTCGAGCATGGCGCTCAGAAAGTCTACGCGGTCGACGCGGGCCGTAATCAGCTGCATGCACATCTCAGGACCGACGCCAAAGTCGTCTCCCTGGAGGGCTGCGACGCGCGCACGCTTACGCCCACAACGATCCCCGAGCCGGTCGGCGCGGTCGTCGCCGACGTTAGCTTCATCTCGCTCACCAAAGCGCTCGCCGCGCCCTTGGCGCTAGCCGCCCCCGGCGCCTGGTTGGTGGCGCTGATCAAGCCGCAGTTCGAGGTCGGCCGCGCGCGCATCGGCAAAGGGGGAATCGTGCGCGAGCCGGCCGCGCGCCAGGCTGCCATCGACCAGGTGACAACGTGGCTTGCCGTGCAAGATGGCTGGCGCATTATTGGCGTCGTTCCCTCTCCCATAAGAGGGGGGTCGGGAAACGAGGAATTTCTGGCGGGCGCTTGCAAGGATGGGTGACACGCAGGCTCTCGACATCGCGCGCCTCGGCGCCCAGGGCGACGGCATCGCCGAGACGCCGTCGGGGCCGGTCTATGTGCCTTACGCGCTGCCGGGCGAGCAGGTCATGGTCGACGGGCACGGTGACCGCGCCCGGCTCGTCGCCGTCCTCTCCGCCGCCGCTGACCGTGTCGCGCCCGTGTGCCGCCACTTCACGCACTGCGGCGGCTGCGCGCTGCAGCACCTGGAGCGGACTGCCTATCTTGCCTGGAAGCGCGAGAGCGTTGCGCAGGCCTTCGCCGCGCGCGGCATCGAGGCGCCGCTCGCCTACGTTGTGAGCGTCGGAGCGGGTGCGCGGCGCCGGGCCACGCTGTCGGCACGCCGCACCGGCCGCGGTGTCGTCCTCGGCTTCCACGAGGCCAAGGGGCACGACATCGTCGACCTGCAGGAGTGCACGGTGACGGCGTCCGCCATCGTGCGCGCGCTGCCGGGCTTGAAACGACTGGTCGAGCCTTTGACATCGCGGCGCCTGCCGGTGCGCCTCACCGTGACGTTGGCGGCCAACGGGCTCGACGTGGCGATCGAGGACTTTCCCGGCGAGTTGGGGCCGGAGGCGCGCGAGCGTCTGGCGCACACGGCGGCCGCTTGCAAGCTGGCGCGGGTGACCATCGCCGGCGACACGCTTTACCAGAGCACGGTGCCGGCGGTGCGCTTCGGCCCCGCCAACGTCGTGCTGCCGCCGCGTGCCTTTCTGCAAGCCGCGCCGGCGGCCGAGGCGGAGATGGTGCGCCTGATCACCACGGCGGTCGGGCCTGCGCGGCGCATCGCCGATCTCTTCTGCGGGCTCGGCACCTTCACCTTTCCGTTGGCCACTGCTGCCGCGGTGCTTTCCGTCGATGGCGACCGGCAGGCGATCGCGGCGCTCGAGAACGCGGCCAAGCGCACGCCCGGCCTGAAGTCGGTCGAGGCGAAGGTGCGCGATCTCTTCCGCGAGCCGCTGTCGGTGCGCGAGCTGGAGCGGTTCGATGCCGTGGTGTTCGATCCGCCGCGGGCGGGTGCTGCCCAACAAGCCGCGACGCTTGCCGCCTCTCGCATCCCGACCGTCGTCGCTGTCTCCTGCAACCCGGCGACGCTGGCGCGCGACGCACGCATCCTGATCGACGGCGGCTATACGCTAGAGCGCGTCACGCCCATCGATCAGTTCCTCTACTCTCCGCACGTTGAGGCCGTCGCCGTCTTCCGCCGCGCAAGTAGCAACACCGGCCGTCGAGCAACGTCGGCGCCTCCCCTCAACGTCATCCCGCTGTAGAGCGGGACCCACGCAAGCTTCCGCAAGTGCTTTTGGCGAAGGTAATCGCCACCGGCGAAAGTTGCTGCACCCCGAGGCACGAGAAGCGCAAATGTTGCGCGCATTGAGACTTGCGTGGGTCCCGGCCGGCGCCGGGATGACGGGGTGGTTGGGTTGCCGTGGTGCCCTCTCAGTCCGTCTTTAGAAGTTTCTCCACGTATGCCGGCACGATCTCGGTTGCACGCCCGTGGATTTTCTCGTCGAACAGGCTCGCGCCTTCGGATGGCTCCAGGTTGAGCTCCACCGTGTGCGCGCCATGGGCGCGCGCCTCGGCGACGAAACCGGCCGCCGGGTAGACGTTGCCGCTGGTGCCGATGGAGATAAACAGGTCGGCCAGCAGGAGCGCCTCGGTGATCTCCTGCATGTGATAGGGCACCTCGCCGAACCAGACGACGTCGGGGCGCATGCCGCCGGTCTTGCCGCAGGCGGGGCACGGCGTATCGATGCCGATATCCTGCTCCCACGCACAGCGTGCGCCGCAGCGCGCGCACAAGGCTTTCAGCAGCTCGCCGTGCATGTGGATGAGGTTCTTGGAGCCTGCGGCCTCGTGCAGCGGGTCGATGTTCTGCGTCACGATGACGAGCTCGCCTTTGTGCTCGCGCTCCAGCCGCGCCAGCGCCAGGTGCGCGGCGTTGGGCTTGACGTCCTTCAGAGCGCGCCGGCGCTGGTTGTAAAAGTCGAGCACCTTTAGCGGATTGCGCTCAAAGCCTTCGGGCGTCGCCACCTCGCGGTAGTCGTGCTTGGACCAGATGCCGTCCTTGTCGCGGAAGGTCGAAAGACCGGACTCGGCCGAAAGCCCGGCTCCGGTCAGGACCACGATGTGCTGGAAGTTTGTCATGCGAGCAGCGATAACGGTGGGGGCGGGCCGACGCAACGCGAGGGATCGGATGAAGACACTTCTGAGCTGGAGCACGGGCAAGGATTCGGCGTGGTCGCTGCACGTGCTGCGGCAGATGCCCGAGGTCGAGGTCGTCGGCCTCTTCACCGCCGTCAACGCCGCCTTCGATCGCGTCGCCATGCACGCGGTGCGCCGCAAGCTCCTGGAGGCGCAGGCCGCCGCCGCGGGCCTGCCGCTCCACGTGATCGAGATTCCCTGGCCGTGCCCCAACGAGGCCTACGAGGCAGCGATGGGGGCGTTCGTCGCCGAGCAGAAGGCGCAAGGCATTGCTGCCATGGCTTTTGGCGATCTGTTCCTGGAGGACATCCGCGCCTATCGCGAGGCCAAGCTCGCCGGCAGCGGGATTGCGCCGATCTTTCCCGTGTGGGGGCGCGAGACGGGTGCGCTGGCGCGCGAGATGATTGCCGGCGGGCTCAAGGCGCGCCTCACCTGCGTCGATCCCAGAAAGCTGCCGGCAAGCTTTGCCGGGCGCGCTTTCGATGCGGGCCTGCTTGCCGATCTTCCCGACGGCATCGATCCGTGCGGGGAGAACGGCGAGTTCCACACCTGCGTCTTTGCCGGGCCCATGTTCGCACACGAGATCGACATGCAGCTCGGCGAGGTGCAGGAGCGCGACGGCTTTATCTTCGCCGATCTGCTGCCGGCGGCGGCGTAGGAAGGGGCA
Source organism: uncultured Alphaproteobacteria bacterium (assembly GCA_963782555.1). Taxonomy (GTDB): domain Bacteria; phylum Pseudomonadota; class Alphaproteobacteria; order Rhizobiales; family Hyphomicrobiaceae; genus Hyphomicrobium_A. The sequence continues at coordinate 494,983 of CAWAKB010000004.1, read as the reverse complement.
AGAGGCAAGAGGCAAGAGGCAAGAGGCAAGAGGCAAGAGTTAGGGCCTAGTCTCTATTGCCCATTGCCTCCGCTCATAGCAGCTTGCTCATGGCCACCGCGGTGTCGAGCATCCGATTGGAGAAGCCCCACTCGTTGTCGTACCAGGCGAGCACGCGCCCCAGCCGCCCGTCGACCATGTGCGTCTGGGTGGAATTGAAGTTCGCCGAATAGGACGAATGATTGAAGTCGATGGAGACGAGCTCCTCCGTCTCATAGCTCATGATGCCTTTGAGCTGCTGGCGGGAGGCATGCTCCATCGCCGTGTTGATCTCCTCGGGCGTGGTCTCGCGGCCGGGGATGAACTTGAGGTCGATCACCGAGACGTTGGGGGTCGGCACGCGGATGGAGACGCCTTCGAGCTTGCCGTTGAGCTCGGGCAGGACCAAGCCGATGGCCTTGGCCGCTCCCGTCGAGGTCGGGATCATGGAGAGCGCGGCCGCGCGTGCGCGCCGCATGTCCTTGTGCGCCTGGTCGAGGATGCGCTGGTCGTTGGTGTAGGCGTGGATCGTGGTCATGAATCCCGACTGCAGACCGACGAGGTCGTTCAACACCTTGGCGACGGGCGCCAGGCAATTGGTCGTGCACGAGGCGTTGGAGACGACCTTGTGCTCGCCCGTCAGCTTCTCGTGGTTTACGCCATAGACGACCGTGAGGTCGGCGCCCTTCGACGGCGCGGAGACCAGCACGCGCTTGGCGCCGGCATCGAGATGCACTTGCGCCTTCGCCTTGTCGGTGAAGATCCCGGTGCACTCCATGACGATGTCGATACCGAGCTCTTTCCAGGGCAGCTTGGTCGGGTCCTTCTCCGACAGCACCTTGATGGGGGTACTTAGACCCACGTCCATCATATCGCCGTCGACCTTGACCTCGCCGGGGAACCTCCCGTGCACGCTGTCGTATTTGAACAGGTGCGCGTTGTCCTTGGCCGACACCAAGTCGTTGATGGCGACGAAGTGAAGGTCGTTCCGCTTGGCTTCCGCAGCGGCGCGCAGCACGTTTCTGCCGATGCGGCCGAAGCCGGAGATCGCAACCTTCACAGTCATCATCGCCTCCTTGCGGTGCAGTTTTTTGCAAGATGCATGTTGTTTGTGCAGCGGCGGGCACAAGGCGGGGCCATTAACTGGACGCACCCCCACCCTGTCAATGCGGCATGGGCCGGCCGCGCACCCCCGCGGCGAAAGCAGGCTTTGAGAAACCTGTTGGGGGAGAGGCCTACACCCGGTTGATTTGTTGACGCCCTCGAATACCTGCAAATAAGCTTCGAATAGAGCCGCGGGGCGCGCCAGATGGCTTTGGGCGCAGACCGGAGGGCAGGACGAAATGGCTGTGCAGGCTAGGACAAAAGGCAAGAGGCAGGCGGAGCGGCGAGGCACCCGGGGAGGGCTCGGCGTGCCCTCGCATCCGGTGGAATGGTACGCTCAGCGCATCAAGACGCTCGAGGCGGAGCGGGACCGGCTCAAGGCCGAGCTGGTCGAGGCCGTGGAGCGATTGGGGCGCCTCGAGGAGAGCCGCAGCGAGGCGGTGAACCGCATTGATTGGGTTTTAGACTTGCTGCATAACGTGCTCGAAACCGGCGCCTGACTTGCGAAAGGGCGCGGCAGGCGCATTTCGTGTGGAGGCGTATGGGCCAAGTCGTCGTCAAGGTGAACGGACGCTCCTACCGCTTCGATTGCGGGGACGGCGAGGAGGCGCGCCTCGATGAGCTCGCCGCCTACGTCACCGAGCGCCTCGATGCGCTGACGCAGCAGTACGGTCACGTCGGGTCCGAGCGCTTGATGCTGATGGCGGCGCTGCTCATCACCGACGAGCTCATGGACGCCCGCGCCGCTCTCGCCCAAAAGTCCGACGACAAGACGAAGGCCGTGGCGCAAGCCAATGGTCAGGCGGCAGCCGAAAAGCGCGAGCAGGAGGCGATACGCTCCGAGCACAAGCGCAGGGCTGCCGGCGGCGACGTCTGAGCGCCGCCTGCCTCAAGCCCCAGCTTGCATCATTCGCTCTTGCCGCTCGCAGCCCGTGCGGCGGCGGCCTTCTCCAGCGCGCGCTTGCGCGCCATGCCGCGGTCGCGGTCGGGCACATGGATGAGCCCGGCGATCTGGCGCAGGAGCATGTCCTCTTGCGGATCCAGCACGCCGTCGGCGTAGGCGACCTCCCACAGCATCTCAATGATGTCGACCCGCTGCTCGGTTGAGAGCTGCGTGGTGATCTCGCGCGTAAAAGGAAAATACTGAGCGGTCTCGCGCATCTTTTGCTCGGCGGCCTCGACCAGCGTATGCACGGCATCGGGCGCCAGATCGAAGCGCGCCGCCAGAAGGCGCTCGATGGCTGCACGCTCAGCGGCGTCGAAATTGTCGTCCATGCGCGCAGCCTCGACCAGCAGCGCCGCGACGGCGAGCTGAAGCTCGTCGGGCCCGGCTTGCGCCGACGGACCCTCCGTGCCGTTGAGGAAATTCAAGAGGCGATCGAGCATGCCGTTTCCGCGCCGCTTGTCTTGCCCGCCGCAATAGGCCCCTCACACGGGCGGGTCAACCCAGGATTGCCCCAGCGATCGCCCCGCCGGCCATGACCTCCCGCGTCATCGAACGCGCTGTTTGTCAAGCGGATTTGCCTTTGCGAGGCATCTGGAAATTTGCCGGCGTTCCTCTACATTGGGTGTGCTGCGGGGTGCGTTAGAAGCACATATGTTCCCCGGGGCCTATAAGATCCGCATGGGAGCTGTCCCTGTCTGGGGTCGTGGCCTTGGACAAACGGCACCCACCTACTTCTCGTAGGGACCAACGCGGGATCATCCGCTTCGACGGCCTCCGCGGCATTTTTCTCTTTCGTTCTCATGATGTCGGAAGAAAAACGGGCTGAGAGAACCCGGGCCTTCGCCCGACGCGCGGCTGCGCATGCTCAGCATGGCTCCGCTGCAGGCGAAGGCCTGGCACGCCACGGTCTCGAGTTCCTCTCGCTGACCTCGCCCGTCGTCGTCTCCGGCTTCTCCGCCATCCGCGACGAGATCGACCTTGCGCCATTGCTCGCACGCCTTGCCGGCGAGGGGCACCGCTTGGCCCTGCCGGTGATGCAGGGCAAAGGGCGCCCGCTGCTCTTTCGCGCCTGGGCGCCCGGCGATGCGGTCGCGTCGGCGAAGTGGGGGATCGCCGAGCCGCTCCCCGACAAGCCCGAGGTCTACCCCGACGTCGTGCTGGTGCCGCTCTTGGCGTTCGACCCGAAAGGGTATCGCCTCGGCTACGGCGGCGGCTTCTACGACCGCTCGCTCGCGGGGCTCAGGGCAAAGAAGCCCTTGGTTGCCGTCGGCATTGCCTACGACGAGCTTAAGATCGACGCCGTGCCCCATCTCGACTATGACCAGCGGCTCGACTGGGTGCTGACCCCGTCGGGACCGCTCCGTTGCACTGGACCCTGAATGCGTCTCTTGTTTCTCGGCGACATTGTCGGCCGCTCGGGCCGTCACGCCGTCGTCGAAAGTCTTCCTGGCCTCAAGCGCCGCTATGCGCTCGATTTCATCGTCATCAACGGCGAGAACGCGGCGGGCGGCTTCGGCATCACCGAGGCGATCCTCGAGGAGCTCATCGAGGCCGGCGCCGACGCGGTGACGCTCGGCAACCACGCCTTCGACCAGAAGGAGGCGCTGGTCTTCATCAATCGCCGCGACCGGCTCTTGCGCCCCATCAACTATCCGCAAGGCACGCCGGGCCGCGGTGCTGCGCTCATCAAGTCGTCGACCGGGGCCGAGGTGCTGGTCATCAACGCCATGGGCCGCATCTTCATGCCGGAGCTCGACGACCCGTTCCGCGCCATCGATGCCGAGCTCACCGCCTGCCGCCTGAAAGAAGGCGCCGACGCCATCATCATCGACTTCCACGCCGAGGCGACGAGCGAGAAGCAGGCCATGGGCTACTTCGTCGACGGCCGCGCCAGCGTCGTCGTCGGCACGCATACGCATGCGCCGACGGCGGACGAGCGCGTGCTGCCGTCGGGCACCGCCTTCATCTCCGACGTCGGCATGTGCGGGGACTACAACTCGGTGCTGGGCATGGATACCGAGGAGCCGATCAGCCGCTTCCTGACCAAGATCCCGCGCCAGCGCTTCGAGCCGGCGCGCGGACCGGCGACGCTGTCGGGGCTCGCCGTCGAGATCGATGACAAGACGGGGCTCGCGGTGCGCTGCGGAGCGTTGCGCTTAGGGCCTCATCTGGAGCCGGCGGAGCCGAGCTTTTGGGCCGAGTGAGGCTGAGCCGGGCTTGACCGCACGGGGGCGCCTCGCGCAATAAGGCGCCATCCCCACCCAGCAGAGACGATTATGGCCGGCCATTCCCAGTACAAGAACATCATGCATCGCAAGGGCCGCCAGGACGCGGCCAAGGCGAAGCTCTTCTCCAAGCTCGCGCGCGAGATCACCGTGGCGGCCAAGACCGGCACGCCCGACCCTGACATGAACGCGCGCCTGCGCCTCGCCATCCAGGCGGCGCGGGCGGAGAACATGCCCAAGGACAACATCGAGCGCGCGATCAAGAAGGCCGCGGGCAGCGATGCCGACACCTACGAGGCGATCCGCTACGAGGGCTACGGACCGGGCGGCGTCGCGGTGATCGCGGAGGCACTGACCGACAACCGCAACCGCACGGGCGGGGCGGTGCGAGCAGTGTTCACCAAGTACGGCGGCAATCTCGGTGCCACCGGCTCGGTCGCCCACATGTTCACGCACGCCGGCGAGATCGCCTATGCGCCCGACGCCGGCTCCGCCGACAAGGTGCTGGAGGCGGCCATCGAGGCCGGCGCCGACGACGTGGTCTCGGATGAGGACGGCCACGTCATCTCGTGCGCGTTCGACGGTCTCGGCACGGTGGCGGCGGCGCTGGAGGCGGCGCTGGGCGAGGCCCGCAGCGTCAAGGCGGTGTGGAAGCCCAACCTGTTGACCGAGGTCGACGAGGAGAAGGCGGAAAGCATCATGAAGATGATCTCGGCGCTCGATGACGACGACGACGTGCAGAACGTCTTCGCCAACTTCGAGGTCTCCGACGAGGTCCTGAAGAAGCTGACGGCGGCTTAGGCGCGCCTCGCCCCTCCCAGAAGACAACCGAGGCCGAGCGCTCGGCCGCCGTCTAGGTGTCCTGAGCACGCGGAGATCAGGACCGATACCCTTCCTCGGCCAACACCTGGCGCACGACAGGCCGCGCGCGCACGCGCTGGTAGTGGGCGGCGACCCGCGGCGGCAACGGGATGCCGACCTTGTCGGCCCAGAACTCGTTGTAGAAGATGGCCGCATCGGCGATCGTGAACTGCGGCCCGACCGCGTAGCCCTCGGCCGGCAGGCGCTTTTCCAGGATATCGAAAGCTTGGGCGACGACCTCGCGGCCGTGCGAGGTCACGTCCGCCTGGGCTACTCCGACCGCCTCGCCGGCCGAAACGTAGCGCTCGGATACGAAAATGCGCGTAAAGCCCTCGCCGTGCAGCTGAATCAGCGCGAAATCCATCAGCTCCACGGCGCGCTTGGCGAGCGCGGGGTCCTCAGGCAGCAGCTTGCCGCGCGGGTAGGTTTCGGCGAGCCACAGCGCGATGGAGTGGAAATCGGTGAGTGCGGTGCCGTCGTCGCGCACGAGTGTCGGGATCGTGCCGCGCGGGTTGATCTTGAGGTACTCGGGCCGCAGATGGTCGCCGGCGGGAATGTTGACGATCCAGGCCTCGAACGGCAGCTCCAGCGTCTCCAGCAGGATGTGGATGCCGGTCGAGCAGGATCCGGGCGTCATGTAGAATTTGAGTGCCATGCCTGCAGGGCATGCAAGAACCTCGCCATGAATGAATGACGACAGAGCAGCGGACCAGCGGTCCGTGCTGCGGCTGTGCTCTGTCCGGTTGCGCCGCCGATACCTGGACGGCCGTTGCGTCCGCGATTCGGTCCCTCCAATCGATGAGGTCTGCTGCTGAAGGTACTCCGGTCGGCCTCTTCGTGTGCTGAGCGGCAGCGTATGACCCGAAGGAGAACTTGCCGCACTGGTCCAAGCTTCCGCTCCGATCCGGAAGAGTGCACCGCAGCTGAAATTATTTCACCTTTGCAACCGGCACGGACGGCATGCTGCGGTTGGCGCCGTGGCAGCCGATGAATGGTGGGCAAAACAAATCAGTCAGGCAACCGCCGATTGCTTCGTGGGCTGTTTTGCTGTCGGGCGCCTTTCGATCTCCTGTTCCCAGCATGGCAGCGCAATGTGGAAGATTGAGCCGCCACCTGGCGCGGGTTCGAAATCGACCTTACCGTCGAGCTTCTCTACAATCTGTTTGGTGATGCTCAAGCCGAGACCCGTGCCGCCCCTTTGGCGCGCGTCGGTCGAGTTCGACCTGGGCGAACCTCTCGAAGATGCGATCCTTGAAATCGTCGGGGATGCCGGGTCCGTGGTCGCGAACAGAGATGTCGATCATGCCCTTCCGATTTTCAGTCCAGACGAGAACGACTCCGCCGCGCGGGGAAAACTTGATCGCGTTCGACAGGAGATTTGTGACAGCCTGGGCCAATCTCTTGGCGTCGGCGCGCACCACACCCTGTACAGCCTCCGGGCTCAGCGCAACGCGGACATCATAAGGTATGCCGAAACCTTGGATGGCTTCGATCTCGTGTTCGACGAGCGCGCGAACCTCTACCGGCTTCAGATCGAGCACCATCCTGCCCGACCCGAGCTTTTCGACATCTAGGATGTCGTTGATGAGACAAACGAGGCGTTCGCAATTCCGGTGCGCAATCTTGAGCAACTGCATGTAGGATTCTGGCAAGAGGCTACCGACACGCGCGTTAAGCAGGCCCAGTGATCCCATGATCGAGGTCGCGGGCGTGCGTAGCTCATGGTTGACGGTCGAGATGAACTGCTGCTTGATACGCTCTTGCTGCTTGCGTTCGCTGATATCGCGCACAATGCCTATGGCCTGCCAGCACCCCCTATGCCGTATGGCCGAGACGGAGATTTCGATGGGGAACTCGGTCCCGTCTTTGCGCAGGGCGGCGAACTCCGACACTTTCCCGACCACCGGGCCTTGGCCAGATTTCACGAAACGGGACCAGCCTGCCGCTTGAGCCTCACGATAGGGAGCGGGAACCAAGAGCACATGTGCATTCTGGCCAAGTGCTTCTTCTTCTGCATAGCCAAAGATGCGGATAGCCGCTTGATTCCAGAAGACAATGCGGCCGGTGTCGTCAAGCACCAGCATGGCGTCCTGGGCGGCAGTGCTGATGGCTCGGGACATTTCTTCGCTTTCGCGCAGTCGATTCTCGGCCTCGCGCTCGGCGGTCACGTCAACGCCGACGGCAAGAAGATTGGGACGGCCGTCGCTCGCAATTCGCAAACCGCTCCAATGCGTGCAAACGGCACCGCCAGATTTGGTACGTACACCGAATTCGGCATCGGCGACGCCCGTATTGAATGCGTCGCGTATTCTTTCGCGTGCCAGGTCGCGATCCCCCTCGACGACGTTCCAGAGCGCGTCGAGCCCTCGCAGCTCTTCATTGGAAAGGCCGGTGACGACCGAAAGATTGTTGTTCCAGCGAACGATGCGCCCATTCTCATCGAGCTGAACAAAGAAGCCCGGGAGGCTGTCGATAAGCGCAGTGGAGAAATCCCTTTCATGCGCCAGCGCCGTTGCGCTTGCGTCTAGTCTGTTGTTGGCGGCCTGCAAATCTGCGGTGCGGTCTCTGACGCGAAATTCAAGCTCATCGCGAGCCTCATTGAGGGCCGCTTCCGATCGCAATCGCTCTTCACTCCAACGCCGGCCGGCACGCAGGGCATAATACCAGGCCCACAACAGGACGAGGACCAGCACACCACTCGCAATCGCCAACCCGACTGCCAGTAATTTCAGGCGTCGGACTTGGGCTTCAATGGCGCCATTCAGGCTGGATACGGTCTTGTCCACGGAAGCGGCATAGGCGTCCTTCAGCCTCAAGTATTCGGCACTGACGAGCAGCGCGGACGCCTCCCCCAGCCGGTGCTCACCGGCCAAGGTTATGGCGCGCCGCTCGATCTCCACCAGCTTGCGGTTCACTTGGTCGGTTTGCTTGATGAATTGCTCGACCTCGGGCCGGCGAAACGCGCTTGCCGTCTGCTTGATCAGCGCGTCGAGCTCGGCATCAAATTTGCCGTATCGCTTCTTGTAGGCGAGATCACCCGTCGCGGCCGCCATGCGCGCTGACATGGTGAGCGCCTCGTCGAACAGCATGACCCGGCGGTCGTATTCTGTGAGCTGGAGCTGGTTCGCTCTCAGCCCATCGATGCGATGCTCCAATTGCCACAATATCAAGATCATCGCGGCAACGGCCAGCATGCTGATGACAAACGCCGCCACGAGCGGCAGCAGCGGAAGCCCCTTCTGGTCTGATCTGGCTTTTTCAATGAGCATGGCGTTGCCCAAACGAAATTGACAAGCCGCTGAAATGGGTAGCCGGCTAGCGCGGCGCACGCTCTTCTAGCGTGAATAAGCTCTAGGGTTTTGGCGCTAAAAACGCGGAATTCATCTTAAATCATCAGTATGCCGTCGAATTGACGGGCAGAGGTGCGAAGTCGCACAAGCTCAGACTGGGCGAGGCTATCTTGACGTCGACGGGCAGAGTGTGTGCACGGCCGTCGGGTCAGTCATGGTCGGGCTTCCCCTGAACACCCAACTAGAATGCCAGGATCCGCTTCTGATGCTGTGGACGGCTCCTCACCCGGCATCTGAGTGCCACGATGTGGTTGCTGTTGAAGCGCCCACGATCCAAGAGGAGCCGCCCATGGAAAAGATTACAACAGTCGGACTGGATATCGCAAAGTCGGTGTTTCAAGTCCATGGCGTCGAGGTGCAGGGCAATATCGTCGTGCGTCGACAGTTGAAGCGTCGGTATGTGCTTGCGTTCTTCAAGAAGCTGCGGCCCTGCCTCGTCGGCATCGAGGCCTGTGCCACGTCGCATCATTGGTCGCGTGAGTTGCAGGCCCTCGGGCATACCGTGCGTCTCATCCCTCCAGCCTACGTGAAGCCCTACGTCAAGCGCCAGAAGAACGACGCTGCCGACGCCGAGGCCATCTGCGAGGCGGTGCAACGGCCGAGTATGCGCTTCGTGCCGACCAAGACGGCCGAGCAGCAGGGCTGCCTGATGCTTCATCGCACGCGGCATCTGTTCATTCGGCAGCAGACGGCAGTCATCAATACGATCCGCGCGCACCTGGCCGAGTTCGGCATTGTCGCTCCCGTTGGGCGTAACGGTGTGGAGGAACTGCTCTACGTGGTCGCCGATCCCAACGACGGACGGGTGCCCGATATCGCACGCGAATGTCTGGAGGCGCTCGGCAAGCAACTACAATCCTTAAAGGCGCAAATTCTCGAGTTCGATCGTCAGATCAATGCCTGGCATCGCTCAAACGAGACCAGTCTGCGCCTCGATGAGCTCCCCGGTGTCGGTCCTGCACTCGCAACCGCCCTGGTGGCGAGCGTTGCCGATGCGAAGGCGTTCCGATCAGGCAGGGACTTCTCGGCTTGGATCGGGCTGGTGCCGAAACAGAACTCGAGCGGGGGCAAGGACAAGCTCGGCAGCATCACCAAGCAGGGAGATCGCTATCTGCGCAGCCTATTCACGGCGGGCGCGCTGTCGGTCATCCGCTACGCTAAGATCCACGGCACCAAGCATCGTCCGTGGTTGAGCAAGCTGCTCGAGCGCCGGCCGACGAAAGTCGCCGCGATCGCGCTCGCCAACAAGATCGCGCGCATGGCCTGGGCGATGATGGCCAAGGGCGAGAGCTACAGGGAACCCGTCGCATTGGCCCGATAGGGCGAGGCGACATTGGACGAGATCGCGTCGGCAACGGCGTGGTGAAACGGTTGGAAAGGGCCGACAGCACGTAATGCAGAACCGGTCGATCCGGTGATCGGGACAACCCACTAGGGCCAGAGCATCCTCGAATGCGAGCTTTTGACCGGGACCCGATCCGCGGAGGGCATTATGGCCAGCGGCCCTGTGAGCCGCACTGATAGGCCGAACACATGGCTGCTCCGACCAGCGCTGCGACGTGATGAACCCCTTGACAGCCTGGAGCCGTCCACACATGGCCCTAAGCAGCAACTGGCTTGTCGTCGGCTTCCGGTAGATGAGCAGACAAGCCCATTTTTTGGGGAGAATTGGCCCTCGCAGCCGGCGGCGCGACTTCCGCTACCTCTGCCGCGCCGACATGCCGGCATCGCTGTCATGGCTGGTCGCGACGTGCAGAACGTCAACGCCAGCTTCGAGGTCTCCAATGCGGTCTTGACGAAGCTGCCCGCGGGGCGACGAGCGTCGAGATCTCAGACTGAAGTGGACGTCGCAGCCAAGCCGACGCACTTCGCATTTTGACCACGAGCCAGTCGCCACAACCTCGCAATCGAGCGGCTGTCACCGCAGCTTGCGGCATTGAGAACGGCAGGGCCCGACCCGAAGCGGGATTGCGGCCGCGAGCCATGAACCAGATCAGGATCAAGATGAGCTCAATCACGACCAGCCAACCCCCGCCAGAGTTTTGCATACCGGCTCGTTGCGAACGCTCCAGGCACGAAAGCGCACATGGCCGTCGCTAGCAGCCACACTGACAAGTAGAGGCCGATCAGGTAGCTGCCCGTCGTGGACAATGGCACCGCGGGCAATAGACCGATGGCCCAAGCCATGAGCTGAACGCCGACGAGCACCCCGAACGCGTAGCCGAGCCACCGCGGCAGCCCGATGTCAGCAAAGCGCTTCACGGTGATGGCGGTATAGGGCAGCAGCCACGCGAATTGCCAGACATCGCTCGTGATCGTCTGAGGGCTTGCAATCCCGTGAACGCTGGGTGTGCGAAATGGATCGGCGAGGTAGGCGACCGCCACGATGACCGCACCGATCCACCAGGACTTGCGGTTGATCGATCCGCGAAAGCTAAAAAGGAGCGAGACCAGAAGCTGAGCGTATTCCATTTGCTTTGTCCTCAAGAGCTGACGAGCTTTCTGAGTTCAGACGTTGGATTTTCCCGTCGCGCCGCTGCGCAGGGCGCGCTCCAGCCGACAATCTCACTGCGCGAAAAGCATCCCAATGGACGCTAGCCATGATCAACCTCCGCAGCTGCTCTGGGTGCAAGCCGCCCAGGACCGAACTAACCAGGAAGATGGCTCATGATTGCAGTGGCGCGCTGTTCTTTCGGGAACACACGCCGCCCTTTGCAGCGCAGAGATCCGACCATTGCGTCGGTAGGTCTATGCCCGCCGGCCGGCGCGCGCAGTTGATCATGATCGACTTGCACAAGGGCCGGCCAGGTGCCTTGCCCGCCTAATTCCGGCGGAAGTCCTGCAGCAGGAACTGCTGCACCAGGTGGGGCACGCGCGGCTTTTCACTGGCTTGTTTATGGAGTTGTTTACCTCGCACTCCAGTCACCGCCACACGCCGGCGGCATACCAGCCGTTGGGGTACTAGGATTGTCACAGACCCTCGCAACGGAGGCGCTGAGATGCTGACTTCTCAAGAGGAAAACCAACGTATCAGTGCCCAGGCCGTGGGCGCCTACGGCGAGAAGGTCGTCGAAGCAGAACTTTTGCGCCGTGGTTGGATAACTAGCAACGTCAACGCGAGCATCAAGAACGCCGTCGACTTCGATCTCTTCGCGTTGAAGAAGGATCACTCAATCCAGCTACGGGTAAAGACCAGCGGGCCGCGAATGGAGGCCTTCCAGTTTGGCTTCCGCCATCCCGAAGCTGTCGTGGCTGGTAGGTTTTCAGCATCGGATTTCACGGTCCTCGTCCGTATGGGCACGATACGGCAGGATGACCAATTCTATGTGATCCCGACAGGAGTTGTTCGCAAGGCTATCGTGACTTGGCGAAACGCATATCTTGTCCAATCTAAACGTGATGGATCCCCGCGAAAGGACACCGCGCACTGGACTTTGCATCTGCCGGAGTTGCGCAGCGGCGAAGAGCGGCCAAATTATGGGTTTGCAAGAAAGTGGGACACCTACCGCGAGAGCTGGCGTCTTCTTGAAGGTTAAACCCCCGGCGCCCGCACCGCGCGATCATCGGCGAAAAAGCTAGCTAGGCACAGCATAACGGGCGTCACAGCTCATTTTGCCCGGTTCAGCGCCTGTCTTGGAACTCGCGCCTAATTCCGGCGGAAGTCCTGCAGCAGGAACTGCTGCACCTGATTGTTGAGGCGCTGCTGCGCCACCTCGGGCGTGTCGTTGTGGATGTCGGTCGTCGAGACCGTCAAGCTGTGCAGCTTGTCGCGCTGCCCCGCGACGTGCGCGCCCCCGCCATACTGATGGCCGGAGATGCGCTGGATGCCAAACCTGGGGGAGACGCTCGCCCCCACGACGACGTCGAAGCTGACCGCGTAGCTCATGCCCACGGGAGTCTTGTCGGCCTCGGCCAGCGCTTGCGCCGTGCGCACGAGCCACGCCGACAGCCCAAGGCCACCTTCGATGCGGACAGGCTTGTTCTGCTGGCCGCGGTAGTCGGGGCACTTCAGATTGGCGGTCTCGTATTGCACCGTCAGGCTGGTATCGCGCGTTGCCCCGGTCGAGATGTTCGCGGTGAATCCGACCGAGAAGGTGCCGTTTTGGATCGGAACCACGATCAGGGCGTCACTGTCGGCGCCGCCCTGCTCGGCAACGCGCAGCTCATAGATCACCTGTACCAGCTGCTTCTTGGCGAAGGGGTAGGTCTTGGCCAGGTAGTCGATGGATTCCTTCAGCTCGCATTCGACCGAATAGAGCACGTCCGCCACATGGACGTATTCCTCTTTCTCGATCGCTGGAACGGCGGTGCACCCGCTCAAGAGCAGTGCGGCAAGGCCGCTGGAAAGAGTGCCGGGGCGACGCATGAACATGACATTTTGAGCAATGAACGCCTACGCTTTGAAAGAAACGTGGCATCCAAACGCGCACGTGGACAAGCAGTAGGTGCACGGAGGGCGCAAAACGCGCGCGCCTTGTGTCGGTCGTGCAACTAGAGCGGCCAACTCCCTGGCACTACAACGTTAGCCCCCGGCGCGACACGCAAGGCTCTTTGTTTATTTGCTGGGGCAAGCAACCGCTATGCTTTGACCGAGGTTGCCGCCAAAGCTCGCTGTGCCGAACTGTTGGGCGAATGCCTGGCTGAGGCGCTGGGCCTCGGCAGCATTGTCTTTGATAGCAGCCTTGCACCCGGCCGGCACCTCGCCCCCCAACGCGATGGGATCTTTCTTGGCGAGATTGAAAGCGATGAAGAAGCTCTGATCGTAGACGGCGAAGGAAAAACCCTTGGCGTCGGCCAGAACGGGCTTCTCAAACGGCAGCGTGAAGTGCAGCGTCAGGATCTCGTTCGTGTAGTCGAGCCAGTAGTCGACGGGGGCAGAGAATTTCAGATCCCCGGCGCCGAGCTTGGCAAAGGTGAAGTAGTTGAACCTCTTCATTCCGTCCATGTTGGTCTGGGCCAGCGGTGCCAGCTCCCGCTTGGAGTAGATGCCATCCTTGTTGGTATCGAGCCCCTCCAGCGCCATCGCCGTGTAGTACTTGTCGAAGGTCCATTTGTGCCGCAATCCGACGATCGTGCCGCCCTTGAAAAGCACCGTCGTCTTGACGCTGACCCATACGTGAGGATGCGCTTCGGCCGGGCTCGCGAGGACGAGGAGACAGGCCAAGATTGCGAAACGCATAGGCCAACCTATGAGAGAGAAGCCCACAAGCCAAACAGCCGCATCGGCAGGGGCCCGTTGCTGGCGCAAGGCGCCGCAAGATCGCAATGGCCCCGTAATGTGGACGTTTCGAGGCTTACCGCGCCCGCGCATCGCGTCCAAATTTCGCATAGTCGCAAGTTCGCGAATACAACGGCCGCTGGCCCGACCCGTCGGCTTAGCGGATGCGGAACTCGGTGAAGCACTGGCGCATGTACTCGCAGCGGTGCGAGCCCGCAAAGTGCATGGCGTCGCCCTTGGCGGGGGCAATGAACTTGCAGATATCCTCTACGCCGCCCGGCGACAACCATCCCTGGCGGCGCCCGCGCTGCACGGCGAAGCAGTCCGCCGTCTCCTCGTCGGGCCCGCGGAACTGATGCCCGCACTCGTGCGAGTAGATCCACAGCTTCACCGGGGTCGAAACCCTGGAAATCAGCCGCATGTTTATGATGATGAAGCCGGGATACGCCGCGCCATAGTCGTCGAGCTTGTTGTCGATCACGGTCGGACGCGTGCCGCAGTAAAGCTGGATGCCATCGAGCTTGAACTCTCCGGGCGGGATGATGGTCGCATCCCCGCCTACGCTCGCGATGTACTCCTCGGGCGTCGGCGTGCCGCTTGTCACAGAGTCTTGCGCAGCTGCGGGGGATGCGAAGGCCAGCAACACAGCGAGTTCCCAAGCCAAATGGGATGAGCCCTGGCGGATTGTCATCGGCAAGCTCTTGGAAGTTCCCCGAAGGATTGCACGTCGCGCGCACCCACCATGCTGCGCTTTCGCAATCGACACAAGCGCATCGCCCTGGGATTTGAACCGATGCGCACAGCTCATGACGACGTTTCCGCTCAACCGTTCGCCGCCACGGCGACGACCACCTGCGCGCGACAACCAGCTTACAATCATTCCCAGCACGGTGCAGAGGGGTTGGTGACATAACGTGAGCGCCGGCAGAATGGCCGATAGTATCTTCTTTGCATTTCGGGGACCCTCCGAACGGTTCGACGGCGATGCGAGCTCGGCCGCTTTGCGCGAGGACCCGCACGAGGCGCGCGTGCTGCCGTGTACGTTCGCGTGAGATCGAATGCCGCCACTTTATGGCCTCTCGCAGCGGCATTTTCGAGGATGCAGGCCGTAATGCCGGGCCCAGACGCAGCTGCCGCCCGGCCATCGGCAAAGGCCTGTGTCACGATAAGGCCGCTGGTCGCAAGCACGAGCAGCAGCCGTTGAACGCTTACGCGATACATTTGTGCACTCATTTCAGAATTTCTGCGACAGGCCGACCAGGAACTCCCGTCGCGGTCCGTATTGCGGGGCGAAGACGCCGATCCCCTCGCCGTTCCGGATCTGGTAGACGTTGTCGAAGAGATTGATGATGTCGAAGCGCAGTGTGGCCGGCTTCTGGAAGCCGGAGTTGAACTCGTGCGACATGCCGAGGTTCACCTGCGTATAGCCCGGCACGTGCGCGCCATTCGGGACAGCTCCGTCGGTTCTCAGACCGCTGCCGTAGATCATGTTGGCGCTGAAGCGGGTGCCCTGCCACAAATAGGAGAGGCCGGCAGACGCGGTGACGGTCTGCGAGTGGTCGGTATAAATGTAGTGGTCGGCGATGTAGGCGAGATCGCCGGGGTCGATCAGATACTGATTGGAGACGATGTCGGTGCCCTTCTGCTGGGCGATGGCGATGTTCCCGTAGGCCCGGAAATTGCCGGCTTGGTAGTCGGCCTTGATCTCAATGCCTTCGTTGTACGCCTTGGCGTAGTTGAAGCCCTCGAGCACCAGGGCGGCGCCGAACTGACCGTCGTCGAGCAAGTCGCGCGCGAGCTTGTAATAGCCGTCGACGCCGACCTCGAGGCCGGGGAAGACGCGCTGGACGATCCCCACGTCGAAATAGTGCGCGCGCTCGGGTAGGACTGGACCGCAGGCGCGCTGCCCCTGACCTCCGCAGGTTTGGGAAGCCTGTGTCGTATTGTCGAAGGCGGCGACATTCGCCGGGGTTGCGATGACCTGCGATGGCGGGGTGAAGTAACGCGCGTAACCAGCGTGCAGCGTCGTGCCGTCGAAGGGCTTGTAGACCAGGCTGACGCGCGGGCTCCACTGGTTGGCGTCGACGAACTGGTACATCTGGTCGAAGCGAATGCCGGCGTTGAGGGTGAGCTGGCTCGTAATCTTCCATTCGTCCTGGAGGTAGACGCCGAGCAGCCAGCCGAGCTTTAAGTCGCTGTCGGTCACGTTACAGGGCGTGTCGAGAGACGCAGAGTTGCAGGGCGGCACGCCCGTGGAAGTCGGCAGCAACAGCGAGGCATTGCTGACGTCAGTCTGCTCGCCGCTCACGAAGAAGCCGCCGCGCAGCGTGTGGACATCGCTTAAGCGGTACGACCCATCGCCCTGCACCCCGTTGACCAGGCTCTGGCGCTGCACGTTGGAGGCTACGCCGTTGAAAAAGAGGTCACCGATCGTGTCCGGCGTGAAGTGCAAATCGCTGTAGCGGGAGAAATATGCGAGCTGCCAGTCGACGTCGTCGACCTTCTTCTGCAGCGCCAGCACGTTGTAATAGTTCTGCTCGAACTGGTTCTCATTCAGCAGCGTGGAATTGAAAGTTTGGATGCCGAATGGGGTGTAGTTCACCATCTGGCCCGGCGTGTTGGGGATCTGGAACTGGTTGATGGTGCTGCCGGAGATCCAGCTCAACCGCGTATCGGGGTCGAGCATCCTCGAGACGTAGCTGAAGAAGCTACCCTGCTCGGTGTCGTCGTGAATGGGCACGACGCTCGGGGTCGGATTCTCGATGCCTTCGTTGCTTTGGAAATAGCGGCCCGTGACGAAATACTCCGTCTGGCCGCTGGTGCCGCCGTACTCGAAGCTCGGCGTAAGCGTGTCGCGGCTGCCGCCGTAGACGCCGACGCTTCCGCCCTCGTTGAAGGCTCCGCTGCGCGTTTGAATATCGATGAGACCGGACGTGTGCAGGCCGAACTCCGCCGGCAACGCGCCGGTAATCAGCGCCATGTTGCCGATGAAGGCGGTATCGAGAACCTGGCTGAAGCCGGAGACGCCGTCGGGCAAGATGATGCCGTTGATGCGGTATTGCACATTGGCGTGCTCGTTGCGCACGTGGATCTGTCCGCTCGCAACCGAATCCTGGGTCACGCCCGGGGCCTGCAGGATAGCCTTGCTGAACGGCGCGTTGGTTCCTTGCGGAAGCGATTCGAGCGTCACCTGGCTGAAGGTGTAGGCATTCGTCCCGAAGGTCGTCAGCATGGTGTTGCGAGCGTCATAGAGCGTCGTGGTCTCGGCGGCGAGAGCACCGGCCGCGGTTTGGGCGCCGGTCGGCTGCGTGGCGGCTATCGGTGGTCCACCTGGGACCGACGGACCCTTCGCTGCAGCAGTCTTGTGATGCTTCCTTTTCTTCTTCGGCGTTTCGTTCGACTCGACGACGACGACCGCCGGAAGCTGAGCTCCCGAAGGCTCGGCGGTCGGCGCCGCGGGCGTCGTATCGGTCGGCGAGGTTGATGTTGACGGTGTGGCAGGCGCTTGCTGCGCCCACGCCGCCTCGATCGCAAGCGATGAGGCCAGCGCGACCAGGGCACTAAAGACTAAGAGACTATGCGTGCGCACCACAGTTCTCCCATGGTTTGAACTTCGAACTGTAGGGATGAACGTACGCGCAGGCCTATGCGCGTGCGCCGGGCCTCAACCAGGAACTGAGGAGGTAGGGGGCCGGCGTGTTATGGCCGCTTAGACGAGAGGTGGAGCACGCGCCTGAAATTGGACGGTTTCACTGCCCCAGAGCGATCCGACTGACGGCTGCGGCTCGACGCGCATGCGCTCGCGTGGTGGCAGCTCCACCACGGGCGCCGCAGGAACAACCAACGTTCCCGCAATGCTTATGGTCCAGCAAAGCGCGCAGTGGTCGTCGTCGCCATCATCGTGAGCGGGGCATGGCGATTGCGTCTTGGCGCTGCAAGAGCCTAGCGACGCCGCATCCGCGTAGTGCTTGACGGTATGGAGATGAACGTGGCCGAACGTCAGCACCAGCTGCGCGCACAACGCGAACAGCGCAAGCCAAGCAAGGTTTCGATTTCGTCGAAAGAAGCGCATGTCCGGCTCCGACGCTGCTGCAGCGTAGTCCGCGGGCGAGCCTCTGTGCAAAAGATCATGACTCTCGCGAGCCTCGGCCATGCAGCGAGTTGCCTGCGAGCCACACTTCCAATCAAGCTCCCGGTCCTCTCCGCGTTGTGTTGCGGCCGCCGGAGAGCAAGACCGTCCAATTCCGCGCGCGCGCCCCTCCTCTCGCTTTGAGCGCTTAGAGACGCTGGGCTCCCTGTGGGGCCGATGTCGGAGCCTTTGCGCCCGACGCGTCAATTCCCGACCAATCGTAATCGTAGCTGACACGCGGCCGTCGATCGCTTCGCGCCGCTGAATGTCAACTGGCGAAAGTCGAGATTTGCGAACGGTCGCCAGCGGCCCCTGGGGTCGGTTCCTTGTTCGTTGGATTTGAGCGGCCGACGTCGAGTCCCGCACGCACCAAAACGATCGACGCCCCGGCTTCAGCTCCTGCCCCGAGCGGACCGTGCTTCACCGGCAGACCTTGACCCAGACGCAGTACTTCTTGAAGTTCTTCCAACGGCACTGCTTCTCCATCCTGCAGTTGGTGCCCGCTGCAATTGCGGGAGGCGCCACCACATTCAGGGCAAGAACCGTGAACGCAACGAGAAGTGCGAGAGCTGGTCGCATTTTTGATTCCTCCATTTATGACCTGGGCCGCAGGCTCAATTGGGTAGCATCTTTCAAGGCTTTGCTTCGGGAACCGCTGCAGCTGGGGCGGGCAACAATGGAACGACGACTTTGGCAAGAAGGTCGTCATCAACGGCGATGAACTGATCGCGCACGATGCCGTCGGCATCGACGACCCACGTCAATGGCACGCCCTTGGGTTCCCCGAAACCATTGATAGCGACATCGTTCAGCATGGCGGTCGGATACGCCACCGCTTTGCTCGCCTTGAGCACGCGCGCACGGTCCTTTGGGCGATCGACACTGATGGCGATCATCTCCAGGCCGCGATCGTGATACCGGCGGTAGAAGGCGCCGAGCGCCGGCATCTCCTCCCGGCAGGGCGCGCACCACGTCGCCCAGAAGCTCACCAAAACGACTTTGCCGCGCAGTGAGCTGAGATCGAAAGTCTTGCCGTCGAGGGTCCTGAGCGACATCGACCGCGTCGGCGTGCCGATGAGATCGGAGCCATCCGCAAGCGCACACGGGGCCGCGAAGGCGAGGCACCCGGCGAAAACCACCCATACCAACGATGCTCTGCGCATGCTTGATCGCCTGGCTTGCGTCCCTGCGTATTCTGCACCGGCCGGGCACCGCGAGCCGATTGGCTGCTAAGCACCCGGCCGGCTCTTCCTAAAAATTATAGCTCGAGATCAGTTTGAAGAGTGCCGGCGCGACAATCTGGTTGCCATTGACGTGCTGATAGAGAGGAACTTCGACATCGCCGTAGATCTTCATCACCGTACCGCTCGCCTCATCGAGCACCTTGGTGAACTCGATGCCGGGAGAGATGAGAAGCCGGTCATAGCCGGTGTTGTCGGGATCGGCCGAGGTGCCGCTGTCGCGACCGCGATAGGAGCCCAACAGCTGCAAGAGCGGCGCGACCTTGTCGAAGCCGGCGATATGATAGCCGCCGTTGTAGACGATGCCCACGGCGCCATCGACCTCCGTGCCGGGCTTGTAGTTGCCGACCGCGCCGAGCTCATCGTCAAAAGCCGAGCGCGAATTGAAGGGCGTCTGAAGTTTTATCTGACTGAAGTACTGCCACGTGTTGTCGCCCGTGATCAGGCCGCGGTTGAAGCCGCCGAGGATCAGATCCGTGGTGCCGGTGCCGATCTGGGTATCGCGATCGAACCCTGCGGCCGTGAAATCTCCGGTGGGCAGCTTGAGCCCGAAAAATACCCCGGTCGACATGTCTTTGTCGAAGCCGGTGTACATGCCCATGATCTCGGCATCGCCAACCGAATAGTCTTTGAAGACGGACACCGGATCGGCGGGATCTTCCTGCGTATGGAAGGTGCGCGTCGTGTAGGGCACCTTTGCCATGAAGCCCCAGTCGCGGTTGAACATGTACGACACGCCGACGTCGTACCAGTTCGAACTCGAGCTGCTTGTCACTGTTGTCGGCTGCCGGCGCCCGCGATGTGCCGCTCCAATTGCGATCCTGATTGAGATAGTCCCAGCCGAAAAAGATGCGGCCGCCGTGATCGTTCTCCTGCGGAAGCAGCGTGGTCGTTCCCACGTCAAAGACGCTGCATCCGCACGCACACGCCCAGGCGGCGTGCGGAGCGACGCAGGCGAGGACCACGGCTGCGGCTCGAATGATGAGGGATGTCGGCTTTGATGGCAGGATGCGGGCGACCGCTAATTTGCGGCGCAATTGTTGTTGGAGGACGCGGAACACGGTACTCACCTCTCGGCAAACTCACGAAACCACACGCGCGCTCACCAGAAGGATGGCGCAGCGCACGCAACGACCTGAAGACGTTGGATCAGACGAGGCGGGGAGGACCGCGTGGTTGGGCAGCCTGCCGAGGGATGGAGGCGAGAGAGGGCACGCCGACTGTGAGGCGGTTCGCGACGCCGGTGCCGAAGGAGCACTGTGGGCCGCCAATCACGGCAGGCGCGGTGAAACCGCCGGCCAACTGCTGCAGGGCCCAACAAATGGGACAATGCCGGATCGGTTTGCCGTGATCTTTGTCAGGAACGTCCGTACCGGACGCAGAGCAGATGATCGCGTCAGAGAATATGGAGAGCTGCGAGGCCGAAGCGGCCGGATGATGAAGCGCCGGGACGATGATTTGCAGTAAGACGGCCACGACGCCAAGCCAGCTGGCCCGGCGGAATGCTCTGCGGTGGCGACTGCGGAACGTCATTACTATGATACTCGACGCACTAGGTAGGCGCTTAGCCTCCACTACCCTTCATAGGCTCTCTGCGAACCCGCGTCATCGCAGCCTCATGCGAGCGGCCGCTTCAATTTCGGCGGGCGTGGCAATCCGGCCACCCAGGAGGACATCGCAAACGATGCCGCCCCCCACTCGGATCTATTGAGCCTGATTGGCCGAAGCCCGAGAATAGGGTGACGGAGATTGAAGGGGAGGTCTAGATGAAGGTCTCTGACCTGAAAAAAGCACTAGCAGATGCCCCCGACAGCATGGAGGTCGTTCTGGGTCTTGGTGAGGATTTTGGCAAGCCTGTTGCCGCTTACCACGACAAGATCAAAGGGTGTTTCGTTATCGTGATCGACTTCAAAGAGAGAACGACGCAATAGACAAGCGCAACCCCCCATGAGTGCAGATGCGGCGACGGCGCAATTCACGCAGAGATCCTTGCGCCTGGTGTCGTTCAACATCCTCGAGGGCTTCCGGCCAATCTCGCCCTCTGTCCCCGAGCGGCGAGCGCTGGATCGGGACCGCGTCGAGGCCGCTCGTGCTGTCGTCGCAGGGCTTTCTCCCGACATCCTCGTCCTCAATGAGGCGCTGTTCTGCCGGCACTTCGCCGGCAGGGCCGTTGATTACGGTTCTTTGTTCGACTTCCCCTTTCAGTCGGTCGCGCTCTATGACGAGGCATGGGGCAATGCCATTCTGAGCCGCTGTCCGATCGTCAGCTCACAGGAAATGCGCATCTACAATCGCGGCGGCCTGGTCGCGACCATCACAACACCGGAAGGGCAACTGAGCGTTGCCTCATATCATCCCCATCCGGCACGCTATCCAGAAAACAAGGCGCTCGATTTTACGCGATTGGTCGAGGGAGCTGCTGGCCCCATGATTGTCTGCGGGGATCTCAACTGCATCAGTCCAGAGGATCACACCAATCGCGGTCGACTGGTCGAAGCCTTTCGAAGTTTCTCGCCGAACCCGGAGGCCGCGGTGGATCAGTTCATTGAAAGCGGCAAAACAGGTGTTCAGTGCGTTAGCAAAGCTTGGGTTCAAGGATGCAGTGCCAGCAAGCGGAAGGCGGTATTCGATTCCAACGGACCTCATCAATCTGGACAAGAGCTCGGCGATGCGCATCGACCACATTTTGGCCAATGATGCCATCGAGATCGTCGGCGGCGAGGTTGTGCAGAACGCAGCCAGCAATCGCGCCAGCGACCACCACCCGGTCCTGGTGGAGTTTCGAATTCGAGCGGAGCCAGGCAAGACGCCGCCCGTCGCGAGGCGGTAAGAGAGACGCAGCGCCGGCTCGATCAGATCATCATGCAGCAGCTCTTGCGCGATGCGGCGCGGCCGTAGCCCGGCTCACGCCAGCTCGAAGGTGTCGCGCCAGTCGGGCGCCACGTAGTTGATGATGATCGACTTGCGCAGGCCCTTGAGCGGGTGGTGCCCGACCCCGTGCCAGGTGTTGGTGCCCGGTATGAAGATGACGCCGAGGTTGCGTCCATAGGGCGCCGTCGTCACGTAGCGGTAGTCAGGCGGGCCCTCGTGGATGTCGGTGCCGGCGAGCGCGAGGGCTGGGTCGTCCATGAGATAGACCAGCATCGTGAACTTCTTCACCGCAATGTCGGTGTGCGGCTCGAGCCAGAAGCCCGGCGCGTCCTGGCAGTACTCGATCCTGAGGCGCGTTCCGGCGAGCTTGGCGCCGGTCTCCTTCTCGATGGCGCGGATGACGCGCTCATCCTTGAAGCCGTCGACGATGCGGCGGCACACCGCGAAGGCGTCCTGCGCCTCGGCGCCAAAGAACATGCGCGAGGAATTGTTGGTCTCGCGCCGTCCGTTGAAAGAGACGTCGGTCGGCGGCGCGACCGGCAGCGCGGTGATGGCGTCGATCTCCGCCTCGGGAAGGGCGCCGTCGAGCAGCCAGTAGTCGAACGGCGCGGTTGCGTGGTTGGCGCTGGCGAGACAGCCGAGGAAGGACTCCGCCACGGGATTGGTCGTCAGCGTGCTCATGGGTGCCCCCTTGCCATATGTGGGCACTACGCTAGCGCGCCGGCGCTTATCCCCGCTTGATGCGCATCAAGGCCCACGGCGCCAATTCCTCGCAGCGCTGCGAGCCCGCTTTGACCGCTGGCACGGCGTCATTGGCCGCCGGCACGGCGCCCTGTCGGGCGTGCAGGGCAGCTTTTTCCGGCTTTGCGCCCCATGCCGACGCAATGACCCTGAATTGACTCATCAAGTCATTGCCGGTAGTGCCTGCCTGCATCATCCCCCGGGCAGCAATTCTCCGCTCCGATAGCGAAGCTCGCTGCAGTGTGACCTGGCTATGACAAGAAGAAAGAGGCTGCTATGTATACAGCAGAAACCTTCGATTATGACGATGTAGGGAAGATTGATCTAACAAATATCTACGATAGACCAGATCCAAGGTCCTACTATTCTACGCTTAGGCGGCTTGATTACATCATTCCAGAGACGGCAAAGCCGATTTTCCAGACGGTTATCGAGGCTTACCGGCAAGCCTACCACAAAACCAAGGTCCGTATCCTCGACGTCGGCTGCTCCTACGGCATCAACGCCGCCATGCTGAAGGGTGATCTGGAGATGGAGCAGCTCTACGCGCTCTATGCTCCTGAGATCACCGCCAAAGCCAGGCGAACGCAACTGCTATCCCGCGACCAGACGATCGCAGAGGACATCCTCAAGGATTCCGAGCTGGAGGTCGTGGGCCTCGACGCCTCGGCCAATGCCATCAAGTACGCCGTGGAGGCCAATCTGCTCGACGACGGCGTGGTGGCCGACCTCGAGAGCGGCCGGGCCTCGCCCGAGGTCGCGGCCGTGCTCGATGACGCCGATCTCGTCATCTCGACGGGGTGCATCGGCTATGTGGGGGAAAACACGTTGAAGGGCATCCTGGAGGTCAATGCGCCGAGGAAGCCCTGGATGGTGCACTTCGTCCTGAGAATGTTCCCGTTTGCCGAGATCGAGGAGACGCTCGGTGCACTCGGCTACGCGACAGAGAAGGTCGCAGACCGGACCTTCCTGCAGCGGCGCTTTGCCTCCGACGAGGAGCAGGAGCATGTGCTGGATCGCCTTGCGGTCCTCGGCATCGATCCCGACGGTCTCGAAAGCGACGGCTGGTATCACGCCGAAGCGTTCATCTCGCGCCCGTTGGACGCGTGCGCCGGCATGCGCCTCGGCACTGTCACGCTCTCCTGAGCCGCTGAAGGGGCAAGCTCCTTCATCACTGCGCGCATGACGGGCGGGGCGTAAAGAATCGTCCGGTGTCCGAACCCCTCGAAGGCCAAGAGCCGCGCCGTGGGGCAGGCCCTGGCAATCGCCTCGGCGTTGGTGAAGGGCACCTCGCGGTCGTCGCTGCCGTGCACGAGCAAGGTCGGCGCTCCCACCTTCCCCAACAGCTCGACGGCAGAGAAGGTGGCGACCGGCCGGTGCCCGACGCGCTCCAGGTGATGCTCGTAGACGCGCTGGGCTTGCACGCCGAGGCCGAGCTGGCCACCGAAGTCGCGCGTCACGTCAACGAGACGGTTGGGACAGGCGATCAGCACGAAGCGCCCGATTGCGTGCGCGCGCGGCAGCGGCGGTCCGCCCTCGGCAACGAGCAGCGAGACGAAGCCGCCGAAGGAATGCGCGACTGCCGCCTCGATCGGTCCGTAGTGCTCGGCGACACCGAGCATGGCCCGCGCGCAGTCGGCAAGGTTGGTGCGCCGCCCGGGGCTGTGGCCATGAGCTGGAAAGTCGAACGCGACGACGCGCAGACCCGAGCGCCGCAGCGGCTCGCTGAACGCCGTCATGAAAGCGCCCTCACTGGTCCAGCCGTGCACGAGGAGCACCGTGCCGCGAGGCGCCTCGTCGGGCTCGAACACATACGTGCACACCTCGCCGGCGGGCGTGAGAACGCACTCCCACCGCGCGTGACGCAAATGAAAGCGCGCGCGCTCGGTGAGCAGGTGGTGATTCTGAGTGCGGTGGTGCGAAAGCTCGGGCGTGCAGAAAATGCGGAACGCCATGTCGCCGGCGGCTGCGGCCGGCAAACGCGAAAGCGCCTGCGGTCCGCGCACCTTCGGGCAGCGGATCGCACTTGCTTGCTTGTCTCGTCCGGTCCAGCTCACGCGCTAACGCCTCACCGCGCGCAGCCTTGAGAGGTTGGCCCTTGGGGCTCGTTGGGCTGCGCCGATCCTGCCGGCGACGATTACGGCGAAAGCCGTAAATGCCCGGTGAAAATGGGTGTGCAGAAATGCGCGTTCAACGCGCGCTGGGCCCCCGAGTCCTGGGGCATTCGGCCGCTACCGGCCCTTTGCCGGTTTTTGCAATCAGGGTCATGGCGTCGAGCAGCTCGCGGGGCGCCCCCTTGCGTGGCGGCTCCGTGCGCCCTTCGTCGAGACGGCCGCGGTAGGCGAGCTCGAGCTTGTCATTGAATCCGAAGGGGTCGGGCGTGCACACCGCGCCGTAGGCGCGCGCCACCTGTTGGGTCTCGTCGTGGAGATAGGGAAACGGAAATGCGTGCTTCGAAGCGAACGCGCGCATGTTCGCAAACGAATCCTCCGGGTAGCTCGCCGCGTCGTTGGAGCAGATGGCGAGCGTTGTCACACCGAGCGCGGCAAGCTCGCGTGCGTCCTGCACCGCGCGGTCGATCATGGCGACCACGTAGGGGCAATGATTGCAGATGAACATGACGACCGTGCCGTGCTCGCCCTTGAGGTCGGCGAGGCTATAGGTCTTCCCATCGGTGGCCGGCAGCTTGAAATCGGGCGCCTTCCAGCCGAGCTCATCCTGCGGTGCTTGCGCGGCCATCCTCGCCTCCTGCGCGTGCCGTGGTCTCGCCAATGATGTGGGTGAGGGACCCTGCGGTCTCAACCCCAGAACCAGGCGACCCCCAACAGCACGGACCCGATCAGCAGCATGAAGAGCGCGACCACGCTCAAGGCCTGCGCGATGAAGTGGCCCGCAACCGTGAAGGCGGTGCGTTTGGCCTTGCCGGCGACGGTCGCCTCGGCGCCGATCTCGTTTGCCATCACCTCGATGGCGGTGGGGTTGTCGGCGGTGCGCCGGCCGCGCGCGATCTGCCAGACGGAGTTGACGGCCGCACCCTTGATGTCGTAGCGGGCCGTGCGCCACCAGATCAGGACCGCGGCGAGTACCAGCCCGCCGCCCCAGATTGCCAGCCAGCCATTGGTGCCGAGCGTCATGGCGTCCCCCTTTTCTGGTGGTCCAAGATGGGCCCGGGGCGGCGAGCGATGCAAGCGCGCCCCACCTGCAAATCGCGCGCCGTGCTATGCGTCGGCACATGAGGGAGCAGATGATTCGCATCATCGGCATCGATCCGGGACTGCGCCGCACGGGTTGGGGCGTCGTGGAAAGCGATGGCGTGCGCTTGCGTTATGTGGCGAGCGGGCTCGTCACGTCGGCCGCCGATGCCGATCTCGCCTATCGCCTGCGCGAGCTGTTTGAAGGAATTGCCAGCGTGATCGCGAGCTTCAAGCCGCAGGAGGCCGCCGTCGAGGAGACCTTCGTCAACGACAACGCGCGCGCCACCTTGAAGCTCGGGCAGGCGCGCGGCATGGCGCTGCTGGCGCCCGCGTTGGGGGGTCTCGTCGTCGCCGAATATCCCCCGAATCTGATCAAGAAATCGGTGACGGGCGCGGGGCACGCGGAGAAGCGGCAGATCCAGACGATGATCGGATTCCTGTTGCCGAAGGCGCGCTTCGAGAGCGCGGATGAGGCCGATGCGCTCGCCATCGCCATCTGTCATGCGAACCACCGGGCCAGTCCGGCGGCGCGGCTGGCGCGTCTTGCGAAGGAGGCAAGCGCATGATCGGCAAGCTCAGGGGAAAGGTCGATGCCATCGGCGAGAGCTTCCTGATCGTCGACGTCAACGGCGTCGGCTACGAGGTGCAGGCCTCCGCCCGCATGCTGCGCAACCTCAAGATCGGCGAGGAGGTGGCGCTGACGATCGACACGCACGTGCGCGAGGATGCGATCCGTCTGTTCGGCTTCGCGAGCGAGGTGGAGCGCAGCTGGTTCCGCACGCTGCAGACCGTGCAAGGGGTCGGCTCGAAAGTGGCGCTGGGGCTGCTCGGCACGCTCTCGCCGCAAGAGCTGGCCAACGCCATTGCGCTCGGCGACTGGGCGAGCGTGGAGCAGGCCCCCGGCATCGGCAAGAAGCTTGCGCAGCGCATCGTCTCGGAATTGAAGGACAAGGCGCCGGCCTTGTCGGTGGCGGGTCTGCATGTGCCGGCGATGAACGGAGGGCGGAGCACCCCGCCCGAGGACAACGCTGCGGCCGAGGCGCTGTCGGCGCTGACGAACCTCGGCTATCAGCCGGCGCAGGCTTCCGGCGCCATCGCCGTGGCAGCAAAGGAGCTGGGTGAGGGCGCGGACACCGCCAAGCTCATCCGTCGCGGCCTCAAAGAGCTTGCGCGCTAGGAGAGCACCAATGAGCAACGCCCAACGCGCGCTGTGGACGTTCCTGATCTATGCGCTGGTGGGGCCGTTCTTCAGTGCGCTCTCCGTCGCTCTCATTCTGGTGCTCGCGTCTTTTTTCCACCTCGCCAGCCTCTTGCCCGACGACGTCGCGCCGACCGGCGAAGCCGTCGTCGCGAGCTTCGTGTGGGCGATCGTGCCGGCCCTTCTGACCGGGCTCGCGCTCGCCGCCATGGTCTGGCGCACCGGCGGTTTCAGCTGGATCATTGCCGCAGCTGCCGCGGTCATCGCCTTCTCGGTTGCAGCCGTGCTCGTTCCCATCGGTCTGGAGAACGCGCGTCCCTATCTCGCCTTCCTTGCCGGCGTCGTCGCGCTTGCGGTGCGCGCTGTGCTCGGGCGCATCGGCGTCGCTGCGGCTTGAAGCGCCGGCGGGTCCGCAACCTTTGCGGCGCCTCGACGTTTATCTCCCATGATTGCTGCATTTGCCCTGTAAACGGGAGACCTTTCCATGCGTTTGCTCATTGCCGCGCTTTTGTGCGCGCTCTCGTGCCCGGCGTGGGCCGCGGTGCAGACCAACATCGGCGTGCTCACCTGCACGCTAGCCGAAACGGGTGCGCAGGGAGAGACACCGCCCAGCCAGACGCGCGCCATGTCGTGTGCCTTCAAGCCGCAAGGTACAGGCCCCGAGGAGCGCTACTCCGGCGAGATCCAGAAGGTGGGCTCGCAATCGGCACTGACTGGGAGGCTCGTCCTCATCTGGGCGGTGATGGGTCCCGACAAGAAGGAGCTGAAGCCGGGGCTGCTGGAGCAGACCTATGTCGGCGAGCTGGCGCCTTCGCTGGACGGCGCGACACAGCAGCCGAAGGTGCTCGTGGGCAAAAGCAACGAATCCTTCGCGCTGCGGCCGATGACCAACAACGGCAAGGAACCCGCGAGCGGAAGCGTCACCGTCGTCGTGCTGAAGGTCAAGTCCCTCCCGGCTTAGAAGGCCTCATGCGCCGTTCGACAGCACCTCGACCGCCTTGTCGAGCTGGGGGTCCTTGCCGCCCGCGTAGCGGATGTCGAATGGCACCTTAATCGTCGGCGTCACGCCCTTGCCTTCGACCCGCTCCCCATCGACGGCGGCATTGTCGACCGCGAGGAGCAACAGGCTGCCATCCGAAAGCATGAACGCGGTGGCGGCGAGCAGCGCGCCCGCAGTGC
Source organism: uncultured Alphaproteobacteria bacterium (assembly GCA_963782555.1). Classification (GTDB taxonomy): domain Bacteria; phylum Pseudomonadota; class Alphaproteobacteria; order Rhizobiales; family Hyphomicrobiaceae; genus Hyphomicrobium_A. The sequence goes on along the minus strand of CAWAKB010000004.1, from coordinate 466,708 downwards.
GCTCGCCGATCACCGGGCCGAAGCCGTTCTTCTTGAAGCCGTAGGCGAGCACCTCCTTGCCGCTGCGCGTGCCGTGGTTGACCAGCATGGCCACCGGCTTGCGCCAGCGATAGTCGACGAGCTCGGTATCGCCGTCACGGTCGGTGAGTTTGAGGGTCGGCCCGTAGGGATTGAACACGTTGAGGAAGCGCGGGCTCGCTCCGCCCCAGCCGTCGCGCAGGTCCCATATCAGCGCGTCGGCATTCTTCAGCTTGCCTTCGCTCAGCTCCTTCTCGAGCAGGTCCTGGTAGCGCTGGCCCGCATAGGACCACACGTGGATGTAGCCGATGCGCCGGCCGTTTGACTCGATGATGCGCGCGCTGTTGGTGAGCGCCTTCTCGAAGGCGTCGCCCGGCTCGATGCGCTTTGGCTCGACCGTGATGCTCATGAGAGGGCCGTCCGCCGCGCGGCGCACCTGCAAGACCACCGGATCGCCGACCTTGCCGCGAAACGAGGCGACCGGCTGAAACGGCTTGCCGTCGGCCGTTACGATCTCGTCGCCAACGACGAGCCCGGCCTTGTCGGCGGGCATGTCGGGGAACACGCCGCTGACGAAAGTCTTGCCATCGATGTCTTTCGTGAACACGCCGATGCCCGGATAGGTGACGTCTTTTCCGGAGAAGAACTTCGGGATGTCATGGCGCAGGGGATAGGAGAAGATGTCGACGAGCTCATAATAGGCCGTCTCGTCCTTGGTGAAGTGGTGTGTGTGCGAGGATCCGAGCTCGTCCAGCATGGCGTTGATCGCGGCAGAGCGCTCTGCGTCCGTCTTGGCCGCGGCGTAGTCGGCGCGATGCTTCTTTCCGACCGCGTCCCAGTCGAGGCCGTTGAGCGAGCGGTCGTAGAACTTGTCGCGCGTGATCCGCCAGGCCTCGTCGAAGACTTGCGTATCCGATTGTCCTGCAGGCTCGGCGGTGCGCGCCGCGGCCGGGAGCTGCAGAGAAAGCAGCGCGGCGCCTGCCACGCCAAGCGCTAGGAGGCTTGAGCGAAGAAAAGCGTGTGGGCGCATGAGGTCTCCTCGACGAGGTTGCCGTCTATGCAATGTAGGAACGAATTTCGTCGGCGCGAGGTCACCCGGCGCAAGGCCGTGTAGGCGCCCGTTCCGTCTCCCAACCGGTCGGGCGCCGCCGAAGAGCTGGGCCCTTTTTTGGATCAGCAGTTTCCGAAGAATGAGGTGAGGCAGTGCCAGGTCGAGCTGACGCCGCGCTGGGCCTTCTCCAACATGCCCTGCTGGTAGGTCGAATGGCCGTCGCCCGCGACGAACTTCTGGTAGTCGGCCACCGTGACGGTGCGGAGCTCGCCGTTGCAGGGCTCGCCATCTTGCGCCATGGGTTTGCAGCTGCCGTGGGGGCCAGCCTTCTCGAGCACGTTCTGGCAGATGTGGGCCTGCGCGACGTCTCCAAGTTGGAGCCGCTGATCGTACTTCGACTGCTCGAACGTGCAGCGGTACGTTGCCGCCGGTTTCACGCAGACGATGCACACCTCACTGGCCTCAAGCGTATGTGATACGCCCAAGATGCAACACGCCGCGACAACCGTCCGGAGCATAATGCGCTCTCGTTTCAGAACCCCGTGCATGAACGCTACTCTCATCGTGCCGGCGTGTGAAGTCCCGGGCGGCAACTGGCGTCTCGCTTGCATCCGCTTCCGCACTGCAACATGCGCCCTTAAGCGCATCGTGCGCTTGACGGAATGCGCGAAGCAGCCCACCAGCGAAAGACAACCCCACAGGCAGCCTTGGGTTCCCGATGCAAGCTACCCGCGCCCATCGCAAGACATTCAAGGCCGACCGGATGATCGTTTTCAGCGATGCGGTGATGGCGGTTGCCATCACGCTCCTCGTCCTCGACCTCAAGCTTCCCGAAGGCGTCTCCGACGCACAGCTTCCTGGGGCATTGCAGGCGTCCCTGCACGGCCTCGGCGTCTATGCTCTGAGCTTCATCGTGATTGGCCTGCTCTGGATGGGCCATCACGAGCAATTCTCCTACATCCGCCGCGTCGACGGCGCGATGCTGTGGCTCAACCTGTTCTTCCTTATGACCATCGGACTCATCCCTTTTGTGACGAGCCTTTTGAGCGATCATGGAACCGCGCTGGCGACGAGCCTCTATGCCGGCACGCTGGTGACCACGTCACTGTTGTCGGCGACGATGTGGTGGTACGCCGGCCGCGACCCGCAACTCATGCCCGAGGACGTGCCCGAGACGGTACGCCACGAAGGGATGCTGACGCCGCTTCTCATCGGTGCGGTGTTCGCGCTCTCGATCGCCATCGCCTATCTGTGGAGCCCGACGGTCGCGCAATTGAGCTGGTTGCTGCTGATCCCCGCCGGCCGCGTCCCTTCCTGGCTTGAGAAATGAGTGGGTCGTGCAACCTGGCGGCTTGACGCTTACAGCGAACAGCGGCACGAGCAAACGATGACCGACCGCATCGTCACCAGCTTGAAGCGCGACACCGACGCCACCGAGACCTCGCTCAGGCCGCGCTCGCTTGGGGAGTTCATCGGTCAGGAGCAGGCACGCTCCAATCTCAAGGTTTTCATTCAGGCGGCGCGCGATCGGGCGGAGGCGCTCGACCACGTGCTCTTCGCCGGTCCGCCCGGGCTCGGCAAGACAACGCTGGCGCAGATCCTCGCCAAGGAGCTGGGCGTCGGTTTTCGCGCCACCTCCGGCCCCGTCATCGCCAAGGCGGGCGATCTCGCCGCCCTTCTCACCAATCTGGAGGACCGCGACGTCCTCTTCATCGACGAGATCCATCGCTTGAACCCGGCGGTGGAGGAGATCCTTTATCCCGCGCTCGAGGACTTCCAGCTCGACCTCATCATCGGCGAGGGGCCGGCCGCGCGCTCGGTGCGCATCGATCTTGCCAGGTTCACGCTTGTCGGCGCCACCACGCGCCTCGGTCTGTTGACCACGCCGCTGCGCGACCGTTTCGGCATCCCCGTGCGCCTCAACTTTTATAGCGTGGCCGAGCTCGAGCTCGTCGTGACGCGGGGCGCACGCGTGCTCGGCGCCGCGATCGGCGCGGACGGCGCGCATGAGATTGCGCGGCGCGCGCGCGGCACTCCGCGCATAGCCGGGCGTCTGTTGCGCCGGGTGCGCGACTTTGCGTCGGTGGCCGGGGCCCCTCTCATCGACGCCGAGCTCGCCGACAAGGCGCTCAACGCGCTCGAGGTCGACAACGAGGGTCTCGATGCGCTCGACCGTCGCTACCTCGCTTGCATCGTTAAGACGCACGACGGCGGCCCGGTCGGCATCGAGACTCTTGCGGCGGCGCTGTCGGAGCCGCGCGACGCGCTGGAGGAGATCGTCGAGCCCTACCTCCTGCAGCAGGGCTTCATCGGGCGCACGCCGCGCGGGCGCATCGTGACGCTCAAGGCCTACCGGCACCTCGGCCTGTCGGGCCCGCAGCGCCTCTCGGTTCCGCAAGGGGGCCTGTTCGAAGAGACGGAGGGGGACGACGAGGACGGGCAAGCCGGCACCGCTTGAGGGTCGAGCATTTTGCCGCAGCCGCCCTGCACCCTTTGGCGACACTTCTACCTCAAATTGACGAATTCGAATTCTAGGACGCGAGCCCGAGAATAGCGGGGGATCGGCTCGAAAGTGATCACACGTAGACAATTCTTTCAGGGCTTTGGCGTTGCCGTTGCCGGAGGCTTCGGTTGCGGCGGCTATGCTTTGGCCGAGCCGTTCGGCACCGGCATCACCTTCTACCGGCTGTCGCCGCCCGGCTGGCCGTCCGGGTTGCCCTTGAAGCTCGCCGTCATTGCCGACGTGCACGCCTGCGATCCGTGGATGAGCCTCGACCGCATCCGCTCCATCGTGGACCACACCAATGCGGTTGCGCCCGACTGCGTGCTGTTGCTGGGCGACTACGTCGCCGGTCGCGGCATGCGCCGCTACTCCGACCCCATCAAGCACAAGGCCTGGGCCGGCGAGCTGGGCCGTCTGTCCGCCCCCCATGGCGTCCACGCCGTGCTCGGCAATCACGATTGGTGGGACGACATCGAGGTCCAGCGCAGCGGGCGCGGATTGCCGAGAGCCGGTCGCGCACTGCAAGACGTCGGCATCGCGGTGCACGAGAACACCTGCGCGCGGCTGAGCAAGAACGGCCAAGCCTTCTGGGTCGCGGGGCTCGGCGACCAGTGGGCCTTCCACACGAAGGCCGGCAAACGCCACTGGAGGGCTCCCGACGATTATGGAACCGACGACCTTCCCGGCACGCTTGCAAAGATGCGCGACGATGCGCCCATCATCCTCATGGCGCACGAGCCCGATATCTTCCCGCAAGTGCCCGACCGCGTCGCCCTGACGGTTAGCGGGCACACGCATGGCGGCCAGGTGCGCGTCTTGGGCTATGCGCCGATCGTGCCCTCACGCTTTGGCGATCGCTACGTCTATGGACACGTCGTGGAGCAAGGGCGTCACCTCGTCGTGTCGGGCGGGCTCGGCTGCAGCGGCGTCCCCGTGCGCTTCGGCTGCCCCCCGGAGATCGTTGTGATTGAGCTCTCCGCCTGACGGCAAAGTGCCCTTTTTGCCGCGTATGCACCATGCAAACCGACAGCAGATGACAAGAGCGGCGAGATCGGCTCTCCTCGCCCAATGACAACCGGCATGACCGCTAAGCACACGTGGCCGGACCTCGCAGGGAGGCTGGTGGAGCACCCCTCGGGGCGCCGCCACCTGCTGCCTGTGCGCGTCTACTTCGAGGACACGGATTTCTCCGGGCTCGTCTATCACGGCAGCTACGTGCGCTGGTGCGAACGCGGGCGCTCCGATTTCCTGCGCCTGCTCGGCGGCGATCACCGCCGTCTCATCGATGGCTCGGGCGGAACCGAGCCGGCGGCCTTCGTCGTGCGGCGCATGGCGTTCGACTTCCTCAAGCCCGCCAGAATCGACGAGGTGCTCGAGGTGGAGACCCGCGTGAAGGGGGTGGGCGCGGCGAGCCTGACGCTGGCGCAAACGGTGCGGCGGGACGGCACGGTGCTGGCCGAGGCGGAGGTCACGGTGGTGCTGATTTCGGTCTCGGGCAAGCCCTTGCGCATCTCCAATGTGCTGCGCGAGGCCTTCGCACAATCGGCCGCATCCTGAGCAATCCCACTGCGGCCGCGGCGCCACGGGCCCCCTGGTTACGAGTTTTCCCGTAAAACCGCGGTGAATCGCGCTATAATTCCACTTGCGCGCGGTGCACCGAGGACACTATAGCCGATGCGGGTGATGTAATATTCGCCGACTCATTCTGATTCTGAGGGACAAATCCGATGGCTGAAAAAACCGCTCCGAAGGTCGACACCGTCACGCTGCGCCATATCGGGGCCGCGCTCGCCGAGGCGCATGAGATTCCAAAGAAGCAGGGCATTGCCGTGCTCGAGGACATGGTCACGATGATCACGAAGCACTTGAAGCGCGGCGACAAGATCCGGATCGCCGGCCTCGGCGTGCTGCAGGTCAGAAAGCGGCCCGCGCGCATGGGGCGCAATCCCGCAACGGGCGAGCCGATCAAGATCAAGGCCTCCAAGAAGGTGGCCTTCCGCGCCGCCAAGGATCTCAAAGAAGCAATCTGATCGGCTCTGCCGTCAGCACTGAAAGGTGACGCACCTGCTGCGCGGTCGTGTCCGCAGGCAGGTGCGTTTTCTTTTTCGGGCTCAAGGTGCGCTGAACAACACCTTGAGCTTGGCGCGCATGCCCCTTGCACGCCGGGCATCGCGAAAGAGATGCCCCCATTCGCTGAGCGCGATTGAGAGCGGGTTGTGGCTCGGTGCGCGTCCCTTCAAGCCGAAGCGCAGCGGCTCGTCCTGCGGCAGTCTGGCGAACGTCCCGAACAACCGATCGAACACGATCAGCACCGAGCCGTAGTTCTTGTCGAGGCAGGCCTCGTTGCACGAATGGTGCACGCGGTGGTGCGTCGGCGTGTTGAGGATCCATTCGAGCGCACCGAGACGCAAAGGCAGGGCCGTGTGCAGAAAGAACTGGTAGAGCAGCCCCAACGACAGCATGGCGCCGATGGCAACGGGCGAGAAGCCGATCCAGGCGAGCGGCAGGAAGAAGACGAACGCGCCTGTCAATTGTCCGGTCCAGCCAAGCCGGATCGCAGCCGACAAATTGAAGTGCGTCGCCGAGTGATGCACCGCGTGGGTCGCCCACAGCCAGCGCACGCGGTGGGAGGCGCGATGGAACCAGTAGTAGGCGAACTCGGTCGCGAGAAAGAGCGCAGCCCAGCTCCACATCTTGTCGAGCGGAATGTCGAACAGCCGGTGCTGATAGAGCAGCACGAAGGGCAGCGCCGCAAGGCCGCCCTCTAGTGTGCGGACGCCGAAGTTCCCGAGCGCCACGCCGACGGACGCCAACGTCTCGCGCACGTCGTGGTTCTCGTCGTGATGGGACAGACGCGCATAGAAGTATTCGGCCGCAATGAAGATCAGCGTGAGCGCCAGGAACGCACCCATCGGGCGCATCATCGGCGCGATCTGTGTCATCTCGGGCATGAGGGCCTCCATGCCGGCTCAGCGGTGATAGAAGGACCACACGCGCAGCAGCAACTCGCGGCAGCCGTAGGTGAGGCGGTCCTTGTTGCCGGCAAGGCAAGACAGGACGCGGCCGCCGCCCGGCAGCACATTGGGGCAGTAGCGGCGCACGTCGGGCCGGCATGCGATCCAGGCCGGCTCGGGCCCTGGCCCATAGCCGTAGTCGGCAGGCGGCGGGTAGGGCGGAAGCGACTCCGCGTGTGCCGGCGACACCAGCGCGTAGAGCGCGATGGCGCCAATGATGGAGAGCAGGGCCACAGCGGTGAAATCGCGCAGCGTTGTCCAAAGGGTCGGCGTAAGAGCGGTCATCCGAGGTCTCCCTGTCTTGAGGAAACTGTCTTGAGGAAATCCGAGGTCCCCTCTCCCCCGTCATGGCGGCGCCATGCCCAACGTCATGGCGATGCCGTGCCCAGCTACGACGAAGAGGGGTAAGGCTCAGTAGTGGGTCCAGGTCGAGTTGCGCGTGCGCGTGCCGCCGTAGGGGCCGGTGAAGGTCGCCGAGTGATTGCAGGTGCCGCCGGCACACGTCGTTCCGCCCGAGCGCGTGGTCACGCCGCCGTCGGGTCCGTAGAACGTCTGATGCGAGGAGCAGCTGCCTCCGCCGCAGTAGCCGCTGCCGTTCGAGCTCCAGGTGCGTCCATAGGGACCGACGCCGCCGCCCGAACGGGACCACCCGCCCGCCGAAGCCGGCGTGGCGGCGATGGCAAAGGCGGCGAGCACGGCTACGCCGAGTAGGGGGGTAAGGTTACCTTTCATGATCATGTCTCCTCTTTCGATTTGGTGTGGCGCCATGAGCGGCGTCGAAAGAGAGACTGGGCTTGCCACGTTGCCCGGCTTTTTCGCGAACCGGGTTGAGGTGTAACGTTTTGTAACGGGCGCGGCCGCGCAATTGCCGCGCTTGCCCGGCAGCTTATGCTGACGCCCATGTCCGCAAGCTCCGATCGCCCCCGCATCCTCGTCATTGAAGACGACGCCGAGATTCGCAGCCTCGTGCAGGACTACCTGCAGCGGCAGGGCTTTCGCGTCGACGTGGGTGACGGCGGCGCAGCGCTTGACCGCTTCCGCTCCATGGTCGGCGAGCCCGATCTCATCGTTCTCGACATCATGCTGCCCGGCGAGGACGGCTTGAGCTTGTGCCGCCGCATCCGTGCCGCCTCGCGCGTGCCGATCCTCATGCTCACTGCGCGCTCGGAGGACATCGATCGCATCGTCGGGCTCGAGATGGGCGCCGACGACTATCTGGGCAAGCCGTTCAACCCGCGCGAGCTCGTAGCACGCATCCGCGCCATCCTGCGCCGGCGCGAGCCGGAGCCGGTAGCGCGGCGCCGTCTCGCCGTCGGCGACATCGTCGTCGACCTGGAGGCGCGCTCGGCGCTGCATGCGACGAACGGAGAGATCGCGCTGACGAGTGCCGAGTTCGATCTGCTGGAATGCTTCGTGACGCGACCGCAACGCGTGCTCTCGCGCGAACAGCTCATGGACTGGACGCGGGGCCGGCGTGCCGATCCGTTGGACCGCACCATCGACGTGCAGGTGAGCCGCTTGCGCAAGAAGATCGAGACGGGCGCGGAGACGCTGATCAAGACCGTGCGCAACGCTGGCTACATGCTGTGCGCCCCGGTGGAGGAACGCTGACGTGTTGGGCCGCCTCGGCTTCACCGGCCGCATCATGGCGATCGTGCTTCTGGCGCTGCTTGGCATGCTGGCGATCAGCACGGGGCTCGGCTACGTGGCGCGCAAGCGCGGCACCGTCGACGCGGCGCCGATGCTGTTGCCCGAGCGCGCGGCGGCGATCGTCGAGGTGCTGGAGCACACGCCGCCCGAGCGCCGCGAGACTGCCCTTAAGGCGTTGAGCTCGGAGGACTTGCGCGTCACCTTCCAGCAGAAGCCGCCACAGCTCAGCTCCGGCATGCGGCGTCTGCCTGTCGTGGAGCGCGTCGTTGCCGAGTACTTTGCCGAGGTGGGCGGGCGCAAGGTAATGGCGCTTTTGGCGCCCGAGGCGGGACCGCGCTGGCGCCAGTTGCGGGTTGGCCAGTATTGGCTGGCTTCGCGCGCGCCGCTCGAAGTGTCGATCGGCCTCAATAGCGGCGGCTACGCGGTGCTCGAAAGCCGCGGCGACATCGGCCCGCGCATTTGGGGCCTGCCGCCGGGATTTCTGATCGGCACGCTGGGCGCGCTCGTCGGCCTTGCCGCGATCATCGCCATCATGCGCGAGGCACGGCCTTTGCGCCGGCTCGCGGGCTCGGTTTCGCGCTTTGCCGAAGGCGCAGTGCCCAATCCGGTTGAGGCGCGCGGCGCGCCTGAGATCCGCCGCCTGATCGGCGCCATCAACGACATGCAGGAGCGCATCGCCGGCCTCGTGAAGGGCCGCACCATACTCTTGGGCGCCATCTCGCACGATCTGAAGACGTTCCTCACGCGCCTGCGTCTGCGCGTCGAGCAGATCCCCGATTCAGAGCAGAAGCTGCGCGCCGTCCACGATCTCGATGACATGACGGCATTGATCGAGGACGCATTAGCCTTGGCGCGCGGCGCCGCAGTTTCGGAGCGGCGCGAGGAGGTCGACGTCGCCGAGCTCGTCACGCGCGAGATTGCCGACCGCAAGAATGTACGCTTGAGCCTGCAGGCTGCGACGCCCGGCCCCGCAAATGTGCGTGGCGACGCCGTCGCGTTGCGGCGCCTCTTCGCAAACCTGATCGACAATGCCCTGCGCTACGGGTCCGCAGCCGAGGTGGCGCTCGATCGGAGCGGCGAGGAGGTCGTCGTGGTGATCGACGACGACGGGCCGGGCATCCCGGCCTTGGAGCGCTCGGCCGTGTTCGAGCCCTTCTATCGGATCGAGCCCTCGCGCAGCCGCGAGACGGGCGGGGCCGGCCTCGGGCTCGCCATCGCGCGGGCGATCGTCGAGGCGCATGGCGGACGCATCAGCGCCGATGCCGCGCCGAAAGGCGGCGCCCGCATCCGCGTCGTGCTCCCCCGCGCTTGAGGCTGCCGAGCCACATCAAGAGAACCTGAAAACTATCCTTACCCTCCGGCAGGAGCGGCAAAGTCTTGCCATCAGTCTGTGGCAAACCCGAATCGGCTTACTTTCGGCGTCAGCAGCGGGAGATCTACGCCATGGCTGACAAGACGGTACTGGCCGTGAGGGGGAAGCGGGTTTCCGTCCCTCGGGCCTTCAAGAGAACCCTGCAGGTCGCCATCGCCGTGGGGCTGACGGCGATGGTCGCGCTGGCGATTGTCGTGGGTAACGGCTTCCTTCTGGCGAAGGGCAAGCCGCTCCAGGGCTGGGACATTTGGCTCGCCTTCATCAATCGGGCCGACATCCTGGCGACAATGGTGCTGACCGCGGTCGTGACGGTGCTGTTTGTCTATTGGCAGCGCGACCAGGAACGCAAGTAGCGCACGGCTGGTCCCGGCTGCGGCAAGCATCAGGGACCGTTATCCCGGCCCACGGTTGATAAACGCCGCTTGCGCGGCGCCTTTCGCGTGCCTTAGAGCCTCTGTTTGGTCATATTGCGAGGCAACATGCCCTCTTGGGGTTGCGGGCGAAGCACGCCAATGTCGGCTTTGACTGCGCGCGCCGGGTCGGGCAATCCGTTCGGCATGCACGAGCCTCGCCTGCCCCTTCCACGACCACGGAAACGCAAATGAACCCCACCGATCTCGCCCATGAAGCCATCGGTCCCGCGACGGTGGGCGGCTTCTCGTTCCTCGAACTCTTCCTCCATGCCTCCTTCATCGTGCAGTTCGTGATGGCCGGCCTGCTGCTGGCCTCCATCTGGTCTTGGGCGATCGTGGTGGAGAAGTTCTTCGCCTTCCGCCGTGCGCGCACCGAGTCCGATCGCTTCGAGCACATGTTCTGGTCAGGCCAATCGCTCGACGAGCTTTACAACACGCTGTCGCGCACCAAGCCCATCACCATGGCCGCGCTGTTCGTCGCCGCCATGCGCGAGTGGAAGCGCTCGGTCGAGGGCAACATACGGGCGCTCGGCGGCATCCAGCTGCGCGTCGAGAAAGTCATGGATGTGACTATCAGCCGCGAGATGGAGCGGCTCGACCGTCGTCTCCTGTTTCTTGCGACCGTCGGCTCGACGGCGCCCTTCGTCGGCCTGTTCGGCACGGTGTGGGGCATCATGACGAGCTTCCAGGCGATCGCGGTGTCCAAGAACACCAACCTCTCCGTGGTGGCGCCGGGCATCGCGGAAGCGCTGTTTGCAACGGCGCTAGGTCTGCTCGCCGCTATTCCCGCCGTCATTTTCTACAACAAGTATTCGGCGGACAGCCAAGCGATCAGCCATCGCCTGGAGGCGTTCGCCGACGAGTTCGCTGCCATCGTTTCGCGGCAGATCGACGTCAGAACTTGAGCATCGGGATTTGGCAACCTTCTAGGACTTGGGCGGGACCATGGGTGCGAGCATAAGGGCAACGCCACAAGCCGCGGGCCGCCGCCGGCGGTCGCGACGCCACATGCCCATGAGCGAGATCAACGTCACGCCCATGGTCGACGTGATGCTGGTGCTGCTCATCATATTCATGGTGGCGGCGCCCCTTCTGCAGGTCGGCGTGCCGATCGAGCTGCCGCAAGCCAAAGGCAAGCAGCTGCAATCGAGCCAGGAGCCGCTCGCCATCAGCGTCAAGGCGGACGGCAGCGTCTATATCGGCGAGACGCTGGTCGCGCTCGACGACATCGCCCCCAAGCTCAAGGCGATCGCCAAGAACGGCTATGACGAGCAGATCTTCGTCCGTGGCGACAAGGGCGCGACCTACGGTGCGGTCATGCGCGTCATGGGTCGTATCAGCGCCGGCGGCTTTCGCAAGGTTTCGCTCGTGACGGAAGTGGAGGACGGAGGCTAGGAAGTGTTCCGCGGGCTCCTCACCTCCTTCGTCGGCCACGCCTTACTGCTGGCTTGGGCCGTGTTCTCGATCCAGCACACGCCGCAGCTTCCCGAGACTGTGACGATCGAAGCGACGATCATCACGCCGTCCGAGCTCACGCGGTTGAAGCAGGGCGACCCGGAGTCCAAGAAGCTTGAGGCCAAGGCCAAGGAGGAGGAGGAGCCCAAGGTCTCCAAGAAGGAGGCCGAGAAGCCCAAGCCCGTGACCGCGCCGCCGCCACCGCCGCCCCCTCCGCCGCCCGAGACGGAGCAGGCGGAAGCGGAGAAGCCCAAGGAGGACGCGATCGCCGACAAGCTTGCAGCGCTGCCGCCGCCCAAGCCCGACCCGGGCCCGACGCTCGCCGAGAAAAAGAAGCTCGAAGAAAAGCTCGAAGCGGACCGCGCCGCTGCGGAGCAGCGCAAGAAGCAGGAGGAGGAGCAGCGCAAGAAGGCCGAGGAGAAGAAGAAGGCGCTCGAGAAAAAGAAAATGGCGTTGGCGAAGAAGAAGGCTGAAGAACGCAAGAAAAAGCTCACCGAAGCCAAGCGCAAGGCCGAGGAGGCCAAGAAAAAGAAGCAGTTTGATGCCGACCGCATCGCCGCGCTGATCGACAAGTCGCCCGACAAGCGCGGGGCGCCGCGCACTGCTCCTCCGCCGACGAAGCCCACCGACTACACGGGCCCGACGGCCGGCGAGCGCCACGGCACCGATTCGGTGCTGTCGGCGCGCGAGCAGGATCTCCTCAAGGCCCAGCTCAGCGGCCAGCTCAAGCGCTGCTGGCATCTGCCCGGGGGCGGCGGCGGCATCGAGACCACCGTCGTAACCTTAAAGTGGCGCCTGAAGCCCGACGGCTCGCTCGACGGGTTGCCGCAGATCGTCGGGCCGCAATCAGGCCCTGTTTTTCAGATTGCTGCGGAGGCGGCGGTGAGGGCGGTGACGCGGTGTGCGCCCTTCGATCTGCCGCCGGACAAGTATGCGGTGTGGAAAACGGTCGAGTGGAACTTCGATCCGCGCGAGATGATGTAAGTCGCAGCGCCCCTTGCGGCTCTCTTGAAGGACGACACATGATTGGACGAACGCGACCATCGATGCAGCGGTGGCACGCCCTAAGGGCCCTCGGTGCGGCCTGTGCCGCCCTGGTGACGGCAGCTCTTTTGTTGCCGGCCGTGGCGGTCGCGCAGGATGGAGGCCTCGTCGGCACGCAGCGTCAGGGAACCCTGGCGCCGATCCCCATCGCCATCCCGGAGTTTCTGGGTCCCGATCCCAAGCTCTCGACCGACATCGCCGACGTGGTCGCCGCCGATCTGCAGAGCTCAGGACTCTTTCAGCCGCTCGACCGCGCCTCGTTCCTGGAGCACGTGCGCGACGTGAACGCAGCGCCGCGCTTTCCCGACTGGCGCGCGGTGCGCTCCGATGCGCTTGTCGTCGGCAGCGTCAGCCAGGCCTCAGACGGACGACTCGTCGCGGAATTTCGCCTCTGGGACGTGGCCTCGGGCCGGCAGCTCGCGGGCCAGCGATTCGCCACGCGCGCCCAGAACTGGCGCCGCGTTGGCCACATCATAGCCGACCAGGTCTACGAGCGCTTGACCGGCGAGAAAGGCTACTTCGATACGCGCGTCGTCTTCGTCGACGAGACCGGCCCCAAGGATCACCGAATCAAACGTCTGGCGATCATGGATCAGGACGGCCACAACGTCCGCCTCCTGAGCAAAGGCAACGAGCTGGTGCTGACCCCGCGTTTCAGCCCGACCAATCAGGAGATCACGTTCATGTCGTACACGGGCGATCAGCCGCGCGTGTTCCTCATGAATCTCGAGACGGGACAGCGCGAGATCGTCGGCGATTTTCCCGGCATGACGTTTGCGCCCCGATTCTCGCCGGACGGCCAGCGCGTCATCATGAGCCTGCAATCGGGCGCCAACTCCAGCATCTTCGAGATGGATCTCAGATCGCACCAGAAGCGTCGCCTGACGGAAGGACGCGCCATCGACACGAGTCCCAGCTATTCGCCTGACGGCCGCCAGATCGTGTTCGAGACGGACCGCGACGGCACCCAGGAGATCTACGTGATGAATGCGGACGGCTCCAATCCGCACCGCATCAGTCTGGGCGACGGGCGCTACTCGACACCTGTCTGGTCGCCGCGCGGTGACTATGTCGCGTTTACGAAGCAACTCGGCGGCCGCTTCCTGATCGGGGTCATGCGCCCGGACGGGTCGGGGGAGCGAATCCTCACGGAGGGCTTCCACAACGAGGGGCCGACCTGGGCGCCGAATGGCCGTGTGCTGATGTTCTTTCGCGAATCACCGGGCGCGACCGGGGGCCCGCGAATCTTTTCGATCGATCTGACCGGCTACAACGAGCGCCAAATTCCCACTCCGTCGTTCGCGTCCGATCCGGCCTGGTCGCCGCTCCTGAATTGATACACAGCTTAACCTCAACTTAACTACTTTCAGCGCTCAATAAGCCATTGCCTACCCGAATCGGGGCAGGCGGTTTTGTGGCGTGTTTTCACGCGCTTCCGAAGGTCGGCGCGAGTCGGTTGGCATACCTGCGGAGGTCGTGAATTGGCGTGGCATTTTCGCATCTACCGGCTTGGAAAACTGAGGGATAACTGCCTCTCTTCTTGATCAAGTCGGGCCGCGCCAGTACGCCATTACATGGCTAATGCCGATGAAGCATGAGGAGAACGAGACCATGCAGGGTGTGAAGGGGCTGATCGTTTTGTCAGCAGTGGTTGCGGCCGTCGCTTTGGGCGCCTGCCGTCGTGAAGAGCCGGCGCCGTTGAAGCTCGGTGCCAGTGTGCCGGCCGCCACGCAGCCCGCTCGCTAAGAGCAGGCGGCAAGGCCAGGACAACATAGGAGAATAAAGCTATGAAGAGTGCAATCGTACTCGCCGTCGTCGTCACTGCTGTTGCTCTTGGCGCTTGCCGTCGTGAAGAGCCCGCTCCGCTGAAGCTCGGCGCCAGCATGCCGACAGCTGATCAAGCTCGCTAACCAAGACCGGTGCGAGCCAGACCAACCTTTTTAGGAGACTGAGGACTATGAAGGGGGCCATCCTTATCGCGACCGTCGTCGCTGCTGTTGCTCTCGGCGCTTGCCGTCGTGAAGAGCCCGCTCCGTTGAAGCTCGGCGCCGATGTTCCGGCGGCGACTCAGCCGGCTCGGTAACTCGACAACAGGTTTTCTCTCCCCGGCCTAGCGCCGGGGGGTTCGAACAGCAAGACCGAGGTGTGGCGCGCGTTGCGTCCACCTCGGTCTTAATTTTTTTGGGGATCAATCGGTTTGTGCGTCTGTGACCCGGTGCAGCGGTACGGTGGTCCGTGTACGGGATTAAGAGCGGGGAGACGGGCCTGAAGCCGTCTATATGCCGTCCCCAAAGTGTGCGGCGGCGTCGATTGGTGGGTGCACCGGCGCTGGGTCGACCCGAATGATCGGCCACATTTTCGTACGAACGGTCGGATAACTCCGCATTTCAGCTGGAACTGTCACCACCACTCTGGTGTTGTGGTGCAGTGACGAAAAGGACCACCTTCATGGCCACCCTATCCTGGCTTGCCCGTCCGGTGCGCTTGCTTGCTGTCTTGCTCATCGGGGTGCTGGCAACCGCGTGCGCCAACAATCAGAATCAGCCCAATTCGCAGCTCACGGGCGCCAATGGCGCAGTGACGCCGGGCACGAACCGTGATTTCAGCGTCAACGTCGGCGACATCGTCTATTTCACGACCGATAGCAGCGACCTCAGCCCCGAGGCCACGGCGATTCTGCAGAAGCAGTCGCAGTGGCTGCAGCGCTATCCGCAGTACACGATCACCATCGAGGGTCACGCGGACGAGCGCGGGACGCGCGAGTATAACATTGCGCTGGGCGCCCGCCGGGCCACGACCGTGCGCAACTTCCTGGCGCAGAATGGCGTGAACGGCTCGCGTATTCGCACCATCTCCTACGGCAAGGAGCGGCCGGTTGCCGTCTGCGACGACATTTCCTGCTGGTCGCAGAATCGCCGTGCCCAGACGGTCTTGAACATGCGCGGCGCCGGCACCGTGGCCATCGGCAACTGAGCCACCGCAAGGAGCGGCTCTCGGCGCGCAGTGCGGTGCAAAACCGGTTTGGCGGCGCCGGCGCCGAGGCGAAAGCTTGGCAAAGTTTGGCCGCATTGCCCGCGCAGTCTTCGAGTGCAATTTCAGCTGTTTGCTACTACGAGGACATGGGATGGTGCGGCCTGTGCGCGGATCGGGCGGCCGGCGCGGTGCGCCCGCGCGGTTGGTCCTAGCGGCTGCCCTGGCATTGCTTTGCCCGAGCCTCGCGCAAGCTGCGGCCTCGCAGCACGCCGCTGCCGCCCTCTCCTCCAAGTTGTCAGCTGCCGCCCCCGGCCGTCTTGACCGCGCTGGGGAGCGCAAGCTTGCCGGCAACGGCAGCGAGGTCTTTGGGCCCGAGCAACGCGCCCAGGAGCTCTATCTCGACGCCATGGAGAAACTCGACGCCGGGCGGGACGCGTGGGCCCAGAAGACGTTCGAGATGCTCATCGCCCGCTTCCCCCAATCGACCGCAGCCGGTCTCGCGCGCCGCCAACTGGGTATGCTCTATCGGCGCGGCGCATCAAAGACCGCGCTTGGCGCTCCCGACAAAGACGTGGCACCGGTGGCAGCGGCCCCGGCATCGCTCGGCTCCAGCTCCATTTGGGAGCAGGAGCTGCGACGCAATTCCGCAATTCAGGCGAAGCTGCGCAATGAGGCCGGCGATCGCGTGTTCTTCAGCGCCGGCAGCGCCGCGCTCGGTAGCAGAGCCATCGAGGCGCTCAGTGCCCAGGCGGACTGGCTCAACCGCTGGCACGAGTTCGAGGCCGCGATCGAAGGGCACGCCGACGAGCCTGGCTCCGACGAGGAGAACTTCAAGCTGTCGGAGGAGCGCGCCGAAGCCGTACGCCGGCGCCTTGTCGAGGAGGGCGTGGAGGCAAGTCGGCTGGCGATCGTTGCCCAGGGTCGCACGCAGCGCATAGCTATCTGCGGCGGGCTCGAATGCGCCGCGCAGAACCGGCGCGTCGTGACCTTGGTCTTTGCGAGCGGTACGCGCGAGCGCTTGGGACTGACGGCTCCGACCCCGCTGCAGGCGGTGGATGAGCCGCAAGCGCAAGTGTCCGAGCCGGCCGAGACCATCGAGACGCCGGCCGCGGCCGAGCGCGTGGGCGTGGCGCGTTGACAACGGAACGATAAGCGATGATGCCTGGGGCAGCCGGGCCGCGACGGCATGCAATTGTGCGGCTGCAAAGTATGGGAACGACCTTGCGCATGCAGCGACATATCGGCCTTTCACTTGGTGCGGCGGTCCTCGCCGCTCTGCTCGTCCAAACGCCTGCGGCCGCGAAGCCGGCGGGCGGCGATGGTGCGCGCCAGATCGCGCAGGCGCGCGCGCCTCAGCAAAAGGGCCAGGGCGCCGATGCCGGTGCCCCAGCTGCGGCTGCTCAGGCGGGCGGCGATCCAGGGCTAAAGCAGCGAGTTCGAGCAGCTCGAGGAGCAGCTGGTCGATATGCAGGTCGTGATCGGCACGCTCGAATTGCTGGCGCGGGGCGGTACTCCTGCCCAGTCGGCGCCCCGCGCCGACGGTGCGGCCGCGGGTTACAATGGAAGCGCCGACGAGCTGCGTATTGAAGGTCTGGAGACGCAAGTGCGCGCGCTCGCCGCACAGCTTGAGCAGTTGACCACGCAGGTGCGCGCGCTTGCGAGCGCGCCCCGCCATGCGGATGCAGCCGCTGCTGCACCGGCGCCTCCCGGTGAAGATACGAGCTCCGTCAGCGAGCCGGCGCCCAGCCGTTTCGGCTCGACCACCGTGACGGCCGGGACGACCAATGACGCGATCGGCGGGCTCATCGACTCCCAAGCGGACTCAAAGCCGGCGCCGGCTGCTGCGACGGTTCCGGCGGCTTCGGTCCCAGATGGCGCGCAAGAGGTCGCGGCCACGCCGCCGGCCTTCATGCCGCCCCCGTCGACTGCCGACGACGCCGAAAATCCCAAGCAGCTCTACGAGACGGCCTACGGCTACCTGATGCAGCGCGATTACGGGGCGGCGCAGTCGGCGTTTGAGCAATTCCTTAACCGCTATCCCAAGGATTTGCTTGCCGGCAACGCCCAGTATTGGCTGGGTGAGGCCCATTTTGTGCGCGGCGAGTACAAGGCGGCTGCCGGCGCGTTCCTCAAGGGCTATCAGGACTACGCGGGCAACGCGCGCGCCGCCGACAGCCTCTTGAAACTCGCCATGTCTCTCGACCGGCTGGGGCAGAAGGATGCCGCCTGCTCGTCCTTTGCGGAGCTTTCGACGCGGTTCCCCAATGCCCCCGACAACGTCAGATCGCGCGCCAAAACGGAGCGCCAGCGGATCGGCTGCCCGTGACACGGCGCCTGACTCCGCCCCTGGCCAGGCGGTGAGCTTAGATGCGCCCGTCACCGAGGCCGAGCTTGAGGATCTCTTTGCGCCGCTCGCCCCCTTCAAGGTGCTGATGCTTGCCGTGTCGGGCGGCGCCGACAGCATCGCGATGATGCATCTCATCGCGCTCTGGTCCGCACGTCACACGGATGGTCTGCGCAAGATTATCGTCGCCACAGTCGATCATGGCCTGCGACCTGAGTCGCGCGGCGAGGCGCTGTGGGTTGCAGGCGAGGCCCGCGCGCTCGGCTTCCCGCACGAGGTGTTGACGTGGCAGGGCCCGAAGCCGACGGCGGGATTGCAGGATGCGGCGCGCACCGCGCGCTATCGGCTGCTCTCCGAGCTCGGCTGGCGCGAGGGGCGCAACGGGCCGGTAGCCATCGTGACAGCCCACACGGAGGATGATCAGGCCGAAACCTTCCTCATGCGGCTTGCGCGCGGCAGCGGGCTCGACGGCCTGACGGGTATGAGCGAGTCACGCATTCTACGCCCCGGCGCCAGCTGCCGATTGCTGCGGCCACTGTTGCGCGTCTCGGGCGGGCGCTTAAAGGCCACCTTGAGCGCGCGCGGTCTGCCCTGGATCGAGGATCCGAGCAACGACTGCGACCGCTTCGAGCGTGTGCGCCTGCGCAAAGCCAGGCAGCAGTTTGAAACGCTCGGTTTGACCAGCGCTGTGATTTCACTCAGTGCGCGACGTCTGGAGCGGGCGCGCGAGGCGCTGGAGGCGGCAGCAAGCGAGCTCGAGAGGGCGGCCCGGCTCGATACGCATGGCGGCATGTTTGCAAGCTTCGATACGCACGTGTTCCTTTCGGCGCCCGACGAGCTGCGCCTGCGCGTGCTGGCGCGGCTCATCTCTGCCTTCGGGGGACAGGAGGCTCCCGCACGTCTGGCCAAGCTCGAATCGGTCCTTTCCCGCTTGTCGGCGCCGGCGTTCGCGGCGGCAACGCTTGGCGGTTGCATCCTCGCCCGCCACGGCGACGCGTTTCGTGTGTTTCGCGAGCCGGGCCGAGCGGCGCTGCCGCAACTCGAGCTTGCACCGGGTGCCGTTGCGGTGTGGGACCGCCGCTTCCGCGTTGGGCTGGACCCCGCGGCTGCCGGCCCCGTCCTCGTGCGCGCTCTTGGCGCTTCCCAATTCGCGCAGTTGCGCCGAGACCTCGGCGAGCCCTGCGGGATGCCTCCGGCGCCTGCCGCTGCGACGCTGCCTGCTTTTTGGCGAGATAAGGCGTTGCTGGCCGTACCGACGCTCTACGCCTTTAGGCCACCTGCATTCGAGATGGGCCGGCACTGTTCGGCCGAATTCCTATGGTAGAGCCGGAATCATGGGCGATTTTCGGGGTTTACCAACCGATGCGACCATCGGCGTAGGCGGCCGCAGCAGCGGCCGTTAAGCTCATGGGGAGCCGGTTGCGTGTAGGATGCCCTTAGCTTGGCAATGTCGGGACGGACACCTATGTTAACGCCGTGCTTCGGGGCAGCGCTTGTTTCGATCCGACGCATGGTTGGCTTGGCCCCCATGGGGCCACGACAGGGAACGAAATGAATTCGAACTTTCAAAAGCTTGCCATCTGGGTTGCGATCCTCGTCCTGCTGGCGGCGCTGTTCAATCTGTTCAACAATCCGACCCAGAGCCGCCGTGGCACCGAGATCACCTACTCGGAGTTCCTGGCCGCTGTGGACGCTGGCAACGTCAGCGACGCCACGCTCGCGGGCAACCGCATCTACGGCACCATGCGTGACGGCGGCACGTCGTTCACCACCTATGCGCCCCCCAACGATCCCACCCTGGTCGAGCGCCTCGAGAAGAAGGACGTGAAGTTCCGCGCCCGTCCCTCCGATGAGGACGTGCCCTCGATCATGAGCATGCTCTTGAACTGGTTCCCGATGCTGCTCTTGATCGCGGTGTGGATCTTCTTCATGCGACAGATGCAGTCGGGCTCGGGCCGCGCCATGGGCTTCGGCAAGTCGCGCGCCAAGCTTCTGACCGAGCGCCATGGCCGTGTCACGTTCGAGGACGTCGCCGGCGTCGACGAGGCCAAGGACGACTTGCAGGAGATCGTCGAGTTCCTGCGTGATCCGCAGAAGTTCCAGCGCCTCGGCGGCCGCATCCCGCGCGGCGCCTTGCTGGTTGGCCCGCCTGGCACCGGCAAGACGCTGCTTGCGCGCGCCATTGCCGGCGAGGCGAACGTGCCGTTCTTCACCATCTCCGGCTCCGACTTCGTCGAGATGTTCGTCGGTGTCGGCGCATCCCGCGTGCGCGACATGTTCGAGCAGGCCAAGAAGAACGCGCCCTGCATCATCTTCATCGACGAGATCGACGCGGTCGGTCGCCATCGCGGCGCCGGCCTCGGCGGCGGCAACGACGAGCGCGAGCAGACGCTGAACCAGCTGCTCGTCGAGATGGACGGGTTCGAGGCGAACGAGGGCATCATCCTCATCGCCGCCACCAACCGTCCCGACGTGCTCGATCCGGCCCTTCTCCGCCCCGGCCGTTTCGACCGGCAGATCACCGTGCCCAACCCGGATGTGGCGGGCCGCGAGAAGATCTTGCGCGTGCACATGCGCAAGGTGCCGATTGCGCCCGACGTCGATCCCAAGGTCATCGCACGCGGAACGCCGGGCTTCTCCGGCGCCGACTTGGCGAACCTCGTCAATGAGGCAGCCCTGCTCGCTGCGCGCCGCAACAAGCGCCTCGTGACGCAGATGGAGTTCGAGGATTCCAAGGACAAAGTCATGATGGGCGCGGAGCGCCGCTCCATGATCATGACCGAGGAGGAGAAGCTCGCGACCGCCTATCACGAGGCCGGCCACGCTCTGGTCAACCTCAAGATGCCGGGCGCCGATCCCTTGCACAAGGTGACGATCATCCCGCGCGGGCGTGCACTCGGCGTCACCATGAGCTTGCCCGAGCGCGACAAGCTCAGCTACTCCAAGCAGTGGTGCGAGGCGCGTATCGCCATGTCGTTCGGCGGCCGCTGCGCCGAGCAGCTCGTCTATGGCAAGGACCACCTGAATACGGGCGCCTCCAGCGACATCATGCAGGCGACCGATCTGGCTCGCCGCATGGTCACCGAATGGGGCATGAGCGAGAAGCTCGGGCCTTTGCGCTACAACGAGAACCAGCAGGAGGTGTTCCTCGGCCACGCCATCACGCAGCGCCAGAACATGTCGGAGGACACGGCCAAGCTGATCGACGAGGAGATCCGCCGGATCGTCACCGAAGGTGAGACGAAGGCCCGCGATCTGGTCACCAGCCACCGCCACCAGCTCGAGGCGATCACCCAGGCGTTGATGGAGTACGAGACCGTCACCGGCGACGAGGTCAACGCGTTGATGCGCGGCGACAAGATCGTGCGCAAGTCGGACGACGAAGGGCCCAAGGACATCGGCTCCTCGGCGGTGCCGTCCGCTGGCGGCCGGCTGCGTCCCCCGCGCGGGGAGCCCGGTACCGGCGGTATGGAGCCCCAGCCGCAGGCTTGAGGCTGGCGCCTCTTTCCGACAGCGACCAAAAGCTGTAGATGCGGCCGCGGGCACCCCCCGCGGCCGTCTCCTTTTCGAGGAAGCCTCTCAAAGCAATGCAGCGCGCAATCTACGTCCGCCCCGTCGGCATCTTCCCCGCTCCGCTGGACGAGGGCGAGAAGACCTGGGGCGGGCTACCGCTCGCCGGTCAGCCTCTGCGCTACGCGGCGGTGGAGATTGCCGAGCGCGAGGGCGCCCGCGTGAAGCGCCGCATCGCCGCGCTGGGTGACGCCTTCGAGCGCGACTGGGGTCGCCATATACTGGCTGCCTCCGACCTCATCGAGGCCATCGGCGCCCCGCGTCCGCGTCTTGCCGGACTGGCGCTCGAGCGCCCGCGCCTTATGGGCATCGTCAACGTCACGCCTGACAGCTTTTCCGACGGCGGCCGTTTCACCGGAGCCGACGCCGCCATCGCCCACGCGCTGCGGCTGGCGGAGGAGGGGGCCGACATTCTCGACATCGGCGGCGAGTCGACGCGCCCCGGCGCCGACCTCGTGCCGCTGGAAGAGGAGCTTTCCCGCGTGATGCCGGTGATCGAGGGCCTGCGTCCGCGCACTGAAGCGCTGATCTCCATCGACACGCGCAAGGCCGAGGTCATGGCCCGCGCCGCCGCCGCCGGCGCCGACATTCTGAATGATGTCTCTGCGCTGACGCACGACGCGCAAGCGCTCTCGGTCGCGGCTGAAACCGGTTTGCCCGTGATCCTGATGCACGCTCAGGGCGACCCCAAGACTATGAACGACAATCCGCAATACGGTGACGTCGTGCTCGACGTGTTCGATTTTCTTGAAAGCCGCATTGCCGCCTGCGAGGCTGCCGGCATTGCGAAAGCGAAGCTCGTCGTCGACCCTGGGATCGGGTTCGGCAAGCACCTTCACCACAACGTGGCAGTGATGGCGAGCCTCGGGCTCTATCACGGGCTCGGCGTTCCGGTGCTGCTGGGCGCTTCTCGCAAGAAGCTGATTGATCACATTTCCGACGCCCCCAAGCCGGAGGATCGGGTGCCGGGTTCGATCGCCGCGGCGCTGGCGGCAGCCGCTCAGGGTGTGCAGATCATGCGCGTGCATGACGTGGCGGCGACGCGCCAGGCCTTGAGCGTGTGGCGGGCCTCGATGTTCGGGTCCGACAGCGTGCTAGGCTAGGCCAGATCGGGGTTTTTCGGCCATTATGCCCCCAAATTTCTCCTTTCTTAGGAGTAGTTGTGTAACGTCGGAACACACTAATTGAGGTGAGCGGATCGGGCCGCGTCGGCATATACTCGCGGCGGGAGTTCACCATGCTCGCGGCACCGCGCTAGACGCAGGATGCCGTTGAGGTTCGTCCGCAAGACACAGGTCCGGCACCACGCTCTGGTATTCACGGGAATCTCGATGTCGCGACGCTACTTCGGTACCGATGGAATTCGCGGTCTCGCCAACCGCACGCCGATGACGTCGGAGATCGCGCTCAAGGTCGGCATGGCCGCCGGCAAGATCTTCCAGAACGGCAACTACCGCCACCGCGTCGTCATCGGCAAGGATACCCGCCTCTCCGGCTACATGCTGGAAGCAGCCCTCATGTCCGGCTTCACCGCGGTCGGCATGGACGTGTTCCTCTTGGGGCCGATGCCGACGCCGGCCGTCGCCATGCTGACGCGGTCATTGCGCGCCGACCTCGGGGTCATGATCTCGGCCTCCCACAATCCCTTCGACGACAACGGCATCAAGCTGTTCGACGCGGAGGGATACAAGCTCTCCGACGAGACCGAGGGCCGCATCGAGCAGCTCATCGATACCGACGCCGCCGCGCTCTTGGCGCCCGCCGATGCCATCGGCCGGGCGACGCGGGTGGAGAGCGCACAGGAGCGCTACATCGAGTTTGCCAAGCGCACGCTGCCCAGAGACCTGCGGCTCGAAGGTCTGAGGATCGTCATCGATTGCGCCAACGGTGCCGGCTACAAGGTGGCGCCCGAAGCGTTGTGGGAGCTCGGTGCAGAAGTGATCAAGATCGGCGTCGAGCCCAACGGGCGCAACATCAACGAGAAGTGCGGGTCGACCGCGCCGGAGCTGCTCTCCGCCAAGGTGCGCGAAATGAGGGCCGACATCGGCATCGCGCTCGACGGAGATGCCGACCGCGTCGTGATCATGAACGAGAAGGGCGAGATGGTGGACGGCGATCAGATCATGGCCGTGATCGCCGAGGCCTGGCACAAGTCCGGCAAGCTCACCGCGAGCGGCGTCGTTGCCACCGTCATGAGCAATCTGGGCCTGGAGCGCTACCTGAAGGGCCTCGGCCTTTCGCTGGTGCGCACGCCCGTGGGCGACCGCTACGTCGTCGATCACATGCGCAAGCACGGCTATAATGTCGGCGGCGAGCAGTCGGGGCACATCGTCTTGTCCGATTTCGTGACGACCGGCGACGGCCTTGTCACGGCACTGCAAATCCTCGCCGTGGTGGTCACAACCGGAAAGACCGTGAGCGAGGTCACCAACCGTTTCGAGCCGTTGCCGCAGGTCTTGAAAAACGTGCGCTACGCCAACGGCAGCCCGCTCGAGGACAGCCGCGTCGTCAAGGCGATCGACGCGGGCAAGGCCAAGCTCGGCGAAGCCGGGCGCCTCGTCATCCGTCCCTCCGGCACCGAGCCCGTCATTCGCGTCATGGCCGAGGGCGACGACGAGAGGCTGGTATCGACGGTTGTCGGCGACATCGTCGAGGCCGTTCGCGCGGCGGCCGTCGCTTAGGCCGCAGGCCTATCTCCACAGTCCGATCGGGGACCACCGGGCATCGGCGGCGTGAGCTCGTGGCTTTCGCTAACGACCGGCGCGGTCCGTAAACCTTTTGTTAATTTTTGCCAGGCCCATTGGCAGCCTTGCGGCGCCGCATTGGCCCCGTCCCGTGCCGATCCGGCACGCGCATTAAGTCTCCCTTAAGCCTTCCTGCTCATAGTCGTTCACCGAGCACGTCTGGCGTTCGCGGTCGTTCGCGTTCCGTGTGCCGCACGAGTTTGCGGCCGTTTCTGATTATGAGAGGGAAGTACCATGAATATCACTCGCGGTTCCTACCTGCTCGGCGCGCTCGGGACGGCCTTCGTGCTCGCCTTGAGCCCCAATGCCATGGCAGGCGAGGACATTTACGGAGGCGGCCTCAAGGGTGGCTACGACGTGCCCCCGCCACCTCCGTCCGATCGTGGCCTCTACTTCAAGGCCTACATCGGCCAGGCAAATCCCGATGTTGGCAGCATCTTTACATCGGGGTATGCGACCGACAACACGTTCGCGGTGTTCCACAAGGACATCAAGACATCCCCGCTCTACGGCATCGGCATCGGCTACAGGCGCAACCATTGGCTCCGCTTTGACCTCACTGGCGAATACAGGGGCGACGCCATGTTCGTTGCACATGACCGCTATCTAAGCGGTGGAGTGCTCAACCCGAACGGCGGCACGGATGAGTACACGGCCGATATCTCGAGCTGGCTCGGCCTCGCCAACGCCTACTGGGATATCGGTACCTGGTGCGGGTTCACGCCCTACGTCGGCGCCGGTATCGGCTTTGCCACGATCTCAGTGAACGGCTTGCAAGACATTAACACACCGCAGGCTAGCGCGTTCTTCGCCACGGACAGCACAAAGACTAACTTCGCGTGGGCCGTTCATGCCGGCGTGAGCTACGACGTCAGCCCGCAGTTCGCAGTTGACCTCGCCTACCGCTACGCCGCTCTCGGAAGCGCGCAAAGCGGCGTTGCGTCGGCCTTCGACGATCCGACCAACAATTACAGCGGCGTCAAGATCCGCGACATCACCTCCAACGATGTCATGCTCGGCGTGCGCTACAAGCTGCAGCGCGAGCAGCCCGTGATGTACCCAGTGAAGTAGGTGTAAGCGTACGGCCGGCCGCAGCATCCCCCCCGCCGCGGCCGGCCGCTCTTTCGAGCGTGCTGCCGCGGTCGCGTAGGCGAGCGGCAGCTCGAGCCCTGATCGGGCTCGTGGGAGTTCTCAAGTTGAATTTCTGGTTCGATTACGCGTGAGGCAGGCGCATTCCGCCCGGATCCTCGATGAGAGGTGCGGGTCGGTACCTGGTCCTTGGAAGCGGCCGGCTAGAGAAGACTTGAGACGACCGGGCAGGGCTTCGGCCTCCCACGTCGTCCATCGAGGGATCGAAGCACATGAGACGCGCAACTTTCAGCATTCTGATCGGCATGGCGCTCGGCGCCGCCAGCCCGGCGCTGGCCGGCGAGGACGTGAATCTCGATTATCGCAGCGGCATCAATCCCTACGGTGTGGCCACGCCCGTGCCGGCACCCATCCCCGTGCCGGTCTACGAGGCCACCTGGTATTTCCGCGGCGACTTTGCCGCCGGCTTCGGCTCCAATCCTTCGGTGACGACGACGGGCACGCCGTTCGCCAACAATACGACGGGATTCCAGGCGAGCTGGCTCAAGCAGAGCTTTGAGCCATCCTTCACCGGCGGCGTCGGCGTGGGCTACGTGTGGGGACCCGCCGTCCGCACCGATCTCACCGTGGATATCCACTCCATCATGCAGGCGAAGTTCATAGGCACGAATGCTCCTGCCAACACCTTGTCCGTCGACGACAAGACCAAGCTCATGGCCACCATCCTGCTGCTCAATGCCTACTACGATTTCCGCACCGGCACGCCGTTCACCCCCTACCTTGGCGGCGGTGTCGGCTTCACCGTCGATCAGATCACGCGCAACAGCAACCAGACCTATAATGGGGTCACATCATCCGTGAACGGCCGCAGCACGAATATCCAGTTTGCAGCCGCCGCCATGGCGGGGCTCACCTACGACTTCAATAGCTTCGTGTCGCTCGACGTGAACTACCGCTACCTCTACATCGGCGGCACCGAGGCCGGACCCACCGGCGCCAACTCAACCGTCCAGATCGGCGGCATCAACGAGCAACAGATCCGCACCGGCCTGCGCTTTTACATTAACTGAGGCGCCAAGATTGACGCAGCGGCTCCGACCACCTAGACCCGGCGCGACCGCCGCGGTCTGAGCCGCGGCAGCGACGACCTGCGAGCCATGCTGCCCAAGCCCAACGAGCGCCCGCGCAACCCGAATTTCTCCTGCGGACCGTGCACCAAGCGGCCCGGATGGAGTTCCGACGCATTGAGCGCCGCGCTGCTCGGGCGCTCGCACCGCGCGCCCGAAGCCATGGCGCGCTTGAAGCTTGCCATCGACAAGACGCACGCTCTTCTCGAGCTTCCTGCCGGCTATCGCGTCGCCATCGTTCCGGGCTCCGATACGGGCGCCTTCGAAATGGCGCTGTGGACCATGCTCGGCGCGCGCGGCGTCGACGTCCTGGCGTGGGAGAATTTCGGCAAGCGCTGGGTCGTCGACGTCGTCCAGCAGCTGAAACTCGACAACGCCCGCGTGCTCGAGGCCGACTATGGCCGCTTGCCCGACCTCGGCGCCGTCGATTTCGACCGCGACGTCGTCTTCACCTGGAACGGCACCTCCTCGGGCGTGCGCGTGCCAAACGGCGATTGGATTGCGCCGGATCGCCGCGGGCTGACGTTCGCCGACGCCACCTCCGCCGTCTTCGCGCAGGCGATCGATTGGGAGAAAATCGACGTCGCGACTTTCTCCTGGCAGAAGGTCATGGGCGGCGAGGCGGCGCATGGCGTGCTGATCCTCTCGCCGCGTGCCGTCGCACGGATCGAGAGCTACGCGCCGCCTTGGCCGCTCCCCAAGCTGTTCCGTCTGACCGAGGATGGCCGGCTGATCGCAAGCGTCTTCGAAGGCGCGACCATCAACACGCCCTCGATGCTGTGCGTTGAGGATTATCTCGACGCGCTCGGCTGGGGCGAAGGGATCGGTGGCCTCGCGGGCTTGCGCGCACGTGCCGATGCGAACGCCGGCGTGCTCTTCGATTGGATGGCGCGCACGTCGTGGGTCGCAAACCTTGCCGTCGATCCCGCCACCCGGTCGAACACGTCGGTATGCCTACGCTTTGACGATCCGGCGCTCGATGCCCCCCTGTTGGGCGCGCGTGTTGGTGCCCAAATTGTCGCGCTGCTCGAGGCTGAGGGCGTCGCCAAGGATATCGGGGCCTATCCGACGGCGCCGCCGGGCTTGCGGATCTGGTGCGGAGCGACGGTGGAGCGCGACGATTTGGAGCGGCTCGTGCCGTGGCTCGATTGGGCCTACGACGAGATCCGCGGCCCGTTAACCTAACGCGCGCCATTTCGGCGCGGCCGGCGCCGCCATCCGGCATCCTTGGCCATAATTCAGACGCGAAGCGATCTCACTCGTGACCGTGGGCGAGGGCGCTTCGTCAATGCAAAAATGGGGGCCATCGGATGCGCATCTCGGTTGCGATCGCCGGCGCTATGCTGACTGTCCTGGCAGTTGACGCGGCAGCGGATGAGCTGCCGGCCAGCTCGCGGGTTGATGCCGTCACCGTATTCCTGAGTGGAGCGGAGGTGACGCGTGCGGCGCAGCTCAAGCTCGACAAAGGCGACCATACCATCATTTTCAATGACTTGCCGGCTGAGGCGGTGCCCGGTTCCATTCGCGTTGAAGGCAATGCGACGGCCAAGCTCTCGATCGAATCCGTCGATACCCGCCGGCGCTATGTGGCGAGCGCCGACCAGGCCACGCTGCAGTCCGAGCGAAAAGGTATCGAGGACGAGATCGAGAAGTTGCGCGACGAGCGCGGGCTGGCGCAAGGTCAGCAGGACGCCGCGCAGACGCAGAAGATGCTGCTCAACAATCTGGCCGAATTGCCGGGACGCAGCGAGGAGCATCCCGCCCAGACGACGGTGCCACAGACGGATTGGGCGCAGATCCTCTCCCTCATCGCCTCCGGCATGACGGATGCGCAGCGCAGCGCACTCGACGCGGAGGTGAAGAAGCGCGAGCTCGACCGCAAGATCGGGGATCTCGAGAAGAAGCTGTCCGCAATGGCGCCGGCGCGCGTGGAGCAGACCGAGGTCAAGGTCTTTGTCACGGCCGATGCGGAGCTCGATGCGGACCTCACCGTGCGCTACCAGGTGCGCAACGCCGGCTGGGTGCCGCGCTACGACGCGCGCCTCGCCACCGGCTCCAAGACGACCCCGCCGCAGCTGGCGCTGACGCGCCGGGCCGAGATCAAGCAGCGCACGGGCGAGAGCTGGGACGACGTCGCCCTGCAGCTCTCCACGACGCGGCCCACCGCCAATGCCGCAGCACCCGAGCTCAAGACGGTGACGGTGGACTACGAGCCGGAGCCCAAGCCCGTCGCCGCCGCGGCGCCTCCCCCTGTTGAGGCTCGCCCCGCCGCGGGGCTCATCGCCAAGCGCCAGCTGAAAGTTGCCCAAGAGGCCGCCGGTGGCGCGGCGGCGCCGTCATTCGATGTCGGCGAGCAGAATGCCGCCGTTGCGACCGCGCCCTTCCAGGCGGTCTTCACCGTGCCGGGCCGCTTATCCATTCCGGATACGGGCGAGGCCAAGCGCGTCTTGCTGCAGGAGGACAGCGTCGAGCCCACGCTTACGGTGCGCACGGTGCCCAAGGTCGACGCCACGGCCTACCTCTACGCCAAGCTCGTCCTGCCCCAGGGCTCGCCGCTGTTGCCCGGGACGGTGTCGCTCTTCCGCGATGGGACCTTCGTCGGCACCGGCGAGCTCCCTGTGCTGTCGCCGGGCGAGGAGCACGAGCTCGGCTTCGGAGCGGACGATCAGGTGCGCGTGCGCCACGCGATCGCCGACGAGAAGCGCGGCGAGACCGGCCTGATCTCATCCTCGCGCACCGACAGCCGCAATTTCCGCATCACCGTCAAGAACATGCACGAGCGTGCCGTCCAGCTCGTCGTGCACGACCAGATCCCTGTTTCCAACAATCAGGACATCAAGGTGGATCTGCTGGGACCGACCGCACCCACCCGTCAGGGTATCGATGACAAGCGCGGCGTCATCGCCTTCGAATCCAAGCTGGAGCCGGAGGAGGAGCGGGTGATCGAGTTCGGCTATCGGGTCACCTGGCCCGGCGCCCGGCCCATCGTCTACCGCTGATTGCGCCTGGCGCCCGTTTGCGGCCCGGGGGCTCGGCTTTCTCGAATCTGCGCTATAACCCTTCTTGGCCCCGGCGCCCGAGCCGGGGCCAAGTCGTGAGGTGGGCTAGTGTGATGATCGAGAAATTCGCCGTTGCTCGCGTTATACGTATGAGCGAATTTTTCGATCTGAAGCACACTAGCAACTCTATGATTTTAGTGTTCCTGATGATTCCGAAGTTCGCTTGGGAACCTAGCATCGAACTCAGGCGAACTTCGGAATCGGAACACTAGAGAATGGCGAACGTGGCGGTGGTCGGCGCCCAGTGGGGCGACGAAGGAAAAGGCAAGATCGTCGACTGGCTGTCGGAGCGCGCCGACATCGTCGTGCGCTTCCAGGGCGGCCACAACGCCGGGCACACGCTCGTCATCGGCAACAACACCTACAAGCTGTCGCTTCTGCCCTCCGGCGTCGTGCGCCCGGGCAAGCTCGGCGTGATCGGCAACGGCGTCGTGGTCGATCCCTGGGCGCTACTGGCCGAGATCGACAAGCTGACCGGTCAGGGGCTCAAGATCAGCCGCGAGAATTTGCGCCTCGCCGAGAACGCCA
Source organism: uncultured Alphaproteobacteria bacterium (assembly GCA_963782555.1). Taxonomy (GTDB): domain Bacteria; phylum Pseudomonadota; class Alphaproteobacteria; order Rhizobiales; family Hyphomicrobiaceae; genus Hyphomicrobium_A. The sequence goes on along the minus strand of CAWAKB010000004.1, from coordinate 436,754 downwards.
CGCTGATCCTGCCCTTGCATCGCGAGCTCGACGTCATCCGCGAGGAAGCGGCGGGCGCCGGCAAGATCGGCACCACGGGCCGCGGCATCGGACCTGCTTATGAGGACAAGGTGGGCCGCCGCGCCGTCCGCGTGCAGGACCTGCGCAATCTCTCAACGCTCGGCCCCAAGGTCGATCGCATCCTCGTGCACCACAACGCGCTCCGCCGCGGCCTGGGCCAGCCGGAAATGTCCAAAGACAAGGTGATGGCGGAGCTCGCCGAGATCGCCCCCAAGATCCTCCCCTTCATGGATGTGACGTGGGATCTGCTCGACCGCGAGCGCAAGGCCGGCAAGCGCATCCTGTTCGAAGGCGCACAAGGGGCGCTGCTCGACATCGACCACGGAACCTATCCCTACGTCACCTCCTCCAACACTGTTGCCGCTCAGGCGGCGACGGGATCGGGCATCGGCCCGCGCGCCGTCGGCTACGTGCTCGGCATCGCCAAGGCCTATACGACGCGCGTCGGCTCCGGGCCCTTCCCGACCGAGCTCGACGATGAGGTCGGCAACAAGCTCGGCGAGCGGGGCCACGAGTTCGGCACGGTCACGGGCCGCAAGCGGCGCTGCGGATGGTTCGATGCCACGCTGGTGCGCCAGACCATCAAGGTGTGCGGCATCGATGGCATTGCGCTCACCAAGCTCGACGTGCTCGACGGCTTTCCCGAGATCAAGGTTGGCGTCGGCTATGAGCTCGATGGCGAGCGCATCGACCGGTTGCCGGCGGGGAGCAACGCGCAGGCGCGCCTGAAGCCGGTTTGGGAGACGCTGGAAGGCTGGTCGGAATCGACGCGTGGCGCGAGGAGCTGGGCCGACCTGCCGGCGCAGGCGGTCAAGTACGTGCGCTACATCGAGGAGCTGATCGAATGTCCGGTGACGCTGCTTTCCACCAGCCCCGAGCGCGAGGATACGATCCTCATGCGCGACCCCTTCGCCGATTGAGGGAGCCGGTCGCGGTCTGGCCTAGCACGCCGCGGTCGCGGGTTCGGTCCGCCTCGATTCGTGCGGGAGGTTGGCACAACATGGGTAATCATCGAGCCTCAATGCGGCGGTTGGCGCTGGCAACGTGGTTTTGCATCGTTGCGATCGGGCCGGGCGCCCAAGCGACATCCAACTATGCCTACGCAAAGGGCGAATACGTCACCGTGACCAACGGCACGGCGCCCAATCACCAGTATGCGATCGCCGCCCATGGGAGCGGCGAGCTCGGGGATGTGGACTTTCACCTCTATCTCATGGCCGAGCCCGGGCATCGGGTGATCGGCCCGCTGGAAGAGGTCAAAGACATACTCGACACAGGCCCCACGGCGTACACGGCCGATTGGTCGGCCGATTCTCGGCACGTCGCTCTGCTCTACCGCAGCGACCGGCATATTGCGGCGATGAACCTCTATCGCATCGAGCGTGGTCGCGCCTATCCGATTTCCGGGCCAACGCCACTCCCGGCCATCGTGGGCCGCTTCGGCTTGCCCGACCTCGACGTCCGCTCGCGTTCCTTCGAGCTCAACTGGCTGGGCCCAAAGCGGTTCATCTTGAAAGAGGAAGCCATCATGAAGGCGGAATTGACGGACGTGGTCCGCAAGCTGGGTCCGTTCGCGCGGCCGAATGCGGAGTATGGCGGTGATTTCGTCGATTTTTCTGCCGTGGCCGAATGCGAGCTCGCTTCCGGCGACAGATTCAGGATCGTCACGTTAAAGCCCGGCCAGCGCGAGCCTTGAGTGGAGGATGCCAGGGGGCTGTCCCCGCTCCATTCCGCTTCATGATGCGCATTCATGATCCGCTGAAGCAGTGGAAGCTCAGCCCCATGGACGTGGAATTGCGGCGGCGGTGGGAGGATTACACCAAGGCCAAGGAGGCGATGCTGGAGCGCACACACATTCCCGAGGCGCCGCGAGCCCTTGCGGGCGCCCAGAAACTAAGGGCACCCGCTCCGGCCAATGCAATACGAGCGGGTGCCCACTAGCGCCACGCGACCTCGCCTCGAGGGGAGGGGGAGGGAGGCCAGACGCGCGTGTTGCGCTTAATGCGCGGCCCACCCGAAGGTTCCCTGGCTTTTGATATTTTTTGTTCCGCTTTTCACTCACAGCTTGCCGCCGGGCGTCTCACCAGTGCAGCACGCCGAAGAGGTGGAGCAGGACGATGACGCTGAGCGGCACGCCGAGCAGCCACAGCAAGAGGTCGCGGGCCATTGGGGTCGCCATCAGGTGGTTGAGCCGCAGGCAAACGCCTGGCCCACCACCCTGGTTCCCATGCGATATGGGCCCCGCGCGCTACTTGGTGTCCTTGTCGGGCGCGAACAGGCGCAGCGCGTTCCCCGACAACAGCCCTTTTGAGATCTCGATATTGGCGAAGGGCGCCGCATTGGCGATTTGCCGGGCGCCCACGTCGATCTGCTCGATCCGCGCCGACAACTCGTCGATCGAGGCGGCATAGACGAGCCGCTTGATGCCGCACCAGATGATGGCGCCCATGCACATCGGGCAGGGCTCGCCGGAGGCGTAGATGGTCGTCGCCTTGAAGTCCTCCGGGTCGTGGCCGGAAAGGAAGGAGCGGATCGCCATCATTTGGGCGTGCGCCGTCGGATCGTGGGTGCTCTTGGTGCTGTTGTGCCCGAGGGCCAGCACATTGTCGTCGCGTACGATGATGGCGCCGAAGGGGTAGTCGCCCTCTTTCGCCTGGTCGATGGCGAGCTGCATGAAGTGCGAGTCCGCGTCCGTGACCGGCACGCTCCTGGAGCGTGCCTCGACGTCTCGCGTCAGTGCCGCGGCCACGAGAAGCGTGCCGCCTCCGGTCAGCAAGGTGCGTCTATCCAATGTCAAACCTCCGCTTGCTCACTCCGAGCTTACGCGCCGAAGCGCGTCTGGTCATCATGCGCGTTTGGCGACGATGAGGCCGCAGAATGACGCAAGTGCGCCGGGCGCCAGCTCCGCGGCCAAGAGCCGCTTGGGATCGACCGGGCCCGGCAGCAGGATCTGTCCAGGCGCGACGGGATGAAATCCGAAGCGGCCATAATAGGGCTCGTCGCCAACCAGGACCACGAGGCGGATGCCGTCCGCCCGCGCTGCCTCCAGCGCCTCGCCGACAAGCTGGCGCCCGTGCCCCTTACCGGCATATTCCGGGTCGACGGCGAGGGGCCCCAAAAGCAGCGCGCCGTCCGTTCCGCCGATGGTGATGTGGGTGAAGCGAACCGCAGCGATCATGCGAGACCCTGCAAGCGCGGCGCGGCAATATTGCGAGATGGCAGGCGCGCCCTCGCGCACGCGATAGGCTGTGCGCGTGAAGCGCCCTGGCCCGAACACGCGGGCGTTGAGGTTTGCGACTTTGGGGAGGTCGGCCGGCGTCAGCGACCGGTGAACGATGGTGGACGTCATGGATGCCTGCGACGAGCTTTTGAGGCGACCGCGCGGAAGGTGCCGCCGCGGTCAGGAAAGGTGGGTCAGGCGCGCTTGGCGGGCGCGGGGCATCGGCCTCGTCGCGGCAGCAGCAGACCTTGAAGTCTCGTCGTCATGGGGCGCGCCTCTAGCATGGGCGGCCGGGCCCCGTAAAGCGCCTTTCACCACATGAGGCTGCGCGGTTCTCCCGCAAACAGCTCGCGCAGGCGGCGGGCGGAGCTCCTGCCGATGTCGGCCGGCAGGGCGTTCCTGGCAAAGAATCCGTGCTCGGCGATCTCGTGATTGGGCTTGGGGACGATCGGTTGCTCCCAGTCGCGCGCGATGAACAGGGCTACGTGATCGCTGGGAAAAGAGCGAAAATTGGCGTAGAGGCCGAAGAGTTCCGGGCGCCCCGTCAACACGATGCCCGCCTCCTCGTGGAGCTCGCGCGCAAGCGCCGCCTCCACCGTCTCATCGCGCTCCACGCCCCCGCCGGGGAAGTGCCACCCGGGCCGGTAGGTGTGGCGCACGAGAAGAATGCGGTCTTCCGGATCGATCACCATGGCCTGCGCACCGAGCGTCAGCCCGCGCGTGAGGCGCCAGCTGCGCTGCATGAGCTTGGTGATCAGGCGGGTCGACCACAAAGGGCCTGCTCCTTGCCCCACAAGCTTTCGGTGTCCCGCGCTTTGTCGGCGGGAGCACCTGGGTTAGAGGACCATGATAGAGTTGGTCTCACGCCCTCGCCGTCAATAGGCATATGACCGAAACCATAACACTCGCACAGCTTTCGGACGTTCATCTTGCTCCGGTGCGCGGCTTCGCCCTGCGCCATCTGAACGTCAAGCGGGGGCTCGGTTACCTGAATTGGCAGCGCGGGCGCCGGCACGTGCATCGCAAGCCGAGCCTTGATCTGATCGTCGCAGACCTCAAAGCGCAGCATCCCGATCACATCGCGGTCACCGGCGATCTCATCAATCTCGGCTTGCCGGCCGAGTACGAGGCTGCCCGCGCCTGGCTCGAAAGCCTGGGCACGCCGCAAACCGTGACCGTCATCCCGGGCAACCACGACATCTATACGCACGTGCACGGCCATCCCGGTGTCGGTCGTTGGGCCGATTACATGCGCGCCGACGCCTGGGGCGCGAGGCTCGGGCCCCCAAGCGCGGACGGCTTCCCGTTCGTGCGCAAGATCGGTCCCGTGGCGCTCATCTGCTTGAACTCGGCGGAGGAGACGCCGCCGTTCGTTGCGGCGGGCCGGCTCGGAGACCGTCAGATCGCAGCGCTGGGCGACCTCCTCGACCGCACGCGCAAGGAGGGTCTGGTGCGCGTGGTGCTCATCCACCATCCGCCGCTTCCCGGCCAGGCGCCGCCGCGCCGGGCGTTGCGCGATGCGACGGCGCTCGACCGCGTGCTCGCCGCGCACGGCGCCGAGCTGGTGCTGCACGGGCACAACCATCGCGACAACCACATCGATTTTGCCTGGGCCGAAGGCCGCATTCCCGTCATCGGCGTCGCCTCGGGCTCGGCCGGCCGCGTGCACACGGCCGAGCCGCTGGGGCGCTACAACTTGCTGCGCATCACGCGTACCGGTTCGGGCGCGCACATTGAATGCATCACGCGCGGGCTCGACCCGAGCGCGCGCTTCGTCGAGCAGGTCGACAGGAAGCTTCTCGACACGCATTGAGGTGCGCGCTCGGCAGTGCCGGGTGCCCTAGGATGACGCTTTCTTCTCCAGAAGCTCCTCGCGCGCCTTGAGGATCGCATCGGCCTTGCTCTTGGGGATCTGGAACTCCCACCCCTTGGCCCGCGCCATCAAAGCGTCGGCTTCCTTCTTTGCCTCGCCCTCGCCGCTTGCATCCAACGACAGCCACGCGGACCCGCCGTCGGGCCTGATCTTGAAGTCGCACTTGAGACCATTGGCAAGCTGGAGCGTGACGGTGCTCACCTTGTCACCGGCCGGGGCCTTGTCGATCTTCTTTACGTCATCAAAGTCGATAGAGCTTACCGCCTGGGCAATGTCGTCGATCGAATTGACGTACTTGATCTTCATGCCATCGGGGATGTCCTTCAGCACGTGATCGCTGCCGTCGGCAGATAGCCCGATGTTGACGTCGTCCTTGCCAGGGCTCTTCACGGTGATGCTCTTGACGTCGCGCGGACGGGCCCCAAACAGCCGCGGCTTGACCCAGTCGCGCAGCGTGACGCCGGCGTTGATCTCCGTGTTCACCAGCCAGGTCTGCGCTTCGCCGGGCCGGCGCACGTAGGTGCCGCCCTTGCCCGATCCGAATGCGTCGCTGCGCTGTTTGCCGATCACGGCCTCGGCGACGGTCTGGCCCTTGTCGTCGATCAGCTTGACGAGCCGCGAGGCCGCGTTCTTCTTATGCGGATCCTCGAGCCCGAGCAGGCCATAGCGGTCCTTTCGGCGCGTCTTGCCCTCGACCAGCTCGGCGTCCGACAGGCTCACGAGAAAGGCGCGCACCTTTTCCGGCGTCGCGGGAAAGCGCTCGCGCTCCTTCAGCACCCAGTCCTTGCCGTCCCGCAGCAGCGTGAGCGTGTCGCTGCCTTGCTGGATTTCGATGCGGGCGATCTGGGGCGGCACGCCCTGCAAGGTCTTGAACAGCGGCACGCCGTTGGGAGTTGCGCGCGACCAGGTTACGGACGACGAGTAGACGAGGAGTGCTGCAGCCACGCTGACCACAGCGGCGGCGGCCAGGGTGACGAAGTGTTTTGGCGTCATGAGTGCCGTCCTCCCGCTTATGGCTTGCTGCTCTTGCGCCGGCGCGTGCGCCAGAACGTCCATCCGATGCCTATGAACCCGATCGCGAGGGGCACGAGGCCGATGTTGGCGAACTTGAGCCAGCCGTCCAGCCGGTCGATGTCGCGGCGCAGCGCAAGCTTCACGTCGCGCAGCTGGTGCCGGGTTTCCAGCATCTCGGCGCGGAACTTGTCGGCCGCGTCGCGCTCGTCCTCCGAGAGCAGCACCGCGCCGCCTTGCGTGGTCTCGAGCTGAGACAGCTTGCTCTGCAGGTCCTTCAGCTTTTGGGTGAGTGCCTGCTCCTTCTGGCGGTACTGACGCTCGGCGTTGCGGCGCAGGTCGTCCACCAGCGTGAAGGGTCGATCCGACACGCCGCGGGCGCGCAGCGCGATGAGCGCGTCGTTGCCCGAAAGGTTCTCCAGGGCGCCCAGAACCAGGGCGGCGTTGTGCGCGGTCGGCATCACCACCTCCTGGCCAAGCAGCTGGCGTCGGTCGACCCAGAACTGGTCGGCCATCAGGTCGGTGTCGGCGATGACGATGGCGTTGACCTTACCCGACGTGAGATGGGACGCCGTCTTCTCCTTCTCCGGTGACTTGGTCTTGGTATCATTCTTAGCCGCCGCAGCGTCCTTTGCCTCCCCACCCTTCGCTGCATCCTTGGCAGCCGCGGCCTTATCCTTGTCTTTGGACGCATCCGTTTTGAGCGCGTCCTTGGGCGGTCCATCGGGGAAGGCCGACTTCGCCTCGCCCGTCACGCGGGCGGCGAGCACCAGGGGGCTTCCGCGCGGCTTGTAGTTGCGCAGCAGGGCGATCGGATCGGCGGCGGGGCCGACCTTTTTCACGTCGACCTCCATGGCCTGCGAGCTCGTATGTAGAAGCGGCGTTACCGTTGGCCCGGCGCCCGGGATCTTCTTGAGGAACCCGGCAGAGGCAAGATTGAGCGTTTCGATTCCGGCGGAGAGAACATCCCCTTTATCGATATTGCGCTGATCGAGCGCGAGCCAGGCGACGTAGTCGGTCACCGGGCCGCCCGTTTGCCCAAACTGGACGCGTCGGGCATGGGCAATGTCGGTCGCCACCTTGTCGTCGACGAATCCAACGCCCCAGCTTTTGAGCAGCTTGGTGAGCTGTTTCATCTCGCCATTGCCGTGGCCGAGCATCTGCATGTATGCCGCCTCCGGCATCGGATCGGCGAAAACGAGTGCCTTGCCGCCGCCCAGAACGTACTGGTCGATCGCATAGGCGGCCTTGGGCGTGAGCTCCGTCGGCTGCACGATCATGAGGACGTCGATGTCGGAGGGGATCGAGGTGAGCGTCTGGTCGAGCATGCGCACGTCGAAGAACTCGCGGATCTGATCCATGATCAGCCACGGCGGCGTCGGCTGGTTGTTCATGGGCGACTTGCCGCCGTTGATCGGCAGCCCGCTGATGATGCCGACGACGTGCTTCTTGGGATTTGCCAACGCGTTGACGAGCTTGGTGACGTCGTACTCGAGGAAGCCGGCGCGGTCGGGCGAGAAGGAGGGGATCACCTGCTGGTTATCGGTGGAGTTGGTCGCAACAAGCCCGAAATAGCCGAGCTCGCCCTCGGCATTGAGCCGCGTGCCGCGCAGGCCCGCGGCGACGGCGCGGTCCTCGGCGTCGGAGAAGGGCTCAGGGTCGAGGTAGGAGATCTGCAGCTTGCCGCCGGACAGGTCCCGGTAGTTTTCGAGAAGCGCCTGCACGCGCTCGAAATATTGCGCGTAGCTCGGCGCCACCTCTCCCAACTGCTTGGAGAAGTAGACACGCACCGTGATCGGCTCGTCGATCGACCGCAAGATCTGGCGCGTTCCGTTGGAGATGGTGAAGACCTGTCCTTGCGTGAGGTCCGCCTGCCAGCTGCGCAGGCTGACCGAGGAGATCAGGTTCAGCGACAACAGGATCACCGCGGCGAGCGCCAGGCCGCCCCAGGCTAGCGACGACCGGCTCAGCGCGGCGCACGCCCGCGCGGTCCGGTTCCACGCGCCGGTTGCAAGTGCACGGACGGTGTTCAGGGCCTTGTGCATGGCGAGCTCCCCTTAGGCGGCCTTCTTTTGATCGATGGCAATCACGGTGGCGAACAGGGCGAAGATGATGAGCGATAGGAAGAGGACGAGGGTCGGGGCCTCGACCACGCCGCGCGTGATCTGCTGGAAATGCGACAGGAAGCTCATGGAGGCGACGGCGGAGGAGACGATGCCCGGCGCCCACGCGCGCAGCGTGTTCTGCACCAGATCGACCCCGCTCATGACGAACAGGAAGCAGATCGTCGCCGCCAGGATGAAGGCGATGACCTGGTTCTTGGTGAGCGCCGAGACGAACGAGCCGATGGCGAGGAAGGCGCCGGCCATGAGGAAGCTTCCAAGGTAGCTGGTCAGGATCACGCCGTTGTCGGGCTCGCCCAGCACATTGACCGTGATCCACATGGGAAACGTGAGGATCAGCGCCAGCCCGATGAAGGCCCAGGCCGCCAGGAACTTGCCCACCACCGCCTCCCACGGCGAGATGGGCAGCGTCATCAAGAGCTCGATCGTGCCGGACTTGCGCTCCTCCGCCCAAAGCCGCATGGCAACGGCAGGGACGAGCAGCAGATAGAGCCAGGGTTGATAGGCGAAGAAGGTGGAGAGGTCGGCCTGGCCGCGCTCGAAGAACTGGCCGACGTAGAAGGCGAAGGCGCCTGTCAGCGCCACGAAGATGGTGAGAAACACGGCCGCCAGCGGTGTGGCGAAGTAGGCGACGAACTCGCGCTTGGCGATGACGGCGGTCGCCCGCAGCATCTCAGGCATCGGGGCCTCCCTCCGTTGTCGTGATCTGGCGGAAGACGTCGTCGAGCTTGCCGCGCTCCACGAACAGCTCCTCCACGGGCACGGCCTTCTCGCGCAGCAGCGAGGCCACGTCGGTCGCAATCGCCTTGCCGTTCTTTGGAATGGCCCGCAGTGCCACGTGGCTGTTCGCCTTCTCGAGCGTCTCGACGCGGGCGATGAGGTCAAGCGCCGAGAGCACCGCGATCGCGGCTTTGGCATGCTGCTCGGGGACGCGAATGGCCACCGCACCGTGATAAGGCACGCGCCGCATCAGGTCCTCCGCCGTGCCGTCGGCGACGATGCGCCCCTTGGCGATCACCACCGCGCGGGTGCACACCGCCTCGACCTCCTCGAGGATGTGCGTGGAGACGACGATGGCCTTCTTGGCGGCCATTTCCATGATGAGGTTTCTTACGTGGTGCTTCTGGTTGGGGTCGAGGCCGTCGGTCGGCTCGTCCATGATCAGCACGGGCGGATCGTGGAGAACGGCTTGCGCCAATCCCACGCGCCGCTTGTAGCCCTTCGACAGGGTCTCGATGCGCTGGTCGAGGACGGAATGGATGCGCGTCTTCTCGACGGCGTCGGCGACCCGGGTCTCGCGCTCCTTGCCGTCGATCCCGCGCACGGCCGCGACGAACGACAGGAACGTTCGCGGTGTCATCTCCGAGTAAAGAGGCGCGCCTTCCGGCAGGTAGCCGAGCTTGCGCTTGGCCTCTCTGGGATGGTCCTGCATGTCGATCCCGCAAATCGCCGAGGTGCCATGATCCGGCTCAAGGAAGCCGGTGATCATCTTCATCGTGGTCGATTTGCCGGCACCGTTGGGCCCGAGAAAGCCCAGGACCTCGCCCCTGCGCACGCTGAGCGAGATGTTGTCGACCGCGACGATCGGACCGAACGCCTTGCGCAACGCCCGGGATTCGACAAGCACTGTCATGTCCCAACCCTCCCCCATATTGGATGGCAGGCGCGGTCAAGCGGCAGACGCCGTTTGATCACCCAGTCAGGTCTCATTTTCTTGCGCCAGACGGCGGGCTTTCGCGACAATCGCTCAGCCGATGCAGGCAGCTTGCACCTGCGCGACCGGGCGTCATCGCCACCCTCAGCGCCGAACGGATATTGGTGCGTACAAGCCCCGAAGGCAGCTTAATTTTTCGTCAGGTTGATACGGAGGGAGTGGCTCCCGTTCGCTCTCGTCCGGTTACCGTTCGCTCTCGCCCGATGTGGCTTGCGTGCGCCACGCGCCGGGTTCATTAGCGGGATCTGCTTGACGCGTCGCGGGTCCTCTGGTCCATTGCAACGGTGCTGGTCTGTCGGTGCTCGCGCATCGATGGTGAAAAGGGAACACGGTAAAGGCGTCTGCCCCAAGCCGTGGCTGCCCCCGCAACTGTAAGCGGCAAGCTTTGCTCCGCAAATGCCACTGACGGTCTCAATGTTCGGGCCCGTTGGGAAGGTCGGAGGAAAGCGCTCGAGCCGCAAGCCAGGAGACCTGCCGGCACATGTCGCCCATCTTCCGTACGGGGCGTGCGGCAGAACGGACAACCGTAGTGGCGACTGATGTGCAACCGGCAGGGAGCTACGTCAGACATGCCTGATTACGGTGTCACCTTCTGACACTCGTCGATTGAGATAGCGCTGGCGGCTGAACCGCGGCGGGCTTCCCGCTGCGCTCAGTCGTTAAGCGGGTCTCGAAGCATTTGTGGTGAGGCGTCTCGACTGGCTTCCCGTCCAAGTCGCGTAACGGGAGTCGCTTATGTATTTGCGTTTGTTCTTGCGTTCACAGGATTGGATCGTTCATCCCAAGTGTTCTCTTCTCGTCATGGTAACGGCCGCCTTTTCTCTGCTTCCTCAGCCGGCCTCAGCGCAGGATGAGACCGAGTTGCCGGCAATCGTCGTCGAGGGGGCAACGCTGGAGGCAGCGCCCGCCAAGCCGAAGAAGAAGAAGGCCGCAAAGGGAGCCGGCGGAGGCGAGGGCCAGTCGGCCGCCGCGACCGGAGAGGGCGAGGCCGAGAGCACCGGCACCATCGCCGGCGTGCCCCTCGACGAGGTCGGCTCGGCCGTCAGCGTGGTCACCGACAAGTCCTTGCGTGACCAGCAGATCCGTCATGCGTCCGACGCTCTGCAAAGCCTGCCGGGCGTTTCGGTTAGCGGGCAGGGCACGCCCAACAATCTCACCGTCGTGCGCATCCGCGGCGCGGAGAGCAACCACACGCTTGTCCTCATCGACGGCGTCGAGGTCAACTCGGCGTCGACCGACGGCTTCTTCGACTTCTCCAGTCTCGATGCCGACGAGATCCAGCAGATCGAGGTTCTGCGCGGACCGCAAAGTGGACTCTACGGGAACGGCGCGATCGGCGGTGTGGTCAACATCATCACCAAGGCCGGCAAGGGGCCGCTCACCATCCGCGCTCGCGGCGAAGGCGGCGCCTTCGGCACGCGCGACGGGGCGCTGCAGCTCTCCGGCGGCAATGACGACCTCTATGGCAGCGTGACGCTGCAGGGGCGATCGACGGACGGCTTCAACATCTCCACCACTGGCAACGAGGACGACGGCGGGCGGCTCTCCACTTTCGCATTCCGCGGCGGTGTCGCCCTCGCCAACAACCTGAAGCTCGACGGCACGCTACGCATGTCGACCAACCACGCCGATCGCGATGCGGGTTTTGGGGGCATCGTCAACGGCTTCTCCGTGCCGGCCGACGACAACTCGTTCTTGATCAATCGTCTTTGGGTCGGCCGTCTGGCGGCCACGCTCGACACCCTCGACGGCCACTGGACGCACAAGCTGGAGGTGAGCGGGAGCGAGACGGACTCGCAGGACGATGACGTCTCCGCTGCGGGAACGGTGCTAACGCACAACGTCGGCGATACCACGAAGTTCGGGTATACCAGCACCTACCGGCTGGAGACGCCGGACATGCCCGGCGTGCGCCACTACTTCACCGGGCTTGTCGAGCGCGAGCGCCAGCGCTTCGAGCAGCCGACCGATCCCACCGCTCCCGATCGGGAGCGCCACACCACGGGCTTCGTCGGCGAGGTGCGGGGCGAGTATTTCGACAAGCTGTTCCTCACCGCCTCGGTTCGGCGCGACGACAACGACTTCGTCGAGGACTTTACCACTTGGCGCACCGCGGCATCGCTCAAAGTGCCGCAGACGCCCTTTCGCCTGCACTCGAGCGTTGGGACCGGTGTGAAGTACCCGAGCTTGAGCGAGCAGTTTGGCAGCTTTTTCGGCTTCACGCCCAATCCCGACCTGGTTCCCGAGGAGGCCTTCGGCTGGGACGCGGGTCTGGAGACGACAATTCTGACCGGCCGGGCAAGCCTCGACGTCACCTACTTCGATACCGACTTGAGCAACGAGATCGATTTTCGCTCCACCGCGGCGGGTCTCTTCGAGCCGTTCAATCACACGGGCAAGAGCACGCGCAGCGGCATCGAGGTGGCGGCGCGCTATCTCGTCGGCGGCGGCCTCACGCTGGGCGCGTCCTATACCTACCTCGACTCCAAGGACAACTCGGGCCGCGAGGAGGTGCGCCGTCCGCCGCACTCGGGCCGCATTGACGCCAACTACGCGTTCGACGGCGGACGCGCCAACTTGAATGTGGCGGCCATCTACAACGGCACCATGCTCGATACGGCCTTCAACTTTACCGATCCGACCCTTGATCGCGTGCAGCTTGACGACTACTGGCTCATCAACATTGCGGCCTCCTACGAGCTGCGCCCCGGCGTAGAGCTCTACGGCCGCCTGGAGAACGCGCTCGACCAGGACTATCAGCAGGTCTTCGGCTACGAGACGGCGGGCATTGCCGCCTATGCCGGCCTGCGGTTCACCTATCAGGAGCTGGCATCCGTCGCCGGCGCGAAGGGGAGATAGCGGACGCAATGCGTGCCGGACGCAAAGCTTTTGCATCGCTGCTCGGTTTCGCCGCACTTCTCGCGGCGGGGCCGAGCATTGCGCCTGCGCGCGCCGCAGCCCCCCACCGCATCGTCTCGCTGACGGTGTGCACCGACCAGCTCCTCCTCGATCTCGTTTCCCGCGATCGCATCGCGGCCTTGAGCTATCTCGCCGTCGATCCGACGCTCTCCATGAAGGTCGCCGAGGCGCGCGGTCTCAAGGGCGTGCGTGGCACTGCCGAGGAGGTGCTGGCGCTCGAGCCCGACCTCGTTATCGCGCAGGACTATTCCGCGACCGCGACCGTCGGCCTGTTGCGGCGACTCGGATTCCGGGTGGTGCTGGTGCCGCTCGCCACCGACTTTGAAGGCATGCGGCGCGCCATCCGCATCATCGCGGCAGCGGTCGACGCCAAGGCGCGCGGCGAGGCGATGATCGCCGCCTTCGACAAGCGTCTGGCCGCGGCGGCGCCCAAGGGGCCCGAGCGTCCGCGCGCACTCGCCTACCAGGTCAACAGCCTCGCCTCCGGTCCCGGCAGTCTCGTCGATGCCGCTCTCAATGCTGCGGGCTTCCACAACGTCGCGCGCGACCGGTCGCTCGGTCCCGGCGGGCGCCTGCCGCTGGAGGAGATCGTCGCCGATCCGCCCGATCTCATCGTGCTCGCCAATACGCCCGACGAGTTCCGCTCGACCGTCGGCGACAACCTGCGGCATCCGGCGTTCGAGGCGCTGGTCGCCAACCATCCGCATATGCAACTCCCAATGCCGCTATGGCTGTGTGCGACGCCACGGATCGCTGCGGCCGTGGAGGAGCTCGGTGCCAAGCGCCGCGCACTGCTCAACGGAGATGCGCGCCATGAGTGAGGCCGTCGTCGGCACGCAAGACCGCGGCGCGGTTGGCGCAGGCTTCCCCGTCATGGGGGTGCTCGCCGCAGCTGCCGTGCTTGCCTTCGTCGCCTCGCTGCTCGTTGGGCCCTCCGGCGTCGGCATCCCTCGGGGCGGTGAGGCAGCGCGCATGATCCTGGTCGAGATCCGCCTGCCGCGCGCCATCCTCGGCGCGCTGATCGGCGGCGCGCTGGGCTTGTCGGGTGCCGTGCTACAGGGCTACCTGCGCAATCCGCTGGCCGAGCCCGGGCTCCTGGGCATTACCGGCGGTGCCTCGCTCGGCGCCGTCATCGCCATCCATTCGGGCGCAGCCGCGGCCTTCGCACTGGCGCTGCCGGCGGGCGGTCTCATCGGGGCTGGGCTCGCCGCCATCACGGTGATGCTGCTCGCGGGCGAGCGCAGCGGACCGCTGACGCTGATCCTGGCCGGCGTCGCCATCTCCAGTCTCGCCGGCGCGTTGACCACGCTCGCGCTCAACCTCTCGCCCAATCCCTTCGCCTCGGTGGAAATGCTGTTCTGGTTGCTGGGCTCGCTCACCGATCGCAGTCTCATGCACGTCTGGCTCGCGGCGCCGCTGATCCTTCTCGGCGGGGCGCTGCTGCTGACCACGGGGCGCGCGCTCGATGCGCTCACGCTCGGCGAGGAGGCGGCGCAGAACCTCGGCGTCGATCTGCGGGGCTTGCGCGCGCGCATCGTTGCCGGCACCGCGCTCGCGGTCGGCGCGGCAACCGCCGTCTCCGGCACCATCGGCTTTGTCGGTCTCGTCGTGCCGCATCTATTGCGCCCGTTCGTCGGCCACGAGCCGCGCCGTCTGCTGCCGGCAAGTGCCTTCGGCGGGGCCGCGCTGGTGCTTGCCGCCGATATGACGCTGCGTCTCTTCGCGCCCTTGAGCGAGGTGCGCCTCGGCGTCGTCACGGCGCTCATCGGCGCGCCGTTCTTCCTTTGGCTCGTCATCAGGACGCGGCGGGAGCTCGGTCCATGAGCCCGGTGATAACCGAGCGGCTGGAGGCTCATGGGGTCGGTGTTCGGCTCGCCGGTCGCCGCGTGCTTGAGGATGTGTCGCTGACGGTGACGCCCGGTGAGATCGTGGCCGTGATCGGCGCCAACGGCGCGGGCAAGTCGACGCTGCTCAAGGCGATGGCGGGGCTAATTGCGCCCTGCACGGGCACGGTCGTCGTCGGGGCGCGCCCACTTGACCAGCTCGATCGGCGCTCGCTGGGGCAGACGATCGCCTATCTGCCGCAAGAGCGCACCGTGCATTGGCCGCTCACCGTGCGCCGGCTCGTGGCGCTGGGGCGGCTGCCGTTTCGTGAGCGCATCGCCGGCCCGAGCGCGGAGGATCGCGATGCGGTCGAGGAGGCGATGGCGGCGATGGACGTGACGGCCTTCGCCGAGCGCGCCGTTACCGAGTTGTCGGGTGGTGAGCGTGCCCGTGTTCTGCTCGCGCGCGCATTGGCGCAACGGCCGCGCTTTCTTGTCGCAGACGAGCCGACGACCGGACTCGATCCCGCGCACGGTCTGACGCTTTTTGCACAATTCGTGCGCATGGCAGCTTTGCGACGCGCGGTGATCGTCGCCCTGCACGACCTTTCGCTTGCGGCTCGCTACTGCCATCGCGTGCTGCTGTTGAAGGACGGCGCTGCGCTGGCGCAAGGGACGCCACGCGAAGTTCTCACTCCGCAGCTGCTCGCGTCTGCCTATGGCGTTCGCGCAACTGTTGCTGAGATAGAGGGCCGTCCCGTCGTTCTCCCCATCGAGCCATTGCCGTGACACTATATACCGCTTTGAGACTCGGCTTCGCGTAGGGTCGCGACGAGGCGGGGCAGCGGTGCGGGGAAAAATTGCGGTTCTTTCGGCGACACGTCAGGCTCAATCTCGCGCTTCAGGGCGGCGGCGCGCACGGTGCCTTCACCTGGGGTGTGCTCGATCGCCTGCTCGAGGACGACGAGCTCGAGATCGGGTGGGTGAGTGCAACCAGTGCCGGCGCGGTCAACGCTGTGGCGCTGGCCGCCGGTTTGAGCGAGGGCGGCAAGACGAGCGCGCGCAACAAGCTGCGCCACGTCTGGGAGGCGGTGCACAAGGCGGGCGTCCCCGACCTGTTGCGGCTCAACCCGTTCTTGTATGGGCTGAGCCGGACGCCGCATCTGGCGCATATGGCGAGCCTGTGGTCGCCCTACGAGTTCAACCCGCTGGGCTTTGATCCCCTGCGCCGTCTGCTCGACGCGGAGATCAAATTCGACAAGCTGCGCGCTTCTTCGCCCATCGAGCTGTTGATCGCAGCCACCGAGGTGGCGACGGGCCGCGCCCGTATCTTCCGCACCAAGGAGATGACCGTCGA
Source organism: uncultured Alphaproteobacteria bacterium (assembly GCA_963782555.1). Classification (GTDB taxonomy): domain Bacteria; phylum Pseudomonadota; class Alphaproteobacteria; order Rhizobiales; family Hyphomicrobiaceae; genus Hyphomicrobium_A. Next base: position 420,654 of record CAWAKB010000004.1, on the reverse strand, counting down.
GGCTGTGCTGGCGTCGGCCTGCCTTCCCACGCTGCACCATGCGGTCGAGATCGACGGCGTCGCCTACTGGGACGGCGGTTTTTCCGCCAACCCCGACATCAAGACGCTGGCCATGGAAAGCCCCGTGGAGGATACGCTCATCGTGCAGCTCAACCCGCTGGTGCGCCATGGCTTGCCGACCGGCGTGCGGGAGATCTCGCTGCACGCCAACCGCCTGGCCTTCAACGCGCCCCTGAAGCGCGACATCGAGCTGATCGAGACCGTGCGCGAGTGCTCGCGCGGCTGGCTCGGCAGTGCGCGCGGACGCTATGCGCGGCTCACCACCCACCGCTTTCATCTGATCGAGGCGGGTCGCTACACGAGCGCGCTCAGCCCCGACAGCACCATGAAGCCCGAATGGACGCTCCTCAACTATCTCTTTCGGGCCGGGCGCGACGAGGCGGAGAAATGGATCGGGCGCCACCGCGCCAGCGTCGGACGGCGCTCGAGCGCCGACTTGAAGGCACGCTTCCTGGCGGCGGAGCGGCCCGCCAGGACCGCCCATCCCACCAAGGTTGCCAAATCGTCGCGGGTCCGGCAGAAAGCCGCAGCCGATGTTCCCGATTGAATATAACGCTTGATCGCCTCTATCATTGCTGCGTCGTGGTGACGAGAGGGAGATCGATGATGCGTTCACTTCGCAACGGGGCGCGAGTGCTGGCGCTGTCGGGCCCCTTGGGGGTCGCCTTGCTGGCGCTGCTGGCATCGGCTGCGAGCTCACTGCCGAGCGCTGCAGGAGAGGTGAAGGTTGCGGCGGCAGCGAATTTCACCGAGGCCGCGAAAGAGATCGGCGCGCGGTTTGAGAAGGCGACTGGCGACCAGGCGGTCTTCAGCTTCGGCGCGACGGGCCAGCTCTTTACGCAGATCACTCAAGCTGCCCCCTTCGAGGTTTTCCTGGCTGCCGACCAGAAGAGACCGAAGAAAGCCGTCGCCGAAGGATATGCGGTTCCGGACAGTCTCTTCACCTACGCCACCGGAAAGGTCGTGCTCTTCAGCAAGAGCAAGGATCTCGTGAAAGGCGAGGGGACTCTCAAGGACGGCAAGTTTGACAAGATCGCCATTGCCAATCCGCAAACAGCGCCGTATGGCGCGGCGGCCGTCGAAGTGATGAAGAAGCTCGGGCTTTATGACGCGCTCGCGCGCAAGATCGTGCAGGGCAACAGCATCGTCCAAACGTATCAGTTCGTAGACACTGGAAATGCCGAGGTCGGCTTTGTCGCCCTTTCGCAGGTCATTAACACGGACGAGGGCTCGCGGTGGATTGTTCCCGACAATCTCTATGCCACGATCGCCCAGGATGCGGTTCTCTTGAAAAAGGGTGAGGGCAACCCGGCTGCCAAGGCCTTCCTAACCTTCCTGAAAGGCCCGGAGGCACGCGCCGTGAAGGAGAGGTACGGCTATGGGGTGGGAGCAACCGTCGCCGCCAAGGCGCCGGCTCCTGCGCAGTAGGCCGTTTGGGTCGGTGTGCCGATGTCTGATTTCGAGCATTTATGGTCGCCGATTGAGCTCACACTCGAGCTCGCAACGCTGACGACGATTTTTCTTCTCGCCATCGGCACGCCCATTGCGTGGTGGCTTGCCCGGACTCGGGCTCCATGGAAGGAGGCCGTGGCCACAGTCGTGGCCCTGCCTCTTGTGCTCCCCCCAACTGTGCTCGGGTTCTATCTGCTTTTGCTGCTAGGGCCCCACGGCCTAGGCGGGCTGCTCGGCAGCCCCTTCGGCCTGCGCTCCCTGGCCTTCACCTTCGAAGGGCTGGTGATCGGCTCGGTTTTCTACTCGATGCCCTTCGTCGTTCAGCCCATACGCAACGCTTTCGAAGCTTTTGGGGATCGTCCGCTGGAGGTGGCGGCCACGTTACGCGCTTCCGATTGGGACGCTTTCTGGTCGGTTGCCGTGCCGCTGGCCCGGCCAGGATTTCTGACCGGGGCGGTGCTTGGGTTCGCCCATACGGTCGGTGAGTTCGGCGTGGTGCTCATGATCGGCGGCAACATTCCAGGTGAGACAAAGGTCTTGTCTGTCGCCATCTATGATTACGTCGAAACCCTGCAGTGGACGCAGGCGCATATCCTGGCAGGCGGCATGCTCGTGTTCTCTTTCGCAGTCATCCTGTCGGTGACGCTGGTGCAAAAGCGACTTGGGCGCGTGGGCAAATGAAGGCCGACCGAGCCGCTATCGAGGCAAAATTCACAGGTACCGTCGGCACCTTCTTCATCGAAGTGGCATTCACCGCGCCTGGATATGGTGTCACCGCGCTCTTCGGTCCTTCAGGCAGCGGCAAGACAACGGTCCTGCGCTGCATGGCAGGGCTTGCACGACTTGCCGGCCGGCTGAAGGTTGACGGTGAGCTGTGGCAGGACGAGGCCAGCGGCGGATTCCTGAAGCCGTATGAGCGGCGCATTGGCTACGTCTTTCAGGAGTCGTCGCTCTTTGCGCACCTGTCCGTGCGCGACAACCTGCTCTATGGCGCGAAGCGGGCAAGGGCCGGCGACAGCTCGTTGTCGATCAGCTTCGACGACACCGTGAGCATGCTCGGTATCGGACACCTGCTCGACCGGGCTCCCGGAACGCTTTCCGGAGGCGAGCGCCAGCGTGTCGCCATCGGGCGTGCCTTGTTGTCCCGGCCTCGGCTTCTGCTGATGGACGAGCCGCTGGCCGCGATGGATCGGCTCACCAAGGAGGAGATCCTTCCTTACCTGGAGGCGCTGCGCGAGAACCTTTCCATCCCGATCTTCTACGTCAGCCACGACATGAGCGAGGTGGAGCGCCTCGCTGATACTCTGGTACTCATCGAAAATGGACGTGCGCGTGCCGCGGGCCCGCTGGCAGAGCTGGCGGCCGACCCTGACTTGCCGCTCCTGCGCGCGCCCGAGGCGGCCGTCACGCTGGAAGCGCGCATTTCAAGCATCGACGAGCAGTATGCGCTGACAAGCCTCGCGATCGACGGAGGCACTCTGGTCGTGCCCGGACGCCGCGGCAACCCTGGCAAGAAGTGCCGCATCAGCATAGCCGCGTCTGATGTCGCCTTTGTTCGCGGCGCCGTCCCTGAGACATCGGTCCTCAACCATCTGCCGGTGCGCATCGTCTCGATTGCGCCGCCTGACGGCGACGATGCCCAGGTCAATCTGGTGGCGGCGATCGGCGAGGACGGGCGGGGCGCCCGCATCGTCGGGCGCATCACCCGCAAGTCTTGCGAGGTGCTTGGTTTGGAGCCGGGCGTCTCCGTCTATGCGCAAATCAAGAGCGTCGCGCTGCTAGCCTAGTCAGCGTGCTTGCTGGTGCCTGCTGCCCGAAGGCATTCACTTGAACCCCCGGAGCCCTGATTGAGCTGGCGTGCCTGCACGACGACGGCGCCAAACGACAGACAGGTCGCCAGCACGGCGAGGTAGGCCGCCGGGGCGGCGTATTGCGCCGTCGCCGCCGGGAATTCGCTGATGTCGATGAGCGCCACACCGATGATTTGCGTTCCGACCAGCAGCCAGGCTGCCGCAACGATGAGCGGCAAGGGATTGAGGGTGCGCGCTGCGATGGCGCCGTCAACCGCTGCGATCAGCGCGATCAGGCCGGCAAGAAGCAGCAGCGGTCCGAGGGCGCCATAGATGTTCGCAAGCACTGAGCGGGCGCCGGCGGCGAGCTTCTGGGCCGGCCGGAGCTTGGCGCTGGCATCCCAGTCGTAGCTCACGATGTCCACCTTGAGCGTCGCGTCGTGTGCCGAGGTCGAAAGGATGCGCTCGGGCGCGATGGGCAAGCGCAGCGGCGGGTGCTTGAACGCGAGCGCCGCAATCGTGCAATTGTCCGGGCATCGGTAGGTCAGCGCAAACCGGTTCCAGGCCGGCTGGTCGGTCTTGAAGTAGGCCTGGAGATCTGGACTTTGGCGGCGTGACAGGGTGATAGGCACCTTATTACCGCCTTGATCGAACACGGCGAAGCCGGGCCAGCGCGCCGATTGGATGTCGTAGTACCAGCCGTAGAGTGTTGTCTGCAGACCCTGCTTGCCGGACCGGCTCACGAACGGATGATTGAGCAGGGCCAAGTCCCGTTCGAAGTCCCGAGGGCCGAAGTGCTCGAGCGTTGGCGGCACGGCTTTCGCGTCACCGATGCTGAGAAGCACGACCTTGCGGCCGACCGCCTCCATCGCGCTGGGCAAGGATTGCCATTGCTCCTCTGTCACCGTCGGCATGTTGCGCGGCCAGCGTCGCCGGCAAGTGAGCCGACCGTCGGCGCAGGCGGCCTCGACATCGTTGGCGATGGTTGCGAAAGCCTGCGCTGCCGAGTGCGGGCTCTTGAAGAGAGCGTTGCGGCCAGCTGCATCGCGCAGCGCCCACACGAGCCAGCCGCCGGCATAGTCGCCGCAGGTTTTTGGATAGATCTTGCAGCCAGGGTCGCCCCAGGCGAGCAGCAGCGCCTTGTCGCGGAGCGAAGCCTCGATTGGCCGGAAAGCGGCGCTGACCTCGGCCACCTTTGCGCGCGCGGCTGCAGGGACAGGCACGTAGGCGACGACGGGCCCCGCCTCCACATCCTCGAGAGCGTCGAGTGCCGCCGTGAAGTTTGGCTCCTTGGAGTCGAAAACGGCAAAGGTCCCGTAGGCGATGCGATTGGCGCCCATGACGAGCGCAATGACGGCGAGGAACGCTGCGCCGGCCCTAGCGACGTCGCGGGCAAGCGCGTTGAGCTCTGCCCTGTGCCGGCGATGCATCAGACCCGCGCCTGCGGCCAGCAGCACGAGCCCCGGGAGCAGCCAGGCACCATCCGCGCGCGTCACCCACGTCCATGCGAGAACGAGTCCGAGGAGGCCGCCGAGGGCCATCGCCTTGGCTCTGTCGCGCGGCGGCGCATAGAGCAGCACGGCGGCAAGCGAGAAGACGAGCAGGACCTGCCCCCAGTAAATCTGCTCCGCGATGATGCGCTTGACCTCCGGCAGAAAGCCGATGGGGTCGAGGACGAGCACGAGAAACGTCACGGCAGCGACGGCGCGCGAGGCTGTCAGCCGATGCACAGCCCACGCTGCGACGGCTACCGCCGTAATCTGAAAGAGGGCGTGCGTGACGGAGATCGGCAATCCGGAGAGTGAGCTCAGCCCCAGAAAGGCCGGATAGCCCGGCCCCCGCATCAGCGTAAGCTGATCGTAGGGCCCGAGCCAGTGGCCTGACACCAGGCTCGCGGCGAGCCGCAGGAACAGCCCGTCCTCCTCCACCCGCGTGTGGCGCAACCAGATCGGCAAATCGACGGCGAGGAAAAGCCGGAACGCGGCGGCACCGAACAGAAGCGCGAAGAGAGCGATCGTGCCCGTGTCTGCGGCGGCGATCGACTTCGGCAAATAACGGCGCATACGCTCAAACCCAAGGGCCGTCCGGTCGGAAATTCTCCTGCGCACGGATCGTATTGCCGGCGCCGATCTTTTTCTTACCGGCTTGGCGCCGCGAGCGACACCGGCATTCGTTTCTCTGAGATCCCGTGTTGCTGGAAGGCTGCAGCACCGCTTGCTGCATTAACCAGTTCGCTGCGGCGGTCGCTGCCGCGCGTTCGGGCCCGCGCCCGTTGTTCCCCCCGAAACAGCGCACCGGTCCCTCATCTCCTACACGTCTTTCCGCCGCGGCACAGGCCGCAAAGCGCGTTCCAGTAAGGAGACGTGTGATGAAAACGCTATCTGCTCTGCCTCTCATCCGCGAGCCGCAGCTTGCCCCCATCGAGCCGTTCAACGGACCCTCGCGCGAGCGTCGTTCCGGCGCCGAGCTTCACGCGCTGGGCGGCCCCGCCGCGGTCCTCAAAGCCGTAGGCCGCGAGGACGATGCCTGGGACCCGCACGCCGACGAGGACACAGGCGGCTTCGACATCCATCTCGGCGTCTACGCCAGCGACTGAATCATTCGGCGCGGCCGTAAGCCGTGCTCCAACCGGAGGGAAGTGTCATGAATTTCATTCCGCAAACGCTCAACAAGCTGCGCGCGAGGATCGAAGGCGTCCACACCGCCAACCCGTTCTCGACGCTCTCTGCCCACAAGTCGATCAAGTACCACGAGAGGCTCGGGACGCTGCTCGGCATCGAGAACCCCTTCTTCCGCTCTACCGAGGGGCCGCAGGGGCGCATGACGCTGATCGACGGCAAGCCCTGCCTCAACTTTGCCTGGTGCGACTACTTGGGGCTCAGTCAACATGCCGATCTGATCGCGGCCACCAAGGGCGCCATCGACCGCTACGGCACCTCCGTCTCGGCGAGCCGCATGGTGTCGGGCGATACCCCCTTGCACCGCGCGCTCGAGCAGGAGATCTCCGAGACGATCGGGGTCGAGGCCGCGCTCGTTTTCGTCAGCGGGCACGCCGCCAACGTCTCCACCATTGGCACGCTGATGACCAAGGACGACCTCATCGTTCACGACGAGTTCGTGCACAACAGCGCCGTGGTGGGCATGCGCCTGTCGGGCGCCAAGACCCGCACCTTCCGCCACAACGACCTCGATGCGCTCGAGACCATACTGCGCGAGGAGCGCGCCAAGTACCGCAACGTTCTGATCGTCATCGAGGGCCTGTACTCGACCGAGGGCGACATTCCCGATCTTGCCCGCGTCGTCGAGCTCAAAGAGCGCTACGGCGCCTGGCTGATGGTCGATGATGCGCACGGCTGCGGCGTGCTGGGTGCAACGGGCAGCGGCCTTGCCGAGCACTGCGGCGTTCCCGGCTCGAAAGTCGACATCTGGATGGGCACGCTCAGCAAGGCTTATGCCTCCTGCGGCGGCTACATCGCCGGCAACCAGGAGCTGATCGATACTCTGCGCTATGCCGCCCCCGGCTTTGTCTTCTCGGTCGGTTTGCCGCCGTCGATGACGGCCTCTGCGCTGGCGGCGCTGCGCGTCATCAAGCGCGAGCCCGAGCGCGTTAAGCGCCTGCACAAGAACGGGGCGTTGTTCCTCGCCGAGGCGAAGGCGCGTGGGCTCGACACCGGCCGCGCCATCGGCATCGGCATGCTGCCGATCATGGTCGGAGGAACGACGCGCGCGGCGAAGGCCGTCACGCTCCTGTTCGAGCGCGGCGTCAACACCTCGCTCATCATGTCACCGGGCGTGCCGGTGAACGCGGCGCGGCTGCGGTTCTTCCTGACCTCGGAGCACACGGCGGAAGAGATCGGTCGCGCGCTCGACATCGCCAAGGAGGAGCTCAAGGGCTGCTGAGCACCTCGCAGGGAAGAGACCATCGCCGGCGGTCCTCGCGTGGGGCCGCCGGCTCCGTCTGTGCCTTTCGGTGAAGGACCGGATGGCCCACGACGGCGGCCAACCCTGCAGGGCTGGGCAATCCGTATTTGAGCGGTTATGGCGCCGCGCCCGGGGTATCGGGCGTGTCAGTCGTGCTGGGAGTGTCGGCCGGCGGGGCAGGCTCAGTATCCGGTGCCTCGGAGGTATCGGCCGGCGCCGGTGATGCCGGGACGCTGATGTTGTCGGCGGCCCACGTGACGAGCTCCCTGACGGTCTTGTCGAAGGCCTGGTTGAGCCCGGCCGCCGCTGCCGCCCCGTCGATTGCCGTGATCGGCAAGGAGGCCTCGAACACGCGCGTTGCCTTCATGCGCCCGCCTGTCAGGATCTTGGCCGAGAAGGCGACGACCGCCGCCGGCGCCGGCTTGGTCACGACGCGGAACGTGCGCAGGTCGGTAAGCACCTGATCGTCGGCCTCGAAGCCATCGACCGGGCGTCCCACGGCCTGGAAGTAGCCCGAGTTCTCGAAGCTCTCGACCAGCTTCGCCTGGAAGAGCACGGGGAGGTTGTCGCTCCACTGCGCGTTCTCGATCGAGGCGCCTACGCTGCCGTCACGCTCAATGAGGATCTTGTCGGAGCTGAGCGACATGAGCGCCGAGGGCTCGGGGATCGCGACCTGGCCGCGCTGGGGCTTGCCGAGCGGGGGAAAGTTGCGCAGCGCCGTGAGCGAGTAGATCGGCAGTTTCCCGCTTGCGGCGGCACCGCCCGTCATGCGCTCGAGCCCTGCCACGACGCTGTCGACCTTGTCGGAGTTGCGGGCCAGCGCGTCGGAGAATTTCTTGAAATTCTCGATGACGCTGTGCAGCGGGTCGGCGTTGTCGGCAAGGATGGTGTCGAGCTTCTTCAGCGTGGTCCGCGCGGCCTGCGTCATGCTCTCGCCCGTGTCGGGCGCGGCGACGAGCGTCGGCACGGTGCCGTCCTTGGCCCCGACCCCGGGGGCGCTGGCATTGCCTCCGGTCAAGAGGATCACAGGCGCGCCGGTCAGACCCTGGAAGTCCATGCCGACCTCGGTGTCGGCGCGCACCGGCGTCGACGGGTCGATGGCGACGGTGGCCATCACCTCCTTGGGGTTGTCCGGCGTGAGGCCGAGATCGGTGACCTCGCCCACGCGGATGCCGTTGAAGAGGACCGCCGAGCCGACCAGGAGCCCGGACACCGGACTTTCGAAGCGGATCTGGTAGACCGCCTGCTGGCGAAAGCCTCCGCTGCTATAGAGCCAGTAGACGAAGGCAAATCCCGCGGCGATCACCGTGAGCGTGAAGAGCCCTATTGCCAGATAGCGCGCCCGGGTTTCCATCGCCGTTCCTTAAGCTTGCGGTTGTCCGAGCCGGCGCGCGAGCACGTCCGCGCGCTTGCCCTTGAAATAGGCCCGCACCCAGGGATGCTCTGAAGCGAGCATCGCCGCGATGGAGCCCGATGCGACGACCTTGCCGTCCGCCAGCACGCCGATGCGGTCGCACACGGTGTAGAGGCTTTCCAGGTCGTGGGTGATCATGAAGACGGTGAGCTCGAGCGTCCGCTGCAGGGTGCGGATCAGCTCGTCGAAATCTCCGGCCGAGATGGGATCGAGCCCCGAAGTCGGCTCGTCGAGGAACACGAGCTCTGGGTCGAGCGCCAACGCGCGCGCCAGGGCCACGCGCTTGATCATGCCGCCCGACAGCTCGGAGGGAAGCTTGTTCCAGTCGCCCGGGCTGCAATCCCACCATGTCGAGCTTGGCTTCCGCCATCTCCCGCATCAGCCGCTTGGACAGGTGCAAGTACTCGCGCATGGGAAACTGCACGTTCTGCAGCACCGTGAGCGAAGAGAACAGCGCGCCCTGCTGGAACAGGACGCCCCAGCGGCGCTCGACTAGACGCCGCTGCTCGTCCTCGGCGTGGGTGAGATCGGTGCCCAGGACCTCGATCAAGCCCGCGCGCGCCGGGATCAGGCCGATGATGGTGCGCAAGAGCACCGACTTGCCGCTGCCCGAGCCGCCGACGAAGCCGAAGATCTCGCCGCGCTTCACCTCGATCGAGACGCGGTCGAGCACGGTCCTCTCGCCGAAGCCGACGACGAGGTTGCGCACGCGGATGGCAGTTTGCTCGGTCATCGGCTCACATGTCGATCGACGCGAAGAACACTGCGAAGAGGCCGTCGAGGACGATGACCAGGAAGATGGACTTCACCACCGAGGCGGTCGTCTGCAGCCCGAGCGACTCCGCGCTGCCCTTCACGGCGAACCCTTGCGCGCACGCAACCACGCCAATCACCAGCGCCATGAACGGCGCCTTGATCATGCCCACCTTGAATTGGGTGATCGAGATCGCCTCCTTGAGGCGTGCGATGAAGATGTCGGGGCTCATGCCGCCGTAGAACCAGGCCACCAGCCCGCCGCCGAAGAGCGCCGCCATGGAGCCGAGGAACGTCAGCATGGTGAGCGCCAGAATGAGCGCGATCACGCGCGGGAGCACGAGCACCTCTATCGGGTCGAGGCCCATGGTGCGCAGCGCGTCGATCTCCTCGCGCATCTTCATGGAGCCGAGCTCGGCCGTATAGGAGCTGCCCGAACGGCCCGCCACCATGATCGACACGATCAGCACGCCGATCTCGCGCAAGATGAGGATGCCCAGCATGTCGACGACGTAGGTCTCGGCGCCGAACTTGCGGAAATGAAAGAAGCCCTGCTGGGCGATGATGCCGCCGATGAGGAAGGTGATGAGCAGGATGATGGGCACCGCCTGCAGCCCCACGCGGTCGAGCTGGTGCACGGCGGATGTGAGGCGGAAGGTCCGCGGCCGCACGATGACGCGGGCCGTCGCCGCCCCGATCGCGCCCAGCATGTTGGCGATCACCAGGAGATCGTTGCCGACGTCGACCGTCGCCTTGCCCACTTTCTCCACGGCCGCGATCAGCGAGTTCTCGCGTACGGGCGCGGGCGGCCGCTCGAGACTCGCGCCATGCATTGCTGTAATGAGGTCGCGATAGTGCTCGGGCAGGGCGACGATCGTGGTGTCGCCGCCGCGGGCCTTGCGCTCGCGCACGAGTCGTTCGAGAAGCCAGGCGCCGTAGGTGTCGAACGCTTCCACCTTGTGCATGTCGATCGATGCCGCCCCGTGGCCGAGATCGGCTGCGGCATCGTCGATCAGCGCCTCGAGCTCATTGGCGTGCGAAGCTGTCCACGCGCCGGCGGCCGCCAGCTCGAGTTCGGGAGTGCCGGCGGTGGCATAGAGTGTAGGCTTGGCGCTCAAGGGGCCCTCCAGCTCGAGAGGGATGCCGGTCGGTTGATCGCTTGCACGTTGGCTCCGCGGTCGATTTGTGGCGATCATACTCGCCGGTGCCGGTTGTCGGTAGGTATTGATGTCGATCGAGGTTGTCCACGGCGCCGGACACGAACATTATGCCGCACGTGCCGTGCCATGCGGCAATAAATTGGGGCAGGAGAGGAGCGCACGATGCGATGGGCAAGCCGGTTTCGCATGCTGCTGGGATTGGCCGTTCTTGTCGCCGCGGCGGCGCCGGCCTGGTCGCAGACGGACGACGAGGGGGCGACCGGACCTGAGAGCGGCAAGGAGATCTACCGGCGCCACTGCGCGCTGTGCCATGGTCTCGATGCCACCGGCAACGGGCCGCTCGCTGCCGCCTTGCAGATGGCTCCCACCGATCTGACCCGCATTTCCGTCGAGCACGACGACGAGTTCCCCTCCGCCAAGGTCGCAGACGTCATCCGCAACGGCGGCGGCGTGCTGGGCCACGGGTCCACGGCCATGCTCGCCTGGGGATTTTATTTCAGCGAGAAGCGCAAGCCGGAAGTCGCGCGCGCGCGCATCAACGCCCTCGTAGACTATATCAAGAGCATTCAGCAGAAGTAGATCTCCCCTTAATCGAGCGTGCGGCGGAAGCGGCGCACGGCGAGCGTCATGGCGAGCAGCATCAGCCCCAGAAGCGCCAGCGCCTCGAAACGCAGATCGTAGAAGTCGGCGCCCTTCAGCATGATCCCGCGCACGATGCGCAGGTAGTGGGTGAGGGGGAGGAACTGGCCGATTACCTGCGCCCAACCGGGCATGCCGGCAAACGGGAACATGAAGCCCGACAGGAGGATGTTGGGCAAAAAGAACATGAACGACATCTGGATCGCCTGCAGCTGGTTCTGGGCGATGGTCGAGAAGGTGTAGCCGATCGACAGGTTGGTGGCGATGAAGAGCGTCGAGAGCGCTGCCAGCAGCCAGATGTTGCCCGCAACCGGCACCCCGAAGATGAGCCGGCCGAAACTCAGGATCAGCACCGCCTGAATGAAGCCGATGGCGATGTAGGGCGTGATCTTGCCGATCATGACCTCCAGCGGCTCGATCGGCATGGCGAGCAGGCTTTCCATGGTGCCGCGCTCGATCTCGCGCGTCACCGACAGCGCGGTGAAGATCAGCATGGTCATGGTGAGGATGACGCCGAGCAGGCCCGGCACGATGTTGAGGCTGGTTACGCCGGCAGGATTGTAGCGCCGGTGCTGGCGGATCTCGAAAGCCGGCACCGACTGGATGGTCTCCGGCAGCCCGCGGTCACGCGCCAGCGCCGTTCCCACGATGCCTTGGAGCGCGCCAAGCGCCGTGCCGGAGGCGACGGGATCGCTGGCATCGGCCGCAACCAGCAGCGCCGGGCGGTCGCCGCGCCGGACGGCGCGCTCGAAGTTGGCCGGGATCTCGACGCCGAACAGGATCTGACCCGAGCGCATCATGTGGTCCATCTCGGCCTCGGAGTGCACGACCTTAACGAGCTTGAAGTAGGACGTATTCTTGAGCGCGGCCAGAATCGAGCGCCCCACGTCGGTCTCCTCGTAGGTGAGGACCGCGGTGGGCAGATGGCGCGGCGTGGTGTTGATGGCGAAGCCGAACAGCATCAGCTGCATCAGCGGGATGAAGATCATGGTGCCGAACGTCAGCCGGTCGCGCCGGAGCTGCACGAACTCCTTGATGAACATGGCGACCGTGCGCGACATCGCGCCCGACCAGCGCCCCTTGGTCAGCGCGTTCATGGGTAGTTGTCCGCGGTCCGACCCATCAGGTCGATGAACACGTCCTCCAGCGAGGGGGTGGATAGGCTCCAGTGCAGCTCGGGCTGGTCCCGGTAGCTGGCAACGGTCGCGTCCAAAGCGTCTCCGTCGCGCCCGGCGACGTGCAGATTGTTTCCGAACGGGGCCACCATGTCGACGCCGGGGCGGCCGATGAGCTTCTCGGCCAAGCCGTTGAGACCGGGGCCGCTGACGGTGTAGGTGCGCAAGTGCGAGCCGGCGATCACCTCCTGGATCGTGCCCTTGGCCAAAAGCTTCCCGTAGGCGAGGTAGGCGATCTCGTGGCAGCGCTCGGCCTCGTCCATGTAGTGGGTGGAGACGAGCACGGTCATGCCGCGGGCGGCGAGCGTATGGATCTCGCCCCAGAACTCGCGCCGCGCCTTGGGGTCGACGCCGGCGGTGGGCTCGTCGAGCAGCAACAGCTCGGGGCCTGGCAGGATGCAGGCGCCGAGCGCCAGGCGCTGCTTCCAGCCGCCCGACAGCGTTCCCGCCAATTGCGTCTCGCGACCCTTGAGCCCGAGGCGCGCTATCGCCTCGCGCGCCGCCCCGCTCGGATCGGGCACGCCGTAGACGCGGGCCACGAACTCCAGGTTTTCCTTGATCGAGAGGTCCTCATAGAGGCTGAACCGCTGCGTCATGTAGCCGACACGCCGCTTGATCTCGTCGCGCTCGGTGAGGATGTCGTGGCCGAGGCAGGTGCCGTGGCCGCCGTCCGGTGTCAGCAGCCCGCAGATCATGCGCAGCGTCGTGGTCTTGCCCGAGCCGTTGGGGCCGAGAAAGCCGTAGATCTCGCCGCGCCGCACCTGCAAGGAGAGATCGCGCACGACCACCTTGCCGCCGAACGCCTTGGTCAGGCCGTGGACGTCGATGGCAAGCTCCGGCTGGCGTTGGGCGGCGGTGTCACTTTTCGGCATGTTTCGTCGGCTCCGGCGTCCGGGCCTCTTGCAGCGTGACGTCGGCGGGCTGGCCGATGCGCACGTCCTCGGGATGCTCGGGGATCGCCTCGATGCGAAACACCAGCCGCGCCCGCTCCTCCAGGCTGTAAATGACCGGCGGCGTATACTCGGCCGTCGCCGAAATGAAACTGACACGGGCACCGAGGTCTTTGTGGCAGCCGTCGCAGTGGATGAGCACGCGGTCCCCGATGTGGATCGAGGGCAGCGTCGCCTGCGGCACGAAAAAGCGCACCTTGACGTTGCCGGGCGGCAGGATCGACACGATCGGATGGCCCGGCTGCACCATCTCGCCGCCGCGGAAGTAGACCTCCTGAATGGTCCCGGCGACCGGGCTCACCCTTTCGCGGCGATCGAGCCGGGTCTTTGCCGAGTTGAGCTTCGCTTCGGCCGAGCGCAGGATCGCGGCGGCGTCATCCAGGGCCTTCTGCGTGCCCACGGCCTTCTTCACCAGCACGTCGGCGCGCGCATACTCCTGCTTGGCATTGGCGACATAGGCCTCGTTCTCGTTGACGGCCGCGCGCTGCAGCTCATCATCGAGCCGGAAGAGCGGAGTGCCGACCTCGACCTTGGAGCCCTCGCGCACATAGAGCTTCTCGATGCGGCCGATCTCGTCGGGGCTCACAAATATGAAGTCGGCCTCGATCCATCCCTGGTACTCGGGCGGCGTACCGTTGGCGTGGAAATAGTAGATGGCGCCAACGGCCCCAATCAGCACAAGCAGAACGATGCCGATCGCTGCTCTCAGACGGCTCATGGCGAACGCTTTCTTGGCTTTGCGGTGAGAATCTCGCGATGGGCCCGCAGAAAGCCCGCCACGTCGAGAGGTTTGATCTTGGCGAACAACCCGTCCCAGATGACGGCCATGACCAATGGCGCGGCGATGAGCTGCGGAAAGCGCACAACGGCATCGCTGGCAAGCTCTCCGCGCGCGGCGGCGCGTTCGGCGATCTTCTGGATCAGAGGCAGGACGCGCGCCACCACAGTGCGATAGTGCAGCTCGGCAATGTGCGGGAACCGGGGGCCCTCGGCCAGGATGAGGCGGAGCAGGAGCTTGCGCTTCGTTCCCAGGACCTCGCGTTCGAACACGGAGAAGAGGGCTTGAAGCGCCTTGTCGAAGGGCAGGTCGGGCACCGCTGCAAGGGCTGCCACGCCCTCCAGAACCGGAGATACCGCGCCGCGGAGCAGCTCCTCGAACAGCGCTTCCTTGTCCTTGAAGTAGAGGTAGAGCGTGCCTTTGGCGACGCCGGCGCGGGCGGCGACATCATCGAGCCGCGCCGCCTCGAAGCCGCACTCGGCAAACACCGTCAGCGCAGCATCGAGGATCGCCTGTTTGCGTGCAGCCGGCGCAACCTTGCGCGTCCGTGCAGGTTTCTTGGCTGCGGCCTTGGTCGGAGGCCGCCGCGCGCCGGCCTGGGTCTTGCGCGCTTGCGTACGGGTGGCCATCCCCGGCCCTCCTATATGACTGACCCGTCAGTCATATAGGGTATAAGCGCCTCCGGCGCTAGGGCCTGCAGTGCTACTGAGCTGTCTTGTCACAAGGGCCCCGGCGGGAATGAAGCCGGCGTTCGCGCGCTCACGGGCCCACCAGCCGCGCGTAGCCTTCCCCCATCGTCTCGTCGAGCACCTTCTTGTACTCGGCATATGAGGGGTTTTTCGGCGTGATCTCGCCGAAGGCGCCGCTGAACGCCTCGCGCTTGGCATAGACGATAGGGGTGGCGACCGGCTGCAGCATGGCGCCGTGCTTGTAGAGCGTCGTGATGATGCCCCGCATCTCGCCGAAGCGGTCGATCTGCGACACGACGACCATGCGCATGGCGCCCTTGGTCAGCGAGACGAGGTGGATGAACATCGAGGAGGCGGGGATGTAGAGGCGTCCGCGGTGCGAATAGGGCGCGTCGGGGCGGTCGCGCTCCTGGAACAGCAGGCTCGGCCAATCCGGGTCCCACGTCACGTCGGTGCGATAGGCAACGATCGAGCCCGACTGCGAGAACGAGGGCCTGAGCGTCAGGTAGCTGCCGATGTAGTGGTCGACGGCCGCGCGCGTATAGGCGCCCATATAGACCGGTGCCACCACGCCGCCGTTGCCCTCGAGCTCGTTGGCTTTGCCGTTTGCGCCGTCCCAGGCGGCCTTGAGCTTGTCGAAGTCGAGGCCCAGAACCATGCAGACGTCGAACAGGGTCTGATCGCGCACCGAGCGCCCGCCCAAGAGGTTCTGAATGGTCTTCTCGTGGCAATCGGACGCGTCGGCGAGCTCCGCCTGGGTGAGCTTCTTCTCGATCATGGCCGTCTTGATCTGGGCCAGGGCGGTTTCGCGGGATGAGCCGTGGGTCTTCATGAGACGGAGGCCTTCATGGCGGCAACAGCCCTTCAATGCGGCGCAGACAGCGCCACGGCGAACCTACTTATCGGAATTTACCGGTTTTTGTCCCGCCGGGGCAACGGGAAGGAAGCGGCACCGCCGTTTTCCGTTCAATGCCGCCGCGGTATCTCGCGTTTCCCGGGCGAGGATCTCATGTTCCACAAGCGCGAAACACGCATTGGCGGCCGCTCGGCGCGGCCGCGATATCGCAGCTCAATGGGGAAGACAGCCATGAAATCCGTCACCACCAATGCCTCTCCGTCGCGTCCGGCCTTGAGCGGCCCGGCAGCCGCGGTGCTGGTGGCGCTGGCCGGCGCGGCGCTCGTCGCAATCGGGCTCATTCTTGTCGGGACGCGCGATACCAGGATCAGCCAGTGGACGCCGCCGGCCGTGCCTGCTCCGATCGGTGCAACAGCAAGCTAAGGGCGGGCGGTAGAGGCATCGGCACCGCTCGACGGCCCTTTGCCTATCCCCAACAAGAAGGGCGGCGGATGCCGGAGCATCCGCCGCCCATTTCCGTTGGTCGTCTCTGGCGCTTAGCTGCGGCCGAGAACCTCCAGGCTCACCGGCGCGACGCCGGCGCCGCGCATGCCGATGACGCCGGCGGCCCCCGACGACAGGTCGATGACGCGCCCGCGCACGAACGGCCCGCGGTCGTTGATGGTGACGATCACCGAGCGGCCATTACGCCGGTTGGTGACGCGCACCTTGGTGCCGAACGGCAGCGAGCGATGGGCCGCCGTCATGGCGCTGGGGTTGAAGTGGGCGCCCGACGCGGTGCGCGAGCCCGATTCGCTGCCGTAGTAGGAGGCCATGCCAGAGAAGGAGCTCCCGGAATAGGCCGCGCGGCTGAAGCTGGCAGCATTGCTGTTGTGATGCCGCTCGGTGCGGGCGGCCACCCGGTAGGGCCGCGCATTGCGGCTGGAGACGCGGCGCTCGTAGCGATGGCTGGCATGGCGGCGCTCGCCCCGGCTCGCATAGACGTGGCTGCGCGAGCGGGTGTTGTAGGCCGCGGCGCTGAAGGCCGCCGGTGAGCCGCTGCAGGCCAGAGGGCCCCCCATGCACTCCCAATGGGTCGCGGCGCTGGCCGGCGAGAGCGACATGAAGCCGAGTGTCGCCACCGCCAAGGCGGAATAGAAAAAGGTCCGCATTTCATTCACTCCTGTTACGGCGGCATTGCCTGGGCCAGACGCCCAGCCCCCGGACCAGCTCGCCGCTCGGCGAGACCTGGGAGTGCGCTCCTTCATGGAGGCGTCACGATTGGTGGGAGGGGGCTTTGCGGGTGGAGAGTGGCCTAGTTGCGGAACACCAGAACCTGTTCTGCCGCCATGGTTCAGGGGCTGTCCCCCCGTCCTGGCGCGCGCAACCGATCATCGGTAATTGTGGCGGTCAATGCATCAAATTGAGCGACAATTCCGTAATATTGGGCGTAGTCACGGATTTCTAAGGAGTTTTGTGCGGTGCACTAGTGCAGCGCCGCGACGGCGAGTCGCAGCTGCAATCTTGGGCCCAACTCCGGCTGCCCTTCGCATAGGCACCAGGGCGGCGTACGGGGGTCGAGGGAAGGAATGCGGGGCGTATGCGACTGAGCGGGACGGAGAGCACGGCGGCCCCCGATTTCCACTCGGCCGCCGCGGTTTTTGCCCGCATCGGGCGTCTCTCTTTCGGTGGTCTGGCGGCGCAGAGCGCGCTCATGCCAGCGGTTCTATGCCGGCCCGTGCCCAAGCTCAGTTGGCAAAGAAGCTCTCAAGAACCTGGATCTGCTCGTCATAGCGCTTGCGGATGCACGTCGGATCGTCGCCGCACAAGTTTCGCCGGCTGATCCAGCGCTTTTGCTCGTGGTCGATCTCGTCCACCGACTTTGGGCTGTCGAACTTGGCCCGCTTGTAGGCAACGTTCATGACTTCGTCGAGCCGCGACAGATCGGGTTCCCGGCAGATCGCCCGCTCTGCCGGATTTTGCGCCGACCCACACCACGACGGTGGCGCGGTCCCTTCCGCACCTGGGGCCTGCGCCGCAGGCTGGTCTGTGAGTTTTTTCACGTAGGCGCGCGCCAGATCGGCGTAAAAGCCGGCTGGATAGTTCGAGAGAAACGCGTCCCAGGCTTCGACCGTGCCAAGCTCCTTTGCCGCCTCGAAGGCCTGCTTTGCGGGCGACGTATCCTGCGCCAGCGCCCGGCCCTGAAAAACGCCTGCCATCTGGTCAGGTTCGAACGCGGGAGCAAAGAGTGCAGCGGCGACGACGCCCGTCCCCAGGGCGAGCCTGAACGCAAGTCGATCCATAAGAGGCTTCTCCCCAACCGCTCGGAACACCGCACCCTACGCTGGCGCGAATTACGCCGTTGGACAAGAGCCATTACGGCAGAGTGTATCCCGTCGGGGCGTTCGCAAGGCCCGGAGATTCGGACCTGGGTCTACAGCCAGCCCTTGCGGCGGAAATAGATGACGGGGATCGCGGCGACGATCACCATGAGCCCAAGCGCCCATGGATAACCCAAGGTCCAGCTAAGCTCGGGCATATGCTTGAAATTCATGCCGTAGATGGAGGCGATCAGCGTCGGCGGCAGCAGGACGACGGCCATCACCGAGAACAGCTTGATGATCTGGTTCTGCTCGGTGGAGATCATGCCGAGCGTGGCGTCGAGCAGAAAGGTGATGCGCCCCGATAAGAAGCGTGTGTGATCCATCAGCGAGTTGATGTCGCGGTGGGCCGCCTTGATGCGCTGGCGCACGCGCGGGTCGTCACCGCGCTCGCGCATCGCCTGCACCAGGAAGTGCAACAGCCGGTTGAGCGAGGTGGCGCTTTCCTCCGCCCGCGCGGTGATGTCGCCCGCCTTGCCGGTGCCTTTCAGGAGCACGTCGAATCGGCGGGGCCGCGACTGGCTGCCGCCTTTCAAATCGAAGATCGCTTGTGCCAGCCGGTCCACCTCGTCCTGGATTCGCTCGATGAGGTCGGCCTTGCGGTGGATGAGGGCCTCGATCAGGCCCATCATGATGGCCGCTCCCGTCGCGCACGGCGCATCGCCCTTGTCCACGCGCTGCATGTAGAGCGGGAAGGCCTTGGGCTCGGCGTAGCGCACGGTGACGAGCCGGTCGCCCGCCAGGATGAAGGTCACAGGCGTCGTCGAGGGTACCGGGGCCTCGATGTTGTAGACGATGGACGCCGTCATGAAGTAGGCGCCCTTCTCCTGGTAGAAGCGGTTGGAGGGCTCGATCTCGCGCATCTCGGCGCGGGTGGGGATGTCCACCATGAGCACCTCCTCGACGAAGCGGTCCTCGTCGGGGGTAGGCTGCAACAGGTCGATCCAGACGCAGTTGCCGGTGATGGGTGCGTCCCGGTCGTGCAGCTTCAGACCTTTGCCGTTGGCTTCATAGATGGTCAGCATGGCGGTTTTCCTGGCGCGGCAGCCTTGCGGAGGCTGTCCTACACCATCTGCCGTGCTGCTGCCCAGGGTGGTGCGCGTGGAGTGCAAAAGAAGCCGGTGCGTGGGGCGCCGGCTTAAGCGTGGCTGATTGCCTGCGGGCGCCGGGGGGGCGCGTCGGGGAGGGGCTCGCGGCTGTCGATCCGCAAGTGCCACAGCTTCATGACCCCGCCTTCGTTGCGCAGCTCGACGGTCACGTGCGCGAAGCCATTGGCGAATTTGGCGAGAAACGTTACACGAACCGTTTTGCGCAAGAGCTCGGCCAGAAGCTCGGCGGCGGCTGCCGGCGAGGTGACCCGGCGCAGCCTCTCGCGCGTCCAGCCGGTCTTAACGTCCGCGTCGTCGACATAGCGCAGGGCGCCGAGCGGCCTGAGCGCGTCGAACGGCTCCTGTGCCGCCGCGGTGCCGAGCCTGCGGCCGACGGCAGCTGAATAGTAGGGGCGGATGTCCTTGACCGACCAGGCGCGCGATAGATCGCGCGTGATGGTGACGGCGAGGCGCTCATGCGCGGGGCGCTGATCGCCCTGCTCGAAGGCGAGCCGGCCAAGGAAGCTCGCGCAGAAGACTATGAGCAGGGCGAAGATCACGCCCAGGCCGGCGAAAAACGTGCGGATCATCGTGGCTCCGTCCCGTGTGGTGCGGGGCGCCCGGCCTTGAGCCGGGGCGCCTTCCCGAGTTGGGACGGCTTATGCCGGAGCCGGGCCCGTGGCGCTGTTTCCCGGGGGACAGGCGGTAGAGCTCAGCCGACGAGCTTGGGATCCTCGCTGTCGTGGACGTGGCCGACGGCATCGAGCAGGGCCTTGTCCAGGAGACCGGGGTTCAGCATGACCTTGTGGTCGTGCACGCGCTTGACCGCCGTCATCGGCACGATGAACTCGCCGGCGTTCTCGACGAAGATGACGAGATTGTCCGACGAGACGCCACGCACGGCGCCGATGCCCTCGCTGCCCTCTTTGACGAAGGCCATGAAGCCTGGCTCGATCTGCTCGTTCATCGGTCCTCCGTGGTGGGGTTGCTTGCTTTGGTCATGCAGAGGAACGCCAGGCGTTAACAAAAGTTCTAACGGTTGGTGTCGTGCGACTACTCCGCTGCCGCCTTGGCGTGCCCGAGCTTCACGTTGAGCTTGCGAATGAGGTCGGCGGCGGCCTCCGGAATATTGGTGCCGGGCCCGAACACGGCCGCGGCGCCCGCCTCGTAGAGCGCGGGATAGTCCGAGGGCGGGATCACGCCGCCGACGACGATCATGATGTCGCCGCGCCCTTCCTTCTCCAGCGCCTCCTTTAGGTCCGGCACCAGCGTCAGGTGGCCGGCGGCGAGCGAGGATACGCCGATCACGTGCACGTCGTTCTCGACCGCCTGGCGCGCGGCCTCGTCGGGGGTTGCAAACAGCGGCCCGATATCGACGTCGAAGCCGAGGTCGGCGAAGGCCGACGCAATCACCTTCTGGCCGCGGTCATGCCCGTCCTGGCCCATCTTGGCGATGAGGATGCGCGGGCGGCGCCCCTCGTCCTTGTCGAAGGCCTCCACGAGATTCAACACCTTGGCCACGTCGTCGTTCATGCTGCCGACCTCCGATCGGTACACCCCTGAGATGGCGCGGATCTCGGCGCGGTGTCGCCCGAATACCTCTTCCATCGCGTCCGAAATCTCACCCACGCTCGCGTGCGCGCGCGCGGCCTTCACCGCCAGATCGAGCAGGTTGCCATTGCCCCGCGCGCCTTCGGTCAAGGCCTTCAGCGCCGCCTGCACGGCCTTCTCGTCGCGCTCGGCTCTGAGCCGCTTAAGCTTGGCGATCTGCTGCTCGCGCACGCTGCGGTTGTCGACCTTGAGGATGTCGATCGTTGCCTCGTCGTCGACGCGGAACTTGTTGACGCCGACGATGGTCTGCTTGCCGCTGTCGATGCGCGCCTGCGTGCGCGCTGCCGCCTCCTCGATGCGCATCTTGGGGATACCGGCCGCGATCGCCTTGGCCATGCCGCCGAGCCTCTCGACCTCGGCGATGTGCGCCAAGGCCTTCTCGGCGAGCTCGTAGGTGAGGCGCTCGACGTAGTGGCTGCCGCCCCACGGGTCGATGACGCGGCACGTCCCGGTCTCCTGCTGCAGCAGAAGCTGGGTGTTGCGGGCAATGCGCGCGGAGAAGTCGGTCGGCAGCGCGATCGCCTCGTCGAGCGCGTTGGTATGCAGCGACTGCGTGTGCCCCTGCGTCGCCGCCATGGCCTCCACGCACGTGCGTGTCACGTTGTTGAACACGTCCTGCGCCGTGAGCGACCAGCCCGAGGTCTGGCAGTGCGTGCGCAGGGAGAGCGAGCGGTCGTCCTTCGGCTTGAACTCTTCCTTGATGAACTTCGCCCAGAGCAGACGCGCGGCGCGCATCTTGGCGATCTCCATAAAGAAGTTCATGCCGATCGCCCAGAAGAACGAGAGCCTGGGCGCGAAGGCGTCGATGTCGAGGCCCGCGGCTCGGCCCGCGCGCACGTACTCGATGCCGTCGGCGAGCGTATAGCCGAGCTCCAGATCCGCCGTCGCACCCGCCTCCTGCATGTGATAGCCCGAGATCGAGATGGAGTTGAACTTGGGCATGTGCGCCGAGGTGTAGGCGAAGATGTCAGAGACGATGCGCATCGACGGCTCTGGCGGGTAGATATAGGTGTTGCGCACCATGAACTCTTTGAGGATGTCGTTCTGGATGGTGCCCGACAGCTTGTCGTGCGGCACGCCCTGCTCCTCGCCCGCCACGATGAAGAGGGCGAGCACGGGGAGCACCGCACCGTTCATGGTCATCGACACCGACATCTGCTCGAGCGGGATGCCGGAGAACAGCGTGCGCATGTCGAAGATGGAATCGATGGCCACGCCCGCCATGCCGACGTCGCCGCGCACGCGCGGATGATCGCTGTCGTAGCCGCGGTGGGTGGCGAGATCGAAGGCGACGGAGAGGCCCTTCTGTCCCGCCGCGATGTTGCGCCGGTAGAAAGCGTTGGAAGTCTTCAGCGGTCGAGAAGCCAGCGTACTGCCGGATGGTCCACGGCTGCAGCGCATACATCGCCGGATAGGGACCGCGCACATATGGCGGGATGCCCGGGAAGGTGTCGAGGAAGTCGAGAGTGGCGGTGTCGGCGGTCGTGTAGGCGCTCTTGATGGCGATGCCTTCGGGCAACTCGTAGGCGATACCTTCGGGGACCGTGCGCCCTCCTGGTGCACTTGAGCCCGCCAGCGCCACTTTGGTGAAATCGGGTATAGCGGTCATGCCTTCGCCTTGCTCTCGCGCGTTCGCTGGCCGGGATTGCCGGCCGTGGACGCATTATCGCCAAGCATAGCAGAACAAAGCAAGTTTTCGCCTTATGCGGCGCTGTTATGGTCGGGGGCAGTGTGGGAGGGGCCGCGTCCGTCAGGCCTCGGACTGGGAGACGGCCTTCAGGAACGCCTCGACCTTGAGGACGTCGTGGCGCTCATCGAGCTCCAGGGCCTTGCTGTCCTTGACGCGCCAGGTATGGGTGATCTTGGTTTCGAGCACCTTGCCTGTCCGTTTGTCGCGGATGCGGATCAGCGGCTGCACCGTTGCCTTGCTGTCGGAGGCAATGATCGGTCCCGGGTCGTAGGCGAGAAAATCATAGGTCTCCATCATATAGTCGAGCAGCGCCGCCGTCTCCGCCTTGTTGCGCACCTTGTTGCCGCCCGGCAGCGCCTCCTCGGGCAGGTGCACGACGTAGCGGAAGCGCTCGTCGAGATAGCCCAGCATGTCGGCTATGCGGTTCTCGCGGTAGGCCTTGTAGATGGCCTGCAATAAGGTTGCGGTGTCCATCGGTGTTTCGGCTCGGAAGTGAAAACGTGACCGCGGTTGGATCTCCGTTGATCGCGGCGGAGGAATACTATTCCGATTGCCATTAAAGACGCCAATTTGCGCTGGAGTCGACCATCAGCATGCGTCCGTCAAGCGTCATGCAACATAGATTGCAAGATATCAAACGATAAATCACGGCGCTGAATATCAGACGCCTTCGCACTGCGTAACGCCGTGCGATCGTCAATGCCACTCTAACCCATAACGGGGCATGTGCCCATACGCATCTAGAGCGGGGCGGGGCCCGACGCGTGGTGGGGGTGCGGATAAGGGTAGATGTGCACCACCCGGTGACCGCCGAACAGAATCGACGCCAGGATCAGGATGCCGAGCGCCTGCCAGGGTGAGATCTGCTTCACGCCGAAGACGTCAGGCATGACCAGGTTCCAGATCCACATGAAGATGAAAGTGAAAACGATCAGCGCAACGATCGCCACGACCAATCCGATGAGAACGCCCATGACCGGTACCATGTCCTGCCCTCCCGTTTTTTCGGCGAATCATGCGTAAAAAGCCTCGCACGCTTGCGCCGGAGCGTCCACGGGAAGACGGGGCATGAGCCCGGCTGCGCCGCCGGGGCCTTTGGCGCTCAGGGCAGCTTGTTGATGATCTTTTTCATCTCGGCTTCCGGGAATGCGCGCAGCGTGTGGGTCCTTACAAACCCCTCCTCCGCGGCGCCGAGCATAAACGACGTCAACGTCTCGTCGTCAGGCGCCTCGAACACGGCGGCGGCATCGTAAGCGCCGAGCGTCCAATAGATTTCCTTCAACGTGACGCCGGCCTTCTTGCCCATCTTCCTGATGGCGTCGGCGCGTTTCAGCGTGTCTCTGACGGCTTTGGCACCTTTGTCCGTAAAGTTGGTGAGAACGATGTAGGTGGCCATGGCTGTTCCTCCGCGCGCCCCTCGTCCGCCGCATCAAGCATAGGCCTCGCGGAGGCGGGGCGACAGAGCGCGCACCGAGCGGTGGGTGTCGTCAATGGGACAGGCCGGAGCACATGCAACCGTTGCCGGCGACACGTCATATTAAGACTGCGCCGCCACACTTCGCCGGTAGGTACAATTAAATTCACCGGGGAGGTGAGCAATGCCGCAAGGGGTAACCTCGGCAAGCTTGATGATCATCATTCTCGTCGCTGCCGCGGTCGGCGCGGTTGTCGGCGGGCTACTGGATCAATTGGGAATGGACCGCACGCTGCTGGCCATCATCTCCGGCTTCGTGGCGATTGTCGCCGCCGGCGTCGCGCGCCACGTGATGATCCGTGTCGTCTGGGGTGCAGGGCCTGACGAGACCAGGATACCGGGTGTGGTCGTCGTGTTCGCTCTGGTGTCCTCGCTTGCCGGCAGCCTGGCGGGCCATGACCTTCTCCACGATTATCACGAGGCGCATTCCGGCATCTGGGTCGGCACGCTCGCCGGTCTGCTGTCGGCGCTGATCATGGCCATGCTCATGATCACCTTCTACATGAACCCCACGGCCAAGGGCCGCTGATTCTTCCTCGGTCGTGCCCGGAGCGGCCGGGGCGCCTACCTGTTGCGCTTGATGTGCGGAAAATCGCGCTGCGGCTCGCCGTTCGCAGACTGTGCCAGCAGCTCGAAGAAGGCTTGCACCTTCGGCGTGTCGTGGAACTCCTCGAGCCGGACGATTTGATCCCCCTCCACGCGCCATACGTGCCGCATGGTGCCCTCGATCTCGAGCCCGGTCTTCTTGTGGCGGAAGCGGTAGCGCACCTGCGAGTGGAACGCGTCGTCCTGGTCGTTGATAAATAGCGGCCGGTATTCGAGAAAATCGAAACTGTCGAGGATCATTTGCAGCCGCGGTACGATCGCAGCCTTACCCTGCGTCTCCCCTGCAAACGGCATGAGCTCGGTCGGAAGGTGCATTACGAAGACGATGTCGTCGGCGAAGCACGACAACACGGCTTTCAGGTCCTTGGCGGCCCAAGACGCATACACGGCCTCTAAAACGAGGCGGTTGCGGGCGCGCATGCCAAGCCCCTCCTGAAGTTGCGCGCGTTCCAAATTTTAAGGAATGATAGAACCGGGCGTTTGCAATGGCTATGCCTAGCGCCCCGGGCCAACGACAAAGTGATGTCTGTCTTTGGGCACCTTGGGGAAGAGTTTTGCCCATGAGCGGGCGAGAGCGGGAAGGGGGCGCATGCGCGGCAAAGTAATTCTGAGCGGGGCGTTGTCGCTCGTCGGTAGGCACTGGCGATTTCTCGTAGGCCTCGTCGTGGTGGGCGCCGGCGTCTATGTCGCCATGACGATCAGCGACGCGCAGGGCCGGGGCGACCTGCCGCGCGGCTATGCCGTACGCATGACGTGCGAGAAGGATCCAGAGTCATACTTGTGGAGCGGCGGGTGCGAGCGCGTGGCCGCCGACATCGCCCGTACCGATCGGCCCTCGTTCCTCGAGCTCTACCGCGCCTTTGTGGCAGCGCACCATTCGCTTATCCCCTCGCCGGCGACGACACGCCGCTTCGCGCGCGTTCCCTGCGAGCCGGGCTTCGATGTCGGCAAGACGCTCAAAGGCACGCGCTTCATCCTGGAGCCAGACCTGTTCGCGGGGGTGTGCACGCCCGCCAATGCCGAGGCCATCAAGGACGAGGTCGACGCCAAGGATCGCGCCTTGCTGACGATCGAGCGCGGCGGCCTCAGCTATGCGGCGCTCATCGCCGGCACCCTTGCCAACCTGAGCGAGCCGCTGGTGATCCTTGGGGCAAGTGCACTTCTTGTGGGGCTGTGGATCCTGTGACACAGCGGGACATGGGCCCTGGAATGCTACCGAGCCCAGCAAATCAGGCACTTGCAACGCGCCGCCGACCGGGTCTGCCCCTTGGGGCCGGCGCTCTGAGGCGCGTGCGCGCAATTGCGCTTCCGGCTCGGAATCGCGTACAGGTATAGGGCTGAGGGATTGATATGCACCTGCAAGCTTGGGTTGCCAGCGTTAGTCTGGCTGTGATGATGGGCTTTGCCGTCGCCGCGCCAGCGGAGGCCGGCTGGTTTTGGCGTGATCAGGATCCTGACGCGCCGGATCGCTACCCCTACGTCTACGAGGCGCCGCGCTACTATCCCTATTACAATTCCAATTATTGGCGCCCCGCCTGGCAGATGCGCCGTCCGCGCCCCTACTACGTGCAGCCGCCTTACTATCCGGCCTGGGGCTATCCGCTCGGCTGTCAAGAGAACTGCGGCGAGGCACCGCTCAAGTAAGCGACTTCATTCGCAGTGAGCCGCCGACGCGCCGCAGAGCGCGCGGCGTTCGCCGTGCCCTCGCTTCTTCGCACCTGCATCATGTTCCGTAAGCTGCGCGGACTGCGCGGTCTGCGCGCTCGCGACGTACTTATTGTGCAACAGATCTGTTGCAAAGGACTCGCTCGAGAGCCATTTCCCCGATTTCCGGCGGGCCAAACTTGAATTCGCGGATTACGTTGCAGTGGGACTTGGGAATAAGAAACTTCGTATTGCGTAGGGGGGCTGGTTGTGATGGCGTATCGTGGCGTATTCATTCGGCCGCGGGGGCGGCCGAGGCTTTTCAACCAGTTGCTCCGCGCAGCTTTGCTTCCAGTCCTGCCGCTGGCGGGGTCAATATCCGCCTTCGCAGGGACGAGTGCCCCGGCCGCGACGCCAGTGGCACCGACAGCGGTCGTTACGCGCACGCCCAACCTCTCCTCGGTCGGTGCCGGCGGGTGCGTCCAGCAATACGACCAAAAGTTGCTAAGCCTCAATCAACAGGCGATCACCGCCAACGACGTCGGCCTTGCCGCGAACGCCACGGGCGCGGCTGCGGTGGTCACGGGCCTGACTGCCTCGGAGGTCGCATCGGCCTCGCGAACGGCCGAGTTCGGCGTCATGGCGGGCGGCATTCACGGACGCTGGCGTTGGTCTCGGCGAGGCGGGGGTCGCCATCCTTCTAGACGTGCCCGCAGTCGGTTCAGCGGATGGAGCCGCCCCCGGTCTCGGGGCTGCGGCCATTGGATTGGGAGTCGCTGCAGGCTCCGCGACCGCGCTGGCCACGTCCCAAGGGGTCGAGGATGTCGCGCTCGCCGCCGAAATCATTGGTGCTGGGTCCACTGTGACCGGCGTCGCCTCTCAGATTGCCGCGCAGGTCTTCACCCAGAACGCGCAAGATTTGAGTGTCTACACGAACACGCTGCACGAGTGCGATCAGCAGTTCACCGGCACTGTCACCGTCGAGTCCGGTGGCGTAAACGTCACCGGCGACTCCATTTTCCAGGGCAACGTCGGCATCGACGGAGACGTGGCGATGAGCGGCGATCTCAACCTCAACCAGTTGCACGCCGCGCAGGGTATTTCCGCTCACGATGGAAAGATCTGGCTCGGTGACCCCAACGGCACCGACTATTCGGACGGCATCACGCTGGGCGGCGGCGCGCTGTCGGGCGCTGGCTCGGGTGGTGCGCTCGCCTTTACCGGCGACGTCGACGCCATCGCCATCGGCAACGGTGCCAGGGCGGAAAACGCCAATGACACGGCGCTTGGCACCGGTGCGCAGGCGACGGGCGGCGGAGCGACTGCAATCGGTTGGGCTTCGATGGCCTCAGGCCTGAACTCGGTTGTGGTTGGGCATTCCACCGCGGGGGGCGAGAATGGGATCGCCGTCGGAACCAACAACAACTCCGGGACAGGTGACAACAACTCCGTCCTCGGTAGCGACATCACCATCACGAGCGGCGATAACAATACGGCGCTCGGCGTCGGTCACACGATTACCGGCAGCAACAATACCGCCATTGGGGATCCGATCACGATTGACGGCTCGGGCAACTTTGTCGGGGGCAATGGCACCACGGTCACGGGCGACAACAACCAGGCGACCGGCAACTTCAGCACCGTCACCGGCGACCGCAATTTCGCGGGCGGCAACGGCGTGACAATCGACGGTGACAGAAACCTGGCGATAGGAGAGAACGCCAACACCGGAACCGCCGGTGACGCGGTCACTCTGGGAAGCAACTCCTCGGCCACGGACGATTTTGCCACTGCTGTCGGCTCGCACTCGAGCGCATCGGGCCCTCGAGCGACGGCGATTGGTGATTTCTCCACCGCAAGCCAGCAATCGGCTTCCGCCTTTGGCAACGACAGCACCGCTTCGGGCTTGCACTCTTCGGCCTTCGGATCGGAGTCTGCAGCCAGCGCGCTGGATTCGACGGCGGTCGGCTACTTTGCGCAAGCCGGCGGCCAGGGCGCGACCGCGATCGGCGGCGGCGGCGGAACCACTGCAGCTGCAAATGCCACCGGCGACTTCGCCATCGCCATCGGCGGCGGCGACACCAACGGCGCGAGCGCGACCGCGACCAACGCAATTGCGGTGGGGCAACAATCGACCGCAGCGGCCGAGAATTCGACGGCGATCGGTTACAACACCACGGTCGCGGCGGCCCACACCAACTCGTCGGCCATCGGCACGGGGGCGACCACGACAAACGACAATCAGATGATGTTCGGCACCAGCGACCAGACCTATACGATGCCGGGTATAACCTCGGGCTTGAGCCGGTCGCGGCAGACCGGACCCCTCGATGTGACGACGACTGACGCGGCCGGCAATCTGGCAAGCGACGGCGGGGCCGTTTTCACGGCTCTGAGCCAGCTCCAGGCCGGCGTCGCCATGTCGTTTGCGCTCGAGAACCCCGACTTGAACACGAACGAGTCCTTTGGGGTCTCCGCCAACTGGGGCAAGTTCAATGACTCCCAGGCGCTCGGCTTTGCCGC
This sequence comes from uncultured Alphaproteobacteria bacterium, assembly GCA_963782555.1. Taxonomy (GTDB): domain Bacteria; phylum Pseudomonadota; class Alphaproteobacteria; order Rhizobiales; family Hyphomicrobiaceae; genus Hyphomicrobium_A. The sequence continues at coordinate 392,021 of CAWAKB010000004.1, read as the reverse complement.
CATGGGCGTGCTCACCCGCGATACGTTCGGCGGGGGCGAGCGCCTCGCGGTCTCGGGCGGCTTCGCCGTCAGCACAACTGAGAAGACCTACTTCGGCCGTAACGGCGGCACCCAATACGGCGGCCGCGCAGGCGGTCAGCTGACGTGGTAAACGCCCAAAGCCATTAGAGAACCACGCGGAACGACAAGCATCTCGGGCATCCGCCCGAGATGCTTTTTTCGCCTATTTCTTCCCTATACTGCGCCCGACCTGCGCGTTGGACCCGCACCTACCCATGATCGTTCGCCTCGCCTCAGTGCTGCTCGTCTCGGGGCTTCTCGTTCTCCCCGTCGCGGCCGAGCAGAAGCCCAAGACGGCGCCGGCTCCCGAGAAGAGCGCGGACACTCCATCCAATGCGCGAACGCAGCCTGCACCTTCTGCAGCGGCTCCGGATGCCCGGATCCCCGAGGCTCGGGGGCTGAGCATCCTGATCCGCAGGACGCTTCTAACGCTCAACGACGCCAACCTGACCGGCAACTACACGGTCTTGCGCGACCTCGCTGCGCCGGGCTTCCAGTCGGCCAATAACGCCGCCAAGCTCTCCGAAATTTTTGCCAGCTTGAGAAACCACAATATCGACCTGGCACCCATCATGTACTTCGAACCCAAGCTCGTGCGTCAGCCCGAGATCACGACAATCGGCATGCTGCGTGTGTCCGGCTTCATTCCCACGCGACCGCAGCAGGTCAACTTCGACATGCTGTTTCAGAAGGTTGCCGACAAGTGGCGGCTGTTCGGCATAGCCGTCAACACTACTGCCGCCCAGCCGGAGGCGGCTTCGCTCACGCCCGCGCTTCCACCGGCTGCAGGGGCCACGCCGGCCAAGGCGGGCGCTTCAGACAAGAAATAGCGACACCCTCTCAGCGCATCTCCGCCAGGCTCGACATGGCGCCGTTCTCAGCTGGCGCTTCCTCGGCGCCGTTGGCGTAGACCTGCGCCTCGGCGCGAGGTTGCGGCTCCTCGCGCGGCCGCCCCTCGACCACGTGCGAATGCGACACGCGGCGGACGTCGCGGACGATGAAGAAGCCCATGACGAACCCGATCAGAAAGCCTCGGACCGACGACGACCAGAGCCAGTCCAGGTCGCCCTCGCCGAGCTTCTTGACGATCACGACCCCGAAGCCGGTCTTGAAGGCGGCGTGAAACATGTAGGCGGCGAGCTGGCCGATGGCATAGGCGAGCCCGAGGAACACACCGTCCAAGCTGCGCTCGACCACGGCGCTGGTCTTGAGCCAGGGCCATTCCGCGACCTTGGCGAGGCCGCAGATGCCGATGGTGACGAACGCCGCGGATGCCGACCAGGGAAGCACGCTCCCTAAGTATTGTCCGAGCTCGATGGTCGCGTTGTCGCCGGGATCGACGCCCGCCGGATCGATGAAATAGCGCGTGCATTGCACGATGATGAAGCCCAGGACGGCGACCAACCCGGCCCCGAGGTAGGAGGACCAGGGGATCTCCCGGCTTTGCGCAAAGCGCCGGCGCGAGCCCCACATGGCGCCGATCAGCGCCGCGATCGAGATGGTGGTGGCAATCGAGATGTAGAGCTCGGGCCGCGCCGGCCTGCCCGACCACAAGGCGCCGAGCGTGAAGAAGAAGAACACGGTGGGGAAGGTCGCCAGGATCACGAGGATGACCCGGTCGAGATTGACCTCCTGGATCTCGCCCAATCCCAGGAAGCCCGCGTCCTTCGCCTCGTCGAGCTGCTCGGGCGCACGGTCGCCCGCCCTGACGATCATCTTGGCCGCCAGCCGGCTGGCGTTCTGCAGCATCAGCTGATACTCGGCTTTCAGATAGCTCTCGATCTGCACCACGTATTGCTGCACCTGCTGGGTGCTCAAGCGCAGCGGCTCGTGTCCGGAGTCGGTGCCGGCGGCGTGGGCCAGCTCGATCTCGTTCATGATCTGCTGGGCAACGTCCTCGGCCAGCCCGATCCGGTAGCGATCGCGGTGGGAGGCATCCCCCAGCAAGTTGGCAACCCGCGTCAGCCTTTGACCGTACTGACTGCCGCGCTCCATGTGATCGAGGATACGCATCAAGCTGGCTGCGAGCTTGGTCTTGCGGAAGTGCGCCTCATCGAGCCGGACGATCTCCTGCCGGTCGGCCGGCGAGAGCACGGTGTTGTCTCTCAGGGCCTCGCCCTTGAGCATGCGCAGGAGGCTGCCCACCTTCTGCCAGGTATCGACGGAATCGAGGTGCATGCCGGCGTCGCTGTCGGTGATGTAGATGTCGAACTGGCGCAGATACGCCAGCCCCTCCTCGATCTCCTTGCTCGAAGGGCGGAACGGACACGACGCCAGATGCATGTGCAGCGCGTCCTCGTCGGCGCGCTTGTGCTGGGCGCTGTGCAAGAGGATCGCGTACTCGCGGTCGAGGTCCTTGATCTGCGGGATGGTGAGCAGCGCGCCGACGGCGATGACGGCAATGAGCGGAAGCTGCTGGCGCAGCTCGTCGGGAATGGCGTCGGGGAATCCGCCGGGAAGCTTGGACAAGATATTGGGCGAGTAGAGACAGAAGCCGAGGATAAAGAGATAGGCGACGATGTGGGTCAGCACGAAGAACAGCTTGGCCGTGAAGCTGTGCGGCAGCTTCTGGCCGTCCGCGTCGCGCACCTGCGTTAGCCGGAACAGCGCATAAGCCGCGACTACGACGCCTGAAAAGAGGATGAGATCGGCGTTGGTGGAAAGGAACTTGGCGACGCCAGAGGCTTCGGCCAGAGCAAATGCATTGTCCATTTCGTCCCCCGAGTTCGCCGCTTAAAGACCGGCGATCCACGTATCCGCAGCAATTGCGGACTGCCCCGAAGCGGTCTTCGCCCCTTTGCAAATTGGCGAGGCGCAAGCCTCGTCATTGAAACCTCTGCCCCGGATCGTCAGCCAACCACGATGAGCACTGCTGTCAAGTTCACCATAAGAGGCGCGAGCGCACGCGCCGCTTGGACAGGGCGATTGCGTGGCGCGTATTCCACAGCAGGTGTGCAATCCATAGGGCTCGCCGCAGGTACCCGCTCGGACTCCCTGTCATGAGCTTCGTTCAGTTCCGGGTGCGCCGAGAGCGTCGATCATGGCGGCGAACGCGATGTGGGGCGGGCAAAAAAGACGCTCGTCGAACGGAACACCTGCGCGGGACGTTTTGCCTTGAGATGGGGGCACGCCGTTCAACGGAGGCCCCAAATGTTGGAACACCTGATTGCTGTCATGCAGCATCCCGACGCCTACGTATGTACTTGGCGCAATGGCGAGCTCTACATAGAGCCTGCGGAGACGCGCAACCAAAGCGACGAAGGCGCCAAGCCGGGCAGCGCGCACGACGACGCGAAAGATGAAAAGATCGCCGCCTGACGCGCGGCCGTGGTTCGGGATGCTGTTCTGAGAGGTCGGGCCGGCGGCAATGTTGCCGTCGGCCCCGTGTGTTCTGCGGATTTCTATCGCGCACCCTGCCCGAGCGCGCACCGTGCATGCCGCCTATTTGATGCCGAGCAGCTCGACGTCGAACATCAGCGTGGCGTTGGGCGGGATGGCGCCGCCGGCGCCGCGGCTGCCGTAGGCGAGACCGGGCGGAATGATGAGCGTGCGCTTGCCGCCGACCTTCATCGTGGCGACGCCGTCGTCCCACCCTTGGATGACCTGGCCTTCGCCGATCTTGAACATGAACGGATAGCCGCGGTCGACCGAGCTATCGAATTTCGCGCCCTTGGCGCCGTTCTCATAGAGCCAGCCTGTGTAGTCGACGACGACTGTCTGACCCTTCTTTGGCTGAGCGCCGATGCCGACCTTGGTGTCGATCATCTTCAGACCCAACGGAGTGGTGATGGTTTTCCCCTCGGCCTGCGCTGAGGCCCGCGTGGGGATGACGGCGAAAAGTCCGGCTGCAGCGACGAGGGCGACGGCCAACATGCCGCCGGCACGTGAGAAAGCGGGCATTTATTTCCTCCTTTGGCGGGAACGTGCGCGCAAACGCGCCGCCTCTCTAACCCATCCTCGGCAAATGCGCATCTCTTCGATGGCGGCGGCGCCGGTGGTGCTTGTTACCCGCGGTGACAGGGCGCGGCGTGGCAACCCCCACGAGCTCAGGTCGACGTTTCGCCGCAGCGCCACGTGCCGCCGTTCGGTGGCAGCCGCGGCATTGCAGCAGTCCTGCCGGCATCCAACTTGTTTGATGTGGATTTGCGTGGGCGTGCTCCGAGCTGGCGCCACGATGGACACGCATTGCGCGCCTAGAACGCGCCAACGCGCCAGAGGGCCGATCGCTCTTTCAATTGACAACATACCGACTAGTCGGTACGTATTAGCTTGAGGGGTCGCCATGCCGAAAGCCGCCGCCAAACCTTCAGCTCGAACCAAGATCCTCGACGCCGCCTTCGCGGCGATCCGGATCAAGGGTTACGCCGCGACCACCGTCGACGAGCTGTGTGCCGCCGCCGGCGTCACCAAGGGCGCCTTCTTCCATCACTTCAAAAGCAAGGACGACCTCGCCGTCGCGGCCGCCGACCATTGGGCGGAGACGACAGGTGCGTTGTTCGCGGCAGCCCCCTATCACGCGGCCTCCGATCCGCTCGACCGCGTGCTCGGCTACATCGACTTCCGCAAGGCGATCCTCAAAGGCCGCGTGCCGGAGTTTACCTGCCTCGTCGGCACCATGGTGCAGGAGGCTTATGCCAGCAATCCCGACATCCGCGCCGCTTGCGCGCGCTCCATCTGCGAGCATGCCGAGACGCTCGAGGCCGACATCGCCGCGGCGATGAAGAAATACCGCATCGATGCCGAGTGGACGCCCGCCAGCCTCGCGCTTCACACGCAGGCCGTGCTGCAGGGCGCTTTCATCCTCGCCAAAGCCAAAGGCGGTCCGCAGGTGGCCGCCGATTCTGTTGATCACCTGCGCCGTTACGTCGAGCTGTTGTTCAACCGCAGGAATAGGGAGAAAGCCAAATGAAGGCCAAGCCAAAAGCCAAATCGAAAGCGAAGAAGTCGAGCGCGGCGACAATGTCCAAGGCGAAAGCCAAGGCGCTCCGCAGTCAGCCGCTGATGCCGCATCTGGTCTGCGCGGGCGCGGCCAAGGCCATCGATTTCTACAAGAAGGCGTTCGGTGCCACCGAATTGATGCGCCTGCTAGGGAAAGACGGCAAGCTCGTGCACGCCTCGGTAGACATCAACGGCGCCTGCGTCATGCTCGTCGACGAGATGCGCGAATGGGGTGCGCTCTCGCCCAAGTCGCTCAAAGGCACGCCCGTGACCGTGCATCTCAACGTCGATGACGTGGATGCCGTGTTCAAGCGCGCGGTCAAGGCTGGAGCGACGGCGATCATGCCGGTCGCCGACATGTTCTGGGGCGACCGCTACGGTGTCATCGAGGATCCCTTCGGTCATCGCTGGTCGATCGCGACGCACCAGCGCGACATGACCCCCAAGGAGATCCAGGCCGCAATGAAGGGCACGCCTCAGTGAGAGGGGACGAAGTCATGGCGTCAGCACAGAAGATCTCAACCTGCCTCTGGTTCGACACGCAAGCGGAGGAAGCGGCGCAATTCTACGTTTCGCTTTTTCCAAACTCGCGCATCAACGGCATCTCACAATATGGTAAAGGCGCGCCCATGCCCGAGGGGAGGGCTCTGGTGGTCAATTTCGAATTGGCGGGCACCGAGCTCATGATGATCAACGGCGGTCCGCACTTCAAGCTGACCGAGGCTTGCTCGCTGATGGTGCAGTGCGAGTCCCAGGCGGAGATTGATCGGCTGTGGGGTGCGTTGCTCGCTGAGGGAGGAACGGAGCAGCAGTGCGGCTGGCTCAAGGACCGCTATGGGCTGTCATGGCAAATCGTGCCGAGCCGGCTGCGGGCCATGATGGGAGACGCGGAGCGGACGTCCCGCGTCATGGGCGCGCTGATGCAGATGGTGAAGCTCGACCTCGCAACGCTGGAAGCCGCCTACCAGGGCCCGTGACGGAAAAGGTGCGGCGCGCCCCCCTGCGCGCCGCTTCCCCCGGACCTTTGCGGCGCGCGCGCCGTCAGTCTCCGTTGGCGCGGAACTGGGTCGGCGCGCAGCCGAACCGCCGCTTGAACGACCTGTTGAAGGTCGACAGGTCGTTGAACCCCCAACGGTAGGCCAGATCCGAAACATGCCGCCTGCCCCAGGACGGACACAGGAGATCTCTGCGAATGTTGTCGAGCCTGGTGGCGGAGACATAAGCGTTGAACGTGGTCCCGCCGCAGGCAAACAGCTTGTGCACGTAACGCACCGAGATGCCGAACTGGGTCGCGGCCTTTTGGGCCGAGAGCTCCGGATCGGCGATGTTGGAACTGACGAAATCCTGGATCCCGCGCAGCAGCGAGTTGTTGTGTGCGGCGCCGAGCTTCTCCTTGTTCTCGTCATCGAAACAGCCGCCCGCCAACGGCAGCAGCGAGACCCAGGTGTCATAGAGCGCCGACAGCTCGGTGTGCGAGGACGTCATCAAGTGCTTCGATATGAAGCTTGCGCAGCTCAACAGCGGCGTGGCGAGCGGGGGTTGCGTCAGCAGTGCGTTGGCCAGCTTGTCCTCGAGATTGTTTATCCCGCGCAGATGCGCCTTGGGCACGGTGACACAGAGGACGTCGTAAGAAGGACCTCCCGTCTCCACCCGGCACGGTTGCCCGCTGTCGACGACGATGATCTCGCCGGGGCCGGCCGAGTTCTTGCGGCCGTTCTGCTCGCACGCATGGTAGCCCGACAGCACGTAGAGCACGTAGAAGCACTCGTCGTCTGAGTGCGAGACCTCGTTCGGCGTGCGGATGCAGACCATCGGACTGCAGCGGCTGCGCGAGATTGTTCCGCCTTCGACGGCCGCCGTCTCAAAGCGGCCTGCGAAGTCGGGAGCCGAATCCGTCCGCGCGGTCCACGGCATGTAGACGCTACAAAGCGCGTCGCGGTAGACGCTGAAGGCCTTGTTGGGTGGAATGTAGTGCGTGTCCCATACCGTGATGTCGGACGGCCCGCCGATGACCTTTGGCCGTCGCATGGACTTCCCTCCCGTATCGCAGTTCTCTTGCTGCTCAGGCGTGTTCGCCACGCGCCAAGAAACGAGTCTATAGATGTCGCATATTCTGTCATCGACAAAATGCGAACCGCGCGCACCGTTTACGGGCGCGGGAACGAGTAAGTGCAGCTCAGCTGTAGGCTTGACGTTGACGGCTCGTTTCTTGTGCAGCGAGAGCTGCCGCCGCTGTGCGCTTAACTTTGTTTCTGCAATTCGAGGGCGCGTCCTCAATCGGTCAAGACCGCGTGCTCTAAGCGACTGATCGGCGGGCATCCGCTGTCGAACGGGCGCGCCGCGAGGCGAATTCAATGGGCTTGAATTCGCATCGAGCACATTACGAGAGGATCTGCGCGCCTGACGGGCAGCGAAGTGCGGGCGCCTGCCCGCCGCGCCCAACAATAATCTTTGCCTGGCTCTAGGCGTGATCTCTGCGGGATGAGCGGCCCCCCTGCCAAAGCCGACGCTAAAATGAGGAATGGCAGGAGCGATGCTATCGCTCCCGCCAAGTCTCTGTCGGCGCACGCGCGCCGCTCGATTGGCGTCAGTCCTTGTCGATCGCGGGCAGCGCCTTGGCTTCCGCCTCGGGCAGCGTCAGCACGAGGCTGTCATCCCTGACCTGCTTGATCTGGTCGCCGGCGATATGCACCCGCGTCTCGCCGAAGCCGAGGAAGCCGCCGATGTCGGCGTTCAGCGAGGTGACGGTATTGTCGCCGTTGCGCTGCAGGCTGGCGATCTCGCCCAGCTTCTTGTTGTCGCTGCTGTAGACCGGACGGCCGATCCACGCCTTGGCGTCCTCCTCTGTCACCTTGAAGGTCGCGCCGCTAGAGGGCTGCGCGGCCGTATCGGCGCTCTTTTGCGTGCTGGCGCCTGCGCTCTTTTCCGTATCCGTGGCCTTCATGGGCGGAACGGCCTCGCCAACGCGGTTGGTCGGCGCGGTCTGCTGAGCCACTTCCGGTGCCTTCATTGTGGGGGTCGCCGCGTCCATACGGTTCTCGGGCGGATGCGGCGTATTGGGATCGGGTTTTGCTGCAGGCTCCTGAGCATATGCGAAGCCGCTTGCTGCGCCTGCAATGATTAGCGAGATTATGGCTCGTCTCATGACTGCTCTCCTTGCCAACGCCTCTAGGGACCGCGCGAAACGTTTCGGCATCGGTCAAAGTTCCCAGCGGCGGTTATTGTGATGTTGAGACCATCTCTAGCCGCCACCAACCGGCGAAGGCGCTCGGCGTCTTGGTCATGTGAAGGAGAGCGCTGTGACGCAAATCATCAATCAGGTCGTGCAGTTCCTGCAGCAAGGCGTGGCCGCCATATTCAGGTTCCTGCAACTCGTCTGGACGTGGTCGTTCGGCCAGATTATTGCCGTCTTTCAGTCCAACTGGCAGGCGTTGCCGGTCTGGAAGATCATTGTCCTGGTGGTGGTGCTGGCAGCGGTCGCCTATCTGCTCTACAAGGCGGCCGTGCAGATCTGGGAGGCGGCAGTCGCCGTATTCAGGGCGTTCGTCACGCTGCTCAGCGCCTTCGTCCTGGTGTTGCCCTATATCCTCATCGCCGGCCTTGTCTCTTTCGCCGGCGGATGGCTGATCCATACCGTGAACCTGTAGCTGGGGCGCAACAGCCGCCTCGACGCGCGGGTCCCGCCGGCCTCGCACGGGCACTTGCGGCACCGCTGATGTCTGGCGGCCACACGCGCGGGCCAATGTTCGCCCTGCGCGACCGCGACGCAGCGCACCGCGGCTGAGCGCGGCCCGCCCAGTGCTATTATTTGGGCAACATAAGCACTTGGTCGCCGCGGCGGCCTAATCGGGGGTTCTTTATAAGATGAGGCTCAGATCCTCGGCAACGAGGCGTGCGCGCCTCTTTATCGCCGGCGTGGCGCTGGCGGCTTTGCCATGTACGGCGCAAGCCGGCTCGACGCGTGGGCCGGTGTGCGGCGGCGTCGACTACAACGCCATGATCCTCGGCATCATCAGGGGCTTGCCCTCGGGCGGCGGCTACAGCCTCGCCGCGAGCCGCGTCGAGTTGCCGACCATCACCGCGCACAACATCGGCGGCGGCCACTGGGAGATGCGGGTCTACGACGGCCATCCGTCCTATTGCACCAGCGCCACCTACACCGTCTATGCGCACCTCGTGGCGAGCTTGCACAACAGCGGGCGCATTCACTTGAGCCCCGAGCAGCTGCGCTCGCTCGCCGTGCTGCAAACCATGCCGGACGGGACCGCGCGCGAGGACGGGGAGGGGCCGTTCGCGATCTTCAACTCCAATGGCGCCGGCGTCGCCGCTTTGCTCATGCACACCGGCACCGGATTCAGCTTTCGCGATGACAAGCTGGCGTATGCGCGCCCCGGCGATTTCCTCAAGCTGTTCTGGAACGACAACGTGGGCGCAACCGAGCATGGGCACCAGGCCATCTACACCGGACGCAGAGAGGTGGCCGGCCGCGACATGATCTGCTTCTGGTCGAGCCAGCGGCAGAACCGTAAGAAGCGGGGCGGCCACACGGAGGCGCTCTATTTCCCGGCCTCCGCCCACGGCGAGGTGCAAGACGGCTATGGCGAGGTGTGCCGGCCGCGTAGCGACGTCAAGGCGATGATCTTCTCGCGCATCACCTGCATGGAGCATCTGGCCGCCGGCCTTGCCGAGATGGCCGCCAAGGCTGAGGCCAGAGGCGGGACACCCGACCTGTTTGTCGACACCTATCTGCGTTCCATCCGCGATAAGTCGTCGGATCAGGCCACGCTGGACCGCAAGTACGACATCCGGCCGGCGCCGCCGGCGTCATTTGCCGATTCCGGCATTGCGCCGCTGCCGTAAGGGGTCATTCGGCACGGCAGCGGGGACGCGGCTAGGCGCACCGGGCAAATTGCCCGGGTGCACGCGGGCAAATCCCTGTGTTTGTGATCGCGCCGCCATGGCAAGGCAATCGAGCTCAGCAGAAGCGAGGTTGCCGTGATGATTTTTGCCGATTGGACTGCACCCATCCGCGCCCGTGTCCCACGCGCCGGGAGTGCCCGAGCGCTTTTGTGCGCCTGCGCGCTGCTGTCTGCGGCTGCCGTTGGCGAGCCGGTGCTGGCGGACGAGCCCATAAAGGTCGCCGTCTACAAGTTCGAGCTCAACGACTTCAGCGCCGGTGGCGGCGTCATTCCGCCGGACGCGAAAGACGCCACCTACCTCGAGCAGGCCACCCAGGATGCCAGGCGGCTGCTCTCTCAGTCCGGCCGCTACATCATCGTCGACACCTCGGGGGCGCAGGACGAGCCGGTGAAGGCGGGCAAGATGGCCTCCTGCGACGGGTGCGTGGGCCCGATCACCAAGAAGCTCGGCGCCGAAGAGGCGGTGATCGGGCTGATCACCAGGATCAGCCGCACCGAGTACACGTTGCTGATCCAGTTCATCGACGCCGACAGCGGCAAGCCGGTCTCGCGCTATTTCACCGGCCTGCGGATGGGCGCGAACTATTCGTGGCCGCGCGGCGTCGCCTCGTTGATGAAGAATCGCATTCTGGCCAAGAGCTGACGCGACGATTCAGCGCCGCTTGGCTTTCTTATTCGGGAGTGCGTGCGCCCAGGCCAACTCGAGCGCGCTTTTCAGCTCGGCGGCGCTGAGCTTCGCCAGGTTGGCGGTGGTCCAGCCCTGCTCGCCCCACTTGTTCGGCACCGGCGCGAAGGCCTCCGGTACCGTCAGGCACTTGAGCGCCTGCTCATCGGGGGTGAACTTGAAATTGGCGGAGCGGCCGTCGGCGCTGAGCGTGACGTAGGTGCGCGCGACCTTGAAGGCGGTGCGGTCGAAGTGCGGCGCCTCGGTCGTTCCTTCTAGTGCCAGCGCCATGCGGCGCAGATCCTTGCCCGTCGCCATCGCTCGCAGCCTAGCCATTGCGGATCTTGAAGAACAATATCGTGCCGGCGAGCCCAAGCGTCACGGCATTCGCCAGAATGAGCGGCAAGTCCCCGATGATCGCGCCGTAGACGAGCCACGCGATGATCCCGGCGACCAGGATCGAGAACATCCACAGCGAGATGTCGTGGGTCGAGCGCGTGCGCCACGTCTTGATGACCTGCGGAACGAACGCAATGGTCGTCAGCGTGCCTGCCAGCAGGCCAAGCAGCGTCACGCCCGTCATAAGAGCTCCATTTGGTCGTGGGAATTCGTGTCTCAGGCGGCGTTCTTATCGCCAAGGGGCGTGAACGGCAATTCGGCTCTCGCTAATGCCCCGGCCGCCCGGTCTTGCGCTGGCGCCCGCGCCGGCCCCTCTTTTCCTTCTCGGTCAGCACCTAAACGGTGCGTGCGAGTTGGAGGAGCGCGCGTTGCCGCACTTCACCGGCAGCAGACGCATCTCTTTGCTGGGTGTTCACTCCGCCTTCGTGCCCGCCGCCTTGGCCCCCGGGGGCGTGATCCCCATCGACACGTAGACGCTCATCAGCTCGTCGATGCCACCGGGCGCCGGCTCGATCCACTTCGCCGGCACGTAGACCAAGGCGCCGCCGAACGGCACCGGTGCGGAAGGAATGAGCACGCCGAGATAGTCCTCATCACCGAGCCGGATCGGAGTTTTCGACGGCAACAGCGCCAGCACCGCGGCACTCGGTTTGCCGCCGAAAAAGCACCAGACGGGGCTCATGCCTTTGAGGCTGTCTCCTCCCTTGTTGTCGACGACGGAGACGAAGCGGCTCGACAGGTCATAGAGGTTCGAGATCAGAGGGATGCGGCGGACGAGGCGGTCGAACAGCGCCGCGATCCAGGCGCCGAGCCGCAACTGCACGGCGAGGCCAAGGGCATAGATGGCGGCGACGATGATGCCGAGGCCGATCAGATAGGAGGCGAGCTCCGAGGTGCCGATACCGAGCGATGCGAGGAAGCGGCCGAAGCCGCTGCCCGGGCCGAAATACTGGTTGAGGATCGACAGCAGCCAGATGGTGACGAAAAGCGTGAGCAGGAGCGGCAGCGCGGCCAGAAGGCCGGTGAGAAAGATGCGCCCGATTCTGCTCATGCCACGCTCCGTGTCTGGCGGGGGGAATCCCGTGTCCTGTCCGGAGCGAGCGTCGGCAACGTTGAGAGCCGCGTCAAGGTCTCGCTGGGGGAGTGCTTGATCATCGGGACACGCTCGGGCCCCAGCTAATGCCCCGGCCTTCCCGTCTTGCGCGGCCGCCCGCGCCGGCCCTTCAAATGCCAGCCCACTCTAAGGGTAGCTCCGCACTCGAGTAATCAACCATCAAGAGACGCCGGCGCGTCGAGCTGCGCGAAGGGGCCGACGCGTGCACGATAGATGTAGCACAGATCCAGACATCGCCGCGCGCGGCGAGGCAGGCGACCTGTCCGCATCGGCGCACGACATCTTCGATCTGATTGACAGGGAGGCGTCCTAATGTGTGCGAGCCGGGCGCTATAAGGAGGGGACCGTTGTCAACGCCGCAGGGATCGAGGAAAGCCCGCAGGGTGATCATGCCGGCAATATAAGAGAATGGGGGCTCGACGTGAACAATGCCGGATTTCACCGTCCAAGGCCCGAAGTCAGGGACGTCAAACTTCTCACGGACAGCGATTGCACGGTCCTGGTGCCAGCCTAAAGCCCAGTTGGTCTGCAAGCACTTGTCGAATAGTACGCACCGGACCGGTCGTGCGCCGGGTCCTAGCCGAGATTCGGCGAGTGCATGAAATAGGCTGCCTGGCGCCAGGAAAACCCTAAGTCGCACATCGTCTCTCAACCGTGCTCCTGCGGTTCCCGCTTGCCTGCTTTCAGCCAAGGCTTCAACAAGATCCAGATCCGTGCCGGAAAGCGCTGCATCAACTCTTTCGGCGCCTTCAACTTCCATGGGTCTTGATCAATGTCTAGGCCGGCCGGTCTTGCGTGGGCGCCCGCGCCGGCCCTTCTTTTCTTTCTCGGTCAAGACCTCGACGGTGCGCGTCGGCTTCGGCGGCGCCGGCTTGCCGCTCGGAACGGGGAGCATCGCGTGCGGGCCCATCTCATCCAGCGTCGGCTTGTGCGGGCCCTTCACCTTCTCGCCAAAGGCGCCGGCGTTTGTGCGCGGGTCTATGTCGCTCACGCGGGCTGATCGACGGCTGGCGCCGCCGGCCCGCTCCGCGGGGGCGCGGCTTGCCGCGGCGGCCGCTTGGCCGCTTGCCGCTTCGCGGCGTGGAACTGGCCGATCGGTGCCGGGGCCCATGTCGTCGAGGGTTGGTTTCCTGACGCGAGAAGATGGCGATGCCGCCGCCGAAAACGGTTCGTGCCGAGACGACGAAGTAGAAGTGTCGTCGAGTGACGGTTTGCGCACGCGCGAGGAGGCCGCCACCGCGCTCTGCTGTGCGTGCGTCGGCTGCACCGGCTCATATTCCGTCGCGATGCGCGACTGCGATGGACCGCCGCCGCCCTTGCCTCTGGGCGGCATCTTGGCGGTGGCGCCGTACTTCCTGGCGCCCTTGAAGGCGCCGGCGCGGTCCTCTACCTCGGTCTGCCGCGCTAAGGGATCGTCGGCGATCGCCAGCTCGGTCTCGCACAGGCGCTTGATCTCGTCGCGCAGCCGCGCCGCCGTCTCGAACTCGAGATCGGCGGCGGCCTCGCGCATGCGGGCCTCCATGTCCTCGATGACGGCCGCCAGGTTGTGGCCGACCAGCGGCGTATCGGCGAGCCCGGTGTCCACCGTCACGTGGTCCTGCTCGTACACCGACGCCATCACGTCGTGGATGTTGGAGCGGATGCTCTCCGGCGTGATGCCGTTGGCGGCGTTGTAGGCGACCTGCTTCTCGCGCCGGCGGTTGGTCTCGGCGATCGCCCGCTCCATGGAGCCGGTGACGTGGTCGGCATAGAGGATCACGCGCCCGTCGACGTTGCGCGCCGCCCGCCCGATGGTCTGGATCAGCGACGTCTCCGAGCGCAGGAAGCCCTCCTTATCGGCATCGAGGATGGCGACCAGCGCGCACTCGGGAATGTCGAGCCCCTCGCGCAACAGATTGATCCCGATCAGCACGTCGAAGGCGCCGAGGCGCAGATCGCGGATGATCTCGATGCGCTCGAGCGTCTCGATGTCTGAGTGCATGTAGCGCACGCGCACTCCGGCCTCGTGCATGTACTCGGTAAGGTCCTCGGCCATGCGCTTGGTCAGCACCGTGACCAGCGTGCGGTAGCCGGCCTTGGCCACCGCGCGCACTTCATCCAGGAGATCGTCCACCTGCGTCTTGGCGGAGCGAATGAGCACCGGCGGATCGGTCAAGCCCGTCGGCCGGATCACCTGCTCGACGAAGGCCCCGCCCGTCTCCTCCAGCTCCCAGTTGCCGGGCGTCGCCGACACGAACGATGTCTGGGGGCGCATGGCGTCCCATTCCTCGAAGCGCAGCGGGCGATTGTCCATGCACGAGGGCAGCCGGAAGCCGTACTCGGCCAGCGTCGCCTTGCGCCGGTAGTCGCCGCGGAACATGCCGCCGATCTGCGGTACCGTCACGTGGCTCTCGTCGACGAACACCAGCGCGTTGTCGGGCAGGTACTCAAACAGCGTCGGCGGCGGCTCGCCGGGCTTGCGCCCCGTGAGATAGCGCGAATAGTTCTCGATGCCGGCGCAAGACCCCGTCGCCTCCATCATCTCCATGTCGAACACGGTGCGCTGCTCCAGGCGTTGCGCCTCCAACAGCTTGCCGCTGGCATAGAGCTCCTCCAGCCGCTGCTTCAGCTCCGCCTTGATGAAGCGGATCGCCTGCTGCAGCGTCGGCTTGGGCGTCACATAGTGGGAGTTGGAGTAGATCTTGACCAGCGCCAGCTCGTCCGACTTCTGCCCCGTCAGCGGATCGAACTCGGTGATGCTCTCGATCTCGTCGCCGAACAGCGAGAAGCGCCAGGCGCGGTCCTCCAAGTGGGCGGGGAACAGCTCCACCGTGTCGCCGCGCACGCGGAAGGCGCCGCGCTGGAAGGCGGCGTCGTTGCGCCGGTAGTGCAGGGCGACGAGGTCGGCGATCAGCTGCTCGCGCGACAGCTTCTCGCCGGTCTGCACCGTGAAGGTCATCGCCGTGTAGGTCTCGACCGAGCCGATGCCGTAGATGCAGGAGACCGAGGCGACGATGATCACGTCGTCGCGCTCGAGCAGCGCGCGCGTCGCCGCGTGGCGCATGCGGTCGATCTGCTCGTTGATCGAGCTTTCCTTCTCGATGTAGGTGTCGGTGCGCGGCACGTAGGCCTCGGGCTGGTAGTAGTCGTAGTAGGAGACGAAGTACTCGACCGCGTTGTCGGGGAAGAAGCCCTTGAACTCGCCGTAGAGCTGGGCGGCGAGCGTCTTGTTGGGGGCGAGGATCAGCGCCGGGCGCTGGGTGCCGGCGATCACCTGCGCCATGGTGTAGGTCTTGCCCGAGCCGGTGACGCCCAACAGCACCTGGCTGCGCTCGCTCGCGTTGACGCCCTTGATGAGCTCTGCGATGGCGGTCGGCTGGTCGCCCTTGGGCTCGTAGTGGGAGACGAGCTCGAACCTGACGCCGCCCTCCGACTTCTCCGGGCGCGGCGGCCGGTGCGGCGTGAACACGCCTTCGTTGCCGGAGACGAGCGGGTGCTCGGCCAGCATCGGTTGGGTCAGCAGCATCTCGCGCGCCTTGGCCGAGCGCTCGGCGGGCTTGGCCAGCAGCGCATCGAGATAGCGTGACGGTGCGTCGCCGGGCACGGGACGCGGCCCTTGCTGGCGCAGTGCCGGTAAGGGCTTGCGCTCTTCATTCCCTCTCCCCGTGCTTACGGGGAGAGGGTCAGGGTGAGGGGAAGAAACTCGTGCTGCGGTCTGCGGCTGCCCCTCACCTCCGCCCCGTATGCGGGGAGAGGGAGTGGCGTCGAACCCTGCCTGCGGCGCCTCGCCGAATCCCTTGGCCGCCGACTTACCGGACGCGCGCGTATGCGGCGTCCCCGCCGCGGTCTCGGCTGGCGGTGGTAACGGCTTGCCCGACTTGCCGCGCGAGGCGCGGGGCTTCGGCATCTTGTCTTTGTTCATGGGGGTCTTGGGGGGACGCGGCATGGGCCGAATATGGCGTGCGCCGCGGCCCGGCTCAAGCTGGGCCTCACCGGGCCCTGTTACACGACGTTACATGTCACCCCCCACCATGCAACACGGGGGCAAAGCGGCGGCGACAGGCTCCTCTCTGGTGCTGGGACCACAGCGTTGGAGACAGGAGACGAGGATGGCCAACCCGACCTTTAGGCTTTGGTGTGGAGCTGCGAGCCTCTTTCTCGCCCTTGCCATGGGCGCAACGCCCGGCCGCGCGCAGACCGTCGATGTCTATGCGGCCATGCGCGTCCCGGCCGTCCAGGCCACGATGAGCGTGTGCATGGCCGACCGCAGCCGGCTCTGCGCCGACGTAATGCCCGGCGGTGGCCGTATCGTCCGCTGCCTTGCCGCAAAGTCCGCGCAGCTTGCACCGGCCTGTCGTTCCGGCATGGAGCAAGCGCGCGACGCGCTCGTCGCCGCCGGCTTGGTGACGATAGAGGCGCGTCAGGCGCAGTGACGGGCAGGCAGACTGGTCTGCGGCACACAGAGAGAGGGGTGACGGCTCGCGCCGTCACCCCACCGTTAGCAGCAGCGGCGTCCATAGACGCCGCTGGTAAGGTCATCAGCTCTGGGCATCCCAGAAGTCGCAGTGATAGGCAGCGCGATAGTCTGCCTCGTTCAGGATCGTGCTCGAGATGTCCTGCTGGAGGATGCTCGGCGCGGCCGATGTCATCGCCGGCCACGACGGGATGCCAGGACCGTTCGGATTGCCGGTGTCCGCGAAGCGGGTCCACGCCCCCACCAACTGATCGGACAGGCCAATCTCGGCGCCTTGCAGCTCGCGCGGCTGACCCGAGACCTGGTCCAGATTCACGCCCAGATTGCCACCGTGCCACTTCGGGAACACGAACTGAATGTCGGCGGTGTGGTAAGCAAGGGCCTGGAAGTAACCCGTCGGATCCGAGACGTTCGGCATCTGCGGGAAGTAGTACGGCGTATGCTGGTAGGCGAAGTCATACCCGTACTGCGGGTAGCCCCCGTTGGTGTCGGCTCGCGTCTTCATGAGCTCGATAACCTGGCACTTTCCGTTGTCGGTGCCGATCCGGTCCTGAGCCAACGTCGGATTGTTGCCGTAGCTGGCGAGCGGATACTCGTTCTTCACGGCCGTGCTGTTCGCGTCATAATCAGCCTGCGTCAGGGCTACCTGAGGCGGACCAGAGAAATACTCTCTGATGCTCAAGCCGAACAACGCTTCGTCCTTCGTCCGGCCTCCCAGGATGGGCATGTGGGTGAACGCCCCGGAAGCCCAGGCATCGTCCGAGCTGATGGGGATGACGTTACCATCCACGAACGGACCCGTTATGTAGGGGCCATTCGCGTTGGGTGTTCCCTGCAGCTGAAGGACCCGTGCGGTCGACAAGCCACGCAGGCACGCGGCGTCCGAGCAGCCGGCGGCGTCACCGAAGGCTGTTCCCCGTTGCAATGCAACCGCGCCGGTTTGGAAGAGACCGAATCTCGGTCCGCTCTGCTCGATTGCTCTCTGGAACAGGCCCGCTGCCGATGGCGAGATCATGTTCGCGCTGGTGTCTTGCGAGCCCGCAGATTGGCCACCGAGCGTCACGTTGTTGGGGTCACCGCCGAAGGCCCTGATGTTGCGCTGAACCCAGCGGAGTGCGGCCTGCTGATCGAGGATGCCGTAGTTGCCCCAGGCGCTCCCCGTGTTCAATGCGGGATGCGAGAGGAAGCCAAACAGGCCCAGGCGATAGTTGATCGTGACCACAACTGTGGGCGTGCCGAGCGGGCCGCCCGTCGCGAGCTTGCTGCCGTCATAGTCGTTGGTTTCGCCGTCGACATTTCCGCCGCCGTGAATCCAGACGATGACTGGCTTTCCGCTGCTGTGATGATGGGGCCAATGACCGCCGCTGGTGGTCCCCGTCGTGAAGACGTTGAGATAAAGGCAGTCCTCAGAGGTGCTCGACGGGCCTGCAAAGGCGCCAAGCTCGGTAACTTGCGAGCAGGTGTTCGCAAATTCCGTGGCATCCCGCGTGTCCCTCCAGTGCTGGGCCGGCTGCGGGGGGCGCCAGCGCAGATTGCCGACAGGCGGCGCGGCATAGGGGATACCCAGGAATTTGTAGACGCCATCCTCTTTGTATCCGCGAACCGCGCCCTTATCGGTGCTGACGACCGCGGTGCTGTGATTGGACCCGTGCCCGTTGTTGTGCGCCACGGCAGGGGCCGAGACGAGCCCTATGGCAAGCGCCGAGCCCACGAGGAGCGTTCGGCGCAAAGATTTCGTTGGCGTGCTGGAATCAAGGACGGTTTGGCATTTTATGGCCATTGTTTCTCTCCGTAGACTATTTTTTATTTTGGCGTTGTTTTCAATATGTATTTTCTGTTTGGCGACCTCCCTTGCAAGAATTTGAAATTGACAACACCGATCCCCTCCCCGCCGGACGGGTATCCGGCTGGTCAAAATCGGCTCCACGCGATATGCTCATCGCGCGAAATAGCGGTATCGAACCTGTGCTGCCGCCGAATGCCGGTTTGTGATTTTCGCGAAAATGAAATGCAATCGGCGACGTGGAATTGCCTGTTCTAGCAACAATTCTGGATTTAAACTTGGCTTATGGGGAACACTTTTCGTCGCCGAGGGAACTCGAGGTTCCTGTTGCAATCGCCCATCGGGTTCTACCGACGCTGATGCCAATTCTGAGTTTCGGCGCTGCCGGAAGGCGTTAGCGCACTGTGCTGCGACATGACCTCAAGCAGCGGTCCGCACCAAGGGTGGGCGCTGCGTGCACGGGGCCGCGAATGCCACTCCGCATGACGATCGCCGGCGTCGTCGGCGACATCAGCGCGCCCGTGCCGTGCCTTCTCCCACCACGACGAACGGCGCCCAAAAGGCGGGTTGGTCCTCGCCTGGGCCGCCGGTATCGATCAGAGCCAGCATCGACTGGCGCATCGCCTCCGCCCGACCCACGCTTTTGTCGGCCGCCATCGCGGCGAGCGCTTTGGTGATCAGCTTCACGGTCGCCTCCGAGTAGACCGACCAGTGCGACACCAGCAATGCGCGGGCGCCGGCATAGAAGAACGCCTGCGCCATGCCGGAGAGCTCCTCGCCGCCTTCCGTGCTGGCCGCCGCCGTGTTGCAGGCCGACAGGATCACCCAGTCGGCATCGAGCTTGAGGGCGGCAATCTCCGAGGCGGTCAGATAGCCGTCGTCGAGCGCGGTGGCTTTGGCGGGCGGCGTCAACAGCAGGCCCGGCTCGGTGTTGCCGGTCACCTGCCCGGCAAGTGCGCCATGGGTCGCGAAGTGGACGACGTGATAGTCGGCAAGCTTGCCGGCCTCGCTCAGGCGCTTGATCTCGGTCTCGGTGGCGTTGGGCCCCAGATGGATATCCTCGGGCCCGACGCCGAGATCGTGGGCAACCGCGCACAGCTCGTCCGCCGTCTCAGGCAGCGGCACCTGCGCCAGGATCTCTTCGACGCTGGCGAGGCCCCCGTTCAGCTCGAAGGCGCGCACGCCGCGGTGCTCGGCGGTGTTGGAAGCGATCTGTTGCACCGGCGTGCTCGGGCATGCCGGCTTTGCCTTGGCCGCGCTCGCCCACTCCGCGTAGCTGGCGTCGGGACCATCGAGCAGCGGATTGCCGAAGCCGATCATAGGTCGGCTGGCGCCGCTGTCGTTGGCGATCTGGCGCAGGGCTTTCAGGGAGGATGCCGACGGGAGCACGGTCAGCGCGTGGTCCCGGATGAGCCAATGCGTGTGCCGGTCGAGGTCTCCCGTTGCGGCGGGGTCGGGCTTTTCGCTGACAAGCACCTGGAAGGGCAGTTGCGCCAGCGCTCCCGATGGCACGACAAGCAGGCTCTTGCCCGCGATCATGTCCGCGATGCCGCCGAACAGCGTCTCATACAGCGCGTAGGCGCGGTCGCGGTCGAAGGGCAGCGGCTTGCGCGCGTCGCGGTCGGCTTCGATGTAGTTGACGTTGAGCAGCTCGGCGCAGCGCGAGTTGGGGGCGAGCCAGGTGCCGTCGTAATCCAGCCCGCAGCGCAGCGCGGACACCTCGCGCCGGAGCGCGCGTGCGTTGAGGGGGCTGCGCACCCAGCGGCTGTCGGTCTTGGTGACGAGCCAGAGATAGGTCTCGTCCTTGCCGATCAGATAGTAGAGCAGGGCCTCGGAGCCCGACAAGGACGCCTGAGCCTCGGAGATCGAGATCGGCTTGGGCTCCTCGACGGGCTTCGACGTATCGCTCATGGCATCGAGAGCCGCCTGCTCCCGGGCCAGCTCGCCTTGCACGCGTCCCCGTCGCTCGTAGAGCGCTTCGCGCGCCTTCGGAAGCGCGGCGTACCCATCGATCTGCCTCTCTCTGGCGTCCATCTGCGCCTTCAATTGCTGCGAGGCAGCCATGTCGCCGCCGCCCGTCTGCAGGGCGCCATTTTGCGTGCTGAGCGCCTCGATCTGCTGCTGAAGGCCCTTGTACTTTTCCGTGCACTCAGGCGCGTAGCCGCATTGCTCGAGAGCCGCGGAGTATTTCTCCGACAGCTCGACGGCCTTCTGGCTGTTGGCGAGCATCTGCTGCATCTGCTTGGCGACGACGTCGGTGCTGGGCAGCGACTGCTGATACTTCTTCTCCAGATCGCTATAGACAGGATCTTTCTCAATCTTCGCCAGCCAGTCCTCTGTCTGCTTTTGCAGCTCCGCGTCGAGGGCCTGGATCTGAGCCTCGATGTCCTGCACCTTTCGCATCTGCTCGGCGCGCGGCCCGCCTCCGCGCGCGGCGGCCTTCGCCAGCGCCATGGAGGCCGACGTTCGCCCTTTCCATTGCGCGCCGACGAAAGCCTCGTTGAGCATCGTCGTCCACTGGCTGGGGTCTTGTTTGCCGATTTCCCAGGCCGCCCGCGCCAGGCCGACGAAGGTCGCCGAGTTGGTCGGATCGGTGTTGACGATGGAGCTGTCGCTGGTCGAGATCGGCCCGTTCTGCACGATCTCGTCGATCACCGCGCGGTATCGAGCCAGCGCCTCCGGCCAGCGGCCGCGCTCCAGATCGAGCATGGCGAAGTTGAGCCCATTGATGCTCTTGAAGGCGTCCGTGCCGTCGATGATCATGATTTTGCGGATATCGGCGACCGACTTGAAGAGCTTCTCGGCCTCGTCGAACTGCTTGAGCTTGCACAGCACACGCCCGAGCATCTCCATGGCAAACGCGGCATTGATGCTCTGGGGCCCGTACATTTTCCCATAGACCGCCAGCAGCTTGCGAAAATGCCCGGCCGCATCGCCATATCTGCCGAGCATCTCGGCAGCAGCGCCCATGCGGGCATACTGCGACCCCAGGCTTTCGGGGTTCGGCGCCTGCTCCGCCAGCTGCCGTGCGGCCTCGGACAAGCGCAGCGCCTGCTCATAGTTGCCAGCGTCGTAGGCGCGCTCGGCGTCCGCGTCCAAGCGGGCGAGGTCTTTCGTGGGTTGGGCGGCTGCGGTGGAAACGGCGAGCAAGAGGACTAAGAACGCCACGCGAAACATGAAGCTTCCCCCAAATACGCGGCAACAAAGCGACGGTTGAAACGTACGAGGATGCAACAATAGTCCGCGCGACGAGCATTCGCCAGGCCGGCACTGGGGGAGCACCGGACGACCCGCCGCCGGGCCCGCGCCAGCGCTGAAAATGGCGTGACGCGGTACAGCAAGCAACGCTGACGGCCGCAGATACAAAAGCGGCTGTGCCCCGCGAAGGACACAGCCGCTGAGTGTTTGGTCTAATTGGTGGGATAGGTCAGCAACGGATCCCAGAAGTCGCACTTATAGCTGGCTCTATAGTTCGCTTCGGTTAGCGTTCCGATGGGAATCTCCTCTTGGAAGAAAACCGGCGAGCTCTCCGTGAAGACCGGCCATGCAGCAGCGCCAGGTCCGTTCGGATTGCCGTTCTTGGCAAAATTTGTCCACGCCGCCACCATTTGGTCGGAAAGGCCGATCTCAGGCCCCTGCAGCTCGCGCGGTTGGCCGGACGTTTGGTCCAGGTTCACGCCCAGATTGCCACCGTGAGCGCCAGGGAAGAGGAACTGGAGGTCGATGGTGTGTGCCGCGAGCGGCTGGAAATATCCCGTCGGAGATTGCGGGTTCGGCATCTGCGGGAAATAGTACGGGGCATTCTGATACGTGAAGGCATAGGCGTAGACAGGGTACCCGGTGTTCGTCGCGGCGAACTCCTTAAAGACGTGGAGAGCACGACAAAGGGCCGGATCGGTTGAGACTCTATCCTGGGCCAGTTGCGGATTGTTACCGTAGTCTGAGAGCGGATATTCAGTCAGCACCGCCGCGCTGTTGTTGGTCGCATATTGCGCTGCCGTCAGGGCCACCTGTGGCGGACCGGAGAAGTATTCCTGGATGGACTTGCTAAAGGCACTTTCGTTCTGAGTCTCGCCTCCCATGATGGGCATCTTGCTGTACTGCCCACTGCTCCAGGCCGTTTCCGGCTGACTAAGTACGATCGTTCCATCGACGAACGGTTGACTCGTGTACGGGCCAGTTGAGTTCGGTGTGCCCTGCAGCTGAAGGATGCGTTCTGCAGATAAGCCACGCAGGCACGCCGCATTCGAGCAGCCGGCGGCTGCAGCGAATGCATTGCCCTTGCTTAAAGCGGTGGATGCGGTTGGGAGGCCCGCATAAATGGTCTGGCCGCTTTCGTAGATCGCTCGGTTGAACAGCCCTGCGGCCCCCGGCGAATACTGGTTGATGCCCGTGTCTATCGCGCCTGCCGACTGCCCGCCGAGCGTGACCCGGGTGGGGTCGCCGCCGAAGGCTCGAATATTGCGCTGAACCCAGCGGAGCGCGGCCTGCTCGTCAAGGATGCCGTAGTCGCCCCAGGGATGCCCTTCCGCATTCAGATGTGATTCTCGACAGAACGCCAAACAGGCCCAAACGATAGTTGAGGGTGACGACCACGGTCTCGGTGCCATGGGGTCCACCGGTGGCGAGCTTGCTGCCGTCGAAGTCGTTCGATTCACCGTCAAGATTGCCGCCTCCGTGAAGCCAGACGATGACCGGCTTGCTACCATAATGACGGGTGTGGCTGCGCCCCGTCGTAAACACGTTGAGATAGAGGCAATCCTCATTTGTGCTCGTGGGACCGGCGAAGGCACCGAGCCCGGTCACCTGCGGACAGGCATTGGCGTATTCGGTGGCATCGAGCACGCCGCTCCACCGCTTCGCCGGCTGCGGCGGCCGCCAGCGCAAGTTGCCGACCGGCGGCGCGGCATAGGGAATGCCCAGATACACGTCGACGCCGTCTTTGACGAAGCCGCGGATCGCGCCCTTGTCAGTGTCAACGGTGGGCGCGAAGTGATCGTGTCCACTATTGCCATGGCCGACACCATGAGCCAGCGCAGGCACCGTACTCATGCCTACTGCCAGCAGTGAGCCCAACAAAAGGGATTTATGCATGGATTTCCTCCTCCAAGCGTTCGGCTTTTGATTGTTTCTCTGCGCCCCGGACATGCTTTTTCGAAACGGGTGCAAGTGACGGCGCAGCACGAATGACGTTGTCGGCAGTGCGCCTAAGCGTCAGCCAGAGCACAGCGATTTGTTCTCTGCGCGGATCGACTTAAGGGACGACGGGACGCGTGCGTCCACTCGCAAAAATACGGGGATTGAGCCGGAAGAGCCTCATTCGCGGAGCAAGGACCCCGTGCGTGTTGACTCCGACGCGCGGCTTGCTCAGGCAGCGAAAGAAGAAGCCGGCCCGAACGCGGCCGGACCGGCTTCTGTTTTGAGTTGTCTTGGGCTGGTGAGATGACAACGCGGTCGCCGTCGCCTCACCAGCTGTGCGCTGGCTCGTCGACTAGTAAGTCAGCATGGGATCCCAGAAGTCACAGTGATAAATGTTCCTGTAATTCGACGAAGAGAGCGTCGACAATGACAGGTTCTGGGAAAGGTACGTCTCCGAGCTCGTCGTGAACTGCGGCCACGGCGCGTTGCCCGATCCGTTCGGGTTGCCAGTATCGGCGAAGTTGGTCCACGCCCCGATGATTTGGTCGGAGAGATGGCCCTCCGCCGCGTTGAGCTCGCGCGGCACGCCGGTATTCTGGTCCAGGTTCACGCCCAGATTTCCGCCGTGCCAGTTCTTGAATACGAACTGAATGTCGACGGTATGGTACGCCAGCGGCTGGAACCCCGGCATCTTCGGGAAGTAATAAGGCGCGCCTTGGTAGTTGAATTCGTAGGCGTACACCGGCACGTTCTGAGCCCACAGCTTTTCGACGTGGAGGCCGCGGCAAGCCGCCGGATCCGTGGAGACTCTGTTGTAGGCCAGTTGCGGGTCGCCGCCGTAGTTGCTGCTCGGATACTCGGCCAGAACCGCGCTGGCATTCGACCCGTAGCTGGCGTTGACGAGGTCCTCGTACCGCTGCTGCGTCAAAGGCGCCTGCGGCGGGCCAGAGAAGTACTCCGTGATGCTGATGCCGAAGTTTCCTTCGTCGCGAACCCGGCCGCCCAAGATCGGCATTTTGTTGAACTGCCCGGTTGAGAAGGCCTGCTCTGGCGTCATTGGGACGATGGTTCCGTCCACAAAATGCCCGGTCACGTATGGGCCATTGGCGTTGGGCGTGCCCTGCAGTTGCAGGATGCGCGCAGTCGACAGGCTGCGAAGGCACGTAGCCGCCGCAGAGCCCGTCCCTGTGCAACCGGCGGCGGTGGCGAAGGCCGTGCCGCGGCTCTCTGCGGTCGCAGCCGACGTCATCGTGGAGAAGAATCCCGGCGCACTCTCGTAGATCGCTCGGTTGAACAGACCTGCAGCCTGCGGAGAGAGTTGGTTGGCGCCGGTATCGACAGCACCCGCCGATTGGCCGCCGAGCGCGACTTTGCCGGGGTCGCCGCCGAAGGCCGCGATATTACGCTGCACCCATCGCAGCACCGCTTGCTGGTCGAGGATGCCGTAGTTGCCCCACAGATGGCCTTCACTGTTGATGGCCGGATGCGAGAGGAAGCCGAACAGGCCGAGGCGGTAGTTGAGCGTGACGACCACGGTCTCGGTGCCATACGGGCCGCCTTTGGCGAGCTTGCTGGCGTCGTAGTCGTTGGTCTCACCATCGACATTTCCTCCGCCGTGGATCCAGACGATGACCGGCTTGCCACCATGATGATGGCCGTGCCCGCTCCCCGTCGTGAACACGTTGAGATAGAGGCAGTCCTCGGAGGTGCTCGACGGGCCGGCAAAGGCTCCGAGCTCGGTCACCTGCGAACAGGTGTTGGCGAACTCGGTGGCGTCGAGCGTGCCCCTCCAATGCTTGACGGGCTGCGGCGGACGCCAGCGCAAATTGCCGACCGGCGGCGCGGCGTAGGGGATCCCCAGGAACGTGTAGACGCCGTCCTTTACGAACCCGCGCACCGGGCCCTCACGCGTGTTGATGACGGGCCCGTTGTTCCCGTGCCCGTCATTCCCGTGTCCGCTGTTGTGCGCCACGGCAGGGGCTGAGACGAGCCCTACGGCAAGCGCCGAGCACACGAGAAGCATGCGGCGTCCTGTTCTTGCACTAGCATCAGAGACGATTTGGCGTTTTATGGCCATTGTTTCTCTCCTTAGACTCTGTTTTTTGGCGTTTGTTTTCAATGCGTTTTGTGGCTTTGGCGACCTCCCTTGGCAGGACTCGAAAATCGGCGACACAAATCCACCCCTCCGGACGGGCGTCCGTGGGCCAGAATTGTCTCCGCGCGATATGCTCATCGCGCGAAATAGCGGTGCCGAAACATTGACGTCGTCGAAGGCCGTTTTGTCGCTTGCGTGAAAATGACGAGCAATCGACGGCGTGCAATTGGGTCTATTAGCGCCTTTTCGGAAATCAAACTTGGTGCACGGAGAACAGTTCTCTTCGCAGAGGGAACACCTGACTACCAGGGTGCGAGTACGTAGCGCGCCCGGACGCGGCAACGTTTCGTTTGCATCATGGAAGGTTGGCGCGCCGCGTTGCGACGCGCCTCAAAATCTTGTGATCGTCCGCTGTGTGCCTTGCGTGGGGTGCCGAGCCAACCTTGCTATTCGCCGGCGCGGCCGACGGCATCGAACGCCGCCGCCAGATCCTGCGCACCCTGAAGCTTTGCCTCTTTGATCATCTTGACGTCGGTTGCCGCCAGCAGCTTCGCCACCGTGTTGTTGTGGATCGCCACCGGGTTGCGCTCGTAGCCGTGTCGATGAAAGAAGTTCGACGTTGGCACCTTCCGGCGCATGTCGCGCGGCATCTGCACCATGTCGAAGCCGTTGCCGTCGCCCGTCAGGTTCATCATCTCGAGCTCGGCAGCGGTGAGCGGCGCGCCGTAGCCCCGTCGCCTGGCGAACACCACCGAGGTCAGCAGCTTCTGCGTCTGCAACAGTGGCCCGATATCGACGTCGAGGATCAATGCGTGCACGCCGAGGCCCTTCGCAGTCTTGGCCAGCCGTTCATGCGCGTACCAGTCGTCGGGCGCGGTGCGCGTGAAGCGGATCATCTTGGCGAGGATGGCCATCTTGGCCTGCAGCTCGGCCCGGCGCGGGCCGCGCGCGTCTTTGGCCATCCTGCGCAGGGTTGCCAGGAACTTGTCACCGGCTTCCGCCACCAGCTCGACGCTGTTGGTGGTCAAGAGCTGATTGTAGCCGAGCGCGGTGGAGATGGCGCGCGCCCGTCTGCTGAACTCGAGCCCGGCCTGCACGTCGTAGGTGCCGTTGCCGCCCAATTCGAAGCCATAGATCTTGATGCATGTGCCCTTGGTGAGCCCCGCCGCGGCGGCCGACTTGGCATAGGCGCGTTTGTAGTCGATCTCGTGCGCCGGCGTCTGCGGGGTGAAGCCGAAGTGCGTCTTGGCGTGATCGAGAAAATCGGCAATGACCGGAATCTCGCGGGGCTTTCCGGGTTTCTCAAGAGGGTCCCGCGGCTCCGGCGGGCCGGTGTAGAGCGGCGGCTGCTCCAAAACGTAGTCGTTGAGCGTGAGCGGTTGGCCCTTGGCGATCTTCTTGCGGCGCTGGGAGCGCTTGGCACTGATCGAGCGCCAATAGGGTGCGGCAACCCTCTCAAAGGCGGCCCGCGCCTTCTTGTAGGCGGCGAGCTTCTTGCGATAGAGCGCGACCCTCAGCTTGAGGCTCGCCGCCGAGCTCTCGGCATGTGCGGGCGTGGCGTGCACGAGGCCGACGGTGACGGTCGCGGCGGGCTGCAGCGCCAGCAGCGCCGCCCCCAACGCCGTCATGCCGATGACGCGCCATGTGGATCCCTGCCGACGATGCATTCTTTCCCCGCTGCGGTGCCGCCGCCATCTCGGCGGATGAGCACGTGTAAACGCTCATATAGCCAATTTCAGGGAGAGAGGGGAGAGCGAAGACCGCGAAGCGTGCGCGCATGCTATGTGAACACCGCAAATGACGGGGACCGGCCATGACCAGCAATTCTCTCATTCCAAAGATGATGATCCAGACTGTGATCTGGCTGGCGCTCACCGGCGCGCTGCTGTTCGTGTCGGCCGGCACGGTGCGCTGGCCCGAGGCCTGGGTGCTGCTCGCCGAGTTCGGTGGAATTGGCC
Organism: uncultured Alphaproteobacteria bacterium; assembly: GCA_963782555.1. GTDB lineage: Bacteria > Pseudomonadota > Alphaproteobacteria > Rhizobiales > Hyphomicrobiaceae > Hyphomicrobium_A. The sequence continues at coordinate 364,499 of CAWAKB010000004.1, read as the reverse complement.
TTCTCTCTGGAAGCATCATGATCCGCCATGACCCTGCGCTGGTGCGCGAGCGCATGGGCTCGCCGGTCCAGCGTGGTCAGAAGAGCTGGGACAAGGCGCTCATGTTGGCGTTCGTCTTCCTGTGGATGAGCCAATACGTCGTCGCCGGGCTCGACGCGGTGCGTTTCCAGACGTCCCACGTGCCGTTGTGGCTCGAGGTGGTCGGCGCGCTCGCCATAGCGCTCGGCTTCTACATCTTCCATAGGGTGATGCTGGAGAACACCTTCGCAGCCCCAGTCGTGAAGATTCAAACAGAGCGCAAGCACCGCGTGATCTCGACCGGGCCTTATGCCTTCGTGCGCCACCCCATGTACGCCGGCGCCATCCCGATCATGGTCGGCACGCCGCTATTGCTCGGGTCCTGGTATGCGCTGCTGTGGTCGCTTGTCATGATTTTGCTGCTGTCCTATCGCGCCGTGCTGGAGGAGGCGACGCTCACATCCGAGCTCGAGGGCTATGCGGCCTACGCCGCCCGCGTGCGCTATCGGCTGCTGCCGGGCATCTGGTGACGGGCCGGAACCAATTCGCGCTTACGCGAATTGAGTTGGAGCAACCCGCTTCGGCAAGAAGGAAAAATAGCCATGGCGACCCCCAAGATCGCGATCGGCCCCAGGCCGAGCGCCGCCGTTCCTGAGCGGCCCGACCAGGTGCCCGCCAAGCCGGAGCCGGCCCAGCCCGTGAAGCCGCCGCCCAAGCGCGGTCCCGCGCGGTATCCCGGCGTCAAGCACCTGCCCGACCCTCCCGAGCCGCCGCTGCCGCAGCGCTGACACTCAGCGTCCGGGTCGGTCGCGCAACGAGCTTTGCACCGCGTGCTCCAGCGCCTCCAGAAAGCGCGAGCGGTCGCGCCGCGTGAAGCTCGCGTTGTAGCCCTTGCTCTCGCCCGTCTCGCGCAGGTGCGCGGAGAGATCGCGCATGGCCAGCGCCATGCCGATGCCGGCCTCGGTGAACGGCTTGCCGGTCGGGCCGATGACCTGCGCGCCGCGCTTCAGGCAGCGCGCGGCCAGCGGGATGTCGGCGGTCACCGCGATGTCGCCGGCGCCGATGCGCTCGGCGATCCAATCGTCGGCCGCGTCCGGCCCTTCCGAGACGACGACGCGCTTGATCAGCGGGCCTTCCGGCAGCCGCATCCACGCGTTCGATACGAAGTGGAGGGCAAGCCCGTGCCGCTCGGCCACGCGCACCGCCTCGTCCTTCACCGGGCAGGCGTCGGCATCGACGTAGATCGTCGGGCGCTCACTCACGGGGTTCGACTTGGGATCGGCTGCAGCATGCGCGACTTATGCCGCGCGGGCCCTCCCAGCTCAAGCTAGACCGCGTCCGACAGGATCTGCTGCAAGCGCCCGTCCTCGACCTGGAGGATCGCCGCTACGATGCGGGCCGTCGCCTCGGGGCGCATGAGGAAGGCGCCGATCGCGTCGGCGGCATGCCTGTGGTCCTCGAGATAGGGCGAATGAAAGTAGGTGCGGCTCGTCTCTTCGAGGACGCGGTCGCGCAGCGCCGCCATGTGGATCGCGGCCGAAGGGTCGGTGGCGCCGTCCCAGGCGGCGAGCACGCGTTCAATGTCCCCGTCCGCGCGCACGACCAGCGTCAAGATGTCGGCGAGGTCGAAGGACAGCCGCCAGCCCACGGGCCATTTTGAAAGCCCCAGCTTCAGCAGGCTGGCGACGATGAGCGCGTCGAAGTAGCGGTCGAGTATGTACACCTCAGCGGCCGGCCACTTCTCGCGCCAGTGCGCGTAGGCGAGCCGGCGCAGACAGATATCGAGCCCCAAGTGATCGGGAGGATCGCCCTGAGCGATGAGCTCGAGGTAGCGCGGAAGGAAATAGCGCATCTCGCGCGCCACCTTGTCGTCGTCCCAGGCATGCGCCGAGTTCGTGTACTCGGCCAGCAGCTCGGCCGGGATCTCTTTGAGCGGGGTCGAGAGCAGCGCCCGCTCGCTGTCATTGCTCATGCAGAATTCGCAGTGGCAGACGGTGAGCGGCGCTTCGATCGTGTAGCGCGCAAAGACGCAGGCGCCCTCGTCGACGATGGCTTGTAGCTCCGGCGTCATGATTCCCCCTTGACCTTGCGTGCGGCGCTCGTGTCGCGAGCGAGAGACGACAAGCGCTAGATCGGTGCGCCGCGGCGGTCTGTTCCCGCGGGCACAGGCGGCGCTGTCGTCGACGGCTACAAACCTCGCCCGCCCATCCGGTGACGCAACCATCGCGAGAGCCTCATGTCCGTCTCCGCCTCCGGCATCCCCAACGTGTCCGCCGCCAGCCGATCCGAGCCGCGCTCCGTAGCTACGGCACTGGTTTTGGCCCATAGTCAGCACCGGGCTGGCGCACTCTCCGGCACGCTGCTCATACGATGCATCGGAGCCGCCATCGCCCTACCGGGCCTCATCGCGCTCGCCGCCTGCCTCTGCGATCTCCTCTGCAACCACGAGGCGGTCGGTGCGATCATCGGCATGGTGGTCGGTGCGGAGTTCGCAGCCGTCGGCCTAGGTATTTTCCATTTCGCCTACCTCGCTCGCCCGGTGAGCCCCGCGCAGCAAGCGGATTTTTTGGCGCGCCACATGCACGACCTTTGAAGCGCGGCGTCCTCGCCGCCGATGTCGACGCACCCCTTCGAGGTGCCGGTCTTGGCGTCATCGGATGCCGATTGATCCAATGTGTTCCAATTGCGTCCATCGCGCATCGCCGCGATTTCGGGCCGCGACGGCGCGCTCAGGATTCATAGGACTGGCTCGGCCGGCCATGGTAAAGTCGCGCGTTGCCGTAGCTAAGAATCAGAAGAAGCGCGCGCGTGGCGGCGCCCGCTTGAGAGGTCCCCAAAATCCGTTTCAGTCAGCGCGTCGACCGCGGTCGACCAAAGAGGCATGGCATGGGAGTTGTAACGATGTTGATAGCAAAAAGACGTGCGGCGTACGGCGTGCTGGGCGCGGCGGTCCTGGCAATGGGGATGAGCGGCGCCGCCCTGGGCGAGGAAGGCAAGGACCACGACTGGCATTACGGCGCCAACGGCGACGATTCGGGTTGGGGCGGCGTCTGCGCAAAAGGTAGCGAGCAGTCTCCGATCGACATTCCCGAAAGCGGCGGCTCCGGCGGGGAGACGCCGACGATCACCTTTCACTACGGTCAAAGCCGTGGGGGCACGATCACGAACAATGGCCACACAATCATGGTCACGCCGGCGCCGGGCAACAGCGTCGAGATCGGCGGGAAGACCTATCAGCTGGCCCAGTTTCATTTCCATACGCCGAGCGAGCATTTGTACGCAGGCACCCATAACCCGATGGAATTGCACCTCGTGCACGTCGACGCGGCCGGCAAGCCCAAGCTCGTCGTCGGCGTCTTCATCGACGATCACCTGATGGAAGGCGACACCCCCAACGCGGTCAACAATCCGAATGCGAGCAGACTGCTCGACGGGCTCGATCTTCCGGCGCACAAGGGCGACACGCACACCCTGGACGGCAGCATCAACGTGATGGACCTGCTGCCGATCTCGTTCGAGCGCCATCGCGGCGAGCATATCGAGTACAGAGGCTCGCTGACCACACCGGGCTGCACCGAAGGGTTGACCTGGATCGTGATGTTCTACCAGCTGCACACGACGCCCGAGGTCATCGCGAAGTTTCACAAGATCATGGGTGACAACTTCCGCAAGGTTCAGCCGATCAATGGCCGCTCGGTTCTCTGCTGCGGTGGGGGATCCAAAGAGGTGTTCGCCCCCAACTAAGCGAATCAGCTCCGTGTAAAGAATTACTTTGAACGTGGTTTCCAGTCAGGCCGGGGCACGGCGCATGGGATTATCGAGCAACGAGCCCGATCACCGGCGTGTTTCCCCGCGCTGCCGCGGGGATCAACTGTCGATAAATATTGCCATGGTTCAGCCAAAGCTTTCACAATAGTGTCTAATGCAGTCGGGGAAGGGCCCAGGGGAATCAATTGTTTCCTGCACGCCAGATTGCTGCTGCTGCCGTGCCAGCGTTGCTGCTGATCGCGGGCGCATTCTTCGTCTCCGGTGCCGATGCACAGGCGAAGGAACAGAGCAAGGGTACGTCCCTAGCTTGCGCGGACGCAGTCGGGCTTGCGGTCCTGACCTCGCCGCTCGCCCCGTGGAAGGGTGCGCCGTTGCGCGTCCTCTTTGCCGCCGAGAAGCCGCTCGACGGCGAGCTATCGCTGGTTGCGCCGGATGGAACCGTCGCGGCCAAATCGCGTGAGCGCCAAGGCGCCCCGCCGTACTTCTGGTTCGCCGAGGTTGCTTCGCCCGCCGCTGGAAAGTGGCACGCGACGCTCGCACGCGATGGTGCCACGCCTGAGTGCAGCAAGATCGAGCGCGAGATTGCCGTGCGCGGTAGCCGGCCGTCGCCGCCGGGGGCGACGAGGAAAAGCGTCTGGCCTCTGCGCGCCACGTGGAACCGCCGAACCGAAGACTTGTATTCCGCCTGGATCGAGAAGCTGTTCGATGCGCCGCTCGACGAGGCGCCGTCGTGGAAAGCGCTGCATGAGGTGCTGCGCGATCAATCGCGCAATATCCTCTACAACCATTTGGGTGCGCGCGAGGACGAGAAGGGGCTCATCATTCGTCCGGACTGTGCCGACCTTCCGTATTTCTTGCGCGCGTATTTCTCCTTCAAGATGGGGCTGCCGTTCGGGTACTCGAAGTGCTCGCGCGGCGGCGGCGGCAAGCCGCCGAGGTGCCCCCAATGGTGGAACATCGAAAAGGAGGAGCCGCCCCCGGCCCCGCCCAAGCAGCAGACTGCATCTGGCGGCCCATTCGGCCTGTTCGCTGCGCCGGCTCCAGCGGCAAGAGTTCCCCAAAGGCCGCAAGATCTCGTGCCTGGGTTCGGATATTATTTGCGCACGGTCATCGCCAACGCGGTCCATTCCGGCTCGGGGCGAACGGCAGCCGATGACGACAACAGCGATTACTACCCTGTGCCGCTGAAGCAGGAGACCCTGCGCCCGGGCACGGTCTACGCCGATCCCTACGGGCACACCTTGGTGATCGCAAAGCGCATACCCCAAACGGCCGACGCGGCGGGCGTCCTCCTTGCCGTCGACGCGCAGCCCGACGGCACGGTCGCGCGCAAGCGCTATTGGCGCGGCAATTTCCTGTTCGCGCAGAACCCCGCGCTCGGCGGCCCCGGGTTCAAGCGCTTTCGCCCGATCGTGCGCGAGAAGGGCGTCCTCAAGCGGCTGACCAACGCCGAGATCGCCAAAGATCCGCAGTACGGCGATTTTTCGCTGGAGCAGTCGCAACTCGGCATCGAGGACTTCTACGACCGCATGGATGACGTGCTGTCGCCGAAGCCGCTCGATCCGTTGCGCGCCATGAAGGAGGCGATCACGGCGCTCGAGGAGCAAGTGAAGACGCGTGTGAACTCGGTCGAGAACGGGCGCAAATACCAGAACGGCGGCGGTGCCGAGGTGGGGATACCGGATGGCGCATCGATCTTCGAGACGACCGGCGCATGGGAGGATTTCGCAACGCCCGCGCGTGATCTGCGTCTGCTGATTGCGATCGACGTGGTGCGCAAGTTTCCCGAGCGCGTCGCGCGGCGGCCCGACCGTTACGCCATGCCGAAGGGTAAGAGCGTCGCGGAGGTGAAGGCCGAATTGGAGAGCGTGCTGGCCTCTGAGCTGGCGGCGCGCAAGTTCTCCTATCCGCGCAGCGATGGCTCCCAATGGACGCTGGCGCTCAAGGACGTGGTCGACCGCATGCCCGAGCTGGAGATGGCCTACAACGTCAACGACTGTGTCGAGCTGCGGTGGGGGGCGCCTGAGAACAGCGACGAGGCGTCGACGTGCAAACGGCACGCACCCTCGGCGCAGCGCACCAAAATGGCTGAGTACCGGCCGTGGTTCCACGAGCGCCGCCGCCCCCCGCGCGATTAGCCCCTGCCGCGCCTCGGAGCGCCCAGCGGCAAGCCCTATGGGCGTCAACGGGTTTTGCTCGGAAATCGAGATAAGCGGGCCAGAGGCCGGTGAATTGGGGCTCCGGCAAAGCCTTTCTCTTGCCCCGACTCTTGCATTACCAATGCCGGACGGGAAGCCGCGTACCTTTATGAACCGTGGTCAGAACCTCGCGTGTTTCGAAACGCCCATAGGGACCAACTCCGGAAGATGGTGCTCGCATCGGCTGCGGGCCTATTGCTGTGGCCGTCCGATCCCGGCTTGGCGCAGCAGGCGACAAAGGCCGACGCGCGCGCCGCACAGGCGGCCGACCAGATCGCGGATTTCTTCAGCAAGGTCGGCGATCAAATCTACGAGGACTGCATCTTCGATCTCTCCGATGAGCAGGTCGAGGTTCAGAGCGCTCTGATACAAGCCTACATAAATCAGGGGGCCAGCAGCGCCGTTGCAAGGCGGCTCGCCGTAAAGCAAATTCAGCCGCCCAAACTGTCGGAAAAATGCGAGCAGATTCGCCGCTCGCCGGAGGCCCCTCCCTCGGACTGGGTCACCACGCTGCAGAAAAAGCCGACGATCGCGCCTGCGCCCAGACCCGCACCCGAGCCGCCGCCGACGATCGCGCTCGCCGACAAGAAGACCTTGCCGCAGTGGGACTGCGCTCCCGGCGTCGATTATGTCACCATTCACCTCAATGGCTTCGAGAGAAAGCTGACCGGCGGCGAGATCTGCAAGCCGTATGAGGACGTCGTTCGCGAGGTCCCGGCGTCCGTGCGCAGCTTCCGCCTCGGCTACACGATCAGAACCGGCCGGCTTTTTGTCGTAGCGGACGACCAGCGCGTGAGCGGAAGGACGATCGCCTGGGCGATCTCCGGGCGAGACGTCTGCAGGAACAATCCCGATCCCGAGTGCCTAGCCGCTAGAGCCGTCGGCCCGCTTCCTCCGGGGGAATATTCCTTCGCAGCCGAAAAGGATCGGCGCATCAGCTGGGGGCCGAAAACCAAACGCCATGTGGCCGGCATCTATTTGCGGAAGCTTTGGTACAGAGACCGGTTCAGCCGGCGGCAAATCGCGGCCATTCTGGCACGAGGCAACATCGCCATACATGCGCGCTTGAAGGGCGAGATGTCCGAGGCCTGCCTTGGCTTGGAGCCCAGAGGTTGGGCCTATGTCGCCTCGTTGATCAAGGACGGGCGGGCCACGGGCATCAACGTCTACATCGACGAGCCCTATCCGCAGGTCGCCGAGAACCCCCCGCTCGTCGTTGCCTCCTCGTTCTCTCTCACCTCTCTGTTCAAGTAGCCACGCGCACCTTTGCCGCGCATGCGTCCTTCGCCATCTCCCCGTAAGGATGGGCAGAGGGAGATTCGCTAACCCTCAATCGTCCTCGTGGCAGCCCTCCTGCGCGCTCCACACCTGCCCGCGCGGGCAGCCCCGGTTCACCGCCTTCTTCTGCTCGTGCGTAAGCGGCGCATTCGCGCTCGGCGCCTTGTAGCCCGGCACGCACTTGCCGCCCTGCGGCCGGTAGCCCGGCCCGCAATGGCTCACAGCCGCGCGCTCCGTCAGGCACTTGCCGTCGACCAGCACGCGCCCGTGTGAGCAGCCGCGCTTGCGCTCGGTGCGCTCCTCGCGCTCGTCGCTATCCTCGCTCTTGGCGCTCTTGGCTTTCTTCTCCGGACACGTCTTGAACACATCGGGGCGCTCGGTCCCCACCGCGCACAGGATGCCGCCCCACTGGTAGCCGCTCTGGTCGTCGCCGTAGGAGATCTTGAACCAGGGGTAGCCGTCCTTGATCACGTCGGTGCGCGCCACAAGCGTCACCTCGTCGCCTTCGTCGAGGCTGCCGATCTTGCGGTAATCCTGCCCCGGGCCGTCGCGCACGATGCCGCCCCAGGAGCCGGCCACCACGGGAAAATCGTCGGCAGGCGACGGCTGCGCCGCCTGCTGCTGCGGCTCGGCGTCGAGCTTCTTCAGGTAGGCGCGCGCCAGGTCGGCGTGAAAGCCGGTCGGATAGTTGGCGAGGAACGCGTTCCAGGCGGCGGCGGTGCCGAGCTCCTTGGCGGCCTCGAAGGCATCTTTCTCTTCCGAGGTATCCGCCAACGCGACGCCGGAGAAGCGTTGCGGACCGAGCGTGGGCGAGAGGAGGCCGGCGACAACGACAGCGAGTCCGCAGGCGAATGAAAAGATACGCATGAATTAAAGCTCCCCCATCAACAGCCGCACGCCGCGACGCAACAAGCTTGCGCGAATGGCCGGCGCTCGCAACCCCGATCGTTCGTATGCTTACGGTCTGTGCAGCCCGGCTCGGCCATGAGAGACTTCGCGCGCGGGCGCCGCAAGGCTGCCCTGAGTTCGAACAGGATCGCAGTGCTTCGGCGCCCGCGCTCCCTTGTTTTCGCAACCCCTCGGGGGCAGCGCGCCCCGCGAGGGCAAAGGTGCGGGCAAGCCCGAGGGTCACAGGCGTGGCGACGCGTCGGAGTCACAAGGCCGAACGTGGAAAGGCGGAGATGAAATCACAGAGGATCGCGCAAGGTCAGAGGGTGGTGGAGGGCTTTCGCCGCCAGCTTCCGGGCCACAGCATCCGGCGCAGATGCATCATGAAGTCCTTGCCGGCAATGAGGCAGCCGACCCAGAACGTGCCCTCGCCTGCGATCACGAGCCCGACGGCGATGACGAGTTGGGCGGTGGCGCCGAGCGGGAGGAACGGCACGCCGGCGAGCGCGGCGTACAGCACGAACGATGCAACGACGAGGGCGAGCCCCGTCCGCTCGCGCTGGGAATATGCGCTTGCAGCGGTCATGACGCTCTTGCGTAATGAGGGAGAAGACGGAAGAGGGACAGCGCGGCGGCGGCGCGCAGAGGCGCCGCCGGCCTGCGCCACCCGTCTCGGCTTAGCCGCCGCCGCCGGTGCAGGTGAGCTTCGCGCTCGGGCAGCTGCAGTCGTATTCCACGTCGTCGCAGGTGCCCAGCGTCGGCTTGGCGCCGTCGCACATGCAGTTGACGTTGACGGAGTTCTCGCCGCCGAGCTTGCGGTAGTGATAGACGGAGTAGCCCTTGCCCTCGCTCGCGGGCAGGGTGCCGATCGTGACCGGCGCGCCCGCGACCATAAATTGCTGTGTCGTCTGCGCGAGTGCGGGGGTTCCGGCTGCCATGGCAAGCGCGGCCGCCCCGAACATCAAACTTTTCATTATGTGCTCCATTGCTGACGCTTCCTTCTTTGGCCTGCATCCCTGAGCTGGATGCCCGAGGGCGCGGACCAGGCGGCAATAGAAGACCGCCAAGTCTGAAAACGTGGTTGGGGCGATGCGGAGAATGTCGCGCGCAATTAGAGCGATTTTGCACTATTTCCGGGAAGGCTCGTGCGGGAGCGCCGGGCAGGGGGCAAGGGGCAACGACCGGAGACGGCAAGGCCTTCCCGGAGCGCGTGGGGCGAGAGGAGGTTAGAGGAGGTTGGAGAGCACCCGATGGAACGGCGTCTCTTAGTCCATCGCTCGACGATCGACGTTCGTTTTTCCGACGGCAGGCAAACGGGGCGACGCGGACTTAGCAACCGGTCTGATCCACATCAAAGGGGACCACGATTTCCGCTTGGTGCCGTCACCATCAGCGCGATCAGGATACCGAAGGAGCGCAAGTGGTTCAGGTTCTCGGAGAAAAAACAGGACCCGTCTTCTGAAGCTGCCACGAGCGGTGTGACCAGATGAACGCGTCCAATGAGCGCGTCCAAAGGTGTGGCTTCCACCCTTGACCCGGCGGCCGTAAAGATGCACCACGGCGCCACCTTCCGCCCACCTTCCAGCGACCCAGATGACCGACACGACCATACCCATTCCGGCAGCGCCCGCGGAGTTCGCCGGCGAGGATCGCGTGCTTTCGCTCCCGGTCCTGGTCGTTCTCGCCGTCATCATCGGAATCGTCGCCGCCCTCGGCGCCGTGTTCTTCCGCTACATGATCGCGATCGTTCACAACCTCTTCTTCCTCGGCAAGCTCGGCCTCTTCTACGACGCCAACCAGTTCGATCCGGTCAGCCCATGGGGACCGTTCATCATCCTGGCACCGGTCATCGGTGGCCTCATTGTGGTGTGGCTGGTGCAGACCTTCGCGCCCGAGGCCAAGGGCCACGGCGTGCCGGAGGTGATGTACGCGATCTATCACAACAAGGGGAACGTGCGCGGCATCGTCGCGGTGGTGAAGTCGATCGCCTCGGCCATCTCCATCGGCTCCGGCGCCTCGGTCGGCCGCGAAGGGCCGATCATCCAGATCGGCGCCTCCTTCGGCTCGACGCTGGCGCGCAAGCTGCATCTCGCGCGCTGGCAGAAGATCACGCTGCTTTCCGCGGGCGCCGGGGCGGGCATCGCCGCCACCTTCAACACGCCGCTTGGCGGCGTGCTGTTCGCCGTCGAACTGTTGCTCCCGGAAGTCAGCAACCGCACCTTCCTGCCGGTCGTCGTGGCGACCACCACCGCCACCTCCATCGGCCGCTATGTCTTCGGACTTGCGCCCGCCTTCTACGTGCCGGAGGCGGCGCTTCCCGGCGGCTTCTCCATCGACAATCCGATAGTGCTCGGTGCCTTTGGCGTGCTCGGCCTTGCCGCCGGCGTCGCCTCGTGGGCCTTCATCCGCTTCCTCGCCTGGTGCGAGGACGTCTTTCCGGAGCTTCCCGGCAACGCCTACACGCAGAACATCATCGGGATGCTGGCGATTGGCGTCATCTTCTACGGCTTCCAGCTCACCACCGGTCAGCCGCACACCGCGAGCGTCGGCTATTCCACCATCCAGGAGATCCTCAACGGCGGCATCACCGGCGTGGTGCTGCTGGTGGCGCTTTTCGCCGGCAAACTGGTCGCCACGTCCATCAGTCTCGGGTCAGGCGCCTCGGGCGGCGTGTTCTCGCCGTCGCTGTTCATCGGGGCGACGCTCGGCGCCGCCTTCGGGGCGCTCGGCGCGCTGCTCTTCCCCAACGAGGGCTTCTCGGTCATCGAGTTCGCCGTGGTCGGCATGGGCGCCATCGTCGGCGGCGCGACTGGCGCGTCGATGACCGCGATCGTCATGATTTTCGAGATGACGCGCGACTACAACGTCATCGTGCCGCTGGTGGTCGCGGTGGCACTCGCCACCGGCATGCGGCGCGCGCTGATCGTCGAGAACATCTACACCATCAAGCTCCGCCACCGCGGCCAGCCGATTCCGGTCATCCGTCACACCAACATGTACCTCGTCCGCCAGGCGCGCGAGCTGATGAACAAGGATTTCATCGTACTGCCGATCGCGACCTCGATCGCCGACGCGCTCGCGGCCATCGCCGACAGACCATTGGCCCATATCATCGTTTCCGACGGCCCGCGCATCGCCGGCGTGGCGCGGCTTGCCGCCGGGTCGTATACGCCGGACCGCTATGCCAGCCAGACGCTCAAGGAGGTGACGGAGGAGGATTTCGTCATTTCGCCCGACACCGCCATCCTCAACACGATCATCAGCCGCATGAACCGGCGCGGCCGCGGCCGGGCGATCATCGTCAACAACCGGGTGCGCATTCCCCGGCCGGAGGATGTGGTCGGCGTCATCGCCTCCTCCGAGATCGCTGCCGCCGTCATCGCCAATCACTACGCCTGAGCGCGCAATAGGTGGATTCGCGCCGGCCCGCCGCGGATGCCCCAGCCTGCAGGAGAACTAGGCGGCAAAAGGCACCTTGCGGCGGCGACTCAAGCTATACCTTCGATGCGAAGGGGGTCGCATGCTCGAAAGCGTCATGATGCTTTGGTTCGTGCTGACGGCGATGTCGGTGCTCTATGTGGCCATCGACATCCGGCACACGCCAGAGAACCCCGTGCTCAAATGGGGCTTCATCCTGCTGACGCTCTACGCTGGGCCAATCGGAGCGCTGCTCTACGTTTTCGGCTGCCGCCAGCACTCGCCGGCCGAGCACGAGCGCTTCGTTGCCGCGCGCTGGCGGCAGGTGTTGGGCTCAACCATGCACTGCGTGGCCGGCGATGGCGTCGGCATCCTTGCGGGTGCGGTGTTCGGAGCGCTGGTCGCGCTGCCGCTCTTGGCAGACATCGCCTTGGAATACGTGCTGGGCTTCGCGTTCGGGTGGACGATCTTCCAGGCGCTGTTCATGAAGGATATGGCGGGCGGTTCCTATCGGCGCTCGCTGGAGAGCACGTTCATTCCCGAGCTGTTGTCCATGAACTGCCTGATGGGCGGCATGATCCCGGTGATGGTGCTCGACTGGCGCGCTGTTCCGGAGGCGCACGACCCCACCCACGGGCTCTTCTGGTTCCGCATGTCGATTGCGCTGATGGTGGGCTTCGCTGTGGCCTATCCGATGAACTGGTGGCTGGTCTCCAACCACTTGAAGCATGGCATGATGACAGTGCCTGCGCCGGGGGCGGCTCCCCCGAAGAAGAAGGCTCCCATGGCGATGCCGCCGACGCCCTCGCGCCAGAGAATCGCCATTGCAGCCGCCATCTCGTTCGCGGTGCTCTTTGTCGGCCTCTTTATCGGGATCGCGGGGCGCGGCTAGCGGCCGAGCACGATGTCGAAGGTACCGACCAGCGCTTGCTCCTCGAGGCTGTCGCGCGGCTCCAATTTCACAATCACGCTGTCGCGCTGGCGGGGATCGCGAATGGCATTGAGGATGCCGTCGCGTTGATTGAGCGGCTCGCCTGCAACGTACATCTGCGTGACGAGTGGAGCATGTCCCGGCGCCGTGATGGCGAAATGGATGTGCGGGGTGCGCCCCGGGTAAGCGACGGGCTTGATCGTGCGAAACGAGTAGGCGCCGTCAGCGCCGCCCAGCGCGCGGCCGCGGCCCTGAAAGCCGGGATCGCGCGTGCGGAACCAATGCGTATCACGCGGATGGCGGTAGATGCCGGTTGCGTCGCACTGCCAGATCTCGACCGCGGCGCCGCGAATAGGCGCCCCGGTGACATCGAGGATGCGGCCGACGACGTGCGTGATCTGCCCCTGGGCGCGCGCCGCCTCTCCGGTGACGCGCACCAGGTCGTCGTCGATATCGCCCGTCCAGTCCGTGGGATAGAAGGGGCCTTCGGTCTGCGCCGGCGTTACAACCAAGTCCGGCGCCGCCAGCGCTTTGCTGGCTCCCGGCACGAGCGACAGGGTCGTGAGCGCCGCGAGTCCTCTGACGACGTGACGGCGCCCGATCTGCGGAGTGAGGATACGGGACATCTGCTATCTGACCCCATGAGTGAGGAGGAAAAGCGGCCCGCTCCCTCAGCAAGCGAACGGCCCCCTCGGCAAAATCCGTCGATTTGCGCGCAAGCCGCGCTTAAAGCGGGTTCTTTGTCTTCACCCGTGACGGCCGAACGCGCTAAGGTTGTGCGGGGCAGGGAAGACCAGCACGGGGCGTCAGCATGGCCGAAACACGGATTGCCGTGGTCACCGGGGCCAATCGGGGCATCGGGCTCGAGATCGTGCGCCAGCTCGCGCGCCAGGGGGTGATCACCGTCCTGTGCGCCCGCGATCCGGAGAAGGGCAAGGCCGCCGCCCAGACGCTTGCGTCCGAAGGCCTGGAGCCGGCGGTCGTGGCGCTCGACGTGATGGACGCTGACAGCGTCCACGCCGCCGTGGCCAAGGTAATGGACCTCTATGGGCGCATCGATGTTCTGGTCAACAACGCAGGGATCCTCAAGGAAGGCTTCACGCCCGAGGATGCGAGCGTTTTCGATGCGCCGGCCGATCTCGTGATCGAGACCTTCAAGACCAACACGCTGGGGCCGCTACGCCTCATTCAGGCGGTGGTCCCGCACATGAAGAAGCTCGGCTATGGGCGCATCGTGAACATGTCCTCGGGCGCGGGGCAGCTCGCAGACATGGGCGGCGGCTATCCCGCTTACCGGATGTCGAAGGCGGCGCTCAACGCGTTGACACGCATTGCGGCCGCCGAGCTCGGCCCCGGCGACATCAAGATCAATTCCATGTGCCCAGGGTGGGTGAGGACGGCCATGGGCGGTCCCAACGCAACGCGATCGGTCGACAAGGGGGCGGAGACGGCGGTGTGGCTCGCGACGTTGCCCGTGGAGGGCCCCACGGGAGGGTTCTTCCGCGATATGATGCCGATCCCCTGGTGACGTTGTCGCCGTTCAGAGCCCGCGCACGAGATTGCCGACCATCAGCGTGATGTAGGCCGTGATCGCCAGCCAGAATTCCTGGTGCGGGAGAAAGCGTGGCACCCCGATAAAGCCGAGCTTGGTAATCAGCGCTAGGAGCGCCAGCGTCAGCGAAATAAGGAAGATCGCAATAGTCGGTGGATTGAGCCGCATGCAAGATCTCCCCCGATGGTTGCCCGGCACAGGCCAGCACGCGCTACCGGCACGCTCAACATATCACTGGATTGTGTGGTGCAGGCAACCCTCTACGCCGGCCCGCTCCGGGCAGGCATCGGCGTTTAGACCAGCAGGTGCCGGTTCTTACAGGGTCCGGGCGGTCCTGGCCGAGGACAGGGCCGGAATCTCGTCGCCGGCCTCCATGAGAAAGCGCACGGGACGGCCCTCGGGATTCGTCTGATCGCGGCAGGTTATGAGCAAGAGCCTAGCTGGACGATCCGACGAGGTCAGAAAGAGCGAGCTGTCGAGCTTATCGATGGTGACCACGTCTAAAACGCGCTGGCGCCCGCTCGAATTGATGGTGATGCGGTCGCCGATCGCTACCGGCTTGGTCAAGGACGCGGCACTGGCATCGTGCACGACGCGCGTCAGCCAGAACTGCTCGCTGCCGGAGACGGCAGGTGCCGTGGTTGTTGCTCCGTCGGGACGGTCGATCCGCGTGGCAAGGGCGCGCTCGAAGCCACGCTCGACGACGGCGTCGCCGTTCCCGAAGGAGAGGGCTGCCGTGCCGACCCCCGCAGCCGCGACGCCCAACGCAGCGACCGGTAGGTTAGTCAGCCGAAAGGAACGTCTGGCCATGCTTCGCTCCCGTATGGTGCCGATCTCCCTTCGCCCGGGAGCCTCGTGATTAAGTTAATGTGTAGAGTACAAAAAGCACATTACCAAATGTTAGGAGTGGAGGAGAGACCGTCAAGGGCTCCCAGCAGAGCCCGAGTCTCCCCTCCACGCACCTCACCGCGGGGAGGCGTACTCGCGGCGCAGGTGTCTGAAGAACGCTAAGTTCAGTGCGACAAGCGTGGAGAAGATGCCTCCGAGCAGTAAGATCGCCTTGGGTCCGCCGGTGGGCGGCACACGGCCCGGAGCCCCCGAATGCGGCACCGGGACGGCGGTTGCCACGACGGCAGCGGCGATCAGTGGGCTGTCGTCGAGCGAGAACTTCAACAGATCACCGGCGCTGGAGCTGACGGCGAGGAAATCGCCCAGCCGGTGCGTCGCGACCGTCGTACGCTCGTAGGCGCTGATCGCCAGAGCGAACATCAAGAACAGCACGAGGCCGATGAGAGCATCGCCTACCGTGCGTAAGACCAACCGGGACCCGCTATCCGACATGTCACGAAACCCTCATTTCGTGTTGCTGTTTCCGTCGCCTTGCTGGCGAAAATCGCAGCCATTGCATGATTCAAAGCTAGACCCGCCTCTGTGGCAGGTCTGTGGCCGAGATTGTGGCGATTGCATCGTATTCTTTTGATTAAGATAGGCAGACCCTGAGCTGTGGCCCGGCGGTGACTGAGCCCGGGAGGCCACTGCCGGCAAAGGCCGGAAAGATCACAACGTATTGATGTTGTGCACTGCGAAGGATAGTGTCCGCGCCGTTTGCGCGCGCATGCGGCGCGCTCTGGGAAAGGGGAAGGCCGGCAGCCATGGGCTTCATCGCCGACAGCTTGAATCGTATCCAACCCTCAGCCACCATCGCGGTCTCGACCAAGGCACGCCAGTTAAAGGCTGCCGGCCGCGACATTATTTCCCTATCTGCCGGCGAGCCCGACTTCGATACGCCCGAAAACGTCAAAGCGGCCGCTGTTCAGGCCCTGACGGCGGGGAAGACCAAGTACACCGACGTCGACGGCATCCCCGAGCTCAAGGCCGCTATCGTGAGCAAGTTCGCCCGCGAGAACGGGCTCGACTACAAGCCGAGCCAGATCTCGGTCGGAACCGGCGGCAAGCAGGTGATCTACAACGCGCTGCTCTCCACTTTGAATCCCGGCGACGAAGTGGTCATTCCGGCGCCCTGCTGGGTTTCCTACGCCGATATCGTGCTGCTGGCCGGCGCGCGCCCGGTGTTCCCCGAGACACGCCTGGAGGACGGCTACAAGCTGAAGCCCGAGGTGCTCGAGGCGGCGATCACGGCCAAGACGAAGTGGCTGATCTTCAACTCGCCCTCCAACCCTACGGGCGCCGCTTACTCCAAAGACGAGATGAAGGCCCTGACCGACGTGCTGCTGCGCCACGAGCAGGTCTGGGTGTTGAGCGACGACATCTATGAGCACCTGCTCTACGACGGCTTGAGCTTTGCGACGCCGGCGGCAGTCGAGCCCGGTCTTTTCGATCGCACGCTCACCATGAACGGGCTCTCCAAAGCCTACTGCATGACGGGGTGGCGACTCGGATACGCAGGCGGCCCCGAGGTGCTCATCAACGCCATGCGCAAGCTGCAGTCGCAGTCCACGTCGAATCCGTGCTCGATCACGCAGTGGGCGGCGGTCGAGGCCTTGAACGGTCCGCAGGACTTCATCGCCAAGAACAACGAGAAGTTCGTCGAGCGCCGCGATCTGGTGGTGGCGATGCTCAACCAAGCGAGCGGCCTCAAGTGTCCGAAGCCGGCCGGCGCCTTCTACGTCTATCCGAGCTGCGCCGGCGCCATCGGCAAGACGAGCGCATCGGGCAAGAATATTGCGACTGACGAGGACTTCGCCACCACCCTTCTCGAGGAGGAGGGCGTGGCCGTGGTGCACGGCGCGGCATTTGCCTCATCGCCCGCCTTCCGCGTCTCGTACGCGACATCGAAGGAGATTCTCGAGGACGCCTGCCGGCGCATCCAGCGCTTTTGTGGGAACTTGCGGTGACGGCCGAGCCGGCAAGCGCGCGCGTTTCGCCCGCCTGTCGCGCGTGTCGTTATTGGCGTGCCGGACTGATTGTCGTAGGCGTAATGCTGCTCTCGACGTGGCTCGCGCGGTTGCTCGTCGGCTGAGAAGGAATTGTTTCAGGCTGCGGCGCGGCCCGGCCAATGACCGGTGGCCCACTCGCGCCGCCAGAGCCGACGCAAGTATCTTTGCGCTTTGAGCAACCGTATCGAAGCCGGACGCGAGCGCACGACCAAGGCCGTGCCCGTGCGCCGGATGGCTTGGGGCCGGGGCTCCGGCATATCCTCGGGGGCCATCGCATATCCTGCTGCGTAGGCCGCCGACTTCAGCGCCTGCATACTCATCGCACGCCTCTTCTTCCAGCGGACCGGAGCCCCTCGCGGCCCTTGATGCCGGCTCGCCGCCGATGAAGCCCGTACGGGCCGGCACCCGAACCATAATGCGTCAATTGCGGAGTCGTTCCAAGTAGTCTTTCGCAAGCTCCGTCAAGTTTGACCGGCTTTTGCTTGGGATGTGTTGTGCATTGCAATATTGCTTGCGCGAACATCTGAAAAGTTTGTCCTCGCCCCGAGACCAAGGTCTCATTTGTTTTCGCAAGGGCTTGCGCTGCGACAAGGGCGGCGCCAACATGGTCGGGCCGCGTTTCCTCTCTCGAGGCGCGGGGGACGCGGCGTTGCGCAGCCGCGCGCCTCCAGCCATGGGAGGAAAAAATGGGGCAATCCGACGGCCCAAGATCGGGAGCCAATGGGGGCGTCGACCCCCGCTGCATCGCACTCGTTGGCCCTTACCTGAGCGGCAAGACCACGCTTCTCGAGGCCATTCTCGCCCGCACGGGCGCCATCACCAGAGCTGGCACGATCCCCGACAAGTCGACCGTAGGCGACGCCAGTCCCGAGGCGCGCCAGCACGGTATGAGCGTCGCGCTCAACATCGCGGATGTGAACTTCCTCGGCGACGCCTTCACCTTCGTCGACTGTCCGGGCTCCATCGAGTTCCAGAGCGAAGGGGCGCTTGCCCTCACCGCATGCGATGCAGCCGTCGTCGTTTGCGAGCCTGACGCCAAGCGCGTGCCCGCGCTGCAGATCATCCTCAAGCAGCTCGAGGACCGCGGCATCCCCCACTTCCTGTTCCTCAACAAGATCGACGCGTCCGAGATTCCGGTGCGCGAGCTGATCCCCGTGTTGCAGCCGGCGAGCACCAAGCCCCTGGTGCTGCGCCAGATCCCCATCTGGGAGAACGGCGTCGCGACGGGCTTCGTCGACCTCGCGTCCGAGCGCGCCTACGTCTATCGCGCGCACGCGGCCTCCGAGATCGTGGAGCTGCCGACCGGCGTGTCGGAACGCAAGGACGAGGCGCGCTTCCACATGCTGGAGCAGCTCGCCGACTACGACGACGAGCTGATGGAGCAGCTGCTCTCCGATATGCCGGCCCCGCGCGACAAAGTGTTCGCAGACCTGACCGAAGACTTGCGCAAGGGGCTTATCTGCCCGGTGCTGCTGGGCTCGGCCTCGAACGAGAACGGCATCCTGCGGCTCTTGAAGGCCTTGCGCCACGAGGTCCCCACAGTGCAGGAGACGGCGCGCCGGCTCAAATTGGAAAACGCCAAGTCGGCGGCCTTTGTCTTCAAGACGATGCACACCGCGCACGGCGGCAAGCTGTCGGTTGTCCGGGTGCTGACGGGCGAGTTCGGCGACGGAACGACGGTCGTGGGCGCATCGGGCTCGGATGAGCGCGCCGCCGGCGTCTTCGCACTGCGCGGCGAGGAGCCGGTGAAGCGCGGGGCCGCCAAGGCCGGCGAGACCGTCGCGCTGGGGCGGCTCGACTCGATCAAGACGGGCGAGACCATCACCGCCGACAAGGGAGGTGTCGTTCAGGTCAGCGGTCCGCCGGCGCCCGAGCCGGTGTTCGGTGTCGGATTGGGCCTCAAGGACCGCAAGGACGAGGTGAAGCTGACGACGGCGCTCGCCAAGCTGATGGAGGAGGACCCCTCGCTGCAGCTCGAGCAGAATCTCGACACGCATCAGATGCTGCTGTTGGGACAGGGCGAGATGCACCTGCGGGTCGCCACCGAGCGGCTGCAGCGCAAGTATGGCGTGGCGGTCGAGCGCCAGCAGCGGCTCATCCCCTACAAGGAGACCATCCGCCAGGGAACGGAAGTGCGCGGGCGCCACAAGAAGCAGTCGGGTGGGCACGGCCAGTTCGGCGACGCGGTGATCGAGATTGCACCGCTGCCGCGCGGCTCTGGCTTCCAGTTCGCCGAGAGGATCACCGGCGGCGTGGTGCCGCGCCAGTTCATCCCGTCGGTGGAGATCGGCGTGAAGGACTATCTGCAGCACGGGCCCTTGGGATTTCCCGTGGTCGACGTCGCCGTGACGCTGATCGACGGCTCCTATCACACAGTCGATTCCTCCGACATGGCCTTTCGGCAAGCCGGGCGCATCGGCATGAGCGAGGGGATGCCCAAATGTCAGCCGGTGCTCTTGGAGCCGATCATGGCGGTGGAGGTCGCCGTGCCGAGCGATGCCACTGCGCGCATCAACGGCATCATCTCGCAGCGGCGCGGACAGATCCTCGGCTTCGACGCGCGCGAGGGCTGGAGCGGCTGGGACGTGGTGCAGGCGCAGATCCCGGCCTCCGAGATGGAGAGCTTGATCGTGGACCTGCGCTCGGCCACGTCGGGTGTCGGCACCTACACGGCGAAATTCGATCACCTGGCCGAGCTGACGGGCCGTCTCGCCGACCAGGTGATGGCGGCCCACAAGCAGGCGGCAGAGTAAGGAGGGGGCGCAAAGCGGCGCGGGCGTTAACCTGTGGGCAAGGCGCGCGGCGATTTGTGCGCGCCGCGCTGTCGCGTTGACCGTACTCAGCCGAGTTCCTACCGTGAGCGCAATGAGGTGGGGATGGAGTTCCCCCTGAAGTGCTCGCCATGGGCTCACCATGAGGGCTGATGACTCCTGCCGCATGAGATGGGCGGCGGGTGCGTGCGTGGGCCACCTGCGAGGTGGCCTTTTTGGTGGCCGCTCGCGCTCGAAATGAAGTCCATGGCTCGCGAAGAGCCCGAGACAGGAGACGACGACCTTGCAGATTTATTTGTGGATCGGCTTCGGCAGTGCGCTCGGCGGCATGGCGCGCTTCTGGTGCTCTGGCGTCATGGCCCGGCTCATCGGCGAGACGTTTCCTTGGGGGACGTTGTTCGTCAACGTCGTGGGATCGCTGCTCATCGGCTTCTTTGCCACCGTGACGGCACCCGACGGGCGTATGTTCGTGGATTCGAGCACGCGCCAGTTCGTCATGCTGGGCGTCATGGGCGGCTTCACGACGTTCTCCTCGTTCAGCCTGCAGACGCTCGCACTTATGAATGACGGCGAGTGGCTGTACGCCGGCCTCAACATTGGGGTATCGCTGATCCTGTGCCTTCTCGCGGTATGGATCGGGCACATCATTGCTGATCACTACAACGCCATGAAATGGATCTAGCCATGCAGGTTCCCAAGGACGCGGTGCTCTTGCGTATCTTCATCGGCGAGGACGACAAGGCGGGCAAGCTGCCGCTTTACGAGGCGATCGTGCTGGCCGCGCGCGAGCAGGGGCTCGCGGGGGCAACGGTGCTGCGCGGGCCGATCGGCTTCGGCCGCTCGAGCCACCTGCACACGACGAAAATCCTGCGCCTGTCGCAGGATCTGCCCATCGTCATCGAGATCGTCGACGCGGAGGAGAAGATCAACGCGTTCGTGCCGAACCTCGACAAGATGATGGGGAGCGGCCTCATTACGCTGGAGAAGGTGAAGGTGCTGCGCTACGGCAACGGGGACGCCGGCTGACGGGCCGTCCTGCCGGGGCGCATTCGGTCGAATTTTCGCTAATCCCGGCGCGGTTTGGCGCGTTGAGGAATTCTTTTCCGATCGCGGGCCCACTGTGCCGGCCATGGCAACCTCCGACCGCACCTCTTATGCCGTAGGCTTCGCCGACCTCGACGACGAGGTCGCCGTCGAATCTCTGCCCTTGACCGGCGTCTTTCCGCAATGGCTATCCGGCGCGCTCCTGCGCACCGGCCCCGCCAAGTTCGACATCGGCGCCACCACCGTGAACCACTGGTTCGACGGTCTCGCCATGTTGCATCGCTTCGGATTCGATCGCGGCCGTGTGTCCTACCGCAACCGGTTCCTGCACTCCGAGACCTACTGCGAATTGATGGACAAGGGCGCGCTCGCGCGCGGGGGCTTTGCCACCGACCCCTGCCGCACCTTGTTTCAGCGCGTCGCCGCTGTCTTCCATCCGATCTTCACCGACAACGGCAACGTCTCTATCGACGTGTTCGGCGGCGAGCCGGTCGCCTTGACCGAGACGACGTTGCCCGTGTGCTTCGATCCCGAGACGCTCGCCGTCCGCGCCTACGGTCGAGAGGTCGGCGGGCAAATCTCCATCGCGCATGCGCATCATGATGCAGCACGCGCCTGCCGCTACAGCTACGTCGTCGCGTTCGCGCGCAAGAGCCGCTACCGGCTGTTTTCCATCGCCGATGAGGATGGGGCCGAGCGCGTCGTGGCCGAAATGGGCATCGACCGGCCCGCCTACATGCACTCCTTCGGCATGACCGAGCGCTATCTGGTGCTCACCGAATTCCCGCTGGTCGTCGATCCCTTGCGGCTGCTGTTGGCCTCCGAGCCGTTCATCCGCAATTATCGCTGGACGCCCGAGCGGGGCTTGCGCTTCCACGTGTTCGAGAAGGACGGCGGACGGCTCGTGAGATCCGTGGAGACCGACCCCGTTTTTGCCTTCCACCACGTCAACGCCTTTGAGCAGGATGGCGACATCATCGTCGATTTCGTCGCCTACCCGGACGCCCAGATCATCGATCAGCTGTATTTGCCGCGCCTGCGCGCGGGCGCACCGGTCGACGCAACGGGGCTTCTCACCCGCTTTGTTGTCCCTCTTGAGGGGGCGGGCGACGTCACCGCGCACCAGATCAGCGACAAGATGATCGAGCTGCCGCGCATCGATTACGAGCTCAGCGCCGGACGGCCATACCGGTACGCGTGGGGCGCAGGACGGCAGACCCAAGGCGGCTTCCTCGACAGCGTCGTGAAGATCGACGTGGAGACCGGCGAGGCACAAACTTGGTGGCAGGAGCACTGCTTTCCCGGCGAGCCGGTGTTCGTACCGGCCCCCGGGCGCAAGCGGGAGGGTGACGGCGTGCTGCTCTCGGTGGTGCTCGACGCGCAGCGTGGGCGCTCCTTCCTTTTGGTGCTCGACGCGCAGACCCTCAAAGAGACGGCGCGCGCCGAATGCCCCCACTCGATTCCTTTCGGCCTGCACGGCAGCTATCTCCCGCAAGCGCGCCGCGGCATTTGAGCCCGGTTCACCTTGTCCCATCTCGCGGCTGGCACGCCCATCATCGTGATTTATATGTTTCGCAAAAGCGATACATACATCCCATAGGCTCGGCTCCCGGCGGCTCGGGTCGGCAGGGGGGCGAGACGCAAGCCATGAGCGACGAAAGCGACGCATTCTGCAATCGCGCGGAGGAGCGCGAGGCGCTCGACGACTGCCCGCAGAACCCAAATATCAAAGAGACCATCGGCGACATCATCAACGCCCGCTACGGCCGCCGCGACGTCATGCGCGGCATGCTTGGCGTCGCCGCCATTGCCTCGGTGCTGAGTTCCAGCCCTGCTGTTTGCCGGCTGCTCCGACGACGAGGCCGACGCAGAGACATTCAACTTCCCCGAGCTCAAATCGGGCGTCGACGAAACCCATCACGTCGCCGACGGCTATGACGCGCAAATTCTGTTGCGCTGGGGCGATCCCGTGTTCGCCGATGCCCCCGCCTTCGATCCGCGCCGGCAGTCGGCGGCCGCGCAGCTGCGCCAGTTCGGATACAACAACGACTACGTCGGCTTCATCCCGCTGGAGGACAGCGGCGAGAGAGGCCTGCTGTGCGTGAACCACGAGTACACGAACGAGGAGGTCATGTTCCCGCAGATCCCCCGCCAGGACACCGCGGAGGCGCGCTTCAAGGACATGAGCGAGGTGCTGGCCGAGGTTGAGATGGCGGCACACGGCGGGACCATCATCGAGATCGAGCGCGACGGCAAGACATGGAAGCCGGTGCTCGACGGTAAGTACAACCGCCGTATCTCGCCCCTGCACACCAAGATCGTCTTCGATGGCCCAGCCGCCGGAGACGACCGGCTCAAGACCAGCGCCGACGTCACCGGTCGCAACGTTATCGGTACGCTCAACAATTGCGCCGGCGGCATTACCGCCTGGAACACCTACCTGATGTCGGAGGAGAACTTCCGCTTTTATTTCTGGAAGGACGAGCCCATCGAGCCCAAGGAGGTATGTGCCGGCAAGGAGACGGAGAGCGCCAAGCGCTACGGCTTGGGCCAGACGGCGCAGGCCTGGGGCAAGTTCACCGGCAATCCGAACCTGCGCCGCTTCAATCTCGATCTGGAGCCCAACGAGCCCAACCGCTTCGGCTGGATCGTCGAGGTCGACCCGCTCGATCCGCAATCGGTGCCGGTCAAGCATACCGCGCTCGGCCGCTTCTGCCACGAAGGGGCGGAAAGCCTCGTCAACAAGGACGGACGCGTCGTCCTCTACACGGGCGACGATACCCGCTTCGAGTACGTCTACAAGTTCGTCTCCAAGAACAAGTTCGACCCGGAAGACCGCGACGGGAACAAGCAGCTCCTTTCGGAGGGCACGCTCTATGTCGCCAAGTTTGCCGCCGACGGCAGCGTGTCATGGCTGCCGCTCGTCTTCGGCCAAGGCCCGCTCAAGCCGAGCAACGGCTTTACCAGTCAGGCCGACGTGCTGGTCGATACCCGTCTAGCCGCCGACAAGCTCGGCGCCACCTGCATGGACCGGCCCGAGGACGTGCAGCCCAATCCCAAGACGGGCAACGTCTACGTCGTGCTGACCAACAACAAGAAGCGAGGCACGGACAACGTGGACGCGGCGAACCCCCGCGCCAAGAACGTGTACGGGCACATCATTGAGATGATCCCGCCGGATGGCGACCACGTGGCCGAGACCTTCCAGTGGAACATTCTCGTCAAGTGCGGTCCCAAGGACGGCGACGCAGGCGCGTCGTGGAATCCGGAGACCTCACAGGACGGGTGGTTCGCCAACCCGGACAACCTCGCCGTCGACGCCAACGGACGCCTTTGGGTTGCAACGGACCAGGGCGACGAATGGTCGAGGACCAAGAAGGCCGACGGTCTCTATGCCTTGGAGACAAGCGGCCCCAAGCGGGGCAAGTCCATGCTGTTTTTCCGCTGTCCCGTAGGCGCCGAGATGTGCGGCCCCTACTTCACGCCGGATGGCGAGACGCTGTTCGTTGCCGTGCAGCACCCGGGCACCGACGGAACCAAGGCATACGAGCGGTTCGGCCGCGCCTCGACGTTTGAGGATCCGGCAACGCGCTGGCCGGACTTCGACGACAAGATGCCCCCGCGCCCGTCTGTGCTCGCCATCACGCGCAAGGGTGGCGGCAAGATCGGGTGACGACGGCCACCGCGCGGTTTGCAGTGGCCGCTCCCTCAATGTGTCGCTGTATCCGCCTCGTCGCCCCACAGCTGCTTGACACGCGCGTCGCGTCCGCAGGCGTGGCGGTAGAAGGAATACTGCAAGGGGTGCGTCTTGTAGTAGTTCTGGTGGTAGTCCTCGGCCGGGGTGAAGACGCCGGCATCCGCGATCTCAACCGCGATCGGCTCGCTGAAGCGCCCGCTCTTCTCCAGCTCCGCCTTGCTCTCCTCGGCGATCTTCCGCTCCTCCGGCGTGGCCACGAAGATCACGGGTCGGTACTGGCTGCCGCGATCGCAGAACTGGCCGCCGCCGTCGAGCACGTCGACGTGGCGCCAGTAGTAGTCGAGTAGCTGCTTGTAGCTTACGACCTTGGGGTCGTAGGTGACCTGCACGGACTCCGCGTGGCCGGTATCGCCCATCGAGACCTGCTCGTATGTGGGGTTCTTGGTTTTGCCACCCATGAAGCCCGAGATCGTCTCCTTGACGCCGTTGAGCTTGTCGAAGTCGGACTCCATGCACCAGAAGCACCCGCCGGCAAACGTCGCAACCTTGAGCCCGTCATGCGGCTGCGCCGCCGGCGCGGTCGGTGCCACGCTGGGATTTGGCTGGGCAAAGAGCAGGGCCGCTCCCCCGGCAAGCACGGCAAACGCGATCAGCAGTGAGGCAAGGCGGTTCATGGGTTTCACCCGTGTTAAGACGTAATGGTTGTGAAGGGGCGCAACAGCGCTCCGAGGGCGACCAGCGCGAGGGCGATCCAGATGGCAACGATGACTACCGCCGCGGTGCGGCTGGCGGGCCGCTTGCCGGCCTCGCTCGCCACGGCGCGGTGCTCGGCGAGGATATCGGCGGGGATCAATCGCACGGCCAGCACGATCCCGAGCGGCACGATGATCACGTCATCGAGGTAACCGAGCACCGGAATGAAGTCGGGGATCAGGTCGATGGGAGAAAGCGCGTAAGCGGCGACGGCGAGCGCCACCGCCTTGGCGTACCAGGGCACGCGCGGATCGCGCGCCGCGAGATAGAGCGCATGCACGTCGCGCTTGATCTCGCGGGCCCAATCGCGCAGGCGCCCGAGTGCGGGCTTGGCTCTGGTCACGCTGGTCATTGCAGTGAACGGCTCCGCTCTTTGCCTGCCGGTCAGCCGGTCGACTTGTCGGTCTTGGGCACGAACTTCAGGGCGACGCCGTTCATGCAGTAGCGCAAGCCCGTCGGCGGCGGCCCGTCGTTGAAGACGTGGCCCAGATGCCCGCCGCAGCGGCGGCAGTGCACCTCGGTGCGCGTCATGAAGAAGCTTCGGTCCGACGTCGTTCCGACGGCGTTGTCGAGCGGCTTATAGAAGCTCGGCCAGCCCGTACCTGAGTTGAACTTCGTCTCCGAGGAGAAAAGCGGCAGGTCGCAGGCCGCGCACTCGTAGGTGCCGTCGGCATAAGTCTTGTCGAGCGGACTCGAGCTGGCGCGCTCGGTGCCGTGCTCGCGCAGCACGTAGTACTGCTCTGGGGTGAGGATCTTGCGCCACTCCTCCGGGGTCTTGGTGATCTCGAAGCTCTCGGTCTTTGTGCTCATCGTCTCCTCGTTGGCATGAGAGTCCACAATCCTGAGGCCTGTCGCAGCCGCGACGAGGCTGATGCCGGCAAGGCCGAAAGTGCGACGGGTCAGCATAGGGCGTCTCCCAAGTCTCAATGCTTAATGGGAACGGGCTCCGCGGCGAGAGGACGTTGCGGGCCGTCGTTCCTGCATCTGGATACGTCCGGCCGGCCCTTTAGTTACAGGGCGCCCTTTGGGCAACAATCACAAAATCGTGGGCCTTATGCCGACTACGGAGCGTTTTGCCACGGCGGCCGGCCCGGCCTTCAATATGGCGTTGCGGCCTGCACCCCTCAATGCAGGCTGTGGCCCTCCAGCAGCACTCACGCCTTACTGCCGGCCTAAAGCCCGTTTAATGCATCGACGCCATGCGCCGACCATGCCATCAATAGCGTGGCGGGGAAGCCTCATCAGTAGCGTAATCAGTAGCGTAAAGTGAGTTCTCGCATGGTCCTGCCGAGCACCGCGAGTCTGCCCTTCGGAACCTACCCACCCAATCGCCTGCAAGCTGCCGTGCGCGACATCGGTCAGCGCCTTCCGAGGAACTGGCCCGGGCGGCGGTTGTCCAGTCTGTTACGCTCCCTGTTGAAGTCGACTGTCCGCCAGCCCATCGATGTGACCGTCTTGGGCCAGCGCATGCGCCTGCGCTTGGAGGACAATGCCTGCGAGCGCCGCCTGATGGTGACGCCGCAATTCTTCGATCCCGAGGAGCTGCAAATCCTGCGCTCTGATGTGCGGTCGAACTTCCACTTTATCGACCTCGGTGCCAACGTCGGCACATATTCGATTTTCGTCGGTACCCTCGCTGGGCCCGATGCGCGCATCCTGGCGGTCGAGCCGCAGCAAAAAGTGCTGAAGCGGCTGCGCGAGAACATCGCCTTCAACAATCTCGACATCGCCGTGGCGCCCGTGGCGGTCGGCGATCGCGAGGGCACCATCGAGTTCGCGGTCGATTCAAGCAATCTGGGTTTCACCTCGCTCAACACGAGCCGCAAGGGGCGCGGTGAGCGGAGCATCATTCAACTGCCGATGCGCAAGCTGCTCGGGCTCGTCAAGGAGCATGGGTTCGAGCGCATCGACGCGCTGAAGGCGGATATCGAGGGCGCCGAGGACCTGGCACTGCTCCCCTTCATGGAGGAGGCTCCGCGAACGCTGTGGCCGCGGCTCATAATCCTTGAGGACAGCGCGCAGGAATGGCGGCGTGACTGCGTGGCCTTCCTTCTGGAACGCGGCTATGTGCGCATTCCCACGACCAGCAACAACGTCGTGCTCAAGCTTCCGCCCGAGCCAGAGGCGCCTGCAAAGTCCAACCGCGCGTCACGATGCGATGCGGATGGGCTTGTCGAGGACAATCTCCTCGGGGCTCATGCGGCAGCTGAAGGCCATCGCCTCGACACCGCCGGCGATGGCGTCGCGGAACGCCTCTAGGTAGGCCGGATCCAAGTCGCCGGCGAGCTTGAAGCGCTTGGCGTCGGTGCGCTGAATCAAATAGAGCATGACGGCGCGATGGCCCTGCGCCACCATCGCGGCGAGCTCGCGCAAATGCTTCACGCCGCGCGCGGTGACGCAATCGGGAAACTCTGCAAGCCCGCTCTCGCGCATCAGGTGCACGTTCTTGACCTCGACGTAGCAGCGTCCCTTCATGGCATCCTCCAACAGAATGTCGATGCGGCTCGCCTCGCCGTACTTCACCTCGCGCCGCAGCGATTGATAGCCCGCGAGCGTCTTGATGCGCCCCGCCGCGATCGCCTCGGCGACGAGACGGTTGGGATGGCCGGTGTTGATGCCGACGAGTGAAAGACCGTGCCCCAGGTCCGCCTCGACCATCTCCCAGGTGTGCGCATACTTGCGCGTCGGGCTATCGCTTCGCGACAGCCATACGGTGGAGCCCGGCGCCGTGAGCCCCAGCATGGAGCCGGTATTGGGGCAGGTCGCCGTGACGGTCGCGCCGCTGTCGAGGGCGACGTCGGCGAGGAAGCGCTTGTAGCGCTGGAGCAGGCGGCCGCGCTCGAGGGTAGAGGGGAATCGCATGCGCCGAGCCTAGGAGCCCCGCCGCGCGGCGATCAAGGCGCATCTCGTCCCGACTCTCGGGTGGTGCTAGCCTGTTTCGGGCAATAAGAGCAACGCACGGGAGGAGAGTGTGGCGGGCGAGCCCATCGTCACGGCGGCGGCGCTGGTGATCGGCGACGAGATCCTCTCGGGCCGCACCAGGGATCGCAACATCGACTACATCGCCGGCCATTTGACGCGCGTCGGCATCCGCTTGCAGGAGGTGCGCGTCGTCGCCGACGACGAGGCAGCGATCATCGCTGCCGTCAACGAGCTGCGCGCCCGCTATACCTATCTCTTCACCACCGGCGGCATCGGGCCCACGCACGACGACATCACCGCCGATTCGGTCGCCAAGGCTCTGGGCGTTGGCATCGACATCGATGTGCGCGCGCTGGAGTTATTGCAGGCCTACTTCAAGAAGCGAGGCGTCGAGCCGACGCCGGCGCGCTTGCGCATGGCGCGCATCCCGCACGGTGCCACGCTCATTCGCAACGCCATCTCGGTCGCGCCCGGATTCATGCTCGCCAACGTCATCGTGCTCGCCGGCGTGCCCGAGGTCATGCAGGTGATGCTCGACGATGTGACGTCGCGGCTTGCGACCGGGAGCAAATTGCAGACGGCGACGATCAAGCTGGCATGCGCCGAGGGAGAGGTGGCAGATCTCTTTGCCGCCCATCAACAAACATTTCCGGATGTTGCGATGGGGAGCTACCCGTCGTTTAGCGATGGCCGTGTCAGCACCCAACTCGTTCTGCGCTCAACCGATTCTTCGCGTCTCGCCGCCGCGCATGATGGTCTCGCGGTTAAACTTAAGGCCTGCGGTTTTCTATGAATCTTTAGCGGCCATGCGTCGCAGCGGCGCCTTCACGCATCGACCTGCCATCTTATCCCCGCTTCCTGCTGCATTTTGCACCGCACTCGGGGGGCGCGTGCGCAGAACAAATACGTCTGCGCAGCGTTCACGCCGACAGGAAACAAGAAAAAAGCGTGGAGTGAATGATGGTGTCGAGGACAATCTGCCGTGCGGAGCGCGTCCGCTTGGCTTGCATTGCGTTGAGTGCGTCCGCACTCGCCGCAGTGTTCCTTCCCGTCAAGTTCGCAACGCCGGCCGAGGCGAAAACGCCGGGCTCGACCTACTGCTACTATGGGGTCTGCCACCGCGTGAAGACGATCGAGGAGACGAAGGCGCTCGTCGGCGTCGAAGAAACGATCACCGCCTCGCATTACGACGACTGCTCGAAGGACCGCTACAATCCGTGCGGCCTCACGTCGTCGGGCGAGCGGTTCCATCCCGACCGGCCGGACAACACCGCAAGCCCGATCTACCCCGACGGCACCACGCTGTTGGTGTGGAGCCCGGAGACGGAGCGCGCGCTCGTTGTGCGCGTCAACAACGCCGGGCCCTACTGGGGCGACCGCGTACTCGACTTGTCGCGGGCGGCCGCGCAGAAGCTCGGCTTTGAGGGCAAGGGCGTTGCCACCTTGAAGGTCCGCGTCATCAAGGCGCCGGACCCCGAGGAGGCGACCTACGTCGAGAACCGCAACTACAAGCCGGTTCCGGGCGATATCGGCGAGTATCCCACCCTAAAGGCCGCGCAATACGGCATGGCGGTGGCGCTGGCGCTGCAGGCCTCGGCCGCATCGCCTATGGCCCCGGTGACGACGGCGAACGCGTTCGCCGCAGGGACCGAGCGCTCGGAGCCGCTGGTCGCGGAGGCGCCGCAGGCGCTGGGACGTACCCACTCCCGGATCGCGGCCCTCGAGCCCGCGAGCCATCTGGCATCCCTCACGATGGGCGAGCATGGCACCGGCACGCTGTTCAAGGGTCTCTGGCAATCGAGCGCGCCGCAATCGCGGCCCCATCTCGCCTCGCTCAGCATGGACCGCGGGCTGAACCAGAGCGTATGGGGTCAGGATCTTCTCGAGAGCACCTTTACCAGCAAGGCTGCTGCGGACGAGACCACGCTCCCGGATAGTGCGTCGAATGATGGTGCCAAAGGTGCGATCGAGACGGCCGCGATAGACACAGCCGCGATCGACAAGGAGACGGCTTCCGAGGACACACATCCTCGCAAGCCGCACAAAGAGGCTGCCGAGCCGACGCATAGATCGCGGGCGCACGCTGAGCGCCGCGAGCGCCGGTCGCGCACGGCCCGATCGGAGCGGCGCCGGGAGCAGGTCGCATTCTCTGAGCGCGGCTACGAGCAGCGTCCTTCGCGGCCCCAGCGTTCGGCCGAGCAGATCACGTCGCTCGGGATCAGGGCGAGCGTCTCGTCGGTGTATTAGGAGCTACTGCAAAGGGGCGTCGGCGGGCGGCCTTGAGGCCGGCTTGCCGGCGCTTTTGCGTGTGGGCTCGACGAACAGGTCGAACTCGGCCTCGAGTGCGTCGAGGAAGGTCGCGACGAGGTCGAGCAGCACGCCGAGCGGCACGCGGCCGGCCACCAGAAAGCCGTCCCCCGCGCTGATAGGTGCCGTATCGGAAATGGCCGGCGCATCGTGCGAGATGAGGCCGCGGTCTCGCAGGTAGGCGGTGAGGTCGTCGCCGGTATCGAAGTCGCTGGCGCTCAGGTCGCCGCACTCCGCCACGGCATCCAGCAGGACCGCGGTGCCCGCAACGTATAGGCGAGCGACGCCCCCGAACCGCTCATCGTCCGCCGCAACGGCGGCGGCCCACTCGCGCCCCTTGAGGAGGCGCGCGATGAGCGCCAGCTCGAAGAGCTTGATGCGTTCCACGGCCCCGCGCTGGCCGGCGCGAAGCGTCTCGATCCCTTGCGACGAGCGCGGCGGCGGGCCCGACCAGACGTAATGCACGTGCGCCAGATCCTCGCCGGCAGCGAGCGCCGCATCGAGATGCTCCGCCAGCAGGTAGACGCTGAGGGGCGCCGGGCGAGTTTGCGTCTGAGACGCGTCGGACATAAAGCCTCCAAGCGGGGACGGGGCTGTAGGACGCAACGCGACGCGGCACGACACTAGTGAGCTGACAACGCTTCAACGTTTTCAACGTCATCCCGGCGCAGGCCGGGATCCACGCAACTCTACGCATACTCTCAGGAGCGTCTCTGCTCCTCACATGGCAAGTTGAGCCACTGCCCCTTGCTTCGATCTTGTCGCTTCGTTTCTCTGGCGGCGCCCCGCCAGAACGCCTCTCTCGCCTGCGCTTCCTGGAGAAGTAGCCGCGCGGCGTCGCATGGATCATCCTCGACGATGCGCTCGGCAATCTCGCGCCTCCGGATACAACTGTCCCGCGTTCGCTCCGCCCTAAGAGGGCCGACCGTTTGTAAGAACGGCGTCAGATTCGAATCCATACCAGCCTCCATTCTCACGAGCACCCGCTCGTGCCGCCGCAAGTGTCGCACTTGAGGCAGGTGCCGTTGCGCACCAGCGTGAAGTTCCCGCACTCGCGGCACGCCTCGCCCTCATAGCCGCGGATGCGCGCTTCCGCCCGCCGATCGGCCTCGCGCCCCTTCACCGACACCTCCGTACGTGCCACCGTCGTGCGCGCGTACAGCATCTCTGTGTCCGGCTTTAAAGCCGTCGCGCCTTCGGTGTGCGGGAAGGCCGTGGTCAGCTCGCTCTGCAGGGCCGCCACGGCGTTTGCCTCCTCGAAGGACTCCCGGCTGGTGAAGTTCACCACGGCGCCGCGGGTCAAGCCGCGCGAGATGAGCTTCTGGGCGCGCTCGTCCAAGCCGAGCTTGTCGTCGGTATCCTCGTCGGAGGAGCCGAGCCCGGTTCCGCCCACGATCTCGCGCGGGTCGACGTGGGCGAGGTCGTGGCGCCCGAGGTAGGAGACGGCGAGCTCGCGGAAGATGTAGTCGAGCACCGAGGTCGCGTTCTTGATGGTCTCGTTGCCCGTCACCAGACCTGCCGGCTCGAAGCGCGTGAAGGTGAAGGCCTCCACGAACTCCTCGAGCGGCACCCCGTACTGCAGGCCCAGCGAGATGGCGATGGCGAAGTTGTTCATCAGCGAGCGGAAGGCGGCGCCTTCCTTGTGCATGTCGATGAAGATCTCGCCGAGCCGCCCATCCTCGTACTCGCCCGTGTGCAGGTAGACCTTGTGGCCGCCGACGGTTGCCTTCTGCGTGTAGCTCTTGCGCCGGTTGGGGAGCTTCTGGCGCTCGTGAGCGCGCTCCACGATACGCTCGACGATGCGCTCCGCTGCAACTTGAGCGCGCGCTGCCATCGGCTTGTCGGCAAGGAGCTGCTCGGCCATCTCCTCCTGCGCATCGACGTCATCGCCCAGGACTTGCGCATTGAGCGGCTGGGAGAGCTTGGAGCCGTCGCGGTAAAGCGCGTTGGCCTTGAGGCCGAGCCGCCAGGAGAGCATGTAGCTCGCCTTGCAGTCCTCCACCGTCGCCTCGTTCGGCATGTTGATGGTCTTGGAGATGGCCCCGGAAATAAACGGCTGGGAGGCCGCCATCATGCGGATGTGACTTTCGACCGAGAGATAGCGCTTGCCCGTGCGGCCGCAGGGGTTGGCGCAGTCGAAAACGGGAAGGTGCTCCGGCTTCAAGCGCGGAGCGCCCTCGAGCGTCATGGCCCCGCACACGTAGACGTTGGCCTCATCGATCTCCTTCTTGGTGAAGCCGAGGTGGGTCAGCAAGTCGAAGGCCGGGTCGTTGAGGCGCTCTGCGGGCACCTTCAGCTTCTCGACCAACAGCTTCTCGCCCAGCGTCCAGCGATTGAAGACGAACTTGATGTCGAAGGCGCTCTCAAGACTGCTCTCGACCTTCGCCAACGCCTCCTCGTCGAAGCCCTTGGCCTTGAGCGCCGCCGGGTTGATCGCCGGTGCCCCCACAAGCGAGCCGCGGCCCACCGCATAGGCTTCCATCTCGGCGATATCGCTGTCCTTGTAGCCGAGCGTCCTAAGCGCCTCCGGCACCGCCTGGTTGATGATCTTGAAGTAGCCGCCACCGGCGAGCTTCTTGAACTTGACGAGGGCAAAGTCAGGCTCGATGCCGGTCGTGTCGCAGTCCATCACCAGCCCGATGGTGCCGGTGGGCGCGATGACGGTCGCCTGCGCGTTGCGGAAGCCGTGAGCCTGGCCGAGCGCGATGGCGCGGTCCCAGGCGCACGTCGCCGCCTCGATCAGGGTCTTGTCGAGGCAGGCCGCGTGGTCGAGCGGCACCGGGTTGGTGGCGAGCTTCTCGTAGCCGTCGGCTTGGCCATAGGCGGCGCGGCGGTGGTTGCGGATGACGCGCAGCATGTCGCTGGCGTTGGGATGGTAGCCGGGGAAGGGCCCGAGCTCGCGCGCCATCTCCGCCGAAGTGGCATAGGAGATGCCGGTCATGATGGCGGAGATCGCCCCGCTGATGGCGCGGCCGGCCTCCGAGTCGTAGGGGATGCCCGAGGCCATCAACAGCCCGCCGATGTTGGCGAAGCCCAAGCCCAGCGTGCGGTAGCGATAAGAGAGCTCCGCAATCTGGCGCGAGGGGAACTGCGCCATCAGCACGGATATCTCGAGCACCACGGTCCACAGGCGGCAGGCGTGCTCGAAGCTCTTTGTGTCGAACGCACCATCCGCCTTGCGGAACGCCATAAGGTTCATGGATGCGAGATTGCAGGCCGTGTCGTCGAGGAACATATATTCCGAGCACGGGTTGGAGGCCCGGATCGCTCCGCTCTTGGGGCAGGTGTGCCAGTCGTTGATCGTGGTGTGGAATTGAATGCCGGGATCGGCGGAGGCCCAAGCGGCATGGCCGATCTGGTCCCACAGCTCGGCGGCCTTGAGCGTTTTCGTAGGTTGGCCCGAGAGGCGCGCGGTGAGCTGCCAGTCCTCGTCCGCCTCGACGCTATTGAGAAACGCGTCGGTGACGCGCACCGAGTTGTTGGAGTTCTGACCGGAGACCGTCAGATAGGCTTCCGAATCCCAGTCCGTGTCGTAGATCGCGAACTGGATGTCCTTGTAGCCCTGCTTGGCGAACTGGATGACGCGCAGAATGTAGTTGTTGGGCACCTCGTCGCGGCGCGCCTCCTTGATGGCGCGCTTCAGGGCCGGGTTCTTGGCGGCATCGAAGCAATCGTCGCCGTCGGCCTCGCAATTGACGCAGGCCTTCATGATAGCGGCGAGCCGCTTCTGGCAAATCTTGGAGCCGGTGACGAGGGCAGCGACCTTCTGCTCCTCCTTCACCTTCCAGTTGATGTACTCCTCGATGTCAGGGTGATCGACGTCAACGACGACCATCTTGGCAGCGCGCCGCGTGGTGCCGCCCGACTTGATGGCGCCCGCCGCCCGGTCACCGATCTTCAAGAAGCTCATGAGGCCGGACGATTTGCCCCCGCCCGACAGCTTCTCGTGGGCGCCGCGCAGCTTGGAGAAGTTGGAGCCGGTGCCGGAACCGTACTTGAAGAGGCGCGCCTCGCGCACCCACAGGTCCATGATGCCGTTCTCGTTGACGAGATCGTCCTCGATCGACTGGATGAAGCAGGCGTGCGGCTGGGGATGCTCGTAGGCAGAATCAGAGACGGTAAGCTTGCCGGTCTCGTGGTCGACGTAGAGGTGGCCTTGGCCGGGGCCGTCGATGCCGTAGGCCCAGTGTAAGCCGGTGTTGAACCACTGCGGGCTGTTGGGCGCGGCCATCTGCATCGCCAGCATGTAGCGGTGCTCGTCGAAGAAGGCGCGTGCGTCCTCCTCGCTGGTGAAGTAGCCGCCCTTGACCCCCCAATAGGTCCAGGTGCCGGCGAGACGGTCGAACACCTGGCGCGCATCCGTCTCCCCACCATAGCGCTCGCTCTGGGGCAGGTCCGCCAGCGCGCGCTCGTCGGGCGCCGACCGCCAGGCCCACGACGGAATTGGAGTCTCCTCGAGCTTCTTCAGGCGGGAGGCGACGCCGGCCTTGCGGAAATACTTCTGGGCGAGAATGTCGGCTGCAACCTGGCTCCAGTGCTCCGGCACGAAGAAGCCGTCGAGCCGGAAGACGACCGAGCCGTCCGGGTTTTTGATCTCGCTGGTGGCGCGCCGGAACGCGATCGTCTCGTATGGCGATTGGCCGGCCCGCGTGAAGCGCCGCGTGATCTTCATTCGTCGTCCCCCGTGAAGTCGAGTTTGTTTCTTGAGGGCGCCGACGCGGAACGAGGGGCGCAGTGCAGTCCGTTTCTTCATTTACGCAGTTGCGAGCGGCTCCAGACGCGTTGCCGAAGGCACACACCTTCCCGCATGCGGGAAGGGCGATCCCCGCCTGTGGCTTACGCATTGTCTGGATTGGGTCGAACGCACCCGAAAACTTGAACTCGGGCGCACGATCCCCGGGCGAAGAGCCCTCCCTGTCAGGGCAGTCGCGCCAGCGCTGATCGCGCCCACTCAAACTCGCCGATTCGTCACATAACGCCAAAGGGTTTGTATGTTGTCGATCACACCCATACTAGATGTAGATAGCCTGTTGAAAAGCGGCTTGGAAATTGTTGACCCTGTGTTCTTGGCGATGAGGCCGGAACAGCGGCCGGGATTGGCTCTTTGAGGGGCTCAGGCCGCTGTGGATCGTGTCGTGCGCCTGTCATCCAAGCCCAAGACTATTTCGATTCCGGGGGGCAAAGCTGTTGCTCATCTGCCGCGGTCAGACGCGGACTGGACAGACCGGTTCGGCGTCCGTTATTCCCGAGTGTGCAAATGCGAGAGGCGGGCCGCGACCATGGGCATTCTGAGCGAGATCTTTACCTGGTGGGACGGGAATACGTGGGGCACCCGACTGACCATCTGGAATCAGGGCCGCTTCATCGGCAAGGACGAGTTCGGCAACCGCTACTACGAGCAGAAAAAAGGGGTCGGCCCGCTGGGGCGCCCACGGCGCTGGGTCACCTACACGGATTTCGCCGAGGCCTCGAAGGTCCCGGCCGACTGGCACGGCTGGCTGCACTACACGGTCGACGAGCCCCCGACGGCGCAGAATTATCAGCCGCGGCCGTGGCAGAGACCGCACCTCATGAACATGACCGGCACCGCCGAGGCGTATCGGCCGCCGGGGTCGATCTTGTCGCGCGGGGTGCGGCCCAAGGGCACGGGTGACTACAAGCCGTGGCGGCCCCAATAGGTGCGGGCCCTCGCCGGAAGGGTGAGGTCCAATTTCGGCCCCACTCGGCGCTCAGTGAGAGGCGCAAAAGCGCCATAGCACGGGGTTCATGCGCCATAGCCGCATGACAGGACCGCTTGAACCGAAGGCTTGGACAGTTGAACGCGCGCGCACCGCTGGTGACCCTGACCCTCCTCGCCGCCGGGGCTATGTTATCCCCGCGCGCGTCCGCGGAACGCATCTCCAACGGCGTCGCCGTCTTTGCCGCGCTCGACAAGGTCACCGCCCGCACCTCCAAGTTCGAGGTGCCGCTCAATCAGACGGTGCAGTTCGGGGCGCTGAAGGTCACCCCGCGCGTGTGCTATTCGCGCCCCTCCACCGAGCAGCCGAAGACCACCTCCTTCGTCGAGGTCGACGAGATCGAGCTCGACGGCCATGAGAAGCGCATCTTCACCGGCTGGATGTTCGCCGAAAGCCCGGGGCTCAACGCCGTCGAGCACCCCGTGTTCGACGTTTGGCTGACCGCCTGCCAGAAGCCGATCGGCACGATGGCCGGCAAGGACGGCGAGGATGCAGGTGCGGCAGGCGAGGCGCCTGCCGAGCTGCCCTTCGAGCCTGCGCGCCGGCGCGTGCGCCGCTAAGCAAGATCCCCCAAGACCCTGTCCCACGACATATCGATACAGCGGTGTCGCCGTTGCGTAGTACACTTGCGCTGCCTTCGAGCTCCTTCGCAATCGCTGCGTCAGAAATCGTTTAGAGGAAGATCCATATGCACACCCCGTCACGCGTCCGTTCTCTGCTTGCTGGCCTGATCCTCATCGCCGTCCCAATCGCGGCCCCAATCGCGGCCCATGCGGAGGAGGCCACCGCCGAAGGGCTCGTCGATGCCTTGAACGCTGTCTTCGGCAAGCACGCAGGAAAGCGCGCCGGGCACGCTAAAGGCTTTTGCGTCAAAGGCAGCTTCACGCCGAGCGCCGAGGCCTCCAGCTACTCGAAGGCACCGCACTTTGCCGCTTCGACGCCCATTCCTCTCCTCGGCCGCTTCTCGTTGGGCGGTGGCAATCCCGCCGCCGCCGACAACGGCAAGGACCAGGCGCGCGGGCTCGCGCTCAAGTTCGATCTGGGCAAAGACGGCCAAACCGACATGGTGATGATCTCGACGCCCGTCTTTATTGCCAAGACGCCTGAGCAGTTCCTGGCGCTGCTGCAGACGCTCGCCAGCAAGGACGCCGACAAAATCGCAGCTTTCTTTAAGGCCAATCCGAACACGACCCGGCAGGGCGCGTGGCTCAACGCGCACCCGGTCCCCGCTAGCTACGCCACCGCAACCTACTATGGCGTCCACACCTTCACGCTGACCAACGCCAAGGGTGAGAGCCAGATCATCAAATGGAAGGTTGTGCCCACGGGGGGCGAGGTGGGCTTGAGCGACGAGGAGGCGAAAGCCAAGTCGCCCGACTTCTACAAAGGCGAGCTGACCGAAAGGCTGGCCAAAGGGCCGGCGACGTTCCACCTCACCGCCGTACTGGGCCAGCCCGGCGACAACCTCGACGATCCCACGGCGTTTTGGCCCGAGGACCGTAAGAGTGTGGACATGGGGACCGTTGCCATCACTGCGCTCGAGGACGACGCGACGTGCGATGCGGGCATCTTCGACCCGACCAACGTGGTGGATGGCATCGCAGGCCCGGCCAACGATACGCTCTTTCCCATGCGGTCTGCTGCCTATGCCGTATCGTACGGGCGCCGGCTCGAGAGCGCCGCACCTTAGGCCTTCTCACGGAGCGCGACTGGTAGTAGAGCGCCAAGGTGAGGCCGTGTCGCATGCCCGGCCGCCCGCGACGCTGCGCCAGTCGAGGCCTCAAGTGGAAAGCGACGAGCGACAACGCCTTGAGAAGCGCCTCGGGCGCCTGCACGCCAAGCAGCGGCTGGGCGTGGAGACGGATCACGAGGCCCAGGTCTTCGGCCAGGGCCTCAATTTCTTTCATATCGAGAACTCGCAGCTTTCGGCGCTCATCATCGAGTATGGCCTGAAGGCCACCGGCTTGTTCTGGCGGGGATGCAAGAATGCGGCGCGGGTCCGCGTGCAGCACAACCGCGTTGCAGCCAAGGAGCTGCCGCAAGCCTTCGACGGCTTTACCATCCTGCATCTCAGCGACTTGCACTGCGACATGAGCGAGCGCGCCATGCGGCGTGTGGGCGAGCTTCTGGGCGGCCTGAGCTATGACCTGTGCGTCCTGACCGGCGACTTCCGCGGCCCGACGTTCGGGCCCTTCGATAGCGCACTCGCAACCGTCGCCGATCTGCGCGCCAAGATCTCGGGTCCGGCGCTCGCCGTGCTCGGCAACCACGACTCCGCGCGCATGGTTCCGGGCCTCGAAGCCATGGACATAAAGGTGCTCAGCAACGAGTGCGAGACGGTTCGGCGCGGCGGCGAGACGATCTATGTCGCCGGCGTCGATGACGCCCACTTCTACCGCGCCGACAACATGGAG
Source organism: uncultured Alphaproteobacteria bacterium (assembly GCA_963782555.1). Taxonomy (GTDB): domain Bacteria; phylum Pseudomonadota; class Alphaproteobacteria; order Rhizobiales; family Hyphomicrobiaceae; genus Hyphomicrobium_A. Next base: position 325,906 of record CAWAKB010000004.1, on the reverse strand, counting down.
AAGGCGAGCGCGGCAATCCCGCTCGAGAGCTTTTCCATTCTGTTGACCCACACGCCCGAGATCTACCGCCAGGCGGCGCATGCCGGGTTCAATCTGCTGCTCAGCGGCCATACGCATGGCGGCCAGATCTGCCTGCCGGGCGGCATTCCCATCACGCTCGACTCGGTGCTGCCGCGGCGGCTTGGGAAGGGCGCGTGGAAGCATCACGGCATGCACGGGTATACCTCGGTGGGGGCGGGATCGTCGGTGGTGCCCGTGCGCTTCAACTGCCCGCCCGAGATCACGCTGCACACGCTTGCGCGAAAGCCTGGATAGGGGTTGATGCGGGAGCGGCCGGTCGCCGGATGTTCGCCGACATCACGCCCGGACGGTTGCTGAGGTAGCCCGGGGGCGGTTCATTCGCCGCCGACACGCGCACCTTTCTCCGCCACCGAACGTTTCATCCAAAAAACCACGACCGTCACCGCGAGCATCGTGACGGCGAAGACCCAAAAACAGTCGAAATACGCCAGTGCCGATGCCTGCTGGTGGCGCAGGTTCTCCAGCGCCTGCCACGCGAGCTGTTGCGCAGCAACCGGGTCGCTGGTCTGCTGGAGGAAACGCGCTTGCGCCTGCGCAATGAAAGAATGTACCGCCGGATTAAGGGGATCGAGGGATTCGCCGAGACGCAGCGTATGGAATTGATCCAGCCTCTCGTGCATGGTCTGGGCCAATGATGTTCCAACGCTGCCTCCCTCGTTACGCAGAAGGCTCAATAGGCCCACGGCCGCCCCGCGCAACGCGATAGGAGTATAGAGATAGGCAGCCACGTTCGCGGGCGCAAAGCACATCGATAGTCCTACGATCATGACCACCCGAGGCCAGACAACTTGGTCTGGACTGATAAGGAGGCTCAGCTGCGACATCCAATAGTTGCTGACGGCCATCAGCAGCAATCCCCCGCCGATCAACCATCGGGCGTCCGTCTTTCGGCCGAGCATGAAGCCAACGACCGGCATTGCAAGGACCGCGAAGAACCCGGCCGGCGACATGACCAGCCCCGCGTCAAAGGCGTCATAACCAAATAGCGATTGAAGTAAGCCCGGCAAAGACGTGCTGGCACCATAGAGCACGGCAAAGGCGCAAAAGATAATGATACAGCACGCGCTGAAGTTACGTTCGCCCAACGGTCGGAAATTGACCACGGGGTTGGGGCTGCGCAACTCCCAGAAGATCAACGCAACTAGACCCCCAGCGGAGAGAAGGGCCAATGTCTGCACACGCCAGAATGGATCGCTCAGCCAGTCCCACTCCTGGCCCTTGCTGAGCATCACCTCCCAACAGACCATGACGATGACCAGCAGCAACAGACCGACGGAGTCGAAATGGAACGGCCGCTTCCGCAACTCTATACGCTCTTTAGTGAGATAGTCCGGGTCGCGGAGAAGGGCGTAGCACCCGGCAAATGCCAGGAGGCCGATAGGCACATTGATCCAAAAGATCCACCGCCACTGGTACTGGTCCGTTAGCCAGCCACCCAGGGTCGGACCGACGATCGGCGCGAGCAGGGCCGCCACGCCGAACAGCGTCATGGCCACGCCCTGCTTTTCTCTCGGGAAGGCATCCAGCAGCACGCCCTGACTGCTGGGCTGCAGACCGCCACCCGCCAGGCCCTGGATGACGCGGAACAGGATCAGTTGACCGAGACTGCCGGCCATTCCACACAGTGCGGAACTGAGAGTAAAAACGGCAATCGATATCAGGAAGTAGTTGCGGCGACCCAGATTGGCGCTCAACCACCCGGTGATCGGCAGGATGATGGCGTTGGCCGCAAGGTAGCTGGTGATAACCCATTCGCCGTCTTCGACGGTTGCCGACAGACCACCGGCGATATAGCGCAGCGCCACCAATGCGATGGTGGTATCGAGCACCTCCATGAAAGTCGGCACCACGACGACGGCGGCCACCAACCACGGGTTCTCCGCCGCAGAGGCTCTTGGGGGCGAAAGAGCCGCGTCTGTCATTTGCTGGCACCAACCGAGTTCTGGGATGGACCAGCGGTTTGGGACTGAGGCATGTAGGCTTGTAGGAACTTACCGGCATCGGGCCCGGTCGGCGGTTTGTTGAGGTAAACATATGGAACAACGGAAGTGCCGTCGAATAAGGGATTTTTGTTTGGGTCGTATCCTTCGAGCTCGATTTTGGACCGGTAGCCGCTGTACCACCTTGACGAAGTTGCCCGTGGCATTCTCAGGCGGCAGCAACGCCAGCGTCGATCCGGTCCCCATTGAAAACCCGGAGATGCGACCTTTGAATACGTGTTGATCTCCGTACATGTCGACGTACAGATCGACAGGCTGCCCGATGCGCAAGTAACGCAGTTGCGTCTCCTTGAAGTTGGCGTCGACCCAGATGTCGCGGAGTGAGCGGATCGCCATCAGACTTTGCCCGGCCTGCACGTAATTGCCGGGGTTCACGTTTCGGCGCGTTACAACGCCATCAATGTCAGCAACGACGTCACAGTAGCGAAGGTTGAGCTCGGCCCGAGTGAGAGCACGCTTGGCAGTCTCAAGCCTGGCTTGTGCCTGCTTCACGGCCGGTGCATCCGCCGTCAGCGCAGCAAGTGTGCTATCGATATCGCCATGATAACGGCTCTCAAACTGCTCGAGCATCTGCTCCGGGAGCTGCTTATACGAATGGCTCACGCCGAGTTGCGCCGCCGTGCGAATTAGAGCCGCCTGCGCATCTCGGACGGAAGAGAAGGTCTGATCGAGATCGGGCGGTACCTCACCGAGATTTCCGCTCTTGGGCTGAGCCGGCAACCCCAAAGAAACACGGATCTGGTGGACATCCGCCCCAGCTTGCGTCACTTCCGCCTGCGCGACGGATACGGCCGCTTGCCGTCGATCATATACCTGCTGACTGATATCTGCCTTTGGGAGCAGCTGCTTCGCTCGATCGAAGTCGATCTGTGCCAGCGTGAGCGTAGCTTTGCTCTTATCGAGGGCGGCAACGCGGGCGCGCAGCAGGGCCACCCGGTTTCGGACGTCCTCCATGGCGTATTGTAATTTCCAGCGTAGACTCCTGGCTTGTGCCTCAAGGCCACGCACCGCAGCCTCCGCTGCCTGCAAGTCCGCCTTTGCCGCCTCCACAGCCGCTTTCCGCACAGCGACTGCATCTTGATACGGCTCCTTGTCCAACTCGGCGAGAACGTCTCCCTTGTGAACACGGTTGTTATCGTCGACAAGAACGCGAGCGACTTGGCCGCTTACGCGAGCCGCAACAAACGTGACGTGGCCGTTCACGTAGGCGTCGTCAGTCGAGACAGTGTTGAGGCTCAACCGGATCCATGGGATGCCGAAGATACCGATGGCCGCCAGGACCAAAGCGGCGAGCGCGCCCACCACTACCTTTCGTTTCCATTTAGGCCGGTGATCCGCCGGTGCGTCTGATTTGGAAGGAGGCTCTGTCGGCGCAGAGGTCGCCTGCTCAACCGAAACGCCTTCCTCGGCTCCAGGGCCGCCGGCATCGTTCCGCGTTGACTCGTCGTTGCCCGCGCTTAGCTTCTCGACCATAGAGAATGACCGGGGATCTCAAGCCTGCTTCAAATATTCGTCTCAATTCAGCCGAAAGTCCATTGCCGCCCACCCCTAAGGGTGGCGGCAAATGTTCGCTGGGATTCGAGGTGCAGGCGAGCTTCAGCCCAGCAGCTCGATTTGCGAACTTCTTCTCAAAAGCCATCTTCTGGCGTTCATACAGGGCTGAGGTCGAGCGGCGAATCTGGATATCCGTCTTCCATCATCCGGTGAGCCACAATGCCAGCAACACGGAACCGGCCAAGCTTCTAGCCATCTTCTTGGTTGGCACGACCGCAAGATCGTCAATCCGGACAAGTGCGTGTAGCCGTCGAGCAGTGGCGACCCAGTCCACTGCCTAGCCAGGTCGAGCCCTTCACGCGCGCAAAAGGAGTGCAGGCTCGCTTGCCCCATGACCGCTTCGGGTCACAACCAGGCTTCGCGGCCAGCGGCGTCAAGGTCAGGTTATCGCTCTCGAGCAGCCGAATGTGGGCGCGGTTGACTACGTCGGTAACGGGCCAAGGGGCGAAATTAGGCGCAGCTACTCCAAATAGCTGAGATAAGCGGCAACGGCCTTAATCTGAGGCTTGGTCAAGCTGTGCGCGATCGGTTGCATGATGGCTGAGGTGTCTGGATGTGCCGCATCCTGACCTCGCTCTTTGTCGAAATTCGTCAAGACCTTTATCACATATGGATAGAGCTGACCGGCTAGACGAGGAAACGCTCCGTTACCTTTCGCATCTGGCCCGTGACAAGAAGCGCATGCAGGAACATTGGCGTCGGGAATGCCGTCCTCAAAGATTTTTTTGCCCGCGGCCACGAGTTCCTTGGGAGCGCCGCCTACGGGTTTCGGATTGAGCTTGTTGAAATGCTCCGCGATAGCCGAAAGCATCGCCGGACTGAGGCTGTGGGCGACCTTGAACATGAACTTGTTCGTTCGCCGACGCTCGATAAAGGCGTGCAGCTGGTTCTCGAAGTACTCGGTTTGTTGACCCGCGAGGCGCGGTATGGCGCTCGCTCCCCGATAGCCTTGCCCGGAAGGCTGGTGGCACTCGCTGCAGTACTGAATCTTGGCTTGCAGCTCGTGCGCACTCACCGCGCTCTTATCAGCCGCCCGTCCCTCCCCCGCAAGGACCATCGCCAGGATGGGCGCGAGCAGAGCCAATCGTGAGCTGTTGGCCTTCATGTACGCCTCCAGTGCGGACGGCAGCCGACTCCAGTCTCAAGTGAGGTCGCCGGTCGGGTGCTCACCTTACGAAGCTGAGATAGGACGCGAGCGCATCGATCGCGTCCGGCGAAAGCTTGCTGGCAATACCCGGCATCGGGCGCGCTGCGGCTGCGTGATATCCTTCGCCCCACTGCGCGAGCTTCCTTTTCAAGTAGTAGTAGGACTGACCTCCCAGGCGTGGAATTCCTCTGATCCCCTCCCCGTTTGGCCCGTGACAGGCAACGCAAGAGGGAACATTGGAAACAGGGATGCCTTCTCGATAGAGAGCTTGGCCTTTTGCGGCGAGCCGCCGGTCTCCGTCGTCGGCGGGTTGCGCGTAGAGCATGGCAAAATAGGCAGCGAGCGCGTGCGCTTCCACGGGACTGAGTTTTGCGACGGCCCCCCACATGTATTGCCGCGAGAATGGATTGTCGCGGGCGTGCGTCCGGAAGGCTTGCAGCTGGCTCTCCAAGTATTGGCGCCTCTGTCCGGCGAGCCGCGGCGCGGTCGAGAAGCCCTGACTCGAGGGTCCGTGACACCACGTGCAGTTGCTGTCCGCGACGGATTTGCCGTAGGCGGCAGGGTTCACCTGGCCTGCTAGCGCCGACAGCGAGCCGAAAAGGCCGGCGAGGACTGCAATTGCTGGGGCGATGCGCTTCATGAGTGGTCCACGCGCTAATCGAGACGACTGAGGTAGGCCGCTACGGCCGCGATCTGTGATTTGCTCAAGCTATGCGCCACCGGCCGCATCACGCTCGAGTTGCCCGCCGCGACCCCGCCCTGACCTCGAAGATTGTCCCAGCTCGCCAGCTCCTTGACGGTGTAGGCGTAGAGCTGGCCCGCCAAACGAGGTATTGGCCCGTGACCTTTGGCGTCCGCACCGTGGCAGACGGAGCAAGCCGGCACGTTGGCCTCGGGCAGCCCTTCCTCGTAGATCTGTCGTCCTGTCGCTACGAGCTCGCTCGGACCTCCGCCGGAGGAACGAGGACTAAGGTCGGCGAAATGCTCCGCCAATGCCGATCGCATCGCAGGGTCGAGGCCATGCACTTTGGACATGACCATGGCGCTATTCTTCTCCCGACGACCCGCAACGAATGCCCGTAGCTGGTTCTCGAAGTATTCGGGCGACTGTCCTGCAAGCCGCGGCATGACATAAAAGCCGCGATAGCCCCGGCCTGCCGGACCGTGGCAGTCGGTGCAATATGCGGCCTTGCCCTCGATGCCCTGCCGGGCGAAGCCGCGTCGGCCCCGAGCGTCCGCGTGGCTCATCCCCGCGCAGGCCATCGCTATGATGGCCGCCGCGAGTGCCGATTGCGCGAGCAGCCTTGCGCCGCGCCTTGGGGGCTCATTGTGCGCAAGACTGGGTTCCCTCGTCATCTCGAGACCCTAGAAGGCCGTCCACGAATAGAGCAGGACCGTGTTGTCGTCCTTCGTATTGCGGCCGTTGCTGTCGTAGTTGGCGCTTACTCCATTCAGCTTGTCGTAGTGCGTGAAGTTCACGCCGATGCGCGTGTTGAGCCAGGGCCAGAAGGACGGACCGCCACGGCTCCACGGCGAGTAGCCGAGATCGATAACCTCGCCGCTCGCGTTCGGCGAGCCGATGGGGGAGTTGCCGTACAGCGTCGAATCCGTGCTGCCTCGAACGTTGAAATAGCCCAGTGTCACGGTATAGGTGGAGTCATAGGAGTACGTCGCCGAGGCATTGAACTCTGCAAGCTGGTTTTTCCGATTTGCAGCGCCGCCGGTGTTGAACGTTTCACCGAGCTTTTGCCATTCATAAATGTAGCTCAACCTTGCGGTGAAGAAATTCACATCGCTGGTGTATTGGAACTGCGCATCCCAACCCACATCCGTGTAATTGTCGGTGGGGGACGTCACAGTGGCATCGGGTATGATATTGGCATTTATGCCGAATGTTCCGACCATGAGCGAATAGACATCCCAGGTCTTCTCGAGCGCCACGCGCCAATAGGGCGCCGCGCCATCGATACCTATGCTCGGCGGACCTTCGCCAAGCGCCTGCAGTGCGCTCTTGTCGAGTGTTTTGTAGGCGGAGACCGCGGCATAGAACAGGTTGTCCGCAAAGATGTAAGCGCCGCCTCCGGCAGCGATTTGGCCCAAACCGCCGTCGATCAGCGGAGCTGCGATGTCTGGACCAAATGCGCTCGACGGATCGGAGGGGAGCCTCCAGGCGGGCGTCGTGTTCCAGGGGTCCTCGACGGACGGGTTATTGTTGGCCGTCAGGCCGTAGATCAGGTCTATGCCCGCGATTTTCGTCTTGTCGGCATAGCGAATGTCGGCGTTATCGAGGGCGAAGGCTTCGTCGGGCCGATCATATGTCGCCTGAATGAATGCCCCGAGCTTGCAGTAGATCTGGCCCCCGTAAAACAAGCTGGAGTCCTGGACCATGACATTGTTGTTGGTGTTAAGACCGTTTGGCTGGTCCTTACGGTTGGCGGGAAGATCCGGCAGATCCTTTTGCGTGTGCGTGTAGGTCGAAACTATCATTACGGCCAACGGGATCTGTGGCTTGGCGTCAGCCTCGGCCGCCCCGCCGTTGCGGCAGCGCGTGCCGCCGGCCGTATAGCCATTGAGCTTGAATTGGCGGCCAAATGGGGTCAGCTGGGGGAAGTCGCCGTTATGGCACGTCGCGCAGGGCTGGCCCGTTTGTCGCGCAAAGCTCGGCACGGCCGATGCCGGCTTCGAGCTCAGAATACTTGCTGCCACGAGGGCGGCGGCGCTGGCACAAGCTGCACCTATCACGCAGAATGCAGATAACTTAGTGCCGCTCTTTTCGGATTTGGTATGCATCATGGCGAGCCGCCATAAACTTCACTCTAACACTGACGTTGAGCGTAGCAGACGCTGGCGATCCGGCCGCTGATCCAAATCAGAGTTGCGCCTTTAGCAATGGTACGTTGCGCAGATATCACCAAGGCAATACCGGTAAGGCTGCTGTAAGGTTGGTGTGCTTAGATTTTTGGTCGTGCGCAAATTGCATTGGGGTGGGAATTGCGAGGGCTTTGCAATCAAGCCGGTGATTTAAAAGAAGAAATCCATCAATAGCCGTTCATGATTGCGTGGCCCGTCATTCCGTGGCCATGTCTTCCCATCATTCGCCAGTTGTCGTAACCGCCATGGACGTGGCTTCATTCAACGTCATCCCGGCGTCATGGCGAATCCATGCTCCGCATGGACGGACCCACGCCTTCGGCATTTGCTCCTGGTGAGTGCAGGCACGGAGCCAAACCTACGTTCAGTTAGAACTCAGTAAGGGTGGTCGCGCAGCCTGATCTTGAACAGGAGAAGCGAGAGCATCTGTCCGCCTACGGTGAAGAGGGCGACGACGAGGAGAACGTCGATCAGCGTGAGGCCCAGAGCGGTCATGGAAGCCAACGCCGGGAACAGTGATTCTGGCACCTGATCGAGGCCCGGGGCTCTGCTGCTGGGCGCCAGCCCCATCCTGCGCTTGATAAAGCTCGAGAAGAGATCGCCGGCCATGGCGGCCGTGCCGATGACAAGACCCGTGGTCCAGGAGAAACCGACGAGGGGCGCCAACAGTGCGGGCGCGAGCATGCCGACGAGGACGCCGCGAACGGTCTTGGAGGACCCCAGCATGCGATGGCCGTCAGCCAGCGTGCGCCCGCCATCGAGCGGATAGTCGAGTAATGAGCCCAACAGCTTCTTGGCGAGAAGCGGCGCGCCGTTGGCGACGGCGAGCATGATCACGGTCTTGAGAATGAGCTCGAGCTGCATCGACCCAGAAGAGTTGAAGGGCGCGATATGCGCCCCCAGTGAATCACAACATGGAGGCGGACGGGCGGCGGTGCAAACCTTTGAAGACGGTCGATCTTCCGAGAGGTTGAATCAACTTTTGCGCACATCGAGGATCGCCGCCCAAGCCCACGGACACCGTACACGGAAGTTTGCGTCGGAATGATTGGCAATCGCAACGCATCTCCACGAGGCTCAGCGAACAAATGCTAAGATTGGAGATGCAACCATGCTTGTACGTTTATTGATGGGCCTCGCTTTGCTGATAGGCGGCGGCGTCATGCTCGCTCAGACCGCGGCGGCCAAGGACACCACCGTCGACGCCGCGCTGATGAAGACGCTGGATCCGGATGGCGACGGCACCGTGGATCTCGCCGAGGCCAAGGCGGCGGGCGCGGAGATGTTCAAGAAGCTCAACACGGACGACGACAAGACGCTCTCAAAGAAGGAGCTCGGCGACCGCATCAGCGAGGCCGACTTCAAGGCGGCCGATCCCGATGGCGACGGCACGCTGGACGAGGCCGAGTACACGACGCTGGTCGAGAAGCTGTTCAAAGCCGCCGATCCCGACGGCGACGGCACGCTGGATGAGGCCGAGCTCAAGTCGGCGGCCGGCCAGAAGTTGTTGGCTCTGATTGCCTAAGAGCGCGAGAAGGCGTCCGACCCAAAGAGCCTGACGCCTTTGCCTGCGAGCCGATCAACCTGCGTCCTTCAGCAGCTTCGCCGCCCGCGGGGCGAAGTAGGTGAGGATGCCGCGCGCGCCTGCGCGCTTGAAGGCGAGCAGGCTCTCCATCATCACCGCGTCGCCGTCGAGCCAGCCGGCCTCGGCCGCCGCTTGCAGCATCGCGTACTCGCCCGAAACCTGGTAGGCGAAGGTCGGCACGCCAAAGGTCTGCGAGACGCGGCGCACGATGTCGAGATAGGCCATGCCGGGCTTCACCATCACCATGTCGGCGCCCTCGGCGAGATCGAGCGCGACCTCGCGCAGCGCCTCGTCTGTGTTGGCCGGGTCCATTTGATACGAGCGCTTGTCGCGGATCGCATTCTGGGAGGCGAGCTGCACCGACGAGCCGACCGCGTCGCGGAATGGACCGTAGAACGCGCTCGCGTACTTGGCCGCATACGCCATGATCAGCGTGCTGGTATGCCCTTGCGCCTCCAGCCCCGCGCGGATGGCGCCGACGCGCCCATCCATCATGTCGGACGGTGCCAGCACGTCGGCGCCGGCATCGGCCTGCACCAGCGCTTGGCGCACGAGCACGGCAAGCGTCTCGTCGTTGGCGATCTCGCCGTCACGGATGAGCCCGTCGTGCCCGTGGCTGGTGTAGGGATCGAGCGCGACGTCGAGGACGACGCCGATGTCGAGGCCCGCCTGTTTGATGGCGCGGGTCGCGCGGCACACGAGGTTCTCAGGATTGAAGGCCTCGCGCGCATCCTCGGTGCGCAGCTTCGGCTCGGTGTTGGGAAAGAGCGCAATCGCGGGAATACCGAGCGCGACCGCCTCTTGCGCCGTGGCGACGACGTTGTCGATGGAGAGACGCTCGACGCCCGGCATGGAGGCGACCGGCACGCGTTTGTTGCGGCCTTCGACGACGAACAGCGGCCAGATCAGGTCGTCGACGCCGAGTTGGTGCTCAGCCACCAGGCGGCGCGACCACGACGTACGCCGCGTGCGCCTCAGACGCACGCCGGGGAAGGTGCCGGGTGCCGGCGCACGGTCCTCGCGCAAAGCCGGCGCGACACGGCGTGCGACCGGTTTCAAGTCAGGCGTTGGGAGGCGAGGCTTCATGCGTGCTGGCGTCCAAGAATGGCGTACGCCACACTCGCCGGACAGGGCCTCTTTGGCAAGGGCCGCGGCGGCGCAGTGCCCAACAGGGTTAGTCGCAGATATTTTTATACTTCGCGCTTTTGCGCTCCGCCATGTCGACGTGGAAATGGTTGCGATGATCGTTGTTCGCCTCCGGCCCCAGGGTGGTGCCGAAGATGCGGCAGGCAGCGGCGTGGGCTGCGCGCAGGAACTGCGAGCGCGGACCGGGTGCGGGCACCGCCAGCGACTGCGGACTGAGCGCCGCCAACTTCGCCGGCGGATCCGCATCCGCATCCGTTTTGGCCGATCTCGGACCACCGAGGCGGGCTGCTATTTCCAGAGGCTTGCGTTTGGGTGCGCCCGGAAGCGTCACGGTGATCCTCTCGAGGCCGTCGTCGGAGCGTGTGCGCTTGGCAAGGCCTGCGCCCGGCGTGCCGAGCTTTGATGCGACGACTGCCGGCGTCTCGGTTGCGCGCCACTTCGATTTGTTGTCCTGCAGGTTTTTCTGAGCTGCCTTGTCGGCTGCCGCGCGTGTGGCCGCTTCGTCCGCGGCCGCGGCCTTTGCGGCTGCGATCTGAGCGACGAGGTCGCGTTTGGTCGTGCCCCACGACTCGAGCACCCGCGCCGTCTTGCCCGTCTCGGTCGCGAAGCCACCGATGTCGAGCGCGTCGGCGAAGGCATGCTCGCTAAGCCTGTGGTGGGCGCGATGGCCGGTGGAGGCGCGGCAGGAGTAGTCGCTCATCACCTCGACCTTGGTGATCTTCTCACCCAGATGCTTCATGGCGAGCGGCTGCAGGTCTCTGGTGATCCAGGTGTTGAGCGCCGCTGCCATCTTGCAGTTGACGACGGCGGGCGGCGAGAAGCTCACCTGCGGCTTGCTGCCGAGGCTGATCAGGCGGATGGGGGCCGCGGCGCCGCACCTTCCCTCCTTGATCGGCGGATGGGGAAGGTAGACCGCCTGGACGTTCTTGAGAATTTTGGCGCAGCTCGCTTGTGCGGCGGCGATCTCTTGTGGTGTCCAGGTCTGCGGAATGGCCTCGGCCCCTTTGGCGGTCTTGCGCTCGGGTAGAGGTGGAATGGGGGCGGCGGCGGGAGGCTTGGCGGTCTCGGGCTTGTAGCGTGCGCGGCGCGGCAAGGCCGGAACCCGGGCGTCGTTGGCGGCGAGCACGGACATCGCGGCACCGGACCAAGGGGCCGACATTTCCTCTCCGGAGGCCTCGATCGCCCAGGCGGGGGCGGCGACTGACGCAAGCACGAGGGCACTTCGAAGCATCGTTTTTGAGCTCCACCAGGCTTAGGGTTCACGCTCACTTAGGCTGTGCGCATGCGAATCGACGCCGAAAGTTTCATCGCGCTACAGCCCGGTGTATAGCTCCAATTTGGTCCAATTCATGATCCAGGCGAAGCGTTCCACACGGGCGAGGAAGTGAGCTGTGCAGCACGACGTCATCAGGGGTGACATGCAGGTTGCCGACGCGGCAGACGAGCTTCTCGTCGAGCAGCGGGGGTCGTTGGCGATCCTCACGCTCAATCGGCCGCGCGCGCTCAACGCGCTCAATGCGGCGATGCGCCGGAAGCTCGCCGCCGCCTATCCGCGCTTCGCGCGCGATCCTCAGACCTATGCCGTCGTCATCCAGTCGGCGAGCGACAAGGCCTTCTCGGCCGGCGGCGACGTGCGCGAGCTCGTGCGCTGGGGCCGCGACGACCGGCAGGAGGCCCGCCGCGCGTTTGGCGAGGAGTATGCGCTCGACTGGCTGCACGAGTGCTTCTCCAAGCCGACGATCTCTCTGATCGACGGGGCAGTCATGGGCTCGGGTGTTGGCATCACGCTCTACGGCACGCATCGCGTCGCCGGCCCGAAGTACAAGTTCGCGATGCCCGAGACGGCAATCGGACTCTTTCCCGACGTGGGCGCTGCGTATGTGCTGTCGCGGCTCCCCGATTGGATCGGCATGTACCTGGGGCTGACGGGGCGTGCGATCGGACCGGCCGACGCCTATGCGCTGAAGCTCCTCACCCATTGCATCCCGCCCGAGCGCTACGAGGAGATCAAGACGGCACTCGCCGAGACCTGGCCGGTCGATCCCCTGCTCGATGAGCGTCACGTCGATCCGGGTCCGCGCGAGCTCGCGCCTTATGGCGACATCATCGCGCGCTGCTTCTCGGCCGCAACGGTGGAGGAGATCATCGCGCGGCTCGACGCGGTCTCCGGGAGCGAGCGCGCCTGGGCGCAAGCCGTCATCGCCGATCTCAAGACCCGCTCGCCGCTTTCGCTCAAGGTGACGCACCGGCACATTCGCGATGCTGCGGCCTGCGATCTGCGCCAGACGTTGTGCGTCGACTACCGCCTCGCTTGCCGCTTCCTCGATGGGCACGACTTCTACGAGGGCGTGCGCGCGGCGTTGATCGACAAGGACGGCAAGCCGAGCTGGCAGCCGGCGCGGATTGAGGAGGTCACGCCGGCGATGGTGGAGGATTACTTCGCGCGGATGGGGGCCGACGAGCTCATTCTGCCGACGCGTCAGGAGATGCAGGCGGCGCGCGTGTAACGCTGCCGCAGGTCGGCTTTCGCGCAATTTGTTAAACAGTGGGGCGAACGCTGGATTTGCAATTCATATGATGAAAGGGCGCATCCAGTCCGCTCCAACTACGATTATTTTACTATGTGTATTTAGGTAACTTTTAGCTTCATGCCTTATCTGTTTGGGTAACCCGGAACAATCGGGACGCGTCAAACAGGATGAGGCAGTTATGGGTGTTGCGCTCGATGTGGCGCGCCAGCAAGGTGCGCCGGCTCAAGAGGAAGATTTTCGCTCCGAGTATTTGCAGGCACTGCGGCTGATTGAAAGGCTGCACCGGCTGCTGCTCGATGTGATCAAGGACGAGTTCGATCGCCTCGGCGGTGCCGATCTCAACAGCGTGCAGGCGCTGCTTCTCTACAACATCGGCGAGAGCGAGCTCACGGCCGGCGAGTTGAAGACGCGCGGCTACTATCTCGGCTCGAATGTCTCCTACAACCTGAAGAAGCTCGTCGACATGGGTTACCTGCACTACAAGCGGTCGGAGACCGACCGCCGCAGCGTGCGCGTCAGCCTGACGGAGAAGGGCAAGGAAGCGTGCGACGTCGTCCAGAAGCTCTACCAACGCCAGCTCGGCTCTGTGGAGACGGTCGGCGAGGTCACCGAGGACGACTTCCGCGCGCTCAACAGGGCGCTCGTTCGCCTCGAGCGTTTCTGGTCGGACCAGATTCGCTACCGCCTTTAAAGGCGCCGCTTTATAGCTCCGAGACGACGGTCGGAGCACACACATGACAACTCCAAGGGACCGCGGCTTGCCGCGGCCCCTTTTTTCGTTCGGCCCCCATTCAGATACCTTGGAGAAAGTGATCGGGTGATTGTGGCGCATCGGCATCATCCGCGCACATCCGGAGCCGCTGCAAACTTGCCTTTTCGGTCGGGTCGAATATGTGTTCAATTGTGGAATTTGCTGCCCACTGGAGCGGAACGCACGTCCTGCGGCGCTGGGCGAAACGGGAGGAGCCGTCGTGAGGGCAGTGCGGGGTGCTGGAGCGGGGTCCATTCTCATCGGCGCTGCTGTTCTATTGGGTGCCCTATTTGGTGCCATGGCCTCCGCTGCCGCGCAGGATCTGCGCTTCGGCCCAACTGGCGGCGGGCCGTCTGCCGGCCCCGGCTACGACCGCAGCTTCATAAGGGAATGGCAGGCCAATCCGCCCAAAGGTTTTGCGACAGTCTCCAAGGCCAACCTGGAGCCGACCAAGGGCGCCATTGCGCACTACGAAGAGGTCGTGAAGAACGGTGGCTTCGTGGCGGTGCCCGAAGGCGAGATGGAGCCGGGTCTGACGCACGTGGCCGTCAACCTGCTGCGCCAGCGGCTGAAGGCCTCCGGTGAGCTGCGCGAGGATACGAGCTACCCCAACTATTTTGGCACCGAGCTTGAGAAGGCGGTGAAGCGCTTCCAGGCTTCCAACGGCTTGGCGCCCACCGGTGTTGTCGACAAGCGCACGATTGCAGCCCTCAACGTGCCGGCCGATGTGCGCCTGAAGCAGCTCAGGGAAAATTACTCCAGGCTGGTTGGCCTCACCAAGCTCGTCAGCAAGGGGCGCTACGTTCTCGTCAACATTCCCGCCGCACAGATCGAGGTGGTCGAGGGCGACACCATTGCGTCCCGCCACGCCGGCGTCGTCGGCAAGCCGGAGCGGCCGACGCCACTGTTGCGCTCTATCATCTCCGAGCTCAACTTCAATCCGGTGTGGACGCTGCCGCCGACCGTGATCAAGGAGGACTTGATCCCCAAGGGCCGGGACATGCAGAAGAGCGGCCAGGACGTGCTGGTGAAGTATGGCATCGACGCCTACTCGGGCGGCAAGAAGATCAAGACGAGCTCGATCAACTGGAGCTCGTCGCAGCCGCTGCATCTCACCTATCGCCAGGCTCCCGGCAAGGAAAATCCGTTGGGCTTTCTGAAGATCAACTTCGCGAACTCGAAGTCGGTCTACATGCACGACTCGCCCAGGGAGGGCGTATTCGGACGCAACTTCCGCGCGGCAAGCTCCGGCTGCGTGCGCGTGCAGAACATCGAGGAGCTCGCCGTTTGGCTGCTCCATGGCCAGAGCGGCTGGGACGAGGAGCAGGTCAAGGGCATCAGAGAAAGCGGAAAGCGCAAGAATGTGCGGCTCAAGCGGCCGGTGCCCCTCTACTTCGTCTACGTCACGGCCTGGGCAACCGAGGATGGTGTGGTTCAGTTCCGGCCGGATATTTACCAGAAGGACGGGGTCGGCGAGATCGCTGCGGCATATTAGAGCCATCGAGCCGCGGTTTGATCGGTATCAAGGCCTCGCCGTGCTGGAGGACTTTACTGCGTCTTGGGTCTGCGATGCGGGCCCGTTGGCGACGCTAACCTGCGGCAATCCTGGCTTGGCGGCGCGACAATACATAGCGTTGCTCGCCAGGGCTTGTAGGATGATGCTAAGGGACAATGGAATTAGTCTAAGGAAAAAGACTAAGGGCTTACAATAGGCGCCGGGAGAAAGACGCTTAATGGACTATGCACGCAAGTTCAGGGACGCTTTGGACGCCGTTCATCGTGAAGGGCGCTATCGCGTCTTCGCCGATCTGAAGCGCCGGCGCGGTGCTTTCCCGGCCGCGGAGCATTTCGCCGGCGCCGGGCCGCGCTCCATCACCGTGTGGTGCTCCAACGATTATCTCGGCATGGGCCAGCACCCCGACGTGATCGCCGCCATGCACGAGGCGATCGATACCGTGGGCGCCGGCTCTGGCGGCACGCGCAACATTTCCGGCACGACGCATTACCACGTCGAGCTCGAGGCCGAGCTCGCCGATCTGCATGGCAAGGAGGCGGCGCTTCTGTTCACCTCCGCCTACGTCGCCAACGATGCGACGTTGTCGACGCTCGTCGAGCTGATGCCGGGCACGGTGATCTTCTCCGACGAGAAGAACCACGCCTCCATGATCGCCGGCATCCGCCACGGGCGCGGCGAGAAGCGCATCTGGCGCCACAATGACGTCGCCGATCTCGAGGCCAAGCTCAAGGAGTATGACCGCGACACGCCGAAGATCATCGCCTTCGAGAGCGTCTACTCGATGGATGGGCACATCGCGCCGATCGGGGCGATCTGCGATCTCGCCGAGACGTATGGCGCGCTCACCTATCTCGACGAGGTGCACGCGGTCGGCCTCTACGGGCCACGCGGCGGCGGCATCGCCGCGCGCGACGGCGTGATGGACCGCATCGACATCATCAACGGCACGCTGGCCAAGGGCTTCGGCGTCATGGGCGGCTACATCGCGGCGAGCCGCGACTGCTGCGACGCCATCCGCTCGTATGCCTCGGGCTTCATCTTCACCACCTCGCTGGCCCCGGCGCTGGCCGCCGGCGCGCTCGCCTCGATCCGCCACTTGAAATCCTGCGATCTGGAGCGTGCGCGGCTGCACAAGCGCGCGCGCGAGGTCAAGGAGCGCTTGACCGAGGCCGGCATGCCGGTGTTCGCCAACCCGAGCCACATCGTTCCGGTGCTGGTGGGCAACCCGGTGCACTGCAAGGCGGTGACGGACGCGCTGCTCGACCGCTACGGGATCTACGTGCAACCGATCAACTACCCGACGGTGCCGCGCGGGACCGAGCGGATCCGGCTGACGCCGTCTCCGGTCCACACGGACGCGCAGGTGGACTACCTCGTTAACGCCCTGACCGAGCTGTGGCAGGCCTGCCCGCTGTCGCGGGGCGAGGTCGTCAAGCTCGCGGCCGAGTAAGCGAGAAGATAAGGGCGGGGTAGGATGCTGCCCGCCCAAAAAGGTTATCCCTTTGGGTGTCGTGCTGCAGTGCGGCGCCGTGTAGTTGTTTCGCGGGCACCATAGCGGTTGAGCCCGAGGCTGCCCAATCATAGACTGACGGGACCAGTCCCTGGCGGCGCAGGCCATTGGCGGGCCGCGTTCAAAAGCACATCGCGCGCCATGTTCGACGCGCGCAACAACGAGGAAACGACCCCCATGTTCAATCTGCTGAAGTCCGGGCGCTCCAAGTCTGGATTTTTCTCCGCTTCGATCGCCGACAACGATCCGGAGGTTGCGGACGCGATCGGCAAGGAGCTCGGCCGCCAGCAGAACGAGATCGAGCTTATCGCCTCTGAGAACATCGTCTCCAAGGCGGTGCTGGAGGCCGCGGGCAGCGTGCTGACCAACAAGTATGCCGAGGGCTACCCCGGCCGGCGCTACTACGGCGGCTGCCAGTACGTCGACATTGCCGAGCAGCTGGCGATCGACCGGGCCAAGCGGCTGTTTAGCTGCGAGTTCGCCAACGTGCAGCCGCATTCGGGCAGTCAGGCCAACCAGGGCGTGTTCATGGCGCTGGCGCAGCCCGGCGACACCATTTTGGGCCTTAGTCTCGCGGCTGGCGGCCATCTCACGCACGGCTCGCCCGTCAACCAGTCGGGCAAATGGTTCAAGCCGGTGTCCTACCTGGTGAACCCAGAGACGCACCGCATCGACGTCGAGGAGGTGCGCAAGCTCGCCCAGGAACACAAGCCGCGCATCATCATCGCCGGCGGCTCAGCCTATCCGCGCCAGATTCCCTTCGCCGAGTTCCGCGCCATTGCCGACGAGGTCGGCGCGCACCTGATGGTGGACATGGCACACTTCGCCGGCCTCGTTGCTGGCGGCATGCATCCGAGCCCCTTCCCGCACGCGCACGTGGTCACCACCACGACGCATAAGACCCTGCGCGGCCCGCGCGGCGGCATGATCCTGACCAACGACCCCGACATCGCCAAGAAGATCAACTCGGCGATCTTCCCCGGCATCCAGGGTGGCCCGCTGATGCACATCATCGCCGCCAAGGCGGTCGCCTTCGGCGAGGCGCTGCGTCCGGAGTTCAAGGTCTACGCCAAGAACGTCATCGCCAATGCCAAGGCGATGGGCGAGGTTCTGGTCAGCGACGGGTTCGCACTCGTCTCGGGTGGCACAGACACGCACCTGATCCTCGTCGACTTGCGCCCCAAGAAGCTCACCGGCAACATTTCCGAGAAGGCGCTGGAGCGGGCGCATATCACCTGCAACAAGAACGGCGTGCCGTTCGATCCGGAAAAGCCGATGGTGACGTCCGGCATCCGGCTCGGCGCGCCCGCCGGCACCACGCGCGGCTTCGGCGTCACCGAGTTCCAGCAGATCGGCCGCATGATCGCGGAGGTCCTCGACGGGCTTGCCAAGAACGGCGCGGAAGGCAACGCGGCGGTCGAGAAGAAGGTGAAGGCGCAGGCTATGGACCTGTGCAAGCGCTTCCCGATCTACTCTTGAGCCCAAAAAGCGCTGTGGAAATGGAGGCATCGGGGAGGACCCTCGATGCCTCAGTGCTTTTTTGGTGTAGTTTGTGCTGCCCCTAAATGGGCCCGGAGGCCACCTTAATGCGCTGCCCTTACTGCGCGGGCGAGAACACCCAGGTGAAGGACAGCCGTCCCACCGAGGAGAACGCCGCCATCCGCCGTCGGCGCATCTGCCCCGATTGCGGCGGGCGCTTCACCACGTTTGAGCGGGTGCAGCTGCGCGAGCTGGTGGTCGTGAAGCGCTCGGGCCGCAAGGTCCCCTTCGACCGCGACAAGCTCCTGCGCTCGGTCGACGTGGCCCTGCGCAAGCGTCCCATCGACCGCGAGCGCATCGAGCGCATGGTCTCCGGCCTCGTGCGCCAGCTGGAGAGCGCGGGCGAGAGCGAGGTTGCCTCCTCGACCATCGGCGGCCTCGTCATGGAGGCGCTGCGCGGTCTCGATCCCGTCGCCTACGTGCGCTTCGCCTCCGTCTATCGCGATTTCCGCGAGGCAGCCGACTTCCAAGAGGTGCTGACCGAGATCGCCGGCGAGGCCGTGCCGGCGCACGAGGCCGCGCGCATCGCGTTCGAGAGCCCCATTGTCGCGGCGGCGGCGCCCCATAAGAAGCACTGAAGTCCCCATGCCGGCTCCCGCGGCGCGTGTAGCCTTCGATGCCCACATGATGGGAATTGCGTTGCGGCTCGCCGAGCGCGGCCTGGGACGTACCGCTCCCAACCCCGCTGTCGGTGCTGTCATCGCCGACGAGCGCTCTGGCGAGGTGATTGCGCGCGGTTGGACGGCGCCGGGCGGACGCCCGCATGCGGAGCCCGAGGCGATTGCGCGCGCCGGCGCGCGGTCGCGTGGCGCCACCATGTACGTCTCGCTCGAGCCCTGCTCCCACTACGGGGCGACACCGCCTTGCGCCGACGCGATCATCGCGGCCGGCTTGAAGCGCGTCGTCTGCGCCGTAGAGGACCCTGATCCGCGGGTTGCGGGCCGCGGGCTCGCTGCCTTGCGTGCAGCCGGCATCGCGGTCGAGCGCGGGCTTCTTGCCGAGGCGGCGCATTGGATGGCCGCTGGCCACATTCTGCGCGTCACCGAGCGCCGTCCTCTGGTGCAGGTGAAGCTCGCGCTCGCTGCCGACGGAAGCGTGCCGCGCGGCGCCGAGGGGAGCCCCGTTTGGGCGACGAGCCCTGCGGCACGTGCTGCGGGCCATCTGCTGCGCGCGCGCGCCGATGCGATTCTGGTCGGGCGCGGTACCGTGATCGACGACGACCCGCTTCTCACTTGCCGGCTCCCAGGCCTCGAGGACCGCTCGCCCACACGCGTCGTATTGGCGCGCCGCCTCGAGGGCCTGCATGCGAGCCGGTTGGCGTTGACCGCGCCTGAACGCGGGCTGTGGGTCTTCTGCGGCAAGGACACCAATTCGACAAAGCTCGAGGCGGCGGGCGCGCACATCTTTCGGGTTCCTGAGATCGGTGGCGCATTGTGGCTGCCGAGCGTAATGGAGACACTCGTTGCGGAGGGCGTCACTCGGCTCCTGGTGGAAGGCGGCCCGGCGATGTGGCGCGCGTTCTCGGACTCGGGTCTCGTGGACGAGGCGGTCTTGTTTCACGCCCGCGGCAAGGGCGAGGCAGCGCTCACAGAGCCTGCTGCCGTCGCCGTGCTGCAGCGTTACGTCGCGACGACAAACTTGCAGCATTTCGATCATCGAGCGGTTGGCAGCGACGATATGATGGTATTTCGTCGCCACTGGCGCAGCCTCAAGTCGCCGGCGGCACACTGAAAGAGCGTCGAGGCAGCCCGGAAGGCAAGAGAGGCAAGAGACATGTTTACCGGCATTGTCACCGACATCGGGGAGGTCGTGACGCGCGAGGACGGCCGCTTTGGCATCCGCGCCGACTATCCGGCCGATACGCTGGAGGTCGGTGCGTCGATGGCGTGCGATGGCTGCTGCCTGACGATGACGTCAGTGCGCCCCGACGGCAAAGGCAGCGTCTTTACCGTCGACACCTCCAACGAGACCCGCGCCAAGACGACTATCGCCGATTGGGGCCCGGGCCGGCGCATCAATCTGGAGCGCGCTTTGAGCGCCGGCGCGGAGTTTGGCGGGCACGTGGTGATGGGGCACGTTGACGGGCTGGCGCTGATCCTCGACATCAAGGCCGACGGCGACAGCCGCCGCTTTTCCTTCGAGGTGCCCGACCACCTGGCGCCCTACATCGCGCCCAAAGGCTCGGTGGCGCTCGACGGGGTGTCCTTAACGGTCAATGAAGTGAGCGACAACCGCTTTGGGGTCAACATTATCCCGCACACCTTGACGGTAACCACGTGGGGGGCCAAAACCGCCGGACAGTCGGTCAACCTGGAGGTTGACCTGTTCGCGCGATATGTCGCGCGAACTCCTGGAGTTCCGCCCGTGACGCACGATGCCGGCTCTATCGCCTTTGCGAAAGGCAGCGGCTGCCTGTCCACCATCCCCGAGATTCTCGAGGACGTGCGCAACGGGCGCATGGTCGTGCTGGTCGACGCCGAGGAGCGTGAGAACGAGGGCGATCTGATCGTGCCCGCCCAGATGGCGACGCCCGACGCCATCAATTTCATGGCCAAGCACGGACGCGGGCTCGTTTGCCTGGCTCTGACGCAGGCGCGCGCCAACGAGCTGGGGCTCGAGGCCATGGTCCGCCGCAACGCCTCGCGCAACCGTACCGCCTTCACACAGTCGATCGAGGCGCGCGAGGGCATCTCTACGGGCATTTCCGCCCACGACCGCGCCCGCACCATCGCCACGGCGATCGATCCCACCAAGGGGGCGGAGGACATCGTCTCCCCCGGCCACGTGTTCCCGCTGATTGCGCGCGAGGGTGGCGTGCTGATGCGCGCCGGTCATACGGAGGCCTCGGTGGACCTGGCGCGGCTTGCCGGGCTCCTTCCCGCCGCCGTCATCTGCGAGATCATGAACGACGACGGCACCATGGCGCGCATGCCCGACCTCGTGGCCTTCGCGCAGCGCCACGGGCTCAAGATCGGCGCCATCGAGGACCTGATCGCCTATCGGCTCGGCAACGAGCACTTGGTGCGCCCGGTCGCCAAGACCGTCGTCTCGACGGCGGCCGCCGGAAAGTTCGACCTTCACGTCTACGAGACGACCGTGGAGCCGGGCGAGCACCTTGCTCTGGTCAAGGGTGATGTCAGCGCACCGGGACCGGTGCTGGTACGCGTGCACGCCGTCAGCGCGCTCGCCGACCTCCTGGGCGTAGGCGAGACGAGCGGCAGCGGGCGCCAGATCGAGGGCGCCATGCGCGCAATCGACAAGGAGGGGCGCGGCGTCATCGTTCTCATCCGCGATCTGCGTCCCAAGTCGGTCTCGGAAGGGATCGAGCGGCGCACGCCGGGGAAGAAGGACGACGGCACGCGCGAGCGCCGCCAAGTCGAGATCGGGGTTGGCTCGCAGATTCTCACCGACCTCGGCGTGCACGACATGGTGCTGCTCACCAACTCCCCCGCCCACGTGTACGTGGGGCTGGAAGGTTTCGGTCTGCGTATCGTCGGCACGCGCAGGATTGAATAAGCCATGGCCGTGAAGACCAAGCCGCCCGCACGCCGCGCCCACAATTGGGATCCGCCCAAGATCGACGCGCGCGTGCTGATCATCGAAGGACGCTTCTACGAGGCGATCTCCGATGAGCTTGCGGCCGGCGCCATCGCCGCCTTGGAAGCCCAAGGGGTCGGCTACGACCGGGTCACCGTGCCAGGCGCGCTGGAGATCCCGCAGGTGTTGGCGCAGGCCGTGGCGGCGGGGCTGATGCCCCGCTCTGCACCCAAGGGTCAATGGGACGGTGCGGTGGCGCTCGGTTGCGTTATCAGAGGGGAGACGGCGCACTATGACATCGTATGCCAGAACGCCAACCACTGGCTCATGGAGGTCGCGGTTCGTGATGCGGTCCCCGTCGGCAACGGCATCCTGACCGTGGATACCGAGGCGCAGGCGCTGGAGCGCGCGCGCGGTGGCGCGGATGGAAAAGGCGGCGACGCGGTGCGCGCGTGCCTCACACTCATCGAGGTCGCCCGAGCCTATCAGGGACAGGACGCATGACCGCGACCGATCGCAGTCCCTCGTCCAAAGTGGCGCTGGCGCCGCGCACGGCCGCACGCGTCGCCGCCGTGCAGGCGCTCTACCAGATGGACATGGCCGGCACCGACCTCAACGCGGTGATCGACGAGTTCGTGCGCCTGCGGTTTCCGCGCGCGCCGGGCGACGAGGCGGCAGCCGGCGCCGACCCCACGTATTTCGCCGAGACCTTGCGCGGCGTCCTGCGCCGCCAGCGCGACATCGATCCACAGATCGATCAGCAGCTCGCCGAAGGCTGGCGGTTGCAGCGGGTCGACTTCGATCGTGCGCGCCATTCTGCGCGCCGGCGTCTTCGAGCTGATGGAGCGCACCGACGTGCCGGCGCGTGTCGTGATCAACGAGTACATCAACGTGGCGCACTCCTTCTTCTCCGAGGACGAGCCCAAGGTGGTCAACGGCGTCCTTGACAAGCTGGCGCGGCGGCTGCGCGCGGCCGAGTTCGAAGGCAATGGCGAGCGACAAAATCGATAGCGAGGAGGCGATCATCGGCGCCTTCTTTGCGCCGCTTGCCTCAGGCTTTCCCGGTGCGTTCGGTCTGAAGGACGACTGCGCGGCGATTGCGCTGGAGCCTGGCTGCGATCTCGTGGTCACTGCGGACGCGGTGATCGAGGGGGTTCACTTCTTCCCTGGCGCGATGGCGAACGAGATTGCTTGGAAGGCGCTGGCCGTGAACGTCTCCGACCTCGTCGCAAAGGGCGCGACACCTTTCGCCTATATGATGATGATCGCGCTGCCGGGCGCGCCGGAGCGCCGCTGGCTCGCTGCGTTTGCCGAGGGCCTGTACCATGCCCAAGAGGCGTTTGGGTGCCGTCTCATCGGCGGCGACACCGATCGCACCCCGGGCCCGCTCAGCGTCTCCATCACGGCGTTCGGCAGCGTTCCGGCGGGACGCATGGTACGACGCTCGACCGCGCGTCCTGGCGATCTGGTCTACGTGTCCGGCACCATCGGCGACGCGGCGCTCGGTCTCGACCAACGGCGCGACGTGGGGCTGTCCGCGTATTACGGCCGCCCCGACAGGTTCTCTACACCGCAGCCGCCGGTGGCTCTGGCGCCTGTCGTCCGTGATATAGCGTCGGCGGCGATGGATGTCTCCGACGGGCTCGTGAAGGATTTCGGCCGGATGTGCAGCGCCTCGGGCGTGGGTGGACGCATCGAGGCGCAGCGCGTTCCGTTGTCGGAGGAGGCGCGCGCGGTCTTGACCGTGGAAGAAACGACGATCGAACATCTCATCACCGGGGGCGAGGACTACGAGGTGCTGCTAACCATCGCGCCGGAGCGCGCCGGCGATTTCGAGCGCGCCGCAGAGGCCGCGGGAGCGCCCGTGACGCGTATCGGTGCCATTACGGAGGTGGCATCCGGCGTGCATGTGATCGACGTAGCCGGGCAAGACCTGGCGTTTGCAACGACGGGTTGGGATCACTTCGCCGACTGAGCCGCCTCGCGCTAGGCCATGTGCCGCAGCAAAGAGTGCCGCGTTGCCACGTACACACCGGTCTGGCAGTCTGCGGCTGGGACATGTCTTCGTTTGGCCATATCGGGGCGCCTAGAAAGGTCCCATGCGGCTTGGTGGGGCCGGCTCGGCTCCCAATCGGGCCCGGAACTTGAGATCTCTCGTCCACGAGAGCGGCAATCAGGACGGATCAATGCAGGTCTTTCGCGCGTACGCGCGGCCCGGCGGGTCGCCCCTTGCCGGCAGAGGCGGCGCGGTGTGCCGGCGGGGCGTGGGCATGCTCGGCGTCATCGCCGCGTTCGTGCTGATGGCGGTGCCGGCGCATGCACAGGCCGCCCAGGCCAACTGGTGGGAGAGCATCACGGGCTTTGGCCCACCGGACTATACCGGCGAGCGCAGCGAGGAACGCGAGCGCGAGCGGCAGCGGGAACGTGCAGCGCGCCTGAGCCAGCCGCCCGATGACCTGAGGCCAGACCCTACGCCGTGGCGCAGCGACGAGATGGTCGCCGCCATCCAGGCCGCCATCGAGCACTACCAGTACATCGTCGACAACGGTGGTTGGCCGGTGGTGCCCCCCGGTCGCTTGATGCGGGAAGGTGATGATGACGAGCGCGTCACCATCTTGCGCCGGCGCCTGCAGCTCAGCGGTGATCTGCCCAAGCGCGCGTCTCCTTACAACAACTATACCTACGATTCCCAGCTCGCCGAGGCCGTGCGCCACTTCCAGCGCCGCAACGGTCTGCGGGTCACGGGCCGCGTCGAGCGATCGACCTATCCCGCGCTCAACATCCCGGCCGAGCAGCGGTTGGCGCAGCTGCGGCTCAATCTCGGGCGCGTGCGCGAGCTGATGGCTCAGCCCACCGAGGATCGCTACATCCTTGTCAATATCCCCGCCTTTCAATTGGAAGCGGTGGAAAAGTACGAGGTGCAACAGCGTCACCGCGTGATCGTGGGTCGCACCGAGCGCCAATCGCCTTCGGTCAAGGCCACCATCCGCGCCCTCAACTTCTTCCCCTATTGGCGCGTGCCCGACAGCGTGGCGCATCTGGACCTCATCCCCCGCCTCATCAAGGAGCCGGACTATCTCGCCAAGGAGAAGATCCGGGTCTTGAACGGGGTCAATGGGCCCGAGGTCGACCCCGCGACCGTGAACTGGGGCTCGCCGGGGGCCCTGAAGCTCAAATTCCGTCAGGATCCAGGTCCCCAGAACGCGCTGGGGCTCGTGCGCATCGACATGCCCAACGCGGATGCTGTCTACATGCACGATACGCCCATGAAGAACCTCTTCACGCAACGCTCGCGCGCGTTCAGCGCGGGGTGCGTGCGCGTGGAGAACGTCTTCGATCTCGTCGATTGGATCGCCCGCTATGAGCCGGGCTGGGAGCCGGGCCGCTCCCAGGCCATCGTGGACGCGGGCCGCGCCGTCGACGTGACCCTGACGCGGCCGGTGCCGGTGCACTTCGTCTACATCACCGCTTGGGCCGAGCGCGACGGAGTGGTGGAGTTCCGCCCCGACATCTACGGCCGCGACGGCGCCGCGGATACGATTGCGGAGATGGACCGCGACCCCAACGAGCCGCCTCCGCAGGCGGGGCTGGCGCCCTGAGCGGTCTTAAGATTTGCAGCAGCCTGAGCCGGGCCGCTGGCGCTCAATAAAGCGTGCACGACGGTCGCAGAGGCCCCGATTTCGACCCTATATGTCGGATGAAGGCCAAACTGCACCGGAAGCACATCCCCCATGAGCTGGTCGATTAAGCTTTTTACGCTCGGCGGCACCGCCGTCCGCATGCACCTGACGTTCCTGCTGCTGCTCGCCTGGATCGCGGCGATCCAGTACATGCACGGCACGGCGCAGGATGCCGTCTATGGCGTTCTGTTCATCCTGGTGCTGTTCGGCTGCGTGGTCCTGCACGAGTTCGGGCACATCTGGGCCGCGCGCCGCTACGGCATCCGCACGCCCGACGTGACGCTCCTGCCCATTGGCGGCGTTGCCTCGATGGAGCGCATGCCCGAGAAGCCGGCGCAAGAGATCATCGTGGCGCTGGCGGGCCCCGCCGTCAATGCGGTGATCGCGTTTGCGCTGATCGTGGCGTTGGGGCTGCGTTTCGATCCCGCGCAGATGACGGTCGAGGCGTTCGGCTCGAGCTTCTGGGCGCAGGTCGCCGTCGCCAATGTCGTTCTCCTCATCTTCAATCTGATCCCGGCCTTTCCCATGGACGGCGGGCGCGTCTTGCGCGCGGTGCTGGCCATCTGGCTCGGCTTTGGCCCGGCGACCAAGGTTGCCGCCCGCATCGGCCAGGGGCTTGCCATCGTGTTCGCCATTCTCGGGCTCATGGGCAATCCGCTCCTGATCCTCATCGCCGCCTTCATCTTCCTCGCGGCGGCCGGGGAGGCCAGCTACGTCGAGGTGCGGGAGCAGACGCGTGGACGGCTCGTCACCGACGCGATGATCACGTCGTTCGAGGCACTCGGCGTAATGTCGACTGTCGATGACGCGGCTGGGCTGCTGTTGCGCACCACGCAGCAGGAGTTTCCGGTGCTCGACGGGGCCTCGCGCCTGCGCGGCGTGGTGACGCGCCAGGCGATCATCGATGCCCTGAAGGTCGAGAACGGTGGGGCCATGCCGGTCTTGGAGATGATGGCGACCGGTGTGCCGTCCCTGCCATTGAATGGGCATCTGGACGCCGCTTTGAGCCTCTTGCGGCAGTCGGGCTCCCGCTTCGTGGGCGTGGTCGATACATCGGGCCGGCTTGCGGGCTACATTACGCCGGACAGCCTCAACGAGCTGATGGCGATTCGCGCTTCGCGCCGGGATCGCGCCGGAGGATGGCTGCACGGCTCGTGAAGCCTGTGACCGGCTGGCTCTTTCGCCGGGCGCCGGTCGCTCTCAAAAAAACAAACCTTCGAAATAGACAAACCCGTCCTTATTTAGAGCGCAAGGCACCTGATAGGGAAAATGGAGTGATGGCAGAAAGCCATCACTCCGGTCGTGTGAAAACGGTCGTTTTGTCTCTCGGAATTGTCCCTCACAGACCCAGGTAGGGATACCAGAAATCACATTTGTGATCGGCTGAATATTGAGCTTCGCCAATTGCCGATGAGGACGGGATGTTTTGCGAATAGAGCATCGGCGAGCCGGACGCGTATTTCGGCCAGGGAGCATTTCCCGAACCGTTCGGATTGCCGCTTTTGGCGAAGTTGGTCCACGCCGCCACCAGTTGGTCCGAGAGCTTGGTCTCCAGCGCATTGATCTCGCGCGGCTGCCCCGTGGTCTGATCGAGATTTCACGCCCAGCTGCCCGCCGTGATAGCCAGGAAACAGGAACTGAATGTCGATCGTGTGGGTCGCGAGCGGCTTGTAGCCGGGCATCTGCGGGAAGTGGTAGGGCGCATCCTGGTAGTTGAACTCGTAGGCGTACACCGGCACGTGCTCGGCCAACTCCTGGACCACGTGCAGCGTGGTGCAGGCCTGCCGGTCCGATCCATAAGCGTTGTAGGCCAGCGCCGGGCTCGCGTAGTCCGAGAGCGGATAGCGGTCGAGCGCTGCGGCCGGCACGCGAGCGAGGTACTGGTCCTCGGTCATGGCCGCTTGCGGACTGGAGAAATACTCGGTGATGGCGACGCCGAAGTTGCCCTCGTCGTGCACGTCTCCGGTCATGATGGGCATGTGGTTGAACTGACCCGAGCTCCAGGCCGCGTCGGGCTGGACGGGTATGATCGTTCCGTCCACCATCACCTGAGCGGTGTAGGGACCACTGGCGTTCGGCGTTCCCTGCAGCTGCAGGATCCGGGCCGCCGACAGTTGACGCAGACAGGCTGCGGCCGCGGCATCGGAGCCCGGACAGCCGGCGGCAACGCCGAAATTGGTGCCCCGCGTCAGCGACGTCGAGGCGGTTAGCCAAGAGGTTGCCGGGTAGCTCTGCAGGATCGCGCGCTGGAACAGCCCCGCGGCGTAAGGCGATATCAGGCTCGCTTGGGTGTCATAAGAGCCCGCCGACTGGCCGCCAAGCGTCACGTTACGCGGATCGCCGCCGAAGGCTGCGATGTTGCGCTGAACCCAGCGGAGCACGGCCTGCTGATCGAGGATGCCGTAGTTGCCCCAGAGATGGCCCTCGGCATTGATCGCGGGATTGGCGAAGAAGCCGAATATGCCCACGCGATAGTTCATCGTCACGACCACTGTGTCCTCACCCAAGGGACCGCCGGTGGCGAGCTTGCTGCCGTCGTAGTCGTTGGATTCGCCATCGATGTTGGCGCCGCCGTAGATCCACACGAGAACTGGCTTCTTCTTGCCCCCGTGAACGTTTTTGCCGGTCGTGAACACGTTGAGATAGAGGCAGTCCTCGGTGATGCTGGTGGGGCCGGCGAAGGCGCCGAGCCCGGTGACTTGCGGACAGGTGTTTGCATATTCCGTCGCGTCGAGCGCGTCATGCCAATGCTTGACCGGATGCGGCGGCTGCCAGCGCAGCTTGCCGACGGGCGGCGCCGCATAGGGGATGCCCAGGAACGTGTACACGCCGTTCTTGACGAAGCCGCGGACGGGACCCTCGGCGGTGTCGACGGTGGGGGCGCTGTTCATGCTTCCGCCGCCGTGACCGCCGTTGCCGTAATTTCCATTGCTGTGGCTGTTGTGGGCCAATGCGGGAGCCGAAACGAGCCCTGCGGCAAACATGGAGCAAAGCAGAACGGTTCGGCCCAGCGATTTTGAAAGGGAACTCGAATTGAAGCGGCTCTTCGTTCGTGAGTGCATGCTACCTCTCCTTGTGCTCAACTTTCGGCTTGCGTTTTCTTCGTCGCAGCCGATTGTCTTCCTCGAATTTGGCGAGGCAGCTAAGCACGCAAAAAGAGCAGTTACTCTGTTTTGAAGGAACTGCGTTCGGAATGGAGTGAACTGAGAGCGAAAAGTTTTGCGCCGAAAGCGCGCGACCGCGCCGCGCTCGAACCAGCAGCGCTCAGGTTCTCTGATCGGGAGAGCATAGCTGCAGCGCGCGAGGTCGTGCCGGCGTCGGGCATCGACGCGACGAGGTTCTCGCCCAGCGAGGAAGGAGGGGACGACGGATTGTGCGGAAGACCGCAGAGGCGCGCGCGACGTCGCGTTGGCGACGGTGGGACGTAAGGCTTGGCTCCGCGGGTAGGATTTCGAACCTACGACCAACCGGTTAACAGCCGGTTGCTCTACCGCTGAGCTACCGCGGAATAGCCGATGCCTTGTGAACGCCGGGCCTCTTAGCAGAAAGCGCCAGCGCGAGCCAGTGTCTTACGCCCCCGGGTGCCGCCGGGCGCCCTTAACCAGCCTTGGATGGCGATTTTCCCCCTGCGTCCTTCGCCTGCAGGAAGGTGGAGGCCACGCCCGGAATTGAACCGGGGTGCGCGGATTTGCAGTCCGCTGCGTAACCACTCCGCCACGTGGCCTGACCCGAAGTGCCGCTGAGGCGCGAACGGGACACGCCGTTTATCACACCGAGCAAAGTGTGCAAAGGCATTGGGGACCGGGGCCCCGGACAGGTCCGAGAGCTGTGGTCCGAGCAGCGGTGGCGGGTCGCGCTTGACGCCGGTCTCGGCTAAGCTTGTCCGCCAAGACTTCGGCTGGACCAGGAGAGCCAGGATGATCGATGCCGCTCGGCAACGCACCAACATGGTCGAGAGTCAGATCCTCACCAGCGATGTGACCGACAGACGCGTTCGGCGCGCCTTCAGCGAGCTGCCGCGCGAGCGCTTCGTGCCGGCCGACTATGCGGCGCTGGCTTACATGGATGAGGCCGTGCCGCTCACGGACACCTCCGTCGGGCGCGCGCGCCGGGGGCTTATGGCGCCGCGGGCCCTCGCCAAGCTGCTACAACTCGCCGAGATCGGCGAGGAGGACAGGGTGCTCGACGTGGGCACCGGCACAGGCTATTCGGCAGCGGTTTTGGGCAAGATCGCCAAGACGGTCATCGCCCTCGAGTGCGACGAGACGCTCGCCGCGGCGGCGCGAAAGACCCTTGCCGGGCTTGCCCTCGACAATGTGAGCGTAGTCGAGGGGCCGCTCGCCGACGGCTGGGTGGACGAGGGGCCTTACGATGCAATCGTGCTGGGGGGCTCCGTGACCGAGCCGCTGGCCACCCTGCTGGACCAGCTCAAGGACGGCGGCCGGCTGGTCGGCGTGGTGGGGCAATCCGGCCTCGGAAAGGGCGTGATCTGGCGGCGTCTCGGCCGGTCGCTCGATCGGTGGACAGTATTTGACTGTGCAGCACCACCGTTGCCGGGATTCGAGGCCGCCCCGGAGTTCGCTCTGTGAGGGGCCTGAGGGGGCCAAAGTCGCTGCCGAATCAGCCTTATCTCAGGGCCGTTTAATCGCTTCCACCACGGCCTTGTGTGGGATTGAAGTCACGCTTCCGCAGGCGTTTTTCGGCGAATCGATCCCAGCCTCTACCCAAATACAAGTGGTTCCCCCAATGTCTGGTTGAAATTCGGCGACCCGCGGTGCGGGCCGTCGCGGATGGCGCTGCCCAGTAGGTTCGGCGTGGAGTTAGTAATGCGGATCGCCATCCGAGGTGTGTGTCAGCAGCGATGGGTAAGCCTTGTGTGGCAGTCGCGTTTATGGCTGTCGGGGGGTCCCCTAAGGGAGGGGATCGGTTCGATCACTGCAGTCCGGCTGATGGCCGGGCTATGTCTTGTGGCATGCGGGCTGTGGGCGCCGCAGGCGGCGGCCGAGACGCTGCAGGAGGCGTTGGCGTCGACCTACGGCTACAACCCGCGGCTTGACGCGGAGCGCGCCTTCCAGCGCGCCACCGACGAGGACGTGGCCCGCGCCAGGTCAGGCTACCGCCCCACCATCACGGGCAATGCCGATATCAGCATAGAGCGGGACGATACGCGCCCCTCCAGCAACCTGGATGGCGTGACCAAGCCGCGTGGCTACGGCGTGGAGCTGGTGCAGCCGATCTTCCGCGGCTTTCAAACCTACAATGCCGTCAACACGGCCGAGGCCAACGTGCGCGCCGAGCGCGAGACCCTGCGCGACGTGGAGCGCATCGTGCTGCTGCAGGCGGCGACCGCCTACATGGATGTGGTGCGCGACCAGGAGCTCGTTCGCCTCAACGAGAACAACGTCAATGTGCTCTCGCGCGAATTGAAGGCGAGCCAGGACCGTTTTGCCGTCGGCGAGGTGACGCGCACCGACGTGGCGCAGGCCGAGGCCCGGCGCGCGGACGCGGTGTCCCGGCTCGATGCGGCGCGCGCCAACCTGCGCACGAGCCGCGGCGCCTACCAGCAGGTCGTTGGCCACGCCCCCCAGAACCTGTCCTGGCCCGCGCCGCCCAGCAGCTTCCTGCCGCACACGCTTCAAGAGGCGATCCACGTCGGCAACAACGAGGACCCGCTGGTGGTCGCGGCGCTCTATCGCGAGCAGGCGGCCAAGTACACGGTCGAGCAGATCCGTGGCGAGCTCTTGCCCACGGTGCAGCTGGAAGCGAGCTACAACGACCGCTTCGGATCATCGAAGCTCACGAGCGAGGCCGAGGGCTCGGTCGTGCGCGGACGGCTCACGGTGCCGATCTACCAGGGTGGCGAGGTCTATGCGCGCGTACGCCAGGCCAAGCAGACCCACATCGGATTGCTGCAGCAGATCGAGCAAGTGCGCACCGAGCAGCAGCAGGTTCTGGTGGCGGCATGGGCGCAGTTGGAAGCAGCCCGTGCCCAGCTCGAATCCGACAAGGTCGCCGTCAAGTCCAACAAGATTGCATTGCAGGGCGTGCGCGAGGAGGAGAAGGTCGGCCAGCGCACCCTGCTCGACGTCTTGAACGCCGAGCTCGAGTATTTGAACTCGCAGGTGGCCCTGGAGTCGGACCGCCGCAACCTGGTGGTGGCCGGCTACACGGTGCTGAGCGCCATGGGCCGGCTCGACGCGGCCTGGATCGGGGCCGCCGCCAACGTTTACGACCCGGTCGTTCACTACAAAGAGGTCCGCAACCAGTGGCTCGGCCTCTCGATCACCCACGGCGACGGGCGCCGCGAGGAGTTCCAGGCCAAACCCGTCAAGCCCGTCCACGTCGACCGCGAGCCCCCGAAATAAGCCCTTTGGACCGGCCTTTGCGCCACAAGGCTGCCAAGGATGGCCGCTAGCATCACCTTGCAACGACATCTTGGCCCAGGCGCCAGGCTGCTTTTTTGCAGCAGCGGAGCGCCGGCTGGGGGTAGCGGCGGGGGTGGGCCGTCGATCCGTTGAAGGCCAAGCCCCTCCGTAGTACGAGCTAGTGATTGCCCGGTGGTCCCGCGCCGATTGCGCGCCGCGGCCGCGTATCTGATGAGGTAGGGCCAATGACGAAACCTCAATTCTCGCCCGAGCCGAGCATGGAGGATATTCTTGCGTCGATCCGCAAGATGATCTCCGAGGAGCGGCTGGGTCCCCGCCCCATTCCCGACCAGATCGGACGTTCGCCTTTCGGTGAGAGCGTCGCGGAGAAGCCGGCACCAGATCCCCTAAGCCTGGAGCCACACGTTGAGCCGGCGCCGGCCTCGGTCGATCGTTCCACGCCGAGCTTCTCGAGCCTGTCGGATGCGCTCAAAGCAGCATCGCCTGCTCCGCAGCGGCGCACGCTCGAGGAGAAGATCGCAGACATGCTCGAAAACGGGGACGCAATGCCCCGTCCTGTGACGCCTTCCGACTCTCTTGCTGTTTTTACTGGTGGCCGGCCTTCGCCCACGACGTCTCCCGACGCCGGCGCCTTTCGCCCCTCTCCACGTGTCGCGGAGCCGTCAGTGTCCGAGCGCCCCGGCGCCCGGCACGTGCCCGGAACCGAGGACTCGCCGCGGGCCGCGCCGAGGCCGGCGCGTCCGCCCGAGGCGCCCTTCAACGGGGCGGCTCACCGTCGCGATGAAGACGCGGCGCGGGCACGCTCTGCCCCCGCGATGCCCAAGGTTGTGGCACCCGCCTCCGAGCCGAAAGAAACCGACACGCAACGTATCATTGCCATGCCGGCGCGGCACGGAGCTGACCAGGCTTCCGGACCAGCGGGGCCGGCGATGAACGGAACGAACGTTTCGTCGCTGGGGCTGCGCCCCTTCCCTGGTGGCGCGCAGAACCATCGGCCTGTGCCGGCACCGCGGGACGCCGACACGTCCGCAGACAAGCGCCCGGACTCCAACACCGGCGTTACGGCAAGGTCGCCCGACGGTGTGGGCTCTATCAACGGTACGACGCCAAGATCGCCGGACGGTGTGGGTTCCGTCAACGGCGCAAAGCCAAGGTCGCCAGACGGTGTGGGCTCCATCAACGGCGTCATGCCAAGGACACCCGACGCTGTTGGCTCCAAGTCAAACAAAGCCGATGACGGCTCGGCGCATGGGCCAACAAAAGTCGCCCGCCCGCCGCAGACGCCGCGTGACGAGGCAGCGAAGCCGCCATCTGCCGAAATGCCCCGCCCGGTCGACACCTCGACATCCACGAGACCGGCTCCAGGGCACGTGGCAAAGAAAGCAGAGGCGCCGACCGCGGACGGCGCGGCGAAGACCGCTCCCGAGCAAGCGTCCGCGAAACCCGCAATCAGGGCCGCGCCGTCCGATGCCCTGGTCGATGCCGTCGTCGCGCTCGTCCACAAAGAGCCGGACACGATGTCGGTCTTCACCTCGAGCTCCGCCTTCGTCCACGGCGTCGGAGCGCACGAGTTCGTCGGTCCCACCAAGCCGGGCCCCAACGCGGCGCGCAAGCTCGACCGCTCCGCCGCCGAGCTGCTTCGTCCCATGCTGCGCCAGTGGCTTTCGGAGAACATGCCGCGCATCGTAGAGGAGGCGCTGCGCAGCGAGCTGATGAGCAGCCAGAGCAAGCCGGAGGACAGCGAGGAGGCGTGAGACACGACGCCGCCCGCATGCTTGCTCCGTCCCGGCGCGCGAGTGCGCCTTTTGGGACCACCGAGGCCCCGCGCCCATCACCGTTGACAGCGCGGGAACGGAGAGCGTAGGACCGCTTCTTCCTGCCCTCCCCGAGAAGCTCCAACCTCATGCTCGACAAGACGTATCAGCCCGCCGAGATCGAGCCGCGCATCCATGCCGAGTGGGAGCAGGCGCAGGCGTTCAAGGGCGGGCGGCCCGAGCGCAAGGACGCCGAGCCCTACTGCATCGTCATCCCGCCGCCCAACGTGACCGGCTCGCTGCACATGGGGCATGCTCTCAACAACACGCTGCAGGACGTGCTCTGCCGCTTCGAGCGCATGCGCGGCAAGGACGTGCTCTGGCAGCCGGGTACCGACCACGCCGGCATCGCCACGCAGATGGTGGTGGAGCGCCAGATGATGGAGCGCCAGGAGCCGGACCGGCGCAAAATCGGGCGCGAGAAGTTCGTCGAGAAAGTGTGGGCGTGGAAGGAGGAGAGTGGCTCGACCATCCTCAACCAGCTCAAGCGGCTCGGGGCCTCCTGCGACTGGTCGCGCGAGCGCTTCACCATGGACGAGGGTCTGTCGAAGGCCGTCGTCAAGGTGTTCGTCGCGCTTTACGACGCCAAGCTGATCTATAAGGACAAGCGGCTCGTCAACTGGGACCCCAAGTTCCAGACGGCGATCTCCGACCTCGAGGTGGTGCAGGTCGAGTCGAAGGGCTCGCTGACCTGGACCTCAGGCGACCCGGAGAAACCGTTCGACGCCGACGCGCTCGCCAAGGCTTTGAAGCGCGATCCCTCAGGCCACATGTACCACTTCCGCTATCCGCTGGCTGAGAAGGTCCCGGGCTACGACAAGGACTACATCGTCGTCGCCACGACGCGGCCCGAGACGATGCTGGGCGATACCGGCGTCGCCGTGCACCCCGAGGACGCGCGCTATGCCGCGCTCATCAAGGCGAACGCGAAAGTGAAGCTGCCGCTGGTGGGGCGCTTGATCCCCGTCGTCGCCGACGAGTACTCCGACCCGGAGAAAGGTACCGGCGCGGTGAAGATCACGCCGGCGCATGACTTCAATGACTTCGAGGTCGGCAAGCGCCACAACCTCGAACAAATCAACGTGCTCGACGCGCACGCGGAGCTGAATGAGAACGCGCCCGAGACCTACCGCGGGCTCGACCGCTTCGAGGCGAGGAAGCGCGTTGTTTCCGATCTCGATGCGCTGGGGCTGTTGGAGAAGATCGAGCCGACGACACACACCGTGCCGCACGGTGACCGCTCCAATGTCGTCATCGAGCCGTACCTCACCGACCAGTGGTACGTGAACGCCGAGGAGCTGGCCAAGCCTGCGATCGCTGCGGTCGAGAGCGGCAAGACCGTTTTCGTCCCCAAGAGTTGGGAGAAGACCTACTTCGAGTGGATGCGCAACATCCAGCCGTGGTGCATCTCGCGCCAGCTGTGGTGGGGGCACCAGATCCCGGCTTGGTACGGTCCCGACGGAGAAGTGTTCGTTGCCGAGGACGAGGCCAAAGCCAAGGCGCTCGCCAAGAAGCACTACAAGAAGGACGCCGCTCTCAAACGCGACGAGGACGTGCTCGACACTTGGTTCTCGTCCGCGCTGTGGGCGTTCTCCACGCTCGGCTGGCCCGACGAGACGCCGGAGCTTGCTCGCTACTACCCGACCAGCGTGCTGGTTACCGGTTTCGACATCATCTTCTTCTGGATCGCCCGCATGATGATGATGGGGCTGCACTTCATGAAGAAGGTGCCGTTCCAAACCGTCTATATCCACGCTCTGGTCCGTGACGAGAAGGGCCAGAAGATGTCGAAGTCCAAGGGCAACGTCATGGACCCCTTGGGCCTGATCGACCGCTACGGCGCCGACGCCTTGCGCTTCACGCTCGCGGCCATGGCCGCGCAAGGGCGCGACATCAAGCTGTCGACGCAGCGCGTGGAAGGCTACCGCAACTTCGCGACCAAGCTCTGGAACGCCTCGCGCTTTGCCGAGATGAACGAGTGCGTGCGCCAGCGCGACTTTGATCCCAACTCGGTCAAGGAGACGCTCAACCGCTGGATCGTCGGCGAGACCGAGCGCGCCGCGCACGCCGTCACCGAAGGCATCGAGGTCTACAAGTTCAACGAGGCGGCGAGTGCCATCTACGAGTTCGTGTGGGGCGTCTTCTGCGATTGGTACCTGGAGCTGATCAAGCCTGTATTGACCGGCGGCGACGAGGGCGCCATGGCGGAGACGCGCGCGACCGTCGCCTGGGTTCTCGATCAGATCCTCAAGCTGCTGCATCCCTTCATGCCCTTCATCACCGAAGAGCTGTGGGCGCACATGGTGGAGCATGGCGTCGCGCGGCAAAATCTTTTGGCGGTCAGCGAATGGCCGACGCTCTCGGGCCTCGCCGACCCGGCGGCGGATGAGGAGATCGGCTGGATCGTGCGCCTGGTCAGCGAGATCCGCTCGGTGCGCACCGAGATGAACGTCCCTGTCGCGACCAAGGTGCCGCTGGCGCTGCCTGGCGCCAGTGCCGCCTTGCGCGAGCGGGCGCGCCGCCACGAGGAGACGATCAGCCGCTTGGCGCGGCTGGAAAGCATCGCCTTCCCCAAAGCCGCGCCCAAGGGCGCTGCTCTCATCGTTGTCGGCGACACCACGGCCGCGTTCCCGCTCGCCGGCGTCATCGACATGGGCGAGGAGATGAAGCGGCTCATCCGCGAGATCGACAAGGCGAAAAGCGACCTCGACAAGATGGACGCCAAGCTCGAGAACCCCCAGTTCATGGCCAAGGCCAAGGAGGAGGCGGTCGAGGAGGCGCGCGAGCGCAAGGTGGAGCTTGAGGGCACCATCAAGCGACTCACAGCCGCCGTGAAGCGCCTGGAGGCGGCCGGCTGAGCCGCCGCTTCGCCCGACATTGATAGAAAGTTCGGGATAGGGCTCACCCGGTCTTTACTCTGCGGGTAGATGTGGCGAACAGGCAACGATTTGGCGCGCTACTGCCTCTATTGAGCCACAAAAGATCGGCAGCTTTCAGCCTACGGGAGACGAGGGAAGCACGCGGACGTGGCGCCTGTTCACGGCCGCGCAGGAGACCTCGTTGCAACGGCGCGAGCTGCCTTCGCGAGATGCGTAACGACGCCCATTTCAGTGGAGCCTCGACGCAACCCAACGAAGCCTCAAGCCGCAAGAACCGGTCTAAGCAACCGGAGCCGGGTAAGGAGAACCGGGTAAGGGATGGACGCAAAGACGTTCGATAAATCGAAGCTGCCGAGCCGGCACGTGACCGAGGGGCCGACGCGCGCGCCCCATCGCTCCTATTACTATGCCATGGGGCTTGAGGAGGAGCACATCCATCGCCCCTTCGTCGGCGTGGTGTCCTGCTGGAACGAGGCCGCGCCCTGCAACATCGCGCTGATGCGCCAGGCCCAGTCGGCCAAGGTCGGCGTCGACGAATCTGGTGGCACGCCGCGCGAGTTCTGCACCATCACCGTGACCGACGGCATCGCCATGGGCCACCAGGGCATGAAGTCGTCGCTCGTCTCGCGCGAGGTGATCGCCGACTCGATCGAGCTCACCATGCGCGGCCATTGCTATGACGCGCTCGTCGGCATCGCTGGCTGCGACAAGTCGCTGCCCGGCATCATGATGGCGATGCTGCGTCTCAATGTGCCGTCGGTGTTCATGTATGGAGGCTCCATCCTTCCCGGAAAGTTCAAAGGCCGCGACGTCACCGTCGTCGACGTGTTCGAGGGTGTCGGCATGTATTCCGCCGGTCGGATGACGGCCGAGGAGCTACATGATCTGGAATGCCACGCGTGTCCGTCGGCGGGTTCGTGCGGCGGGCAATTCACCGCCAACACCATGGCCTGCGTGTCTGAGGCGATCGGGCTGGCGCTGCCGGGCTCTGCCGGTGCCCCGGCTCCTTATGAGAGCCGCGACGCCTATGCGCTGGAGAGCGGCAAGGCGGTGATGCGGCTGCTGGCCGATGGAATCCGACCGCGCGACATCGCCACGCGCAAGGCTTTCGAGAATGCCGCGACGATCGTTGCTGCGACCGGCGGCTCGACCAACGCGGCGCTGCATCTGCCGGCCATGGCGAATGAGGCGGGAATCGAGTTCGACCTGTTCGACGTCGCTGAGATCTTCAAGCGCACGCCCTACATCGCCGATCTGAAGCCCGCCGGACAGTTCGTTGCCAAGGATGTCTACGACATTGGCGGCGTGCCGCAGATCCTGAAGGCGCTGCTCGACGGCGGCTTGCTGCACGGCGACTGCATCACGGTCACCGGCCGCACGATGCGCGAGAACATCGAAAGCGTGCAGTTCAACAAGAATCAGACCGTCGTCCATCCCGTCTCCAATCCAATCTCGCCGACGGGCGGCGTCGTCGGCCTCAAAGGCTCGCTTGCCCCTGAGGGAGCGATCGTGAAGGTCGCCGGCATGAAGACGCTGCAATTCCGCGGACCGGCGCGCATCTTCGAGTGCGAGGAGGATGCCTTTCGCGCCGTCGAAGCACGCGAGTACAAGGACGGCGACGTCATTATCATCCGCTACGAGGGCCCCAAAGGCGGCCCCGGCATGCGCGAGATGTTGTCGACGACGGCCGCGCTTTACGGACAGGGCGCCGGCGACAAGGTCGCGCTCATCACCGACGGCCGCTTCTCCGGCGGCACGCGCGGGTTCTGCATCGGACACGTCGGGCCAGAGGCCGCCGTCGGCGGACCCATCGGGCTGCTCAAGGACGGCGACATCATCAGCATCGATGCGGAAAAAGGCACGTTGGAGGTTGAAGTAGACGCGGCCGAGCTTGCCGACCGCGCCAAGCGTTGGAAGGCCCCGCCCAATTCTTATCAGAGCGGAGCGTTGCGCAAATATGCCGAACTCGTGGGGCCTGCGTGCAAGGGCGCGGTCACCCATGCCGGCGCAAAAGCAGAAGTGGTCTGTTATGCCGACATATAGCCAGACAATCAGTGGGTTTGTCGCAGTTCTCGTTCTCGTTTTGAGTACGCTGACAGCGAGTGCTGCGTCACCGAAGTACCGCTCGCCGCAGGATGCGCTGGAGCAGGGGATCGGCGCCTACAACGGCGGCTACTATGAGATCGCGGTGCCAGCGCTCAAGTATGCAAACGATGCCCACCTGTTCCTGGCGCCCTACTATCTGGCGCGCATCTATTCCGACAACAACGGGCCGCTTACCGACCACGCCAAGGCCTACGAGCTCTATCTGAAGATCGCCGAGGAGCACACCGACGTCGACCCCGACGACGATCAGCGCGCGCCTTACGTGGCCAAGGCAATGACCCAGATCGCCGGCTACCTGATGACCGGGTTGCCCGAGGTGGGATTGAAGTCCAACCCGCGCATCGCGGCGGAGTACCTGCGCGAGGCGGCGCAGTTCTTCCGCGACGAGGACGCTCAGTTCGAGCTCGCCAAGCTCTATCTGCGTGGCGAGGGCATCGAGAGCGATGTGCCGTACGCCAAGCACTGGCTGTCGGTGTTGAGCCAGAAGGGGCACGCCGGCGCCCAGGCTTTCCTTGCCGACCTGTTGTGGCGCGGCAAATACATGAAGGCCGATCCGGTGCGCGCTCTGGCGCTCATCTCGGTGGCGGTCGCCAACGCACCGCCCTACGAGCGGGTGTGGATCGAGGACATCTACCAGAACATCTATTGCGGCGCGGGGCAGGGCATCCGCAAGCAGGCAACCGGCCTCGTCGCCGACTGGCGCACGCGCTACGGGCGCAAGCCCGACCTGCGCGATCGCTCGGGCCTCGGCATGCTGACCACGCAGGCCATTCGCACCTGCCGCAACGGAGAAGCCGTCCCTTTTGAGATGGGTGTGACGACCTCCGCCGATGTGGCGCAGCCGGCAGCCTCGCCGCAAGTGCAGCCCTTCCTGAAGGGGCCGGCGGGCGTGGGCCTGCGCGACGTGGACGCCAGCGTATCGTCGGCGCCGGCGCACTGAAAGACGGGCTGCGTCGGGCTTTCCCTCTCAATGCGTCGCGGCGAGCGGCTTTGCCACCTGCTCCAAGGGTTTGCGCTCCGCGGCCACGCCCCAGCGAGCCGCAATCGCAGCCGCCACGATCATCAGCACCGCGCCGATGAGGTAGCCCGCGAATACGCGCAGGCGCGATCCAGATTCGATCAGCGCGCCCAAGAGCCACGGGCCCACGATGCCGCCAGTGCCGGTGCCGACGGCATAGAAGAAAGCTATCGCCAGCGCGCGGATCTCCAACGGAAACGTCTCGCTCACGGTCAGGTAGGCGGCGCTCGCGGCGGCAGAGGCGAAGAAGAAGATGATCATCCAGGCGACCGTCAGCCCGCTCGCAGACAGATAGTCGTGTGCAAAGAGGTAGCCCGTCACCGCCAGTAGAATTCCTGAGAGAGCGTAGGTGAAGGCGATCATGGG
This sequence comes from uncultured Alphaproteobacteria bacterium, assembly GCA_963782555.1. Classification (GTDB taxonomy): domain Bacteria; phylum Pseudomonadota; class Alphaproteobacteria; order Rhizobiales; family Hyphomicrobiaceae; genus Hyphomicrobium_A. The sequence goes on along the minus strand of CAWAKB010000004.1, from coordinate 285,889 downwards.
CCGGCGACCGATGGTGTCGAACAGCTGGCCGAGCAGCACTGGGCCCAAGAAGTTGCCGGCCGCAAAGGGCAGGATGTACCAGCCGACGCTCGCCGCCGGCACGGCGTAGAACTGGGTCAGCACCAGCGCATACGTGAAGAAGATGGCGTTGTAGAAGAAGGCCTGCGCCATCATCAGGCTCAAGCCCACGACCGTGCGGCGGCGCTGCGTTGAGAACAGCGTGGTTGCGACCTCCCACAGCGGCGTGTGCGAGCGCGCGGCTAGCCGAATCTTGGGAAACGGGCCCGGCGCCAGTGCGTGCCCTTGCGCAACAAATTTGGCCTCGATGCCGGCGATGACCGCCTCGGCCTCGCGTGCACGGCCATGGATGACGAGCCAGCGCGGGCTTTCGGGAATCCACAGCCGCATGAAGAAGATGACGGTGCTCAAGGCGGCACCGATCAGAAAAGCCGCGCGCCAGCCCAGATCGCCGCCCAGCACCGCGGGATCGAGAAGCACGATCGTTGCGCCGGCACCGATTGCGGCCCCGACCCAGAAGCTGCCGTTGATGACGAGGTCGGTCCAGCCGCGCACGCGCGCCGGCACCAGCTCCTGAATGGTGGAGTTTATGGCCGTATACTCGCCGCCGATGCCGGCGCCGGTCAGGAAACGAAAGAGCGCGAAGCTTGCTAGGTTCCAGGACAGGGCGGTGGCGGCGGTCGCGGTCATGTAGACGGCGAGCGTGATGAAGAACAGCTTCTTGCGGCCCCAGCGGTCGGTAAGCCAGCCGAAGACCACCGCACCAAGCACCGCGCCTGCGAGATAAGCGCTGCCGGCAAAGCCGATGTCGGTGTTGCTCAAATGCAGGACCGGGCTCTCTTTCAGGGCGCCGGCCACGGATCCCGCGAGCGTCACCTCGAGACCGTCGAGGATCCAGGTGATGCCGAGCGCGGCCACGACGAAGCTATGAAAGCGTCCCCAGGGCAGGCGGTCGAGGCGCGAGGGCAGGTCCGTCTCGATGATGGTGCCCGGGCCGTCGGTCTCTAGCTGAGGCACTCCGCCGGTATCGTGGTCGCGACCCATCACCCGTGCGCCTCGACGCAGCGGCGCAGCACGCCCGCGGTCTTGGCGTCAAAGGCGACGAGCAGGATCTTGATCCCGGCCGCGCTGCCGTCCTCGGCGCATACGTCGACGGCCTCGCGGCAAGCATCCTCCAGCGGATAGCCGTATATTCCGGTGCTGATCGCCGGAAACGCTACTGTCCGGCATCCCTGTTGCGCGGCAAGCCGGATTGCGGAGGCATAAGCCGAACGCAACAGGCGTCGCGCGTCCGTTGGCGGGTGGCTCGCGTAGATGGGCCCTACGGCGTGGATGATGTGCTTTGTCGTAGCAATGCCGAAGGCCGGCGTGATGACCGCCGAGCCCACCGGGCAACGGCCGATGGCGCGGGACGCCTGGGTGAGCTCCTTTACGCCGGCGGCGCGAAAGATGGCTCCACACACGCCGCCGCCGGCGCTGAGCTCGGCATTGGCGGCATTGACGATGGCATCCGCCGCAATCCGCGTGATGTCGCCCTCGACCACCTCGATATTGGAGGAAGCAAGTTCAGGCATCGGCGGCTCGCAATCCTCCTGCGATCGCAGGCGGCCGCCACGCCCGATTCTACAGGCGCGGCGATGCTCTGCGCGCCGGCCGGCGTCAGCGCCGCCGCAGGCTCAGTGAAGCCGATGCGCCGTCACCCGCCAGGCTGACCCTCTGGCTGCCGCCCGACACGATAACGCGGATCGTGCCTCTGACATTGTAGTCGATGTTGTAAAAGCTGCCGCGATAGCGGCTGGCCGTCACTTGATAGACGGTCGCGGTCTGCGACGCTTTTCCGGAGCTCGTGGCGCACGTTGCTCGCAGGCTGTAGCTGTTCTTTCCGGCGCGGCGATAGGTGGCGCGGCAGCGCGCCTTCTCCTTGTTGCCGTTCGAGAACGCAACCCAGCCACCACCGCTCCACGAGCCGGCGAGACCGGGGTCAGCGATGGTGGGAGCTGCGGCGCCCGAGGCAGCGAGCGCAGTCAGCGGCACCAGAGCAATGGCCCGTAGCCATTTGCGTCGCGGCGCTGAAACAGCGGGCGACGCCTTTGAAGGGGTATGCGGCAGGATCTGTCTGTTCATAGCTGGACCTTTGAAACGGCGATGGCCAAGGGTCACGTTGCGCAGCCTACACGAGACGATCGATGCGCGCACTGCGGGAGAACACGTTGATTGAGCCCCGAGCCGCGCGACAATGGCCGATATTCGTAACGAGAGGCTGAATGGCAACTCCCGCCTGACACCGGCCTGTGTCGGCACGCGCAGACACAGCTAACGAATCCTCGCTGCGTTGCACTGTTCCCCAGGGAACAGCGCATCCCCGGCATTCGCCTAAATATTTGCTGTGGGTTTAGTGGCTGCGCCACACGCTTGGCGCGATGCACAACTCAACCGCGGATACAGCTCCTAGGAGACGGGGATGATACGCTCATACATCGTTGCTGCCATGCTTGCGAGTGCATACCTGGTAGCCGTGGTTCTCGCCACTGCCGGGTTCTCGACGTCTGCCGCAGCCGGAATGCGACAGGATCTGGCGAGCTGCACCGCGGCGGAGGGCCGCAACTCGGCTGCCGCCTGCACGCGGGTGATAGACAGCGGGCGTTTGCCGCGCGAGCAATTCTACATCGGCTACTTCAATCGCGGCTCAGGCTATCGCAGATCCGGCGACTTCGACAAGGCGCTGGCTGACTTCAGGCGCGTCGTGAAACTCAAGCCGGCATTTGCGCGCGGCTATCACATGCGCGGTCTGGTGCAGGCTGATCTCGGCGCGCGTGAGGACGCGCTCGCCGATCTCGACCGCGCGATCAAGCTCGATGGGCGTGCGTGGTCCAGCTACTACACGCGCGCCGGCGTGCTGCGCGACAAAAAGGACTACGACGGCGCCTTGGCCGACCTCAAGACCGCGGGCGAGCTCAAGCCCACGGAGACGGAAGTGCAGCTCCTGCGTGCGCTCGTTACGGCTGACAAGGGCGACTACGCCGACGCGAGCGAGGAGATCAACAAGGTGATCTCCTCGGGCCGCGACACGGCCGGCGCCTACTACGCGCGTGCCGCGGTGGCCTTCGAGGAGCGCCGCCTCGACCCGGCGACGGACGATGTCGAGAAGGCACTTGCGCGCCACGATGCCTTCCCCGCAGCCTACGCACTCCAGGGGCGGATTCTGGAAGCGCGCGGCGATACGGTGGGCGCGAAAGCCCGCTACCGCAAGGTGCTCGAATTACCCGTCGACAAGATCGAAGCGCGCATGGCACGCAAGGTCGCGCAGGATCGGCTCAAGGCACTCGGAGTCGACAGTGCCGACGTGGCGCTCAATCAGAGCAAGCCCGAGGTGGTCGGCTGCAAGCGCTTCCTGCCGGCGACCGGCACCATCATCAATATGGACTGCGACAAGTAGCCGTTACACCGCGAGCTCGATCCACACGGGAACGTGGTCCGACGGCTTCTCCCATCCGCGTGTGAAGCGGTCGATGCCGGCCGACGTCAAGCTGTCGGCAGCCTGCGGCGACAACAGCAGGTGGTCGATGCGGATGCCGTCGTCCTTCTGGAAGGCGCCGGCCTGGTAATCCCAGAACGTGTAGACGCCCGGATAAGGGTGGCACAGGCGCACGGCGTCCGTCAGCCCGTCGTTGAGAAGGCGGCGGTAGGCAGCGCGGCTTTCAGGCTGGAACAGCGCATCGCCCGTCCACGCCTCGGGGCGCTTGGCATCCTCCGGCTCCGGGATGATGTTGTAATCGCCGGCGAGCACTGCCGGCACCTCGTCGGCGAGCAGGGCGCGCGCGTGCGCTTCGAGACGCTTCAGCCAGGCCAGCTTGTAGGAGAACTTGTCTGAGCCGGTGGGGTTGCCATTGGGGGCGTAGATCGAGGCGACCTTGACGACGCCCGTCGGCACCGAGACGGTCGCTTCGACGAAGCGGGCCTGATCGTCGCCGTGCCCGCCGGGGAGCCCCTTGGTCACGTCCTCGAACGGCAATTTGGAGAGAATGGCCACGCCGTTGAAGCCCTTCTGGCCGTAGACGGCGACGTTGTAGCCCAGATCCTCGAATTGGGACGCGGGAAAGCCCTCATCGACGCTCTTGATCTCCTGCAGGCAGATGATCTCGGGTGCCGCCTGGCGCAGGTAGGTGAGCGAGGACTCTATGCGTGCCTTGACGCCGTTGATGTTCCAGGTGGTGATTTTCATGGGATTGTGTCGGCAGCGCTCGCGTTGAACGATGGCGCCCACAGGTATGCGAGAATCGGGGCGGTGGCCACTCAGTTGGATGGCAGGCAGCGCACCGCCAGGATCGGTCCTGAGCGGCGCGCTGTCAAAATTAAGCGTGTGCCGGACGGGTATCAGAATTTGTCTTGCACGCCAGGCGCGGAAGCTTCCACAGCGATAGGCCGTGCAGGATGATGGAGAGAGGCACGAGAAATGCCGGCACCATCACAATCGGATATTCGGTGATCAAGAGGTTCGGCCGATCCAAGGCCAACATCTGCACGGGCGATGGCGAGGTCAGGAATCCGGTGGTCACCGCGACCACGAGGTCGGCTATCCCGAAGAGATTCCAGAGGCGCGTCACCGTGTTGGCAGAGGGAGCATTGCGGGCGTTGAGCCAGGCAACGAACGGGGCCGTAACGCCTACGATGATGTCGCCGATGGCGGCAGGAATTGCAAACTCACCCGGCATCTTGCCTTGCGCCCAGAGCACCAGGAACATGAAGCCGAGCGCTCGGTAGACCTGCAGGCCCACCAGCCACGATTGCGGGGTGGCCGCCACCACCGCCCGGCCACTTGCGGTCCGCAGCATCAATACGAGCCCCGCGATGATGGGAATGAGCAGCGCGAATTCGATACGGGGCAGCTCATTTACGCCAACGGAGAACACGTTCGCCTGGCTGAGCAGCCAGGAAACGGCGAACCAGCCGAGCAGGGTTGCCGAGATAACCCCGTCTGTCTTGGCTCGTTCCCCAGCGGTCAGGCCAGAGCGTCCTATGGCGAGCCAAACGATGGCGAGCACGGACGCCGGCACAGCTACACGCGCCAGCAAGTTCAAGGTCACGATATAATCTGGGAGGTTGTGAAGTTGGCTTTGATCCATGACTGAAACTCCTCTCAAGAGGGCAGCACCGACCGGGGGGCTGTGATAAAAGCGATAGTAACTATAATAAATGAAGTCAATATCTATTTTATAGGCACGCCGCCAGATCCGTGGTAGAAGGTGGCAACTTCAGGAACGAGATGATTGGACGTGGCTAAAAAACAGGATGAAATGTGCCCGGTTGCCGCGGCGCTGGACGTGATCGGGGAGCGCTGGACGCTGCTCGTCATCCGCGACCTACTGCGGTCGGGGCCGCGCAAGTTTCAGGATCTCGAGGCCTCGCTTCAGGGCGTGAGCCCGAATACGCTGTCGGCACGCCTGAAACGGCTCGAAGAGGCCGGCGTTATCACAAGGCGGCTCTACGCCGAGCATCCGCCGCGCGCGGAGTACTTGCTGACCGAGAAGGGCCGCGCCCTGGGCCCCATCGTGCTGGCCATGAAGAAGTGGGGCGAGAAGTACGAGCTCGGCTAGCGCGAGAGGATCGGAGCTGGCGTGCTCCGGGCGACGCGCGACCGTTTGGGGCCGCGCTTGCGAGCGGCTATCTGCAAGTCAGCCCAACGATAGAGTGTTGATCTCCGCGGGCTCCTTACGGGCAGACCGCAACACCTGCTTCGTGTGCTTAATACGGCGGCGGCTTGTGCGCGCGTTGCACTTTGGCGGCTTCGGTCCACCAGGCGAGATCGTCGGCAAAGCGGGGAAATGCGCCCTTGAGCCCATCTCCGAGCGCGCCGGTCGGCTCGCCGTTGGCATCGAGCGTCGTGGCGATGGGCCCCACCGCCAGCGTGCTGGAAATGACGACCATGCCCATCTCGGCCAGGGTGGCATGCCAAATCGTGCCCGACCTGACGCCGGACAGTCGCCCGGCCGAGTAGCTCGCGATAGCGGCCGGACGCCAGAACCACTCCTCGAGAAAATGATCGGTGAGGTTTTTCAGGCCGGGCTGCATTGCCCAATTGTACTCGCCGGTCACGAACACGAACGCATCGGCCGATTTGATCTTGCCGGCGAGCGCTTCCATGGCCGGCGGCGCGGTGCCTGGAGTGTGCTCCTTGTACATCCGGTCGAGCATGGGAAGACCCACGGCCTTGGCGTCGACCAGCTCGACGTCAGCGCCGCGACTGTGAAATTGTGATAGAAGAAAATTTGCCAGCCGGATCCCCATGCGGTCGCGGCGATAGGATCCGTAGAAAACAAGAATGCGATCCGGCATGAGATGACCTTTTCGTTCTCACCAGTGCCTGGGCGGAACGAAGCTAGCATCGATTGCGCGCGCTTGCGCAAACAAGGCACGCGCTCAGCTGGAGCAGCAACTCGATCGCAGAGGGAGGCGTCAGACGGTGAAGCTGGTGCCGCAGCCGCACGAGGCCGTCGCCTTGGGGTTCGTGATGCGGAAGGCGGCCCCCATGAGATCGCTGACGTAATCGATCTGCGACCCGGCCAGGAAGCTGAGCGACACCTTGTCGATGACGATCTTGGCGCCGGCGCGCTCGAGCACGATGTCCTCGGGCTCCGCTGCAGGCACGAGATCGAACTTATATTGCAGCCCCGAGCAGCCGCCGCTCTCGACGGCGACGCGCAGCGCCTGCGCTGCGGCCTCCGCGCCGACGAGCTCGGCGATGTGCTTGGCGGCGCGCTCGGTAACAGTAACGTTTGTATCAATCGTCTCGGACATATCTCGCCCTCTTAATCCCGCACCCGGCGCCGGGGTTGCCGAACGCCGGTCTCTCAACTTAGGAAGATAGGCGCGCGTTGACCCATGTCAAAGCCATTGAACGTACAAAACCAATGCCTGAATTAAAGGCAACTGAGCAGAATCCCGCGGCCGCCGGCTCTTACTGCGAGGGGCTGCCACCTGGTGCGCGCGCGCCGGGACCCTATGCCGCAAGCGCCGTTCCGAGCCGCGGGCGCCGGCACGCCGAGCCCGAGTGCACGACGCGCAGCCCCTTCCAGCGCGACCGCGACCGCATCCTGCATTCCACCGCCTTCCGCCGTCTCACCTACAAAACGCAGGTTTTCGTGTTCCACGAGGGCGACCACTACCGCACGCGCCTGACCCACAGCCTGGAGGTGGCGCAGATCGCCCGCGCCATCGCGCGGCAATTGCGGCTCGATGAGGATCTCGCCGAAGCGATTGCGCTCGCCCACGATCTTGGGCATCCGCCCTTCGGGCACGCAGGCGAGCGTGCGCTCGATGCGGCGATGCAAGGCTTTGGCGGTTTTGATCACAACGCCCAGTCCTTGCGTGTCGTCACTACGCTCGAGCGCAAGTACGTCGCCTTCGATGGGCTCAACCTCACCTGGGAGACGCTCGAGGGATTGGCCAAGCACAACGGGCCGCTAACGACGGGGGGCGACACTGCCGTCGCCAAGGTCGCGCGCACGCTTGCCGCCTGGCAGAGTCTGGAGCTCGACACCTGGCCCTCGGCCGAGGCGCAGGCCGCAGCGCTCGCCGACGACATCGCTTACGTCTCGCATGACATTGACGACGGGCTCAGGGCCGACCTCATCGCCCTTGCCGATCTCGAAGGACAGCCGCTGGCCGGCCCGGCGATTGCCGGAGTGCCGCACGTCGCCGGCGACGACCCGGGCGGCCGCCGCGTCTACGAGCTGACACGGCGCATGATCACGGTGACGATCGCCGACGTGGTCTCCGAGACACGCGCGCGCCTTTGCGCGCTCCACCCGCGTGCACCCAATGACATCCGGCGGTCGGGGCGCGCCACGGTCGCCTTCTCGGAGCCGATGGCCGACGACATCGCGCGGCTCAAGGCCTTCTTGTTCGATCGCGTCTACCGGCACGAGCGTGTGATGCGGGTGATGACCGGCGCCGAGCAGATCGTCCGCGATCTGTTTGCACGCTACCTCGCCGAGCCCCAGGCCATGCAGGAGGCTTGGTACAAGGCCGCGGCCGGCCTCGACGAGCATCGCCGCGCCCGCCTGATCGCCGACTTCGTGGCCGGCATGACCGACCGCTATGCCATTGCCGAGCACCGCCGCCTGTTTGACGCCACTCCCGATTTGCGTTAGGCGGGCCGTGACTCCCAGGGAACAGAAGCATCGGTCAGGTCCTCATGAACGTGTTCGCGCGCGTTGAAGAGCGCGTCGTCGCGGCGCTGGAAGCGTTGAAGAGCGAAGGCGCGCTCCCCGCCGATCTGACCATTTCCGGCATAGAGGTCGCAACCACGCGCGATCCCACCCACGGCGATCTTGCGACCAACGCCGCGCTCGTCCTTGCCAAGCCCGCGCGCATGAAGCCGCGCGACATCGCCGAGCGCCTCAAGGAAAAGCTGGAAGCGGACGCCGACGTCGAGCTGGCCGAGGTGGCAGGGCCGGGCTTCCTCAATCTCACGTTCAAGCCCGCGTACTGGCAGGACGTCGTGCGCACGATTCTGGAGGAGGGCGCCGACTACGGGCGCGCGAGTGTCGGCAAAGGCGAAACCGTCAACGTCGAGTACGTTTCGACCAACCCGACGGGCCCCATCCACGTCGGCCACGGCCGTATCGCGGTGTTCGGCGATGCGCTCTGCAACCTGATGGCGTTCGCCGGCTACAAGGTCACGCGCGAGTACTACGTCAACGATGCCGGAGGCCAAGTCGACATCCTCGCCCGCTCCGTGTTCCTGCGCTATCGGGAGGCGCTGGGCGAGGACATCGGCGAGATCCCCCAGGGTCTGTATCCCGGCGACTACCTGAGGCCGGTCGGCGCGGCCCTCGCCAAGAAACATGGCAGCGCGCTGCGCGAGTTGCCCGAGGCGGAGTGGCTTCCGATTGTGCGCAAGGCGGCCATCAAGCCGATGCTTGCCATGATCAAGAAGGATCTGGCCGCGCTCAACATCAAGCACGACGTGTTCTTCTCGGAAGCCTCGCTCACCTCCGGCAAGGAGGACAAGATCAAGGCGGCAATCGAGACCTTGCGCGCCAAAGGCCTGATTTACGAAGGTCGCTTGCCACGGCCCATGGGGCACGACGACGAGGAGTGGGAGGACCGCGATCAGACGCTGTTCAAGTCGACGGCCTTCGGCGACGACGTCGACCGGGCGCTGATGAAGTCGGACGGCAGCTACACTTATTTTGCCGGCGACGTCGCCTACCACTACGACAAGCTCAAGCGCGGCTTCGACCACTACCGCAATGTGTTCGGGGCCGACCACATCGGCTACATCTCACGCATCAAGGCCGCTGTCGCGGCGCTGTCCGGCGGCAAGGCCGACTTCGCCATCCTCATCTGCCAGCTCGTGAAGGTGTTGCGCGCGGGCGAGCCGGTGCGCATGTCGAAGCGGGCCGGCACCTTCGTGACGCTGCGCGACGTCGTCGATGAGGTTGGGCGCGACCCCGTGCGCTTCATGATGTTGATGCGCAAGAACGATGCGCCGCTCGACTTCGACCTGGCCAAGGTGGTGGAGCAGTCCAAGGACAATCCAGTCTTCTACGTGCAGTACGCCCACGCCCGGGCCGCCTCGCTCTTTCGCAATGCACAAGAAGTATTCCCCGAGCTCGCCAAGGGCAGCGCGGCGGTGCACGATGCGGACCTATCGCCCTTGACGGATGCCGGCGAGCTCGACCTCATCAAGCGGCTGGCGCTCTACCCGCGCATCGTGGCCGGTGCGGCGCAGGCAGAGGAACCGCATCGCCTAGCCTTCTATCTCTATGATCTGGCTTCGGCACTGCACGCACAGTGGACTCGCGGCAATGATTCGCCACATTTGAGATTTATCCAGGCAAAAGACGGGCTTGCGACTGCAGCGCGGCTGGCGCTGATCGCCGCTACTCAGCAGGTGATATTCTCGGGGCTGACGATTCTGGGCGTCGAGGCTCCCGACACTATGCGATAGAACTCTCGATTCGTTGGGAGTCAGCCTGCGATGGCACTTCGAAGGGATCTGGAGATACAATTCAAGAGGTCTAGCTAATATGGCTCGCTCACCTGCAGCAGCGAATGGCGGATGGCCTGGGCCGCGCCATCCCGCTGAGCCTGATCCGCGCAACGGTCGCGCCGCTCCGCAAGGGCAGCGCCCCGCTCAGCCGGCGGGCTATCCGCAGGGCGGCTATCCGGAGCACCAGGCCGGAGGTCCGGGCTACGATCCGCAGCAGGCCTATCATTATCCGCAGAACGGGCAGGCGGCGCCCGCTCAGCCCAATCCACGTCAGGGCTTGAGCAGCCTCGAGAGTGCCGGTCAGTCGGCGCCGCAATACCAAACCTATCCAGCTGCCAACCAGCCGCCTTATGGACAGCCGCCGGCCGCCCAAAACGGTTACAGGCAGGCGCCAGCGCCCTATGGGGCGCCGGCACATCCCCAGACCTTGCCGGATCCGCGCGCGGCCGCCGCCGGCTACGAGCAATGGCAGGTGGGGGCGCCCTCGCAGGATCCGCACGGCTATGATCTCGGCAGCTACTTGCCAACTGGCGCCCCGCAACAGGGTGGCATGCCTATTCATGCAGAGCCCGCACACCTCGATCCGCTGCAGCAGCAACCCGAGTGGGGCCCTGCGACACACCTCGGATACGGTGATGTCGGCGCGCAGCGTGACCCCTATGCGGGCGGCCAGATGGGCTACGAGCCTACGCATGGCGGGGCGCTCGAGCAGAGCTATGCCCAAGAGGAGGGTGGCGACTACGACATCGAGGAGCCGCGCCGCGGCAGTTGGGTTCTGCGCATTGCCGGTGCGATCGTCGTAGCGATCGGTCTCGGCTATGGATTGGCGCAAGGCTACAAGCTGGTGTCCAACCCCGCACCCGAGGGTGCCCCACCGGTGGTGAAGGGTGACAGCGAGCCTTCCAAGACCAAGCCGACCGATCCGGGCGGCAAGCAGTTTGCCCATGCCGACAGCAAGATCATGGGCCGGCTCGGCGAGGGTGGTCCAACAGCGGTCACGACAACGACGACGACCAACGCTGATTCCGACGTCGACGCCAATGGTGCCCGCAAGGTTCAGACGCTGGTCGTTGGTCGCGATGGATCGATCTCGCCGCCGGCAGCGCCGGAGCAGCCCGTCACGACGGGCGCGGTTGAAGTGCCGGGTCTAACGGTCGTGGACGGATACGGCGGCGGATTTCCGCAGTCTCCTCCGGCAAGCGCGCCAAAGACGGCGTCGCAAACGGAGCCGACCGAGGCTCGCCAGCCCATCGTGGTCAGGCCGCCAGCACCTGACGTGAAGCCGGTGGTCGTCAAGGCGACGGTGCCTAAGGCCGAGACGCCGGCGAGCGAGCCCTCTCCGGCGCCAAAGAAGACGGCTGCCCTCGCCCCGACGACGAGCCACGCAGCCAACGGCTACGTCGTCGTGCTCGCCTCGGTGCCCGCCTCCAGCGGCAGCCGCCTGGCCGCCCTGAGGAAATTCGCTGACATGCAGGAGAAGTACGGCTCGGTGCTGCAGAACAAGACTCCGGACGTGCAGGAGGCCAATCTCGGCGCGAAGGGCACCTATCACCGCCTGGTCGTCGGACCGCCCGGCTCGCGCGCCCAGGCGAGCACGCTGTGCAGCAATCTCAAGGCGGCCGGCTACAAAGACTGCTGGGTCATGGCATACTGAGTGCGCCACTCGGCGCATTCTGCCTCACCTCGGCTATGACGCGCCGCAGGGGGCCGCTTCTCCTCTCAATCCGATAGCGGAGATGGCATGCGCACGGCTCTGATCGTGGGCGTCGCTGGCACGGCGCTAACGACGCGGGAGCGCGACTTTCTCAAGGACGTGCGCCCCGCGGGCCTGATCCTTTTTGCGCGCAACCTCGAGGCACACGCGCAGATCCGCGCACTCACGGGCGCGGTGCGCGAAGCCGTGGGCGAGGATGGGCTTCTGCTGCTCATCGACCAGGAAGGCGGGCGTGTGCAGCGTCTGCGACCTCCGCTCGGCCGCGACCTTCCGCCGGCGGCCGCCTACGGGCAGCTCTATGCCCAAGACCCTGAAGAAGCGTGCGCCGCAGCCTTTGCCGTCGCGCGTCTCCTGGCGGAGGATCTGACGGCACTCGCCATCAATACCGATTGTGCGCCTGTCCTCGACCTGCCGGTCGCCGGCTCGCACGCGATCATCGGCGATCGCGCCTATGGCGCCACCCCTGAGCAAGTGGCGCAACTGGGACGGGCGGTGGCCGAAGGCTTCATGGCGGGCGGCGTGCTGCCGGTGATCAAGCACATCCCCGGCCACGGCCGCGCCACCAAGGACAGCCATTTGGCGCTTCCCATCGTCACCGAGGACCGGGCCCAGCTCTCCGCCACCGACTTCGCGCCATTCAAGGCGCTGCGCGCGATGCCGGCCGCCATGACCGCGCACGTCGTCTTTCGCGCCATCGACCCCGAGCAGCCGGCGAGCACATCTGCGGTCGTGACGTCCGAGATCATCCGCGGCGAGATCGGCTTTGACGGCCTCTTGATGAGCGACGATCTGTCGATGCGGGCGCTTTCGGGCAGCATGCGCGAACGGGCGGAGCGCGTGATTGCCGCTGGCTCCGACATCGTGCTCCACTGCAACGGCGACCTCGCCGAGATGCAGGCGGCGGCAGCCGGGACGCCGCAGCTGCAGGGCCGTGCGCTTCAGCGATTCGAATCCGCGCTCGCCGTGCTTAACGCGCGTAAACCCTTCGACGCCGCTGAGGCCGAAAGTCACCTCGCCCGCATGCTCGCCCTTGCAGCGGGCGGGGCTGAATCAGTGTAAACTCAATACCATATGAAGGCAGGATCGAACGCGATTTTGCCTGCCCCAAACTAGGGTTTCGCATGAGTACGGACGCGGAAAAGGACGAAGGCGAGAGCGCTGCTGCGGCGTGGGACGAGCCCGTCGTGGGCCAGCCTTTCGACGCGGACGACGTGCTGATCGTCGACGTCGCCGGCTACGAAGGGCCGCTCGACTTGCTGCTTGCGCTTGCGCGCACGCAGAAGGTCGATCTTTCCAAGATCTCCGTGCTGGCGCTCGCCGACCAGTATCTGGTGTTTATTGCCGAGGCGCAGATGCTGCGCCTGGAGCTCGCTGCTGACTACCTTGTGATGGCGGCGTGGCTCGCGTTCCTGAAATCGCGCCTTTTGCTGCCGCGCGAGATCGTCCAGGGCGAGGAGGTGAGCGGGGAGGAGCTGGCGCGCCGCCTGTCGTTCCGCCTGATGCGGCTGGAGGCGATGCGAGAGGTGGCAGCCCAACTGATGACCCGTATGCGGCTGGGCCGTGACGTCTTTCAGCGCGGCATGCCCGAGGGCACGAAAACGATCCGCGAGACCGCCCACACGGCGACGGTCTACGATCTTTTGCGCGCCTACGCCGACCAGCGCCGCCGCACCATCAAGGTTGGACACGTGGTCAAGGCTCGGGTCGTGTGGTCGATCAAGGACGCGCGTCTGCGCCTGGAGCGGCTGATGGGAGACGTGCAGTCGAGCACGGACTGGGTGGCGTTTGAGCGCTATCTGGAGCAGATCCTCGTTGCGACGGAGGACGGCAAGACCGTGCTCGCAAGCTCCTTCGGTGCCACGCTCGAGTTGGCGCGCGAGGGGCGTATCGAGATCAGACAGGACGGCCCCTTTGCCCCGATCTACATGCGCCCGCGTCAGCCGGGTGCCGAGTGGCAGCGCATAAGCTAGCGTTTTGAAACGTGGCGTCTGCAATAGGCCAATGACGAGAGAGAAGCGAATGGACCCGCCCCGCCTGAGCCTGGTGCCGCCGAGCCAGGACGCCGATGAGACCGCGCACGCCGATGAGACGGGCGAGGGGCGCGCGTCCGGCCTTTCCGGCAACGTTGCGGCGCTGCCTTTTGCCGATCATCGCGAGAAGCTGAGAATTCTCGAGGCGCTCTTGTTCGCGGCCGCCGAGCCGCTCGATGAGGCCATGCTCAAGAGCCATCTGGCGGCAGATGAGGACATCGCCGGCCTATTAGAGGAGCTGCGCGCCTTCTACGCCGGACGCGGGGTCAACCTCGTGCGGGTGGCAGGCAAGTGGGCCTTCCGCACCTCTGAGGATCTCGCCTACCTCTTGGAGCGCTACGCGGTGCAGGAGCGGCGCCTGTCGAAAGCCGCGCTTGAGACGCTGGCGATCATCGCCTACCACCAGCCGGTCACGCGCGCCGAGATCGAGGAGATCCGCGGCGTGACGACCTCGGTGGGCACGCTCGACATCCTCTTGGAGACCGGTTGGATCCGCCTGCGCGGACGCCGCCGCGCGCCCGGCCGCCCAGTCACCTACGGCACCACCGACGCTTTCCTCAGCCATTTCGGTCTCGAAGCCATCAAGGACCTGCCGGGGCTCGCCGAGCTTCGAGCCTCGGGCCTGCTCGACGGCAACCTGCCGCCCGACTTCGCCGTGCCCGAGCCGAGCGACATTGCGGCGCTGATGCCAGACGAGCTGCCCCTCGATGCCGGCGAGGAGGACGAGGACCAGGACCAGGAGGCGGATGACGATGAGGACGACGCCACGGCGTCCTTGCCCGGCGATGAGGAGCCCGATAAGTCCTGAGGCGGGGGCTCACCGCTCATAAGGTGCCCGTTACTTGAGGCGTTGGTTTCCGAAGACATCGATGCGCGCCAAGCCGCTTGCAGGTGACGCGGCCGCACGGGGCCGCGCCGCGGCGACGTTTGCTGCGCGCCTCACGTTCGAGGGCGTCGAGCGCCGTTATGGCGACACGATGGCTCTGGCCGGTGTTGATCTCGACATCGCGCCCGGTGAGGTCGTGTGCCTGCTGGGGCCGTCGGGCTGCGGCAAGACCACGCTTTTGCGTATCGCCGCCGGCATCGAGAAGCCGTCCGCCGGGCGCGTGCTGATCAACGAGCGCGAGGTGGCAGGGCCGGACCGTTTCGTGCTGCCGGAGGACCGCGGCATCGGGCTGATGTTCCAGGACTTCGCCCTTTTCCCGCACCTCACCATCCTCGGCAACGTCGCGTTCGGGCTGAAAGCCCTGCCCAAGGACGAGGCGCGGCGCGAGGCGCTTGCTGCGCTGCACCGCGTGGGCCTGCAGCACCTAGCGGACCAGCATCCGCACATTCTCTCGGGCGGCCAGCAGCAGCGGGTGGCGCTGGCGCGCGCGATCGTGCCGCGCCCCGCCGTTATGCTCATGGATGAGCCGTTCTCCGGGCTCGATGTGCAGCTGCGCGAGGCCATGCAGGAGGAGACGCTGGCGCTTTTGCACGAGACGCGCGCCACCTCGATGATCGTGACCCATCATCCCGAGGAGGCGATGCGCATCGGCAACCGCATCGCCGTCATGCGCGCGGGCAAGCTGGTGCAGGCCGGCCGCGCCGAGGATCTTTATCATCGGCCGGCCGACCTCTTCGTTGCCCGCCTCTTCTCCGAGATCAACGAGATCACATATCGTGTGGAAGGTGGGCGCATCGCGACGCCCATCGGCTCGCTCGATGCGCCGGGACTCGCCGAGGGCGCGCGCGTCACGGCGTGCGTGCGCGAGCGCGGCATCACGCTGACGCCGCAAGGTCCGGGGCTCGCGGGCCGCATCCTCGACGTCAAGTTCCTGGGCGACGTCGCGCGGCTCGAGGTAGGGGTCGAAGGCTTCGACGATCCGTTGAAGGTTCGTGTGCGCGAGATGGAGGGCTGGACGCGCGGGGCGGAGGTACGGGTTGCAATCGATCCCGGCCGCGTCCTTATGTTTCCCGCCGAAACTTGAGGAAAGTGAAGGTTTCGTAATGACTTAGCCTTAAGGTGCCTGAAACGCGGCCTTGCGAGGCAAGGCGCTTTCTGCGATAGGTGGCTGTAAACCAAAAAGAGGATGCGAGGAGCGATCGATGATGGGGTTGAGCGGTTGGCATTTGCTGATCCTGGCGCTCGTCGCGCTTCTCATCTTCGGCGGCAGCGGACGCATCTCCTCGATCATGGGCGACGTCGCCAAGGGCATCAAAAGCTTCAAGAAGGGCATGTCCGACGATGAGGACGAGGAGAAGCCCGAGGCGCCCAAGGTGATTGATCACGCCGCCACGAAGACTTCGGAGCGCGACCGCAGCAAAACGAGCTGAGGCTTTGCTCGGGGTGCCGCCGGGCGCCCACGGGGATGACCGCCTGCCGCGGCGGCCTCGGCCCGTCCTGGAACGTGCCGGCCGTCTCGTCGATTGGAACGGCGCATGTTCGACATCACGTCCAGCAAACTGTTGATACTCGCGATCGTCGCGCTGATCGTGGTGGGGCCCAAGGACCTGCCAATTCTTCTGCGCACGGTCGGCAAATACCTCGGCATCATCCGCCACCATGCCAACGAGTTCCGCGCCCAGCTCGACGAGGCCTTGCGCGAGGCGGAGCTGCACGAGCTCAAGAAAGAGTTCGAAAGCGTGGGCAACCAGATGAAGTCGACGATGGAGGAAGGGGTGCGCGCAATCGAGAGCGAGGCGGAGACGGCTCGGCTCGGGATCAACAGCGCGCTCAACGAGGCCCCGTCCACGACAGCCAACGGCTCGAGCGAAGCGGGGGAAGCGGAGCCCACGGTTGCGGCCGACGCGCCTGACAAGCCGCAGCTACCCGAAAAGACGGGGACCTGACCGCCTTGACCGAGGTCACCGAGCAGCCGCCCGGGCAGGACGAGATCGACGCCTCCAAAGCGCCGCTGCTCGACCATTTGGTCGAGCTGAGGAAGCGGCTCATCTGGTCGCTCGTCGCGGTGGGGCTCTCCTTCGTCGTCTGCTTCGCCTTCGCGCGGCATATCTACAACATTCTGGTGATCCCCTATCAGTGGGCGAACGGCAGCACCGAGCCGATCGAGATGATCTACACGGCGCCGCAGGAATTTCTCTTCACCCAGATGAAGCTGGCGCTGTTCGGTGCCGTATGCATCTCGTTCCCGATCCTCGCCATCCAGGTCTACAAGTTCGTGGCGCCGGGCCTCTACAAGAACGAGCGCAAGGCCTTCATGCCCTATTTGGTGGCGACGCCGGTCTTGTTCCTGTTGGGCGCGGCCCTCGTCTATTTCGTCGTCATGCCGATGGCGATGCGCTTTTTCCTGTCGATGCAGGAGACGAGCGGGCAAGTTCAGATCCACCTGCAGGCGCGCGTGTCGGAGTACCTGGCGCTGATCATGAACCTGATCATCGGGTTCGGCATCTGCTTCCAATTGCCGGTGGCGTTGACGCTGCTCGCGCGCGCCGGGCTGATCACCTCCCAGGTGCTCAAGAAGGGGCGGCGCTATGCGATTTTGGGGATCACAGCGGTGGCCGCCGTGTTGTCGCCGCCCGATCCCTTCAGCATGCTGGCCATGATGCTGCCGACGGTCGGGCTCTACGAGCTGTCGATTTGGGCGGTGCAGCGGGTGGAGAGAAAGCAGGCGGCCGCGCAAGCCTCGTCTTCGGCGACGTGATGGCGACTGGACCGCCGCGCCGCGCCGCCTTATGACACCGCCTGCTCTTCACAGATTGCGACGAGGCCATTTTCCGTGTTCGACATCAAGTGGATCAGAGACAACGCCGAAGCCTTCGATGCGGGCCTGAAGAAGCGCGGGCTGGCGCCGGTGTCGAAGACGCTCTTGGAGCTCGACGAGGCGCGCCGCCAGCACCTGACCAGGCTGCAGGAGGCGCAGGCGCGCCGCAACGCGGCGTCGAAGGAGATCGGCAAGGCGAAGGCGGCGAAGGACGAGGCGGCGGCAGCCAAGCTGATGGCCGAGGTGGCCGAGCTCAAAGAAGTCATCCAGCAGGGCGAGGCGGAGGAGCGGCGGCTCGACGCCAAGCTGAAGGATGAGCTGTCGGTCATTCCCAACCTGCCGCTCGACGACGTGCCGCGCGGCAAGGACGAGAAAGACAATAAGGAAATCCGCAAGGTCGGCACGCCGCCGAAATTCAAATTCAAGCCAAAGCAGCACTTCGAGATCGGCGAGGCGCTGGGGCTCATGGACTTCGAGACGGCGGCGAAAATCTCAGGCGCGCGCTTCGTCGTCTTGAAGGGGGCTTTAGCGCGGCTGGAACGCGCGCTTGCCGCCTTCATGCTCGACCTACACACGGGCGAGTTCGGCTACACGGAGAACGTCGTGCCGTTGCTGGTCAAGGATCAGGCTGCTTATGGCACCGGCAACCTACCGAAGTTCAAGGAAGACTTATTTGTCGCAAAGATATTCAAGTCGGGCGAGAAGATCGAAGGAGATGAGAAGCTTTCAAGCGAGCTGAAGAGGAAATTCGCCGAACTTTATTGGGAGGAGTGGGGCAAGCTCAATCCCTTCGCGAAGGTGGCGCAAGAGCATGGGCTCCTCAATTCGCGAGAGGAGTTCATCGCTCGCATATTTCTGATGCTTGAATCTGCGCGATACAGCGATTTCCTTCGCGACGTGATGAATAGCGAGGGGCTATTCGACCGGTATTGGCTTATTCCAACCGCCGAGGTGGCGCTCACGAATTTCGTGCGCGAGTCGACGCTCGATGAGGATATTCTGCCCATTCGCCTGACCGCGTGGACGCCCTGCTTCCGTTCGGAAGCCGGCGCGGCCGGCAAGGACACGCGCGGCATGATCCGCCAGCACCAGTTCTCCAAGGTCGAGCTGGTCTCCATCACCACACCTGAGGAAAGCCTCGCCGAGCACGAGCGCATGACGGCGTGCGCCGAGGAAGTTCTGAAGCGTCTCGGCCTGCCCTTCCGCACCATCCTGCTGTGCACCGGCGACATGGGCTTTGCCTCGCGCAAGACCTACGACATCGAGGTGTGGCTGCCGGGCGAGGACACCTACCGCGAGATCTCCTCGTGCTCGGTGTGCGGCGACTTCCAGGCCCGGCGCATGAACGCGCGCTATCGGCCCAAGGGATCAAAGGAGCTGCGCTTCGTGCACACGCTCAACGGCTCCGGCCTTGCGGTCGGGCGCACGCTGATCGCAGTCTTGGAGAACTACCAGCAGGAGGATGGCTCGGTCCTCATTCCAGAGGCGCTGCAACCCTACATGGGCATGACCAAAATCGAGAAAGCTGCCTGACGCATGCGCATCCTGGTCACCAACGACGACGGCATCGCGGCGGAAGGCTTGAACGTGCTGCGCCGCATCGCGCTGGAGCTCTCCGACGACGTGTGGGTGATCGCGCCCGAATGGAACCAGAGCGGCGCCTCACACTCCATGACGCTGCACGAGCCCTTGCGCTGCCGCCAGAACGATGAGCGCACCTTCGTCATCCGCGGCACGCCCACCGATTGCGTCATCATGGGCGTGCGCCACCTGCTCATCGACCATCCGCCCGATCTGGTGTTGTCGGGTGTCAATCACGGCTCCAACCTCGCCGAGGACGTGACCTACTCGGGCACCATCGCGGCCGCCATCGAGGGCACGCTTCTGGGCATCCGTTCGATTGCCATGAGCCAGGTGGGGGGCTCGGTGGAGGAGGGGGTGATCCACTGGGAGACGCCACTTGCCTATGGTCCCGCGCTCGTGTCGAAGCTGCTGGGCACGGGCTGGCCCACCGGCATCGTCCTCAACGTCAACTATCCGCCCTGCGCGCCCGAGGCAGTGACCGGCATCGAGGTGACGAGCCAGGGCCGCCGCGACCAGGCGCTTTTGCACATCGACAAGCGCAGCGACCCCTGGGGCATGCCCTATTTCTGGTTCGGGTTCGAGCGGCCGCCTTCGACGCTCGTGGCCGGCACCGATCTCGCCGCCATCGACAACGGGCGCATCTCGGTGACGCCCTTGTGCCTCAACCTTACCGACGAGGCGACGTGCGAGGCACTCGAGGCGGCCTTCGCCTCCGCCGAGGCGTCCAAGAGCGCCAAGCGCGTCTAGCGCCGACGCGGTCGCTGCAACTCCCTCTCTATCGCGGCTGGGACAACTTTGGCCTCGCCACCGGACCGCCGCGTTCTCGACGCGGCCTCGTCCACATCACAGCACAATCGCTGCGTACCTCTATGCTCGGATCACTATCGCGGGCCCGGCGCAGGCCGGCTCGCACGGGGAATGCAAAACGCAATTCTGCCGGCCGTTAAGTCTCCGTTAACTCCTTAACGGTTAATCAAAGGTTGGCAGTAAAGGGGCGTATCATGATGCAATTTATGCATTCCCATCGCAGCGGCAGGTCCCTCGCTCTTGCACCGCGCGGAGCCGCCATCCTTTTCACCGTTTTCGCCGGCGGATGCAGCGCCGAGATCTCCCGCTTCGATTTTCCCGGGTTCAGCCTCACCGACGACAAGAAGGACCAGACGGCCTCGCTGCAGCAGCCGCCCGACTCCGGCCACGCTCCGAGCTACCTCGGCAATGAGGGCCAGAGCGCCTCGAGCGGCTACGGCAGCGGCTATGGCGCGCCGCGCTCCAACCGCGACAGCGGCGTTGCCGTGGCCCAGTTGCCGGCGACGTCACAGCCCGCCCAGAACTGGAACTACGTCGATGAGCGGCGCCGTCGTGCCGGTCTCGAACCGTCCCGCCCGCCGTCGCCTCCGCCGGCGCGGCCAGGTGAGAGCGTCGAGGTGCAGCCCGGCGACACGCTCTATAGCCTTTCGCGCCGGCATCACGTGTCGGTCGCGCAGCTGATGGAGCTCAACCAGCTCAACAATCCCAACCTGCATCCGGGGCAGAGGATCTATCTGCCGGAAGGCTACAGCGCGCAGCCGCGGCCCATGCAGACGGCGTCGGTGCGCCCGCCGGTCAGCGTTCCGCCGGCGGTGGGGGGCAAGTATCGCGGCAGCTACACGATGCGCTCAGGCGACTCGCTTTACGGCATCTCCCGCTCGTACGGCGTGACGGTGGCCGAGCTGCAGCGGGCCAATGGCATCACCGATCCGCGCTCGGTGCGCGCCGGCTCCGTTCTCAAGGTGCCAGGTTCTGCGGGATTTGGCTCTGCCGGACGCAGCACGGCCGTTGCCGCTGCCGCGCCGGTCACCGAGCACCGCACGCAAGTTGCCGACGCCGCCCCGATCGTCGTGCAGACGACGCACGTGCCGACCGTCATCAACCGCCGCGATACGCAATTGGCCGGTCTCGGCGCGGACGTCTCCACGGGCGCCATCGACCGCACGCCGCCGCACGCGCAGTCCAGCGAAAAGTTGCGCTGGCCCGTGCACGGCAAGATCCTCTCCGGCTTCGGAGAGCGCAACGACGGCACGCACAACGACGGGATCAATCTGTCGGTGCCGCAGGGGACCGCGGTGCACGCCGCCGAGTCCGGGACTGTCGCCTACGCCGGCTCCGAGCTCAAAGGCTACGGCAACCTCATTCTCGTACGCCACGACAACGGCTGGGTGACCGCGTACGCCCACAACGAGCAGCTGATGGTGAAGCGCGGCGACAAGGTGCAGCGCGGCCAGGTGATCGCCAAGGCCGGGCGCACGGGCGCCGTCGATCAGCCGCAGCTCCATTTTGAGCTGCGCCAGGGCTCCAAGCCCGTCGACCCGGTGCCGTTCCTGGAGCGGCTGTAACTTCCAGGGAGCTGCCACGCTCAAAGGTGTCGGACCTCTCCGGTCTGACACCTTGCTTTATTAGCTGATCAGCACCGGCGTCTTGCCGACATACCTCGGTTCCGTCACTTCCTTGGCGAGGAAGTCGGCGACGTCGGCGCGCGCGATAAAACCTCCGCGCCAGGTCTGAGGGTCGGTCAGCACTTCGTAGCTGCCAGTCGCGGCGCCGTCCGTCAGGCCGCCCGGACGCGCGATGGTCCACTCGAGCCCGCTCGCCTTCACGATCTGCTCTTGCACATCCTTGTCGTCGTAAACCCGCTTGAGGACCAGCGGGAACACGATGCGGTCGAATAGGAAGCTGCCGTGCCCGCGGCTGTCTCCGGCTCCGGCCCCCGTCACCACGATGAGCCGCTTGATGCCCATCTTGCGCATGGCGTCGACCAGCACGCGCGTGGCCTTGGAGAACAACGTGGTCCCTTTGAGGACCACCTCCGGTCCGAAGCTGACGCCGAGGCTTTGCACGACCACATCGACGCCGTCGAGCGCTCGCTCGACGCTCGCCGGATCGAGGGCGTCGCCGTCATGCTTCTCAAGCCTGGGATCGTCGATGGCGATCTTGGTGGCTGAGCGTGCGAAGGCACATACGTTGACGCCACGTGCCAGCAGCGTTTTCACCGTATCGAGGCCGATGCCGCGGCTTGCGCCCATGACCAGGACTTTGGTCATCCTTCGAGCGCTTTGCGGATCTTGTCGGCGTGGAGGGCGAGCACCTCGGGCTTCTCCATCTCGCGGCTGTGCGGCATGAGCGGCACGCCCTCGTGGCGCGGAATAATGTGGAAGTGCAAGTGAAACACCGTCTGCCCGCTCGCCGGCTCGTTGAACTGCACCACCGTCACGCCGTCGGCGTTGAATGCCGCTTTGACCGCGCGGGCGATGCGCTGGACGACGGGACCGACCTTCGCCAACGCTTGCGGGTCGGCGTCGAGCAGGTTGCGCGAGGGCGCCTTGGGCAGGACGAGAGTGTGGCCCGGCGCCTGCGGCATGGCATCCATGAACACGAGCGTGTCGGCGTCCTCCCAGACCTTGTGGGACGGGATCTCGCCGCGCAGGATTTTCGCAAAGATGTTGCTGTCGTCGTAGTTCATGGGGCCTCCGGCTTCGGTGGGGCCTGTTAAACGCCCCGCATTGCGCTCGTCAAGCCGGGCGGGTCAGGTCTGCTCCGGTTTACCGGGCTCGCCCTTGCGATAGGGCGCATACTCGGCGAGTGCGGCACCCGTCGCCGCCACCGCGCGGCGCTCGTCCTTGAGATAGTTTGCAATCGCCTTGCGCAAGCTCGGATCGCGGATCCAGTGGGCGGAATAGGTGGTCACCGGCAGGTAGCCGCGCGCCAGCTTGTGCTCGCCCTGGGCGCCGGCCTCGACCCGCTTCAGCCCCTTCTCGATCGCATAGTCGATGGCCTGGTAGTAGCAGACCTCGAAGTGCAGGCAGGGATGCGGCTCCAGCGCGCCCCAGTAGCGGCCGTAGAGGCAGTCGCCACCAATAAGATTGAGCGCGCCGGCCATGTAGAGCGGCCCGCGCTTCACCATGATCAGCAGGCAGCGGTCCGCCATCGCCTGGCTGAGCAGCGAGAAGAAGCGGCGGTTGAGATAGGGGTGGCCCCATTTGCGCGCGCCCGTATCCATGTAGAAGGCATAGAACGCATCCCAGTGCGCTTCCGTGATGTCGGCGCCGGAGACGCGCTCGATAGTGAGGCCATCGCTGAGCGCCTCGTTGCGCTCCTTGCGCACGGACTTGCGCTTGCGCGAGGAGAAGGTCGCGAGGAAGTCGCCGAAAGTTTCATAGCCGTTGTTGTGCCAGTGGAACTGCTGGTCGGTGCGCTGCAGGAAGCCTTCGGTGCCCAGCGTCTCCCACTCGGTCTGCGTTAGAAAGGTGACGTGCAAAGAGGATGCGCCGATCCGCTGGGTGACCTCCGCTGCTGCCGCCGCCAGCAATCGACCGTGTGTCGGCGCGTCGGGGCCCGGCCTGGTGAGGAGCCGGCGGCCGGGTACGGGCGTGAACGGGACGGCCGCCTGCAGCTTGGGATAGTAGCGCCCGCCGGCGCGCTGATAGGCGTCCGCCCACGCCCAATCGAAGACATACTCGCCCGAGCTGTTGAGCTTGGCGTAGCAGGGCATGCACGCGGCAATGTTGCCTGAGGGATCCGTGATTGTGATGTGCTGCGGCAGCCAGCCGGTGCGGCTGTCGCCGACCGTGCCGGCCTCCTCGAGCGCATGCAGAAAGGCGTGCGCGATGAAAGGGTTGAATGTTGCCGGGTCGGGATTGGCGCAGGCGTCCCAGGCTGCAGCATCGATATCGACGATGGAGCCTGCGACCCGCGCGACCACCGTTGCCTTATTCCCGTCCGGCGCATTCATCGCAGTGTCGTGCCCCAACTCCAAAAGACGCGCGGGCGATCAGGGCTCGAACCCCTCGAAGATCGGCGCATCGGCCCAGCGGTGAGCGGTCGCTCGCTCCGCCTCGGTCCTGACGGTCCAGGCAAAGAGCGGCATCGCGAGCACCTCGCGCACGAAGCGGGTTACCGGCGTCGGCAGCGCCCCCACGTGATAGGCATAGAAATCGGGTGCGGCCTGCCGCGATTCAAGCAGGTGGCTCAAGCGGTAAGCCCGCTCCGGGCCGAGCTCGCCATGCCAGTGCGTCTCCTCCGCGATCGGCCCCGACACGATACCGCGCGGGACGCCGGTGCAGAGCTCCTTCAAGACTGCCATCACGGCGGGGTCGTAGGACATGAGCGCCAGGGGGCCCCGGTAGGCGGCCGCCAGCTTGGCGATCTGCTCAAGAAATGTGCGGTCGGGCGGCTGCCATTCGCTTTTGATCTCGGCGAGGATCGGCTGGCGCCCTCCGACGAGCTCCAACAGCTCGGCGAGGTCGAGCATGCGATCGGTCCCGTTGCGGAACTTGAAGCGTTTGAGGGACGGCGCGTCATGCGCGTGCACCGGATCGGGGTGCTCGATCAGCCGCTCCAAGGTGTCGTCGTGGAAGATCATCGGCGTCGCGCAGGCCGAGGGCCGCACGTCGCACTCGATGCCGTAGCCTTTGGCGAGCGCGGCTGAGAAGGCGGCGGCGGTATTTTCCACCAGACCGCCCGCGGCATCGTGCAGGCCGCGGTGTGCGATCGGCTTCAGGAAGGCCGCGGCATTTTGCATCGGGTCATTATCCGATCAAAAGGATCGCATCGACCTCGACGGCGCATCCCAGAGGCAGGCTGGCGACGCCTACGGCAGCGCGCGTATGCCGCCCGTTGTCGCCGAGCACCTCGACCATGAGGTCGGAGGCGCCGTTGAGGACCTGAGGATGGTCGACGAAGTCGGCGGTCGCGGCGACGAAGCCGGTGAGCTTGACGACCTGGGCGATACGGTCGAGATCGCCGATTGCGGCTTTGGTCTGGGCGAGAATGGCAAGGGCCGAGGCCCGCGCGGCGGCCTGCCCCTGCTCGAGGCTGAGCTCGGCGCCGAGGCGCCCCTTGATGACGCTGCCGTCGGGGCCTTTGGAGATCTGCCCGGATATGAACAGAAAGTTGCCGGCAAGGTAGGAGGGGACGTAGTTTGCGACGGGGTTGGGCGCCTGCGGGAGGGTCAGCCCCAACGAGGCCAGCCGCGCCTCGACTTTGCCGTTCATGCTAGTATCCCAATTCCGAAGTTCGCTCACGTTTGATGCTAGGTTCCCAAGCGAACTTCGGAATTAGAAGGGACACTAGGATCTTAGGGTTGCTAGTGTGATTCAGATGGAGAAATTCGCAGTGAGCGCGTGCGGCGAGCAATGGCGAATTTCTCGATCATCACACTAGTATCCTTCTGCCTCAGCTGGGGGCCGCCGAGCGGCCGTGCGCCTATTTGACCGGGCTGAAGGCGCTTTGCAATGGCGTCGTCGGGGCCCATTGATCTGGCGTTTTAACAACTACCAGGTACGATTCTGCCCCTGGCGATGAGAGGACGAATGGGCGAAACAGCGAAGGTGTTGGGTGCCGCCGTGTTGGCCGCGGTGGTCCTGGTGGTGCCGCAAGCGCGGCAGACGGCGCACGCCGGGCCGACAGCGCACGTTGAGTTCCAACCGCACCGGGCCGTCTACGACATCACCTTCGACCACGCCACGCCGGGCTCCGGCGTCGCCGACATGAACGGTCGCATGGTCTATGAGCTGACCGGCAGCCAGTGCGGGGGCTATGCCCAGAGCATGCGCTTCGTCACGCGCATGACCAATCAGGACGGTGTCGACCAGATCAACGACCTCAGGACCTCGAGCTTCGAGGACATCGCCAAGCACCACCTGCGCTTCTCGTCCAGCCAGTACGAGAACGAGAAGTTGTCGGAGGCCTCGCAGGGGAGCGCCGGGCCGGCAAAAGGGGCCACCTTCACCGAGGTCAAGCTGACGAAGCCCGCCAAGAAAACCGTCAAGCTCCCCTCCGACATCTACTTTCCCATCCAGCATTCGCTGGCGCTCATGCAGGCCGCCAAATCGGGCAAGAACGTGTTTCTCGCCAATCTCTACGACGGCTCCGACAAGGGCGAGAAGTTCTACGAGACCAATGCCGTGATCGGCGCTCGCTCGCCGCCCGGATCGGTCAGCGTACCGGCCAACGTTCCCAACGGCGACAAGCTCGCCAAGCTCTCCTCGTGGCCGATCGCGATCGGCTACTTCGAGCCGGGGCCGGCGCACACGGACTCGATCCCGAGCTACGAGCTGTCGTTTCGCTTCTATGAGAACGGCGTGTCCACCAACCTCTATATCGACTACGGCGACTTCGCCATTCGCGGTGAGCTCAAGCAGCTGACCTTCCTGGACGAGGAAAAGTGCCCTGAAGAGAAGCCCTGAGGGGCACCGCATTCTTAAAGCCTCAGTCGTCTCCATCGCCGTCTGCACCGGCTTCCTCCTCCAGCAGCACCTGGGCGGGGGCAATGAGCTCGGGCGCGATACCGTTGGTCGCGGCAAAGACGAGCAGCAGGCTTTCGTCCTGCAGCAGGTGGTTCAGCACCGCCGCCAGGATTCGGGGCGCACGCGCATTCGTCCGTAGCTCGTCCGGTCCGACGCCCGTCAGCGCCAAAAAGCGCCCTAGACGCGGCGGGTCCTCGGCAAGAAAGGCCAGTGCCGACAAGGCGATGGTCTCGGCGCTATCAGCATCCATTCACCTAACCCTCCGATTTACGGCCGATGTCGCCTGTGGAATGGGCGTGTACGTTTTCATTAACTGTTGGTTACGGCTTGGAACGCAAACTCCGGACCGATCCCGCATGAGAATCGGTGCAAGAGTAGGATCGCGGATAGTGCGAGCTTCAGGCCCATGAACTTTCACGAGACGAGGAGTGCCGGAGAGATACGCACGCCCGAGGTGCGGGCCGGGCGCAAGACCGTTTTGATCGTGGAGGACAACGAGCTCAACATGAAGCTCTTCCACGACCTTCTCGCAGCCCACGGCTATGCAACCATCCAGACCCGCAACGGCCTGGAGGCGCTGGAGCTGGCTCGGCGTCATCGTCCGGCACTCATCCTCATGGACATCCAGCTCCCGGAAGTTTCCGGCCTCGAGGTCACCAAGTGGATCAAAGAGGACGATGAGCTGCGCACGATTCCGGTGGTGGCCATCACCGCCTTTGCGATGAAGGGCGATGAGGAGCGGATCCGTTCGGGCGGGTGCGAGGCCTACATTTCCAAGCCAATTTCCGTCAGCGGCTTTCTCGAGACCGTGCATCGCTTCGTCGGCGATCCCCGCGCTTGAGCATCTGGCGTTGCGTTGAGTAGTTGGGAATATGACCGCTCGAGTTCTGGTTGTTGACGACATCCCGGCTAATGTGAAGCTGCTCGAGGCGCGCCTTTCCGCCGAGTACTTTGACGTGCTGACTGCATGCGGCGGCAAGGAGGCGCTCGAGATCTGCGAGCGCGAGCGCGTCGATGTGATCCTGCTCGACGTAATGATGCCGGAGATGGACGGCTTCGAGACCTGCCGCCTCATCAAGGCCAACCCGAAGACCCACCATGTCCCCGTGGTGCTCGTCACCGCACTCGATCAGGTCTCCGACAAGGTGCGGGGCCTACAAGGCGGGGCCGACGACTTCCTGACCAAGCCCGTCGATGAGATCGCTCTGGTGACGCGCGTCAAGAATCTCGCGCGTCTGAAGATGCTCACCGACGAGATGCTGATGCGGGCCCTGACCGGGCGGCAGACGGGAATGACGGAGGATGCCGCTCTCATCAAGGCGCTGTCGGAGGAACGGGCGCGGATCCTGATCGTGGAGGACGACCCCCGGGCCGCCGCGCGGCTATTGGAATGGCTGTCGCCGCTGCACGTGCCGGTGGCAGTCGAAGGACCGAAGGCGGCCTTGCGGCTGCTGGCCGAAAAAGAGTTCGACCTCTTGGTCGTCAGCCTGACGCTGCCGGATGCCGATGCCTTGCGGCTCTGCTCGCAGACGCGCTCGCTCGACCGCACGCGGCATCTGCCGATCATCGTGCTGGTGGAGCCGGGCGACGAGGCGCGCCTCTTGCGCGCGCTCGATATGGGCGTCAACGACTACGTGATGCGTCCCGTCGACGGCAACGAGCTGTTGGCCCGCGTTCGAACCCAAGTGAAGCGCAAGCGCTACTCCGATCACCTGCGCAACCGCCTCGAGGAAAGCATCGAGGCGGCCATGATCGATCCGCTGACTGGCCTGCACAACCGGCGCTACATGGAATGCCATCTGACGACGCTGGTCGATGAGGCGCAGCGCAACAAGCGCGCGTTGTCGGTGCTGCTCGCCGACATCGACCACTTCAAGCAGGTGAACGACACCTACGGCCACGACGTGGGCGACACTGTCTTGAAGGAGTTCTGCACCCGCTTTCGCCGCAATACTCGCGGCATTGACCTTGCCTGCCGCTTCGGCGGCGAGGAGTTCATCGTCATCATGCCCGATACGACCATGGCCCGTGCCTACCAGGTGGGCGAACGGCTGCGGGTGGCGATCGCGGCTGACGCCTTTCAGGTGCGTCCGGGTCTCGGCATCCACCTGACGGCGAGTGTGGGCATTGCCACGCTGGAGTGCCCCGAGGACACACCCGAGACTGTTTTTCGGCGTGCGGACAATGCGTTATTCGCCGCCAAGCGGCGCGGGCGCAACCGGGTCGCCGCCCACGCGGCCTGACCGCCGGGCTTTGGGAACCCCAATAGTTTCAGTCTCTTGATAAGCGCCTGCCCATTTGACCTGTCCCCATCAAGGCGCTGGGCGGCCAAACCAGTGATTCGCGCGTGGCGCGCGAAGCACAGTCAAAGGGTAACTTGCATTAACCAAAGTCCTCTGTCAGATTACGATTTCGTGAGGGGGTCTATAAGATTTGAGATTGCTGGGGCGACGAGAGGCACAACCGCGTCCCAGACACGAATAACGGTTTCCGCACTGTCAGGTCCGCCGCATTTCCTGATAGGGCGGGAAACTCGTGGCTCGGTCTTAGCGGCTAGAGTGGCCTCCTCGTTAAAGCTGCATCGGACCAGCCACGGCACCAGGCGGGGAGTCAACGCCCTCTTTGACGAACCTCCTGGTTACTAGACCAGGGTCCGTGACTTTCTCGGACTAACTACCCCGCTGCCGGGTTGAGTTGCGGGCCCTGGTCAAGTCCCTCAAGGCCACAGTCAATCAACGATATACCTGCGCGCGTGAAGCGTTGCGCTTCACGGGCCGTGCGGTGTGTCGCAATCATTCTGCAAACGCACGAAGTCAAATCCGAAGGTCTCGAAGCGATGTCGCTGAGCCCGAGCGCGCGTGTGCGCGCGCTGACGCGTTACTTGATCTTCGTTTCCTTGAACTCGACGTGCTTTTTGACGACGGGGTCGTACTTCTTGAAGACCAGCTTCTCGGTGCTGGTTCGCGGGTTCTTCTTGGTCACATAAAAGAAGCCCGTACCGGCCGTGGACAGCAGCTTGATCTTCTGCGTGATGGGCTTGGCCATGATGAAGCAAACCTGGAAAAGCTTATGCGGGCTGCGCGGAGCGGCACCATAGCGGTGGCCGCTTTGCTGTCAAGCGACGTTAGGCGCTCTTGCGCTCCTCCATCACCTCGAGTGCCGGATCAGGCTGCGGCAATGCAGGGTCGAACGCATCGGGACCGCCGAAGCCGTGCATCCTGAGTGCCCACTGCAACCCGACCAGCGCACCCTTGATGCGCGGCAAGAGCAGGAGGCTGAGGCCGATGGTGAGCGGGACCCACATAAAGAAGTGGACCCAGTAGTTGGGGTGGAAATAGTCCTCGACAAACATGACGCCGGCCACGACGAGATGCCCCACGATCAACATGGTAAAGTAGGGCGGCGCGTCGTCGGCGCGGTGATGGTAAAGCTCCTCGGCGCACTCGGGGCAGCGGTGCGCCACCTCGAGATAGCGCGTGAACAGCGCGCCCTTGCCGCAAGCCGGGCACTTCCCGGCGCCGCCGCGGCGCATGGCGTCGGAAACCGATCGCGTGCGCGCGTTGGTTGGAAGTTCGGATGATGTGCTGATGCTCATGGGCGCAGTCCTGGCGCCGCCGCGCGCCCCCGTCAATGGGCCATTCGCCGCGGCAACCGCCACATTACCGCCGTTTCCAGCGTCTTCCGGCCCGTTTGGGCATGGAGCGCATGGCCGCAACGCGGGTTTTCTTGCCTTCGCTTAACATCTCGAACCGCAGGGCGCCGGCCGAAGGGATTGCTTCCACCAGCCGCACCTCGACCGTGTCGCCGAGGCTGAACGTCTCGCCGGAGCGCTTGCCCACGAGCGCATGCAGCGCCTCGACGTGATTGTAGAAGTCCCCCTGCAAGGAGGAGACGGGCACGAAGCCGTCGGCGCCGGTCTCGGCCAGACGCACAAAAAGACCGGAACGGGTGACGCCCGCAACGCGTCCTGAGAACGTCGCGCCGATGCGGTCAGCGAGATGTACCGCGATCAGGCGGTCGGCGGTCTCGCGTTCGGCCGCCATGGCGCGCCGCTCCGCATCCGAGATCTCCTTGGAGACCTCGGCGAGACGCGGCACCTCGTTGTCCTCCAGGCCGCCGGCGCCCAAGCGCAGCGCGCGGATGAGCGCGCGGTGCGCAATCAGATCGGCGTAGCGGCGAATGGGCGAGGTGAAGTGCGCATAGCGGCGCAGGTTGAGGCCGAAGTGCCCGATGTTGTCGATGTTATACTCGGCTTGGCTCTGTGAGCGCAGCACTACCTCGTTGATGAGTTCGGGCACCGGCATCGTCTTGGCTCGCGCCAGGATGCGGTTGAAGTGCTCCGGCTTCAGGGTGCCGGCCGGCGCCAGCTTGAGGTCGAGCGAGTCCAGGAAGTCGCGCAGGCTTTGCAGCTTTTCTTTCGAGGGCTGGTCGTGGATGCGGTAGACGACGGTCGCGCGCTTTGCTTCCAGCGCCTCGGCTGCGGCCACATTCGCCTGGATCATGAACTCCTCTATGAGGCGGTGCGCAGCTAGCCGCTCGGGCACCACGATGCGGTCGACGCGCCCGGTCGCGTCGAGGAGGATCTTGCGCTCGGGCAGGTCGAGATCGAGCGGCTGGCGGCGGTCGCGCGCCTCCGCCACCACCGCATAGGCTGCCCACAAGGGCTCCAGCACCCGCTCCATGATGGGCCGGCATTTCTCGGACGGCTTGCCGTCGATGGCGGCCTGCGCCTCCTGGTAGGAGAGCTTGGCCGCAGAGCGCATCATGGCGCGAAGGAACGTGTGGCTCTTCTTGTTGCCCTTCTTGTCGATCACCAGGCGCACGGCGAGGCAGGGCCGGTCCTCGCCTTCCCGCAGCGAGCACAAGTCGTTGGAGATGCGCTCGGGCAGCATGGGCACGACGCGGTCGGGAAAATAGACCGAGTTGCCGCGCACTTGAGCCTCGCGGTCGAGCTTGGTGCCGGGGCGCACGTAGTGGGCGACATCGGCGATGGCGACGATCACCACCCAGCCGTCGGGGTTTGCGGGGTCCTCGTCGGGCTCGGCGAAGACCGCATCATCGTGGTCGCGTGCGTCCGGCGGGTCGATGGTGACGAGCGGGAGCGCGCGCAGGTCCGTGCGGCCTTGCAGCTTGGGCGGCTCCAGCGACTTCGATTCTGCGATCACGCTCTCGGAAAAGTCGTCGGGGATGCCGTGGGTGTGCACGGCGATGAGAGAGATCTGGCGCTGGTCGTCGGGGTTGCCGAGCGTCTCCATGATGCGCGCCTGCGGGACATGATGGCGCCCCTTGCGTGGCAGATCGAAGCGCACGAGGTCGCCGTCCTTGGCCCCGCCCTCGTCGCCCTTGTGGATCGACCAGGAGCGCAGCTGCTTGCGGTCGATCGGCTCGATGGTGCCGCCGCCGTGCCGATGCGCGCGATAGATCCCGAGAAGGCGGCGCTTCTCGCGTGGCAGCCGCTTGATGGGCGAGGCCTCGAAGCGGAAGCCTTCGACGTCGGCTTCCTTGAGCTCGATGATGCGCGCCAGGATGCGGTCGCCGATGCCGATCTCGGCTTCGACATCGGCCTGGGGGCCGCGCGCCTGGTGTGCGGGGAGCAGCACGCTGGGGCGCTCGCCCTCTGCGCCCTCCCACACGGCCGGTTTGGCGATGAGGTCGCCGTCCTCGTCGCGCCCAGTCACCTCCAGCACCGTCACCGACGGCAGGCTCCCCTTCTTGGTGAGACCCTTGCGGTTGCCGGTGAGCGTGCCTTCACCCCGCATGCCGGCCAGCATGCGGTTGAGGTCGAGGCGCTCCTCGCCGCGGATGCCGAAAGCGCGCGCAATCTCGCGCTTTCCCACCTTGGCGGGCGCCGACTTGATGAACTCTAGGATGTCGTCCTTGCCGGGGAGCTGCGGCGGGCCGCCCTTTGCGCGTCTAGGTTTGCGCGCCATGTCAGCGTGCCTGGCCGGGAGTTCATGAGGGGCGGCTTCAGTTCTTCTAGGTCTCGACCTCGGCGTCCGCTGTCTCGGAATTTGCCTTGCGAGCCTTTGGTCCCTTCGTCGACTTGGTAGTCTTAGCTGTCTTTTTGGCCGCCGGTTTGGCGCTCGAAGCTTTTTTCGCAGGTTTCTTGCCGCCCTTGGCCGCGCGCGCGGCAATGAGCTCGATCGCCTCCTCCATGGAGATGGCGGCGGGGTCCTTGCCGTTTGGGATGGTGGCGTTGATCTTGCCGTGCTTCACGTAAGGGCCATAGCGCCCCGACAGCACCTCGATCTTGCCGCCCTCGGGATGCTCGCCGAGGTCCTTCAAGACCGTGGGCTTGGCGCGCTGGAAGCGGCCCTTGCCGCCGGCAGCCTTCTCCGCCAGCAGCGCCACGGCGCGGTTGACGCCGACCGTGAATACGTCCTCGACGCTCTCCAGGTTGGCATAGAGCCCATCGTGCAGCACGAAGGGCCCGTAGCGCCCGAGACCCGCGGTGATCGGGTTGCCGGTCTCCGGGTGGCGCCCCACCTCGCGTGGCAGCGACAAGAGCTTGAGCGCGTACTCGAGGTCGACGGAGGCGGGGTCCACGCCCTTGGGCACGCTGGCGCGCTTGGGCTTCTCGTCCTCGGTCGCCTCGCCGAGCTGCAGGTAGGGCCCGAAGCGGCCGGTGCGCAGCGTCACGGCGAGCCCGGTGTCGGGGTCGTAGCCCAACAGCTTGCCGTCGGGAAGTGCAGCTTCGGCGTCGCCGTTGCCCTGGTCGGCGAGCTGGCGCGTGTAGCGGCAGTCCGGGTAGTTGCCGCAGCCGATGAAGGCGCCGTACTTGCCGGAGATCTTGAGGCTCAGGCGACCGGTGCTGCACGCCGGGCAGGCACGCGGATCGCTGCCATCCTCCTTCGGGGGAAAGATGTGGGGGCCCAAGATCTCGTTGAGCGCCTCCAAGACGTCGCCAACACGCAGATCCTTGATCTCGTCGACGGCGCCGGTGAACTCGCGCCAGAAGTCGCGCAGCACGTCCTTCCAGGCGAGCTTGCCATCGGAGATGAGGTCGAGCTTCTCCTCCAGGTCGGCGGTGAAGTCGTATTCGACGTAGCGCTTGAAGAAGCCTTCGAGGAAGGCGATGACGAGGCGCCCCTTGTCCTCGGGGATCAGCCGCTTCTTGTCGATGCGGACGTAGTCGCGCTCCTGCAGCACGGCGAGCGTCGAGGCATAGGTCGACGGCCGGCCGATGCCGAGCTCCTCCATCTTCTTGACCAGCGTCGCCTCCGAGTAGCGCGGCGGCGGCTGGGTGAAGTGCTGCTCAGCATCGATCGAGCGGTCGGTGACGCGGTCGCCCTGGCTGAGCGCCGGCAGGCGGCGGCTCGTATCGTCGTCCTCGGCAGTCGTGTCGTCCTTGCCCTTGCCCGCGGAGAGGCGCTCGTCGCGGCCCTCCTCGTAGAGCTTGAGGAAGCCGTCGAACTGGATGACCGAGCCCGTCGCGCGCAAGGTGTAAGCCTTGCCGTCGCGGCCCTTCACCTCGATGTCGGCGGTGGTCTGCTCGACCTCTGCCGACGCCATCTGGCTCGCGACCGCGCGCTTCCAGACAAGCTCGTAAAGGGCGGCCTGGTCCTTGGCCAAATAGCGGGCCACGTCGGAGGGCTTGCGCGTGACGTCGGTGGGGCGGATGGCTTCGTGCGCCTCTTGCGCGTTCTTGGCCTTGGTCTTGTACTCGCGTATGAAGGGCGCAACGTACTTCTGCGAGTACTCGCGTGCGATGAGGCCGCGGATGGCGTTGATCGCCTCCGTGACGATCGTCACGCCGTCGGTTCGCATGTAGGTGATGAGGCCGACGGTCTCGCCGCCGATGTCGACGCCCTCGTAGAGGCGCTGGGCGACCTGCATGGTCTGCTTGGCCGAGAAGCCAAGCTTGCGGGAAGCATCCATCTGCAGGGTGGAGGTGGCGAACGGCGCGAACGGATTGCGCTTCACCCCCTTCTTCTCAACCGACGCGACGCGGAAGTCACCCTTCTCGATGGCCGCCTTGATGGCGGCGGCGTCCGCGCCGGTCTTGATGTCGAGCTTCTTGAGCGTGGTGCCGGCGATGGCGTTGAGCCGCGCCGGGAACTCCTCGCCCTTGGCGGTGGCGAGAAGCGCCTCGATGGTCCAGTACTCGTCGCTTTTGAACCTCTCGATCTCGGCCTCGCGGTCGCACACGAGGCGCAGCGCCACCGACTGCACGCGGCCGGCGGAGCGGGCGCCCGGCAGCTTGCGCCAGAGCACGGGAGAGAGGGTGAAGCCCACGAGGTAGTCGAGGGCTCGGCGGGCGAGATAGGCCGACACCAGCGGGGCGTCGATCTCGCGCGGCTCGTTCATGGCGGCCAGGATGGCCTGCTTGGTCACCGCGTTGAAGGCGACGCGCTCGATCTCGATGCCCTTCTTCAGGGCCTTCTTCTGCTGCAGAATCTGGAGGATGTGCCAGGAGATCGCCTCGCCCTCGCGGTCGGGGTCGGTGGCGAGAATGAGCCTGTCGGCGCCTTTGACGGCGTCGGAGATTTCCTTCATGATTTTCTGGGACTTAGAGTCGACGTCCCAGTGCATCTCGAAGTCCTTGTCGGGCTCGACCGACCCGTTCTTGGACGGCAGGTCGCGCACGTGCCCGAAGGAGGCGATGACCTTGTAGCCGCTGCCAAGGTACTTGTTGATGGTCTTGGCCTTGGCCGCCGATTCGACGATGACGACGTTCATTTCAGACTTTCAGGCTGATTGCAGGAGGTCCGGGGCCACCGCCGCGCAAGGGGCGCCGGCACGGCCCAAATTGGCCCAGAGAGCCCGGCTGATCCATTCGGCCGGGGAACATGGGAGAGGATTGGGGCGGTGTCAAACGGGCGCCTGGGCCACTCCAAGCTAAATTGCGCATGTTATTGCTATCTGAGATAGTGAATGATATTAACTGCACTCATTAGTTGTAGCCTTAGAAAACCAGGGGCACACATTGTGATTGCTGGGCCGGAAGATCCTGACGGAGGTGCCGGATTGCCCGCGGCGGCCAGTAAAGCGGAATTGCTCGGCTACCTGTGCGAGATCATCTACGACCTCAAGTTGATGGCGGAAAAGGCCGGCTACAAGACCTTGAGCGGAATCCTTGCCGCGGCGCTCATCGAAGCCCGGATCCAGAACGAGGACGCCAAGCGCTGAGCCCCTTTAGGCGGGGAGCAGCGAGACGAGCCCGTTGCCGTGGCGCTCGATGCGGCCCGCCAGCGCCAGCTCGATCAGCGCCGCCTGCACCGCGCGGATGGAAAGCCCGGTGCCACGCACGAGGCTGTCGATGTCGATCGGCGCCGGCCCGAGCGCTGCCATGACGCGGTCGCGATCGCGCTCGGAGAGGGGCGGTGGGGGCCCGGCGGCTGTTTCGGTGCAAAGGGAGCGAGCGTCCTCGTCGCGCAGATACGATGTGGGCGGGCGTGTGAGCGGCGCCAAGGCGGACAAGAGGTCTTCGGGCTCCGTCACCAAGGTGGCGCCCGACTTCAGAAGCTTGTTGGTCCCCTCAGCGCGCGGATCGAGTGGGTGTCCGGGCACGGCGAACACATCGCGGCCCTGCTCGGCGGCGAGCCGTGCGGTGACGAGTGTTCCGGAGCGGCGCGCCGCCTCGACGATCAGCACGCCGAGCGCAATGCCGGAGATGATGCGGTTGCGGCGGGGAAAGTCCTTGGCGCGCGGCACGAAGCCGAACGGCATCTCGGTGATGAGACAGCCGCGTGCGCCGATGGCGTCGTGCAAGGCTTCGTTCTCGGGCGGATAGACGACATCGATGCCGCCCGCCAGCACCGCCACAGTGCCGTGCTCGAGCGCCGCCTCGTGCGCCACGCTGTCGACCCGCGGGCGAGGCCGGAGGCGACGACGTAGCCGTTGCGCGCGAGCTCGGCCGCGAAATGGCGCGCCAGCTTGGCGCCGGCAGCTGAGCATTGGCGCGAGCCTACGACCGCGACGGTCGGCCGGTTCAGCAGCTCGAGCCGTCCTTTGACATAAAGAAGCGGCGGCGGAACATCGAGCACGGCGAGTGCCATCGGATAGCCCGGCTCGATCGTGAACAGGGGCCGCGTGCCGGCTGCCCGGGCGCGCTCCAGCTCGGCCTCGGCGTCGGCGCGCGGGCAGATGCGGATTGCGCGGCCGGCACGTCGCGACAGCTCCGGCATGGCGGCGAGCGCAGGCTCGGCGCCGCCGAAATGGTTGATCAACTCGCGAAAGGTAACCGGGCCGACGTTCTCGAAGCGGATGAGGCGCAGACACGCGATGCGCTCGGCCTCGCCCAGCTCCGCGACGGGGAGGGCCGCGATGAGAGGCAGCACGGGCTCACGCTTGGTGTCAGGCTTGCGCAC
This sequence comes from uncultured Alphaproteobacteria bacterium, assembly GCA_963782555.1. GTDB lineage: Bacteria > Pseudomonadota > Alphaproteobacteria > Rhizobiales > Hyphomicrobiaceae > Hyphomicrobium_A. The sequence goes on along the minus strand of CAWAKB010000004.1, from coordinate 249,252 downwards.
CGATCTTGGGCTCCTCGCCCGCGGCGAGACGACGGATGTTGGCGCGGTGCTTCCAAAGCAGAAGAGCCGTCATGAGTACGGCAAGCAGCGCGGCCGGGCGCTCGCCGAGGGCAAAGATCGCGACGGGTGTGATGACGCTTGCCGTCAGCGCCGAGAGCGAGGAGTAGCGGGTGATGACCGCCATGCCGAGCCATATGGCGCAGAACACCACCGCTCCCGGCCAGAACGCGCCGGCGAGCACGCCGATGTAGGTGGCGACACCCTTGCCGCCTTTGAAGCCGAGCCAAACCGGGAAAAGGTGTCCGAGAAACGCACCGATGCCGGCAAGCAATGCGGCGTCGATCGCCAGACCGGCGTAAACGGCACCGATCCTGTAAGCGACGAGCACCGCCACCGCGCCCTTCAAAGCGTCGAGCAGCAGGGTCAGCGCGGCCAGTCCCTTGTGGCCTGTGCGCAGCACGTTGGTGGCGCCGATATTGCCGGAGCCGATGGCGCGCACGTCGCCCAGCCCTGCAGCCCGGGTGAGGAGGTAGCCGAAGGGGATCGAGCCGAGCAAATAGCCGAAGGCCAGGAAGAACGCCCACCAGAGCGTCCAATCCCAAGAGTTGGGGCGCTCGTAAATGACGATGCGAGCAGCATCGTCCGCCCCGACAAGGCCCAAGAGCAGGAAGTGGGTCATGACGCGCGCACTGTCACAAAGAGCGGATCACGTCCGCTCGGCGCCAGCGTACTGGTAGACCGTGTTTCCGGCAACAAGAGTGCGCAGGACGCGCCCCTGCATCTTGCTCTCGTCAAAGGGCGTATTCTTGGAGCGCGAGCGCAACAAATCCTTGTTGACCACCCACGGCTCGCCAAGATCGACGAGGACGATGTCGGCGATTGCACCCTTGGCAAGCCGGCCCGAGTGCAGGCCCAGGAGCTTCGCCGGATTGAGCGTCAGCGCCCTGAAGATGGCGATAAGCGGCAGCTCGCCCGAGTGAAAGAGGCGCAGCGCCGCCGGCAGAAGCGTCTCCAGGCCCACCGCGCCGTCGGTCGCCTCGGCGAAGGGCCGGCGCTTGTCGTCGGCATCCTGAGGATCATGGCTTGAGACGATGATGTCGATGTCGCCCGCGGCGACGCCCCGGATCATGGCGACGCGGTCCTCGTCCGAGCGCAGCGGCGGGCGCATCTTGAAGAAGGTGCGATAGGGGCCGATGTCGTTCTCATTTAGCGTCAGGTGATTGATGGAGACGCCGCAGGTGACGGGAAGCTTGCGCGCCTTGGCGTCGCGGATGACCTTGAGGCTTTCCGCGCAAGAGATGGTCGCGGCGTGATAGCGGCCGCCCGTCATCTCCACGAGGCGCACGTCGCGCTCGAGCATGATGGTCTCTGCCGCCTTGGGCACGCCCGACAGGCCGAGCCGCGCTGCCACCTCGCCCGAGTTCATCATGCCGTTCTGCGACAGGTAGGGATCCTCGGTGTGGTGGGCGATGAGGGCGCCGAAGTCCTTGCCGTAGAGCAGCACGTTGCGCATGACGCGCGTGTTGGCGACGGACGTCTTGCCGTTGGAGAAGGCGATGGCGCCGGCCCGCTTCAGCAAGCCGATCTCCGTCATCTCCTCGCCCTTGAGGCCCTTGGTCATGGCGGCCATGGTGTGCACGTGCACGATGGCGTTGTCGCGGGCGCGCCGCTGGATGAAGTCGACGAGCGCCACCTGATCGATGACCGGATCGGTCTCAGGCATGACGACGATGGTGGTGACGCCGCCGGCGGCGGCCGCGTGGCTCGCGGTCTTCAAGGTCTCGCGGTGCTCGAAGCCGGGCTCGCCGGTGAACACCTGCGCGTCGATCAGGCCCGGCGCCAGCACGTGTCCCTGGCAGTCGACCACGTCGGCGCCGTCGGGCGCGTTGCGCCTCAAGTGCGGGCCGATGTCGGCGATCCTGCCGTCGGTGATGAGAAGCCCGCCCGGCTCGTCGCGGTTGGAGGCGGGATCGACAAGGCGCGCATTGATGAAAGCCGTGGCGGTCGTCTGCTTGGCGCCGTCCTTCGGTTTGCGGGCTGTCATCGCGGGCGCGGTCATCGCTTGGGCAAATTCCTGGCCAACGCCTCGAGCACGGCCATGCGCACCGCGACGCCCATCTCCACCTGCTCGCGGATGACGGAGCGCGAGTGGTCGGCGACGGTCGAGGCGATCTCCACGCCGCGGTTCATGGGGCCGGGGTGCATGACGACGGCGTCGGGCTTGGCGCGGGAGAGCTTCTCCTGGTCGAGGCCGAAGAAGTGGAAATACTCGCGCGTCGAGGGCACGTAGGAGCCTTCCATGCGCTCGCGCTGCAAACGCAGCATCATGACGACGTCGGCGCCTTCGAGGCACTTCCACATGTCGGTGAAGACTTCCGCGCCGAGCCGCTCGGGCGCGGCCGGCAGCAGCGTCGAGGGGGCGGCGATGCGCACGCGTGCACCGAGCGTATTGAGCACATTGATGTTGGAGCGGGCGACGCGGCTGTGCAGGATGTCGCCGCAGATGGCGACGGTCAGCCCGGAGATGCGGCCCTTGGCGCGGCGGATGGTGAGCGCATCGAGCAGGGCTTGCGTGGGATGCTGATGGGCGCCGTCGCCGGCGTTGACCACCGAGCAGTCGATCTTCTGGGCCAAGAGCTCGACCGCGCCCGCGGCGTGATGGCGCACAACGATGATGTCGGGGCGCATGGCGTTGAGCGTCATCGCCGTGTCGATCAGCGTCTCGCCCTTCTGCACCGAGGAGGTGGAGACGTTCATGTTCATGACGTCGGCGCCGAGGCGCTTAGCGGCCATCTCGAACGAGCTCTGTGTCCGCGTAGAGGCCTCGAAGAAGAGATTGATCAGCGTCCGCCCGCGCAAGACATCGCGCTGCTTGCCGGTCTCGCGGTTGGCGTCGGCGGCATGATCGGCGAGGTCGAGAAGAAAATTAATCTCTGGCGCGCCGAGCCCCTCAACGGTGAGGAGATGGCGGTGAGGGAAGTGAAGCACCTCGACTTTGGCAACAGCGCTGGTCATTAAAGCGGTGTCTATACGGGGAGTCTGACCTCCCGGCAAGCGGGGCGCCCAATTTGCCGCGCGGAACTGAGGAAATTCGTACCCTTAACCACCGGGACGCCGAGAATGCGGTAGAAATTGTAAATGACCGGGCCTTTCTCGACACACGAGGTGTTCAATCAGCCCCCTCCGCTGGAGGACGTGAACCTCTATGCCTCTGACGCAGCTCTCAAGGAGGCGGTCGAGCGCGAAGGGGCGGGTGGCGCGCGCGAGGCGCTTTTGGCCTTTGGCCGTGTCACCGGCAGCGCGGCGGCGTTCGAGCGCGGGCGGCTTGCCAACGAGCATCCGCCCCGGCTCGAGACGCACGACCGCCACGGCCGGCGCCGCGATACGGTCAGCTTCCATCCCGCCTATCACGCGCTGATGCGCACGAGCTGCGAGGCGGGCTTGCACAGCTCGGTGTGGGCACATCTGGGCCCCGGCGGGCCTTCGCGCCGGCCAGACGCGCATGTCGCCCGTGCAGGAGCCTTCTACATGGCGGCGCAAATGGAGGCCGGACATTGCTGCCCCATCACCATGACGCACGCCGCCGTGCCGGTGCTTTTGCAGCAGCCGGAGCTGGCCGAGGCATGGTTGCCCAAGATCCTGCCCTACAGCTACAACCCGGCCTTTGCCCCCGCCGACGACAAGACCGCCGTTACTCTCGGCATGGGAATGACGGAGAAGCAGGGCGGCACCGACGTGCGCGCGGCGACGACCAGGGCCGAGCCGGTGGGGGCAGGCGGCCCCGGCGGGGAGTACATCGTCACCGGCCACAAGTGGTTCATGTCGGCGCCGATGTCGGATGCCTTCCTGGTACTGGCGCAGGCGCCCGGTGGGCTCACCTGCTTCCTGATGCCACGCTTTCTTCCCGATGGAAGCATCAACCCGCTGCGCTTTCAGCGCTTGAAGGACAAGCTCGGCAACCGCTCGAACGCCTCCTCCGAGGTCGAGTTTCACGGCTGCCACGCGTGGGCCATCGGCGAGGAGGGGCGCGGAGTTGCGACCATCATCGAGATGGTGACGCATACGCGGCTCGACTGCGCCGTGGCTTCCGCCGGGCTGATGCGGCTGGCGCTCGCCAACGCCATACATTTCGCCGAGCACCGCACCGTGTTCCAGAAGAAGCTCGTCGATCAGCCGCTGATGGGGCAGGTGCTCGCCGACCTCGCGCTCGACGTGGAAGGCGCCGTCGCACTCTCGTTCCGCCTCGCCCGCGCCTTCGATCGCGTGCAGGATCAACGCGCTTCGGCCTGGCGCCGCATGATGACACCCGTCACCAAGTACTGGGTGTGCAAGATCGCCCCCGCCATGGTGGCCGAGGCCATGGAGTGTCTGGGGGAAGCGGTTACGTGGAGGAGGCGCCGCTCGCCAGGCTTTATCGCGAGGTGCCGGTCAACTCGATCTGGGAGGGTTCCGGCAACGTCATGGCGCTCGATCTGATGCGCGTCCTGCAGCGCGAGCCCGACGCCGTCGAGGTGGTGATGGAGGAGCTGGGCGCGGTGGCGGCCGATGACCCGCGCTTGCAAGCGGCGCACGAGCGCATCCAGAGCTTGCTGCACGAGCCGGCGTTGCTCGATTCCCGCGGGCGCACCTTGGTTGAGGCTCTGGCGGTGCTCGGGGCCGCTTCGGTCCTCAAGACGAGCGCATCGACGGCGGTTGCCGATGCCTTCATTGCGACACGTCTCGGCGGCGCACCGCGGCAGACCTACGGTCAAGGGCTTGAGCGCGCCGACACCCGCGCAATCCTCGCGCGCGCCTCGCCAAACCACGCGTGAGAGTGCTCCCCAAAAAGGGTTTTCGCAATTCCTACATGCGCCCGGCATACTAGAGCTGACGCTGCCTGCGTAGGAGAGAGTTCCATGGATTTTGGGCGACTGCTTTTCAGCTTCAGCGGCCGGATCAGCCGCAAAAGATACGTCATTGCAATTGCCGTTTTCACCCTCGCGACGCTGTCGGTAGTGTCTGGTGCCTCAGCGCTCGTTGCAGGCGACCCGTTTTCCTCCGCGTTCTGGGGCTTTCGTCGCGAAAATTTTGGCGTCTGGGGTCCGATCTATGGGGGCGTGATGTTGGTTGCACTCTGGCCCGGACTTGCTCTGATCACCAAGCGCCTGCACGACCGCAATTACCCGATGTGGATAGGTGCCTCTTTTTATCTTGGCCTCCCCATCGCGGCATTGGCGCTCCTTTGGTTTGGCCGAGAGAGCGTTGACTTGGCGAAACCGTCTCAAGAGTTCACCATAGTTACCACGCAGGTGCTCTGGCCCATCTCAATGTGGTTCGCCGCGCAGTCGATGTTCATGCGTGGCGTTCCTGGTCCGAATGCCTTTGGCCCCGATCCACTCGCGGGACACCCGTTGCCGGGCCATGAGCCGCGGACGTTCTGGAATGTTGTTTTCAATCCCGACGGGCGAATGAACCGCAAGATGTGGTGGCTTATGTTCGTGTCGCTTCTCATCCTCTTCGTGATTTGGGGAGTTATTTACGGAGCGGCCATTTACTTCGCGATGTCGAGCGTCCCGCAAGCCTCCGATGCGGCATGGCTTGCATCTCCTGAAGGCAAGCAGGCTTTTATGCGCGCCACTCTTCCGGCTATCATTCCTCTGACGCTGGTTCTTTATTTCTTGCTCTGGCCGGCGCTCGCGGCCGGCACGAAGAGACTTCACGACAGGGGGCGCTCGGGCTGGGTGCTGGCGTCGTATTACGTGCCGTTCGCGCTGTTCGCGATTGCAGGGATGATGCTGCAGGACTCCAATTCTGCTGGAGCCCCGCCTGATGGGCCGGCACGCTGGCTGATGATTGCGGGGGGCGTGATCTTGGCTGCTCTTTCCCTGTGGCTTCTCGTCGAGCTCGGTTTCCTAAGAGGGCAGCCGCGCGAAAACGCTTACGGCCCCGATTCCCGCGCCGGAGCTGCGCGGGGCCGTCGTTGGTCCCCGCTTTGCCGGTGGGAGGTGGCGTCAGGCCTTAGGTGAACAACCAAGAGGAGACGCCGCCGCGGCGCGCAAGGTCGGACATCTCCGCATTGAAGCCGTCGAAGACGGTTTGCGTCGCTGTCTCCGGCAGCCAGGGCGCGCCTCCGGTCCGGCGCCGGTAGGGCGCCATCAGCTGCGTCCAGGCCTCGTCGTCGAGCCGGCGGTCGGGCGGGATGCGCGGCGGCAGGCGCCGCAGCCCGCTCTGTGAGGCGAGCCATGCATAAGCGGCCTGCCAGACATCGAGCGGAGCCGCCATGTTGTGGCGCCCCTTGAGCTGGGTGATGGCGAGCATCCCCGCCTCGCGCGAATGCGGGCCGATCTCCAGGGTTGCCACGTGCTCGCGATCGCGCCGCACCGAGAACAGGCGGCAGCGGTCGTCGGCGAGCCGCTCGGCATACTGGTCGGCGCAGTTCTGCATGGCGCGCGCCTCGGCGAGGATCTCCATGCGGTCGAGTAGCGCCACGAACGTGTAGCCGCGCACCTGCCCGCCAGCCAGCCATGGGTCGGCGATGACGCCGGGGCCGAGCTGCAACACGAGGCGCATTCGGTTGAGCCAGCTCTTGGCGGCGCACAGCGCCGTGTCGAACGCGATCTCCGGGCGCCAGGGCACGACGATGAGCGTATGCGCGCGCGTCTGCGCGGCGCGCGAGTGCCAAGCATACGCAGCAAGCACACCGAACAGCTTTTCGGGATTGCCCTGCTCGGCGAACACCGCCTGGTCGGCGAGCCACAGAGCGAAGTCCTCGTTGCAGGCTTTGGCACCGAAGGCCACCGACTGCAGCCAGAAGGCCGAATGCGCGGGGGCGCCGGGCAGCCGGTTGGCGACGCGCCGGGTGAAGGTCTCGCTCGTCGGCAGATCCTCGATCTGCTTCTGGAACGCTTCCGGCGGAAGACGCCGCAGCCACAGCGGCAGGTCGAGCGCGCGGGCGACCGCCTTCAAGGGCGCGCCTTCCTCCACCATCGCGATCGCCGTGCGCCGCACGTCCACCGGACGCCGCTTCGACGCCAAAGCGTAGATCGCACCGGGGAACACCATCGCCAGATCGACGAGCCGCGCCGATGAGCGCATCAGACGGCGCACCTCGCGCCGCACCGGATAGGCGAAGCGACCGACGTAGCTTTCCCATTCGTCAGAGATCCGACTCGGCTCCGTCGTTCGCTGCGGAACGACCCGCCGCCGGAGGAGTTTCGAAGCCTGCGACATGTTAACTCAATCCACCTCGCCATCGAGGGGGCTGTCGATCAGCCCAGAGATCTCGGATGGCGCCCACCCTTGCAGGCTTGCAGGCTATTGCGGCACGCGTTGGACGGTCAGTATGCAATTTTCAAATGAATGCATGAGAGTTAATGCGGCCAGAGATCATGTGTGCTCATCGCATCCGCATGCGATCGAGCGCGCCTTGCAAAATGATGGTGGCGGCCAGCTTGTCGATCACCTCCGAGCGCCGCTTGCGGCTGGCATCGGCCTCCAGAAGCGTGCGCTCGGCCGCGGCCGTCGACAGGCGCTCGTCCCACAAAAGGATGGGGAGCTCCGTCAGCGCGTTCATGTTGTTGGCGAGTGCGCGGGTGGCTTGCACGCGTGGACCGGCCGTGCCGTCGAGGTTGGTCGGCAGGCCCAGCACGAAGCCCGCGATCTGGTGCTCGGCGGCGAGCCGCAGCAGTTCTGCGGCGTCCTGCTTGAACTTTGTCCGCTTGAGGACCGTTAAGGGCGAGGCGATGGTGCGCGTCACGTCGGAGAGAGCGAGCCCCAGCGTCTTGGTGCCGGCATCGATGCCGATGAGACGGGCGCCCGGCGGGAGCCTGGCGGCAAAGGCCTCGGCATCCTCGAGCGTCTCTCCGAACGGCCGGGCTTTCGCATCCGCCATGTTAGCTCTCACCCGTTGTTGCTAACGAGGCGTTCCTTATACTCCGCGCCACGCGCAATCCACCAAGCTGTGTCGAGGCCGTCCGCAATGAAAATCACCTGGTTTGGGCATTCCTGCTTCCGCATCGAGACCGGCGCAAGCGTGGTGCTCGTCGACCCCTTTCTCAAAGGCAACCCTACCTTCGAGGCCTCGGGCCTCGACTGGGAGGACGCGACCGATGGCGTGACGCACGTAGCGCTCACCCATGGCCATGACGATCACCTCGGCGATGCCGCCGAGATCTGCAAGCTGCTCGGCGCCACGCTCTTTGCGGTGTTTGAGCTGGCGATGCACCTCGGCGGCCAAGGCGTGGAGAAGCTCGAGCCGATGAACACCGGCGGCACGGTGCATGCGCCCGACTTCGACCTCACGTTCGTGCAGGCCCTGCACTCTTCCTCCTTGGGCGGCGTCTACCTCGGCAACCCTTGCGGCATCGTTCTGACCGCCAAGGAGGGGCCGACCGTCTACCACATGGGAGATACCGAGATCTTCGGGGACATGGCGCTGATCAACGAGCTGCACCGGCCCCACGTGGGCATCGTCCCCATCGGCGACCGCTTCACCATGGGCGCGGCCCGCGCCTGTAAGAGCTATTTCGCCTTTAAGACGGTGTTTCCCGCCCACTACGGCACCTTCCCGATCATCGATCAGACGCCCGATGCCTTCGTTGCCCAGATGAAGGGCCACAACGTCGTGGTGCCGAAGCTGGGAGAGCCTGTTACGGTGTGAGCGCCGGGGCGCCCAGAGTTTTCGACCAGGATCGCGTCCGCGTGCAGAAACGAAGTTCCGAAGCAAGGTCTCCCCCCGGCACGCAAGCTTTGGCGCCGCCGCTTGCGCGAGGGAGCACCGCGCTCGCCCTGTTCGTTGCGACGACGTTCCTGTCCGCCTTCCTTCTGTTCGCCGTCCAGCCGCTGTTCGCCAAGATGGTGCTGCCCGTGCTGGGCGGCTCGCCCTCCGTTTGGGCGGTGGCGCTACTCTTCTTTCAGGCGGCCCTTCTTGCCGGCTACGCTTACGCTCACCTTCTGATCCGCTACGTCGCGCCGGCCTGGACCGGGTTCGTGCACCTCGGCGTGGCGCTGGCGGCGATCTTGTTTCTGCCGATCGCACTGCCTGCGGGCTGGACCGAGCCGCCGCTGGGTGGCCCGTATTTCTGGCAGCTGGGTCTCTTCACCGTGGCGGTGGGGGGTCCGTTCCTGGCGGTCGCCGCCAACGCGCCCTTGCTGCAGGCGTGGTTTGCGCGGACCGGACACCCGCACGCGCGCGATCCTTACTTTCTCTATGCCGCCTCGAATCTCGGCAGTCTCATTGCGCTCCTCAGCTACCCGTTCGTGCTCGAGCCGGCGTTCGGGCTGACGGCGCTCTCGGACTACTGGGCGCTGCTCTATGGCGTGCTCGTCGTGGCGCTCGCAGCCTGCTTCGCCTTCGTGCGCCGCTCTGCCGGCGCCCCCGTCGCCACTGCCGAGAGCGCGCCTGAGCCTGAGCATTCCCCCGCGACGCTGCGCGACCGCCTCGGCTGGTGTGGACTGGCGCTGGTGCCGGCAGGCCTTCTGACTGCGGTCACCACGCATATCGCCACAGATATCGCATCGGCACCGCTTTTATGGGTGCTGCCGCTCGCGCTCTACCTCTCGACGTTCGTCTTGGCGTTCCAGGACCGCCTGCCGATCCCGATGTCGCTGCTCTTGCCGGCGCAGCTTGCCGCCGTGATCTTCGCGCTGCTCGAGCTGTCGCAGACCAAGTACGACAAGTGGACGCTGACGAGCGCGGCAGCCGGCGCGGTCTTCTTCCTCTCCGCGCTCGTTGCCCACCGCACGCTCTATCTGACGCGCCCGCGCGTGCGCGACCTCACCGAGTTCTATTTGTGGATGTCGCTCGGCGGCGTGCTGGGCGGCCTCTTCGCCGCGCTTGTTGCGCCCAAGATCTTCTCCGAGGTGTTCGAGTACCCGCTTCTGATTGCGCTCACCATGGCCTGCCGGCCCGGCGTCCTTTCGCGGCGCGACTGGCGTCTGAACAAGCTTCTCTGGCTTTTGGGGATCGGCGTCGTCGGTCTGGCGCTCGTCGTGCGCGGTGACATATGGGCGATCCAGCTGGGTCTCTCGTTCGGCGAATGGGGCTTCACGCCGGTGCTCACGCTGCTGTTTGCCATCGCGGCTGTCGCCTTCTGGGGCCACGGGGCGCGCCAGCTCTTGGCCGCGCTTTTGATGTTCGCCGCCGTCGTCATGCTGCCCTCGTCGGTGAAGCGGGGTGCGGCGCAGCGCTCCTACTTCGGCGTCTACCGCGTGACGCAGTCCGAGGGTGGCGACTTTAACGTGCTGACGCACGGCACCACGCTGCACGGCGCGCAGCGCATCCGCGGCCTGGACGGTCATCTCGTCGCCGACACGTCGCCCGTCACCTATTACTATCCGGGCAGCCCGATGGCGGAGTCCGTGCGCATCGTGCAAAGCCGGCTCGCAGCGCGCGGCGAGAAAGGCCGCTTCGGCGTCATAGGTCTGGGGACGGGCACGCTCGCCTGCTACTCTAAGAAAGGCGAGCGCTGGCGCTTCTTTGAGATCGATCCCGTGGTCGTCGACATCGCCGAGCGATCGAACTACTTCACCTTTCTCGCCAACTGTCAGCCCAAGCCCGACATCGTTCTCGGCGACGCGCGCCTGACGCTCTCCAAGGAGCCCAATGCGAGCTTCGATCTTATCATCGTCGATGCCTTCACATCTGATGCCGTCCCCGTGCACCTGTTGACGGCGGAGGCTCTGCAACTCTACGCCCGCAAGCTTAAGGCCGATGGCGTCGTAGTGCTGCACATCTCCAACCGCTATCTCGACCTCGACTCGGTGCTGGGCGCGACGCTGCCTTTGGTGCCGCAGCTCAAGGGGCTGATCGTCTCCGACGACAAGGCGGAGGGCGGCTATGCCGAAAATTCCTCCGTCATCGCTGTCTTTGCCAAGGACGAGCGCGCGCTTGCGCCATTCCGGGCGCTGGACGGCGCGCAGGATTTCCACCACGGCGGCTTGAGACCCTGGACCGACGATGCGTCCGATATTCTGGGCCCGTTTTTGTCGCAGTGGCGCCGCACCCCTTAGGTCCGCCGCGCCCCGGCAAGTTGCGCCGGCTTCCCACCGGGGCTAAGAGAGCGGGCAATTCCTGAACGCTTCTCCTCAAGCAAGGAAACGGCGAGGTCTCATGCAGGTCGACGAGGCGACCGTACGGCGCATTGCGCGGCTGGCGCGCATCAAGATCACGGAAGCGGAAGCCAAGGGGCTCGTCAAAGAGCTCTCGGGCATCCTCAATTGGGTGGAGCAGCTCGACGAGGTCGATACCGCGGCAGTCGAGCCGATGACGCGCGTGGTGCCGATCGAGCTCAAGAAGCGCGAGGACGTGGTCACCGACGGCGACATCGCCGACGACATCGTCAAGAACGCACCGATGGTCGAGGACCACTACTTCGTGGTTCCGAAGGTGGTGGAGTAGCTTCACGTGACCGATCTCAACAAGCTCACCATTGCCGAGGCGCGCGAGGGGCTGCGCAGTCGAGATTTCTCGGCAACCGAGCTGACGCAGGCGTTCTTGAAGGCGATCGAGGCCGCCAACAAGGCGCTCAATGCCTACGTGCTGCCCACGCCGGAGCTGGCGCTCCGCCAAGCGAAGGAGAGCGACAAGCGTCTCAAGGCGGGCGATGTGCGTGCGCTGGAAGGGCTGCCGCTCGGCAACAAGGATCTCTTCTGCACGGTCGGGCAGCGCACGACGGCTTGCTCCAGGATCCTCGACGACTTCCATCCGGTGTATGAGTTCGACCGTCGGCGCCAACCTGTGGAGCGCCGGCGCGGTGATGCTCGGCAAGCTCAACTGCGACGAGTTCGCCATGGGCTCCTCCAACGAGACGAGCGCCTTCGGGCCAGTGGTCTCGCCCTGGCGGCGCAAAGGCAATGACGGAAAGCTTTCGGACGACAAGCTGGTGCCGGGCGGCTCCTCGGGCGGCTCGTCGGCCGCCGTCGCTGCCGATCTGTGCCTCGCCGCCACGGCCACCGACACCGGTGGCTCGATCCGCCAGCCCGCGGCGCTCACCGGCACCGTCGGCATCAAGCCCACCTATGGGCGCTGCTCGCGCTGGGGCATCGTCGCCTTTGCCTCCTCGCTCGACCAGGCGGGTCCGCTCGCCAAGACCGTGCGCGATGCCGCCATCATGCTCAAGGCCATGGCTAGCCACGACCCCAAGGATTCCACCTCCGTCGACACGCCCGTGCCCGACTACGAGGCGGCGCTGGCGCAAGGCGTCAAGGGCCTACGTGTCGGCGTGCCGAAGGAATACCGCGTCGAGGGCATGCCGCCGGAGATCGACAAGCTCTGGCGGGACGGCATCGCCTGGCTCAAGGCTGCCGGCGCCAGCATCCACGACATCTCGCTGCCACACACCAAGTACGCGCTGCCCGCCTACTACATCGTGGCGCCGGCGGAGGCTTCCTCCAACCTCGCCCGCTACGACGGCGTGCGCTACGGCATGCGCATCACCGGCAATGACCTGATCGACACCTACGAGGCGACCCGCGGCGCCGGCTTCGGCCAGGAGGTGCGCAGGCGCATCCTCATCGGCACCTACGTGCTTTCCGCCGGCTACTACGACGCCTATTATCTGAAGGCGCAGAAGGTGCGCACGCTGATCAAGCGCGACTTCGACGAGGCGTGGAACTCAGTCGACGTGGTGCTGACGCCGACGACGCCGTCGCCCGCCTTCGCGTTTGGAGAGAAGACGGGCGATCCCATTGCCATGTATTTGGAAGACATCTTCACGGTGACGGTCAACATGGCGGGGCTGCCGGGCATCTCCGTGCCTGCGGGGCTGTCGGCTCAGGGTACGCCGTTAGGCCTGCAGCTCATCGGCAAGCCGTTCGACGAGGCGACGCTGTTCCGCGCCGCGCAAGCGATCGAGGATGCCGCCGGGCGCATCAGTGTCCCTGAGCGCTGGTGGGAGAAGGGGGGCAAGGCGCCCGCTCCTGCCAAGAAGGCTGCGGCCAAGAAGAAATCCGGGAGCAAGAAAAAATGAGTGGGCGTGCTGCTAAGGACTGCGGCGACATGAGCGAGGTGCGCGACGAGATCGACCGCATCGACGCTGCCCTGGTGGATCTCATCGCGCAGCGCTTCGCCTACGTCGACCGCGCCTGGCAGCTCAAGGCCGATCCCCGGGACGCCTACGTGCCCTGGCGCATCCAGCAGGTGATCGACAAGGTAAAGGAGCGCGCCAAGGCGAAGGGGCTCCCGCCCGAGCTCACCGAGGCCTTGTGGCGGCAGATGATCGGCTGGTTCGTCCAGTACGAGGAGGAGAAGCTGCGCCGCCAGCTCGAAGGCAACGGCGGGGGACGGTGATGCGCGAGCGCCGCCCCTCCAGAGAGCTGGTAGCTGGTTGAGCGAAACTTCTCGCAGCTTGTGTCGGTTGAGAGGGTACTGACTTGGAGATCAAGCCGTTCGATCCGGGCACGCTCCTCTTGATCGCGCTCTTCAATCCGGTGGTGATCGTTGTCGCGTTTCTCATGGGACGACGCGCGGACCAGTGGCAGAAGCTGATCGTCGCCGCCTTCGCCGCCTCGCTGTGCGGATTTGCGCTCTTCTGGCTGGCAGGCGAGGTCGGGCTCCTGCCGATCCATGCGCTGGGCGGCGAGGTCGGGATCATCCTGATGCAGACAGTGTTCGGCCTGGTATGGGCCTCGCTAGGGTATTTCCTGCGCCGCTGAGGCGTCTCAGCCCTTTTGCCGGCGGCTGAACGACGGAAGCCCGCCTCTTAGGACATCATCGTGTTGCGCCGAATGCCGCCTTGCCGGGCGCCGCCGCAGGCTCGTTGATCCGAGGCTTGAGTATGCGGATCGTCCGCCTTGCCTCCACATCTCATCCGTGTATCGATAGCCGTGGTTACCTGGTTTTCAGTCACATTGGAGCAGCTGCGTGACCGGCGCTGCCAAGGTGGATATTTCTAGAGATTCGACTTCTGCGTCGCCAGTCGGTGTCGTATCTCGCGGTCTCGACGTTTTCATTTCGTACTCGCGCCGCGATTGTCTGGACTTCGCCGATCAGCTTGCTGCGGCGCTTGGCGCCTACGGACACAGGCCCGTTGTCGATCGACACGGAATTTATGGTGGCGAAGATTGGCGCAAGCGGCTCAGCCGCCTTATCCTCGAAGCCGAAACGATCGTCTTCGTGCTCTCACCGGAATCGACCGCGTCCGAGGTCTGTGCGTGGGAGGTCGAAGAAGCCGGCCGATTGTCCAAGCGTATTTTGCCCGTCATCGCTCTGCCGCTAGGCCAGGCGTCCATTCCGGCGCGACTAAAGGCGCTGAACTTTATCTACTTCTATTCGGAGCCAAGCGTGCCCGGCTCGGGTTTCGGACACGGTCTCTCCCGTCTGCTTTCAGCGCTCGAGGCGGACCTCGATTGGCTTCGCGAGCACAGAAACATGCTGGTCCGCTCCGAAGCGTGGGAGGCCAGCCATCGCGATCCCGATAGATTGGTTCGCGGCAACCTGCTGGCCGAGGCAGAACTTTGGCTGGCTCGAAGGCCGGCCAACTCGCCGCCCATCACCCAATTGCAGCACGACTTTTTGGAAGCCTGCCGTCAGGCCGAAGAGGCAAGCAAAACAGCGGCGGCCAAACAACTGGCTGCGATATCTGCGGCGCAGGAGGCGCGCGCAAAGGCTCTTTCCGACGCCGAGGCTGCCCTGAAGCAGGCCGCTGACGCCCAACGTCGACGCGCCAGATTGCGCAACATGCTGCTCGTATTCGTGATCTGCGCGGCCGGGCTGACGTCTTGGTTGTCATATGAGACAGCGAAAGCCCGCATCGAGGCGAACAATCAACGAAACGAGGCGGCGCTCATACTGCAGCGCGCCAGGCAGGCCGAACAGGCAGCATCAGAAGCGGAGGCTGAGGCAAAAGTTTCAAGGCTGAAGGCTGTCACGAATGAGTTCGCCGCGAGCGAGGCGCTCCTAAGCTTGAATCAGAAGGACGCAGCGAACGCAAGAAACTACATTGAAACCGGAACGAGGCTGGGTTTCGCGCTCATTAGAAATAATCGCAATGCCGAGGCAAAGCGGCATTTCGAGAATTTGACCCAAAGTCTGGGAGCGGCTCACCTAAACGTCGACGAAGATGTCATTGATTTCTATCGCGCTCTCATAGCCGTTGGAGCGGCGACGGCAAAGATCGGATTCGCAAAGAAGGATCCAGGCGCAAGATCGGAAGCGGTCGCGGGGCTGATACGCGTGGTGAGCGATTTCGGAGATGAGCAGTTCCACCATATTCAGGATGTCGCTTGGGAAGAAGAGGTGTTTCGGGCGCACTTCTATGCGGCGAACTATTCCTTGGACGATGGCCGCTATGACGTTGGTTTTCAGATTGCCTCCAAAATCGACAATCACCTGTCCGCGCTGAACGCAAGCACATATGCCATGCGGCGATTGAAGGTGAGGGCGAAGGGGCTTCTGGCCTGGAGCGCGATCCTGGACGGCAAGAAAGAGCAGGCCCTGTCGTCGGCGGAAGCAGCCATCAAGCTCGCGCAGGATTTCAATATCAAGAATCTGAGCTTCATCTATCTGAACTACGCCCATGCCCTTGCGCTGAACGGAAGGGCGGCAGAGGCAAAGGTCGAGTACGCGAAGTCAAACCCTGCCGAGGTGGAAAAGGATCTTCGCGCGATGCGCCGGGCGGGGCAGTGCCGTGAGTTGTTTGAGGAGGTTTCCAAGGGATTGGTGTCCTGTCCGACAAACTAGGTGAGCGCTATCGTTTCCGGGCGAGCGCCGCTTGCTTTAATGAACGGAGGCGGAGATGGGGAAGCGTACGCGAGGTTCGATTTTTGGTGCCTTTGGTGTTGTCTGCGCATTGTCTCTCATGGTGTTGCTGCCCGGGTCTGCGCGGGCAACCGTGTTCTGTCATGTTGCGGACCCCCACGACGCGACATTGAATGTTCGGAGCGCTCCTCGGGGAGAGGTCATCAACAGACTTCGCAATGAGCGTGTCGTCATCGTCTTCGAAACGAGGACAGGCCCGCGCGGCAAGACCTGGGCGGACGTCGGCGGCGCCTATCAGGGGCAGTGGCGGAACTGGGGTTGGGTCTTTCGAGATTCTCTGCGCTGTGTGGACAGAGGTGCGCTGCCGCGAGAAAAGCTTTCGAAGAAGACGATCAAAGCGGTGGGCATTTTGCCGGACACGGTTGCGGATATGAGGCCGTTCGAAACGTGTTTGGGGGTCGTCCCAAACGGTTGGGGCGTAACGATCAGCCGTGAGCTGTACGACCATTATCGACGGCGAGGTTTCACGAAGGAGGCTGTGTGCTTGGCGCTGGGGTCGGCCGATGTGAGTTACGATCCGGAAACGGGACGGCAGCTCCCCTTGTACGAGCTTTCGGGGGGGCTGATCCGCCCGCTGCGCCTGTCAGATTGCTACAGAACGGTCCAGGTGTATCCCAAGACGAGCTACATCATCGGTTGGAGACCGACGGGCTGCACGCTTCGGTATCATCCAACGACGGGAATAAGAATTCACGATCCAAATGCGGTTGAGCTTACGTCGGGCGGGGCAGCGGGGGGCGGAACTCGACGAGGACGATTGGAGCAGCACGATTTCGGAAGATCGGCTGCGGCAGCTGGTGTACGGCCGATAGGGGCTTGTTGATCTTTCTTGACCGAGCCTTGGGTCGACCGCCTCCAGAGGCATACCCTGGTTCGGCGCCTAGCGTTGCGCACGTGCGACGACGACCAGGCCTATCAGCAGCACGACCGCGGCTATGGCGCCCAGCCCGGCGTTCAGATCTCCCGTGCTGACAAAGTAGACGATCGCAAGCAAGGCACCGATCAGTGCGATGAGATAAGAGGTCATGGGTTGCTCCAAGGGCCTGTCACACCGCCGTCACAGACAGCTCTCGTCTGCAAGCCAGCGGCGAGGCGCGAAAATCGTGGACGAGAGCTGCTGGTGGCTATGCCGTGCGGAACAGCAAATCTGGGCGCGCGCTAACCCCTCATCGCAGAGTGCGACAGGGTGCGCACGTAACACCGCGTCCGTGGCGGTCGAAACACCGACACACGCGTTTGCAAATCTCCCGGCGGCGAACCATATGCCCGAGCGACGGATTGGAGGGCGCTTTTGCGTTTGTGGCGGAAAATCGAGAAGGGGACTGATGCCGCGGTACGCCGCCGCTTTGTGCGCCACTGCCTTCGCCCTCGTGGCGCTGGGAACGCCTGCCGTCGCTGCTACGCCGCTGCCCAAAGTGCAGGCGGATCTCGTCGCGGCCGTCGACGCGATCGAGCCCGGCGTACCGTTCCGTGTCGGCCTGCGCCAGCAGATCACACCGCACTGGCACACCTATTGGAAGAACTCAGGCGACTCCGGCGAGCCGACCCGCATCACCTGGTCGCTACCTAAGGGATTTACCGCCTCCAATATCCGCTGGCCCGTGCCCAACGCGATTCCCGTCGGGCCGCTGATGAACTACGGCTATTCCGACACGCTCTTGCTTCCCGTCACCATCACACCGCCGGCTGATCTCGGTGCCAAGAGCGTGCGCCTGCACGCGCACGCAACATGGCTCGTGTGCGAGAAGATCTGCGTTCCAGAGTCGGCCGACCTCGACTTGACATTGCCTGTTGCCAAAGCCGGCGTGCCGCCGTCTCCCAGTGCGCACGCGGATCTGTTTGCGCAAACCGAAAAATTGATCCCGGCTGCGGCGCACTGGCCGGTGGCGGTAGAAAAAGCTCCGGGCAGCCTCGCGCTCGAGATCACTGCGCCAAAGCTCGAGCGTGCGCGCATCACCGACGTCGCCTTCTTCCCCGAGGCTTGGGGTGCGATCGATCACGCCGCCCAGCAAAAACTGCGCTGGACCCGCGATGGGCTCGTGCTCGACCTGAAACCCGGCGAGTTGGCGGGCGACATGAAGTCTCTCAGCGGCGTCCTGGTTGTCACCGAGCGCCAGGACGGGATCTCCGTACGCAAAGGCTTCGCCCTCCGCGCCGACGTCTCGCCAGCCGCTGCAGCGCCGTCCATCAGCTATGCCGGCGGCGCCGTCTCCCTGCTGCAGGCGATGCTGTTTGCGCTGCTGGGCGGGCTCATTCTCAACCTGATGCCCTGCGTGCTGCCGATCCTTTCGCTCAAGGCGCTGTCGCTTGCCGGTCACGGCGGCAAGGCCGGACATGAGACCGCGGCTTCGGGTCTCGCATACGTTGTGGGCGTTCTCGCCAGCTTTGCGGTGCTGACCGGCGTACTGGTGGCGCTGCGCAGTGCCGGTCTTGCTTTTGGCTGGGGCTTCCAGTTCCAATCGCCCGCGTTCGTGCTCGTCATGGCGGCCTTGTTCCTGGCGCTGGCGCTGTCCCTGTCGGGCGCATTCGACATCGGAGGCGGCGCGGTTGGCTTGGGCGATCGGCTGACGCGCAAGGCGGGGTTGGCGGGATCGTTCTTCACCGGCGTGCTGGCGACCGTCGCGGCGACCCCGTGCACTGCGCCGTTCATGGGAGTCGCCGTCGGCTTTGCGCTGACGCGGCCGGCGCCCGAGATGGCGCTGGTGCTGCAAGCCATGGGGCTCGGGTTCGCGCTGCCGGTGCTGGCGCTGTCGGTCTCGCCGATGGTGCGCCGGCGCTTGCCGCATCCCGGCCCGTGGATGAAGACCTTCAAACAGATCCTCGCCTTTCCGCTCTATGCGACCGTTGCCTGGCTCGTCTGGGTGCTGTCGTTGCAGACGGGAAGCGACGGCGTGCTCGGCGCCGGCGTCACGCTGACCGCGGTCGGCTTTGCAGCCTGGCTCCTGGGCACGCGAGCGGGGCAGCCCTGGCTGCGGGCCACGCTTGCCGCCGTCATTGCCGGCGGCGCGATCGTCCTGACGGCGCCGCTGCTGACCTCTGGCTCGCCCGAAGTCGCAGCACGGTCGGCCGAGAGCCACGACGGCATAACGGCTGAGCCCTTCTCGGAGGCGCGGGTGGCGGAACTGCGCGCCGAGGGACGCCCGGTCTTCGTCAACCTCACCGCGGCGTGGTGCATCTCGTGCAAGGTCAATGAGCGCGTGGCGCTGAGCTCGGACGGCTTCCGCAAGGCGCTGAGAGCCCGCAACGTCTCCTACCTCAAAGGCGACTGGACCAACCAGGACGATGCCATCACGCGCGTCCTCAAAGAGCATGGGCGCGCCGGCGTGCCGCTGTATTTGCTCTATCCCGCCGATCCGCACCGGAACCCCGAGGTGCTGCCTCAGCTTTTGACCGAGGCGATCGTGGTCCGCCACATCGCCGCTCTGCCCCGGCCGCAAGCGGCCCTTCGTTAAGAGGAGAACGAACGCATGGCTTCAGCCACAAGCAGAACCTTAGCGGCGACCGCCTGCCTGGCCTTGGCGCTGGGTGTCACCGGTGCCGTTGCCGCACCCCAGATCGGCAAGCCGGCGCCCGCTTTCACCGGCGTCGACACATACGGCAAAACGCACTCGCTCAGCGAGCTGCGCGGCAAGACCGTGATCCTGGAATGGACCAACGACGGCTGCCCCTACGTGAACAAGCACTACGGCTCAGGCAACATGCAGAAGCTGCAGGAGGAGATGACCGCTAAGGGCGTCGTGTGGCTCACGATTGCCTCCTCGGCGCCGGGCGAGCAGGGCAACCTCACGCCGGCCGAGTACAATGCATGGATGAAGAAGCACGGCGCTGCACAGACGGCGGTCATCATCGACGAAAAGGGCACTATCGGACACGCCTACAACGCGACGACGACGCCGGACATGTACATCATCAAGCCGGACGGCACGTTGGCCTACGAGGGCGCCATCGACGATAAGCCGACGGCTGACAAGGCGGACATCGAAAGCGCACACAACTACGTGCGCAGCGCGCTCGCTCAGATCGCCGCCGGCAAGGCGGTCGACCCTGCTATCACTCGTCCTTATGGCTGCTCGGTGAAGTACCGTTCCGGGGCCTGATCGGCTGCGGCAAAGGCGCGGGGGCCGGGGCGCAGCGCCCCGGCCCTTTTTATTCGGCAACCTCGTGTGGTCGAGGGTGGCCAGCTTGGGTCTCAGAGCACCCTGAAGCTCTGCTCGGCCGGCTTGCCGTGGTCCTTGAACACGCTTCCATTCGCGTTCTCGACTGCGGCCCACAGCTCGGTGCCGGGCTTGGGTGACTGGCTCAGCGCGACCTTCACGTTGCGATGATCACCGGCGTCGATCGCTACATGGCCCAAGCGGGTCTTGCCCATGCGCCCATTCGCATCGCTGCCATAGATCGCCAGGGTCCCTTTCTGCGGAAAGCGTGCGTAAGTGATCGATACGCCCTTTGCCTTCTCCTTCTGGTTGAGGGCTATGACCGAAGGGGGAAAGGCGGCAGCGGCCATCGCTGTGCCTGCCCCCAGCAGCGTCGCGAGCGCGATCGCGCCTGCGGTCAGGGCATTGCGGGATGTAGGTGATTTGAACATGACGGTCTCCTCTCGTCTTAAGAGTTCTTGCGAGACGGACCCGCCGCGGGGGGCATCAAGGACATCTGCCAGGCACATGTTAGGTGTCAGACGCGAGCCTTGGCGCTGCGTCATTGGGCGCTCGCGGGAGCGCTTCGACATGCGGGCGGATTCGATAACAAACATGTGGGGCGCGGAATGAGGGGCAGCAAGCGCTCCACGCCGTTCCATACAAATTCGTAAGGCTGAGGACAGCGGCTGGATAGCAGATCGTCGCGTGGCCTTAAGTCTGTGCCAATCGTGCGACGGCACCGGGCAAGTCTTTCAATCATTTAATGGAATGGACACGTGCTCGAAATCTTCCGCTTCCTATGTAGAAGCGGCAGGAATGAATTTTTTGAGGTGTGCCCAGAGCGCAAGCAGGAACTCGATACGGAGCTGACAATGCAAGAACAGACCTCCTCGCATCACTATCGCGCACCCGAGGGTGCACGCCGCTATCTGGCGGCCCATCGGGCCACGCTCACGGCCAGCGCCGCCGCAATCGCAATTACGGCTGTCCTCAGCGCCTTGACGGTGCTCGGACCCGCGGCGCCGGTCAGCGCGGCCGAAGCTGGAAACCTCTCAGCACCGCCCGCCGCGCAGCAGGCCGAAGGACCAATCCAGCAACTGCCGAGCTTCGCCGGCCTCGTCGACCGCGTGAAGCCCGCGGTCGTCTCCATTTACGTTAAGGCGACGCCGGAGCAGGGCCTCGTCTCGAACATACCCGAAGGCCAGCAAGGAAACGGCGCAAATCCGTTCCCTCCGGGCTCGCCGTTTGAGTTCTTTTTCCGCCAGTTTGGCGCTCCTCAGCAGGGAGGTCAGGGCTTCAAGTTCAAGCAGGCGGAGCCCATCGTACATGCTGAGGGCTCGGGCTTCTTCATCACCAGTGACGGATACCTCGTCACCAACAATCACGTCGTCGACCACGCCAAGAGCCTTGAGATCAAGACGACCGACGGCGATACGTACAAGGCAGAGATTGTCGGCGTCGATCCCAAGACCGATCTTGCCCTCCTGAAGGTAAAAGGACGGACCGACTTTCCGTACGTGACCTTCGCGAAGACCTCGCCGAGAATTGGCGACTGGGTGGTGGCCATGGGCAACCCGTTTGGTCTCGGCGGCACCGTCACCGCCGGCATCGTCTCGGCCAGAGGCCGCGACATCGGCTCGGGGCCTTACGACGACTACATCCAGATCGACGCGCCCGTGAACAAGGGCAATTCCGGCGGCCCGACCTTCAATCTCAAAGGTGAGGTCGTCGGTGTCAACACGGCGATCTACTCGCCCTCCGGCGGCTCCGTCGGCATTGCCTTCGACATCCCGTCGCAAACCGCGAAGTCGATCACCGACCAGCTCAAGTCCAAAGGCTCCGTCACGCGCGGCTGGATGGGCGTCTCGATCCAACCCGTCACGCATGACATTGCCGACAGCCTGCGCCTCAAAGAGGCCTCCGGCGCGTTGATCGATGAGCCGCAGGACGGCAGCCCGGCGGCCAAGGCCGGACTGAAATCTGAGGATGTCGTGGTCGCGGTGGACGGAAACCCGATCAAGGACGCGCGCGACCTCGCCCGCAAGATTGCGGCCTATGCGCCGGGAACGACGGTCAAGCTCGCGGTCATGCGCCACGGAACGCGGCGTATGGTGGACGTGACGCTCGTCCCCTATCCCGACGACAAGACCATGGCGAGTAACGCCTCTGGCCAAGGCGAGCCCAAATTGGGTCTCACGTTGGCTCCTGCTTCGGAAGTGGCGGGAGCGGGCTCGAACGGCGTCGTCGTCACCAACGTCGATCCCAATGGTGCGGCCGCCGACAAGGGCGTGCAGCAGGGCGATGTCATCCTCGATGTGGCAGGCAATGCGGTGTCGACGCCGCACGACGTCAAGTCCGCTCTCGACAAAGCGAGCCACGATGGCCGGCACGCCATCTTGATGCGATTGAAAACGGCACAAGGCGCGCGCTTCGTCGCCATCCCCATCGGCTGATCGACGCCTTCGCATCGAACGTCAACCGGACCGCGCGGAGTATCTTCGCGCGGTCTTTCTGCATGAGGTGGAAGGGACTCAGGCTCGGGCGGTGCGGCGCTGAGCAGCGGGGCGCTTTTTGGCGCTCGTCTTTTGGGTGCCGCGCCAGGAGGTGATCTTGGCCAAGAGCTCGGTCGGGCGCTCTTTGATGACCTCCATTGCGCCGGCATAGATCTCGCCTTTGGCGCCGTCTACGGAGACGAGCGCGCCTTCCTCGATCGTCTCGCTGCCGAATTTGGCCTTGCGGCCGGAGGGATCGATGACGATCCCTTGGCAGCCGACGACACAGACCTTCCCGAGCTGCCGCGCCACCACGGCTGCATGCGAGGTGCGCGCGCCCTCGACGGCAATCAGCGCTGCCGCCGCCGCCAAGGCGCCGATGTCGCTCGTCTCCGCCGTCTCGCGCACGAGCACGACCGGACCGCCGCGCTCCTTCAGCTTGGCAACGCGCTCAGGGTCGAACGCCACGGCTCCGACCGCGACGCCGGCGCTGGCCGAGGTGCCGCGCACGAGAGATTGGCTCTGCGCCGCCGTCTTCAGCGTGACGGTCTCGATGGCGTCGATATCGACGGCCTCGAGGCGCGCGAGCGCGTCGGAGGGCTCAATCAGGCCCTCATCGACCAGATCGCAGGCGATCCGCGCTGCGGCGAGTGGTGTGCGCTTGCCGGTGCGCGTCTGCAGGAGATAGAGCTGGTCCTCCTCGACCGTGAACTCGAAGTCCTGCATGTCGCGGAACTCCTGCTCCAGCAGCGGGCGGGCCGCAATCAGCGACTGGTAGGCGTCAGGCGCGCGCCGCTCCAGCTCGGCCAGTCCCATCGCCCGGCGGCGTCCCGCGACCACATCCTCGCCTTGGGCGTTGGACAGGTAGTCGACGTAGAGTGCATTGCTGCCGTCGGCAGGGCTGCGGGTGAAGCCGACGCCCGATCCCGAGGCGGGGCTCAGGTTGCCGTAGACCATCGTCTGCACGATCACGGCGGTGCCGAGGTCGTCGGGAATGCCGTTGAGCTTGCGGTAGCTCTGGGCGCGCGTGCTCGACCAGGAGCGAAACACCGCCTCGATCGCCGCCCTGAGCTGGGTGTGGGGATTTGATGGAAAGCGCGCGCCCGTCGCGACCTGGAACTCGTCCCGCATCGCGTCGGCCGCCTGCCTCAGGCCCTCCGTGTCGAGCTCGTCGACGCCGAGATCATCGAGCACCGCTTTGAGCCGGCTGGCGAACCGCGCCGGCGCAACCGCGTGGACGACCTCGCCATACTGCTGCACTAAGCGGCGCTGGCAGTCGTAGGCGAGCCGCGGGTTGCCGGTCATGCGGATCATGGCGCGCAACGTCGTCTCGTTGAGCCCTACGTCGAGGACGGTCTCCATCATTCCCGGCATGGAGATGGCGGCGCCGGAGCGCACCGACACCAGCAAAGGCCGTTCGATGTCACCAAGATAGCGGCCGGTGCGCGCGCCAAGCTCGCCGAGCTCGTGATCGATTAGCACATCGAGGCCGCCAAGTGCGGCGGCGCCTCTTGCCAGGTAGTCCCGGCAGATCGCGGTGCTGAGCACGAACGCCGGCGGCACCGGCAGCCCGCGCTGGGCGAGCCGCATGAGGTTGTGCGCCTTGGAGCCCACGCTTTCCTTGCTGGGAATCTCCTGCGCGGCGCCGTCATAAGGAATGCAGTCAACGTCCGCCGCCAGCGAACGCGAGGTTTCGACCGGAGCCCTCATGCGATGACCTCGTCCATAAGATAGCTGCGCAGTGCTTGGCCCGCGTGGGCCTGCGCATCCGTCGCGGTCTCCAGCGCCTGCGACAGCTCGCGCACCAGCTGCGTCTGGCGCTGGTCGATGTTCTCCAGGATCAGCGCGCGCCGCATCTCGCGCAGCAGTGCGTCGGCGGCATGCTCGATGGCGACCAGCTTTTCGAGCGCCTCCAGGAACTCGTCGAGGTCGTCGCGCACGTCGGAGCGGGTCACGGTCGAGGCGCATTCGATGCACTTCACCAGCTCTTGCGCGGATTTGAGCGGCAGGTCGGCAAGCTCCTTCAGCTTAGCAAGGACGGCGAGGGGCGGCTCGACCAGCAAGAACAGCTCGATGAGCGCCGCGGCCTCCTCGAGCTCGTCGGTGGCGTCGTCGGAGCGCTCGAAGAACTGGAGCAGAGAGAGCGGGCGCTGATACCGCTTGATGTCCTCTCGCGCCTCATTCAGCAGCTGGTCGGCACGAGCTTCGCAGACCGCGGCGCGGGTGGCTGATTTTGCGATCCAAAGCTGGCCTTGCGAGGTGCCGAGCCGCTCGAGCGCCTCGCGCACGAGAAACGCCACGTCATAGCCGAGCGCCACGTGAGCTGCCGCCATATCGAAAATGCATAAGCGCTCGTTCTCGAAGTAGCGCCGCAGCCTGGTCTTGATCTCGTCCTGAATTGCGCGGCGGGATCGGCGCTGGCGCAATCCGATCGACGATAGCCGCAGCGCCTCCTTCAGAAACTCGGCCGCGTGCTCCTCGCTGATGAGCTCGTCGAGCCGTTGTCCGTATCGCAAGTGCTGCCCGGCAGCGTACTCCACCGCCTCGGCCAGGGCGCGCTCGCCCCCGATCTCGATCAGCGCCCGGTGTCCGTAGTCGTTGTGGGCGGCCCACGACAGGATCTCGACCGCACGGTCCTCGCCGACGAACTGGCGCAGCCGCTTGCGCATGTGGTTCCAGTCGATCAGGAACACGATGCGCGAGCCGAGGTGAGCGAGGAAGCGGTCGAGGCCGGCCTCGTCGGCGGCGGTGAAGCTGCCGGTGACGAGCAGGTAGTGCTGCGAGGCAAGCTTGTCGCTTTGGCGTTGCTCGGTTCCCTCCCAGGTTACGGGGAATCCCTCGAATAGCCCTTCGAAGAACGTCAGCCGGGCGCGGTGAATGTCGGTGTAGGTCACCGAGACGCTGAGGGCGCCGACGCGCACCACCAACACGTGCGCATCCGTGGTGCCGATGTCGTTCTGGATGAGGACGCGCCCGTTGTGCTCGGTTGCGGTGGTGCCGAGCCCTGGATGGTTGAATTTCAGCGGGCTCGTGCGGTTGAGCCCGGCCATGAAGGCTTCGACCCGCCGCCACCCGGTGTCGGAGAGGTTATGGACGAGGGCGCCTGCCACCGTCTCCGCCGCGGTCGCGGCCTGAAGCCGGTTGATGGCCTTGTGGGCATCCATGACGACGAGGTGCAGGCTGTCGCCGGCCTTGCGGTTCCCCGACGCGATCTCCGTGATCAGGTTGCCCGGAATGGCGCCATGGTCGAGGGCCGGAGACTTAAGCTTAGCGAGCCGCGCGCCAAAGATGGATTGCTCGGCCTCGGGCAGGCAGCTCAGCATGGTGTCGATGCTTGCCCGGATCCTACGCAGGATGTCAGGGCCGTGGGGCACGCGATAGGCGCCCGCGCGATCCTTCCGCGTCCCGACCACGACGTCGTCGAGCCAGTCGTCCGTCAGCTGCGATGCCACGCGCTCCGTCTTCAGGTCGATGACGGGGATCTGCGGGCGGTCGGCATTGTCGCGCGCGGTCTGCAATAGCGCCAAGTAGTATTTGGCCTGGTCGTTGGCGACCAGCGATCCGGCAATCAAGTCGGGGGCCAACAGCTCTCGATCGCCCAACTCGGAGACCACGGGCTTGAGCGTCATTGCGGGGAACCTCGAGGATCAAGAGTGCCGGCTTTCGGCCTGGGAATGAGCTTAAGATGGACGTCGAATGGCTCGGACGCTGCATCGCTCGGATTGCTGCGGACCAGCCGCGGTCCGCCGACACACGCTTCGATCCCGCGCAATAGGAGCCTCCAAGCTCAGATCGGACGCGCCGACGAGAGTGCTGCGCCCCGCATCATCTGCGGCGCGTGTTGCGACGTTTGTGCTTGCCGTTGCGGCCAAGCCGATCGCCCGCACTCTTGAGAGCTGCGTCCGAAGCAATCGGGCACCGAGAGGGTTCCAGCGCGCAAGCTAGAAGCCCGGCATGACAGTTGGGTGAGAACCGCCCTCGCGTCGGCGGGTAATCCCAGGTTTAAATAAAAAGTGATTTCGCGAACCAGCGGCGCCATGTCGTTGGGGCCGACCTGCGTGGTCTTGGCCCGGTCGAAGCCGCCGACGCGGGCTGCGAACTCGCGAAAATAACGACTAGAGACAGTAGCGGGCGTCCTCGCTGTCGGGCGAAGCGAGGCTGATCTGGAGCGTAGAGGCTGGCATCGACGGCGGCCTCGCGGATCACGCCACCTGGAAGATCCTGATCATCTGGCAGCGTCGGGCAGAAGCTTCTTCCAGTGAGCGCTCACTTCATCGAGGCAGCGTTTGCGGTGGTGCTCCAGCTCCTGGCGCGAGACCTCCCGGCGCACATACTTGTTGAGCAGCTCCGCGTATGTATGGACGTTGCCGGAGATGGGCTCAGTCGTTGCCGTTCCGCTGAAGATCCCGCGAAACGTTCCTTCGCGTAAAGACGCATAGACATCGTCCAACAGCAAGAACACGTCGTTCTCCGACTGCATCCGGTCGGGTGTCGTGCTGGAGAACAGCCGCGACAGCACCGGCAAGGTGGCGGAAAGAAAATCCCAATCGACCTTCTCGCGCGCCAGCCGTCGTTCCTGTGCCAAGCTACGCATATGCAGGATGTAGCTGATGGCGCCCGTCCCGACTGCCCCGATCGTTGCACCGACGATCGCTCCCACGACGTCGCTCGAGATCTGCATTGGCTCCCCCTCCAGAAGAGTAGCGCGCGTCGCTTCCCCGACGCGAAATTGCGGCATTTCGGGCACCCGTTCAAGTTCGCCGTAAGCAATATGCAAACTGAGTGGCCGGAATAACGCCGCGTAAACGCATCCGTGCGCCAATCATCGAAGCTCCCGCGCAACGACAATTGAGGCATGCGATGCTCAAGTCGAAGTTGCTCCCCGCATTAGGCGCGCTGATCTTCTGTGCGGCCGCAGGCCAAGCGCAGTCCGCCGGCTTCACGCTGTGTAAGGGCACGTACGCGTTGTGCACCACGGCCAAATGTACGCCGGTTCCCGGAAAGGACGACACCGTTTCGTGTGCCTGTGAGGTGAGAACCGGATATTCAGCCGGACAAGACAGCTGCAGGCCCGCCGTAGACACGCACGAGGGCAAGCAGGTGCAATCGCGCTACTTTCCGGTAAAGCGCCTCTCCATCTGCTCAAACGACCGTGCCTGGGCAAACTGCCTTGGCAAGCCCTGCATCGTCGACAAAAACGATCCGACCAAGGCGAAGTGCACCTGCAGCACCGTCAAGAATAAGGGACCCTACGTGATCGTCGGCGACACATTCACGCCCTCAACCTGCACGACCGGTATCATTTCATCGGCAACGGTCGTGGACAACAAAGTGATCACGCAATTCCTGAAGAGCACGGGCAAGCTCGAGCCGTTTGCCATCAACGTTCTCAATCCCTCGCAACCGCAGCGGAGCATGCAACCGACCGGCGGTAAAACGCCCGAGTGACCCTTAACATTCGGAATGCAGAGATATCCGCTGTGTGCCTAGGCGCGTTGCTTCTTGGGAAACGCGGAGGCTATAGCCGCGGCGAGCGCGAACGCTAGAAGAAACACCACCACCTCGCGGCTTGCCGCCAGCATGACGGCGGGGGCGACACGGACGGTGGAGCCGCTGGGATCGCCCACCGTGCTCAAGCGCCAGGCAAGAACGGTCGAGGCGCTCGCAATCCCCAGGCTGATGCCGAAGGCGCGGGTGACATTCAACAGCCCCCCGGCCTCTCCGCTCAAGTCCGCCGGTGCCGACGCCATGATCGCGGTGTTGTTGGCCGCCGTGAACAGCCCCTGCCCGATTCCGAAGATGCCGAGCGCGATCATGACGGCGAAGAGGCTTTCACGCGTCTCACCGAGCGCAAAGTAGAGGAGTGCGAGGCCAGCGATGCACACTCCCATGCCTGAAAGTGTCGGCACGCGCGGGCCCAGACGGTCATAGAGGATGCCGCTGACGGGGGCGAGCAGGCTGATGGCGATGGGGATGATCGACAACCTGAGGCCGGCGGCGAGCGGATCGTCGAGATAGGCGCGCTCGAATACGAACGGCATCAAGAGCATGACGCCGAACAAAAGCGCATACGACATCAGGCTGCCGGCGTTGGCCAAGGCGAATGCCTGGCTGCCAAACAGCCGCGGGTCGAGCAGCGGCGCTTTCACCCGCGTCTCGGTGCGTACGAAGAGGGCCAAGAGCGTCGCGCCGCTGACCGCGGCCGCGATGATGGCCGGCGAGGCCGCGCCCCACGTGTGCCCCTCGTTCAAGACGATCATGAAGGCGGTGAGCATCGGCCCCAGGAGCAGCGCGCCCTTGAGATCGAAGCGCCGGTCGGCGGTGAGATGCGCGGTTTGCGGCAGCACCAACCATCCGGCGATGGCGCCAGCGATCCCGAAGGGCACGTTGATCCAGAACACCCATCGCCAGCCGAGTGTGCTCAATAGGATGCCGCCGATCACCGGTCCGGCGCACAAGCCCACGGCTTGCGCCGCCGCCTGGATGCCGACCCCGCGGCCGCGCTCCTTGGGGCCGGCCGCCGCGACGACGATCGCCACACTGTTGGCGGAGAGAAGCGCCCCGCCGATCGCCTGCAGGACGCGGGCGGCAACCAGGATCGGCAGATCCGGCGCAAAGCCGCACAGCGCCGAGCCCACCACGAAGACGACGAAGCCCGCCGTATAGAGCAGCTTGTGGCCGAGCATGTCGGCCAGGCGCCCGAAGATTGGCATCAGCGCCGCCATGGTGAGCAGGTAGGCGACGGCGACCCAGCTCACGGCGCTCAGCGTGGTGCCGAACGTGCGCTCGAGCGAGGGCAGCAAGAGCTGGGCGATGCTGGCGTCGACCTGGCCCATGAAGGCACCGATCGACACCACGCCGACCACCAGCCAGCGGTAGTAGGGGAGCTGGGCGACGGCGGCTGCGGGCGGCGGCTCGCGCCCGTGCACAAGCGCGTCCCTCACTGCGGCGATCAACCAAGTGCTTTCATCCATTCAGGGATTAACCCCCTTGCCGCCCCGCTGCCGAATGCCCTTCCCCGATTAAGACCACACTGGCGCCCGAAAACAGCCACTTCTCTACGGCATCTCACTTTTTGCGGGGATTAGTTGAGTGCGTTCGGGGGAAGCGGCATGGCGGAAGTGTGGGGGCGGCGTGAGCGCCCCAGCAAGGGAACGGTGGTCATCAATCGTGGCGTCACCATCGTCGGATCCCTTTCGCTCGAGGGAGAGGTCTTCATAGAGGGCACGGTCGACGGCGAGGTCTGGTGCACCGGCCTCGAGATCGACACGCGCGGCATCGTCGACGGCCTCATCGTCGCCGAGCGCGTGGTGGTGCTGGGCGAGTTCAGGGGCCACATCTACGCCAATGAGCTCATCTTGCGCACGGGTTGCGCGGTCGAGGGCCAGATCTTTCACAACAAGCTGGTGCTCGAGGAGGGCTGCTACTTCGAGGGCAAGTCGCGCCGGCACGGCAACCCGCGGCAGCTGGCGCCGATGGCGCAAGGGCGCGCGCCCATGAGCGAGCTGCTCGAGGAGCGCGTCGCCTGAGATTGCCGCCTTTGCAGCGGACCTCTGCGCGGCCCCTTTGGCACCGGGGTTCACGCGGCCACGCCATTGTGCCGGAAAGGGCCGCTTGGCCGGGCCCGCCCTGCGACAGTGGGTCCACAGGCCCCGGCTAATGGATTGCCCCGCCCGCAGCTCTGCGATAACGAGGTCGCTCCAAGGAGCGAGCTCATGCACGACAAGGTCAAGGTGAAGCCCTCAAACCTCATCCCCGGCGCCACCGGCGACTGGGAGGTCATCGTCGGCCTCGAGGTGCACGCGCAGGTCGCCTCGCTATCGAAGCTGTTCTCCGGCGCCTCCACCGCGTTCGGGGCCGAGCCCAACTCCCACGTCTCGCTCGTCGACGCAGCCATGCCCGGCATGCTCCCCGTGATCAATGCCGAGTGCATCGCGCAAGCCGTGCGCACCGGCCTCGGCCTCAAGGCCAAGATCAATTTGAGGAGCGTCTTTGACCGCAAGAACTATTTCTATCCCGATCTGCCGCAGGGCTACCAGATCAGCCAGTACAAGCAGCCGATCGTGGGCGAGGGCGAGGTCGAGATCGACGTCGACGGCGAGATCATGCACGTCGGCATCGAGCGCCTGCACCTGGAGCAGGACGCCGGCAAGTCGATCCACGATCAGCATCCCGATTACACCTACGTCGATCTCAACCGCTCCGGCGTGGCGCTGATGGAGATCGTGTCCAAGCCCGACCTGCGCTCGGCCAAGCAGGCGCAGGCCTATGTGTCGAAGCTGCGCACCATCCTGCGCTACCTCGGCACCTCGGATGCCGACATGGACAAGGGCAACCTCAGGGCCGACGTCAACGTCTCGGTGAGAAAACCCGGCGACAAGCTCGGCACGCGCTGCGAGATCAAGAACGTCAACTCCATCCGCTTCATCGGCCAGGCGATCGAGGCGGAGGCGCGCCGCCAGATCGACATCATCGAGGACGGCGGCGCGATCGACCAGGAGACCCGCCTTTTCGATCCCGGCAAGGGCGAGACGCGGTCGATGCGGTCGAAGGAGGAGGCGCACGACTACCGCTACTTCCCCGATCCCGACCTCTTACCGCTCGAATTGACCATGGAGTACGTGGGTGAGCTCGAGAAGGCGCTGCCCGAGCTGCCCGACGAGAAGAAGCACCGCTTCATGCGCGACTTCGCGCTGTCGGACTACGACGCCGACGTGCTGGTTGCCGATCGCGCCTCCGCCGACTACTTCGAGGCGGTCGCCAAGGGCCGCGACAGGGTCGTGGCGGAGCCGCGCGATGGAAAGCTCGCCGCCAATTGGGTGAACAACGAGCTGTTCGGGCGCCTCAACAAAGAGGGGCTGTCGATCGAATCTTCGCCCGTGTCGGCGGCACAACTCGGCGCCATCGTCGACCTCATCGCGTCCGGCACCATCTCCGGCAAGATCGCCAAGGACCTGTTCGAGATCGTGTGGTCGGAGGGCGGCGACCCGGCCGAGATCGTCGAGGCCCGCGGCATGAAGCAAGTCACCGACGCGAGCGCCATCGAGAAGGCGGTCGACGAGATCATCGCTGCCAACCCCGACAAGGTGGAGCAGGTGAAGGCCAAGCCCACCATGCTTGGCTGGTTCGTCGGCCAGGTGATGAAGGCCTCGGGCGGCAAGGCCAACCCCCAGGCCGTCAACGCGATCTTGAAGGACAAGCTGGGGATCTAGGGCGGCCGGGGCGGCCGTCCGTCCAATATTGCGGATTTGTGATACCCGGGCCATGGTGGGGGCGTGAAATGCGGTTCCAACCCTCCAATCGAAGGCCCTATGGCGACCCCGTGGACGATCGAGAAGGAGCTGTGCGGCTTGGCGGGCGCGGCTTGCGTTCGCGATGCCCTCTGCCGCCTCGGGATCATCGAGGAGGCCTCGCCTGAAGCGACCATCGACGAGGTGCACAGCTGGAAGCGGGGGGGAGCCGAGACTTTCATCTACCGGTTCCGGGTCTCTCAGCCGGACACCGTGCACGATGTCCTCTTAAAGGCGGTCGTGGCCTTCTCAACGGCGAGGTCGCTGGGCGAGCTCGGCGACGAGTGGGTGGAGCGGCGACGTCTGCTGGAGCACGACGGCATCCGCACGCCGCGCCTCTATCACGCAGGCCGCGCGATAGTGGTGGAGGAGTTCATCCCCGAAGGGCTCTCCGGCTTTCTGCGCAAGCGGCCGGCTGCGGCGACGCACCTCTTCGATCAGGTCATCCGCTACGCGGCAACCTTGGAAAAGCACGGGTTCTGTCCGATTGCGCCGTTCCACGGGCTGCGCACCGACGGTACGGATGTCTTTGCCGTGGACTTCGGCCAGGATCTGGGGCCGCCGGGGCTCACCTCGAGGCGCAGTCGGCAGCTGCTGCGAGACGCGATCAAATGGCTCAATAGGGCCAGCAGCCAATCGATCGATGCGAGCCGGGCAACGGCCGTCTATGCATTCCATGCGGCGGATGGAAAGAGTGAGGGCATTACGTGATCGCGACATCGAAGATTATCGAGGCCGTTTCCGAGCTGTCCCAAGCCAAGGAGCCCGCCGAGCGGTGGATCAGACCGCTCGAAGGCAAGCCTCCTGCCGGGCGCAACCACTTCGTGTTGTTTTTGAAGCCGGAGGCGCTCGCCGTTGACGATGGCGTCGACGTGAAGGCCATTGTCGAGCTCGTTCTGGCAGCGCTCGATAAGCGCGCCGTGAGGACGGGGGCGATCCGCGTCCTGAACGGTCACTACCTAGGCCGCTACCACATCATGGAGGAGCATTACGGCGTCATCAATCGCGCCTCCAGGCTCGGCGCCGCCGCGCTCTCGCAGGCGACACGCAAGAAGCTGATGGCGGCGTGTCCCGACGCCGACCGTGTCCTGGGCGGGCATGAGCTTCTTAAGGAATTTCCCGAGGTGTCGGCCTTTGCGCTCAACATCATCGCCGACACGCTTGGGACCAAAAAGATCGCGAGCGGAAAGTACTATTGCGTGCTCAACATCGCCGGCGAGCGCGTGGTCATCCTCAACCCGTTCCACCCCCAGCAGCTGCTGCATTACACGGTGCAGGGCCGCACCATCGTTGTGCTGGAGTGCGCAACCGACACGGATTGGCGCGTGTTGCGCGAGGAGATGACGGGGGCCACCGATCCGACCAAGGCCGCGGCAGGCTCCATTCGCAACTCGCTCTTGGAAAAGAAATCGCAGCTCGGTCTCAAGGACGTGGGAACGGCGACCAACGGCGCGCACTGCTCGGCCGGCCCGCTCGAGGCCATGGTCGAGTTCGGTCGCTTCTTCTCCGACCATGCAAAGAAGAAGCTGATCAAGCTCCCCGATACACCCTTCGGCGCGCTGCTTGCGCGCCACGGCATCGGCAAGAAGGAGATCGCGGCACTGGCAAAGAACCCGCTGCTCGGCAAAGGCAGCGATGCCAGCTACGCCTTCAATTTGACCGAGGAGAAAAACTCGGAGGCCGGCGCGGACCTGCTGGCGCAGATGGTGAGCGAGACCGCGTCCTGATCGACCACCTCCGGCAGGCGACATTGGCGCCGTAACGCCTTCCCGCGCGGCAGGTCTGCGCGCGAGTGGCCCCGCCGTCGCCATGATTGGATGTCATAACATCCGAATCCAGGCCGAAGCAGGGGATAAGCCCATGAAAGTCGTTTCATCTGCTCTCGTGCTCGCCGGATGCCTCGGTTCACCTGCAGTCGCCGTGACCGTGCCGCAGGAGCACGCATTCACGGTGGGGCACGGCCAAATCAGCGAGGAGCGGCTGCACGTCAGCACGTGGAACCTGGCCGACGGCAGCTGCCGCACCATCAAGGAAGCGCACGGCTCCTCTTGCGGTTGTCCTCTCTGCGCCCAGAGCAGCTCCTAGCGCAGCACGCGAAGGTCCCAGGAAGCGCCAGCAGGGTCGGGCCTAAGCGGCCGCGACCCACTTGCCTGCCATTCGCCCAAAGGCAACGGCATCAGGGTCCTTCTTGGCAGCCTGGATCAGCTGATTGAGCTCTTCCGGCTTGCGATCGGCCTCGTCAGCGATCAGGCCGTTCAGCACGAACAGCTTCTTGCCTTCCAACTCGATAACGGTGGTACGCACGACTATCTCCCACGCAGGTACTTTGCGCCGTCGTTCTGCGGTGGGGATGGTTAAAGAACTGTTTACCATCGCCGCGGAGCGCTGGGGCAGTCAGAGGCTCGCGCACCCAAATCCGTCGCTGCGCGGGGCGGCAGCAGCGCCGCGTCTAGTTTCAATCATTCGGCGGCGCTCCCCGCCCCGCAGCCCCTCACTCTCACAAGCCCTCGGGTGCAAGCACCGCGAGGCCATCGAGGCTCGTCTCGATCAAGGTTGCGCATGAGCAAAAACGACCTCGCCGATTTGCGGAACAGAGTTGTCGCGGCGGCCGCGCTTCGCCGCTAGGACGCAAGCCGCCGCGCAATCGTCAGCACCTCTTGCAGGCTGAGGGACAGTGGTTTTGCAGACAACAAAATCTGCACAAGCAGATGCGATTCCATCTTACGTCGCATGCTGGCTATCGTGAGCGGGCCGACGCCGAGAGCGATGCAGCCGGGCAATTGCATGCCATCCATGTACGGCTCCATGCTCTCCACACCGGATGGAGGTACGATGTTTGTGTCGGCAACAACCGTGAGGATCTCTGCCCACGCCATGTGTTTGACATCGATGATCCGCGTGCCTGGGGCTGCGGCAGCGAGCACGACCTCCGCGGATGCTATGATCTTTTTCTTCTGATCGTCCGTCTCTGCGCGCATAAGCTCAAGATCGACATGGAAGCGATCATTGGCCATGGCCACGGATTCATTCAGGCGGTCGAGCCCTCGGTGCGCGACCAGTTGAACGTGAGCGCCCGCAAGTGCAGCCATGATCGCGGCGGCGGCCCCCACGTCATCGCCCGCCGTATTCTAGCGTCAGGATGCGTTCGACGCAGGCGATCATGGCGGCAGCGGTGGAGTAGGGGCCACTGGTGGGGCGAACAGCGTGAGCTGCGAGGCAGGCACCTCGGTCTTTCTCCCGGCCTCCAGCATCTGCTCGAGAAGCAGGGTCGCGTCCTCGAGGCCGACCGTGTCTTGAACGGCAGGTTGCGTCGCCGCTGCGGCATGCGAGTTTTGAAAGTACTCAGTGCCGCTGCCGCGAAGCAAATGCGCATCGTCAACAATCGACTTGGCCAAGGCGGGATAAGTGTCGCGCAAGCCGGCATCGAACAATGCGAAGAGCACTTGGGTCTTCAATAAGAGCTCATCGAGGGACTGAGCTCTGTGACGGCTGATCTGCACGGCACGCGTGTAGAGAATCTCGAGCGAGATATCCTCGTCTTTTAGCGAGTGAGCGACCCCGGCGGAACGCGTTGCGAGAGCTTGCAGTATTCGAAGGGCCTCCGCCCCGGAGGCAAGAAACAGGTGCGTCGCAACCCGACCGGTTTCATCAGGCTTGAGCCCCGACCCTTCCTGCTCCTCCCTCTGGCCCCCGCCGTTCGAT
The DNA here is from genome assembly GCA_963782555.1 of uncultured Alphaproteobacteria bacterium. Classification (GTDB taxonomy): domain Bacteria; phylum Pseudomonadota; class Alphaproteobacteria; order Rhizobiales; family Hyphomicrobiaceae; genus Hyphomicrobium_A. The sequence goes on along the minus strand of CAWAKB010000004.1, from coordinate 213,896 downwards.
GCATCCTTGCTTGAGTTATCCCTCTTTTGCATCCGCGCTCCGCAATCTGGGCTGGAAAAATGAAATCGCAGGTTCTCGTCCGGAGCGCAGTACTATGGTCGAGGTGGACCTGCGACTTGACCCTGGGGCGCAGAAATTTGACATGCGGCACACGGAGTATTTGAATCGGCTGAGACAGACCTGCGTTACCGGCGTTGTCGAGGTTCCTTGGGGTAGTTGGCGCTTCAAAAGGCCACACCATGGGTCACTCGCATAAGCAACCTATGTTGACGGCGCGGACGCTGCTTCTTGTCGAGGCCTTCATGAAAAAGCACAGCCTCGACTACGCGCGTGCGATGCGCGATGTCGGGCTCGATCCTAGCGTCACTCATGATCGCGACGCCGAAGTGCCAGTGCGCAGCTTCGTGGAGCTTTTAGAGAACGTCGCGCAGACGTGGGGCACCGACGCATTCGGTGTTCTGCTCGCCGAAACCTATTCCTTCGGAATGACCGGCATATTCGACCACGCGATAGGGAATTCACCGACGCTTGAGGCCGTGCTCAAGAACTATGTCCGGTTCTACAATCTTGTCGTCGGCGGCTACGAGACAGGGTTCGAGAAAGGCCCAAGCCGTAGCTATCTTTCGACGAGCGTGCCGGCAAACTTGGGGCCGCACGATCAGGCCGTGGATGGGACATTGACCCTTCAAGTCATGCGCATCCGCCACGTGATGGGGGACGCGTCTTTTCCAATCACGATTGAGTTCATGCGACGGCCTCCGCGCGCCATTGGCGAATTTCATCGCGTTCTCGGCCCCCAGGTGCGGTTCAAACGGCCACAAAATCGCATCGGTCTTGCTACGTCAGACCTTCAAAGACCGGTGCCGACCGCCGATCCCTTCCTTTATGAGCTGATCGAGGCGGCGGCAGAGAAGGCGTTGCACGCGCGGCGCACTGCAGAAGACCCCGTCAGTCGGTTGGGGATCTACCCTGGCACGGCGTTGGCCCGTGGCGAGACGAGCCTCGATACGGCGGCAGAAGCCTTGGGCCTTTCCCCGCGCGCTTTGGCGCGCGAGCTCCGCAACGCGGGCACGACGTACAAGGACTTCGTCGGTGCGACACGCAAATCCATGGCTCATCACTACATCAAGAGCTCCGACCTTCCGCTGACGGAAGTTGCCTTCCTGCTCGGCTTCTCAGAGCTCAGCGCCTTCTCGCGCGCGGCCAAAGGCTGGTTCGGCACCACGGCGCGCGAAATGCGCAAACAAATGCAGTCCTAGTGCGCATGCGTTGCGACGCCGTCGCGCCTTGACCGCTGGGACAGTGCGCCCGACAACGTCCCCATGAGCGAAGACGCCCGCCAATACGCCCCCGCCGTCGCCCGCAATCGCGATCCAATCTGGTCAGTGCTGCAGCCCCGGCTGCCGCAAAAGGGCCTGGTGCTCGAGGTGGCGAGCGGCTCGGGCGAGCACGCGGTGCACTTCGCGCAGAACGCCGGGCCCGAGGTCGTCTTCCAGCCCAGCGATGCAAACCCGCAGGCCCGCGCCAGCATTGATGCCTGGACGGCGGCTGCCGGGCTTCCCAACATCCGGCCCGCGCTCGCGCTCGACGCGATCCAAGAGACGTGGCCGATCGCGCAGGCAGACGTCGTCTTGTGCTTCAACATGATCCACATCGCGCCCTGGGAGGCCTCTGTTGGTCTCATTTGCGGTGCCGCGCGCGTGTTGCCATCCGGCGGTCTGCTCTACCTCTACGGTCCCTACAAGCGCGAAGGGCGGCACACCGCGCCCAGCAACGAGGCCTTTGATCGCGAGTTTCTGAAGGCGCGCAATCCCGCCTGGGGCGTGCGCGATCTGGAGGCCGTTGCCGCGCTTGCCGCTGAGACCGGCTTCGGGAAGCCTGAAATCGTGGAGATGCCGGCCAACAACCTGTCGGTCCTGTTCTGGCGGTCATGATCGGGCAACTAAGTCTGCCGCCTTGCCTCGCCCCGCGTTTCCGATTGACGTAGATCATTTCGTCGACGTCGCGGGCGCCCCTAACGTGACCCTTCCTTTTTCGCATCAGGAGAGCCGGAGCCATGCGCCTTTTGCCCACGCTCGTTTTCGCATCATTGCTGGCGCTGCCCGCGGCCGCTGCGGCGCAGGACCTGGGCAACGCGAAGCTTGGTCACGAGTACGCAGCAGGCGTGTGCGCCGAGTGCCACGACGTGGAGGCTGGCGGCGAGGTCTCGCCCAATCCCGACGCGCCGAGCTTCCAGTCCGTCGCCGACACGTCCGGCATGTCGGCGCGGGCGCTGGCGGTGTGGATGCAGACGTCGCACCCAACCATGCCCAATCTCATCATCAAGCCCGACGATATGGACAACGTGATCGCCTACATCATGAGCTTGCGCACGCCCAAGTGAGCGCGCGCCAACACTTCGTAAACGTCCTTTGGCGCATGGAATCTGACGGGAGGCGGATCAGCCGCCGTCAGAGGGAGGTTCATGCGCAAGACGATCGTTATGATTTACGGCGCCTTCGCCGGCGGCTGGTGCTTCGACAACTTTGCCGGCGCTCTGGCGGGGCAGGGGTGGACCTGCCACACGCCCGACTTGCGCTTTCATGAGACCGGGCCCACACGCCTGCCCAGCTCTCGCCTCGCGACGACGAGCATCGCGGACTATACCAGCGACATGGCCGCATTCGTCGCCGGCCTCGACGAGAAGCCCGTTATCCTCGGCCACTCCATGGGCGGAATCATCGCGCAGCAGCTGGCGGCCAAGGGTCTTGCCCGCGCGCTCGTGCTGCTGGCGAGCGGCGCGCCCTGGGGCATCCTTCCCGTTTCCGACGAGGAGCGCGCGGTCGCCACCGGCTTGATGGCGGCGGGTGCGTTTTGGACCAGGGCGCTCAATCCCGTGCTCGCAGTCGCCGCCAACGACTCGCTGGCGAACCTCGATCCTGCCGCGCAGCGCCAGGTCTTCGACCGCCTGGGTCCAGAATCTGGCCGAGCCCTATTCGAGCTCTTCTTCTGGATGTTCGACAAGCAGCGCACCACCGAGGTCGACGCGAGCAAAGTCACGTGCCCGGTTCTCATCATCTCGGGCGCTGCGGACAAAGTGATCTCGCCGGTGACAGCCGGGCGCATCGCCGAGCTTTACGGCGACCGCGCACTCTTCCACGTGGCGCCGGGCCACGGCCATTTTCTTCCGCTCGAGCCGGGATGGGAGGAGTTGGCGTGCGACTGCTCGGGCTGGCTCGAGAAGGCGTAACGCGCCTGGAAACCGTTAAGCCCGCGACGCTATGATGGGGCCGAAGCCGGGACCGGCCCGACGCCGCTCATCGAGGACGCATGAACCTGCGCGCCCCGTCCCTCCATTTCATTCTCGCCGCGGCTTTGCTGTTTCTGGCGGTGGCTTTGCGCGTCGCCGACCCGGAGCCGGTGGCGCGGCTGCGGCTCTCGGTTTTCGACAGCTATCTCGCGCTGGCGCCACGCCCAGTGCCGGTCGACCTTCCCGTGCGCATCGTCGACATCGACGAGGCCTCGCTGAAGCGCGTCGGCCAGTGGCCCTGGCCCCGAACTGAGCTTGCCCGCATCATCGACCGTTTGAAGCAGGCGGGTGCGCGCACGATTACGCTCGATTTGATCCTTGCGGAGCGCGACCGGCTGTCTCCTGAGGCATTCGCCAAGCTGTTCGCCGACGTTCCCGAGCTTGCGCCGATGATCGGCGCGGCGGCGACGCTTCCCTCCAACGATGCCCGGCTGGCGCAGGCCCTCGCGGCGGCACCCGTCATTCTGGGATTTGCCGGCAGCAGCGGCACTGGAAAGCCGCCGGCGCCGCTTGCCAGCTTTGCGTTCGCCGGCGACGATCCGCAAGATTTCGTCCCGCATTTCTCCGGCGCCGTCAGCGATCTGCCCGAGCTGAACCAGCACGCCTCGGGACTCGGTGCCGTCAACTGGATCCCGCACAGCGATCAGGTGATCCGGCGGGTGCCGTTGCTGGTGAGCGTTGCCGGCAAGCTTTACCCCTCGCTGCCGCTGGAGACCCTGCGCGTCGCCTTGCGGGCGACGACGGTATTCGTGCGCTCCTCCGGCGGCAGCGGCGTCCTGGCGTTCGGACAGCAGACGGGAGTGGAGAGCGTGCGGGTCGGCACCAACGTGCTGCCCACCGACGCCGAGGGAGAGCTATGGCTGCGCCTGTCGCGGTCGGACGCGCGCCGCTACATCTCCGCGCACTCCATCCTCGATGGCACCTTTGACCCGCGCGCGATTGCCGGGCGCCACATCCTCATCGGCACCAGCGCGGTGGGGCTGCTCGACCTCAGGGCGACGCCGCTCGATGCGGCGGTGCCGGGCGTCGAGATCCACGCGCAAGCGCTCGAGCAGATGCTTTCGGGCGACCATCTGAGCCGGCCGGCTTACGCAACCGGTGCGGAATTGCTGTTCCTCGTCGCGTTCGGCGCCCTCATAGCCTGGATGATCTATCGGATCGGCGCCGTGGCAGCAGCGGCCATCGGTGCGCTGGCCATCGCTACCGTCTTCGCGGCGTCCTGGCTCGCCTACGTCAATGCGGGTCTGCTGTTCGACCCGGTCTATCCGTCGTTGGCGATCCTGCTTCTCTATCTCGCCACGTCGCTCAACAGCTACATCGAGACCGAAAGCGATCGCAACCGGGTGCGGTCGGCCTTCGGTCACTATGTGGCCGAGCCGCTGGTCGAGGAGCTCGCCCGCCACCACGAGAAGCTGAAGCTCGGCGGGGAGACGCGCGAGGTGTCGGTGCTGTTTGCCGACGTGCGCGGCTTCACCAAGATCTCCGAGGGGCTCAACGCCGAGGAGCTGATCCGCTTCCTCAACCGGCTGTTCACGCCGCTCTCCGACGTCATCCTCGCCGAGCGCGGCACCATCGACAAGTTCATGGGCGATGCGGTGATGGCGTTCTGGAATGCGCCGGTGCTCGATGCAAACCATGCCCGCAACGCCTGCATCGCCGCGCTGAGAATGCTGGTCGAGCTCGACAAGCTCAATTCCCTATGGGCAGCGGAGGCGGCGAGCCGCGGGGAGGCGGCCGTGCCGGTGCGCATAGGCATCGGGCTCAACACCGGGGCCTGCTGCGTCGGCAACGTCGGCTCGCCGCAGCGCTTCGACTATTCGATCCTGGGCGACGTCGTGAATATCGCCTCGCGCCTGGAGGAGGCGACGAAGAGCTACGGCGTTTCCATCATCGTCGGGGAGCATACGGCAGCCGCCGCGCCCGGCCTGGCGTTTCTCGAGATCGACGCGGCGATGATACGCGGCAAGGAGCGCATCGAGCGCATGTTCGCCCTTTTAGGGGATGAGACGGTTGCGGCGTCGAAGCCCTTCCGTGCGCTTAAGGAGGCACATGGGCCGCTCTTGGCGGCGCTGCGTTCCGGCGATCTCGAAGGCGCGCGCGCCAAGCTTGAAGCCTGCCGGTCGCTCGTCTGGGACTCACTTGCGCCGCTGTTTGAGACGTATGCGCGGCGCATCGAACGCAGCGCCTAAGGATCACCTGCGATTGTAATTGCCGCCGCCGGGGTGTCCGTGGTGCCCGAAGCCGCCGATACCGATGCCGATGCCGATGCCGATGTTGAGACCATTGATGGCGTCGCTGGCCGCGTTGGATTTCCGGCGGCGCTTGCGTCGGGCTTCTCGCGACCTCGTCTTGTGCGACTTGGCCTTTCTATGGTGCTTATTGTCCTCGGCCTTCTTGCCGCCGTCGTTGTCGTTCGGCTCGGCGTCCTCGTCGTCCGGCGTGTGCGGACGAGCAGGGAAGGTGCCGAGCACGATCTGGTCGCGGGTGAAATGCGGATCGGGGTCGATGCCAGGCGAGTTGACGACGAACGGGAACGCCCGGTCGAACGGCACGCCTTCCTTGTCGGACAGGCTTGCCCATTTCACCGGCTTGCCCACTTTGTCCGAGGTCACGCGGATGAGCTTGCCGGGCTCGTCGTCCAGCTGGCATTTCCCGTCCTCGGTGCAGACCTCGATCGCACCTTCGATGAGCAAGAGCCAGGTCATGCCGCTCGCCTGCACGTAGACGTCGAAGATGGTGCCGCGCACGGTGATCGAGGCGGTCGGTGTGCGGATCACGTAGGCCGGCTTGGCCGCGATGCCGGTCATGAAGCGGAATGCACCGCGCACCAGGTCGAGCACGATGGCGCCGCCGCTGATGTCTGGGTCGTAGATGAACTTGTCCAATAGCAGACGGGAGCCGGGCCCGAGTGCCAGCTTGGTCTTGTCGCGCAGCACCAGCTCGCTGCGGCCGTCTGGCGCCACCTCGATCAGCTCCTGCTGGCGGACGTTGTCGCCCTTGGCAAGCTCGCGCTGGTCCTGCTCGAGCTTCGCCGTCACGAGGTTGACGACGGTAACAGCCGAGCCGATCGTATCGCCGGGGGCGGCGAGCGCCTGCCCGCCTCCGAGCAGGAGCGCGGGGAGGCAGACTGCCAAACTCCACAACCGCATGGCCATACAAACCTCTGCAAGCAATTTTACTCGCGCTCGCGAGATTGCGGGTTTTCCTCAAGCCTCGACAGCGGCCCCGCTCGGCAATGAGTACAGACTATCACGTCCGCAAGAAGACGCGATAAGCGCTGACAGTCTGAGCTAGGAAAGCCATTCGGGTTGTTCCCTAGGGAACAGCTCTGGGCCTTGCCTCGATGGGCACATGCTTTCCGGCCGTTGCCGTGCCGATACGGTCTGCCGGTCAATCGGGGGCGACGGGTTGACGGCGGAAACGCGCTATCTACATCAGACAAAAGTCTGCCTTCATTATCAAGAGGTTTCCATCCGCGTCATGCTGATCAGGGACACCGCCACCGGATACGGGCTGGTGACGCGCTTCACGCACTGGATCATGGCGATAGCGATCGTCGGGATGTTCGTGCTCGGGCTGTGGATGGTCACGCTCAACTACTACAGCCCCTATTACCGGGCTGCACCCGACATCCATCGCAGCGTGGGCATCCTTCTCTTGATCTGGCTCGTGCTGCGGTTCGGCTGGCGGCTCGCCAATCCAAGACCCGACGACGCTGAGTTGTCGCCATGGGAGCGCACGGCGTCACGCGTCGTCCACTGGGGGTTCTACCCGCTGCTGCTGGCGCTGATGGTGAGCGGATATCTCATCTCCACCGCCGACGGCCGGCCGATAGAGGTGTTCAATTGGTTCAGCGTGCCCTCCATCGTGCAGAAGAAGGGGATGGAGGACACTGCCGGCGAGGTCCACGAGATCCTCGCCTATCTCACGATCGCTGTCGTGGTCCTCCACGCCGCCGCTTCCTTGAAGCACCATTTCGTCGACCGCGGCCGCATCCTGACGCGCATGTGGTCGGGCCCGCCCTCCTCACCGTGAAGTTGCAAATGGAGCCCATCAGATGAAGTTTGCCCGGTTTTCACTTGTCTTTGCCGTTGCCGCGCTCGCCGCCGCCAGCCCGGCCCTAGCGGCCGACTACGTCATCGACACCGCCAAAGCGCATGCCTCGATCAACTTCCGCATCAAGCACTTGGGCTATAGCTGGCTCACCGGTCGCTTCAACGACTTCTCGGGCACCTTCTCGTATGACGAGGCCAAACCTGAGGCCTCGAAGGTCAAGGTGGAGATCAATACCGACAGCGTCGACTCCAATCACGCCGAGCGCGACAAGCATCTTCGTAGCAAGGAGTTTCTCGATACCGCCACCTATCCCAGGGCCGTCTTCGAGAGCACCGCCGTCAAAATGAACGGCGATAAGGCAACGATCGTCGGCAACCTGACGCTGCATGGCGTCACCAAGCAGATCGAGATCGCGGCGGAGCCGATCGGGGGTGGCGCGGACCCCTGGGGCGGCTACCGCCAGGGATTCACCGGGACGACGCAGTTTCCGCTCAAGGACTTCGGCATAGATTTCGACCTGGGGCCGGCCTCTCAGGTGGTCGAATTGACGCTCAACGTAGAGGGCATTCGTCAGTAGAAGGACCACAGGGGCGATCGCCCGGGGATGGCGCAACCCGTGGTTGCGATTTCCGCCGCAGTCGAGGTTAATGGAGGGAGATCAAGACGATAGCAAAAAGGGATAAGTAACCGGCGACATGGCAGCGTGCGGCGCGCTGCGCGGTATCGAGCCGTGCTTCGAGACCGGGCTCCTCAAGGCGCTCGACTCGATTTTACCGCAAACGGGCACGGCATAAGAGGCCCGAGGAGCGACCGTTGCCAGTCATGCGCACGCCTTCGAGCACGCCCGCGCGCCCGAACGCCATTGATCGGGCTGGCGATCGACCTGCGTCTCGCCGTCTCGCGGAGACGCTGCGCGATCATGACCTGAAGGGTGAGCGAGCGATTGCGCTCGCCCAAGGGGGCATCTCCTGCTTCATCCTGCTGTTGCACGTCGTGGCTCGCTCCAAGGCAGGGCTCGCCGGTGTGCACTCGTGGGTGGTGGTGGCGCTGGCGCTGCTCATGCTCAGCTCGGCGCTGCGCTTCATGCTCGCCAAGTCGCGCGATCTCCCCGAACGCACGCTCGATGTTCTCAACGTCATCGACGTGGCGATTTTTCTATCGCTGATCTGGAGCTACCAATTCGCCTACGATCACCCCGCAGGGGGCAGTCTGAAGTCGCCGTCATTCGTCCTTCTGCTCGTGCTCATCGCTCTGCGCGCGCTTCGGTTTCATCCCCGCCCGATCTTGATTGCGGGTGTGGCGGCCGTGATTGGTTGGAGCCTTTTTGTTTGTGGGGCCGTGATCAAGGACGGTGCGTCGGCGATCACGCACGATTATCGCGTCTATCTCAGCTCGTTCCATATTCTGCTGGGTGCCGAGATCGAGAAGATCGTGGCGCTGGCTTCGCTGGTGCTCTTTCTCACCATCGCGACCTATAGCGCCCGCAAGCTTCTCAGCCGTGCCGCCCACACTGTGGACTATGCCGAAGCCCTGGAGGCCGCCGAGCGCCACTTGGAGGAGGCGACTCTGGCACGAGAACGGGCGGAAACCGCGCTGGTGGAGCTCGACCGGCGCAAAGCGGATCTCGTCGAGCAGAACCGGCGCTTCAACGCTGCGCTGGGGAACATGTCGCAAGGACTGTGCATGTTCGATGAGGATCAGCGGCTCGTGGTCTGCAACGACCGCTACATCGAGATGTACGGCCTGTCGAAGGATCTCGCGGCTCCCGGCACGCCGTTCCGCAAGATTATCGAGAGCCGCATCGCCAATGGTCTCTTTGTCGGCGGCAATTCCCAAGAGTACCTGGAGGAGCGCCTGGCCGCCGCCCGCGAGCCCCAGGCCAACACCAAGATCCAGGAGCTCACTGATGGCCGCATCATCGCCATCATGCACGAGCCGATGGTGCATGGCGGATGGGTAGCCACGCACGAGGACATCACGCAGCTGCGGCGTATCGAGGCGCAACTCACGCATATGTCACGCCACGATGCGCTTACGGACCTGCCCAATCGCGTGCTCTTGCGCGAGCGGATGGCGTCGTGCCTCAAGCAAGCCGGCGCGGACAACAGCTTGCTCGTCGTGGTCCTGATCGACCTTGCCCGGTTCAAGGAGGTCAACGACACGCTGGGGCCATCCGTCGGCGACACGCTGCTGCAAAGCGTTGCCCAGCGTCTTTGGCGACGGCTCAAGAGCGTGGAAATGATCGCCTGCATCGGCGGCGACGAGTTTGTGGTTTTGCAGATGGCCGAGAAGCCGGCCACGGCCGGCGCCGCTATCGCTAAGAAGGTGCAAAGTATTCTCAGCACCTCCTTCGACATCGACGACCATCAGATTGTGGTCGGAGCCTACATCGGCATCGCCATCGGACCTGGCGACGGCAATGACCCCGACCAGCTGCTCAAGAACGCCGACCTGGCGCTCACGCGTGCAAAGTCCGATGGACCGGGAAACTCGCGCTTCTTCGAGCGCGCGATGGATCAGCAGATGCAGGCCCGCCACACGCTTGAGCGCGACCTGCGGGCAGCCCTGCACAATGGCGAGTTCGAGCTCTACTACCAGCCCCAGCTCAATCTGCAGCGGGACGAGATCTCGGCGTTCGAGGCGTTGTTGCGCTGGAACCATCCCACGCGTGGTCTCGTCTCGCCCACCGACTTCATCCCGCTGGCGGAGGAGACGGGCCTCATCGTGCCGATCGGCGAGTGGACGCTCCGCCAGGCGTGCTCGGATGCCGCCCACTGGCCGAAGGGGATGAAAGTGGCGGTCAACCTGTCCGCGGCCCAATTCCACTTCGGCAACGTGCGCCAGGCTGTCATCAGCGCGCTCGGGGCCTCCAACCTGTTGCCTCAGGGGCTCGAGCTCGAGGTGACCGAATCGATGCTCATGCAGGACAGCGACGCGGTGGAGGAGACACTCAACAGGCTGCACGATATCGGCGTGAGGATCGCGCTGGACGATTTTGGCACCGGCTATTCGTCGATGAACTATCTTCAGCGCTTCCGCTTCGACAAGATCAAGATCGATCAGAGCTTCATCCAGGGGCTGGAACAGCGCCCCAACACCTCTCTGGCCATCGTGCGTTCCATCGTCGCGCTGGGAACGAGCCTTGGAATCGCAACGAACGCCGAAGGCGTCGAGACGAAAGAGCAGCTCGAGCGCGTTCGCGCCGAAGGCTGCACGGAGGTGCAGGGGTTCCTCATCGGGGAGCCTCGCCCGCTGCGCGAGGCCATGCAGATGCTCGCGCGCGAGAAGCGGCCACCGGCAAGCGATACGCACGGCGCGCGTGCGAGCTGACCGGCAGGTGGCCTGAGACCCTTAGTCGCCTGCCGGGTTGAGCGGGGAGGGCGCCTCGCCCTGATCATCTTGCTGGGGAGCAAAGACATCCGGGTCCCCTGCTGGCGGGACGTAAGGGTCGTCGAGCAGCGTCGGCGGCGGGAACTCCTCCTGTTGCTGCTGTTCCTGCTGCTGTTGACGCGCTGGGGCCCCGTGCGGCGCCGCGGCCGCTTGCACGGCAAGGAGAGGGAGGAGCATGAGGAAAGCGCTCAATCGTTTCATGGCCGCACCTTTCCACTGGGAAGCATCAAAGTCGTAGGGTTTCGCCCTTAAGAAACGATGGCGCGGATAGTCGGGACTTGAGCGATTCGGTGCCAAGCGAAAGGCAGCCGCATTGAGCGGCCGTTACGGCGTGCACCGGCGGCCGCGCGGGAACGGAGGATGAAGCATGCAGAAGAGCGTTGCTGCGTCCGGCTGGCAGCAGAAATTGCGGAGCGAGCTGCCGCTCGTTTTCGGCGTTCTGACGCTCCTGGTGTTCATTCGTTACGGGGACGCTTGGTTCGCCGAGCCCCAGCATTTGCTCCTGCGCGGTCTGCAGTTCGTGTGGCTCTTGGGGGCGATCGGCGTTTGCATCTTTGGCGTTGTCCGTCATGCCGATCACTTGGCCGAGCTTCTGGGCGAGCCGCTCGGCACACTCATCCTCACCATCTCCGTCATCGTGATCGAGGTGGCGCTCATCGTTGCCGTCATGGTGCAGGGCGTTGCCGACCCGACGCTCGCGCGCGACACGATGTTCGCCGTCATCATGTTGATGATGAACGGCATGGTCGGGCTGGCCTTGCTTGCCGGCGGAATCCGCCACGTGCAGCAGGAGTACAACTTGGAAGGCGCGCGCGCCTATCTCGCGGTGCTCATCCCCCTTTCTGCCGTTGCCCTCGTGCTGCCGAACCGTACCGTCTCGACCGAGATCGGAACGATGAACTTCTGGCAGGCAATGTTCTTCTCCATTGCGACGATCCTGCTTTACGCGATCTTCCTGGGGCTACAGACGATGCGCCACCGCGGCTTCTTCGTGGCGCCGGGGGACGAGGAGGAACACGCGTCTGACGAGGCGGCCGGGGATGCGTCGGCCCGCAGACGCAGCATTGCGTTTCACGGCCTCATGCTCTTTCTCACCTTGGTGCCCGTCGTCGGGCTGGCGGAGTACCTCGCCGTCATGCTGGAGCAGGGCATTCACACGCTCGGTGTTCCTTCGGGGTTGGGCGGCATGCTCATCGCCGCGCTGATCCTGGCGCCGGAAAGCATCAGCGCGCTCGATGCCGCCGTTGCCAACAAGCTGCAGAGATCGATCAATCTGTGCTTGGGGTCCGCGCTTTCGACGGTGGCACTCACCGTGCCGTTCGTGCTTCTGATCGGGATTGCGACCGGTCAGGAGGTCAGGCTCGGATTGACCGACGACAACACCGTTCTCTTGATGTTAACGCTTCTGGTGAGCATGCTCACCTTCAGCGGGGCGCGCACCAACGTTCTCTACGGTGCCGTGCACCTGCTCTTGTTCCTCACCTACGTGGTGCTGATCTTTAATCCCTGAGAAGGCGCTGAAGAGACGCTCATGGTCAATGTCCCACATCAAGAAGCGTCGACGGCGGTGCGCGATGACAAGGCGGTGGAGCTCTTCCGCCACCAGTGGGAGCTTTATCGTAAGTTCTTGAAATTCGACTATCTCTCGAACGCCGAGGCCTATGTCGAGCTGCATCGCTTCCTGAGGGCCGACATCGCGCGCCCTTTCGATTTCGTCGACCTCGCCTGCGGTGATGCGAGCGGCATTGTCACGGCGCTTAAGGGCACGCAGATCGTGCGCTACTGCGGCATCGATCTCGCCGCGCCTGCGCTCGCGCTCGCAAGGAGCAATCTCGAGGCGCTGTCGTGTGCGGTTGATCTCGAGCAGGCAGACTTTACCCAAGCCATGCGCGATCGCCCGCAGCCGGCCGACATTGTCTGGATCAGCCTGTCACTGCATCATCTCGAAACGCCCGACAAGCGCACGCTGATGCGCGAGATCCGCGAGAGCATGCAAGCGGACGGTGCGTTCTTGATCTACGAGCCCACGCGCGATGCCGGTGAAGAGCGCCCGGCCTATCTCGACCGCTTCGAGGCGATCGGGCGCAAGGACTGGACTGCCTTGAGCGCGGATGAGTTCAAGGATGCGATGACGCATGTGCGCGGCTGCGACCTTCCCGAGACGGTCGCACAATGGGTCGCGCTCGGGGGCGAGGCCGGATTTACCAGGATCGCCGAGCTCTACCGGTCGCCCGACGATCTCTTTCGCCTGTTCAGCTATCGCCCTTGAAGCGTGTTGCTCTGGCGGGTGCCTTGCTTTTGCCTCCGAGGCGGGCCATATACGCTGCGCCGGTGCGATCCGAGGTGGACCGCGCCCTCAATTTTTGGATTAGACAGCGCGCCACCGGCCGTTTGCCCCTACCCAAAATGACTTGAGAACCCGGATGGTGGCGTGCCCTCCGGTGATTGGCTTCAAGATCGCGCCGTTTGGAAATAGACTCTATGGAACGTATCACTGGCACTGTGAAATTCTTCAACTTCTCCAAAGGCTTTGGCTTCGTGCAGCCGGAGGATGGCTCCAAGGACGTGTTCATTCACGCGAGCGCACTGGAGCGGGCAGGAATTCATGGTCTCAACGAGGGTGACAAGATCACCTTCGTGCTCGAGGACGATCGCAAGGGCCGCGGCAAGCAGGCCGCCCAGGTCGAGATGGCCTAACCCCCGTCGTTTAAGATTCGAGATGACGATGCCGCCGGGTCACCCGGCGGCATCATTGCATTCAGTACCTGCGTCAATGCCGATGAACGACCGGCGCGATCTTCGCGAGAATAGCGGTGGTTGCGTCGGCGTAGCTCGCGCAATCGAGCTGGGCGACCAGCTTGTCGTCCGAGAGCGCTACCACGTTGGCGAGTTTGCAGCTGGCGATGTGGAGTTCTTTGAGCGCGTCGACGGCCTCGCCGGCATTGGCTGCGCGCAAAAGCTCGATCAATAGGTAGACGTTGACCAAAGGGCTCTCTCCAAGCTGCCACCGCCTGCTCAACGCAAGGTAGCTTGGCAATGACCCGGAAGCCTCAATGGATCCGAGGCGGGAGAGAGCTGGCGCGCAGGCTTGAGATCAGCCCTTGGCGGCCTTGGTGGCGCGGGCGATGCCGGCCTGCTTCTTGAGGCGCTTGCGCACGCCGGCGGTATTGCCCTGGATGCGCGTCACTTTCGCCCGCGGAATGGCCCGGCGGCGCTTCTTCTTCTGGGTCTCGATGTTGCGGAGGCTGCGTCTGCTCATGCCATTTACCATAGATTGGGCTTTGAAAGCCGCGGGATGGGGCGCTCGTCGCCCGATCGCGCTCCTCTAGGTGATCCGCGCCCGCAAGGCAAGCGTATACGGGCACACCAGAACCTGTGACATAAATCCGTAACAAGAGTTGATTAGCCGAGCCCGTTGGACCCGCCGGGGGCTCAAGCTCAACAACTGAGAACGGGGGAGGAATGCCCGCAACCCAGGACGGCATCGTCGCGGAGGAGGGCTCTCTCCGCCGCGCGCGCAACAAACGCCTGCGCCAGGCGGTGCACCGCCACAAGCCGGTCACTCGGCAGGGCATTCAGGAGCGGCTGTTCACGCTCGCCTTCAGCGGGCTCGTCTACCCCCAGATCTGGGAAGACCCCGTCGTCGACCTTGAGGCGCTGCGCCTCGGTGACGGCGAGCGTCTCATCGCCATCGCATCCGGCGGCTGCAACGTGCTGAGCTACCTCGCAACGGCTCCGGTCCGTATTACGGCCGTCGACCTCAATCCCGCGCACGTGGCGCTCAACAAGCTGAAGGTCGCCGCGCTCTCGCACCTGCCGGACTACCCCGCCTTCTGCCGCTTCTTTGCCGAAGCCGACGGACGCCCCAACATCGACGCCTATTTCACCTACCTGGGCCCGCACCTCGACGCCGCGACGCGCAAGTACTGGGAGTCGCGCGATCGCCTGGGGCGGCGCCGCATCGGCTACTTCGGCTCCAACGTCTACCGCCACGGCCTTCTCGGCGGCTTCATCGGCGCCGGTCATTTGCTCGCGCGCATGCACGGCGCCAATCCGCGCCGGCTTCTCTCCGCCAAGTGCCGCAATGAGCAACGCCGGATCTTCGAGCGCGAGCTCGCACCGCTGTTCCGGAAGCGGCACATCCGCTGGTTGCTCAATCGGCCGTCGGCCCTTTTCGGTCTTGGCATTCCGCCGTCGCAGTTTGCAGCCCTCAAGGGCGGCGAGGCCAGCATGGCGGACGTGCTGCATGCGCGGCTCGAGCGGCTCGCCTGCGACTTTGATCTCTCAGACAACTACTTTGCTTGGCAGGCCTTTGGGCGGCGCTACGCGAGCGGGGATAGCGGCCCGCTGCCGCCCTACCTGCAGCGCGAGAACTTTGAGACCTTGCGCGCGCGCGCCGGCGACGTCGCCGTTGTGCACGCCTCGCTGACCGAGCAATTGGGCTCGCTGCCGGCGGCCTCGCTCGACGCCTACGTGCTGCTCGACGCACAGGATTGGATGACGGATCAGCAGCTCAACGCACTGTGGACCGAGATCGTGCGCACCGCACGGCCCGGCGCGCGTGTGATCTTCCGCACCGCGGGCGAGGAGACCATCCTGCCCGGGCGTGTGGCCGACGCGATTCTGGCGCGGTTCAGCTACGACCGTGAGGCCTGCCGGGCGTGGACGGCCAAGGATCGCTCCTCGATCTATGGCGGCTTCCACCGCTACGTGCTGAACGCTTGAGAGGATAAGCGCCTTGGCTCACACCGGCGTCTCCGCCGCGGCGCATATGGATGCCATCTACCGCTACCAGCGGTACATCTATGATGCCTCGCGCAAGTACTATCTGTTGGGACGCGATCGCCTGATCGAGGAGCTCGGCCCTCCGCCGGGGGGGACCGTGCTCGAGATCGCGTGCGGGACCGGACGCAACCTGATCAAGGCCGCGCGCCACTATCCCGACGCGACCTTCTACGGCTTCGACATCTCGAGTGCGATGCTCGACACCGCGCGAGCGAACATCGTCCGCCATAAGCTTGCGCATCGTGTGCTCGTTGCGACGGGTGACGCCACCGACTTCTCGGGCGCACGGCTGTGTGGCGTGCCGGCCTTCGACCGCGTGTTCATCTCCTATTCGCTGTCCATGATCCCGCCCTGGCGCGCGGCACTGCGCCAAGCTTATGCGGCTGTGGCGGCCGGCGGGCGGCTGCACGTCGTCGACTTCGGCGACCAGGCAGACTTGCCGCGCTGGTTCAGGGCGGGTCTGCGCGCGTGGCTCGCCAATTTCTCGGTGGAGCCGCGCGCCGAGCTGGAGGCCGAGCTGGAGACGCTGGCCGCAGAGACCGGCGCGCGCCTTACATTCGAGCGCATGTTTCGCGACTACGCGCAGCGCGCGGTTTTGGTGAAGCCTTAGGCCGCATCCGCGCGGCGCTCATCACCACCCGAAGAGAACAAGCACGAAGCGCAGCGCCAGCAGCACGCCGGCCCATAAGACGGCGGCGACGACGCTCGCGGGCACGAACTGGACATAAGACATCGACTGCGTGCCGGCCGCCATGGGCACAAAGGCACGCGCGATGCCTCGCGCCTTGCTTGTAATCACGCTCGAGGGGCCAGAGGCTATGACCGAGGCCGTGGCGCGTCCCATCTGGGTGGTATCGCCGTTGATGAACCAGGCATCGACCAGCCGCTCGCGGTGGCTCTTGCCGAAATAGAAAAAGAGAAGATCGCCGAGGAACGCGCCGGCCGCGCCTGCTAGCCACGCGATCGAGAAGGCATTTCCGGCAACGAGATCGAGCACGCCGACGATGAGGAAGAGGACCAGTGCCGGCCAGAACACCAAGGTTGAGGGAACGGCGTTGGCGAAGGCGAGCGCGAATAGAAGCGCGGCCAGCAGCAGTTCGTGCTCGCTCATGAAATTGAAAACGAGCGCGTTGAACGCCACCAACAGAAAGGCCGGCGCGATGACGCCGAGCGCCCACGTGAATGCGCTCAAGACGTTGGCGATCTGAAAGGGGAGCTGAGGCATGTTGAACATGCCGGCAACCACCGGGATCACCGCCCGTACGGGACCGAAGAAGTGGCCCAAGAACACGCCGAAGGCGCCGTGCTTCTCGAAGAAGTGCTGCCCCGAAGGAATGAGATCGGGGCGGCGGCTGAACGGCCAGATCTTGTGAATGCTGTCCTTGAAGTAGAGGCCGATCCAGTAGGAGACGGCGTAGCCGAGCGCGCCGCCGAGGCTGGCCGCCAGGATAATGGGCGCGAGCACTTCTGTCCCGACGCCGCTTGCGGCAAGGAGTGCCGAGATCCCGACCAGGATCGCCGTGCCCGGCCACACCAGCGACAGGAAGCAGAAGGACTCCGCGAAGGCGACGAGGAACGCGATCGGCGCTGCCCACGCCTCGTTGGTGCGCACGAACGTGACCACGGCATCGATGTAGTCCTGAAGCATGGCTATCGGAGGCCCATTCTGGCAAGCGACAGGTTCGGTCGCCGCGCCGACATGTGGGGGCTCGGCCGGTCGGCGCAACGGGAGAAACGCCGGCTCGGTCTCGCCGTTCCTTGGAGGCCAACGTAATTGGGTAGCCGGTGACGGCGCCGGGTCAGGTGTTTTTGTTCTTGCACCGCCGCTTCATCTCCGCTGCAAGCTCGCGCGAAACCTCGCTGGCGAGAATGACGCCGCGCGACACCTGCGCCGGTGTCAGGTTGGCGCCCTCGGGCCCACGCAGGATGCCCGGCGCCTTGTCGGCCTCGTTGCGCCCATATGCCAGCTCCTCGCAGGTGAGCTCCTTCTTCTTGCGCTGGAGCGCGAACAGGCGCACGCCGGAAGCGTAGGCCTCGGCGGGCGGATGTGCCCTAATCCAGCTGCGATCGTTGGCGTCGACGAGATAGCTGAGCGTCTGCTGGCGCCGCTCGACGCAGTCGGCGGTATCGTCGACGCAGGTCAGGCCTGCGCTCGATGTGCCGACATTGGGGCCGCCACAGCCCAAGAGCACGGCAATCAGCAGGAGCGGCGGCACGCTCTGGCATCGGTCGAAAACCATGTCGCTCCCTTGTCGGTGCGCGGTTAGAGCCCGTAGAAGGCCAGAAAGGCGCCGTCAAGGCGAAACCGAAGGCGCCCGGAAAGGGCTTGAGGAAAGGAACCACCATGGCGCACGCGATCCGAATTCATGCCTGTGGCGGACCCGAGGTGCTGCAGTGGGAAGAGGTCGCTGTCGGAGATCCGGGGCCCGGCGAGGTGTGCCTACGCCAAAGTGCTGTCGGACTGAACTACATCGATACCTATCACCGCAGCGGCCTCTACAAGCTGGCGAGTTTGCCGGCTGTGATCGGGATGGAGGGGGCAGGAGTGGTTGAGGCTGTCGGTCCCGGCGTGCACGATCTCAAGGTCGGCGACCGGGTCGCCTATGCCGGCGTGCTGGGGGGCTTTGCCGATCAACGCCTGATCGCGGCCGACCGGCTGGTCAAGCTGCCCGACGCCATCGACGATACGACCGCTGCCGCCATGATGCTGCAAGGGATGACGGTGCGCTACCTGTTGCGCGAAACCTATCCGTGCACCGCTGACACTGTGCTTCTTTTCCATGCGGCGGCCGGCGGCGTCGGGCTCATCGCCTGCCAGTGGGCGAAGGCGATCGGTGCGACGATCATCGGCACGGTCGGCAGCGAGGAGAAGGCGCGGCTCGCGCTAGCAAACGGCTGCACGCACGTCATCAACTACCGCACCGAGGACTATGTCGCTCGCGTCAAGGAGATCACGGGTGGCCGAGGCTGCGACGTCGTCTACGACGGGGTCGGCAAGGATACCTTCCCCTCCTCGCTCGATTGCCTGAGGCCGAAGGGTCTGTGGGTCAGCTTCGGCAATGCCTCGGGGCCCGTTCCGCCGTTCGACATTGCGATCCTGTCGACCAAGGGCTCGCTCTTTGCCACGCGTCCCACGCTGATGGTCTATGTCGCGCGGCGCGAGGACCTCCTCGCCAACGCGGCCGAGCTGTTCGACATGGTTACCAAAGGGGCCGTCAGGATTGTGGTGAACCACACCTACCCCTTGCGCGACGCCGCCCGGGCGCATCGCGATCTCGAAGCGCGCAAGACCACCGGCTCGGTCGTGCTGCGGCCTTGAAGAGCGTCTGCGCTTTCCGCCGGTATGGTTAGCCGCCGGTAACCAGACTCAATGAACATGCGCTTTCCGCCTGCGTTGAAGCGGGCCGATTGCGCCAGTTTGATGCAATTGCACGTAGCGATGTTGATGTTTGGCGGTGCACCGGACGCAGGACCGCTTGGCGCCGTTTACCATATGTCATGGGCTCGCTGACATCGTCATCACCAGGCGCCGCTCGATCGTGAGCGGGAGCAACGGGGCGGCAGAAAGCACCACTGTTGAGAGGCCCCCAACGCAATTGCGGTGCACGAGTAATGCGTCATGGCACGGCTAGATCTCATATCGCACGGCGTCCAGGAGGGCGGAGCCCACGGGGGGACGTCGGACGCACTGTTTCAGCTTGGTCTGCTCTACTGCGTGGGGCGCGACGTCGACCTCGATCTGGTCGAGGCGCACAAGTGGTTCAACCTCGCGGCGTTGCGCGGCAACCAGGATGCCAAGCGCTACCGGCTCGAGATCGCGCGCGAGATGACGAAGCCGGAGATCTCACGAGCCCAGCGTCGCGCACGTGAATGGATCGCCACTCAGTAAGCTGGCGACCTCACGCGGGCTGCGCGCTTTGCGCGCGTTAGCAATCGCTGAACAACGAGGTCATGCATCTCCACGTCTTGGAGACGGCATTGCCGACGGCTTGGCCCGTCGACTTTGCGGTGTCGGTCACCGCTTCACCGGCCTTCTTGAGGCCCTTTCCCGACGACTCCACTGTCTGCTTGGCAAGCTCCTCCACCGTCTTTGGAGGTGCTGCCGACGGCGCCTCGGCGGGAGGAGCTTCACCAACGGCAAGCGGGGGGCCTTCAGTCTTGGGTTGGTCGAGTGCCGGCGGGGGCTCGGCCATGTGCGGCAGCGCCGCCTCTGCCGCGCTGGTGAACATCACGGTTCGAGGCTGTCCGTCACATGGCGCGTTCTGGGTGCGGCCGACGCTGCAGCTTTCGTGATTGCCGCTTTGGGCCAGCTCGGTGATACAGAGAAGCTGACCGCGCGAGGCCGGCTCCCTTGCGTTGCCCCCGATGATGCAGCGATATTTGGCATCGGGGCCCGTGCAGGTGACGCAGTATTCCTCCGCGGACGTCGACGAGGCGAGTCCGCAGACGACGAGTGCCACAAGAACGGTGCCGATCTGAGCGCGCATCCGGCTGCCACCCGTTTTTCGTATCGGTTTTTGGCCCAGCACGGGGCAGTTGTGCACGATGCGGTTGTGAGCGCGTCCCGTCAAGGGCCCCGCCCGGTGTGGCAGCCCCGCGGCTTGCAATCCCCGTACCCCCCATTTATTAGGGGGCTTCGCGTGGGAGGAGACGTGGCCGAGAGGCTGAAGGCGGCGGTTTGCTAAACCGTTATACGCTTTTAAAGGCGTATCGAGGGTTCGAATCCCTCCGTCTCCGCCACCTACGTGTGAAGCGGGCGCGGCACCAAGCGCGTAATACGTGGGGAATGCGTAATGCGCCGGCTAGCGTTGCCGCGCCGGGTCGGTACTGCGCAATACTGGATGTGTTCGAGGTTGCCGGTGGCTCAAGGCGATCCGGAATCTTTGAAGAAGACGGGGCCTCCATAGAGGCTCCAGCCCTTATCAGTTGGCCGCGTCGGGGCGGTGCTCGTGCCCGTTGACTTCGATTGCGCCGCAGCCCTGGCCTTCTTTCTGCCGGCCACAACCCTCGTTAGCTGTGATTCTCCGGTCGTGGCTTGAACTCCGGCGGCCGCCAGCCGCCGTTTCAACTGCTCGACGGTTTGCCATGCGGCCTGTTTCAACCGTTGCTCGTGTTCAAGTTCTTCGCGAGCTTCCTTTGCCTCGCGCTCGGCCGCCTCACGCGCGGCCGTCTCGTCCAGCAGCTGTTTGCGGATTGCCGCAATCGCCTGCTCCGAGCTTTCCTTGGCGTTGTGGCTGACGAACGTGAGGCGCGCCCGCGTGTCCTTCGCCTCTTGCTCGGCAGCGGCCTGCGCCAGTTTGGCGCGTTCGAGCGCTTCATGCGCGTTCGCGGCTGACCGCTGGGCCTGTTCGAACTCGCGGGCGAGTTCGCGTGCTCTCATCCGCTTTGCCGCGCTCCTTCGCAAGCTGATCTTGTGCCGTGCTCGCGGCATTCTGCGCCCTATCCGCGACTTCCCGCGCGCGCGCCAGCCGTTCGGAGAGATCTTTGGCGGTTTGTTCCGCCGCAATCCGCTGACTCTTCTCCTGGGCAACCTCAGCTTGCGCCGCCCTGGATGCACGCTCTGCCGCCAGTCTTGTGTGCCGCTCGATTGCCAGCCGCCGCCGCGCGTCCTTAATCGCGCTTTGGAACGTCTCCTTGCTTAGCTTGAGGCTGATCACGCGCTCCGGGCCGATTTGAGCCGTAGGTGCCGCGGTCGCTTGGCGGGAGGTCTGCCACGCCTCGCCGTAGATCCAGGCCACTGCCGAGCCAGACACGACCGCCGCCATCGTCAAGCCTGCGGCAAGGCGCGCCGGAAATCTGGGTGCTCGATGCGACGCCGGGGCGGCCATGGCGCTAGGGAGCGCCGCGGCCTCGGGAGCACGGTCGGGCTGATCGGGTGCGACCGACAGGCTCTGCCATGGATCGTAGGTGCCGAAGCACCACAAATGGCCCTCGGGGTCGCGGGAGGTGAACGCCTGCGCCCCATTGGGGCGGGTCTGCATGTCGATGACAATCTCGCAGCCGGCGTTGCGCGCTCTGGCGTAGTGCGCGTCGATATCGTCGACAACGTAGTAGCAACACTGCGTCTCGGCGCCGCCGATGTCGCCGGGCTGCTTCATGAAGCGGTCCAGATCGAAGCCGCTCGCGGCGGCGATCATGATGATTGTGCTGCCGAAAGAGAGTTCGGCGTACAAAGTATTGCCGTTCGCGTTGGTCTCGGCGGACCGCAACTCGAAACCGAAGGCACGGCAGAGAAATTCGATGGCCGCGTCGACGTCCCTGTAGCGCATACCCGGAGAGGCGCGTCCTGCGGTGACGTGAGATACAACCTTCATGCCCCCACCCCCTACTGCAATGCTGGCGCCATAACGCAGACCAATATCAACATCCAGACGACCGAATATGCCAAAAATGGAGCATGCGCAGAAGCGTGCCATCGGTCGCCCAAGCTGGGGGCGCGCTAATGACCGCTCAGGGCGCAGCCTATACGATTGAAGAGCTGGCGTTGGGGCAAATGTTGGGGGGAGCCATGAGAAATTCGAAAATCACGAGCAAAATCAAAAAGGCTTGGGCGACCCCGTCTGCGCCAGCTCCCTATTGTCCACGAAAACTCGTGACGCCTCGGGTGCGCTCAAAATGAGCGTGCAATCAATCCGCTGTGAGAATCACAGTGTGCTTAGCGCCTCGGGGTAGCAGTGTGGCGCTGGGATCTCATCATGGCGGCGCTGCGCTCGCTGGCGGTCGTGGGGGGCTCGGTCGCGATTGGGATGCCTGCGCTCGAGACGGTCAGCATTCAGAACCTAAGTTTTAGGCCAGCGTAGGCGGCGAAAGGTTGCGAGGGCACGATGGTGCGCGCATCGGTGAAATGGATCGTTTTGAGCGACGCCTCGTAGGCCGCCGCCGTGTCGAAGTAGTTTCCGAACGTTCCAAAGCGCGCATCGAACAGATTGTTGATGAGGCCGTATATCTGCACATGCTCGGTGAGGTCGTAGGAGCTGTGCAGATTGACCTGAGCGTAGCCAGCGAGAGGCGCGTTGAGGTTGGCCTCGTCGCCGTAGAAGAATTGGCTGCTTGCGGCCATGAGGTCGGCGCCGAATTTCCATTTCGGCGTGAACCAATAATCGAATCCTGCCTTGAACTTGTGCTTCGGCACGCCCGGCAGGGTGTCGCCCGGCTCGACTTGGATGCACTGCGTCGGGTCGGGGGTGTTTGCCGGCTGCCCGGGACAATTGAAGGTCTGGGGCGAAGGACTATTGGGGGACGGCAAGACCAGCGAGTCCTGGAACGTTGCGTCCGTGTAGCTGTAGTTGGCGTAAACGAAGACGTCCTTGGCGCGGTAGCTGACGCTTGCCTCGATGCCCTGGCGCAGGGTGTCGCCGGCATTCTTGAAATAACCGCGGCCCGAAGTCGGCGCGGCGACGGAGATGATGTCGTCGACGTTGAGGGTGCGGAACAGACCCAGGCTCCAGTCCACTTTCTCCTGGCTACTCCACGCGGCGAGCTGCCCGCGCAAGCCCGTCTCCCAGGTGTGCGACACGACCTGCTTCAAGGGCGGATCGCCGGTCAGGAAGCTTTCGATCAGGCAAGGATTGTCGGGATCGGCGCAGGCGAGCTCGGCCGGCGTCGGGGCCCGGTTCGCTTCCGAGTAGCTGCCATAGAGCGAGAGGCCGGGCATGACCTTGTAGGTGCCGCCGACGATCGGGTTGAAGCGGCTGTAGGTATGGCTTCCATTGAGGAACGGATCATTGCCGGTCTCGTCTGTGAGCGTCAGTTGCGCGACGTTGTAGCGGCCGCCGAAAGTCAGAGCGAGGTCGTCGGTCAGATCGAGGGTATCGGTGAGATAGAGTCCATAGTAGTCGTTTGTCGTGATGAGGCTGCGCGGCGACAGGTCATCGGGGGCGGTCAACTGGATGCCCAATCCGGAAACCACGAACGATGGCCCGATCTCGCCCAGCTCGCTTGACGCCGCGTATTTGACGCGACCGCGGTCGTAGCTGGCGCCGATCAGGAAATGATTGGGGAGGCCGAGCACCTTCGCCTTGTCGACGGCTTGCAGCGTTGCGCCGAAGCTTTCCGCATCCTGCGAGGTGTTGTCGATCGTGGCCAATGGATCGGCAATGCCCGCGGGGATGCTGCCGTCGGCGTTGACGCCGGGACCAACGCCAGAGAGCTGCTCGGCGTTGTCGCCTTCGACGCAAAGCGTATTGTCCAGACCAACGTTAATCGGCGGATCGCAATCCTCGGCGTCGGAAACGTTGGCGTCGATGTGCTGCTGCTTGAAGTGGCGATAGTAGGTGACGCCGGAAAAGCTCAAGGTGTCGCTCGCCTTGATCGTGCCGTTGGCAGACACCATCGCCAGCTGGTTGTCCGTCGTCTGCGGCGAGGTATAGGTGCGGTTCCAGCCGAGATCGAGCAGCTCGACCGGGGCGGCGGTCACCGCGCCGACGAAGTTATCGGCGCCGGTGAAGTTGATGTGGAACTCCGATCCATCCCCCTTGAAGCCGAGGTCGGCATAAAGACGCTTGATCTTAGATGGAGAAAAATCGCGCCAGCCATCGTCGTTGATGTCTTCAACGGCGATGTAGGCCGCAACCGGACCGCTGCGAGCGCCGCCTTGCGCGGCGATCTGCTCGCGCCCGAAAGAGCCGGCGCGAACATCGATTTCGGCGCCCTGAAAGCCGAAGCCGTCCTTCATGCCGATAACGACGGCGCCACCGAGCGCGTTGAGCCCGAACACGGGGTTGCCGCTCATGACCGCGACGTCGTCGATGGCGATCGAAGGCAGGAAATCCCAGTTGACGATGTCGCCGAAGGCCTCGTTGATGCGCACGCCGTTCTGGTAGACGGCGAGCCCTTGCGGAACACCGTTGAGCGGCGAAGATTCGAAGCCGCGATATTGGATGTTGGTCTGAAACTCGTTGCCTTGCAGGTCGGTGACGATGACGCCGGGCACTCGGCTTTCCAGCGTATTCTCGATGATCCCCGATCCGTCGCGCGCGACGTCGGAGGAGGACACCGTGCTCACGCCGCCTGGGACCTTCTCGATCGGGATCTCGCTGCCGCCGACCGGCGACATCTTGACAAGCGTCTGCGCCGTCGTCGGAGCGGCGGCTTCGCTCGGCGGCGGCTGGGATGCAGCCGCGGCAGCTTTCTTCTTCGCTGCAGGCTTCTTCTTGGCGACCTTTGGTGCGGGCTTGGGCGCCTTCTGTATGACCTCGATCTCGGGCAGGCTCTCCGCCGAGGATGGCGCCGCGGGCGCCGGCGTTGCAGCTTGCGGGGCAGTGCCGCCGGCAGGCGGAGACGCCTCCTGGGTCGGCGATTGTGCGCCGACGGCGGCGGGAAAGAGCAGGCAACCGGCAAGAACGACGCCACAGCGGCTTGCGGCCCTGCGCACGGGCCGACGGCTGGTCCGACACGCCAAGGCGATACGCAGCGACATGAACGCCTACTCTTGCACCAACGCTACACTACTATTCGGCACTACAGTGGTCGGCCGATGGTGCGGTCAAGCCTTGCGCGGACGCGGGCGTCAGGGAAAAAATGGAAGTGATTTTTGGGCATCACTCCAACGCAGAATTGGGAAGAATTCCCATAAGATATCGGGAAAGCGGTGCCCGCCTGCACGGCGCGGAGTCCAGCCCGGACGCGTTTCCGTGTGCGCCCTAATCTCGAGTCAGTGCGGGCATGACGACCGACACCTGCGCCGCCCGAAACCCGCCGCTCACCTGCTCAATTCAAAAGAGGGGACAGAAACGGGGATGGCCGGATCTCGCTTGATGCTAAGCGGCTATTAACGCGGGACCCTCTGCGACACGATCCATTCGCTCGGTCTCCGCCACTTCATTCTGGCCGATGTTTAGCCTATTCTAACATCATGGAACCTATACTGCTCTGACGACTTGAGCTTAGTGCCAAAGGTTTTGGTGCAGTTGCTGGCCCGATAGCCGGTATGGTTGCGATGGAAAAGGTTCTCAAGGCGCTTCTCACGCGGATCGTCAGCCGCGGCTCGCTCACGGTCATCACCTCTAGTGGCCGGGAGTTCGTGTTCGGCGACGGCACCGGCGAAGAGGTGCGTGTGCGCTTTGCCGACCCCGCTGCCGAGCGGGCCATGGTCTTCAATCCCGAGCTGCGGCTCGGCGAGCTGTTCATGGACGAGCGCCTGATCGTGGAGCGCGGCACGATCTACGATTTTCTCGCCGTCCTCCTGAGCGGCACCTCCTCGCTGCCCAGGCCCCTGGCGATCCGTCTGATCGACTCCATCCGCTTTCTGAAGCGACGCTCGATCAGCGACAACAAGCCCTGGCGCTCGCGCCGCAACGTGGCGCACCATTACGACCTCGACCACCGGCTCTATAAGCTCTTCCTCGACAAAGACTACCAGTACAGCTGCGCTTATTTCGAGCATCCGGGCCAAAGCCTCGAGGAGGCCCAACTCGCCAAGAAGCGGCTGGTCACCGCCAAGCTGCTGGTTGAGCCGGACAGCCGGGTCCTCGACATCGGCTCGGGCTGGGGCGGGCTCGGCCTTTACATCAAGCAGATGGGCGGCGCGACGGACGTGCTTGGCATCACCCTTTCGACGGAGCAGCTGAGCGTCGCGCGCACCCGCGCGCGTGAGCAGGGGGTGGAGAACTCCGTGCGCTTTGCCCTGCAGGATTACCGCGACGTGGAGGGCGACTTCGACCGCATCGTGTCGGTGGGCATGTTCGAGCATGTCGGCCCGCGCTACTACGACGCGTACTTCGGCAAGTGTCAGCAGCTCCTTAAACCCAACGGGGTAATGGTGCTGCACACCATCGGCCTGCTCGACGGACCCTGGTATCCCAACCCCTGGCTCGACAAGTACATCTTCCCCGGCGGGCAGCTCCCGGCTCTGTCCGAGATCGTCCCGGCGATTGAGCGCGCGGGTCTCGTCGTCACCGACGTGGAATGTTTGCGCCTGCACTATGCCGAGACGCTTGCCGAGTGGCGCTGCCGCTTCATGGCGAACCGGGACGAGGCGCTGGCTCTTTACGACGAGCGCTTCTGCCGCATGTGGGAGTTCTATCTCGCCGGGTGCGAGGCTGCCTTCCGCTTCCAGAACGTGGCCGTGTTCCAGGTCCAGTGCGCACGCAACCAGGAGGCCGTGCCGCTGACACGTGACTACATATTCGAGCGCATGCACGACCTCAGGATGGTCGAGGCACAGAGCGGCACGGAAGAGCCCGGCTTCGAGTTGCTGCCGCTCCGCAAAGTCCGCCAATAACAGACGGCAACGTTCCCCCGCAGCGCGCCGGCAAACGGCCCTGCCGGCTTGGAAAAACGCCAGCGAGACGCCCAGGTAGGTGGCTTGGGGTCAATGCATTTTTGATGGCCCGGGCTGCCGCCGTCGGGTCGGCGTGCGAGCGGTTGCGCACGTTTACGGGTAGCGCTGCGTAACTGCGCCGGGGGTGGGGGCACGGTTCGCATGAGATGCCATCCGATACGATGGTTGTGGGGGCTCATTCCGATCGCGATGTTGGGCTGGATCGCCGTTCACGTGGAGCGCGACCGCATCGAGCGCGACCTGGAGCAGCGCGCGGGCAGCGCGCTCCATCGGACTGGGCACGATTGGGCTTCGGTCGTCTTTTCCGGACGCGACGGCGTTCTCGTGGGGACGCCGCCGCGGCATGGCGATCCGCTTCAGGCGATCGCGTTGGTCCGCGATGTTTGGGGGGTGCGCAGGGTCGTGGATCGGACCAGGCCCACCGAAGAGGCGGTCGCCGCTCCATCGCAAAGTGTTTCGCCGCAGCGTGCCGCTGCGCACAAAGACAAGATCGCGCTCCCGCCGCTCACGATCACCATTGCGCTGCTTGAGCCCGCGCAGGCCAAGATTGCCGACTTGCGCCCCATCCCTCCGGCAACGACCCCACGGGCCAAGCCCGACGCAGCGCTCTTCGAGCCGCAGCCGGACAGCGTGCGCGTCTGGGAGCCCGAGGCCATGACAGATTCTGAGGCTGCGGCTGATGCGCAAAAGACACAAGCCGGTCCGCAAAGTGCTGCGCTCGAGACAGCAGCCATCGCGGCGCTCCGCACCCAATCGGCCGAAGGTTGCCGGGCCGCGGTGCGCGCGATCAATGCCGATGCGCCGGTGCGGTTCCCCCTTGGCGGATCCGATCTCGACGCCCGCAGCCGGACCGTGCTGGACCAGTTCGTCACGGCGGCCGGCGGCTGCCCGAAGGTGGGCCTCAAGGTGCTGGGATATGCGGATGCGAGCGGAAAGGCGAAGCGGAATTTGGCTCTGTCGCTGCACCGCGCCCAAGCCGTCGTCACGTATTTGATCGACAAGGGCATTGACGCCGGGCGTCTGGAGGCCGTTGGCTATGGGGAGGCGCGTCCCGTGGCGGCCAACGACACGGCACAGAACAGGGCCAAGAATTGTCGCATCGAGCTGGAAATCGCGGGGGCCGAGCCCATTGGGCCGGCCGCTTTTCCGCCGACAGGACAAGGAGCCGGCAATGGACTACCTGATCGCTAATCTTGGCTGGTACGCAGCTGCGGCTTTCGCCGCCGGCTTTGTGGTGGCGTGGATCGCTTGCGCCAGGGTCGAGGACTGAAGCGTTACGCGGGGCGCAAGGTGTTTGGGGGGAGTTGACGCATGACGGAGCTGCTTTGGCAGACGATCCTGCTGCTCGCGGGAGCATTCTTTTTCGGCGCGGTTCTGGCCTGCGGCCTAAAACGCCGGTTCTACTATGGTCCCCCGTCCCGGATACCCAGCGGGTCGGTGGTCCCAGCTGGTGAAGCGCCGGCTCCGAATGCCGCCCAGCCGAAGATCGAGGTGGCTTCGCGCCCGACGCCCGAGGGCGAGCGGTTCGAGCGGGCATTGAGCAGGACGGCAGCTCCGGTACCACCGCCTGCAGCGCCCCCGGAGCCGTCCCAGCTGGTGGTGCCGCCGACGACGGTTCGGGTCGAGCCGGTGAAGGAGCCCGCTCCTCAGCCGGCCGCCGCGCCAGCGCCGGAGCCGCAACCCGCGCCAGCCCAGGCCGAGATTACCGGAATCCCCCGCGTCTCCGTTGCGACGGGATCGGGCGCGCCGATGAGCGTCGATGAAGGCGGTGTGGGCCCGAGCGACGACCTGACCCGCATTGACGGCATCGATTCCAGCATGGAGCGGCGCCTCAGAGAGCAAGGCATCCGCCGCCTGCAGGACCTTGCCGCATTGACGTCCGCGGACGTCAAAGGCCTGAGCGAGAGTTTGCACCTTGGGGGCCGCATCGAGCGTGAGAACTGGGCCGGCCAGGCGCAGATCCTCGCAGCCGGAGGCGAGACCTACTATTCGCGCCGCGTCGACTACGGCGTACCTGTCCCTGATGGCGCCGATCCCGCAGCGGCTGTTGCGGCAGAGGAAGCGCCAGCACCAGCGCCTGCAGCACCTCCGCAACCGGCGCCGGCGGCTGCCGAGGTTGCCCCGCCGCCGCCAGCGCCCACTCCGGTGCCGCCCGCTGCGGCGGCGCCATCGCCTGCTCCTACCGCCGCAGCGGTCGAGCCGCGGCCTGCGCACGAGATGGCGCACCTGCGCTCCGTGCGTTCGGAGGCGTGGCTCGGTGAAGAGGGCGCCCGCGACGCGGCGGCGCGACCTGCGGGCGCCGTCGATGATCTCAAGCGCATCCGCGGCATCGGCGTCCTGATCGAGAAGAAACTCAATTCGCTCGGCATCGCCTACTATGAGCAGATCGCCAACTGGACGGGTGCCGACATCGAGCGCATAAGCCGGCTTCTCGACTTCAAGGGGCGCATCGAGCGGGAGAACTGGGTCACGCAGGCCCGCATCCTTGCCACAGGGGGACAGACGGAGTTCTCGCGCCGCGGAGGGTGAGCGCGTCCTGCCGTCTCGGAGAAAAGCACACGCTGTTGACGCTCGGGCAATGTCTGGGGAAGCATGGTGCAACCCCCGAAGCTGCTGCGAGCGCTTGCCTGATGGTCCCCGCTGCTCCGCAAGACGACCAAGCCGAAGAGCGCGATGTCGTGGCGTTGATGCGTACGCCTGCCACGTACGGTGGGTCGGTAGAGCGCGTTGACGTCATCGAGACGCACATTGCGCGCGTATTTCTGGCGGGCGACGAGGCCTACAAGCTCAGGAAACGCGTGCACCTGCGCTTCGTCGATTTCTCGACGCTCTATGCGCGCCATTCTGCCGCCGTCCGCGAGATGGAGCTCAACCGACCGCACGCGCCCAACATTTATCTTGGGCTGGTGCCGATTGTGCGCACGTCCGAAGGGCGTCTGCAGCTCGGCGGCAAGGGGGAGCCAGTCGAATGGGCAGTGCGCATGCACCGCTTTCCGCAAGACGCCGTGCTCAGTCACCGGGAGGAGCAAGGCCCGCTCATGGAGGAGCTGGCCAAATCTCTGGCCGACATGGTCGCGCGCTATCATCAGGACAGCCCTGTTCGCGACGCCTGCGACGGCGCGCACATCCTCGCGCCTGTCGTTCAGCAATTGTCAGGCGCGCTTTCCTACGGCTATGCCGACGTCGCGGAGCGTCTCGTCTCCACGTTTGAGCGCGTCTCGAATTTGCTCACCGAGCGCGGCAACGCCGGCTGCGTGCGCCGCTGCCATGGCGATCTGCACCTCGGCAACATCGTGCTCATCGATGACGTGCCGGTTCCCTTCGATGCGCTCGAGTTCAGCGAGGCGCTTGCCACCATCGACGTCTTGTACGATCTCGCGTTCCTGCTCATGGACCTCGACGCGCGCAACGACCGGCAGGCGGCGAACGCCGTTCTCAACGCCTACGTTGCCTTCGAGCCGGTCGGCGGCGAGCTCGAGGGGCTCGCCTGCCTGCCGCTGTTCCTCGCCTGCCGTGCCGCCGTACGAGCCGTCGTGGCGATGGCGCGCTCCGAGCAGCTCGCCGCCGAGGAGCAGGCCGAGCAGGTCGCCGAAATTCGCCGCAACGCGGCGCTCGCGGCTGCCTATCTGGCGCCCGCGCCGCCGCTCCTTATCGCCGTGGGCGGGCTTTCCGGCACCGGCAAGTCGACGCTCGCTGCACAGCTCGCGCCGCTTGTCGGCGCAGCGCCGGGGGCCCTGCACTTGCGCAGCGATGTGGAGCGCAAGCGCCTTTTCGGCGTGCCCGAGACGCAGCGCCTGGAGCGTCAGCACTACCGCATCGGTACCGCGGAGCGCGTCTACAGCATCCTGGAGGACAAAGCGCAGCGAGCGCTGGCAGCGGGGCAGGCGGTCATCGTCGATGCGGTCTTTGCCCAGCCCGACGAGCGCGCCGCGATCGAGGTGGCCGCGCGCGCTTCTGGCTGCGCCTTCATAGGGCTGTGGCTGACGGCGCCTGCCGAGCTGCTCATCGAGCGGGTCGAGCAGCGGCGTGGGGACGCCTCCGATGCCGACCGCCGCGTCGTAAAGGAGCAGCTTCGTTACGATCTCGGGAATATCACCTGGACCTCGATCGATGCGGGGGGCACACCGTCGCAAAGCATCGACAGGGCCGAGGCGGCGTTGCGCGCCGCGGGTCTCAGGCTGGCGGAACGAGCACCGCCGCTCCCGTGAGGTCGCCGGCCCGCAGCCGCGCAATCGCAGTATTTGCGTCGCCGAGATCGAAGGTCGTCACGTGCGGCCGGATGGGGATGCGCGGGGCGATCTCGAGGAAATCGATGGCGTCCTGGCGCGTGAGGTTGGCGACCGAGCGCACGACGCGCTCGCCCCACAGGAGCGCATAGGGCATCGCCGGGATGTCGGTCATGTGGATGCCGCCGAGCGCCAGCGTGCCGCCCTTGACGAGCGCCTTGAGCGCCAGCGGCACCAGCGGGCCGACGGGTGCAAAGATGATGGCGGCGTCGAGCGGCTTGGGCGGCATCTCCTCGGACGGTCCCGCCCACGCAGCTCCCAGCTCACGCGCAAGCTTCTGGGCGCACTTGTCGCCCTTGCGCGTGAACGCGAAAAGATCCTGCCCATGAAACACGGCGAGCTGGGCCACGATGTGGGCGGCGGCTCCAAAGCCGTAGATGCCGAGGCGGTGGGCGCAGCGGACGAGCTTCCAGGCGCGGTAGCCGATCAGGCCTGCGCACATCAAGGGTGCGGCCTCCGCGTCTGTGTACTCCGGCGGGATTGCAAAGACGTAGTCCGCATCGGCGGTGGCGTACTGGGCATAGCCGCCGTCGATGGTGTAGCCGGTGAAGCCCGGACGGTCGCACAAGTTCTCGCGTCCGCTGCGACAGTAGGGGCACCGGCCGCAGGTCGACCCCAGCCAGGGTACGCCGACCCGGTCGCCGATCTTGAATCCGTGCACGTCGGGCCCGATGGCGACAATGCGTCCTATGATCTCGTGGCCGGGAATAACGTGCGGTTTGGGGTGGGCGAGGTCGCCGTCGAGGACGTGCAGGTCGGTGCGGCAGATGCCGCAGGCTGCGACATGGATGAGCACCTGCCCGCGTTTGGGCGGACGCACGGGGCGCTCCTCACGCTGAAGCGGTGCGCCGGCGTGATCGAACGCCATGGCCATCATATGCTTCGGAAGCGCTGCCGGCGCCTGCGGCCGCTTCTTGGCCTTTTGCGGGCTTACCGCCGGCTTGGCAGAGATCGATGGTCGTGCGCGCAAGCTCTAATCCACTCGACGACGGCTGCGATGCGGAGGGCGAGTTGACACCGCGCCCTCCTTGGTCACGGAGACATACGCGCCGAGCGTAAACGTGTGCTTATCGAATTTGAAGCCCGGCGCGTCGTCTTGCCTTCTGCGCGAAGGCAGGACACCTGCAGCAGGTGCCGCCTTTCTTTCGGTCTTGGCCTGGCTCTTAGGGGGCTCAGCCTTTTCCGATCTCGATCTTGCGCTCGGTCTTCTGGGCCTCGGGGCGCTTGGGTGCGCTGATCTTCAACACGCCCTTATCGAAGCTGGCCTCGATCTTGTTTTCATCGAGCGTGTCCGGCAACCGCAACGAGCGCTCGAAGGAGCCGAAGCTGCGCTCGGCGAGGTAGTAGTTCTCCTTCTTCTCCTCGCGCTCGGTCTTCTTCTCGCCCTTGATCGTCAGGTAGCCGTTGTTGACCGTCACGGAAACGTCTTTCTCATCGACGCCGGGAAGCTCGACCTCGATGGTCATCGACTTGTCATTCTCGTGCACGTCGAGGTCGGGAACCATGACGTTGGTAGGCCAGCGCGCGCTCGTCAACGACCAGTGCGGCCAGCCGGTCTCGAAGCGCTCGAACACGCGGTTCATCTCGTCGCGGAACTCTTCGAAAAGACCTCTGGAGTGGACCGTCGGCTGGCGCTGCGCCTTCGAAATCTCGATATCGGCCATAGCCTTCTCCTAGAATTTGGGTGGCGATGAGAGTATCGAAACAAGCACCGGCCGGTTAAGGCCGTGTGTCGGGTTCGTTGCATCGTGTATCAATGTGTGCGGTCGCGTGCCCTTCCCCAAAGGCGGTGGCGCGAGGTAGGGTTTTCGCGCCATGACCAACAAGAGCAGGGCCGTCAGTACAGGGATCGAGGAGGCGCGCGCCGCCGACCAGAATTTGCGCGTCGAGAAGGCCGAGGAGGAGCTGCGGCGCTCTGAATCACAGATCGCCGCCATCCTGGCGATCGCAGCCGACGCCATCATCGCGCTGGACGGCGAGCTGCGCATCACTCAGTTCAACGTCGGCGCCACCGCCACGTTCGGCTATGCCAAAGACGAGGTGCTGGGGCGCGGTCTGGAGATGCTCATTCCTGAGCGGTTCCGCGCCGCTCATGCCGAGCATGTCCACCTCTTCGCCGCCTCGGGCGTGGCGGCGCGACGCATGGGCGAGCGCGGTGCGATCTACGCGCTGCGCAAGGATGGCAGCGAGTTCCCGGCGGAGGCATCGATCGCCCAGCTGCGCATGGGGGACGAGCGCATCTACATGGTGGTGCTGCGCGACGTGACCGAGCGCAAGCGGGCCGAGGAAATGCTGGCGCAGAGCCGGGCGGATCTGGAGGTGCGCGTTGCGGAACGCACCAAGGCGCTGGAGGAGGAGAGCCGTCGGCGCGAGGAGGCGCAGGCGGCACTCATACAGGCGCAGCGCATGGAGGCCTTCGGCCAGCTCACTGGAGGAATTTCTCACGATTTCAATAATCTGCTGACAATCGTCTTGGGCAACCTGGAGCTGTTGGAGCCTCATCTCGCCGGCGAGGACGAGCGCGCCCTGTTGCACCGTGCGGCAGACGCAGCGCAAATGGGAGCAAGGTTGACCTCCCGCCTCTTGTCGTTTGCGCGTCGCCGGCGCCTCGCTCCCGCTGTCATCGACCTCAACGATCTGGTGCTCGGCCTCGCGGAACTGTTGAAGCGGTCGTTGGGGGAGCGCGTCACGCTCACCACCGTCCTGGCCGGCGCGCTCTGGCCGACCCGCGCCGATCCCAGCGAGGTTGAGAATGCCGTCTTGAACCTCGCCATCAACGCGCGTGATGCCATGCCGCAAGGCGGCAAGCTCGTGATCGAGACGCGCAACATGACGGTCGACGCGGCTGCTCCCGAAACCGAAGCGGGTCTCCGCGTGGGCGATTACGTCCGCATCTCGGTGACGGACACCGGAACCGGCATGGACGCCGAGACGCTGAAGCGCGTCTTCGAGCCGTTCTTCACCACCAAGGAACGCCGCGGCACAGGGCTCGGGCTGAGCACCATTTACGGATTCGCCCGCCAATCAGGCGGCCACGTCGCCATCAAGAGCGCGCCGGGCGCAGGCACGACGGCCAACCTCTATCTGCCGCGCGCGGCGACACAGGCGGAGTCGATGGGGGGTGAGACCGAGCCGAGCGTGCCGCTGTCGGAAAACTGCGAGACCGTGCTTGTCGTCGAGGACGATCCTGGGCTGCGCGAGCTCACTCTGCAGCGCATCGAAGGCCTTGGCTACGTCGTGCTGGAGGCTGCGGACGCGGCCGCAGCCATCGACATTTTGGAACGGGAGCCGGACATTGGGCTCGTTTTCAGCGATGTCGTGCTGGGGCGCGGCATGTCCGGCTTCGAGCTGGGGCATTGGGTGCGCACCCACAAGGCTGGAATCGAAGTGCTGCTCACGACCGGCTACGCCTCGGACGGAGAGGGTGGAGAGCAGCACACGGACGAATTTGACATTCTGCACAAGCCCTATGGACGCTCCGCCCTCGCCGTCGCCCTGCACGCAGCCCTGCACGCAGGTCAGAGCCGCCGGACCTCGCCGGCGAACACATAACCCACGCCGCGCACAGTCTTGACCAGCTGTGGGCACTCGCCGCGCTCGATCTTCTTGCGCAGCCGTGCAACGAGCCCGTCGATGGAGCGGTCGAGCGGCGTCCAGTCGTGTCCCTTCAAAAGGTCCATGAGCTCATCGCGTGAGAGTACGCGTCCGGGACGCTCCACCAGAACGGCAAGGAGGTTGAACTCGGCGGTCGTCAGCTCACACAAGACGCCTTCGGGCGTCTTGAGCTCGCGCCGCCCCGGATCGAGCGTCCAGCCGTCGAACGTGTAGCGGGTGCTGCGCTCGGACGCCGCCGCGGGACGTGGCGGCTCAGTCGCCGTTGGTGCGTAGCGGCGGAGAACGGCCCGGATTCGCGCCAGCACCTCGCGCATGTGGAAGGGCTTGGAGATGTAGTCGTCGGCTCCGAGCTCCAGGCCCACCACCCGGTCGATCATGTCGCCTTTGCCGCTGATCATGACAATGGGCACGTTGTGCTTGGCGCGAACCTCGCGGGCGAGCGTGAACCCGTCCTCGCCCGAGAGCCGGACGTCGAGGGTAACGAGGTCGACGGGCTGGGTGTCGAGTTGGGCCATCAGTCCGGCCCCGTCCTTGGCTTCCGAGACCGCAAATCCTTCGGGCTCGAGGCCGGAGCGCAGAAGCGCGCGGACTTCCGCCTCGTCATCAACGACCAGAACGTGAATGGGGGCTGTGCCCGCCATCTAAGGGTCCTTCTCCGCTCTTGTGGCCCCCAGGGAGGGGCTGCGGCTGTGCTTGGCTCAGGGCGGCGACGGCGCCGCCAATCCACCCGATACAGTCGCGCACAATTTCTCACAAGCACAACACATGGGCGTGGCTTCCGGCTGGTTTCCTCCGCTGGAGAGTGGGCTTTAGCGCTTTAGCGAAGGAAATAACAATGTTGGCCATGACCCTGTCTCCGGACCTTTCGGCAAATCGGGACATCTTCGACGTTCCCGCGAATGGATCCGGCAGCGCGAGACCAGTGGACCGGAGATTGAAGGCGGCAGCGCCCCGGGTGCTGCAGGCGCGAGAGCACGTCTTCTTCGAGGGTGACGCCAAGGACCACGTCTACCTGGTCGAGAAGGGCACGGTTTGCCTCTACAAGACATTGCCCGACGGGCGCCGCCAGATCGTCGACTTCGCCTATCCGGGAGACCTGATCGGCCTTGGCGCCCCGGCTGATCACGTATTCAGCGCTCAGGCGATCACATTAGCGCGTTTGCGCTGTTTGCCCGCCGGGCTTCTGCACGAGGTGGCGCTGCACGATCCGCAGGTCAGCATGCAGCTCTATCGGGCGCTGTCCGATCAGCTCCTCGCAGCCCGCGATCTTCTGCTGACGGTCGGCCAGCGCAACGCCACCGAGCGGCTCGGCGCGCTCCTGTTTGCGCTTTCGCGGCGTAACGAGCGTACCGGCGTCGACGCGACGCAGATCGCGCTGCCGATGACTCGCGCCGACATCGCCGACTTTCTGAGCCTCACCATCGAGACAGTGAGCCGCACCTTCACCAAGCTGCGTCAGAGCGGGATCATCGACCTGGCGCAGAGTTCACTCGTCGTCATCCGCGACCCGAAGGCGTTGGAGCGGCTTGCCGCTGGAGAGCTGCAAGGCCTCAAATGAATGTGGTTGATGCGGCGCCTTGGCGTGGAGGCGTCCGCCCTATGCAGGTTCGCTCGTTGCCAGAGCGCCGGTTGCAAGCGTTGGGCGCACTCGCACAAGCACTAGCGACCCTTGAGGGACGTGACGAGATGGTCGATGAGCTGAAACGATATTGGTTCGTCGCTGGCGTGTATCGCGAGCCGCACGATCTGGTGTCGACGCTTGCCGAGCTGCGCGGCAACGGTTTTCGAGGCGACAGGCTGCTGGTCGTTGCCAACCACCGGACGGAGGACGCCCGCAAGGCTCTGGATGGCTCACAGGCCGGTTCCGTGCCGGTCATCGCGGTGCGCGCCGACGGTGCTACCAGGGCCGGTGCCCCCGTCAAGCTTCCAACCGAGTTGCGCGCTCTTATGGAGGCGATGGACGGTGGAGATCCGGTGGCCCCTGTCGATGGCGGAGGCCAGTCGCAAGTCTATCAACAGTTGCGTCGGGACGTGGCCGACGGCGCGGTGGTGTTGGTCGCGAGCGTTGCAAATCCCGACGAGCAGCTCCTCGGTGCGCGCATTCTTCTGCGCGGCAACTGCGAGTGCGTCTTGACGCACGAGATCGCCGGCTAGACGCCTTGTGGCAAGTGCGGCTTTTTCGCCTCTGTCTTAAGGCTGTCGCAACCGCAACTCTATTTAGAGTTTTGTCGTCAAGCAGCGCCACCTTCCCCCGGTAGGCGCCTTCTTCACGCAAGGTGCGGCTCCCTCAATGACAATCCGTAATCTCGGCAAGCTGCTCGCTCCGCGATCTCTGGCTTTCGCCGGCGCCAGTCCGGAGCCAGGGAGCGTCGGTGCCATCGTCACCGCCAACCTTTCGGCCGGCGGCTTCGAAGGTCCGCTGTGGCTGATCAATCCTCGGCACAAGAGCATCGATGGCGCCCCTTGCTATGCCTCGCCGGCCGACTTGCCAGGCGTGCCTGATCTGGCCATCATTGCGACGCCACCCGCCACCATCCCACGTTTGATCGCGGAGCTGGGCGCCAAGGGCACGCGCGCAGCCGTCGTCATCACGGCGGGCGTCAGCGGTGATTTGCGCCGCGACATGCTCAAGGCGGCCCAGCCCTACTGCCTGCGCATCCAGGGACCCAACTGCCTTGGACTCCTGCGGCCGAGCATCGGGCTCAACGCCAGCTTCAGTCAAAGTATGCCGGCAAAGGGCGACCTCGCCTTCCTGTCGCAATCAGGCGCGCTCGTGACCGCGATCATCGACTGGGCGGCGACGCGTGGCATCGGTTTTTCGCAGGTCATCTCCATGGGCGACATGGCCGATGTAGATTTCGGCGATCTGCTCGACTATCTCGCCGGCGACGCCGAAAGCCGCGCCATCCTGCTCTACATGGAGCAGCTGACGCAGGCGCCGAAGTTTCTCTCCGCGGCCCGCCGGGCAGCCCGCGCCAAGCCCGTCATCGTGCTCAAGGCCGGCCGCAATGCGACGGCGGCCAAAGCCGCAAGCTCGCATACGGGTGCGCTCGCAGGCTCGGACGCTGCCTACAACGCGATCTTCCGCCGAGCGGGCCTGTTGCGGGTGAAGGAGCTGGGCGAATTGTTCGAGGCCGCCGAGGTGCTCTCCTCTGCGCCGCCCCTGTTGGGCGAGCGGCTCGCCATCCTCACCAACGGCGGCGGTGCCGGCGTGCTTGCGGCCGACAGCCTCGCCGACGAGGGCGGCATCCTCTCGGCCTTGTCACCGGAGACCAAAGGGGCGCTCGACGCGGTGCTGCCGGCCACCTGGTCGAAAGGCAACCCGATCGACATCATCGGCGACGCGGGTCCCGACCGCTATGCCGCCGCCATTGAGGCCGTGTTTGCCGACATGTCGAGCGATGCCATCCTCGTCATGAACTGTCCGACGGCGCTCGCCTCCAGTGAGGAGGCCGCCGGCGTGGTGATCGCCGCCGACGCCAAGCGTAAGGCCGCGCAGCGGCCGCCCAAGCCCGTTCTGACCAACTGGCTGGGCGACGGTGGGGCAGCGCGCAGCCGCGCGCTGTTTTCTGCCGCCGGCATCCCGACCTTCGAGACGCCCGATGCGGCGATCAACGGTTTCATGCAGCTCGTCCACTATCGGCGCGCGCAGGAAGAGCTGATGCAGACGCCGCCTTCGCTGCCCGGAGGCCTGCACTTCGATCGCGAACGCGCAAAGGACATCATCGACACGGCGCTCCGCGCCAAGCGCGCCATGCTGTCCGAGGTGGAGGCCAAGGCGCTGCTGGCGGCCTACGGCGTTCCGGTCGTGAGGACCGAGACGGTGGAGGACGTCGAGGGTGTGGCGGCCATAGCGGCCGACATGCTGAAGACCGACCGTGCCTGTGTGGTCAAGATCCTCTCCGACGACATCTCGCACAAATCCGATGTCGGCGGCGTGAGGCTCGCCATAGAGAGCGCAGAGGAGGCGCGCGAGGCGGCCAGTACCATGCTGGCGAAGGTGCACGATCTCATGCCGAAAGCGCGCATTCGTGGTTTCACGGTGCAGCCGATGATCGCGCGCCCGCACGCCCATGAGCTGATCATCGGCATGAGCGAGGATCAGACCGTGGGACCACTGATGATGTTCGGCGCCGGCGGCACGGCGGTCGAGGTGATCTCCGACACGGCGCACGCTCTGCCGCCGCTCGACTTGAAGCTTGCACGCACGCTGATCCAGGAGACGCGCATCCACCGTCTGCTCGAGGGCTATCGCGACCAGCCGCGCGTGGACTTCTCGGCCATCGCGCTGGCGCTCGTGCGGGTGAGCTACCTCGTGGCAGCGCACGAGGAGATCCGCGAGCTCGACATCAACCCGCTGCTGGCCGACGAGAACGGCTGCGTCGCGCTCGACGCGCGCGTGCGCATTGCCGATCCGGCGGTCGCCCCGCGCAAGCCCATGGCCATTCGCCCCTACCCGGTGGAATGGGAGGAGGAGGACGAGATCGCCGGCATCGGCCGCGTCATCGTGCGCCCCATCCGGCCCGAGGACGAGCTGCTCTATGCCCGGTTCTTCTCGCGACTCACGCCCGACGACATCCGCATGCGCTTCTTCACCGCCAAGCCCGACCTCTCCTTCAAGTTCCTGGCGCGGCTCACACAGATCGACTATGCGCGCGAGATGGCCTTTGTGGCGATCGCCGCCGAAAACGGAGATCTGCTGGGCGTTTCGCGCCTCGTCGCCGATCCCGACTATACGCGCGCCGAGTACGGCGTCCTGGTGCGCTCGGACCTCAAGGCCAAGGGGCTTGGCTGGCGCCTTATGCAGCACCTCATTGCCTATGCGCAGCACGAGGGGCTGGAGGAGCTCTATGGCGAGGTGCTGGCCAGCAACACGACGATGCTGCGCATGTGCGCCGAGATGGGGTTCCACGTCGAGGCCGATCCGGACGATATCGGAATTCGCAACGTTCGCCTTAAGCTCGGCGGCATAGCGACGGGGACGGCCTGCGCGCAGACGGGCACGTAATTGCCTGCTCCCACCGTTGACTGGGATCAACGCTCAGCTTGCGAAGCCTGCCATGATGCAGCGGTCTTGTCGCAAGAGGAGGTGCGCGCGCATGGGTGGCGCTCAAAGATCGCAGTTGGTAGGGCGCCGCGTCCTGCTCGGATTCGCCCTGGTAGCGTTGGGGCTCGGCGGGACCGCCGACAGTGCCGGCGCCACGGAGCCGTGGGAGCAGGTGCTGGCCCAGCAGCTCGATCTGGAGCAGAAGTGCATCATGACGCAGACGTACAACGTGCAGGAATGGCCGCTCGGAGACGAGATGGTGATCTCCGGCAAGGCGCGCTGCTATGACGGGCGGGAGTTCGATTTCTCGCAGAAGAAGAACCACATGAAGTTCGACATCAGGGCCTGCGAGCCGACCGTCTGCTGAGCCGCGCCACTTCAGTCGTCACACGGCTCGCTTCCGTCACTTTCGCGTTCGGAACCGGTTGGAGCGTCTGGGTGCTCGCTGTCCTGGATGGCACGCCAGCTGGCACCTTCCAGATCCTCGAACTGGCCTGAGCGCAGCGCCCACAGAAAAGCCGCCAGCCCCAACAACCCCAGGAACAGCGCCGCCGGGATGAGCCAGGCGAGCGCCGTCACGTCCGCGTCTCCGGCGCGGGCCGCAAGGCCAAGCGCATGGTGCGCAGGCGCAAGGCGTTGCCGGTGACGGCGATCGAGGACGCGGACATGGCGAGCGCGGCGATCAGCGGCGTGACAAAGCCTGCCATGGCGAGCGGTACGAAGAACGCATTGTAGCCGAGCGCGATGGCGAAGTTCTGCAGCGACATGGCTCGCGTGCGCCGCGCGACCGCAATCGTTTCGAGGATTGGGGCGAGGCGCTCGCCCTGGAAGATGGCATCGGCCGCCGTCTGGCTGATGTCGGCGGCGCTCGACGGGGACAGCGAGGCATAACCCGTGGCGAGCGCAGGGGCGTCGTTGAGCCCGTCTCCGATCATCAGCACCTTATGGCCGCGCGCGCTCAGCTCATGGATCCGCGCAATCTTGCCGTCGGGACGCACGCCCGCGCGCCAGGTGGCGATGCCGGCGTCGGCGGCCGCCGCCGCAACGGCTTGCGGGCGGTCGCCCGACAAAAGCTCGACGGCGTAGCCCGCGCGTTTGAGCTCGGCGACGACATCGCCGGCATCACGTCTGAGCTCGTCCTCGAACCGGAATGCAACCGGCGCATCTGCGTCCTTGCGAAACCAGAGCGTGGTGACGTCGTCGGTGGCAGTGTCGTCGATGCCGACCCACTCAGCCGAGCCCAGGCGCTCCTCGCCGGAAGGCGTTTCGGCCGTCAGCCCGCAGCCCGGCACCTCGCGCACAGGGCCGCGCCACGCCGGCGCCAGGCCGCGGGCTTGGGCAGCGGCGACGATGGCCTTGGAGTAGGGGTGGCGGCTGTTGACGGCCAGCGAGGCGGCCTGCCTAAGGACGTTTGCTTCTATGGCCTCGGGCGCCATGAGACGCGGCTCGCCGAGCGTCAGCGTGCCGGTCTTGTCGAGGACGACCGTGTCAGTCTCGGCGAGGCGCTCGAGCGCGTCAGGCGCTTTGACGATGACTCCCTTGGCGAACAGCCGCCCCGTCGCCGCAACCTGGACGGCCGGCACCGCCAGCGCCAGCGCGCACGGGCAGGTGATGATGAGCACGGCGATGGCACAGGTGAGGGCCTGCTCCCAGCCGGCACCTGCCAGCATCCAGCCCAGAAAGGTGACGCCACCCAGTATGTGCACGGCCGGGGCATAGATGCTTGCTGCGCGGTCGGCGAGGCGGACGTAGCGGCCGCGGCCCTGCTCGGCAGCCTGCATCAGTCGCGCGATCTCGGCGATCAGCGTCCCCTCGTCGGTTGCGGTCGCCTCGACCTCGATCGGCGTCGTGATGTTGACGGTGCCCGCATGCACGGTCGTGTCGGGGCGCACCAGCCGCGGGACCGTCTCGCCGGTGATCAGGCTCTCCTCGATGTCGCTTGTGCCCGAGATCACGCGCCCATCGACAGGAATACGCTCGCCGGCGGCGACCAGAACGCGCATGCCCAGCATAAGCGCGCGCGCCGGCAGCCGGCGCGGTGCTCCGTCCTTGCCCATCACCGTCGCCGCCAGCGCCTTGAGACCCAAGAGGTTCTCAGCGGCGCCCTTGGCTCTGATGCGCACGCTCTCGTCGAGATAGCGCCCGATGAGCAGGAAGAAGGTGAGCGTGATGGCGGCGTCGAAGTAGACCTGATCCCCGCCCCGCATGGTCTGGAACAAACTCATGCCGGAGGCGAGGATGATGCCGAGCGAGATCGGCACGTCCATGTTGAGACGTCCGCCGCGCAGGGCCATGCCCGCGGACCGGAAGAAGGGCTGACCGGCGTACACGATCGCCGGCAGCGCGATCAGCGCCGACAGCCAATGGAACATCGCGACGGCCGAGTGGTTCATGTCGCTTGCGAGCCCGGCCCACACCGACACGGAAAGCAGCATCACGTTGGCGGCGGCAAATCCCGCGACCCCAAGGCGCCGCAGCAGGTCGGATGCCTGGGCGCTGGCCGCCTCGTCGCGCGTATAGGTGGCCTCTGCGGCACGAAACCCGGCGCGATCCAGCGCGGCGACCAGCCGCTCGGGGTCGGTGGCTGATGCATCGTAGCTCGCCGTCACGCGCCTGGCCGAAAGATTGGCGCGCGCTCTCTCGACGCCAGCTGTGGCCAGCAGCGCCTTCTCAACGGCCACCATGCAGCTGCCGCAGCGCATATTCTCAACGATCAAGGTGATCGTTTGCTGCGCGCGTGCGGGCTCGAAGCTGGCGGCACCCGACTGGCGCCCGCCGACGACCTTCAGCCTGGGCTTCAGGGTTTGATCCATAGCCGACGCCGCAACTCATAGAGGGCCGCGTCCCCTGGGTTCGCTGCTGCGCCCCGTGCCGTGAGATCGACCGTCCACCAGCCGCCACCGAGGTGGGCGGCGGACACTTCATAGGTGCCAGGACCGGTCTGTTCGAGGACGAGCTGCCGGTCGAAACGATTGGTCACCGACCGTTGCACCTGCGCTGTGACGGCGAGACCGGAGACGGCCCCTCCGGCAGGATCGGTGAGCGATACGCGGATCCGCCGTGTCTCGGGAACGTAGGCGAGGCTGTCGCGCCAGCCGAGCTTGGCCTGTGCTTTGGCGGCTGCGACGCGCTGATTGTAGGCGAGACCCTTGCGGTAGGGGTCGTCGGTGTCGAGGCCGGCGAACGTCGATTCCGCCTGGTAGGCCATGAAGCCGTTGACCGCGAACACGATACCAAAGAAGCCGATGAGCGTGAGCAGGACGTGAGAGCCCTTCAAGGTGCGTTCCTTGCTCGGTGTGCGCGCACTAATCATGGTCAGGCCCCATAAACGCTGCGTCGTGGTAGGTGCGGCTGCCGTCGGCCAGATCGGTGATCACGAACTGGAACGGCGTCGACGCACCGTGCAGCTCGTCAAGCTCGTCCTTGGGAACGGTGACGAAGACTTTCAGCGCGCGCAGATTGTCGGTGACGACGTCGATCTTCGGATTGGCCTCCTCGAGGCCGACGATGGCCAGCTTGGAGTCTTCGAGCCCGGTGGTCGAGAGCTGGAACGTGCGCTTCTTGTGCAGCTTGTTGAGTAGCTTGACCGTGTACCCGTTGCGCAGGCCGCCGTCGGTGAGCTGCACGTAGAGTGGTTGGCGGTCGTGGAGGACATTGATCTCCAATACGCTGCGGTTGAACCACGCCCACAGCATGATGGCAGCGACGACCGCCATCACCGACGCATAGAGGATGGTGCGCGGCCGGATGAGCCGCAACGGCGCCCGGTCGTGG
Organism: uncultured Alphaproteobacteria bacterium; assembly: GCA_963782555.1. GTDB lineage: Bacteria > Pseudomonadota > Alphaproteobacteria > Rhizobiales > Hyphomicrobiaceae > Hyphomicrobium_A. The sequence goes on along the minus strand of CAWAKB010000004.1, from coordinate 170,373 downwards.
TGCGAGGCGGCGTCGAGGTTCTTGAACGTGTCATAAGCGATAAGGTTGTGTGGGCGCTCGACGCGGTCCATGATCTCGTTGCACGCATCGATGCACAGCGCGCACTGGATGCATTCGAGCTGCACCCCGTCGCGAATGTCGATGCCCATGGGGCATACGGCGACGCACGCCTTGCAATCAATGCAGTCGCCCCGTCCCTCCCAAGTCTGGCCCTTCTTGTGGGCCCCGCGCGGCTCGCCGCGATAGCCGCGATAGGAGATGAGCAGAGAATCTTTGTCGAACATCGCGCTCTGAATGCGCGGCCAGGGGCACATATAGATGCAGACCTGCTCGCGCGCGATGCCGCCCAAGAGATAGGTGGTCCCGGTGAAAATACCGGCAAACACGTAGGCAATCGTCGGCGCATCTCCGGTGAGAAACTCGCTGGCGAGTGTGGGCGCGTCGCGGAAGTAGAACACGAAGGCGCCGCCGGTCGCGACAGCGACAAGGAGCCAGGAGATGTGGGTTGCAGTCTTCTTCCAGATCTTCTCGAACGTCCATGGGCTCTCATCGAGGCGCATGCGCGCGTTGCGGTCGCCCTGCCAGAACCGCTCCACGACGACCATCAGATCGGTCCACACCGTCTGCGGGCACGTGTAGCCGCACCACATGCGGCCGGCGAGCGCAGTGACGAGGAAGAGCCCGAGCGCCGACAGGATCAGCAACCCGGTGATGTAGTAGAGCTCCTGCGCCCAGATCTCGATGGGTCCGAAGAACAGCCGCTGGTTGGCGAAATCGAGCAGGAAGGCCTGATCGGGCAGGCTCGGCCCGCGGTCCCAGCGGATCCAAGGCAGCAGGTAATAGACGCCGAGCGTAACCGCCATCACCCCCCACTTGACCTTGCGGAACGTTCCGTGGGCGAGCTTGGGATAAATCTTCTGACGCTCGGCGTAGGACTGGCGCAGCTGCTTTGACGCCACCGCCGTGACGTCGATACGCTCGATCCCAGGGGCCGCTTCTGCCGCCACGTTTTCCGGCACAATGTCAGCGGCTCGTCTGATCATGGTCATGCTCGGCTCCCGCCGCCGCCTCTGCAGCGCAGCTCCATGCACCTGCCATATGGCACGCCGGGGCGTGCGTGGCACGCGCCCGGTTACTTGCCGCCGCCCAGTGAATGCACGTAGGCGGTCAACATCTTGATAGTGACGGGGTTGAGGCGCCCCGTCCAATAGGGCATGACACCGCCGCGCCCGGTCTGAATCGTCTTCACGATGTCGGCTTCCTTGCCGCCATAGAGCCAGATATCGTCGGTCAGGTTTGGCGCACCGAGGTCCTGGTTACCCTTGCCGTTCTCGCCATGACAGGCGGAGCAATTCTCCGCGAAGATGGCAGCACCCCGCTTGGCGGCGGCCTCGTCGGTGGCGTGCCCAGACAGAGAGAGGACGTATTGGGCTGCGTCCTTGATTTGGTTTGGCTGCAAGATGCCGTCAAGCCCGAAGCGCGGCATCGCCATCTCGCGCGCCTCGGGATCGCCGGAGCGGATCCCGTGCGTAATGGTCTGCTGTATGGCCTCCGGCGTTCCGCCCCAAAGCCAGTCGTCGTCGTTCAGGTTGGGGAAGCCGGGGCCGCCCTGGGCGCCCTTGCCGTGGCAGGGTGCGCAGTTGTCGCCGAACACCGCCGCGCCACCTGCCAGGACGAACGGCATCAGCTCCTGGTTCTTTTCGATATGCGCGAGCGGCGTCGCGGCGATCTGATCGAAATACTTGGCCTGATCCGCCTTGGCAGCAGCCACTTCTTTGGCCACCTCGCCACGCTGGCTATAGCCGAACGCACCCTTGGTGTAGCCTGACAGCGTGGGCCAGGCGGGGTAGACGGCCCAATAGCCGACCGCCCACACACAGCACGCGTAGAACGTGTAGAGCCACCACTTAGGCAGCGGCTTGTTGAGCTCCTTGAGGTCGCCGTCCCACACGTGCCCGGTGGTCTCGACTCCGGTGACCTGATCGATCTCTTTCTGGCTCATGAGCGGTCTTCTCCCCCCGGTTTGTCACTCTTCTCGTCCTCGAGTGGAAGATTGGCGGCTTCGTCGAATTTCTTCTTGTTGCCGGGCCAGAACACGTAGAGGAGCACTCCAAGAAACAGCGCTATGAACAGAATCAGAGCGACGGTTTGCGAAAGTACGGTCACGGCATGGTGCGTCATCGCTGTTCGCCTTTTAGCGAAGATTGGGGCCCGCTTCGTCGAATTTGGCGAAATCGACCAGCGTGCCGAGCATCTGCAGATAGGCAATGACCGCGTCGAGCTCGCTCGGCTGCGTGCGCTCAGTGCCGTCGAACTTACGCACTTGCGCCTTGGGATAGCGCGCAACGAGTTCCTTGGCCTCCTTGGTGTCGGGCGAGATCTGCGCCACGACGTCGGCCTTGGCCTTCTCGATCTCCTCATCGGTGTAAGGAACGCCAGTGATGCGCAGTGCGCGCATGCGCTGGTCGATGTCGTGATAGTCGAGGGTACGCTCTGCCAGGAACGGGTAGCCCGGCATCACCGATTTCAGGCACCACCGAGCGCGGGTTGTGCATGTGCTCCACGTGCCAGCTGTCCGAGTACTTGCCGCCGACGCGGGCAAGATCCGGCCCCGTACGCTTGGAGCCCCACTGGAAGGGGTGGTCGTACATGCTCTCGGCGGCGAGGCTGTAGTGGCCGTAGCGCTCGACCTCGTCGCGCAAGCTACGGATCATCTGGCTGTGACAATTGTAGCAGCCTTCGCGCAGGTAGATGTCGCGCCCGGCCAGCTCCAGCGGAGAGTAGGGGCGCATGCCCTCCACCTTCTCGATCGTCGAGTTCAAGAGGAACAGCGGCGCGATCTCGATGAGGCCGCCGATGGAGACGACGATCAGGATGGCGATCAGCAGCACCATCGAGTTCTTTTCTAGGAATGCGTGGTTCATGACCGCCCCCTTACTCCGCCGGCACTGCGGCCGCCCCCGGCCGCAACTCTGGTGCTGCCGCCGAGCTCGGCTGCTCGGCGAGGTCGACAGAGGCATCGCCACGAATGGTTCGCCACACGTTGATGGCCATGAGCACGCCGCCGAGAAGGAACAGCACGCCGCCCGAGGCACGGATGACGTAGGGCCAATGCATGGCCTCAACCGTCTCGACGAACGTGTACTTGAGGAAGCCGAGCTTGTCGTAAGCGCGCCACATCAAGCCCTGCGTGATGCCCGACACCCACATCGACGAGACGTAGAGGACGAGGCCGATAGTGGCGACCCAAAAGTGCCATTCGACGAGGCGCAGCGAGTAGAGGCCGCGCCGCTTCCATAGCCAGGGCACGAGGCAGTAGATGGCGCCGAAGGAGACCATGCCGACCCAGCCGAGTGCGCCCGAGTGCACGTGCCCGATAGTCCAGTCGGTGTAGTGCGACAGCGAGTTGACCGACTTGATGGACATCAGTGGACCCTCGAACGTCGACATGCCGTAGAAGGCAACGGAGACGACGAGCAGGCGTACGACCGGATCGGTGCGCAGCCGGTCCCAGGCACCCGACAGCGTCATGAGGCCGTTGATCATGCCGCCCCAGGAGGGCATCCACAACATGATCGAGAACGTCATGCCGAGCGTCTGCGCCCAGTCGGGCAGCGCCGTGTAGTGCAGATGATGGGGCCCCGCCCAGATGTAGATGAAGATCAGCGACCAGAAGTGCACAATGGAGAGCCGGTAGGAATAGATGGGCCGCTCAACGCGCTTCGGGATGAAGTAGTACATGATGCCGAGGAAGCCGGCGGTGAGGAAGAAGCCGACCGCGTTGTGGCCGTACCACCACTGCGTCATCGCATCCTGTACGCCTGAGAAGAGCGAGTAGCTCTTGGTGCCGACGAGCGAGACGGGCACCGACAGGTTGTTGACGATGTGCAGCATGGCGATAGTGACGATGAAGGCGAGGTAGAACCAGTTCGCCACGTAGATGTGTGGCTCCTTGCGCTTCCACAGCGTGCCGAGGAAGACCAGGAGGTAGACGACCCACACGATCGTCAGCCAGATGTCGACGTACCATTCGGGCTCGGCGTACTCCCGGCCCTCGGTGACGCCGAGCACGTAGCCCGATGCCGCCAGCACGATGAAAAGCTGATACCCCCACACGACGAACCAGGGCAACCAGTAGCCGAAAATCCGCGCGCGCGAGGTGCGCTGCACCACATAGAGCGAGGTTGCAAGCAGCACGTTGCCGCCGAAAGCGAAGATCACCGCCGAGGTGTGCACCGGACGCAGGCGCCCGAAGTTGGTCCACGGGAGATTAAGGTTGAGGTCGGGATAGGCGAGCTGCCAGGCGATGATGTCGCCGACGAGGAAGCCGACGACGCCCCAGAGCACGGCCGCGATGGTCGCAACCTTGATGGGGCCGTCCATGTAGTTCGACTGCTCGTTCGGGTCGGCTCGGTGCGGATGCGTTACCACCCAGAAGCCACTTGCAGCGCAGAAGATGGTGAACAGGAGGGCGTGGAAGCGCATCACCGGATCGTCGGTGGCGTATGTAAGCGCGAGGCCGCCCAAGGTGCCCGCGGTTGCAGCGAGCAGGGTGATCGCATTCGAAAAGACCACGACCTCCTTTTTCGGCATCGTGCTCCCCCTTTATCCTTAGTCCATGGATCGAAGACTTGCTTGGCTACTTATTTTCGCGCAAGGCCCCTCGCGCTTTGACGCAAATCAAAGTGCGACAATGAATTGGCGCCGCTGAGCGCGGCACAGGGAAGCATGCACGCGGGCGCGATCGCAAGGGCCTCGCTGGCAGGAGCGTAGCCCTTTGCCGGTCGGCACATTCGACTTTGGTCGAATGGGCGCGGCGCAAGCCGCTAAGCGGGAAGCTAATAGTTGCCGGTCACAACCTTGGAGAGATTTGGCACCGATCCGTACTCGCCCGCGACGGTGCCCCTGCGGTGCCGGCGGTGCTTGTGCGTCGTCCGGTGCTGCTGCGGTGCGGCACTGGTGTCGGCGGCGACCGGCTCACTGGCCGTCGCATGCGTCCCGCCCTCGTGCGTGCGCTCGCGGGGCGGAGGTGCCAGCTCCGTCACCTCGGGCTCGCTGACGGCGGCGAGCGTGGTTGCGGCAATCGCGGTGACGGGTGGCGTGGGCTTCGGGTGGCCGCGCTTGGCCTCGGACTCCGCAAGCTTCGCCTCGAGCTCGGCGGTGAGTGCCGGAAGCGGCTCGAAGGCAGTCTTGGAGCGTAGCTGCACGATCTTGTAGCCGCGCTTCTTGAGCTCGGCGAGGATGGTCGGCAGCGCCTTGGCGGTCGAAGCCTTGATGTCGTGGAACAACACGATGCCGCCGTTCTGCTTGTCGATCAGGGCGAGCGTGCGCTTGGCGAGCCGCTGCGCGCTGCCGATGTAGCTGTCGTTGGACACCACATCCACGGTGAAGGCGGCGATGCCGCGCTCCTGCAGGTAGGCGAGCATCGGTCCGGAATCACTCAAGCCCGGGAAACGGAAGAAGGGCGCGATCGGCCCTTCGGCGGCAAGGGCGACCGCGGCGAACCCGCGCTCGATCTGATCCTTGGCCTTCTCCAGGCTCTGGTGGCGCAGGTTCATGGGATGCGACCATGTGTGCGCGCCGACCGTATGCCCGCGCGCCAGGACCTCCTTGACCATGTACGGGTAGGCCATCGCCATCTCGCCGACATAGAAGAACGTCGCCTTGGTGCAGAACTTGTCGAGTGTGTCGAGTATGGGCTTGGTATGGCGCGGCAGCGGCCCGTCGTCGAACGTCAGCACGACCTCCTTGGGCCCAAGGAAGCGCGGCTCCTTCTCGTATTTCGTGAATGCGCCGAACAGCGGCCCCGACTTGGTGTCGATATCCACGATGCGCGAGACCCCGAGCGCGCTCTCAGGGTTGGGACAGGGCTCCGCGGCCATAGCGGTCGCGAGCGAGGCAGCGCACAAGAGCAGTGCAAGCGGTGCCAATGAGCGCATTATGAAGTCACCTCAAGAACGTCTGGAAGTTTCAAATGGGCATGACGAGTGCCCAAGGAGCGTGTCTGGGGCGGGTCTCGCTCATGGCTGCAGCCATTGCTTGTACCATGGCACATCTTCGCTTTTTCTTAAGGCCTTGGCCTTCGTCGCCGACTGCGTAGCTCCTGCACGGGGCGCCCACGGCAACACTTCTTCACCGCTGCCCTTCGCCGCGTCGCCTTGCGGCCAGACGACGGAGCGCGACGCAAGCGGTTGCTTGGCCACCGCGAGCTTGCGGTGGGTGATCTCGCGATCGGCAAGGGTGTCGTAGTCGGCAAGCGTGGTGACCGGGGCCTTCGGCACCATATGCACGATCTTGTAGCCGTGCGCTTTCAGCGCATCGAGGATGTCTTTGATGGCGTGGGCGGTGGATGGCTGGATGTCATGGAAGAGCACGATGCCTTTGTGGCGCACCGCGAGCTGCGCCAAGACGTTCGCCTTCACCGTCGCGCCATCGTGGGTCTTGAAGTCGCGCGAGTTGACGTCGATGCCGAAGCTCGCAATATGGCGCGACTTGAGATAGGCGATCGTGCCCTTGGTCGTGCGCAGATAGGGGAAGCGGAAAAAGGGCGCCACCGAACCTTGCATTGCCCGCGCCACCGCGCTGAAGCCCAGCTCGATCTCGTCCTTGGCCTTGTCGGGGTCCATGCCCTGCAGCCGGGCGTGCGACCATGTGTGGGCGCCGACCGTGTGGCCGCGGCGGGCAACCTCCCGTACCAGGGCCGGATCGGCGGCGGCCATGCGCCCGACCATGAAGAACGTCGCCTTGGTGCAATGGGCGTCGAGCGCATCGAGGATGGCCCGGGTATGGGCCGGCGACGGCCCGTCATCGAAGGTCAGAACGACCTCGCCGTCGGTGAGGAAATCGTATTCCCTCCCGGGCGTGTGCCCGAACATGGGACCCTTGGCGGTATCCACCTCGACGACGCGCGACAGTCCCAGGACGTCCGGCCGGGTCGCACACGCGTCGACGGGGGCAGGGGATTGCGCACGCGCCGTCGCCATGCCGCAGACGAGCAGACACGCAACCCCTACAACTAACGCATCGAAGCGCCGCATTGGCCAATTTCCATCCTGCGGGTGAAAAACCCCAACGCCGCGGACGGCCCAATCCTAATCCCGTTGTCTAGATAGAGCGTCACCAACTAACATTTCCTGTAGATCATCGCCTGCGCAACGTTTCGGGTCCGAGGCTTCGAACCGGTTCTGTGGCATTCAGGCATCAGACTGCCTTAGCGCGCGGAACGTGCTAAGCGCGATGGCCAATCACCATGGTGTCGCCTGTTTTATGACGAGGGGAGCTGGCTTCGGCGTGTTCCCCAGGAGAATGCTCGGTCATGAGCAACCTGCATGACGAGATCGCTGCCCACGAGCAGGGGACGGCCCCGACGCCTGAGCTCGTGCGCGCCGTGTCCGAGGCCGTGGAGGGCGATGACAAGGCCAAGGTGCGCGCACTGCTCGCCGACGTGCACGGGCCCGACCTCGCCGACCTGATCGAGCTTCTGGGACCGGAGCAGCGCGTTTCGCTCATTGAGACGCTGGGTGCCGATTTCGACTACGAGGTGCTGACCGAGGTCGACGAGAGCGTGCGCGACCAAGTGGTCGAGGCGCTTCCCAACAAGGTGCTGGCCAAAGGCGTCGAGGAGCTGGACAGCGACGACGCCGCTTACCTGCTGGGCGATCTGGAGGAGAGCGACCAGAAGGAGATTCTCGGCTCAGCTCCCGCAAAGCGAACGCGCCGCGCTGCAGCGCAACCTGCTCTATCCGGAAGAGACCGCCGGTCGCCTCATGCAGGCCGACTTCGTGGCGGTACCGCCGTTCTGGACGGTCGGCCAGGTCATCGACTTCGCGCGCGAGACGGAGGACCTGCCCGACACCTTCTCGGAGATTTTCGTCGTCGATCCTGGTTTTCACCTGTTGGGCAGCGTCAATATCAGCCGCCTGTTGCGCACCAAGCGCGAGGTGCCCGTCGACGCCATCATGGACGCCGACCGGCACCAGGTTCTGGCCACAGCCGACCAGGAGGCGGTCGCCCGCCAGTTCGAGCGCTACGGCCTGATGGCGGCCCCGGTCGTCGACAAGAACAATCGCCTCGTCGGCGTCGTCACCGTCGACGACGTGGTGGAGGTCATCGAGCAGGAGGCGGACGAGGACGCCAAGCTCTTGGCCGGCGTCGGCGACGAGCAAGCTGAGCGACAGCGTGCGCCAGATCACGCCGCCGCGCTTCGCCTGGCTGTTCGTCAACCTGCTGACGGCCGTCCTCGCGTCCGCCGTGATCAAGCTGTTCGATGCTACGATCGAGCACATGGTGGCGCTCGCCGTGCTCATGCCGATCGTCGCCTCCATGGGCGGCAACGCCGGCACGCAGACCATGACGGTGACGGTGCGCGCGCTTGCCACGCACCAGCTCAACCCGGCCAATGTCGTGCGCGTTGCCCTGCGCGAAACCGCGGTGGGGCTGATCAACGGCCTCGCGTTCGCTGTCCTGCTGGCGCTGCTCGCCTACTACTGGTTCGGAACCGACCAGCTTGGCGCGGTGATTGCCATCGCCATGGTGGTGAACCTGCTCGCAGCGGCGCTTGCCGGCATCTTTATCCCCTTGGGGCTGGAGCGCATGGGCTTCGACCCGGCGGTGGCCTCGACCGTGTTCGTGACGACGGTGACCGACGTCGTCGGCTTCTTCTCCTTCCTGGGGCTCGCCACGCTCTGGCTCATGTGAGGGCGCGCGCCTTCAGCCTCGCGGCGTTTCCGCCCCAGGTGGGCAGGACGCCGCCGACCTTCTGGGGGGATGTGAGCGCTGGGGTCCGACGCGCTAAGATGGCGGCGGCCCGCGATGCCAGCTACGTGGAGCGCACCTCCAATGCCGATCACGATCCGTCCGCTCGAGGAGAAAGACCGCGCGCAGTGGGAGGCGCTGTTTCGCGCCTACATCCGCTTCTACAAGGAGAAGGTGCCCGACGAGGTGATCGATCTCACCTGGCAGCGCATGCTGAACCAGGAGGACGGTTTCCTGGGCCTCGTCGCCGAGGAGGAGAGCGGGCGCCTCGTCGGGCTTACCCACATCCTGTTCCACCGCTCGACCTGGTCGCCGACCGTCTACTGCTACCTGGAGGATCTGTTCGTCGACATCGACACGCGCCGCAACGGTGTGGGCCGGGCAATGATCGAGCGCACCTACCGCGAGGCGGACAAGCGCGGGGCGACGCGGACCTATTGGACGACCAGGGCCGACAACGCCGCCGCGCGGCGCATCTATGACCGGGTCGCCAAGCCCAGTGGGTTCGTGCAGTACCGGCGCTAGGGCGGTCTGAGCAGTCCGATGCCAAGCCCATTCGCCATGAACTCGTATCAAGGCAAGCAAATCCTCGCAGCTGTGCGCGGCGGCGACTTTGCCCATGCCGGCGAGGAGGACGCCATTGCGCTCGCGTTGGCAGCGCTTGCGAAGGACCCCGATCGGCAAATCCTGGATGCCGGCTGCGGCCGGGGCGGCACGGCGGCCTACATGCAGGAGCGTGGCTGGGGCCGGGTCACCGGCATCGATATCGAGCCCAAATCGATTGCCTATGCGCGCGCGACATATCCCGGCGCGACCTTTGAGTGTTGCGACATCAGCGATGTGGCTGCGCGCTTGGATGGCCGCTTCGACCTCATAACCCTATTTAACGTCCTCTATGCCCTGCCGGACCAGGCTGCGGCACTGGGGGCGCTGGCGAGCCGGGCGAAGGCGGACGCAAGGCTGGTGCTCTTCGACTACGTTGACCTTGGCCGCTACAAGGACGCCCCGCTGCTGGATTCAGAGAAGCCGTTTCTCCCCAATCCGCCGCTGCTGGCTGAGCTTTCCAGCCTCCTGCAAAGCGGCGGCTGGCGATTGCAATCGGTCGAGGATCTCAGGGACGAGTATACGCGGTGGTATGCGGCGCTCGTCGGTAAGATCGAGGCCAAGCGCGAAGGCATCGAGGCGCTGGCCGGCGACTATGCCTTCGCGCACGTTCTTGGCCTCTACAGCGCGTTGCTCGCGGCCATCAGGGACGGCCGGTTGGGCGGGGCCTTGATCTATGGTGAGAAGGCGGCTGATTAGTCTGGCTTGGCGCCAGATTGGGCCCCCGGCGATCGAGGCGGACGATTTGCTGCAGGACCCGTCATAACCCTAAGCTGTACAATTCATCGACGGGGACCGCCAAAGCACCCTAGCTTTTTCTTCTGAAAAATTGGGCAAGCGCACCCTTAGCGTGCGCCCATGCGAGACCTCAGAGCCGCGTTATGAGTATGCCGAGGCTCCAATGAACTTCAACTCCCTGGAATTTCTTGTCATTTTTTTGCCTGTTGTTTTCTTGCTCTTTTACTCGGTGCCTGCGCGCCTGCGGCTTCTTGTTCTCTGTGGCGCCTCTATTGTTTTCTACGGAGTTTCGGGTGGCGTCGTCCTAGCCGCTTTTATCGTCGCGATCCTATGGGGATACGCCACGGCTTTCCTCTTCGCCAAATGGCCAAAGCAACTCGCAATAATTGTCGCCGTGTCCGTTCCGGCGTTTTTCTTGATTATGTTCAAGTACCTCGACTTCCTATTGAACACCGCACATGCCGGCCCTGAAATCCGGAACAACTTATGGGTCTTCTACAGCGTGCTGCTGCCCGCCGGCATCAGCTTCTACACGTTCGAGCTCGTGTCATACTCCATTGACGTCGCCGATGGAAAGATCCCGCCCGATAAAGACCTGGTCCGATTTACGAGCTTCGTCACGTTCTTTCCCCATCTGATTGCCGGACCCATCATGCGTTACGCCAATCTGCGCGATCAGCTGCAGGCTCTGCGGGACACGCCGATCCTACAGCCGAGGATCGAGTTCGGGCCTGAAGCTTCTGTCCATCGGGTTGTTCTTCAAGATCTTTGTCGCCGATATCAGCGGCATGGCCGTGTCAAAAGCAACGAGCGGTCCGCTTGATCGGTTGACCGCCGCCGACCAGCTCACCCAGATCGGATTCTGGTCGATGCAGATCTATTACGATTTCTGGGCCTATTCGATCATGGCGATCGGTCTCGGCCGCCTCTTCTGCATCGAGCTGCCCGTCAACTTCCGCGAGCCGTATCTTTCGGAGAATCCGCGAGAGTTCTGGCGGCGCTGGAACATCACGCTGTCGTATTGGCTGCGCGACTACGTCTACATAAAGATGGGCGGCCGAGAGAACTACATGCGCAACATATTGATCGTGTTCGCGCTGGTGGGCCTGTGGCACGGTGCCGGGTGGAATTTTGTCGTCTGGGGAATTTATCACGGGATCCTGGTCGTCACCTACCATTTCACGCGAGGCCTCTGGGACCGTCTTCCTGCGCCATTGGCCATCGGCCTCACCTTCACCCTCGTGAGCTTCGGCTGGCCGCTCTTCTTCATGCCGCTCGATCAATACGCGGCCTATCTCGGCCATTTTCTATCGGCCCCCTGGCACAGTGCAGTCTACGGGCCGGCCCAGTGGGTGTATCTTGCTGCGATAGGGCTCGTGACCTTCGGGCTGCGCGAGCGGTTATGGCTCTACAATGATCCTGGGCGGCGCGCGGTGATTTCTGATTCACCGGTCTTCTTGGCTTCGCTGATGTTCGTCGGGCTGCTCACGATCTCTCTCAGCAAAACGTTCATCTACTTCCGCTTCTGATGAGCATGATCGCGATCGACCAAAAGAGACGGCGCTGGATTGCCCTCTACGGGCTGACGCTTGCCGTCCTTATTGGTTCGGCGTGCTGGGCCTACGTGCGGCTGCCGAGCTATCTCGATCCGCCGTTCGATTTTTACACAATGAAGAAAGGGGAGCGCTTCAACGTACATAATATGACGCGGCGCCAAGAGGGATCCGTCAAGCTCGGCTTTGCAACCAGCTACGCGCCGCCCGTAATAGGCCTTTTTGGCAACCATATCATCGGATATTTCAGTGGCGCGGCTTTTGGCCGGCCAGAGGATCCCGGGTACTTCTTCAATTACTCGTACGCAAATTTGTCGTTGCCCGAGATCTACAGCTATCTGCGGCTGCTGGAGCAACGCGGCCACCTGCCTAAGAAACTGATGCTGGTGCAGATTACCGCCCCGAATGCCGACAACGGCCACTTTATTTTGACTCTGGGCAGTGAGTTGCCGTCAGAGGTGGCACGCAACGTCTTGGAAGCGGACGGGTTCCTAAGTCGTATTTGGCAATGGGTTTGGTCCGCATGGATTGTCGTGACCAACAACATGCACGAGGTATTGAACTACAATACGTTCGCCTTGAGCCTGCTGCAGGGCGATTACGGGCATCGGGTCGTCAGCCCATCGGAATGCCGATCCGAGATACCGGCTTGGTTGAGGCGCATGCCGCACAAGCTTCAAGCCGTGATCAATGCATACCGTGGACGCGACTACTATTGCGATCGGCACACGTGGGGAGGAGCCTACAGACGCGACGGCTCAGTTGATGCCGAATTCGGGGCGGAGGGCCCGACCGACACTCCGCCGCCCGTCCCGAACGAGAACCCGCTCAAAGCCGCAGAGCGGGGAATTAGCGCCGGTGATGAGGTCGAGATCGCAAGGTACCTATCGGCGATAGATGCAGTGGGGCGCCGTCATGGCGTTGCGGTCGCATTCATTGTGCCGCCGGTATACGAGAAGGATCGTGACGACAGCGTCGTCAACAAGGTGTTCAACCGCGCATTGGCGCTCGTTCCCAATCTCACGGTTATTGACCATCGTGCCTTCCGCAGTGACCCCACGCTGTTCCTGGACGCGCTGCATCCTTCTCCCATGTATTACCGCATGCTTGTCGACGAGTTGCGCCGCCGAGGGCTGGTGAAATAGCAGCATGCCGGATGTCGACACGGGGACATGTCGCCCGCTCAGCGCGTCGAAGTTGCACGCCACTCTGTCGACGAAGAGCCACCAGCTGTCGTCCAAGTAATACAAAAATTGCACGATGCATCATGGCCGATGTGGTTGCGGTATACAAAGAACAGACAAAATAAAGCTATATATTCTTGGTGTTGCTTCCCAAATGTAATTTTCGATTGTACGTAGTAATTGTTTATACTGTTTAAGAAATATTGTGCACGAACACAATTACAACACAATATGGCACTACAAAACGAACAGTAATTTGAATGCAGCTCATTCAAGTTATACTTAGGCTTAATTTTTATGGAGGTCCTTATGACCGAGAATACACAAGCGGCGGCTTCGTCCGCGCAGTCCAACAGCGCCGGCATGCGGTCCGAAATCGCTCAGAAGTGGCCCAAGTTCAGCGCCCAGGATGTTTCCGCGCTGAAGAGCAAGGACGATCTCGTGACCGAGGTGCAGTCCAAGTACCAGCTCGACAGACCCCAAGCCCAGAAGGACGTCGATGCCTTCGCCAAGGGTCGCCAGCTCTAGAGCCCGCCCACTTTGGCTTTCCGAAGGCTCGTCCTCAGGATCTCCCGAGGGCGAGCCGTCGGCATTGGGTCGCTGTCCGCAAGGAGCATAGAGATGCCGTCGTGGTTCGTTCCACCCATTGTTGTTCCTGCCGGACTTCGCGGGGCTGATCGCCGCGTGTGCGATCTATCATGCTTATGTTCTGCCCCCGACCCCGACCGTTGTTTTCAAGATCGCTGTACCCCAAGTTGGGGAGTTAGCATGACGGAGCGGTTGGAGCGCAAAACAGTGATCTTCGCCCATCCCTTCATGTTGAAAGGTGTGGAAGGAGCCTTTCCACCGGGGGCCTATCCCGTCGAGGTGACGGAAGAGCAATTGGACGGACTGTCACGGATGGCCTATCGAAGGCTATCGACGACGATTGAGCTGCCGGCCTCGAACACCGCATGCAACTCGCGGCAACTGGTTGACGTCGAGCCCGCAGATCTCGAAGCGGCTTTGGCAAGGGATGTGGAGGCAGACAATGGCCAGTCATAAATTCAAGGTCGGCCAGATGGTCGATTTTGTTCCTTCACGCGCAGGTGTTCCCGCGCCGGTCCGGACTTACAAGATTCTCCGGCTGCTGCCGCATGAAGGTGGCGAGCGCCTATATCGGATCAAAACAATTGCGGAGGCGTTCGAGCGCGTCGCGAAAGAGAGCGAGCTCGCGCGCAGCCAATGACGACGACACTCTGACGTAAGCAACTTAGCAATCTCGCAGGAGGCTAAAAATGGCCAAGGGCCACATAAGATCGAATCGTGAAATTCGCAAACCTAAGAAAACGGCCGCAGAAAAGAGCGCAGGACCTACGGCTTCATCCGTGACCGCCGCTTTTGCAAAGCCCTCGAAGGGCGATCACAAGCCGAAAAGAGGATAGGCCTTCGTATCGTGATCCGCGACGGCCGAATCCTTAGCTCGGAAAGCTGCGATCACCGCAAAGCCAACTTCTAAGCCACTTGGGAACGCGCGCCCGGGCAGTTTGCGTAGTTCGCGCCTTCCAACGCCAGACCGCGACTAAGTTCAGACTGAGCCGCCCCGACCCGCTCCGCGCGGGGGGAGTACCATATGAAGACCCTTGTTCTAGCGAAGCTTCGCAGTGACTTTATCGCTGCCATCTCGTCCGACCAGAATGATGCAACGTTGGACCCTGCGATTACCGAGCTAAGAGACAAAATTTCCGACAAAGCATTTCTCGAACCGTTTTCGATTTATTCGCGGAGCCAACTGGGCGAAATCGATAATGCGCTGAGCGTCATCACCAATGTTTGCCTGAAGGATGATCCGTTGCGAGTTGCTTTGGCCGTGGACGCGGTTCTCAAATTACTCGATCGGCTCGAGATTACCGTCAAGGAGGCAGGGGCGAGCAACAAGAGGATCGAGGAAGGTCGGTCAAGGTAAGTGACGTATCGCTGTCATGCGGCTGCGAAGGCACTTCGCGGACGTGCGTCGGAGCTCACGTCGCGGGTCTTCTCGAGTGCGCATGGTCAAGTTGCCAACCGGTGTGTCCTCGGCGGTAATGCGTCTGCGCTGCCACGCACCCTGGAGCCATGATTGATTACGCTCAAGATCCATCACACGACAACTTATCGCTACCGCCAGCCAGTGAGTCTCGGACCGCACCGGTTGATGCTGCGCCCGCGTGAGAGCCGCGAGCTTCGCCTGCTTTCGAGCAATGTGACGGTGACCCCGAGCGCGGCGGTGACTTGGGCGCACGATGTGTTCGGCAACGCCGTCGCGACGGCCGTATTTCAGACCATCGCCGACAACCTCGTGATCGACAGCGTCACGGAGCTGCAGCTCGACGCCGTGGCCTGGCCCGTCTTCGACATCGCCGGCTCGGCAATCTTCTACCCCTTCCGTTATTCCGACGATGAGTGGACCGACCTCGGCGCATTGGCGATCCAGCAATACCCCGACCCGGCCGGGCAGCTCGCCAGCTGGACGCGAGCGTTTGTCCGCGCCAATCCAACCGATACCCTCTCCCTGCTCAAGGATCTGAGCGCCGGCATCCCGGGATGGATCAGCTATCAGAGCCGCGAGGACGAGGGCACCCAGTCGCCGACCCAGACTCTCAATCGCGGCTGGGGGTCGTGCCGGGATTTCGCGCTTCTCTTCGTCGAAGCTGCGCGCAGCCTCGGCTTCGGTGCGAGGATCGTCTCCGGCTATCTCTACAATCCGGATCTCGACTTTGTGGGCTCCATGGGCGCGGGGACGACCCATGCCTGGGCCGAGATTTATGTGCCGGGCGCCGGCTGGATCACCTTCGATCCGACGAACCGCAGCGTCGGCGGGGCAAATTTGATTCCCGTTGCCGTGGCGCGCGACATTCGACAGGCAATGCCCGTCACCGGCAGTTTCTCCGGCATGTCGGACGCCTTCGCGGGAATGACGGTGGAGGTTCGCGTTACATCATAGCCGGACGCGAGCTACTGCCACTGGCTCATACTCAGGCAATAGGGGGCTCAGCTCGAGGGAGCGTCGAGGCGGCGCGTCAGGTTCTCGAACTCCTGGCGCAGCTCCTCGTTCTTGAAGATCTGGTCGAAGGTCGGCGCCTCCAGCTTCTGAATCGCATCGAAGGAAGCGGCGCTGTCGCGCATCAGGCTCTTCAGCTGGAAGCTCGCCTCCACCGTCTCATAGGTGTTGTCGGCGATCCGCAAATCGTGCGTCGCCCGCGTGCGCGCCCGCGCGATCTGCTCGCGCTGCTGCTGCAAATAGCGGCGATAGCCCTTGGCCGCGTCGGAGGCGACCTTCTGCGCCTCGCGGTTGGCCTGCAGCGCGCGCAGCTGGTCGGGGCGGTTCTCGGCCTGGAGAAGGGCATTGGTCTTGGCCTGCGCCTTGGCAATGTCCTTCATGATGGCGTCGAGCTTGGGCATGTAGTTGGTGTCGATCTTGGCAATGGCCGAATCCTGCGCATGCACCAGCATGGCGAACAGCGCCGCGTGCATGGCGAAGTACTTGCGTGCCGAGTTCATGTTGTCGCCGGCCGCGGTCAGGAGCTTGCCGAGCTGGGTATCGATTACCTTGGCCGCGTTGAAGGTTGCCACGAGCCGCACGAGGTCGCCGGAGAGCACGCTGTCGAGCAATAGGTCGACCTGCTCGGGCGAAAGCTCGACGCCGTTCTTCGACAGCGCGGCGGCGATCTCCGTCTTCGTCTTGGCGATCTCATCCTTGTTCTTGGCGATGCGCTTCTCGGCGTCGGTGATATCGCCGCCGAGGCTGTCGACGGTGTCGGTCAGCATGCCGGGCAGCACGCCGTCCTTGGGCGCCGTCAGCTGCTTCTCTTTCATCGTGGCGATCTTGGCCTCGATGTCGCGGATGTTGTGCCTGAGCCCTTCCACCTTCTTCTGCATGTCGACGATGGGCACGTCGGTGACGATGCCGAGGGCGGAGTCGAGCAGATTGCGGATGCGCTGCTCGCGGTCCTCGCGCGTCTCCGTCCAGATTGGGGTGAGGATGAACTCGTCGCGGGCGGGCAGCTTCTGCGCTTGCCCGCGCTGCTCGGCGGCGTCCTGCAGCACGGCGTCGATGGCGCGCATCAGATGGCGCGCCTGCTCGTAGGCCTCGTCGCCCTCGCGCGGATCTTTCGGTTGAGGCGGGGCGGGCGGCGCTTGCGGCGCCGGCGGCCCCATGGTTTCGGCAGGCTTGGTATCGACAACCTTGGACGCGTCGGCCGCCTTCGAGATCAGGTCGGCGATGCGATCGCGGTCGGCCGTCTGCGCGGCGAGCGGTGCAGCGTGCGCGCCTGCGAGCGCGGCGACGAGGACGGCGAATAGCGCACGAACCTTGGCAGCCATGATACCAACTCCCGCTTCACCGGCACGACGCCGCAGAATTCGGGCTATTCGATGGTGCCACGAGGGTCTGCGGTCCCCGGCGGCTCAACCGTTCACTCTTGTGGCTGCGAGCCGAACGAGGTCCAGCAAGCGCTGGTCGATCTGGCGCGCATCCGTCAGCACAACCATGTGGGAGAGCGCTGCGCCCTTGCCAAGGCCGCCGCCGGGTATGCCCTTCTTGACGAGATCGTCGGTCGGATGCTCGCCAAGCGCCAGATGCAGGCGCAGCTCTTTGGAGCCGATGCCGAGAGCTGCGAACGCGTCCGGGTCTGAGATGGCAATGTAGGATTTCATGCGGCTCGAAGCGGGCGGCCGGACGCACGGACTTGACGCGCGTGATCAACGCTTGCGCGAGCGGCCGGTAGGCTTTGGCCTTGGCGAGCAGGGCTGCCAAGTCGTCGGGCGAGGAGGCTGGCGCCGACGGCGCGCTCGGCGGAGGTGGCGGCGCCACGTCGTTTGCCGGCGTCAGCAAGCTGGGCGCGTCCGACGGGGGCAGCGTCTCTATCGCTTCGCGGCGCGGACGGCGCACGCGCGGGCCGGCCTTGGCGGCGTCGGCGTAGATTGGGCGGCCGCCGTTGTGATGGATGCGCTCCAGCCACGAGGCCTTGGAGAACATGAAGCCCTGCTGGCGCAGCCAGTCGATGATGTCGTTGCGGTGCGGCAGGCCCTGCGCGGCGATCGCGGCCATCCATTCGGCAAGATCGCGTCCGGTCGCCGCCTTGAGCCCGTCTATGAAGGCGCGTTCCTTGTCGCCGTAGTCGGTCGCCATTGCCCTCCCCCTAGTATCCCGTTTCCGAAGTTCGCCAGCGTTCGACGCCGGGCCGGGGAGCGAACTTCGGAATCAAAAGGGGCACTAAAATCATAAAGTAGCTAGTGTGATTGAGATCGAGAAATTCGCTTTCACTCTGGCCGCAAACACCGGCGAATTTCTCGATCATCACACTAAAGCCACCGGCGCGACTTCGCCTTGTAGTCGAGGTAGGCCGCGCCGAAGCGCCGTTCCAGATGGCGCTCCTCGGGCAGGATCGCAAGCGGCGTGACCAGGAGCGCGAAGACCGCGGCGCCGATTACGAACCAGACGTTCTTGGTGATCTCGGCGATGCCGAGAAGGATCAGGCAGTCGCCGAGATAGATGGGAATGCGAAAGCGGCGGTAGGGTCCGCTGGTGACGAGCGCGCTGGCGCCGACGTCTGGCAGCACGGTGGTGCCGTGCCGGCGCAGGGTGAGGATCGAGAGGGCGAGCAACACGACGCCCGCCGCGCCGAGCCCAAGCCCCACGGCACGCGCGGGCCAATCATCGAGCCCCCGCCACGGCAGCGGCCGCACGTGTCCGAGCACGACCGCACCGGCGAGAACGCCGATCAGCAGAAGCGGCGGCCAGGGAATGCGGCTAGGCCGCTCGGTGGTGTCCGATTGGGTATGCGCCATCGAACTCGTTCCAACATGAACGGGTCGAGCTTTACACCAGATCGCTGCGATCGCGCAGGGAGAAGCGCCGTCAGGGGCGCTTCTTTGCGCCCGTGGGCGCGGGCATATCGGCGCCGGCCGGCCTCTTCAATTCCGCGGCGAGGTCGAACGTCTTGCACTTCTTCGCCGCGAGCCGGTGATTGTAGGCCTCGAGCATGGCGAGGTCCTGGCGGTGCTGGCGCGCGGGGTCGATCCCGACCGTCGTTCCGCCGAAGATGGGCGTCGCCACGCTCTGCATCCCGCGGGCGACACTGGACGCGTCGTTGCTAGACTTGTAGTTGCGCACCTGTAGGAGTCGCACTTGCATGACGCCCTTGAGCTTCTGGCAGCTGTAGCCCAGCTCCTGCGTGGACATCTGGTATGTATCGGCTGAGGCAGCGCTGCCCGAACCCGGATCGGTGATGAGGGAGGGAAGCTGCTCCTTGGGCGCACTTGTGCAGCCGCCGGCGAACGCGGCCGCGATCAGAAAAACACCAAACGTCCCGACACGGACCATCGCCCTACACCCGCTCATCCCGGGGCTATCGAGCCCGCAATCGGGGCGGATTGAAGGCGTTCGCGACGCTTCACCGCGGAGGCCCGCAACGGCCCCGGTTGCGCCCCGGGAGCGCGCAAGCTTCAATGCGGGTCTCGGCGCCCGGGCGCCTTCGATACGACGGGGAAAGACAACGATATGCGGTCTGCAATGGCGCTCGGCTTCGGTCTCCTTTCGGCAGTTCTTTGCTGGGCGGATCCCGCCGGGGCCCAGGGTGAGCCCAAGGGCTTTGTCTGCACGTTTTCGAGCGGCACCTCCTCGGTCTACGAGAATGGTGTCTTCAAGGAGAAGCCGTCCGCGCCGCTCAGTTTCGAGATCGCCGACATCGATCTCGACGCGCAGACTGCGCGCCTCATCACCGACGGGCATGACAAGCCGGGCACACTCAAGATCGTGCGCGCGATCAATGCCAATCATTATCTGGAGGTCGTCAACGAGGGTTTTCTCAATCTGACGACCATCTACGACAAGGATCCCAAGACGGGTACCCATCCGGCCGTGCATTCGCGCCACCTCGGCGTCCTCGGTCAGCCCGTGTTCGCACAGTACGCCGGGTTCTGCACCGAGAAGTAGCAGGACTCGATGCTGGCCTCACAACTCTGTGGATGAGCGCCGATTGCGCTCGCCGGGCGTCGCAACAATGATCGATCCTCGACTGAAGTCGTCGCAGGGAGGCAAACGATGACGCTTCACCTCGTCAAGCTGTGTGTCGGCGCGACATCGATCGAGGATCTCGCGGACTGGCAGCGCGGGCGCTTGGCTGCGCAGCGCAAGGCCGGCGAGCCGCCGCGGCTGTTCCACACCACGTTTCAGACGCCCAAGCGCCAGGTCGAGCTTAAGGGCGGTTCGCTCTACTGGGTGATCAAAGGCGTGATCCAGGTGCGCCAACGCCTCGCAGGCTTCGAGGAGGGAGCCAAGTCCGACGGCTCGCGCTGCTGCTTGATCCTGCTCGATGAGGCGCTGGTGCCGGTGCGGCCGGTGCCGCGCCGTGCGTTCCAGGGCTGGCGCTACCTAGATGCGGCTGATGCGCCGCCCGATCTCGGCAAGGAAGCAAAGGATATCGCCGACCTGCCGCCGAAGATGCGCCGCGAGCTGGCCGAGCTGGGCTTGCTGTAAGCATCCAAATCCGATTGGGAGTCCGATGCCGCGCCCGCGCCTCTCCGCCCTCGTTGAAAGCTTGCCCGCGTTCGTGCCTTTCGTCGGCCCGGAGGCGCTCGAGCGCGCACGCGGCCGTCCGTTTCGCGCCCGCCTTGGCGCCAACGAGAGCGTGTTCGGTGCCTCGCCCGCAGCGGTTGCCGCCATGGAGACCGCTGCTACCGGCAACTGGATGTACTCTGATCCCGAAAGCTACGAGCTGCGCGCTGCGCTCGCACGCTTCCACAAGGTTGGCATCGACAATGTGGTGATTGGCGAGGGCATCGACGGGCTCTTAGGGCTTGCGGTGAAGCTTGCGGTCGATCCGGGCGCGGCCGTCGTCACGTCGGACGGCACCTACCCCACCTTCAACTACCACGTGGCGGGAGGCGGCGCACGGCTCGTGCGCGTGCCCTACCGCGAGGCCTATCAGGATATCGAGGCTCTGCTCGACGCCGCCGTGCAAACGGGCGCGCGCATCCTCTATGTGTGCAACCCCGACAATCCTATGGGCTCGATCTGGCCGGGCGCCGATCTCGCCAATCTTGTTGCGCGGCTGCCCGAAGGTCTCTTGCTCTGTCTCGACGAGGCCTATTGCGATACCGCGCCCGCGCACGAGCTGTTGCCGATCGACACCGCGAACCCACAGGTGCTGCGCCTGCGCACCTTCTCCAAGGCCTACGGGCTCGCGGGCGCGCGCATCGGCTATGCCCTCGGCGAGGCGGGGCTCATCCGCAGCTTCGAGAAGATCCGTAACCATTACGGCATCAACCGCGTAGGGCAGCTCGGCGCGCTCGCGGCATTGGAGGACCAGGCCTACCTGGCCGAGGTGGTGGCGAGGATCGCCGCCGCGCGCGACAAGATCGCCAAGATCGCCGCCGGCAATGGGCTCATGCCGCTGCCGTCGGCCGCCAATTTCGTGACCATCGATTGCGGGCGCGAGGGGGCCTTCGCCAAACGCCTCCTCGACGAGCTCCTGGCGCGCGACGTGTTCGTGCGCATGCCGGTGGTGGCGCCGCTCAATCGCTGCATCCGCGTGAGCTGCGGGCGCGACGAGGATCTTGCTGTGTTCGCCGCGGCGCTGGGCAGCGCCCTTGCGGCGGCGAGCCTGCACGGCGGCCTTAATGGTTAGAAGCCTCACGCCGGAATTTTCGTCTCGTTAAGTGGGCGGCCCCGAGGATGCGCCGACCCGCCCCCCGAGCCCACCAACGAGGCCCAAGTCCCATGTCCAACACGCTTCTCGACTACTCGTCCTGGTCGTTCCAGCTCATCGTCGTGCTGGCCGTGCTCTATCTGGTGGTCGGCCTCGTCAAGCCCTCGTGGGTGCTGGCGAGGAGCCGCGGCACCATCATCGCCCTCGCGGTTGTGGTGCTGCTGGTGGCCTCAACCGCCTTCTATATTGCAGTGCGACCCTTCAATTCCCTGCCCGACGGCTCCAGTGCCGTGACCGCGGAAGGTGCGACGACGCCGACCCAGTCGCAGCCCTGATTGCCGGTGCTATAGTCGCGCATCGGCAAAAAAGGGAGGTGGATTGAGCCATGCGTGGACTGCCCGGAATACTTATCGGTGTCGTGATCATTGCCCTGGGGCTCGCAGGCCTCGGCGTTGCGCTCGACCAAATGATGACGCACGCCAATCCAAACGGCGCCCTGATCTCGGTGGGCGGCCTGGGCGTCTTCGCCATCGTGTGTCTCTTTCTGCTGGTGATGGCGCGCTAGCGTTCCCTCGCCTCTCACGGCCAGCGGTGTAGGGCGCCTTCCGGAAACGTCCACTCGGGCGTGACCAGGGGACCCATGAAGGCAGCCGGGTACCACGGCGAGCCGTCGGGTGCGGCTGGGTTCTTGAGGACGTGCATATCCTGCGCCGGCATGTAGCTCTGGATCAGCAGGAAGCGCTTCTCGCCGGTCTTCTTGTTCTCCGCCATGTCGGCGACGAGCACCGCGTGGCCGGGAAAGCCGCCCCTGATGAAGACATCGCCGATGGCGATGTCCTTGCGCGGCATCGGGCGCAGCTCGTGCTCGAGCGAGTAGGTGCCCGCGTAGGCGAAGACCAGGGTCATGTATTTGCGGAACGACGCGTAGTCCGTCTTGCGCCGTGACGCGAAGGCGTGACGCTTACCGTCATAGTTGAAACCGATGTCGCCGATGCGCCCCGCCGAGAACAGCCATTCGCCGCGCAGGCGCATGATCGCGTCGGCGCACTGCTGCAGGTCTCTGCTGCCGACGTCGATGTCGATGACGGCGACGTGCACGTCCTGCCGCCATTTCGGGGCGCCCGTGTAGAGCAGCACCGGGGTGCCGGCTGGTTTCAGAGGTAGCCCGCGCAGCCATGCCGCCCAGCTCGATGGCGCGGCGGGGATGCGCTGAAATCCGGGCGGGGGCGCAATGCGCGTCGCGAGGGTGTCGGCCTGCGTCTCGGCTTGCGCGGCGCGCCAGGAATAGATCGGGCCGGCCGCCGCGGCATCGAGGACGGCGGAGAGAACCAGCAAAGCGGCAATCGAAATGAAGAAGGTGCGCGGCAAGCTCATCGCGCGAGGCTCGCGCCCAGATGTGTCACGCGCGTGGCATGCCGCTAACGAATGTAGGAGAACGCCTTGCTCTGCCAGGGGTTCTCGAACATCTGCTGTGCCCAGCGTGGTGCCCGCCCGTACTTCTTGGCGGGGTCCACACGGTTCCGCGCCCTGCGGGCGTGCAGCACGCTGCGCGGGTGGTGCTTGGCAACCGCGTGCGCCTCACTGTGGTGCGTCTCGCTTATTGCGGGTTTGGCCTCGGTCTTGGCTGGGAGAGCCTCTGGCTCTTCCGGTGTCGCGATCTCCGCTATGGGCAGCGTCGGCACCAGCGCGTCCTCGCTAGGATCGGCGGCGGCAAGCCGGATCGGCTTGGGCGCGGCGTCGGCAAGCGTCTCGATCTTGGTGGGAAGGAGTCCCGAGGTGCGCCGGGCGCGTGGAGCTCTGGCGCGCATTGCGGGCTGGCGTAATGGCGGATGTCGAGATGGGCGAGGCGCCTACGGGATCAGAGGGGTCGACGAGCGCGGCGAGCTTGGACAGCGACGCCTCTTGGCGCTTTGCGGCGGGGAGACCTATCGCCGAGGCGCGCGCATAGGCGAACCGCGACAGAAGCTTGGCGTCGTTGCCCGCCGCGAGCGAGGCTGCCTCGGCGGCCTGAGGTCCGCACGGGCAACTCGCCGGACCGGCGAGGATGGCGAGGGCAACGGCGCCGATGAAGAGCACTGGCAGCGAGCCGGTGGCATGCAGGCGCGCGCTCACAAGCCGACGCAGGACGCGCGATCGCATGCGGGTCTGTTGGGTGAGCAGGGGGCGCACGATGCGAAAGCCGCCGATCGTCGGGGCAGCGCTTAGCCCGCCTGAGAAAAGGGCGAAGTCGTCCATCCGCGTCAGGACGCCGGCAGTGGACGCCTCGGTGAGACCACTCAACTCGACAACCCGCATTGACGCAACTCCGAAATGTCTCGAGCCCGACCCGTCACTCCCGCGTCCGGCGAGGCCCGCACTCCTCCTATGCGCCCGTGCCTCCGACGGCGTCGGCATCTCTGCAAGCCCCTCTGAGGCGGCTGGCGCACCACTTTGAAACGAGGGCTAATTCGGCCCTAGCCATGAACGGTGCCACGCGCATGGTGAATTTTCTGCAAATGCTAGCGAAGCGTTCGCGGACGTATCGCCCGGGCCAGCATGGTTAACGATATGTTGAAAGGCAGCGTCTAGGCTCGGGCGCGGTTCCTGATGGAGGCAGGCATTCTTCGAGGTGTGTGATGCGGGCTGTTCTCGGCTTCTTCTCGTCGCTGGCGCTCGGGCTGATGATCGCGGCAATCCTGGTGGTCGGGGCAGCGAGCGTCATGAACACTCCGACGCGGGTCCCCGCCACCGGCACGCTGCTCGACTACGTATCGGTCGTGATTGGACTGGGCCTGGGCCTGGTCATCGCGGTCCTGGGGCAGATCTCGTGGGGCGAGCTGCCGCGCCGCGTTGCACAATTCGTGGTGCATCACGCCTATCGCCTGCGGCTCCTCGCCTGGGCGGCGGTGTTCGTGGCAGTGCTGATCTACTTCTGAGGCGAAGCGCTGGCCCAACGCAAACGGCCCGGGATCGCTCCCGGGCCGTTGGCGTCAGCTGAGGCAGAAGAGCGTTAGACCGAGTAGTACATGTCGAACTCGATCGGATGGGGCGCCATCTCGTAGCGCATGTTCTCTTCCATCTTCAGCTCGATGTAGGCGTCGATCATGTCGTCGGTCATGACGCCACCCATCTTGAGGAAGTCGCGATCCTTGTCGAGGTTCTCCAGCGCCTGACGCAAGCTGCCCGAGACGGTGTCGATCTTCTCCAGCTCCGCCGGCGGCAGATCGTAGAGGTTCTTGTCGATGGCATCGCCCGGATTGAGCTTATTGGTGATGCCGTCGAGGCCCGCCATCAGCATGGCCGTGAAGGCAAGGTAGGGGTTGGCGCCCGGATCGGGGAAACGCACCTCGACACGCTTCGCCTTGGGGCTGGTGGCGTGCGGGATACGGCAAGAGGCGGAGCGGTTGCGCGCCGAGTAGGCGAGCAGCACGGGCGCCTCGTAGCCGGGAACCAGACGCTTGTAGGAGTTGGTGGTCGGGTTGGTGAAGGCGTTGATCGCCTTGGCGTGCTTCAAGATGCCGGCGATGTAGCTCAGGCAAGTCTCCGACAGATCGGCGTACTTGTTGCCGGCAAAGACCGGCGTGTCGCCGCTCCAGATCGACTGGTGGACGTGCATGCCCGAGCCGTTGTCTCCGAAGACGGGCTTGGGCATGAAGCAGGCGGTCTTGCCGTAGGCCTGGGCCACCATCTGCACGACGTACTTGTAGACCTGCAGGTGGTCGGCGATCGTCACCATGGGCGCGAACTTGATGCCGAGCTCGTGCTGAGCGGCGGCGACCTCGTGGTGGTGCTTCTCAACCGCGACACCCATCTCGGCCATCACTGACAGCATCTCGGAGCGGATGTCCTGGCAGCTGTCGACCGGAGGCACCGGGAAGTAGCCGCCCTTGGTGCGCGGACGATGGCCGAGGTTGCCCATCTCATACTCGGTGCCGGTGTTGGACGGCAGCTCGGTGGAGTCGATCTTGAAGCCCGTGTTGTAGGGCTGGGTGGTGAAGCGCACGTCGTCGAAGATGAAGAACTCGGCTTCCGGACCGAAGAACACCTTATCGCCGACGCCGAGCGACTTCATGTAGGCTTCGGCCTTCTTGGCGATGCCGCGCGGGTCGCGCTCGTAGAACTGACCCGTGGTCGGCTCGAGTACGTCGCAGAACAGCGCAACCGTGGACTGCGCGAAGAACGGATCGAGATGTGCCGACACCGGATCCGGCATCAACAGCATGTCGGAGGATTCGATCCCCTTCCAGCCGGCAATTGATGAACCGTCGAAAGCGTATCCGTCGGCGAACGTTCCCTCGTCCACGCACCCCGCCTCGGCGGTCACGTGCTGCATCTTGCCCCTCGAATCCGTGAACCTGAAGTCCACGAACTTGACGTCCTTGTCCTTGATCATTTTCAGGACATCGCTTGCTTGTGCCATGAGACTCCCCTGTTACGTATTACGTAGCCCGGCCCGCTCGCACATATCGGGTGCGGCGGGCGCATGAGTTCCCGTCCGAAATGCCACCCTAGATGGCGTTCGCGCCCTTCTCACCGGTGCGAATGCGGATTGCGTCGTCCACCGCCGAGATGAAGATCTTGCCGTCGCCGATGCGGCCAGTCTTGGCGGCTTTTAGAATGGCATCGACCGCCTTATCGAGCAATTCATCAGGCAGGACCACTTCGATCTTAACTTTTGGTAGAAAATCGACCACGTACTCGGCGCCCCGATAGAGCTCCGTATGCCCCTTCTGGCGACCAAAGCCTTTCGCTTCGAGCACGGTGATGCCCTGTAGGCCAATTTCCTGCAGGGCTTCCTTCACCTCGTCGAGTTTGAATGGCTTTATGATAGCCTCAATTTTCTTCATGACCCCTCGGGTCCTCCGCGTTTCTCTTGTTCATGCAAGGGTAGTCTGTCCGGACGGCCAGAGGGGTAGCATGCCCTATGCCAACTGATGGGGAGAAATAAACGGTTGCAAATCCAGTACCTTACCCCCCTCTGGGGGGCCGACCGCCCCTTTCTTTGCCAGTAAAATGCTCAAAAACAAAGCATTTTGCTTACGGAATTGGCAAATTTTCGCCATTGCCGCACGAATGGGCGGTCGGCGCCGACGCAGGATGGCTGCCTGCTCCAATTTCAGGCCCCAGTAGACGAGGCGCCCGGTGACTGGATTGGAGCTGCTCACGACCGAGGAGATGGGGCGCGCGGACCGCCTGGCGGTCGCTGCGGGGGTGGAAAGCCTCACCTTGATGGAGAACGCCGGCCGGGCCGTGGCCACCGAAGCGGCGCAGATGGCCGGCCGCGGCGCACGCGTAACGGTTGTGTGCGGCCCCGGCAACAACGGCGGGGACGGGTTCGTTGCTGCCCGGCATCTGCTCGAGGGCGGGTTCGACGTGGGCGTGGCGCTGTTGGGGCCCCGCGATGCCTTGAGGGGCGATGCCGCCACCATGGCGCGGCGCTGGACCGGCAGGGTCGAGCCGCTCGCTTTTGCCGCTTTCGATGATGCGCACCTGATCGTCGATGCGCTGTTTGGCGCCGGCTTGTCGCGCCCGCTCGAGGGTACCGCGGCGGCGGCCGTCGAGGCGATGAACCGATCGAGTGCTCCCATCGTTGCCGTCGACGTCCCCAGCGGCCTTGATGGCAGCACCGGCGAGGCGACCGGGCTCCTCGTCAACGCAAGCCGCACCGTCACCTTCTTCCGCCGCAAGCCGGGCCACGTCTTGATGCCGGGCCGTCTTTTGTGCGGGGCCGTTTCAGTGGCCGACATCGGCATCCCGGCAACGGTGCTCGCCGAGATCAAGCCCCAGACCTGGGCCAACGACGCGCCCTTGTGGCTGCCGGCCCTGCCGCATCCGAGCCCCGAAGGCCACAAGTACAACCGCGGCCACGCGCTCGTGGTGTCGGGCCCCATGGCGCACACCGGCGCC
The DNA here is from genome assembly GCA_963782555.1 of uncultured Alphaproteobacteria bacterium. GTDB lineage: Bacteria > Pseudomonadota > Alphaproteobacteria > Rhizobiales > Hyphomicrobiaceae > Hyphomicrobium_A. Next base: position 142,986 of record CAWAKB010000004.1, on the reverse strand, counting down.
GCGCGCATGGGCGCGCGCGGGGCGCTGCGCATCGGCGCCGGTCTCGTCACCGTCGCAAGTCCGCCCGATGCGCTCTACGTCAACGCCGCGCACCTGACTGCGATCATGCTGGCGCTCTGCAGCGGGCCGGAGGGGCTGGCGGAAATTCTGGACGACGTGCGCAAGAACGCCGTGCTGCTCGGGCCGGCGCTCGGGGTGGGCGCGGAGACATGTGCCATGGCCGAGGCCGCGCTCGCCTCCGGGGCCTCAACCGTGCTCGATGCGGATGCCATCACCTCGTTCGCCGAGGACGCAACCGCGCTGGCGCGCGCGATTGCCGACATCGCCGACCGGCCGGTCGTCCTCACGCCCCATGATGGCGAGTTCCATCGGTTGTTCCCCGATCTGGAAGAGGGCTCCAAGCTCGCGCGGGCGCGCGCGGTAGCGGCGCGCATGGGGGCGATCATCGTGCTCAAGGGACCCGACACGGTGATTGCCGCGCCCGACGGGCGCGCGGCGATCAACGAGGACGCACCGCCGTGGCTGGCAACGGCCGGCGCTGGCGACGTGCTGGGCGGGTTCGTCGTCGGCCTTTTGGCGCAAGGGATGCCGGCGTTCGAGGCGGCCTGCGCCGCGGTGTGGCTGCACGGCGCGGCGGCGGCCAGCTTTGGCCCCGGTCTCATCGCTGAGGATTTGCCCGAGCGCCTGCCGCAGGTGCTGCGCAAGCTGAGCCGCGAAGGCACGGACCCGGCATGATGGGCGCAAGAGCAATTCCGGGCCACAAACAGCGGCTAATATCCTATGCTGGATTCGCGTCTGCGCGCGCTTGGTCGCGCCGGTGCAGGGGCGCCAACGGGAGGACAACGACGACGATGCTGCGCAGGCTTGCCCTCGGCCTCACCACCGTCCTGGCGCTGATGTCGGCAGCACATGCCGCCGCAACCGACTCCGCCGAGCAGGCGCAGGAGGCGGCGGCGGCGCTGGTGCGCGGCGACAGCGCACATGCCGTGACCGACTACACCGAGGCCTTGAAGGACACCTCGCTTACCAACGACCGGCGCGCCACCATCCTCAACGATCGCGCCGTAGCCTACGCGCGCCTGGGGCAGAGCAAGCTCGCCATCGACGACTTCAACAAGGCCGCGCAGCTCTTTCCCGAGTATGCGGCGATCTACAACAATCGCGGCAGCCTGCTGCTGGCCCTGGGCTACCCCAAGGAGGCCATCAAGGACTTCAACCGGGCGATCGTGCTGGCGCCGGGTTACGCGCCGGCGCTCGGTAACCGCGCCGGCGCCTACTCCGAGGTCGGACACATCGACCAGGCCATCCGCGACTACACGCGGGCCATCCGCCTTATGCCACAGGCGGCGGCGCCGTTCGCCGGGCGCGGGCGCGTGCATCTGGCGGCAGGACGCCCCCACGCCGCCATTCGCGACTTCACCCGTGCCGTCACCGCCGATCCGCGCTTTGCAGCGGCCTACCGCAGCCGCGCGGAGGCCAAGCTCCAAATCGGGCGTCCGCAGGAGGCGATCGAGGACCTGTCGCGGGCCATCGCCTTCGACGTGGGCAACGCCGAGCTCTACCTCTTGCGCGGACAGGCCTATCTGGCGACCGGCAATACCGAGGCGGCGCTGAAGGACTTCTCACACGTCGTCGAGGTCGATCCGCGATCGGCCCGCGGATATGCCGCCCGCGGGCTCGCCGCCGGGCTTGCGCAATCCTTCGATCAGGCCTTCGCCGATCTCAACCAGGCAATCGAGCTCGATCCGCGCTCTAGCGTCGCCTTCGCCTATCGCGCCATCGTCTACAAGCTGAGTGGCCAGACCGACGTCGGCGTGAAGGACGCGGAGACGGCCCTCAAGCTCGATCCCAATGGGGCCGAGGCGCTGTGGGCAAAGGCCGAGATCGAGGAGGCACAGGGACGCACCGATCTGGCGGTGGCGGACTTCAAGCGGGCGCTGGCGGCGAAACCCGGCCTCAAGCAGGCAGCCGACGGCTTGCAACGTCTCGGCGCCGACCTCGGCGATGAGGAGGACCATGAGATTCCTGGTCTCGGCATCGACAAGTGGCGGGTGGTGGAGCGTGGTGGGCGCTATTTCGCCGTGAACGACCAGTATCGGCGCCTGCGCGTGCCGCTCGAGATGGCAGGCGATGGTCAGCCGCAGCTGCTCCAATTCGAGATCAAGCCGCCGCCCTTGTCGGGGATTGCCACCCTGCGCTTCAAAGGCGGCGTAGTTCCGGGAAGCGTGGGGCCGGAGGAGGTCGAGCAGGTGGCGATCCTCGATCTCGGGACCAACACGGTGATCGCCATCGAGCCGCAACGCCAAGGCAAGAAGGTTTCGAACTGGACCTGGCAGGACGATCGCGTGGTCGTCGCCAGCGTCGACGGTGCGACCGACGAGTTCGTACTGCGCACGGCGCGTCCGCGCGACACGGGCCAGCGCTACTCCAGCTCGGAGGAGGGATGGTCGCCATGGGGCCAGCTCGACAGCTCCCAGTATGACCGCCGCCACCGGCGCACCAAGCACAAGTCGCTGTTCCAGTTCCTGTTCGGCAATTGAACGGCGCCTGAACTCTTTGAGGCATCAGTTTGTTTCCCAAGCGGGAACTCCCGAGGGTGCGTTGCCGTAGCGATGCACCGACTTTTGCCGCATCGCGCCCAAACCCCATCTGGCAAGGATGACGTGCTGCAAACGGGCGACACGGCCGGGCAGAGCGGAGGTGAGCGGAGGTTTGAGCGTTGCGGCTGCGGCGCCCGCATGGAATGGTTGCCGGTGATGCGAAAAGCGCGTGCGCGCTGGGCTAAAACAGCACCGCCGTTAAGCTTTCGGCATCACTCGGCAGTGTACGTTGCAAGCATGTCGAGGAATTTTGTCAGGTTGGAGTTTTAGAAAGATGCGTCTCGTCCGTGCTTTGTGTGCCCTCGCCGCCGTCGTGGTCGTGACCAAGTCGGTCGCAGCCGAGCCATCGACAGTGCTAGCGGCAACCGATCCGGCGAGCACCATCGAGGATGCAGCGCCTGCCCAGGACGCAGCAGCGATCGATCCGATGGCCGAGCAGCCTGCAGGGCATCAGTCCTCCGACGCGGTGCTGCCGCCTGCGGCGGTCGAGGAGATGCCCAAGGACGTGGTCAAGGCCGCGCCGCTCCCGCCTCCGGAGCCCACGTTGTTTGCCGACATCGACCTCACCAACCAGCGCATGACGGTGAGGGATGATGCGGGGCATGAGTATGGCCCCTGGAAGATCTCGTCGGCACGCGGCGGCTATAGGACTCCTACCGGGACCTACACCGTGAACTGGACATCACGGATGCACTATTCCAAGCAGTATCACTGGTCGCCGATGCCGTACTCTGTGTTCTTCACGCGCGGTGTCGCCGTGCACGGCACGCACGCGACGGGCAGGCTCGGCCACCCCGCCTCGCACGGCTGCGTGCGCGTGCATCCCAGGGACGCGAAGATCTTCTACAACCTCGTGCAAAAGCACGGCGAGAAGCTGACCCAGATCGTCGTGCACGGAACGCCGCCCTACACGCCGGCAGTGGCCGAGCGGTTGGATCGGGGCTACCGCCAGCCGACGTTCACGCCGTTTGCTTTCTTTGGCTCGCCGCCGCCGGCCTACCAGCCGCGCAAGCGGCGCTACAAGCGCCAGCAGCAGTACGGCGGCGGCGGCTTCTTCGGCACCTGGTGACCGGCCGGTTCCGCCCACGTGTCAGAACGGGTTCCAAGTGGGCCGCGGTGTGAAGCGGATGTAGCCGAGGTTCGCTCCGATCCGGAAGCCAAGCCCTGAGCGGATCGGCGCCATGATGACATCGCCCCCCTTCAGGAAGGTGATGCCGACGCCGCCCACGAAATAGGCTGAGCCATCGACGCCGGTGAAGCCGCGCATCAGTTCGCTGGGCTCCTTCAAGTTATAGATGAGGAACATCGTGCGCGATCCGGCGGCGCCGAAATCGGTGCCGATCGACGGTCCGTGCCAGTAGACCTTCTCGGTGCCGCCGCTGCGCAGGTAGAGCGTGCCGGTGCCGTAGCGGACGCCGGCGAGAAACGCGCCGCCGCCTTCCTTGCCGAGCACGTAGCCGTCCGGGCGCCCTGAGGTCGCAAATGCGTACTCGAGCACGCTTGCCAGGCTGGTCGAGATCGTCCCGAAGAAGCCGCGCGTGATCTCCTGGATCTCGTCGATGGTGTAGCCGGCTTGCTGCGCCCCGGAGGTGCCGGGCGTCGGCAGCGGCAGCGGTGCAGTCACCACGGGCGGCGCAGATTGCGTCTTGGTGTTCTTGTCCCAGGCCGGCGCGGGAGCCTTGCGCGCGGGGTTGGGCGGCGAGGTCTTGGCTTGCTTCTCGGGAGCCTTGGGCGGCCCACTTTCGGCGATGGCCGCATCAAGCTTGGCGAGCGTTAAGGCGGACTTCGCCTTCATCACCGCCAACAGCTCCAGCCCGGCTGCGTCGAGCTCGGTGAGCTTGGAGCAGTCGAGCGGTCCCTCAGCGGGCGGGCGTCCGAGCGTATCGATCTTGAGGATCAGGTCCTCGGCGTCCTGGTCGAGCTCCGCGGTGCGCTTGTCGCGCATGCTGGCGAGCGCCTTCTCCTCGTAGCCAGGGTCTTCCCGGCCCTTCTTGTCCTTGAGCTCTCTGAGCTTGTCCTTGAGCTTGGGCAGCGCCTCGGCGTTGAAGGCGCGCAGCGCTGCTCCCGAGCGGTCGACGGCCGCGGCAAAATCGTCTGCCGTACAGCTCGCGCTATGCGCAGCCCCGTGAGCGCCAAGCCAAACCAGCACCGCTGGCAGCCACGGCCAGATCGTACGACGCATCAAACGGTCTCAACCTCTTTGCAGAGCCAAGCGACCGCACGATCTCGCCGCACGAGTGCGCGAGCTAGAGGGCGCTCGCGCTCATTGAGCGCCGCTGATCGTGCGTACGACGCTGTTCATCGGCCGGTCTGTGAGGGCAGTCGGCATGCCCTTCATGTCCTTGGCAATCGCTTCGTCGTATTCCGGCAGCGTCTTCACCGGCTCCTTCGCCGTGAGCTGCACGACCTTGTAGCCCTTGGCCTTGAGCTCCTTCAAGAGCCCCGGCAACGCCTTGGCCGTATGGGGTTGAATGTCGTGCATCAGGATGATGCCTTTGCCGCGCTTGTCCAAGAGCTTCATGATGTGCGCGGTCAGCTTGTCGGGCGTCCAGCGCTTGAAATCGAAGCTGTCGATGTCGGTTGAAAACACGGCAATGTTGCGGCTAGCGAGATATTTGAGGGTTTCTGGCGAATCCCTGAGATAGGGAAAGCGGAAGAACGGCGCCGTCGGACCTTCGACCGCGCGGTGGATGATGCTGAACGACTTCTCGATTTCGTCCTTGGCCTTGTCGAACGGCATCTTGGAGAGATCTTTATGGTTAACGGTGTGGGCCCCGATCGTGTGTCCCGACTTGGCAACCTGGCGCAGGATCTCGGGGTAGCCGGCCGCCACCTTGCCGACGGAGAAGAAGGTCGCCTTAGTGCACTCCGCGTCGAGCGCGGCCAGGATGGCAGTGGTGCGGCCAGGTAGCGGTCCGTCGTCGAAGGTCAGCACCACCTCCTTGGGATTGAGGAAGTCGTACATCTTGTAGTGCTGGAAGCCGAAGCCGGGGCCGCCGGTCGTGTCGATCTGGACCACGCGGGATACGCCGAGCGGGTTGGGATTGCCGGGGCACTCCTTCTGCTCGGCCTGCGGCGGCGTCGGTCCCATGGATTGCTCTTCGGCTGCCGGCGCCTCAGCCTTGGCCGGCTCGGCCTGCGGTTGGGGCTGCTGCTGCGGCTCCTCGACAGGGGGCGCAGCCAAGAGGCTTTGCGGGAAAAGCAAAAGAGCTGCGATTACGAATATCGACGCCTGGATTGCGCGCATGGATGACCTCCCAGAGGCTGGCTAGTCAGGCTTATTGCTTGATTCTGCGACATTGTGCTGAGATTTGCTGTCTCGGGGCAAGAAGATTGATACTTGGCGCGCGGTTTTTGTCGAAAGTGTTGCGCCTCCAGGCGTCGTCATTCAGTCGCTCTGGCCCCGCTTTGCGACCACCTTGGCGCGAAACCGCTCGGCGTCGACGACGACGCGCTCGTGGCGCCCTTTGCCGATGATCTCGCGCGCGTCGCGCGCCTCGACGTTGAAGGAGAGGCTGCGTCCGTTGACCTGCGCGAGCTCGGCGGTTGCCGTGACGGCAAGTCCGATGGGCGTTGCCGCGGTATGGTCGACCTCGACGCGCACGCCGAGGCTTTCCTGTCCCTCGCCTAAGAGCCGCTCGACGCAGTCGACGGCGGCTGCCTCCATAAGTGCGATCATGATGGGCGTTGCCAGCACGGGCGCGCGCCCGCTGCCCAGCCGCTCAGCCGTATGCTCCTCGCCGACGACCAGGGTCGCCGTGCCGAGGAGGCCGGGCTTCAGATGCATGAGGGCCTCCCGCGCTTCGTTGGCCCGCAAAGGGCAAGGACCTGTCGTCCACGATATGACCGAGCTGACGCGCACGGTAGTGTCAAGAGTGATTGATGCGCCCCCCGAGGCCGTCTATCGCGCCTTCCTCGATCCGGACGCGCTGACGGCTTGGCTTCCTCCGGGTGTCATGAAAGGTGTGATGCATGCTTTCGATGGGCGCGAAGGCGGGACTTTCCGGATATCGCTTGTCTATCCCGACGATGAGCCATCGGCACGGGGCAAAACGTCGGAGCGCACCGACACCGTCCGCGGGCTGTTTGTGGAGCTGGTCCCCAATTCGCTGATCGTGTGGGCGACGGAATTCGAATCCGAAGACCCCTCCTTCGCCGGCGAGATGACCGTGCGATGGATGTTGGCGCCCACGGGCGGCGGCACCGAGATCACCGTGCTTTGCGAGAATATTCCTTGCGGCGTACGCCCTGAGGACAACGAGGCCGGCTGCCGCGCCTCGCTGGAACAGCTCGCCGTGTTCCTCGATGGATGAAAAGGTCTACTCGAGACCGTCGCCGAGCCGCTCGAGTGCGTCTATGTCGAGAAGCCGCAAGCCCTTTGCGCAGGGCTCGATGAGGCCGCGCGCCTCGAGCTCGGCGAGCTGCTGGCCAAGGGTGTCGACGCTCATACCGAGGTGCCCGGCGGCGGTGCCACATTTGAGCGAGTCGGTGATCACGCCCGGGTCGCGCCCCTCGTAGGCATTGTAGCGCGACAGCGTGACAAACAGCGCCGCAACACGCTGCAGCGGTTCCGGCTGCGCCCGGCGGACTAGGGCATCCTTGAGGTAGGCGACCTCGCGCTCGATGGCGGCCGTCAGCCGGGTGCGCGAGCGCGCGCTCTGCTCCACGGCCGTCTCGACTGCGCTCCTTGGCAGACAGCTGAGCGAGGTGGCCATGGTGGCCTGCGCGGTCGCGACATGGCTGTCGAGATAGCCGAGGCCGACAAGGTCGCCCGGAAAGGCGAACTCGAGCACGTCCTGGCTGCCGTCGGGCAGGATCCGGTAGAGGCACAGCGCGCCCGCCTCCACCCGGAACAACTGGGTGCGCGCCTCGCCCGCGCGGAACAGGATCTCGCCCGCTGCCAGCGTGCGCGCCTCATTGGCGCGCAGGCGGGATACCGCTGTGTCCGCAACATCGGCGGGCTCGCGGGCGACAACTGGACTCTGTGACTCGGCCGGGGTGAGCACGGGAACAAACTCGACACTTTGCTGTACCCGGAGAATATGTGGCGACATTGCCACGATCAAGAGGTTTTTTGTGGGCGACGTCGTTTGTGACTAGACAAGCGCAATCTCGCCTCGATTGCGATCGCTGCGACGATCTTCGCATTTGCGAAGCGCCGGGCACACGAAAACGCGCTGCGCGGGGTCTCGGCAGCGCCAACCGGCAAGGCTCCGATGACCGGCGCGAGGCGCCGGCGAGTTGTCTTGTGGTGGCGAAAGGCCGGGCGGGCCCGACTAGGCCTGTGGGAAGGCCCAGAGGACGCCCAGCTTGTGATCAGGCGGCTTAATGCGGCTTCTTGCAGGCGCGCGTGCGGGCCGTGCATTCCATGCCGAAGATGCCCCCGGACTTGCAGCTGACCAGCTTGGCCTCGCCCTGCACCGTCCAGCCCCGGTTCTCCGCGACGTTGATCGCACCCTGCTTCGCCATCAGCGAGGCGATGCTTTCGTTCAGTCCGCTGCCGACGGCGCCGAAGTTCCGGCATTCATCGGCGCTGGAAGCGGTCGGCGTCAGGCCGAGAACAAGCGCGCTCGCGGCGACCATGACGCAGGATCGCACCAACTTCGACATTTCATCCTCCTGGAGGTTCTATTGGGGAGCCGGTAGGCTGCCTCTCCTGCAGCCGGACCACAAGCAGGTCGGGGCCCTGAGGCTGTGGATTGGCGCCCGGGTGTGTCCGCCGGGTAGCGGAGGGGGTGGTGGGTGTTTACCCCAAGTATCGGAGGCCCCAGTTCCCGCTCGCCACGGTCAAGAAGCTGGCTTAATCGTGGACCATCGTCATAATGGAGTTCTTCAGTAATGGGGCAGGCTGTGGGCGAAAGTTCTCGCGTTCTCGTCATCAGTGAAGACACATACCTCAAGGGCGACGTCCGCAATGGCGGGCGCATCGAGGTCTATGGCTACATCGAAGGCTCGGTCGCGGGCGACCAGCTTATCGTGAAGCCCGGCGGCCGCTGCTACGGCACGATCAAGGTCGAGACCGCCGACGTCCACGGCAATCTGCAGGGCGAGATCTTCGTCAAGCAGCTCATCACCATTCGCGGGCCGGGCTCGGTCTTGGGCAATGTGCAGTACGGGCGCCTCGCCATGGAGATGGGAGCCAACCTGAGCGCGGAAGTGCGCAACGTGCCGCCCACGATCTCCGGCGATCTCGACCTGTCGGTCGCCAAGGGCCAGTCCGTACGCATCACCTTGCAGGACTTGAGTGCGCTCGATCCCGACAACACCGCCAACGAGCTGACCTTCACTGTGTCGAAGGCTAGAAACGGCTTCGTGATGCTGTCTAAGAATCCAGGCCGCCCGGTGGAGACCTTCACACAGGCAGACCTGGAGCGCGGCGATGTGCTGTTCCGCCACGACGGCACCAATGGCGGACATGCGAGCTTCGACGTGGTGGTGGTCGATACCGCGGGAGCGAGCTCGGGTGCAGCGCAGACGGTGAACGTTTCGGTCCGGGTCTAGCTCGCCGCTTTGCCAAAGCGCTTGCGCAAGGCGGTCTTGGCGTTCTCCAGCGCCTCGCGCTCCTTGGCCGACAGGTTGCGGCCGGCGCGGTTCATGTAGAAATCCAGCATCGACATGGCCGAGCGGTAGGGATCGTCGCTGCCGCGCTCAGGGTCCTCAGCCGAGCGCTGCAGGGCGGCGGCGATTTTCTCCGGATCGCCCGACTTGAACACGCCTGGCGGCAGCGCGTCGGGATGATCGTGCTCAGTGACAGTCTTCGACCATTTCTCGGTTTTGTCGGGCATCGGCGCACCTCTCGTTGCGGGGAGGCGGGATGCAAGCAGGGCTGCGGGAAACGGCGGGTAAGCCGAGGCTCGGGCATTTAACGCAAATACCTCGTGGCCCCGGAAGACGCGCGCTTCAGGCACGCGCTGCGCCGAAGAGCCACAGGAAGATGCCAGTGCCGAGACCCCAGGCGGCGTTGACGGTTCCGGCGACGCCGGCGCGCGGCCATAAGTCTGGGATCGGAAGCCCCTTGACCGCCGGCACGACGTAGATCGCGATCAGCGACGGCGCGATCGCCCCGACCACGATCCACGCAAGCCAGTAAGCCGCGCCCTCGATGCGCGCCAGAAAGAGCGCTAGTACCGCGCCCCACAGCCCGCCCCAGAACATCTTGGAGACGATGTACGGCACGCCGAGCGGCGGGATGGGATCAAGCGGCCATGCCGGCCGGTCGGGCGGGATGATCCCGGCTTGGTTCAGCAGGTACCAGGCGCTCTGGTGGAAGAAGAAGGTCGCAAGTGCCCCGGCGACGAAGCCGAGCAGCAGAAGCTTCAGGGGGGTGGACATGTCGGAGCTCCGTTGGGGGGCGCGCGTTCACGCACAGCGCAGAACCTCGCGCGCGCCGGTGCCGGTAAAGGTCAGTGTGCGCCCGAGGCCGAGTTCACCTTTTTCCGGGCGCACGCAAGCGTCTTTCGCGCACGCTCGTCAAGACATTACCTCTGACCCATTGCGGCATCGCGCCTCACGCCATGCTGAAAGCGCCCGACACATTCCTCGCACTTCGATGCAATTCCGCAAGAGGCGCATAACCGCGATTAGGGCGCCGCGTTGACGCCCTCAGCCTCGCGGCTGCTAGCTCCGCGGCATCTCATCCTGACCGAGGAGGCGCAGATGACTCACGTGCAAACAGGCAAAGCGAAGGCTGCCAAGAGCAAGACGAACGGTGGGAGCACGGCGTGCAAGCACAGCGCCGTCGTTGCTTCAAGCAAGCTTCCGCGAATCCACGTCCGCAGCGTGGACGATCCCGCAATCAAATGGGACGCTGCGTTTGCGACCTACGGCGGGCACGGTGCCGACCAATCCTCGACCATCGTCTACGAGATCGAGCCCGGTGGCCATCTCGGCTGGCACACGGACGCCACCGAGGAGACGCAGTACATCATCTCCGGCGCCGGCGAGCTGCAGACCGAGGAGGGAAGCTTCCCGGTGGGGCCCGGCAGCGTTTTCGTGCTGCCGACCAACCTGCGGCACGATCTCGCCAATACCGGCAAGGATCCGCTGCGCGCAGTCGCCTTCTTTGCATCCGCCATGTTCACGCAGGACTTCGACAGCGTGATGCTGCCGCCGAAGAGCCACATCCTCGGCACCCCCAACCGCGAGGGCTGAGGGCCCCCTCAAGCCTTCGCCAGCCGTTCGATCAGCGCCTCGGCCGCCGCCGGGGCGCGCAGCTTTCCCTCGTGGATGACATAGAGAAAGACATCGCGGGGGCTCTTCTTGACAGGTGGTGCTGGGTCGACCATTGGCAGGTCGTCGGGCGCGCCGCCTGAGGCCCAGGTTTGGGCGCGCTTGGCCCAGGCCGCGAGCGCCTTGGGCGGATAGCCGGTCTTGATGTCGTCCTTGCCCTTCTGCAGCCGCGCATAGACGAAGTCGCCGACGAGGTCGGCGATCGCGGGATAGGTCGCGTGCTCGGCATAAACCACCGGAATTGAGAAACGGCGCAGGAGCGCGACGAACGCCGGCGTGCAAAAGGAGGCATGGCGCACCTCGACCACGTGGCGCAGCTTTTGCCCATCGTAGATTTGCGGCAGAAGTTCGAGAAAAGCGCCGAAGTCCGCCTCGTCGAACTTTTTCGTCGGCGCAAATTGCCAAAGAAAAGGCCCGAGCCGGTCGCCGAGCATGAGCGGTCCGGAATTCGATGAACCGCTTGATCGAATTCGCCGGCCTCCGCCAGCACGCGCCGGTTGACGGCATAGCGCGGGCCCTTGAGCGAGAAGACGAACCCATCGGGCACCTCGCGCGCCCACTTGGCGAAGGTCGTGGGCGTTTGCGTGCGGTAGAAGGTGCCGTTGACCTCGATCGAGGTGAGGTGCCGGCTGGCATACCCGAGCTCCTGCGCGTGCGGCAGCCCCTTGGGATAGAACACGCCGCGCCAAGGCGCGTAGGTCCAGCCGCCGATGCCGACCCGGATCGTTCCGCTTTTTTTCATAGTCGCCAGCCTATGCCAATAATCCGCCACTGCATGAAGGAGGTCTCGTCATGCAAAACCCTTCGGGACAGGCCACGGCCCGCTTCGATATCGCCGAGGTCGCTGCGTCGTTTCCCGCGACGGCGAGGACGCTGCTGCTCGACCGCTACCTGACCGATACGCCGAACGCGAGCGCCCGCGTGTTTCGCGTCTACCAGCCGACGCCGCCGCATTATCACGCCAAATCGGACGAATACCTCTATGTGTTTTCCGGCCGCGGCACATTCTGGATGGACGACGCGGCGAGCAAGGCCGAGTTCGGCCCCGGACAGCTTCTCTTCTTCCGCCGCGGGATCGTGCATGCGCTGCCCGACATGCTTGTGGGTCCAATCGTGTTCCTGTCCGTTGATGCGCCGCGCCGTGACCCCAAGGACATCATCTTCGTCGATCCGGCGGACGGGACGCCGGAGAGCTTCATCCAAGAGACCGGCACGAGCTAGGGAGCCGCAGCCTTGGCCGGAGCCTGCCACTTGGCGCCGTTGATGGCCTCAAGGACGAGCTCGTAATCGCCTTGGGCAACAGGCGGCGTCGCCGGCGCGGGCAAGGTGACGGTGGCGCGGGCGCCCGTCTGGGCGCCAAAACCGATCGTCTCGGTCTTGAAGCGCGCGGCCCAGACATACGGATAGCCGTTGCGGATCGCGCCCGCGGGCAGGGCCGCCAGCACTGCCCCATCCCAGGACGCGACGGGGGCGCCGGATCGGTCCACGAGGCGGGCAGCGATGACATAGGCCGCCCCGGTATCGGGCCCCGCATCGACATAAGCCGAAAACGTCACGGCACCTGTCGGCGACACCGTCACGTTGCTTAGAGCGATGTGGTGGCGGTGGAAGTTGACCCGCGAGTGCAGCGGCGAGACGACCGCGCCGAACAGGACCTGGTAGCTGAGCACGGTGAACGCCACGCAAGTCGCCGCCAGCGCCAGTGCGAGCTTGCGCAGCGTCTCCTCCGGCAGCGGACCGCTGGCGATCCAGTTGAGCCAGCCGTTCCTTTGCGCCCAAGCCGTGCGGCCGAGCCGCTCGTCCAGCGAGTAGGCGCCGCTTCCGGCGACGAAAAGGGCGCTCGACATCGCCACGCCCGACACTGCCATGGTCCATTCATCGAGGCAGGTGGAGCCCATCCATCCGAAGATCAGCATAAGCGAGACGTTGAGCCAGAAGCTGGCGAAGGCCGCCGCCCGCGTCATGAACCCGAACATCAGGGCGAGACCGACGGCGAGCTCGGCAAGCGTCCACAGCCATACCGAGGCTACGATCAGATCGGGGTGGGCGAGCGTCCATTCGATAGGGCCTTGCACCCACAGCGCGCCGGGGAGGGCATGCGTGAGCTTGGCTGCGACGAAGCCCGGGGCGCTGAAGTCGAGCTTCAGGGCCAAATCGACGCCGTCGACCGGGCGGAAATCGTAGATGAGGCGCCGGCTCGCTCCGCCCCAGAAGATGAAGCCCTGGACGAAGCGCGTACCCAAAAGCGCCAGCGCCACCAACGAGAGGTCCGTTGCCTCGAGCGTGCGTGCGCGTGCCATGAATGCCTCTCCTGATTTCGAGTGCGGTGCGAGATCGCCGCTTGCCTCTTACCGCGCGGGCCCCGACGCCATATCTAGAAAATGATGGCAGAGAGATTTTTGCGGTGGGTCAATGGCCGCGCGAAAGGCGCAGTGAGGATGGGGCCCAAGACCTTTGGGGAGGGAGGACGATGCATATCAGAGCCGCGCTCGCCGCGGCTGCGATTTTTGCGTGTGGGCCAAGTTGGGCAGGTGCGGTCGGCGGAGCCGTAGCAGGCGCGCCGGGCGTCCCTGAGCCGAGCCCCGCGCAAATCAGCCAGGCCCGCGCCGCCGTCAAGGAGCTGGGCGAAAATTTGAAGCGCAGGCTCATGGAGGCGCTCAAGGCCCGTGGTCCCATCCAGGCGATCGGCGTCTGCAAGACGATTGCGCCGGTGCTCGCCGAGGAAGCGGGCGCAGCGCACGGCCTCAAAATCGGACGGACGGCACTGCGCGTGCGCAATCCGGCCAACGCGCCCGATGCTTGGGAGCGCGGCGTGCTGGAGGCCTTCGCCGCCAAGATGAAGGCGGGTGGCGATCCGGCCAAGCTCGAGCATGCCGAGATCGTGACGGACGCCACCGGGGCGAGCACCTTCCGCTACATGAAGGCGATTCCGATGCGCGCCGAGCCGTGCCTCGTCTGTCACGGCGCGCCCGAGCCCTCGCTCAAAGCGGAGATCATGCGGCTCTATCCGCAGGACCAGGCGACCGGCTTCACGCCAGGCGAATTGCGGGGGGCGTTCACGGTGTCGGCGCCTGCATTGGCTGCGACTCCGTGAGAGGCCGGGGCAGCGATTGCAGCGTGCGATAGGCGTGCGCGATGGCGAGCCAGGTGACGGGAATGCTCACGAGGAGGCCGACCACGAGTGCCAAGAGTCCCAACAGATTGATGCCGATCAGCGCGAGGCCGAACAGGAACAACTGTCCCTTGTAGCCCTTGGTCAGCTGCCAGCTCGCGTTCATGGACTCGATCGGCCCCCGGTTGCGGTCGATGACGAAATAGGGCGCGAAGCCGAGCCCGATGGCGGCGATTATGCCGGGCACGATCAGCAACAGAAAGCCGATGAAGATGATGAAGCCGGTGAGAAGCTCCGCGCCGAGGAAGCGCCAGAACGGCTGAGGATTCCACAGGTCCGCGAGCTTGACGCCGGCGACGTCGTCGTTCGCGCGCAAGGAAAAGGTCGTGGCTCCGAGCGTGGCAAAGATGCTGAGCACCGCGCTGAGCAGCGAGGCCAGCGCGTGCGCGGCCGTGGGCGGTGGCGGCGGGGCGCCCTGTACGACCTCGGGAGCGGGAAAGAAGAGGCCGGGAATTGATGGTATGATGATTGTCAGCAGGAAGGCGCCGATGAGAATACCGGGCCGCTTCTTGAAGGTTTCCCAGCCGAACCCGATGCAGTCGCCGATCGAAAAAGCAGGCATGTCCGCCCCCCAAAATTATGATCCTGTAAATTGGTTGCGCGGCGCGATGATGCACCGAGGTCATCAAAAAAGATTGCTCGCAATGTCTCAAAGTCGACGCGAAGCAGGCCGCTGGCGAACGGATCCGGGAGCTGAGACATGCAACTCGGCGCGGTGCATGGCGCGCACGTCCTCGGGGCATCGGCAGAATACAAATCGGCTGTTTGACTTAAGGCCCTGGTATCCCAACCTATATATTCGAAGCCCTATACAAGACGGGAAGCGGTGTCGAGGAGTAGGGTCGACGATGCGTAACATGGGATTGGCGGCGGTCGGCGTGCTGGCGGTCTTGGGCTCGGCACCGGCGCGCGCGGACTCGATGTGGGATGTGGCCAGTGCCCGCGCCAACGCGCGCGCCGGCGGCCCGATCAGCGGCTACGACGCGGAGCTCCTGGAGCACTGGGGTTGCTTGAGCGGGACGCGCAACGCGTTCTGCCAGCGCATCAAGCACGGAGCCAACAGCGCCTCCTACGGCGACAGGCGCCGCGCGCGGCGCTAGCGATCGCGCCCCGACCATGCAAGAAAAGCCCTGCAAGAAACCCGAGAGGAACCCCATGGCCGACCCTGAAGCGCTCGCTGACCTCGACCAGCGCATTGCCGTAATCCGCGACAACCTGCGCGAACTGGTCGAGCAGGCGGCGGCCTATTCGGGCGCGGCGGATGAATTCGCGCACGGCCGACCGCATCGCGGCTCAGGAGGCACGGCTTGCTGAGCTTCTGAAGGAGCGCGAGGCGCTGGCCAAATCGTAGCGGCTCGCCAGCCGCGCGGGACTGTTTTCGCAGGTCCCGCAAGATCAGAGCACGGCCCGCAATGATGCCGCAGCGCGAAGCGTAAAAAACAGCGCTGCGGCGATCGCATTCCCTTGCTAGATAGCGGGCACCTCTAGTTCACGACCGGAGCTCAGCACATGCCTCAATCTCAAGACATCAACGAAGCCCTCGATCGCCTTGCGCGCGAGAATGCCGAGCTGAACGGCTTGGTTCTCGCGACAGGCGTCATCCTCACGCAGCTCCTGCAGTCGATGTGCCTCCGCGAGCTTAACCCGCAGGCGGCGGCCACCCGGATCGTGACCAACGCGGAGGAGGCCATTGCCGGTTTCAAGCCGGAGGAGGCCCGACCGCTCGACGCCGTCATGAAGACGCGCGCGCTGCAGGCGGTGAAACAGTACGAGGACCAGCTGCGCTCCGTGTTGCCGACCTGAGGGCAGGTTAGGGCCATGATCGTGGCCGCGGAGAGCGTTTGCCCATGGACGGTAGCCTGTACCTCGAGGACCTGCACCTCGGCCAGAGCTTTGTGAGCGCGACGCACGTCGTGACCGCGCACGAGATCAAAACGTTCGCGGCCGAGTTCGATCCGCAGCCTTTCCACCTCGACGAGGCGGCGGCCGCCAAGTCGTTGTTCGCCGGGCTTGCTGCCAGCGGCTGGCATACGGCGGCGCTGACCATGCGGCTGCTGGTCGAGAGCGATGCACCGATGTCCGGTGGTGTGGTCGGGGCGAGCGTGGAGATTACCTGGCCGCGGCCCACGCGGCCGGGCGATGCGCTGCAGGTATTCAGCGAGATCATTGAGATCACGCCGTCGCGGTCGAAGCCCGACCGCGGCCTCGTGGTCTTGAGAAGCGAGACGCGCAACCAGCGCGGAGAGACCGTGCAGATCCTGACATCGAAGCTGATCGTTCCGCGCAAGGCCCAGACATCTTAACCTGAATGTGCCTCAGCTATTTGGTCACGAGGATGCCATGGCGACTCCTGAGCACTCCATCATCGAGACGCGCGCCGCTCAGATGTTCTTCAAGCTCGAGCCGGCTGAGATCGAGCGCGTGCGCCGCTTCGGCACCTGCCGCACCTACGGGCCCGGCGAGGCGCTGGCCAACGTGGGCGAGGTCGCGCAGGGGCTTACCCTCATCATCTCCGGTCATGTCGACGTGCTGCAGCGCGAGTTGTCGGGCCGGCATCGGCTCATCGTCACGCACGGTCCGGGCTCGTTCATGGGTGAGCTGGCGCAGCTCTCAGGCCGTCCGGCCCTGATCGACGCAATCGCGAAGGACGAGGTGCACGCGCTGGTCATTCCGGCCGACCGGTTGCGGGCGCTCCTGATCGCGGAGGCCGACCTCGGCGAGCGCATCATGCGCGGCCTCATCCTGCGCCGCGTCGGGCTGATCGAGAGCGGCGGCGGCGGACCGGTGATCCTGGGCCGCGTGGGCAACGGCGACGTGCTGCGCTTGCAGGACTTCCTGCGCCGCAACGGTCATCCCTACCAGAGCCTCGACGCGGAAAGCGACCCCGAGGCACGGGCCCTGACCGAGAAGTTCCACGTCGATCCGAGTGAGCTTCCCGTGGTCGTGTGCCCGAACGGCCAGCTTCTGCGCAATCCGAGCGAGACTGCGCTCGCCCGCTGCATCGGGCTCTCGGGCGCCATCGATCCAGACAAGGTCTACGACGTGGCGATCGTGGGCGCAGGTCCGGCGGGTCTCGCAACGGCCGTCTACGCCGCGTCCGAGGGCCTCTCGGTGCTGGTGTTCGATTGCCGCGCCTTCGGCGGGCAGGCGGGCGCCTCGGCGCGCATCGAGAACTACCTGGGCTTTCCGACCGGCATCAGCGGCATGGCGCTGATGGGCCGCGCCTACAACCAGGCGCAGAAGTTTGGGGCCGAGATGGCGATCCCGACCGAGGTGTTGGGGCTCGAGGTGCCGAACGGCGGCGCAGAGCGGCACTTCTCGTTGCAGCTTGCCGACGACGCCAAGGCGCGGGCGCGGGCGGTCGTCGCTGCGAACGGCGCACGCTATCGCCGCCTTGATGTCGCCGGGCTGGAATCCTTCGAGGCGGCGAGCGTGCACTACTGGGCCTCGCCGCTCGAAACCCGGCTGTGCGCCGGCGAGGAGGTGGTGCTCGTCGGGGCAGGCAATTCGGCAGGACAGGCGACCGTCTATCTGGCGAGCCATGCGGCCAAGGTGTGGCTGTTGGTGCGCGGCCCCAACCTCGAAAGAAGCATGTCGCGCTACCTCGTCGATCGGATCAACGGGCTGCCCAACGTGGAGGTGCTGACCGAGACGCAGATCGTCGGGCTCGAAGGCAAGGACGGCGGGCTCGAAGAGATCTGCTGGCGCGACGCCTCGGGCGCTGAGACGCGCCGGCCGATCCGGCATCTCTTCTCCTTCATCGGCGTCGACCCCAACACGGACTGGCTTACCGGTGCCGGCGTGAGCCTCGATGAGAAAGGCTTCGTGGTGACGGGGAGGGATGCGGCGGCGGGATCACTGGCGACCAACGTGCAGGGCCTCTATGCCGTCGGCGACATCCGCTCCGGATCGGTCAAGCGGGTCGCCGCGTGCGTCGGCGAAGGGGCACAGGTCGTGGCGGCGCTGCATGCCTATTTTGCGGCGGAGGAGGAGGCCGCGGCTCGAGCGTAGGTTTGACGCGCCACCAGCGCGGGGAACCGCTCACGTCGAATTCCGTGGTTCTGCGCAGGCTGGGGTGGTGGATCAATTCGTGGGCGCTGCTGCTTGCGGAGCAATTTTGTCGAGTGTGGCGAGCAGCTGGTCGATGTCTGCCTTTGCAATCGTGATCGTCGCGCCGTCACCGTTGCGCGCAAACACCTTGAGCCGATAGCCGTCAGCCGCCGCGCGCCGCAACTCGTCTTGCGGAATCTCGACGGAAAGAAGGTCCTGGTAGTGACAGTCGCCGTCCCCGCACGAGCGGTTCCGTGACAACGTCTCCAACGCCAGTGCCTCCGCCTGCGCGCTGCGCGCGCTTTCGTACCTGCGCATGCGGCCCCCCCAATATTCGAAGCGGACCCTGACGAGCGTGGTCGCCGCTCCGCTCTTGCGATCGACGCGGGCGATCAGCTCGGCGGCGAGGATGTTGCGATAGCCGTAGACGACCCGTCGCCCCGCCGAGTACTCGCGATAGGGACGGAAAATGTCGTCGTGCAGGGCGATCTCGGGCGCAGAGGTACCCGCAGCGCAGGCGGCGAGCAGAGCACTGCCCAGCATTGCAATCGACGCAGCGAAGCGCATGCCCCGCATGAACAAATCCCCCGGCAATATGCGGGCAGATTAGCACGCCTGCGGATGGGGTCTACGCGTGCTGGACTTTGCAACGCGAACAGCCATATTTCCCGCATGGTTCGAGACAAACGCCTTGACGAGAAGCAGTTCGCCCAGGTGGCGCGTGCGCTCGCGGAGCCGCGCCGCTACCAGATTTTGCAGCAGATCGGCGCCAACGCCGACGGTCTGCAGTGTGCGGAGCTGCTCGATATGCACCAGGTGACCGCCGCCACCCTCTCGCATCACCTGAAAGAGCTGGAGACCGCCGGGCTGATTGCCGTCACCCGCGCCGGCAAGTGCATGAGCATGACGCTCAACCGCGACGTGCTGCGCGCCTATCTCGACCAGCTGGCGAAAATCTAACCGCCGGCCGGCCCCTCTTCGGCCAACTCCCTTTGCCCTGACCCCTTTGCCGCAGCTCGCCCCGTTTTGCCGGGGGCTTGACTTCCTGTGGCGCTCACTTAGATGGTCGTCTAAGTTAGACGATTATCTAATTGTGAGACCGAAAGGGACACCTATCATGGGCAAGCTTCAAGGCAAGGTCGCCGTAGTCACGGGCGCCTCCAAGGGTATCGGGGCCGCCATCGCCAAGGCGTTTGCGGCAGAGGGCGCCGCCGTCGTCGTCAACTACGGCTCCAGCCGCGAGGGCGCCGAGAAGGTCATTGCCGAGATTACGGCCGCGGGGGGCAAGGCCATCGCCGTCGGCGGCGACGTCGCCAAGGCGGAGGATGTGAAAGCCTTGCTGGCGGCGACCAAGAAGTCGTTCGGCAAGCTCGACGTCCTCGTCAACAACGCCGGCGTCTACGACTTCTTCCCGCTCGAGGCGTTCAGCGAGGCGCAGTTCCACCACCAGTTCAACATCAACGTGCTCGGGCCCACGCTTCTCGCCCAAGAGGCGCTGAACCTTTTCGGCAACGAGGGTGGTTCGATCATCAACGTCAGCTCGGTGGCCGCCTACAATTCGCCCGCCAACTCAGTCGTCTACTCGGCCACCAAGGCCGCGCTCGACACCGTCACGCGCGTGCTGGCGCAGGAGCTGGCTCCGCGCAAGATCCGGGTGAACTCGCTCAATCCGGGCGGCGTCGAGACCGAAGGAACGCACCGCATGGGCGTCATCGGCAGCGACTTCGAGCAGGACATGATCCGGCGCACGGCGCTCGGCCGTATTGGCCAGCCCGATGACATCGCCAAGGTGGCGGTGTTCCTGGCCTCCGACGATGCGGGCTGGGTCACGGGTGAGCGCCTCACGGCGTCCGGCGGCTACGTTTGAGAAATGCGCAGCAAGGTGGCCGGCCTCGATTTGGCTGGCCACCTTCGGCGCTTTCATTTCTCTTGGGCTTTGATCTCGTTGAACTTGGTCCGCGCGCGCTCGAACTTGTCGTTGAAGAGCCACATCGCGTCGAGGATCTCGCGGAAGGTTGCGGATCTCTTGGCCCGGTCTGCCTTGCCGAAGGTGAAGACGCTGTTGTTGCGCAGGTATCCCATGATGCGCGGGCTTGAGATTCTGTAGCGCGTCAGGTGGCCCGAGCTGAGCGCGGCGCGCGTCGGGGTGGGGATGATCTGGATCAGCTCGAAGAGCTTCATCTGATCGATCTCGTCGGGCAGCGCCTTGGCGATCGCAGGAATTTGCCGAAACAGTTCGGCGTGCGCGTTCATCAGACCGTTGCGCACCGCCGTCCAATGATTGTACCGCTGGTCGATGCTACGCGCGCGCGCCTCCTCGCGATCGTCGCGGGCGGCCACCGCCGGATCGAGTGCCGCGATCCGCCTCTTGATGGCTGCCCACTTCCTGCGGCCCTTGCGATCCTCCGACACGCCCGTCTGCAGGCTGCCCTTGTAGGAGTCGGAGCGCGTGTTGCCGATGTTCTGGTATCCGTTGGTCTCCGCAAAGAAGATCCCGAGACTGATACGGGCGGCCGCGTCGGTGGTCGCTCTATCGAGGCCCTCGGCGCGCGCGATGGCCGTGGCGAGATCGACGACGTCCTTGAACGGGGTCTTGGAGCTCTGCGCGAAAGCGGGGGGCGCCTGCATGATGCGAAAGAGCGCGCCGTACTCACCTATCAGCGGCTCGATGTCGGCGTCGAAGTAGGCGGGCGGCACGCCGTACTTGTTGGGTCGGCCGATGCGCGAGGGCATCGCGTCGGTGAGATCCTTGTACGTGCTCATCACCTTGGTGCGGGCGAGGTAGAGCGCTTGCCCCGGCCGGTTCGGGAGCCGCTGCCCCATTGTGATCTCGGCGCGCCGCTTGGCGAGGATCGCCTTGAAGTCCTCGAGCGCCTTGTTGTAGGCGGCGAGCGCGTCGGCCTGCTCCCTGGTGAGCGCGGCCGGCTGCGCGTGCGCGGGGGCAATGAAGGCCGGAGCCGGCCCCAGCTGCGCGAGCAAGAGCGCGGCCGCAAGAGCTGCCGCGCATCGCGTACGCGCCGCTCCACGCCGTCCCAAAAGCTCGCGCTGCCGCACCGCTCTAGCTGGCTCGGGCAGGCTTGGCGTTGCGCTCGCGTTTCGCAACTTTGGCGGCGCGCTTCCTGGCGTTCTCCGCCTTGCGCTGCCTGGCCTGGATCTTCTTGCGGCGCGAATCCGACAGCGTGGGCATCGACGTTTCTCCATTGGGGTTGTGTTGGGCGTTTGTGGGAACCGACCGGCTCAATACTAGAGATGGCGCGCGGCACGCAAGCCGCTCGGGAGACGCGGCGGCATTTCCGGCCTGTCTACTGGGCAATGTGCACCTCGAAGGTGCGTGTCGCCGTCTCACCGCTCGCTAGCTTGGCCGTGACCGAGAAGCGGTCGGTGCCGGCCTGCCCCGCCCGCGCCGTATAGTAGACGCCAGTGCCTTTCGCCGTCTGGCCGATGCAGGTGCCCTTCGCCGAGGTCTTGATCGTCGTCTCCTGCCCCGGCCTAAACGAGACGTCGCCTTTGGCCGGCGTGGCGGTGATGGTGATCTGCGGCTCCGGGACTTGCTCGCAATGGTCCCCGAAGCCGGCGAAGATGAAGACGCGCGCAGGCCGGCCCGGAACGACCGAGGTGGAGCGCACCGCCACATCGGCGGTCGGCGCAGCGGCCAATGGGGCGCCGCCATCTTGCGAATTGACGCCCGAGCAGCCCGCCACTCCGACAATGGTCAAGGCAATGAGAACGGCGCGGAGGGGGCGTGGCGTTCGCTGGCTGAGGCTCATGCGGTCCTGTCGATCGGTGCGGAGGGGAGCCTACCACAGCAGCGCGTCCTCTCTTAGGCACGATGAGCAGCGGATCCGGCCACGATCTGATCGAGTGTGCGACCGATGTCCTGGGGGCTTATATCGAGGGACTCAAAGCCGGGCAGGCCAGGTGCCGCGACGGTATCGATCTGCATGAGCTCCACCTGATTCCGAGCCAGGGGCGGTTTTGGCAAGAGCTCGGCGGCGCGCGCAAGCGCGCGCCAAACGGAAAAGGGCAGGGGGAGTAAGACCGGCCGCTTGCCAAGGCGCTCTGCGATCGTTTGCAGCAGCTCCCGGTATGTGCACGCGCGGGGTCCGCCCATTTCGTATACGCCATCGCGGCGAACATCACGTCCTTCGAGCATGCGGGCCACGGCCTCGCCGACATCCTCGACGAAGGCTGGCTGCAAGCGCGTGTCACCGCGCCCAAACAATGGATAGACGGGCAGGGCCCGTAAAAGCCGCACGATCGTATTGAGGAAGGCGTCATCGGGACCGAACATGACGGCGGAGCGCACGATGACAGCATCCGGCAGCACGGACTTGACGGCACACTCGCCTTCGCCGCGCTTGCGGATATAGAGCGAGCTCGAGCTGCGGTCCGCGCCGATCCCGGACATCTGCACAAAATGCGCGACGCCGGCGCGGCCTGCCTGCCGCGCCACGCGGGCGGCCCCCAGCACATGCACGGTGTGGAATGTCTCGTGCCCACGCTCGGCGTACAAGCTGACGGCGTTGACGGCGCCTTGCGCGCCCCTGAGGACGACGGCGAGCGACTCCTCGTCGTGAACGTTGGCATAGACCTGGGCCAACTGGGGCGACTCCCGCGCCCGCTCAGGATGCCGCGACACCGAACGCACGCAAAACCCACGCGCCAGCAGCCGGGAGACGATGCGTCGCCCCAGAAAACCGGTGCCGCCAAAAACCGTGAAGCTCGCCACGGGCATGTGGGTCTCCAAACGCCCGAATGCCGTGCTACGCCACTCTGTCAGCAACCGCCGCCGTTTGCCAGCACTGGCCAGGGTTTGTTCCGCTGTTTATTTGCGCTGCCTGGCGCGGAACGGCCGTCGAATCCCGGCGTTACCATGCAAGACTTTGCGCGCGCGGACACGGTAACGAAGGAGGCACGCAATGAACTGGAAGCACGCAGCAGCCGGCGCGGCGATGGCCATGATGCTGGCACCCTCGTTGGCGCAGGCGGATTCCTCGATCGGCGGCGTCGAAGGCGCGCGCGCCAAGGAGCGCCAGGGCGGCTACCTGACCCGTCAGGATCGGGACAATCTGCGCCGCTACGGCGGCAACGATGACTACGGCTATGGCTATCGCCCGTACGGATACTACGGCTATGGCGATGGGTATTACGCCGAAGACGGCTACGACTACGGGCCGAGCGTCGGCATCTACATCGGCGATTGACGTGGGCGGGCCTAGCTTGCGTACTGATCGTCGCTGACCTTTTCCAGCCACGCGACCGTCTTGCCGCCGTCTGCCTCCTGGACGGCGATGTGCCTCATGGCGGTGGTCGCGGTGGCGCCGTGCCAGTGCT
Organism: uncultured Alphaproteobacteria bacterium; assembly: GCA_963782555.1. Taxonomy (GTDB): domain Bacteria; phylum Pseudomonadota; class Alphaproteobacteria; order Rhizobiales; family Hyphomicrobiaceae; genus Hyphomicrobium_A. The sequence goes on along the minus strand of CAWAKB010000004.1, from coordinate 119,601 downwards.
TCTCGCCCGGCGCGAACCAGACGACGTCGCCGGGCCGGATCTCTTCTTTGGCGCCGCCCACGCGCTGGGCCCAGCCGATCCCCGAGGTGACGATCAGCGTCTGCCCGAGCGGATGCGTGTGCCAGGCCGTACGCGCGCCGGGCTCGAAGGTCACGATCGCCGCGGCGACGCGTGCCGGCGCGTCCGCCTGGATGAGGCGCTCGATGCGGACTGAGCCGGTGAAGTACTCCGCCGGCCCTGGCTCGGTCGACCGCGCGTCCGCTCTCTTGATGTCCATGTGATCGTCCTCGAAAGCCCCGCTCTCCGCGGCCGCGCGCCCGCCCGTCTCGATGCGACGTGCGCCTAGCCGGCCAGCCCGCGCTTCAGGTCGTCGAGCGTGAGCACCGGAACGGCCTCGATCGCCGCATCGAGGGCGGCAAACATCGGCTCGACGATCTTCGGCAGGATCGCCGGGTCGGTCGCATCGAAAATGAGAAAGCCGCCGCGCTGCCCGTCGATGAGCGTGAAGTAGGCGCTTTCAGCGTTCGTGGCTTTGACCAGGTCCTCGATCGCCTTGCCGATCGTTCCGTCTTTCGCGGCTTCGTTGCCCCGCTCCACGGGGATGGTGAAGGTCAGCATCAGTCTCATGGCGTTCCTCGCTTTATGTTTTGCGATGGGAGAGTGCCAGATCGGCGCCCGTCGGCACACGGCTTATTTCCGCTCCCCGATGCGCGCTTGGCCCGCTGCCTCAATCTCCGTCTCCCAAGGACCCGGCTTGTAGCGGGTCACTTGCGGAGATTGATTGTGCCGCCTCACGGCGAGGACCTTTCCGGTCGCCCACACCTCGAGCCATCCCAGTGCCGGATGATGCCGCACGATGAGGACGTCGGTCCTGTACTCCTGCAGCGTGGCCTGACCGACGCTCACGCGCGCCCCCTTGGCCTCAACCAGGGACAAAGCCAACTGATAAAGCTCCAACGCTCTTATGTCGTCTGCCGAGATCACGCATCACCCTCAACTCAGGGGGTTCATGGGGATAGGTGATGCTTACGCCAACATTACGTGGCATTACCTGCGGATGAGCGTTGTGCCGCACGGGCGCCGCTCGTGTCACTTTACAATCGCCCCGTGTTGGCGAGAATCGCCGGGCCTTGCACGTTCAGGACGCACGCCATGCCGAATTTCGGGTTACGCAGCCGCACCGCCGGAAACGAGGAGCGCGAGGGGCCTGTCCTCAACTGGCGCCGCGGCCTGTTCCGCGTCTGGCTGGTGATGTCGGCCGGGTGGATCATGGGCTGGACCATTTATCTCTTGATGGATGGCATGGGCGGGGGCCTGAGCACGCGCCAGGATTGGCTGATCGTGCCGGTCGTGCTGTTCGCGCCGCCCATTGCGCTCGGCCTGTTCGGGAGCGCGTCGATCTGGGCCCTGCGCGGATTTGTAGAGTGATCGCGCCGCCCGGCTAGCCGTCCGGCCCGCGCTTCAACTCGTCGAGGGTGGGACGCTGCCTCATTGGCATCCTCGGCTTTATGCCGAGGACCCAACTTTCCATTTGTTCCGACGCTCGCGGACAGACGTTGACGCTGGAGATTGCTGTACCGTGGGTCCTCGGGACCCCCGGCCTGCGCCGAGGGCAGGCAAGCCCGAGGACGACACTTGTGGTGGGTGCTGGCGCCCGCTTCAATGTGCATGCTTATTCGTTCTCGCGGCATCGCTGCCCGAGGGTTTGGAGAAAAACAAGGGAGCGCGGGCGCCGAAGCACTGCGATCCTGTTGCAACTTTCGGGCAGCTCTTCAGCGCCCGCGCCGGTTGCTGCCGTGCCGAGGGTGCGGTCACATCGTCAGCGGGCCTTCGGTCCGACCCGGGGGAATGACGCCGGGTCTCTCGCGTCCAGGGACTAGAGCTGCTGCGCCCCCCGAATGTAGGGAGCGCCGCTGCGCGACGGGCGTCCGTGCAGGATGTTGCCACCAATGCACAGCCTCGATCCGCGGCCCCGGAATCCGAGGAGAGCTATTCCTCGCGGCAGACGCCCGTGACGGTACGGACGCAAGCCTCAACCGGGCACCGCCCCCGCCCCGCAAAGCCGCTCAGCTGCTGCGTCCCGTGTTGGGCGGGGGTGCGAGGATGATAGGCGCGCGGCGAGAGGCGGGGATTAGTTTTTCTTCCGTCATCCCGGACGCCGGAGCGTCATGAGACGCGAAGGCGATCCGGGATCCAGCGCAAGGGGTGCCGAAGGCTCATAAGCACTACGGTGTCTGCGACGAGTCTCATGCTGGATCCCGGCTCTGCGCTCCCCTCGGATCAAGTCCGAGGGTCGCTGGGCCGGGACGACGTTGGAGAGGTGGCGCGACTAGCCCGCGAGCCCGCGCTTGATGTCGTCGAGGGTGAGCAGCGGCACGACCTCGACGGCGGCGTCGAGCGCGGCGAAGAACGGTTCCAGCGCGCGCGGCAGGATCGCCGGATCGCTCGCATCGAAGATGATAAAGCCGCCGCGCTGCCCGTCGATCAGCGTGCAGTAGGCGCTTTCGGCACTCGTCGCTTTGACCAGCGCCTCGATCGACGGCCCGAGGGTTCCAGCTTTGGCGGCGGCGTTGCCCCGCTCGACGGGGATGGAGAAGGTCAGCATCAGTCGCATGGCGGGCCTCGCTGGGGTTCTGCGGGGGGACTGTGGCACAGGTGGCGGGGTGGGGCGATCTACCCTTCACCCAATATTCGGCGCACACCCTCGACCACCGCCGTAGCTTGTTCTCGCGTAGCGCGCGCCGGTGTGTGTACGACGCTGTTGCGCAGGGTTATCCAGTCTGAAAGAAGGGCGCGTCCCTCTCCATGGATGAGACGCTCTTCTAACGCCCGATCAGCAAGAGACCTTAAGGACATTGGGCGTCGCACTTCGTCCCACTGTGGCTTATCCAATCGTTGCCGTAGGCTCGCCTCCAAATGGGTCATGGCCGCAATGATCGCTGCATTGTACTCGCCGACGTTTAACAGTCGAACAGCTTCGTCTCCACGAGACAGCTCTCCATTGGGCACAGCACGGCGAAGCCGCTCGATCAGCGCATTTACGAACGGGTCAGGGTTATCCAGCCACCGAGAGGACCTATACAGAACCTCTATGTCTGCCATATTCGCCACTAAGTGCTCGCCCTCTTCGCGAACTATGATCAATTGGAAGGCGCCCTCGCGCGGGCGTCTACTGCTCGCTCCCTTTAGGCGGCCAAGACCGATAAACATTTCAGCCTGAGTATTCGGAGTCGTTGGCTCAACAATAACAGCGGTTGCACGCTCGATGAGAGCCTCGATCTTCGCGGCAACGCTATCGCCCGGTGAGACGACATCGTCGGCAGTCATTGGTACGAAGCCTGCAGCCTCAACTGCTGGAAAAACCTTGTCGCGGTATTGTGATAGTAACTCAACTGGCAAGGCAAAGAAGCAGAGTCGGCTACTAGAATCGGACGGCAACTTCAATTCGCGCAGCGGTTTCTCTTCTTTTACTGCGCTTACGCCTATCACGCCAGGCAGCCAATGTTCGCGCAACTCTTCGAAAGTGGCAGCGAGGATTTGGGCGTATCGCGACTTTCGTCCTGGAAGATTTATTACGCGAACGCCGCGACGTTCGAATCGGGAAATATCTGAAGCAGTGGCTCCTACCATTAGCGCATAAGCGGGGCGGCGGTTGCGACCGAGACGCTTTGTGACGACATTCCAAATTTGCCGAAAATCGGGATCATCTAGGCTATATCCGATTAGTATAGCGGTCTTTGTGATGAGTTGATTGGCAAGATAGGTTGCGAGCAATGGATGACCGGCAAGAAATCCGTCATAGTCATTCTCCGTAGCAATCATGCGTTCTGGATGGTACAAGTCGCCATGGAGCTTGAGCAGAAGAGTCACTGTCTCCGGCTGCGTAAGCGACAGCTGATCCTCACCTACAACGGGATATACGGATCGTGGAGTCGCCTTATACTGGTCTTCAAGAAGGAAATCGAAATTTGTCGTGCAAACGATTTGAAATGGTAGAGTGCAGAACTCGCGGTGGGCATCACCCGGCGCCGCTTCCCGCACCAGTAAGATCTCAAATAGTCTTTCAAGTAGTCGTGTCCGGCCGAATCTTTGCTCGTAGGCAGAGATCGCATCAATCGGATCATTGGAAGCGTAGTCCTTCATGTCATCTTCAAGCGCCGCTGCAAGGTCAGACCACGTCGGTAACGTCTTGCCGGCTGGCGTCCGCGCGTTGAGTGACATGCCTGCTCCCACAACGGGGAGCCATCGGCCATGAATCAAATCATCGAGCACAGGTTTTGGAAAATGTCTCAAGTAGCTCATGGCGATCCTCAATCGCCATCAAAGTACGGTAGTGTCTCAGTTTGAATTTCAGCCTAGTTGACGGCGTGCCAGATCAGCCACAAGGCTGCCGCCCAAAGGGCTCCCCATATCGTCGTGGTAACGGCGAAAACGGGAAGAAATGTGAGGGCCATACCGGTCTTGGCTGGCCTGCGACGTGTCCATCAACACGGTCGGAAAGATGCTCGCGGATGCCGGAAACGTCTGCATGGCCTTCCATGACGAAAAGGTGCGCGGCGTGAAGGCGAAGCGGGTGCAGGTCGACGAGATTTGGAGCTTCACCTACGCCAAACAGAAAAACGTTGCTTCGGCAAAGAAGGCCCCGGACGGCGCGGGCGACACGTGGACGTGGACCGCGCTCGATGCCGACAGCAAGCTCATCGTGCAATGGTTTGTTGGCGCCCGTGACGGCCACACCGCCAAGCTGTTCATCGATGATCTGGCGGGCCGCCTCGCTAATCGCGTGCAGCTCACATCGGACGGCCTCAAAGCCTACCTCGAAGCAGTGGAAGGCGCGTTTGGAGCAGACATCGACTACGCTCAGCTCGTAAAGATTTACGGGGCCACGGCAGAGGGTGAGAAGCGCTACAGTCCCGCCGCGTTTGTCGGATACTCGACGAAGGCCGTCACGGGCAAGCCAGATCCCAAGCACATCTCAACCAGCTACGTCGAGCGCCAGAACCTGACGATGCGGATGCACATGCGCCGTTTCACTCGACTGACCAACGCCTTCTCAAAGAAATTCGAGAGCCACGTTCACATGGTTGCCCTCTATACGGTCTGGTACAACTGGGTTCGCATCCACAAGTCACTCAAGGTGACGCCAGCCATGGCGGCGGGTCTTACGGATAAACTGATGGGCTTCGAAGACATCGCGGCGCCGACGGATGTAGCGGCCCCGAAGCCTGGACGGCCAAAGACCTACAAGAAAAGCGGCGAGCAAATTTCAAACTGAGACACTACCCAAAGTACGGTGTACGAGCCAGACCGTCCAATAGGCTTGCTTAGAAGTTCACACATATCCCCGGTTAGTCTATCTCAATGATCCCGGGTCAGTTCGCCAAGCGAAGTTTCTGGGCCGCTTGCTTGCGGGCCTTAGCCAGTCTCCCTAGCGGCGCCCTCGAATACTGCCCGGGTAGCGCTCTTTCACTTTCGGCTTGTCCTCCTTTCGCACTGCCGATTGACGTCCTCGGTTCGCCCGGACGATCGGAGCGCGGGCGTGCCCGCCGCGATGATCCGCCCGCCGCCGTTGGCAGATTGCTCTCGGCATTGGCAGCGCCGATCCTCGCCTTCCCAAAATCATATTGGAAGGCGCTGATTGTCCGTCGGAGCTACAGCGTGATGTCACCCATGGTAACGACAATCGACGGTTGCGCCTCTGCGTATTTGGTGAAGATATTGAACCCTTGCTTGAAAATGTGATGAAGTCCGCCAATGTCTTGGCATGAAATTAATAGATGTCCCGCAACGCGCTCTACCTTCTTTGTTGTATCCTTCTCTATAAAAGTGGGTAAACGCGGCAGGCCTGTGGTTTGATTTGGCATTATATGTTGGGTCATCGCGGGTATTGTGTTGAACGCGGTGCTATATATTGGCTCCGCTCTCTTCGAAGTGTCGATGTCAAACTTTTCGCCGTGAATCCAAACGGTTTCCGCAATCCAAGTTACCTCAATTTCTAGCGCTGGGCCGACGCCGTAGTTCTTCAGGTTGCCAATTAGGATGAGATCCACATGGCCTTTTTTATCAACGCGACAGTCCAAGTCTACCGACTCAGCCTCGCCTGAAAGGTGAGGAAAATGGGCTGCCACGGCTGCGGGCTCGATGCCAGGTATATGCTTTCCACGGCGAACAAATCGGACTGGATATTTCGCTCCACCGCTTTCAAATGCTAGAAAGGGCTGCAGTCGGAGCTGTCTATCGGCGTGAAGCTCTTTGAGAGAGCGGATCGAACTAAACATTGTCATTTGCGCGTTGCCTTGAGCTTGGCATCGAGGCGCGCCTTCACTTCATCGTAGGGGACGCCTTCGCCGGCATCGAGACGCGCAAGCGCGGCGTCGATCTCGGCCTTCTCGCCGGCCGGCAGCGTCGCATAGATGGTGGCATCGCCGGCCGCATACGAAGCCGCTGCAAGGAAGTCCTCGAAGGCGTCGTCGGAGAGGGCCTCGATAAAGGGTGCGATGCGCTCGATGCGAGTCATGGGCGGACTATAGCACAGGTGCCTGTGGGCGAAAGTTCACTCCGCCGCCTGCCTATAGCTCCCCTTCACCTTCGCCACGTCCTCCGGCGTGCCGGCCGTGACGATGCCAGCCAGCGTCGCTACCTTTTGCGCCGAGGCTAGCGCGTCGCGGCCGCTTTTGTCAGCGCCGCCATGCCGGCCGTCATGGCCTCGACCGCTTTCTTGCTCTCAGGTCCGAGGCCGTGCCGCTCTGCAATCCAGGCCGCATCGTTGGTGCTCAGCCAGACGCGGCCGTCGGCATCCTCCCATGCCAGCGCCTTGACGGGAAGGTCGATGCCGGCGGTCTGGCGATCCTGCATCAGCGGCGTGCCGCCGGTCGGATTGCCGACGATGAGAAGTTGCGTCGGGCGCAGCGCCATGCCGGCTTTGGCGGCGCCGTTCGCGTGATCGATGCGCGCAAAGACGTGAAGGCCCCGCTGCGTCGCCAGCTCGGCGAGACGATCGATCGTCTCGGTCACCGAAAATGCGCTCGCAAGCGTGATCAGCCCGTTCTCAGGCATTGCTCACTCCGCCGCCTGCTTCCGCGGCTTGTCTTTGCGCTGCCGATTCAGGTCCTCGGTTCCCTCGGCTTGATTTCTGCGCGCCTTCGGCACGACCGGAGCGCCGTCACTCCGCCGCCTGCCGCTTGCGCGACGCCGCCCGTCTCCCCAACAACTCCCTTAAATACGCCCCCGTGTAGCTCTCTTTCACCTTCGCCACGTCCTCCGGCGTGCCAGCCGCAATAATGCGCCCGCCGCCGTCGCCGCCCTCGGGGCCCAGATCGATCACCCAGTCGGCGGTCTTGATCACCTCCAGATTGTGCTCGATCACGACGACCGTGTTGCCGGCGTCGGCCAGCTCGTGCAGCACCTCGAGGAGCTTCGCGACGTCGTGGAAATGCAGCCCCGTCGTCGGCTCATCCAAAATGTAGAGCGTGCGCCCGGTGGCGCGGCGCGACAATTCCTTCGACAGCTTGATGCGCTGCGCCTCGCCGCCCGACAGCGTCGTCGCCTGCTGGCCGATGTGGATGTAGCCGAGCCCCACGCGCGCCAGCGTCTCCAGCTTGTCGCGGATCGCCGGCACCGCCTTGAAGAACTGCGCGCCTTCCTCGACCGTCATGTCGAGCACGTCGGCGATCGACTTGTCCTTGAACTTTACCTCGAGCGTCTCGCGGTTGTAGCGCTTGCCCTTGCACTCGTCGCAGGTCACGTAGACGTCGGGCAAAAAGTGCATCTCGATCTTGATGACGCCGTCGCCCTGGCAGGCCTCGCAGCGCCCGCCCTTGACGTTGAAGGAGAAGCGGCCGGGCGCATAGCCGCGCTGCTTGGCCTCGGGCAGGTCTGAGAACCACTCGCGGATGGGGGTGAAGGCGCCGGTATACGTTGCCGGGTTGGAGCGCGGCGTGCGCCCGATCGGGCTCTGGTCGATGTCGATCACCTTGTCGAGCTGGTCGAGCCCCTCGAGCGCAGCATGCGTGCCGGGGTGCAGGCGCGCGTTGTTGAGCTTGCGCGCGGCCGCCGCATAGAGCGTGTCGATGACCAGCGTCGACTTGCCCGAGCCCGACACGCCGGTGATGCAGGTGAGGAGCCCGAGCGGGATCTCGGCGGTCACGTCCTTGAGGTTGTTCTCGGTGGCGCCGATGACCTTCAGCGCGCGGCCCTTCTGCGGCGCGCGGCGGTTCTTGGGCAGCGGGATCTGGCGCGCGCCCGACAGGTACTGGCCGGTGAGGCTTGCAGGCGTCGCCATGATGTCGTCGGGCATGCCTTGCGCCACGATCTCGCCGCCGTGGATGCCCGCACCCGGGCCGATGTCGACCACATGGTCGGCTGCGAGGATCGCGTCCTCGTCGTGCTCCACCACGATCACGGTGTTGCCGATGTCGCGCAGGTGCTTGAGCGTGCCGAGCAGGCGCTCGTTGTCGCGCTGATGCAAGCCGATGGAGGGCTCGTCCAAGACGTAGAGCACGCCGGTGAGGCCGGAGCCGATCTGGCTGGCGAGGCGGATGCGCTGGCTTTCACCGCCCGACAGCGTGCCCGACGCGCGCGAGAGCGTCAGGTATTCGAGCCCGACGTCGTTGAGGAACTGCAAGCGCTCGCGGATCTCCTTCAAGATGCGCGTTGCGATCTCGTTCTGCTTCTTCGAAAAGGTCTTGGGCAGCTCGGCGAACCACGCATTCGCCGCCTTGATCGACAGATCGGTGACCTCGCCGATGTGCTTGCTCCCGACCTTGACGGCCAGCGCCTGCGGTTTCAGCCGGTAGCCGTGGCACGCCTCGCACGGGTGCGAGCCCTGGTAGCGCGACAGCTCCTCGCGCACCCATTCGCTGTCGGTCTCGCGCCAGCGCCGCTCGATGTTGCCGATGACGCCCTCGAACGGCTTCACGGTCTTGTAGTTGCGGGTGCCGTCCCAGTAGGTGAAGGTGATCTCCTCGTCGTCGGAGCCGTAGAGCAGCGCCAGCTGCACGTGCTTGGGGAGCCGCTCCCACGGCGTCGACATCGACACATGATAGTGCTTGGCCAGCGCCTCCAGCGTCTGCTCGTAGTAGGGCGAGGCGGGGCCAGAGCGCGTCCACGGATAGATGGCGCCGTCCTTGAGCGAGAGCGTGGGGTCGGGGATGACGAGTTCGGGCTCGAACTGCAACTCGGTGCCGAGCCCGTCGCAGACCGGGCAGGCGCCGGCCGGGGCGTTGAACGAGAACAGCCGCGGCTCGATCTCGTCGATGGTGAAGCCCGACACGGGGCAGGCGAAGCGGGCGGAGAAGATGACGCGCTCGTGCGTGTCGTTCTTCGACTTGTTGGCGCCCTTGGTCTCCTTGGCCGGCAGCGGCTTGTCGGCGAGCTCGGCCACGGCGATGCCGTCCGCCAGCCCGAGCGCGGTCTCGAAGCTATCAGCCAGCCGCGTGGCGATGTCGCCGCGCACAACAAGGCGGTCCACCACCACGTCGATGTCGTGCTTGAACTTCTTGTCGAGCTTGGGCGCGTCGGGGATCTCGTAGAAGGTGCCGTCGATCTTGACGCGCTGGAAGCCCTTCTTCTGGAACTCGGCGAGCTCCTTCCTGAACTCGCCCTTGCGCCCGCGCGCGATGGGGGCCAGCAGGTAGATGCGCGTACCGTCGGCGAGGCCGAGCACGCGATCGACCATCTGCGACACCGTCTGGCTCTCGATCGGCAGGCCAGTCGCCGGCGAGTAGGGCACGCCGACGCGGGCAAACAGCAGCCGCAGGTAGTCGTAGATCTCGGTGACGGTGCCGACGGTGGAGCGCGGGTTCTTGGAGGTGGTCTTCTGCTCGATGGAGATGGCGGGAGATAAGCCGTCGATGTGGTCGACGTCGGGCTTCTGCATCATCTCCAGGAACTGGCGCGCATACGCCGACAGGCTCTCCACGTAGCGGCGCTGGCCCTCGGCATAGATGGTGTCGAAGGCGAGCGAGGACTTGCCCGAGCCCGACAGCCCCGTGAACACCACGAGGGCGTCGCGCGGGATCTCCAGGTCCACGTTCTTGAGGTTGTGCTCGCGCGCCCCGCGGACGTGGATGGTGTTGTGGGCTTTGGCCACGGGGAAGGTTTTGGCGGGGCCAGCGGCCCCCCGGGGTTTGCGTGTGGGCTTCTGCATGGGCCTTTAGGTAGCGAAGGCCGCCCCCGCCGACAATGGCGCCTGCCGCCGCGTCCCCATCGGTCTCAGACAATCGCCTTCCCGGCGCCCGCAAAGTCGGGGAAATACCGCGCCATCAGCCGGTCGCGGTAGGCCACCAGATTGGGCCGCTGCCCGGCGCACGTCAGGATTGCCGTTTCGAAGAGCGGGCAGAGCGCGTGGGCCATGAAGGGGAAAACGGTGGCATCCGCCCCGCTCGGGGCCTCGCCCATGAGATACTGCTTGTCGGCCAGGTAATCGGCAATGGCGCCGATGTCGCGGGCGGCAAGCCGCTCCATCTCGGGCGTCGTGTGCCGGCCCATCCCGTGCCCCCACAGATTGCGCCGGACCTGCCGCCTCACCATGGCGACCACCAGCGGGCGCAAGGGGGCCGGCGCGCTGTCGAAGAACCGGCGCGGGCCCTTGTCGAAATTCTCGGCGACCAGCCACCGCGCATGCAGCCCCACCCAATAGAGATGGTCCTCGCACAGCTTCTCGAAGGCCCAGGCGATGCCGCGCTCGGGCCGGGTAAGCCCGGCGTCGAAATCAAAGCCGTATGTCTTCTCGATGTGCAGGCGGATGAAGGTGGAGTTGGCGATGATGGCGCCGTCGTCGCTGATGTAAGGGAGCTTGCCCTTGGGCGCCTTGTTGAAGCCGCCGGTGTCGGTCTCGTAGGGCAGGTCCGCCATCTTGAGCAGGACCTCCGCCTTCATCACGAAGGGGCTGGCGTCGGGCAGGCCAAAATAGGGGCCGAAGGTGTAGAGCGTGATCATCGGTTGTCTCCGCAATGAAGCGGAGACTTTAGCGGGCCACCCTGAACGATTGCTTGCCTTCCCCGCACAGAGACTCGGCACAAAAAAGGCCGCGGGGAGGGGTGCCGTGTCAGTCGGGTGAGACCCTTTGGGTCTGACCCTATTTTATGGGTTCGTGACGGTGTCAGACCCGGAGGGTCAGACACCGCTTTCCCGGGCGGCGGCACGCCTCACCGCGTCCTTTTTTGATGTGTGGGTACAGGTGCTTTCACTGCCGAAGCACCAACGGCTGTAGATTGGGTGGCGCATTGACGTCCGCAAATGACCCAGAACTGACGTCGGGGCGCCCCCTTGGATACATTCGAGGTGCAAAACGGCCGGACTCGAAGCTCGCGTAGTGAACATCACGCCAGCTCGGTGCCGTCAGCCTTCAAATGATGCTCCTCCTGACCCACGCCGCCGCCTTGTAGTACGTGGGCTCGCGTCAATTGCTTTCATTCTTGCTGTGACGTTGGCCACCTCGATCAGCGCCCGATGGAGGGAAATCCCTTTGCTGACGCTCATGGCGAGCGTCTCGTAGAGGGCGAGCCAAAGCTCAGAGCGGCGATTCCTAGCAAGGGCTAATCGGACGACTTCGTCTCTGTTCCGTCCCCCGCGGAGATGGTCGCGGTCCTATGGCAGTTTGAATATCCCCAAAGAGACGCAAGTTGCAAAGCTGATGATTCTGCTTCATGAGTAGAGTTGCTGGCAAATGCTTCATAATTGGTTCTTGGATGGGTACATTTTATGACGACGAAGACTTCCTTAGTGGGAACCGATGAGTTCGTTTCGTTTGACTCGCAGGTCTTGCTCCTTGCATTGCAATCTGCGTGCGCGTTCTGTTCGGATTCCTCCGTCGTCTTGCCCCAACCAATACCCTATTTGCCCTCTGCATCAAGAACAAGTGCAGCATAGGCTGGCGGATCGCCAAGGTCAGGTCCTGGATTTACACGACCAGACGACGTGAGCTTGAAAATCGAGAACATAATAATCAATGCAAAAATACCCCCGGCGACAATAAGCCGTCGAGGTTTTCGCGATCTGCTTTGTAAGACGTGGTGTATGTCTTTTACCAATCCCGCCATTTCGTGACGGAAGCCGTTCGTGGTGACGGTAAAGATCTGATGTTCAACGAGTGGCTTAAGATCGTCAGGTAGATCGGACTTCCTTGGCAGGCTTGCGCCGCCCACCAGCACCGGGATTATGGCAATGCCGCGTGCCAGGGCCCGAGTGATTTCGAGGCGAACCCAATCCTCCGGGTCGTCAATCCGACGGTTACCCGCCTCGTTGCTTGAGCTAAGCCAAGTGGGTCCGATGACCACCAGCATTATCTTGCAGACTGCCAGGCGCTCTTCCAGCACATTAGGAAACTTCTCGCCTGCGCGCAGCCGATCGATGTCTAGGAATACGTTCGACGCGCCAAATTCGCGCTCGAGGTATTGAGCCACCTTGAGCGCTTGTGAAGCACTGTCGTCACGTCGATAGTTGACGAAAAGCTTTTCCGCCACGAGCTTTCCCCTTCGTGAGAGGAAGACTACATAGCATGAGAATGAAGCAGCCGATCATCCGAAAATCGGCAAGATCTTCCGCTCGTTGAGGTGAAGCAGTCCCGGCGCGGACGTAGCGGTCACTCACCGTTTTGACCCGGAGCGGACCAGGACACGGTCATTATTGCCGACTGCTCACTGAGGTAAAGCTGACTCGTCACCTCCAGCTGCCGCATTTCCGCCCTCGACGGACCACGGTAAGCGTATGCTTGGGGCATCGCCGCCACACACCCGTACGGAATCCGAACATCATTTAATTCACGCCTGACATTTAGGCGCGTGGGGTCCAAAAAACGTTCCATCGTCCGCGTGCAAGCAACGGCGCCCATTGTGCACCGATGCACGCATGGAGTGGTCGAGTGGGAGTTCGGTGATGTTGCGTGGCGTTGGTAGCTTGCTGTCGGCGGTTTCGCTGTTGGCCCTTTTCGCGTCCGTACCCCGACCTGCCATGGCAGACGATTTCACGGTCGACAGTGCGACCACCAGCACCAATGGCGGCAACACGATTGACGGCGGTGACACGCTGACAGTCACCGGAAGCGGCAGCATCCAGACGACCGGCGACGCCGTGAACGCCATTGCAGCGACGGGCAGCGGCAACACGATCACCAACGGCGGCTCGATCACAACCGGGGGAACTGATGCCTTCGGGATTTACAGCATCTCGGACAACTCCCGGCTCACCAACAGCGGCTCGATCTCGACCGGGGGAATTGCCGCCCACGGGATTTACAACCGATCAAACAACACCCCGGTCACCAACAGCGGCACGATCACAACCGGGGGAATTAACGCCATCGGGATTTACAGCAACGGCGCCAACACTCCGGTCACCAACAGCGGCTCGATCTCTGACGCTGGGGAACGATGGGCTTGGAATATACAGCTTTCTGTCGACAAGTTCCGCGATCACCAACAGCGGCTCGATCTCGACGCAAGGAGGCACCGCCCACGGGATACTGAATTTTGGATCGGCAAATTCCCCGGTCACCAACAGCGGCACGATCTCGACGCTGGGGGATGGTGCCATCGGAATTTACAGCCTTCTGTCGACAAATTCCCCGGTCACCAACAGCGGCGCGATCCACACCGAGGGCGAATTCGCCTATGGCATCTCCTCACTAAACTCGGACAATTCTCCCGTCACCAACAGCGGCTATATCGTCAGCGAGTTGAGCGACGCCATCAACTTCTACAGCGCGTCCAACACCGAGCTCAACCTGCTGGCCCCTTCCTATATCGGCGGCGCGATCACGTTCAGCGATCCAACGCCACTCAATATCACCACCGGTCCGTCCCATTCGGTGCTGTGGCAATTGCCGACCAACATGACCGGCGGCGCGCCGAACGTTTCCGGCCCGGTGCCGTGGTTCTACGATTCGACGACACAGCAGTTCGCAACTTACGACCCGACGGCCTTTGGCGGTTCCTTCGATGCGCTCGGCGACATGAGCAACATGCTCTCACAAGTAGGCCGCGCCGGCCTCGATGGCGCCTGCAGACGCGCGCGCAACCCGCTGACGCCGTTGTGCGGCGCGCGGCTGTGGGTCACCGGCTTCGGCGGCCGCTATGATCATGATGGCGACGCCATGACGCTCGGCCGCGACATCGCGCAGTGGGGCGTGGCGATGGGCTATCGTGGGCAGGCGTTCGCCGGCTTCGACTGGGGTGTCATGGCCGGCTACCTCAACAGTGAGCTCGATGCCGCCAGCCGCTGGACCCAGTCCTACGACATCAAGGGCGACGGCTGGTTCTCCGGCCTCAACGCCAAGCAGACGCTGGGCGGGGTGGTGATCGACTTCGGCGTCACCGGCGGCCGCATCGACTACGACCAGTCGCGCTTCGTCAACGACAACTTGGCGCTGACCAATGGGCTGACGCTGGGCCGGAGCTGGGCCGATAGCTCATACGCGGGCTGGTTCGTGGCGCCGGAGATCGGTGTGAGCACGATGCTCGCCACGTTCGACGGCTGGTCGTTCACGCCGGCGGCACGGCTGCGCTATGCTGGTCAGTGGCTCGACGGCTTCTCCGAGAGCGGGTCGAATGCCAACGCTACGGTTGCAGGTCGCGACCTCGGCATGATCGAGGCGAGCGGCGAGCTCGACGTGACCAAGACGGTCGGCGACGCCACCGTGTCGGGGCGTGTCGGCTACCTGTCGCGCATCTCGACCGGCGACGAAACGGTGTCGATGACCCTCATTGGTGTCACCAACACGGTCGGCTTCGGCGACACCGATACCGAAGCGCTCTACGCCGGCGCCGGCTTCGATATGAACCTCGGACCCAATGCCCACCTTGCGCTCGATGTGACCGGCTTCCTCAGCGGAGACTTCACCGGCGCGCAGGCAATGGGCAATCTCGCCGTCCCGTTCTGAAGCCGAATATCCGCATCTGGCCCAATGCAGACCTTCCGACGCGGAGCGCCGCTCGACCGGTCTCGGTGGCAAAGCTGACTCGGCCCTCGAGAGGACAATGACCGCGGTTGTCGGCACCGCGCGCACAAAAGAAGGCCGCGGGAGACGGGTGCCCCGCGGCCTACGGACGGAGATCGCCCGTAAGAATGCTGGTCGGGCTACTTGCCGTCCATGTTGGTCACGAGGCTCTTGCCGTCGGTGGTGATCACGTCGTCGCCCTTGGCCTTCCACGAGAACGACCAGGGCCCGGAGACGCCGCAGCCCTCCTGCACTCGAAGGTGACCGACTTGCCGGCGCGCACGGTCTCGACCTTCTCCTTGTTGCCCCAGTCGACGCCCACGCTGATCTCGGCGTTCGAGGTATTCTTGACGGTCACGGCGGAGGCCGGACCGGCGATCAAAAGCAAGGCGGCGGCGGCCATAAGCAATTTCACAGCAGTCATCTGTCCCTCCTGCCTCATTCTATTGAGTGCCGGGCGGACCAACGGTCGCGCTCGGCGGCATTCCGGCGTTTCCGCCTGGGTCCGAAAGCGCTGCCGCTAAGGCCCAGGTCAATTGTTTCGCAAGAGTATAACATTACATATCTGGGCAGCCAAGGCCTTCAGAGGCGCAACGCGCGCCTCGCTACATTTCGGCCCTTGAGCCTCACGATTGCTTAGGGCGGGCTGCCTAGAGTGCCGGCTGAAACGGTAGCCGGAGAGGCGGTCATGGGTACGCTCATCGAGGTGCTGCTGCGCAACGACACCGTGGTGCTTCTGGTGGTTGGTTTCCTCGCCGCCGGCGCCGCGATGGCGCTCAAGCCCGACGGGTTCACGTTCGCCAACGGTGCCGAGGAGCTGCTCGCATACTTCGTGCTGTGCTCGATCGGGATCGGCTACCTCTACAACTTTGTGGTGCACGCATTCTTCGGAGAGATGGTCGCGCACTTCATCGGCTGGGCCGACAGCCCTTTCCAACTCGAGGTCGCGTACGCGAGCCTGGGCTTCTCCGCCGTGGGCTTCTTCGCATTTCGCAACACGCTTGCCGTGCGCTTCGCGGCGATCTTGGGGCCTGCGCTGTTTCTGTGGGGCGCGGCCGGCGGCCACATCTATCAGATCGTGACGGCTCACAATTTCGCGCCCGGCAACGCCGGGGCCGTGCTTTACACCGACATCTTCTTGCCCGTCATCGGTTTTGCGCTTCTATGGCTCAAGTGGAAAGCGGACAGAGAGCTGGCTCACGGCGGGGTGCATGCGCGCCCGCTTCACACCTAGCTCGACAACCCCAACGCAGCGGAGTCTCACGCTATGACGGTCATGAAATGGGTCTTGGTCATCTTTGGCGTGCTCTTTCTGGCCGTCTTCGCCGTCGTCATCGGCGGCTACTACTGGGCGAGCACGGTGGAGGGCCTGAAGCTGACGGCGGAGGACCTCAAAGTCGGGGGAACGTACACGCCCGATGAGCGCCAGGCACTGCTCGCTGCCTGTCAGAAGAATATGAAGAAGCCGGCCGCCGACACGGGCGCGTGCGCGTGCATCAGCGACAAGGCCGGCACCGACTTCTCGCGCTTCGAGCGTCTGGCGCTGACCGCCGGCTTCGAGGGGAGCCCCACCAAGCTCATCGCGCTGACCAAGGGGCTGATCGGCAGCGGCATTCCCCAAAGCGAGGTCGAAACCATGCAGACAAACTCCAAGGCCCGCATCAGCGAGCTGTTGAAGTCCTGCGGTCTGACGAAGACATGAGCGAAGGGGACGCCAAAGCGGGACGAACGGTCTCGACCACCTGCTGCGTCGTGGGCGGCGGCCCCGCCGGCATGATGCTGGGTCTGCTGTTCGCGCGCGCGGGCATCGACGTCACCGTCTTGGAGAAGCACGCCGACTTCCTGCGCGATTTCCGCGGCGACACCATCCACCCCTCGACGCTGTGCGTGATGGAGGAGCTGGGCCTGCTGGACGCGCTCCTCAAGCTTCCGCACAACCCGGTACGTGAGCTGCAGGTGCAGATCAGCGACAAGACGGTCAACCTTGCGAATTTCGACTTTCTGCCGCCGGAGCGCGCCTTCATCGCCATGATGCCGCAATGGCACTTTCTCAACTTTCTCGCCGAGCACGGCCGGCGCTATCCCAATTTCCACCTCCACATGCTGGCGAACGTGACCGGCCTGCTCGAGGCGGGTGGACGCGTCACCGGCGTGCATGCCGAGACGCCCGACGGACCGCTCGAGGTCATGGCCGACCTCGTCGTCGGCTGCGATGGGCGCCACTCGACCGTGCGCGCGCGCGCCGGCTTCGAGGTCGAGGACATCGGCGCCCCCATCGACGTGCTGTGGATGCGCGTCTCACGCCGCGAAGGCGAGCCGGGGACCGGAGGGCGCCTCAACCGGGGCAGCTTTCTCGTCATGCTCGACCGCGGCGATTACTGGCAGCTCGCCTACGTGATCCCCAAGGGCGGCGCCGAGCGCGTCAAGGCCGAGGGCCTGCCGGCTTTCCGAGCCATGATCGCCAAGGCCGCGCCGTTCTTGGCGCCGCGCGTCGGCGAGATCGAGAGCTGGGACGACGTCAAGCTACTGACCGTCGCCATCGACCGTCTGCGCACGTGGTACGAGCCGGGCCTGCTGTGCATCGGCGATGCCGCGCACGCCATGTCGCCCATCGGCGGTGTCGGCATCAACCTTGCGATCCAGGACGCCGTGGCCACGGCGAACCTGCTGTGGAGGCCGCTCAAGGAGGGCACGGTCACCGTGGAGGACCTTGCCCGCGTGCAAAAGCGGCGCGAGTTCCCGATGAAGGTCACGCAGCGCCTGCAGGTGCTGGCGCAGAACAACGTGGTGAAGCCCGTGCTCGCGAGCACGGCGCCGCTGTCGGTACCCTGGCCGTTGCGCCTCGTCGATCGCTCGCAGTGGCTGCAGCAATTGCCCGCCCGGCTGATCGGGGTCGGTGTCCGTCCCGAGCACGTGCACACGCCCGCCGCGCCTCTCGTGCCGGCATCCTGAGCAGCCGTCCCGCCGGAAAGATCCGTCTTTTCGACAAGGCAATCAGCGCTGGCGGGGAACCGGCGCGTGCGTCTCGCGTTGTGCTGCCTGATCCGGCGGCTCGTCGCGTCCCTTTCCGAGCCACATCCCCCCGGCCGGGTCGATGTCGGGTGCCCTGGATCGTCACGCGTCCGGGGCGCCTCTTTTTGCTTGAAGCGATGTTTTGCGTTGGCGATTGCTGCCCGCCCGGCGAATTGCTTAGATCGCGGCTAATCAAATTGCGCGAATAAGGCAGGGGGAAACATGGCTGGGGCCACGCAGGGTCGGGCGCGCAAGCCGATCTACAAGCAGCTCTACGTGCAGGTGCTCGCTGCGATCGTGCTGGGCTTCATCGCGGGCTGGCTTGCGCCCGACATCGCCGGCAGCGCGTGGGTCAAGGCGCTGGGCGACGGCTTCATCAAGCTCATCAAGATGGTGATCGCGCCGATCATCTTCTGCACGGTGACGTCGGGCATCGCCCACATGAACGATGCGCGCAAGGTGGGGCGTGTGGGCCTCAAGGCGCTCGTCTACTTCGAGATCGTGTCGACGCTGTCGCTCGCCATCGGGCTGGGGATCGGCAACTTTGCGCGCCCGGGCGCGGGTTTCGGCGGCGCGGCCAATGCCGGCGCCGTCGCCGACTATGCCGCGCGTGCAGCGCATCAGAGCACGGTGGAGTTCCTTTTGAGCATCATCCCCGACAGCTTCGTCGGGGCGTTCGCCCGCGGCGACATCCTCCAGGTGCTTCTGGTGTCGGTGCTGTTCGGGTTCGCGCTGATGGTGCTCGGCGAGCGCGGCCACGTCGTGCGCTCGCTCATCGACGATCTCGGCCACGCCTTCTTCGGCGTCATCGCCGTCATCATGAAAGCCGCACCCATCGGCGCCTTCGGCGCCATGGCCTACACGATCGGGCGCTACGGACCGGAGGCCATCGGCAATCTGGCGGGACTGATCCTGACCTTCTATGTCACGGCAGGGATCTTCGTGTTCGTCATTTTGGGGCTCATCGCCTGGGGCGCGGGCTTCCGCATCTGGCGCTTCCTCGGCTACATCCGCGACGAGATCCTGGTGGTGCTGGCCACCAGCTCCTCGGAGAGCGCGCTGCCGCAGCTGATGGAGAAGCTGGAGCGGCTCGGCTGCTCCAAGTCGGTGGTCGGGCTGGTGGTGCCGATGGGCTATTCCTTCAACCTCGACGGCACCAACATCTACCTGACGCTCGCTACGCTGTTTATCGCACAGGCTCTCGGCGTGGACCTGTCGCTGCACGAGCAGCTCGCCATCCTGGTGGTGGCGATGCTCACCTCCAAGGGGGCGAGCGGCGTAACGGGGGCGGGCTTCGTGACGCTGGCGGCCACGCTGGCGGTGGTGCGGCCGGAGCTGGTGCCGGGCATGGCGATCGTGCTCGGCATCGACAAGTTCATGAGCGAATGCCGCGCGATAACCAACTTCATCGGCAACGGCGTGGCCACCATCGTGGTGTCGGCCTGGGAAGGAGAGCTCGACCGCGAGTTGCTTGCCGCGGCCTTGAGCCGTCGGGTGGATCCCTCCGATGTGGAGACGGCCGTCACCACGGGGTAGCCCGCGCGGGACCCCTCAATCTTCTTCGTGATTGGTTAGCGCGACGAACTCGTCATCCTCCTGGGCGCGGCGCTCGAAGCTGAGGAAATCATAGTAACCGCAGCGTCCGCCACCCGGAAACGAGCGGCACACCGCCGGTCGCGCCTTGTAGACGGTGCAGCGGCGCTTCTTGGTATCGAAAAAGCGGCAGATACGCCCGTAAATCGCGTCTTTCTTGCGCCGCATCGCGTACTTGCGCCCGTGCTCCTCCTTGGTGAACGTGGCTTTCGCCACCTTGAAGGTCAGCCCGTGATGCTTGGCGAGTTGCTCCACATCGCGCTTATCGAGCGGGATCAGCGGATAGGAACAGCAATAGCCGGGACATTTCTCGCATTTGTACTGCGGGTGGCTCACGCGCGGCACTCTCCGGGATCGAGGATTGGAGCCGCCGGTTCAGGCTAAGCGGCTCAAGAGGACAGACTGCGCTTGACTATGCAATGGTCCAAGGGGAAAGAGCAAGAGGGCAGCCGCCTCGAGGGGCCTTGGACGGAGGCAATGTCACACTTTCTCCGCTAAGGTCTGGCGCTATCGGCACAGCGTGGCATGGGTAGGGGCGTTCGGAATGGCAGATATGGGTCGTGTGGCTCCGGAGTTCGAGACGCCGGTTAACCCATATAGCTTGCTCGAGGCCGTTAACAACTCGAGCGACAACGCGAACACGGGCTGGCTCATCTTCCTGGCAATCATGACCTACCTCATGATCGCCGTCGCGGGCGTCACCCACGAGGCGCTGCTTCTCGAGACCCCGGTCCAGCTGCCGATCCTGCAGGTCAAGATCCAGCTGAAGCAGTTCTTCCAGTTCGCCCCCGTGGTGCTGGTGCTGTTTCACCTCGGCATTCTCGCCCAGCTGGTGCTGCTCGCGCGCAAGACGCTGGAGTTCGACCACGCGATCCGCCTCCTGGAGACGAGCGACCGGCGTACCCACCCGCTGCGGCTCGAGCTGCACAACTTCTTCTTCGTGCAGGCGATCGCCGGGCCCGAGCGCAGCATCGTCATGAGCGGGTTTCTGCACATCATGTCGTGGCTCACGATCGTGATCCTGCCGGTCGTGCTCCTGCTCTACATGCAGCTTTCGTTCCTGCCCTATCACGACGAGACGACGATCTGGATCAACCGCATCGCGCTCGTGTTCGATATCAGCCTCCTGTTGCTGATCGGCGTGTTCTTGATGCGGGCAGAGCCGTCGTTCCTGCAGGCCTTCTGGCGCTCCACCGCGGCCCATCCGGTGAGCTCGGCGGCGACCGCGGTCGTGCTTGCGCTCGTCGCCTATGTGTCCTTCTTCGCAGCGACCGTCCCCGATGAGCCACTCGACCTCCTCAACCGGAAGCTATTGTCGCTGGGGGCTGCGGAGGATCCGCCGCTCGTGCAACGCAGCGGCTTTCTGCTGCCGTTCCTGCCGCAACGCGAGGACGGGACGCTGTTCGGCCTCTTCCGCAAGAATCTCGAGGTGACCGATTCCGATCTGTCCGAAGGCAGGGAAAGCAGAGGGGGCCAGAGGTCGCTCAATCTGCGCGGGCGCGATCTTCGCTATGCCAAGCTCGACCGCTCCGACCTTGAAGGGGCAGACCTGACCGGCGCCCGCCTCAGCGGGGCGAGCCTCGTCGGCGCCAAGCTGCAAAAAGCCTCGCTGAACTGCTCCGACTTGAATGCTCTGCTGCTCACCAACGATCGCGTGGCCGCCAAATGCCCTACGGCGCGCAACGTCGATCTGTCGGGGGCCGATCTCAGCGGCACGGACCTGGCGGGTATCGACCTGCAAGGCGCCAATCTGAGCGAGGCGCATCTTGACGGCGCCGACCTCTCCAACGCCACGCTCACCGGTGCAAACCTTTCAAGCGCCCATCTCGACAAGGCCGACTTGACCGGCGTGCAGGCACAGGGCGCGAACTTCCTCAATGCCTCCCTGCAGGGCGCCGATCTCAAGGGCGCACAGCTGCAGTTCGCCGACTTCTCCAGCGCCGCCATGCAAGGGGTGCTGCTCAACTTCGCGCAACTGCAAGGCGCGGTGCTGCGCGATGCGAGCCTGGAGGCGGCGAGCCTGGAGCGCGCCAAGCTGCAGGGCGCCGACCTCACCGGCATGAAGATGGCGGGCACCGATCTGCGCGGCGCCACTGTTTGGATGACGCAGCCGCCCGAATGGGACTCAAGCGGCCTGACCGATCTTTCCGAGTTCGCAATCCGGCCGCTGGATGCTACCGAGCAAACCGCGGTCAAGGATGCCGCCGCGCGCCTCGTCGACAAGGACGCGCGCGCCCGCGCCAAAGAGAAGGTCGGCCCGCTCATCGGCGAGGGCCCCAGCTGGAACGGCAGCGCCGACCAGATGCGCTGGCAGAGCTGGCTCGGAGCGTCGCCGCCGCCACCTGCCGACTCCTACAAGTACAGCCTCACGACCTACCTGACGAAGCTCATGTGCTCAACGCGCTGGAGCAATGGCTCCATCGCGACTGGTGTTGCCCGCCGCGCCATCACGCAGGAGTTCCGGGGCGACGTGGTCGCCGTCTACGACGGCCTGAGGAGCAACTCCTGTCCGGCCTCCACCACGACACCGCCCAAGGTAATGCGGGAGCTGGCCGCCACGGCGGAAGGCGTCCGCAGCCAGTAGGGCCTACTGCTCGACGCGGCCCTCTTGCCAAAGCCTCGGCGCTGCTCTAATTGTAGAACATAAGTGGAACATCAGCGCTGGTCGCTGCCCTCTCCTCCACGGCCGAAAGGCGTGGACAACCGGAGGGCGGTGGGGGCGCGGGCAGCCAGGCAGACTAGGGTTGAGGCTGCGACTTAAAGAAGGGGTGCACCGCCGGCTCGATGTCTTCAGATGCCGGAGAGGCTGGTGCGCCCGGCCAACGAATTTTGTGATGCGCTACGTGCCTGAGAGAGCCGTCGGCGCCGACAGATCGAGGAGTGCAACATGGCTGGTTCCGTCAACAAGGTGATCCTCATCGGCAACCTCGGCAAGGATCCGGAGATCCGCCGCACCCAGGACGGCCGCCCCATCGCCAACTTGCGCATCGCTACCAGCGACACTTGGCGCGACAAGGCGACGGGCGAACGCCGCGAGAAGACCGAGTGGCACTCCGTCGTCATCTTCAACGAGAACTTGTGCAAGATCGCCGAGCAGTACCTGAAGAAGGGCTCCAAGGTGTTCATCGAGGGCTCGCTGCAGACGCGCAAGTGGCAGGGCCAGGACGGGCAGGACCGCTACTCCACCGAGGTCGTGCTGCAAGGCTTCAACGGCAATCTCACTATGCTCGACGGACGTGCGGGCGGGGCAGGTGCCGGGATGGCCGACAACGGTCAGGCCGACTATGGCGGCGGCGCCGACAACGGCCACAGTGGCGGCGGCGGCAAGAGCTCAGCCGCGAAGGGCGGCTTCGACAAGCAGCTCGACGACGAGATCCCGTTCTAGCGTTTCCACGCGTTCATCAGATATTGAGACGCGAAAGTCTCCTCGCTCCGCTTGGCGCGCGATGCGGATTTGCATCGGCGGCGGCGCAACGCTGCATCTTCGCCAGAAGCGCTTGTTGAAGCTTGCGTGGGTTCCGGCCTGCGCCGGAATGACGTTCGAGAGGGCGCGATTCGTATGCCCACCCAAAGACGTCATCCCGCCGAAGGGCGGGACCCACGCCAGTCTCCGCAAAAGATTGGGATGAAGTCGATCGAGCCCCGGCGCAGACGCTAGGCTTCGGGTTTCAATTCAGCTTCGGCTTCGGGCTGCACTTCAGGCTGAGCTTGGGGTTCAGGCGGAGCCTTCTGTTTCTTCGAGCGCTTCTTGGCCTTGCGGCTGGGCTCGGTCGCTGCTGTCGGCTCCAGGAGCGTTTCGGATTGGGAGTCAGGTGCCGCCACGTGCGCCGCCGACGCCGTCTTGGGTTTCGACTTCGCCTTCGCCTTTGCCTTTGCCTTCGGCTTGACTGTCTTCTTCTCGGCACTGATGGCCGCCTTGTGGGCGGCAACCGACTGCGTCTCGATGAAGAGGCGGCGCACGGCGGGATACTTTTCCTTAATGGCCCGCTCGAGCTCCGAGGTGACGCGCTCCACCTCCTCGGCGGGAATGCCGTCGATGGCGTCGACGCTTGCCGCCACCAGCACATCCTCGGGACCCAGATGCATGGTGCGGATCTCGTTGATGGCAATGAGCGGACCGCGCGGGCCCACCTCGCTCTTGATGATGCGCTCGATACCGGCGAGCACCTTCGGGTTGACCGCCTCGCCGACCAGGAGGCTCTTGATCTCCACGCTCATGAAGGCGGCGACCGTGGCGAGCAGCATGCCGATGAGGAGCGAGGCCACGGCGTCGGCCTGCTCCCAGCCCAGAAACTGCACGCAGAGAAGCGCGAGGAGCGCGATCAGCAGACCGGTGACGGCGGCCACGTCCTCCAGCAGCACGGTGAACAGCGCCGCGTCCTTGGAGGCGCGCAACGCCGCGAGCCAGCCGCGTGAGCCGCGGTGCGAGTTGAACGCCGTCATGGCCTTGTAGGCGGAGAGGCCTTCCAGTGCGACCGCGATGCCGAGCACAAGGTAATTCACCCAGAAGTCGCTGATCGGGTGCGGGTTGCGCAGCTTGTCGATGCCTTCGTAGAGCGACACGCCGGCACCCATCGAGAACAGCAGCACGGCCACGACGAAGCTCCAGAAATAGAGCTCCTTGGAGTAGCCGAAGGGATGGCGGGAATCGGCTGGGCGCCGGGCGCGGTTGAGCCCGTAGAGCAGAAGCGCCTGGTTGGAGGTGTCGACGAGGGAGTGGATCGCCTCTGACAGCATGGCCGAGGAGCGCGTCCAGGCGGCCGCTGCGAACTTGGCGATGGCGATGGCGAGATTGGCCGCAAGTGCGACCAGCACCACGCTTCTGGAGCCGCCAGCAGCCACGCTCAATCCTCGTCTATCGGAGCCCTCGGCACTTTGCACCGGAGAGTCAGTTTGCGCTGCAGTATCACAATTTGGTCGTGCACACTGGGCAGATTGGGGGGTCCCCCATAGGAAGGCTCAGGAGAACAAAAATGACCTGGCGATCGATTGTAGCCATCGTAGCACCGTTGGGTGCCGTGTTCGTGCTAGCGCCGCTCATATTCGACGAATCTGCCCTGGCGCAGCACCCTCGCGATCGCGACCGCGGTGCCGACCGGGGGGGCGGCCCCGAGGGCGGCGATTGGGAGCTGCTCGGGGAGCAGAGCGTCGGAATGCGCACCGACCATGACTCGATCCGCGTGGGTCGCAAGGAAGGGCGCTTCACCAAAATCCGACTCGAGGTCAAGGGCAATGACGTGGAGATCCGCGATCTCAAGGTTTTCTTCCACAAAGGCCCGCCGCAGGATGTGCAGGTCCGCCAGTTTATCCGCGAGGGCGGCAGCACGCGTCCAATCGACCTCATCGGCGAGGACCGGGTGATCGATCACATTGATCTCCTCTACCGGTCGCGCGGTCCCGGCGGCCGCGCCACCGTTGCCGTCTACGGCGAGAAGGCGGTGCAGGAGGATTGGCAACTCTTGGGCGAGCAGCGGGTTGACCGTCGCACCGACCACGACACGATCCGCGTGGGCCGCAAGGAAGGCCGCTTTAGGAAGATTGCTCTCGAGGTCAAGGATAACGACGTCGAGATCCAGGACCTCAAGGTGTTCTTCCGCCACGGACCGCCGCAGGATGTGCAGGTACGTGAGCGTATCCCCGAGGGCGGCCGCACGCGTCCCATCGACCTGAAAGGCGACGACCGCATCATCGACCGCATCGAGCTTGTGTACCGCACGCGCGGGCGCGGTGAGCGGGCGACGGTCGCGGTCTACGGCCTGCAAGCTGCCGGCGGACCACCTCCGGGGCCGCCCGCGGGACCTCCGCCGCGTGCGCAGTGGGAGGAACTCGGCTGTCAGAAGGTCGGCTTCGGCGCCGATCGCGACGTCATCAAGGTGGGGCGCCGAGAAGGCCGCTTCAGTGCCATCCGCCTGCGGGTGGAGCGCAGCGACGTGCTGTTGTTGAGCTTGCGCGTCGTCTACGAGCACGGGCCGCCCGATGATTTCGATGTGAAGAATCACCTGCGCGCCGGTAGCGAGACGCGCCCCCTCGATTTGCGCGGCGAGCGGCGCGCCATCAAGCAGATCGAGCTCGTCTACACCTCCATCCCCAGCCTCAAAGGTGCGGCGACGCTGTGTGCCGATGGCCGGCAGTAAGCTCTAAAACGTGACGGTGTCAGACCCTCAGGGTCTGACACCGAGAGCCTATGAGAAATCATTCAGGGTCAGACCCAGAGGGCCTGACCCTGTTCTGCTTCAGGGCTGGGTTGCCGGCTGCTCGGGGGGCGGCTCGGTGGTCTCCGGAGTCGTTGCGGGAGCTGCGGCATCGCCGGTGCCCGGCGCCTTGGTCTCGGGCTTCTCCTCGAGAGCGTTGCGCGCACCGTCATAGGCGCCCTTGGCTACCTCGCCTGCCTTCTCGAGTGCGGGAGTGGCTTCCTGCTTGGCCTTCTCGTAGGCCTCCTTGGCGGACTCCTTGGCCTTCTCAAGCGCTGGGCCTGCTTCCTTCTTCGCCTTCTCGTAAGCGTCCTTCGCGGTCACGCTGCTCTTGTCGGTGAGCTCCCTCGCCCTCTCGATGGCGCGGTCGAGCAGCGACTTGGGCGGCTTTGTGCGCTTGAAGGCCGGGAGCGCATCGAGCACCTCCTTGGTCGCCTCCGGCAGCACGATCGTGACCTTGCCATCCTCGTTCTTGATGTGCAGCGCGCTGAGACGCACGGCGATGCGCTTCTCGCCGAAGCCGGCAAAACCACCGGTGCCCATCACCACGCCCACGACCTGGTTGTCGGTGTTGAGGATCAGGTCCTCGATGTCACCGATGATCTGGCCGTCGGCGTTTTGCACCTTGCCGAAGAGCACAAGATCCCTCGCCAAGTATTGGTCGGCGCCTTGCGTCGCCAGAAACACGTCCGTCGGAGTCTCCGCCGGATCGGCGAACGCCGGCAGCGCCCAGAGCGTCGCCACGGCCGCCAACATCAGCACGCCTCTCGTCATCGAACTCTCCCTTTGCATGGCAGGGCGCTTCTCGCACCCGCCCAAGAACGCCCGGTGTGTTAACCACGTTCCGGCGCGTCGCTGCTCTAGACCTTCGTTGTGTCGCGGACAAGACGCCGCTGTTGCGCCAAGAAGCCTCGGCAACCCGACATAAGTCTTTATTGAGAAAGGAGAAATTCTGCACACAGGCAAGCAGCTTCGAGGGCGCGTCTGCGTTGCGCAAAAGCGCCGTTTCGGGGTAATCTGCGGCTCAAAATCGTCTCACCCGGACGCACGCCCCAACGGCGTGCGTCGGCGTTCCTTCCGACATCGTTTCCCCAAGCTCCAGCGGACATCCACGTGGCCGATAGCACCGACGACCAAAGACCCGGCGGCAAGGAGCCGAGCGACATCCGCCCGGTGTCCATCGCCGACGAGATGAAGCGCTCCTACCTCGAATACGCGATGAGCGTGATCATCAGCCGTGCGCTGCCCGACGTGCGCGACGGCCTCAAGCCCGTGCACCGGCGCATTCTCTACGCCATGAGCCGGCTGAACCTCGACTGGAACAAGAAGCACATGAAGTCGTCCAAGGTTACGGGCGACACGATGGGCGACTTCCATCCGCACGGGGACCTGGCGATCTACGACGCGCTCGTGCGCCTGGCGCAGGACTTCTCCATGCGCGTGCCTCTGATCGACGGGCAGGGAAACTTCGGCTCGGTCGACGGCGACCCGCCGGCAGCGTCCCGTTATACGGAAGTCCGTCTCGCCAAGATCGCGCAATACCTGCTCGATGACCTCGACAAGGACACCGTCGACTTCAAGGCCAACTACGACGATCGCCTGCAGGAGCCGTCGGTGCTGCCGGCGAAGTTTCCCAACCTGCTGGTCAACGGGGCGGGTGGCATCGCCGTCGGCATGGCCACCAACATCCCGCCGCACAATCTCGGCGAGGTGATCGATGCGTGCCTGGCCCACCTCGACAATCCCGAGATCACCATCGACGAGCTGTGCCAGTACATCCAGGGGCCGGACTTCCCCACTGGCGGCCTCATCCTCGGCCGCGGCGGCATCCTCTCCGCCTACCACAAGAGTCGCGGCTCCATCATCATGCGCGCCAAGGTCGAGGTGGAGGAGATCCGCAAGGACCGCGAAGCCCTCATCGTCTCGGCGATCCCCTACCAGGTCAACAAGAAGACGCTCATCGAAAAGATCGCCGATGCGGTGCGCGACAAGCGCATCGAAGGCATCTCCGACATCTGGGACGAGTCGAACCGCGAGGGCATGCGCGTCGTCATCGAATTAAAGCGCGACGCGGTGGCCGACGTCGTCTTGAACCAGCTGTGGCGCTACTCGGACCTGCAGACGACGTTCGGCGCCAACATGCTGGCGATCAGCGGGGGGCGTCCAGAGAGCCTCAACCTCAAGGACATGATCGAGGCGTTCACGGCCTTCCGCGAGGAAGTCGTCAGCCGGCGCACCAAGCACCTTCTGCACAAAGCGCGTGAACGCGCGCACGTGTTGGTCGGCCTCGCCATCGCGGTCGCCAACATCGACGAGGTGATCAAGCTCATCCGTCACGCGCCGAGCCCGGCGGAAGCACGCGTGCAACTGATGGAGCGCGACTGGCCGGCGCGCGATATAGCGCCCCTGGTCGAGCTCATCGCCGACCCGCGCCACAAGGTGTCGAGCGACGGCACCTACAAGCTCTCCGAGGAGCAGGCCAAGGCCATCCTCGAGCTGCGCCTTGCCCGCCTGACCGCGCTGGGACGCGACGAGATCGGCGACGAGCTGAAGAAGATCGGCGAGGAGATCAAGGAATACCTGGCAATTCTCGCCTCGCGCCTGCGCATCGTGGATATCATCAAAGGCGAGCTCACTGCCATCAAGGACGAGTTCGCGACCCCGCGCAAGACCGAGATCGTCGACATCGAGGGCGAGGTCGAGGACGAGGACCTGATCCAGCGCGAGGACTGCGTCGTCACCGTCTCTTTGAAGGGCTACGTCAAACGGGTGCCGCTCGCCACCTATCGCGCGCAGCGGCGCGGCGGCAAAGGCCGCTCAGGCGTGTCGACGCGTGAAGAGGACGTGGTGACGAAGCTGTTCGTTGCTTCGACCCACACGCCCGTGCTGTTCTTCTCCTCGCGCGGCATGTGCTACCGCATGAAGGTGTGGCGGCTGCCGGCGGCGACGCCGCAGGCCATCGGCAAGGCGCTGGTCAATCTGTTGCCGCTGGCGCAAGGCGAGGTGATCACCTCCATCCTGCCGCTGCCCGAGGACCGCGAGACGTGGGGCACGCTGCAGCTTGCATTCGCCACACGCTCGGGCCGGGTGCGCCGCAACGCTCTGGCCGACTTCGAGAACATCAACCGCAACGGCAAGATCGCCATGAAGCTGGACGAGGGCGATTCCATCGTCGCGGTCGAGATCTGCACGCCCGAAGACGACGTGCTGCTGACCACGGCGCAGGGCCAGTGCATCCGCTTCCTCTTGAAGGACGAGGTGCGGCTCTTCAAGGGCCGCGAGTCCGATGGTGTGCGCGGTATCAAGCTCGAGGACGGCGATGCGGTGATCTCCATGGCCATCCTCACCCACGTCGACGCCGAGCCCGCCGAGCGGGCCGCCTATCTGAAGCAGGCGACCATGCTCCGCCGCGCGCAAGGCGAGGAGGTCGCCGAGGGCGCCGCCGAGGTCGAGGCCGAGGGCGATGGAGGCGCTGTCGCCGAATTGACGTCGGGACGCTACGCGGAGCTCGGCGCCAAGGAGCAGTTCGTGCTGACCGTCTCGCAGAACGGGTTCGGCAAGCGCAGCTCGTCCTACGAGTACCGGACCTCGGGGCGCGGCGGCAAAGGTATCGTCGCCATGGTGGTCAACGACCGCAACGGGCCGCTCGTTGCGTCGCTTCCCGTCGCCGAGAGCGACCAGATCATGCTGGTGACGGACGGCGGTCAGCTGATCCGCTGCCCGGTCGACGACGTGCGCATCGCCGGGCGCAACACGCAAGGCGTGCGTGTGTTCAAGACGGACGCCGATGAGCACGTCGTCTCGGTGGAGCACATCCCCGACGAGGGCGAGAACGGCGACGCCGAGGACGGCGAGACCGGAGACGAGGGCTCCGCGCCCGAGTGAGTGGTGTAACGCGGCTAGTCCCGCTCGGCCGTATCAAGGAAGACCGCAAGGCCGCGGAGCACTGCGGCAAGCCACTTGGGACCGATCGAGCGGGCGTAGCGGCGCTCTAGCTCGGCCATCACCTCGAAGCTGTCGCGCATCAGCCGCTGCCCCTTAGCGGTGAGTTTCAGGATGCGGACACGCGCATCCTCGGGGTCGCCTTCCACGCGAATGTAGCTGGCCGCTTCCAACTCGGCCGCCAGCCGGCCCATCGCCTGCTTGGTAATGCCGGCCCGGGCAGGGTTATCAATATAAGAACCTTAGGTTACCAAGTGGCGCGGGAGCGGTGCAATGGCCAGCCGTCAGACGTTTACCGATCCGGGCTCCGCCCCATGGCTGAGGATGGACTTTCTGCCAGGTGTGGAGCTCATGCCTCTCGCCGAGCCGGTGCCCGAAGGGTCCATTCACCGCGCCCGCCTGGCGGCTGGCACCACCATTCCGGCTCACACCCACCCGGCCGACGAGTTCGTGCTCGTGCTATCGGGAACGGTGGAAACCGCCGGCCGGCGCCGCGAGGCCGGCACATTCTGGACGACGCCGGCCGGCACGCGCCAAGGGCCGCACGTCGCGGTTACCGACGTCGAGTTGCTGACGGTGCGGCTTGGGCCGATGGGAGCGTTCGGCGACGGTGCCTGAGCCTGTCGTCTAGGCTTCGGCGCGCGCTCTGCCGTGCAGCGCCACGATAGCGTCCGCGACCGGGCTCAGCGCGCACAAGCCTTCCCAATCGGGAATGAGCGCGCGCCCCCGCCCCGTCTGCGCCACGACCCCGCGGCTCTTGAGACGCGACATGATGCGGCTCAGCGTGTCGGCGTTCAGTGCCAGATAGTCGGCGATGTCGGTGCGCGACAGCGGCATCTCGAACGCGACGCCGTTGGCGGAGCGGGCCCCGATACGTAAGCCCAACTCGATCAGGAACGATGCCAGCCGCTCCTCGCCGCTGAGAGCGCCGATGGTGGCGACGTGAAGAATGGCGCGCGCGTGCTGATCGGCGAACCGGCGGCTGAGATGCACCCCCAAGGCGGACTCGGCGATAAGCGCGCTCTCGAGGCTGCTGGCCGGAAGACGCCACACCTCCGAGGCTGAGGCCGCACTCAAGGTCACGGCCGGAAGCGGCGGCGCGAAGGCGGCGCGAAAGATGTCGTTGGGATAATGCAGCGCCAACAGCTGGCGGTGCTTTCCCGGCGCCGTGGTCTGCAGGACGAGCAGGCCTGAGCGCACGATGTAGACGGCCTCGGCTTTGCCCGTCGTCAAGGCGAGCTGCTGGCGACGACGCGCGCGGACCGTGATGGCGCACTGGCGCAACGCCGCCAGTGGATCCGGCTCGCGGCTCGGCGCCGGCGCAAGCTTGACCAGTCGGGGCGGCGGTCGGCGAGGGGCCCGGTGGGTGATCACGTTGAGGCGTTTCCTCGGAGCAAGGCTCGAAAAATGGCAAGCATCCGACCCTGGGGCGTCGCGGGATTTTCGCCTTGATCTAAGTCAAGAAGCCCCGGGGTGCGACCACGGGCTCGCGCGAGCGTTCGACCCCTCCCGTTTTGGGCGGAGTTTGATCTGCATCAACAGGAGACGTGTCGGTGGTGCAACAGGCGCGCCGGGATGCGTCTTTCGCTGATCTGCATCAAGCCTAAGCGCAAGCAATCGCTCGGACTTCGAGGCGTTTGCGAGAAGAGTAGTCTCTCGAAAGTTAACGAGTTGCCGGGCAGCGTCCGCGGCGGCCGACGGGGGACGGGATAATGACGATGCGAAAAGCGAGACTGTGGGTCGGTGCGTTGGCTCTCTTTGCCGGCGCGGTGGCGGCCCTGCCGGCGCAGGCTGGCGACAGCAACGGCAACTTCCAGGTGAAGGTCGGGGTCACCGGGGTTTTGTTTGATGACAATACGAAATCGGTGACCTCCAACGGCGCTCTGGTACCTAACGCCTCGGCGGAGACCAACGACAACGTCATCCCCACGCTTATGCTCACCTACTTCCTCGACAAGAACTGGGCGGTTGAGCTCTTCTGCTGCTTCGACCAGGTCAATGTTACGGGTAAGGGCAGCCTCGCCGGCGTGGGCAAGCTCGCCTCGACCTGGGCCTTCCCGCCGATCCTGACCCTGCAGTACCACTTCGATGGCATGGGTGCGTTCAAGCCCTACGTCGGCGTTGGCGCCGAGTGGATCCACTACTTCCAAGAGTTGTCGAATATCGGTGGCGGTGCCAATTTCGACGACAGCTTCGGCTTTGCGCTGCAGGCGGGCACGGATATCGATCTGGGCCAGGGCTGGTCGCTCGGCCTCGACGTGAAGAAGGTTTGGGAGGACACCAAGATAACCTGGACCGGCACCAACGGCCTGGGGACGGTCGTCGCCAAGCATGACCTCGATCCGTGGTTCGTGACGGCGAACCTCGGCTACCGGTTCAATCTTTCGGATCTCTTGGGGCGCCGCGCGGCAGTGCCCTTGAAGTAAGATCGGAGTATCGGCAACGTTTCGCGGGCCCGGCTCTTGCCGGGCCCGTTTTGTTTACGCCGTTGCGCTAGAGCGTTGTGCCGGATGCCGCCCTCACGCTAAGACGAGCGGGCGCAGCAAGGCTCGGCGGCTATGAAACGCATCGGCTTTTATTCCGGAAGCTTCGACCCCGTCACGTTCGGCCACACCGATGTGATCGAGCGGGCGTGCCGGTTGGTGGACAAGCTGGTGATCGGCATCGGCGTGCATTCCGAAAAGACGCCGCTGTTCGCTGCGCAAGAGCGCATCGATATGCTCGCCGCCGAAACGAAGGGCATTGCCAAGGCGGCGGGGACCGCCATCGAGATCGTCACCTTCGACGACCTCGTGGTGGAAGCGGCCAAGGCGCACCTGGCGCGCGTCATTTTTCGTGGTCTGCGCGACGGTTCCGATTTCGACTACGAGATGCAGATGGCCGGCATGAACGGCGCCATGGCGCCAGGCATCGAGACCGTCTTTGTCGCCGCCTCGCCCGGCGTCCGGCATATCGCCGCCAACCTCGTGCGGCAGATCGCGCTGATGGGCGGCGACGTGTCGCCGTTCGTCTCGGCCGCGGTGGCGCGCCGCCTCAAGGCCAAGGCGAAGGCTCGCAGCTAGATTTCGTTGCAGTGCAAAGTGGGCAAGAGTTGCCGTCCACCCGCCTAGGCGTGATAAGAGTGGCGGCCAATGGCGCCGCTTAACGCGCGGCCGACAACAAGAGACGGCAACAAAGAATGGGGAAGGACGCACGATGCGCTTGATCACATGCCTCGTCCTGGCATTTTGCGTGGTCGCGGCTGCTGCCTGCTCGGACCAGTCCAAGGTCGGGGATTCCAGCGATATTCTCGTCATCCAGCTGAAGACCGGCAAGGTGCTGGTCAAGCTTCGCCCCGATCTTGCGCCCAAGCACGTCGAGCGCGTCAAGCGGCTCGCCAGGGAGGGCTTCTACGACGGCGTCAAGTTCCACCGCGTGATCAAGGGCTTCATGGCGCAGACCGGCGATCCGACGGGCACCGGCACCGGGGGCTCCAACTATCCGGATTTGCCGGCCGAGTTCTCGCAGGAGCCTTATAAGCGAGGCACGGTCGGGGCCGCGCGCACGCTCGATCCCAACAGCGCCAACTCCCAGTTCTTCATCTGCTTCGACGATACCGGCTGCAGCTCGCTCACCGGCCAGTACACGGTCTTCGGCCAGGTCATTAAGGGCATGGAGTACGTCGACCAGATCGCGCCGGGTGAGCCGCCGCCGATCCCCGACGTCATGGAGAAGGTCTATCTGCAGTCCGATTCCAAGTCTGATTCCAAGTCTTAAGGACCGCCGGCGATGGATCGGTCATGAAGTCGCAGGCGACCTTCCTTTTTCCCTTCGTGCCGTCCGGTTCCGATTTCAAGACGTCGCTCGCCTTCTTCGCCGAGATCGGCTTCGAGCCCCTGTGGAGCAACGCGGGGCTGGCCGGTCTCAGATTTGGTAAGGCCTTCTTCATCCTGCAGGACATTGTTGTTCCCGAGTGGCAGAAGAACCAGATGATCACATTCGAGGTGGACGATCTGGAGGGCTACTGGTCCGAGCTCGAGGCAAAAAGCCTCGGCAGCAAGTATGGCGGGGTCACTCTGCGGCCGCCGACGGATTTTGCCTGGGGTCGCGAGATCCACATTATCGACCTAGTGTGATGATCGAGAAGTCCGCCACATCGAGTTCGGCTAAGTGGTGCAGCGGACTTCTCGATCTGAATCACACTAGAAGCATTAACTTGTCTAGTGTCCTTCAGATCGCGAAATTCGTTCTGACCCTTACCGCACGCTTGGACGAATTTCGCGATCAGGACACTAGCTGGTGTGTGCTGGCATGTAAGACAGGCACGCGTATCGTGACTTGACAGCCTGCGGCCGAGAGGCGATTGCGCACCCGTCGCTGCCAAGCACATCCCCCCAACAAACGGAGTATCTTCATGTCCGCAGCCAATGACCCTGAGAACACGCTCATCATTGAGACGACCAAGGGCCGCGTTGTCATCGCGCTGCGCCCCGACCTCGCGCCCAAGCACGTCGAGCGCATCAAGACGCTGGCGCGCGAGGGCTTCTATGACGGCGTCCCTTTCCACCGCGTCATTGAAGGCTTCATGGCGCAGACGGGTTGCCCCAACGGGACCGGCACCGGCGGCTCGAGCTATCCGAACCTCGTGGCCGAGTTCAACGCCGAGCCGCACGTGCGTGGCGTTTGCTCCATGGCGCGCGCGCAGAGCCCCGACAGCGCCAACTCCCAGTTCTTTATCTGCTTCGACGACGCGAGCTTTCTCGACAAGAAGTACACGGTGTGGGGCAAGGTAATCGAGGGCATGGAGAACATCGACAAGATCAAGCGCGGGGAGCCGGTGCAGAACCCCGACAAGATGGTTTCGGTGAAGGTGGTGGCCGACGCGGCTTAGCCCCGGGCCAATGGAGGCTAGAGCCATGGGTGTCATGCAGGTGGCAGCGGCGCTCATCGCCTATGCGGGGCTTGCAGGCGCTGCCGGCGTGGCGCTTGCGGCCGCCGGCGCCCACGGCAATGCGCTCTCCGCGCTCACGCCACCCGCTTACTTCCTCATCATGCATGCTGCCGCCGCGACCGCCATTGCGGTGATTGCCACGCGCGCTGTGCACCCGGCGGGCTTCCTGCTGGCTGCGCTGCTCCTCCTTATCGGCGTGTCGCTCTTTTCCGGCGACATTGCCGCGCGCACGTTCTGGGGCCACCGGCTGTTTCCGATGGCAGCCCCTACGGGCGGCTCGACCATGATCCTTGGCTGGCTGGTCTTGTCGGCGGCCGGCCTTTGGGAAGTCGTCGCCCATCGCGGCTGAGCTTGCCCACGCACAGAGAGGTATCGCGATGATGGGGCTTGTTTGGTCGTTGCTCGGCATTGCGTCCGGCGCGTTCATCGCCCTTCAGGCACCGATCAATGCCGCGCTGGCGCGTGGACTGGGGGCGCCGGTTGCGGCCGCGGCAGCGTCGTTCCTCGCAGGAGGCGTCGTGCTCGTCGCTATTGCGCTTGCGGTCTACCAGGTGCAAGGCCTCTCGCTGACATGGCGCGATGTGCCGCCCTGGATGTTCGTTGCCGGGGGTCTTCTGGGCGCAGCTTACGTCATGAGCGTCATCATCCTCACGCCGAGGCTCGGTACGGCGGCCACCATGGCCTTCATCGTCACCGGCCAATTGCTGGCGGGGCTGCTCATCGACCGGGCTGGCGCCTTCGGCTTCGTAGCGCGCGAGCTCTCGCTCGGACGCATCAGCGGAGCGATCCTGCTCATTGCCGGGGCGCTCCTCATCCGCATCACCTAATGCGCACGGACCTGTTCGACTTCGAGCTGCCTGAGGAGCGGATTGCGCTGCACCCCGTTGCTCCGCGCGATGCCGCGCGGCTGCTTGTCGTGCATCCCGGAGAGAAGCTCCAGGACCAAATCGTCCGCGACCTTCCCGAGCTCTTGCGCGCCGGCGACGCGCTCGTCTTCAACGATACGCGCGTCATCCCGGCGGCCCTTCATGGCGTGCGCCGGCGCGGCGAGCTCGAGGCTCATGTGTCGGTCACGCTGATCGAGCGCCGCGATCAGAGCCGCTGGTGCGCGCTGGCGCGGCCGGCCAAGCGCTTGAAGCAGGGCGACCGGCTGCATTTCGGGCACACCGGGAGCGTGTGCCTTGCGGGCGCGCTCGATGCGACCGTCGCCGCGCGGGGTGACGACGGCGAGGTGGAGCTCGTCTTCGATCTCGCGGGGGCCGACCTCGATTTAGCGATCGCCGGCGTGGGCGACATGCCGCTGCCGCCCTACATTGCCGCGCGCCGGCATGCCGACGACGCCGACCGGCGCGACTACCAGACGGTCTATGCCGCCCACGACGGCGCGGTTGCGGCGCCCACGGCGGGGCTGCACTTCACGCCCGAGTTGATGGTGGCCCTCGACAAGCGCGGGATCGCGCGCCACTTCGTGACGCTGCACGTCGGCCCCGGCACCTTCCTGCCGGTGAAGGCAGAGGACACGGGCGCCCACAAGATGCACGCCGAGTGGGGCGAGGTGGCGCCTGAGACGGCGGCCGCGCTCAACGCCGTGCGTCAGGACGGCGGGCGCATCGTTGCCGTGGGGACAACCTCGCTGCGGCTTCTGGAAACGGCGGTCCGCAAAAGCGAGATACAACCTTTCTGCGGGCCGACCGACATCTTCATCACGCCCGGCTACCGCTTTCGCGCCGTCGATGTACTCATGACCAACTTCCATCTGCCGCGCTCCACGCTCTTTATGCTGGTCGCCACTTTCTCGGGACTCGCAGCGATGAAGGAGGCCTATGCACACGCGTTAAAGTCGGGCTATCGCTTCTATTCGTACGGCGACGCCTGCCTGCTTTTTCCGGCACCGGGCGATCGCAGAGGTTAGACGGACGTGCAGGACACGACCTCCCGGTTCGGCTTTCGGCTCATCGCGCAGGACGGCGCCGCGCGCTTGGGCGAGATCGCGACGCCGCACGGCCGCGTGCGCACGCCGGCGTTCATGCCGGTCGGGACGGTGGCAACGGTCAAGGCGCTCTACCCCGAGCAGGTGAAGGCCGCCGGCGCCGATATCGTGCTTGCCAACACCTACCACCTGATGCTGCGGCCGGGCGCGGAGCGCATCGCAAAGCTCGGCGGCCTGCACACCTTCATGCGCTGGGACGGCCCCATCCTCACCGATAGCGGCGGCTTTCAGGTCATGTCTCTCGGCAAGATCAGAGAGATCAGCGAGGACGGTGTGCGCTTCCAGTCGCATATCGACGGGGCGCGCCACATGCTGACGCCGGAGCGTGCGATCGAGATCCAATGGCTGCTCGGCGCCGACATCCAGATGCAGCTTGATGAGTGCGTCGAGCTGCCCGCCGAGCGTGCGCAAGTCGAGCGCGCCGTGGAGCTGTCGCTGCGCTGGGCCGAGCGGTCACGTGCGGCGTTTGCAAAGCTCGCCCAACCCGGGCAGGCGCTGTTCGGGATCGTCCAGGGCGGCACTGACCCCGAGCTGCGCCGGCGTTCGGCCGAGGCGCTGGGTGCCATGGCGTTTCCCGGCTACGCCATCGGCGGTCTCGCGGTCGGCGAAGGCCACGAGGTGATGCTGCGAACCTTGGAGGGTGTGGTGCCGTTGCTGCCATCTGAGAAGCCGCGCTATCTGATGGGGGTCGGCACGCCGGAGGATCTGATCGAGTCGGTCAAGCGCGGCATCGACATGTTCGACTGCGTGCTGCCGACGCGCAATGGCCGCCACGGCCTCGCCTATACGTGGGGCGGGCGCGTCAACCTCAAGAACGCCTGCCACGCGGAGGATCCCGCGCCGCTCGATCCGACGAGCGGCTGCCCCGCCGCGCGCGACTATTCGCGCGCCTACCTGCACCACCTCATCAAGTCGGGCGAGTACCTGGGCGCCATGCTGCTGTCGTGGGCCAACACCGCTTTCTACCAGGAGCTGATGGCGGCGATGCGGGCCGCGATTGCCGAGGGGCGCTTTGCGTCGTGGGCGGAGGCGACCAGGCGCCGGCTCGCTGCGTCCGAGGCCGACTAGATCGGATCGACGGGCTGCACCGGCGTGCATGTCACGCGCTCGCGGTGGATGAGATAGATGCCCGAGCCGATGATCACCGCTGCGCCGGCCATGGTCCAAAGATCCGGCGCCTGATCGAACACGACGTATCCGAATCCCACCATGGTCAAGAGCTGCATGTAGAGGAACGGCGCGATGGCCGAAGCCGGCGCCAAGCGGTAGGCGTGGATGAACAGGTAATGGCCGGTGCCACCCAGCATGCCGAGAGCCGCGAGCAGCAGCCATTGTCCCACGCTTGCCGGCCACACCCACTGCCACAGGGCGAACGGCGCCAGACCGAAGGTGCCGACCAGGATCGAATAGAAGAGCATGACAAGCGGTTTGTCGTAGGCCGCGAGATAGCGCGTCAGCAGCATGAACAATGAGTAGGCGAGCATGGCGCCGAAAGCGAAGCCAAACGCGGGATGCAAATTTATGCCCGGCCGCACCGCGATGATGATGCCGGCGAATCCCCCAAGGATCGCTGCGAGGCGCCGCCAACCCACCCACTCGCCGAGCAGAGGGCCGGCGAGCAGCGCGACGACGAGAGGCGCGAGAAACACCACCGTCACGGTCTGGTCGAGGCGAAGATACTGGAGGGCGAGGAAGTTGAACGAGGTCGTCGCGGCCATGAGAACGGAGCGCGCGAGCTCCCAGCCGAGCTTGCGCGTGCCGAACAAGGTGGAGAGCGGCAGCGCGCCCAGAATCGACGACATCACCAGGAACTGTCCGAGAAAGCGCATCCACGCGATCTGCACGACGGGGAGCTCGGCGCGCGTCGCGAGGTATTTGGCGGAAGCATCGAGGGCCGAGAACAGCACGACGGCAAGGGCCATGAGCCCGATGGCCTTCAGGCGGTCGCCGGCATCGACCGACGGCGGCGCGCCGTGGCGGGTGGAAGCCGATCTTGTGACTCTCTCGTCCATGGTGCGCCGTCAATAGAGCAACCCCCGCCCGGGGCCCAGGGATCATTTCGCAACGATCGCGTGCGCATCGTGCATGGCGGAGTGTGTGTCAACGCGCGCCGTTGTCTTGACCGCCCCAGCCCTGCCGCCTACAAGCACGCGTCGTTGGGGCCCGTAGCTCAGTGGTAGAGCACCTGACTTTTAATCAGGGTGTCGATGGTTCGATCCCATCCGGGCTCACCAATGTCTCCGACCGCACGCCTGACATCTTTTTTCGCTGCCCCCGCGGACGGCGGCTGATTTCGGCTGCCCAAGACAGCTGCAGAATAGAGGACAGAGCTTTAAGGAGAATCGGCTGGAAAACGGCGTTTATTGCCTGAATTCTGGGCGCGGCGGGCAATTTTTTCCCAAGAAAGTCCGTTGCTTAGGCCGTGCGCCTTTACGGGATATTGAAATAGGATTGCTACAGTTCGCGGGTGGACTTGTGCTCGGAGTTTTCCGGTGGACCGCCCGCCTCTCGCTTTTTCTTTACAGCCCGATTTGCGCCTCTTCCTCTTAGCCATGGCGTTGACCCTCGCGGCGAGCCTGGTGTCGCTCAGCATCTTCAGGCATGCGGGCGAGGGACGAGGGCGCCAGCGCGTGGGATGGCTGCTCCTCGCTGCCGCGTCGTGCGCGTTTGGAATTTGGGCCGCCCAGTTCCTCTCGCTGATTGCGCATCACACCGAAGAGCCGATCGCCTTTGACTGGGTGCTGACGACGGCATCGCTGGCGAGCGTCATCTTGCTGACCTCCGTCGGCTTCACGATCGCGTCCCGCCCTGTTGGCTGGCATCCGGCAATGGGCGGGGCCGTCAACGGCACCGGCATGGGGCTCATGCACTACCTCGGCATGTATGCCGTCGTGCTGCCCGGGACTATCGTGTGGGATGTGCCGCTGCTGCTGGCGTCCATTGGCCTAGGTGTCGGCTTCAGCGCGGCAGCTCTGATCGCCTATCAGCGCCTTGCCGGCAAAACGGCGCTTTGGGGCGCGGCCGCACTGCTCACCTTCGCATTCTTCGGCTTGCACTTTACCGCGATGCACGCCGCCCGCGTCGTTTCGGATCCCGCGCTCCACGCGACGCCGAACATTGCGCACCACTGGGTCCTGGCGGCCGTCGTCGTGGCGGCCGCGGCGGTGGTGCTGGGCGTCGGCTTCGTGTCGATGCTGATCGATCGAAAGACCGTGCGCGACAACGTTGAGACCTTGCAGCAGCTGGTCGACACCGCGATCGATGGTATCGTGCTGGCGAGGGACGGACGCATTGCGGGTGTCAATGGGCGCATCGCGGAGCTTTGCGGGTTCGCGCGGCGCGATTTGATCGGGAAAAGCATTGCAGGGATGTTTCTCGACAAGCCGATCGCCTTGGGTGCGAGCGGCGAGACGTTGCTGCTCACCGCATTGGGGAGGCGCACACCCGTCAAGGTGACGCATCAGCCGCTTTCCTCCGGCGACGAGGTCTACGCCATCCACGACCTGACCGAGCGGCGCTCCGCCGAGGCGGAGCTCAAGCGGCGCAACGAGATCCTGCGCGAGCGCGAAGAGGAGCTGCGAAACCGCAATCTCTTGCTCGATACGGCGCTGAAGCACATGTCCCAGGGCCTGTGCATGTACGACAAGGCCGAGCGCATCGTCGTGTGCAACGAGCGCTATGCCACCGTCTATGGGTTGTTGCCGGATGCCGTCAAACCCGGCATGAGCCGCCGCGAAGTGATCGAGATGCGCATCGCGAAGGGAATTTGGGCCGGTGCGTCCGCCGAAAGCTACCTGCACCAGCGCACGACGCCGATTGAGAGCTTCGGCCACCTGGTCCAAGAGATGAGCGACGGTCGCACGATCTCTCTGGTGCACGTGCCGATGCCGGGCGGCGGATGGGTCTGCACGCACGAGGACATCACCGAGCGACGCCGCGCTGAGGCAAAGATCGAGCATCTCGCCCGCCACGACGCGCTGACCGACCTCCCCAACCGCTTCCTTTTGCGCGAGGAGCTGCAGGCGGCGCTGCAGCGCATGCGCTCGGGTGACCGCCTGGCCGTGCTCTGCCTCGACCTGGACCGTTTCAAGGAGGTCAACGACGCGATAGGCCATGCGGTCGGCGACGAGCTTTTGCAGCACTTCACCGCGCGCCTGCGCGACCTTGCTGGAAACGGAGCCTTGGTGGCCCGAACCGGCGGCAACGAGTTCGTCATCGTGCAAAATCCGGCACGCTCGCCCAAGGACGCGAGCGACCTGGCCGCAAGCGTCGGCGAGGCGATGACCGAGCCGTTCGTGCTGGGCGAGCATTTTCAGGTCGTCCTCAGCGCCTCCATCGGCATCGCCATGGCGCCCGACGACGGGATGGATGCGGACCAGCTCATCAAGCACGCCAATCTGGCTCTCCATCGCGCCAAGCTGGAGGAGCGCGGCAACTACCGGTTCTTCGAGAAGGAGATGGACGCGCGCATGCGTGCGCGCCACGAGCTGGAATGCAACCTGCGCAACGCGCTGACCGATGGCGAGCTCGATCTCGACTTCCAACCGCTGCTGAACCTGAAGCGCAACGAGATCGCCTGCTTCGAGGCGCTCCTTCGCTGGCGCACGCGCAGCGGAGAGGTGATTGCGCCGGGCGACTTCGTTCCGCTTGCCGAGGAGACGGGGCTCATCGTGCCCATGGGCGAATGGGCCCTGCGTCAGGCGCTGGCGGAAGCCGCCAAATGGCCGCGGCACATGCGGGTGGCCGTCAACCTGTCACCGGTGCAGTTCAATTCCCGCAACCTGGCGCAAGTCGTCATGAGCGCGCTTGCGGCGTCGGGCGTGGAGGCCAGTCGTCTCGAGCTCGAGATCACCGAATCGCTTCTGCTGCAGGATCGCGAGACG
The DNA here is from genome assembly GCA_963782555.1 of uncultured Alphaproteobacteria bacterium. Taxonomy (GTDB): domain Bacteria; phylum Pseudomonadota; class Alphaproteobacteria; order Rhizobiales; family Hyphomicrobiaceae; genus Hyphomicrobium_A. Next base: position 78,125 of record CAWAKB010000004.1, on the reverse strand, counting down.
ACGCTCGCCACCTTGCATCAATTGCGCGACCTCGGCGCGCGCATCGCGCTCGACGATTTCGGCACGGGTTTCTCCTCGCTCAACTATCTGCGCGCCTTCCCATTCGACAAGCTGAAGATCGACAGGTGCTTCATCGCCGGCCTCGCCGAGGGCAACGAGGAATCGCTGGCGATCGTGCGCGCGGTGGCACGGCTCGGCGCAAGCCTCGGGATTGCGACCACGGCGGAAGGCATCGAGACGCAAGTGCAGATGGATATCGCGCGCCGCGAAGGATTCACCGAGGCTCAGGGCTTCTGGATCGGCATGCCCGAGAGCGCGGAGACGATAGCCGAGGAGTACGACCTCTATCGGCGCACGACCAAGCCGAGGCGCACGGCAGCGGGCAAAGCAAGAGCAAAGCCCGCAGCCGAGAAGGCGGCCCCAGAGGTCGGTGAAAGACCGAAGAAGCCCAAGCGCATCAGACGCGCTCGCTCCGCTTAGGCGGCGGGAGCGGTACTTTGGGCGCGCTTACGCCGGCGGTCCGCTCTCGATCGGCAAGCCGTTCTCGGCGCCCCATTCCGCCCAGCTTCCGTCGTAGACGGCCGCGTTGGTCTGGCCCAACACGGCCAGGGCCAGCGACAGGATGGAGGCCGTCACGCCAGAGCCGCAGGTGGTGATCACGGGCAACGCGGGATCGATGCCCGCGCCAGCGAAGATCTTGGAGAGCTCGGCCGGCGTCTTGAGCGTCCCATCGTCATTGATCAGCGTCTGCGAGGGAACGTTGCGCGCGCCCGGCAGATGACCGCAGCGCAGGCCCGGGCGCGGCTCAGGCTCGCTGCCGGCAAAGCGGGCCGGCGGACGCGCATCGACGATCTGCGCCGATTTCTTGGAGAGCGCCTCCTTCATGTCGTGCACGTCGCGCACGAGGGAGGCGTTCATCAGCGGCGTGAAGTGGCATTCCGGCCGCTTGCGCGGCGGGCCGTCCTCTACGTGGCGCCCCTCCAGCATCCACTTCTTCAGGCCGCCGTTGAGCACCGCGACGTCCTCGTGCCCCATGGCGCGAAACGTCCACCACACGCGCGCGGCCGAAAACAGCCCTTGGGTATCGTAGACGACGATCCGGATCCCATCGCCGACGCCCATCTTTTTCATGCGTGAGGCAAACTTGACGGTGGACGGCAGCATGTGGGGCAGCGGCGACTTCTCGTCGGACAGATCGTCGATGTCGAAAAATAAGGCGTTGGGAATGTGGGCGGCGAGATACTCCGCCTTGGGGTTGCGCCCGGTTGTCGGCAGGTGCCAGCTGCCATCGAAGACGACCAGATCAGGGGCGTCGATGTGGGTGGCGAGCCAATCGGTCTCAACGATCCACTGCTTGGCGCTATTGAGCACTGTCCCTCTCCGTTTCCTCGCGGGCCGCATTATCTGGGCGCCCTGCAGTGTGGCCGGAGCGCCTTTTGCCTAGCGACATAGGCAAAACTCAGGAGGCCCGCAAGGATTGCCCGCCCAATTGTCGCGGCGCCCTCAGCCGACGGTGGAATCGGCGAGTACGGAGGGCAATTTTCGCGGCTCGCGATCGAGCCAGGGGGGCACCGGCAGGGACTTCGATCGCAGGAAGCCTGGGTTGAAAAGCCGGGACTGATAGCGGGTGCCCGGATCGCAGAGGACCGTCACGATGGTGTGGCCGGGGCCCAGATCCTTGGCCAGACGGACGGCGCCGGCGATGTTGACGCCGCTGGAGGCGCCCACGCACAGGCCTTCCTCGGAAACGAGGTTAAAGACGATGCGCAGCGCCTCCGCGTCGGGGATGCGATAGGCGGTGTCGATCGGCGCGCCCTCGAGGTTCTTGGTGATGCGCCCCTGGCCGATGCCCTCGGTGATCGAGGAGCCCTCGGCTTCGAATATGCCGCGCGTGATGTAGGCATAGAGCGCAGATCCCGGCGGGTCGGCCAGCGCGATGCGGATATCGGCGCGCTTGGCCTTGAGCCCGCGCGATACCCCGCCAAGCGTGCCGCCCGACCCCACCGCCGAGACGAAGCCGTCGATCAGGCCGCCGGTCTCGGCCCAGATCTCCTCAGCCGTCGTCGTTTCGTGAATGTCGCGGTTTGCCGTGTTGTCGAACTGGTTGGCCCAGATGGCGCCCGCCGCTTCGCTCTTGTCGAGGGCGTCGGCGAGCCGCGCGGAGTATCTCACGTAGTTGTTGGGGTCGCGGTAGGGAACGGCCGGCACCTCGACGAGCTCCGCGCCGAGCAGACGCAGGGTGTCCTTCTTCTCCTTCGCCTGCGTCTCGGGGATGACGATGACGGTGCGAAACCCGAGCGCGTTGCCGAGCACGGTGAGGCCGATTCCGGTGTTGCCGGCGGTCCCCTCGACGATGGTGCCCCCGGGCTTCAGGCGTCCCCGCGCGACGGCGTCTGTGATGATCCCGAGCGCGGCCCTGTCCTTGACCGATTGGCCCGGATTCATGAATTCCGCCTTGCCGAGGATCGTGCAGCCCGTTTCCTCGGAGGCCCGGCGCAGCCGGATCAGGGGCGTGCGCCCGACCGCGGCGGCGACGCTCGAGCTCACTGGCACGGGGCGACACTCCTCAAAGGGCGGGACCGGCAGCCTAGCGGCGCCCCAAAGCCCCTGCAATGGCCCCCAAATGCGCTATACAAGCGGCGTTTTACCACCCCCAAAAGAACCATTCTGCCGCCCCGGCGGTCGGCCGCGACCGCGCAAAGGACATTGATTTTCGGCCTCCGCGCCAGATATACCTTCGCGCAGCCGTTCCCACGAAGCTAAGCGATACGTTGCGCGATAGCGGGGCTCTGCGGGCTGGGTCTCAAGCCATGCCCCAAGTCGGGCCCCCAGTCGGGGCGGCGCGCGGGCGTGGTGGAATTGGTAGACACGCCAGATTTAGGTTCTGGTGGCCCAGGCCGTGGGGGTTCAAGTCCCTCCGCCCGCACCACGCCAAGCTGTCGGCCAAATGCGGCCGGCTTGCAGACGCGGGTTGAACGCTGCCGGGCGGCACACGGGGCTGGTTTAAGGCTAGGTTGGGAAAGCAATGCAAATTACGGAAACCAGCAACGAGGGTCTGAAGCGCACGCTCAAGGTCGTGGTGGGCGCCGACGAGCTCGGCAAACGCTTCAGCGAGCGTCTCGGCGAGATCAAGGACCGCGTGCAGCTCAAGGGCTTCCGCAAGGGCAAGGTGCCGGTCCCGCACTTGAAGAAGGTGTTCGGCCGCTCGCTCATGGCGGAGGTTTTGCAGGAGACCGTCAAGGAGATGACGAACAAGGCGCTCGCCGACCGCAACGAGCGTCCGGCCATGCAGCCGAGCGTCAACCTGCCCGAGGATCAGGCGGAGATCGAGCGTGTGCTCGCGGGCGAGGCCGACCTCGCCTATTCGCTGACCTTTGAGGTTCTGCCCCAGATCGCGCTCGCCGACATGGCGTCGCTGAAGCTCGAGCGGCTCGTCGCCGACGTCGAGCCCGAGGCCGTCGACAAGGCGGTGTCGGATCTGGCCGATCGGGCGACCAGCTGGACGGCCGAGGAAGGACACGCTGCCGCCTCCGGCGATCGCTTGACGGTGGATTTCGTCGGCAGCATCGGCGAGGAGGCGTTCGAGGGCGGAAAGGCCGAGGATGCGCAGATTGTGCTCGGCCAGGGTAGCTTCATTCCCGGCTTCGAGGAGGGCCTGGAAGGCGCCAAGGCCGGCGAGGAGCGCTCCGTCGTCGCAACCTTCCCGGCTGACTATCCCGTCGAAACGCTCGCCGGCAAGGAGGCGACATTTGCGGTGACGGTCAAGGAGGTAGCGGTGCCGGTGCGCCCCTCGATCGACGACGACTTTGCCAAGACATTCGGGGTCGAGAACCTGCAGACGCTCAAGGAAGCCGTCAGCGCCCAAATCAAGCGCGAGTACGATTCCGCCTCGCGGATCAAGCTCAAGCGGGAGCTGCTTGATCAGCTCGATGCGGTGCACAGCTTCGAGCTGCCGCCGACGCTCGTGGAGTCCGAGTTCGAGTCCATGTGGCGGCAGTTCAATGAGAACCTCAAGCAGGCCGGCAAGACCTTGGCGGACGAGGGAAAAACCGAGGAGGAGGTGCGCGCCGACTACCACCGCATCGCCGAGCGGCGGGTGCGGCTGGGGCTGGTGATCGGCGAAGTCGCGGAAAGCAACCAGATCCAGATCACCCAGGACGAGATGCGCCGTGCGCTGATGGAGCAGGCGCGCCGCTTCCCCGGCCACGAGAAGGCAGTCTACGAATACTACGAGAAGACGCCGGGTGCGCTCGCCGAGCTCAGGGCCCCGATTTTCGAGGACAAGGTCGTGGATTTCATCCTGGAAAAGGTCAGTCCGGGCGAGAAGAAGGTTTCCAAGGAGGAGCTTTTCCAGGAAGTCGAGGCTGCGACGGCAGCCTAGCTGCCGCCTAAACCTTGCAAAGGCACCGGCGCGGGGTCTTGCGCCGGGGCTTACGCCCACCCACAAAGAAGGGGCTGCGCGATTCGAGCGCCAAACCCCACTGCGATCCAGAGGAAGACAAGCTATGCGCGATCCGGTCGCCACATTGACGAATACCTTCTGGCCGATGGTCGTCGAGCAGACGAACCGCGGCGAGCGCGGCTACGATCTCCCTTCGCGGCTCTTGAAGGAGCGGATCATCTTCGCAACGGGGCCCATCGAGGACCACATGGCGGCCTCGATCTGCATGCAGCTCCTGTTCCTGGAGGCGGAGAACCCCAAGAAGGAAATTTCCATGTACATCAACTCGCCGGGCGGGGTCGTCACGGCGGGGTTCGCAATCTACGACACGCTGCAGTTCGTGCGACCGCCGGTCGCCACGCTGTGCATCGGGCAGGCGGCGTCGATGGGCTCGCTGCTGTTGTGCGCGGGCACCAAGGGCATGCGCTATGCGCTTCCCAACGCGCGCGTCATGGTGCACCAGCCCTCCGGCGGCTTCTCGGGCCAGGCCTCCGACATCGAGCGCCACGCCGAGGACATCATCAAGATGAAGCGCCGCTTGAACGAGATCTACGTCAAGCACACGGGCCAGCCCTACGAGGTCATTGAACGCACGCTCGATCGTGACTACTTCATGACCGCCGAGCAGGCGCAGGAGTTCGGCATCATCGACAAGGTGCTGACGCGGCGCGATGAGGCCGAGCTCGCGCTGACCGACAGCAAGGCTGCGACAACCTGAGCATCCCGAACGATAAGGCAGAGCCAGGAGCCGCCGCTGCGGCGCCAATGGGCGGCAAATGCCCAAACGGGCGGCACTTGAAGCCGTCGGCGATGTCGCATATGGCCCAATCGGGGACAGACCTTAGGTCGCCACAAAACTGTGGCAATCGGGCCGCTTAGCCGGCGGTGGCGGCGCCACTCGTTAATCCAATCTTGATCTTGAGAACGCTAGCGTGCTCAGATCACGATAAGTGGACTCAAAGGGTTCAAACGGCCTTGGCGACGGGCCAGCATAGTATAAGGTTTCTTCGGGGGCGGAGAGGCCGGTCGGTTCCGGCAGCGTAGGCCCAAAGGAGGGGTGAGACAGCAGTAATGGCTCAAGAGAAAAACACCCTCTATTGCTCGTTTTGCGGCAAGAGCCAGCACGAGGTTCGCAAGCTGATTGCCGGCCCGACTGTGTTCATCTGCGATGAATGCGTCGAGCTGTGCATGGACATCATCAGGGAGGAGAACAAGAACACCCTGGTGAAGTCGCGCGACGGCGTGCCCACGCCCCAGGAGATCTGCACCGTTCTCGATTCCTACGTGATCGGCCAGGACCACGCCAAGCGCGTCCTGTCGGTGGCCGTCCATAACCATTACAAGCGTCTGAACCACGCCGCCAAGAACAACGACGTGGAGCTGGCCAAGTCGAACATCCTGCTCGTCGGTCCAACGGGCTGCGGCAAGACGCTGCTGGCGCAGACCCTGGCGCGCATCCTCGACGTTCCCTTCACCATGGCGGACGCGACGACGCTCACCGAAGCGGGCTACGTCGGCGAGGACGTGGAGAACATCATCCTCAAGCTGCTGCAGAACGCCGACTACAACGTCGAGCGGGCGCAGCGCGGCATCGTCTACATCGACGAGGTCGATAAGATCAGCCGCAAGTCGGACAACCCCTCGATCACGCGCGACGTGTCGGGCGAGGGCGTGCAGCAGGCGCTTCTGAAGATCATGGAAGGCACCGTTGCCTCCGTGCCTCCGCAGGGCGGCCGCAAGCATCCCCAGCAGGAGTTCCTGCAGGTCGACACGACCAACATCCTGTTCATCTGCGGCGGCGCCTTCGCTGGCTTGGAGAAGATCATCTCCCGGCGCGGCAAGGGCACCTCGATCGGCTTCTCGGCCAAGGTCATTGGCGCGGACGAACGGCGCACGGGCGAGGTCTTGCGCGAGGTGGAGCCGGAGGACCTGTTGAAGTTCGGGTTGATCCCGGAGTTCATCGGCCGTCTGCCGGTCATCGCCACGCTCGAGGATCTCGACGAGGGCGCGCTGGTGCAGATCCTGACCGAGCCGAAGAACGCGCTCGTCAAGCAGTATCAGCGTCTCTTCGAGATGGAGGACGTGAAGCTCACGATCACCAACGACGCCTTGAAGGCCATCGCCAGGAAGGCCATTGAGCGGAAGACGGGTGCACGCGGCCTGCGCTCCATCATGGAGGGCAACCTGCTCGAGACCATGTTCGAGCTGCCCGCCCTGAAAGGGGTGGAGGAAGTGGTCATCGGCCCCGAGGTCGTCGAAGGGAGCGCGCGTCCCTTGCGCATCTACTCGGACCGGGCCGAGGAAAAAGGCTCGAGTGCTTCTTAATCGCAGGAGCCGCTCTGAGGAGAGGCGGCTCTTCCTTTGAATTTGCAGTGTGCCTGGGCGGACGCTCGACGGCACGCTCTTGGATATCGCGGCAGTCGGCCCCATTTCCTTCTTGGCGGCTTGCCGTCAGACTTGCGTGCGGGGACAGGTTAGACCGGCTCCCGCCTCAAAAAGGACCGGCTGTATAGAGGATTGAATTTCCCGAACATCGGCAGACGATCAAGCGCGAATGGGTGGCGACTCTGATGGGTAGCGACATGGGCGAAGAGAAGCAGACGAAAGAGAAGGCCGCCGGAAAGGGTGTCTACCCCGTCCTGCCGCTGCGCGACATCGTGGTCTTTCCCTACATGATCGTCCCGCTCTTCGTCGGGCGCGACAAGTCGATCAATGCGCTCGAGGAGGTGATGCGCTCCGACAAGCACATCCTGCTTGCGGCGCAGAAGAACGCCGGCGACGACGATCCCGCCACCGACGCGATCTATCCCGTCGGTACGCTCGCCTCCGTCCTGCAGCTGTTGAAGCTGCCCGACGGCACCGTGAAGGTGCTGGTCGAGGGAACGTCGCGCGCTCGCATCGCGCGCTACACCGACAACGCCAACTACTTCGAGGCCGAGGTCGAGCAGGTGCCCGAGGAGGTCGGCGCCAAGGATGAGATCGAGGCGCTCGCGCGCTCGGCCGTCACCCAGTTCGAGAGCTACGTCAAGCTCAACAAGAAGATTTCGCCGGAGGTCTTGGGCAACGTCGCGCAGATCGAGGACTATTCCAAGCTCGCCGACACCATTGCCTCGCACCTCGCCATCAAGATCGCCGACAAGCAGGAGATCTTGGAGACCTCGACCATCTCCGAGCGGCTGGAGCGCGTCTACACGCTGATGGAGAGCGAGATCTCGGTGCTGCAGGTCGAGCGCAAGATCCGCTCGCGCGTCAAGCGCCAGATGGAGAAGACGCAGCGCGAGTACTACTTGAACGAGCAAATGAAGGCGATCCAGAAGGAGCTCGGCGATTCCGACGAGCGCGACGACATCGCCGAGTTCGAGGAGAAGATCGAGAACACCAAGCTGTCGAAGGAGGCCCGCGACAAGGCGCTCGCCGAGCTCAAGAAGCTCAAGCAGATGAGCCCGATGTCGGCGGAAGCCACCGTCGTGCGCAACTATCTCGACTGGCTGTTGTCGATCCCCTGGGGCATCAAGGGCAAGGTCAAGAAGGACCTCGACGAGGCGCAGCAGATCCTCGATGACGAGCACTATGGGCTCGACAAGGTCAAGGAGCGCATCGTCGAGTACCTCGCCGTGCAGGCGCGCACCAACAAGCTCAAGGGCCCGATCCTGTGCCTCGTCGGCCCGCCCGGCGTGGGCAAGACCTCGCTCGGCAAGTCGATGGCGAACGCAACGGGACGCGAGTTCGTGCGCATGAGCCTCGGCGGCGTGCGCGACGAGGCGGAGATTCGCGGCCACCGGCGCACCTACATCGGCTCGATGCCAGGCAAGGTCATCCAGTCGATGCGCAAGGCCAAGCGCGTCAACCCGCTGTTCCTGTTCGACGAGATCGACAAGATGGGCTCCGACTTCCGCGGCGATCCCGCGGCGGCGCTGCTTGAGGTGCTCGATCCTGAGCAGAACGCCACCTTCAACGACCATTACCTCGAGGTCGACTACGACCTGTCGAACGTGATGTTCGTGACGACGGCCAACACGCTCAACATTCCGCCGGCCCTCATGGACCGCATGGAGATCATCCGTCTCGCCGGCTACACCGAGGACGAGAAGATCGAGATTGCCAAGCGCCACCTGATCCCGGGCCAGCGCCTGGCGCACGGGCTCGAGGCCGAGGAATGGATGATCGAGGATGCGGCCCTGCTGGAGATGATCCGCCGCTATTCGCGCGAGGCGGGCGTGCGCTCGCTCGAGCGCGAGATCGCCAAGCTCGCGCGCAAGGCGGTGAAGGAGATTCTCACCTCCGACCACAAGGTCGTGTCGGTAACGGCGGCCAACCTCGAATCCTACCTCGGCGTGCCCAAGTACCGCTACGGCGAGGCCGAGCTGGAGGACCAGATTGGCATCGTGACGGGCCTCGCCTGGACCGAGGTCGGCGGCGAGCTGCTCACCATCGAAGGCGTCATGATGCCCGGCAAGGGCAAGATGACGGTCACCGGGAACCTGCGCGACGTGATGAAGGAATTGATCCAGGCCGCCAGCGCCTATGTGCGCTCGCGCTCGGTCGATTTCGGCATCCATCCCTCGCTGTTCGAGAAGAAGGACATCCACGTGCACGTGCCGGAAGGTGCTACGCCCAAGGATGGTCCCTCGGCCGGCGTCGCCATGGTGACGGCCATCATCTCGGTGCTGACCGGCATCCCGGTGCGCAAGGACGTCGCCATGACCGGCGAGATCACGCTGCGCGGCCGCGTGCTGCCGATCGGCGGACTGAAGGAGAAGCTGCTCGCCGCACTGCGCGGCGGCATCAAGACCGTGATTATTCCTGAAGAGAACGTTAAAGACCTCTCGGAGATCTCGGTCGAGATCAAGAACAAGATCGACATCATCCCCGCGGCCCGCGTCGACGACGTGTTGAAGGCGGCACTCGTCAGGGTGCCCGAGCGCATCGAGTGGGACGAGGCGAGCGAAACGCAAGCAGTGAAGCCCGAGGACGACAAGTCGAGCCCGCGCCTTACGGCTCACTGATGTGATGAAGATGTAAGCGCAACTTGTTGTTTGCGCTTGGAAGGCCGCTGCCCGCAGTCGGCGCGTTGCCCCCACACCTCAAAGTGTGGGGGCTTTGTGTTCCCGCTCCGTGCGCGTCGAGGCCCGGTTTTCCCTGGTTTTTCGGGCAAATTCGCGCGATTTCCCCCTTGACGAGCCCATTCATTGGGCGCTTGTCTCCTCCACTATTGCGGCTGAAGCCGCGCCCGTACGGGGTTTTTCGCTTCCCCGGACCCCCCCGAAGACCCATTCCGAACGCAAAGGACGGACAAGAGATGAGCAAGAAGGATTTGATCGACGCCGTTGCCAAGGAAGCCGAGCTTACCAAGGAGAAGGCGAGCGTGGCGGTCGATGCTGTGCTGGAGCACATTCGCGGCGCCATGAGGAAGGGCGAGGAAGTTCGCATTCCCGATTTCGGCACCTTCAAAGTGGCCAAGCGCAAGGCGCGCGAAGGGCGCAATCCGGCGACCGGCGCGACGATCAACATTCCGGCCTCGCGCGTCCCCAAGTTCAGCCCCTCCAAGGGCCTGAAGGATCAGCTCAACTAGCCGAGCCTTTGCGGTCACGGCCGTCGTTTGGGCGCGTCGCGAGCCTCGTGGCGCGCCTTTTTGTTTTGCTGACACGAGCTGAGAAAAGCATCGTTCAACCGGCGCAGTGCTCTGTTGATGGCCGACGCTTGCGCCGGGCGCCGTCCATGCGGAGCATGGCTTCGCCATGACGCGCCTTGGCCCTGCGGGCCGACGTAGCTCCCGCTGCAACGAACGGCTGTGGGCACCGGTATCGGAGCTTGACGACTGCCTATTGCCCACTGCCTATTGCCTCGGGCCCAAAGGGCCCGACGGGCGGTTAGCTCAGTGGTAGAGCGTGGTTTATGTCGCTCGCGCGTGCCACTCCGATCGCTTCGCGATCGGGCACGCTCCGCGGGGGCGGCGCTCGCGCCGGGCTGCTTGCGGCCACGGCCTACGACCGATATGGGGTAGGCGTTTCGGGCGGTTAGCTCAGTGGTAGAGCGCCTCGTTTACACCGAGGATGTCGGGAGTTCGACCCTCTCACCGCCCACCATTGTTCCAGTGACACAAGCTGTGAGAAGCATCGCACAGCGCGCCGTTATGCTCTGCTGACGGCCGCGGCTTGCCGCGGGGCCCCTTGGGCCGGGGCCCTCCGGGCCGAAGAGGCCGCCCCTCTCGCTGACGGAGGCTGTGCGTCGGCGCCCCTTGGGCGCCGGGTCCTGTCGGCCCATATGCAGCGCGCACGCGTCCGGCGTGCGCCAGGGGAGCCCAACATGACGCTATCAATGTATCAGGCCTCGGTGCCGGCCTTCCAGCGGGCGCTGGCAGCGCTCGATGCCATCCTCGACAAGGCGCTGGCCTATGCCGAGGAGCGCAAGATCGATCCTGCCGCCCTGACCTCGGCCCGGCTTTATCCGGACATGCACCCGCTCAACCGGCAGGTGCAGCTCTTGAGCGATACCGCCAAAGGCGCTTGCGCCCGTCTTGCCGGCCTGCCCGTGCCGAGCTTCGCCGATACCGAGACGACCATCCCCGAGCTCAAGGCCCGCATCGCCAAGACGCTCGATTTCATCGCCACCGTGCGGCCCGAGCAGATCGACGGCTCGGAAGCCCGCGATATCACACTCAAGGCCGGGGCCCGCGAGTACACGTTCAAGGGGCAGGACTACCTGGTGTTCTTCGCCCTGCCGAACTTTTACTTCCACGTGACGACCGCCTACGCGATCCTGCGCCACAACGGGCTTCCCATCGGCAAGCTCGATTACCTGGGCGCCATCTAGGGGCACTGCCGGCCGCGCGCGTGGGCGCCGAAGGCGCCGCTGCCGCCTGCTTGACTAAAAGGGGGCGGCCACGTAATTGATCCTACGTGGCAGCGCGCTCTCATCAGGGCGCGCGTTTTCGCTTGCGGGAGTAGCTCAGTTGGTTAGAGCGCCGGCCTGTCACGCCGGAGGTCGCGGGTTCAAGTCCCGTCTCTCGCGCCATCTTTCTCACTGACACAAGCTGGAAGAGGCGGCGTTCAACGAGCGTTGTGCTCTGTTGATGGCCGCGGCTCGCCGGGGGCGCCCTTGGCGCCTGGGCGCTTCGCGCCGGGTTGCGGCCCGCGGCCTGGGTCGCAATCGACCCCGGTCGAATGTGCGTGCTTGTCGCCGGCTAATTGCCCAAGTCTCAGCGCCGGATGGCGGTGAGCGAGGTCTGGCTCGCCAGCGTCGCCACGTGCTGATTCTGGCTGTCGGCGATTATCACGGCGCCTGCGGCAACCAGCAGCGTCAGCACGGAAAGCCCGAGCAGCATCGACATCAGAATGATAATTTCGCGGGCTTCGGCCAGGATTACTCTCGACATGACACCTCTCCAAAGGTTCGTTTCTTTGTGGCGACGCGCTGTCTGAGGCGAGGACAGCAGGTGGGGATCTCTCATCAAGCCTCAGCATAGGAGCCTGCTCTCAAACGCGGCCTGTGCCTGTTCCAGGGGGAACAATCGGCATGGCGTCGTCCCCCCGGGCACAGGCGTTGCGTGTCCCGTGGAGCGCATCCGATCCCTTGCGCGATTGGATCAGCGTTCTGGGCGGTATGGCTCGCGACTGCGGCATCGAGGCCGGTGTTCCTACCGGAACACTTTGGTGGTGCTTTACGCCCTTAGACAGCCCCGAGCTTGCCAATCTCGAGGGGAAATTCGATGCACGATGTTCTCGCCCACGTTCCCAGAATGACGAATTACGACGAGAGCGCCGACGATCACGCTTTTCTCCGGAAGTATCGGGAGATGGCCGCGATAGCCATCTCGCCTGCCGGCTTTCCGATTGCGCTTCGGCACGCCGCCATCGCTCCCCTGACCGATCCGGCGACGACTCGCCAGCTTGAGACCGAATCAGTTCGACAGCAGGGGATCACGAGCGGCCCGATCTACGAGCTGTTCAGCCGGTCCATGCTGTTCTCGAACGGCGCCCTGCACAAGAAGAGGCGGGGCCCCATCGCGCGCACCTTCGCGTTCAAGCTCATGGAGGGCATGCGTGGCGAGGTGTCGAGGGTTGCGGGCGATATCGTCACCGCCGCCAAGGGCGAGGGTGACCTCGATTTTCTCAACGCCTTCGCGGGCGAGATTCCCGCCCGCATCATCGCCCAGATCCTGGGGCTTCCGGAATTGGAGATGCCGCGCTTTCGCAAACTCGTCTATTCGGTGACGCGGGCCTTCAAGGTGGGTTTCGATCAGTCGCAGCAAGACGAGATCGAACGCGATTTCTCTGTGCTTATAGCGGAGGTCGACCGCCTGCTGGAGGACCGCAAAGGACAGCCGCGCGACGATTTCCTGAGCCGCCTGCTCGCGGACGCAAAGGAGCGCTTCGAGCTTACCCTCGACGATATTCGCTGGCAGGTCGTGACTTTGATCATCGGGGGATCGGACACGACCCGTTTGGCCCTGTGCTCGACACTGGCGCTTCTGCTTTCTCACCCCGAGCAATGGCAAGCCTTCTGCCAGGACCCGGAAGGGCTGAAGAAGCAGGTCGTGCAGGAGGGCTTGCGCTTCGAGCCGCCGATCGCGTCCTTCGCCCGCGTCGCACTGGAGGACATCGCGCTCGATGGCTCGGTGCTGCCGGCCGGATCGGCGGTCTCGGTGTGCCTTGCCTCAGCCATGCGCGATGAGCGCGTCTACGCGGACCCCTTCAAATTCGACATCCTCCGTGGCGACCATCCCCGTTGGCATCCGGCTTTCGGGACGGGTGAGCACCGCTGCGTCGGGGAAGCGCTGGCGCGCGCCGAGCTTGAGGAATGCCTGGCGGTGATCGCGCGCCTCGCACCCGACACCAAGCTGTTGCGGGCGCCGGTCGTCCGCGGCCTCAACGGTATCCGCCGGATTGACCAGATGTGGGTCGCCATGAACTAGTGACATGGACTAGGCCGTAGACTCATAAGCACGCAGCCACAGCCGTATTGAGGCGAACGAGACCATGGCGAGGAAGTTGGCGGCTGATCCCCCAAACCGCAAGATCGGTCGAGCACTTTACGGCCATCAGCGCCTAACTGGTGCCGCCACGGAGGAAGGGACGATGAAGGCGGCGCTTCAAAACTACCTCGCCCGAATGCAGCGGGTGTTGGACTACATGGACCAGCATCTTGACAGTGATCTGGACCTGGAAACGGTGAGCGGTGTTGCGGCCTTCTCGAAGTTTCATTTCCACCGGCAGTTTACGGCAACCTTCGGGTTATCCGTGCATCGCTATGTCCAGCTTGCCCGTATGAAGCGCGCTTCGCACCAGCTGGCCTACAGGGACGCCCAAAGCGTCACGGACATAGCAATGGATGCCGGCTACGACTCACCAGACGCCTTCGCCCGCGCCTTTCGGCAACGGTTCGGGCAATCGCCTTCGTCGTTCCGAAAGTCTCCCGACTGGGAGCCGTGGCTTGCGGCCTTCGGGCCTCTCGACAATGCGAGGAGCAAGCTGATGCAGAAGACTTTTACCACTGACGACGTGATGATCCGCGATGTGCCCCCCACGCCGGTGGCGATCATGGAGCATCGGGGCGACCCGGCGACGCTTCCCGCCACTATTCGGCGGTTCATCGCGTGGCGCACGGCCGCTGGCCTGCACCCCAAGACAAGTCCGACCTTCAATGTCTGGCGTTCCGAGCGGCGTCCTGCGTCGCCTGCCAATTATAGCGTGGACCTTTGTGTCGGGACCGATCAACCGATCGAGGCGAACGGCGAGCAGATTAAAGCCGGCGAGATCCCTGGCGGACGCTGCGCGATGCTGCGCGTCGTCGGCAATACCGACAATCTGGAGACCGCCGCGCTCTACCTTTATCGCGACTGGCTTCCGGCCAGCGGCGAGGAAGCACGCGACTTCCCGATTTATTGCCAGCGGCTAAGCTTCTTCCCGGAGGTGCCGGAGCATGAGACGGTCGCGGAGCTGTTTCTGCCCCTGAAATAGCGCCTCTGACCGCGGCCTCACCGGTATCCGCCGGATTGAGCAGATACGGGTCGCCATAAACTAGATATCTGCGTTGTCCGACGCTCCCTCCGGCCCCCTGACATCCACTCCGCCATGACCGCCGGTAGCCATGCGCGGCGCTGTGGCGCGTTTAGCACACATCGTTCAGCAACTTCGGGTTGGGGCTGTTGCGATGTTCAGTCGTGGCTGCAACTGGCGCTATGGTGGACGTTGTTCTCGTAATTTGTTGTGTGCGTTGGGGGGAGTAAATGCGTACCGGTATTGTTGCGTTGGCCGGTTTGCTGTTGGCCGCGGCTCCGGCTTATGCCGGTAACACTCACACTTGGTCAGGAGTTTATCTTGGCGCGCACGTCGGCGCTGCCTGGGGCGACGCCAAATCGCGCGACGACATCGCCGATTGGTGCTCGGCGAACGATGCGGCGTGCATCGCCAAATACGTCGGCCCTTTCCCATTTAGCGTCGACGGCGCCTTTGGTGGCGGCACGGTGGGTTACAACTTCCAGATTGGCGGCTTGGTGTTCGGCCCCGAGATCGACGTAGGCTATCTGGACCTGGGTGGCTCGCGCCGGACCGACTCGTCCAATCCCACCAAGTACCAGACGCTCGAGGTCAACGGCGGCACCTATGCGCTCCTCGGTGGGCGTGCTGGCTTTGCCTCCTCCAACACCCTTATCTACGCGAAGGGCGGCTGGGTCTGGTACGACGCCGACGCCACGCAGACCACGACCAATCCCGGCTACGTGACGCACGGCACAGGAGCCTTCGACGGCTGGGCCTTCGGCGGCGGTGTCGAGCAAGCGCTGGGCGGTGGCTGGTCTATCAAAGGCGAGTACATGCACTTTGGCTTCGGAGAGCAGCAAGGGGATCAAACCTCGGTCTCCGACCCGCCCATCGGTCACGTCTATGAGTTCTCGACGGACCTCGATGCGGACACCGTCAAGGTCGGGGTCAACTACAATTTCGGCGGGCCATAGCTGTTGCGAGGCTGATCTCCGCCTCGGGTGCCTCGTCAGGGGCTTGGACCGCGCAGGCAATCGCGAACATCGCCCAACGAGCGGGCCGAGTGCTCTGTCCGGGATCGCCGCTCGCGTCCATGCGGAGCATTGCTTCGCCAGGACGGGAGCCCTTGGCGCCTGGGCCCTTCGGGCCGGTTTTCTCCCACTGACACAAGCTGCGAGAATCTTCGCTCAACTGGCCTGGTGGTCTGTTGAGTACCGGCAGACCATGCGGAGCTTGTTTCGCTATGATGCAGCCCGGCCGCTTGGCGCCAGATCTTTTTCTCGGCCACAAGGTGATGCGTATGAGAGGGTGCCCGAATCGATCTAGCTAGAAGGCAAGTGCGGGACGTTCAGCCCGTTCTGAACGGTCTTGCATTCGGCGCATTGAACGGCGCCGTTCGACCACTGATAGAACGTTATGCAACCGCAATCGCAGCACCACATCTCAGGCTCGCGGTGATCCTGAGAGCGCATCTCTCTGCGGCGCTTCCTTTCGGCGCCCAAATCGACGAGGTTTGACATGGCCAAGATTTCCAAAAGTGCCAGCAAGGCCCGTAGTGCTGTAACGGGGTCTTACGTGAAGCCCGGATATGCCAAGGCGCATCCGTCCACCACGGTGATCGAGCGCGCCCGACCCGCCGCCAAGGCTGCTGTCAAGGCCGCTGCGAAGCCAGCCGCGAAGTCCGCCAAGGCTAAGGCCGCGGCCAAGAAGAAGTAGTTGTCGGGACCGCTAAAGTTCTTCGGAATGCAAAAAAGCCCGGCTCGCAAGCCGGGCTTTGGCGTGGAGCAGGATCACCCGACAAGCGCGGCCCTGGATGCTGGTTGCGGCAACTCAAGCGACACCCTATTTCCGGTAAAGCCTGGTTGCGCGGGCCGAGGCCCTGCGTTAACACCAAGGCAGTTATTGCGCCGCAGCAGCGGCGCCCATCCCCTGGGAACCAAGGGATCCGAGGCCGCCCATGGACCAGCTCTTCCTCTCCTACCTGCCGATCGCGATCTTCATCGCCGTGGCGCTGGCCATCGCCCTCATCCTGATGACGGTGCCGTTCGTGGTCGCGGTCAACAACCCCGACCCGGAGAAGGTCTCCGCCTACGAGTGCGGATTCAACGCCTTCGACGACGCGCGCATGAAGTTCGACATCCGCTACTACCTGGTGTCGATCCTGTTCATCATCTTCGACCTCGAGGTGGCTTTCCTCTTCCCCTGGGCCGTCGCCTTCAAGGAGGTGGGGGTCTTCGGCTTCTGGTCGATGATCGTCTTTCTCGCCGTGCTCACCGTCGGCTTCATCTACGAGTGGCGGAAAGGGGCGCTTGAATGGGATTGATCACGAGTTCCTGAGCGTGAGTCCGGCGGTCTGCTGGTCAAGCCCGGCGACGAGGGCTTCACCCAGATCTCCAACAAGCTCGCCGACAAGGGTTTTCTCGTCACCACCACCGACGATCTCATCAACTGGGCGCGCACCGGCTCGCTGATGTGGATGACGTTCGGGCTCGCCTGCTGTGCGGTGGAGATGATGCAGGCCTCGATGCCGCGCTACGACCTGGAGCGTTTCGGCTTCGCCCCGCGCGGCAGCCCGCGCCAGTCGGACGTCATGATCGTCGCCGGCACGCTGACCAACAAGATGGCGCCCGCTCTGCGCAAGGTCTACGACCAGATGCCGGAGCCGCGCTACGTGATCTCCATGGGCTCCTGCGCCAACGGCGGCGGCTACTACCACTACTCGTATGCCGTGGTGCGCGGCTGCGACCGCATCGTGCCCGTCGATATCTACGTGCCGGGCTGCCCGCCGACGGCCGAGGCGCTGGTCTACGGCGTGCTGCTTCTGCAACGCAAGATCCGCCGCACGGGAACGATCGAGAGGTAGGCAGTGGGGCAGTCGGCAGTAGGCAGTGACGTCCTCCAGGACCCGGCTGCCTACTGCCCACTGCCTACTGCCCGACGAAGCGGAACCGATCCATGAGCCTGCAACTGAGCGAGCTGGGTGATTACGTGGCAGCGGGGATCGGAGCCTCGCTGGTGTCCAAGACGATCGCCCACGACGAGCTCACAATTATCGTCGCCCGCGAGAGGATCATCGAGGTTCTGACCTTCCTGCGCGACGAGCCGCAATGCCGCTTCGAGGTCCTGATCGATATCTGCGGCGTCGATTGGCCCGCGCGCGAGGCCCGCTTCGACGTCGTCTATCATCTGCTTTCGCCGCGCCTGAACCAGCGCATCCGCGTCAAGCTTCAGACCGACGAGACGACGCCGGTGGCGAGCGCCGTCGGCATCTTCTCCGCCGCCGACTGGTTCGAGCGCGAGGCCTATGACATGTACGGCACGCTGTTCTCGGGCCACCCCGACCTGCGCCGCATCCTCACCGACTACGGCTTCCAGGGGCATCCCTTGCGCAAGGACTTCCCGCTGACGGGCTATGTCGAGGTGCGCTACGACGATGAGATGAAACGCGTCGTCTACGAGCCGGTCGAGCTCACGCAGGAGTTCCGCTCCTTCGACTTCGAGAGCCCCTGGGAGGGCACCAACTACGTGCTCCCCGGCGACGAGAAGGCGAGCGGATCCAAACCATGAGCTGCATAGGCAGGCGTCGCGATGGCAAGCGGAAGGTTGCAGACCGTGCCTGCCTTGCTCGCGCTTACGGCAGGTGTGGCGAGCTGGGAGCTCGTGTGTCTTCTGGGCCATCGGCGCGAGGCTTGGGACGATCCGCTCTACTGGCAGCTCGGCTATCCGATGCTGGTGATCGCGGCGTTCCTTCTGGGGCTGATTTGGCGGCAGGCGCCGTGGCGCTGGGTGGTTTGGATGATGGGCGGGCAGGCCGCATGGTCGTTGGCGAGGGCAACCTTCGCCGATGGCATACCCAATCTGTTTCCCCTCGGGTTGCTCACCTTCGCCGTGCTTGGGCTGCCATGCCTTGCGGCGGCTTACGCGGGCCGGTGGCTCGCCAACAGAGCATCGGGCTAATTTCGCCGGTATGAGCTGACGAGACCGAATATGAAGGACACGCTGAAACCCGGGGCAGCCACGCAGTTCTCCTTTCGCGTACCGGCGGAGAAGACGGTTCCGTTTCTCTACCCGGAAGCGCCAGAGTTCCTGACCATGCCGACCGTGTTTGCGACCGGCTTCATGGTCGGGCTGATGGAGTGGACTTGCTTGAAGGTGCTCGAGCCGCACCTCGATCCCGGCGAGGGCAGCCTCGGCGTGCACATTGACGTCTCGCACTCCGCCGCGACCGTGCCGGGGCAGACGGTGACGGTCGATGCCGTATGCACCGAGGTCAACGGCCGGCGCATTTCGTTCCGCGTCAAGGCCCACGACGGCATCGACTTGATCGGGGAGGGGAGCCACGAGCGCATGATAATCCCGTGGACCCGCTTCGTTAAACGCGTCAACGAGAAGGCGAAGCTCGCCCGCGTCGCCCCTATTGGACCCTTGGAAGGACATAGCTGATGGGCGAGACCGACATCCGCCAATTCAACGTCAACTTCGGGCCGCAGCACCCGGCCGCCCACGGCGTCTTGCGCCTCGTGCTCGAGCTCGACGGCGAGGTCGTCGAGCGTGTCGATCCACACATCGGGCTCCTGCACCGCGGCACCGAGAAGCTCATCGAGCACAAGACCTACCTGCAGGCGATCGGCTATTTCGACCGGCTCGACTACGTTGCGCCCATGAACCAGGAGCACGCTTTCTGCATGGCCGCAGAGAAGCTCTTGGGGCTCGGGGTTCCAAAACGCGGCCAGTTGATCCGCGTGCTCTTCTGCGAGATCGGCCGGCTCTTGTCGCACCTGTTGAACGTCACCACGCAGGCGATGGACGTTGGCGCGCTCACCCCGCCGCTGTGGGGCTTTGAGGAGCGCGAGAAGCTCATGATCTTCTATGAGCGCGCCTCGGGCAGCCGCATGCACGCCAAGTATTTCCGCGTCGGCGGCGTGCACATGGACCTGCCGCCCCAGCTCATCGACGACATCTATGCCTTTGCGGAGGCCCACCCCAAGATCCTCGACGACATCGAGGGTCTCTTGACCGACAACCGCATCTTCAAGCAGCGCAACGTCGACATCGGCGTCGTCAGCCTTAAGGACTGCTTCGACTGGGGCTTCTCCGGGGTCATGGTGCGCGGCTCGGGCGCGGCCTGGGACCTGCGCAAGGCGCAGCCCTACGAGTGCTACCCCGAGCTCGACTTCGACATTCCCATCGGCAAGAACGGCGACTGCTACGACCGCTACCTCGTACGCATGATCGAGATGCGCCAGTCGATCCGCATCATGCAGCAGGTGTGCGAGAAACTGCGCTCGCCGGAAGGGGAGGGGCCCTTCGTCGCGCAGGACAAGAAGGTCGTCCCGCCGCGGCGCGCCGACATGAAGCGCTCCATGGAGGCGCTGATCCACCACTTCAAGCTCTACACCGAGGGCTTCCACGTGCCCGAGGGCGAGGTCTACGCCGCGGTGGAGGCGCCCAAGGGCGAGTTCGGCGTCTATCTCGTCGCCGACGGCTCCAATCGGCCGTACCGCTGCAAGATCCGCGCGCCGGGCTTTCCGCACCTGCAGGCGATGGACTTCCTGACGCGCAAGCACATGCTGGCCGACGTCTCCGCGATCCTCGGCTCCATCGACATCGTCTTCGGCGAGATCGACCGCTAGGAAGGTTGCGCCGTGGTCGATTCCCTCTTCCTTCTTGCCATCGGTGCGCTGGGCTGGGGCGTCTCGCTCGCCACCTACCGCGCGCTCGCCATGCGCAACGGCTGGCCCATGGGGACGCTGCAAGCCCGGCAGCCGGGCATCCCGATCCTCATCGGCATCGCCTCGCTCAGCGCCGGCATCATCTTCGCGGCTGCGAGCGGCGGCATACACGGCGGCTGGGTGATCCTCCTGTTCGGACTGGCGCTCGGGGTGTTCTGGAGCGGGTTCTTGCGCGTGGGGGCGCAGACGGCGCTGGTCCTGGCGCCGCTTGCCGCCGCCACTCTGCTCGTAGCTTGGGCGGGGCTGCTCGCCTGATGGGCGCATAGGTTGTGAACGGTCGGCGGGACCCGTTCTGGGTCAGCCGTGAAGAGCTTGCGTTGAAGCGCAGATAGACGTAGTGACGAGTGATTGTGCGCTGCGTCAAGATCAGCGAGGTCTGGCGGCGGAGCAAGGTCCGGTGCGGCGCCCTGCCGCGCGGTTCCGCCGCACTACCCGTGAGGTGCCAGCCTTGGCCGTCCGTCGCCTTTACCCCGAGCAACCCTTGAGTTTTGCCTTCACGCCGGAGAACCTGGCGTGGGCCAAGAAGGAAATCGCCAAATATCCGCTTGGCAAGGAGGCCTCTGCGGTGCTGGCGCTCCTCTGGCGCGCCCAAGAGCAGGAGGGATGGGTCACCGAGCCCGCCATCCGCGCCGTCGCCGACATGCTGGGAATGGCCCATATCCGCGTGTTGGAGATCGCCACCTTCTATACGATGTTCCAGCTTGCACCCGTGGGCAGCACCGCCCACCTGTGGGTGTGTGGCACCACGCCGTGCATGCTGCGCGGCTCGGAGGCGCTGATCGAGATCTGCAAGGAGCAGATCGCCGAGAACCCGCATGAGCTGTCGCGCGACGGGCGCTTCTCCTGGGAGGAGGTCGAGTGCCTCGGCTGCTGCGCCAACGCGCCGGTGGTCCAGATCGGCGCCGATACGTATGAGGATCTCGATCCCGAGCTGTTCGAGAAGCTGCTCTACGGATTGAAGGAAGGCAAACCGCCCAAGCCCGGCTCCCAGATCGGGCGGCAGGGCTCAGCTCCGGCTGGCGGGCCCACGACCCTTGTTGGCAGGGGCAAGAAGGACGCGAGGGTCTAGCAGCCGACCGACTTCGAGATCGGGACGCTAGAACACGAAAGAGGCTCAAGGCGCATGCTCCAGGACAAGGACCGCATCTTCCTCAACCTCTATGGCTATGAGGACTGGCGCCTACCCGGTGCGCGTGCGCGCGGTGCCTGGAGCAACACCAAGGAGCTGATCGAGAAGGGGCACGACTGGATCATCAACGAGGTGAAGACCTCAGGCCTTCGGGGACGCGGCGGCGCCGGCTTCCCCACGGGTCTCAAATGGTCGTTCATGCCCAAGAACGACCCGCGCCCATCCTACCTCTGCGTCAACGCCGATGAGAGCGAGCCCGGGTCGTGCAAGGACCGGGAGATCATGCGCCACGATCCGCATCTGCTGATCGAGGGCGCGATGCTCGCCTCCTTCGCCATGCGCGCGCACACCGCCTACATCTACATCCGCGGCGAGTTCATGCGCGAGCGCGAGCACCTGCAGATCGCGGTCGACGAGGCCCGCGAAGCCAAGCTGATCGGCAAGGACAACGTCAACGGCTGGGACTTCGACATCATCGTGCACCACGGGGCCGGCGCCTACATCTGCGGCGAGGAGACGGCGCTGCTCGAGAGCCTCGAGGGCAAGAAGGGGATGCCGCGCCTGAAGCCGCCGTTCCCGGCCAACGTCGGGCTCTACGGCGCGCCCACGACCGTCAACAACGTTGAAAGCATCGCCGTCGTCCCCGACATCCTGCGCCGCGGTGGCACCTGGTTCGCCTCGCTGGGGCTGCCGAACAATACCGGCACCAAGCTTTTCCAGATCTCCGGCCACGTGGAGCAGCCGTGCGTCGTCGAGGAGGAGATGGGCATCTCCGTCAAGGAGCTCATCAACAAGCATGCCGGCGGCGTGCGCGGGGGGTGGGACAACCTTCTCGCCATCATTCCCGGTGGCGCCTCGATGCCACTCATTCTCGCCGATCAGTGCGAGGACCTGACGCTGGACTTCGACGCGCTCGCCAAGCTCAAGTCGGGGCTCGGCACCGGCGCCGTGATCGTGATGGACAAGTCGACCGATCCCATCAAGGCGATTGCGCGCATCGCTTACTTCTTCAAGCACGAGAGCTGCGGTCAGTGCACCCCCTGCCGCGAGGGCACGGGATGGATGTTCCGCGTGCTCGAGCGCATGCAACGCGGCGAGGCGGAGAAGCGCGAGATCGATCTGTTGTTCGACGTGACGAAGCAGGTCGAAGGCCATACCATCTGTGCGCTCGGCGACGCCGCGGCGTGGCCCGTGCAAGGTCTTATACGCAACTTCCGTCACGTCATCGAAGAGCGCATCGACGCCTACCAGGCGGCGGCAAAAGAGGCAGCCGAGTAGATGCCCATCCCAGAAGGACGCCACCGTGGACCTGCTTGCGTTGATGATTGCCTCCTTCACCTTGCCGGCGGTCGCCGGCGCGGCGGCGCTGGCGGTCGTCGGCTACTACCTCTTGGGCTGGATCGGCGCGGCGCTGGGCCTCGTGATCGGCTACGGCGCCGGCGTCTGGTTCGAGACACGCTTCGTCGGCGTCCCCCTGTCGCCGAACGCGAAGGGCTGGCTGTCGCTTGCACTTTTCCTGGCCGGGCTCACCGTCCTGGCGATCGTAACGCGATGAAAGGTTGAGCCAGGATGATGATCGAGAAGTTCGCCACATCATTTGCGGCTGGGTCGAGAAGCGAACTTCTCGATCTGAATCATACTGGCAGATTGATTCTGCTAGTGTCCTTCAGATCGCGAAATTCGTTCTGCACTTGCGGCTTGAGACGACGAATTTCGCGATCAGGACACTAGCATGCTCAAGCAGATCATCATCGACGGCAAAGAGATATCGGTGGAGCCCGGCACCACGCTGTTGCAGGCGTGCGAGGAGGCGGGCGCCGAGATCCCGCGCTTCTGCTACCACGACCGACTGTCGATCGCCGGCAACTGCCGCATGTGCCTCGTCGAGGTCGTCGGCATCGGCAAGCCCATCGCCTCGTGCGCCATGGGCGTCACCGATCTGCCGCCCAACAAGGACGGCACCCCGCGCGAGGTGCGCACCAACAGCCAGCTGGTCAAGACGGCGCGCGAAGGGGTGATGGAGTTCCTGCTCATCAACCACCCGCTCGATTGCCCCATCTGCGACCAGGGCGGCGAGTGCGATCTGCAGGACCAGGCGATGGCCTTCGGCTACGGCGGCTCGCGCTTTTCCGAGAACAAGCGCGCGGTCGAGGAGAAGTACATCGGTCCCTTGATCAAGACCTTCATGAACCGCTGCATCCACTGCACCCGCTGCGTGCGCTTTATGACCGAGGTGGCGGGCGTCGATGATCTCGGCGCCATCGGCCGCGGCGAGGACATGGAGATCACCACCTATCTCGACCGCGGGATTCTTTCCGAGCTCTCCGCCAACGTGAACGACCTGTGCCCCGTCGGCGCGCTGACGCACCGGCCCTGGTCCTACATCGCGCGGCCGTGGGAGATGGAGAAGACGGAATTGATTGACGTCATGGACGCGGTCGGCTCCGCCATCCGCGTCGACACGCGCGGGCGCGCGGTGCTGCGTGTGCTGCCGCGCATCAACGACGACGTGAACGAGGAGTGGATCTCGGACAAGACGCGCTTTGCCTGTGACGGGCTCAAGATGCAGCGCCTCGATCACCCCTATATCCGCGTCGACGGCAAGCTGCGCCCGGCGAGCTGGAAGGAGGCTCTCGCGCTGGTGGGCGAGAAGCTCAAGGGCGCCAAGCCCTCGCGCATCGGCGCCATCGCCGGCGATCTGGCGGGCGCGGAGGAAATGTTCGCGCTCAAGGACCTGCTCACGCGCCTCGACGTGAAGAGCCTCGACTGCCGCCAGGACGGAGCGAAGTTCGCACCCTCGCAAGGGCGTGCCAGCTACCTCTTCAATAGCGGGATCGCCGCCATCGACAAGGCGGATGCGATCCTGCTCGTCGGCACCGACCCGCGCGTCGAGGCCGCCATCGTCAACGGCCGCATCCACCAGCGCTGGCGCCAGGGCGGCCTCAAGGTCGGCCTTATCGGCGAGCAGGTGGCACTCACCTATCCCTACGGCTATCTGGGCGCCGGCCCACAGACGCTGTCCGAGCTGTCGGAAGGACGCCATTCCTTCGCGGAGACGCTGAAGGCGGCGCAGCACCCGATGGTGATCGTCGGCGCAGGTGCGGCCGCCCGCCCAGACGGCGCCGCCGTGCTTGGCCTTGCAGCCCGCGTCGCGCTTGCCGCCATGGAGGGCAAGGAGGCGGGCTGGAACGCGTTCAACGTCCTGCACACGGCGGCCTCGCGTGTCGCCGGTCTCGATCTGGGCTTCGTGCCGGCCGACAAGAATGCTTTCGACGCGCAAGCCCTCGTCGCCGCCGTCGCCAAGGACAAGCTCGACGTCCTCTACCTCCTGGGTGCGGACGAGATCGACCTGCCGGAGACCGGCTCCGCCTTCATCGTCTACCAGGGCAGCCACGGCGATAAAGGCGCCCATCGCGCCGACGTCGTCCTGCCCGGCGCCGCCTACACGGAGAAGAGCGCGACGTATGTGAATTTGGAGGGCCGCGCCCAGATGACGGAGCGCGCCGTTTTCCCGCCGGGCGAGGCGAAGGAGGACTGGGCCATCATCCGCGCGCTGTCGGCCGAGGTGGCGCACACGCTGCCCTACGATACGCTCGCGCAGCTGCGCGCGGCGATGTATGCGGCCGCGCCGGAGCTCGCGCGCATCGCGGCGCGCGAGGCGGCCCGTCAGGATGGCGTCCAGGCGCTTGCCAAGAAGGGCTCGCCGCTGGCGCCGGAGGTCTTCGCCCTGCCGATCCGCGACTTCTATCTGAGCAATCCGATCGCGCGTGCGTCTGCCGTGATGGCGGAGATGAGCGCCTTGAAGAAGAGCATGAGCGCATCCGGGCGTCTCAAGGCGGCGGAGTGAGGAGCGACGAGCGGGGCCATGAGCACGAGCAGCTTGCAGACTTGGTGGGACTACGGTCTCTGGCTCGCAATCATGGTGGGCTGGAGCCTGCTCACGCTCGTCGTCCTCTTGGTGATCGTCGCCTTCCTCTTGCTCATGGACCGCAAGGTGTGGGCGGCGGTGCAGATGCGGCGCGGGCCCAACGTGGTCGGCGCCTTCGGGCTCTTGCAGTCGTTCGCCGACCTCTTCAAGTTTGTCTTCAAGGAGCCGATCATTCCGGCGGGCGCCAATAAGGGCGTGTTCCTGCTGGCCCCGATCGCTACAGCGACCTTCGCGCTCGCTGCCTGGGCCGTCATCCCGGTCAACGAGAACGGCTTGGGCAAATGGGTGATCTCCGATTTGAACGTCGGCGTCCTCTACCTGTTGGCGCTGTCCTCGCTCGCCGTCTATGGCATCATCATGGGCGGTTGGGCCTCGAACTCGAAGTATCCCTTCATGGGCTCGCTGCGCTCGGCCGCGCAGATGGTGTCCTATGAGGTGTCGATCGGCTTCGTGATCGTCACCGTGATCTTGTGCGTGGGCTCCCTCAACCTCACCGACATTGTCAACGCTCAGACCGGGGGGCTCGGCACGCGCGCCGGGCTGCCGAGCTCGGTGCTCGACTGGTACTGGCTGCCGCTGTTGCCGATGTTCGTCGTGTTCTTCGTCTCCGCGCTGGCCGAGACCAACCGGCCGCCGTTCGACCTGGTCGAGGCGGAATCGGAGCTCGTTGCCGGCTTCATGGTCGAATACTCCTCCACGCTCTACCTCTTGTTCATGCTGGCCGAGTACGTGTCGATCGTGACCATGTGCGCGCTGATGACGATCCTGTTCCTCGGCGGCTGGCTGCCGCCGGTGGCGGTCGCGCCCTTCACCTGGGTGCCGGGCATCTTCTGGTTCGCCGGCAAGTGCGTCTTCATCTTCTTCTTGTTCGCCATGGCGAAGGCGATCGTGCCGCGCTACCGCTACGACCAGCTCATGCGGCTTGGATGGAAGGTCTTCCTCCCGCTGTCCCTGGCCATGGTCGTCGTGGTGGCCGGCGTGCTCCAATACGGCGGCCCATGGCTCCCGGGAGGCACAACCCTATGAGCGCAAGGCTCGAGATCCCGATGATGGTCGAAGGGATACGCACATGAACGTTGCCCAATCCGTCAGGGCGGTCTTCCTGTGGGAGTTCGTCTCGGCCTTCTGGCTCGGCATGGGATACTTCTTCTCCAAGAAGAAGACGCTCAACTATCCTTTTGAACGCGGGCCATTGTCGCCGCGCTTTCGCGGCGAGCACGCGCTGCGCCGCTATCCCAACGGCGAGGAGCGCTGCATCGCCTGCAAGCTGTGCGAGGCGATCTGTCCGGCGCAAGCGATCACCATCGAGGCCGGTCCGCGGCGCAACGATGGGACGCGGCGTACCACTCAGTACGACATCGACATGGTGAAGTGTATCTACTGCGGGCTATGCCAGGAGGCGTGCCCGGTGGATGCCATCGTCGAGGGACCGAACTTCGAGTTCGCGACCGAGACGCGCGAGGAGCTCTACTACAACAAGGAGAAACTGCTCGACAACGGCGATCGGTGGGAGCGGGAGATTGCCAAGAATCTCGCGCTCGACGCTCCGTATCGTTGAACGTTCATCGGCGAACCGCGACTGAGCGTCGTCAAAGGGCGCTTGGATTGTCGAGACGCATGGGGTACTCACCTTAATCGCCGTGTGATGCGGATGGCTTTGCTGAGCGGCGCGCTGCCAGGAGCCGTGCCGCTGTAGCGGACGACAGAGGGCACTGGATCTGGACCGATGGCTCTGACGGCGGGGTTTTTCTATCTGTTTGCTGTTCTCTCGGTTATCGCCGGGGTCATGGTGATCGTGGCCCGGAACCCGGTGCACGCGGTGTTGTATTTGATCCTTGCCTTCTTCAACGCCGCCGGCCTCTTCATCCTCTTGGGCGCTGAGTTCCTGGCGATGATCCTCGTCATCGTCTACGTGGGCGCCGTCGCCGTGCTCTTCCTCTTCGTCGTCATGATGCTCGACGTCGACTTCGCCGAGCTCAAGGCCGGCTTCATCAAGAACGCGCCCGTAGGGCTACTGGTCGGCGGCATCGTGCTTGCCGAGCTAATCTTGCTGTTCGTCGGCCGCGGCTTCGGGCTCAGCGTGACGCACCCTGCGGCAGCCGCCGCCGCCCACGTCTCCAACACGCAGGCGCTCGGGCTCGTCCTCTACACCCGCTACGTCTATTTCTTCCAGGTTGCCGGTCTCATCCTCCTCGTGGCGATGATCGGTGCCATCGTGCTGACGCTGCAGCACAAGGTCGGCGTGCGGCGCCAGTCGATCGCCGCCCAGGTGGCGCGCCGGCCCAAGACGGCCGTCGAGGTCGTCAAGGTGGCGTCCGACGAGGCAATTGTTCCCGCTTCCGACGGGCAGAGCTAGGCGAGGCGGAGGGGGCATATGGAAATCGGCATCGGGCACTATCTGACGGTCGCGGCGTGCCTCTTCACGCTCGGCATGCTCGGCATCTTCCTCAACCGCAAGAACGTCATCATCATCCTGATGTCGATCGAGCTGATGCTGCTCGCGGTAAACATCAACTTCGTGGCGTTCTCCTACTACCTCGGCGACATCGTCGGGCAGGTGTTCACCCTGTTCAACCTGACGGTGGCTGCGGCGGAGGCGGCGATCGGGCTGGCGATCGTCGTCGTCTACTTCCGCAACCGCGGCTCGATCGCGGTCGAAGACATCAACATGATGAAGGGCTGAGGGCGCGGCGATGATCTACTCGGCCATCGTGTTTCTGCCAGGGCTCGGGGGCCTGATCGTCGGCCTGTTCGGCCGCGCCTTGGGCGTAAGGCCCTCCGAGCTGATCACCACTGGTCTCCTGCTCGTCTCCTGCGTGCTCTCCTGGATCGTGTTCTGGAACGTCGGCTTTGGGCACGAGACGGCGCATGTTGCGATCGAGCGCTGGATCACGTCGGGAGAGCTCGACGTCGCCTGGGCCTTCAAGATCGACACGCTGACGGCGGTGATGTTCGTCGTGGTGACGACGGTCTCCGGCCTCGTGCACGTCTATTCGATGGGCTACATGAGCGAGGACCCCTCGCGCCCGCGCTTCTTTTCCTACCTGTCGGGCTTCACCTTCGCCATGCTGATGCTGGTGACGTCGGACAACCTGGTGCAGCTGTTCTTCGGCTGGGAGGGCGTCGGTCTCTTCTCCTACCTCCTGATCGGCTTCTGGTATCAGAAGCCCTCGGCCAATGCGGCGGCGATCAAGGCGTTCGTCGTCAACCGCGTCGGCGATTTCGGCTTCGCGCTCGGCATCTTCGGCATCTTCTTTGTCTTCCGCACGGTCAACTTCGATCAGATCTTCACCGCCGCTCCCGGCGTTGCGGGGCAGACTTTCAATTTCCTCGGCCACCAGCTCGATATCCTGACCACGCTGTGCCTCTTGTTGTTCATGGGCGCCATGGGCAAGTCGGCCCAGTTCCTGCTCCACACCTGGCTGCCCGACGCCATGGAGGGCCCGACGCCGGTCTCGGCGCTCATCCACGCGGCCACCATGGTGACGGCCGGCGTGTTCATGGTGGCGCGGCTGTCGCCGTTGTTCGACCTTGCTCCCATTGCGCTCAGCTTCGTGACGCTGATCGGCTCGTTCACGGCCTTCTTCGCCGCGACCATCGCCGTGGTTCAGAACGACATCAAGCGCGTCATCGCCTACTCGACCTGCTCGCAGCTCGGCTACATGTTCGCCGCCTGCGGCATCGGCGCCTTCTCCATGGGCATCTTCCACCTGTTCTGCCACGCCTTCTTCAAGTCGCTGCTGTTTCTGTGCGCCGGCTCCGTCAAGCACGCGCTGCATGAGGAGCAGGACATGCGCAAGATGGGCGGACTGGCGCCCAAGATGCGCATCACCTGGCTGATGATGATTGCCGGCGGTCTGGCGCTGTCGGGCTTCGGCATTCCTCACATCGGCGGGTTTGCCGGCTTCTACTCCAAGGATGCCATCATCGAGGCCTCCTACGCGGCGGGCACTCCCGGCCAATACGCCTTCTGGTTCCTGCTGCTCGGCGCCTTCCTGACGGCTTGCTACACGTGGCGGCTTATTCTGATGACCTTCCACGGCAAGACGCGCATGAGCGCCGAGGACTATGCGCACGTGCACGAGAGCCCGCCGACCATGACGTTCGCGCTCTTAGGTCTGGGCTTGGGTGCGGCGTTTGCCGGTGCAATCGGCATCCACACCTTCATCGGCGAGGGCGCCGACACGTTCTGGGGGGGTGCCATCATCCAGAAGACCGAGGTCGAGCTCTACCACGCGATGCACCACGCGTTGCCAGAGTGGGTGCACTGGTCGACCTTCACCGCCATGGCGTTCGGAACGTTCCTGCCGTTCCTCTACTACAAGCTGGTGCCGTCGCTTCCGAACATCACCGTGCGCATCTTCTATCCGATCTACGCCTTCCTCCTGAACAAGTGGTACTTCGACGAGCTCTACGACTTCATCTTCGTTAGGCCCACGTTCTGGATTGCCAACGTTCTGTGGAAGGTCGGCGACATCGGCATCATCAACGGGCTGATCGACGGGACGGCCGCCGGCGTCTATCGCATCACCGGGCGCGCCGTGCGCCTGCAGACGGGCTACATCTACACGTACGCCTTCGCCATGCTGGTGGGGCTCGCGCTGTTCGTGACCTACTTCATGTTCATGAGCGGGGTGCGCTAGTATGATGATCGAGAAGTTCGCCCCATCATTTGCGCCTCGGTCGAGAAGCGAACTTCTCGATCTGAATCATACTAGCAGATTGACTCTGCTAGTGTCCTTCAGATCGCGAAATTCGTTCCACATGTGCGGCACAAGCCGACGAATTTCGCGATCAGGACACTAGATGGACCTCGCATCCGCTCCCATACTGTCGATCGTCATGTTCCTGCCGCTGGTGGGCGCCGTGATCATCGGCTTCCTCAATCCCGAGGCGAAGGACAACGCGCGCTGGGTCGCGCTGTGGACGACGACCATCACCTTCCTCGTCTCGCTGATCGTCTGGTTCCATTTCGATACGACGGCCTCGGGCTTCCAGTTCGTGGAGGTCCGCAACTGGCTCGACATCTTCAAGTTCAAGCTCGGCGTCGACGGCATCTCGGTGCTGTTCGTCCTGCTGACGACGTTCCTGTTGCCCCTGTGCGTGCTCTCGAGCTGGGTCGTGATCCAGGATCGCGTCAAGGAGTACATGATCGCCTTCCTCGTGCTCGAGACGTTGATGATCGGCGTCTTCTGCGCGCTCGACCTGGTGCTCTTCTACGTGTTCTTCGAGGGCGGCCTCATCCCGATGTTCCTCATCATCGGCATCTGGGGCGGGGCCAACCGCGTCTATGCAACCTTCAAGTTCTTCCTCTACACGCTTTTGGGCTCGGTGTTGATGCTGCTCGCCGTCCTGGCGATGTACTGGTACACGGGCACCACCGACATCCCGACGCTGATGACGACCAAGTTCCCCGCCGACATGCAGTGGTACTTGTGGTTCGCCTTCTTCGCCTCCTTCGCCGTGAAGCTTCCGATGTGGCCGGTGCACACATGGTTGCCGGACGCCCACGTGGAGGCCCCGACGGCCGGCTCGGTCATCCTGGCGGCGATCCTGCTGAAGATGGGCGGCTACGGCTTCCTGCGCTTCTCGGTGCCGATGTTCCCGCTCGCGAGCGAGGCGCTGGCGCCCTTCATATTCGTGCTCTCGATCTTCGCCATCATCTACACCTCGCTGGTGGCGCTGGCGCAGACCGACTTGAAGAAGCTGATTGCCTATTCGTCCGTCGCTCACATGGGCTTCGTGACCATGGGCATCTTCACGTTTTCGACCCAGGGCGTCGAGGGCGCCATCTTCCAGATGGTCTCGCACGGCATCGTCTCGGCCGGCCTGTTCCTCTGCGTGGGCGTGCTTTATGACCGCATGCACACGCATGAGATTTCGGTGTTCGGCGGCCTTGTGAACCGCATGCCGATCTACGCGGCGTTCTTCATGGTCTTCACCATGGCCAACGTGGGGCTGCCGGGCACATCGGGCTTCATCGGCGAGTTCCTGACGCTTCTGGCAGCGTTCAAGGTCAACACCTGGTTGGCGCTGTTTGCCACCTCAGGCGTGATCTGGTCCGCCGTCTATGCGCTGTGGGTCTACCGGCGCGTCATCTTCGGCGAGCTGGTAAAGCCCGCGCTCAAGACGATCAAGGATCTGAGCTACCGCGAGATCGGGATCATGGCCCCGCTGATCGTGCTGACGATCCTGCTCGGCGTGTATCCCGCGCCCGTGTTCGACGTTGCGGCCGTCTCCGTGAAGAAGTTCGTTTCCGCCTACGAGGCCTCCGTCCGGCCGCCGCCCGCAGCCGTCGCCCCGTGAGCCCAGGAGCCGCATCGTCATGCAAGTGTTGAACAACTTTGCACCGGCCCTGCCCGAGATCATCGTCGCCGTGGGCGCCATGGTGCTGCTGATGCTCGGCGCCTTCGGCCGCGCGGTGCCTGGACGCGACGTCGCCGCCAACGTTTTCGCCGTCGGCGTGCTGCTGCTGGCGGCCGGTTTCGTCGCCGTCGCCCCCGCCGAGCGCGCCGTGCTGTTCGATGGCGCCTTCATCGCCGACGACTTTGCGCGTTTCATGAAGCTCTTGGTGCTGGCAGGCTCGGCCCTCGTGCTCATCATGTCGGTCGGCAATCTCTCCCGCCTGGCGCTGCTGAGCTACGAGTACACCGTGCTGCTGCTCTTGGCCGTGCTCGGCATGATGCTCATGGTGTCGGCCGGCGACCTTATCGCGCTCTTCCTCAGCATCGAGCTGCAGAGCTTGGCGCTCTACGTCGTCGCCGCCATCCGGCGCGACTCCGTTCGCTCCAGCGAGGCCGGCCTCAAATATTTCGTGCTGGGATCGCTGTCGTCGGGCATGCTGCTCTATGGCTGCTCGCTGATCTACGGCTTCACCGGCTCGATCGACTTTTCCGTGATCGCCGGCGCGGCAACCGGCCAGCCGCTGGCGCAGACGATCGGCCTCACCATCGGGCTCGTGTTCCTGCTCGTCGGCATTGCCTTCAAGATCGCTGCCGTACCCTTCCACATGTGGACGCCCGACGTTTATGAGGGCGCGCCGACGCCGGTCACCGCCTTTTTTGCCGCCGCCCCGAAGCTTGCCGCCATGGCGCTGCTGATCCGCGTGCTGCTCACGGCCTTTCCGGGCATCGCCATCCAGTGGCAGCAGATCGTCGTCTTCCTGAGCATCGCCTCCATGCTGCTCGGCGCCTTTGCTGCGATCGGCCAGACCAACATCAAACGACTGATGGCCTATTCCTCCATCGGCCACGTGGGCTACGCGTTGATCGGCGTTGCCACCGACAGCGAGGCGGGCACGCAGGCGGTGCTGGTCTATCTCGCCATCTATCTCTTCATGACGGTCGGGGCCTTCGCCTGCATCCTCTCCATGCGCGTCAGGGACGGGCTCGTCGAGGAAATCGATGCGCTGTCGGGGCTTGCGAAGACCAATCTGCCCATGGCCTTCGTGCTGGCAATGATCCTGTTCTCGATGGCGGGTGTTCCGCCCCTTGCGGGCTTCTTCGCCAAGCTTTACGTGTTCTCGGCGGCGATCAAGGCGCACTTCTACGCACTTGCCGTTATCGGTGTCCTGGCGAGCGTGATTGCCGCCTACTATTACCTGAGGGTCGTCAAGATCATGTTCTTCGATGAAGCTCGGGCCCCCTTCCTGCCCGTCGAGCGCGGCGCCGGCTTCGTCATGACGATCTCCGGGCTCTTCGTGCTGCTGTTCGTTCTCCTGCCGGCGCCGCTCGTCGATGCAGCCCTTACCGCGGCGCGCGCGCTGCATGCACCTCCTGGCCAATGATCGCTTCGACTGACGACCTTCCCGTACCCCACCGTTTGATCCATCTCCCCGAGGCCGATTCCACCAACGCAGAGGCCATGCGCCTGGCGCTTGCCGGCGAGCGCGGACCGCTTTGGGTGCTGGCCGACCGGCAGACGATGGGGCGCGGGCGGTCCGGGCGCGCGTGGGTCTCGAGCCCCGGCAACCTCTTTGCGAGCCTGCTGATCGAGACCGGCTGCCCCCCGGCCAGGGCCGGGCAGCTCTCGCTTGTGGCTGGCGTGGCGGCGATCGACGCGATCCGCAGGGCGGGGCAGCTCCGCTCCGACCTGCGTCTCAAATGGCCCAACGACATCCTGGTCGGTCCCGGCAAGGCGGGCGGCGTCCTGGTCGAGAGCAGCGCCCGGGGCGCAGCGCGCATCGCCGTAATCGGCGTCGGCCTTAACCTCGCTTCCGCCCCGCCGGGCCTTGAGTCCGACGCGACATTTCTGGCGGCGCACGGCTTGCCCCTTTCGCCGCGCGAGGCGTTGTGCTTCCTGGCCCAGACAATGGACGCCTGGCTGAAGACATGGAACGAAGGTGAAGGGTTCGCTGCAATCCGCGCGAGCTGGCTCGAACGCGCGGGCGCCATCGGCGAGCGTCTCACCGTGCAGGCTGCGGAGGGTCCCGTCGAGGGGCGCTTTGCCGGTCTCGACGACGATGGGGCCCTCTTGATTGCAACTGACGACGGCGCCCAGCGGCGTTTCACCTATGGCGACGTGACGCTCCAGCGTGAGCGCGCCGACAGCGAAAGCCGGAAGGACGGCGACAGCCGATGAGCCGGGAAGCACGCGGTGGGAGCCGGGGTAAGGGCGGCGACGAGCTTGTCTTCGTGGCGCTCGGCGGGCTCGGTGAGATCGGCATGAATGCCTATCTCTATGGCTACGGCCCTGCGGATCGGCGGCAATGGCTGATGGTCGATTGCGGCATCACGTTTCCGGAAGGCGAGTTCGATCCCGGCATCGACGTGATCTTGCCGGACGTGCGCTTCATCGAGGAGAATCGCAACGACCTTGCGGGCCTCGTGATAACGCACGCACACGAGGACCACGTCGGCGCGGTGATCGAGCTGTGGCCGCGGCTTCGAGCGCCGATCTATGCCACGCCGTTTACCGCAGGGATGCTGCGCGCCAAGCTCGCCGAGTATGGCGGCGACCTCGATCTCCCCATCACCGTTGTTCCGCTCGACGGCCGCTTCAAGGCCGGGCCGTTCGACGTTGAGCTCGTCACGCTCGCACACTCGATCCCGGAGATGAGCGCGCTGGCGCTCCGCACGCCGCTCGGCACCGTGTTCCACACCGGCGACTGGAAGCTCGACGCCACCCCGGTGATCGGGAAGCCCCTCGACGAGGAGCGGCTCGCCCGGCTCGGGGACGAAGGGGTGCATGCGCTCGTCATCGACTCCACCAACGCCTTCCGTGAGGGAAACTCGCCTTCGGAGCGCGACGTGGCCAAGTCGCTCACAGAGATCGTCAAGGCCGCCAAGGGCCGCGTGGCGGTCACCACGTTCTCCTCGAACGTGGCGCGCATCAAGGCGGTGGGGGAGGCCGCCCGTGCCGCCAATCGCCACCTCGTCGTCGCCGGGCGCGCGCTCCATCGCGTGATCGAGGTCGCGCGCGAGACCGGCTACCTGCCGCAAGGATTTCAAGCACCACGACCAGGACCAGTTCGGCTATCTGGAGCGCGGCGAGGTCGTCCTCCTGTGCACCGGCAGCCAGGGAGAATCGCGCGCGGCACTTGCGCGTATCGCCGAGGAGGAGCACCCGGAGATCTCGCTCGCAAAGGGCGACCTCGTCATCTTTTCCTCGCGCACCATCCCCGGCAACGAGAAGGCGGTGGGGCGCATCGAGAACAACCTGTCGCACATCGGCTGCGATCTGCTGACCGACGCCGACGCGTTGGTGCACGTCTCCGGCCATCCGCGCCGTGACGAGCTGCGCCGCATGTACGGCTGGATCCGCCCGCAGGTGGTCGTGCCGATGCACGGGGAAGCGCGCCACTTGAAGGCGCAGGGCGAGCTTGCGCGCGAGCTGGGGGTGAAGGTCGTGCTTCCCGTGCTCAACGGCGAGATGCTTCGGCTCGCGCCGGATCCCGCGGTCATCGACGATGCGCCGGTAGGACGGCTCTTTCGCGACGGGCGGCTGCTGGTGCCGGAGGCCGACGGGCCGGTGCGCGCACGCCGCAAGCTTGCCGCCGTCGGCATCGTATTCGTAACCGTGTGCCTCTCGCGGCGCGGCGAGGTGCTGAGTGAGCCGCTGGCCGTGCTCGACGGCGTGCCGGCCACGACGGCCGACGGGGAGGCGATGCTCGACGTGGTGCTCGATGCCGTGGCGGGGACGCTGAAGAGCATCCCGGGCAAGGGCCGCAAGGCGCCCGATCTCGTTTCCGAGGCGATCCGTCGCGCCGTGCGCGCCGCCGTCAACGCGGTTTGGGGCAAGAAGCCGATTTGCAAGGTGCTCGTGAACGTGATCGATAGTAGGGGCTGAGCCTCCGGATTTCGAAGAGAACGGGACTGGGATGATCGGACGTCTCAATCATGTGGCCATTGCGGTGAACGACCTCGCCGCTGCAACTGCCGTTTATCGCGACGCGCTGGGCGCGACCGTAACCGACCCCCTGCCGCAGCCCGAGCACGGCGTGACGGTGGTGTTCATCACGCTGCCCAATACCAAGATCGAGCTGTTGGAGCCCTTGGGCGAAGGCTCGCCGATCGCGAAGTTTCTGGAGCGCAGCCCCGAAGGCGGCATCCACCACGTCTGCTACGAGGTTGACGACATCTTGGCCGCGCGCGATCGCTTGAAGGCGCAAGGCGCCCGCGTGCTGGGTGACGGAACGCCGAAAGTCGGCGCGCACGGCAAGCCGGTGCTGTTCCTGCACCCGAAGGATTTCTGCGGCACGCTCGTCGAGTTGGAGCAGGCCTGACGGGCCGCGAGGAGAGCAGATGGACTGGGTGCTGGTGCTTGCGATCTACGTCTTCATCTGGTGGATCGTCTTGTTCGCGGTGCTGCCGTTCGGCGTGCACACTCAGGACGAGGCGGGCAGCGTCGTCCCCGGAACGCCGGCGAGCGCGCCCGCCAAGCAGCGCATGCTGCGGGTGTTCCTGATCAATACGATCGTGTCGACGGTCATCTTCGCCATCGTCTATACGATCATCTCCTACAAGCTGATCACGCCGGACATGATTCCGTTTCCATGAGTAGCGTGGATCAAAAACGCGAAGAGCAAGGTCCATAGAACCTTGCTCTCGCGCGCCGCCTGCGGTTGTTTGTGGAGCTTAGCTGCGATGAATTGGGCGCGGCACGCTCGACACGTCGGCACCTGCACCGCTACCCCGTTGGGTAGTGAGAGGCGCCAGTATTCTCCCTAAACTCGGGCTGCCCGCCGCTTCTGTGTGCGGCTTTGACCCACCCTCATGGCGCGTACCTTTAGCTGACACGCGGCCTTCTGTCACGGGGCATGTGGGCTTTAGCAAAAAAAATATGACGCCACGCAACCCGTTGCGCTCGACCGTGGGCGGAGCATCGACCGCCTCCGATTTTGCCTCCTTTGCGTGCAGGACGTCATCGCTACGCGTTTTTTCTGGGATAGGCGCGCGCCATGTTCGGTGCTCGGGATTGCCTCCCGGCCAGATTAACGCTACCAGCCCAAAAAATAGGCTCGCGCTTTGGCACGCGAACACGCGCCCCGGCACAACCGAGCAAGCCTGTCTCAAGCCTGTCCAAGGATCGGCCCCCATGCACCTTTCCCGCTATTTCCTGACGGTGCTGCGGGATAGGCCAGAGCAAGCCCGATCGATTTCGGGCCCGATGAGGTTGGGGGCCGGCCAATGAGCAAGCGCGCGCTGAGCGTCACGCGGGAGCAGAATTTCCCGGAGTGGTATCAAGCCGCCGTCAGCGACGGCGATATGGCCGAGACCAGCCCCGTGCGCGGCTGCATGATCATCAAGCCCTGGGGCTGGGGTGTCTGGGAGCGCATTCAGGCCGAGCTCGATGCCCGCATCAAGGAAACGGGCCACGACAACTGCTACTTCCCGCTCTTCATCCCGATGAGCTTCATCGCCAAGGAGGCCGAGCACGTCGAAGGCTTCGCCAAGGAGATGGCGGTCGTCACCCACCACCGCTTGAAGAACGAAGGCGGCAGGCTGGTGGTCGATCCCGCGGCCAAGCTCGAGGAGCCGCTGATCGTGCGGCCGACGTCGGAGACGATCATCGGCGATGCCTTCCAGCGTTGGATCAAGAGCTATCGCGACCTGCCGCTGCTCATCAACCAGTGGGCCAACGTCGTGCGCTGGGAGATGCGCCCGCGCCTCTTCCTGCGCACCGCCGAATTCCTCTGGCAGGAGGGGCACACCGCGCACGCCGACCGCGACGATGCCATGGCCGAGACGATGAAGATGCTGGAGGTCTATCGCGAGTTCGCCGAAGGGGTGCTGGCCATGCCCGTCATCGCCGGCGAGAAGCCCGCCAACGAGCGCTTCCCCGGCGCCGACAACACCTATTCGATCGAGGCGATGATGCAGGACGGCAAGGCGCTGCAGGCCGGCACCTCGCATTATCTCGGCACCCACTTCGCCGAGGCCCAGAACATACAGTTCCAGAACCAGGAGGGCCAGCTCGCCTACTGCCATACGACGAGCTGGGGCGTTTCGACCCGCCTCATCGGCGGCGTGATCATGACGCACGGCGATGACGACGGGCTGAGGCTGCCGCCGAAGGTCGCGCCGCGCCAGATCGTCATTGTGCCCATGCTGCGCGACAAGCCCGAGGACAAGGAGCTGCTCGCCTACTGTGCTTCGCTCGAGACGGAATTGAAGGCCGCCGGCATCCGCGTGCTCGTCGACCTCAAGCAGGTGAAGTCGGCCGAGAAGCGCTGGAACTGGGTGCGCCGCGGCGCGCCGGTGATCGTCGAGATCGGCGGGCGCGACGCGGCCGGCGGAAACGTCACCTACATGCGCCGCGATGCGCTGCGCGACGGCGACAAGGTTGCCTCGCATACCTGTCCGCGCGCGGAGTTCGTGGCCGGGGCGCAGGCGCTTCTCGATGACATTCAGGCGCAGCTCTTTGCCGAAGCGAAGGCACGCCTCGATGGCAACATCCTCTCCGGCATCAAGACATTCGATGAGCTAGCCGAGTACTTCGGCGCGGCCGAATCCGAGGACGAGGCCGGCGCCTTCAAGGGCTGGGTACAGGTCGCCTGGTCGAAGCCCGAAGGCGCCAAGCTGGAGGCGATTGCGGAGCGGTTAAAGGCCCTTAAGCTCACGATCCGCAACGCGCCGCTCAAGCAAAAGCCGGCCGAGGGGGCCTGTGTGTTTACTGGGGATCGGGCACGGGAGTTTGTGCTGATCGGGCGCGCTTATTAGTGTGATGATCGAAAGAGTTGGCCCCGGTTCGGGGGATGGCTGTTAGCGAGTTTCTCGGTCTGAATCACACTAGAATTTCAGGCCTGCTAGTGTCCTTATCGATCGCGATCGGGACACCAGGGCGGGAGCATGCAAGGCCTGCGCGGCGTCGGCGAGGGGCCGGACGGGCCCTCCCTGCCGCAACGCAATCTGGCCTGATTGCGGGGGTAGCTCTGCTGGCCCGGCCAAAAGAAGCGAAGGGGGGTTCGCGGGAATGACAGCGGCCATCGCCAACACCAGACCGTTCGCGTCCTTCGAATGGATGCTGGCGCTGCGCTACCTGCGCGCGCGCCGCAAGGAAGGCTTCATCTCCGTCATCGCCGGATTCTCGTTCACCGGCATTTTGCTCGGCGTGGCCACCCTCATCATCGTCATGGCGGTGATGAACGGCTTCCGCAACGAGCTCTTCGCCAAGATTCTCGGCCTCAACGGCCACGTCATCATCAACAAGATCGGCGGCTCCTTCGACGACTATGACGAGATCGCCAAGCGCGTCGCCCGCGTGCCGGGCGTCAAGGCGGCAATGCCGCTGATCGAAGGCCAGGTCCTGGTCTCCTCTCCCGCGCAAGGGACCGGCGCGATCGTGCGCGGCATGACCGACAGCGGCATGCGCTCGCTGCCGCTGGTTGCCAAGAACATCCGTTACGGCACGCTCGACGGGTTCGGCGCCAAGAGAGGCATCGCCATCGGCACGCGGCTGGCCAACCAGCTGCGCGTCAACGTCGGCGACACCATCACCCTCATATCGCCGCGCGGGGCGCAGACGCCCTTTGGCGTGGCGCCGCGCAGCAAGCCCTATCGGGTGACGGCGCTGTTCGAGATGGGCATGGCCGAGTACGACCGCACCATGATCTTCATGCCGCTGCAGGAGGCGCAGCGCTACTTCTCGCGCGGGCCCGAGGTCGACGCGATCGAGGTGGTCATCGCCAACCCGTCGCGCGTCGACGACTACATGCAGGCGATCAAACGCGCCGCCGGCCCCAGCGTGCACGTTTCCGACTGGCGGCAGCGCAACGAGACGTATTTCACCGTGCTCGAGGTGGAGCGCAACGTGATGTTCATCATCCTGTCCCTGATCGTGCTCGTCGCCGCGCTCAACATCATTTCCGGCCTCATGATGCTGGTGAAGGACAAGGGCCGCGACGTGGCCATCCTGCGGACCATGGGGGCCTCGCGCGGGGCGATCATGCGCGTCTTTCTCATCACCGGCGCCTCGATCGGCGTCACCGGCACGCTCGCCGGTCTCGTTCTCGGCATCGTGTTCTGCCTCAACATCGAATTGATCCGAGAGCTGATCGCGTGGATGACGAGCACCACGATTTTCGATCCCAACGTCTATTACCTGACGCGTCTTCCCGCCGACATGGATATGCGCGAGACGGTTACGATCGTCGGAATGGCGCTGGTGCTGTCGGTGCTGGCGACGCTCTATCCCTCCTGGCGGGCCTCGACGCTCGATCCCGTCGAAGCCTTGCGATACGAGTGAGCGATGGCATGACCGCCTTGGCCAATGGGCTCAGAGACGTTAAAGAGCCAGCCGTGCAGAGCGTGCTTCGGCTCGACCAGCTCGTGCGCACCTACCGCCAGGGCTCGCGCTGTATCGAGGTTCTCGTCGGGGCCTCGATCGACATCCATCCGGGCGAGGCGGTCGCCCTGGTCGGACCCTCGGGCGCGGGCAAGTCGACGCTTTTGCACATCGCCGGCCTGCTGGAGACGCCCGACAGTGGGCACGTGATCGTCAACGGGCGCGACTGCTCCGGCATGGGCGACAATGAGCGCACGCGGGTGCGCCGCATGGAGATGGGCTTCGTCTACCAGTTCCACCAGCTGCTGCCCGAGTTCTCCGCCTTGGAGAACGTGATGATCCCTCAGATGATTCTGGGCCACGGGCGGCGGCGGGCGGCGGCGCACGCACGCCAGCTCCTCACCGCGCTCGGGCTCGCCGAGCGCGTTGATCACCGCCCCGCCGAGCTGTCGGGCGGCGAGCAGCAGCGCACCGCAATCGCCCGCGCGCTGGCGAACAGTCCCAAGCTGATCCTCGCCGATGAGCCGACCGGCAACCTCGACCCGCACACCTCCGACCACGTGTTCGAGTCGCTCATTCACCTCATCCACACGACCGGCGTCGCCGCCCTCATCGCCACGCACAACATGGATCTGGCGCGGCGCATGGACCGCGTGTTGCGGCTGGATGAGGGGATCCTGATCGAGGTCGGCCGCGGCGGCGCGCGCTGAGCGCCTCGGGAGGCGGGCTCTTTCCCGGGGGGCTGGGGCGGTGACGCGCTTGGGCGGCGCGGCCGCGTGGTCTAAAAAGCCCCATGACCATTCCGAGTTCGATCACTCTCCGCCGGCGGCGCGGTTTCGCCTGCGCCCGCGCGCTTCGTGCACTTGAAAGTGCACTCGGCCTATTCGCTGCTCGAAGGTGCGCTGCCGATCCCAAGGCTCGCCAAGCTCGCTGCCGCGCAGGGGTTTCCGGCGCTGGGGCTCACCGACACCAATAACCTCTTCGGCGCCCTTGAATTTTCCGACAAGGTCGCCGACGCCGGCATCCAGCCGATCATCGGCGTGTCGCTCAACCTCGATTTCGGCGAGCGCAAGCCCGACCCCTTGGAGCGGGCGGCCACGCCTTTACGCAAGGCGGGCGACGGCGCGATTGCGCTCCTGGCCATGAACGAGGCGGGCTACGCCAATCTGATGAAGCTCGTGAGCCGCGCCCACCTTGAGGCAGCCGACGTACAGGCGGCGCACACCACGCTAGAGGCGCTTCAAGCCCACGCCGACGGGCTTATCGCGCTCACCGGCGGGCCCGATGGCCCCATCGACCACGCGCTGCGCGAAGGCCAGCACGATCTCGCCCAGGCGCGCCTAGAGCGCCTCAAGGCCGCATTCGGCGACCGGCTCTACGTTGAGATCCAGCGCCACGGCCTCAAGTCGGAGCACGACGTCGAGCCGCAGCTATTGGAGCTCGCCTACGCTCACGAGCTGCCGATCGTCGCCAGCAACGAGGCCTATTTCGCCGCCCCCGACGACTACGAGGCCCACGATGCGCTGCTCTGCATCGCCGAAGGCCGCTACGTCGTGGAGGACGACCGCCGCCGCGTGACGCGCGAGCACTACTTCAAGAGCGCCGACGAGATGGCGCAACTCTTCGCCGATCTGCCCGAGGCGCTCGCCTCAACCATCGAGATCGCGCGGCGCTGCGCCTTCCGCCCCAGGGGCCGCAAGCCGATCCTGCCCCGCTTTGTCGCCGGCGACGACGCTACAAGCGAGACCGAGCAGTCGCGGCTCGAGGCGGCCGAGCTCAAGCGCCAGGCCGAGCAGGGGCTCAAAGATCGGCTCGCCGCCAACCAGCCGGCGCCGGGCTTCAGCGTCGCCGACTACGAAAAGAGGCTCGCCTACGAGCTCGACGTCATCGCCCGCATGAAGTTTCCCGGCTACTTCCTGATCGTCGCCGACTTCATCAAGTGGGCAAAGCAGCAGCGCATTCCGGTGGGGCCGGGGCGCGGCTCGGGTGCCGGCTCCGTCGTCGCCTGGTCGCTCACCATCACCGATCTCGACCCCTTGCGCTTCGGTCTGCTGTTTGAGCGCTTCCTCAATCCTGAACGCGTGTCGATGCCCGACTTCGACATCGACTTCTGCCAGGATCGCCGCGACGAGGTGATCCGCTACGTGCAAGGCAAGTACGGCGCGGATCGCGTGGCGCAGATCATCACCCACGGCAAGCTGCAGGCGCGCGCCGTGCTGCGCGACGTCGGCCGCGTTTTGCAGATGCCCTACGGCCAGGTCGACCGGCTGTGCAAGCTCGTCCCCAACAATCCGGCAAACCCGGTGACGCTGGCCGAGGCCATCGCCGGCGAGCCCAAGCTGCAGGAGGCGCAGGCCTCCGAGCCGCTGGTGGCACGCCTGCTGGAGATCGCCCAGAAGCTCGAAGGCCTCTACCGCCACGCCTCGACCCACGCCGCCGGCATGGTGATCGCCGACCGGCCGCTGGAAGAGCTGGTCCCGCTGACGCGCGACCCCAAGTCGAACACGCCGGTGACCCAGTACAACTGGAAGATGGTCGAGGCGGCGGGGCTCGTGAAGTTCGACTTCCTCGGCCTGAAGACGCTGACGGTGTTGAAGAAAGCCGTCGATCTCGTCAAGCGCGGGCGGAGCATCGACGTCGATCTCGCGGCCTTGCC
The DNA here is from genome assembly GCA_963782555.1 of uncultured Alphaproteobacteria bacterium. Taxonomy (GTDB): domain Bacteria; phylum Pseudomonadota; class Alphaproteobacteria; order Rhizobiales; family Hyphomicrobiaceae; genus Hyphomicrobium_A. The sequence goes on along the minus strand of CAWAKB010000004.1, from coordinate 35,535 downwards.
GCTGGATGACCGAAAGTCCTTCGAGCTTCTCGCCAGAGCCGACACCGTCGGCGTGTTCCAGCTGGAAAGCACGGGCATGCGCGAGAGCCTGAAGCGGCTCAGACCCGACCGCTTCGAGGACATCATCGCCATGGTGGCGCTCTACCGCCCCGGCCCCATGGACAACATCCCAACCTACATCAACCGCAAGCACGGCGAGGAGCCGGTCGACTGCCTGCATCCGATGCTCGAGGGAATCCTCAAGGAGACCTACGGCGTCATCATCTACCAGGAGCAGGTGATCCAAATCGCGCAGGTGATGGGCGGCTACACGCTCGGCCAGGCCGACATGCTGCGCCGTGCCATGGGCAAGAAGGACCGGGCCGAGATGGCCCGCCACGAGGCACGCTTCGTCGAGGGGGCGGTGGAGCGCGGCGTCAAGAAGGCGGACGCCAAGTACATCTTCGAGCTGGTCAACAAGTTTGCCGGCTACGGCTTCAACAAGAGCCACGCCGCGGCCTATGCGCTCGTCAGCTATCACACCGCCTACATGAAGGCGAACTACCGCGAGGAGTTTCTTGCCGCCTCCATGACGCTCGACATGGGCAACACCGACAAGTTGGCGCAATTCGCCGCGGAGGCGAGGAAGAGCGGCATCGAGGTGAAGCCGCCGTGCGTGAATGCCTCCGAGGTCGATTTCCTCGCTGAGCCGTCGCGCGACCCGGAGACGCTCGGCGCGATCCGCTATTCGCTCGCCGCCTTGAAGAACATCGGTGCCGCCGCCGTGGCGACGATCGTCACCGAGCGCGAAGCGCAGGGGCTCTACGCCAGCGTTGCCGACTTCGCCTCCCGCCTCAATCCCAAGGCCTTGAACAAGCGCGGGATCGAGACGCTGGCGGCGGCCGGCGCCTTCGATGCGCTCGAAGCCAATCGTGCGCTGGTGCACGCCAACGTGGAGGGAATTCTCGCCCTGGCGCAGCGGCGTGAGGCGAATAATGCCTCGGGAACCGACGATCTTTTCGGCCTGGGCGCAGCCGCACCGCAGCTCGACCTGCGCGCAACGCAAGCCTGGACGCCCATGGAGCGGCTGTCGCACGAGTTCGATGCGGTCGGCTTTTATCTCTCGGGCCACCCGCTCGACAGTTACGAGCGCGTTCTGCAGAAGCTCGGCGTCAAGAGCTTCGCCGAGTTCGAGGCCCTGACCGAGCGGGGCGCTACGGCGGGCCAGCTCGCCGGCATCGTCATCTCGGCACGTGAGCGCAAGTCGCAGCGCGGCAATAAATTCGCCTTCGCCATGTTCTCCGACACCACCGGCCAGTTCGAGGCCGTGATCTTCTCCGACACGCTGAGCGCCTGCCGCGATCTGCTGGAGCCCGGCACGCCCGTGCTGCTGTCGGTCTCGGCCGAGCGCGATGGAGATACGGTCAAGATGCGCGTGGAAAGCTTGCAGGGACTGGACCAAGCTGCGGCCGGCGTGCAGCGCGGCTTGAAGGTCGTGCTCGATTATCGCCAGGCGAGCGCCAAGCATGTTGCGACGCTGAAATCTCACCTGAAGCACGGAGGCAAAGGTGAGATTCGACTGCTGCTGGCCCTGGACGACCGGGGTCGCGAGATCGAGCTCGTTATCCCCGGCCGCTACGACGTCTCACCCGCGCGTGCCGGCATTCTCTCGACGAGCCCCGGAGTAGTGGAAGTTTTAGAGATCTGACGTAGGCTTCACGCGTGTAAGGTTGCGTGTGAATTGCGTAAAATGCGATACGCTTCTTCGATCTCCATCTCCGTGATCGCGGCGCTCATCGCGCTTCTCATCGCGTTGCCCGCAAGCGCCAAGGTCAGCGCAAAGGTGAGCGCCAACAAGGCAAGCACGGTGACCTACTGTCCGCGCGTCATTCATCGCGCGACGCGGCTGATCATCGTCACCGTCCCCACCATGGATACGACGAAGGCGACGATGCGCACCTTCGCGCGCAGGTCGCCGGCGGCGTCGTGGATGGCGGAGAGCACGCCCGAGCCGGCCGTCGTCGGTGCCGGCGGCATCGCCTGGGGGCATCCTTATGTCTCGTATGCCAAGCGCGGCGAGGCGATCAAGCACGAGGGCGACAAGCGCACACCGGCCGGCCTCTATCGCCTGGGCTCGCCCTTCGGGTTCGACAAGAGCAATCGCCCCGGCTACCTGCAGCTCGTCCCCGGGGCCCACTTCTGCGTCCACGATACGCGGTCTTCGCACTATGGGCGGATCGTGACGAAAGCCACGGCCGGCGAGATGACCGGGGGTGAGGCCATGGCGGCCTTCCCCCTCTACAAGCGCGGCATCGTCATCGATTACGCGCCGCGCGCTCATGCCAAGGCCGGTTCGTGCATCTTCCTGCACGTCTGGGGCGGCGAGGGCGTCGGCACGGCGGGCTGCGTGGCGCTGCCCGAGGCGCGCGTTGCCGAGCTGCAGGACTGGACCAAGGGCCGTCACGCGGTGATCGCCATCGTGTCGGAGGACACGATTTCGCGTTTCGGCCGCTGTCTGCCTTCGGAGACGGCAGTCAGTGCCCATGAGCCGGTGGCGCTGCCGCTGCCCAATCCCAAGCGCGCCGACGTGCAGGGCGGACAGCGCGCCTCGCTTGCGCGCTAGCGCCTTTTGCGCGTGCTCATGGTCATCTCGGCGGCAAGGCCGTGCGAAGCACCGCTTCGCCGTGACCCCGATCAGAACTCGTTGAAGCGTGGGTCCTCGGGACAAGCCCGAGGATGACACCTGTTGTTGTGCCGGTGGCTGCACGTCCCTGCCCGTCATCCCGCTGCAGAGCTGACCCACACAAATCTCCGCGAACGCGATGACAGAGGTGGAACGGCGCGCGTCGCTACTTCGAGAAGATGTTGTAGAGGCTCAAGCCGATCTCGAGCGCAATCAGCGCGATGATGTACCACTCGAGCCGGTGGCTCGTGCGCGTCGCCATCAGGTCGGCGATAGTGTCGGCCGTCCCGCGGATCACCTCGAGCTTGCGCGCAATCGCGCGCCCGCGCTGGGGCAGATCGTACTCGTCGACGAGGCGGGCCCAGAAGCGCTCGAGCTCGGGGTGGTCCCACAGCACGTCGGGCTTCTCATCGAGGTCGACGCGGCCGGCGAGCCGCTGCTGCAGGATCAGGGCCTGGCCGATCTGCTCGAGCAGCGTCTGCTGCGGGCTGCGCGGCAGGTGGCCTTCCTTCAGCGTTTGGGCGACGGCGTCGATGCGCTCGAAGGCGACGGCGATGCGCCGCTCGTCGTAGGCGAGCGCCACGCTCATGGCCAGCGCTTCGGCGACGAGCAACAGCCTGGTGGTGTCGGCGGCCTTGATCTGCAGCGCGCCAGAGGTGGAGAGAAGCTCGTCCTCGGTGGGCTTTACCACCAGCCGCACCGTCTCCGTCTCGCGCTCGTCGAGCGGGGCGTGGATGCGGGTGCTGAGGCCACGCACCAGCTCCTCCTCGACCACCGGCGTCATGTTGATGAAGACGGCGGAGCCCGACTTGAACAGCACCGCCATGCCGTCGCCATTGGTGCGGAAAGCGAGCGGGGCGCTGGAGAAGGCGTCCTCGCGCTCCAGCCCCTTGACGTCGATGCGCTCGCCCAGCTGCAGGGCGCGGACGGGGATTTCCTTGGCGTCCATAGGGCTTCCTTTGAGGTCCTAGTCTAGCCCGACCAAGGCCGGGGGACGCAGGCTTGTCAACTTGGGGTCAACACTCTATAAGCCCACCCATCTCACACGCGGACCTTAGCGCTTGGCGGATTGAAAGCCCCGTCGATCGCTCCGGTGGACCACTCCCTTACCAAGGGAGTGCTCTTCTTAAGGGTTCGCGGAGGACCAACCGGAAAAGGACGACCCATGACGCTTCCCGCGTTCAACATGCGTCAGCTATTGGAAGCTGGCGTGCACTTCGGTCACCAGTCACACCGCTGGAACCCCAAGATGGCGCCCTTCATCTACGGCGCCCGCAACAACATCCACATCATCGATCTGACGCAGACGACGCCGATGCTGCATCAGGCGCTGGTCAAGATCTCCGACACGGTCGCCGGCGGCGGCCGCGTGCTGTTTGTTGCCACCAAGCGGCAGGCCTCCGACGCCATCGCGGAGTCGGCCAAGCGTTCGGCGCAGTATTTCATCAATCATCGCTGGCTCGGCGGCACGCTGACCAACTGGAAGACCATCTCCCAGTCGATCCGCCGCCTGCGCCAGCTCGACGATATCCTCGCCGATCCGCAAGGTCGCACCAAGAAAGAGATTTTGAACCTCACGCGCGAGCGCGAGAAGCTCAATCAGGCTCTTGGCGGCATCAAGGACATGGGCGGAACGCCCGATCTGTTGTTCGTGATCGACACCAACAAGGAGAGCATCGCCATCAAGGAGGCGAAGAAGCTCCACATCCCGATCGTCGCCGTCGTCGATACCAACTGCGACCCGGACGGCATCGACTTTCCGGTTCCGGGTAATGACGACGCGGGCCGTGCCATCACGCTCTACTGCGATCTCATCGCGCGCGCCGCGCTCGATGGGCTGGAGCGCAGCCAGTCCACGGCGGGCGTCGACGTGGGTGCGGCCGAGGCGCCGCCCACCGAGGTCCTTCCCGTAGCGGCCGAGGTCGTCAAGGCCGGCGTCTTCCGCGGCATCGAAGCGCCGCGCGGCGAGCCCGACGATCTCAAGCGAATCACCGGTATCACGCCCAAGATCGAGCAGCGCCTCAACGATGCGGGCGTGTTCCACTACTGGCAGATCGCCGATCTCGACGCTGACCAGATGGGGGCCCTTGATCTTCAGCTCAAGCTCAAGGGGCAGATCGAGAAGGAGGAGTGGATCGGTCAGGCCAAGAAGCTGGTCGAGGCCACGGCGGCCTGAGCCGGCGGCTTTGGCCATCACCGTCTTGTTAACCTGCGGGCCTAGTTTGCTGTCCCGCCAACCGAAGAGCTGACCTATGACGATTTCCGCGAGCCTGGTGAAGGAGCTGCGCGAGAAGACCGGCGCCGGCATGATGGATTGCAAGGCGGCGCTCACGGAGACCAAGGGCGACATCGAGAGCGCCATCGACTGGCTGCGCAAGAAGGGCCTGTCCAAGGCCGCCAAGAAAGCCGGCCGCGTCGCCGCCGAAGGGCTTGTCGGCCTTGACGTTTCAGGCAAGACGGGCGCGGTGGTGGAGGTCAACTCCGAGACCGACTTCGTCGCCCGCAACGAGCAGTTCCAGGACATGGTCCTGAAGATTGCCTCGCTCGCCGCCAAGGCGAAGGGTGACGTCGCCAAGCTGCTCGCCATGACGTTTCCCGGCAAGAAGACGACGGTCGAGGAGCACGTCAAGGAGATGATCGCGACCATTGGCGAGAACATGACCGTGCGCCGCACGGCCACGCTCGAGGTCTCCGAGGGGGTCGTCGGCTCCTACGTGCACAATCAGGCTGCACCCGGCCTCGGCAAAATCGGCGTCATGGTGGCGCTCGAGTCGACGGGCAAGAACGCCGACGAGCTCGCCGGCCTAGCTCGTATGCTCGCCATGCACGTCGCCGCCACCAATCCCGTGGCGCTCGACCTCGCCGGCGTGCCGGCCGAGACGCTCGAGCGCGAGACGGCGATTCTCGCCGACAAGAACAAGGGCAAGCCGCCGCAGGTGCTCGAGAAGATCGTTGCGAGCGGTCTCAAGAGCTATGCCAAGGAGAACTGCCTGCTCGACCAGGCCTACATCCACGATCCCGGAAAGAGCGTGACGCAGGCGCTCAAGGAAGCGGAGGGCAAGGTGGGCGGCCCCGTTAAGCTCGTCGGCTTCGTGCGCTACGCGCTGGGCGAGGGCATCGAGAAGAAAGAAGATGACTTTGCCGCCGAGGTCGCGGCAGCTGCGGGCGGCTAGAGGCAAGCCGCAAGCGATCCCGTGCCAGCGTGGTGATCGAGAAATTCGCCGTCGTTCGTGGCACATACGAGCGAATTACTCGGGACACTAGGCGAATCCGGCCTCTATGCGCTAGGTAGGACGGCCGGCCGGCTCCGGTCGTCCGGCGCTGCGCGCAAGGCAAGCGAGGAGGCGGCGGCCATGACGTCAGGCGGGGCAGCAGGGAAGACGTCGCCCAAGGCGGCGGGCAGCGCCAAGTTTGGCTACAAGCGCTTGCTCTTGAAGCTGTCGGGCGAGGCCCTGATGGGCAGCAACGGTTATGGCATCGACGTGGGTGTCGTCGACCGGCTGGCGCATGACATCTCAGAGGCGGTCGCTGGCGGCTACGAGATCGCCGTCGTGGTGGGCGGGGGCAACATCTTCCGCGGGCTCGCAGGCGCCGCCAAGGGCATGGACCGCGCCACCGCCGACTACATGGGCATGCTCGCGACCGTGATGAACGCGCTGGCACTGCAAAATGCGCTCGAGCGGATGAAAACGCCGGCGCGCGTACTCTCCGCCATCCCGATGCCGACGGTGTGCGAAAGCTACGTGCGGCCCAAGGCCTTGACCCACATCGAGCGGGGAAACGTGGTCATCTTCGCCGCAGGCACCGGCAATCCCTTCTTTACGACGGACACGGCGGCAACGCTCAGGGCCATCGAGATGGACTGCCAGGCGGTGGCCAAGGGGACGCAGGTCGACGGTGTCTATGACTCCGACCCCCATAAGAACCCCAATGCCAAGCGTTTCGACCGCCTCACCTATGCTGAGGTATTATCCCGGGATCTCAAGGTCATGGACGGGGCGGCAATCGCCCTTGCTCGCGACAACGGACTTCCGGTAATTGTGTTCTCAATTGGGGACCCGGGCAGCCTGCTCAAGGTTTTGCGAGGCGAGGGGCGGGCGACCGTCATAGAATGATCGGGCTGCGGGCCGCGCATGGGTGCGCGTCGTGACGCGGTGTGTTGCACGCAGATGCGCACCGGGGCCCCTGTAGATCATTGCCGAGGCGCTTTTCCTAAGGCGCCGGAGGAGAGGAAATGCTGAGCGGCCCCTTTGACATCGACGAGCTGGAGAAGCGCATGCGCGCCTCTCTGGATGCGCTGAAGCGCGAGCTGTCTGGACTGAGAACCGGTCGGGCGAGCACCCATCTTCTCGATCCCGTGCAGGTGAGCGTCTACGGCTCCAAGATGCCGCTCAATCAGGTTGCGACCATTTCTGTCCCTGAGCCGCGCACCATCTCGGTGCAGGTCTGGGACAAAGGCAACGTCTCCGCCGTCGACAAGGCGATCCGGGAGGCCAATCTCGGCCTCAACCCGATCGTGGACGGCGCGCTCCTGAGGCTGCCCATTCCGACGCTGACGGCCGAGCGGCGCCAGGAGCTCGCCAAGCTCGCTCACAAGTATGCCGAGCAGTCGCGCGTGGCGGTGCGCAACGTGCGCCGCGACGGTATGGAGCTTCTCAAGAAGCTGGAAAAAGATGCCAAAATGAGCCAGGACGATCACCACAAGGCGTCTGCCAAGGTTCAAGAGCTCACCGACAAGCTCGTTAAGGAGATTGACGAGACGCTTGCTGCCAAGGAAAGCGAGATCCACAAGGTGTAAGCCCTGGATGGCGCCGGCGAGCGCCGCTATTCTGGTACTTTTGCGCCTGTAATCGAAAGCTTTGCCACCCGTGACGGATATCGAGGGAAAGACCGCAGCACGAGGCGACGCCGAGGGGGCAGCACCCCGACACGTGGCCATCATCATGGACGGCAATGGGCGCTGGGCGAACAGGCGCGGGCTGCCGCGCTCGGTCGGACATCGCAGGGGCGTGGAGGCCGTGCGGCGCACGGTGCGCGCCGCCATCGAACTCGGCATCCCTTACCTCACGATCTACAGCTTCTCCTCCGAGAACTGGTCGCGTCCGGTCGACGAGATCGACGACCTGATGGGGTTGATGAAGCGCTTCATCCGCCGCGATCTCGCTGAGCTGCACCAGTCCGGTGTCCGTATCCGCGTGATTGGCGAGCGCGACAACGTCGATCCCGAGCTCCTGGCCTTGATCGACGAGGCGTGCGAGCTGACGCGCGAGAACCAAGCGCTCACGCTTGTCATCGCATTCAACTACGGCTCACGCGCCGAGATCGCCAGGGCCGCGCGCCGGCTCGCCGAGGCCGTTGCCGCCGGGCAGCTTTCGCCAGCTGACGTCACGGCCGACGCGCTCGAGGCTGCGCTCGACACGCAAGGAATTCCCGATCCCGATCTTCTGGTGCGCACGAGCGGCGAGATGCGGCTGTCGAACTTCCTGCTCTGGCAGTGTGCCTACACCGAGTTCGTGTTCCTCGACGCTTGCTGGCCGGAGTTCGGGCGCGAGCTGCTCGAGGAGGCTATTGCACGTTTCCGCGCGCGCGAGCGCCGCTTCGGCGGCAGCTCTAAGCGCTCGATGGCGTGAGGGGGCTGCCATGTCCGGCAACATGGCAGCGACGCAAACGGATCGGCGCGGGCACATGGCACTGTCGGAGAACCTCAGGCTGCGCATTCTCTCAGGCGCAGTACTCGCAGCAGTTGCCTTCGGATTGGCCTATGCTGGTCCTTTGCCGTTCGCCGTTCTCGTGCTGGTTGTTGCGCTGTTCGTAAGCTGGGAATGGGGGCATATGGTGCGCGGCACCAATGCCGACCTTGCCTTCTTCATCCACGCCACCGCCGTCGCGGCCGCGATCGGTTTTGCCGCGGCTGGATATGCTGCCCTCGGCGCCGCGGTGCTGGTAACGGCCGCGATTATACTCATTCCGCTCGTCTTCGGCCGCGGCGCGCGGCTGTCGGCGCTCGGAGTGTTCTATGTGGGGCTGCCGGCGATCTCGCTTTTGTGGCTGCGCTCGAGTGAGCCCTATGGGTTTGCCGCCGTGCTGCTTGTCTTCGCCATCGTCTGGTGCTCCGATATTGGCGCATACGCGGCCGGCCGCCTGATCGGAGGACCAAGACTTTGGCCAAAGGTATCGCCGAACAAGACGTGGGCCGGATTGATCGGCGCCCTTGCGGCCGGCACCGCTGCGGCGGCCTTCATCGCGCCGCTATTCGCGCCGGATGCTTCGCCTGAGTGGCTGGCGCTCACGGGATTGAGCTTCAGCCTGGTGGCGCAGCTGGGTGATCTGGCGGAGTCGGCCTTAAAGCGCCTTTTCGGGCTCAAGGATGCCAGTGAGCTCATCCCGGGGCATGGAGGGTTTATGGATCGTATGGACAGCATCGTCGCCGTGGCCGTTGCTGCCGGGCTGTTCGCACTCGTGGTCGACGCCCACGCGCCGGCGCGTGCACTCTTGTTCGGCGTTTAGATGGCGTATGACCCCAGAGATGTGCGTGCGTGCGCGTCACCGGCGCCAACCGAAATTGCGCAAAGAGGGCTCGCCGGTGCGCGCAAGAGCTTGACCATTCTTGGAGCCACGGGCTCGATCGGCAAGAGCACGCTCGACATCGTGGCGCGCAATGCCGATGCTTTCGAGATCGTGGCGCTCACCGCCCAGAACAATGTCGCTGAGCTCGCCAAGGCTGCCATTGCGACGCACGCGCGGCTCGCCGTCATCGGTGACGTTGCCCACTATGCAGAACTCAAGGCGCTGTTGTCAGGGACGGGCATCAAGATAGCCGCCGGCCAAGCAGCGGTCGTGGCAGCGGCGGCCGAACCGGCCGACTGCGTCATGGCGGCGATCGTGGGCGCGGCCGGCATCGAGCCCACCTTCGAGGCCGCGCGGCAGGGGCGGCGGCTGGCTCTCGCCAACAAGGAATGCCTGGTCTCGGCCGGCGAGGTGTTCATGTCTGCGCTCGAGCGTGCCGGCACCGAGCTTATTCCCGTTGACAGCGAGCACTCCGCCGCGCTGCAGGCCATGAGCGGTGCCGATACGAGCAGCATCGAACGCATCGTGCTGACAGCCTCGGGCGGTCCTTTCCGGACCTGGGATATGGGGCGGCTTGCCGCTGCCACTCCCGAGCAGGCCTTGCGCCACCCCAATTGGTCCATGGGGGCGAAGATCACCATCAATTCCGCGACGATGATGAACAAGGGCCTGGAGGTGATCGAGGCCTATCATCTCTTCCCCGTCACGGTCGAGCAGCTGGGCATCATCGTGCATCCGCAGTCGGTGGTGCATTGTCTGGTGAGCTTCACCGACGGCTCGGTGATCGCGCAATTGGCCTCTCCCGACATGCGCACGCCCATCGCGCTGGCGCTGACGTGGCCATACCGCATGGAGACGCCGACGGCGCGGCTCGATCTCGTCGCCTTGGGGACCTTGAGCTTCGAGGCGCCCGATGAGGACCGATTTCCAGCCATGCGCCTGGCGCGCGAGGCTCTTGCCGCCGGCGGCATGGCGCCGGCCGTGCTTAACGCGGCCAATGAGGTGGCGGTGGGCGCCTTCCTCGCCCGGCGCATCGGCTTCACCGACATCACCCGCATTGTGGCGGAGTGTTTGGAAACGGCACAGGCACGCGGCCTCACGGCGCCTGCGGCCGCACTCGGTGATGTATTGACGGTGGACAGCGAGGCGCGCGGGCTGGCACGCTCTCTGCTTGATCCCTATGTGTCGCATCACAGGAACCACAGCCCGTGACCCCCCAATGTGGCCGGGACACGGGCGCAAATGGACGCAATTGCGGCTTATAGATTGAGAATCACGGATCCCGGGCCACGGAATGCGGGTTAAGGTCGAGCGACCCCGCTCAGGGCCAACGAGAGAAGGAGCGCAATGTTAACCCTTTCAAACGTGGCCTCCTCGACGTCGGGAGTACTCATCTCGGTTCTGGCCTTCCTGCTCGTCTTGAGCATCGTGGTCTTCGTCCACGAGTTCGGCCATTTCATCGTCGCGCGCTGGTGCGGCGTTACGGTGAAGACGTTCTCGATTGGCTTCGGTCGCGAGATTTTCGGCTTCAACGACCGCAAGGGCACCCGCTGGCGCTTCGCCTGGATCCCGCTTGGCGGCTATGTGAAATTCCTCGACGACGAGAACGCCGCGAGCCAGCCGTCCAAGGACGCGTTGGCGCGCATGAGCCCCGCCGAGCGGGAGGGTGCCTTCCAGACCAAACCCATCTGGCAGCGCGCCGCCGTGGTCGCGGCGGGCCCGATGGCAAACTTTGTTCTCGCGATCGCCATCTACACCGCCGTCAATCTGGCGGTCGGTGTGCGCACCATTGCCCCGCAGATCGGGGAGGTTATGCCCGGCATGCCGGCGGCGGCGGCGGGGTTTAAACCCGGTGACGTGATTGCCTCGATCGACGGCTGGAACATCGAAGGATTTGAGGACGTCCAGAGGATCGTCAGCGTCAACGGCGGTCGCAAGCTCAAGGTGGGCATCAATCGCGGCGGCAAGAAGCTGGATATCTTCGTCACTCCCAAGATCGAGGAGCAGGATGATGCCTTCGGCGGCAAGTTTCGCCGCGGTCTCATCGGGGTGACGCCGTCGCGCGCGCCGGAGGCCCTGGAGACCAAGAAAGTAGGGGCCATCGAGGCGCTGCGTCTGGGGGTGCGGGAGACCTATACCAACGTGGCCCAGACGCTGCAGGGCATCGGCGATATCATCGCTCGGCGGCAGGCGGCCGACCAAATGGGCGGGCCTATCCTGATGGCCGAGGTGACGGCTAAAGTCGCCGAACTCGGCATCGAGCCGATGCTGCGCTGGATCGCCTTCATTTCCGCCAACATCGGCTTCCTAAATTTGCTGCCGATTCCGGTGCTCGATGGCGGCCATCTTTTGTTCTACGGCATCGAGGCCGTGCGCCGGCGCCCACTCAGCCAACGCATGCAGGAGATCGGATTCCAGATCGGAATTGCGCTCGTCCTGATGCTGATGGTGTATGTCAATTTGAATGACCTGTTGCGTGTCTGGCGCAGGTTGGTGGGAGACGGCTGAAATGCCGTTCAGTGACGTAATCTTGCCACTTCCGCACCCCTTCCTGAGCCGCTACAAGCTTGGTGTCGAGAGGGAGTGCGCCTACAAGAAAAGCAGGGGGGCCAGTAGGCTCTAAACGCGCGCTAATTTGATCATGTGCGGTGCGGTATCCCGAAGCCGACGGGTGCTGCTGCCGTGGGGGAATTCGGCACTAAAGAGGGCATAGCCGCGAATGCCTCTGGTTCGGATCATGACGGTGAGAGCCTGCCGCTCGTTGCTGGTCTTGGCTTTGCTCTCATCGGGGGTCGTATGTGCCGACACCGTCCTATTCGCCGCAACCGCGGTCGCGCAAACGAGCGCCATACGGGATATCGCCGTCAGCGGTAACCGGCGCGTCGAGCCGGAAACTGTCCGGTCATATCTGAAATTCGCCGTGGGCGACGCCTACGACCCCGCCAAGGTCGACGATTCGATCAAGGCGCTGTTCGCCACCGGCCTGTTCTCTGACGTACGCATCGACCGCTCCGGCGCCGACGTCATCGTGACGGTGGTCGAGAACCCGGTCGTCAACCAAGTCGCGTTTGAGGGCAACAGCGAGATCGACACAGATACGCTGAGCAAAGAAGTGCAGATGAAGCCGCGCTCGGTGTTCACCCGCGCCCGGGCTCAGGCTGACGTCCAGCGCATCCTCGACGTGTATCAGCGCCAAGGGCGCTACGCGGCGACGGTCGAGCCGAAGATCATCGAGCTCGAGCAGGATCGCGTGAACCTCGTCTTCGAGATTTCCGAGGGCAGCGCCACCAAGGTCAAGGGCATCCACTTCGTCGGCAACCACGCCTTTACGGACTCACAGCTGCGCGATGTCATCAGCACGACTGAGAAGGGCTGGTTCGATTTCTTGAAAGGCACCAGCGTCTACGATCCCGACCGCATGAACCTCGACCGGGAGCTGTTGCGCCAGTACTACCTGAAGAATGGTTATGCCGACGTGCAGGTCACGGCGGCCAACGCCGAGCTCGACCGCGACGGCTCCGGCTTCTTCATCACCTACTCCATCGATGAGGGTGAGCCCTACACCTTCGGTAAGGTGGACATCGAGAGCACGGTGGCGAACGTGCAACCCGCCGACTACCGCGGCGAGATTTCCACGAAAGAAGGCGACACCTACGATGCCTCTCTCATCGACAAGTCGATCGAGGATTTGACGCTTGCGGTCTCGCAGAAGGGCTATGCCTTCGCGCGCGTTAGGCCCAAGCCGCAGGCCGACCCGGTCACGCGCAAGATCAACCTCGACTACGTGATCGAGGAGGGCCCGCGGGTCTATATCGAGCGTATCAACATCAGCGGGAACACGCGCACGAAGGACTACGTCATTCGCCGCGAGTTCCGCGTGGCTGAGGGCGACGCCTACAACCCCCTGATGGTCGACCAGGCCAAGAAACGCCTCAAGAACCTTGGTTTGTTCAAGAGTGTCGAGGTCAAGCGGCAACCCGGCTCGGCGCAGGATCGGGTTACGCTGGATGTGGAGGTCGTGGAGCAGTCGACCGGCGAGCTGTCGTTCGGTGCCGGCTACTCCACGGCGGAGGGTGTGATCGGCGACGTCAGCATCACCGAGCGCAACCTGATGGGCACCGGCCAATTCCTGCGCTTGGCGCTGTCGGGCTCGCTCGAGCGCTTGCAGATCGATTTGAGCTTTACCAACCCGCGGTTCCTTGATCGCAACATGGCGGCCGGTTTTGATCTTTTCCACAAAGAGGTCGATCAGACGAGCCAGTCCGGCTTCAATAGCCGGCGCACGGGCGGCGGTGTGCGGCTCGGCTTCCCGTTGTCCGAGCGGCTCTGGATGCAGACCAATTACACGATCTCGCGCGACGAGATCTTCAACGTGGTACCTACGGCGTCGCTGGCGATCCAGGACGCTAAGGGTGTCGCCTACACATCGCTCATAGGAACGTCTTTGACGTATGACCTGCGCAACGACCCCAAGAATCCGACAAAGGGCTTCTGGTTCTCGGCGGGTACGGATTTCGCGGGCCTTGGCGGCGACGTGCAGTACGTGAGCTTCGCGGCCGAGGCGCGCGGCTACTACCCGATCACCCAGAACATCACCTTCGTAACCCGCGCGATCGGCGGCTATATTACCGGTTGGGGTGGTGAGGACGTGCGCCTCATCGATCTGTTCTTCAAGGGCGGCGAGACGGTGCGCGGCTTCGACCGTGCCGGCTACGGTCCGCGCGACTTGGGTACCGGTGATGCTCTTGGCGGTACCACCTATTGGGCGACAACGGCCGAGATCCGCTTCCCCATCCCGTTCGTGCCCGACGACCTCGGCATCTCGGGCGCCGTATTCGCCGACGCTGGCTCGCTGTTTGGCGCCGGCGCGGGGGCGCAGACACTTCTTTGTGCGACTTGCCTTGCCGACAGCTCGTCTATCCGCTCCTCGGTCGGTGCCAGCCTCATGTGGGCCTCTCCGGTTGGACCCATCCGCATGGACTTCGCGCACGTCCTGACGTCGGAATCCTACGACCAACAGCAGTTCTTCCGCTTTGGCGCGGCAACGAAGTTCTGACATTCCCAGCCCGGATGCTATGAAGGGTGCTGCGCAAGCGCGGCAGGGTGCCGTCCCTGCTCATTTGCAATGCAAAAAGGAGCGCCGCCCGGGCGGCGGATGTCTTGCATGGAGCATCCCGGTTTCTTTCGGCGGGCCGGGCCGTTTCCGCTGAGCGAGATTGCCAAGGCGACGAAATCGGAGTTGGGCGCCGGAGCCGATCCCGCGACGCAGATCGAGGATGTGCGGGCCCTTGCCGACGCCTCGCAGCGGGATCTCTCCTTCCTCGACAACCGCAAGTACCTGGCACAATTGAAGGCGACGGGCGCCGCCGCCTGTCTCCTCGTCCCTGCGCTCGCCGCGCGTGTGCCCCAATCCACGGTGCCGCTCTTAACGCCGGAGCCTTATCGCGCGTTCGCGCTCGCGTTACGGCTGTTCTACCCTGAGGCCCTCGGCCCCCACGTGGCAAGGGGGGGCTCCGATGTCGCCATTGATCCGACGGCTCGGATCGAGGACGGGGTAGTGATGGAGCCGGGTGTGATCGTCGGGCCGGAGGTGCGGATCGGCCGCGGAACGCGCCTCGCCGCCGGCGCCGTGATTGGCTACCGGGTGTCGATTGGGCGCGACTGCTATGTGGGCCCCCACTCGACCGTGGCCCATGCGCTCGTCGGCGACCGGGTGATCCTGCACACGGGCGCCCGCATCGGCCAGGACGGGTTTGGCTTCGCCATGAGCGGACATGGCCATCTCAAGGTGCCCCAGATCGGCCGCGTCGTTATACAGAACGACGTTGAGATTGGCGCCAATACCACCATCGACCGGGGGGCGCTTAAGGATACGGTAATCGGCGAAGGGACCAAAATTGATAATCTGGTGCAAATCGGGCACAACGTGGTCGTCGGCCGACACTGCGTGATCGTCGCCCACACCGGCATCTCCGGCTCCACCGAGCTTGGCGATTTTGTCGTCATGGGAGGGCAATCGGGTACTGTCGGCCACATCAAGATCGGCAGCGGCGCTCAGGTGGCCGGCGCGGCGCATCCGCATAAGGACGTTGCGCCCGGAGCCCGGGTCGGCGGCACTCCGGCGCGTCCTCTGACGCAATGGGCCCGCGAGTTGGCGATCCTGAGTTGGTTGGCAAAACGCAGCCAAACAGGTTCGGGCGAGGGCTCGAATGATGGTGGCGTGTGAGCGCCCTTTTGGTATTGGCGAAGTGATTGAGGTCCGCGGAGCATGAACGACATGGGTGAGCCAAGTGCCAAATCAACGCTTCACACCGCGGATATCATCCGCGTTCTGAAGCTCCTGCCGCATCGCTATCCGTTCCTCATGCTCGACCGCATCTACGACATGGATGGTGATGCAAGCTGCGTGGGCGTCAAGAACGTGACGATCAACGAGCCGTTCTTTCAAGGCCACTTTCCCCAATATCCGGTCATGCCGGGCGTGCTCATCATAGAGGGCCTGGCGCAGACGGCGGGCGCGCTGTGCGTGCACAGCCTCGGGGAGAACTACCAGGCCGAGCTCGTCTACTTCATGGCCATCGACCGGGCGAAATTCCGCAAACCGGTTTTGCCCGGCGATCAGCTGCACTACCACGTGCGCAAGATCCGCAACCGCGGCCGCGTGTGGCGGTTCTACGGAGAGGCCAAGGTGGACGGCAAGACGGTGGCTGAGGCCGAGGTCAGCGCCATGTTGGCCGACACCGCTGAGGCTCGGGCATTCGCAGCCGGCGCGGCAGGCAAGAATGGGTGAGATGGGCGCCCATCCTACGGCGGTCATCGAGGCGGGTGCCACGTTGGGCGCCGGCGTGAAGGTCGGCCCCTATTGCGTGGTGGGCGCAGAGGTGGTGCTGGGTGACGGCGTGGAGCTCGTGAGCCACGTGGCGGTGGCCGGGCGCACCACAGTCGGTCCGCGCACGCGCATCTTCCCATTCGCCTCGATCGGCCACCAGCCGCAGGACCTGAAGTACAAAGGCGAGCTGTCGCGGCTGACGGTCGGTGCCGACTGCCTCATTCGTGAAGGCGTCACCATAAATCCCGGCACCGAGGGCGGCGGCATGGTGACCGCCGTGGGCGACCGCTGCGCTTTCCTCGCCAACTCCCACGTCGGCCATGACTGCCACGTCGGAAACGACGTCGTCTTTTCCAATAATGTGATGCTCGCCGGCCATTGCAATGTCGGCGACTTTGCCATTCTGGGCGGCGGCGCGGCCGTCATCCAGTTTGCGCGCGTCGGCGCGCACGCCTTCCTCGGCGGCATGTCGGGTCTGGAGAACGATCTCATTCCCTACGGCATGGCGCTCGGAAACCGCGCGCACCTGTCGGGGCTCAACATCGTGGGACTGCAGCGCCGCGGTTTCTCGCGCACCGATATCCACGACCTCAGGCGCGCCTACAGGCTTTTGTTCGCCGACGAGGGCACGCTGATTGAGCGCATGGACGACGTCGCGGAGGAGTTCGCGAACCACCCGATCGTCCAGGAGATCCTCGAGTTCATCCGTGCCGGCGGCAAGCGCAGCCTGTGCACGCCCCGGGACGCGGCCGAGGCCTAGTGTGATGATCGAGAAATTCGCCGTCGCTCGCGGCACACGTCTGAGCGAATTTCTCGATCTGAATCACACTAGGAACTCCATGATTCTAGTGTCCCTTTTGATTCCAAAGTTCGCTCAGGGACCTAGCGTCGAACTCAGGCGAACTTCGGAATCGGGACACTAGTGTGATGATCGAGAAATTCGCCGTCGCTCGCGGCACACGTCTGAGTGAATTTCTCGATCTGAATCACACTAGGAACTCCATGATTCTAGTGTCCCTTTTGATTCCGAAGTTCGCTCAGGGACCTAGCGTCGAACTCAGGCGAACTTCGGAATCGGGACGCTAGCGGCCATGCCCCCCACCGCGCCGCGCGTCGTCGGCATCCTGGCTGGGGGTGGCAGCCTTCCGCGCGAGATCGCCGAGCATGTCGCCGCCCGCGGCGGGGGCGTGCACATCGTGGCTATCTCCGGCGAGGCCGATGAGGATTTCAAGCCGTTTCCCGCAACCATGGTTGGCTGGGGCCAGATCGGTGCCATGGTGCGGGCCCTGAGGGGCGCTGGCTGCAGGGAGCTCGTCATCGTTGGCTCCGTGCGCCGCCCTGATCTCGCAGCCTTGCGCCCGGATCTCGGCTTCTGGCGCAATCTTCCGGCGATCCTGCGCATCATCGCCGCCGGCGGAGATGACAGCGTACTGACGCGTGTGGTGCGCTTCTTCGAGGCCCAGGGCTTCCGTGTGGTCTCGCCCGGAGCGGTCGCGCCCGAGCTCATCGTGGGCTCCGGTCCGCTGGGAGGCGTGGCGGCGCCGCCCGAGGCAGCGGCCGACGTTGCGCTTGGCTTCGACGTGGTGCGCGCCTTGGGTCCGTTCGACGTGGGACAGGCCGTCGTCGTTGCTCGGGGACGGGCCACCGCCATCGAAGGGGCGGAGGGGACGGACGCCATGCTGGCGCGCGTCGCCGAGCACCGGAGCACTGGGGATCTTGCGGAAAAGCGCGTCTCGGGCGTTCTCGTCAAACGGCCGAAGCCCGGTCAGGAGCTGCGCGTCGACCTGCCGGCGATCGGCCCGGACACGGTCCGGCGTGCAAGTCGGGCCGGGCTCGCCGGCATTGCGGTGCTGGCCCACGGCGTCCTTGCCGTCGAGCGTTCGGCGCTGCAGGAGACGGCGGATGCATCCGGGCTCTTTGTTCAGGGTTTCGACGACCGCGGGCCCTCCGACGCCAAAGAGGCGCCAGCGCACTTGCAGGTCGTCCCTTTGAGCCGGCGTCAGCCCAACGCTGCGCAAGCTGCCGATGCAACAAAAGGTGCCGGCGTCCTTGCCGCGCTCGCCCCCCTTACGGCCAGCCGCGCCGCGGTGGTTGCCCGGGGTCACGTGCTCGCCGTTGAGAGCGGGGAGGGTGCGGCGGCGGTGCTGTCGCGCGCTGGCGGTCTGCGCCAGTGGGGACGGCGGCGTCTTTCGCGCCGCTCGGGCGTGGCGGTGCTGAGCGTCGAGGGCGACTTACCCTCTCTTGTGAGCGCTGCGGCTGAAGTGGGGCTTGCAGGTCTTGCCGTCGTCGGCCACCCTCCGCCGGCACGCGAGCGCGCTGCGGCCGAGGCAGCCGACCGCCTCGGCCTCTTCCTTGCGGCGCTGACGCCTGCGGTGGGGTCGTCATGAGCTTGAGCGATCGTCTGGCGCACATGGAGCGCGGCGTGCCGACAGGCGCGGGACCGGCACGCCAGGATTTGCGGCTGTTTCTCGTCGCCGGCGAGCATTCGGGCGACGCGCTCGGCGGCCGGCTGATGGGCGCGCTGAATACGCGCTGCAAGGGCCGCGTGCACTACTTGGGCATCGGCGGCGAGGACATGGAGCACGAGGGCCTCGCTTCGCAGTTCCCGCTCTCCGACGTTGCCGTCATGGGCCCCTTGTCGATCCTGCGGCGCCTGCCGAGCATCATCTCTCGCGTGCGCCAGACCGCCGCCGCGGCGGTGGCCGCCGAGCCTGACGCGGTCGTCATCATCGATGCGCCCGAGTTCACCCACCCCATCGCCAAGCGCATTCGTAACCGCGCGCCAAGCGTTCCCATCATCGACTATGTGTCCCCCAGCGTGTGGGCATGGCGAGCCGGACGCGCTCGCAAGATGCGCCGCTATGTCGACCACGTGCTGGCGCTGTTGCCCTTCGAGCCCGAAGCGCACCGCAGGCTTGGCGGTCCGCCCTGTACCTACGTCGGCCACCCGCTGATCGAAAAGCTCGATTGGTTGCGCGACCTCGATCCCTGGCCGTTGGCCGAGCGATTGCTGATCGACCAGGACCAGCTCGTATTGGTCGTGCTGCCGGGCAGCCGCACGTCAGAGGTGGGGCGGCTGATGCAGCCGTTCGGTGAGACCGTTGAGCTTTTGCGGGTGCGGGGCTTCGTCCCGCACGTGATCATTCCGGTAGTGCCCGGCGTACGCGCGCTGGTCGAGAAGGGTGTGCAGTCGTGGACAGTGAAACCGCACCTCATCGAGGGCGAGGCCGACAAATTCCGCGCCTTCAAGCTGGCGCACGCGGCGCTCGCAGCTTCGGGAACCGTGACGCTGGAGCTGGCGCTCGCCGCCACCCCGATGGTCGTTGCCTATCGCGTCGATCCCATCGCCGCCCGCCTGCGGTCCCTGCTCAAAGTGCACTCGATCGTCTTGGCGAACCTCGTGCTGAGCGTCAACGCCTTCCCGGAGTTCATTCAGGAGGAGTGCACGGCGGAAAATCTCGCCGGTGCGCTGGCGCTGCTCTTGCGGGATACGCCGGTGCGGCGCGCTCAGACCGCCGCGCTCGCGCGCGTCCCGGAGCGGATGGTCATCGAGGGAGGAACTCCGAGCGATATCGCCGCCGACATCGTGCTGGACTACGCCCAGAACGGCCGCCAGGCGCTTCCTTGATGATCTCCAAAAAATAGGGCCAGGCCGAGAGGGCCTGACCCTATCCAATGGCTCGTTGCGGTATCCGATCCAGAAGTCTGACACCGTTGAGACGTGGCGCTCAGGCGCGCTGATCCATCGGCACGAAGTTGCGCTCCGCTGCGCCGGCGTAGAGCTGGCGCGGGCGGCCGATGCGCTGCTCGGGATCCTCGATCATCTCTTTCCACTGCGCGATCCAGCCTACCGTGCGTGCAATCGCGAACAGCACCGTGAACATCGACACGGGGAAGCCGAGGGCGCGCAGCGTGATGCCTGAGTAGAAGTCGATGTTGGGATAGAGCTTCTTCTCGATGAAGTACTCGTCCTGCAGTGCGATACGCTCGAGCTCCATGGCCACCTCGAGCAATGGCTCGTTCTTGGCACCGAGCGCGTCGAGCACCTCGTGGCAGGTCTTCTGCATGACTTTGGCGCGCGGATCGTAGTTTTTGTAGACGCGGTGCCCGAACCCCATCAGGCGGAAGCCGGAATTCTTATCCTTGGCCTTCTTGATGAACTCGGGGATGCGGTCGACGGTGCCGATCTGCGAAAGCATGTTGAGGGCGGCCTCGTTGGCACCGCCGTGCGCGGGGCCCCAGAGGCAGGCAATGCCCGCGGCGATGCAGGCGAAGGGATTGGCGCCGGAGGAGCCTGCGAGCCGCACCGTCGAGGTCGAGGCGTTCTGCTCGTGATCGGCGTGCAGGATGAAAATGCGGTCCAGCGCCTTGGTGAGCACCGGGCTTCCCACGTAGGGTTCGCAGGGGATCGCGAAGCACATCTGCAGGAAATTCGCCGTGAAGTCGAAGTCGTTGCGCGGATAGATGAAGGGCTGGCCGATCGCGTACTTGTAGGCCATCGCCGCAATGGTCGGCATCTTGGCGATCATGCGGTGGCTCGCCACCGCCCGCTGCTCGGGGTCGTTGATGTCGGTTGAGTCGTGATAGAACGCCGACAGTGCGCCGACGACGCCGACCATCACCGCCATCGGGTGCGCGTCACGGCGGAACCCGGTGAAGAAGCGGGTCATCTGCTCGTGCACCATCGTGTGGCGCGTGATCGTGTTGCGGAAGGTCGTGAACTGGTCAGGCGTCGGAAGCTCCCCGTAGAGCAGCAGGTAGCAGGTCTCGAGGAAGTTCGACTGCTCGGCAAGCTGATCGATGGGGTAGCCGCGATAGAGCAGCACACCCTTGTCACCATCAATATAGGTGATGCGCGAAACGCAGTTCGCCGTCGAGGTGAAGCCCGGGTCGTACGTGAAGCAGCCCGTGTCGCGATAGAGCTTGCCGACGTCGACCACGCTGGGACCCAGTGTGCCCTTGCGGACGGGCATAGTCGTTACTTTGCCGTCGAGCGTGAGCTCAGCCTCTGGCTCGACGCTCGCTGGCGCGACGGTTTTTTCCTGAACGTTCATGGCACGTCTCCCTGTAACACCCGCCTCCTGGAATGGCCTGCAAGCGTTCCGAGGCGTACTGGTGAGAGATCCAAGCAGCGTCCCCTGTTGAGCGTTTTTTTGTTGGGTGCCGGAGCATTGGCCAGCTGACGACGCTGACGATAGCCCCTTTGTACACGATTTTCGCAGCGCAACATAGTCGGGTTGTTGCGCTGCCGCGGGCTGCCCAGGGCACTTTGTGCCCCATGCGCAGAGCCCATACTTAAGGCTAGGTTTGGTCGCTGGCGCCTTGGTCGCGGATGCGCGCCAGGGCCTCGTCGCGCCCGAGCACGGCCATGACGTCAAACACCGGAGGGGATACTGCCTTGCCGGTCAGGGCTGCGCGCAAAGGTTGCGCTACCTTGCCGAGCTTGGCGCCGACAGCCTCCGCATAGCTGCGTACGATCTCCTCCAGCTCGGAGGCTTGCCAGCGCGTAACTGCCTCTAGTTTGGGCAGCAAGGCGGCCAGCCGCTCACGCGCCGGCGCATCCAGAAGGGCAGCGGCCTTGTCATCGAGGACAATGGGCCGCTCGGCGAAGAGAAAGCCCGCGCCGTCGATCAGCTCGCGCAGCGTCTTGGCGCGCTCCTTGAGGCCGGGCATGGCAATCAGAAGCTTGGCGCGCATATTGGCGTCAAGCCGCTCCAGGATCTTGCTGCCGTTCTCCAGGAACGGCAGCAGATCCTCGAGCCGCTGCAACAGCTCCTGGTCACTCGTGGCCCGGATGTAGTGCCCGTTCAGGTCCTCGAGCTTGGCGAAGTCGAAGCGCGCGGGCGAGCGGCCGATGGCGTCGAGGTCGAACCAGTCGGTCATCTGCGAGGTCGACATGATCTCGTCGTCGCCGTGGCTCCAGCCCAGCCGCACCAGGTAATTGCGCAGCGCGGCCGGCAGATAGCCCATCTCCTTGTAGGCCTCGACGCCGAGCGCTCCGTGGCGCTTGGAGAGCTTGGCGCCGTCGGGTCCGTGAATCAGCGGCACGTGCGCGAAAATCGGCACCTGCCAGCTCATGCCCTCATAGATCTGCATCTGGCGGGCGGCGTTCGTCAGGTGGTCGACGCCGCGGATGACGTGAGTGATGTCCATATCGTGGTCATCGACGACGACTGCCAGATTGTAGGTCGGCGTGCCGTCGCTTCTGACGATGATGAGGTCGTCGAGGTCCTTGTTGGGAAAGACGACGCGGCCCTGCACGGCGTCCTCGATCACCGTCTCGCCCTCGCGCGGCGCCTTGAGGCGAATGACCGGCGGCAGCCCTTCAGGCGCCTCTTTCGGGTCACGATCGCGCCAGGGGCTGCGGATCGATAGCGAGCGCTTCTCCTCCTGGGCCGCTTTGCGCATGGCGTCGAGCTCGGCCGGCGACAGATAGCAGCGATAGGCGCGCCCGTTCTTTAGGAGCTCCTCGGCCACTTGGGCGTGCCGCTTGGAGCGGGCGAACTGCGATACGGGCTCACCCTCCCAGTCGAGCTCCAGCCATTTGAGGCCCTCGACGATGGCCGCGAGCGCGCCCTCGTTCATGCGCTCGCGGTCAGTGTCCTCGATGCGCAGCAGGAATTTGCCCCCGCGCCCCTTGGCATAGAGCCAGTTGAAAAGCGCCGTGCGGGCCCCGCCGATGTGGAGATAGCCCGTCGGCGATGGGGCAAAGCGCACGATCGGCGCGCCGGCGCTCCGAGTCTTGTCGGTCATTTTTGGGTCGATTGGCGTTGGGATTTCAGGAGGTAGGCGAGCGATGTAGCATAGTGTGGCGGCATCGGTAAGGGGGCGGGGAAAGCCGGGGGAAGGTGATGCCCGCGCGTGAGGTGCAAGAGCAGGAGAGCGGAGGCGCATTTGCGCCGCTCTTGCGCCTGCTCGAAGCCGAGCGGGAGCGCTGGTTCTTCTGGGTGCCGGTGCTCTTGGGACTGGGCGTGGGCCTTTATTTCTCGCTCTCGTCCGAGCCGCATGTGCTGACCGCCGTCGCACCGCTGGGTGCCGCGCTTGCCTTGCGCATGCTGGTGCGACGGCGCACGGCGCTTCGTCTCGCGACCAGCGTTCTCCTGGCGGTGGCGCTCGGTTTTGCGCTGGCCAAAGTGCGCGTCGAGGGGGTCCGTGCGCCCGTTCTTGCAAAGCAGATGCGCTCCGTCGAGGTGCGCGGCTTCGTCGAGCGGATCGAGCCGCGCGCCAAGCGGGGTGAGCGCTTGACGCTGTGGGTGACCGCGCTCGGTGATCTGAACGCGGACGCGCGGCCTCGACGCGTGCGCATCACCACGGGCAAGCCGGCGCCTGGGCTCGAGGCCGGCGACGGCGTGCGCCTCAGGGCGACGCTCATGCCGCCGTCGGGTCCGGCGCCGCCCGGAGGCTACGATTTCGCGCGCCAGGCCTGGTTCGATCGGCTGGGGGCGGTCGGCTATGCGTGGTCGGCGCCGAAACCCGATACCACGCTGGGCACGCCGCCCTGGAGCTTGCGCCTGTGGGCCCGCGTGGAGCGCCTGCGTCGCGCCATCGGGCGGCGCATCACGGCGGCGCTCCCCGGCGAGGAAGGGGCCATCGCCAATGCGCTGATCACGGGCGAGCGCGGTGGCATCCCAGAGGAGACCACCAACGCGTTCCGCGATTCTGGGATTCTGCACATCTTGTCGATCTCGGGCCTGCACATGGCGATCATGGCGGGCTCGGTCTTCTACATCGTGCGTCTCTTGCTCGCCGCCCTGCCCGGCGTGGCACTACGCTATCCGATCAAGAAGTGGGCGGCCGGCGCAGCCCTGCTCGGCGCCATTGGTTATTTGCTGATCTCCGGCTCGGCGTTCGCCACGGTGCGCTCCGCGATCATGATCTCAATCATGTTTCTTGCGGTTTTGCTCGACCGGCCGGCGCTGGCCTTGCGCAATGTGGTGCTTGCCGCAATTGTGATCCTCCTCATTTTTCCCGAGAGCCTGCTCAACGTCGGCTTTCAGATGTCGTTTGCCGCTGTGGTGGCCCTCATCTCGGTCTACGAGGCGGTCCGAACGCGCGGGGGGTGGTTGCTCATTCCCGAGGGGCCGTGGGCCAGGCTCCTCTTCTTTTTCATCGGCATCGTGCTGTCGACGCTGGTTGCGAGCGCCGCGGTTGCGCCATTCGCCGCCTACCACTTCCATAAGAGCCAGCAGTACGCCGTGCTCGCCAACCTCATCGCCATTCCCATCTGCAACCTGGTTGTCATGCCGGGAGCCCTGGCGGCGCTCATCATGATGCCGCTCGGGCTCGAGGCGCTGCCGCTATGGGCGATGGGGTGGGGCATCGAGGCGATGCTATGGACGGCGCGGCGTGTGGCGAGCCTGCCGGGCTCCGTTCTGCACATCCCGGCCATGCCGCTCTTGGCGTTCCTGGCGATGGTCGCGGGCGGCTTGTGGCTGGCGCTCTGGCAGACGCGGTGGCGGATCCTCGGGGTGGCGCTGATCGCCGGCGGCCTCGCGCTGGCGCCGGCTTCGCGGCTCCCCGACCTCTTGATCGGACGCGACGGCGCGCTCGTCGCGGTACGCGAGGACGATGGACGGCTTGCAGCAGTGGGGGCGGCGCGCGACACCTATGAATTGACGCGCTGGCTCGAGTACGACGGCGATGGTCGCGCGCCCCGCGACGCGGCCAAGGGCCGGGGCGTCGTCTGCGATCGCATCGGCTGCCGCGCCACGGTCAAGGGGCTGACGGTGGCGGTCGCCCACCACCCGGGCGCCTTTGCGGACGACTGTCGCCTCGCCGCCATCGTCGTTTCGAAGATCGTGAGCCCGAAAAGCTGCACCCGCCCCAAGGCGGTCGTCGATTTCTTCGCAGCGCGCCGCAAAGGCACGCACGCGATCTACATCGAGGAGAATGGAAAGCTGCGCATCGAGACGGTGGCGGGGACGCAGGGTAGGCGCCCCTGGTCGGCGCGTGGACCTCCCATGAGCCGGGCCCGCAGGGCGGATTAGCGCTGCGTGATCCGCCATTTCTGCACACCAGGGCAATACGCTTCGCTATTGCGCCCTACGCGGCATGCCGGGATATCAATATCGGCGCAGCAGGCCCACAAGGCGGCCCTGGATGTCTACCTGGTCGGGCCCGAAGATGCGCGTCTTGAACTCCGGGTTCGCCGCCTCGAGCGCGATGGTCGTGCCCTTCTTGCGCAACCGCTTGAGCGTCGCCTCCTCCGAATCGACGAGTGCGACCACGATGTCGCCGTTCTCGGCGGTGTCGCAACGGCGGATGACGACGATGTCGCCGTCGAGGATACCGGCCTCGATCATCGAATCGCCCTTGACCTCCAGTGCGAAGTGTTCGCCGTTGGTGAGCAGATCCGGCGGGCAGGCGATGTCGTGGGTGTGATTCTGGATGGCGCTGATGGGCGTGCCTGCTGCGATGCGTCCCATCACGGGCACGGAGACCGTGCGGCTGTCGATGACGGTGGAGGGCGGCGGCGCCAGATCGCGGCTGCGGCTGCCCTCAATGACGCTCGGCTGGAACCCGGCGCGGCGCGGTCCGCGCGGTTCGCCGGCATTCTCGGGCAGCCGGATCACCTCGATGGCGCGGGCGCGGTGGGGTAGGCGGCGGATGAAGCCGCGCTCCACCAGTGCGGTGATGAGCCGGTGAATGCCCGACTTGGATTTGAGGTCGAGCGCGTCCTTCATCTCGTCGAAAGAGGGGGGTACGCCCTTCTCCTGCATGCGCGCATGGATGAAGAGCAGAAGCTCTTTTTGTTTCTCCGTCAGCATTTGGCCTCCCGCGGAGCTTCTGGCACCAGTCCGCCAAGGCGGGCTGTACAAAGCATGAACGTACCCTAGCCGTTCGCGGAGCGTTCTGCAAGAGGGATGGGGATATCTGGTTCTTGTCGGGAGCATATACATCGACTAGCCAAACGGAGCGTGCAAAGAGCACATGGCGGATCATTTGAATACGGATCATATGTCGAGACGCGAGAGCGGTGCTCACGATGCGGCCCCGTGGACATACTTGCGGCGCTCAGACGGCGCTTCGGCGATTGGAAGTCAGCGGCATTGATTGACGAAGGCAGGCGCTCGCGCGCCGCGCACACGTGCGCGCCCCGCGGGGAGCTAGACGCACGCGGCTCCGCCAGGTGACCACGGGGGGGGAACGAATGAGCGAGCACACGATTCTGTTCAAGGCGCCAATCAACGTCGCGACGTCGAATGCGCTCACCGCCCTTCTCGTGCAGCTCCAACAAAAGAATGCCAAGCGCGTCACGCTGGCGATCAATTCTCCCGGCGGACAGGTGGTCTCGGGCATCGACATGTACAATATCTTGCGCGCCATGCCGTTCCAGATCGTCACGCACAACATCGGCAACGTCGATTCCATTTCCAACGTTGTCTTTCTCGGGGGCCGCGAGCGCTATGTGTGTGCGGCCGCGACTTTCATGTTCCATGGGGTCGGCTTCGATTGCGCGCCGAACCAGCGTCTGGAGGAGAAGTCCCTGCGCAGTATGCTCGATGCAGTGCTGACCGATCAAAAGCGCATGTCCGGGATCATTTCCGAGCGCACCCGGCTGACCGTCGACGCCTGCATGGAGCTCTTCAAGGAGCAGAAGATTCGCGACGCGGCATGGGCCCAGGAGCACGGCATGGTGAACGGCATCCGCGAGTTTGCGCTGAACGGCAACGGCAACGGCAACGTCCACGTCTTGACCGACAACTAGACCTACCAGAGCTCACAGCTCGAGCGGAAGCACGCGCACGAGATCATCTGCGCGCGCCGGCGGGGCCTCGGGCGCGCGCACGATGAGCGCGTTGGCCGCCACCAGACCGGTGATGCGGGCACTGTCCTGCGAGGCGAGGGCGGAGGCGCGCGGCAAACCGGTGGCCTGCGCCTCGAGCCTGGCCAGCATGTAGTGTTGGCGCTGGCCGTTCGCGGGAAGGTCATGCGCCAGTAGGGCCGTTGTCGTCCCGCCATCCGCCGGCGCGTCGCGGCCCAGGAGGCGCGCAATCAGCGGCACGACAAAGATGCGCGCCGCAACCAGGCACGAAATCGGATTGCCGGGCAGCCCCAGGACCCGCATTCCCTCCATGTGCCCGAACAGCATGGGCTTGCCGGGCCTTATGGCGACTTTCCAGAAATCGAGTGTCATACCGGCCGCCTGAAGCGCCGGGCGCACGAGGTCGCGGTCGCCCACCGAGGCCCCGCCGATGGTTATGAGGATATCGGCGCCGGCGGCGGTGTGTAGCTTGGCGGCAATTGCCTCAAGATCGTCCGCCGCGATGCCGAGGACGTGGGCCGCTCCGCCGGCGCGCGTGATGAGTGCCGCCAGACCGTATGGGTTCGAGGACACGATCTGATCGGGTCCTGGGGCGATGCCGGGCTCGACGAGCTCGTCGCCCGTCGCCAGGATGGCGACGCGCGGCCTCCGGCGCACGGACAACGTGGGGTAGCCTGCCGCCGCCGCGAGCAGGATGGCTGAGGCATCGATGCGGTGGCCCGGATCGAGCAGCGTCTCGCCGCTTCGGAAGTCACCGCCCGCCTTGCGCACGTTGGCGCCGGACTTTGGAGCCTCGCGCACGCGCACCTCGTCGCCGCTCCGCTCCGTGTTCTCCTGGATGACCACGGTATCGGTGCCCTCGGGCAGCGGCGCGCCGGTGAAGATGCGCACGGCCTCACCGCGCCCTATGGCGCCTGCGTGGCGGTTCCCCGCTTGCGACTTGCCGACGACGGCGAGCGTCACTGGCGTTGCCGCCAGATCCTCGGCGCGCACCGCGTAGCCGTCCATGGCGGACCCATCGAACGGCGGTTGCGTCAGCTTGGCGGTGATGCTCTCGGCCAGGATGCGGCCTTGCGCGTCCAAGAGGCCGACGGCCTCCGGAGGCGTCGGCTGCGCGCCTTCCAGGATGCGGGCCAGCGCCTCCTCGACCGCAAGCAGCGCCATGCTCTAAGCGCCTTTCTTGGGCGCCGCGCGCCAGTCGCCCGAGCGGCCGCCGGACTTCTCTAGCAAGCGAATGCCCTCGAAGCTCATCGCGCGGTCGACCGATTTGAGCATGTCGTAGAGCGTGAGGCAGGCGACCGACACGGCCGTCAGCGCCTCCATCTCCACGCCGGTCTGCCCCGCCGTCTTGACCTCGGCGGTGACGCGCACGCCCGCGGGATTCTTGCCGGGCTCCAGGTGCACGGCGACCTTGCTCAAGTTCAGCGGATGGCACAGCGGGATCAGCTCGTGCGTGCGCTTGGCCGCCATGATTCCGGCGATGCGCGCGGTTGCCAGCACGTCGCCCTTGGGTGTTTCGCCGCTCTGCAGGAGCGCAAGCGTCCCCGCCTGCATGGCGACGAAGCCCTCCGCAACGGCCGTGCGCGTGGTCGCGGCCTTGTCGGAGACGTCGACCATGCGCGCCTCGCCCTTCTTGTCGATGTGGGAGAGCTTCTTGCTCACGGGCTCCTCGTCATCACGCTGCGGCCGGAGTCAGCAGGGCGCGGGTGGCGGCCGCCACGTCGGCCTGACGCATCAGGCTCTCGCCCACCAGGAACGTGGAGACGCCTGC
The DNA here is from genome assembly GCA_963782555.1 of uncultured Alphaproteobacteria bacterium. Taxonomy (GTDB): domain Bacteria; phylum Pseudomonadota; class Alphaproteobacteria; order Rhizobiales; family Hyphomicrobiaceae; genus Hyphomicrobium_A. The sequence goes on along the minus strand of CAWAKB010000004.1, from coordinate 6,941 downwards.
ACGCTCCAATCGCGCGATATCGGCAGGGGTGAAGATTCCGCTTTCGCCCACGACGATGCGGTCCTTTGGCACGAGCGGCGCCAGTGCCTCCGTCGTCGCGAGCGTCGTCTCGAACGTCTTGAGGTTGCGGTTGTTGATGCCGATCAAGCGGCAGTCGAGCCTCAAGGCACGCTCGAGCTCCGGCTCGTTGTGGACCTCGGCGATGGCATCCATGTGCCAGTCCTTAGCCGCCGCCGCCAGATCGTGCGCCGTGGCATCGTCGACCTCAGCGAGGATGATGAGGATGCAATCGGCGCCCCAGGCGCGTGCCTCCACCACCTGATAGGGGTCGAGCATGAAATCCTTGCGCAGGGCGGGCAGTCCGGTTGCCGCGCGCGCAGCAGTGAGAAACTCGGGCGCGCCCTGGAAGGAGGGGCCGTCGGTTAGGACAGAGAGACAGGCGGCACCGCCCGCCTCGTAGGCCTTGGCGAGAGCCGGCGGATCGAAGTCGGCCCGGATGAGCCCCTTGGAGGGGCTTGCCTTCTTGACCTCGGCGATGAGCGCCGGCTTGCCGGCCCGATGCTTCTGCTCGATGGCGCCCGCGAAGGGGCGCACGCGGGGCGCGCTGCGGGCAAGCTCGGCCAGCACCTGCAGCGGCAGGCGCGCCTTCGCGCGCTCGATCTCGTCGAGCTTGTAGCGCGTGATCTTTTCGAGGATATCGGACATCGGGCAAGGATACCGCTGGCGTCGGGCGCTTGCTACCGGGGCCTCGCGGCATGGTCAAGCGGAGGTGGAGCCGGCATGCGCTGCCATCTTGGAGGGCTGCACGCTTATTGGGACCCCGGATACCCCGGATGTGCTATAGGCACGGCATGCGCTACCATAAAGCGGTGCCGATCACCCGTCCTGAGGCCGACTTCATCATCAACAAGCCTACGTCCTCTCTCAACGAATGCGTCGTCGTGGAGGATGATGGCCAATGGTACGACGTGCGCCGCATGACGGAGCGCGAGCTGTCGGACTTTGTCGACGCCTTGCACCGGGCGCGCCTGGCAAATGACGCGGCCAACCCGACCACACCGCATTAGATACAACCTAGATAACCGCGACCACAAAGGCCGGAATGGAAGAGGCAACGATCGACCGAGCGGCCATGGCGCGCTTGGCCAAGGCCCTGCAATTTATCTGCGGCGCAGATCACCCGACGACGGTCGCCCTGCAGACGGCCGCCGAGAGCGGGTCTGAGCGAGACATCAAGAACGCCCGCGCCCTGTTCCTCAAGTTGAAACCGAGCGACCGCCGGGCCGCGCTGACGATGATCAACGATTGAGGCCGCAGCTCAGTCCGGGCCGACCAGCTCCTTGAATGTCGCGCTAGTCCCAAGCCAGGCGCCCACCGGCGCACCCAAGAGACTGCTATGCGCTCACGTGTGCGCCTGCGTGGCGGCGGCACCAGACGCGGCCAGTATTGCGATATGGGTGGATGGCGCTGATATAGTGCAGCGGCGGATCGGCTCCGGAGACAGACGGCGTGCCCGTAAAGACAAAGAAAACAAAGACCCGTCCCGCGCGCAAGGCGCCGACGGCGCGGGCGGCTCCCCGCCTGCGCATCGCCATGGGCAAGGGGCTGATCCTCGGCCCCGGCAAGGTCGACCTCTTGGAAGCGATCGAGCGCAAGGGGTCGATCTCGGCCGCGGCCCGCGAGATGAGCATGTCCTACCGGCGCGCGTGGCTGCTGGTCGAGGCGCTCAACCAGATGTTTAAGCAGCCGCTCGTCGTCGCCGCACCCGGCGGCGCGCATGGGGGCGGGGCACAGATCACGGAGTTCGGCCGTGGCGTGGCGGCCGCTTACCGGCGCATCGAGCAGAAGACGCGGGTGGCGATCCGCGAGGAGCTGGCGCGCTTCGATAGCAATGTGGACCGCAGCTGAGAGAAAGCCTCACGCCGCGTTGGTGACGGCGACGAGCTTATCGAGCGCCTGCGCCGCAGCACCGGTATCGATGGCAAGAGCGGCGCGCTCGGCACCCTCGCGCAAATTCGCAGCCTTTCCGCCGACGATCAGAGCGGCCCCGGCATTGAGCAGCACGATGTCGCGGAAGGGGCCGGGCTCGCCGGCGAGCACGTTGCGGATCGCTGCGGCGTTGACGGTGGCGTCGCCGCCGGTGAGGTCTTCCAGTTTCGCCGGCGGGAGACCGGCGTCCCCCGGCTGCACCTCGAAGGAGCGGATCTTGCCGTCCTTCAACTCGGCAACGCGTGTCGGTCCCGTCGTCGTGATCTCGTCGAGGCCGTCTGAGCCGTGCACGACCCAGGCGTGCACCGAGCCGAGGTTCTGCAAGGCTTCTGCGATCGGTACGGTCCAGGCCGCGCTGTATACGCCGACGACGTGGCGCTTGACGCCGGCTGGATTGGCGAGCGGCCCGAGCAGATTGAGAATGGTGCGCACGCCAAGCTCGGCACGCGCGGGCGCCCAGCTTTTCATCGCAGCGTGGTGCATCGGCGCCCACATGAAGCCGAGCCCGGCCTCGGCAATCGAGCGCGTGATGGTGAGCGGCGGGATGTCGATCTTCACCCCGAGCGCTGTCAGCACGTCGGAGGCGCCCGACAGCGAGGAGACCGCGCGGTTCCCATGCTTGGCGATCGGCACGCCCGCGCCCGCGGCGACGATCGCCGCGCAGGTCGAGACATTGTAGGTGTTGTGGCCGTCGCCGCCGGTGCCGACGATGTCGACCGCATCGGGCGGGGCGTCGATCCGCAACATCTTGGCGCGCATCAGCCGGGCAGCGCCGGTGATCTCGGCGATCGTCTCGCCGCGCACGCGCAGCGCCATCAGGAAGGCTGCCATCTGCACGGGCGTTGCCACGCCCGACATCATGATCTCGAAGGCGTCCTTGATCTCGTCTTCCTCGAGGCTGGCGCCCGTCGCCACCTTCTGCATCAGGCGCTTCAGCTCGGTCGCGGACATCGGGCCGGCCTTAAGCCGCGTCGCGCGCTGCAGGCGCGTTGCGCCGGCGCGGGCTGAAGCCCGCCAGCGAGAGGAAGTTGGCGAGCAGCGCATGCCCGTGCTCGGAGGCGATGCTCTCGGGATGGAACTGCACTCCGTGAACAGGATGCGTCTTGTGCTGCAGCCCCATGATGATGCGGTCGGTGGTCTCGGCCGTGACCTCAAGCTCGGGCGGCAGACTTTTGCGCTCCACGATCAGCGAGTGATAGCGCGTGACCTGGAACTGCTCCGGCAGCCCCTTGAACACTCCCTTGTCGGTGTGGCGGATGGTGGAGAGCTTGCCGTGCAGCGGCTCGGGCGCGCGGATCACCTTGCCGCCGTAGGCTTGACCGATCGCCTGATGGCCGAGGCAGACACCGAGCAGGGGAACTCTGCCGGCGGCCTTCTCAATGAGCTCCAGGCAGATGCCGGCCTCGTTGGGCGTGCACGGCCCCGGCGACAGCACGATCGCCTTGGGCTTCTTCTTTAAGACGTCCGCCGCGCTGATCTTGTCATTGCGGTAGACCTCGCAATTGGCGCCGAGCTCGCCCAGAAAGTGCACGAGATTGTAGGTGAAGCTGTCGTAGTTATCGATGAGGATGAGCATCGGCCAATCGTCCGTAAACTTGGGTCCGTAGAGCTTGTGAGCACGCCTTTGAATTGTGACAAGGGTGTAGGGATGGGCTCCCCGAGCGTCAAGTGAGCTGCTTGGGGGTCAGGAAATGCTCGAGCCGGCCCGAGCCAGGCTCAATGAGGGCCCAGCTGTCGGCATTGAACCCCACGACGGCCACGGCGGCGGTGGGGAACTTCTCGACCATGCGGGCGGTGTCGTCGACGGCGCCACTGCCGACCACCAGCAGGGCCAGCTCCTCCAGCCCCGGGTTGTGGCCGACCAGCATGACGTGGCGCGGCGCCACGCCGGCCGCCCCGGCCCAATGCGCTGCAGGCGGGCGAGGAGGGCCTTGGGCGTTGCCATGTAGATGTCGTCGTCATAGACGACCTCCGGCACCGGGGCGCCGAGATTGGCCAGCACCAGGTCCAAGGTGGCGCGGGCCCGCACCGCGCCCGAGCACAAGACGAGATCGGGTCTGAGCCCCATCGCCGCCAGCGCAGAGCCCACCTCGGGCGCCGCTTTCCTCCCACGCTTGGCGAGCGGCCGGTCGTAGTCGTCGAGCGCGGGCTCGTCCCAGCTCGATTTGGCGTGACGAAGCAGCGTGAGCGTGAGCATCGGCTGACGATGACGGGTGCACCGTGCCTGTCAAGGCTGGGTCGGCATGTCATCCCATGCACCTTTCGCCTCGCGGGGCGCGCTGCCCCCGAGGGTTTCGAGAAAACAAGAGAGCGCGGGCGCCGAAGCGCTGCGATCCTGTTGCAACATTTAGGGCAGCCTTGCGGCGCCCGCGCGCGAAGTCTCTCATGGCCGAGGGTGCGGTCACGACGTCAGCGCGCTTCGGCCCAACCTGCTCGGCAGGCCATCGTTTCGGGACCTAAGCTGCTGCCGTGCTCGAACGCCGAGCGCGGCCGCTGCCGAAGGGCGTCCGTGCGGGTCATTGCTTTCCCGCACAGCCTCGATCGCACGACCTGAGATCTGAGGAGAGCGTCCTCACGCCGGCGTCCGCAACGGCACGGCACGACGGCTCACTCAGGCTCCGCTCCCTGCCCCGCGTCAGACGCTCAAGCTTGCCGCGTCCCTTGTGGCGGCAGGGATGCGAGGAGGATAGGGGCGGGCGGAGAGGCGGGGATAAGATTTTTGAAGCTCAGAACCGCGCGCGCCTTGCGGGCGACGGCTCGGATTTGTGCCCGGATTTCTCAAATGCGGCTGTGGATAGTGGGGATAGTGCCGACTGCGGTGTCCGTGACGGGCGTACTCTGGACGCTGTTCGGTAGGCAGGGATGGATGGCGCGTGATGGATCTGAAAGAGGCCGGCGAAGCCCCTGTGCTTGAGAGGGCTGCCGACGCGGAGGCCGAAACGCCCTCGCCACCGGCGCCTGCACCGCCGCCGCAGGGCGCAGCGCCCGAGCAGCCGCAGCCCGTCAACATCTCGTGCACGCGCGGGCTCGCCGACTGGCTCGTCAGGAACAACGTCAGCCTCGCCTTCACCTCCTACCAGACCGGGCGGCTTTATCTCGTCGGCGTCGACAATCAGCGACGCGTCTCCTTCCACGAGCGCCACCTGGCGCGCGCCATGGGGCTGTGGGCGGATCCGCAGCGGCTCGTCGTCTCGACGCTGTTCCAGGTCTGGCGCTTCGAGAACATCCTTAGCCCCAATCAGCCGGCCGGCTCGCCCGATCGCCACTACGTTCCGCGCGTCGCCCACACCACCGGCGACCTCGATATCCACGACATCGGCGTGATGGGCGACGGGCGCATCGTGTTCGTCAACTCGCTGTTCTCCTGCCTCGCCACGCTCTCGCCCACGCATGCCTTCCGCGTGTTCTGGAAGCCCGAGTTCATCTCCAAGCTTGCCGCCGAGGACCGCTGCCATCTCAACGGGCTCGCCATGAAGGATGGGCAGCCCGCCTACGTGACCGCGACGAGCCGCTCCGACGTGGTCACCGGCTGGCGCAACCGGCGCGCCGAGGGCGGCTGTATCGTTGACGTCGCCAGCAATGCCATCGTCACCGAGAAGCTGTCGATGCCGCATTCGCCGCGCTGGGCGGGGAACCAATTGTGGGTGCTGAACTCCGGCACCGGCCATCTCGGCACCGTCGATCTTGCGACCGGCGCGTTCGAGCCGCGCGTGTTCTGTCCCGGCTTCCTGCGTGGGCTCGCCTTCCACAACAACCACGCCATCGTCGGCCTGTCGCTGCCGCGCGACGGCTCGTTCTCCGGGCTGCAGCTCGACGACGAATTGAAAAAACGCGACGCCGATCCCTGGTGCGGGGTGCAGATCATCAACCTCGGCTCCGGCGACATCGTCGAGTGGATCAAGCTCGAGGGCGGCGTCTCGGAGCTGTTCGACGTGCAGGTGCTGCCCGGCGTGCGCTGGCCGGTCGCCACCGGATTCCTCAACGAGGAGATCCACAAGCTCTACACCTACGAGGTGTGAGAAAGCCCGCGGCTCGTTATGGGTCGACCGACCGGCTCAGAGCCTCAACGGGAATGCTCTGTGATTCCAAGAGCGGGTTCTCGTGGATTGCGAGCGCAGCCAAAGTGATGGAAAACGCCGCCGAAAAGATGACGAGACCGGTCAATTGTCCCTTTGGTTCATAGGGGGCGGCGAATGCCATAGCCACCTGCACGAGCAAGCCCATGAGGATGACGGCGATCCATTTGGATTTGTCGCTGTGCGTGCCTTCGAGATGGAGTCGCTCCGCCCGTGCCATTTTGATTTCGTGAAATGCGGCGAGCATCGCGGCTGTCACGGGTGCGTGCGTCGCATCGAAACGGGCGAGCTCGAGAATTTGGCGCGCCACCTCATCGAGGGCTTGGTCGGCGGCGGTCTTGCTCGTTGCCGATGTCATGCCGGGAACGCAAATCTCGACGTAGCGCTTGAGGCTGCGATCGATTTGCACCCCCTGCCGGCCCAGGCTTTCCGCGATCGTGTCGATGGTTCGCACCGCGGCAATTTCCCGCTCCACACTTTGGCGCTCCTGTCGGGCACGCTCCCAGATGTCGGCTCCGAGGAAAGCCGAAAACAGGCTGAACAGCACGGCGACGGCCGTCAGCCCAGCGGCGGGAATGTGCCTGTAGTCGCTCAACCGCCCTGCGAGCGGAGAGTGCTCGGTCACCAGATGCACGACGAACGCGAAGCTGAAGATTGAGCCGAAGATAATCGCGGCCAGCCAGACGTAGCTCAGCTCGAAAATTGATTGCATTTCTAACCAATTTGTAGAGTGCAGCTCCCAAGTCAGACGCGACTGTGAACTGAAAGGTGTTTACGACACATGTGTGCAAACGGTTGCATCGCGCGCATCAAGGCTGGCGCGCGCGAACGCTCAGAACCTGGCGCTGCCCTTGAGGGCGATGGCGTGGATCTGGG